>NZ_JBBOTP010000001.1:2412500-2735000 GCF_038005665.1 Sporosarcina sp. FSL K6-5500
TCCGGAGCGCTAGCTTCGGATGAGGCGTTGGTGGGATACTACCCTGGCTGTATTGGACTTCTAACCCATGCCCCTTATCGGGGCAGGAGACAGTGTCAGGCGGGCAGTTTGACTGGGGCGGTCGCCTCCTAAAGAGTAACGGAGGCGCCCAAAGGTTCCCTCAGAATGGTTGGACATCATTCGTAGAGTGCAAAGGCATAAGGGAGCTTGACTGCGAGACCTACAAGTCGAGCAGGGTCGAAAGACGGGCTTAGTGATCCGGTGGTTCCGCATGGAAGGGCCATCGCTCAACGGATAAAAGCTACCCCGGGGATAACAGGCTTATCTCCCCCAAGAGTCCACATCGACGGGGAGGTTTGGCACCTCGATGTCGGCTCATCGCATCCTGGGGCTGTAGTCGGTCCCAAGGGTTGGGCTGTTCGCCCATTAAAGCGGTACGCGAGCTGGGTTCAGAACGTCGTGAGACAGTTCGGTCCCTATCCGTCGCGGGCGCAGGAAATTTGAGAGGAGCTGTCCTTAGTACGAGAGGACCGGGATGGACATACCTCTGGTGTACCAGTTGTCTTGCCAAAGGCATCGCTGGGTAGCTATGTATGGACGGGATAAATGCTGAAAGCATCTAAGCATGAAGCCCCCCTCGAGATGAGATTTCCCATTACGCAAGTAAGTAAGATCCCTCAAAGAAGATGAGGTTGATAGGTCTGGGGTGGAAGCACGGCGACGTGTGGAGCTGACGGATACTAATCGATCGAGGACTTAACCAATTTTGAAAAGGGCTTGATTACCCTGATTCTGTGTAGCACAATGTCTGTTTTATTCAGTTTTGAGCGAACAAAATTAATTATTTTGTAAAAACGCTTGCAAGTAACAACAAGGTGTGATATAATTAATCTTGTCTTGTGGAAAATAGTTCAGTGACGATTGCGAAGAGGTCACACCCGTTCCCATACCGAACACGGAAGTTAAGCTCTTCAGCGCCGATGGTAGTTGGGGGTTTCCCCCTGTGAGAGTAGGACGTCGCTGGTCTGTTAGTCCAAAAGAAGATACTTAATGTATGTTCTTAATATTATTCCGCAGTAGCTCAGTGGTAGAGCAATCGGCTGTTAACCGATCGGTCGTAGGTTCGAGTCCTACCTGCGGAGCCATTTAGGAGAGCTGTCCGAGTGGCCGAAGGAGCATGATTGGAAATCATGTAAGCGGCTAACGCTGTTTCAAGGGTTCAAATCCCTTGCTCTCCGCCAGATTCATATAAATGATAAATTAAGGCCCCTTGGTCAAGCGGTTAAGACACCGCCCTTTCACGGCGGTATCACGGGTTCGAATCCCGTAGGGGTCACCATAACTTTTTAGAAATTCATCATTAAGCACGTAGACTTTAATTCAGTAATTCGAGCATAGCACACTCTCGTTAAAATCGGGAGAAGGAAGGAGCGTACATTAGTACGTGACTGACTGAGCGAATGAAGCTGACAAAGAGATGCGCCGCTTATCGCAATTTTACCCAGGAGGATTAGCTCAGCTGGGAGAGCACCTGCCTTACAAGCAGGGGGTCGGCGGTTCGAGCCCGTCATCCTCCACCATTAAGTTTTTTAAGCAGATTCACCGCTTAAAGAAACTTACATATATTTAATTATATAAATACTATTGTCGCGGGGTGGAGAAGTGGTATCTCGTCGGGCTCATAACCCGAAGGTCGCAGGTTCAAATCCTGCCCCCGCAACCAAATTTTATCATGATACAGCAGATCATATAGCTGACATGTAAATGATTAGCTCTTTATCAAATGAATACATTATATTGTTGTCGCGGGGTGGAGAAGTGGTATCTCGTCGGGCTCATAACCCGAAGGTCGCAGGTTCAAATCCTGCCCCCGCAACCAAATGGTCCCGTGGTGTAGCGGTTAACATGCCTGCCTGTCACGCAGGAGATCGCCGGTTCGATCCCGGTCGGGACCGCCATTTTTATTTTTCTTATAAGGTTTAGAATAAGCTAATATCTTAATGTAAACCAAATATGTGGCTCAGTAGCTCAGTCGGTAGAGCAAAGGACTGAAAATCCTTGTGTCGGCGGTTCGATTCCGTCCTGAGCCACCATTTTAATATTTGTGCCGGAGTAGCTCAACTGGTAGAGCAACTGACTTGTAATCAGTAGGTTGAGGGTTCAAGTCCTTTCTCCGGCACCATTTACACCTATATGGTGGGGTAGCGAAGTGGCTAAACGCGGCGGACTGTAAATCCGCTCCCTACGGGTTCGGCGGTTCGAATCCGCCCCCCACCACCAGTTTTAGGGGCATAGTTTAACGGTAGAATAGAGGTCTCCAAAACCTTTGATGTGGGTTCGATTCCTACTGCCCCTGCCATTTTTTTTAGTATAATCTAATATTATGGCGATTGTGGTGAAGTGGTTAACACATCGGATTGTGGTTCCGACACTCGAGGGTTCGATTCCCTTCAGTCGCCCCATTTATCTATCCAATTAAAACAAACTTATATATCATGGCGATTGTGGTGAAGTGGTTAACACATCGGATTGTGGTTCCGACATTCGAGGGTTCGATTCCCTTCAGTCGCCCCATTTTATATTCAATTAAAACAAACTAGATATCATGGCGATTGTGGTGAAGTGGTTAACACATCGGATTGTGGTTCCGACACTCGAGGGTTCGATTCCCTTCAGTCGCCCCATTTATCTTTTTGGGGTATAGCCAAGCGGTAAGGCAACGGACTTTGACTCCGTCACTCGTTGGTTCGAATCCAGCTACCCCAGTTTCGCGGAAGTAGTTCAGTGGTAGAATACGACCTTGCCAAGGTCGGGGTCGCGGGTTCGAATCCCGTCTTCCGCTCCATCATCTACGGCGGCATAGCCAAGCGGTAAGGCATGGGTCTGCAACACCCTTACCACCGGTTCGATTCCGGTTGCCGCCTCCAATTTTCTTATGTATCGTTGTTCGTAAACTAAATAGTGTTATGCCCGAGTGGTGGAATGGCAGACACGTCGCACTCAAAATGCGATGCCGTAAGGCGTGCCGGTTCAAGTCCGGCCTCGGGTATCAGATGAAAAACACAACTTCGGTTGTGTTTTTTTGTGTTTAATTTCTACTATATAAGTTGACTTAACTGAGCGAACGTGGGCTTTGGCTACCCCTAGCACTTTAAAGAATTCAATGTAATTTAATTCTTTATTTCAATATATATTTAGATAAAAGAATAGAGAGTAGGGGAAACATTATGCCATTAATTGAACACCAGGAGTTCATTCAAGCCTCGGTAGAACGTTGCTTTGATCTTGCACGAGACGTGGATATTCATACCCGTACAACAGAGGGGACGAAAGAGAAGGCTGTCGGTGGGGTGACAACAGGTTTATTGCTGGCCGGGGATATTGTTACATGGGAGGCCGTTCATTTCGGTATAAGACAAAGACTAACTGCCAAAGTAACGGTGATGGATAGACCGTATATGTTTGAAGACATAATGGTGAAAGGAGCATTCCACTCTTTTCACCATATTCATCAGTTTATTGAGAAGGATAATGGTACTCTGATGATTGACAGATTTCAATATAGATCACCCTGTGGAGTGATTGGTGTTATTGCGGATAAGTTGTTTTTGGAAAGCTATATGAGAAACTTTATTGTGAGTCGAGCAAGAGCTCTGAAGCATATTGCAGAAAATGAGTAAGATGCATTTCATCAGGAAAAGTCGACTTGATAAACTTGGTGGCACAAGTTTTCTAGAGAGTGGAACCTGGACGTTACTAATAGATGGTGAGAAAACACAGCGGTTCAAAAATGGGTAGTAAACAAAATCGCTCCTTACCGCCGAAGCGTAAGGAGCGATTTTCATAGAGGGGATCCGATGACACTAGTTTGGGTTGTCCATTGCAATTGCCTTGGTTGGTCATTGGGGATTGGTCACAAAGTAAATGGTGACAGGTTATTGGTTTGCCTGCAATTTAAATTGGATTGATCCCTACTCTATGCCCTGGAGAGGAGTCTCACCTTTCCAAGGGCATTAAAAGTACTTCGTATCATCAAATTTCAAGACAATCGAATAGTTTTTTGCATTAATAGAATTAGATAACTTATGTGCATCCTTTTCTGCTTGCAATGATTTCACCCGATAATCCTCAGGAACGAATAAAGCAACACGGTATACGACCGTACCTTCAGAGTAGCCGTATTGAATCTCTTCTTTTTCTGCCATAGAGAGTTCTTTGTAAAAGCGGGCTTTTGCACGCAATTGTATGGCAAGTTCAATCGCTTCGACAATCGCAAGTTGTTGCCCTTGGAACTCGATTTCATTATCGATATTGGCACGATACATGAGACGGTCGAGCACTCGACTATCTAAACGGACTTCATCCAATTCTGTTTCTACGATTTTAAGGCTACGTGGTCCTTGATCAGGGGTGTTGCCTTTTTCTACATTCGTAAAGGCTACGCGTCTCATTTCATCTTCAAGCTCATGAATTCGTTTTGTTAAAACACTTTTTAATTTTACAGCTTCAGCGAGTGTTATGTTGCTCACTTGTTCATTCCCCCCATTTAGAAACATTGTCAGTCAACTATAATGGAAGTTTGTCCCTCGTGCAAAACATATGAACGAACATCTCCACCACTAAGACTAGTAAACATGTTCCCACATGCTGTTGTCAGTTCAAACGCTTCAGTAGCATCCATGGACGGGCGTAGGAAGAAGATATGTAACGCGTCTGTCGTATCTTCTGTTACAGCGCTGCGTATAGAATCGACATATGGACTACCGAATGGGCTATAATCATCTTTTAACAGTAGAATGTTTTGTAATGAATTAAAACGACCATTCAATCCATCATATCCATCCTCTTCTGTCCCTGAAGTAACGATTATATCGCCGACAATTTTTTCGAGGTCATAGATGCCTACTGGAATTTCGTGCTGCAAGGAAAAGAAGTTATTCAAGTCGACAGCATTGTGGAATGGATCGATGTAGTTTTGCTTCTTAATCCGGCGCATAAGTGCTTCTGTAGAATGACGGTATCGATTAGAGTCTGCGCCAAGTGCTTTCCACACAGTACGCCATTCTTTAATGCCAGGGAATTCGGGGACGGACTTGTTCTCCAGCTCAAAGAAAAGTTGCTCTTGGAATAATTGCAATTTTCCTTTTAGCATTTGAGGCGATTCTGACACTGTAATTTTGGTATAATGATTAATGCCCAATTTTAATCCGGGTACGGCACCTAAAAGCTTCATATCCATTTCAATAATCAATGACTTCACCCTTTATATAGTTTAATTCAATAGTAGCATAGTGGAGGCGATACAGTGTGAATGCTGTTCAGTTGCAACAGTCAGTGAGGGACTATGCGGAGTCAATCGGCATCGACAAAATTGGTTTTACAACAGCTGCACCATTTCGTGAGTTGAAAAACCGCTTGAAGCGGCAGCAAGAACTAGGCTATCAGTCGGGTTTTGAAGAAAAGGATTTAGATAAACGGACAGAACCTGCTCTTTTGCTTGATCAAGCAGAAAGCATTATTGCAATTGCTGTAGCTTATCCATCCAAAATGGCAGATTCTCCGAGAGGAAAAAAAGGCGAGCGCCGGGGTATTTTTTGCCGTGCATCATGGGGAACAGATTATCATACAGTCCTTCGTGAAAAGCTGAGACTGCTTGAGGAATTTATACTAGAACATGCACCTAAAGCAAAGGTTCGCTCGATGGTAGATACGGGTGAGCTTGCAGACCGCGCTGTTGCAGAACGGGCGGGGATTGGCTGGTCGGCAAAAAACTGTTCAATAATTACGCCGGAATTCGGTTCGTATGTGTACCTGGGTGAAATGATTACCAATATCCCTTTTGCGCCGGACGTTCCAATGGAAGATGAATGTGGGGATTGCACACTTTGTCTTGACGTATGTCCAACTGGTGCATTGATTCAGGGAGGCCAATTAAATGCGCAGCGTTGTATTGCTTTCCTTACACAGTCGAAAAAGCCAATTCCGGAAGAATTTCGTGCGGAGTTTGGTAATCGGATATACGGGTGTGATACATGTCAAACGGTATGTCCGAAAAATAAAGGAAAGCATAATTTGCATCAGCAAGCATTCCAAGCAGACCCTGAACTGGCGAAGCCGCTTCTTCAACCAGTGCTTAGGCTGTCGAATCGAGAATTTAAAGAGAAATTTGGACATGTATCAGGATCTTGGCGCGGAAAAAATCCGATTCAGCGAAATGCAATTATTGCACTCGCACATTTCAAGGAGGAGTCTGCGGTACCAGAATTGATCAGTATGTTAGAGAACGATCCGAGACCCGTCATTCGTGGTACGATTGCATGGGCACTTGGTCGAATTGGTTTGGAAGAAGGATATGTAGCGATTAAGGAAGCATTATCGAAAGAGGAAGATCCGGAAGTGCGTGCTGAATTAGAAAAGGCAGCGGATACTTATATACTGAAGAAATGAATGCCTATATAAACTAAACGAAGGCTTCTTACAAGGGGGAGCAGAAAAAAATCAATGGGGTTCTATATTTCAACGTATCTATAGTAAAAAAGTTTAATTGGAGGAATCACTGAGATGGCCATACACGTAGCGTTATTTGAACCACAAATCCCTGCAAACACAGGGAATATTGCAAGGACATGCGCAGGAACAGGAGCGAAACTTCATCTTGTGAAACCGCTTGGGTTTTCGACGGACGACAAAATGTTGAAACGTGCGGGGCTCGATTACTGGGAGCACGTCGATATTACATATCATGAAGGAATTCGTGAGCTATTCGCGGCGAATCCCGATGCTGTTTTTTACTTTTTGACAAAACACGGTGAAAGGACTCATACTGCATTCGATTATTCTGATGGTGCAACAGATATATTTTTCGTCTTCGGTAAAGAGACGAGCGGACTTCCTGAAGAAATTTTAGAGGAGAATAAAGAACGGTGTCTACGAATCCCGATGAACGACAACATTCGGTCGCTTAATTTATCGAACACGGCGGCGATACTTATATATGAAGCGCTTAGGCAACAATCTTATCCAGGATTGGTATAAAAAAAACGGGGCAGCCTGAAGGCATGTCCCGTTTTACTTATTGTTATTTTTTTAGGCCAGGTATCTTAACCTTGCCCGGTTTATCATCGTATCCGCCTGTGAAAATTGCAGATAGGAATGCAAAGCAAACACCTATAATTAGAATTACTGTCATGATAGGTACCTCCTGTAAATTCATTAGTAGCTTCGTTAAGTATACCCTATTTTAAATGGAATTGAAACGACCGTCAGGAAAAATTGTGACAGAGCCAAGAAAAATGAAACTTTTTGTCGGCTTGTCCGTATATAACATAACGATTTAAATAATATGGAGGTAGAATATAGTATGAAAAATTACTCGACAGGAATGAAATGGATCACGGCAATTGCAGAAGGTTTTCTTGCAATTCCAATCATTGGAGGAGTTTTTGTTATAAGCTCCGGATATTCAGTGCTGGGTGTCATGTTCGTTTTACATGCAATTACGTTACTGCTTTCAATTCGGGACATGCAGGGTAAGGCAGCACCCATCCTAGGTCTCGTAACGAGCATAGTGAGTGCTATTCCGTTCATTGGCTGGTTCATGCACCTACTAACTGCAGGAGCGCTCGTAATGTCGGCTATCACTTCTAGACGCTAAATCAATATGTAAAAAATACCCTTCCGAATACTAACGGAAGGGTATTTTTTAATGTGGTAAATAGAGCAGCTGATAGGTGAACAGTACCGCGAAAATATATAACAGGATAGGAACTTGTTTTCCTTTCCCTTTCACAACTTTCAATAGCGGGTATGTGATGAAACCAAGAGCGATTCCTGTCGCAATGCTCGAAGTGAGTGGCATTGTTAGAATAACGAGGAAGGCTGGGAATGCTTCATCGAATGAATCCCAATCAATATCTTTCACTGCACCAATCATCAAGCTTCCGACGATAATCAAAGCAGGAGCTGTGATTGCAGATACACCAGACAATGTACTGACGAGTGGACCGAAAAATGCCGCGACAAGGAAGAGGATAGAGACAGTCAGTGATGTCAATCCTGTCCGGCCACCTACTGCAACACCAGATGAAGATTCGATGTACGCCGTTGTTGGGCTCGTACCGAACATCGATCCGAATGTTGTTGCAACAGAATCTGCAAGTAATGCATGACGTGCACGTGGCAGCTTATTGCCTTTCATAAGGCCAGCCTGTTTTGCAACGCCAATCATCGTGCCGGTGGTATCGAACAAGGTAACGATGAGAAAGGCAAAAACCACCCCATACAAACCATGTGAAATGACGTCACCGAATGCAGTAATCGGATTCCAAACAAGAATCCCTTCCGGCAATTTAGGCATTTTCCATAAGGCACCTTCAAATTTGAGCTGACCCGTAAAGACTGCGACAATTCCGGTTAGAACCATTCCAATGAAAATCGAACCATAGATATTCAAAGTCATAAGAATAACCGTCACGAGAAGGCCGAACAAAGCGAGTAGAACGGGCGGAGACGTAAGGTCGCCAAGCTTAACAAGGTTCGCCTCATGTGGAGCGACGAGTCCAGAAAGACGCAAGCCGATAAAGGCGATGAATAACCCTATCCCAGCTGTAATCCCGAGCTTCAGACTCTCAGGAATTGATTCAATTAATTTTTCACGGAAAGAAGTCAAGGACAACAGAACAAATATTAATCCAGCTATGAATACTGCAGAAAAAGCAGTCATGTAGTCGAGTTGACCATCAGATGCGAGAACAACCGATGTAAAATAAGCATTCAATCCCATTCCTGGTGCAATTGCAATTGGATAATTGGCGAAAAGTGCCATCCAAAGTGTACCGATAACCGCAGCGATAATTGTCGCAATGAATACTTGCTCGAATGGTACGCCGGCGTCAGCGAGAATAATCGGATTGACGATGACAATATAGGCCATTGTCAAAAAAGTTGTCATTCCTGCCAATACTTCCGTTTTCACAGTGGTATTATGTTTTTTTAAATGAAACAATGTAAATCTCCTTTCAGAATACGAACGAAATGAAGTACATTTACAATAATATTCGTTTTTACGTTAAAATTCAACTCTGAAATGCAATCAGGTAATTCGTAATATTCGAATGCCGCTTGTACAATTAAAGAATAAGTTTCGAAAGGGGAAATTCAAATGACAAAACGATTCAACGGAACACTTGAGCTAGCAAATGGTGTGAAAATGCCACAATTAGGACTTGGCGTCTATAAGATGACGGATCCGGGTCAGACTGTCGAAGCAATTACATACGCACTAGAAACAGGATATCGCGCAATTGACACAGCGGCAATCTATGAGAATGAAAGGGAAACGGGGGAAGCGATCCGTCACTCTGGTGTTCCAAGGGAAGAGCTGTTCATCACATCGAAGGTATGGAATACTGATCAGGGCTATGACGGGACACTCCGCGCATTCGAGACTTCATTGAAGAAACTAGGCTTAGATTATTTGGATCTATATTTGACACATTGGCCTGTGTCAGAAAAATATGTCGACACTTATAAAGCGATTGAACGGTTGTATGACGAAAAACTGATCCGTACAACAGGTGTCTCCAATCATCATGCCCATCATCTTGAAAAAATCCTTGTAAAAGCAAATGTTGCGCCAATGGTGAACCAGATTGAACTCCATCCGTATCTAACACAGGAACCGCTCCGTGCGTTTTGCGAAGAGAATGGAATTGCTGTGACGTCTTGGTCACCGCTTGCACGTGGGAAGCTACTTGCAGAACCAACGCTTCTTACTATCGGCGAACAGTACGGTAAAACACCTGCGCAAGTTATTATCAGATGGCATTTGCAAAATAATCTCATCGTTATTCCAAAGTCGGTGACACCTGAACGTATAAGTGAAAATAATGAAGTTGCCGATTTTGAACTGTCATCTGAAGAAATGGCATCGATTAACGCACTTAATCGCGATGAGCGGACGGGAACCAATCCGGATTCATACTAATTTCATTAGCGTGCCTGATATGTGTCATAAGTCTTAATGCTATTCATAGTATTGCAACTTTTAGCACAAATACTACATTCAAAATGAGGTATTTTATGGTATGATAAAAAAAAGGGTGTAGGAGGAATTGATTACCATGTTCAGAAGCAAGAAAAAGGGTATCGAGGATGATCGTCTTCAACTAGAAATTGACCGTTTGAAGTTGGCGTATTCAGATAAAGAACAACAGGATCAAGGACGTTTAACTGACTTAAAAAGCGAGCTGAATGCTGCTGTTAATCAGCATGAAAAAGTAAACGCGCAACATAACGTATTAGGTGAAGCAGTTAGTCAGATTGAGACAAGGTTTGAAAACGTAGGTGAACTAAGCGAAAGAACTTCGGAAAAGTCACAGGACTTGTTTGAAAAAGGTCGTTCACTTGAAGAACAATCTCATAGCATGGTTAAAGAAGCATCAGAAGGAACGAAAGAGGTAAAGGCGACAGCCGATGTAATCAAAGATTTGGGAATCCAAATTCAAGCTTCCGAACAGAACATGACGAACTTAAGCGCTAGATCAGTTGAGATACAGTCAATTGTCGGCGTCATTGAAGATATTGCAGCGCAGACAAATTTGCTTGCATTGAATGCGTCAATCGAGGCGGCACGGGCTGGAGAATCCGGAAAAGGGTTCGCGGTCGTTGCCCAAGAAGTAAGGAAACTTGCAGAAAGCACGTCGGATAGTACGGCAAACATCCAAACATTAACTTCTTCACTTCGCAATGAAATCGAGCAAGCGCTTGCCGCTACAAGGAAAAGTGCTGAGCTCGTTGAAAAAGGAGTCGAAGTAAGTTTGGCAACTGCATTAAAAATTGAAAGCATCCTAAGCACGATTGAGGTAAGCCAAGGTGACATTGGTGCTATTCAAGAAATGATTGAAGAACAGAAAAAACTGTCCGAAGAAGTGAAACATGAACTTCACGGTGCGAAAAGTTTATTCTCACAAGCACATAATCTAATTGTGGAACATATTGAAGATGCAAAAGAAGTTGATGAGCGTCTTGAGAATGGAATCCGTCAACTAGCGTTTTAATTTGATTCAGTAGGAGCGAACTTAGGAGTACCTAGACTAAAAATGCCGCGTTCTGAGGATGTCACAAACTAAGTGCAATTTATTAAAAAAATGCCATGGAGAAATACTCTCCATGGCATTTTTTAGATATTTTTCATTTCAATAAGCGTCTGTTCTTCTGTAAATGGATGGATGAACGATAACGCAGTTGCAGTTAACCGATAATGACCGTCTTCCGTTTCACTGCCGTCATATAGTGTATCGCCTGTAACTGGGTATCCAATATGTGATAAATGTACGCGGATTTGGTGTGTCCGACCTGTTTCAAGATCAGCTTCTACGATGGACGTCTCTTCTTTACGTTCAATAAGCCGGAAGTTTGTAACAGCGGCTTGTCCAGACATTGAAACAATTCGTTTGGCTGGATGATGGCGGTCTTTTCCAATCGGAAGTCTAATGGAACCTTTAGGTCGTTTCAAGTAACCGTCAACTTCTGCAGTGTATTTCCGTGAGATGTCATTATTCTCAATCATACGGTCGAAGAGTGCCTTCGCAATTGGATGCTTCGCAACGAGAACAACACCGGAAGTTCCTTTATCAAGACGATGGATATGCTCGGCATAATCCCCGCCATTGTTTTTAACATATGCCATGACAGCATTCATCAGTG
This sequence comes from Sporosarcina sp. FSL K6-5500, assembly GCF_038005665.1. Lineage (NCBI taxonomy): Bacteria > Bacillati > Bacillota > Bacilli > Caryophanales > Caryophanaceae > Sporosarcina > Sporosarcina sp. FSL K6-5500. Next base: position 2,424,207 of record NZ_JBBOTP010000001.1, read on the forward strand.
TACCTTTGTCCCTTGGACCATCGGGATGTGTTGTCATACCAGCAGGTTTAACAGCTGCCAGGATATGCTCGTCTTCAAAAAGTACGGTAAGTTCAACTTGTTCATCAGCAATATACGTGGAAGCTGCATCAGGGAAAGTAAACACCAATTCTGTACCTTTCGCGAGAGGTAAGCGCCAGTCGTCTACGGGTTCGCCGTTCGAATCTAGTACACTCTTGGCCATACGCATAAGGTGGACCGTCTTTTTACCGCCTTGCCATTTATCTTTGAGCAAGTATTCAACCGTCATATTGTCTTCTTGTGTTTTATAATGAAATAAAGCCATTTAAATCATTCCTTCCAGTCGTGGGCCTACAGGATGTAGGTCATGAAGCGTGAGGGATTGTACTTCATCCCTCCTAGTTGCCGCAGGACGCAGCGAACTTAGACTTCGTTCCATATTATTTGCCTTCGAATTCATTGAAAAATGCACGGATATTTTCCTCGGGTTGTGCACCGAGCATACGTCCGACTTCTTTACCATCTTTGTAGTGGACGAGGGCTGGCCAACGTTCAATTTTATAGTCTGTATCCATTCCGGCTTTATCACCAAATTCCATCATGTTATATTGCAGTACGTTGACATCCAACTCTTTTGCAATTGGCATCAAAACAGGTGTCATTTCCATGCAAAATTGACATTCAGGGTGGAAATAATAGGCCGTTACTGATTCACCGGCCTCGATTTTTTTGAACAGAGTATCTGGCAAGACGATGTTGCTGTAGTTTTCATTGCCGATCAAATCGATTGTTGGTTTTTCAAGATTATCCGTTCCATATGGATTGTCTTTCATTTTTGCTTGGTCCGCTTTGTTCGATAATACGACAATGAGGATGAAGACCGCGACAATAGCACCGCCAATGATTAATAATTTTTTCAAGTTACTTCGACTCCTTCTGCCATTTCATCATGAAAAGGCTTGTAATAAAGATGATTAAAAATGCCAAAAGCGCCAAGAATGGAATGGTGATGAATCCGAGATAGTTGATGTATTGTCCTGTACAAGACACGTTTCCACAAGTAGGTGCACTATTGCCCAAAAAAGTCAGCTTTTGAATTCCATAATGATAGAGGGAGATACTTCCACCAACAATCGAGAAAACAGCTAGAGTCAAGGCAATTCGTGCGTTTTTTTGGAACAGGGCGACACCTGAAATGAGTACGATTGGATACATCAGAATCCGCTGGTACCAACAGAGCGTACAGGGCTCATATCCGCGTACTTCCGAAAAGTATAACGAACCGAGCGTTGCGACAAATGAAACTGTCCAAATAACAATGAGACTGTTTTCTAGTCGTTTTTGCATACAATCATCTCCTGCTTGGTAAACTACATACACATTTGATTATAGGGTGTCGTATTAAACAAGTAAAACATTATTAACTGTAGGGGCAACTGCGGTATAATGGAGAGATACAGGTTGGGAAGAGGTGTTTCGGATGAGTGAAGAATTTGATTTGTCTGAGTTTGAAATAAGTATGGTTATTCGTCAGATGAAATTTGAGGATATAACGAGGCTTTTAAGTATGCAGGAATTATGTTTCCCTGGTATGGAACCGTGGGAAGAGGGGCATCTAAAGAGTCATTTAGAAAATTTTCCGGAAGGACAGATGGTTGCTGAATTGGATGGGGAAATCATCGGTTCATGCTCTAGTCTAATCATCAATTTCGATGAGTATGACGACCGCCATACATGGGATGATGTCACTGATGAAGGGTACATAACAAACCATAATCCCGACGGTTATAATATGTACGGCATCGAAGTTATGGTGCATCCTGGCTACCGCCGTATGAAGGTCGGACAGCGTTTGTATGAAGCACGTAAAGAACTTGCGAGAGAGCTCAATTTGAAGTCGATTATCCTAGGTGGTCGGATCCCGAACTACCATAAATTTGCCGAAGAAATGTCGCCGCGTGAATATGTAGATTCTGTGTCGCGCCATAAAATCTATGATCCTGTACTGACGTTCCAACTGATGAATGACTTTACGTTGATGAGGGTTAATCCAAACTATCTACCGGACGATAAAGCATCGAAGAAATATGCAACACTTATGGAATGGAATAACGTTGATTATAAACCGCTGACGAAGCGTCATTTCAAGACAAGTTATCCAGTACGTATTTGCGTTGTCCAATACTTGATGCGCAAGATTTCATCATTCGACGACATGGCTCATCAGTGTGAATACTTCGTTGACGTCGCGTCTGATGCCAACTCCGATTTCGTCGTCTTCCCGGAAATATTCACGACTCAGCTTATGTCATTTATGGATGAAATATCGCCGAGCCAAGCAGTACGTAAAATGACTGAATATACGCCGCAATATATTGAGATGTTCATGAATCTTGCAGTCCGTTATAACGTGAATATCATTGGTGGATCTCACTTTGTCGAGGAAGAGGATGAAGAAATCTACAATATTTCGTATTTGTTCCGTCGTGATGGGTCAATCGAAAAACAATATAAGATTCACATTACGCCAAATGAACGAAAATGGTGGGGAATTAGTGCAGGAGATGCGGTTCGCGTCTTCGATACAGACTGCGGGAAAATCGCCATCCAAATTTGTTATGATATTGAATTCCCCGAATTGGCACGTATTGCAACAGATATGGGTGCCAATATTATCTTCACACCATTTTGTACAGAAGATAGACAAGGGTATCTGCGCGTCCGTTATTGTGCCCAAGCCCGAGCGATTGAAAATCAGATTTACACTGTTATTTCTGGCACGGTCGGAAACTTGCCACAGACGGCAAATATGGATATCCAATATGCACAATCAGCTATATTCGCTCCATCCGATTTCGAGTTTGCTCGGGATGGCATCGTAGGAGAAACGAATGCAAATTTAGAAATGGTACTTATTGGAGACGTCGACCTCGAGATATTACGTCGCCAGCGTCAGGACGGTACCGTGAAGCAACTAAAAGATCGTCGTCATGATGTGTACCATATCGAGTATAAAAAGGATTGAAAGCAAAAATGCCATGCATACCGGTAAACCCGGTGTACGTGGCTGTTTTTTTGTAACGCAAAAAGTAGTTTCCGACTTACTAGGAATTCGATGGTGGTGATAAACTCGTTTAAGACGGTGATAAACAGGTCCATGGCGGTGATAAACCTCCCGATGACGGTGATAAAGCAAATCAACGCGGTGATAACAATCAATATACATATCAAAAAAAGGGCTGTTCTTGTTAGTCGATAATTTATCGACTAACAGATCAGCCCTTCTCATATAGTGACTCTTTACTTATTTCTTCTTCGAAGGATGATTGCGCATACTTTTTGTTATCTTTTTCCACTTATTCCGTTCTTCGGATCGAGCGGCGGCATCCATTTTTCGTTCAAGGAATGCCAACTCTTTTTGGAGTTTCAGATAGCTCGCATAGCGGTCTTCAGGTAAAGCACCTGTAGCAAGTGCTTCCTGTACTGCACATCCGGGTTCATTGTTATGCTGACAGTCATTGAACTTGCATGAATTGGTGAATGCTTCCACGTCTTTAAAACCTGAATCCAGGCTCTCGCTGTTGTCCCACAGCTGAAACTCTCTCATCCCTGGCGTATCAATCAATACACCGCCGCCAGGAATCTTAACGAGTTCACGATGGGTCGTCGTATGCCGGCCCTTATCGTCATCATCACGGATATCTTGAACGAACATCGTTTCACCGCCGTAAATGGCGTTTGTAAGAGAGGATTTCCCTACACCTGAAGAACCTAATAAGGCCGCTGTTTTTCCACCATCTAACAGTGCGGTCAATTCGTCAATTCCTTCACCGGTAACATTGCTCACGGCGAAAACATCAGCGCCCATAGCTATATTCCGTGCTTCTTCAATGTAGTGGGAAGGGTCATCACATACGTCTTTCTTTGTTAATACGACGACGGGACTTGCGCCTGAATCATAGGCGGCAACCAGATAACGCTCGAGTCGTCTAGCATTAAAGTCTTTATTCATCGACATGACCAAGAAAACGATATCGATATTTACTGCGATAATTTGTTCGGAAATCATTGTGCCAGCGGATTTTCTGGAGAACAGAGATGTTCTCGGTAATATGTCATGGATAATACCACGTTCTTCACCAGGCATTTTTTCCACTGCGACCCAATCACCGACAGCTGGAAAGTCTCGTCGCTCATCGGCTTCGTACTGCATCGCACCCGAACAGACAGATAGCCATTCACCTTCAGCTGTGACAACCCGATACATTCTTTTATGCTCGAGTGTGACACGCCCAGGCGTACATTTTTTCATTTTTAATCCGTCTTTTATATCATCCCAGTTCGTTTCATGGGATAAATTCCAACCGTACTCGTTTAAATTAATCAATTTATATTCCTCCTGTTATGTGCGTACTAGAAAAGCGCAAGGCGCCTGTAGCTAGACAATAAAAAAGCCGTGGGTCCTTTGATCGGACACCACGGCTTTCACGCGCATAACAGAATAAGCATGCTTATTATAAAAGCACGGCAGGTGAAAGTATGGGTCCGATCAAATTAGCAATAGGTACAATGATAATAGCCATAAAACTTCACCTGCTTTCTGTAAGTTGAATTAATAATAACAAGACGCAAGAAGAAAGTCAATACAGACTTTTCAGGTCATTTGAAATATAGCTGAGAAGGTGGGAGCGTATCGTATCGGACAAAAAAAGCGTCCTCCATAGGGAAGACGCTTTTAGTTAGGATTCCATTGACAATTCTGAAGTGCTGTCAGTGGAGTCCTGTTCATATTTGATGACTTCTAGGTAGAGAATATGATGACCATCCACATCTTTCACCATGAATTCAAACCCTTGTTCAATAATTTTTTCACCTTGGATTGCTTCGAAGCGTTGGGTCATGATCCAGCCGCCGATTGTATCGATGTCCTCTTCGTTAATGGAAATACCGAGAATGTCATTTACATTTTCGATGCGCATCTTCGCGTCTAAAATGTAATGGTTTTCCCCGAGAATTTGAATTTCTGGTACTTCATTCATATCGAATTCGTCTTGAATATCACCGACGATTTCTTCTAAAATATCTTCGATAGTTACAAGGCCTGAAGTTCCACCATATTCATCCATTAGAATCGCCATATGAATGCGTTCTCGTTGGATTTTGAGTAGAAGGTCGGCGATTGGTATCGATTCGATGACATGTATAATCGGTTGCATATAATTAACAATTGGTTGATGGCCAGCTGTGTCTGGTTCCTTAATGAATGCTGTCAATAGGTTTTTCATGTTGACCAGACCAATAATATGGTCTTTATCGCCATCCGTGACAGGGTAGCGTGTATATTGTTCAACACCCATCACATCGAATACTTCACGTAATGTCATATCTTTTTCGATTGATATCATTTCTGTCCGAGGGGCCATGATTTCATTGGCAATCCGGTCATCAAATTCGAAAATCTTATTGACATATTTATATTCGGCTTGGTTAATCTCGCCGCTTTTTAAACTATCTGATAAAATCATTCGAAGTTCTTCTTCTGTATGAGCGACTTCTGATTCAGAAATCGATTTATAGCCAAGCAGTCCAACGAAGAAACGTGCAGAACCATTCATACCTTTAATAACAGGGTACATGAGGCGATAAAATAAAATAAGCGGTTTTGCAAATAACAATGTAATGGCTTCCGCTTTTTGAATCGCGATCGTTTTAGGAGCCAATTCACCTATAACAACATGCAAAAATGTTACCGATGTGAATGCGATAATGAATGAAAGAATACTGGAAGTACTAGCTGTTAAATCGAAATAAGAGAAAATCGGTTTTAACATTAGTTTTACAGTTGGTTCCCCGAGCATCCCGAGTCCGAGAGCAGTTATCGTAATCCCCAATTGGCAAGCGGACAAATATTCGTCCAGATTACTAATTACCTTTCTCGCAATTACGGCACGCTGGTTACCCTCCGCAACCAGTTGGTCAATCCGTGTTGATCTAATCTTCACAATTGCAAATTCACTCGCAACAAAAAATGCGGTGAGAGCGATCAAGACAGCAAATGCTGTCAATCGTATGGCAATATCCAAATAATTACTTTGTTCCGAACCCAAATGAGGGGGAGAACAAAGTGTACACCTCCTATAGTGGTAAAATCCTTAGTTAACTCTATGATAATTTATTTTCAAGAAAAAAACAAATAGATACTCTTGTCTTACGTATATTTGCAGGTAAGGCGGTATAGCAGGACTTCTGAAAAAGGATAAGAAAAAGTTCATAGAAGTTGTTCAAGCCTCAATGAAATTCGGGGCGTGGATTGTAGAACGCTTGGCGCTTTGGGGATGCCTGCGCTAGGGTGTTCATTATCGAGGAAAATATGATTTTGAGATGTATATGCCGAGATTATACTGTGATTACTAGTTGATACTATATAAATTGAAATAAAGAATTCCATTGAACCGCTGCGACGCTCGGGGATGCCTCCCGCCCTAAGCCAAGCAGCTTCGCCGCCAGTCTTATGGCTTCGGCTACCCCTGTTAAGGCGCCTTCGCTCAGTATATATACCAGATTCAACATATATAATTATCTGGGATGAAATGCGCTTTCTCAAATAGACCATCCAGCGAAGGCGCGACTTCGTGGTAGCCGGAGCGATAAGACTGAAAGTGGTCTTCTTTCTGGCTTATCGCGGGAGGCATCCACAAAGCGTCGAAGCGGTATTGGTAGGAGTTCTATTTCACTCCAATTATTGGGACCTTCTCAGTGGCCTACCAAAAGCTCTTGTAAAGCGCATACGCTGTATTCATTTGTTCAACATATAATAGTAGCTGTTATTCATCACGTATTTCTCTGTTGGTGTCATATTCAATTTAACTCATTCATATATTTATCCAATATTAACGAACAGTAAGATTCTCACTGACTTGAGGATTACATCATAGAAAATGGTTGAAGTAATTCTGTTTTCGAAAAGTATTGACAACTCTGAAATGGAAATGATAACCTACAAGTAGTTAGTTACTCGAAATAGAAAGGGAGGTACGGAAAATGAAAAAAGTATACGTGTTCCAAAACAACAACAATAAAATGAAACCGTACCTATCCGTGTTTTAGTTTTTAACACTAAATAAACCCGGACCGGCGCGCTTTGCCGTTCCTTTTATGAGCACACGCTTATCTTAAGAAGCGTGTGCTCTTTTTTTGTTTTAATCTAAAGAGAAATTGGTGTTTCCACGCATTGCGTGTTGCATAAAGTTGGACTAACTAATAGGAAAAGGAGTGTTGACGATGATAATCATCAAACAACAAAGGAAAATATTGAAAAAGGAATCTCTCGAAAGCGGATAGCTGTAAGAGAATAGGGAAGAAGGTTGATTGAATTATGTTTTCAGTGCTATTTAAATTAAAATGGTTTTTTAAAGAAAATCGTAAGAGGTACACAGTTGCGCTTATTCTGCTGATGGTGACGAATATTCTTGTTGTTATTCCACCTTGGCTAATCGGGCAGGCAATTGACTCGATCTATACACAGACGTTGACAGCAAGATTACTTGTTATATTTATTGGTTCTATGTTTTTAATTATGCTTTTCAATTATGCAAGTAACTATGTTTGGCAATACCAATTATTTGGCGGGGCTTATGTAATCGAACGGCAATTACGGGGAAAGCTTATGCATCATTTTCTGAAAATGACCCCCACGTTTTATGAGAAAAATAAAACAGGCGATCTGATGGCCCGTTCTACAAATGACTTACGGGCAATATCTGAGACGGCAGGTTTCGGCATCATGACGCTTGTCGATTCGACGCTCTATTTACTGACGCTAGTCTTGACGATGGGCTTTCTCGTTTCGTGGAAATTGACGCTTGTGGCGATTTTACCGCTTCCGATTTTGGCGTTTATCATGCAGGTTTTAGGAAAGAAAATTCACGAAAGATATATGACGGCACAGCAGGCGTTCGGTGATTTGAATGATAACGTCTTGGAAGCAGTCGCGGGTGTAAGGGTTGTTCGTGCATACGTCCAGGAACGTGCATCTGAAAAAGGGTTTGCTGATATGACGGAAGATGTCTATCAGAAAAACATGCACGTCGAGAAGATTGACGCGCTGTTCATGCCAATTTCGAAAGTACTGACAGGTCTGACGTATATGATTGGGCTCGGTTACGGGGCCTACCTTGTATCCATTGGTGATATGACGCTAGGGAATCTCGTTACCTTTAATGTCTATCTTGGGATGATTGTTTGGCCGATGTTTGCAATCGGTGAATTGATTAACGTTTTACAACGCGGAAATGCGTCACTCGACCGGGTGACAGAGACGCTTGATTATGAGGAAGATGTGAAGGATCCTAAACATCCCGTGAATGTTGAACAACCTAATAGTGTAGGTTTCCAGGATGTTACTTTCACTTATCCGACGTCGCATTCGGTCAACTTGGATGCTATTAAGCTCCATTTGAAACGTGGCGATACGCTTGGGATAGTTGGAAAAACCGGTAGTGGAAAGACGACATTCGTCAAACAGCTACTGCGTGAATATCCATCCGGAGAAGGGGAAATCGTCTTCTCGGGAGTACCAATGCAGTCAATGACAAAAGATCAGGTAAGGGATTGGATTGGTTACGTCCCGCAAGATCACGTTCTGTTTTCACGGTCAGTCAGGGATAATATCTTATTCGGACGACCCGATGCAACCGAAGCGGACATTGCGGAAACGATTCGTCTGTCCTATTTTGAAAAAGATCTTGAAATGCTTCCTGAAGGACTTGAAACACTTGTCGGAGAGAAGGGTGTTGCATTATCCGGAGGGCAGAAACAGCGAATATCCATTGCACGAGCACTTGTGAAAAATCCGGAGATTCTTATTTTAGATGACTCGCTTTCTGCGGTCGATGCGAAAACGGAAGCGAAAATCATAGAAAATATTCAAACGGAACGTTCTGGAAAAACGACAATTATTACAACACACCGACTGTCTGCTATTCAGCATGCAGACTGGATTATCGTACTTGACGATGGGCGTGTTATTGAAGAGGGAACACATGAGGGCTTACTTGGAATGAACGGCTGGTACAAAGAACAATTCGACCGCCAACAGATTGGGGAGGTTGAATAATATGGGTACCGGTAGACGCTTACTCCATTACGCACTTGACTATAAAAAATTATTACTGACAGGTATTATTCTTCTTGCGTTCGCAGTCGCTGCGGATCTAATGGGACCAATGATTGCCAAGAAAATCATTGATGACCACATTGCAGGGGCCACTGGCGGGGGCATGGATTTCGCTCCGATTGCCAAGCTGCTGGCCATCTTTTTCGGGCTCGCTGTGGTCACTGCGATACTTAGGTATTTCCAGTATTTATTGATGCAACAGGCGGCAAACCGTATCATACAGAAAATGCGTAATGATCTTTACGAACATATTCAGACATTACCAATCCGCTATTTTGATAATTTGCCCGCTGGGAAAGTTGTTGCAAGAATTACAAATGACACGGAAGCAATCCGTAACTTATATGTGACGGTCGTTTCACAGTTCGCAATTAGCGGAATGTACATTACAGGAATCTTCATTGCAATGTTCATTTTGGATCCTAAAATGGGTGCTATCACGTTATTTGTCTTACCAATACTTTATATTTGGATGAAGGCATACAGAAAATTCGCTTCGAAGGTTAACCATATCATCCGCGGAAAAGTGAGTGACATGAATGCGATGATTAATGAATCAATCAACGGCATGACAATCATTCAAGCATTTCGTCGTGAAAAGCAGATGGAAGAGGAATTCCGTGACTTGAATGATGAACACTTCCGCTATCAGAACAAACTGCTAAAAGTGGAGGCGGCGACTTCACATAACCTTGTCGACGTAATCCGGTCATTGACCTTTGTGTTCTTTATCTGGTATTTTGGCGGTGCTTCGATCTCCACAGAAAGTTTCATTTCAGTTGGGATGCTCTATGCTTTCGTAGACTATATTACACGGTTGTTCAACCCGGTGACGGGCATTGTAAACCAGTTCGCACGTCTCGAGCATTCACTTGTGGCGGCAGAGCGTGTCTTCAAATTATTGGACCGTGAAGGGGAGCCGGTAAGCGACGACAAAATCGCCCGTTACCAGGGAAATGTCCGCTTTGAGAATGTCTGGTTCGCTTATAAGGATGAAGAATATGTCTTAAAGGATCTTTCATTCGGAGCAAAGCAGGGAGAAACGGTCGCACTTGTCGGCCATACTGGATCGGGAAAAAGTTCAATCATGAATTTACTGTTCCGCTTCTATGACGCTTCGAAAGGGAAGATTACGATTGACGGACTAAACATCAGTGACATGCCACGTCAGACGATTCGTGATCATATGGGTATTGTTCTGCAAGACCCTTACTTGTTTAGTGGGACAGTCGAGTCGAACATTAGCTTAGGTGACTCACGCATTACACGCGAAAAAGTGCAACATTCGCTAGATGCAGTCGGTGGGGAACTGGTATTGAAACATTTGCCAGGCGGAATTGACGAGCCAGTTGTGGAAAAAGGGAGTACGCTCTCTTCTGGACAGCGCCAGCTTATTTCATTCGCACGGGCGCTTGCGTTCGATCCTGCCATTCTTATTCTGGATGAAGCGACGTCCAACATCGACACGGAAACAGAGGAAATCATCCAACATGCGATGGACGTACTGAAAAAAGGGCGTACAACGTTCATCATTGCCCATAGACTCTCTACTATTAAGAACGCGGATCGTATTTTAGTGTTAGATCGCGGGGAGATTGTTGAACAAGGCTCACATGATGAGTTGCTTATGCTTGGTGGGCAATATGCTCAAATGTATAAATTGCAGGCGGGAACTTCTGGTACTCCGAAAGTTGAATGACAAGGATATGACGAAGGGGACTTCCGTGTAAGTGGGAAGTTCCTTTTTTCTTTGTGATTAAGCTCCAAGTGACTGCTTTATTGTTGCCCGTACTACCCGGTGTGTGGTGCCAGCTGTTGCCACAATTTGAAGGGTGCAAATGGTGTCAATAACTGGCACGATGCATTTTTATTGTTGAAAAACTATTCTGAAAGACGTATCTTTAGAGTAACGAAGTATCGCGTATGGAAAGTTGGAGTAGCATGGGGAAATGGTTTGCGGATTGGAAGTTGAAAATATCTTCATTCAATAAAAACGTCAGGCTGTTCATGCTAGCGAACGTGCTCATCCAGATCGGCATGGGTGTATTCATGGTCATGTATAATCTCTATATAAAAGAGTTAGGAATGCCTGAAACTATTAACGGAAAAGTCATTTCTATGACTGCGTTGGCTTCGGCAATTATGCTCGTTCCAGCCGGATTTCTAAGTGATAAATTCGGTCGGAAATGGATGATTGTCGGCGGTGCAATTTTCGGAGGAATGACATTGTTTTACCGAAGTGTCGCTGTTGCTGAAACGCCAATTATTTACGCAGCATTTCTGACGGGGTTATTCATGGCATTCGTGCAAGTTTCGGGTGTGCCATTCCTCGCCGAAAATTCTAAACCCGCCGAACGGGTCCATATGTTTAGTATCCACTTCGCTCTCATGACGGTTGCGAATGTTATCGGCAGTTTGCTTGGGGGCGTTATCGCTGACGTACTAGAAGTCCTCTTGGCTCTCGATGCAGCTGATGCGATTCGTTGGGCGCTTCTAACGGGGGCAACCATTTTTATCATTGGTTTACTTCCCTTATTTAAACTTCAAAACAAGCCGCCTCAACCGGTGCAAGTGAAGAAAACGTCCGTTGAACCTGTGGAAGAAGAGATTGAGAAAGTCGACAGCAGCTTCAGACGGAATATCATTCTGATTTTCCATTTCTCATTTGCGAGTTTGCTGATTGGTTTTGGTTCAGGTCTTGTTGTGCCGTACTTGAATTTATATTTCTCAAACCGATTTGATGCCTCAAATGCATACATTGGTCTTATTTTATCACTTGGATCTGCGATGACGGCGGTAGCTATGCTTATTGGTCCGGCATTAGTGAAAAAGGTTGGGAAAGTGAAAGCACTTATCCTATTCCAAATGCTGTCTATTCCATTTTTACTATTAACAGCCTATACGACATCCCTGTTGTTAGCATCACTCGGATTCCTTATGCGTCAGGCACTCATGAATGCGGGGAATCCGATTCAAAGCGCTATTGCAATGGAAATTGTTGCGGATAAATACAAAGGGCTTGCTAACTCAGTGAACCAAACTGTATTTAATATTGGATGCCCCTCATTGCAACTATAACCCTTTGTACTTCACGTCGGTGACTACATACTCATAAGCCTTGGGAACCCCGTTCTTATCGTGTTTTATGCATGTCCTGTTGAAGGAAATTTCTTTTACAAATAATCCTGTAAACTCAATCGCCTCTTCTTTTGTGAAGGAATCAAAGCTTTCGGTTAGCTTCCACCGATACTTTCTCACTTCCTCAATATTAACTTCTTCCTCTCCTTCGATTTGCTCGTTTCGCAGTCGAGCCGTTTCCTTTTCGTTATCTGTTAAGTTCTGTTGGAATTCTATATAGGTCATGAAATCATCAGCGTACATTTGTTGGTATTTTGCTCTTTTTTGTTCTAATCTAGAAATCTCTTCGCCAATTGACCTCGCGACTTTTTTCTTTTTGTTTTGATCAGCCGGGTCAAGTTCGCTGTTATGTCGAACGTACTTCAAAAACGCCTCTTTGATGAATTTCTCATTTACCTTTATCAAGCCTTTATTATTTTCATAACATTTATTGCAACGATACGTGTCGGATGCTTTGACCATCGTGCGATTGCATTGAGGGCATTTTAGCATGCCGGAAAACAAACCTTTTGTTGGTGCGCGCAATCTAATGATGTTTTGTTTTTCAATCCGACGTGATAGGGTTCCGAATTCATCCGGCGTCAAAATACTTTCGAATGCATTTTCGACAATTTCGCCGCTATACACAACCGTCCCGCACAACGCAGGATTACGCAGTACTTGTCGGACGGTCTGATGGCTCCAGCTCGTCTTTTTAGTTCGAGTGGGTATATTGCGCCGGTTTAATTCTTGCGCCACGCCAGCGACGCTTCCGATCGAATAAAACTGCTCTATCATCAAGAGCACGATTTCTTTTTCCTCCTCATTGATAACTCTTTTTTTATCCTCAATCCTATATCCGTAAGGTTGAGCTCCTGAGGCTTCGTTATCAATTAATATCTTCTGTTTCATCGTGATTGTGACACGCTCCCCAAGGTTCTCGCGTTCCCATTGAGCCAACAGCCCAACAAGACCGATAAACATTCTGCCCATCGCTGTGGTCGTGTCATAGTTTTCAGTGGCGGATTTAAAGCCGGCACCATGTTCGTCAAGTAGACTCAAAATGTCGAAGAGATCACGAATGTTGCGGGTCATGCGATCCAACCGGTAAACCAATAGGATATTTATTTTTTTGTTTTCAATATCTTTTTTTAATCGCTTGAATTCGGGACGATCCATATCCTTCGCTGAATGGCCTGGGTCCACGTACAACTCCGTCTTCGTCCACCCCTGAGACTCACAAAACATCTTGAGCAGCCGCGTTTGCGTGTCTATCGAATAGCCTTCCTTCGCTCTTTCCTCGGACGACACGCGAACATAAATGCCGACGGAAAGGTTTGTTTTTTCTTGCACCTCAAAAACTCCCTTTCTATATATAGAACAAAAGAGCAGCATATGAGCCACTCTTTAGTTTAATTTCTAGCGCTAGAAATTAAGTTCCTTAGATTCATTTTTTAACTGGATTTGCTTCTTGCCTCTTCGGAAGCTGATAATATTGCCCCTTTTTTCTCTGCTTCCAACTCTGCGCGATATTTTTCGACTTCATCTTCAATATCGTCTTCTATTGTAGCGGCCGTTTCGGCGTGGCTAGCGAATATAGCTTTGAAGTGAGTCATGATTCCTTTGCGGATGTCCTTATCGAGTCCCATATACCCTTTGATGATGTCGGTCTCTAGTTCGCTGAGACCGCTTTTTATTGCGTATGCATCAAGTGAGAAAGCGGTTGGTTGTACAAATATTTCCCCCACTCCATTACGGAGCCATTCTTCGCTGACATTGAATTCGCGACAGATGTCATTAATGACACGATCGGTAACGGTTTTTGTTTTTTTTCGTTCGATGTCAGATAGTGATCCTTGTTTCAGATTAAGTATAAGAGACATCTCGTTCTGTTTAATCTGTAGAACTTCGTCTCTTAAATACTTAATTCGTTCAGGGGTATCAGCAAGTCCCTTTTTCATTACGTTTGCACCTCCTTATGTACCTTACAAATCTATTATACCACACAATAATCGGATAATCTATATTATTTTGTCGATTATCGTTGACTTAATAGATAATCTGTATTATTATATGGTTAATCCGATAAATAAGGATTGTTTTGAAAAAGATTTTCGGGAGGTGAAAGAGCATGGACGTAATTTTAAATATCGAAGAACAGCCAAGCGTAGAAGAAATGGCTACTTTCTTGAAAAGTTTGTCGGAAAAAGAATTAATTCAAATGAGTGCAATGTTCCAAGGCGTTAAGCTCGGACTGCATTTGGCAAAGGATAATGTCAAAAAAGAATCGGCATGAATAAAGGAGTTATAGAGAGGGAGGGAACAGAGTGAGCGAACATCATATACCGGAAGACGTAAAAGCGGCTATGTGGCAATTTTGTCTGAGAACATCTGTCCCGCGTTTACTTGAAAAGAAACGACGGGAAGTCGAAGCGGCCGAAAGCGCGGACAAGGTAGAAGATAATGCTTACGCGCAATCTTGAAGCGGTTGTGCGTCTAATAAGTAACTATGATTCTCTGTGCAGAAACATAGTGTCGATTCCGTCGAGAGGCGCCGGGAAGCCATTGATTCCTCCAAAAAATCGTACTGGTTATTCATCCCCCTATATCCCGGCACTCTCGATGGAATCGACAAAAAGAAAGGCAGGTGAACGAAATGACGATAGATATTAATGAAATCGCGGATCTTGTTCAGCACCTACAAGTACGCGTAGAAGAAGACGAACGCAACGTAATTAGCGTCGATATATATCAACGTAACAGCCGCGTCATGATGACTCCCGAATCTTTCCTAGCGGAATTTATTGATTTTGAAATAAAGACTCAAAATTCCATAGAGTACTCGTACCAAATCTCCAAGTTAATCGGCGGTGTGAAGTTTTTCGCCATCATGAGTACCGCGGAGATTGTCGATTTGAAAACTGCGATGCCGAACCAGTGGGAATATATACAAAAGGAAATACAAAGCGAGGCAGCGTGAAAGGAGAGTGGGTTTTGTGCCGACAGGAAGCACGTTAGAACGCGGGGAGCAGGTCCGGTTGCATAAAGCGGTTGCTAAAAGAGTGTACTCGATTGGGTCAACTCTACCTAGCTCACAATTGTTTGGTAGTTTGTTCCGAGATATTAAATCACAGTTCGGAGTGGACTCGTATAAAAACTTGAAGCGGAAAGATCTCCAAGCTGCAATACGCTTTGCTGAGTCTTGGAAGTTGGAATAAAAACGTGAGGGGTTGGAGAAAAAATGAGTGGAAATCTTGCTGAAAAAATAAAGTTCGGCGCACTTTCGGTCGACGGAAAAGTATTGCCGTTTCCTAAGAAACCGTGGGGTTACGAAGGAACTCACGCTCCATTTCCGGGGGATATACCGAGGTACGATGGCGGACAAATCGGGATTGTTCATAACGGTTCTCCGCATAAGGTAATTTCGTGGATACCTGCAAAATGTGACGGGAAAGACCTTTTAATCGCTGACAGAAACATACTGTCGCACATTTCTTGGGATGAGTTAAATGAACAAGGCTTAATATCCGGTGTAGAGGTTAAATTGTATGGGAAACGCTATCTATTACGCGTGTTAACTGGTGGGAACAGGCCTTTGGATGGGGATTACGAGTTAGGTGGATTCCCGCATTCGAATGAGTGGGATTCATTTATTACGAACCGGACGGCAACGTCTTCATTCCCGTTCCCGACAAACGAGGACTTAGGGGAATATGTATCAGAAGAATCGTTCAACGGGACACATAATCGGTACTGGAATTGGGCTTATACGTATAGTTGGTGCCAAGAGTCGCATCATGAGGTTGGCTCGGGCCGCGCTCTTCGTGGCTTCGATTCGGCGCGCTACTGGTACTACAGTACGTCGGCGTCTCGCTATACGTATATCGGGTTTCGCCCCGTCCTTGAAGCTTTGAACTCTGAGTCTCTGCCCTCTGATGACAAAAAAGACTTTAGCAAACAATTAATAAAGTCGCCCCAAATTGAATTATTTAAGTTAACGCCTGCGTCTGATTTAAAAGTTTTGTCTGAGGCGAACGAAATTATTTTTGTGGAAAATGCATTAAAAAGTAAAGCGTACAGACGACTGCTTGAGGATATTACGGAGAACGCTTTAGTTGGTCGTTATGAATCGAGATTTGAATTGTTCGTGGATGAAGACCCCCGACTGCTGGATGTTTTCTTAACGGCTCTTGAGGATGCGGGTTATTCGGCTACGCGAGGAGATGGCGGACCGGAACTATTCGTTAATTGGAATTACTGAAAGTGGTGAGAGGTAAATGAATAAAAAAGAACCCGCTGCGGATACAGCGAGTTCTAAGGTTCTTACAATATTCAACAAATTCATTGTACCTAAGAACCCCGAAATAATCAAGGAAAGAAGGGGTAATTTATGTCGAAACTACTTATGGACGAGAAACCTTTATTGGTTATGCCGTCCCTTGCAACGAAAGTCGGACTCTCGGAAGCGATATTCTTACAACAATTACATTACTGGATTGATCGCAGTGTGAATATCGAAGAGGGTCACAAATGGGTTTATAATACCGCGAAAGAATGGCAAGGGCAGTTTCCTTTTTGGAGTATCAATACGATTCGAAGAGTTATTAAAAGTCTTGAAGATAAGCAATTAGTGATCTCGGGTAATTTTAATAGTCTTCCGATTGACAAAACAAAATGGTATCGAATTGATTATGAAAAAATAAAGGAAATCGAAGATGAAGACGTCGACTCACGAAAAGTAGAGTCGACTACCCAAAGTGAGTACTCGAAGCACCCAAAACAGGTAGTCGAAGCACCCAACTTGGGTAGACCATTACCAGAGAGTACTACAGAGAGTACTTCAGAGATTAATAACAACAACATTAACGCGGGTGTGGAAGAGGAAAAGGAAATTGCTGAAACCCCATTTTTGTTTTACGAAAAGAATGGATTCGGAATCCTTACGCCACATGTTGGTGAAAAGATTGGTTCGTGGATTGATGATACGAACGAAGAGTTGGTGATTCATGCTATGAAAACATCTGTGGAAAATGGTGCCCTACGTTGGAATTATGCAGAAGCTATTTTACGAGATTGGCATAACAAAAAGATTACTAGTATTGAACAAGTACTCGCATCTGAAAAGAAACGCGAGGCAGAGAAAACAAAAGCGAAAGCATCTTCCGGAAATCGTAACTATCGACCAGGTCGTGAAGAGAAAACGCCTGAATGGTTTGGGAAGGACAAGCAAAAGAAAAAAGACGCGTCTACTCCCGAGAAATCGAAAGAAGAAGTCGATGCGGAACGTGAAGCGTTGATAAAAGAATTACAAGGGGATTCGTGAAAGGGGCAAACACTTGAAGAACGTGAGGACTAAAGCGGAAAGACTCAATCTCATTGAGGAATTGGTCAACTTAGGAGTTACGGAAGGGCGCAATGGTGAATCGTTGCAGAAGTTGGATTATTACTCTTTACGTAGCTTGTTAGCAATTAAGAAAGTGGTGATGGAATGAGGGAAATTAAGTTTCGTTTTCTAGTGTTGCATGTCAGTGATCAAGTTGAAATTCTGTTGTACTACTCACTAGACCAAATCACAAATGGTGAAATGGAGGAATATTTACACTCAGGCAGGTACTCGATTCTTGGTCGTTGGCAGTTCACGGGACTAAAAGACAAAAATGGTCGAGAGATTTATGAGGGGGATATAGCGACTGGTGCAGAGGATGGTGAAGTGGTGATAGACAGGGTGATTTACCAAGGTGGAGCTTTTTATATCAGTGCCAACAGAGAACATTGGGACGACATTCTGCTTAACGAAGAAAACGACCGGATTGAAATCCTTGTCAACATTTACGAAGACGCTCATTTGTTAGGGGGCAAAGCATGATTAATCGTGTCGTTTTAGTCGGACGTTTAACAAAAGATCCTGAACTCAAATATACGCAAACCGGAATTGCTGTCACTCGCTTCACATTAGCAGTCAATCGCGCTTTCCAA
The DNA here is from genome assembly GCF_038005665.1 of Sporosarcina sp. FSL K6-5500. NCBI lineage: Bacteria > Bacillati > Bacillota > Bacilli > Caryophanales > Caryophanaceae > Sporosarcina > Sporosarcina sp. FSL K6-5500. The sequence goes on from NZ_JBBOTP010000001.1 coordinate 2,442,475, forward strand.
AGTGCGTCAGGAGAAAGAGAGGCTGATTTTGTCAGTTGCGTAGCTTGGAGGAAGCAGGCTGAGAATGTCGCAAACTTCTTGAAAAAAGGGAGCCTGGTCGGAGTGGATGGCCGTATTCAAACAGGTAGCTTCGAAGGGCAAGACGGCAAACGTGTTTATACCACGGAGGTCGTAGCGGATAGTACGCAGTTTCTCGAACCACGGAAAGCTACTGGTGGAAATAGTTCGGGGATTGACAACGGGGCGTCTCACCAAGGAACTCAACAAAACTACTCCCGAACAGATAACGATCCATTTTCAACGGGTGGTGGTCCGATTGAAGTAGCGGATGACGATTTGCCGTTCTAAGAATGAAAATTGAGAGGGTGAGTAGAATGGAAAAACGATACGACTACATCACGCCGAAGGATTATGAAACTGCTGAAGCAAACGGGATTAGCAAGCGCGCTGTATACCAACGAGTCGCTACTTACCAGTGGGATATTGATCGAGCAGTTACCCAGCCGTTGCGAAATATATCGTCCTTCGGGCTTGCGTGGGTCAAGTGGGAAGAAACCGCGACAAAGAACGGTATAGCACGCAATCGGTTTTACCATCGGATTAAAATCGATGGATGGTCAGAGGAGAAAGCAGCTACGCAAAAGGCTAAAACCGGAAGATGGACGGAACAGCAACTAGAAGTCATGGAAGTGAACAATTTAACACCTAACACAGTAAACATGCGGATAACGAAAATGGGTTGGACGGAAGAAAAAGCCTTGAATACACCGAAAATGTCGGAGACGGAACGGTTGCAGCGGGTTGCGGAAGGCACCAAGGCTTATTACGAGCAGAGGGAGAAGAACGATGCATCCAATGGAGCGGAAAGAAAGGCGTGCGATGCGCCAAATTCGCATCGGAGCCTATGAGCAGATAGATAGATTGGATAAAGAGCGATGTGGCAATTGCGAAGGTTCCCTCGGACCAAGCGCGTCTGCGAAGGAATATCAATGCGGATGTTCTGCGGCTATAAAGATTCGTGCAATAGGAAAATGTTTATAAGGGGCAAAACTACATGGCGTTTGTTTTTATCCTATCGGCCGTCACGATTGCCATTATGTTTTATTGGTTAGGCGGGAAGTCGGGCTACTCTGACGGAGTGGATGTCGGTTACTGGTACGGTCGTGCAGACGGAATTCGTCTAGCACAAAAAGCTAAAAAGAATTATAAAAGATGCTGAGAGAGGGTGTTTAAGGGTGAACCAAATGACATTAGACGACTTATTGATAATGGATGCTGAGTTGGTCCCGGAACTAATTCATTGTCCGCTCAGCGACGGATTCCATTGGTTAAGAATTACTGCGGGTCATACGCCAGCTCGATTTAAAGGATTTGTCCAATTTGAATTATCTGGATACGAGTACATGTATAAAGATGCGTCGATGAAGGACGAAATCATTTCGGAATTCAGCGGAAGCGTGAAAGTTGTTGATTGGAAAAATGAAATGTGAAAAGGGGAGAAAGTAAAAATGAGTGATAAACAAGAACCTAATAACGCGATGCAACACTTGAAAATTCAGATGGATCTAGATAATTTCCGCAATCTATTGCCGTACATGTTGGAGCAGCAAGTGATGAATGCGAAATTGTTCAAGGCCCGTTACGATGCCCTTGTTGCAGAGGGTTTTACTGAGCAGCAAGCCCTTGAAGTCGTGAGCAAAAGACCTTTGCTTGAATAATAGGCACATTATGCGTAGTAAGAAAGGGGAAAGAGAAATGGCAGTTAAAGATGCTTGGGTATTGCGCTTGAAAGAAGAATCGAAAGAGATTGAAATGATAGGCGACCACTATTTTCGGGACGATGACGAATGTGATTTTGTCACAGACGACTTGCAAGAAGCGACTATCTATTATGACAAAGACTACACGATTGAGGGTTTGAAAAAATATGAAAGTATCATGATTAGGAATTACGGCAAAGACGCGATTGTGAACTTTGGCTATACGAACATGATGGAAAACTTTGAGTTCGTAGAAGTGACAGTAGGCGAGCAAGGAGATAGCTCGATATGACATTATTAATCGGGTTTTTAATCGGAATTTGGTTCAGTTATTGGATGGATAAAAAATGATTTGCATCGCAGTACGAGCATAAAGCGAAGGAAGGGATATTAGATTGTTAAAACTATTGATAGCGACGGTAATTACGATTGTCGGAGTGATCATCCTTTTGTTGTTTACTAGGCCGTCGAAAGAAGAAGTGAAGGCGCTCGATGATCTTGAAAAAGCATGCAATGAGTTGTTAAATACGGTTATTCAATCTCTTAAAATCGATAAACTTCTGGATTGGTTGGTTGAAAACTTGAAACGTTAATATAGGCACTGTGAAAAAACTATGAAACTTTGAAAGGGTGTGCTGGGGTATTGGGAAAAGCTGAACGCGATGAAAAAGTTTTCACTTGCACACTGATGACCAAGTACTCGGAAAGTTACCTAGAATCATTGAGCGACGAAAAGCTTTCAGAAGTTTATGATCGTTTGATGCAAAAACAAGGAGATGGGAAAAGATGAAAAACATTGTCGACTTAAATAGTTTCGCGAACGGCGCATTGGCTGAGAAAGTGAATATCGAACTACAAAAAGTGCTTGAAAATATTGCTGATCCCAACACAGACCCGAAAAAGGCTCGCAGCGTAACTGTTAATATCGTATTGAAAAGTAATGAAAACCGGAGCTTGGCAAGTGTGACAGTAGAGACGAAATGTAAGATTTCTCCTGCGAAAGCCATTGAAACAGAACTCCTTATTGATATGGGTGATAACGGAAAGGTTACTGGCGCGGAGTTGAAAAGCGGCGCACCAGGGCAAATGTACATTGATAATAATGCTGAAATTCTCACTGATCGCGGAGAAAAGCCTGAGGATGAATCGAAGAAAGTCCCTACGGTAGTTCCGACTAATGTCGTTGCTTATAAATAAAAACAAAACGGGAAGAAGGAATGTAAAATGTTGAAAGAATTTACTCAGTATTTGTTAGGTTTGAAGCGCCCGGAGATTGTTGAGGCGAACGGAAATATTTATTCAACTATCAGCCTTACGCAATTGGACAATGAACATGATGTCGCTTCGATTAAAATTCGTAGCCTTTCGGGTCTCGTTGATTATGTGAAGTCGAACTTTGATCATGAACGTCCAGTAATGATTCATGTGGTATCGCCGACGAGTGTCAGTGTGTTTGACGCACTGAATGACGTGAATGACCGTCGCACTTATGTTAGTGCGAATGCGCTATTGCCGGATATTACGTTCGAACGTCACATGCCTCGCGAGAAATTCAATGTCATGCTGCAGGCTTGTTTCGTAAAAAATGACGACAAGGATAAAATATTGAAATTGATCAGTTCAATTTCGGAAGAAAATACAGTTACGCAAAGCGACGACGGATTAACGCAAAGGGTGACTGCTAAAACAGGAATCGCGACATTGGGAATAGAATCTGTTCCTAATCCTGTAGCATTAAAGCCTTTCCGGACATTTGTCGAAGTTGGCCAACCGGAATCCGAATTTATTTTGAGACTAAGTGAAGGCGCACAAGTCGGGTTGTTCGAAGCGGATGGCGGCGCTTGGGAACTGAACGCGATGGCGAATATCGCTGCATACTTGGCTGAGCACCTTGCTGAGGCAATTGAGCAGAAAAAAGTATATATTATCGATTAATTTCAACAAGGCTTCGATTTTCGGAGCCTTTCTCTTTATACTATCTAGCGAATTGGAGAGGAAAGAATGTCTGAATCGGTTGTGGAAATTAGTTTGTTAGAGAGTGCAGCCTATGTCGTGAAGCGAGGAAAACTGACTAAGTTAACTGCGAAAGAACACGGGGAGGACGTCATCGTTTGGAAGAATGGCGAGGTGCTTGATGTGGACCGTAGTCAGCGGACGAGGGTTGAAGGGCAGGAGGTTATATAACATGATTCTCACAGGAATAGGGGCGGCGTTCATTGGTGTAATTCTGGTTCTCTTTTTTCTATATTTAGTTATGATAGCCTTTATTCGTATCGCGGCTATAGGCGTGGATGCTCTGTTCTATGTTTTGGATGAAGAATTCGAACGGGTGGAAAAAAGGAAAAAGAAGAGGGTAGAAAAGAGAATGAAGAAGGCAGAACGACGGATGAAAAAATAACATATTTAGTCCACCACGGAAGAACCGACTGGACGCTGAACAGGCTTAATTGCTTGTTTGGCGTCCTTTTTGTTTATCAAAAGGAGGAAGAGGCGATGGAAATCAATCAAGAAAAGCGTGAAGAGATTGAAGCGGCCGGGACATTCGGAGAGGCGATAAAAGATTTTCTAGAGGCATTTGAACCAGTTGCGCAAGCGTTTCGAGAGATTCTTGAGCGAGCAGCGAAGTTCTTCCGAAATCTATGGGAAAAGACTAAAACGGTTGCTATTAAGTGGTATCAGCTTGAAGGGGAAAAGCAGTTCGTTGTTCGCCATCATCATAAGAGGGATTTCAGTAGGAAGAAGATTTCGCATCAAGTTATTAATCGTAAACCGCAGCACTTGGTTCGAAAAATTATTCGTTGAGGAGGAAAAATGATGGTCATTGCATTCCAAATTATTTTGTTATTTATCATTTTCATTTCATTTTTGATAGTCATTGGGGAAAGAAAGGACCAAAAGTTACGAGATACGTCAGCTAGCGTTCTTGCTTGGGGTTTACTCTATTTCGCGGGGAGTGTGTTGTTCCTATGATCCGAATAATTACAACACTTGTCTGTTTGGTGGCTTACAACTTCGCTGCTTTTTGGGTTTCAAAAGTGGTAGTCACCTTTTCATTGTCCTTGAAATACTACACGGAATTCGGCATTAACTACGTGACGTATGCGACGTTCGCGGCAGGATTTCTATTTGCGACAATCTACGCATTTTTCACAGGGTCGGCATTCGCGAAACGTCGGGGTAAGTATTGATGAAAACATTGTCGAATGAGTTATTCGATAAGGGGTTTTCTGGAACTGAACCCACCGAACCACCTGTTAAAAGAGCGAAAGAACGCCTATCGGATAGAGATTTACGTGAATTGATGGGAACTAATCGCGATACCTACAAGCGCGGAAAAGGCGGAGCCATCCGCAAAAAGTAGTGCGAGGGGGAAGTCCGTTTGAAGGATCTAATTTCTGAATACAAAAAGAATCTAAAAGAAACTAAAGAGATATTATTTGGACTTCAGCAAAGAATTAAAGAGCAGGAATCCATCTCTCGCAACGAGGCGCTGTGCGATGAAAGGCGACTTGAGGCGGAAGAGGCTGCTGGTGCATTGGAACAAGATAGGAGCGTAGTTGCTAGTTGGGTACGTAATTTAGAATACTCCCTAACTTGGATGCGGACAGGAAAAGGTCCGTCCAATATCCGTGGGATTGAGCGAAGGGCGGCTTACGAAAGAGAGCGGCCCTTTGACCCGATGTTAATGCAAAGATATTTTAGGAGTGAAGAGCCCGTGTACGAATGGGACGGACACGAAAGGGAGTCAGTCGTTTCGTCTTCAGATAAAGATATCATTGATCTCGCACTCACTGCATTAACCGAAAGGGAAGTTGAAGTTTATTTAATGTCAAGAGGGCATTGTTTAACTCAATATGCCATTGCCGATAAGTTAGGGATATCAAGGAATAGCGTAAAGACTATGTTGGGTAGGGCTGATAAGAAAATCGCAAAGGCAATAGTTAATATTCCGAGAGAGGGTGTTTGCTGATGCAATTCGTCCAACCCATTCGCGATAAAGAAACAATAGCAGAACTAAAGAAAGTATTGCTCGCCAGGAGTGAACGCGACTACATCATGTTCATGATTGGCATCAACGTGGGGTTGAGGATATCTGATATCCTTCCCCTCAAAGTGAGAGACGTCAAAGGGAACCACATAAAGGTGATTGAACAGAAGACAGGAAAAGTAAGGCGTGTTGCTATTAATAAGGCATTACGAAAATCATTGGACAGATTTATACAGAACAAAAAAGACAATGAGGTATTACTAAAAAGCAGAGAAGGAATCAATAAACCAATTAGCAGAAGTATGGCCTATAAGATATTGAGGGAAGCTGCGGAACAAATCGGGCTGTCAGAAATAGGGACGCATACAATGCGAAAGACATTTGGTTATCACATTTACCAGAGGGATAAAGATGTGGGTGCGCTACAGAAACTATTCAACCACGATAAGCCAACAACTACCCTACTTTATATTGGAGTAGAACAGGATTATCTAGACGAAGTGGTGATGAATAGTAACCTATAAACCATTCCGTAATCTTTCTTTTTGTCCGCATCAATTACTCATAAAAATTGAAACTCTGAACTGAGCCTAAAATAAATTATAAACACAGCAGTACCAAGGGGTCGTGGGTGCGCTCTGAGTTACACACAATATAAAGATATGGGTAGCCCGTATAAATCCGTCACCCGACTGCCCGCTAGTAGTAAGAGCGTCGTTGCAGAAGGCGCACAATGATGAACGGACGAAGAGACGAAAAGCCTTGCCACCACAGGGGCGGATACCACTCGAAACTTTCAGAAAAAGTCTTTGGGTCCCTCCGGCTGGGGGAGGCCATACGGGGCTAGCGAGCCCCGGAAGTCGACCACTTTTATAAAAAAAAAAATACTACGGAACTACGGAATGGGGTCGGAACGTGGATGGCTTTCGAGAAGAGGAAGGCAGAGTATTAATCACGTCGAACCGGCTGTGCAACTTTCTTGAGGTTACCGACAAAACGTTGACCAATTGGAAACGGCAGGGTTGTCCTCAACATAGTCGTGGATGGTGGGATTTGCAGCAAGTCATTAAATGGCGGGGTGTGATTCAATCTGGTAGTGATGACCCTGTTGCGAAAAAATCCGTGAATCTCCAGCAGAAAAAGTTGGTGGCAGAAGTTGCCTACAAAGAAGCACAAGCCGAACTGACAAGAATAAAAACAGATATTGCAGACGGCAAGTATATTGAAAAAGAAATCGTTGAAGATGAATTGTCGCGGTTCTTCATGGTATTTAAAAAATCAGCGATGTCGTTGTCACGGAAATTAGCTAACGTGGTGGGCGGATATGTAGAACCCATTGAAGCGCGTCGCGTCGAACAAGAATTAAATGACACAATAAACGATGCGCTCGAACAAATGAGCGTGGATGGTGTATACAGTGCGAAAAAAAAGAAAAAGTGAATGGCCCTTATTTATCTCCACTGCCTTATTAGCATTAAGACCACCCGAAAAACTAAAAGTGAGCGAGTGGGCTGAAAAACATAGAATTCTAGACAGTAAATCAAGCGCGATACCAGGGCCGTGGCGAAATAATGTCACACCTTATCTAAATGAAATTATGGACGAGTTTAATAATCCTGAAACCGAAGAGATAATATTCATCAAACCTACCCAGGTCGGTGGAACTGAAGCGCTGCAAAATGCGCTCGGATATATTGTCATGCAAGATCCTAGTCCTACCATGATTGTTTACCCCTCCAAAGATCTTGCTGAGAGTGTATCGAAAAACCGTATACGTCCGATGTTGAGAGTTTCGAAGGGGTTAAGCGAGAAATATTATGATGATAGGTCGGAAGAATTGGAGTTGCAGTGTGAAGGGATGTATATCACGCTCGAAGGTGCCAATTCCCCTGCGTCCCTTTCGTCAAAACCTATCCGATATTTGTTTATGGATGAAGTAGACAAATATCCGGGGGCTACGAAAAAAGAAGCAGATCCAATTAGACTGGCTCGCGAACGAACTAAGACATTCACCAACAGAAAGATATTTATTACCTCTACACCTACTTTACGGACAGGCCATATCTGGCAAGCTAAAGAAAACGCAGACATCGTTAAGCATTTCAAAGTACCGTGTCCTCATTGTGGCGAATACATCGAATTAAAATTCGGGCAAATCAAATGGCCGAAAGGTGATGATATGTCTGAGACGGACCGGGCGGAGCATGCTTTTTATGCTTGTCAAGAGTGCGGAAATACCATTGATGACCGCCAAAAAGCGCAAATGATTCGTTACGGCCGATGGGATGTTGTTGAGAAAAAGACTGAGTTCCCTCGGAAGATAGCTTTTTGGATGAATACACTATACTCCCCATTTGTTCGATTTGGTGAAATCGCAAAAGAGTTCATGAGTACTAAAAATGATAGTGAAGCATTGCAGAACTTTGTCAATTCGTGGCTTGCAGAACCGTGGGAAGATACTAAATTAAAGACAAGTGCAGACATGGTAATGGAACGTCAATCTGAATATGAGCAATTTGTGGTACCAGATTGGGCGGAATTTTTAACTGCCGGTGTGGATGTCCAAGAAACGAGTTTGTATTTCACAGTCCGTGCTTGGGGCTCGCATATCACGAGTCAAAATATCGCGCATGGCCAAGTGTTTGGTTGGAAAGAAATAGAGCGCGTCATGAACTCAGAATTTAAGAAGAGTAATGGTGACGTGTTGATGGTTAATCTTTGCGGAGTCGATTCGGGAGATCAGACGGATGACGTGTATGAGTTTTGCGCAAGAAATAGCGAGTGGGCCATACCGGTTAAAGGTGTTGGCGGTGGTCACTCATATTTCAAAATAAGCACAATTAATAAAACGCACTCAAGTGCGTATGGGATGCGCTTGCTGCTTGTTGATGGCGGGAAATATAAAGATATGATTGCGTCAAGAATGAGGAAACCGAACGGTGAAGGAAGTTGGATGGTGTATAAAGATTGTGATTTTGATTACGCCGAACAAGTAACAGCAGAACATAAGGTGAAAAGTAAGGGCAGCGGCGGTGTCCATAAAGAAGTTTGGGTACCGAAAACGTCACATGCTGATAACCACTATTTGGACTGCGAAGTTTACGCGCTCGCGGTCGCGGATGTGCTGGGCGTTAGGAGCCTGAGTTTGATGCAGGAAGAAGAAGAGGAAATAGTAGTGCCGCAAGAGCAAAAGGTCAATTCGGATGCAATTAATTACAATAATGATTGGTTGGGCAAAACGGATAATTGGATTAAATAAAAGGAGTGAATAATTGTGAGCATCAGTGAACAGTTACAACAAATAAACGATGCAATTGCCGCAATCGAAATCGGCGGTCAAGAATACCAAATCGGTTCGAAGCGCTTAAAACGCGCTGATTTGTCGCTACTTTACAAACGTCAAAAAGATTTGAAAGCCCAGGAGAATTATGAAAATGCAGAATCGAACACATTAGCAAACACGTTCGTTGCGGTGTTTGACAGGAGGTAATGGATATGAATTTGCTTGATAAGACAATATCCATCTTTTCTCCCGAAAAGGCGTACAGGCGTGCGGCGTGGCGCGGTAGTATGAAAGATTTAGAGCGTGGTTACGATGCCGGTGGCGATGACCGGTTAAACGCAGGATGGCGTGCTGTTAATGCAAGTGCGGAAACTGTCGACAAAGTATACCGTGATACTATTCGAGCCAGGAGCCGGGATTTAGAACGTAATAGTGATATTTTAGAAAGTATTTTATTGGCGTTTGAACGTAATGTGGTTGGCACCGGCTTTAGGTTGCAGGCGAAAACGACAAACGAAGAGCTCGACACAAAGATTGAAGAGTTATTTAAAGAGTGGACACGTCCAAAGTATTGCGATGTAACTCAGCAACAATCATTTTCTGAAATGTGTCAAATGGTTGTCCGTCGGAAGCGTGTAGATGGCGCGATAATTTTAGTTAAGCGGTACATGGAAAATGGATTCGTACCGTTCACATTGCAACTATTCGAGGTAGATGACCTAGACACAATGCGTACTGGTGGGAATGCTAAGCGCGTGGTGAATGGTATTGAGTATAACGAATACAATCAACCTATCGCATACTACTTGAAAAAATATGATGCATACGGTAATCACACTGGAGTTTCCGAGCGCTTGCCCGCTAAAGATGTAATCTTCTTGTACAAAAAGAAAAGACCGTCACAAATTCGTGAGATTACTGAATTATCGTCCACGTTGCCTCGGATACGCGACACAAATCAATACATGGAAGCTGTCAGCGTGAAGGAGCGGGTTGCGGCTCTCTTGTCTGTGTTCATAAGAAGAGCGTCACCGGATGCTGGCGGTATAGGTAGACAAGCGGCGGGCGCCAAAGGGATGAGTTACGAAGGGAAGTCACTTACACCAGGGATGATTATGGAACTAAATCCCGGTGATGATGTTTCTGTAGTGCAACCACCGGCACAAGGTGCTAGTGCTGCTGATTTTGTGCGTTTACAACAGAGATTAACAGGGTCTGCACAAGGTATTTCGTATGAAGTGGCTGCGCGTGACATGTCCCAAGTGAACTACAGTAGTGCTCGACAAGGGCTTTTGGAAGACCAAAAGACTTATTCTATGGAACAACAATCGTTGAAGGACCATTTTTTGCGAGATATTTACGAAGAATTCCTTGAAGCGGCTGTGTTGTCCGGACAAATCGATATTCCGGACTTTTTTAAAAATAAATCAATGTATTTGAAACACGAATGGGTGGCACCGGGAATGAAATGGATTGATCCGAAAAAAGAAGCTGATGCAAATAAAATCCAACTTGAAACGAACCAAACAACGCTAGAGGTGATTGCTGCGAGTACCGGGCAGGATTGGCGTGAAATTATTGACCAACGCGCGCTCGAGATTGAGTATATGCGCGAGAAGGGGGTGATGTTAAATGAAAAAGGGGCAATCGAAGCAATCGAAACAGAAGAAACAGACGATGAATCGTGAGCTGACGATTGATTTAAAAGCGCTAAATGAGGAGACGCGTCAATTTGAACTTTCTTTTTCTTCAGAAGAACCATATACACGTTGGTTCGGAGATGAAATTTTGTCGCATGAACCAGGCGCCATTGATTTGAGTCGGTTAAACGAAATTGGATGCGTGTTGTACAATCATAATCGCGACAAAGTGATTGGTAGAATTGATAATTCTTGGGTTAAGGACAATCGCGGATACGCAAATGTCACATTTGATGAAGACGCTGAAAGTGATGTTATTTATCAAAAAGTGCGGTCGGGTACATTGAAAGCTGTCAGTGTTGGTTACCGTGTCGAGAATTGGGAAGAGGTCGCGGCTGGTAGTGTATCGACTGACGGTAAGCATCCAGGACCGTGTAGTATCGGGCTCAAATGGCAACCTTACGAGATTAGTATTGTGTCAGTTCCTGCTGATCCCACCGTAGGTGTTGGGCGCGAAATGGAAGAAGAGGAAGAAGAAACTGAGGTAGTTATTGAAAAATCAATAGACTATTCGCTTTATGAACGACAAATGCAAATAAATCAAAATTATATTGGAGGTAAATAAGTATGGGATTAAAAGAAATGTTAGCGCGTCAACAAGCAATCATTAACGGGGCGAAAACGGCTCAACGTGATTTGAATGATGCAGAACAACGTGAATTTGAAGAGTTGCAAACAAAGATTGACGCGGCGCGTGCTGCGGATGAGGGCAATGAGCGATCCGGAGCGGCTGTATTGGCAGAACGTCAACGCGTGTCGGATATCACAACGCTTTGCCGGGACTTTGATATGGATGCGACGCAGTATGTTGACGATGGGGCTACCATCGACCAAGTGCGCCAGTTTGTGCTTGAAAAGCAAATGAAAACACGAAAACCGTCTTCTACTAGCATTATTAAGGATGAGCAAGACAAATTCCGTGAAGCGGCGGCGGACGGATTAGCACTTCGAGTTGGCGTACAATTGGAAAAGCCTGCCGCTGGAGCTAGTGATTTCCGTAGCATGACGCTGAAAGAGTTGGCAAAAGAGACGCTGCGCATGGAGGGGGTAGAAAATACTTACCGCTTGAGTGACGATGATCTTTTGCGCCAGTATTTAACGCCAACATCGCTATTCACGGGGATCATTGACCAGACGGCGCGTACAACGTTTGAAAAAGCTTACACAGAAGCGCAAACGACTTATCAAGAGTGGGTCAAGACGGGCACGTTAAATGATTTCCGTCCTACAAAAACTTATCAAGCAGGTACGGCTGGTGAGTTGTTGCTAGTAGGGGAAAACGGTGAATTGAAACACGATACGCCGAATGCGGCTGAAGGTCCTGTGCGTCAACTGTTGACGTTTGGTCGCCAGTTCACAATGTCGCGTCAAATGTTTATTAATGATGATGTTGATTTCATTCAAGCACTGCCGGCATTGTATGCTCAATCCGCACGATTGGGGATTAATCGCCTTGTATACCAAACGTTGGCTAAAAATCCATCTGTATGGGATGGGAAAACATTGTTCCATGAAGATCATAACAATTTAATTGGGACAGGCGGTGCGCCGAGTGTGGCGGCGTTGTCTGAGGCGCGCCGTTTGTTAAAAAAACAAAAAGCTGTAGGCGGGGACGTGAATTTGAATATTCCTGCTCGCTTTATGCTGGTACCTACGTCGCTTGAAACGGCTGCTGGTCAATTAATCGGAACGCCGGTAGATCCCGCTGCAGTTAATCCGAACGTGTTGAACCCGTTCCATAACGGGCTTACTATCGTATCGGATGCAGAACTTGATGACGCAACTGCGAATGGAGAGAAGGAGTGGTATGTAACTGCTGATAAACTCCGTTCACCAATTCAAGTCGATTTCTTGAATGGTGTCGATATGCCGACGATCGTCATGAAACAAGCGCCTGCAGGTCAATTAGGTTTTGTGTGGGACATTTACATGGATTACGGCGTCTCTGTCGTCGATTTCAAAACGGCTATTAAGAATCCAGGACAATAAGGGGGAATGAGCAATGAGTAAAGCAAACTATGTGCAACGCGGTGAAGTAATCGATTATAAAAATATTACATTAGCAGAAATTGCTCCGAATGACGTTGTTGTATTAACGTCACGAATCGGGGTGGCCGCAACCGACATACCTGTCGGCGCGGTTGGTGGGGTGAATGTTATTGGTGTATTCGATGTCCCTGCAATTACGACAGCTGCGCTAACGGTCGGACAGGACGTATATTTTAAAGATGGGAAAATTACCGATGTGGATACCGATGCGATTGCTGCGGGTTATGCCGTTGATTCAAAAACGACATCCGGAGCGATTGCTCGTGTGAAAATCGGCTGAGGGGTGAAATTGAATGGCTGTTATATTAGTAGCGTTGGTCCCGGTATCTAATGCCGGGTTAATCATTGAGCCGAACGAAGTATTCTCCTGTGAAAATGAATATGCGAAAAAACTAGTGGATAATAAATCTGCGAAATTACATGTTGTGACTACGAAAAAAGCAAAAGTCACGAAGGTGATTTCCGATGAAGACGTTTAAAGATTTCATTAAAAGTGACACCCGGACATTTATCAACCCTTCCGAATTCGGTGAACCTGCGTTAATTAACGGAGTTCTAGCGGTCGTAGTCTTAGATGATGAAGAGTTGGAAAGGCGCAATTTGTCCAAACAAAGCAATACGGATACAGACAGATTATCGAAAAGTGAAGTTCTTTTCTATATAGAAAGAACTTTTTTCGGGCATATTCCACAAGCGAACAAAATTATGAACTTTAATGAAAAAAAGTATCGAATTGATACGGTCGCTGAGCAATTAGGCATCTTGACGATAGAATTGTCGAGGTTCACAGGATGAGCGTCATTATAAACATCGATGATGCTGCATTCAGAGACATTCAAAGGCGACTGGCTGAAATTCCGAATAAAGCACCGAATGCAATTTCTGCTGCATTAAACCGAACGGTCACCAATGTGGCGACCAATCTGAACAAGGAAGTAAGAAAGGAATACACGATAAAAGCCGGAGATGTTAAGGGAACTATTAAAAAAAGAACTGCCAACCGAGGAGATTTGAGGGCGTCTGTAAAATCCACAGGCGGAGTAATTCCTTTGGATAAGTTCAAAACATCGAAATTGGGCCGAAAACAGGTTAAGGTCGCTGTGAAAAAAGGTCAATTGAAAAAAGTATTGGGTGCATTTGCGGCGGATATTAGCGGACCAAAGATATTTAAACGCAAAACGAAGAAGAGGCTGCCGATAAATAAGCTATTTGGGCCGTCCGTACCACAAATGGCGGGTGAATCATCAATCGCAGAAAGAATTAATAATCAAGCTAGTGAAACGTTCGAACGTCGATTGGATCACGAGATTAATCGACTCTTAGCAAGATTGGGAGGTTGACCAGATGACGCCGGCTGATTTGCAAAACAAAATAATGGAGCGCTTGCAAGAAGTCTTAAAAGACTTTCCTTTGCGAACCGGATATAACGACTTGGCACCATTTAAGATATTTAAGCAAAATGTGCCCGAACAACACATGGATGAAAATGACTATTCGGAGGATAAAGATTCCGAAAAAGCGCTTTATCCATTCGTTGTCGTGAAACTATCAAATGGGTTGAAAGAAGAAAACCATGGGACGCAAGAAAATGTTGTGCAATTAGTAATCGGAATCAAAAATGAAGACTTGGGCGGAAAAGGCTTTGATGATGCGTTGGCGGTGATGGAAGCGATCATGGGGGATTTCAACAAAGACCCCTTGATTGATAAACGGTATGTTGCAAAGTATCCGTTTTCCTGGGCGACAGTCGAAGAAAATACCTACCCTTATTACTACGTAGGTATAGAAACAATGTGGGAATCACATACGCTCATAAATACGAATCCAGGAGGATTTATTCATGGTTGAAATTAAAAAGAAAGAAGTACTAGTTACTTCAGAACAAGTTAAAAATGCGCTGTCACCTAAAAAGGTGCAGCGCATTTTTATTGGTCCAAATATGTTGCAATTGACAACTTACACAGTCGTTGAATCGGATTTTCCGAAAAATATCGAATCGCTGATTGAGAAGTGTCCTGCTGTTGAAAAGCTGTTCGTCCCCATTGCGGAATTGACAACAGCTGAACCACGCACGAAGACGAAGGGTACTATCGAACACCGTAATTATATCAAAGTGCTTGAATTTATCAGTGCGCAACGAAATGGGGTTGAATAAAAATGGCCTATAAACACGGAGTCAGCACTCAGGAAATCCCGACGTCCATTGTGCCATCGGTCTCTACATCAGCCGGCTTGCCAATCGTATTTGGAACGGCCCCGGTGAATTTAGTAGAAAACCCGCTTGTTAACAAGCCGATACTTTGTTATCGGTATGGAGAAGCGGTGCAACAATTGGGTTATAGCGACAACTTCGGGGATTACACGCTTTGCGAATTCATGTCGTCTCATTTCTCGTTATTTAATGTTGCGCCGGCAGTATTCATAAATGTCTTAGATCCGAAGATTCATAAAAAGCCAGGAGTTCCGGCTACTCTCACTGTAACCAAACAAGAGGCTTTACTTAAAGTTCACGGGGTTTTACCGAAAACGCTTGTTGTTAAAAATTCGGACGGAACGACAACTTATGGTGAAGAGGATTATGAAACCGAATTCGACGATGATGGTTACTTGCATATTTTCACAAGTGTAGCTGATGAAATCGCCGTGGAGTTCGAAGTGATTGATCCATCGATGGTGGATGTTACGAATATCATCGGTGGTGTATCGGTCGATGGGCAATATAAAGGATTGGAATTAGTCAATCATGTATTCCCTTTGTTCCGGTTAGTGCCTGGGTTAATACTGGCACCTAAGTTCTCTACGGATACGGGAGTAGCCGCTGTAATCGGGGCGAAGTCAAACAACATTAACGGTCTATTCAAAGCACTCGGGCTTGTTGATATTCCCACCGGAGTTGACGGGGTTACAAATTATACGAATGCGGCGGCGTACAAAAATGACAATAATATCGTATCTACGCACCAAGCAGCCTTTTGGCCGAAGGTGTCACTCGGTGGGAAGCAGTACCACATGAGTACGCAGGCGGCTGGTGTTATTAATCGGACAGATGCGGCTAACGGTGATATTCCGTACGTTTCTCCGTCTAATCAGAATTTACAAGCCGACAGTGCAGTCTTGGAAGACGGGACGGAGATTACGCTCGGGCAAGACCAAGCGGCATATCTAAACGGAGAAGGTATTGTGACAGCGTTAAACTTCATTGGTGGGTGGAAACTTTGGGGGAACCGAACTGCAATTTACCCAGGTGTAACAGACCCGAAAGATAGCTTTATACCGGTTCGGCGTATGATGAATTTTATTCAAAATACGCTTATTTTGACGTACTGGCAAAAGGTTGATGCGCCTACCAATAAAAAACTGATTGAAACCGTGATAGACAGTATCAATATTTGGTTAAACGGAATGTCCGCGCGAGGACAATTGCTCGGTGGTCGTGTCGAATTCTTGGAATCTGAAAATCCACTGGCGTCATTAATCGATGGCAAAGTGACATTTCACGTTTATGCTACACCACCTACACCGGCAAGAGAGATTGAGTTCTTAGTAGAATTTGATCCAAGTTATTTCAGCACGCTATTTGGATGAGGAGGAAAACTGAATGACGAATAAAATTCCAGAAAAACTAACGAACTACTCCGCATTCCTCAACGGTACCGATTTTCTCGGTACCGTTGATTTGGAATTGCCATCTTTAGAAGCATTGACGGACACGGTAAAAGGTGCCGGCATTGCTGGTGAAATTGACAGCCCAGTTATCGGGCACTATGGCTCTATGACAACTAAGTTGAACTGGCGCACGCTTAACGGGTCGTCGGTTACACTGGCGGCGCAAAAAACGCACGCGCTTGATTTCAGAGGTTCACAACAAATCTATAATGCGGGCAATGGTGCCTATGAGCATCAAGGCGTGAAAGTGACGCTGCGGGCAATCCCGAAAACGTTGGAATCCGGTAAATTCGAAGTCGGAGCAACTACCGGCACTGCCAATGAATTGGAAGTCGTTTATTACAAACTTGAAATTGATGGAAAGAAATTGATAGAAATCGATAAATTCAACTTTATTTCTTTCGTCGACGGCTTGGATGCGCTTGAAGAAGTAAGAAAAAATCTAGGACTATAAGGAGATGGAGAAAATGATAGATAAAAAAGAAAAGGCAGTAGAAGAGGTAGAAGTAATGGAGGGGAAAGTTGTTGACCCAAATTTCATCAGCTTCTCGAAGCCACATTCATTCGAGGGTGTGACGTATGAAGGAATTACCTTGGATTTAGATAGTTTGACAGGGAAGGATTTAGAAGTGGCAGAAGTGCAGTTCGTTAGTGAGAACCCTTCGACCGCGGCACAAACACCGCTAAAGGAAATGTCTAAAGGATACCAAGCATTGTTGGCTGCGAAAGCCGGGAAAGTTAACGTTGCATTAATTCGCTCTTTGCGCGCGAATGAGTATGCGAGCATCACTATGAAGGTTCAGATTTTTTTGTTGACGCAGGGTTAAATGAGAGCCCAGGAGAGCGGATTAGGAGATCCGCTCTTTTTTGCGCCGTTAAATCCAAAACAACTGTAGATTTCTTTATGGACTTATCCATTAAGCGATTGGCTCTATGGGTGGCGACGATAAAGGAGATGCAGGGATGAGGTGTAGCTGATGGCAAAAATTTTTGAAGTAGCCTTTAGGCTAGGTGCAGAACTGACACAAGGTTTCAATGACGCATTTAATACAGCCAATAATTCTATGGACAGCTTGATCAAGGCTGGAGAGAAAATGAAGAGTGCAGGAAAAACTTTGACTAAAACTGTTACTGCTCCAATTGTTGCAATGGGTGCAGTTTCAATTGCTGCAGCTGTCGATTTCGAATCAGCTTTCGCTGGTGTGAGAAAAACAGTCGAAGCAACAGAGGATGAGTTTGCAGCACTTGAAAAAGGTATTCGTGATATGGGGAAAGCTGGGCCATCAAGTGCCAGTGAATTGGCTGAAATAGCAGAAGCAGCCGGGCAGTTAGGCATAGAAAATAAAAACATTCTAGCTTTTACAAGCACGATGAGCGACTTAGGAGTTGCTACAAACTTAACGGCTGATGAAGCAGCTACGGCGTTTGCGCGATTCGCAAACATCACACAGATGCCGCAAACAGAATTTGACAAACTTGGATCTGTTGTCGTTGCGCTAGGAAACTCAATGGCAACAACTGAGGCGGAAATTGTGAATATGTCCATGAGACTAGCGGCTCAAGGTAAGCAAGTCGGATTGACGGAATCGCAAATCATGGCGCTGGCAGGAACAATGTCCAGTTTGGGGATTGAAGCTGAAGCGGGCGGAAGCGCGATGACGACCATTCTCAAAAAGATGAATTCTGCCGTTAAGACGGGCGGAAAGTTTTTGGACCATTTCGCGGAAGCGGCTGGAACCAATGCTAAGGATTTTGCGGCGGCTTGGAACAACGATCCTATCGCGGCACTTGATATGTTTACAAAAGGACTAAGCGACTCGTCGGCTGCAGGCGGAAATCTCGCGGAAACTCTTGCTTTTTTAGGAATCAAAGGTATTCGCGAACAAGATGTTCTTTTGCGTATGGCAGGAGCATCTGATTTATTGTCAGAATCAGTCGATACAGCCAACGAAGCTTGGGCGGAAAACACTGCGCTCTCTAACGAAGCTGCTCAACGTTATGCCACGACAGCTTCGCAACTTGCTACGCTGAAAAATAAAATCACTGATGTAGCTATAACCACTGGAACTATATTACTCCCCATGGTGTTGGTGGTTGTCGATAAGTTGGGCGTGTGGATTGATAAGTTTTCCGAACTAGACGAAAGTACAATTAAAACGACGATGGTAATTGCTGGTGTAGCGGCAGCCGTTGGACCTCTTTTGATCATTACAGGAACGTTGATTACCTCTTTGGCTACTACAGTCAAAGCATTCAGAGCGGCAAAGACGGCGATTTTGGCATTTAGTCTTGTGCAAAAGCTAAGTATAGCAATAACTCGCGCTCACCAAATCGCCATGTTGACTTATGCTTTTCATGGTGGTGGAGTTGCGGGCGTTGTCGGGGTAATGGCGGCTGCTTTCGCTGCGTTGAACGCAGTGATACTCGCACATCCATTCATTTTTATTGGTGTTGCGGTAATAGCTTTGGGGGCAGCGTTTGTTGTTGCTTACAAGAAATCCGAAGCATTTAGAAATATAGTCGATTCTACGTTTTTAAAAGTGAAAGAGATTGTTTTGGATACTGTTAATTACATTAAAGATGTAGCTCCGATAATGTGGGCGAGTTTTGTGTCAGGCGTGAGTGACGCCGGCACAGCTATTGGTTCGTCGCTTATGGAAGTGAGAACAGTAGTTTTGAATGCAGTTAGTTATATCGAGAGTATAACACTGGCGGCGTGGGACAATTTAGTGTCTGGCGTTAGTGGTGTCGGTGAGCGAGTTAGTGCAGTTTTTGGGGAAGGGTTAATAAGCAAGGTTAGCGAGATTATTGGTAACTTTGTCGATAGTTTTAAAACAGGACTGTCGAGTTTGCCTGGCATATTATCCATGGCGGCCCCGATGCTAACGACGATTGGCTTGTCTTTCCTAGGGATTAGTGGCCCGATTGGTTGGGTCATAGCTGCAGTCGTTAGTTTAGTGGGTTTTTTGTTCCGTTTATCCAAAACAAATGAAAATGTGGCAGGGGTAATATCTTCCGCATGGGGCGCGGTTAAAGAAGCGTTCGCCCCAGTCATTGATGCCTTTAGCGACGGTATTTCGCAATTCGCCACTGAGGTCGGGCCACAACTAACGGAGACAATCGAAGTGATCTCGCAAAGTTTTGCCGAAATGGCTCCAGTATTTGCGGAAGTTGGCGCTTCATTAGCTGAATTAGGCCCTGTTCTCTTCGGCGCTTTAGTCGACGTTTTTTCGGCCATCGTATCTCTCGTGCCGGCATTGCTTGAAGTCTACCAGATGGCATTTCCATTGATTTTATCCATTGTTACCACGGTTATTCCTTTAATTGCTGAGACGATAATGTCACTTATACCGGTTATCCTAACATTGGTACAAGTTGTATTACCTTTAATTCTAAGTGTTGTGCAAATGGTATTCCCTTTAATTATGACGATTATAAGTACGGTTATCCCGATAGTAGTGCAATTGTTGTCGTCTATCATACCGGTTATCCTGTTGTTAGTACAAACGGTTATTCCTTTAATTCTGAGTGTTATCCAGATGGTATTCCCGATTATATTGACCATAATTCAGAGTGTGCTACCTGTATTCACCTCGCTCCTCACGATTGTAATTAATGTTATTTTACAATTAGTGCAGACGGTCATCCCAATGATTCTGACCGTGATACAAGCTGTCTTACCTGTCGTGTTGGCCGTTGTTCAGATGATAATCCCGGTGATAGCTACCGTCTTGCGGGTATTAATAGCTGTGATAAATGGCGTGTTAATCCCGGCGATTAACGCGATTTTGGCGGTCGTTCAAATCGTGTTTCCTTATATTCAGATGCTCATTGAAAACGCGCTAGCTATTATTAACGGTGTCATCCAAACTGCTATGGCGTTACTGCAGGGTGATTGGTCCGGGGCGTGGGATGCTATAAAAGCGACGGCTGAAACAATCATGAATAACATTATTAGCTTTTTCCAGGGAATTAATTTATACGAAACCGGAAAATCAGTGATTACCGGATTGATTGACGGCATTAAGTCAATGGGAAGTGCGGTAATTAACGCTGTCACGGACATGATTCCCGCACCTATTAGAGGAGCGGCTGTGAAGGCTATGGGGAAAGTTAAAGGCTATGCGGAAGGTGGTATTGTGTCTGCTCCGGAACTCGCTTGGATTGGTGAGGGTGGAGATACCGAGTCGGTCATCCCTTGGAATAATTCGAAACGTTCAATAGATTTATGGGCTCAGACGGGCCGAGCGCTAGGCATGTTCGATGATGGCGGAATGCAGGACTCTTCTAAGCAGAGCCCTTTCGACATTCCAACTGGAAGCGTTACTAATAATAGTGGCGGTCAAGCTGTAATCCATTTGCGCAATGAGCCGACCATCATAATTCAGGGGGGCCAAGGGCAAAGAGAAGTTGAACAAGCATTTGAGAACTCGAATAATAATTTGCTTGATCAGCTGAAAGAACAACTTTTAGATGCTGAAAGGCGGGCGTTCGGTTGAATTACACAACAATACAGGGTGATACGTGGGATTCGATATCATACAGAATATACGGAACAGGCTATGTCATGGAACAGCTTATAGAGGCGAACATTGAGCATGTTGCTATTGCAGTATTTGGAGCCGGGGTTGTCATTCAGACCCCGGAAATTGATACAGTGCAAGCTTCGGCATCCGTTCCACCTTGGGGCTAAGAAGAGGTGAAGGTAAATGAAGGTGCGCAGAGTGCGGACAATACTGAAATATAACGGTGTGAATATTTCAAAATCGCTTGAAGGATTTTTAACACATTTCACTTATGCGGACAATGAGGGTGCTGGTGACGATATTCAAATCTCGTTACAAGATCGCGATGGAAAGTGGCACGGAGATTGGTTGATGAAAAAAGGCGACGTAATAACGGCGGTGATAGAGACTGAGAACTGGCTAAAAGAAGGAGAAAAGAAGAGATTGGATTGCGGTTCATTTCACGTGGATACAATCGATTTTAAAGGACCTCCGGACACTCTCACGATTAAAGCACTGTCAATCCCGTATAAAGATGGCGGAAAAAACTCGAAGCGATCCAGAGTATGGGAAAAAGCGACGTTTTCAACAATCGCGGGCGATATTGCGGCAAGCGCAGGATTAACTCTTTTATACGATGCTCCGGACTATTTGTACGATCGTGTAGACCAAATTCGAGAAACGGACTTGGCCTTTTTGAAGAAACGGGCAAAAAAAGAAGGAATCTCTGTAAAAGTCACTAAAGAGCAACTTGTCTTATACGATGAGCAAAGTTATGAATCAAAAAGTTCTGTGCGCACGATTAAACGCGGAGAGAGTGATATCACAGGGTACTCGTTTACTCTCGCGGCAGCGGATAAAGAATATAAAAAAGTTCAAATTTCATATTTCGACTCAAGCAAAAAAAAGAATTTAAAATACGTTTACGACGTTCCAAAAGTGGAGAAAGGCCCAACGCTAAAATTAAACGAACGAGCGAAATCTTTAGCCGAAGCGATTAGGTGGGCGAAGAAAGCTGTACGTAATAAGAATAAACAAGCGAAAACTGGCAAGCTAACACTTATTGGCGACACGACTCTTGTACAAGGCATGACAATCAACATCGAGGGGTTCAAGGCTTTCGACGGGAAATACTTCATTGAAAGTACATCTCACGTCACTAACAACGGGTACGTGGTTAGTATCAGTATTCGGGAGGTGCTCAGTTATTGATATCTTTGGAGGGAAAGAAGAAGTTTCCGAGGCGATCAGAATAGGCGTTGTATCATCTATTGATGCGCAGAAGTGTACGGCAAAAGTTTTTTTTGAAGATCGAGACGATACTGTTTCATATGATTTACACATCGTGACTGCTCAAACGATGAGAACAAAACATTACTGGCTTCCTGACATAGGCGAAACGGTACTGTGTGCTTTTTTAGGCAACGGAATGGAGACCGGATTTATTCTTGGTTCCTCGTATTCCGATGTAGATGGAGTGCCAGTTGGAGATGTTAGCAAAAAAGGGATATGGTTCGAGGACGGGACGTTCATTCAATATGATGTGTCCGAGAAAATACTTACGATTAAAAATACCAATCCTATTACAGTTATCGGTGATGTGGATATTACCGGGAACATGAATATAAGCGGTAATTTATCCGTGGGCGGAACAGTGTCGGCGCCGTTATTTGTAGGCACATTTTCCGGTTCGGTTGTCCCCTAAGAAAGAGGTGGCGTCATGATTGGGACGTTTGGACTGATAGTATTTGCGGTTTCGGAGTCGCAAGTAAAGACATTTGACGGATTGAGTCGAACTGAAGCTGGGCGATGGGCGAAACATGATGTGGTTGGAAAAAAACCCATTGCGGAATTTTTAGGACCCGATTTGAGCACCTTAGCATTCACAATGCGCTTCGACGTGATGCATGGCATAAATCCAAGGAAAGAATCTGACGACTTGATACGGATGGCTCGGGATGGTAAGGCTTATCAATTCATTCTTGGTGGTCGGCGCTTTGGGCTTGGGAAGTGGAGTTTACAAGACGTGAAAGTAGATTTCTTACGCGTCGATAACAGAGGCAATGTGTTAGTTGCTCAAGCTGCTGTTTCATTGGAGGAATACGTATGATCTATACCGTCACGATGAACCCCAAAGAAATCAACTTCTCCCCAGCTACAGTGCTTGAAGAAATTTTTCAAAACGTCTATACGATTATTTCGACGACCTTTTTTTCTGTCCCCCTCTTCCGTGAGTTCGGGACTAGTGCAGCTTATTTGGACAATCCAAATATCATTGCGCAATCCAAATTAGTTGGGGAAATTATAGAAAAAGTAGAGTTATACGAAAGTCGTGTTATCGTCGAAGAGGTGCGCTTTGCTAGTGAGCAAATGGATGGTTTTTTGCAACCAATCCTATCCATCCGAATTAAGGAAGGGGTGAAAATCACTTGAGCAATACTGTGCTACCCGAAGTTAATTTTATAGAAACTAATTCAAGGGAAATTACTGAAGGAATAATTTCTGGATACGAAAGTCTGACGAAGAGGTCGCTCGCTGAAGCCGATCCCGTTAGACTTTTTTTGTTGTCAATAGCTAATGTTGTTGTGCAACAGTCTGTCGCTATAAATGATTCTGCTCGACAGAACTTACTGCGTTATTCTCGTGACGGCGTGCTTGATCATAAAGGTTACGCGTGGAATACTCCTCGCTTGGGGAATGAGCCCGCAACAACGGTTATTCGTTTTTACATTTCCGAGATAATGGGTGTGGCTAAAATAATTCCGCGAAATACAGTCGTGACAGCCGACGGAGATTTACTGTTTAAAACTTTTGAGGAGGGTGTCATTCAGCCCTGGGCGAATTTCGTCGATGTCAGAGCTTCCTGTGAAACTCCAGGGAAGGTTGGAAACGGGTATGAGGTAGGGGAAATCGATACAATGTTGCACCCGCTCGTCTATATTCAGAGGGTTGAAAATGTAACTGTTTCTGCTGGTGGTACGGAGGAAGAAGGCAACGACGTTTATCGTGCGCGCATTCAGCAATCTCCCGAGAAATTGTCTACCGCAGGTCCTGATGGTGCTTATGAATACTTCGCAAGAAGTGCGTCTGCTGCCATTGCTGATGTCTATGTTGGTAGTCCGGAGCCCGGTTATGTGGACGTTAAAGTTTTGATGGAGGACGGCGAATTACCGAGCGAAGAAATAATTGAAGTTGTTTTGAAAATGCTTAGTGATCGTAAAGTTCGGCCTTTGACCGACAACGTGACTGTGGGTGCGCCGACTGTGGTTGAATACGATTTAGAGTTCCGCTATTACATCGACCGTAGCGCTGCTGATAAAACTTTAATTCAACAAAATATCGAACAGGCTGTACAGGATTATATCTTGTGGCAAAAGTCGAAAATCGGGCGTGACATTAACCCGTCTAAGTTGATTTCAGACTGTGTAAGGGCGGGCGCCAAACGGGTCGAGGTGATTTCTCCGGCATTCACCGTAGTTTTAAAGGGTCACGTCGCACATGAGGCTTCGGTCGATATAGCGTTCGGCGGTGATGAAGATGATTGAATTTAAAGCGATACAATTGAAGGATGTTATGCCCGAAAATTTATTGCGGGATGGTAAAGTAGCCAAATTAGCAGAAGTATTAACGGGTGAATTAAATCGCTTGAATGTGTATGCCTACAAACTTAATTACACAAAAAACCTACATGAATTACCCGAAGAAGTTATTGACCATTTGCTTTGGGAAAATCATATGCATCGTGCTGAGGAAGGTTTACTTCTTGCTCGCTCGTTGGAGGATAAAATCAGATTGCTAGAATCGTCCATTGAGTTGCACCGGCATAAAGGTACGCCACACGCTATTGAGGGCGTGTTGAAAGCGGTCGGGCTGAGAGGCGAAGTGGTCGAGTGGTTTGAGTATGACGCGGAACCATATCATTTTGCCGTGGAATTGCAACCTACGCGAGAAGTATCCAACATTGATGACGTGCGGCGATTGGTGATGGAATATAAAAACACTAGAAGTTGGTTTGATGGGTTTGTAATTGTGCTCGACGGTGGAGATATCTTGGTGTTTGATGACTCGTATGACTACCCTGTATTTTATAAAACATGTGGAGAATTCAGTGGAGAAAAAGAGTTCGGGCAATTCAATGTCGGACAACTCGGTGTAGTTGATGACGGTTATGACTACATAGTCGAATATCCCGTGGTTGAAAGAATGTCTTATCAAATCAACTTAGATACAACGAAAGTGAAAAGCGACACGTACGATTACATCAAGCGTTACCCGGTGACCGGGGATATGGAGCCGCTTAATAAACGCGTCACAACATTAGCGGGAGGCGCGGTTGCAAGAGGTGAACTCTATGACTTTGGCATCCACCATCCAGTGTGTGGCGAATTCTATGCGGAAGGAGATGGATAATTTTGTTTGAATTTAAAATAGAAGAGTATTGGGTTGAGGAGATCCGTCGCCTAGCAGCAACCATAGCTAAGAAAGCAATCATCACGATTGCCGGTCAAGAATATGAGTATCCAATCACGAAGACGGTCATTCGTGACGGATTTTTAAAGCATTACATCGAAATTGAGGACGAACCTGTTGGCGACATTGAAAAAGCGGTTCTCGTGAATGAAAACAACGTCCCACTAGCGTCGGGGACGGGTTTGATTGAGAAGGGCGATGAAGGGTGGCAATTTGCCTTTAAGGCGTTTGTGCTGTTACAGGAGGAGAGAGAGGGTGAAGTAATTGCCGGATAACATTGAGCTTCAAGATTTGTTAAATGAGAAGTACGATCATGGCCCAACGACTTGGTACGATAAGGTGGTCGATCCAGAGGGCGATAACAGTCATCCGGGTGTCAAGTTCACCGCTAAGCGAGGGAACAACATGGAGAAGGGCATCGACCTCGCGCATGACCGAGTCAATAACGTTGTCGATTACCTCGAAGATTCAGATCGAACACAAAAGAATTTACGTTTTGAATTCCTGCTATTGAAAGCGTCGGTCACAAGCGGGCTCACGTCAAATATCTTCGTCGATAATTTCGAGACACTAGGCGGAATAGATTTGATTGCCGGTGCGCACGAACCTGTATTACAACGTATCTATTTACCGTAAAGAGAGAAAAAGGGGATAGGTTTAATTGTCTTTACCATCAGCTGAACTAGTGATTTATAAAAAAGCGGAAATGTTACTTGATTTCGTATATCCGATTGTTGTCAATTTCCCGAAGTCGGAGAAGTTTGCGCTATCGCAAGAAATTAAACAGGCGTTTTACGCAGTGTTACGAAATATCATGTTAGCGAACAACATTCGCCATAAAAGGCGACAATATCAAGAAGAAGTGGACGCGTATCTAAAACTGATACCTGTCCTTTTTAATGTTGCGAAAAAGCAAAAATATATTACGCAAACAAAGAATACACAAATACAAAAGAGTATTGCGGAAATCGGGCGCATTCTCGGTGGTTGGATGAAATCGAATAATTAATAAAACATAGGGTTATGACTGTTTGGCTCGAACCGCGCTATTCGTGGCAACAATTCGGCGCGCAACTGGAACAACAATACGTCGACGAATCGCAATACGAATATCGGGTTTCGCCCCGCCTTGTTAGACTATTACTATTATGATTGGCACGTTCATGGATGTGTCAACACGGCTTTGACTTAACTTCAAGGGAGTCGTAATCCTTCGTCCTCGACGTAAATACATGAATAGTCGTAGTGCCGACCGAAAGGAGCCATTATGGCAAAAACTTTTCAATATGATAATTTGTACGGAAAAATAACAGCGTTTAAAAATCTTGAATACGCGTTTACACAAGTTACGAAAGGGGATCGCAAATTCCGGAAGGACGCGATCCTTTTTTCTATGCTTTTGGATAAGAATCTAGTAGACCTGTGGCATGACTTGAAATGGGGCAAGTATCGAATCGGTGGGTATATCCGTTTCTTGGTATACGAGCCAAAGGTTCGATGGGTGAGCGCTCCAGGAGTGCGTGACAAGACCATTCAATTTGCGACGCATCACATCATTAAACATGTATACGAGAATGTATACATCTCAGATTCGTACGCCTGTTTGGATGGGCGTGGTACACATCGGGCTGTAGATTCTGTGCAACGTGATTTGAGGATTGCTGAGCGCGAATTCAAGGACCCGTGGATTGTGTCGGTCGATGTGAGCAGATTCTTTTATTCCATTGATCGCGAGATTTTAAAGCGAATATTACGCAAGAAAATAAAGTGTGCCAAAACGCTTTGGCTGCTTGACTTAATTATCGACAGTAGTCCAGAAGGTGACGTAGGTATTCCGCTCGGTAATGTCACATCACAAGATTTTGCGAACATTTATTTAAACGAAATTGATCAATACGTGAAGCGGTATTTAGGTATCAGATACTACACGAGGTATATGGACGACATGATAGCGGTGGTTGATGGCAAAGAAGCAGCGCAAGCCCTTAAAGCGGCTATGTGCTTATTTTTACGTGAACGGTTGAATCTCGTCGAAAATCCAAAGAAATCGCAAATATTCCCACTCGCACAAGGCGTGAACGCTTATGGTTACAAGATTTGGACGACGCACCGACTTGTTCGAGACCAATCCAAAAGAGCTGTTAAGCGGCGGATTAAAGCGATGGACCGAAAACTAGGAGCCGGCGAAATTGAATTGCATGCGGTGCAGCAATCAGTGAATTCATGGCTTGGCCATTCGCGGCATTCAAATTCTTATAATCTTGCTAAAAAGATATTTGCACCCTACCCCTACGTAAAAGTTGAAGGAGATGAGAAATTTGGCGACAGGTGATTTGCATTTACTCGGAACACTCTACACGGCTGGCACTAAACGACTTATGCCGACCAATCCGGTTAACGGAGGAAATATTACGGCGTTTTCCGCAGGGCAAGCGATTGAGATTAGAAATACCGACACAGATAACGCCTATAAATTACGTTGGCGTGAATTGCTCGTCGGCGCAAAAAGGTTATTAATAGCGGATCGTAACATTCTTCATTCTGTTTCTTGGGATGATTTGAACGCCCAAGGCTTAGTTCAAGGCAAAGAAATTACTATCGACGGTCAACAATATAAACTGCGATTGATGACTGGTGGTTCGAACTACAGAAATACAAGTGACAACCATGCGGGTGGTACGCCAGTCGCGAATGAATGGGATCAAATTATTTCTGGTGAAGCGAATTATCCAGGGCTTATTAAACCGGTAGCGGCAGATTTGAATTCGAACAATACGGCTGGTGCTCATAATCAGTTTTGGAATTGGTCTAGCATGTATTCATGGGCGCAAGAGGTATATACGGCAAGTGGCTCGTCCCGCGCGCTTCGTGGCAGCCTTTCGGCGCGCAACTGGGGCCACAATACGTCGACGTCTCGCACTACGAATATCGGGTTTCGCCCCGTCCTTGAAGTTCTGAATTCTTCCCCTCTGATCTCAGGAGGTTCGCAGGACTTAGGGAATAAGACGGCTCCATTCAGTGTGGTATATCAGGTAAAAGACCCGGAGAATGATGCAGTAAATGTTGTCGAAAAACTAAATGGAACTACGGTACGCACGGTCCCTGCAATTGCACAAGGTGCAAATCAAGAAATCGTCATTACGCTAAATCAATGGGCTACAATCCCGCTGAACCAACCGTCGACAATTACCGTTGAGGCGACAGACTCGAAAGGTGCGAAGTCGACGCGTGTATACACGTTTACTAAGACAAATGCGCCACCGACTGCTACTGCAGTCGAGCCAAAAGGCGATTTATCCAGCATTGCTATCGTTGACACGTTGACACCTATTTTCGTTCACGCTTTTAATGATGTTGATACGGGCGATTCACAATCAGCCTATCAATATATCATCGAAGATTTAAACAATGCCGTTGTTCATGATTCGGGTAAGAAACTATCTACTCAATCATTCTACCAACTAGCAGAAGCGGCGAAATTGGAATGGGGCAAAAAATACAAATGGAAAGTTCGTGTATGGGATCGCTTCGATGTTCCATCCGAGTATTCATTCTCTGAATTTATCTTGCCGAACAGAGCGCCGAATATTACGAATCTGCAACCAGGTAGCGATGATCCAGACGCTCCATTGGGCGCAGGGATGGCCCCCGAATTCTCGTGGGACTTTGAGGACTTGGATTTAGAGGCACAAGCGGCATATCAATTAAGAGTCTACAAAAAATCCGACGACAGCCTTGCTTATGATTCGTCCCGAGTTAATCGGAACACGAACACGCAACAGGTCCCGGTGGGGCGTCTTGCGGAAGGTACCACTTACTATGCAATTGTTACTGTATGGGACCCGAACGGACTCCATAAAGATAGCGAACGAGCGTATATTCAAACCAATGCAACGCCGAGCGCTCCTATACAAACAGGACCCGTCGACAATTATCGGACACCACTAAAACCGACGTTTTTGGGTATCGTCGGAACAGATCCAGAAGACGATGGGCAGCACTTCGCGGTTCAGATTGCAGAAGATATATCATTTGCCGTAAATCCTTTGACGTTCCGAAGCGATACAGTGCGGACTGGGTGGCAAGTCAATGGGTACGACATCCCTGAAGATGGCGTGTTTAATGGCCAACAAGGACAACCAATTGCTTATACAATGCAGATTACGCTAGATCGCAACAAAACGTATTTCTGGCGGATGGCCGGAGTGGACGCGAAGACTAAAGCACGGGGCGTGTGGTCGGTGGCGCGTCGAATTCGTTCAGGCAACGAGCTAGAATTCAGGGTGAAAAATCCGATTAGCACTGCGGCTGTTGCGGCTCGCAGGATTCTATTTGCAGCTGATTACGAATTGCCTGCAGATGGAGCAATCAAGGCGACAATCAAAGTTGAATTTTCCAATAATGCACTCGATGTTAATCCGACGTGGGAAGATGCAACCGCAGAATTTAAGTCGATGGATTACTATAATTTCACCAACACGGTGAAAACGGCAATTGAGTTCGCGATTGGCGTCCGTTTATTGATTAAAGCCAACGATTCAATGGCGCCAATCAGCGTCGATGCTATTGGACTTACATTCGATTAAGGGAGCTGACTCATAATGAAAGCAATTACGCAAACGCCACTAGATACGATTCGGCAGCAAGAGGAAGCGATAAAAGCGAAGGACGCCCAGCTGCAAAGCTTGGGCTTTTCTCTTGCAGAAGAAAAGATTAAAAGTGCGCAAAAAGACATGATGATTCAAAGTATCGGCCAGCAAATGACGCAATTAAAAATCGATGTAGCAGAGCTGAAGGGGGTTGGAGCATAATGAATTTTTGGGAGCTTGCTTACGGTTGGGGTTGGGCCACTATTGCTCAATTGCGAATCATGACGATTACAGATACAATGCCATTCGGTGAGATTACGAAGGAAGAATTTAAGCGAATCACAGGGGAGGATTTTGATCCTGTTACGCCAGAACCGGAAGTTCCGGAAATTCCCGAGCCGGAAGAAGTGCAGGTAGAGGAATAAGGGAAGGCGTCCTTTGGGGCGTCTTTTGCTTTATTTTATAGTAGTGAAGGGGGCGTGACTATTGACTGGTGCACAATTGGGAGAAATGAGCAACTTCGAAATATCCGTTAAAATACTTGATTTTGAACGAAGAATGAAAGAACAGGAAAGTGACATGAAGTCAATCAAGCCCATTGTTTATGAAACATCTTCAGCGGTTAAGCAAATCGAAAAGAGCGTCAACAAAATGGTCGAAAACAGCGACAAGATGAGGGGCTACTTTTTAAGTGCGCTCGTTGCAGGGGGCGTCGGAATCGCGTTCTTTGCACTTAAAGCATTGTGGGGGGGGTGATTATGCTAAACGAGAAAGTCAGAAAACCGATACCTTATTTTGAGATGTATGTATCATTTCTTTCTACAACGTTGGCGATCATTCTTTTAAAAGACGCCACTTTTTTAGATGGTAACCGAATGGTTTACACGATAATGAGTGGGGTTACTACGCAAACTGTGTGGTCAATCGCTTTCGCGTTATCGGCGCTGCTAAATATCTGCGGGTTAGTGTGGCGACAGAAGCGTCTTCGTAAAGTCGGTTTAGTGGTGAGCATCGTGTTGTATGCCACGCTTGGATATTGCTATTACGTGGCTGGTAGCTATGTGGGTGCCAGCGCGTTTGTACTGAGTGCGCTTTTCAGTTTGATATCTATTTTTGAAGTGGATAGGACCGAGCTGAGGTGAGAATTTGATAAAACTGGTTTTTTGTAACGAAGGGGGTGAGTGCTATTTTTGGTCATGAGTGGGTTAAAAAAGAGCGACCTCCAAAGGTGTTAAAATATCCAATGGAGTTTTCCAAGAAGATTCTTCTTGTCACATCCGTAATCGCAGTGTTCATCCTAGCGTATGCAATGGGCATCCAGTATCTCATTATCGTGAGAGATTACCATGGTGATACGAATATCGTTATCACGTTATTGACTGTCCTCGGCGCAGAGGTTGCGACAGGGACAGGCTTTTATTATTGGAAAGCGAAATCTGAGAATGTTGAACGTGAAAAAGGTAGAAATGCATCACTATACGAACAGGAGGAAGAAGGTCATGAACAATTTGATTGATAATTGGTTTGTTATTGTGGCAATCGTCGTACTGCTTATCTTTGTAGGAATTATGATTTTTGCGTTTTTAAAGCAACCGTCAGAAGGGCAGTTACGAAAGATTAAGGAGTGGCTATTGTTCGCCGTCACACAAGCGGAAGTGGAACTTGGGACTGGGACCGGCCGCTTGAAATTGAGATATGTTTACGACTTATTTATTACTAAATTCAAATGGTTTGCGTATTTAATAAGCTTCGAGGCGTTTAGCGATTTAGTAGATGACGCGCTAGATGAAATGCGCGACATGCTCGCTACCAATCGAGCTGTCTATGATCTTGTGGCTCCGGACGGTGATTTAGGTGATGTTTAAAAAACCGTGTCACGGATATATTACATCGTTGTATGATAAAGCGCGTAAAAATCCAGTTACAGGGAGGGTGCAGCCGCACTGGGGGACGGACTATGGTAGTCACAGTGATAACGCGATTATTGCTGCTGCGGCTGGTAAAGTCCGCATAGCGGTTAACAGCGCGTCAGGATTTGGTAAGTACGTTATCATTACGCATGATAACGGTTGGGAGACAGTGTACGCTCACTTATCGGTGATTAATGTCAGTGCAGGGCAAAGGGTTGGACAAGGGCAAAAGATTGGTGTGAAAGGCACGACGGGTAATAGTACTGGCGTCCACTTGCACTTTGAAATCAGCAAAGGAAAGTGGTCAAATAAGTACACTCAACACGTCAACTCTGCACTCTATATCGACGACCCGGATGTTCGGCGCTTACAAACCATGCTAAATCAACTCGGCCATAAAGTTGCAGTGGATGGTTTGTATGGTGATGGCGCCATTAAAGCGGTGAATACTTATCAAAAGGCTAACAAGTTAATTGCGGATGGCGTAGCCGGGAACGCTACGATGGTTTCTGTTGAAAGGTCGGTGCAATCAATGCAAGCTGTAAAGCCGACGGCGCCAATTGCGCCATCGAAAAAGGAGGAGAAATTATTGGAACTGTCACAAACGCAAAAGGTAGAACTAGCAAACGTATATAAACACGCGCGGGGAAAAGGTGTATTTTCATCGGCAGAGCATGAGGCTGATGTTAAATCGGGCAAGATAACGCAAGATAAAGCGATCTTTTTGAATGGATTGATTGCTGGAGCCGCACTAAACGGTGGTAATAGAATTAAATAGTAAGTCGCGAAAGGCAGTTAGTTGAAACCGTTAAAGTTTATTGTATAATCGGGAAAAGGGGAGATTATACGTGAGCGAAGAAATCAAAACAATCAAAGCGGGAAACAATCGTTTGAACGAGTCTATCAAGATGGTGGTTGAGAAGGAATACAATCAAGCAGTCGAAGGCACCCCGGATTACGCGTTTAAAATAGAGGCAGCTTGGACGCTTGTCAATCTAATGCGAATGAGATTTGTTGTGGAAATAGAAATTGACACAGATAATTCTGCGGTATGTACACTGTTTCGTAAATCAAACGATGGCGAATCGGTGTTCTCTACGATGGCTGCTGAAGGCGCGACGGCGCAATTGGCGATTTGTTCGGCTTTCCTGAAACTGCGCGATGAATTAATTCAAAGCATCTAAATAGCAAGAAAGCGAAAGGTGGCTACTCTTAATTGAGCAGCCACCTTTTTTGTTCATTGTTTCCAATTATTTATCACAAACCCCGTTATGGTATCCTGTACTTTCTCCGCTCCGGTACGGACCTCCTCTATTAAATATGATAAAAGTGCTGCCCACGAAACATCTTCTTCGTAAGGGTTGTTTGCTTTCACATATTTTAATACCTTTTTCAATTCCCTCATTTGTTCACTGTCCACATGTTTTTCGAGGAATTCCTTAACGAACTCGTTTATGAAGTCGGCATCTCGAACGGTCGCATCCACTAGTAGAGCGCACGCGCGCGCAGCAGAACAGTCTAGCGAATACGCGAGCGCTTTTAGGCTTACATGCATAGTTCCGCTAACTCGTGTAGAAACTCTTTCTGACTGACCAGGCGCCGTCCTCTTTTTCACAGATGCCCGACTGGAATCCCCGATATAAAGAGTGTTATTAATTCGTATATCCTGGCGGAAATTTGATGATAGGTAGGTTATAACTTTTTTGTTATCGATTCCACTTACACAAATCGCTTCAATCACATCTTTAATATGTTCGCCTGTAATCTTTGACAAGCGATGAATACAGTCTCTTAGTTCGATTGAAATCGTTGGTTGCACACTCCATTTTTTATCTGACCGCACTTTTCTACCCTGCCCACTTTCCATTTTACTCCCTACCTTCACGCGTTATGTCTAAGTCACTGACTTAGTGACTCTGCTATATTGGGATTATATGAACGGTGGGGGAGAGATATGTTTAAAACCTTCTACACGTGGACAAACTATTAAAAAGTAGGAGGATTGATTTTATTATGGCGAAGATGACCAAAGAGGATGCCGAAAAGCTAGCAGGGAAAATAATCGAAAATGCTAAGAAATATCACTTGCCTTTGAAGAAGAATCCGAAGAAGAAATGAATTATTTTAAAAAGGTTTTCGGAATATAAAAACGACCAACCCGATTAGGGAAGGTCGTTTTTATAACTTATTCTAAATTATCTATCGCGTATTGCGCTTCTTCCTGAGTGAATTTTTCCCCGTACTCCGAAATCAATTGATCGTAAATAGCTGAATCGGACATGCTCATAGTTTTTGCATATGTTTGTGCTTTGTTTAATGCATTTTCTTTCCAATCGAATACAATGTTATCGATAGCATATTGAGCGGCTTCTGGAGGGAAACTCTCTCCGTGTTCCGAAGTCAACTGATCATAAATTCCCACCTTGGACATGTGCATAGTTTCCGCGTATGACTCTGCTTTCTTTAACGCTGATTTGTGTTCTCTAGGGACGCTATCCTCTTTTGCTTTGGCTTCCGATTTAGCTTTCGCTTCAACCTCTGCTTTCACCTTAGCTTCAGTAGCTTCTTTTTCCTTTAACTTAGCAGCCGCTTTCTCTTCTTCTGTTAATTCTTTCTCTTTTTCAACTTCTGTTTTTTTGTCAGCTGAAACTTCAACTTTTTCCAAATTATCCTTAACGGTATCGTCATTCCCATTTGCTCCGATTGCGCCAATGATTAAGATAACAATTACCCACACCCACCACTTTTTATAAAACGGCTTTTTTATTTTTGTTTTTTCTGTCATGCTCAATTCCTCCTAATAATAGTGATAGTTCCATAGTACGGTAAAATAATGGAAATGGCTATACCTGGACGGCAACCCAAATTATTAATTCAATACCAAGTACATTGAGGGGTATAATGATACCAATCATGCTCGTAATATACTTTCAAACATATTTCCTTTTGATCAACTACGACTTTTTTTATGCGATTCAACGCGTGTTTTTCTTTTTCTTTAAACCCCATTGCGGAAGTATGTTTAGCGTGTACTTTTAATAACAACTCTTTCATTTCCGGATGCAAGTTTTTCAATCTAGTTTCCTCCTTTTGCCCTGTTTATCATACTGGTTATATCTTAATCGAAGCTTGGGCAGCGATGGGGCCTGTAGCAGCGGGGCTTGTTATTGCAAGTGGTTCGTATTGGGGCTATGCCTATGCATTCACAATCACAGCAGGACTCTATGTTGTTTCCTCGACGTACTATTACTTCATTTTTGGCAGAAGAAATTTGTCGTAGGAATAGGGTGTCAGAAAAATCTGGTTCATTAGTGGTATAATAAATAAAAAGGGGTGTTCTTATGGGCATTACCATTATAGCTGTTGTTGCCATTGTATTGGGACTCGGAGGTATGGTGTTGATTGGTTTTGCAATCTACAAGACACTTTTTAATAAGAAGAAGTCAGGAAATATGTTTACGCCTTTTACGCCTTATGACGATATGACGAGGGGAACAAATGACACGAACAGTAATAAGTACTTGGAAGAAGATACAAGGCACGCGGTTGGCATAGAGGAAACGAGAAATGTAGAATAACAAAACTCCCTGCATACAATATGCAGGGAGTTTTGTTATTCACCGCGTCTGGCTTGTGTTTCTTTCCAGGCATTTTGTTCTTCTGGTACTCGACTCTTATCTTCAAAGACATTTTCAGTTTTCTGATCTTGTACTTTTAACTGTTCCTTTTCTTTACGCAACTCTTCAGGGGATTTTTCTTTATTCATACTGCGCCTCCTTAATACGTCATGGAGGACAGTATTCCCGAAGTTTTCACGAATCAATCATAGACGTGAAAAATCATCAATTCATGAATCATTTTTTTCAAATTGTCTTCTTCAGGCGGCGTTTCTCCTGTCCAAACAATGACACCCTCAGGTAAATAGTCCCCGGTATACCTCGTATTGCGGAAGAAAAATGAGAATGTCCAACCCGGTAATTGTGTATTGTCAAACATCGGTTTAAAACTGAAATGTTGTAGCATGTAAATAACTCCTCTCATAAGACGCTACCCGACCGCATAATATCAAGAAAAGAAAGCGAAAGGGTGCTGACTTGTTTGTTGATAAATTAAAGCAGGCCATCGAGGATGAGTACAAAGATTATTATTTTTATAAATCAATGCACGACATGACCAATGATCCGCTTTGGCAAGACTTCCTCAGACATATGTATGAAGATGAAAAAAGCCATTATGAAATGTTTCAACAGCTCTATTATATGATGACGGGGACATTTGTACCAAATCCAAAGAGACCGTTGCCTTGTTATAACTTAAAAGAGTGTGTTCAGCGGGCATTGGTGAGTGAGCTTGAAGCGGTTGAAATGTATAAGGAAATGCTACTAACCGTTCCTTTTCAACAGGCCTACAATCCATTTTTCATTGCAATGCATGATGAAATGGAACACGCTATTCGCATGTCGACAATGTACAACGCACTAAGATAAGTCTTTGAATTTTTCCGTTCGGTTTAGTTCTGCTATAATTAGGACTTAACGATACGGAAAAAGGTGAAGCATTTGGGTATTTTATGGACATTGTTATTCATGGCTTTTATTGGTGCATTAATCGGGGGACTTACAAATCATCTGGCGATTAAAATGCTGTTCAGGCCACATGAAGCGAAATATATTGGGAAATGGCGTTTGCCATTCACGCCGGGATTGATACCGAAACGGCGCGATGAACTGGCAGTGCAACTCGGTAAGACGGTGACGAATTATTTATTAACACCGGAAACGTTCAGAAAGAAATTATTGACGCCTGACATGGAGAAGAAAGCAGAGGATTTCCTCCAACAAAAACTTGAGCAGCATATCCTTCTCTCTGATAAAACATTGAATGACTGGCTTAATACTGCCGGCGCGATGAATGTTGCAGAGAAAGCAGAGCGGAAAGTGTTGGAAGTACTCGATGCCCAGCTTAACGCCGTTCGTGTAAAAATGACGACGGGATCGGTAGAAGAGGTGCTACCGCAAAAGTGGCGGGTAGAAGCTGCAGGGCGCATTCCAGCCATAACAACCTATATTCTAGGCAGGTCGGAAACCTACTTCGAATCAGATGAAGGAAAAGCAATGTTCCATAAAATGATTGATGATTTCCTAGCATCAAAAGGTACACTTGGAAGTATGGTAAATATGTTTTTTGGAGAATCAGAATCGCTTGTTGTAAAAGTACAGCGTGAAGCACTGAAGTTTGTCGCAGCACAAGGGACGTACGATCTTGTGAACACAATTATACTTAATGAATGGGAAAAGCTTCAAAAACGTCCCGTTGAAGAACTTCTCTCAGGATTTGATTGGGATGGGTTGTTCAATTCAGTCCGATCTTATGCAGAAAAAGAACTTGTACTGGAAGCTCGCTTGAATAAGACGATACAGGATTATTGGCCTGCAGGGGCGGAATGGACAGCTGTTAATCTGACGCCGGCGCTGACTAGCTTTGCATTCGAACAGGCAGAAAAACAAATGGAGATATCGCTCCACAAACTTAAATTAGATGATATGGTTAGAGAGCAAGTCGATGCGTTTCCAGTTGCAATACTGGAAGATCTAGTGCTCGGCATTTCAAGACGCGAATTCAAGATGATCACCGTACTTGGAGCATTTCTCGGCGGTTTGATTGGAATCGTTCAAGGCCTTATTGTCTTGGCAACAAATTTATCCTAGGGGGAACAATACATGACAGTGAATATTTACGATGATTTAAACAAATTGGAAGCAACATTCCGAAAAACTGCAGAGTTTTTAGAAGTACAGCAAGCGGTAGAAGAAGTGAAGGTGGATGACGATGCACTAGCGTTGTTCAAAAACTTCCGTAAAATCCAATTGAGCCTTCAGGAAAAACAGATGCAAGGTGAAGAGCCAGTAGCTGAAGAGCTTGAGTATGCTCAAAAGACTGCACAACTTGCGCAGCAAAATCCTAAGATTATGAAAATGCTTGAAGCAGAAATGAAATTGAGTGGCTTGATTGAAGAAGTAAACCGTGTACTGATGAAACCAGTACAACAATTATACGAATCCATCTAAAAACCGGCCTAGGCCGGTTTTTCTTCTTTCACTCCGTAAATTTGCTATAATGATTTTATGTTTATCTAGAGAAAAAACTTCGGTTTTATAAATAGAAAGTTGGGTACTTACAATGCAAAAAATCATCATGAAAGAAAACTACGAACAGGGTTGGATTAGGATGTTTACGCATCTAGCAAACCTTTTCTTTGAACAATCGAAAATAGTCGATGAAGATGAAGAGGGTGCGATACTGGCAAATTTGACGTTGGAACGGACGCTTGATGGACAACTTGTCGGAAAGGCAATCCTTACATGGGACGGTGTGGAATATTCTGCTGAGTTTTCTGAGATAGAAGAGACGGACGATGATAAAGCGATTACCCGCCAGTTAAAGCGGATTTATTCACACGTTTTCCTTGAAACGCTTGAACAAGCAACAGGGATGCATCAATCGTGGGGAATTCTGACAGGGATTCGCCCGATGAAACTGTACCATAAATATCGCCACGAAGGACACAGTACGGAAGAGGCTCAGCAATTGTTAATGAATCGCCATCGGCTCTCGAGCGAAAAAAGCGAACTTCTAGCAAAAATAGCGAATGTGCAGTTGCGAACGGTGCCTGATTTACACGAATTAAAAAATGAAGTAAGTATTTATATAGGCATTCCATTTTGTCCGACGAAATGTGCGTATTGCACATTCCCAGCCTATGCGATTAATCGAAAAAATGGACGAGTCGAAACATTCCTAGACGGATTGCATGAAGAAATCCGAGAAATGGGAAAATGGCTGACAGAGCGAGACATGGCCATTACGACGATTTACTTCGGTGGAGGAACTCCGACATCTATAGAAGCGGAAGAAATGGATGCGCTATATGAAACGATGTATGCTTCATTCCCTAATATGGATAAAGTCAGAGAAGTAACGGTAGAAGCAGGTCGTCCTGATACGATTACGCCTGCTAAAATCGAAGTTCTGAAAAAATGGGGAATTGACCGGATAAGCGTCAATCCGCAATCCTATACAGATGAGACACTAAAAGCAATCGGTCGTCACCATACTGTTCAAGAAACAGTCGATAAGTTCTGGTTGTCACGCGATATGGGCATGAAAAATATTAATATGGATCTCATCATCGGTTTGCCAAATGAAGGAATGGAAGAATTCAAGCATTCACTTGCGGAGACTGAAAAAATGCAACCTGAATCGCTGACAGTTCATACATTGTCATTCAAACGGGCATCTGAAATGACCCGTAATAAAGACAAATACAAAGTAGCTAATCGTGAAACAGTCGAGCAGATGATGAAACTCGGAGAAGAGTGGAACGCTGCAAACGGCTATGAACCGTACTATTTATACCGTCAAAAGAACATTTTAGGCAACTTGGAAAACGTCGGGTACGCAAAGCCTGGTGAAGAAAGTATCTATAACATAGTTATTATGGAAGAGGTACAGACGATCATTGGAGTAGGTTGTGGGGCTTCAAGTAAGTTCATTGACCCTGAAACGGGGAAAATTACGCAGTTCTATAATCCAAAAGATCCAGCAGCTTATATCCTGACATATGAAGATTCAATCGTGAAGAAACTCGCTCATCTTGACGCGATTTTTCCGGAGATGGTTAAGTAGAAAAGCGCAAGCGCCTTGATAGACCCTACTCTAGGTAGAAAAACGTATACTTTCTTAGCTCTTAAATAAAGGGTTTACTGAAAAAACACCGAATCTAAGAAGTGAATGGTAATTCATTTCTTACGAAGGGGTGTTTTTTTATGTATACAACTGTCGAATTAAAAAAAGAGGGACGCCTTGCGCATCTTACGTTGAATAGGCCTGCATCGATGAACGCGATGGATAGTGTCATGATGAAGGAACTAGCGGATGTTTTCGAGGAATTGAAAAGCGATGTGTCAGTTCAAGTTTTGGTAATCCAAGGGGCCGGTCGTGCATTTTCTGCGGGTGGGGATATTAAAGCGATGTTAAATCCGGATAGCCCAATGGATATTGGTAGTGTAATGGTAGACGTGTCACGTCTTGCGAAAGCACTTTATACATTACCGCAAGTTACGATTGCGGTCGTCCATGGTGCGGCGGCAGGACTTGGATTTAGCCTTGTGCTTGGCTGCGATTATATTATTGCGGAAGAGGAAAGTAAACTTGCGATGAACTTTATCGGCATTGGTCTAATTCCAGACGGGGCAGGTCATTTCTTCTTAAAAGAACGCGTAGGTGTGCCTCAAGCGAAAAAACTCATTTGGTCAGGAAAAGTGATGAATGGTCAAGAAGCACTTGAAAAAGGGCTAATCGATGAAGTGACTGCGCAAGGTACTGGTGCTGAACGCGGCGAAGCGTTTGCTCATAAACTGCTTGCGTCGCCGATTGCAGCAATGATTGCATCGAAAAATATTCTGCACGCGCAAAAAACGAAAGAACTTGAAAGCATATTGGCAATGGAAAGTGAAGCACAAGTGGCAATGCGGAAAACAGCAGACCACCTAGAAGGTATTCAGGCATTTGTGGGAAAACGTAAGCCGGAATTTACAGGGAAATGATTTTTTGTAATATGGACACTGGTTTAGGGGTGAGTTTTTACGCCATCCTGAATCAGTGTCTTTTCTTGTACTAGACATTTTGTGCAATTAACATGTGGCGGTCATAACACGGCTGATGCCGGTCATAATGGAAGTCGTGGCGAGCATAACAGTGCTCATGGCGGTCATAAGGAAGAAAGGAAATCAACAATTTGATCCAGCGCTTGCAGTCTGAATCAGCCTGCGTAATTTAAAAAGTACCAAGCATGCGTCCGTTTAATAACCGGATCAGTGCTTGGTACTTTTTATTTTATTTTGAAATGAACTTACTTATATTTATCAAGCATTTCACGCCACGAAAAGTACCCTTTTTCAACAGCGCGAAGTAACAGCTCAGCCGTTGCAATATTCGTAGCGAGTGGGATGCCATAGACATCACAAAGGCGTAATAACGCACTGACGTCGGGTTCATGTGGTTGAGCAGTTAGTGGGTCACGGAAAAACAAGATTAAGTCCAGCTCGCCAGTTGCAATCATTGCACCAATTTGCTGATCACCACCCAAAGGTCCCGAATTAAGTCGGGTTACAGATAAATTGGTTTCGTCCATAATTCTTTTTCCCGTTGTACCGGTAGCAAATAATGTGTATTGCGAAAAGATATATTCGTAGGCAATTGTGAAATTTACCATTTCATTTTTCTTTTCGTCATGGGCAATTAATGCGATTTTCATTTCTCAACACCCTGTCTATTTGTATGATGGAAATGCTTTGTTTCTGTTTAGGATTACATAATAAGTGAAGGGAAGTAAACATCTGAAGTGCAATTTTATTTAGGAATGGAACAATATTAACTTACCTGCCGGAGATGCAAGGCGATGTGTCTTTTCAAGAAGACCCTTATCCTCAAGCATTACTTGGCCTTTTTCTTTTGCTGCTTCGTCTGTTTCAGCTGTGAATGTTTCTTCTGTAATTAATTCCCCCGTTGGTTCAAAAGCTGTTAGTTTATATGTTCTCACATAATTCACCCTTTCCACTCTATTTCATTCATTATACTATGAAAAATTCTAAAAGGAAATTTGTAAAGGTTACTTGACATCTTGAGTATGGTAAAGTAACCTTTACGTAAAGTAACCTTTACAATAGTCGGTGTCTAGACTCCGGGTGCCCTGCGCTTTTCGTATGAAAGGGGAGCATTGAAATGAATAACTTGATAAAGGAAATGCGGACTGCGATGGGGCTAACGCAAGATGATCTGTCGGAGAAACTGGAAGTTTCGAGACAGACGATTATTTCCCTCGAAAAAGGTAGATATAACCCATCACTGACATTAGCGTTCAAACTTGCGAAGTTATTCAATTGTCGCATTGAAGATATTTTTACACCAGAGGAGGATTGAAAATGTACGAAGGGTTTAATATATGGGTATTTCTTGCAGGGCTGCCGCTTGCTGTAGTCATTATTTTCATTACTATGTTAATAAATCGGAAAAGGGGAAAGAAAGAACGATGGTTTGACGAACGATATAGAACGATTCATCAACATGCCCGTTCAATTTCGTGGTGTGCGACAACCGTTGCGATACTCATTGCTTGGGCAGTTATCATTATTGTTGAAGGACCGCAACTTGCATTTTTAATTCTAACG
This sequence comes from Sporosarcina sp. FSL K6-5500, assembly GCF_038005665.1. NCBI lineage: Bacteria > Bacillati > Bacillota > Bacilli > Caryophanales > Caryophanaceae > Sporosarcina > Sporosarcina sp. FSL K6-5500. The sequence continues at coordinate 2,484,624 of NZ_JBBOTP010000001.1, forward strand.
GGAATTTGGGTAGTGCACATGGCGTCGTATGCGATTGGTACAGCAATCGCCAGTAGTAAAAACTGAAAAACTAAAAAAGTGAAACTTCAGAGTGCTAGATACGTATAGTTAATATTGGGTAAAACGAAAGGGGTAATCAAATGTCATTGCTACTTGAAAATGTAACGAAACGATTTGGAGATTTCACGGCGGTTGATGATTTGACGCTGTCTGTAGGTAAAGGCACGATGTACGGTTTTCTTGGAGCGAACGGTGCAGGTAAGACGACGACATTTCGGATGATTCTTGGTCTATTAAATGCGAATGAAGGACGGATTACGTGGAATGGGAAACCGATTTCTTACGCAACAAGTCCTGAGATTGGTTATTTACCGGAGGAACGCGGCCTTTATCCGAAAATGAAGGTGGAAGAGCAACTGATTTTTCTAGCACAATTACGTGGTATGACAAAGTCTGATGCCAAGACAGCTATGAATAAATGGCTGGAACGAATGGAAATCACTCACTATGCCAATAAAAAAGTTGAAGAACTATCAAAAGGAAATCAACAAAAAATCCAAGTAATTGCATCTCTCATGCATAATCCTCAACTGTTAATTCTAGATGAGCCATTTTCAGGGTTGGACCCGGTAAACGTTGAGATGTTGAAAGAGGCGATAATTCAATTTCGTAATGATGGTGCAACTATCGTATTCTCGAGCCACCGCATGGATCATGTCGAAGAATTGTGTGAGCAACTTAGTATCATCGATAAAGGTAAGCAAATCGTTAGCGGGACACTCCGCGATGTGAAGCGGTCATATGGCAAGCAGAACGTACGCATAAATTCAGACAATGATTTAGCACATCTGAATGCGATTGCAGGTGTTACATCTGTCCATAAGTCGGTTGAAGGGGCACTCTACCAGGTCGAATCTGAACAAGTGGCCAATGATTTGTTGACGGCCGCATTAAAGTCGGGCCCGATTCGCCATTTTGGGATTGAGGAACCTTCGCTACAAGACATTTTCATCGAAAAGGTGGGGAAACAGCATGCGTGAATTCATGATCATTTTTAAACAGGCATTTACGACAAAAGCGAAAACGAAATCGTTCATTATAACAACATCCATCATGATTGCGGCGGTTTTCCTTTTTGCTAACATGGAAAAAATCATTGATACCGTTAAAGGTGCCACGGGCGGAGATAAAGATTCGGCGGAAGTGCTGCAAGTACTCGATGAAAGCGGTGTTCTTGCGGAGCGGTTGAAAATGCAACTAGAGTCAAATGAATCAGGTATTAAGGTAGAACTGTCCAGTAAATCGGAAAATGCGCTTACAGAACAAGTGAAAGAGGGAGAAATCGATTCGTTCGTGACGCTTGGACTTGATGACACAAATACAATTCAAGCGAACTACATCTCGATGAGTGCCATGGACTTTTCTCTTCCAATGATGCTAGAAGAAGCACTTAAGTCGATTCAAACGGAAATGAAAGCGGAGGAGCTCTCACTGTCTGGTGAGCAAGTACAGACACTATTCGCACCTATCCAATTTGAACAGCAATCTGTATCTCCGTCAGCGAAATCACAAGAAGAATTGAGCCAGGCACGTGGTCTCGTCTATGTACTCATGTTTCTTATTTACTTTGCAGTCATCGTATATTCAAGTATGATCGCGACAGAAGTTGCGGCGGAAAAATCATCGCGTGTGATGGAAATTCTTATCTCAAGCGTATCACCAGTTAAACATATGTTTGCAAAAGTACTTGGCATTGGATCGCTTGGTCTTTTGCAAATGGTATTATTGGGTCTGGCAGGATATATTGCATTGAAAACAACAGGTTCTGAAATGGCAGATGGCTTCTTTTCCGTCTTCGGCTTTTCGAATATGAATGTGGGAACGCTTGTCTATGCGCTAGTTTTCTTCCTGTTGGGCTATTTCCTCTTCGCGACGCTGGCAGCTCTTCTTGGCTCACTTGTCAGCCGCACGGAAGATGTACAGCAGATTATCATGCCAATGACGTTGCTAATCGTGGCAGGGTTCATGATTGCGGCAACTGGGCTCGGAAATCCTGAAATGGCCTATCTAAAATATGCTTCGTTTTTCCCGTTCTTTGCACCGCTCGTCATGTTCTTGCGCGTTGGTATGTTGGAGTTACCAGTATGGGAACCGTTATTGTCAATTGCGATTATGCTTGTGACAATTTTCCTTCTGGGCTTCTTCGGAGCACGGGTTTACCGTGGCGGTGTGCTTATGTACGGACCATCTCGTTCGTTGAAAGATATTAAAAAAGCAATCCAGCTCGGAAAAGAATAAGTGAGATATAGAAAGACTCTGATTAATTCGCAGAGTCTTTTTATTTATGCTAAAATAAGAACAAGTATTCGCCGAATGAAGGAGGGACTAACTTGTCAACAATCCGATTTATCCACACAGCCGATTTGCATCTCGACAGCCCGTTCAAAGGCATGACTGGCTTACCAACAGATCGCCTGAATAATTTACGTGACAGTACCTTTGCAGCATTTACTAAGTTGATTGAGCACGCAGTCAAAACGAAACCGGATTTCATGTTAATCGCGGGTGATATTTACGATGGGGAAGATCGGAGTTTGCGTACGCAGATGAAGTTTCGGGAAGGGATGGTAAAGTTGGCTGCGGTCGGCATTCCGGTATTCATTTCACACGGCAATCACGATCATCTTAGTGGAAGGTGGACTCGATTTGACTTGCCGTCGAATGTATATGTTTTCGATGAGCATGTTGAAACAGTGCGTCTGACCGTGGATGGTCAAGAAGTGTTGATTTCTGGGTTTAGTTATAAGGAAAGGCATATCCGTGATAAAGTGATTGACCGTTATCCTCTAGCTGAAGATCAGGATGTGATACATATCGGGATGTTGCACGGTAGCTTGGCGGGTGATGAAACACATGCCGTTTATGCGCCATTCACTAAAAATGAGTTGCTAGCTAAGTGGTATGATTACTGGGCGCTCGGGCATATCCATGTGAGGCAACAGCTGCATGAATCTCCACCAATCGTTTATCCGGGAAATTTACAGGGGCGTCATCGCAATGAGCGTGGTACAAAGGGGTTCTATGAAGTTGAACTCTCGAAAACAACAGCATCTCTTCATTTCATCCCGGCATCAGCAATTGTCTTTGATAGACTCGAATTGCCTTGTGCAGGAATGAGTCATGCGAATGAGTGGCTGACGGCATGTTCGGAAGTGCTAGAGTTATTTAAAGAGCACAATGGCGCGGGAATTGTGGAGCTGTTGCTGACTGATATCGATAGTGAAGCTGCGAATCTATTCAGTCAATCGTCGGAGGGAGAATGGTTGGAGGTCCTGCGTGATTATGTGGATGAAAGCGAACCCTATGTCTGGGTGCAGAAGATTACATTTGCGACTCAGTTGAATCCATCTATTGCATCAAGTGCACTGATGCAATCAGTTGCTGGGATGATTGATGGTTGGACGACGGAAGACTGGAAGGATGTTTTAAAAGATGTTTACCAGCACGCACGTGGCGTCAAATATCTGGATGTTTTGACTGCAGATGAAATAGATGAAGTGAAAGCCGGAGCAACAGCATTGTTGGCGGCGGAAATGTCAGGAATGGAATGAGGTGTTTACATGAAAATTGAAAAACTAAACATTTATGGATTTGGAAAACATGAAAATGTCACGGTGGATTTTGGACAAGGGATCTCTGTAGTTTATGGATTGAATGAAGCTGGGAAAACGACTATTCAGCAGTTCATCCTGCATATTTTATTTGGATTTCCTGCGAAAAATAATGCGCTTTTACGCTACGAACCGAAATCGGGCGGCAAGTACGGTGGGCAAGTTCATCTTATAGATGAAACATATGGGAAATGCATCGTCGAACGGATCCGTGGAAAATCTGCTGGTGATGTTACCGTCTATTTCGAAGATGGAACAAAGGGTGGAGAAGAGCAATTGAACACGCTACTTCGCCAGTATGACCGTGCTTCATTCGAATCCATTTTTTCATTCTCTTTGTTACAGTTGCAGGGATTTGAAAAGATGGATGAAGACGAATTAAGCAGGACACTTCTTGCTTCGGGTACTACTGGTGTTGACTCTTTGTTACAGCTTGGAAATCGAATGGAAAAAGAACTGGGGGATTTGTTCAAAAAGTCGGGAAGAATTCCGGAGATGAACGTCAAGATCATGGAACTTCGGGAATTGGAAATAGAGTTGAAAGAAGAGCAGGAAAAAGTGGGAGAATATGCACCCTCGATTGAACGAATACGGGAAATCGATGACTTGCTTACAGAGTTGCGAGGACAGGAAGCGGAACTTATGCAAGAATCACAGAAGCTCGCTCTCGTGCGACAGCTACTTCCCCTTCATCAAAAGAAACAAGCATTGGATGCAAGACTATCGCAATTAAGTGAAATAAACTTTCCCACAGATGGTATCAGGCGCTATGAAATGCTTGCGGGGAAGTTAACGGAAGCCGAAGTTACTAAACGACGATTGGAAGAAGAATTAGCAGAGCTAATGACACGAATGCCTGAACAGCACGAATTTGAGCGCATTGCTGAACTTGAAATTTTACTGGCGAAAGAAACAGAGTGGCATAGATGGCAAACAGCGGTTACTTTTGAAGAAGAAAACGTGAGTCAGCTAACTAGTTCAAAGAGACGTCTGCTTGATAGACTTGGTGTCAAAGGGCTTGAAGCGGAAAATACTATTTTGGAGTCAGATGTTTCAATCCAAAAGGAAGAACAGATGCACAAAATTATTCAAGAACTTACTGAAGGCGATCAGCAAATTGGCTTTGTGAATCGCCAACTCATCCAAGTGGAAAATGAGTTAGCTGATACGGAAACTGAAATTGGTGGAATTGAACGCACTGCACCTGCCGTAGAGGAATTAGAACGTGTACTGCAGTGGCCGAAAATTCGTCAGCAACTTGCTGAAGCGAAAGCCTATATTTCACTAAGCGGAAGACCGGTTGAACAGAAATCACTGATGATACCTGCACTTCTTGTCGTACTTGCTGTCGCGTTCATCGTTTTCGGTTTCATACAAAAAGAATGGTTCATAATTATAGCTGGTGTTATTGTTATAGGATTAGGTATTCTAATTTATTCGAAAAAACAGCATCAAACGCCGGATTCAGCAAAACTGAAGCAGATGGAAAAAATCATTGCCGCATATGATGGAAATGAGCATCAAATGGAAGAACTGACAGACCGAATTGGCATGTATAAGCGCAAGAAAGAAGATTTACAAGAAGCGTTTATGGTACTTGAAAGGAAATTTCAATCGTTGACATCCGAGCTTGAAAATACCTATAGCAATAGACGGAAAATCGAATTGGAACTGGTCGATTTTTTAGGACTTTATGGTTTCGATGAAATACCTTCAACCGGGATTATCCCGGAATTATTCCGTATGATTCGAGAAGTTCAGGAAGTTACTAGAGAGTTGAATGATGCCTTGTTACGGCGACAAACGATTCAACAACAGATTGCTGTGAGGTTAGCAGAAGCTGAAAAAATAGTGCGGAAATTTGCACCACAAGAAACAGTTTATGAGATGCTGAGAAGGGAATTCATTCACCTAAATGAACAGGCAGAAACAATCAGGTCATTGACAGTTGCTTTGGAACGCAAAGAATCAGCGCTGAAAGAGACATCCAGCCTTGTAAACTCGTTGTTGGAAAAAGTGCAGGCTCTGCTTGCTGAAGCAGCAGTAGAAACGGAAGAGGCCTTTTACGCCGCATACAATAGCCACCAGGAAGCGTTTCGTTTAAAGGGGCAACTTGAGGATGTCAATGCTCAATTAGCATCATATGGCCCTCTTGAATTGCCTGATGGCGTTGTGGATGAAGAGTTGCGAAAAAAAGTGAATGATATTAGCGGAACACTATCGTCGATTAGCGAGAGGCTAAATGTCTTAATCAATGACAAGGCGGCGCTTGTTAACAAAACGGAACGACTACTGACAGATGAAAATTACGGTCGTAAACTGCAACACTTCGAAATGAAAAAATCGGAGCTCGCAGAACTCGTAAAAAAATGGTCTGAGCGCAAAGCGATTACTGAAGCAATCAGAAGAACAATGTCGGAGTTGAAAGAAAAGAAATTGCCAGAAGTACTTGAAGCGGCAGAAAAAATGTTCTGTGAACTGGCGGGTGGGAATTATGAATCACTGAGTGTAACGGAGACGGGTCATTTCGAAGTAGTAGCGAAAAATGGAATGCGTTATCCCATTGTAGAGCTGAGCCAGGCTACAAAAGAGCAAGCCTATATTTCGCTTAGATTGGCGCTTGCGGCATCTATAATGAATACGGCACCTTTTCCATTAATGTTGGACGATCCATTCGTTCACTTTGACGAAGAGCGACTTTCGCGTATGATTGAACTACTAGACAATCTACAAAACAAGCATCAGTTCATTTATTTTACATGCCACGAAGCGATGAAGGATAAATGGCAGGGGGCAACAATACTAAACGTTTCCGATATCGGAAGCGAACAGGGAGCGATGGTCTTATGAAGAAAATTGCAGAATATAATGCAGGTGAGCCGTTTGATCTTTTCTTGCTAATTAAGCAATCAACAAAAGGAGTTACCACACAAGGTAAACCGTTTATGACGCTTATTTTGCAGGATAAAAGTGGGGATATTGAAGCGAAGTTATGGGATACAACAGATGAACACGCGAAAACATATGCCGCAGCATCGATTGTCAAAGTTGGCGGGGAAGTACATGAATACCGTGGGAAAAATCAGTTGCGCATTAAAAGTATACGTCCCGTAAAAGAGGATGAAGGGGTGGCGATTGCCGACCTAGTTCCGTCATCGGCAACAAGTAAAGAAGTGCTATACGAAGAGCTGATGCAGTATTTCTTTGAAATGCAAAATCCACAAATTCAACGAATTACGCGTCATTTATTGAAAAAGCATCAGACAGCTTTCATGACGTATCCTGCTGCGACAAGAAATCATCATGATTATGTATCGGGTCTTATTGATCATGTTGTTTCCATGCTGAAACTTGGAAAATCGTTAGCGGATCTGTATCCATCACTCAATAAGGATTTATTGTACGCGGGAATTATCTTGCATGATGTTGGGAAAGTAATTGAACTTTCAGGTCCAATTGCAACTCAATACACGATTGAGGGGAATCTGCTAGGTCATATTACGATTATGGTCAATGAAATTTCAAAAGCGGCTGACGAACTTGAAATTACAGGTGAAGAAGTTATGCTGTTGCAACATATGGTTTTATCTCACCACGGTAAGGAAGAATGGGGAAGCCCGAAACGTCCAATGCTGAAAGAAGCGGAAATTCTTCATTACATCGATAACATTGATGCGAAGATGAATATGTTGGATCGTGCACTTGGCAAGACGGCTCCTGGTGAGTTCACTGAAAGAATTTTCCCGCTGGATAACAGGTCATTTTATAATCCATCAATTGACTAACCAGTAAATAACGCAATCAACCACAAGGCGCTCCGAGTACAGTTGTTTTAGATCGCTTTGGATTAAACGGCTCCTACACAATTACCGTGATATCTTAATCTATAGGGATGCGACTTTGTCGTATCCCTATAGATTTTTTCGGTAATCGTATGGTGGTCATTCATCCGTCGCCCTTCTAAGACACAAGTACACGAAGTGCTAAAGCTTTTTGGGATGAAAGAATAGTTGGTTCTTATCTGGGTAAAGGCCGCCAAAGATACAATTTTGGCGGCTCACTCCTTCTTTATGGTTTTTTCTTTTTTATTGTCTAGGAGGTTATAAAATCTCGTACCGTGGATGAGTTAGAACATTGAGATTTTACGTCCAGACACTAGTACTTTAGATCTTTTAATGAAGTGTCAATTTCTAAAGGATATCACATGTTGCCAAGCCTGATTTTGCTAAGAGTCAGTAAGGAACGCATTGTAGAAAATGTAAGCGTGCCCGAAATTGTATCTTCGGGCACTTATACCTTCTGTGAAAAGTTATCTATTCTTATTTTCCAAGCAATTGCAATTTTTACTAGAACGTTGTAGGTACGCGACAGGCAACTAATCGCAACAGAATTATCGAAAAGGGGGTGGCTAGAAGTGACGAAGTCACTTCTAGCCACCCCCTTTTCCCACGATAAAAATGTAGTGATTAGTTTAGCCGAAAGCGAGCCGGAAACGTACTAGTCCAAATGAAGACTTTTGCACCTACCTTACCAGTATCTTATGCAAGAAAATGGTTAATCAACAGACGTGTAATAACATATATTGAACTAGCAAACACCTCCGAAGGACAGGCGTCTTTTGGAGGTGTTTGTTTGTACATTTAAATACCCCAATAAAAAAAGACCCCTGAAAAGGAGTCTTGAATTGTTATTAGTATTACTTAGATTCTTTATCTGTTTCTGTTTCTTTTTCTACTTTAGGTTCTTCCAAGAATACATCAAGTGCTGATTTCAAATCTTTATCTTCAACTTTTACATCAGCATCTTTCATTAGCTTAGATACTTTCGGGATAATTGTACTTGGATCTGCTTTCTCAAGTTGTATTTCTTTAGTGAGTTTTTCTTTCTCTTCTTTAGTCATTTCCTTAGCTTCGATGTCACGTTTTTCTGTAACTTTAATAATGTGGAACCCGTGTTCCGATTGGACCGGCTCACTGATTGTGTTCACTTCAAGTGCATATGCAGCATCCCAGAATTCTTTGACCATTTTACCGTAGCCAAACCACCCAAGATCCCCACCGGATTCTTTTGCAGCCGGTTCAGTCGAATTCTTTTTCGCTACTTCAGCAAAATCAGCTCCGCCTTCAAGTTCCTTTTTGACTTTAAGTGCAGTCTCTTCATCCGCAACTAGGACGTGTTTGGCATTCAATTCTGTAGCCATCATTTTAACGCGCTCTTCGATTTCCTTATCTGTTACTTCAACGCCATCAGTAAGAGCCGCTTCTTGTAACATGTTGATACGAAGGATTTTTTTCAAGCTCTTCTCAGTGTGACCTTGTTGAGCGATATAAGCATCGAAACCTTCACCTAATTGTTCTTTCATTTCATTGATTGCTGTATCGACTTGCTTATCAGAGATTTTATATTTTGCATCTAATACTTTTTCAAGGACGAGTAGTTGTAATGTTTGTTCACCTTGAGCATCCTTCATTTCGTTATAAAGTTCACTTTGTGTTACATTTCCGGCTTTTGATTTGACAAGAACTTCATCACCGGCATTCTTGTCGCTGCACGCTGAAAGTGCAAGTACAGATGCGGCCATTGTAAGTGCTAAAATAGTTTTTTTCATTTTGAAATCTCCCCTAACTTTTATGTGCAACAGTAGACACTATACCATAAAAACGTATCTAAAACAAAAAGGTTCCCCTAGAATATACTGCCTACAACGAGCCAATTGTTTTGCATAGGATACATAGAGAGAGGGGGTGCTCCTATGAGCGGATATGACCAAGGTTCCCATGGTACTTCGGGATTTGCGTTGATTGTTGTTTTGTTCATTTTATTAATCATTGTCGGTGCAGCCTTCCTGAATTAATTCCAGAAAAGCTCAAGGCGTTAGGCGCTGAGGGTATCGATAATGGAAAAAGTCCATTTCCCGTAAAAAAGGGAATGGACTTTTTTATACTTGTAACAGAATCTCGACGTAAAATGACACGATTAAAATGGTTACAAGAACGTTAACGGTTGTGTATATTTTCTGTTGCTTCTCTTCAGGGATTTCCTTAGATTCGCATAGTGCATACGTCATTTTATTGATTTGAAACAGATATAATAACGAGAACAGAATTGTAATAATAAGGATCAAATCTATTCCTCCTCTTTAACTTCCCAAGGCAATCATAGCAGAAGTCCTTCTAAAATGAAATTAATTTTCCTCTGCGCTAAATACTGGGTTTTTAAGTTCTTCGTTATTTTTCGTATGATTAATAGCCATCATTTCACCGGTGGAGTCATCATATGATTCTTTGATTTTCTCAAAGCCGCGCTCAAATATTTCCATAAAATCTTCCCCATAAATATTTCGGACAACGGACATTACTTCGAGAAATTCTGGGAACTTTCCGTAAAGGTCTTTAATAGGGAGTGATCCCTCTAAAATATCATGTTTAGAATCATAGTAGTTCATGTTCATCTCGAGTATCAGTTTTTCCCCTTCTTCTGTAACTTCAACATATGTATTTCTTCTGTCATCATCTTTTTTATAAAATCGTAAATAATTACGTTCTTCTAGCTTCTTCGAAAAGTTGAAAGCTGTCGAAACATGCATGACTCCAAATTTAGCGATGTCAGAAATGGTTGCGCCTTGAAGATGGTAAGAAATCCATAAAATATGATGCTCATTAATATTCAAGTCATAAGGTTTTATCCACTGCTGCCAATCTTTTTCTACTGCTTTCCAAAGAGCTTTAGACATCTGTGCAACCCTTTGACTGAAAATCATTGCTTCTTTCGGAGAGTACTTTTGCTCTGACATTGGAAACACCTTCTTTCTATATTTTCCCGCTTCTTTTATTATAGCAGGAAAGCAAAGAAGAGAAAAGTAAAAATTGTGAAAAAGCTTTCGATTCAATAATAATATTTGGGGAAATGGGTATGAAAATAAGGAATGCGGCCGTATCCACTAGTTAAAACCTATATAATGTAGGTCTCTCGTGGAGGGTTGACTGCATTCCTTACTGGTGGATAGTATTTACTTTTAACTTTTTACTTGAATTAGCATTCAACCCCAGCTTTTATAAGTGGGAACAAATTCCCTGCTGGTCCAAGCCTCCGAGGGATATTACAAATTTTGGACGCAATTACGCCTAGGCATAATTGACATTACTTTTGCTGTTTTGCGAAGTTCTGCTCAAGCTCTTCAATAGCGGTTTGGATTGCTGCAATTTCTTTTTCCATGCGTTCCCGATTAGATTCCGTTGATTGTTGCCACTGATCTACTGAACCTTTAATTCCATCAATTGCTGTTGGAACTGTTTCTTTTGCTTCTTTCGTAAGGTGGGAAATGGACTCTTTTAAATCATCGACTTTTACTTTTACATCTTTGAACAAAAATTTCATGTCGCTTGAAGCATCCCTGACGGATGTCCGAAGTTGACTTCCCGATTGGGGAGTCGAATACAATACCGTAACAGCAGCTGCAACTGAACCTGCTGCGAGTCCGATGAAAAATGTAGATGCTTTCATTGTATAATACACTCCTTCCTGTTATGAATAGTATTCCTTACTCTAGTTTTATTAAAACATTTAAAAAGTGCCTGAGCAATAAAAACAAGCGCAAGTGACCTGTTTAGACGCTACTTTATATTTTAAACTACATGTGTTGAGTAACCAGTAAATGACTGCTTACTCCTTTTCTATAGCATTTCCTTTTCGAATTAGGGGCAGTGTCACTTTCAATATAGCGTAGCACTGTTACTTGTATGATCTTTTCTTTAGTAAAAGCGGAGGGGTGCCCGAAATTTCATCTTCGGGTATATTATACAGGCGACAAAAAAAGCTCTCCTCGTGGAGACGGAAAGCTTTCGCTAAAATTTCAATTGGAAAATGCAGTTTTAAACGAGGAGCGTTTGACCAAGCCCTTAACAATCGGGTATATCAAGAAAAATGCAATTCCGTTCATCGCAACAGCTGGAAGTACAACCCCCAAGAACAAACCACCGAACGGTAAATCTACTCCAAGAATGAAAATGGCGATTGAAAGGAAGATGCTTCCTGACAATACAGTTCCAATACCTGCGACAACAGTGGAAGCAATCAAGTTACCTGTAACTTTTTTTAGTGAGATAATAATAGCGTAGATTACGAATGCGGTAATGAACTTATCAATTACATTGGGGATGAATCCGCCAGGGAAATTTGAAAAAATACCTGATATAATACCTGTTGTTCCAGCAAGTAACAAAACATTGCGTACTTCAGGGAACAGGAATATGCTGATAAACATCATTGTCAGCATGAAATCCGGTTTCATTCCTCCAGCAATCGGGGGAATAATCAGGTAAAGTGCAGCACCTACAGCAGTCAATAAAGACATTAACACAAGACTTTTCGTTTTCATTTCTAATCTCTCCTCGGCTCATCTAGTATTTTGTGTTTTTCCTGTCGTATCCTCATGATCGACAGCGAAAAACTTATTATGAATCATACACGGTATTCAGATAATTCACAAGCTTATTTTTGTAATTTCATTCGAATTCCAGCTGCAACTTCCTGAATTCGTTCCATACTTGTTTCAGATTCCTTCGTTTCAAACGTAAGTTGGAAGCCGTCAGTTTCATCATAGCGAGGGATGAGGTGTAGGTGTGAATGAAAAACGGCTTGTCCCGCATATGCGCCATTGTTTTGTAGTAAATTCATTCCAGCTGGTTTGAATTCATCTTTTATGGCATTGGCGATTTTGGGTACGACGGAAAATAGTTGTGCCGCTTCTTCAGCAGTTAAATCATAGATATTTTCACGATGTGTTTTCGGGATGAGAAGGACATGCCCTTTCGTTACAGGTACAATATCCATGAAGGCAAGAACGTGCTCATCTTCATAAACTTTAACGCTAGGGATCGTACCTTCAATGATTTTACAAAAAATACATTCAGTCATTTTCAACACTCCTGTTCATATTTTCATGAATGGGACAAGTGTAGCATAATTTTAGATATAGGTTGAAATATTGAATACGGTAAACTAGCGTAGGAGCCTTACAGGGGGAGACGAAGGCAGTCTAAGTTCGCGACGTCGTGTCGCAACAAGGAGGGATGTAGGTCAATCCCTCCCCACTGCATGACCTGCATCCTACAGGTCCAAGCTTTATTCGATGCAATCATTCAATCTATATCGGTTGTTATGAAGGAAAAAGCTTTTTGTAGCGTTTTTTGCTAAAATGAATGAAAGAATGGAGGATGGATATGGAAATTCTTGAATTACAAGACGTAACAGGCGGTTATACACGTAAACCTGTTCTGTATGATTTGTCATTTAACATCGGACAAGGTGAATTAGTAGGTTTGATTGGACTAAATGGGGCGGGAAAAAGTACAACCATTAAACATATCATTGGATTAATGAATCCTCATAAAGGTGAAATTCGTGTCAACGGGGTGACATTCAGTGAGGATCCCGAAAAGTATAGAAAAGCGTTCACTTATATACCGGAAACGCCGATACTCTACGAAGAATTGACGCTTAGGGAACATCTTGAACTAACAGCAATGGCATACGACCTTGATAAAGAAGTGTTTGAAGCACGGTCTGATGAGTTACTCCGGGAATTCCGGATGGAGAAACGTCTAAACTGGTTCCCAGCGCATTTTTCAAAAGGGATGCGTCAAAAAGTAATGATCATGTGTGCTTTCCTCGTTAATCCATCTTTATATATTATTGATGAACCATTTGTGGGTCTCGATCCAATCGGCATCAAATCACTTTTAGAGCAGATGACGCAGAGAACAGAAAATGGGGCTTCCATTCTCATGTCAACGCATGTATTGGCAACTGCGGAAAAATATTGCGACAGGATCATCTTGCTGCACGAAGGACGGGTGCGAGCAGAAGGAACGATGGATGACTTGAGAAATGCATTCGGACGTCCTGGCGCGTCACTGGACGACTTGTATATCGCGATGACAGAGGAAACCGACAATGAACAATTTGCGTGAAATATGGGGATCTCGGTTCGTCCATTATATAACCGAGCTCCAAAAGTATTTGAAGTATGTATTTACAGGCCATTTGGCAATTGTCCTTGTCTTCACAATTGGGGCGGGGGGCTTTACGTATAGCGAATGGTTGAAGGAAGTGCCAGCGGAATTCCCTGCAGCGTTGCTTACGGCTCTCATCCTTGGATTAGCGCTCACCTTTTCGCCGCCAGTGACGCTATTGAAACCTGCTGACACGGTTTATTTCCTACCACTGGAACAAAAGCTTATTACGTATATGAAACGGGCTTTGAGTTGGAGCTTCTATTCCCAATTGCCATTACCATTTATTTTATATATTGTGGCGTTGCCGTTACTTTCAGCTACAGGGACCGGTTCAAAGATGGAATACATCGTTATCGCAGTTTTGATACTAGTTATTAAGCGAGTATTCATTGAGTCGGAATATAATTTCAGACATGTTTTGGATGGAAAAGGGATCTGGCTAGATAGGGCCGTCCGGTTTTTATTGGCGGGAACCATAATTTATGCAGGTCTTGAAGGAAGTCTAATTATACTTCTGATTATTGGTGTACTCATTGTACTGTACAACTTCTATTGGCGAAAAAAGAGAATGCTAAAACCATTCCCTTACGATCATTTCATATCACTCGAACAGAATCGGATGATGCGTTTTTACCGTTTTGCCAATTACTTCACAGACGTCCCGCATTTGAAAGGATCCATTAGTAGAAGAGCATGGCTCGGTTTTGCGATGGGATCCCCGAATTTCGGTAAGCCTGTAGCACAACCGTATTTAATCAGACGTACATTTATACGCACGGATGATATTTTTTGGCTCTGGGTAAGGCTCACTGCTTTATCGGCGCTTGGAGCGATTTTCATCCCGTTTCCGATTGTTGTATTTATTTTCGCAGGAGCGCTTGCATTTGCCTCTGCCGTACAACTTATCCACGCATTGCGGGCAGGGGACGATTTTCGGATGGATATGCTATTTCCTGAAAAGGAAGACACCCGTCCAGATGCAATTAAAAGAATCGTTCGTACAGTCCAATGGATTCAGGCGGCAGTAGTCACATGCGCTGCACTGTATCTCTATGGGGTTTCTGTAACACCTCTTCTTGTCGGGGCTGTCATTCTCATCATCTCTGAGGCTACTATCAGATTGACTGTAGAGAAAAAAGAATATGACTAAGAAAAGTCGCCCCGTTTGCAATCATTTGCAGACGGGGCGTTTGTTTGTAGAAAAGGAAGTATGAATTTCTCGTCATGGAACAGTGTCTAGACTCGGGGGGGGGCTTAACGGCGCCTTACGCTTTTCTTTGATAAATTATGACTAAATATAAAAATAGAATATTCCAATAAACCTTGCAACTTATCTCTGAAATTAGATATACTAAATAAAAGGCATCAGGGGTGATAGGGATGGAGAACAATTATTCATATGCCGAGTTTTTAAAAGCTGTAGGGAAAAACAGTACTTCGCTCCAAGCGGAAAAACTGCTGAATGAAATTTATTTAGATCTTTTTTTGAAACATATACACAGAGAGCAGACAAAGAGTAGGTTCATGGGATTGATTGACCTTGCGCTTGACAGTAGGGATGAAAGCGCATTCCTACTGTATTCCAAAAGACTGGGCAAACTTGAAGAGAATGATTGAAAAATGCAAGGACGCTACATGTTGAGTAGACATGCAGCGTTTTTTTTTGTGTGTTTATAAAAGTGAAAATTAGTGAAAAAACGTACGTTCGCTTTTTGCTCGTCAAAAGATGGGTAAAGTGATAAGATAGATGTAACTGATAGAGGAGGTTTTTCCGATGGTCGGAAAATTCAATTTGCAAGCCCCTTATACACCACAAGGCGATCAGCCGTCTGCAATCGCACAACTATTAGAAGGACATAACCGAGGTGAGAAGCACCAAACTTTGCTCGGTGCAACCGGGACTGGAAAAACATTTACCGTGTCGAATGTCTTGACGGAGATTAACAAACCGACTCTCGTTATCGCTCACAACAAAACGTTAGCGGGTCAATTATATAGTGAATTTAAAGAGTTTTTTCCTGACAATGCAGTCGAATACTTTGTCAGTTTCTATGATTATTATCAGCCAGAAGCGTATATCGCGCATACTGACACCTTCATTGAAAAAGACTCAAGCATCAATGATGAAATTGATAAATTACGTCACTCTGCAACATCTTCCTTATTTGAAAGGAATGACGTACTCATTGTTGCATCTGTCTCTTGCATTTATGGTCTAGGTTCCCCAGAAGAATACAGCGCACATGTTGTTTCTCTTCGTCCAGGTATGGAAATCGGACGCAATGAACTGCTTCGCAGATTTGTAGATATTCAATACGAACGCAATGACGTAAGTTTCACTCGAGGTACGTTCCGGGTACGCGGCGATGTTGTTGAACTTTTGCCAGCATCCCAGGATGAACATTGCTTACGTATCGAGTTTTTCGGTGATGAAATCGAACGAATTCGCGAAGTGGATTCACTGACAGGCGAAATCCTCGGTGAACGTGAACACGTTGCCATATTCCCCGCATCTCACTTTGTTACTGGTGAAGAAAAAATGGTGAAAGCAATTGAAAACATTGAAATTGAACTGGAAGAACGTTTGAAAGAGTTTCGTGCCCAGGACAAATTATTGGAAGCGCAACGTCTTGAACAACGGACACGCTATGATCTTGAAATGATGCGAGAAATGGGCTTCTGTTCGGGTATTGAAAACTATTCCCGTCATTTAACACTCCGTCCTGCAGGAGCGATACCGTATACATTGCTTGACTATTTCCCAGATGATTTCCTCATTATTGTAGATGAAAGTCATGTCTCATTGCCACAAATCCGTGGTATGTATAACGGTGACCAGGCACGGAAAAATGTCCTTGTTGACCATGGTTTCCGTTTGCCTTCAGCACTCGACAACAGACCGCTTACATTCCAAGAATTCGAAAACCATGTCCACGAGGCGATTTATGTTTCTGCGACACCAGGCCCTTACGAAATTGAGCATACTCCTGAGATGATTCAACAGATTATCCGCCCGACTGGTCTACTAGATCCGACGATTGAAATCCGTCCGATTGAAGGGCAGATTGATGATTTGATAGGTCAAATAAGAGAACGGACTAAAAACAATGAACGTGTTCTAATTACGACGTTAACAAAGAAAATGTCCGAAGATTTGACCGATTACTTGAAGGAAATTGGTATAAAAGTTCAATACCTTCATTCTGACATTAAAACACTTGAACGAATTGAAACGTTAAGAGAACTGCGAATAGGCACATATGATGTCCTTGTGGGTATTAACCTCTTAAGAGAAGGGATAGACATTCCTGAAGTATCGCTTGTTGTAATCTTGGATGCTGATAAAGAAGGGTTTCTACGTTCTGAGCGAGCACTTATTCAGACGATGGGTCGTGCTGCCCGTAATTCCAATGGACATGTCATTTTATATGCAGATAGAATGACGGACTCCATGGCGAAAGCAATTGGGGAAACGGAGCGACGTCGGGACATTCAACGAAAATATAATGAAAAACATGGCATAACACCTACGACAATCAAAAAGGAAATCCGTGATGTGATTCGTGCAACAGCAGTATCAGAAGAAGCTATTTCCTATTTTGAAAAAGTAACACAAGGCAAGAAGTTGACAAAAGACGAAAAAACAAAGCTGCTTGTAACTTTGGAAAAAGAGATGAAAGAGGCAGCGAAAGCACTCGACTTCGAACGTGCTGCTGAACTAAGGGATACAATCATGGAATTGAAGGCTGAAAGGTAGGGTTTTTATGAAGAATAAAGAAATCATCATACAAGGCGCACGAGCGAATAATTTGAAAAATATTAACATAAATATCCCTCGTGACAAATTGGTCGTCATGACAGGTCTTTCGGGGTCAGGGAAGTCCTCCCTCGCTTTCGATACAATTTACGCGGAAGGGCAGCGAAGGTACGTTGAATCATTATCTTCTTATGCGCGACAGTTTTTAGGTCAGATGGACAAGCCGGATGTGGATGTCATTGAAGGGCTATCACCGGCAATTTCAATTGATCAAAAGACGACGAGCCGCAATCCCCGCTCGACCGTAGGAACTGCAACGGAAATATACGACTATCTACGTCTTCTTTATGCACGTGTTGGCAAACCAATCTGCCCGATTCACGGAACGGAAATTTCGTCCCAAACGATTGAGCAAATGGTTGACCGCCTTATGAAATTACCAGAACGTGCGCGTATTCAAGTTCTGGCACCGATTGTTTCAGGTCGTAAAGGAACACATGTGAAATTAATCGAAGATATTAAGAAGCAAGGGTATGTACGAATTCGAGTCAACGGTGAAATTATAGATCTTGACGACAATATTGAATTGAACAAAAACAAGAAGCATACGATTGAGGTTGTCATCGACCGGATTGTTATGAAGGAAGACATTGCGCCACGTCTGAGCGACTCTCTTGAATCGGCTCTACGTCTCGCGGATGGTACTGTTTTAGTTGACGTCATGGACGGGGAAGAAATCCTGTTCAGTGAACACCATGCTTGTCCATTATGCGGTTTTTCAATTGGCGAACTTGAACCAAGAATGTTTTCATTCAACAGTCCGTTTGGCGCTTGTCAGGAATGTGATGGACTGGGGACAAAGCAAGAAGTAGACCCGGAATTAATCGTGCCAGATCCAACGCTGTCGTTAAAAGATCATGCAATTGCGCCATGGGAACCGACAAGCTCCCAATACTATCCGGAACTTTTGAAAACTGTCGCGAATCATTTTGGCATATCAATGGATGTACCGGTAAATGAATTGCCAGACGATGAACTTGATAAAATATTAAATGGCTCAAAAGATGAAAAAATTCGATTCCGTTACACAAATGAATTTGGTGGGACGCGAGATAGCAATATTTACTTTGAAGGTGTTTTGGCAAATGTAGAACGCCGCTTTAAAGAAACTTCTTCAGATTATATCCGTGAACAGATGGAGAAGTATATGTCACAGCGGCCATGTCCAACTTGTGCTGGCTACCGGTTGAAGGAAGAGTCACTTGCGGTAAAAGTGAATGGCGTCCATATCGGAAAAGTGACGGAATTGTCCATTACTGAAGCAGACCAGTTTTTCAAAAACCTTGTGCTATCTGAAAAAGATACACAAATTGCGAAGCTTATATTGCGTGAAATTGAAGAACGTCTCGGATTCCTAATTAATGTTGGACTTGATTATTTGTCGTTATCGAGGGCGGCAGGAACGCTATCCGGCGGAGAAGCTCAGCGAATTCGATTGGCAACGCAAATTGGTTCAAGGCTGACAGGCGTTCTTTATATTTTAGATGAACCATCTATTGGACTTCATCAGCGAGATAATGATCGGCTTATCGGTACATTGAAAAGTATGCGCGACATCGGCAATACACTGATTGTTGTTGAGCATGATGAAGATACGATGATGGCTGCCGATTATTTAATTGATATCGGACCCGGCGCTGGTGTTTCTGGGGGGGAAATCGTTTCTGCAGGAACGCCTGAAAAAGTTATGAATGACCCTAACTCACTGACGGGTCAATATTTGAGTGGTAAGAAATTTATCCCGCTTCCATTGGAAAGACGTAAACTGGATGGACGAAAAATCGTCATTAAAGGTGCATCTGAAAATAACTTAAAAAATGTAAATGTAGATATTCCGCTTGGACAATTCATCGCCGTAACGGGTGTTTCAGGATCAGGGAAAAGTACGCTAATCAATCAAGTTCTTTATAAAGTACTCGCACAGAAATTGAATCGTTCCAAGCAGAAACCGGGACAATATAAATCTGCTATAGGTCTTGAAGAGCTTGAAAAGGTCATTGAAATCGACCAGTCTCCAATTGGACGGACGCCTAGATCCAATCCTGCTACTTATACAGGCATGTTTGATGATGTACGGGATATGTTTGCATCTACGAACGAAGCTAAAGTCCGCGGTTATAAAAAAGGTCGTTTCAGCTTTAACGTTAAGGGTGGTCGTTGTGAAGCCTGCCGTGGCGATGGAATCATTAAAATCGAAATGCACTTCTTACCGGACGTCTATGTACCTTGTGAAGTTTGTCATGGGAAACGATATAATAGAGAGACACTGGAAGTTACCTATAAAGGGAAAAACATTGCGGACGTACTTGCTATGACAGTCGATGATGCACTCGTGTTTTTTGAAAATATACCGAAAATTAGCCGTAAGCTTCAGACGATTGTTGATGTGGGACTAGGTTATATTAATCTAGGCCAGCCGGCAACAACATTATCAGGCGGGGAAGCACAACGGGTGAAACTTGCTTCTGAGCTGCACAAACGCTCCAATGGAAAGTCGTTTTATATTCTTGACGAACCGACGACGGGTCTTCATGTCCACGATATTGCCAAACTACTTATCGTATTGCAGCGCCTTGTCGATACAGGAAATACGGTACTCGTTATCGAACATAACCTGGATGTCATTAAAACCGTCGATTACATTATCGACATAGGGCCTGAGGGTGGTGATAAAGGCGGGAAAATTATTGCGACAGGTACTCCGGAAAAAGTAGCGGAATCGACAGTATCCTATACAGGTTATTATTTAAAACCGGTACTTGAGCGAGAACGAAAACGAATGGATATGATGATTGAAGATGCAGAAAAGGTTTCGAAATGAAACCTTTTCCACATCCATTCGTATATATAGTATGTTGAACAAATGAATACCTATATAAACTGTGCGAAGGCGCCTTATAAGGGGAGCAGTTGCGAATTTAATGGGATTCTTTATTTCAACCTTTACTAGTTAGTCATAAAATAACGGAGAAATCCGGAACACCACAATACTAGGAGGCGTAATGATGCAAAATGAACGGAAACGGATTTTAGCAATGCTGGAAAACGGTACGATCACGACCGAGGAAGCATTGACACTTCTAGAAACATTAGGGAAAACTGGTCAAGTGGAAAAAAGCCCAGAAGCTAAACAGACCACTGTAAAGGCACAAGAATTGGAAAAACAATATAGTGAACCAAAACAGCAAGAAAAAGTAGATCCATTCGAAAAGGCTGAGCCTATTATCGAAGACAAGGATCAAGATCAGCCTTCTATGGATGAATTCCTTGAAGATTTGACTAAAGATTTTACCAACGTCGGCGATAGATTCATGCAATTCATGCAGAGCGCTGTTCAAAAAGTGAAATCATTCGAATTTGATTCTCCATTTGGTAATACGGTTACGTTTGACCATACAATAACTAAGCCGGCAACCGAAATCGACGAAGTTATCATTGATATCGACAACGGAAAAGTGACAATCCATACTGGTGAAACAGAAGAAATACGGGCAGATTTCACGGTGAAAACCTACAATAGTGAGTCAGAAGAAAAAGCGAAAAAAGATTTTCTTGAAAAGTTATTGTTTGTTAATGACGAAGGGAAAATAAGAATTTCAAGCGATTTGAAAATGGTTCAAGTAAATGTTGAATTATTCATTCCGAAAAAGGATTACGCGAGAATTTCCGCACGTTTGCTGAACGGCTCATTTAAAATGAAAGATGCCACTGCTGAAAAGGTAAAAGTGAAGACTGCAAACGGGAAAATCGAGATTGCTGGCTTGACGTTCAAAAATGGTGAATTTGAAACTGTGAATGGCTCAATCGGTCTAAACGATGTGACTGCTACTACAATTGAAGCAGAAACACTCAACGGCCGTGTGTACATCGATGGCGCTGTGAAAGATGTGGAGGCACAATCTTTAAACGGACATGTCGTGGTTACAACGACAGATCTTGCAGCTGAGAAAATCGAAGCAAAAACAATGAGCGGTACAGTTGAAATTTACATTCCAACAGGAGTCGCTCTGTCAGGTGAAATTGCGTCCAATATGGGCCGATTGGACTTAAAACTTGAAGATGTCGATCGGACTGTCGAGCAGGAACAATTGCTACATCGGACAATTCGTTTTAAAAAGGACGTAGAAGGAAATCCATCTCCGTTACACATTTTTGGTGAAGCGAAAACGGGTTCTGTTCTCGTTTGTTATAACGCGAAAAAAGTATAAAGAAATAAAAAGGACTGTTGCTACACCGAAATCGGTGTAGCAACAGTCCTTTTTAATTGAAATGAAATTGCCGATTATATATTCGGTACTACCTATTTGGAGTTAACTAGGTGGTATACCTCAATAGTATAATGAACAAATCTAGCGAAGGAGCGACAAGCGTGAGGCCATCATCAAGCGATAAAGCGGTATTGGAAGAACATTCTATTTGATAAGTGCTGATTATAAAGCCATTAAATCGGGAAAAGAACTCTGTCGGTTTTGATAGTTACCACGACAATTGCTTACTCCCTATCAAAAAATATTTATTCTCTTGATAAATCTAAGTTGATAGTGTGTGAGCAATTGCCCTTGCACACTGAAGTCTATATGCTTTCTTCATTAATAACACGGCTTCTTCTCAATTTGTCATGAATCCGCACTCAATAAGTATCGCAGGCGTCGGGGTTTCACGTAGGACAGCGTAGTTCGCTTTCTTCACGCCGCGGTCTGTTCGATTATAAGCTGTTAAAAGCTGAATTCCTGCAATAGTCCATCTGTTTAGTGTGTTCCCGCTGTCTTGGGACCGTGCCCTGCATCAATCATTATTGTCGTCAAAATCTTCCCCTCCTTATCCTCTATATATGGAAAAAGAGTATAGAGGTAGACAGTTTCGGCACTAAATCATTTCATTTGAAAAAGAGCATGGTAAAATAGGCTATAGACGTTTGGAATATATAGAAAAGGGGCGAGTTAATGTCTTATGTAACAGTAAAGGACGCACAAGAAAAACTTTTTCTTGAACTATGCGCAGGCGAAGCCGGCATCGAGCGTGAGATACATACGAGTGATATTTCAAGACCAGGCCTTGAAATGGCTGGTTATTTCAATTACTACCTAGCGGATCGTGTTCAACTATTGGGTAAGACAGAGCTATCATTTTTCGCGAACTTAACCGAAGTAGAACGGATAGATCGGATGAAAAGACTCTGTTCAGAAACTACGCCGGCCATCATTGTGGCGCATGAAATGGAAGTGCCGGTTGAATTGATTGAGGCTGCTGAAAATCAAGGCATTCCTGTCTTGAAAACGGATGTTCCAACGACGCGATTTTCGGGCATGCTGACGAATTATCTAAGTGGCAGACTTGCACCAATGACAGCCATTCATGGAGTGCTTGTAGATGTTTATGGAATAGGGATACTGATCACGGGTAAGAGTGGTGTAGGTAAAAGTGAAACAGCGCTTGAACTTGTGAAAAGGGGCCATCGACTTGTGGCTGATGACCTTGTGGAAATTAGACAGGTAGCAAAAAATGTGTTGATTGGAAATGCACCAAAACTACTTGAACATATGCTTGAAATCCGTGGAGTCGGGATTGTAGATATGATGACATTGTTCGGAGCCAGCGCCGTGAAGAGCGATAAACGAATTTTAATTATCGTCGATCTTGAATTTTGGGATCAGGATAAAATTTATGATCGGCTTGGTATTGATGAAGAAAAGATGAAAATTATGGATTCAGAATTGACGAAGCTGACTGTGCCGGTAAGACCTGGGCGTAACTTGTCCGTTATTATTGAAGTTGCGGCAATGGATTATCGAATGAAAAAACTTGGAGTCAATGCAGCAGAGGAGTTTACGAAAAAACTTGCTGATGAAATTAAAGTGAATCGAAAGTAAATGATTGATAGAGAAAGGATAGGTTAATACATGTTTAATGTACTGGCAATAAACCCGATTGCATTTTCGCTAGGTTCGCTTGAAGTCAGGTGGTATGGGATTTTAATTGCGCTGGGGATTGTCCTCGCATTCATTGTTGTTCAAAAGGAAATGGTTAAGCGCGGGATGCATCCGGACTTTTTGACGGATCTGCTCATTTGGGCCGTTCCAATCGCGATTGTTAGTGCGCGAATCTACTATGTTATTTTCTCGTGGGATTATTATAAAGACAATCCGGGACAAATTATTCAAATTTGGCAAGGCGGCATCGCTATCCATGGTGCATTAATTGGTGCCTTCATTACGACATACTTCTTCACGAAAAAGAGAGGTATTTCATTCTGGAAAGTGGTCGATATCGCAGCAGCTGGACTGCTGATTGGTCAAATTATCGGTCGTTGGGGCAATTTCATGAATCAGGAAGCGCACGGAGGTCCTGTTTCAGAAAAGTTCCTTGAAACAACGATTATTCCTGATTGGATTATGAACCAAATGACGATTGAAGGCGTGACGTATCATCCGACATTCCTTTATGAATCTATGTGGAATATTGTGGGACTTATCATCATTATCTTGTTGCGCAAGGTGAATTTGAAGCGCGGCGAAATGTTTTTATTTTACCTTGTCTGGTATTCTGCTGGACGCTTCTTCATTGAGGGGATGCGAACAGACAGCTTATATGTCATCGGTGAACTTCGGGCGGCGCAGCTAGTATCGGTTATCACAATCATTGTTGCTATCGCGGTATTCATAGTAAGAAGATACGTTCAGAAAGTAAATGTGAAGTATCAAGATAAATAAGAAGGAGTTTGGGGAATGGGGACGCTTCAAAATGGATTAAAGGCAGGACTTCGGACAACGTGGACGCTGGGGAAAATCATCTTTCCAATCACAGTACTCGTCGTCATTTTACAGCATACACCCGTGTTACCGTGGCTTATTAAACTTGTTGCACCGTTTATGGGGATATTCGGTCTTAGTGGAGAAGCTGCAATCCCGTTAGTGCTTGGTAATGCACTCAATTTATATGCGGGAATTGCAGGGATTTTATCGTTGGAAATGACTGTGAAGGAAGTATTCATCATCGCCATCATGTTGTCATTTTCACATAATCTATTCATTGAAACAGGCGTTGCACTGAAAGTCGGTGTGAAGTTATGGATTGTGCTCGTGGTACGTTTTGGGCTTGCAGCGATGTCAGGTATTATCATTAACTTGATGTGGCAAGGCGGAGGAGAGACAGCACGTTACGGAATGACTCCGAAAGTTACGGATATACCAGATGGTTGGTTAGAAATTGGACTGTTAGGTGTTCAGAAAGCGTCATTTGGAGTTCTTCAGCTTGCCATAATTGTTATTCCACTTATGATTATTGTTCAGTTCTTGAAAGATCGTAATTATTTGCAGAAATTTTCGGAGAAACTGGCACCCTTCACGAAAGTAATTGGCGTACAATCCAATGCGTCGATGACACTTGTTGCCGGTTTGGTTATCGGTCTCGCTTATGGTGCTGGCGTTATGATACAGGCCGTACAAGAGGATGGTGTGAGCAAGAAAGACGCAACACTGGCATTCATCTTTCTAGTCGCCTGTCATGCAGTTATAGAAGATACACTGATTTTTATCCCACTAGGCATTCCGATTCTGCCATTACTGATTATCCGGGTCGTAACAGCTTTCGTGTTGACGATCATTGTCGCATATGTCTGGAAACGGGCTGAACAACAGAAAAAAAAGGAGGTTCCGGTTGCAGATGGCTAAACCAATTACTACACTACTATTTGATTTTGACGGAACATTACTGGATACGAATGAATTGATCATCCAGACATTCCAATATGTCCTTGGTAATCATTACCCGGGGAAATATGAACGAATCGATATACTACCGTTTTTAGGGCCAACATTGTATGAATCATTCGATTCGGTTGAACCTGAAAAGACGGAGCAACTGATTGAAGAATATAGAGCATGGAATAAATCAATGCATGACGAACTTTCAATTGAGTTTGACGGTGTTTCTGAAACGATGAGGTTGTTGAAGGCAGCGGGCATGAAAATGGCGATTGTCTCGACCAAGAGAAAAGATATGATTATGAGAGGGTTAGAACTCCTTGATGTGGAAGGGGTTTTTGACGAAGTCATTGCAATGGATGATGTAACGAAAACGAAGCCTGATCCAGAACCGATTTTACTAGCACTCGAACGATTGGGAGCCAACGCGGATGAAGCCCTTATGATCGGGGATAACTACCATGACATAGTTGGTGGGCAAAATGCAGGGGTCCGTACAGCGGGTGTCGCATGGTCGGCAAAAGGGGAAGCCTTTTTACAAACATTCAACCCAGATTACATGTTGCAGCATATTTCGGAACTACTCCAATTGGTTAAAGGCGAAAAAGATTGAGACGTACTGAAAGGTATCCCGCACGAGAGGGAGCAAATTCACTTTGGCATATTTACAAGACGGTTCCTTTTTTCAAAGTTGCAAAAAACTTTGCTGTTATCCAATTATCGAGGTACACACCTTTCATCCCGATGAAGAACTTTTTGTTCCGCACATTTTTGAAAATGGAAGTTGGGAATAAGACATCTTTCGCCCTTATGGTGATGCCTGATGTCATGTTCCCTGAGAGGATAAAAGTCGGTGACAATTCAATCATTGGCTTCAATACGACAATCCTTGCACATGAATACTTAATAGATGAGTATCGTATAGGAGATGTCATTATTGGAAAGAACGTATTAATTGGAGCAAATACGACAATTCTTCCCGGAGTGGAAATTGGAGATGGGGCAATTATTTCTGCTGCTTCTCTCGTAAACCGTGATATCCCACCAGGTGTGTTTGCTGGTGGCAATCCGGTTAAGATCATCTTTACACTGGAGCAGATGATTGAGCGACAACAAAAAAATGAAAACGGATAGTGCCGATGTATCTTATGGTATAATGGGGGACAATACGAGAAGGAACGTGCTTTGCGTTCCTTCTTATTTTTTCGGGGGAATATGATTGGATAAACTACGTAACAAGCATGATAAAAAAATTATTTCGTTCATTCCAGACGGTGAATTTTATTATAATAAAGCGATTCAGGCGATGCAACGCGATCGTTTTGAAGATGCACAGCGGTATTTGAAAAGAGCATCAGAGCTTAGTCCTGAAGATTGGAAAATCCTCATGGAATATGGCGTGCTCGTCATGGAAGAGGGACGTTTTGAGGAAGCTCATGAACTGCTAATGACTGCAAACTCATTCGCACCTTCGGAAGAGGAAATTATATTCTATTTGGCAGAAGTGCATGCCCATCTTGGTATGCTGCGGGATGCAAAAATGTATGCGGAAAAATATATATTAATTGATCCTGATGGTCCATTTGCTGATGATTCAATGGAAATTATTGATTTCGCAGAACAGGAAGAGTCATTTAATGATGATGAAATGCCGGACGGTGAAGTATTCTTTTTACAGGAAAAGGCACGCCGACTTATGGAGTCAGGTGAATTCAAGGCGGCCGTGGAATTACTTGAGTCGATTATTGTCGATTATCCGGAGTTTTGGGCGGCTTATAACAATTTAGCTCTGGCTTATTTTTATATCGGGGAAAACGAGCGAGCTAGTAAGTTACTTCATGATGTTTTAAATCGTAATAAAGGAAATATCCATGCACTTTGTAATCTGGCGGTCTTTTATTATTACGAAAAGAAGGAAGAGGAATTGGAGTCCCTACTTGCTTTGCTTGTGAAAATTAAACCGTATCAATTTGAAAATCGCTATAAACTCGGCGCGACGTTTGCGCTTATTGGAAGACATAAAGAAGCTTATAATTGGCTCAGAAGTCTACAAAAGAGAGGGTTTGAAGGGGACACAGGCTACTACTTCTGGCTGTCCCATTCCGCTTATTTCTCTGGACATGAAAAAGTTGCGCGAGAAGCATATGCAAAGCTGATTGAACTGGATCCATCGAAGGCGGGTTACGAGCCGTGGAATGGTGTCCAAGAGATTATCACGTCAGATTCACTTGAGCAGGATAGGGAATTTTTACTAAGTAAAATTGCCAACACCTACAGAAGTGAAAGGATGTTTGGTTTTTATCTTCTTGGAAAGTCAGGTCACAAGCAGGAAATTATCTCACATCCATCTTATATTGAAATGGAAAAACTGAGTGACTACGAGCGGCTTTTTCTGGCAAGTGGTCTCGATTATGAATTCATGCCGGAAACCAACTTTGATAAGTCATTTATGCGAGCGCTTGAAACGACCGACTTACTTTACAACAAATATTGTCCGCTCGATAAACAAGCATCTCATCTGTTTCAAATGTGGTTCACACTTTGCGAAACTGCATTAAGTCGATCTTATTTGTTTAGAAACCCGGCGGCACTTGCAGCCGCAGCAGATTATATGTTCCAGTCATCCCGTTATCCGGATGTAACAAAAACAGCGATCGCAAAGGAATTCGGAATATCAGTCCCGACGCTGACGAAGTATGTCGGAGAATTGATTGAGTATTTACCACAATTTGATGCCTAATGTCTTTCACTTTTCTTAATATATATGTTGACATAAAGAATCCTCTCAACAACGCTCGGCTACCCCTATGAGGCGCCTTCGCTGGAGATTATATAGAATCATTAGTTCGACATATATTGGTAAGAGAGTATACGTTTTTTTGACTTAGAATAGTGTCTAGCTCCAGCGCCTAGACCCTCGAGTCGCTTCAGTCCTTAAGTTAAAGGCAAAGAGCGCCTTTATCTTAAGGCCCTCCAGCGCTTTTCGGGTCTACCAAGGCGCTTGCGCTTTTCTTGGTGTCTAGCTCCAGGCGCCAACTCCTCGGGACATAAGTCAGTCAGGCTATTCCGCAAAGAACGCCGCTTAGCCCGCCCGTCTTATGCCTGTCGGGGGCCTACAGGATGTAGGTCATGCAGCTGTTGCCACAGGAAGTGGCGTACTTAGGCTGCGTTCCTTTTTAAGGCGCCTTTCGCTTTTCTCGGTGTCTAGCTCCAGGCGCCAACCCCTCGGGTCATAAGCCATTTTGCTGTGGGGGCTGAAGTACGCCTCCTCGCAAAACTTCTTATGCCTGTCGGGGCTGGACGGCGCCTTACGCTTTTCTTAGTGTCTAGACTCCAGGCGCCAGCCGCTTGGTCATAAGCAATCCAGCTATGTGGCAAAGTGCGCCACGTCGCTGGATCGACTTATGCCTGTCGCGTCTAGACGGCGCCTTCCGCTTTTCGTTGTAAGCAGAAAAGTTGAATGGAACTTAGGTATCCTATACGATTTGGTGTGTAAATGTTGTAGAGGAGGAAATTCACATGACAACTGAAAAAATTTATGATGTCATTATTATTGGTGCCGGCCCTGCGGGGATGACGGCTGCTGTCTATACATCTCGTGGGAACCTTTCAACGTTAATGCTTGAACGGGGAATTCCAGGCGGTCAAATGGCTAATACGGAAGAAATTGAAAACTACCCAGGATTCGAACATATACTAGGTCCGGACCTTTCTACAAAAATGTTTGATCACGCGCGTAAGTTTGGTGCTGAATATGCTTATGGCGATGTTACAGATGTTATTGATGGAGAAAGTTACAAGACGATAGTCGTCGGGGATAAAGAGTATAAAGCCCGTGCGATTATTATTACGACAGGTGCTGAATACAAAAAAATGGGTATTCCCGGAGAAGCTGAACTTACAGGCCGTGGCGTAAGCTATTGTGCGGTTTGTGATGGAGCATTCTTCCGTAAGAAAGAGCTCGTTGTTGTAGGCGGTGGCGATTCTGCCGTAGAAGAGGGAACTTATTTGACACGGTTTGCAGATAAGGTGACAATTGTTCATCGCCGCGGTGAATTACGTGCACAAAAAATTCTTCAAGACCGTGCATTTGCAAACGACAAGATTGAATTCATCTGGAATTCATCTGTGAAAGAAGTAAATGCTAGAGAAGGAAAAGTTGGTTCCGTGACACTTGTTTCAACTGTCGATGGTTCTGAAAGGGTATTTGAAGCGGATGGCATGTTCGTTTATATCGGAATGGACCCGTTAACTGCTCCATTTGCTAAACTTGGTATTCTTGACGAAAATGGTTACGTTGCAACAAACGAAATCATGGAAACATCTGTACCTGGTATTTATGCTGCAGGGGATGTTCGTGAAAAATTATTGCGTCAAGTTGTAACGGCTACTGGAGACGGTAGTATTGCTGCGCAGGCTGTCCAGAAATACGTTGAGGAATTGATGGAGAAATTAGGCGCAAAAGCTTAATGTAACCTTAATGTAGCTGTAACAGAAATGCAATGTCTAAAGGGTATAGTAAAAGTATCAATTGACCCCCCTTTTGATAAAGTAAATTTTGAAAGGCAATTTATCGGTTTATCCGATGGGTTGCCTTTTTTTTGTCGTTTTACAACGGTTCGATGTATAATGATACTATGCGTTTATAAAAAGTGGGGTTAGACAAATGCAGAGAATCGTAAATTTACTTGTAGTAAAAGATAATCATGTATTACTGTTAAAAAAACCTCGTCGCGGGTGGTATGTAGCTCCTGGTGGAAAGATGGATCCGGGTGAATCGGTTTACGAAACAGCCGTCAGAGAATTCACGGAAGAAACCGGTGCTGTACCGATTAGTCCATTGTTAAAAGGCGTCTACACAATGATGATTACAGATGAAACTGGGGAGACTGTGAAAAACGAATGGATGCTCCACACATTCATTGCTTTTGACTTAGTAGGTAAACCGTTTGAAACGACAATTGAAGGAGTATTGGAATGGCATCCTGTTGAAAGCTTAGAGACACTTCCGATGGCAGAAGGGGATCGAACCAATTTACTGTTTGCAGTATCTCAGAGTGGGATACAGTATGGAACGTTCTTTTATACCGAAGAATTTAAACTCTTGAAAGAGGAAATCCAAAATTCTGTGGAAGGTGATGGACAATGACTGAAATAGGGAAGCCAAGCAGCGATATTGAAATAGTTATTATTACGGGGATGTCGGGTGCAGGTAAGACGGTTGCAGTGCAGAGCTTTGAAGATCTTGGATTTTATTGCATCGATAATTTGCCTCCAGAGCTATTAGTTATGTTTCTGAATTTGATGATGAAATCGGAAAATCAAATGAAACGGATAGCCGCTGTAATGGATACGCGTGGAGGTGACCTATTTGATTCGCTCATTGGTGCTCTGGATGACCTTTTGGAAATGCAGGGTGTATCATCACGAATATTATTCCTTGATGCAGACGATGAGACGCTTGTTCGACGCTATAAGGAATCGAGAAGGTCACATCCATTATCGGCAGGCGGATTGCCTTTAGCAGGTATAAAGAAAGAGCGCCTGCTGTTGTCTGAGATGAAAGGCCGTGCACGCTCGATATTCAACACTACAAGTTTAAAACCAAGGGCATTGAGAGAAAAAATAATGGCTGAGTTCTCCTCTAAGGATGATCTTGGTTTTACACTAAACTTCCTTTCTTTCGGTTTTAAACATGGCATGCCAATTGATGCAGATGTTGTGTTTGACGTGCGTTTCCTACCAAATCCTTTCTATATTGAGGATTTGAAACCGAAGACGGGACTCGAGAAAGAAGTTTATGACTATGTACTGAAATGGAAAGATACTCAAATCCTTATTGAAAAACTAACGGACTTATTTAAGTTCTTAATTCCACAATATAAAAATGAAGGAAAATCACAAGTTGTGATTGCATTCGGCTGTACAGGAGGTCAACACCGTTCTGTAACACTCGCTGAATTTTTCGGAAGCCGGTTCAAAGACGAGTACCGGACACTCATCACCCATAGGGATATTGAAAAAAGAAAGGATTGACGCTATGCCGAAATCCGGGAACTTGAAGAAAGTCGTTGTGTTAGGCGGCGGAACTGGTTTATCCACTTTGCTACGCGGATTGAAAAATTACCCTGTCGATTTGACTGCGGTCGTTACAGTAGCTGATGATGGCGGCAGTTCGGGCAGACTTCTTGACGAATATGACATACCACCTCCGGGTGATATTCGCAAAGTGATGGCAGCGCTTTCAGATGTGGAGCCATTAATCGAAGAAATGTTTGAATACCGCTTTGCTACTTCAGAGGATTTGAAAGGTCATTCACTTGGCAATCTTATGCTGGCTGCTATGACGGATATCACAGGTGATTTCGCACGTGCAGTCGAACAAATGAGCAGGGTGCTAAACATAAAAGGGAAAGTATTACCAGCCGCTAATCAGCGGATCACATTGCACGCAGAACTCGAAGACGGTACAATCGTGACGGGTGAATCGAAAATACCGGTTTACGAACGTAAAATTCGCAAAGTGTATTTATCACCACAAGAAGTTGAACCGTTACCTGAAACAATAGAGGCAATAAATTCTGCTGACCTGATCATTATTGGCCCAGGCAGCCTATATACAAGCATCTTGCCCGCACTTCTTGTCCAATCAATTCGTAAAGCGGTCTTGTCATGTAAGGCAAAAAAGGTGTATATTAACAACTTGACGACACAAGCAGGAGAAACACACCGCTATACCGCTTCGGAGCATGTACAGGCATTGTATGATCATGCGGGTGAACCTTTTATCGACACGGTTTTATTGAACGGCACAGAATTTTCTACGTTGCAGGGCGGTGTAGAATGGACGGGACCTCCCTGGCCTGTCGAAAACGATTTGGAAACGCTTCAACAACTTGTACCAAATATCGTAGTAAAAGACATTTGCTTATTATTAAATGGAACAATCATACATGATTCCGAGAAAGTGGCTAAATGGCTTATAGATTATATGGAAAATGGGATCGAAACGGAACAGACGTGATCGTCGCCGAGAAAGGGGAAGAATCATGTCTTTTGCTTCAGAAACAAAAAAGGAAATGACACAGATAGAAGCGGATGACTGTTGTATAAAGGCAGAAGTTGCGGCGTTCATTAGGATGAATGGTGCACTTTCCTTTTCTAATAAACAGTTAAGTTTGGACGTACAAACTGAAAATGCAGCGATTGCCAGACGCCTGTATACGAATTTAAAACGGTTGTATCCTTATAAAGTAGAGTTGCTTGTTCGAAAAAAGATGCGCTTGAAAAAAAACAACGTTTACATTTGCCGGATTAGAGGTGGAGCAAAAGCTCTTTTGGAAGAACTACTAATCCTGACGGGAACATTTCAATTTAAAAATGAGATTTCAAAGGAATTGGTTAAAAAGAGATGCTGTCAACGCGCTTATCTGCGGGGGGCTTTTCTGGCAGGGGGTTCCGTGAATAACCCGGAAACATCTTCTTATCACCTTGAAATCTTTTCGATATATAAAGAACATAGTGAAGACTTAGTCGATTTGATGAACAAATACCATTTGAATGCGAAGTCGATTGAACGGAAAAAAGGGTATATTGCTTATTTGAAAGAAGCTGAAAAAATATCGGATTTCCTTAGTATTGTCGGCGCGCACGTGAGCTTAATGAAGTTTGAAGATGTACGAATTATACGCGATATGCGAAATAGTGTGAACAGGCTTGTGAATTGTGAAACCGCGAATATGAATAAAACAATTGGTGCAGCACAGCGCCAAGTTGAAAATATAAAGTTTATTGAAAGTACGATTGGACTTGCTGAATTACCAGATAGATTACAAGAAATCGCAAGGCTTCGGGTCGACAATCAGGATATTACGTTGAAGGAACTTGGAGAACTGGTTTCGGGTGGAATGGTAAGTAAATCAGGTGTGAACCATCGCTTAAGAAAAATCGAAGAAATTGCGGAAAATCTTCGCAATGGGGGAATCGGTAGTCGGTAAATCCGCTGTCGAACCAAGAGAGGAGCTGGCGCTGTCATGGCAGAACGAATAGTTGAAGTGAAGTTGAAATCAGGATTGCAAGCAAGGCAAGCAGCACTTTTTGTCCAAGAGGCAAATAGGTTTTTGTCCGATGTATTTTTGAAAAAAGAAGAACGCCAAGTAAATGCTAAAAGTATAATGGGGATCATGAGCCTAGCCATCGCGCGCGGCACGACTGTTACGTTGATTGCAGAAGGAATTGACGAGGAACAGGCGCTAGAATCACTCGCAGTACTTGTTGAAAATGGCAATTAAATAAAACAATCACCGTTAGCGCTGTCAAACGACAAGTGGTAACGGTTTTTTTATGGAGACTGGATTGTATTAGTCATGAGGATAGGGCTTGAAGTCATGGTAGCTTGGTGAATTGTGAGGGGATCTTGTCAAACTGTAAGGGGAAAGCCGGGAACTGTCATGGCATCGCGGTAAACTGTGAGGGCAAGATCGAACTGTCATGGCATTCCGGTAAACTGTAAGGGCAAAGTCGGCAACTGTCATGGCATCGCGGTAAACTGTGAGGGCAAGGTCGAACTGTCATGGCAACGCATCAAACTGTAAGGGCAAAGTCGACAACTGTCATGGCAACGCGGTAAACTGCAAGGGCAAGGTCGAACTGTCATGGCATCCCGACAAACTGTGAGGGGAAAGTCGGCAACTGTCATGGCATCACGGTAAACTGTGAGGGGAAGGGCGAACTGTCATGGCAACGTGTTAAACTGTAAGGGCAAAGTCGGGAACTGTCATGGCATCCTGACAAACTGCGAGGGCAAGGTCGAACTGTCACTGCAACCCGTCAAATAGAAATTGACTATTCCATTTAATTATGCTAAATTATTTTCAATCAATATATAATGTACGGCTATGAAGAGAAGAGTAATTTTGATTAATTATTTTCAGAGAGCTCCGGTAGGTGGGAAGGAGTAATAATGATCTTAATGAAAAAAAGTCTTGGAGCTTCGCACGGATCTAAGAGCATTCTTAGTGATACTGCGACGGGATCTCCCGTTAAAGAGATAGGGTATAATCAATTATTAGAAAATTGACGTACTCGAAGAGGTTGATATGGCGACATATCAATAAACTGAGGTGGTACCGCGGAGCTATAAACTCCCGTCCTCAAGACAAATGTCTTGGGGGTGGGAGTTTTTTTGTTGTTTGGAAATATAAATCCATAATTTAAAAAGCATTATAAACAAACTAAAAGAATGGAGTGAAAAGAATGAGCAATGAACAAATAGCTTTAAGAATAGAGAAATTAGAGACTTTAAAATCGCAAGGGATTTCAGTATATCCTGAAAGGTTTTCTACAAATAATGAAATTTATGAAGCTGCTCAACTCGAAGACGGAACTTCTGGGGTCCGAGTTGCTGGAAGAATAATGAGCATTAGAAACTTCAGTAAATTAAGTTTCATTACTATTTCAAACATACAAGGAAGCGTACAACTTCTGTTGAAAAAGGATGAGATTGGTGAGGAACCTTATAATCAGTTTCACAATTTATTGGATATGGGAGATTTTATCGGTGTGGAAGGATGTATGTATACGACTAAAACGAATGAGAAAACACTTCGTATCGAAAGTTATGTGTTTCTTGGGAAGGCGTTACGGACTCTTCCAGAAAAATGGCACGGTTTAAGCAATGTTGAACTTCGATATAGACAGCGTTATTTAGATTTAATGGTGACAAAAGACACACAAAGTCGCTTACTAGCTAGAACCAAAATGGTACGTGCCATTCGCAGGTTCTTTGAGGACCAGGAATTTTTAGAAGTAGAAACACCAGTTTTACAGCATACTTCCTCGGGGGCGTTAGCTAAGCCTTTTAGGACCTATCATAACTCTTTAGATACAGAACTAAATTTACGTATTGCACCGGAAACCTATTTAAAAAGGTTAATTGTAGGTGGATTTACCAAAGTTTTTGAATTTGCAAAGTGTTTTAGGAACGAGGGGATTAGTCCTCAACATCTTCAAGAATTTACAATGGTTGAAGGGTATGCGGCATATTGGAATTATGAGGATACAATGAAATTAATGCGTAATATGGTTCTGTTTGTCCTGGATCAAATCTTTAATACGACTACCATTACCATCCGGGGTCAAACAATAAATTTTTCACTTGAATGGGATATTGTCTCTTTCAGGGATTTAATCTTAAAAGACACAGGGATTGATATAGATCTTTATCCTGATGTTGAGGATTTATATCAAGCAACATTGAGGGTTAATATGGACTTGGAACATACTGATATTGAATCTTTAGGGAGAGGTAATTTTATTGATCTTCTTTACAAAAAAATGTGTCGGCCACAACTAGTTAAACCGACATTTCTAATCCGACATCCTATTGACTTGTCCCCACTAGCTAGGGCCAATGATCAAAACCCTGCTCTTACAGACCGGTTCCAATTAGTGGTGAATGGTGCGGAAATTATTAATGCCTATTCAGAGTTGGTTGACCCACTTGAACAAAGAAGAAGACTGGAGGCTCAAGCTCTTCTTAAAAGTAATGGAGATTTGGAGGCTATGGAGATGGATGAAGATTATCTAACAGCTATGGAATATGGAATGCCACCCATTTCTGGTTGGGGATTTGGAATTGAACGATTATTAATGGTACTAACGGATAGTGATACGATTAAAGACTGTGTTTTATTTCCATTAAATAAAAAACTATAGTCGATTCTCGATAATGTTGAACAATTTGCCGACGATCGTTGTGACAGAGTACCAAAAAAAAGGACCGTAAAAGGTCCTTTTTTTATTAATGAATCATCAATAATAATAATAAACTTCCATATAAACAGGCTTCTAAAAGATCGATATAAACCGTCCTGTGGTTGTTTCTGGGCTTCTATTATAGATTAGTTATCTCTTCACTTCAGTAACGCTGATACCCGTCTACTCCACTGTAATCCCTTTGCGTATGCAGTCTCGTATGCATAGCCTGAAATTTCTTCGCCTTGCTGACTATCGAGAAGAGTTATTTTGCTGTATGGATAATCTGATGAATTAAATGAAAGTATCATTTCAACCCTATGAACAACTTTCCTGCTATTTTTCTTTCCAGTTACTCCACCAATAATCGCTCCCACTCTACCTGCTAAAACGTCACCAACAATTGCTCTACCTGTTGCGCTTGTTAATGAAGATTGATATGCAACTGAATCATCAATGACTAATTCAACGTTCAGTATGTTTGTATACCACATTCCAATAGCGCCACCGTTGCTTCCTATTACATAAAAGCTACCATAAGTCCTATCGTGCAGAAGTATCTGACCATCTTCAAATTGCTCCCAGTAATAGTCCACTATCTTATGTTCCACCAATACATTTTCTAGCGTCTTCTTGGCCTTGCCCCTACCAATAGAGCCATCGATTTCTTTTATAATCGTTACGATAACTGCTGCTATTGCTGTTAACCCTAATCCCCATAAGAAAAGTGTGATGATCATAATGTTTTTTCCTCCTAGAATATATATTGCTTAGTCGCCATTTTGAAAAGTCTGATTCATATAAGTTCGATTCCATGTGAATTTTTCTGTGGATGAATACGATTATTATCTCGGCTAGTCGTTCTTCATGCGGTGAAAATTGGACATCTTTCGCATTGCCAGCACGCTCTCGATATTTCTTTACATCATGCATTTATAACGCAAACAACGAAAGGTTGAACGTTTTTGTTTCCTTTGCATAAGATGAAATTGTCCATTCCGACAAACCTTTCGCCATGTTGAATCGGTGGAATTCGTCAATGGCTGATTGGGTCGATAGAATTGTTTGCGGCTTGGCTTGATTGGTAACCCTTAGAATGTCGTTTAATAGCGCTGAATCAATTTGGTTTCGTTTTTTCATATTCTCATCACCCCGTCAATTCTTTCTGCGGATGACTGTAACCGGTGCGTTTTGAATTCGTGGTAGTATGACGTGGTGATTGGGAATAGAAAATACCCGCCATTGAATGAACAATGACGGGTAAAATTGTTGTAATCATATGCCCTCGGCGAGAATCGAACTCACATCTTAAGCTTCGGAGGCTCACGTGCTATCCGTTGCACCACGAGGGCGTTACAAATCGGCTAACTTTTGCAGCAGACTAGATTTATTATACTGGTGTAGCTCAATGAATGCAATGCTTATTTTGAAAGCGTTATATTTGACCTTCGTTGACCATACTATGTATGATAAAGTTACAGTTGAAACGAAGTTATGTTTCAATAGGTAGACAACACTATCCAGCTTGAAGGAGGAAATAGAATGAATCTAATACCTACAGTAATTGAACAGACTAGCCGCGGTGAGCGTGCTTACGACATCTATTCACGTCTATTGAAAGACCGTATTATCATGCTTGGAAGTGGAATCGATGACAACGTTGCGAACTCTATCGTTGCTCAACTCCTATTTTTAGAAGCAGAAGATCCGGATAAAGATATTTCCATCTACATTAATAGTCCCGGGGGAAGCGTCACTGCTGGTATGGCGATTTTTGACACAATGCAATTCATCAAACCTGACATCCAAACAATTTGTATGGGGATGGCTGCATCTATGGGATCGTTCCTACTAGCGGCGGGTACTAAAGGGAAACGTTATGCGCTTCCTAACGCAGAAGTAATGATTCACCAACCATTAGGTGGAGCACAAGGGCAAGCAACAGAAATTGAAATTGCTGCAAAACATATCCTTTTCACTCGTGAAAAACTAAACTTGATTCTTGCTGAACGTACTGGCCAATCGGTTGAAGTAATTGCGAGAGATACGGACCGCGACAACTTTATGACAGCTGAACGTGCGAAAGAATATGGTTTAATTGACCATATTATTACACGCAGTGACATGAAAGACGGAGCTAAAACTAAACCTGAATCTAAATAAGTTCTACAAAAGTCGGCTTTCCATTATGGGAAGCCGTTTTTTTGTGGCTATAAAAAAACGTTGCCTTAGAATAAATGAAACCTTTTCAATCGTCATACTGTATATACTACTGTAGAAAAAGTTTCGACACGGTGTTCGAGAGGGTAAATGAAAGTAACTAACTCGTGAGGAGTGTTAACATGAAAAAAGTTTTAGGACCAATTGCGGTAATCGTAATCATACTTGCAGTTTTGGCTATGATACTGGTTCCAAGTTATAACAAATTCGTTAATTTAGAAGAAGATGTGGACCAGGCGTATGCACAAGTTGAAAATCAACTACAACGGAGGCTCGATCTGATACCGAACTTGGTAAGCACGGTTAAAGGTTTCGCGAGCCATGAAAAAGAGATTATCAGTGACATTGCAGATTCCCGTGCAAGACTTGCCGGAGCAAATGGGCCCGTAGAACAAGCGGATGCAAACGCTGACTTATCGGGTGCGCTTAGTCGTCTCCTTGTCGTCGTCGAGAATTATCCTGATTTAAAAGCAAATGAAAATTTCACTAAGCTGATGGATGAACTGGCCGGAACTGAAAACCGTCTGGGCGTTGCGCGTAAGGATTATAACGACGTAGTCGCCAATTACAATAGGCAAGTGAAAAGATTCCCCGGAAAAATCGTTGCATCCATTTTCGGATATGATGAAAAGGAATACTTTAAAGCCGATGCAGCTGCAAATGAAGCGCCGAATGTCGATTTTGGAGATGACAAGGAATGATTAGAAAAGCTGTCCGCATACTGGTGACGGCATGTCTGATTGTTTTTACATCGTTAAACTCAGCAGTGTTTTCGGCTGATGCTGCTGTTCCGGTCGTTCAAGATACTGCGAATGTGTTGTCCGCTGAACAGAAAGCGGAACTTGAGCAATATGGGATTCAATTAAATAATGCTACGACAGCGGAACTTGCGGTATTGATCCTCCCGAGCATAGGCGATAAGCCAGTTGAGGAATATGCAGTAGAGAAGCTTAGGGAATTTAAATTAGGCAATAAGGAAAAAAATAACGGAGCTTTGCTAGTTGTTACAACAGAGAAAAATTCCGATGGTAAACGACATTTCGAACTATCGGTCGGGTATGGATTAGAGGGTGCCCTTCCGGACGGAAAAGTCGGAAGTATAATGGATGAAGTAGCTGTTCCTTATTTGAATAAGCAACAGCCTGACATGGCGATCATGGAAGCATATAAATCATTCTACAATGAAATCGCAGCTGAATATGGCTGGGATGGCGCGGATGTGCCCGTCACAACTATAGATTCCGACTCAAGTGATGGGGGATTCGGTATTCCATTCCCCGTCATCCTTTTCATCATTATTTACATTGTCTTCCGTGTTATCAGTAATAGAGGAGGCCGAGGAGGCGGAGGCGGTTCGGGCGGACGGCGTAGCGGAGGGCCAATTTTCTTCCCTGGTTCTATTGGGGGCAGAAGTGGTGGCGGTAATTCCGGCGGCGGCTTTGGTGGTTTCGGTGGCGGTGGTTCCGGCGGTGGTGGCGGAGCAGGCCGAAGCTGGTAAAAAAATAACGGGTGACATGCACAGGCAATATCCTGTGCATGCCGCCCATTATTCTTTTATAATGAGGGTATTATAGAGGTAGTGAGGTGCATTAGAGTGCATGTGAAATTTTACACAAAACCAGGTTGTCACCTTTGTGATGAAGCTGAATTAATGATGAAACTTGTCCAAGAGGATTTCCCGCTGACGTGGACGAAAGTAGATATAGAAACTGATGATGAAAGTCATGAGAAATATATGTTTTTGATTCCTGTCATTGAAAAAGATGGCGATGTTATACTTTACGGGTCAATTGGCTACGCTGATATCATTGATTTATTCTGATAATTAATGCTGTATTGTTTGTAAAGTCGAATGAAAAGAGCTATAATGAAGTTAGAAATATTTTTTTGCTTTATGTGGGACGCTATTCAGTATGTAGGGTCGTTATATGTCCCTATGGTAAAGAGGAGGGCAGCCATTGGACGTTTTGATGGATGCACAGAGTAAACTCGTACCAGAAATGATGGAGTTAATGCAGCAAAGATATCGGATATTAAAGCTTGTAAAAATGGCTGGTCCAATTGGAAGGCGTCCACTCGGTCAGATGGCTGGTTTATCGGAGCGGGAAACGCGGACCATGATGGATACGCTAAGGGGTCAAAATCTGATTACTATTGCAAAAGACGGAGCTTCAATCACCACTGAAGGATTGACTGTCTTACTTGCTCTTGAGTCTTCAATGGAAGACTGGTCGGGACGTACGTCTATTGCAAAGAGACTAATGGAATTCCTTGGCATTCAATCAGTCAAAGTTGTTGCAGGTAACTGCGATACCGATACCGCTTCGAAAAGCTTACTTGGTATGGAGGCAGCGAAACAATTTTCTTCTAAAATTGACGAGGGCAAAGTAGTCGCCGTCACTGGAGGAAGTACAATTGCATCGATTCCACTTCATATCGAAAAATTTAGCGGTACCAATAATCTGCTATTCATCGCTGCAAGAGGCGGTGTAGGAGATGATATTGGATTGCAAGCGAATGTCATTGCGGCCTCATTCGCCTCGGCATGTGGAGGTACGTATAGTACATTTTATTATCCAGAGTCGTTAAGCGAAGAAGCCCATGAAGCGTTCCGAAAAGAACCTTCCGTCTTGAAAATGCTTGAACTTTATGACACAACAGATTGTGTTCTGCATGGAGTAGGCGACGCGCAAACAATGGCAATTATGCGTAATTCGCCTACAGAAGAGCGAGATATGATCCAAGACAATGGAGCTAAAGGCGAAGCATTCGGTTATTATTTTGACCAGGATGGTAACGTTGTCCACAGATTACGGACAATCGGTATCCAAACTGGCCATCTCGAGAAGATTCCGCTTATCATTTCAGTCGCAGGCGGCAGCAGTAAAGCTGAAGCTATCTTGGCTTATATGGCAAGTGCGCCTAAACAAACGATTTTAGTAACTGATGAAGGTGCAGCAACTGAAATGCTGAAAATACTCGTCAATAAATAAACGCATAAATGACTAAGACGGGTATTTTCAGGGAATAGGTTTAGATGGGCTTTGTGTAAATGTAGCTATAAGAAATTTTTTAATAGAGAACGGTGTCTAGGCTCCAGGCGCCAACCCCTTGGGTCATAAGCCGTTTTGCTGTGGTGGCTGAAGTACGCCTCCTCGCAAACCGTCTTATGCCTGTCGGGGCTGGACGGCGCCTTGCGCTTTTCTCACTATAAACTAAAAAAAACAACATGGAGGAATATATTATGACTTTGAAACTTGCGATTAACGGATTTGGACGGATTGGGCGTAAAGTATTCCGCGAAGCTTTGAAACAAGAGGAAATTGAAATTGTAGCAGTGAACGATTTGACGGATGCAGCAATGCTTGCACATCTTTTGAAGTATGACTCTGTACATGGCGTATTTGACGCGGAAGTCAGTTTTGATAATGACACGCTTATTGTCGATGGCAAAAGAGTGAAAGTATATGCAGAAAAAGATCCAGCAGCGCTACCATGGGGCACACTTGGGGTTGACGTTGTCGTTGATTCGACAGGCGTATTTACGGACAGAGCTGGACTGAACAAACACCTTGAAGCGGGTGCGAAAAAAGTTATCTTGTCATCACCGGCAAAAGGCGATATCACGACACTTGTAATGGGTGTTAACCACGAGTCATACGATCCGGCAAATGATAACATCGTATCGAATGCATCATGTACGACAAACTGTCTTGCTCCAGTTGTAAAAGTACTTCACAACGAATTCGGTATAAAACGCGGTCTAATGACAACAATTCACTCGTACACAAATGACCAACGCATTTTGGATTTACCGCATTCGGATTACAGACGTGCTCGTGCAGCTGCAGAAAACATGATTCCAACTACGACAGGCGCAGCTTCAGCTGTAACAAAAGTTATTCCTGAATTGAAAGGTAAACTTGACGGTATGGCTGTCCGCGTTCCAACACCAAACGTTTCACTCGTTGACTTTGTCGCTGAACTTGAGAAAGATGTGACAATTGCTGATGTGAACAATGCATTGAAAAACGCGTCTGAAAATGAGCTAAAAGGTTTCTTGGCTTATAATGAACTCCCACTAGTTTCTAAAGATTATAACGGAAATACTTCATCATCTACTGTAGATGGTCTTTCAACGATGGTCCTTGAAGACAACATGGTGAAAGTAATTACTTGGTATGACAACGAATCAGCTTATTCTGCACGTTGTGTGGACTTGGCACTTTATATGTTTGGTAAAGGTCTATAATTCAGTTAAATATAGCCATAAACAATAAAACCCCTTATAATGTAGTTGGGTAAGAGGAGCGGGGGGTTACCCCGTTCCTCATTTTTTTTTAAGATAAAGTATTAGTTTTTTCTACTTGGGTCGTTGTCTAGACTCCAGGCGCCAGCCGCTCGGGTCATAAGCAATCCAGCTATGTGGCAAAGAGCGCCACGTCGCTGGATCGACTTATGCCTGTCGCGTCTAAGCAGGCGCCTTGCACTTTTCTAAATTATAAATGGAGGTGGGCGTTTTCATGGTGTCGAAAAAGACGATGAAAGATATGCAGCTTGAAGGGAAACGTGTTTTTTGCCGGGTAGATTTCAATGTACCTATGGAAGATGGGAATGTAACGGATGATACAAGGATCCGTGCAGCAATTCCGACCATCAATTATATGGTAGCTCAGGGTGCGAAAGTTATTCTCGCGAGTCATTTAGGACGTCCAAAAGGCGAAGTGAATGAAGACATGCGGCTTACTGCTGCAGGCGAAAAACTTGCGGAATTGATTGGCAAGCCGGTAACAAAGCTCGATTCATCCATTGGGAAAGAAGTGGAAGAAACCATTTCGACAATGAAAAATGGCGATATCATTCTGCTTGAAAATGTTAGGTTCCATGCTGGAGAAGAAAAGAATGATGCAGGACTAGCGAAGCAATTTGCGGAACTCGCTGATGTTTTCGTCAATGATGCATTCGGTGCTGCACACCGTGCACATGCTTCTACTGCGGGCATAGCGCAACATATTCCGGCTGTATCTGGCCTCCTTCTTGAAAAAGAATTGGATATTCTCAGTAAGGCATTATCAGAGCCTGACCGTCCGTTCACAGCAATTATTGGCGGAGCTAAAGTGAAAGACAAAATTGGCGTCATCGATCATCTATTAGACAAAGTGGATAACTTGATTATCGGCGGCGGATTATCATATACATTTGCAAAAGCACAAGGCCATGAAATAGGAGATTCGCTCCTTGAGGAAGATAAAATCGACCTGGCGAACTCATTTATTCAAAAAGCCAAAGAAAAAGGCGTTAATTTATACTTACCAATCGACGTTGTCATAGCAGATGCGTTTTCAAAAGATGCAAAGACAAAAAACGTGAATATCGATTCCATACCAGAAGGATGGATGGGTCTGGATATTGGACCAAAAACAGCTGAACTTTACGCGGACGTTATTAAAGAGTCGAACTTGATCATTTGGAACGGGCCTATGGGTGTGTTTGAAATGGAGCCGTTCGCGGGTGGCACACAACGAGTTGCAAAAGCGATGGCTGAAAC
This sequence comes from Sporosarcina sp. FSL K6-5500, assembly GCF_038005665.1. Taxonomy (NCBI): domain Bacteria; kingdom Bacillati; phylum Bacillota; class Bacilli; order Caryophanales; family Caryophanaceae; genus Sporosarcina; species Sporosarcina sp. FSL K6-5500. Next base: position 2,528,354 of record NZ_JBBOTP010000001.1, read on the forward strand.
AAAAGCATATACAGTTATTGGTGGGGGCGATTCAGCCGCTGCTGTCGAAAAGTTCGGCGTAGGAGATAAAATGGATCACATTTCAACTGGTGGAGGCGCTTCTCTTGAATTCATGGAGGGAAAAGACCTACCGGGCCTCACTGCACTGAACGATAAATGATCGGGGGGAAACATTTTGCGAAAACGAATAATTGCGGGTAACTGGAAAATGTACAAGTCTCTTGAAGAAGCGAAAAGTTTCGCGATAGAAGTGCAAGAAAAAGCAGCAGCTTCAGAAAAATTGGAAGCGGTTATCTGTCCACCCGCTTTATACCTTTCAGAACTTGTACAAATTACAAAAGGTTCAGCGGTAGGTATTGGTGCACAAACGATGCATGACGTAAAAGAAGGTGCTTTCACGGGCGAAATCAGTCCAGCGATGCTGTCAGAAATCGGCGTTGGCTATGTTGTCCTGGGTCATTCTGAGCGTCGTCAATACTTCAACGAAACAGATGAATCCGTCAACAAGAAAGTCCATGCTGCATTTGACTACAAGCTTACGCCAATCGTCTGTGTGGGAGAATCACTTGAAGATCGGGAAAGTGGACAAACAGTTGAATTAGTAGCAGGACAAGTGAAAAAAGCATTCGAAGGCGTCAGCGCTGATTTAGCGGCACAAGCAGTCATAGCTTATGAGCCAATCTGGGCTATCGGTACAGGTAAAACAGCAACTGCACAAGATGCCAATGAAGTATGTGGAGCAATCCGTACGACAATCGGCGAATTATATAATGAAACAGTTGCAGACAAAATTCGTATTCAATATGGCGGTAGCGTTAAACCGGACAATATTGAAGAACTTCTCACAATGGAACATATCGATGGCGCACTTGTCGGCGGCGCAAGTTTGGATCCTGCATCATTCTTGAAATTGCTAGAGGCTGGAGCACATGAGTAAAAGTCCGGTAGCGCTTATCATTTTGGATGGCTTTGGCCTTCGTGATGACAAGCTAGGAAATGCAGTTGCACAGGCGAACAAGCCGAATTACGATCTATTATGGAACAACTTCCCTCATTCAACGCTGACAGCTTGTGGGGAGGCGGTAGGTCTTCCTGAAGGACAGATGGGTAACTCTGAAGTAGGGCATCTGAATATTGGAGCTGGTCGCGTCGTCTATCAAAGTTTGACTCGTATTAATAAGTCAATCAGGGAAGCTGACTTTTTCGATAACGAAACGCTTTTGAGAGCAGTTACACACGCGAAGGAAAACGGCTCAGCACTCCATCTGATGGGGTTACTATCCGACGGTGGTGTACATAGCCATTATGAGCATCTATTCGCGCTTCTTCGCCTAGCGAAGTTGAATGGACTTGATAAAGTATTTGTCCATGCCTTCCTGGATGGTCGTGATGTGAGCCCACAATCTTCTCTTGATTACATTGAAAAGACTGAAACATTCATGCAAGAGTTGGGTGTTGGCAAGTTTGCAAGTATTTCAGGACGGTATTATGCGATGGATCGTGATAAGCGCTGGGAGCGTTTGGAAAAGGTCTACCGTGCAATTGTTGAAGGCGCTGCTTTAACGGCAGCTACGCCGACTGCAGGCGTACTAGCGTCGTATAAGCAAGGCGTTCATGATGAATTCGTTGTACCTTTCCTTATTGAAGAACTTGGTAAACCGGTTGCGACGGTTGAAGATGGGGATGCGGTTGTATTCTTTAATTTCCGTCCGGACCGTGCCATTCAGCTTTCACGCGCCTTAACAGATTCTACTTTTGATGAATTTGAAACAGGAACGAAAAGATATAAAGATTTGAAGTTTGTGACGTTCACACATTATAGTGACGACATTGTTGCAGATGTCGCTTATAGTAGTGACAACTTGGAAAACACTCTTGGAGAAGTTATCGCCCGCAACGGTTTGACACAACTGCGCATTGCAGAAACCGAGAAGTTTCCACATGTCACTTTTTTCATGAGTGGCGGACGAGAAGACAAGTTCATAGGTGAAGAACGAATCTTGATAGCTTCACCGAAAGTTGCAACGTATGACTTGCAACCGGAGATGAGTGCTTACCAAGTGACGGAATCGCTTATTGAAGGAATTGAGGCGAATCGTTTTGATGCAATTATTCTCAATTTCGCAAATCCCGACATGGTCGGGCATAGTGGAATGCTGGAACCAACCATCAAAGCGATTGAAACGGTTGATATATGCCTTGGCAAAATTATCGACGCAATCCATGCTAAAGGCGGTACGGCAATCGTAACGGCTGATCATGGAAATGCTGATGAAGTAACTACGCAAGACGGGGCTCCGATGACGGCGCACACAACGAATCCGGTTCCGGTTATCGTTACAAAGGCGGGAATTAGTTTGCGCGAAGGCGGTAAACTCGCAGACTTGGCACCAACAATGCTAAAATTGTTACAAGTAGAACAACCGGTAGAAATGACCGGCACACCATTATTTTAAAAAGGGGAGAATGACATGCCAATCATTACACTTATCCAAGCGAGAGAAGTACTTGATTCACGTGGAAATCCAACAGTAGAGGTTGAAGTATTTACGGAAAGCGGTGCATTTGGTCGGGCAATCGTTCCATCTGGCGCTTCAACAGGCGAATATGAAGCAGTAGAACTACGTGACGGTGATCCGGATCGCTACTTGGGCAAGGGTGTTCTTCAAGCGGTTGACCATGTTAATGAAGTTATTTCGGCGGAATTGGAAGATGCTTTTTCAGTTCTTGATCAAGTGACGATTGACAAAGCGTTGATTGAAATTGATGGTACTGCCAACAAAGGTAAATTGGGCGCAAATGCAATTCTTGGCGTATCGATAGCTGTCGCACATGCTGCTTCTGATTATCTTGATATTCCCCTTTATCAATATCTAGGCGGCATTAACGCAAAACAATTGCCAGTGCCAATGATGAACATTCTAAACGGTGGCGAGCATGCGGATAACAACGTGGATATTCAAGAGTTTATGGTAATGCCAGTCGGCGCTACTTCATTCCACGAAGGTCTTCGTATGGGCGCGGAAATTTTCCATACCCTTAAAACTGTTCTACAGGCAAAAGGCTTGAATACATCAGTGGGTGATGAAGGCGGATTCGCTCCGAACTTATCTTCCAATGAAGAAGCTTTGTCTATTATCCTTGAAGCAATCGAAAAAGCAGGCTACAAACCAGGCGAGGAAGTTCTCCTTGCAATGGACGTTGCAGCATCTGAGTTTTTCAATAAAGAAGATGGTACGTACAATCTTGCTGGCGAAGGTATCGTAAAAACATCGGCAGAAATGGTTGATTGGTATGAAGAGCTTTGCAGTAAGTATCCAATCATCTCTATCGAAGATGGTTTGGATGAAAATGACTGGGCGGGTCATAAACTATTGACGGACCGCTTAGGCAAAAAAATTCAACTTGTCGGAGATGACTTGTTCGTAACGAACACAGAAAAACTGGCACGAGGAATTGAAGAGGGTATTGGTAACTCAATCCTTATCAAAGTGAACCAAATCGGTACATTGACGGAAACGTTTGATGCGATTGAAATGGCGAAGCGCGCTGGCTATACGGCAGTTATTTCCCACCGTTCAGGTGAATCAGAAGATACGACAATTGCTGATATCGCAGTTGCAACAAACGCTGGACAAATCAAAACGGGTGCACCATCTCGTACGGACCGCGTTGCGAAATACAACCAATTGCTTCGTATTGAAGATCAGCTAGATGATACTGCTGAGTATCTTGGTGTTAAAACGTTTTATAACTTGAAGAAATAATTATTGCTAAAAACCCGCTTCGGCGGGTTTTTCTTTGGTTTTTAATAGATTGAGTGGAAACTCACTGAGTGACTATGAGAACTTCTGTCTTAAAATTAGAACAATAGGTTGTAACACCAGTCTGTTTTTGGTAAAATAGAACTGTTGTGAAGTTCGAATCGGGAGGTGGAACAAAATGCATACTTTGCTGATGACACTGCTCGTAATCGTAGCACTATCATTGATCGTAGTCGTATTATTGCAATCTGGGAAAAGCGCAGGTCTATCAGGAGCCATCTCTGGCGGAGCCGAACAACTTTTCGGAAAACAAAAAGCACGTGGACTTGACCTCGTACTTCAACGGGTCACTGTTGTACTTGCCGTTTTGTTTATCGTATTGGCAATCGTCATTATGAAAGTATAATCTTAAATAGACCATTATCGCCTGACCTTCCGACTGGTCGGGCGTTTTTTATTAAAAGTAGGGAAGTATAAGTTTTCTACTGGGGTCGTTGTCTAGACTCCAGGCGCCAACTCCTCGGGACATAAGTCAGTCAGGCTATTCGGCAAAGAACGCCGCTTAGCCCGCCCGTCTTATGCCTGTCGGAGCTGAACGGCGCCTTACGCTTTTCTTAGTGTCTAGACTCCAGGCGCCAGCCGCTTGGTCATAAGCAATCCAGCTATGTGGCAAAGAGCGCCACGTCGCTGGATCGACTTATGCCTGTCGCGGGCCTACAGGATGTAGGTCATGCAGCTGTTGCCACAGGAAGTGGCGTACTTAAGCTGCTATCCTTTTGGGCGCCTTGCACTTTTCTTAGTGTCCAGACTCCAGGCGCCTAGCCCCTCGAGTCGCTTCAGTCCTTAAGTTAAAGGCAAAGAGGGCCATTATCTTAAGGCCCTCCAGCGCTTTTCGGGTCTACCAAGGCGCCTTGCACTTTTCTTAGTGTCTAGCTCCAGGCGCCAACTCCTCGGGACATAAGTCAGTCAGACTATTCGGCAAAGAACGCCGCTTAGCCCGCCCGTCTTATGCCTGTCGGAGCTGAACGGCGCCTTGCACTTTTCTTAGAAAGGATGATCTAAATGAGAATTGCACAACCGAAACCATTCTTTTTCGAAAGAGGGAAGCGTGCAGTTTTACTGCTACATGGATTTACAGGTACCTCAGCGGACGTACGGATGTTGGGACGGTTTCTTGAAAAGGAAGGCTACACCTCGCTTGCACCCCATTACAAAGGCCACGGTGTTCCCCCAGAAGAATTGATCCACACAGGTCCCGAAGAGTGGTGGGAAGATGTTCTTACGGGTTATAATCAATTAAAGGAAGCTGGATATGATGAGATTGCAGTTGCCGGATTGTCATTAGGAGGCGTATTTTCGCTCAAATTAGGGTATAACAAGCCAGTGAAGGGTATTGTTACAATGTGCGCGCCGATGTCGATGAGAACAACTGACATTATGTATGAAGGTGTCCTTAAATATGCACGGGAGTATAAGAAGTTTGAAGGGAAAGCCGAAGAAGACATCGAAAGAGATATAGAGGCATTACGTGCGCAAAATATGCCTTCTCTCGAAGAACTTCGTGCACTTGTCTATGATGTACGAGATCATATAGATCACATTTATGCACCGCTACTTGTTGTGCAGGCCACAAACGATGATGTTATCGATACCGATTCCGCAAACATTATTTATGACAATACCGAATCAGACATAAAAAATATTAAATGGTATGAACAATCGGGACATGTCATTACACTCGGACCCGAAAAAGTGAAACTTCATGAAGATATTTTGAAATTCTTGGAAACATTGGACTGGAATGAGTGAAAGATAAGACCAATGACCATACTATAGACTTATAAGGAGTGATGCAATTGGATAGCTTAGAACAAGACATACAGCAAAAATTGCTGTCTCTAATGAAAGAAGAATCGTATAAGCCGCTAACCGTACAGGAAATTCAGGAAGTATTGGGATTTGAACAGGCGGCGGAGTTTAAGGAACTAGTGAAAATGCTTGTTGACCTTGAACAAAAAGGGCAAATTATTCGCTCGAAATCGAACCGTTATGGCGTGCCAGAAGGCATGAATCTCCTTCGTGGAAAATTCATCGGGCATGCAAAAGGATTTGGTTTTGTGGCACCGGATGTAGAAGGAATGGATGATGTATTCATACCACCACATGAAGTAAATGGCGCGATGAATGGAGATACTGTCCTCATACGTGTCGTTAATGCCACATCAGGCGGTAGACGTGAAGGGGCAATTACACGTGTCGTGGAACGCAAAACAACAAAGGTAGTGGGCATGTACCAGAACAATAAAGGCTTCGGTTTCGTTGTTCCTGATGATAAAAAATTACCAATGGACGTTTTCATCGGTAAAGGAGATTCACTTGATGCGGTTGACGGTCACAAAGTCGTTGTTGAAATAACAGACTGGCCTGTAGACGGGAAATCAGCAACAGGTATGGTGACACAAATCCTTGGTCACAGAAATGATCCTGGCGTGGACATCTTGTCTATTATTCATAAGCATGGAATTGAAGTTGACTTTCCGCAAGCAGTACTAGACCAGGCAAATAAAATACCTGAAGAAGTTCAGGAAGAAGATTTGTTCAAACGTCGTGATCTCCGTGAAGAACTTTCGATTACAATTGATGGCGCGGATGCCAAAGACCTTGACGATGCCATTTCAGTTGTGAAAAACGACAATGGTAGCTATATATTATCTGTTCATATTTCGGATGTCAGTTATTATGTGACGGAGAATTCTGCAATGGGTGATGACGCTTATGACCGTGGAACAAGTGTGTACTTGACGGATAGAGTTATCCCAATGTTACCGCATAGATTATCGAACGGAATCTGTTCATTGAATCCAGGTGTCGATAGGCTTACGTTATCTTGCACAATGACGATAGATCGCAACGGGAAAGTCGTCGAGCACGAAATATTTGAGAGTGTTATTCGCTCGAAAGAACGTATGACTTATAATGAAGTTTATAAAATCATCGAAGAAAAAGATGAAGAACTTTCAGAGAAATATGCACATGTTGTTCCTATGATTAACCATATGGCAGACCTCGCGGCTATTTTGAAACAGAAGAGAGAAGATCGTGGAGCCATTGATTTCAATTTCAAGGAATCGAAAATCCTTGTTGATGAAAAAGGATGGCCAACGGATGTTGTCATTATGGAGCGTACTGTATCAGAACGCCTGATAGAAGAATTCATGCTTGCTGCGAACGAAACAATCGCGGAACATTTCCACTGGCTTAAAGTACCGTTCATTTACCGAATTCACGAAGATCCGAAAGCTGAGAAATTACAACGTTTCTTCGAATTTCTAACGAACTTTGGTGTTGTTGTAAAAGGAACGGGTAATAAGGTCCATCCAAAAGCGTTGCAGGAAATCGTTGAATCAATTGAGGGACTACCTGAAGAAACAGTTATTTCGACAATGCTCCTGCGTTCAATGCAACAGGCGAAGTATTTAGATCAAAGTCTGGGTCACTTTGGTTTATCCACAGAATTCTATACTCATTTCACGGCACCAATCCGCCGCTTCCCAGATTTGATTGTCCACCGTTTGATCCGGACATATCTAATTGAAAAAGACATGTCGACACAGACACTTGCGCATTGGAGTGCGATATTAGCTGATATTGCAGAGCATACATCTGAACGGGAACGTCGTGCAGTTGAAGCAGAACGTGATACAGAGTCACTGAAAAAAGCTCAATTTATGCTCGACAAAATTGGCGAAGAATTCGAAGGCGTTATTTCATCGGTTACAAACTTTGGTTTGTTTGTCGAACTGGAAAACACAATCGAAGGTCTTGTTCACGTTAGTCATATGACAGATGATTATTATCGATTTGACGACAGACAAATGATGATGATTGGTGAACGTTCTGGCAAACAATACAGACTCGGCGACGAAGTAACCGTGAAAGTGATTGCTGTGAAGCCTGAAGAATCGACAATCGATTTTGAAATCGTTGGCATGAAACAAGACTTCCGTCGTACACGTAAAGAAACTCCGAAAGTCATCCATGCAAAGAAAAAGGATGGCGATAATAAATCCGGAGATAAATCAAAAGATAAAAAGAAAACAGGCACATATAGTAAAAAGAAAAAGTTCTATGAAGGCGCAGCGAAAAAAGCGGGTACTAAACCTAAGCCTAAAAAGAAAAAGTAAAGAAGGAGCGGTCTAGGCCGCTCCGCAGTTTTGCTTCCGGCTGTATTGTCACAAACTTTGAAAGGTTGCTTACCTGCGTCCAGCAGGCATAAGCGCTATTCAAAATTTGGATGCAATTACGCCGGGGCGTAATTGATTAAGGGGTGAAAGAAATGGCGAAAGGCCAGGGGAAGGTAGTCGCCGTTAATAAAAAGGCGAATCATGATTTTGCAATCGAAGAAACAATTGAGGCAGGTATTGTTCTACAAGGTACTGAAATCAAAGCAATCCGTACTAGTAAAGTTCAACTGCGTGATGCGTTTATAAGAATCCGCAATAACGAAGCGTGGATTACCAATATGCACATTAGCCCATATGACCATGGGAATCAGTTCAATCATGATCCGGTGCGTTCTAGAAAGTTACTTCTTCATAAAAAACAGATTAGCAAATTGATTGGACAAACGAAAGAACAGGGATCTGCGATTGTACCGATTAAGATGTATTTAAAAGACGGCTTTGCAAAAGTGTTAATTGGTGTTGGTAAAGGTAAGAAAGATTACGACAAACGCCAAGATCTGAAGAAAAAAGATGCGAAGCGTGAAATCGATCGTGCACTTAGAGATAGACAGAAATATTGAAGTTTTGATGGAAATGTGGTATACTAATTAATGTTCAAGTAGTTCAGAAGCCTTTAAATAGGTTCTCCTGACATCCCTTTGGGGACGTTACGGATTCGACAGGGGTCGTCTTAGCTTGAGTTGCGCGTCGGAGGGCTCGGCTCCGTCAGAAACGGCACCTTATAATAACAGGCAAAACTAACAACAACCTAGCATTCGCAGCGTAAGCTGTTGAATCTGCCTTACATTTCCATCGCCCATGTGGCATTTGTAGGGCTCAACCTTTAGTGGGATACGACGGCTGTTGCCTCTTGAGGCAGTCGGAAGAGACTTCCAAGATAGCGTACATGACGCCCTGATTGCCGGCATAATGCCACGCGAATCCAAATAGACAATCTACACGCGTAGATGCTTAAGTGTTAGAGCCTCTGGACGCGGGTTCGACTCCCGCCGTCTCCATATTACAATTTCATTGAGTATCAATGAACGTCAAAACCCTTGTATATCAAGGGTTTTTTCTTTTGCCTTAGTTCATTAGATTTCGTTGAAACGTATTCAACCGTATTCAAAACCGTATTCAGAACGTAGTCATTTATCTACTTCTCAATATAGTTGGCGAACTTCAATATTGCTTCTTCTTTTGCTTCCTTCGTAACGTGTGCGTAGATGTTCATTGTCGTTTGTACGTCAGTATGTCCTAAACGATCCTGTACCTCTTTAATGCTTGCGCCAGCCTCAAATAACAATGAACAATGTGTATGACGTAAACCATGTGTTGTGATTGTGCCTAGCTTATATTTATTCTGTAAGTGCAAGATCCACTTACGAGTTTTTGTAGGCTGCATGTATTCGTTGTGCTCGTTGCTGAATACAAGTTGCTTTGGTTGTAACGTATTGAAGCCCAGTATTAAATAATCTTGCTTCTGCTTTTTCTTCCACACTTTTAAAACAGCCATTGTCTTGTCGTCCATTTTGATTGTACGAGCAACACCTGTTTTCGTAGATTTCACATATAGCTTGTTATCTTTACCCCGTGAAAGGGCCTTATTAATGCGTAACTGGTTTGTTGTGAAGTTCAGGTCATTCCACGTAAGAGCTAATGCTTCACCCTTACGCATACCACTGAAAGCTAGTAATCGGAATAGGGCGTATGCTTTGTGGTTACTTTCTTGTTCTAAACATGATAGGAACTCAATAAGCTGCTCACGAGTGTAGAAGTTCTCCGCTTCATCTTCATCATTTACAATAGCCTTCTTAGTGGTGGCGGCGGGCATATCTACGTGTGCAAACGGATTAGTTTGGATATAGCTACGCTTAATCGCAAAGTCCAACACCTTCGCAGCATACGCTTTTACCATGCGGAAATTCTTTAACTTCGCGGCCCACTCATCCACATGCTTCTGACATATATCGACATGTATTTTTTCGATTTTATAAGCACCCATCGCAGGCAGAATGTGATTTTTGAAGAGCCCTGTAGTTTTTACAAATGTGCTTTCCTCAACCGTCTTTTCATATTGTATTACCCATAGTTCATAAACTTCTTGATACGTTTCAGCACGTTCTTGTTTGTACGTACCGTTTGCAACAGCTAGTTTAATACGAGCTAATGCTAATTCCGCCTCCTTACGTGTTTTAAAGCCACGTTTCAGTGTGCGCTTCTGTTTACCAGTAAGCGGATCAACACCTAAATAGGCGGGAAACTTGTATCGTAAATCACCGTTTTTGAGATTGTAGCTTTTGATGGGTGATACTTTTTTCTTTACCATGATAATTCCTCCTGTATCAGTTGCGGGGGCAAGATATAAAAGGAGAGGATTAATCCTCATAGATATAATATATAACTTCACTATGGGAATATCCTCTCCGGGAGTCGTTAGAAGCTATAATCTTCAAAAAAACGATCGATTTCTTTCCGGGAGACACGTTTGATACCGTCAATTTCGCAGATTTTAAGTCCCATTTGACGAAACTTCACAAAAGTATTATGTGAAACTCCAGCATATTGAGCCGCCTCTGACAAACTGAACCACTCCTTCAATACGGATTGTTGGGATTTTAATGCTTGCGTTGTACAAGTAATAATCATCTCAATTAATCGGTTTTCTAACCCTTTTGGAAATTCAATGGACTTTTGCATAGTAAGTTCCTCCAATGTAGCTTTATCATTTTAATTGAATACCTTTATACCCATATTTATTATTTCCATTACCATCTCTGAATCTACTATAAGATAAGTTCGAGAGAGATTTTAGATACTTATGAATTGCTTGCTTTGACTCTGGAATAACCCCGATGTCAAAACAGTATTGATTGTATGCTTCTTCAAACGTAGTGTTATAAATTTGGGAACTATGGTGCATATCACAATAAGATGTAATAAAACTATCGATGGAGTTATTTTGTTCATAATAGGCTTCTGTGATTTCCAAGATCTCTTTACAGTTTGTGAATTGATAGTTTTTTTCTTTCCAACGTTTTTGTCCTTCAATTGCCCATTTCGCAATATAATCCATTTCTTTTAAAAGCTTCTCAAAAAGCTGGGTATCTTGTTTGGATTTCGGAATTTGATTATTAAACGGGAAGATAACAATGCGTTGGCTAAAGGCGTTCGATTTATCTACACCATTTATGGTAGGTAAGTGATTACCCGCGAACAGTAGGACTGCACTATTTATGAAATTTATAGGTTGACCATAAATTGGTCGAGCGGTTACGTAGTCGCCTCCAGATAACTTTTTAAAGACATCTAGTTTGTTTAATCGAAACTCTGAAGTTTCTCCACACGTATTTAAACGTTTTCCTAATAGTTGAGCTAGATATTCAGGTTTATTCAATTGCTCAAAACTTAAATTAATAAATGAATCTTTACCAACCAGATGTTCTAGAGTTTTTAGTATGATTGATTTTCCCGTATCTTTTGGACCTAATAAATAGGGAATGTACTTAACTGTTCTTACTTCCGAAATGATGTACCCAAATAACTCTTGTATACGTGAATACAAATATTGATTGTTATTTGTAATATCAGACATAAAGTTTTCGAAATTTGATCCGCCTTTACTTTGTCCTTCTCGATAATTTGCATTAATGACAGATGTGAAAAAGTAAGAAGGGTCGTGGGGAAAAAGGTGATTCTTTTTTGTATCGAATATACCGTTAGAGAAGGCTACTAAATGCAGTTTCTTTTCAATCAAGTTGTCAGTAGCTGCAATATTTCTATCCGATTTAATCCATTGGATAATTTCTTTAATGCTATTACTGGAGATTTTACTTTTGTATTTGTCAGGAATATTCTGTCGAATGAATTTGTCCGCATATTCTGGAGTTACACCGATATAATAGCCCCTTTCTTCGTGCCAATGGTATAAAACATCCTCTACAGTTATGAAAATGTTATTATTCATAACAATTGATGCTAAATCATTATTGAAAATTGGTCCCGGTTTTTCTTTCTTCCGGGAAGCAACTTTTATGTCTTGTACATCTAGGCACTCAAAATCCTCATTTATATTAAGGATATCTCGTTTACGTGCATTGAAATCTAACCGTTCGAATACTGAATCGCTGCTTTGATTTATGATATCGAATCCGGTACGAATATTTGTTGGTGGGAACGTAACTTTAATTTTGGTCATCGTTTTCGACCTCTAACTGTGGTTCAATTAATGAAGATTGAAACTTTTCTATTAAGAGACCAGCTTTTTGTGAAGGTAATAAGCCAAGGAATAGGTACCGACATGCTTTTTGCGTTGCAGGTTGGTCACTGAAAATACACTCGACGATTGTATCTTTTGAAAACGGATCTTTAGTACTGAAGATGAAAAAAGTATATGGACCGTATTCCCAATAAAGTATTACAAGATCTTCTTTGGATAGATTAGTTTTTTGATTTATTTTTCCTACTTTATTTTTATTTGATACATATAATGTGGATTTACTTGTATCTCGATTATCAATTGCAAAAATAGTAGATTCACTTTTATTGTTGTGAACAATGGAAGATTTGTTGATGTGTCCTCTTAATTCTGGTGAACCGTCTAGATTACTGTAATAAATTGCCGTAGTAGGTTTGATTGGATTAGATCCTAGGCCATAAGCAATTACATCCTCGTTATTGAAAGCAATTGAGCTTACACCTTGTGAGTTTTTTTGGCTTAAATTTAAAATCTTTTTTAGTTTTTTTTCCATTTCGCTTTGCTTATTCTTGCTCATTAAAAGCACTCCTCTGAATTAATTTTTTCTGCTAACAGTTCAAATTGTATTCGTAATCGCCATTAGAAGTAATAGCACCCAACTTAGAAATAAGAAAGTGCTTTCTAAGTTGGGTGGCATTGACTTTTCGATTGGTATATGATCTATTTTCAAAAGGGTTCAATGCGTTCAATGCGTTCAACTTGTTCATTTGAAAAGATTTGATGCTATTTGATGTTTATTCATTATAATTAACATGATGAAGTATTTTCTTTCTTAATAAGAAAACTAGGATGAACAGGTTGAACAGGGTGAACTATAAAGGAGATATGTCAATGGCTGATCTAAAAAGTGAAGACTTAGAAAAGTTAGCGGAGTTAATTAGTGATAAGGTTGTTGCTAAATTGGAAGATCGTATTGAATTCCATTTAACTTCTCTAATGAGAGAAAGAATATATGAAGTAGATACAAGTGATGAATATGAATATGAAAATCAAAAAAGTGAACTTGAATCAGATGTAAATTACTTTTCATGGGAATTTATAGATAGCAAATGGCAATTGGAAGTTATAGATGAAAACTTAAAGGATTTAATTAAAGAAGATTTATGTGGAGGGAGTGAAGGGGAATATACTGAATTTTTGAACAAACTTCAAACAGATGTCATCGTGTCACAAACTGCTAAATCACTTCTTGATATAGTTGCGTTAATCAATTCATTGCCTATAAGAAAGAGAGAAAAGTATAAAGCGGTACAGAAGGATCTGTTTTATGAATTTCCCGATTTTAGAAAAGAAGTAATTAAAATGCTGGAGAAGTTTTATGAATTTAAAGATTGCAAAAAGGACAAGATTCTTGAAAAGATAGATTTATATTATGATTATGTGCATTTACAGGTCCCAAAAGTATTGATGCCTGTAGCTGCATACGTTTTGATGAATCTTAATATATTATCTAAGAACAACATGCTGAAGTTGTTAAATAACGAAACAGGCCTAAAATTGAAAGCGTTAGAGGATATTTATCCTAAGGAAGAAGATGAAAAAGTAATAAATAGTCAAGTACTGTTTGATGAATTTATTATGATACTGACTTCTACGGAAAATAGTTCATTGAACTTTTATGTATTTAATACATTAACTAATTTGCATGATTTACAAAGCATGAGCAATGCAATTTTTAAAAATTCTTTAACCCTGAAGTTCTTTAAAACACATCCTTATGAGGCATATGAAAATCTATCTAGTAAAATAAAGTATGTAGCGAAAGAGGATTTTTGTAATAGTGTTGTAAATATTTCCAAAGTTGATGGAATTCTATTGAAAAATAATATTATGAAAAAGCATATTAATGACGATGACTTTTCTTCTGAAAAATTTGTTGTATATTTTAATGAATTATTCGCGAATTGTATGGGTAGTTTTAAGGAGAAGATAAGCAATACGTTTAATGAAGATGAAAAGTATAAAGCCATACCAGAGGGAATTAGGAGTGATTATATTGTATATAAATTGTTTTTGAATGAAGAACCTTATCAAGAGTATTTAAAAGGAGTTTCTGAAAAAGTACATTTAACGGATTTATCAAATGAAAAGCTTGAAGAAAGAATGTATTATGAGGTTTACTATTATACATATAAAGCAATTTACAAATTGAATAAACGAATGATAAGAGAGGATCAGCGGAAATGATTAAATGATGAAGTAGGTCTATTAGACTTGGTGGAAGAAGCTACTTGGGCGGTTATTTACGATGATTATTACAGAGGCATTAATAAGTAAAGTTAGCATTGGTATTTGATGTGGGTGGACGATGCTAGAGTCTAGGCTTCCAATGTGAACCGTTTTAATTGAAAGATATTCTAGTAAAAGCCCTAACATCTTTATTACAGATGTTAGGGCTTTTACTATTCATCCAAGCGTAGGTGTCAAATTTATATTACAGCTAATGGAATGTATCACCCTTGATATGTTATGTACGACCGAGTGGCAACAAATAAATGTACCAGTGAATGATATCCTTGGCGGGAGAAGCCAGTAAGTGTCACAGGGTTTTCCTAGCTTGAAACTCATGCCTGTAGGGGCTCTGTCATCTCTCACATTATGCTTTGCGGTCGTACTGAAACGATGCTTTATCCCCAGTCGGTATGCGTGAGCACGTATTGGAACAACATACCTGGGCATTGTGTGGTAAGTTTCATGGCACTCAATGGTAAAAAACTATGTCACAAGTGGTGCATTCACGTGGCCGTAATCAGTAGAATGATAAGTACGAAATGTTGGAACTTGGATACGGCATGATCACTGAGCCAACAAGTTTGCCTTAACAAGGGGATCTATATCTTGCGTAAGTAGCTACCATGTCTCACTACTTATAGTGAAACTACGATAGAATGTCAAAACCAGCACTAAATGGTTCAATAATATTTTACTTGTTTGTAATACCATATGCTTTCATTTTGTGCTTCATAGGGACGGTGATTCTAATAGCTATAATCCCAGGAGGTGATTAATTCAACTATTGATTGGGATTGAATTTTGATCACTTTTAGTGATTCTTATAGAGTTGAAATACAATTCTCTCTTTTCTAGATCACTTGAAATTCGATAGAATATCAACGAAAGAGCTAATAACATCTTTTCTACCAATCATTGAGATTTCTTCACCGTTGACAAAAATCGAATCTTTTTTTACATTTACGAAGTTGATATTTGAGAGTTCAATACATATTGGTTTTTGGTAAGCAGTTTTAATATGGATTCTTGTATTAGTCAATACAAATCCAGTTTTTCCGCTTCCCATTATCGTTGTATCATAAAGAAGCAAAGCCTCCTCATTTGGTGTAACATACGCATATTTTTCGTAAGCATTTTTAAAGCGTTTCGCAACTTTAGGATTTGATAAATCTGCATTAGAAAATAGACCAGTAAAATCATGCGCTTGTAAGAAATCAAAAATCATCTTTTTATAGTCTTTCTCCGAAGTAGCTTTCGTAGGACCTTTTGGCGGAATTTGACCTAAGATTACTTCTTGGCTTTGATGATGTTCAATAGGTAAATTTCCAAAACGAATTGTTCCGAGAATATCGTTTATCAAGAGTTGAACATCTTTTGATAAAACCTCTGGTATCATATCAAAATAAAAGTCTTTATCATTAATTTTAAAATCGCCAGATCGTACGGCAAACAGATCAATCTGCGAGATTTGATTATTTTTAATGCCGAAAAAACTTGAATTTTTATCTTTACAGTAAATATTTTGTGTTGTCACTAGGGTGATATTAAATTGAAATTTATCAGAAATGAGTAACAATGGATATTCATTATCCGTAATAGAACTTGAAAATTTCTTCAAATATTTATTGTACATAGACTTATTTAAGGTAGTAGTTGCAAGTTGTTTAAGTAATTCAGGCGTGTACTTTTGCAAAATCACAGTTATTGCATTATTGATTGTCATCGATTGGTCAATCTCTAAATTTTGATAATGTTTACGTAGGACATATGTATAATCCTCACACCTTAGTTCCTCAATGATTCCTGCTGCTATCTTTCGCATCTCTATTTTGAAAGAATCATTAAGTTGAAAGTCACTCAAAGTTCTTGTCACAGTCGCTTCGTATTCAATAATATCTGCCTCTTTGTTTGATTTAAAGCCTTCAATCGTTTCTTTAACATAGGATTCAATACATGATTCTAAAGGAATACCAAATACATTGGCTAACCTTGTCAATTCGCCATTTTTATCTCCAAACAAGGAAATTAGTTTTTTATACATAGTAAAGTCTTCTGGATTCATATGAATTAATTTGATTGCAATTTGTGTTCTCTTTTCTTTTTCTGAAATAAGTTCTATATTTTCAAAGTAGCTTGTATACGTATTCAATTGATCCTCGGTGAGCGCTACTCTTAAATTAAGATTAGTTGAACGATTAATTAGCTCAATCACTTTTAATCCAAATAAATCAAAATCCAATGAAATAGCTTTTGTAAAATCAAAAGCATATCTGAAATCGGCATAAAGATTGTTAACTTTGTCTCCTTCATCAATCGAAGACATTATATTACCAAATACATTAACTGAACTGTGTAGAATTCCTGTAGCCATATTTACTGCACCAGCAGTAGCAATTCCTTTTGCTGCACCTCCAAGACCAAATCCACCTCCAACTAAACGACCACGACTATTTTTCCGTGATTCTCGATACCTAGCGGCTTCTGCAGTACTTCGTGAAATACTTCGTAATGCCTGGTTAAATCTATCAGAAGCCTCATAAAAGTTAGAAAGATCCATATGCTCATTTAACAATACGGTTTTACTGATTGAATAAATGTCTAAATTTAAAAATATTTTCACTGCTTCCCCAGCTACTTCTTCAGCGTATGAAAATACTGTGTCTTCGCCTTTTTTCACGACGTTCTCTGCCGAATTCCACTGTTTGTACTGCTCATAGAAAGCTTGACTATATTTTTTTCCTAACGACCGAAAATGACTTTTAATTTCAAATGCCAAAAATTCTTTATCTTCAAAAGCTAGATTCTGACCAAATATATTAAAATTTTGACCCATCCTGTCACCCCTTAGAAATATCCTTCTATTTAGTTTTTTATACTTTCTATTATATACGAAAAATTTTGTAAATTTAAAATTTATTTAGTGAAACTAAAGTTGTTCTTGAACTTTGTTGAATTTGACTGGTATTGCTTCATTTTATTTTCTTCCTATAATATGGAAACGGGACCTGGTATCAGTAAGGGATACTAGGTCTTAGTCATGTTAATAATATATAATTGAAGTTTTTAGATTAGCGACTTAGGCATTGCTTAACTATAATAACTCCATCACGATCGCTAGTTAAAAGGACGCGATAAGCATTCAATTTCATTTGAATTGGATCATCAGCCCGTCTATTTAATCCATTAGTTTGGGAGAAAAGCTGTTATCGCCAGGCTTCATTAAAATATATGCGAAATATGATGACAGGAAGTCGAGTTGAAACCAGACGTAGAGTGTTGTGCGTAGATATCCGTTTCTTCATCAAAGTGCTCTACATGAATTCCTTCATTTATTTGCAAAAGAACGGAACAATTGGTTTATACCGTGGAGTTTGTTAGTAATTATGAAATATAGATACACGGAATTTTAGCAGATGACGAACTATTAGAGAGAGCTTTATTCGGAGCTTATGGTTATGCGTATAAAAGCTTTTATAGTGCAAGAAATCCATTAATTAATAAGGAGAACAGCTTAGCGATTTTTGGAAATAATGTACTCAATCACGCTCTTCTTCGGAATCCGATGAGTCCGACCAATCCTAATCGACTTAATTTGACCGGTGTTGATTAGTCGATAGGCAGTATTTTTCCCAATCTTTAATAATTCGGCCAGTTCATCTATAGTTAAAATGTCATCAAAATCGTGAAACATAGTGCAACACTTCCTTTCGTTTTGTTACGTTATTGTTCACCTTGTTTCACCCTGAATGATTATCCTGACACAAATGTAGGGGACCGCTATCATGCATAGCTTCATTACTATGATATATAATTGAAATATTTTACTTTAAATTAAAAAATACATGAAAGCGAATCAGAAGTGTTTGATGACGAAGATATAAACTCCTGGGTAGTAGATGTTACGAATGGTAGACTTGAAGAAATTCCCGGATTTTATATTAGTGAATTTTTAGGGCAGACATGTTTGAGGATTTGGTCTGGGAGAATTACGGTCAGTTTGTTAGTGTAGGAGGATATTAAGCAGAGGAAATTAGGCTTTGACACTTATCACACGTGGGAGTATATTCGTATCCATTAGAAAATGGCTACTACAACATTGGGCGGATGTAATATAAAGGTGGTGTGGTAGATGAAGTTGAGGGTATATATGGGGTCTTAGATATTATAACAACCTCACTACGTTCAAATTAATCAATTGTTATAGCAAAAAAAGACAGTCACCTAGCAATATTAATGACTGTCTTTTTTGGCAGTGGCTACAACATCCCCTATTGTTCTCTATGTTTAAGTTTAAGTGAACTTTGCAAGTATTATTATCCTACAGATATCCAGATTCTTTTAACGAATGAAATGAATCAGTACAAAGTATAAGATGATCAAGTAGTTCAACTCCTAAAATTTCTCCAGCTTGAGTTAATCGTTTGGTAACTTCTATATCTTCGGGGCTGGGATCAGAGACATTGCTAGGATGGTTGTGCGCGACAATTATTGAGGCTGCATTACTTAGAATAGCTGATTTCAGCACTTCCCTAGGGTGAACGATACTTGAGTTAAGATTTCCAATATGAACTACTTGAATACATGTAGGTTGATTCTTTATGTCTAGACAAAGAACGATGAAGTGTTCTCGATCTACATCTCCTAAAAACTCTCGTATTAGCTCATACGCATCACGCGGAGAACGGATTTTGCGATCTTTGTAGAGTAATGATTTTTCTCTTACTAATTTTACTTGTACAATATTCACACGCTTTGCAGGAAGTGTTTTTGTTTGTTTTTCCGTACTGATCTCTCTTATTAGTTCTAATTGCTTGTGCGTTTGTGATTCATATGATCTCATTTGAATTCCTCCATAATATGTTTTATGTGAAAAGAGAAAGCCCTAAGATCATCAATAATCTTAGGGCTTTCTCAAGTTAATAATATATATTTATTTTGTTAGTAAATACGAATGGTTAACATAAAGTAGACTTTAGAAGCGCAACAACCCCAATACCTAATTAAAACTGAATAGCAGCTTTAATGTGTAGCGGAACATACATATAATTGCCCATTACGCCGCCTAGACAGTAATACACTGAGTATTTAATTTCATCTGAAGATGATTTTGAGTGTCCTCGTATGATAAACAGACATTTCATTGATCGCGATGTGTAGGTCGGAAATATCAAGGCCTTAAGATTTGACAATAATAACCCCATCACGCCCACGCGTTAGCAGTACGCGGTAAGCATTGAGCTTCATTTGAATGGGGTTTTCAGCTTGATGATTCAGAGCGTATTGATTAAATTGCCAGCCGTTTTGTCCCCATGTTAAATCATCACCCCAGACGACAATGGCCATATCTAACTCTAAACCTTGCGAGTGGAATTCAGTCACCGCATATTGTAAGTTTTTACAGTAGTACAGTGAGCTCGGATCATTGTAATAAGCAACATGCGGCTTGATTTGATCGCGCGGTTGCGAAAAGGGAATTTGCTGTACTGTACGATTTTTTGAAGAGGTCACAAGTCCGTATGTTTTATTGGAGTCTTGATACACTTCTCTTACATAGCGCTTTGCTTCATTCAGCGAAGTCATGCGTTTTAGAATAAATCGCTCTTTTTGAAGTTGGTGTTCAATCGCGCGGTAAGTCACTTGATCTCCCGCTAAAAATGATTCTACCCAATTGAAATACTGTAAAGCGTTATGGGTACGTAGTGAGGTACTCAAATATAAATGGGCATTTTCGTAATAGTGCATTGCATTAGGAAAAGCTTCCGGATTGTGTTTGGCGTGGACAGTAAAATCTTGTCCTGAAATCGCATCATTCCATAAACGAATGCCTTGCTCTTCACCGGTATGAATCTCCTGCCCCTCACCGATTAAACCAATTACTACAGACCAAGATTTTTGTTTCGCAATTTGAATCATTACATCCGGCTCGCTATATGGACCTTTCATTTTTACAGCGTCCCAAGCTCTTTGGGCCTCATCGAAAATTAAGACGTGTTCATTTAACGGCAAGTCGTTTTTAAAATCACCTTTATAATTGCGCAAAGCTTGTACAAAGGTTGTGGTTTGTAGTGCGTCTTGCAATACATCAACTAAAGGACCGTTTCCTGATAAATAAACAGCGCTTGGTGATTCATAGGCAAGCGTTAGGCCGACAAACGTTTTTCCAGCACCAGGTACACCGGAAATTAATACTAAATGATGTGAATTCGTTTGTTGTGCTTGCTGGATAATGGCGTGGACGCTATGAATAACCTCATCAAAATTGCTGCTTTTAATATTACGAATTTCTTCAAGTGGCTTATTGTGAAAAATATGCCGTGCGGATTCAATGATTGATGGTAATGGTTGATAAACCCCTTGTAAAAACTCTTCCGGTGTAACACAAATTCCGTCACGATTAAATTTCTGAATCATCGTTGATAATCTATTATTGGGTACTAAATAAATTTGATAATCAAAGTCCGGTTTTATATCAGCAGTAGCATTTGTTGAATAAATAATCGAGCCACGAACATTCAAGTCATAACCTTGAACCGCAGAGTGATATTCAGTTAAATCACGTACATAAAGAGAAGCTTGATGTTTTTCAGCATCACTAATTGCATCATAGCCTTTAAATTCTAATACAAGTAATTCACCAGGAAGTAGCATTAGAACATCGGGACGACGACCACCGCTGCGAGGGATCTCATATTCAAAAATGACATAGCCATTTACATCTTGAAACGGCAGTAATTGTTGCTTTAAATCTTGAATGGAATTTTGCCAGGCTCGGATTTGTGGGAGGGTGCTTGATTCTTGTGGACGTAACAGTGCTTCTGCATAAGTTTGTTTATAGATTGCTGAACATAGTGTATTTAGTAATTCTTCAGGTTCGAGGTCCAAAAATTGACGAATACTACCATGCCACATAGAAATCACCTCTATTATTTATTTGGCAGAAAGCCTATACTGCTAGAATGTAAATGTTTGCTATCCTTTATATTATAGCCCAATATTTCACACTATAGTACAATAGACTTAATAATAAGATTGAAATAAATTTGGAGGCTATTCTATGAAGATGACACGTCCATTAACAATAAATGAAGTTGTAAATAATCAGCAGCTTTGTGAGGTTTTTTTATGTGCGCCGCAGGGAGGCATGCGTAAGTCGAACCGTACTAATACGTTGACGCTTATTTCAGATAAGACGAAGCTTTATGATGACCGGGTTGTTGGGGATATTTATCATTACACAGGTATGGGACAGAGTGGTGATCAAAAAATGGCTGGTCAGAATTTAACGTTAGCTGAATCAGATCGTAATGGCGTGGATATTCATTTCTTTGAGGTGATGAAGCCAAGAGAATATACATATCGAGGGCAAGTGGAGCTCGCGGGGGAGCCATATCAGGATCAGCAAAATGATCAAGATGGCAGACAGCGCCTCGTTTGGGTTTTTCCGCTACGTTTAAAGGATAGCGATGCGAAGTTTACGAAACTACCATCAGCAACGCATGATAAACAGGAGTTGCAAGAAGAATTTGAGGAAATTCAGCAAGTTGAAAATTTACCTATACCACAAACTGAAAAAGAACGTCTAATCAAAGCGCGAATTGGCCAAGGGAAATTTAAAAAGTTACTGATCCAACGTGAATGTAAATGTGCACTATGCGGTGTAATAGATCGACGTATTTTAATTGCGAGTCATATTAAACCGTGGAGCGCTTCTACAAATGAAGAACGACTTGATGTGAATAACGGATTAATACTATGTCCGAATCATGATGCCTTGTTTGATAAACAGTTAATTTCGTTTGATATGCAGGGAAGGATTGTGATATCACAAACGCTTGATGAGACAGCTAGAATATTTATGAATGTAAATGATGGGTTACGTGTTGAGTTAACTGAAAAGCAGTTGGAGTATATGGAGGGGCATTACCAAAATTTAATTTAATGAGTAAAAAATAATGAATTAAAGTAGGTGCTTAATGTGAATTTAACCGTAAATCAAGCAGTTTGGTTAGCCGCAGCAATGATGACTTATGAACGATTTAATAAGAATCAAGTAAAATCGATGGCAGATATAGCCCTTGTGCAAACAGATATTAAAAATAGAGCGCAAAGTTTAACAGATAGTAATGTGGAGAATGCTAGAATTTCTCAGCATTTTAATGGGGATCACGTAAATAAAACAAATAACTTTTTTAGACAAATAAATGAGAAAAACAGAAGGCTATGCTATCCTGGCGAGTTTAATGGAGAGAAAGAAAGACCCGATTTAAATGTTCAAGATTCATTGACATTATCAAGTGGTGAACAAATCACAGTCGACCAGTTAGTTGATTTTGTTGAAACTGACTACCGTGCCTTCTTTGATAATAAAGAGTCGGATACATTTGTCCCGGAAATTGATTTCAAAAAAATAATAACGCATTTATATACTTATGCAAATCATGCTTATAAAGGCCCTCATCAATTAGAAGAAAAGGAAAAACAGAAATATTTAGCCATAAGAGAAAGCGGGAGCGCTGCAGTCAATGAGTTGAATAAATTGGCAGATAGTTTTGCCGCTAAGTATGGAGTTAAAAATAAAAATAAATCGAAATGGCTTACTGGTGGAAATGATGTTGTTCGAAGATATTTATGGAATCAGTTGAAATATGAAGAATATAAGGATGTCTTAACGAGTATTTCAATTTTTGTAGAGAAAAATGATGAAGATGTACAATTTAGAATTTCTATTGAATTAGATGAAAAGAGGGCAGAGCAATCGGACTTCGATCGACATCATAAGATGTTAAATAAGCCATTAATTCAAGACGAACAGTACTGTTACTACATAAAGGCTAATAGAGGTTGGAATTCTGAAGTTTCATATGAACCAGCACCTGAAATCCAAAAGAAAATTCAAGATGGCGAGTATAAAAAGGTGCAAATCGTCTATCATTTGACGGATGAACAAATTCAATCGCAGTCGTTAACTAATGAGATGATCTATCAAAAATTAGATGGTGCTTTTGGAAATTTAATAGCATACTACAATTTAGTCATAGGCAAAGTTGAAAGTAATCTACCTGATAAGGAGGAGTTTACAATGTTCGATAAAAATATGATTTTATACGGTCCGCCAGGTACAGGGAAAACGTATAAAACGGTAATTTATGCTGTAGCGATTATCGAAAATAGCTCCATCGAATCGTTATTAAAAGAAGATTATCAAGCTATTTTAAAGCGTTATAACGATTATAAAAAATCAGGACAAATTAATTTCACTACATTCCATCAATCATTTGGTTATGAGGAATTTATTGAGGGAATCAAACCTGCTTTAGATGAAGATCAAGACGAACAACTTCAGTACAAGATCGAACCGGGCATTTTTAAGGATTTTTGTGAGAATGCTCAGCAGCTTAAAGTTACAAATGGTAACGAGGCGTTAGGGATTGATGCACGTGTGTGGAAAGTTTCACTAGGTGGAAGTGGTATGAATGATGTAAAAGAGGATTGTTTCGAAAATAATCGGATTCGCATTGGATGGGATGAATTTGGTGAGGATTTAACACAAGGTGAAGAATACCCAGCTGGTACAGTAGAAGATATTTTGTATAGTTTTTACGATGACATGAGTATTGGGGACGTTGTTTTTTCATTGGGTGACCAAAAGCATGTCGATGCAATTGGCATTATTACGGGTGAACCCGAGTGGTTAGGTGATGAAGAACGCTACAAACGCAGTCGTTCTGTAAAATGGATTGCTAAAAATATTCAAGTAGATGTGTATGATTTAAACGGCAAGAAAAATTTAACGCAACGAACTGTATATGAATTGAAAAGAATGTCCATTGATAGTGTTAACCAGCTCATTTTAAAGCATTCTCAAGATGAACAAATCACAGTGGAAGAAAACCATAAGAACTATGTCTTTATCATCGACGAAATCAATCGAGGTAATATCTCGAAAATTTTAGGTGAACTCATTACGTTAATTGAACCAACGAAACGCCTTGGTGCTCCAGAGTCAATGAAAGTTCGTTTGCCATATTCTAAAGAAGAATTCGGCGTGCCACAAAATGTCTATTTATTAGGGACAATGAACACGGCTGATCGCTCGATTGCGATGATGGATACGGCATTAAGAAGACGTTTCCGTTTTATCGAAATGATGCCAGATGTGCAACTTCTAAAAGAAATTAAAGTCGGTAATATCAATATTCAAAAGATGGTCGACACCATTAACAAACGAATAGAAGTGCTGTACGATCGTGAACATACAATTGGCCATGCTTATTTCATGGGATTAAAAAGTGAACCGACGATTGAAAACCTAGAGAATATTTTTAAGAACGCGATTATCCCGCTTCTACAAGAATACTTCTATGAGGACTACAGCAAAATTCAACTGGTCCTCGGAGATAATGCAAAAGTCGATGATTTAAAGTTTATTTTAGATACACCAGTACAAATGAACGCAGTATTTAAGGGGAATCCCGACATCGATATCCCTGAAAATAAGTATTCGATTCAAATAGCAGCATTTAAAGAGCAAGCTAGTTATATTGGAATTTACGAGTAAGTCATATGAAGAAAAGATTAGTAGAATTAAAGGAATATGATGTCATCATAAGCAATAAAGAAATGAGTAAAGAGACGGGGGCAGTCTATTTAGACAAGGCTTCGTTTAGTCAATTAGAAAACCTAATATTAACCTTCAACGAATCAAACGAAGCGGATGCAATTGATTTTTTGACAATCTCATCAAAAAGAAATGTCGGTAAAATAATTCGTGCTAAAAACTATGTTGGTGTGCTGCAGCTAAATAATGGTGTACAGCTGCAAATACTCCCGAAAATTCACGGGGGAACACAGGATGATTCGAAAAAGACATTCTTAAAAATGTTAAAGACACTAAAGGATTTTCCAAGCAAAACGTTTAATGAATCAAACTTAAATACAGAAAAAATGCCGATATTTGAGATATTTATTCGATTGTATATCCAGGAAGTGCAGCATCTTGTTAAACGGGGATTGAAATCGGCTTATTATGGAGTGGAAGATAATCTCAAAGTGTTTAAAGGGAAGATGAATTTCTCACAGCAAATTAAACATAATTTGGTGCATAAGGAACGGTTCTATGTACAGTATGATGAGTTTGGATTGAACCGACCAGAAAATCGATTGATTAAATCAACACTAGTAAAGCTGACAAAAGAATCTGAGAGCGCCGAAAATGTGAAAGAATTACGGAAACTACTAGCGAATTTTGAATTAGTTGAGCCATCGCCTAATGTTGAAAAGGACTTCGCTCAAGTAAAAATCGATCGGAATTCAAAGGACTATGAGAATGTAATAAATTGGTCTAAGGTTTTTTTACGCAATCAAAGTTTCACGACGTTCGCTGGTATTTCATTTGTGCAAGCACTTTTATTTCCAATGGATCGAGTATTTGAGGATTATGTTGGGCGGAATTTGAGACGAATGATTTCACAAAAGGAATGGTCGATTTCTTTGCAAGATCGAAAGTATCATTTATTCGAGAAACAGTTTGCATTAAGGCCGGATATTGTTTTAAGAAATAAAATAGATGGACGAATGATCATTATTGATACGAAGTGGAAGTTATTGAAAAATGCGCCAAACAGTAATTACGGTATTTCACAGGCAGATATGTATCAAATGTATGCTTATGCGAAGAAATACGGTACCAATGAGATATGGCTTCTTTATCCGATTAACGATGAATTTAAGGGGAATGAGGAAATCTGTTTTAACAGTGGCGATGGTGTGCAAGTGAAGGTGTTTTTTGTAGATTGTCATCGAATCGAAGATAGCTTAGTAGTGGTTATGGGAAAATGCGGAATGTAAATCAGGGTATATAAAGAACTAGTGTTGTAAATTATAAAACTTCCTAATGAGAATTACGTGATACTCATTAGGAAGTTTTTTAGTTTTCATCATTATAATAGGAAAGTTCTATCCGAAAGCAAGGGTAATACAGCGGTTTCACTGGGTTAACAATGTTGACAGCAAAATATATCTTCTTCATCTTTTGAAAAATGATCTATTAATTCATATGAACCGCATTTTGGACAAACTGCAACGAGTGAATTTTGTATATATGCAGATATATCATAACCTAAATCATAATCATCTAAAAATTCATGGACGTGAGTATAAACTTTTTCTAATATGTTATCTGTTTCTAGTGAGACGTCTCCACTAGTGAAATAAACCGTATTTGTTGTAGCAAAATCCACAAGTAGCTTTGAGCAACCAAGTAATTTATATTCTACCGACTGATCAGATAATTGCTCATGTAAATAATCAATTAAATGCGTGAGCTGCTCTTCGATAAATTCGTCATCACCAAATGTAGCCCAGTTAATATGGATAGCCTTTTGTCTATCTAGGTGAGTTTCATCAATATAAAAATCATGCGTATTTCGTTGTAACTCTATAAACTTTACATTTAAACGCTGGATAAATAAAATATAGTCCGATTCAGGTTCTTGCTCTACGTATTCTTCCATTGAAATTTTAATTATATCAAGTTCATTATGTAAATCTCTTTGCCCATCTATATTTTCGATTTCGTTATAGAGTTCAACAAACTCTCGATATTTTTCGACGTAAGTTACATAGTCAATCGCCTTGTATTCACCATGCATATCAATGGGCAAACATTTTCGAGAGCAAAATGGCCCTCGATCATTGTGTGCGAAAAATGGTTCTTTATAGAAAGGTTTATGACAAGTGTGACAGCTACTATCATCGACTATAATTTTTTCAGTTAAATAAAGTTTTTTTAGTTTCGGAATATCTTCTTTTAGTAAATTTAACTTAAATACAGGTTGCTCTTCCTTGTTACGACGCACATCCATATCTAATTGGGAAAGATGGTCCAATAGTTTATCAGTGATTTTCAAAAGTAATTCTGGATCATCACATAATTGGAACCATTTGTTTAGTGCGCTCGTTGTTTTACCACCATGTAATTCAAATGCTTGGCTGTGCTTATGAATCGTTACACCTTCATAGCCAATATATCGACTTGGTCCAAAAAGATCTAGTTCCATCATGTAATACCATTGCTGAACACCATTTGTACGAAGTGTCATCTCGCCATTTTGTAGTTCATGGTTGTATTGTTTTAGGTTTTGTTTTATTTGATCGAGATTGGTTACTAAATTTAAATACATGCCTTTATCACTCCTAAGATAATTTAAAACCTTAATTCTCATTGAATAATGCTATCTGGGAACGGTCCAAATTGTCAGTAAAACACAGTTCATTCTTCTTAAATGAATAACTGTGACATCATGTCACAGTTTTAAAAACCTATCTAATTTTAGTAGTGAGTATTTTAAAGACTGATGCTTAGAGCAAATAAGGAGGAGAAATCAAAATGCTATAGAATTAAAGATAGCACTTTATGCGAGAAAGTCTAGAAAGGAAAAAAGGAGGAGCTGAGGAAACCTTCCATAATCAAAGGGAAACACTAATTAGAATAGCTGAGCAAAAAGGTTATAACTTTGATTTATTTCAGAGGTAGAAAGCTCAATAAAAAAGTAAGTGTTTGAGAGGAATACTTTAGGATAAGACAAAGAAATTTATTCCACTGACAAACTGCTCCATATACACAAAAATACCCTCCCTATAACCTCATTCCAAGGTAGGAAGGGCCACTATATCGCTATCAAGATATAAAGTAGCAAGCTCCTCACTTTGTAGGGGCTTTTTCTTTTACTATTACAGTGACATATTTTAGATATGGTATCATAAGAACAAGTGGACCCTTTCTTCAAGCTACTACAATATAATAGAAGATGGTAAGAATGAAAAAATTGAAGGCAAGTGTATTGTTAGGTCCACTAAAAGGTTAGATGATAAAAAGGTTAATATCGAATTTAGACTAACAACAGAAAAGTGAGGAACAAAACATGGCTGAATTGAACTCAATATTATTTAGTGCGGCAGACAACTTGCGAAGCAAAATGGATGCATCAGAATACAAAAACTACTTATTAGGCTTAATTTTCTATAAGTATTTGTCTGACCGATTACTGGAAAAAGTAGTTGAAATTGCAGATGAGTCTCCGGAAGAATACGATATAGCAGAAAAACAAACTCAACTGTATATAGAATTATTAGCGGATGAAGATGTAAAGAATGACCTGATTGAAACGTTGGTCGATACACTGGGCTACGATATCGAACCGGATTATCTGTTCAACGTATTAACTGATCAAGCGAAACAAAATACGTTTCAGTTGAATGATCTGAATAAGGCATTCATCGATCTATCAACGAAATACGATCAATTCAACGGCCTGTTTGATGATGTAGACTTGACATCAAAGAAACTCGGATCAGATGCCCAACAACGAAATATTACGATTACAGAAGTGATAAAGAAGCTAAATCCAATCAATCTACTAGGACACGGTGGTGATGTGATTGGGGATGCTTATGAGTTCTTAATCAGCCAATTTGCTTCAGAAGCTGGTAAGAAAGCTGGAGAATTCTATACTCCTCATGAGGTATCTGTCATGGTGGCTCGTATTGCCGCAATAGGTCAAGAGGACAAAAAGCTGTTTAGCGTATATGACCCGACCATGGGTTCAGGCTCTTTGATGTTGAATATCCGAAACTATATCAATCATCCGGAGAGTGTGAAATACCACGGACAAGAATTAAATACTACGACCTATAATTTAGCGAAGATGAACTTGATCTTGCATGGTGTTGATAAAGAAGATATGCGTTTAAGCAATGGAGATACATTGAACAAAGATTGGCCGACAGATGAACCCTACACCTTTGATTCCGTTCTGATGAATCCACCATATTCAGCAAAATGGTCTTCGGACGATACGTTCTTAGATGACTCTCGTTTCAACCGGTACGGTAGGTTGGCACCAAAATCAAAAGCAGACTTTGCTTTTCTATTGCACGGACTTTATCACTTGAAAGATTCAGGAACAATGGCAATCGTTCTACCTCATGGTGTCTTATTCCGCGGCGCTTCAGAAGGTGTCATTCGTAAGAAGTTATTAGAAGATGGCAGTATAGATACTGTTATTGGTATGCCAGCGAATCTATTCTATGGGACATCGATTCCAACAACCGTCATCATCTTAAAGAAAAACCGTACTACTCGTGATGTGTTATTTATTGATGCAAGTAACGAGTTTATAAAGGGGAAGAACCAAAATAAGCTTTCTGAAGAAAATATTGATAAGGTTGTCGAAACGTACAGCAAACGAGAAAGTGTTGAGGGATATGCACACGTTGCTACATTTGATGAGATCAAAGAGAATGAATTTAATTTGAATATACCTAGATATGTAGATACCTTTGAAGAAGAAGATCCTATAGATATGGCTTCAATTAGTTCAACTATCAAAGATATTAGAAAAGAAAAAGCAGAACTAGAATCTAAAATATACGACATGGTTTCTTCGCTAGAATTCGATAAAGAAAATGCCGAGTGGGTTAAAGGTGCATTAGAGGTGTTTAATCGTGCAAAATAACCTTATGCCAGAAATTAGATTTGGAGGGTTTGCTCAAGACTGGGAACAGCGTAAGTTGAGTGATATATCTATTAGAGTTCGTGGAAACGACGGTAGAATGGACTTGCCAACGCTTACAATTTCAGCGAGTGTAGGTTGGCTAGATCAGCGTGATCGTTTCTCTGGGAATATTGCGGGTAAAGAACAAAAAAATTATACACTTCTATCAAAAGGGCACCTGTCTTATAATCACGGGAACTCAAAACTTGCAAAATACGGAGTGGTATTTGAATTAACAACCTATGAAGAAGCACTTGTACCGAGAATTTATCATAGTTTCAAAACCACCATTGAAGCTTCCGCTACTTTTATTGAATATATGTTTGCAACTAAAATACCTGATCGGGAACTTGCTAAATTAGTTTCCTCAGGTGCAAGAATGGATGGATTACTGAATATTAATTATGATGAATTCATGGGGATCGATATTAATATTCCGAAAATTAAAGAACAAAATCAAATCGGTGATTTTCTCAAAAACCTAGATGATATTATCGCTCTTCAAGAACAAGAACTAATCACCCTCCAACAAACAAAGCAAGGCTTCTTGCAAAAAATGTTTCCAAAAGAAGAAGAGTCTGTGCCAGAGATTCGTTTTCCAGGATTTACTGAAGATTGGGCAAAGCGTAAGTTAGGAAATACAGATACATTCTTTACTGACGGAAATTATGGTGAAGCTTACCCATCAGAAAAAGATAAGAGTGATTCCTCTAATGGTGTTCCATTTTTACGTGGAAGTGATCTGAAAAATGGTTTTCTTGATGTATCAAATTCTAATTACATCACAAAAGAAAAACATAGAGAATTAACATCAGGACACTTAGAGTTTGATGATATTGTTATTGCTGTTCGTGGATCTGTAGGAGTTTTGGGGTATGTCAAAAAAGAAAATTTTGGGTGGAATATCAACTCCCAATTAGGGATTATTAGGACTGATAAGAAAGAATTACTCGGTGGATTTTTGAGTCAATACTTACTTGGAAATATAGGACAAAAAGAATTGTTATCAAGAACTACAGGTACCGCACTTAAACAATTACCTATTAAACAATTAAAAGACGTCCCTATTCCTATACCTTCAATAAATGAGCAAGCTAAAATCGGTAATTTCTTTAAACATCTCGATGATACGATTGCTCTACATCGCCAAGAATTAGATGTCTTGCAAGAAACCAAAAAAGCTTTCCTACAAAAGATGTTTGTCTAAACTGATAGAAAGGAGGACAAACCATGACAAAGATACAGCATAACGATGAGGCGGAAGTCGAACGTCGCTTGATTCAAGTTTTAGGAGAAGGGCATAACCAGTGGAATTATCGTTCCGATCTAAAGTCGGAAGCTGACCTATGGAAAAACTTACGGTTAAAAATTACGCAAAATAACTTATCGGAAATTGGGGAACACCCTTTGACCGATAAAGAATTCGACACGATCAAAATCGAATTGCTGTCGAAAACGAAGACCCCTTTTGATGCTGCTCGATGGCTCAAAGGGGAGAATGGTATTGCACGTATCACGATAGAACGTGAAGTTGTATCACTGGGTTCTATGTCTTTAGTTTTGTATTCCAATCAAGATATTGGGGGTGGCATCTCTACATATGAAGTGGTTCATCAGATTGCGAAACAAAAAGTAGATGCTGACGGTCGTGATCGCCGATTTGACGTGACGCTTTTAATCAATGGGTTGCCCATTGTTCAAATTGAATTAAAACAGGTCAGCTCTAAAGATGGAGTCTTTCAAGCGTATAATCAAATAAAAAAATATGCGGAAGAAGGGATGTTCAGGAATAATATCTTTTCCACCCTTCAGTTGTTTGTCATTTCCAATGAGCAGACGACTCGCTATTTTGCCAATGCGATGCCGAAAGATATGCATAAGAAATTGGTCTTTAGTTGGCGCACAACAGACAATCGAAAAGTAGACAACCTCTATGAATTTGTAAAACAAGTCTTAAATATACCTGATGCCCATCGATTGATAGCGAATTATACAATCGTCAGCGAGGATCAGGACAATAAAGCCCTAATGGTGCTACATTCTTATCAAATTCATGCGATTGAAGCTTTATTTACCTCTGCTATGAAACACGAATCAGGCTATGTTTGGCATGCTACTGGTTCAGGAAAAACGTTAACGAGCTTTGTGTCCACAAAGCTACTTGCTCGCAAGCCGGGCGTGGACCGTACCGTCATGCTCATTGATCGCAAAGACTTGGACAACCAAACAACAAATGAATTCACTAAATTTGCTTCCGAATTCAATACAGGTATTTCTTCTGGTAATGCGAAGTCGAACAGTTTGATTATCGGTACCGGAAGTTCCAAAGAGTTAAGTGACACGCTGCTATCAAGTGCTAATTCTAATACCGTGATTATTACTACACGTCAAAAGTTGGAAGCAGCGCTACGGTATGCGGAGAAACAAGAGGAACAAAAAGGTACGCAGCGTTTCAAAAAGCTCATGAGTCAGCATATTGTCTTTGTCGTTGATGAATGCCACCGAGCGTTAAGCGCAGAAGGGATGGAAGCGATCAAGCAGTTCTTCCCTAACTCTACATGGTTCGGATTTACAGGTACTCCGATATTTGAAGACAATAAAAAACAAGCGAAGGGTCGTCTAGCTCGTACGACACATGACCAATACGGAGAAGTCTTGCACACCTATACCATCAAGAATGCTTTGGATGATGGGGCTGTTTTAGGGTTTCAGGTAGAGCATGAAGATACGATTGACCCCACATCACTGAACAACTACATTTTTAATCAAATGCGTCCAAAGGGAAAATCCGAGGATCAAAGCGATAATGAACTTAATGATACGATCGATAAAATGGATTGGATAGATAAGGAAGCCTATATTGAATCATCGTCTTTTGAAAGTGATGACCATATTCAAAAGGTCCTCCGTAAGATATTTCGTCCAGACAACGCCTATATAAAATTTGATTTCCAAAATGGGCGTCCACAAAAGTCTGCGATCTTAACAACGAGTTCCATTGATATGGCGAAACGATACTATCAAGCCATCAAGAAGATGACCAAAGATCCCGAATGGTTGACGAATGAATTCATCGGACATCCTATTCGAAAAGGACGGACCATTGAAGATACTGAATTTCCACGAGTTGCTATTACCTATTCATTACAAGAAAACGAAGAAGATTCCAAGCAAACCCAAGATGAAATGAAAGAAATCATCAAGGACTACAACGATTACTATGACACTGCCTGGTCGATAGAGGATATTGACCGATATAATGGCGATATCAACAATCGCCTAGCACGTAAGCGAGCGGAGTTCAAAATGCTTGGGAAACAAGTGGACCTGGTCATTGTTGTAGACCGACTATTGACAGGATTCGATGCGCCAACTGTCCAGACACTATTCGTGGACCGCAATCTAAGTTATGCGAATCTGATTCAAGCCTTTTCTCGAACCAATCGTACCTATCCAGGAAAGACGAAAGGATTGATTGTCACCTTCCGAAAACCTGCGACAATGGAACATAATGTGAAAGTGGCAACGAAGTTATATTCCGAAGCACAAGAAGAAAACAATCTGGTGTACCCATCCTACGATGAATCGAAGAAACGCTTCAAGAAGGCTCACAAGGTATTTTCAACGTCAGTGTCCAATCCAACGGACATTGATGAACATTCGCCTATCGAAGAGCGTATTGAGTTTATAAAGGCCTTCCAAGAGTTGAATAATGCCTATGAAGCATTGGTTACCTATGATGATTACAACGACGACATGGAAAAATCTACAGTACTTCGAGAACAGGTGAAAAGGTTAGAGGAATACATCGGCGTATACCACACGGTGAAAGGTTCATTAATAGATGAAACTGAACCAGTAGGACCAGATGGACCTGAACCAGACTTTTCAGGAATCGAATTCTTTGGGGAAAATGCGATTAAGATTTATGATATCGACTCGACGTATATCGACCGACTATTGGAAACATACGCAGCCAATAATCAGGATATCCGTGATGAAATCGAAAAAGCCCTTCAAAAACTTAATAAATCAGATGTTGTGAAGAATGTCTATAACGATATTCTAAACGCCATTGATACTAAGGAAGTAGATGCCGATGAAGATATTCTTGCCGTGAAGCGACGCTACTTCACTAAAGCTTATGATAACAGCATAGAAGAGTTATCGAATACTTGGTTTGTAAAAGAGAGCGAACTGCACTTGTCTGCAATTCAATATGTGGTTGGATCAGAAACCATCCCTAATATCAGAGGAATACTCGACAGCAAGGAATTCGATAAATACAAAGCTGTAAATCCAGGTGCCAAACCATTGAAATATGGACCTGAGATGAAGCGTGAATGGATAAGTGTATTGAATGAGGTTATTGTACCTTTTGGGGATGAGTTGAGATGAAGTCGCTTTGAAGTAAATAAACAAAATCTAAATAGTTATAGGCCAACTGCGAAGCTGTAGTTGGCCTATACTGTATTCGAAGAAAAAGATGAGGTGGAATAAATGTAATACAAACGTGAAGAGTGCCAGGTTCTCATTGCAATTTGAATTAATTAAAAACCTAGCAATCAAAAATGAAAGCGATGGTCGTATTGGCAAGTGGTTTCCATGCGGTTCGTTACAAGATTGAATTTTGATCGATATATCAACAAAATGGGCTTTGATGATATAAAACAATTATTCCGTTCTTGGGGATTGTGAAGGATGGTGAACTTCCATAAACAGATCCTGATATGAATAGCTTTAGTTAAAAGGAACTGCCCGATAATTTAATTCTGATGAATACATTGAAAACGCTCCTGTCAGGATATTTATCTTCAGATGTGGTTCTTTGTAAGGTGAATACAAACGATATTGAAGGTAATAAAGAACATACTGAAAATCCAGTCATTAAACTAAAATACTTGAAAATGGTAAAACAAGCCTTTGAAAAAAAGATGTAATGTCATTGCAAAAGAGGTAGATCAAAAGAGTTCTTTTAAAAGAGAGTGCAATTTGTATTTTATATTATAAAAATATTAATTGTAGAAAATAGCAATCTCATGTATATCTCAAAGCCAGTAAACGACACTTGTATTACATATAAATTCTCTACTTTTAATAGTTAGGCAAGAAAAGAACGGTTTGAAAACGAATTGAAATCAACTAAATAGCTAATCAAGGAAAAGAGTAATATCCGACAACTATCTTGACAACCACCGACTATGAATAAATGAATTTTGGATGTTGAATTTGTTTTTTTGTATATTGATCTTTGTTAACTTATTTAGGATATTATGTATCTATTATGCTAAGATTATTGAAGAGGTGAAATATTTTGGGAAAAGAAATGATAAAATATCCATTCATATCAAAAGTTATTATTAAAAATTTTAGAAACTTCATAAATGAAGAAGCTGAATTAACTAATAAACAAGTAATTCTGGGAGAGAATAATATTGGAAAGACAAATTTTGTGAGAGCTTTACAACTAATATTAGATCCTAGTTTATCTGACTCTGATAGGTATTTAGAGGAAACGGATTTCAATGATATAATAGAAAATCCATTTGAGAATAAAGAAGTAATAGAAATTTCTATAGAGATTCAGGGTTTTGAACATAACACAGCACTTTTAGCGACATTTTGTGATGCAACTATTAACACAGATCCACCAACTATAAAAATTACATATGAGTTTTCACCGATTAGTGAGAAAGAATATGGTTATATAATCTATTTGGGCGACGACAAGAGTTTTGCCTTCACTCATCAACATCGTAAAATGTTGAATTTAAAAGTTATTAATGGATTAAGGGATGCAAATAGTGATTTTAAAAATTCCAGAAAATCACCTCTAAATCAATTGCTTAAACAATACGATTTTGATAAAGAGTTACTAAAAGAGATAGCTCAAAATATGAAAGTAGAAGGTAATGCTATTTTGAGTTTTGAAGAGTTACTAGACTTAAAAGGGAAAGTTAATAATAATATTATAAAAATTGTTGGTAATCAAACTTCATATTCTAATATTTCTTTAGAAACTGTTGATATTAATCCTGATAAAATTTTAAATACTTTAAAGTTAATGATTGGCGCTAGTAAACAACGTCCTACCTCAGAAGTAAGTTTAGGTGTTACAAATATTCTCTATATATCATTAGTGTTACTTTCCTTAGAGGATAAAACTGTTCCTACTTTAATTTTTAAGGAAGAATTAGATAAATTAAAAGAAATAGATTCAGAAAATCTCCTAGATGAGTATTATGAAGTGCAAGGTGAAAGATATTATAAATTATCTCAAAAAAAAGAAATCTCTCTTGATTTATATAAATTCTTTAGTAATTATTATGATGCTGATAAGAGTCACACAATTCTAGTGATTGAAGAACCTGAGGCGCATTTACATCCAATTCTACAAAGATGTATTTTTAGAGATGTTATGCGTAAGCCAATGTCTATTATTCTAACAACTCATTCTACTGATATAACTTCTGTATCTCCAATTAACTCTATTGTCCATTTAAGATTTGAAAAGGATTCAGTAGCTATAAATTCTACTAAAAATATTAATTTAAGTGAAAAAGAAGAGTTAGATTTAGAAAGATATATGGATGTAAAAAGAAGTGAATTATATTTCGGAAAAGGTGTAATTTTAGTCGAAGGAATAGCAGAAGAGTACTTGGTACCAAGATTAGCTTTAAATTTGGGAATAGATTTAGATTTTTATGGAATTCTATGCTGTAATATTAATTCTACAAATTTTAAACCTTTTATTGTACTGCTTAAAGAACTTGATATACCTTATATAATTTTTACAGATGGTGATTATTTTTATGAAATAGAAGTTGAAGATGATGGAAAGACCAAAACTGAACGGGTATATCACGAATTACATAAAAAAAGTCATGAGAATCATGGATTTTTAGGTTTAGAATTAGCTCTAACTACATTGCAAGAATTGAAGATATTTAAATTAGAAGAAGATTATACAGAAGATGAATTTAATAGGGAAGGTTATTATTTTAGTGATTATACTTTAGAAATTGATTTAATGATTAAAAATTCTACAGATGCTAATGCCTCCAGTTTTATTTGCAAAACATTTAATGAATTAACAATAGGAGGAATACAACAGAAGAAAAATTTCGAAAAAGAATACAAATCTGGAGATTTCTATAGTTGTTTAAGGAAAATCGAAAGTAGCCAAAATAAAGTGGGTAAAGGAAGATATGCCCAAAGGCTATCTACATACCCCAACATGCTGGTTCCATCGTATATTGAGAACGGTTTAAAAAATCTAATTTCAAAAATATCAGGTGATTAAGGTGAATGGTATCTACTTAAAAAAACTAAAAATGCTAGAAAATGATTTAGAACAAAAAATAGCTTATAACTCTGACAAATCAATTGTTATTAAAGCAGGACCAGGAAGCGGTAAAACTAACGTTTTAACTTTAAAGATGGCTAAGTTACTAAAGGAAAAAGTAAAGTTTCCTAGAAAAGTTGCCTGCATAACTTTCAGCAATGAAGCGACTAAGGAAATTAAAGAACGTGTAAATAAGTTAATCGATTATGATGAAAATAACTTTTTCATAGGTACTATTCACTCTTTTTGTTTATCAAAAATATTAAAACCATATATAAAGTTATTTGATTATGGTATAAGCAAAGATTTTAAAATTATTTCTAAGGAAGATAAAAAAAATTGGATTGAAGAAATTAAAAACAATTTATCAATTCGCCCAGATTTGTTGAGTGTTACAGAGGTCGATAGAGAAAGAAACTATATGATAGAAGGCGAAAGCCAAGTAACTGTTGAAATTTTTGATATTGCATTACAAGTTGCAACAGCTTATGAAGCGAAGCTTTTAGATAACAATATGGTTGATTTTATTTCAATGGTAAAAATAGCTACAAATATGATACAAGAAGAACCCTATCTCAGGAAATGTTTAGAAGCAAAGTTTCCTTATATATTGATAGACGAATATCAAGACTTAGGAAAACCTCTTCACGAGATGGTTTTAACATTGATAAAAAAAACAAATATAAAAATAGTTGTTGTAGGTGATCCAAACCAAACTATCTATGGGTTTAATGGGGCTAAACCTACATATTTATTAGAACTCGAAAAGATAGATAAATTGGAAAGTGTAGAATTAAAAAATAATTATAGAAGCCATCAAAAAATACTAGATATATCGTCAAATACTATGAACTTACCTGTTGGGTTCTTCAATGCTAAAAAAACGATGGAAAAAGAGCCGGAAATTAACCTTATAAAACTTAAAGGGAATCATATTGCTCAATATCAATATATTGCGAATGAAATAATTCCTACTTGTATAAAAAATGGCATAGAATACAGCAAGATTGCAATTCTTATTAGAGCAAAAAATAAAGTATTGGAATGTCAAAAAATTCTTGAACAAAATGGTATTCCACATTATGTGATGGTATTTGACTTTAACAGAGGCAATTTTATTAAGTTTTTAGAGGACTGTGCTGCTTGGATTTTAAATAACCGTAAAATTTACTTTAAAGATCTATTAAATGAATGGATTTCTATTAAATATGATACAACCCCACCGAATAATACATTTAATAAAGAAAGAGTGTTCTTATACTTATCCTTAGTAAGTTCTAAAGAGAAAATAGCAGATTTTATGAATTGGATAAAATTTATCTATATTAAACTAAATATAAAAGAAAACATTATAAATTCTTCAAGACATATAGATGATGCTAAAGATTTAAGGGATTTTGTATATTATATAAAAGAGAATAAAGATAAAATGGATATTGAAAAATTTTCGAATTTAGGTGTTCAAGGCGATACTGTATCATTACTTACTATGCACAGTTCTAAAGGGTTGGAATATGAAGTTGTTATTATGCCTGCTATGGAAGAAGGCACATTTCCATTTTATAAAGTAAAAGAATCTGATATCGAAGAGGAAAAAAGAATATTTTTTGTTTCGTTGACAAGAGCTAAGTCAATATGTTATTTCTTGATGTCAAAAAGTTTGCATGGGTATAGTAAAGTACCATCCAGATTTATAAAAGATATCGATTTTACTTCAATCAATGATGAATAATAACTTATAAAATTATTTAAATAAACGACTGTCTTTATCGATGTGGGATGATGATAAACTAAAAATATTCTCTCTTTTAGGTTGAGAAGAATATACTTGAAGAATTGCAAAGTTGAAATCTATAATTTTTGCCCCCGCAACGCATTTATTTATTAAACGTAGTCAAAAGCGTAGTCATACATTTACAATAGTAGCTATAAACCCTTGAAAACACTGGTATTATAGCGTTTTACGAGACGGTTGGTTCGACTCCCGCCGTCTCCATAGAGATATGGCTGATAATGTAGTCGTATTAACGGTTTTAGAGAGTAGGGATATTGAACGGGAGGTAAACTCCTGTGCAATATCCCTATTTTTATTGCTTAGGAAAAGAAACACATTTTGTGGCACGTTAATTTGTTAATAATAAACTGGGTGACAAAGTTGAATGGGGCAACTCTGACATAATGGGTATGAAGGCTTCGGGGCATTAATTAATGTGTTTTATGTAACGAGTTATGAAGCTTAGCTTGTTGAAAAATGGAGGGCGTGAAATGTATTTAAAGAAAAGAAGGTTCGCGCTATTGATGGTTATTACTACTACGTTGTTTTTAACAGCTTGTGGAGGCGGAGACGTGAAGCACTGAAAATACAACGAAAACAGACACTACAAAAGTAAATGAAGCTGGAGAAAATGAATTTATACTGTTAAGTAAGGGTTTTGAAAAGTATCCAGTTTGGTTCATAGCGAATCAAGATCTAACAACATACTCTGGCTACACAACGCTAACAATTGAAGAAATGAACGAACTAAAAGATGAAGAAATCATTCAACATGCAAGTGAGGGTGCTACTTCAATAGTGAATCGTAACTATTCTCTGAATATCATTCTAGACGGTTATGGTCATGACACTAAAGAAGTAGAACTTCTTGTAAAGGATGATTCTATAGTGCAGAAGTTTTGAAATAACCCTACGGTGAATTTTAAGTAGACCTGCCATCAGAGCATTTGCTGGTAGTTTATTTATGCTTGTATTTTAACGTCTGTTTGATATGGTGGTGGAAGGATGGTTATGGAGGAAATTATGACAAACATCAAAGAATTAGTTGGGCTTCTAGTTTTAGGCTTATTTTTCAGCCTTTTCACTTGGGTAATGATCGATTCTTATCTGGATGAGTACGATTTAGCTTCAATTCGATCAGCGGAAGCGACAGTCATTGAAAAAACAGCAAGCAAAGGGTTATTCACCCCTCCTACCTATTTTGTTTGGGTCGAACTTGCCGGCGGAGAAGAGATTAAATATCGCAACCGTGTTTCCAAAAGTCAGATAGAGAACATTGAAATTGGCGATACGATTAATGGTTATTTGACAGGTGCTACAACCTTTTCGACACTGCGCGATATACTCATTGATGGCCTCTATTACTTTATTGCTATTTTTGTTTTTGCGTATATAGCTTTCTGTTTACTCGTGGCCTTTTTCTTATCCATTCCTGCATTGGAGCGCTTAGAAGAGAAGATATCTTCTGAGCGATTTAAAAAAAGGAAAAGAATGAGGAAAAAGAAACGAAAGAAAAAAGTAGATTCGAGACAAAGGGCTTGGAGAAATGCAGGTATTGTCATTGCAATTTTTCTTTTCATTGCCAAAAGTTTTGTAGTGAACCTGATTCGAACAGTGCAGCCATTCGGAAAGACAAAAACGGAAGCTACAATCGTTGACCGATTCGAGTATACGACTTATAGGAAATACGAAGACTCAATTCGGGATTTAACCATCTCTTATAAAGATCATACGGGCAGAACTTTTGAAATGGCCAAAGACGTAACGCGACACACCTATCGGCAATATGGCATAGGAGACAAACTACCAATTAGCTATCGAAATGCCGATCCGTATGATGTGTTTGTTCGAGGGAATTCTATATGGGATTACCTTCTGTTATTTACATACTGGGAATTGTCTGTTTATATTGGTTTGATTGCTGTGAGTGCATTCTCTATTTGGGCTTTTCTTGATGATCATAAAGGGAAAAAAAGGTTTTGGCAAAAGTTTAATAGGAAGATCGATAAAAAGTAAGATAGGCAAATGGATAGGATGCGGATATGCTGGTTTAGCCATGCATTTCTTTTTTGAATATTGCATATCTGTGCAAGAAACTTTTATGACAGTTTTTAAAAAATGCGATTTGATTTTAGCGTAGTGGATAGTCAACATTTGCAAGTATATTTATTTAAATATGTAAGTCTTTAGAGGCAGGTTCGACTCCCGCTGTCTACATATTTGATGTCACAGCAACGTTTAAGCGATGTGTGGCATCATTATGGCAACAACATATATAACAAAGACGATTTCATCTTTTGATGTGGTCGTTTTTTGTTTTGGAAATTTTGCGGTACCTGGCACTCGTTTTGTTTCCCGTTTTGAAATGCGACAAAATCTTATATACCATTCACTCGATACGCCATTTTACTAATGCTTGTTAAGCCTGCTGCCGTGTCTTCAACGGATGTATGGAAATCTTCATCAATCCATATCGTTAAGTACCCGATTGTTCCGAATGCTGTAAAGGTTGAAAGTGCTTCATTTTTAAAGCTTACTTGGAGCGTCTCGTATAAATGTTTATACAAGCGAGTTATAAATAATCTATCAAGGATTCTTCCCTTATAAAAATCTGGATTTTGATGAATATGCTCACAAATTCAGTGAGTGCTGCCTGTGCACTGTTAAATTCAGACACGATTCAGAATTAATTCGAATTGTGTGATGCACAGGCAGACAAAACTTTACATCAATGGACAAGCCAAAATGTTAACTGGCAATAGAGATAAATATTGACGAAAGATTAAGTTTTCGTCTACACATATCATAAGAAAGCTCCTTTCTGTAGAATAGATAACTGATTAGTCGACAGTTTCATTTTACAGGAGGAGCCCTTTTTTTCGTATTAATTTAACTTTATTTCTAATCCCAATCATTTTTTACGTTATTTTACTGCTATGCAACGCTAGTGGGCAACTGGTACTCTTGTAGAAGAGGAGTCAATCCGCAACTCTTTTCCCACCAAACAATAAAAGAACATTTCATTTAAAAATGAGAGGATGAGTAAAAATGGATAATTCACAAGAGAGAATCTGTAAGTTTCTAACTCAAAACAAGTTAAAATTCATCAGTGAAGATCAAGTAGCTAAAAAGTTCGGATACAAGAACATACTGACTTTTTACATTGGGAAAGAAGGATGGTCAGCCTATGGTATTGATGGAAGAGACTTTAAAGGTCGAAACCATCAAACATCTAAAGTTGGATTTCTTATTACAGAGTATAAAGATTCTGAAAAGGATACATATTAAAAAGCTGAATTTATGGGAGGGGAAAGAGTTATCTAATAGAAAATAAAAGTAACATTTTATAGCGATAATAGCACTTTGTGACACCCGTTTAACCCCTATAAATGTGGTTTTAGCAAGTTCATATATTGGGGTAGGCGGTACGGGGCTATTCCCCTTGCAATTATTCCTGAACCATTGGCATATTGAGTAAGTGCTGCCTGTGTACGTTGTAATAATATAGTTAGTGGTAGATGTGGAAGGAATTTAGAATGGAGATGATTTTAAATGGGGTACCCTGGAATGCCACCCGGGTTTTGGGTAGAACTTATTAAAATACTATCAGTTGCTATTTTACTGGTTGGCGTTATTCCAGCTGTTTTTCGTTATAGAATGGGTGCAAGTAATAAGAAATGGTTTTCATATAATCATATAAATGAATTTCATAAAAAAGTCGATTGGACACTCCGTATAGTTTTTGTGATTTTATTAATAACTGGTGCACCCCTTTTTACTAGTCAGCCCTTTATAACATATATAGTATTTTGGTTTTTCATTCTAACTCAAATAGGTGTTCAAGCATATATAGAATGGAGATTTTCGGATAACAGAAAAGACTTTCAGGTAACACTAATCCAGCTTACCTTAACTTTTGTTACCTTATTTGGATTCATCTTCTGGTTAGAATATTTTTCATAGGAACAATTACTTTAAGTAGATTAAATAAAGCAAATGAGCGCGATTGTTGGCTAAATACTTTTTTGAAAGGGGAGCTTTGGCTACTCTTTTTTTGTGTTGTTTGCGGTTTTCCCTTAGTTAGTGATGCACAGGCAGACAAAACTAAGGCTTATCATTTTCAACAATAGCACCCGATGATTGAATAAGTATGTTCCTCACCTATTTTCTTTCTTGTCCCTATTGGTGAAAAATGTAGACATCAAAACTATAAAAACAGGCAATATACTCCATAAAAAGAATCCCCAATTATGTGTAATTAAAGATAATACTAAGAAAAAAGCAAGTGCTACAATTGAAATGTAAACCGTACGTTCTTGATATTTATTCAACATACACACCCCTTTTTGAGTATTGGAAATATTTTTCGTGAAATATAACATACATTCTCCATTAAATGGTCCTATTACTGCACAAATTTATTTCGTTATCGTGCACGTTTTTGAGAAACTCCTGCGTTATTCAACAAAATGACTCTATTACTAATTCGGTGCAGTACCTCATTCTAGAAAAGAGCCTATTTATCGAACAAGTTGAAACTTACTTTTTAGGCATAGCGTATGTCGCAGAAATACCATTGATTTCCTCGATTTTCTTAAATATTTCATTAAGAACTTCTAATGCTCTTTCATTTGATTCATACTTCCCTAAATCTTTACTCCATTCGTCTAAAGA
The DNA here is from genome assembly GCF_038005665.1 of Sporosarcina sp. FSL K6-5500. Lineage (NCBI taxonomy): Bacteria > Bacillati > Bacillota > Bacilli > Caryophanales > Caryophanaceae > Sporosarcina > Sporosarcina sp. FSL K6-5500. Next base: position 2,572,178 of record NZ_JBBOTP010000001.1, read on the forward strand.
CGAACCGCTAACAAAACCTTTTATTTTTTTCCCGTTTACAGTAACTTCTTTTACATTTATCAAACTGTGCTTATCTTGTGTAGAAATCCATAACATAGAAAAACTCATCCCCTTCATTCAAATTTATCCGAATTATACCACAATTTAGCCCGATTATTGAAGACAGTTCTTCTTGAAATTCAATCAAACGAGTACAATAAGTATGTAAGCGCCTATTTGACGCTTACGGGACAAGTCACTCATTCAATCATGAAAGTTCACACAAACTTGTTTGTTCCATTAATGATCGCGTGAATCCGCTTTGAATAGATATGAACAATAACTCCATCTTTTTTAAACGCTTGATGAGGCAATGCCTATGAAAATATTGGACGTAGATTTATTTCAAGAAGGGCTGCAGCGCAACATTACTATGTTAGACAGGTTAAGCGGTGAGATGGAAGCGATCCACCATGCAGTGGAGGGTCTAGTGCAGATGGAGGAACAATTTAAAGGAGCCGGGGGTAATGCCATCCGTTCCTTTTACCAGGAATGTCATTTACCATTTCTTCATTTTTTTCAGTTGTTTTCCGAACAGTTCAAACAAGTGCTTCAGCAGATGGAGGCAGCACTTCATTCACTCGAACCTGATTCATCTGGGTACATAGTAGAACAATTCCTTGAGGGAGAGCTAGAACAGGGCCTTACGCTTATTGGTCATCTCACGGATAGTTTGACGGATGAGGCAAACAGTATCATGGATCAGGTGAGTGATATTGTCGGACTGCCCCACTTAGATGATAGCGGAGTGCAGGAGGGAGTCATTCGTTCTAAGAGAAAACGTGATGATACCAACTCACAACTGTATGAATTTGATGCAACTCAGACTACTACACTACATCCCATTGAACAAGATTTGCAGACGATGAACACGTGGCTTACGGATATGGAGGGACTGTTCCAAGCAGGAGTAAAGGACATCAGCTTCGTGCCGAGCCAATGGAATGTTCTGACATTTAGAAGTGAAATTAGAACAGAACTGTTCCCAAAAGTGTACTTAAATCCAAATGACTTATGGGTAAAGGAACATCAACAGCTGATTGGTACGATGATTACTCCAGCGACTTTTCAAACCCTTGAAGGGAAAAAAGTGAACACTGTGGAAGAGAATCTGGATGAAAATATAAAATACCATATGTATGAAAATGGTTTACTCATTAAAGAGTATGTTGTAGGCCAAACAGTTTTCTATGAAGTTGTTTCCAAAGTTGACTATAGGGAAGAAGAGACCGTTAAAGTCGACAAACCCAAAGAAAACAAATTACTTGATTCTTTATAGTTTGGATTAGATTTAGCAGGGCTTATACCTGTTGTTGGTGAAGTCGCAGATGGCGTAAATGGTGTTATCTATACGGCAAGAGGGGATGCATTAAATGCGGCCCTTTCTTTTGGAGCGATGATTCCAGTTGCTGGCTGGGCAAGTACGGGTGGGAAATTAGCCTTAAAAGGAAACGATTTAAATCAAGTAAGTAAAGTGGTAAGTACAGAGAAGATGGCGTCCATTTATTCGCCAATTTACCAAGATGTCGTCAACAGTCCACTAGGCAAAACTCAAAATCAACTAGATCTCTTAACTAATACTCATTACCAATTGGGTACGCCAAATGCCCTTGCATTCAATATGCCATTCCCAAAAACAGATATTCCTACGAGTATCAAAGTTGGAGATGTTAAGGTTGAAGTGAAGAATGTGGATGTTGGGGCTAAGGGGACGGGTAAAAACATTACGCAAGGTGCAAGATATGGGGAAAGGAAAATTTCCGATGAGACATATGCTAAATTAAGAAGAGCATCGCCATCTTCTAAAATACAAAAAGAAGTTAATAAAAATATTGATGATATTATTGGAACTGAGGATTTTGCTTTACCCGGAAAAATAATTGAAAAAAAACTGCATGCAGATCATATTGTTTCTCTAAAGAAAATAGCTCGTTTGGAAGGTTTTGAGACATTGACTTACCAACAACAGAAGGAAATTTCCAATTTTGTAGAGAATTTTAAAGGTCTTAGTGAAGCAGCTAATACATCTAAAGGTTCAAAATCATTTGCAGATTGGAACATCTACAAAAAAGAAAATATTTTAGTAAATCCTGTATTTAGGGAAAAAATGATATTAAAAGAAAAAGAACTAGAAATTGAGATACAAAAGATGACAGATGAATTTAATAGGATAAATAAAAAGGAGTGATTTCGGGTGGATAAGCTATCTTCATTAAAACAATACAGAAAAAGTATAGAGTTTGTATCTAACAAAGACTTACTCAATATAGAAAAGGAAAATATTCCTAAAAAATGGATGGAGATATTTAAAGAAACAGATAAAACTAGAAAGAAAGATAAATTAATAGCTTTATGGAATGATGTGTGTGAAAAAGAATTGAGCAATACTATTTCGTACTTGAAAGAGAATTTATTAGAATTTGAACTAATTGTAGATAATGGACAATATGCAGTACTATACAGCGTAAAGAGTGAAAATGAAGAAATTCTTTATTACGAAGGTGGTATACCGACCAGTTCTATTGATATTTCAGAAATGCAACAAGATTGGTCAAATGTTCCAGAATCTATTAAGAGGTTCTATGAAAAGTTACACAATGGGTTTTATTATCTGCCAAGTAGAGCTATGGGGCTAGTACCAGTGGAATGCAGTACTCATTTTGAGGATTATGAATGGGGAATACTTGAAGAATTAGATGAACCATTAGGAATTAATATGGCTACAACATATGGTTTTTTTGAAAACGGCATGGGAGGATATGTTGCTATAGATTTAAACAACTGTATCGATGATGTAGCGACATTATGGTTTACCAATGATAAGCCTGAATATAATGTGGATTTTTGGGATATTGTAGATGAATGGATTGTAATAGGGCTTCAAGATAATTAAAAAATCATGCAAATAATTAGAAATAGCAATATTCTATTAGTCTACCACTCACAAAGTAATCTTACTGAGGTTAGTCAAAATCAATAACTCATGTAGATTGTACCAAAGAATACTTGGGTTATGAAAAATAAATATGATAACTGGCGATATGACATTTGAAACATACGAAATATTGTTGCAGGGAACCAGCCAAAACTTACGTAATTAAATAAGTTCGTGGGTTTACAGATAGAATTAGTAATGAATTACTTTATATAGCTAACCATAAAGCACCTGATTGCCTTTTATGAACTGAACCCCATTTAATGGACAGTTTAAAAAAAGCGACGTTTTAGTCTATGCTGCTATGAGATGACTTCGGTATTGAGCCGGAGTCATCTTTTTTAAATCCCATTGCTTACGCGTACAGTTGTAGTGTTCCATGTATTCATCTACCATTTTTTTCAACTCTAACAGATTGGATGCTTCCTTGTAGTCTACATCGTCTTTAAAATGACCGAAAAATGATTCGATAGGTGCGTTATCCAAACAATTTCCCCTTCGGGACATTGACTGTGTGAGCTGCATCGCTTTAACACGTGTCTGGTATTCTGGGTGCGTATAATGAAAACCTTGATCAGAGTGAATCATCGCTTCTGGATGTACATTTCCTGCTAATGCTTCGCTAAGCTTCCTCAAAGTTCGATAGACAATACGCATACTTAAGCTAACCGAAAGTTCGTAAGCGATAATTTCACGGCTAGCTACATCCTTCACACAGGAAAGATAAGCAGTCTGTCCAGTTTTCATTTGTAGATAAGTAATGTCGGTAACAAAAACTTTGCCAGGTTCATCTTGAGTGAATTGCCGATTCAAGAGGTTTGGCACCGTATGGTGTTCTTGGGTAGCCTTAGCTATATTCTTATAAGGGTTTTTTCTTCGTATTTTAGCAAAGAGATTAAATTTGCGCATTAAACGAAGAATCTTCTTATGATTCATGGGGATCTCGAGTAATTCCACTAACGCCATGTAAAGGCCACGATATCCAATTTTCCCTTTGAACGCATCATAAACACATTTAAGTAAAAGGTAGTCTTGATAATCATTTTCCTCACGTATAGCATGGACCTCAGTTTTTTCGAGCCATGCGTAGTAGCCACTTCTATGTACTTTTGCGACTTTACATAGGTGAGCTGTGAACCTATGTAATTGAAACTTACGAATCACTTCATTAATCACCTGATATTTTTCGGCTGATGTTAGTATTATTTCTTCGCCTGCCTCTCTAGTTCCTCGAGCTTTTTTAACAATTCGACCTCGGCTTCAAGATATTTAATACGGGCTTCAGCTTTTTCAAGTTTTTTCTCAGGAGATAATCCTTCAGTTGATGGACGACCAGTACTTCCTTTTCCGCGACGCTCCTCAAAGAATCCGTCTTCTCCATGAAGCTGATAGGATTTTCTCCAACGACTAAGTGATTCTTTCGCTTTCTTCGTACCAATCATTTCTAAGTCAAATCCATTTTCAATAAAAACTTGAGAAGGACCTTTACCTCTCTGATTCTCTTTGACAGCTAATACTTTAAATTCAGGTTTATATTGGATAGAGCGATCTGAAACTGAGTTCACATTAGGATTCGCTTCTAATAATCTACGCTGGTGTTCATTGAAAAGTATTTTACTCATTGAAAACACTCCTGTCAGGATATTTATCTTCAGTATACCTAAGCTTTTAGACAGAGAAAACCCCAAATGGTGTCACTTTTTAAAAGTGTCTACCATTTGGGGTTCAGTTCATTAGGCAGCAGGTGTTGTTTTTTGTGAGAAATTTAAGTATAAAACAATGAATGAGACCAGCTTGAAATTCAGAACTCATGAAGGGTATTGTTAATGGTAACTGAACAAAAAGTTGAGGGACCAATAATTGAGATGCCTAGTAGATACCATAATCTAGTTACACAGCCGGTTTGGTAAAAGTAAACCTAATCCTAGTTTTCCTATAGAGCGAAAAAATTTCAATGCAGATACAAGAGAATATTGGAAATTGAGAGTAGAAAATAAATAAATTGTAGAGAGGGATTGTATTATGAATAAAGAAAATTTAGAAATGAAAAAAAGATACGAAGCTCTTTATTCTGATGATGGAATTAACAATGAAGAGTTAATTGAAATAGAAAAAATGTTAGAAATAGAATTGCCAGAAAATTATTGCGAAGTATCAACATTTTTTAGTGGGGGATATTTGGGTAGTATAAGTAATTATTCTTTTTCCAGGGTAGGTAACAGCTTAAATATCATCGATGAAACGATTAGATTGAGAGAGTCTGTAAATTTGCCAACTAGATTTGTCGTTCTAGCTGAGCCATCAGAAAGTCTTATAGTCATGGATACAAAAAATACTCCTTCAGTTATTTGGTTTGATGCAGTGGAAATTTCTGAATTAGAAAAAAAATCTTTTACCTCAAAACCAGATGAATGGGAGACCTATGCTGATTATTTTAATGCACAACTTGAGGGAGAAGAGGAAGAGCAAGGGTTATAGGTTATACAGCTTAGAACACTTAAGGATGACAAAAAGTGTTAAACTCATCTTTGTTTCTTGTGGAAACTGGATTGATTTAGATACAAGCACCGAAATGGTTATGAACTGTATCAATAAAGAGAGTCGTTTACCTATTCCTGTTAGATTAGCAGATTTAGAAACACATAAAGTGAGAAAACAACTTACACAATGATGATTAAAGCATTAAATGGCTAATGCTAATCTAGGTTTTTTTATAGAAGAGGGCTCTGGCACCAATATTACAATAGCTGATGATGTTGTAGAGAAGAAAAGTGATAGTATTGGTGACGTTGCGGGTAAGGTTACGGTAAATGGTAACTTGCATGATATAAACGCAATAAAAAAATTCCTAGTTGTTGGTAGCAACAAGGATGCGTTAGCTAAATAATTGAATCATTGTCGACGGTAATTCAACAATGGAGTGTACTCCCATCACGGATACGCTCTTTATTATATATATAAACAGATCAGAGCAGAACTCCTATGCATATTGAGTTCTGTTATTCCACGAGACAAAAACACTCCCGATATTAATAAACAGAAACAACACCTGTTAAGACGTAAAATACCGCTATAACGTCGGCTACACTCAAAAGTAAGAAAACAGGGAAATAATCAACAATAATCAATTAAGGCGGTATTTTCGTAACATATTACCTCATTAACTAGGGATTGGTTCTTTATGTAACTCACTCTATTTGGATAATAATTTACTACTGCACCTCTGTGAGTCTAGTTGGGGATAAATAGTGACCCCAAGCAATCACTAGAGATGGAAATGGTTGTATCATAATGTACACATATTGCAAACCCAAAGAAAACAAAGTACTAGATTATTTTCAGATTGGATTAGATATTGCAGGGCTTGTCCCTGTTATTGGTGAAGCAGCAGATGGCGTAAATGGTGTCATCTATACGGCGAGAGGGGATACATTAAATGCGGCCCTTTCTTTTGGAGCGATGATTCCAGTTGCTGGCTGGGCAAGTACGGGTGGAAAATTAGCCTTAAAAGGAAACGATTTAAATCAAGTAAGAAAAGTGGTAAGTACAGAGAAGAGGGAGTCCATCTATTCTCCAATTTACAAAGATGTCGTCAACAGTCCGCTGGGCAAAACTCAAAATCAACTAGATCTCTTAACTAACACTCATTACCAATTGGGTACGCCAAATGCCCTTGCAATCAATATGCCACCAGCAAAAACAGAGATCCCGAGTATAGGTGCGGCTAAAGGTAGTAGAATTGAGGTTCCTTATGGAGCGCACATTGGTAAAGTTGGTAATAGAAAGGTATTAGAAACGAATGTAAAGTACAAAACAACAGAAGGATACACTTATGAAACAAATGAATTTGGTCGTATTGATAGTGTCGATGCTGAATTACAACTTGGCAAAGGAACGAGAAATCGTTATGCTCAAAGTAATGTGGGGGAAAAAGACCGAATCCGAGGTAATTATCCAGAGAGAGATGATGGCTGTCATTTAATTGGTAGTCAATTTAAAGGTACCGGAGATATTGATAATTTGGTGCCTATGAATTCCCAAATAAATGAAGCAGGTGGGAAATGGCATCAGATGGAACAAGAGTGGGCATCAGCTTTAGGTAGAGAAGGAGGTAGCGCGAAAGTGAAAATAAAACCTCAATACACTGGTAGTTCCGCTAGACCAGATAATTTTATAGTCGAGTATTCAATCGATGGTGGTAGGGTAAAAAGGTAACAGTCCAAAATCAGAATGGGGTTTAGTAAACTTATGGAACAACTGATGAATCAGATGTACCCCGTGATAGCAGAGGATATCCTTGGTATGATACCTGATGGTAATTGGTATGAGATTTACTTATATGCTGAAATTTTGGATGGTTCTAGAGAAGTGTTCTTTTATTTCAATACTTACGAGAATGAAGATTTTATATATTCTCATTATATTCCTGCAAAATATAATGTAAGTGAAAAAAACTATGATAGCTTGTTATTAGAATTACAAACTAAATTTCATGATTTAAGACAGATATTTATTGATAATAATCAAGAGCCTTGGACGAATATAACACTAATATTGAAGTATCCTGGAAAGATAAAAATTAATTATGATTATGAAGACGTAATAAATTCGGTTATATCTCCAACACAGCGACAAATGGTTTTTGAAAATCAACATTTAGGGTTGCTACCTCAAAGTGAGATAAACAGACAGTTTGTGCGAAATTATGTAAATAATAAAAATGGGAAGAGATAAAATCCAAATATCTAAAATTCTGACTAGCTGTATGAATTACAAGGCTTATATAAGTATCGGGTACCAGGTACTCATTTGGGTAGGATTTCTAAATTTGAAACAGATAATTTGCAGTTAACAAAGAGAGATGACAGATTGTCACACAGCAGAAATACACCAGGTAAAGTAAAAGGGCAAGACCATGCAGGGCATTTTGCAGCTGATAGGTGTGGAGGCTCACCTAAAATTGACAATTTGGTTTCACAATTATCAAATGTTAATTTGAAGCGATATAAGAAAGTTGAAGATAAATGGGCTGCGGCTTTAAAAGAAACACCTCCCAAAAAAGTAACTGTTGATGTTGAAATCAAATACGACGGGGATAATATGCGTCCAGACAAATTTAAAGTCAAATACACTATTGATGGTATGTCGGACTCTATAGATTTTAAAAATTAATCCAAGGAGTGAAAAATAGTATGAAAAAGTATGAAGTTAGATTTAGTGAATTGCAAGCAGATATGATATCCATATGTATGGAATATGTGGCAGATAGAGCGGATAAAGTGTATGTTTATGCATCATGTGAAGAAGGAGTTATTTCGAGTAGTTTCTATTATTTAATTAATAATGAGTATGTACAGCGTCATAAAGTGAATGATGCATTGGAGAATGGAGACGAAAGATATGATGTGTCTCCAAAAAGACAGTTTATGGTACTAGATATAATCAATGATGATATCGAAAAAATCGAAGAATTATGCAAAGAATATGAAAAAGATATGCCCACTGAGATGAAATTAATATATGATGTTAAAAGCGGAAGCTTCAAAGCTGAATACAAGTATGATTTAGTTTATACTAATGACGATATTAAAACTGCTAATGATATTGCTAATGAGTGGTTTGAGGAGATAAAAAATAATAACCTTTAAATTGTTTACTGTTAAATATACCCTGGAATTTGAATTAATGACACATAAAGGTTATGCCTCCTCAAGGAGTGGCAATGGTATTTAATATTAAGGCAATAGGAACGAGAATAAGGCGAGATGACATTTTACTAGACAGGATCAGTCATGATGTCGTATTGTCAATATGAAAAACATGGAAATCACATAATAAAAACTTGAAGATATTAATAAACTTAGAAAAAATATGAACTTAAAGCACTTGATTGTCTGTAATAGGCGACAAGTGCTTCTTTATATTTTTATACTTATTGTAATTAAGTGGGCGTTAATCCGAGACCTAGTACTTTTCACAGCTCTATAATAAATTCGTCTTCTACTGAAAGTGACTTCTTACTCCAAGGAAAAAAAGTACATGATAATCTAATCTCTATTGTTTTTTTATATAAGTGTGTGAATTGTTTGTTATTTGTCAGTTGCACAGCGTACCTAACATTATATCTGGAAAAGAGATATGCTTGTTACAAGCTAAAATGAAAGAGGTATTATTATGCAATATATAGTTTTCGATTTAGAGGCAACGATGTCACATACAACAGATATGCCACAGTATATAATTGAAATTGGAGCTGCCAAAGTCTCGGATGTCGAAGGTGAATTAAAAATCATTGATAGGTTTCAGTCTTACGTAAAACCCCCACAAATGGATTTACTTGATAAGAGAACATTGAAGTTTGTAGGGCTAACTACTGATCAGTTCATTGATTCACCGAACATGGTAGAGGCAATGCAAAGATTTCGTAAGTGGATAGGAGAGGAGGATTACTATCTATGTAGTTGGAGCAATAGCGACCTTCGACTCCTTGTCAATCACTATGCGAAGGAAAGATTTGATTTATCGTGGGTAAAAAACTTTAATGATATACAAAGACCTATATGTGTGGATGTTTTTCAAGAAAATAGACAAATTTCACTGAAAGAAGCATTAACGATGAGTGGAATTGAACAAGATGGAGAACTTCACTCTGCTGGTGATGATGCGGTTAACACAGCAAAACTTCTTGTGAAAAACATAAAAAATATCGTAGCCACTACATCTGAAGATCCGTTTACTCAAATAATTTGCGCTCTGTATAAGAATTGTTCCATTTGTGGTAAAACTACAAGGCATAATGACCTTCACTTGAATGAAAAAGGCAAGAAGACTAATAGATGTAATGCTTGTTGGGAAAGAATAAACGAAGAAAATCTAGCGAAAGAGTTAGAGGAAAAAGCCAATATAAAAGTATAATAAATCGGGTGCCTGTGCGCCACACAGATACAAGCAATTCACACCTCTGAATTAATATAAAAAAAGCAGACGTTCTACAATTTTTCTGATTTTTACTATATTATAATACAATTATAGTGAATTAACTAATTAGTTCTGCGCACAGGTACCTGAGAAATTCAAGATCTCCGTATATTGTCGGATTATACGAATAGTTTAAAGGGCTGAGATCTATAAAATTCAGCTCATTTTTTATGAGGCGCTTAATTACAAGAAAAGTTTGCAACTTTAGAAATGAGTGAATCGTCTAGATAACGGATCAAACAACGAAAGCAGGTGCACTTCATGGGTTATCAATGGTTGGGATGGGCACAACTCATTCAAGCCTTATCGCAATCCAGCTTAGCCTTTTTAAGTAATATTTACGATATCGAACGCTACGAAGAATTACGCATGATTTGTGCAGAAATCAAGGAAGAGCGTACGGGATTAGACATGCAGGAAATCAAGGATTTATTCATGAATGACACAGGCTATCAAACGCCTAAAGTGGATGTTCGTGGGGATAGTTTTCAAGTGATGAAAGTGTTATGAGTAGCCTTCCTAACGATTTTTATAAAGATGTTGATGGTCATATGAGTGAGTTGGAAGAGTATGATGTTGTTTACCTTCTGAAAACATAGTTTAAATAAGGGTTTTAGACAATTATGGATATAGTGATGGAATGCTATCCTTTAAAATACATTTTTGCGAGGTGAAAGATATGGCTCTAGCTATTATTATTACACTATCGTTAGTACTTGGAGCAGCGGTAGTATTGATTTGTGGGAAAGGGAATTTCAAGGGGATGATTGCTCTGTTTCTTATGTTATGGGCAGGCGATTTCTTGTTTCTGTATGCAAAATTTGTAGTGGGTGACCCCTTCTTAACGTCAATTATTTATTTACCTGCGATGATTTTGGTGGGAATTCCCGTAATTGGGTTGATTATTATTGTTGTGAAAAGTAATGGAGGAAAAGATAGTGAGAAAATAGTTCGTGCGATTGTATTTTCCATAACGATGACAATTATCATTGTTTTTGTACCGTCATTAAAATCAGAGGGTAAATTCAAATTATATCAAAACGATTTTTATGCCGTTTCAGATGCGGTTTTTCAAGCGTACGACGATGGTAAAGTATCAGTTGGAGATCATTTTTCTTCATGGTCATCTAACACAAGCGATTTAGAAAACACGGATTCTGTTTTTTCTAGCAATGAAATTGTGAAGAAAATGGAAAAATTAAAACAGTCCGCTGGCGTATATGGTTATGATTTTGTAGATAAAGATGTCATCTATTTCAGTTTCGGTGCTGTTTTCCAATCAATTAGCGGAATTGCGATCAGTAGGAACGGTAAAGATCTTTCCACAGATGAAACACTGGAATCGCAACCCTATGATGGTGTTCCTACGTATAGGTATATAATGGATGGTGTCTATCATTTTACCGATGGGTTATAAGTAGTTATTTCTTTGGTAAATACTTATTCGTTCTAATAAAAGTACGAGGGGGTTTTTGTATGGAATTTTTTTGGATTGTACTAGGGGCATTATTGGGAACAAGTGGTTACGTGTGTCAGTTGACGTATATGAAAAATTTACACGAAGGAAAGGATATAAAAAATCCAAGGTTATTAGGCATTCTATCTATATTTTTTGCCCTTGTAATCGTCATGATGTTTATTGTATTTGGGTTGATGTGATTTAGTGATAAGATAGTTATTAAACTGGTGATTATTGTAAGACCCAAACAAAATATATTCTATTTATATTTTTAAAAATTTCAGGTACCTGTGTGCGAAACTATTGTAGTAATTAATTTAAATTACATATTTATGAACTGAAGATTAGATAGGTACATGATAACCTAATCTCTATTGATTTTTTAAGAAATTGTGTGAGTTGTTACTTGTTTTTTATTGCGCAGGTACCATACACTCAGGCAGTTTTTATCCTATTAAACTATCGGACAGATTAGTTCAATAAGAAGTAGACTATTGGAGAATTTCACTAATAAATTGATTGTGGGGATCTACTTGATTATTAGAAAACTTTTTTCGGGATTAATTGCTGGTATTTTGCTCATGTTAATTTATTTTCTATTAGAACAGTCTGGATTTGTCCTCTTAATAGGTGTTTATCTCTTACCCATTCTTTTGATTTATGGAGTGCTAGTATCTATTCTTTCTGATTTCGTTACAAAAAGACTAAGAGGATTGCTCAGAGGCAGTTTGGCGCTATTCATTCATTTATTCTTTGCTGCTTCGTTTGTTTTAATGCCAATCTTAGAAATGGAAAGGAGTTTTAATCGCTTAGTTTTAATTACCGCTCTTTTATCATCAAGTCTATTTTGGTGTATAGATGAGTTCCTTAGGTCTAAAAGAGCTAAAGATATATGCGAAAAGATTGATGAATTGGAAATATATTAAATATCCATTTTATCATTCAACTACCGCGGTAGTTTAGCTTAAAAAGGTATCTATTGAAGTTGATAGATTATCAGTGGAGGTATAAAAATGGAAGAAAGAAAATTTGATACTTTAAAGTTATTTCAAATATTTTTTGCAATACTTTTTATGTTCCTTATTATTTACAGTAAGGTTACGGAAAAATACAACTTACTACCGTTGACTTTAATAGTTATGAGTGTAATGTTCCTTATAATAGGAATACGAGAATACAAAAAAACACAGAGTTTAATGTGGGGGATCTTCTATTTATGCACTTCGTTATTCATTTTATTCGTTGGAGTTAATGCATTATGATTAATTTAATAGAAGTAAAGTTCAACTAACTGGTATTTTGGTGTAACAACAGTAATGCTTTTCTTATTGTGCTAGCGGAGCTTTAGTTCAATAAGGGGAAAATTGGAACATTTATTCGTTTAAACATATTAAAGTAAAGGGGCAGGCGAGTTTAAGTGTTCCTCTATAAGCAGTTAACCTACATCATTAATGCAAATGGCAAATTTCACTATAATCCGGGCTGATTGTAGGGGATATACGCAATCATGTCCTATTCTTGAGTATTAAAAGGTGTTTTTCAGTGAGTGGTAACTATGATTTCCCCGGTGTTGACATTTTTACCTCATATATTTTCAAACCAGGTATATTACTACGCAAACACGGTACTTATGCTTGGAGTGTTTGCTAAGAATGGGAGGGGCAATAACTTGTTTATTGCTGCCCACTTCACTTTGATTGCTAAATTAGCTGTAAATAACTTACTATCGAGTCGAGCTAGAAAATTCAAGCTGTTTACTATTTAGATTCTTTAGCCATTCACTATCATTCCAAATAGTAGGGTTGTCAATCGTTAGATTTTCTCCACGCACCATGAAATCATAACTATCTTTTGCACCATTATACCAATCAACAATGACTAACTTGTCGTTTACATTACGTACAAGAAATTCAGTACCTTCACCATAACTACCTACACTTTGAATAATTTCCACAGGTAGATGTAAATAGAGAAAACCTCCATCCCCAGCATCCGTATACTCCACTTCCCAAGCGCCAATATCAATATCCTGAACAGAATTCTTTGAAATATTTACATACAGATCGTATTGGGATTGAATCTTCTTTTGCGTATACTGTTTAAGGTGATCGTTATCGATAAATGTATCCAATTCGATATCCGAGCCGTTCCAGACCGCTTTATAATAGTCAGTCAGCGCCCTCACACACATTTCATAAGCCGTTTCAGAATCCTCAACAGATAGTTCTCCTTCATTTTTAGCTAAATATTCGGGGGAATCTGGTACTACATGCTGTTCCGTGCTGCTATCTTCCGAGACTACAGGCGAATTTTTATCGTAGTTACCATTTGTTTTATCTTGACTACACCCAACTAATAAAAGCCCAATAGCGATAAAGAACATAATAAATCTTGTCATAACATCATCTCTTTCGTATAGAAGTAATTAATTTATAAGTGGGCAATTCCTCCCGCAACTATCCTGCTATAGGTAACTCTATGGGTCTTACTAAGAAATCTGGTTCGTTGCGGAAGAGGGGTTTTATTGAAAACTAGTCAAAATTATATCACAAGTCTACCATTGTTATTCCTGAAATATGAGTTTTCATCTTTGATCATCTAGAAGGTACTAAATGGTAAAAAGGCTGTCATTCATTGGTACACTTTTTGTCAACCAGTGGTAGTGAAGGTGACCAGGTTCTCATTTAATTCTAAATTATTTTAGCGCTAGTACTCGGAATTTCTAGCTTCTAACTGATGCTAAATGCGACGAGTGAAACCATCTATAATTTGCGTTAATGTAGCCAAGAGAAGAATCCAAAGAAACTTTTATTTAGATATTAATCAATCACTATCTTCCCATCTTTATCTAGTAAAGGAGTCATTCCACTCAATCCCAAACCACTTGTCATGAGATAATTTACACCTGTTTCAGTATCCACTACAATTTTAATAAGGCCTCCGCTTAGATGTTCTTTTAATTTTACTTTAAATCTTTTTTTCATTTTTACATACCCCTTCCAATATTTATCATTTTACATGAAGTTATTAATAGGTACCATTTTGTACCCAGCAGATGTAGGTATCATTTAAAAAATTATATATAATGTCCATCTTGGGCTCACCTAAAAAGGAAACCTTCAATTTTAAGGTTTCCTTACTCATTATTTAACTTATTAAACTTCTTTTGGGAAGGGGATTAAATGTGGATCAATACAGTAAAAATGCTATTATGTTAGTAGTAGATTCACATTATAAATACATAAAGAAGGAAGTAGTGAAATGTATGGCAATTGCATCGCATTCTGTAATCATTCCAGCACCTGAAGAGAACGTATGGGAATACGTTAGTCAAATTGAAAACTGGGCAATATTGGTTCCTGCCTATAAAGAGCATGAACAAATCGATGAACAAAAGTCGGTTTGGACATTCGAAGGGAATATTAAAGGATTTAAAAAGGCTGTAAAAATGGAGTTAAACATCACTGAATTTCATGAGCCATCGATGATTCGGTTCGAGTTAAAAGGTTTAACGGACAACTTTACAGGTAGTGGCCAGTTTACTGCCGATGAAACGGCAGGGCAAACAACGATGACAGGGACAGTTGAAGTAAATGCAGGCGGCTTAACAGGCGCTGTGTTGACACCTGTTATTAAAATGGTGTTGCCGAAAGTGACAACACGCTTAACAGAGAAAATTGCACGCCAAGTTAAACAGGAAAAGTTGTCGGTTCGGTAAAGAAGGTTTTACTTATTGAGGTGACGGATCCTTTTATATAATGTGGCTGACATTTAAATGAAGTGCGGATAGTTAAAAAATGTCACAGAAAGTAATCATTCAGCTTCTTGGTCGGAAGCGGAGTGGTTACTTTTTCTATTGATGGATTATGCAATCATCGCTACAACAGCTGTCGCTGTCAATGCATGGAACCTTCAATGATTTTATAGAATTTACTTCCCTGCATCGTCAATTTCATGGAATTTAAAACTGTTCACCAACAAAAGTTTCACAGCCGCCGAATCGGTTTCTACAATTACTTCTTTCATATCTAGGGGTACTCTTCCAGACGGTTCGATAACCAACTGTATTACGCACTCAGATAAAGCTTCGGTACTCTCCTTGTCGCCACCGTACTCCACGTAACATAACGGCTAACGTCATGACCAATTCACTTCCTACAAGAAACATCGTTTCAATCTTGATTAGCATGTCCTCTATAACAATTCCGGCAATTTCACAAGGTACACTAAATTTATCCTAGGACGGTTTTTTGCCTTGTTCATAATAGGAATTGACTGTATTGTGTAAGCAGAAATTTATTTCCTTGAAATTGTGATTGAGTACGCTAATCAGCTGTTCACCTTAATTTTTGGGTCGACCACTGTTTTTAAAAGCAATTCAGATTATTTATAACCAGGTACTTTGAAAATTTGGAAATTCCTAAGCTCGGACATTCTACATAAAGACAACAGAAGGTGCGAATATCCTTCTTAATGCGTCAGATAGATATCACGATTCATTAGCAACGTGTTAAACTATAGGCAGATGAATTTCGAGGTATAGTCCAAAAAATATTCTTAGAATACACTATAAATGGTTTGATATTCATCAAAGTTGATTCCATCCTGTTATGGTGTCTATGCTTGTACATATATGTGAATTAACGCGTATATTTGTAAAAACAGGAAACCTGCAAGGATTTACAGAGAAAATAATAGGATGGTGCTTCCATGATTGGTATGGGCTATCGGACGATAAAGACTGCTGTAGGAGCAGGGCTGGCCATTTGGATTGCGAGTTTATTGGATTTGGAATTTGCAACATTTGCAGGAATTATTGTTATTATGTGTATCGAGAAAACGAAGAAAAAGACATTAATTACAATGAAGGATAAATTCTTGGCCTCTCTTTTATCTTTGATTCTTGGTGCTTTGTTTTTTGAAGTATTAGGTTATAATCCCATTGTTTTTTCCTTATTTATTTTATTATTTGTTCCAATCCTTGTAAGAGCTCACATCCAGGCTGGTTTTGTCACAAGTATGGTTGTCGTATTACATGTTTATACGGTAAAGGATGCTACCTGGGTTCTGTTTCTGAATGAGGTCTATATTATTTTCATCGGTATGGGAATTGCTCTTCTCGTCAATAGTTTCATGCCAAATTTCAAGCGAGATATTGAAAACTTTAAGAAGGAGATTGAACAAAAGTTTGAAATTATTCTCTTTGAATTCTCTGCCCATTTAAGGGATAGTATGCGGAAGTGGGATGGGAAAGAGATTCTTGAGGTAGAAGATTTGATTAATCAATCTAAAAGCATTGCCATTCAAGATGTAGAAAATCGTCTGCTGCGAAAACAAAATATAGATTATTATTATCTGGAAATGCGAGAGGATCAACTGGAACTTCTAAAACATATGATGAAAATCGTTGCTATTTTCTCTTCATTCAGCCTAGACGTTAAACAGAAAGAAATGTTTGCAGAGTTCTTGGAGAACTTAAGTCGAAACGTTCATTCGGGAGATACAACGGACATTTCATTAAATGAGTTAGAGGAATTAAATGCCTTAATTCGCGAGATGGAGTTGCCGAAGACAAGAGAAGAATTTGAAATACGGGCGAATCTATTTTATTTGATTTTTGAAATGAAAAACTACTTAAACATAAAGAAAAAACTTTTTGCAAAAAGAATTCGATAGTGGAAAGTGCCTGTGAGAGGATATTCATCACGATTTCATAAAATAAACGGCGGATATCGATTATATAACGCTCTGTCGATATCCCCTCGATTTTTAATTCCAAGTAGAAAACCTTATGAAAAGTGCTGTGCAATGTTTTCATGAGGTATTGGTTCGCCCCCCGCGCCGTCTGCATAGTTTGTTTCATTGATTTTCAATTAACGTCAAAACCCTTGATTCAGCAAGGCTTTTGACGTTTTTTATATCATACAATTTCATTGAGTATTTTAAAAATAGTAGCACAAACCATGTCCGTGGTTTGTGCTACTAGTGTAAATTTGTTTAGCTTTTATTTTAAGTGCAACCTAGTAGACCCCATTTTGTATTAATTCCAAATTATATATTGCGGGTCTGCATTTGTTTCATCCGTTTCTGAAAATATAAACGTCCATGGCATAGAAGTATTGCCGGCAATTTCACAAGGTAAGCTAAACGTAGCATTGGCCCGTTGTTTGCCTTGTTCAAAATAGGAAATGACTGTATTGTGTAAGCGGAGATTTATGTCCTCAAAATTGTGAATGAGTACGGCAATCAGTTGTTCACCTTTATAATTGCGTGCGTTCCATAAAAATGACAAATGGACACCGTCATGTAGCTGTTTTGTTTGTTGGCGGAAATGATGAGTAATTTTTTCGCGATCAGCAGGGGCAATTGTTTTGTCCCATGCAGGTTCAAAATAGAGCTTTTGCATCGTCATCGCCTCCAGTTACTCTTCCAATGTATTTAGTTAGTATTATTTGGGACGCGGAACCTGTCTCCGTGTCTCGTGCTTGACTTAGTCTAATTCTAAAACTGGCTGTACTAAACGACGGACTTCATCTGTTGAATTTGTATTCATTAATTGGTTTCTTAATTCAGCTGCGCCTTCAAATCCTCGAATGTAGATTTTGAAAAAGCGATGAAGTTGTTTAAATGAACGAGGTTCGATTTCGTTTGAATATTTATCGTGAAGATCCAAATGTAAAAGTAATAAAGTGAGAAACTCTTTCACACTATGTTCTTTAGGTTCTTTTTCGAAAGCAAATGGATTGGTGAAAATGCCGCGGCCAATCATGACACCATCAACGCCGTATTGTTCCACTAATTTTAATCCTGTTGCGCGATCAGGAATATCTCCGTTAATGGTTAACAACGTATTTGGAGCAATTTCATCGCGTAGTTTTTTGATTTCAGGGATTAGTTCCCAGTGTGCATCTACTTTACTCATCTCTTTTTTTGTACGAAGGTGAATGGAAAGATTCGCAATATCTTGTTTCAATACATGTCCTAACCAATCGAGCCACTCGTCAACATTTGTGTAACCCAACCTTGTTTTAACACTAACTGGTAATCCACCTGCTTTTGCTGCTTGAATAATTTCTGCTGCAACTTCAGGATGTCGTATTAATCCAGCACCCTTACCATTGGCTGCGACGTTTTGTACGGGGCATCCCATGTTTAAATCGATACCTTTAAACCCTAGTTTTTTCATATCAATACTCATCTGTTCAAAAAATGCTGGTTTATTGCCCCAAATATGAGCGACAATCGGTTGCTCATCTGCTGTAAACGTTAACCTACCACGTACACTGTCTCTTCCTTCAGGGTGACAATAACTTTCTGTATTTGTGAATTCCGTGAAAAATACGTCGGGTTTTGCTGCTTCACTAATGACGTGGCGAAACACCACGTCTGTGACATCTTCCATTGGTGCTAATATAAAAAACGGCTTCGGTAAATCAAGCCAAAAATTATCTTCGTTATTCATTCTATATCCTCCTGTTGCAACAAATAAAAACCATATTTATCGATTGCATAATCCTTTGCCCATTATACATATTATCATTTCTTGTAGTTGGATGCACTGATACACTTCCCAAATATGAACCCAAAAGAGAAGTCGTTTTTCGCACGGTATTGTATATGGGAGATATTTCAAATGGTGTTATAGTGTACCGGGCGTGCTAATTGAAAAAAACTGCGATGCAGAGGGGGATTTTATCACAGAAACAACCAAAAAATAACTATGATATAATTATTTGTAAAAGAAAGTGTCGATTCACTAAGGGTGCAATTAAAAATATAGGAGGACAGTATGATCAAGCAGGCTTTAGTTTATAGTGTGTCGTTTTTTATATTCCCAACAGTTTTACAATTTTTATTCAAACCAGAGATAAACTGGGTAGACAATATTGGACTTTCTATATTTGCGTTCTTTGGTTATATTTTCTTCGCATGGATGAACAAATCAGCAAAGAAAGATAATAAATAGAATATCTCGCTATCTCGCAATGGGGTGCGATAACTGGATAATAACTGGGACATCTAGAATTGGCCCAGATTATAAATGGAAATCAGGAGATCAGAAAGGGTACTGATATGAGACTAATTCAGTTTGTATATATAGTGTTACTATGGGGGCTACCCATTCTATTTGCGTGGCGTTCTTTCAACAAAATGGAAGAAGAGAAACGGCGCGTGGTTATAAAAGAAATTAAAGAACCTTTATTTATTTTTGGAGCTGCACCTATAACTATTGGTTTGCTTGTGTTTTTTACTGGTTCTGTTTCGGCACCGGGAATAAAAGTCTTACAACATTCGGGAATGGGTTTAGTGTTCCTTGGTTGGTGTGTAGCGTGGGTGGAGGAATTGGTAAACAGAAATAAAAGTACGTTGAAAAGTATTGCTATGATTGCCATGGGGATATTCGGAATGGTCGCTTATATTTATCTGTATTAAACAAACGGCACGATTGTTGGGGAAAGCTTTCTCACATTTATATAGAAAGATAATTGGAGTTTATGAAGAGATGTATGTATGGTATTGGACCAAAATTTTGGTTAGGGATACTGTTTATATTGGCTATAGTGAAAGGTACCAGGTTCTCGTTCAATTCTGAATTGCTTAAGAACCTGGCACTCGACACTGTGAAGGAACCAAAATGCATAACACTTTATTAAAAGGGTAATAATTTTGATAAGGTAGAATGTATTATATTGAAATCATTTAACTAAATGGTTGAATGTGAAAGTGGGAACTGATATATTAAACTACATGGTTAACCATAATGAAAATCAATTAAATGAAATATTTCATGCTTTAGCTGATCCAACAAGAAGAGAAATCATTCATATGATGGCTCAAAAAGAAAGAACAGTTTCAGAGTTAGCAGAGCCTTTTGATATGTCTTTAGCAGCTATTTCTAAACATATAAAGGTTCTTGAACGAGCAAATTTAGTAGAAAGGAACATAACCGGACGAACGCATATATGTAGCATAAATGCAGAGTCACTGTCTCGAGCTTCTGAATGGCTCCGTTTTTATGAAAAATTTTGGAGTAATCGTTTTGATATTCTGGAAAGTGAGTTATTGAAAGCCAAGAATAGAGAACACTAAATCATGGGAAGGGGAATTTTATGAACAACATCTCAACAAGAACATTAATAATGAAAAGAGAATTCAATGTAAAACGTGAAAGGGTTTTCGACGCATGGCTGAACCCAGAAATGATGAGAAAATGGTTTTTTACATTGGAAGGCACGAATAAGGTGACACGAAATAATCCTCAAGTAGGCGGTACTTGGGAAATTGTTGACCATCGGGAAGGACAAGATTACCGTGCGATTGGGGAATATCTCGAAATTGATCCTCCGAAAAAAATTGCGTTTACTTTTAAGATGCCACAATTTAGCGAATTAGAAGATACGATTACAGTTGAACTACAAGAACTCCAGCAAGGCTGTGAGATGACGTTCACACAAGTGATCCATGTTTCTCAAGAAGAGAATTGGACAGAGTCAGATGTAGAAAAAGCTCTTGGCGAAACGCATGATGGCTCTGAACATGGCTGGAATTATATGTTTATGGGACTTAAAGAATTAGTTGAGACAGGGAAAGTCAGCTATACAGGTTAAAAACCGTTTGAGTAATTAGTTGAAATAGGGAGGCAACATTACAATTTATGTGAAGAAGGGGAAGTTAAATATGAAAAACGTAACACCATTTTTAATGTTTCAAGGCGGTATTGCAGAAGAAGCTATGAAATACTACATATCACTCATCGAGGATTCAGAAATTAAAAGCATTGCTCGATACGGGGCTGAAGGACCTGGTAAAGAAGGTACAGTTATACATGCTGTATTCTCGTTAAAGGGGCAGGAGTTCATGTGTATCGACAGTCATGTTGACCATGAGTTTTCGTTTACCCCGTCTTTTTCTATCTATCTTACTTGTGAGACCGAAGAAGAAATTGACAGCCTTTACGATAAAATGATGCAAAATGGCACAGCACTCATGCCTATCAATAACTATGGGTTCAGCAAAAAATTCGGATGGCTGAATGACCAATTTGGCATATCCTGGCAGTTGAACTTGCCAGAGTAATCTGGTTGCCAATGGAGTGTGAGATATTTTACAAACGGGCGCTTATCTCGAATAAAGATCAGCGCTCTTTTTCATTTATAGAAATCATTTAGGGAGGATGTATCATGGCGAAACATCAGATTTATACAATGAGTGTCGCAAGAGTCTATCCCTGTTATGTTACGAAGGCGGAGAAAAAAGGACGTACGAAAACAGAAGTCGACGAAATCATCCGTTGGTTGACAGGGTATAGCCAGGAAGAGTTTGAAGCGCAGCTAAAAAATCAGCCAGACATTGAGACCTTCTTTGCAGAAGCTCCCCAACTGAATCCTTCGCGGGCTTTGATCGAAGGTGTGGTCTGCGGTGTCCGAGTGGAGTACATCGAAGAACCAACTATGCGGGAAATTCGCTATTTGGATAAGCTGATTGATGAGTTAGCAAATGGCAAAACGATGGAGAAAATTTTGCGGACATAATAATTGAATATGAAGAAACACTTGTAGCATTGGAATAAAATTTAATTAATAGTATCCCGAAAAAACTCATTCTGGGGAAAATAAAAAGAATCCATTTTGAAAAAAATGATCAAAATGGATTTTTTCCTTATGAAATAGATTATTAATTTCTATTCAAATGATAGATTAGTTGAACAACGCCGGAGGAGAAAGTTCTTGTATTAATCAATTTTAAATTCAACCTCTGTTTTATATCAATAAACAACGGTCTTCCTTCTCCCAAAACAACAGGATGTACAGATAATCTAAATTCATCAACAAGTCCTAAATCGATAAAAGTTGTAATAAGACTTGCTCCACCGTATAACCAGATATCTTCACCGGGTTTATTCTTTAATTTGTTTATTTCCCTTGGTATATTTTCATTTATGAATATTGCTTTATTATCAATCCCTGTTTGTGTTCTGGAAAACACATATTTCTCTTTACTGTGAACCAATTCCCACATTTCTTTTTCAGTATTAGTATCTTCATTTTTTGGAGTATATTGTCCCCATAAGTCGTAACTTTTTCTTCCATATAAAATAGTATCAATTTGATTTAGGAAATCATTAAGCCCCATATCAGGATCCATGACACACCAATCAACTTCCCCATTTTTCCCTTCAATAAAACCATCTAAAGTAACTGCTAAATCTAAAATTATTTTTCTTGTTCTTACGTTATTGGACATAATTTTTCCTCCCTTAATTGCTCAACTTTCTGCCCGGTTGCTGAATTTCGTTATGTTATTTTCAACATATATATTCCTACTAAGCCAACAGATGCTTATATACAGTATACAAAGAAGTAGTGCTTAACGCTTGCAAAGTTAAGCACTACTTCTTTTTTATGTTTAAAAACAGCTTATATTCAGTGATGATCTACAGTATTTATAGTTTTTATAAGTAAGGTTTTCTAAAATAAATTATTATCAGTTCTTGAGGTGATGTTGATGAAAGTTCAAGAAGTTTTAATTGATAATATAAAAAGAAATGTGCTAATTGATGAAAAAATAGACTGGTATTTCCTGGAGTTATATACCTTAAGAACCTTGATGAGTAAGCGTCAAATATGCGCTTACTCTATTTTGGCGATACTTAATTACACCAGTGATATGTTAGATGAATAGAGTGAACGAATACATAGTACCACAATCTAGTCTGAAAGGCAGTCGTTTTAGACGGCAGCCTCCTATACAATGAAAACTACTTACAGGACTGAAAGGATATGAGCAAATGAAGAAGAAACTACTTATTCTATTCTGTGCACTATTGTTGGTATATAGCCTGCCTTTATCCGGCACGTTCGCTGCAAGCACAGAGCGATTTTCAGATGTACCGTCATCAAAGCATTTTGCAGAAGCTGTTTATGATCTGGCAGAACGCAATATTATCGGAGGCTATCCGGACGGCACATATAGACCCGGCAATTCTATCACGAGAGGACAGGCGGCCGCAATCATCGCAAAAATGATTAAATTGGACACTTCGAATGCAAAGAATCCGGGGTTTAAAGACGTCTCGAAAGCGAACGGCTACTACAAAGCCATCGCAGCTATGGCAGAAAAAAGCATCATCAGCGGCTATGGAGATGGACGTTTCGGTCCGAACGATCCTATTACGCGGGCACAGATGGCTTCGATACTTGTCAAAGCGTTCGATCTGCCACGCTATGACTTCACGTCGTATAAAAGTCCATTCGAGGATGTTAAACGAGGGGCAGGTCATGATCCGAACATTCTTATCATCTATAGACTCGGCATCACGACAGGAACGTCTACTGACAGATTCAGCCCGAACGAGTCCATCACAAGAGGACAAGCGGCTAAAATGCTGAAGGCTACAGAGGAAGCAAAGTCGCCGATTGTTACGTTGCGGGCTAGCGACTACCAATGGGAAGAATTTAAAATGTACGATTCCAATCATGAGGATTACGGTTTGTTCAATGCGGTTGTAGGACGCGATACAGCAAATAGCTATACTGCGGATAAAATCCATTTAGTCCCGCTCCAAGAAGGGACGGGAACATTTAGTGTCGCTTTAGTGTATACGGGAAATCCGGATAAGAAATACTACCAAAAGTATTATGTGCACATCAAAGAAGTGGATGGCGAGCTGAAGTTGACACTGGAAGAGACAGACGATTTTCTAACTACACCAGCTATAATCAGTGTTAAAAAACAAGTCCAGAACGTTTCGCTCTCCACAATGGACGGAAAGAAGCTGTCTGACAATGTGGATTTCAGAAAATGTCTTTCGACCAATCGCTCTGTTTGCCGCGATACCGATCAGACCGATACTGAGGGTAAGTATAATAATATCCGCATTCCGATCGATAAGCCAGGTCTATATATTGCCACTGTCCATTTCGCTGGCGGAGAAGAAGTAAGGTACGGGATCGAAGCGATAAGTTCTGCTCCGAACTTTTACTATAACCTCCAAGTATTGGAGGAGAAGCCGACTGCGTCAGTAGATTTGGGAGCGACATACAACATAGGAAAGCATATACTACCGAAAGATGCTGAGCAAATTGCCACGGTCACAAGAGACGCGGGAACCAACTTGTTCCATGCAGTAGCAAAGAAAACAGGCTCCTTCGATATTAAGCTACCAGACCACAAAAAGACTGATCTTATAAATATCGGTGTACGTGTTCAGGAATTGGGTCCCATTATTCATGTCGAGATATATGAATCGATCGACACGTATATGTGATTGAATGAGGACTACTAAAAAAGCAGACATGCTCAGCATGTCTGCTTTTCGTAATGCGTGTTACCGGTCCGGCTGAAAGTTCACTGCTACCATCAGTACATACTGCACTGAAATTAACAAAACAGTTCTACCACAAACTAAGGGAGGACATACAGATGAACATGGATGAAATAAAGGGACTTTAGAAAACGGACTTACTATTGACAAATATTCCACTACTAGGCTTATTTTACGGTTTAATTCCTCTAGAGTCTTTTCCCATGGCTCTAATAAATAGTGTTGGATAAGTTGATGAAATTCTCATGCAGTATTCTTAGATTGCTTTTCGACGCGCATGATTTCAACCAATCCTACCGTAATTAAAGCAATGAAAAGCTGGTTCTAGATCCCTTTAGGTGAGTGGCTGAACAGATGATCTAGCTCGATATACCAACGACTTTTAAACATGTCCAATATCTATTTCTCAGTCAATTCCAATCGACTGGTTAGCAGGCTATATATGGAACCTTCCTTGTCCGTAAACTTAAACAGTCGCAGTATTTCCGGGCGAGTTAGTATGGAGACAAGGTCAAAGCGCGTGACAGAATCCAGCTCCATTTCGATTAAGGTAGCCAGTTTAGCGCGGATTCTTTGTTCAATTTCCTCACAACTTCTCCAACGGAATATAGTTGCAAGAATCAAGGATTTGACTAATGTGTATTCAGATAACTTGTCATAGACATAATTGACTAATGGACACGCCAATACGCCTCGGGGCAATAGAGATTAGTATTGACGAAAGACTATGTCTTGGTCTACACATTACACATTACATATGAAATACTCCTTCATTTATAGTGTAGGGAACTGATATTGTTGTCAGTATCTATTCTACAGAAGGAGCATTTTACTGTATACTCATATAGATTACTATACTTATAAAGGTTGTAATTACTTTTATTTACTGTCGAGCAATGCTATCGGGGACTTGAAATTACCATGTCAATGAAAAACAATCGAAAATAGGTAGGAAAATTAGAATTACCTTCATAGTCCTCATCATTATCGTTTATTATTAGTATCTCCAGATTACCAATGGATTCGATTTGGTTTTTTGAAACGTGGTTTTTGCTGTTAATACTTAGTATTTGGACAGAATTAGCTAGAATAGATATGGAGTGGAAATATGCAGAAAATCGAAACTCCTACAAATTAACAGTTTTTCATTTTATATTGGACTAATTTTTCGGAAGAGTATAAACAAAGGAGTATATCCTAACTTAACTAACAGGGAGAAATCCTTGGATAAAGGTTAGTGCCAACATTGAACAATCGGGCGCGATTATTGAAAACGTAGTTTGAAAAACACTAGGCAACCGAACAACCAGAATCGAACGGGTGCCTGGCACTTCAAGGAGGCTTCAAATTGAGAAGAAAAAGAACGTTAGGGTTAATTGTAATCATATGCTTAGTTTTGATGACGTTGATTTTTCCGTATTCTTTTTTTAGTATATATAAGCCAATTGCCTTTAAACCGGATCCTATCTTTTTTAAGGACTATCGAAATGAACTGAAAGAGTTAAGGAATGTCAATGAACAAAACGAGTGCAAAAGATTGTAATTAAATGATAGAGGCTGGATTAACGGGAAAGTAGGTGCGATTTATGAAGGCATTTAAAAAAATTATCGAATTCCTAAATAGAATGAAAGTCATCGACATATGGGGGGACAGAAACGAGGGCTTATCCAATGATGATAAAGAATATATAGACAGAAAAAAATCTCAAAATCCTTATGGGCTTATAGGAATGATATTGGGTGGAATTGCGTTCACATTTGGACCTCAGTATGGTTTTATTCCTGTTATTACCCTTATCTTTTGCATAGTTACCTTTTTTACATTTGATAAAGAAAAAGAAGATAATCCTTGGCCTTTTTACGTAGGTATAATGCTTTCATTGATCGGCTTAATCATGGTTATTACTGGGGAAGTACACGATCTGATATTTTAATATCTTTTCTTGAAAGGCTTCATCCTCATAGGACATGCCTATCTCATTTCTGTATATTTACTGGCTAACTATGGATTAGCAGCTTATTAAATGAACGGGCGTGATTATTGAATAGAACATCTTCGGCGATGGGGCTGCCCTAAAGCGAACCGTATAAAGCAAATGGGCCATATTGTTGAAGAACAGGTAGATTGTAAAGTGAAGGGATGTACTTAAACAAACAAAGAAGGATTGTTAAAAAAGAAAAGGTTCCTGAATTAGTTAATTTCCGGCAGATAAGGAGGTAAGTAATGATATCAGAATTAAAAAAGTCAGAATTTTTTAAATGCAGATATATGTTATATGAGCAAGGTCAATTAGAAGCTAAAGCAGTCGTCGAAGGGATAAATCCAGGTCGTATTTTTGTAGATGATATTGAATCTCCTGCTTCGGGACTTATTTGGTTAGGTAATAATGACGGTTTTTTCTTTATTGGAGATGAAAGAAACGAAGGGTTCAATACCGAATTAAATCATTTTATTGATACAGTAATCATTCTAGAAGCAAAGAAGGTGGGATTAACTTGGTTTGAGGGGATTGGTAATCATAATAAGTGGGATGAGACTATTATAAAGGTGTTTGAAAACCGCAATTTAGGAAGTTGGAATCAGAGGGTTTATACGTTACAAAAAAAAGATTATAAAGGCAACTTCAAACTTACTATTGAAGAAGGATATAAAATTGTGAAAATTAGTAAAACACTTTTTAAAAACAGTGATAAATCAATTGAAAATATTGAGTTTTTACATTCCAAAATAGTAGAGTTCTGGTCTTCACCCGAAAGGTTCTTTAATGAAGGCTTTGGATACGGTATAGTTTGTAAAAGTAAAATTGTTAGCGTCTGTTTTTCGGGTTTTGTAGTTGATAATGTACATGGTGTTGATATTGAAACCTTGGAAGAGCATCAAGGTAAAAAGTTAGCACAAAAAGTAGCCATTGCTTTTGTAAAAGATTGTTTGGAAAATAATCTTGTTCCTTATTGGGATTGTATGGAATCTAACAAACCTTCAATTGCGGTCGCAAAGAGTATAGGATTCAGAAATGTATTTAACTATATAGGTTATGAATTTAAGTTTGAGTAATTTTTACTTCAATTGAATAGAGCAGTTACTGGAGGAAGAATTATTGAACTGATGGAGATGAAAAGTTAACTAACACAAAAGAGGGGGCAACGTTTTGGGACAAAACACATCACATATTTACACACCATCTAAGCACTTTGTTTCAGCTGCAACGATTGTACTCAACGATCAAAAGGAAATTCTGCTAATTAAAGGACCAAAGAGAGGTTGGGAAATGCCAGGTGGAATAGTCGAGGAAGGTGAGTCTCTGAAGGATGCCGCAATTAGGGAAACTAAAGAGGAGTCAGGTATTGATATTGAAGTTCTTAAATTCTGCGGAATATTTCAAAACGTGGATAAGTCAATTTGTAATACACTCTTTTTAGCTAAGCCGATTGGTGGTAAATTAACAACTTCGCCAGAAAGTTTAGAAGTGGGATTCTTCCCTATTGAGCAAGTTTTTGAAATGGTAACTTTTGGGAACTTCAGGCAAAGAATAGAACACTGTCTTGATAACAGTATTCAACCATTTTGTGTAGAGTTTTAGGTCCTATGGAAATTAGTAATAACGGTATTGCTCATTAAAATTACGCTGTTAGTTGAACAAGACGAGTACGATAATCTTCCACAATCGGGTACGAAGGTTGAGTAAAAATCAATTGAGTGGGGTGATTACTATAGCAAATATAATTCGTGAAACTGGATTTAAAAGATCAATTATTTTTTTTATATTCGCTGTAGCAAAATAAGAAATGTATTTAAGGCAGAGGAAGTAGGAACATCTCTTATTAAAAAAGTTCTAGAGACTATAAAGATTTACACCATTTTAATTTTACCGTTAATTATTATGGCTGCATTTTCAGAAACTTACATTGCAGATATAATATTTAGCCTGTTTGAATAGCGAAATTCAAAAAATGGACGCGATTCTGGGTGCAAAACGTTCCTGGCTCAAATGAAATGTGGTCACACAATTTCGGTAAAGGTTAGACAGTTATAGTGTTCTAAAACTGAAGGGGGATGTCGAGGAGTCGAATGAAGAGGTAACGCTCTGAAAGGCTCCTCTTGCGTCGAGTAGCACACTGATTGGTAAGATATTGCGTGGTATAAGCTAGGCTATTAGCGGCGAAAACTGGTGATAAATTCAAAGGCTTACCAATCATTCTAATTAACTCTGTTCAATCAGCTACAAATTACTCTTTATTAAATTATGGCACCTTTTGCAAAAGAAATTCAAAAATAATCAATATCCATCACATTTATTAAGAGCAAGTTTTGTTCAATCGTATATTGGGATGGTGTTAAATAGAAGGGAATAAACTAAATTAGATGAAACGTATAAAGAAATTAATGAAATATATTGCAATCACTATCGTAACAGTACTCGTAATAGCGCTCTTCTTTCCTACATGGACACCCAATATAAAAGGAGATAACAGTATAAGTACATTAGAACAAGTAGAGATAAATGGAAGTGGTCACGAAATTATGATACGTGGCAACGATAAGGATAATCCTGTCATCATTGTCGTACATGGAGGACCTGGGGCTCCGGAAATACCATATGCCACTAAATACGCAGACTTATTGGAAGCCAATTTCACAATTGTTAATTACGATCAAAGGGCAAGTGGAAAATCATATCACTTTTTTGAGGACTATTCTACTCTTTCAACAGACTTATTGGTAGATGATTTATTAGCTTTGACCGAATATATATCAGAACGGCTTGAAAAAGAAAAGGTTATACTGATGGGGCATTCTTCTGGTACATACATTGGAATACAAGCTGCTTATAAATCCCCCAAAAAATATGAAGCATATATTGGGATTGGGCAAATGGGTGAAACAAAGGAAAGTGAGATTGAAAGTTTAAAATACTCTATTAGCCAGGCCCAAAAGGATGGTAATGCGGATGATGTTTTAGATTTACAAGGACTCACCGAGCAAATTAAAAATGGCGATACGGTTACACCAAGAAACTATGTTATGAAATACGGCGGGGCTGTTAGACTCATTGATAACCCCGATGGTGATAATATAGGTGTTTTATTGAGCAGCGAGTATAACTTATTGGACGTTATTCGTCACAACTATGGTATGGGGTATTCCCAAGAAAAGTTGTTAAGTGATCTATTAGAAAATCCAATACCTACCATTGTAACAAAACTTGAAATTCCTTTGTATTTCGTCATGGGTAAATACGATTATATGACTTCCTCTAATGCAGCAAAGAAGTATTTTGATATGATTGAAGCCGAACATAAGGAATTTATTTCTTTCGAGAAATCAGCACATTATCCACAATTTGAAGAGAAAGAAAAATTTAATGAATGGATGTTAGATACATTCATCAATAAAAATAAGTAATGCGTCATTTTACTTACTTTGAAAGGAAGATTGTTGTCAAAACTTGTACTTAAGCTATAAAAATCAGATTACCGGTAGGCGAATTTCCGTTAAAGAGTGCGAAAATCGAATAGATTTTCTTAAGGCAATGGGACTGTTCTAAAGGATACCAGACATGGAGAGACTATATGGAATCCACAAAAAAGGATGCAAGGTTGGAGCGACTCTGAGTTAACAAAGAGTGGAGGTAAAAGTGCGGTAGCGTTAGAGGAAAGAGTTAAGGAGATTGATTTTATTGCAATCTATTTTAGTCCGAGTAAAAGAACAGCCTTATCAACTTACATGATAAGGCAATGGTTCACTGTTTTTTAGATTTTTCACGTTCATTTTTTTGTTTTAGCTTTAACCAAAAATCGGGTGGTTGATAACTAATTAAAGAATAATCGAGTTCGGCTCCATTAGTTGCTAACTGAACTAACAAATATTTCTCCTTATTACTCGGGTATATATCTGCTGTTTTAATGTTTATAACCTCAACTCCTGTTCGTTTAGGTGTCCCAACAACAACAACTTGATTTCCTTTTGTATAAACATCTGTGATATTTGTTTGGAACACAACTATATACAGATCAAGGTCTGATTCATTTGTAGCAGTATTAAAAGCAATACCTACATCCTGTTGGAAATTTAATTCAGCTGAAATACCAATGGCATAAAAAGGGAATATCCGGTGGAGAGAATAGTGTATTCGAGAAGGAATATAGCTCCATCTTCCACCCCAATATGTGCTATGCCAGTTTTCTTCATATATTGGTCTAATATAGTTCGGTGCGCTTTTAATTACTTTAAAAGGGATTTTTGTTCCTTCTTTTAACACTTGTGAAATAGGGATGACATCAGTAGGGAAATGCACCTCTGTTCCTTTTTCGAATGGAAAAGGTGAATCAAGAATTGTGGTAGGCTCGGGTGGTTCGAGACTATCTAAACGTTGTTCCAATTCGTGAATTCGTTCCTGTTCATTTTTATCACTATTCGGTTGCGAAAAAGATAACTCCATCGATTTTGTATTTATGGACTTACTGTAAACAAATAAGCTTAAAATAATTGAAAAACAAACAATATAACCAATCCTTGTTTTTAACATATTCTAATCACCTCACCATATTATCTGCTTTTACGAGGGAGTTATGCGTAAGATTAGTTATTAAAAAAACGAGGGCTTTACTTCATTTAGGGGCTAAACACCCTTTTCAATTCAACTACAGGGGCAGTATTGTAGAAAAAGGAACTATAATTTAAATCTCGTATATCTAATGTAATCGGTTAGCTAAAATTTGATGACAGACAGGAGTTAGAGACGATGATTAAAGGTTTCGGAGGAATATTTTGGAGAACTAATAATCTTGAAATTGTGAAAAAATGGTACAGTGAAGTGTTGAAAATTGAAATAGACAATTGGAATGGGGCTGTGATAAAACCTCAATTAGGAAATGAGACTATCTTTTCATTCTTTACGGAGAATGACAGTTATTTTCCAACAGAACAACAAGTGATGTTAAATTTCCAAGTACATGATTTAAACGAGACTATAAAGCATCTTGAACATATTGGTGTACCTCTTGCAAAGAAAAAAGAGATTAGTGAATTTGGAAAGTTCATTTGGATTAAAGATCCTGAAGGTCGATTGATCGAGCTTTGGGAGAAGTAGCAGGTTGTAATCATTAACTAGTAAGCTAACGGGTGCGCTTCTACAACAAGTAGAGGCGCATTTTTACTAACTGGGCAGTTGAGTTAAACAAGAAATTTGATTATGTGGTATTATTAGGTAATTATAAAAGCTGAAGTAGGGGAATTTATTTGGAATTTATTTCAGAAAAGTTATTGTTTATATTTTTGTTTATTTTTGTAATTCACTCAATAGAAACCCTCGCTTATGCTGTTAGGTTATCAGGTGCAAGAGTAAGATTGATTGCTTCTGCTCTATCTCTATTTAATTTAATGGTTATTATTTCAAGACTAGCTAATATGATGCAGCAACCTTTTACAGGAAGCCTTATAGATACTGCACCTACTGAAAATACTTTAGAATTTGTAGAGAGCCAATATAGAATACTTATAAGCGCTTCAACATTTGGGACATTAGTTGGTATCCTTTTATTACCCACTTTTATTGCCATATTTTCAAGAGCTATAATCCATTTATCAGAAGAAAGAGGTTCAATTCCAAGTTTAGTTAAAAAGGGAATATCCTTTGAATATATAAAGCGTGGGATAAAACATTTTAGTTTACCTAAGCTAAGTTATTTGAAAGATATTAGGATAAAAGAAATTCCTCTAAAATTATTTTTTGTAAATATGATAATCACTGCAATATATACCATTGGGGTACTATCTGCTTTGTACGCATCATTATTGGCACCAGATAGAGCTTCAACAGCCATTATGGCATCTGGACTCATAAATGGTGTTGCGACTATTCTTCTTGTAATATTTATTGACCCCAAAATTTCTGTTCATGCTGACGATGTAGTTAATCAAAGGGGAAGCTACTTTACACTAAAGAGCATTTCTTTAATGATGATTGCTTCAAGATTATTTGGAACTCTACTTGCACAGGTATTATTTATACCCGGTGCTAAATATGTAGCATGGTTTACAAAATTTATGATTTAATAATTATCGAGGTTGTTCAACTAACGGGGGGGTTACTGTAACAAGATTCAATAAGAAAAGTCGATTCCTCAATATATAGGAATTCGACTTTTTTGTTGTAATTCAATTATTGTACAAACTTTACAAAATGCTGACTAACATCCTTTCTGTCTATTCAGTTGGCGTTGTAGGACGTACGGCAGCCCTTTCGTCATTCAACTGAAGAAAAGTATGTACTCCAGCCGTTGCAACGGTGTACCCCCTATTAAAAAATAGCCCTGTTCAACTTATGAGAGAGTAACTGTTTAGTTTGAATTGGTGAAACTTTCCAGTCGCAATGAACGTATTAGTAGTAGAAAGATACCTTATTCAAGTAACGGACAGTTCAGTTAAAGATAAAAGGGGTGAGGTATATGAGTGACCGATTTGAACTAAGTTTTAAAAACAAGGTAGTTAGAATGTGGTTGATTATTATGGTGCCAGCTGTAATAGCAGAAATATTAATTATGCAATTTACTGTAATTCCAGTATTTCCTTCAATATCTTGGACAATCTTTTTTATTTGGCTTTATTTTTATAAGAGGAAACAGAAGAAAGAGCATTCCGTTTCCTCGTGATTTTATTCTAAAAGGATTGGTTAGTTCCTGTTCTTATTAAACTAACCGTAGCTTTAGTTCAACAACAGGAGCTCCTTAGCGAGCTCTTTTTCCTTCTTAACTTACGGGACAGTTTAGTTGAACAAGCAGGTTATATTTAGATTGGTGTCGAAGTACTTTATTTAGGATGAAGAAATAATAGTATGCATACGGAGTAGGTGATAATAAATGACTTTCTTATATTTTATAGTTGGCTATTGTGCTTTATATTTAGTGATTTGGTTACATGAAGTTGGACATGGGGTCGTATATGCAAAATATAAATGCAAAGACAATCCTTTTAAAGTTCATGTGCCATTCTATTTATTCTTCTCTACTCCCCAGCCTGTTGATGAAAAAAAGGCACAAACTCTAACTAGTAAACAGTATTTTAATGTTGGTATAGCGGGAATAATAGTGAATCTTCTTATTGGTATCCCTATATCCTTCCTTTTCCTAAACATTGAGTTTAATAACTCTATTTTAATTTTCTTTTTTTATTCTTTTGCCTTATTTCATTTAGTGGAGGCTGCAAGTTACTTGACAATTAGCAATATTTTTCTTGCAAGTGATATGATAACTGTACAAAACTACAAACCAAAATTAAGAATACCCTTATTTTTAATAGGAATATTCTTAGTTGTCCTAATCACTTTCATGCTAATCAAAAGTCCTGATAGTTGGAAACTGGGATACATTATTTCAATTATAATCATGATTTCATGCATGGGATTAGGAAGAATGGTCTTTAGCCGAAGAACACGGACTGCGTAGGTAACTCGTGTTCTTATTGCACTAACGGAATGCTTTAGTTGAAGAGTTGACTACCTTTACAAGACACTTTTTTCTTGTTGCGTATTGGAGTTAACTACTTCTGTGATTCGGTGTTATGTTTACCTGGTGTGCATAGCGTATGCAAGGTCATTCAGCGAGCGAATCGATGGTTCGCGTATGAAGATAATTATATTCTTGTTCAACAAACGGGACATTTTGTGGAATAGTGGTTTTAATTCGATACGTTTGTTGAAAACAACCCTTATAAAACTTTTGTATACATAAAAAAACGCAGTAGGAATTCATTCATGAATTGCACTGCGTTTTAATTTAATTATTTTAAAATAAGTTATTTAACAATCTAAAAGAGAACGAATTAGATTCAAATCAGAACATCTAGTCTTAATAATTTTCAATCATCACCAGGTTTCATCAAGGTGATCAGCATAGTACGAAATCCCTCTTTTGAAGTATTGAAGATTTTCATCAGACGTTGTTTCCATCAAATTAGTCAGAACAATTTCCATTGCCTGTTTATAGTTTTTTGAATTGTACAGAGCCATTGAGTAAAAAATTTGAAGGCCGCGGTGTTCAGGAAACTCTGTCACACCTCGACGTAAAGTTTCAACTGCTTCTTGATAGTAACCCAAAGCACGGTAGGTACTGCCAAGACCGAGTAAACATCTTTGAAGATCTGGTCCTGCGAGACCTTGCTCGAGAGCCTTTACATAATAGGGGATAGCTTCCTTGCCTAATCCAGAATTATCATGAGCAATTCCCGCCTGATAGTTGACTTCAGCATGATCTGGATAGGTAGCAACCATTTCTAAAAGGAGAGTACGTGCTTCCTTCAGAATGTCTTGGTCTTGCTTAGCACGCCCATCTTCACGCAATTCAATAGCTTTGTCTAAAAGTAAACGCAAATTTGTTTTATCCGTATTATTTACTATTTTATCATTCATTTTTTTAACTCCCTCAAATGTAGTACTGCAAATGGCAAAGTGACGATGTAATCACAATACTCGCGGGGAATTTATTAATTTTGAAAGTGGTTTTGTAAAAACAGTATCATTGTCCTTTAATCCTCCTTAGAAATCAAGAATGAACATTAGGTTCTTTTTTATAGTAATGTTTATGCTGATATATGTCAATGAACTGTTAGAATAATCAGTTGTATTGGAGGCGACAATAAAAACCGCTAAGTAATAGGATTGAAGCACTCTTTTCTTCTTCAACTAAAAAGCAGTTACGTTAATGAAAGAATTTGTTGTAGAAATCAAGAATTAATATAGCAAGCAAGAAAAAAAGTCGGTGTTTATACACAGTTTCATATTGTATGTTTAAAGGGTTATTATTTCTTGATAATCCCAAATTGATCGACAATGTAAGGTTCTGCATTATTTTTGCTTTGATCGATCTCGTAAGTTATTGCAGTCAATTTGTCTTTATTAATAGTGATACCGACGAAGTTTTGAATTTGGCCGCGTACTGGACGGCGGTTATCGTTCGGATCTGGACCATAGATAGCTGCATGATTCTCATCTGCCACTTCAAAGAGATTATAGTAAGCTGATCCAAGTTCGGGCGCTTGATTTTTGTAATACACTTTTGGTCCAGCTGTAGCAGGTATCAAATAAATCGTACCATCTGGATTTACGGTATATTCTACGGTTTGTCCTTTTTTAGTCCAAATAATTTTTTCGGTTTCTGAAGCCGTACCATCACTCTTGATAGGCTTAGTACGTGCATAGATATGGTCATGTCCTTGAAGAACAAAGTCGATGTCTAGTTCCGCCATGAGTGGTGCCACCTGATTTCTCACACCGTTTGGATCTAGGATATCATCATCTGTTGCATGGTTAGATGTCGTGTAAGGACCCTTGTGAATATTGACAATAACCCACTTAGCTCCATCAGCTTTGGCTGCCTTCACATCATCCTTCAACCATTCAATTTGCTCTTCTGAAAAATTGGCGTATTTTTCGGAGTCTTCGTTGCTATTAAGTACGACAAAGTGAGCGTTACTATAATCGTAAGAATAATAAGCACCTGTCTCAGTTGCAGAATTTTCAGGTGTATCAAAGTTAAAATGATCGATAAAAGCAAAATTTTCATCCTCGTGATTCCCTGCGGATGGTGCAAACGTCGTGTTTAGCAAACTTTCCTGTGAATGTCCTAGAAGCCAATCCCATTGTTCCTCTTTGACTCCATCGTCAACTAAGTCGCCATTGTGAACAATGAACTCAGCATTAGGGACAGTATCTAGAGCCTTAGAGATAGTCTGGGATGAAAGAATTGCTTCATCTTCTGTTTTAGCTTGGGTATCAGCCAAATCAATAAATGTAAAAGTTCCATCTTTTGGAGATGTCTTAAATGAACCCATTTCACTCCAGTTATTGAGTTCTTCATCTCCAACACGGAAGTAGTATTCAGCATCTGCTTTAAGCCCAGTTGCTTCAGCTTTGTGTACATACTCTTTCTTGGAATTAGTAGAGAGGGAAGCAGTACCTGAAAATTTCAAGGCTTTATTAAAATCAGGTTTCTTCGCTCCTTTCCTTTTCACTACCTGCAAATCACTATTCTTGTAATCTAGTGATGTATACCAAGTGAGTCCCTTAGAATTGGTCGTATCCCCTTTAAATGTGACAGTTACCTTGCTGACTTCAGTATGATTTGGACTATCTGTTGCAAAAGAGAGCGTACTGCCAACTCCGCCCACTATGGATAAAGCTAGGGCAACTGAGATGATTTTTTTTTTGATTTTCAAGAAGATCATCCTCCAATTATATTGTAATAGTCCATCCTCATGGACAGTAATTTCACTATAACATTTTAATATATAAGGTTTGTTAACCCTATATATTGATAGTGTAAAGAATTGTTAATACTATTTTATTTGTTAATCCGGAATAATAGTGGGGTAACTGAATAAAAACTACGTCCTTCAGATTCGGGCCAGATAGTCGAAGAAAAAAGGGAATTAGAAGGTTCCTATTGAAAGTTAAAGGGTTAGATAGTCCTTTTAAAATACTGAGAAGGAGTGAAGATTCTGAAAAAATGGCAATAATAATCAAAAATAGAAGTTGGTCTTTTTGTATTTGTAAAAAGGAAACAATCCAGATGCCCCAGTTAATCATAATAGTGAGAAGTAGCAGAACAGACTACCGAAGCACGTCAATTTGACTAAATTGACCGATTAAATTCTTTGTTGTATGTTGTTAATCCCTTTCCTGCATAATTTAGTTAGAATTAGGGAAAGTAATTATAGACAGTGCTTAAAGTGAACATAGCTCTGTTTTTTTAAAAAAACGTGTTATTCTAGTCGTAAATATGAACGTCTGTGTGACTATTTTTTTATACGAAAGCCCTGAAAAATATAGAAAGGTGATGAGTAGGATGGGTGTACATCAATATTTTAAAAGTTTATCTGATTTAGAACAAATTATTCGTTGTCCAGGAAAGTTCAAATATCAGGAGCATTCCGTCGCCAGTCATTCATTTAAGGTGACAAAAATTGCGCAATTTCTTGGAACAGTCGAAGAGGAATCTGGGCAGAAAGTGGATTGGAGAATCTTGTATGAAAAAGCATTGAACCATGATTACGCGGAACTTTTTACAGGAGATATTAAGACGCCTGTAAAATATGCATCGAAAGAGTTGAAGCAACTCTTCAGTGAAGTAGAGGAAGAAATGACAAGAAAGTTTGTAGAAAAGGAACTTCCAATTGAGTTTCAAGCCATTTATTTGGAACGACTTAAAGAAGGTAAAGATGAGACATTGGAGGGGCGCATTTTATCTGTGGCTGATAAAGTTGATTTGCTTTATGAAGCATTTGGTGAGATTCAAAAGGATAATCCAGAACCATTGTTTTTAGAGATATACGAAGAAGCATTAAGGACAATACTGCTGTTTCAAGATATGAACTGTGTAGAATACTTCCTAGAACATATTCTTACGGATATGCTTAGTGAACGATTTACTGAACATGGGGAGTTAACGGGCATTGCAATGCGGATAATTGAAGAACACGGAGGTTGATAAAATACATAAAAATGTCCAGTTCTAAAGCAAACTAACGTACAAGGCTAAACTTCCACAAACGGGCCATTTTCTTGAATAACACTGACAACGGTTTTCTGTCTGGCTTAATTGCGGGAGGCATCCCCAAGCGATGTTGAGAGGATTCTTTATGTCAACATATATAGAAAGAGAAATAACGAATTTGGAAAAGGGGATTGAAAATGGATGTAAGATTTCCAATTGGAGAATTACAAGTTCCTGAAAAAGGTACAGTAGAAAATAGTCAAGAATGGCTAAAGGAAATCGAAACTTACACGATTCGATTAAGAGAAACTGTTGATCCATTATGTGATGATGAGTTAAGCAGAACATATCGGGATGGTAGCTGGACAGTTCGTCAACTTGTTCATCACATTGCAGACTCTCAGTTGAACATGTATCAACGTTTGAAGCTGGCTTTAACAGATGAGAATCCAACAGTACCAGATTTTGATCAAGAAAAGTGGGCCATTCAACCGGATACAAAGCTTCCAATAGAAAGTTCGATTAAAATGTTAGAAGGTATAAATGAGCGCATCGTATCTTTAGGATATAGTTTAACTGAAGAGCAATTAAATCGAGCTTTTACACACCAGAAGAACGGTGAAATAACAGTTGCAACAAAAGTTGCAAAATTAGCTTGGCACGAAGAGCACCACTTAGCCCATATAAAAATTGCATTATCAAAATAATACAAGATGTATGGAATTGGCTTATCAAACTCCGGTAAACCATTTTTATGTAACGATGTTAATTAGCCTGTTAATTCACATACCAATTAAGCATGAAATAACTGTAAACATTGCTATAACAATAAAAAGAAGGGACTAAAACCATCGCGGTTTTGAGTCCCTTTTCTATTGTTTCTAAATGGTTTGGACCTCTGAAGAGAACCCTTTAATTTATTTTATAGAACTTTTTATATTTCCTTTTCCTTCTGGCTCCATACCCTCGGGAGCTTTCATCCCTTCTGATGGCTCCATCATCCCTTCTGGTCGTTCCATACCTTCGGGAGCTTCCATCCCTTCCGGTGGTACCATATCCCCGTGCGCTCCCTTACCACCTGGACCTCCCATACCGCCAGGACCAGAAGTTTTTGCAGTGGTGATTCCAGATTCATCAAGCCATGTTACGGTGTCGGAAATTGTGAACTCCACAACTTTCGTGCCGCCTTGATAGTCACCATCTTCAAAAAGACCATCACTTTCTTTACCAGACGTTGTCCCTTCTGAGTAAAGGGTATAGGAAGCATCTTTCGTTAGTTTTGGCAAACTAATGACGACCGATTGATAGTCTTTTGCGGGCGCAAATGTCACAATCTCATTTCCTTCGCTATCTTCTAGATGCAGTTTGGTTCCTGCAGATTGTGTCTCCGGATAAGTCATCAAGATCGTATGCTGTGATGAGTCTTCTGAAGTGGCCATCGCCATACCAGAACTTCCAGTAGCGATGAGAACTCCGCCACTTATTTCAAAGTCTTCGTCATAATCCAAAGCACCATTGCCATTATTCGTAGGTCCATTAACGATCACGGTACCGCCTGTCATGGATATGGAACCATTTGAATCGAGTCCATCACCGGCTGCATCGACATAAACATAGCCACCATTTATTGAAAGCAGAGGATCTTTCGCTTGTTCAGTAGTCGTGTCAGAATTATCGTCGGCTTCGCTAATGTTAATGCCATCATCAGTTGCTTTAACATGAATTTTCCCGTCCAAGATTGTGATTGAATTACTTTCTATCCCTTCATTACTCTTCGTGATGTCGATGTTCCCGCCTTTGATCAGAATGGACGTATCTGCATGAATGCCGTCATCGCCGGTAGCCATTTTCAAATCGCCACCAGTTATGGTGATCGAGTTGTCGCTGTGTATCGCATCATCTAATGAATCCAGTTGAAAGCTTCCCCCGCCAATTGCCACTTCTTCATTTGCCTTAAGCCCTTTGCCACTAGATGTCTCAGAGCTAGCGTCAGTTGTGCTTGTTTCCGTTTCTCCAGGGGTAGGCCGACCCATTTCAGCATTTGCTATTTTTTCAGGACTGCCGCCGCCAGATGAAATGTTGAACTCTCCGTCTGCGATTAGAAGTGAAGTCTCAGCCTGAATGCCATCATCAGCTGCCTTGATATCGAAACTGCCTCCTTCAATGGCGATGACCCCTTTTGAAGCATCTTTGTCATTCGTGGACTTCATGCCGTCGCCACTCGCTTCGATACGGATATTGCCATCTTTAACAGCGAGGAGGTCTTTTCCCTTTAATCCATCATCAGCTGAATTAATTTGGATTGTTCCTCCTGTAATTTTCAATTCGTCTTTACTGGTGATTCCGTCGTTGTAATTGCCTTGCACGATTAGTTTCCCACTGCCGTTAATGGTGAGATCGTCTTTGCTGAATAACGCTGCATTTGGCTCATCTTCCTCTGAATTCTCATAAACATACTTAGATCCGTCGGATAAAACGTTTTCAGTCCCTTCTTCTAATGAAACAATCGTTTTTTCTGCTTGTTTCACGTAGATTGCTGAAGTAGAGGAAGAATGGATTTCCGCACCATTCAAAACGAGCCGAACGATGCCATCGTCTTCTGTGTCCACAATGAGTTGCCCATCATCCAGTTTTCCTTGGATTTCATACACGCCTGAAGTTGTTATCGTGACGATGCTTTTGTCGATGACTACTCCGCCATCCCCTTCAAAGCTGGCACCACTTCCATTCAACTGAATAGACGTTGCGTTTTCCCAATCCTCGTAAAAATCTTCATCGGAATAGCTTACATACTCGCTAATAACACTAGCTATTTCTTGATCCCCAATCGTACTTAAGCTTTCACCTTTTGCAGTAGACGCATTATTGGTACTTACCTTTTCTGAATCATTGCTGCAAGCAAACAAAGATGCGGTGAACATAAGAGAGGCGGCTACCTTCATAAATTTAGAATTTTGTTTTTTCAACATAAGCTCCTTCTTGCAAATGAAATTTCATCCGTTTTTCAGATGATGTTTTGCTAAGAACCCTATTATTTAGGATGAACCTTAAACAAAGCTTAAAAAAGGAAATGCGAAATTAAAGTTTGCTTTTATTTCAGTTGGACCTATAATCTATCGTAACGATATCAATCACGCCTCGGCGTGATTGCGTCCAGATTTTGAAGGCATATCTAGCATTCATCTCACCACTTATAGAAGTGGGGGACTTCTGTTGAATTAAGTTAAAACGTTGATAAATGATACAAGGGGGGCACTATATGAAATTACTAATCATTGAAGATGACAAGTATCTCTCTGAATCAATATGTGAAACAACAAAGGAAATGTTCGATACCGAGCAGGCTTTCGATGGAGAGGAAGGACTGTTTCTTGCACAGCAAAATATTTTTGATGTAATTATTTTAGATATTATGCTTCCGTATATGAACGGTTATGAGGTATTAGAAAATTTGAGAAAGCAAAATATCACGACTCCTGTCATTATGCTGACAGCCAAAGATGGAATTGATGACAAGATTAAGGGTTTTAAAATGGGAGCAGACGACTATTTAGTGAAACCTTTCCATCGAGAAGAACTATTAGTTCGGCTAGAGGCAATGATAAGGAGATCAGGAGGTTTATTAAAGGAAAATATTCTAACTTTTAAGGAACTACATTTGAATATCAAAAATAAAACTGTGGAAATTAATGGGGAAACACTTAAATTGAATGGAAAACAATTTGATTTACTGGAGTATTTGATGAACAATAAAAACGCTATTTTGACTAAGGAACAGATTTTTGATCGAATTTGGGGATTTGAGTCTGATACTTCTACAACAGTTGTAGAGGTGTACGCCAGTAATTTACGAAAAAGTCTCAAGAAGTTTGGTTATGATCAATACATCAAAACCTTCCGTGGGCTAGGTTATATGCTGGAAGACCATGGTGAAGGGAATGTTTAATAAACTAATTTTCAAGAAACAGCAGCTAAAATTTATGATTTTCAACTTGATTGCTTTTACTGTGATTTTCACGATCTTTAGTATTATCATTTTCGGCCAAGTTCAAAATACATTATTTTCGAAGACAGACGAGGAACTGTTATCATTTCAAGAAATGATGACGGATAACAATCCAAAGGGGTTACGGCCGCCTCTTAAAGATGGAGACTTAGATCAGCCTGTGCCGGATGAAGAAAGACGGAAAAATGCACCAAATCCCAGGGTGATTGTCATGCATTGGGATAACGCAGGAAATATACGTAATGAAAATGAAATCGGAACCTTATTTTATGAAA
Organism: Sporosarcina sp. FSL K6-5500; assembly: GCF_038005665.1. Taxonomy (NCBI): domain Bacteria; kingdom Bacillati; phylum Bacillota; class Bacilli; order Caryophanales; family Caryophanaceae; genus Sporosarcina; species Sporosarcina sp. FSL K6-5500. Next base: position 2,614,682 of record NZ_JBBOTP010000001.1, read on the forward strand.
ACTATCTAACCGATTATAAGCTGGATAAAACAACTATGGACAAAATTACAATGACGAAAATCAGTGAACTGTATCACTTTAGATATATTCTTTTTGAATACCATAATGATGAGGATGAAATTGCCTATACACAACTGATGATCAACGTGGATGCTGAACAAACCATCATTTCCAACTTTGAGAAACTGTTCATTATCTGGTCGGTCATCTTCATCGTCCTCTCTATTTCTGCAAGTTTCATCTTATCTAAAAAGATGATGAAACCAATTATTCATTCTTGGAATAAGCAGGCGGAGTTTGTTGAAAATGCTTCACATGAACTCAGGACGCCTTTGACGATTATTCAAAATAAGCTGGAGCTTCTCCTAACAGCACCGCAAGAAAGAATTTCAGATAGGTTTGAAAATATAGCCCTAAGCTTGTCTGAAACAAGGCGTTTGTCCAAACTCACTTCGGATTTATTGACCTTGGCAAGAGCAGATTCGGCAGAAACACAGATTATGAAGCAATCCATTCATATCGATACATTCATCCGAAGCGTATGTACGCCTTATAAGGAAATTGCTGAGTCGCAGGATAAGCATTTTTCGCTAAATTGTCAAAGCCCTTTTACTATAGAAGCAGATGAAACTCGGCTGCATCAACTGATAGTAATTTTAGTGGACAATGCTTTAAAATATACGAGCGAAAACGATAGTATTCGTGTGAAAACATATGGCGAGGATCAGAAAGTTGTAATTGAAGTGAGCGATACGGGGATCGGGATCAAAGAAGAAAATATCCAATATATTTTCGATCGCTTTTACCGAGAAGACAAAGCCCGAACTAGGGAAACTGGAGGCATGGGCTTAGGATTGTCCATCGCCCAGTGGATCGTATCGATGCACAATGGAACGATTCATGTGATAAGTAACCAGAATAAAGGAACCACTTTTATAGTCAAACTTCCAAAGTAAGAGATCACATCATCGTGATCTCTTTTTTTGTGTTGTTAAATTGTTTTAAGGTTTGTTTAAGGTTCTTCTTTTAGTATTTAGTTCATAGAGCGACAGCAAAAAGGAGTAGATAGATATGGCGATCGAAATCTTCAGTCGGAAAGAGCAAAAGTATTTAATCACTCGCCGCCAATACGAAGAACTTGTGGAACGGATTGGACCAGAGATGCGAAATGATAAGAATGGCGTCGATGGAAAATATTCAGTCACTAGCCTGTACTTTGACAATGCGGAGAAAGGCATTTATTTTGAGACCAAAAACAAACTAAAATACCGCCAGAAATTACGTTTACGCGTATACGACGATGCAAATCTTAAAAGCGTGGCATTTTTTGAAGTGAAGCAGAAACATAAGAAAGTCGTCAATAAAAGACGGATGCTTTTGCCGCTAGGGGAGGCGTATCGCTATTTAGAGGAAGACGGTCAAGCGGGCTTGGATCACTACAAAACTTCCAATTCGCAAGTCATGAAGGAAATTGATTACTTCCGTAAGTTCTATCAGTTACGTCCCGAAATGGTCGTATCGTATAGCCGTCACGCATTGCACGGTATTCATGATTCAGAACTGCGAATTACCTTCGATTTCGACTTACGTTGCCGTAAAGAAGATCTGCATATCGAGAATGGTTCGTACGGAACGCATTTCATCGATCCAGATCTCGTCGTGTTAGAAGTGAAAGTCGATCACAGTGTGCCGCTTTGGCTAACACGTATTTTACAGGAGCTTCAGTGTGAGCAGCGCAGTGCATCAAAGTTTTGTACCAGTATGGAACTGCTGAGTGGAGATGTATTACCGCAGGTAGGATACTTTGAACCGAAAGAATTGGAAAAACAACTAACAGGAGGAATAGAAAATGGCTCAGATCACGAACTTGTTTTCATCTAATGGATTGGAAGGAGCCACTCCGACCATGTGGATGAGTATTACCGCGATGGCACTTGCTGCGGTCCTCAGTTTAATCATTACGAAAGTGTATCAAATTACATTTACAGGAGAGCGCTATTCACAAGCGTTCGTCCATACAATCATTATGATGAGTGTTGTCGTGTCAGTTGTTATGAACGTAGTAAGCGGAAATGCCGGTGTGGCGTTTGGTTTATTCGCCGTATTCTCCCTCATCCGCTTCCGAAGTGCCGTGACGAACGCCAAGGATATCGCCTACATCTTTTTCGGATTATGTGTCGGGATGACAGCAGGACTGTTTCAATTCCCTCTGGCCATTGCATTGACGTTATTCTCCAGTCTGATTTTCTATATACTATACAAAGTGGACTATGGAAAAGGGAAAGATATGCAAATCCTTAAAGTAACTGTCCCTGAAAATCTAAATCACGAAAATTTATTCGACGATATCTTGAATGAAAAAACCGAATACTTCCAACTTCGACAAGTTGAAACAACGAACTTGGGGACGATGATTCTCTATACATTTGCCATCCGAAGCAAGACCGATACAAAAGATCAGGACTTGCTGAATGAAATTCGTGTACGCAACGCGAATTTGAAAGTATCCCTATCTTATCTTGAGATGCGAGACTGAACTGTAAGACCGAATTATGAAAAAAGCCGTCTACTACGATTTTTAAAAATCGAGGAGACGGCTTTTTTTTCTTGCTGTACTTTAATGTTTATAGTTTGGCCACAGCAGGTAATGATCAAAACCTTAAGGGACAATTCTCCCCCTCCATGTTAAAGACTTGGAAGCTTTGGTTGGACACTTTGCCGAGTTCGTTGGACAGCTATGGGCTTTGGTTGTAGACTTCGAAGAGTTTGTTGGAAACCTCGTTGTTAGTAGGACACTTTGAAGCTTTGGTAGGACACTTGGCCGAGTTCGTTGGATAGCTCTGGGCTTTGGTTGTAGATTTCGAAGAGTTTGTTGGAAACCTCGTTGTTAGTAGGGCTCTTTGAAGCTTTGGTAGGACACTTTGCCAAGTTCGTTGGACAGCTCAGGGCTTTGGTTGTAGACTTCGAAGAGTTTGATGGAAACCTCGTTGTTGGTAGGACACTCGGCTGAGTTCGTTGGACAGCTCAGGGCTTTGGTTGAAGACTTCGAAGAGTTTGTTGGAAACCAACAAACTCAACGGTCTCGGTTCACGAGATAATTCAATAAATGCTTCAAAAAAGTCGTATTACGTGGAATTTCTTGTAACGTTTCCATTGCAAAACAATAATGTTCCCACATCGCTTTTCTGGCACCGATAGCACCTAGGATTGATACAAATGTCGTATTGTTGTTTTCAGCATCTTTTCCAATGGGTTTCCCGAGTACGTTCTGATCTCCTTCCACATCAAGCAGATCATCCTTAATCTGAAATGCAATGCCGGCATGACGGGAGAATCTTTTCAAAGCTTCCATTTCCAACTCCGTTGCATGGGCCAGAATTGCAGGCATTATAAGAGAAGCTTCAAATGCGATTCCGGTCTTATAAAAGCACATCGTATTCAATTGTTCCAGCGTCAATTGTTTCCCTCTGGAATCCAAGTCCATCGCCTGTCCTCTACACATATCCCCTACAATTTGGGACGAATATCGAATCAAGCGTAGCACCGTTTTTGGATCGTACTGGTCAAGAGATGTTTGTTCTTCAACCGCTTTTTGGGTCAGGAAAAGTCCAGTTAATTCAGCTGTGGCAACGTCATACACCTGATGTAAGGTTGGACGCCCTCTACGCTTGGGCGCATTATCTTGGGATGGCATATCATCAAAAATGAGGGATGCCGTATGCATATATTCCAATGATCTCAGAAGCGGGACGATTGATGACTTATCCAATCCATATTCGTTCACACCCATGACCCAAGTCATGATTGGCCTTAGTCGCTTTCCATCACTTTTCAGACTGTAATTTGCCGCATCGATTATCGGTTCACTCATCGAAGAGGTATTTCCTATTTCGGAAATAGATAATACGTCGTTGATCTGGTCACGTACAGTTTCGATTGTATCTAAAAAGGCTTCCTGCTCTTTCCGTTCACTTTTCAGATTCGTAATCATATGATCTCGAAGCAGTTTATCAAAGAAATCCACATCATCCGCTTTTCGAACCATACGTTGGATGACTTTGTTGAATGTAGGATTTCCCGAAGCAAATAACTTCATAACTTCGTTGTATTTATTAGTGCCCATTCGTTTTTTAAATCGTTTCAGCCCGTTTATGGCACGATCGAGTATCACCTCACGCGTCTTGCTATCAGAGCGATAGACATTATGGATCAAATTATAGATGACTGCCCAGTACAATTCAAAGGGATTTATGAGGTCCGAGCGCTTATCGTGATATTTCAAATAATAGGTATAGGGTGTTACTCTTTCTTCATTTAAGTCATCAAACATATCCGCAAAATCATCCGCTAGCTGGTTGTAAATGCCATATAAAAATGTTCGGTTATGGAAGCCCTCATCCTCAGGAGCACTTATGACTGAACGGGTAATCAAGCGTGAAGAAGAGGATTTTAAAATGACAGGTATATAAAGTTCTTCATTGGTGTAATTCGCATTGGATAGAACCTTTACGCGATCCACTTCCTGGGAATTGAAAAACACATAAGACTGCTCGAAAAAACTTTTTCTTGTCTCTGGTCGTTGAAGGCTCTTAATATACTCAAAGGCATCTCGGAGTTCCGAATGGGCAAATCTGATGAATTCCGCGTTTTTTCCAGTCCACTGATCCAATTCAGGAACAGATCCTGTGATAAGTGTGGACCGTATTAAATCGGAATATCGTTTTTTCTCTTGATTTGATAAAACACCGGCATCCAGAAGGTCGTCAATGAATGGATACGTCAGACCATAGGAATACCCCAGCCTAATCGCTTCTTCGAGCTTCCGGGTACGTTCTTCAGGCGTAATCTCAGCGTCCATCTCTTCAACCACATGCAGGATGACCCCGACTATGATTTTGATAAGTTTCCGCTTGGCTTCCTCAGCATCCATCCCCTCTGGAATATGGGATGATACAGTCTTTAATTTGTCCATCACCCAGATCATGGTGGATTCAACGCCTTCCTTCTGGGCAAGCCGATACATCCCAGCCATAGTAAACATCTCCAATTTACTTCCAGGGTTTTTCGGATTGGAATCAATTAGGTGATTTTTTAAACTATCAACTGTACGTTGAACCCTGGCCTGTGTGTCAGGTGAGTCCAAGGCTTTACCCAAATCTCGCATGTAAATATAGGAAATGCTCCGATCCAAATAATTATCTAGTTTACCTGTGTAATCCAGCCATTGGATATAAGTGTGATACCCCTCTGAACCAGTTTTTCCCTTTCCACGCGAAAAAATAGATAATAACGGGAAAGGATGAATATGGTTCTGTTTCCAAGACTGTATATCTTTTATCAAAACAGGGGCAACCATGTTTTGCACGAGCTGTTCAGAAAGTGATTTAAAATAATGAGCAGCCTCCTGCTCAGCCAACCGATAGCATGCATCGGCATTTTTTAGTAACTTCTCATTCATACTAATCAATACCTCTACTTTAAGTTTTCATATATATGTATGCAATATTGATCAAATCAATGTTAATAATCTAAACACTATCCCAAACTTTTCACAAAAACTAAATTTATTTTATTCAAAATAACATTTTCATCATAAGAAAGCTATACACAGCCTCTAACAATCCTACGATTTACCATTGCTCCTTACTCAATTTCTCTATCCAACACTAACACTTTTTTATTGAATATTTCAGCTGGGGGCTTTTCATGATGATATATTACTGGATTTTTGTTGAATAACTCCCGGCTTTTGATGGAACCATGGTAAGCGTAAAATAATAAAAATCTTAGAAGGCAAATTGATATGGCTTACAAAAAGTTTGTAGGCACATTCCAAAATGAAACTGAGGTTTTGAATAAGATCGACGAGTTAAAAACACAGGGGTATTCTGATAATGATATTTACATTGTGAGAAATGATGCGGATGTGATCGGTTTTTTATACCGTTACAATTACTATAATAAAGAAACAGATATGCCGGGCCTATTAGAAATAAATATCGTAAAACATCGCAACTGTACAAGACCTGTTTCAGTTGGCCCATCGGACTTTTTGGGCAATTGCCGAGGGGGAAGTGAAAGTGGAGGAAGATTCCGAATTACTGGATGCCATCGACTATGACGACGAGGCAATTTCGAAAATGGTTGCACGAAATCAGTTAAGTATTGGCAAGATTAAGCTGTACGTCATTGAAACTAGAGAGCCAGAACTATTCGCATTTTATTACAGTGAGAATGTTTTGGAAGCGCACGCACTCCATCAGGACATGTTCCGAGAGACGCCAAAACGAATGACCAATGCCTCCCATTTAATGCCGAAGCTTTTTCATTTCGATGAAATGGATGCTGCGAATATATTATACTTCCACCGTAACAAAGTTGTCGCATATCCGAATTATTTAGGACATGCTAGGGCGGGGGAGCGGGTGTTGGCACGGATGCGGGCTTGAGTAGAGTAGCAAGACTATATGTTTTCCCCATATATTTATGGAGAAAGTGAAACGTATTGTCATCCGATACGTAGTAGAGAGAACGGGTTTTACTGAAAAGGGGTTTCTAGTACAGGGGGGATTACATGAGACAGTTGTATATTAAGCAAAAGGTATTTAGTTTGAGCGGCAAGTTTTCGGTGAAGGATCAAGAAGAGAATGAAGTGTATTTCGTAGAAGGAAGCTTTATGCAAATACCGAAGACGTTTTCGATTATGGATGTGGCTTGTCAAGAAGTGGCGATGATCACGAAAAAAACGTTTAGTTTTCTACCGACTTTTTTTGTCGAAGTACATGGCCAAGAAATGGTAACGATAAAGAAGGAATTTTCTTTTTTAAAAGCACGGTATTCAATTGACGTGGCAGGGATAGAAGTACAGGGGAATTGGTGGGATATGGATTTCGAAGTATACCGAAATGGGGAACTGATTGGTGCTGTCAGCAAAAAGTGGTTCACATGGGGCGATAGCTACCAGTTAATAATTGTAGAGGATGAGATGGAACCACTTCTCGTGTCGCTTGTTGTGGCGATTGACTGCGCAAAAGCAGCCCAGTCTGCTGCGGCGGCTGGGGGTGGGGCGTGACCAGACCAGACCAGACCAGACCAGACCAGACCAGTAAAGTGTCAATATCAGCTATTTTTTAATAATTAATAGATCATTCTTTGGTGTCAGCATACCGTTCTTTTCGTAATAATTACCTACTTTTCTTGAAAGTACCACCGTTTTTATAGCATGGTTTCCCTTAGCAAATACGAGTAGAAAAATATCTTCTCTAAAATCAATTCCATTGATACTACCCTTAAATTCAACATTCAATGATTCTTCTATGACATCTACTGTTGTATATGGTCCATAGACTGATGCCTTCTCCCAGTCAAAATCAGTTAAAGTAGACAGTGAGATTTCTGTTGTACCACTTTCCGCCTGCTCTAAAATCTTTCTAGCGAGCATGGGATCTTCACTAGCCCTATTAACAAAAAACAAACTAAGTATTAAAGAAGTTAATGCAGCTCCACCAATTAATAAAATCCATTTTCTTAACATAAATTACACCCCTATTAAACTGTGACTTTCTTATTTACAAAAACTACGGCAAGGTAAATAAAAAGAAGATATTCAACGAGATAGATTGACCGTAACAGCAGACGACCGGATAAGCTCAATCGCTTCACCTTTGAGCTACTATCGATCCCCTTTGCTAATACTGCCTAATAGCAACGAAAAGCCTTTATAAAACGTAACATCCCATAAATATTCAAGTCATATCGTTATTTAAATATAAATTTTCTCTTACCATTGTCATTCTGCAATTCAAATAATGTTGGTTTACTAACGAAGCGCTCTAGAAGCTCATAGGCCCTATAATCCGTTATTTCATCAGGAATAGTAATTCCGCTAAATGACGTAGAAGAAATTAATGCATGAAAATCATATCTGAACTCGTAATCACCTGTATAAGCCAGCGCCAACTTACCTTTCCAATCAATTTGATAAGACTGGCCTTCTTCCTTAGTAAACTTAATAATATGATAGGCTGTCGCATCGTGACCGAGCAAATAAACATCAAATGCAGTCAAATCTAGATTCAAGTTTTTCTGTTCATCCTTGGATAGAAAGTCAATTTCATATGCCTTTCCATCTAGTGTCTCTAGGTCAAATGGTGCCTTATCACTTCCTACATGAAAACCTTTATAATCCCATTCTTGAGATGACATAGTACAACTATGATAGTTGTTCCATACAATCTTAGCGCGCCAATCGTCTACTTCTTCATCGTCATTCTCATCTAAATCTAAATCTTCCTCATAATAATCTGTAGTTTCCAAATGTAAATCGAAATACAATCCTGTTCTTTCTTTCAATACTTCCTCTTCTTCATATTTGAAATGTGCACTCCACTTAAAGTTGATTATTCGATGACCATTAGGCCAAGGATTGTCTACAAAATAAATTCGATCCATAATTATAGTCCTCCCTTTTCATCGTAATTAGTCTATCCTACCTTGTCTCCTTCTTATTAAACTACCTTGCCATGTAAGTTGAATAATTAATTTCACCACATAAATCCAATCCACTTATTGAACTATTCTGCTCTTTTAGTTGAATAAGAAAAGGGTGCTTAACCCCTAATTGAAGCAAAACACCCGTTTGGTTAAGAACGAAACCTCCTATTTATATAGAAATTTCGGAAGTAATCCAACCTTTTATAAAATCTTCTAACGAAGAAGCAATCCAAGTTCGGCTATCATCCTCATGATTCCATACATATATGTCCTCTTTTTGAATACTCCCATTTAATATGGCAAAACCGAACAAATCCCCATTTCCCCCATCAGAAAAAAACATTAAATTATCAAATGGCATATAAATATCTTTATAGTCATCAAAATTTCTAAAAAACAAGTTGTCTTCTACTATTTTTCCAGTTGACCAAATCAAAGGACAATCAAATTTGTCAAATACTCCATTTGTTTCATTTAATAGGTCTAATAATTTTTTTGGTAATTCAATATTTAATTCTTTTTTTATAAAAGTTATTTCAGAATTGGTTGCTGGTGCTTTGAAATGATATTCTTTCGATATTTTCTCAATGTAATTCTTCCACATAATTTAATCCCTGCCCCCTTTAAGGTTTTCTAACATTCAATAATCCACCACTGTTCATATGTTATCCTTGTTGAACTATCGTGCCTCGTTAGTTGAACAACGGGCATATCAGTTCATGATATAGTATAACTTATTTACAAATATTGGTGTAGGGAAGTGAGTAAGCCTAGCCAGTTTGTTTACCTGTTATTTCAACGAGACGAGCAGGTTTAAGTGTCTTAGAATCATTTATGATGAACTACACGTAGAACCTGTACAGATTGCTCTTATCGAATGAGATGTCATAGAGTAGCGTTAAATAGGTTAAGTGGGTGAGATTTCAAAGATTCGATACTCGAAATATTATTTGATCTGGTTATTAATCGTATTTTTGAGAGTTATAATGGCTCTCTTTTTTACTGTCCTAGGCGGGCCCAATTCCCACCATATCCATAAAAACATTCGTGAAATTGAATGTAATTTATGGGATTTAAAGCAATAATTACTGAAGGAAATTCAGTGATTGTTGTTTTTTTGTTTTCATTATGTACCTACACTGTCCATATGATCCAAAATCTTTGACTAGCGCCCAAACGATTTTAATAGTAAACCACAAAAAGTATTCTAATATAATGCACAATTCTAAAAAGGATGTGTTAAAATAAAGTTTCAGTCTACTTCAAGGTGAAATAAGTACATTTTGCCTCAACGTGGAGAAGTGATTGTGCATTTTTTATAATACGAGTTTAAAGAAAAATCTGGAGGATAGTATAATGAAAAATTTATTTGTTAAATGGAATCAAATAAGTCTAGTAAAAAGGATAGTTATTGGTATTATTGCCGGTCTTATTTTAGCTTTAATCGTTCCTACTGCAGCAAGTTGGGTATCCATTTTCGGTTCTTTATTTGTCGGTGCATTAAAGGCAGTGGCACCAGTCTTAGTATTATTCTTAGTTATGCACGCAATTTCCGTGCATAAAAGCGGTACGAAAACGAATATGAAAGCGATTCTTGGGCTTTATGCGATTGGTACACTCCTAGCAGGGGCTGTCGCTGTCGCTGTGAGTTTTATGTTCCCGGTTACACTAACATTGACAACAGGAGCAGAAGGGCTTTCTCCACCAGAAGGTATTGTTGAAGTTCTTGAAACATTACTCTTTAACATAGTTGCGAATCCAGTTAATGCATTACTCAATGCTAACTATTTAGGTATTTTAATGTGGGCAGTTGTTCTTGGACTTGCATTGAAAAATGCCAATCAAAATACAAAAGATGTGTTAGGTAGTTTTTCAGATGCAATTACTAAAGTCGTGCAATGGGTGATCAATTTAGCACCGCTTGGTATTATGGGGCTTGTTTTTGATGCTATTGTAACAACTGGCTTTTCTGCTTTACTTGTATACGGTAAATTAGTTTTAATTTTAGTTGGATGTATGTTGTTTATCGCACTTGTAGTGAATCCGTTAATCGTATATGTCTATATACGCAGAAATCCTTATCCAATTGTTTTCAAGGTTTTAAAAGACAGTGGTATCACGGCATTCTTTACACGCAGTTCAGCTGCAAATATTCCTGTAAATATGAAGTTATGTGAAGAACTTGGCTTAGATGAGGATACTTATGCAGTATCAATTCCTCTAGGTGCTACTATTAATATGGCAGGTGCAGCCGTTACAATTGCTGTACTAACTCTCGCAACAGTCCATACGCTTGGGATTGAAGTTGATTTTGTGACTGCACTTCTTCTTACTGTTGTTGCGGCTGTGTCTGCAGCAGGTGCATCAGGTGTTGCAGGCGGATCACTTTTGCTTATCCCGCTAGCGTGTAGTTTATTTGGAGTTCCAAATGATATTGCTATGCAAGTGGTTGGCGTAGGCTTTATCATCGGTGTTGTTCAAGATTCTTGTGAAACTGCACTGAATTCATCTTCTGACGTACTGTTCACAGCTACAGCTGAATATGCTAAGGAACGTAAAGAGGGTAAAGTAGTTACTGTGAAGTCTTAAGAATTACGATGAAAAATTAAAAGCCACGATTACCGAAGATGATTCGGCGATCGTGGCTTTTGGTTGTGCAGAAATCATTTTTTTACTCATTCAGGTCAATTTGAAACTACAATAAGCAGCCTAAAGGAAAAAAACAGCTATAATGAGTATAGAGCTAGTTGAATTGCGATTTAGGGAGTGTTCCATACATGCAAAGTTTCGTTGTGATGCAAGGTCAGACATATCAAGAAGAAAAAGAATTAGGAATCATTTGGTCACTGCAACAAGACAGTAGTGGGAAAGAACGTCATTCACGGCTACGAATGATAGAGGTAAATGAAGGGGATCGCATATTTCATTATGTAAAAGGAAATATTGTGGCGATTAGTGTTGCTAAAACAGGATGCTTGATAGCGAGTAATCCGTCAACTATGCAAAATCAAGAACGTTTGATTGATGATGGGTATTTAGTGGAATTGGACTATCATGAACTTGAAGTACCTGTGAATGTACTCTCGAAATTTGATGACATTTTGCCGCTTCTGCCAATTAAGTATTCACCATTTCAAACAGATGCAAATGGTAATCAAGGGTATTTATATCCTTGCAATGAGGAATTAGCAATAAAGTTAATAGAATTAATTGGCGACCTTAATATTTATCAAGTAGATGAAGAGCAGCTCGAATTAGCAATTGGTACGGTGCTTCAAACAGAACGTAACACATTCATTCCCATGATTGCTGAAACAGAATCGGAATTGAAAACAAAGATTCGTTTAGGGCAACAAAAGTTTAGGGAAGGTTTACTACCACTCTGGGATCACAAATGTGTTCTTTGTGAGATTGAGTTACCTGCACTGCTTCGCGCAAGCTACTCTAAGCCATGGAAAGACGGTACGAGTTTTGAAAGAGTGGATCCTTATAATGGTGTCCTTCTATGTTGTAATCATGATGCGCTCTATGAGAATGGATTTATCGCATTCGATGGACAAGGTAGATTGCATATTTCATCACAGATTTCGGAAGAGGATTATGAAAAGTACAGTATGCATTCAAAAATGAAAATCGCCCGAACTGAGGAGAACAAGCCTTATTTCAAGTGGCATAAAAAAAATCTATTTAAAAAATAAGATAGTGTAGAAGCTATGGCTGTCACTTTTGGCGTCATTTTGCACATCCAACTTTAAAACCCAGCAAAAATCTCATGTGAAGTTTGCTGGGTTTTGTATATATTTACATCCAATTATTAAAGAACTATTCGGATCTGGCTAGTAAAAAGGCGCATGTACATTGTTCGACAATCGCGTCCGTTAAGGGCAGACTGTTTACTTTAACCAATAAGAAAAAAAATAACGTTCATTCTTATTTATTTGCGTTCTTTACGATTTTTAAAGTCCTTAGATATCCGAGAAACAATAAAAGAACAAGTATATACATAAGTACACCACAAATCGAATAGATAGCTGTTAATTTGGTCGTTATTGGAAAAAACACCAAAAGCATTATAATGCCATTCTATGTTAGCGTATCCTAACCAAATGCAGCTCTTTGTTCTTCTGGAACTAACGCGGCAGGTGAGTTCAATAAGGAATCGTTATAGCGAAATTTTTTATATAAATTTTATTGAAAAGTAAATAACTGCCTAATTGTCAATTCTAGAAAACAACTGATAGAATAAATTAATTTGTGTATGTGGCGATGATTCGCCCGACATCTCAAGTTTTAGAGGGAGACGTTTCGATGGAATTTAAAGGACCTAGCGTCTATGATCAAACCGATTTTTTGAAAAATTATATGATTAGAAGAAAGAGAAACGATAGTCCAAATAATGCAATTGAAGGACCAATTATCTATGAGTTAATTGGGAGTTTTCAAGATAGTAGCGTCTTAGATTTAGGGTGTGGTGATGCATCGTTTGGAAAAGAACTCTTACATTTAGGAGCAAAAAACTACACAGGAGTAGAAGGTTCGAAACAAATGGTGGAAGTGGCACGCTCTAACATACTTCAACAAAACGGGACAATACACTTTGAAACAATGGAATCTTATGATTATCCAAAAGAAGTATTTGATCTTGTGACATCTCGATTTGCAATCCATTATGTTTCAGACATTAATCGCCTGTTTAGAGATGTTCATAAAACACTTAAAGAAAACGGGAGATTTGTTTTTAGTATCCAGCATCCACTTACAACTTCGTCTTTTGCTAGTAAGCAATCTGGAGATAAACGCGGTAATTGGATTGTCGATGACTACTTCCAGGAGGGGGAAAGAAAAGAGCCTTGGATTGACCAAATAGTGGTTAAGTATCATCGAACAATCGAAAATTATTTTATAGCACTTAAACAAGCTGGTTTTTCAGTTCTAGATTTACGCGAGGGTACACCAAAGCGTGAACATTTTAGTAGTGAAGATGAATTTGTTAGAAGACAACGAATTCCTATTGTACTGGCTTTTTCTTGTGTGAAGTAAAATAGATAACCTAATACTGAATGTTGAACTAACAGGTGCTTTACTTCATTAATGAGTAAAGCTTTTTTTTATTCAACTAACTGGGCAGGTTAGTTGAACAAGAATAAAAAGAAAACCTACTTATAGTTTTTAAAAAGATTATTCATTTAATACGAATTTTGATTATATAAATAAAGATTTATTATTTTTTAAAAATGATTAAAGTTATCTCCCCTCTAAAGGATGGCTTAGAGGGGAGATAAACTTTAATTGAATATTTATGTTAACATAATTATGAAGATTGAGAATAAATATTCGGTCATATTAATAAGGTCCGTGATTGTATAGTAATTATTTAAAATTACTCAATGAATATTATATCTTTAGGAGGTCAATATGGAATGGAAAGGAATACTTATAGAACAAGTCAATTATTTGAAATTCTAGGTGTATCAAGAGATGCACTTAGGTATTACGAGAAACAAGGAATTGTAAAACCAAACCATGATGAATCAAATAATTATCGACAGTATAATGATTATGATATATATACATTATTGGTAGCGGATTTTTATATAAAGAGAAACTTATCGATGAAAGAAGTTAGAAAACTACAAGAAGGAAGAGCAATAGAAGAACTGGAAACTTTATTAGAAGTAAAAGCCGAACAATTAGAAGAAACCATACGAAATAAAAAATTCATGCTTCAAAAAATAAAAGAAACAAAAGTATTCTGTGAGGAATTAAAAGAACACTTAAACCAATACTCCATAAGGAAATTCCCAACCTATGAAGTAATTGATGAGTTTTCTGACTTTTATTCCTTTCTGGAGTATCCTGCTTTATTGCAAAATATGGATATGATGAAGGATGATATTCTTAGCAAAATCATGAGGAAATTTACTTTTGATGAAAACGGGTTTCTAGATTCCAAGATGTATATTGTTGAAAAGCATGAAACGATACATAAGGAAAATATCGGATGTTATTTACAATATTCTAAATGCATCTATACAATTGTTGAGGATGGCAGGTATCAAAATGGAAATAGTGATATTAAATATAAAGTTTTTGAATCTACTGTGGAATGGGGAAACGAACAAGGACTTAAACCAAAAGGGGTTGCTTTTGTTAATACTCGTCTTATTACATATCTTGATAACAAAGAACGAGCCTTCTTAGAAATATATGTTCCTGTTGAAGAAGAGTAAAATACTTTTTATTGATATTGACCTGGGGGTAACACCATAGTTTATCTTTATAACCAATGGAACAAGTGCAAACTGTTCTATTGGTTATTTATATATATAGGAGGGTGTTTGGTTTGAGTGGAATGGTAAAAAAGTATATTATATGGACCTATGTCATGTTCTTTGTATTTCTTCTTGTCATAGGGCTGACGATGTTTTTTTTTAAGTCTCAGCCCGTAGTAGATATATTACTCGTGCTATCATCATGGACGTCTACATTTGTCTTCGTAACAATGTTCCGTAAAATCTATCCCCAATGGAACCTATGGAACTTTATAAAAAGCCAATTTAGGGAAAGAATCAGAATATCGACTGTATTGTGTGTCGTTCTTATTCAATTTTTGCTTTTAATTGGTAGTTTATTAATGACAAACAAAGTATGGAATGTGCCCGTATATGAACAATTTACTGCTTCATGGACTTCACTTCTTATCTTATTTGGCTACAATTTAATTCTTGGACCACTCGGGGAAGAATTAGGGTGGAGGGGATTTGTATTAAATGATTTGCAAAAAAGATTCAGTCCATTAAAATCAGCCATTATCGTTGGATTGGCTTGGGGCTTCTGGCATACACCGTTATGGCTTATGTCAGGATACTCAGGATTACAATTGGTGCAATATATCATTTGTTTCTTGTGTGGCATTGTTGCTGTATCAATCATCATAACTGCATTTTATAACTTGAATCATAATCTCATTATTCCTATTGTGATTCACCAACTTTTCAATTATTTTTTGGTCATTCAAGTTGGAAACGTACTTAATACTCTTACAGTTACCTCTGTAATATATTTATTAGTGGCTATAGTTTTAGTTTTAGTTAATTATAGAAAGTGCTTATTGAGGTAATTAAATGGAGCATCTGGTTTGTGCAAAGTTTGTATCGAAAAAATAGTACACTAAAAATAAAGTAAGTTTTTTTATGTAGACCTTCTTCAACTAACAGGGGCTTTAGTTGAAGAAGGGACTGCCTCTACATAGTAGTTTTTTCTAAAGTATTTAATATTACTTCACTAAAATATTTCCAACATATTTAGCCGTTCCAAAATCAGCAGTAAGATTTACCTCAATTAAATGGTCACCTTTTTCATTTGGGTAATTAAAAGTTTGTGTAAACGATAAACTAAAGTGAGCAGTTTTCCACAAATAAGATTGAGCAGTTTCCCTCTAAATAATTCACTTCCTTTATACTAAACGTGTAAAAGGAAGTGAGGAAACTGGAGTGAAGAAAATCATGGTTTATATGAAAATCTGCGAGTTATCCGAAATGGGCTTTTCTAAGTCGGCAATTGCGAGAAAGTTGGACATTTCAAGAAATACCGTTTCTAAATATCTAAAGAGTACATCTGAAGAATTTGAGGATTATTTAGTCTCCTTACAATCACGTAAAAAGAAGTTGGATCCCTACAGGGATGTCATTGTTGGATGGTTGAAGAAATACCCTGATATGAGTAGTGCCCAGGTCTACGACTGGTTGAAAGAGAATCAGGGGTTGAATGAAGATAATATTGTGGAGAATACTACTAGGAATTATGTGAATGAGTTACGTACTGCATACCATATACCGAAAGTGTCTGAACAAAGAGTTTATGAAGCAGTTCCGGATAGTCCGATGGGTTTTCAAGCACAAGTAGATTTCGGTCAAGATTTGGTGACTTGTAATGACGGAATGAGAAGAAGGCTTTATTTTATTGGGTTTGTATTATCCAATTCTAGGTATAAGTACATTGAATTCTTAGATAGACATTTCCATACAAGAGATTTAGTCCGCTGTCATGAAAATGCTTTTGAGTTTTTTGGAGGCATGCCTGAAGAAATGGTATATGACCAAGATGCTTTACTAGCTGTAAGTGAAAATGCGGGTGACTTATTATTTACCAAGGAATTTGATAATTACCGTAAACTAAGAAAATTTTCTATTTATTTATGTAGAAAAAGCGATCCCGAATCAAAAGGGAAAATAGAACAAGTCGTCAAGTTCGTGAAGCATAACTTCATGAAGAATCGTGAATTTCAAGACATCCATTTGTGGAATCAACAAGCCATTCAATGGCTTGAGAGAACCGGAAACTACAAAGTGCATCATAATACAAAAAAAAGACCTTCTGAAGTGCATACAGTCGAAAAACTGCACTTAAGAAAAGTCTCTTCAAAATTCTCTTTCGAGAATTCCCTAATAGAAAGTATAACAAGAACAATTCAAAAGGACAATGTCATACGCTTTGAATCCAATCGTTATTCCGTACCTACAGGTACGTACGATGCGAAAACTAAAAACATGGCATATTTAGAAGTAACCGCAGATGACCACCTAAATATTCGATTACAGACATCTGGAGCAATAATCGCGAGACATTTACTCTGTAGTTCGAAAGGACAGTTAGTTTATGATCCAACTCATCATAAGAAACCAAGTCCAAAGAAAACGCTATTGAGAGACGAAATTGTGATTAGGTTTTCTAATAAAGAATTGATTTGTTGGTTTTTAGATGAATTGAATAAGAAGTATCCAAGACACTTATTAGACCAGTTGAAAGTATTACAAATGGTCATTCGAAATCATCCAGAGCATATAAATGAAGCGCTGGAAACTGTGAAAACTTTGCATATGATTAGTGCTAATGACTTCAGAGATGTCGCTTTCACGCTACATAAAGAATCACAGACGCAAGTAAAAGAAGTAAGTACCAATTCACCAAAATATCAAGAATATAAGGCAGCAGAACGATCAGAAGATTACTACACCGATTTATTATCTGGGGGTAAAAGGTCATGACCTCTCCTATTGAACTATTACAAGAAAAATGTAGAACCCTGAGACTCGCTGAAACCGCAAAAGAGCTTCCCGCTCTTTTGCGTAATGCAGAATCGGGCAGTTGGACTTATCACGAGTTTATTAATGAACTCCTTACCCATGAAATGGTGTGCAGAGAAAAAAAGACCATTCATCGACTAATGCAATGGGCAGACTTTCCCTATCCAAAAACACTGGCAGATTATCGACTGGAAGAACAAAATGCGATTGGCGATAGACAGTTTAAATTATTAAAAGATTTAAATTGGATTGAAGAGATGTTTACCCTAATTCTAATGGGCCCACCTGGGACAGGCAAAACACATTTGTCCGTAGGACTAGGCACTTTGGCTATTGAACATGGATATCAAGTGACCTTCGTTTCAATGGGAGAACTAATATATATTTTAAAAAGCCGTGATTACGTTAGTAAATCAAAGACACGCTATAAACGTATTACAACATCAGATTTAATAATTATTGATGATGTTATGTATATGACTGTAGATCCAAAGGAAGCAAGCCTGTTTTTCCAGTTTATATATGACATGTATGATAAAACCGCATTTATATTAACTTCGAATAAGGGTCCAAATGAATGGGGTAAATTTTTAGGAGATACCTCACTGACAACCGCTATATTGGATCGCCTTCTACATCGAAGTGAGGTGATTTCCTTCGGAGAAGACGAAGAAAGTATGCGTATGAAGTACAGAAAGACTTTGTTTCCCGAAGTAAGTGCTCAAACTTAATTGTGGAAAATTGATCAAACTTAATTTGTGAAAACTGCTCAATTCTACTTGACGGTTACAGTTTGACCATTAAACATTAATAGTTCTTCTTCACCAGCCTTAACTGCTACTTGTAGTTCTTTTGCTAATTCTAAACTGTCTGCTGTTTTTATCGTACTTCTTTTACCTAGCTTATATCGATTTGTAAATAGTCTCTTTTATTAAGAAAGGGGGACTTTTTAAATTATTGGAGGTGTCATAAATAGACCGATAAAAGGTCAGGAACGGTTTTGGGGGGAGATAGATTTCAACCTATAGAGATATTAATGTTTATTAAATTGACAAATTGGTTTTTGTCGATGTATAATGTGAACATGGATAAGATAAATATTTTTAAATCACTTTCAAATGATGCTCGGCTGCAAATCCTAGAATGGCTTAAAGATCCTTCGGATCATTTTGAACCACAGGATGGGATTGATTTAGTTGAAGTTGGTGTTTGCGTTAGTCAAATAACAAATAAGTTAAACATGACTCAATCTACTGCTTCCCAATACTTGTCAACCTTACAAAAAGCGGGTTTAATTGAGGCCACAAGGTTAGGTAAATGGACTTATTACAAAAGGGATGAGGAAGCCATAAGAAACCTTGGTATATTCATTCAAACAGAACTATAACAATAACCAAATTCCGTTATGAATTTGGTTATTGTTATCACTTACACATCGACAATTCGGGATATGTATTTCTGTGTTGCGAGTCGTTTAGACTAATAAGTGGTTATAAATAATATTCTTATTGCAAATATATATTTAAGGAAAGAGGAAAAGATGAATATGAAAGCATGGAAAAAGCAAGGCGTAGGATTGGAAAACTTAAAATTAGTAGATGTGGATATTCCGAAACCAGGTCCTAAACAACTGTTGATACGTGTGAAGGCTGTATCCCTCAATTTCCGGGATAAATCAATTATGGATGGTGATTATTTACCAGACTTAATGAGTAAACCTTTCACACCCGTATCGGATGCAGCTGGAGTTGTAATCGGTGTGGGTTCAGAGGTAACAAAATTTAATGAAGGTGACCGGGTGGTTTCCCATCTTTACACAAAATGGACTGATGGAGCACCAACCGAGGACTATGGCCCAACTGCAGTGGGTGGACCTAATGATGGTGGTCTTGCGGAATATATGCTCCTAGACGAAGACGCAGCGGTAATGACACCTTCTAATATGACAGATGAAGAAGCGTCTACACTTCCGATTGCAGCCTTAACAGTTTGGTTTTCTTTAGTTGAATATGGAAAAATAAAAGCCGGCGATACAGTACTTATTCTTGGTACGGGGGGAGTATCAATCTATGCGATTCAAATCGCTTCTGCACTAGGGGCAAGAGTTATTGTCACAACTAGCAGTGACGAAAAGGGCGAACGAGTAAGGGCTCTAGGAGCAAAAGAAGTTATAAACTATGTGAAAACACCGGATTGGGAAAAAGAAGTATTAAAGCTCACGGATGGTAAGGGAGCTCAGCATATTTTAGAAGTTGTTGGTGGAGATAGTATTAACCGTTCCATTGATGCTCTTGCACAACAAGGAAATATCTATGTCATTGGGTTCCTGAAGAGTATGATGGCAGAAGTAAATTTGTTTTCATTGTTGTCCAAACAAGCGCGTATACAAGGTATCTTTGTGGGGCATCGGAAAGCTTTCGATGAAATGAACAAAGCATTTAATGAACTGAACATTAAACCCGTGATTGACACAGTTTATCCCTTTTCTGATGCAATCCAAGCCTATGAGCATCTGGGTCGTGGAGCATTCGGTAAAATCGTAATCAAAGTATCTGAATGAGGAAGCATATATTCAAACTTTATATTGGTTTATAGCCCGACTATTTATCTTAATTTATTTCAATCAAAAAGTAACAACGCTAAATAAATATAAAAGTCCTTGGAGCATAGTATCCTCGGGCTTTTGTTATTTATCTGAAAAAATAGTTATGACAAATTATATGGAGGTTTTTATATGGGAATGAATTATTGCTCGAACTGTGGAGAAGTGTTAGAAATACGTGTCATTAATGATAAAGAGTATAAAGCATGTTCAAGCTGTTCATTTATTCATTGGGGAAATTACAGTGTAAGTGTTGGAGCTTTAGTCATAAAAGATGAAAAAATGTTACTCGTTCGCCGTAAAGATAATCCTGGGAAAGGGAAATGGACAAACCCCGGTGGTTATATTGGTCAAACAGAACTTATTGAACAAAGTGTCATACGTGAAGTATTAGAAGAAACAGGTGTAACTACAAAAGTGAAATCGATCGTAATGTTGGGGGATTATCCAGGTCGAGTACATAATATTTATATTGGATTTTTGATGGAATATTTAGAAGGGCAGCCACAACCAGATGAAGTTGAAGTAGATGGTGCAGGCTTTTTCTCATTGGAGGAAATGGAATCAATGAATGTTGCTGATATGACTCGTGGACTGGTACGAATCGCTTTTGATCATCAAACGATTGGATTAAAATTGAACCCCTTACCAAAAACAGAATTTAATGGCTACACGTTTTTTAATGTATAACACTAATTATAGGAAGGATTCGGATTCCGAACGATTTATTGAAATAAAACATCGGTATAAGTGTATTTAAAAAAACTTGCGAATCTAACACAATAGAACTATGTTAGATTCATAAAGACTGCCTCAGCTCTTGCTACATAGGGGATGAAGCTGTTTTTTAGCCATCCATTTTTTTCGGTGCTCATTTGAATCTAACTTAACGCATTTTAGAATTAACTTAAGTTAGATTGGGGGGGCGTTAAAATGCGTGAGGTGAGGCATTAAAATGAAGGTTGCTCATTTTATAGCTATGTTGTGCCACAATTGCGCCTGATAGCTTAACAAGTTATACATTTCCAATAATTTTTCATCTCTGGAAGATCATACATTCGTTTGTTCTAATTTGTTGTAAATGTTTCTTGCCTTATGAGGTATCCTCCCTGTTCCAGTTTCCGTCTTACTTCCTGATGCAATATCTTTTTAAATTATTTCTCCTTCTTCCTGTTCAATTTTATGAGATTTACTTCGAGAACATTATTAAGTTCATCAGGACCATACGCTGTTACAATTACTCTTTCCTCTACTAGTTCAGCGCGGTGATCTGTCAAGTAGTCTCTTAATAGTTTCGTAGCTGGTTCCGCATCCATATATTCTTTTTCTATTTCCGTTATTTCATTGCAAGCTGTAAGCAATAGTAAAAGCAGGTTTACAAACAACGATTTAGAATAGATTGAGTTCATCTATCTTACCCCTCCTGAATACCGAATACTAAATCAAATAGCCCGATTATTGAATTGTCAAAGTTCGTCTTGTCTACGTAATTATATCGAATTTTTTACAAAATTTGTTCGATATTGGCAAGGCTGGTACATTAACTATAATAGGATTTATTTTCCGGAAATACTGCCCGTATTGGGTGCGACAGTCTGTGATGCCACAGTGGTCGTTGGAGTATAACTAACGGATAGGGTTCTATGGCACCATAGTTCATCGACCTTCTTCGCAAGCCGTAGTATCCAATAACAGTTCTGCACATATTTTCAACTTCTGTGGTGTAGCGCTGATTTTGCGCTACATGTATGGCGGTTAGTTGAAGAAAAGTGTCAAATGACCGGGGGTTCTCAAGGATGAACAAATTAGGAAAAGTGCTTCAATGGTTAGGTTTTATTCTTATTGCTTTAGGACCGTTTTTTGACTTAGAAGATACGTATGCAAACTACCTTCCTATACTTATGATAAGTGGTTCAACTCTTGCTCTGTTAGGGAGTCTGCTGAGTAAGCCAAAGAAGTTAGAGATTTTGGCAATTTGTTTAGGCATTTTGTCTTTAATAGCTTATTTTTATTTAGATCAACGGTTGATATACAAAATTTTAATCATAACAATTCTTGTGTTAGTTGTAGTACATGGCATTTTGGATAAGAAAAATCATCATTTAAAATGAATAACCTGGGAACTCAGTATTATAAAAGTCTGAATTACCGGTCTTATCGAAGTGGCGGGGAAGACTAAAGGGGTAGTTCAGTTGAAGAAGGCTTATTGAAATGATCAAATTTTTTATGAAAAAGGTGAACCGGAATTTCCTATCTCTATATAGAAGGGATTTCGGTTTTACCTGTAGATCAGGTACCTGTTAAGTAATAATAATGTTATTCCATTGAAGGGCCATTATATGTAGTAGGATTTTTGATCGTATAATGCTCTTTTAGTTTAAAAAATAATTGTAGAATTAGAGAGGATGGTATTATTGGAAGTCCGACAAATGGCTACTGCATTCTTAATTCATCAAGGAAGTGTACTAATGATGAAAAAGAAAAAAAGTAAAATCTTTAATTTTGAATTTTGGGGTGGAATTGGAGGTCATATGGAATCCGATGAACTTAATTCTCCAATGACGGCAAGTTACAGGGAAATTGAAGAAGAGACAGGATTTAAAAAGGATGACATCAAAAATTTCAGGCTTGAATACATACTGCTTGAGAAGAATAGCGGGGAAATACGTCAGC
Organism: Sporosarcina sp. FSL K6-5500; assembly: GCF_038005665.1. Taxonomy (NCBI): domain Bacteria; kingdom Bacillati; phylum Bacillota; class Bacilli; order Caryophanales; family Caryophanaceae; genus Sporosarcina; species Sporosarcina sp. FSL K6-5500. The sequence continues at coordinate 2,637,536 of NZ_JBBOTP010000001.1, forward strand.
AATATGTCTACTTTGGAGAAACAAAGCATATGAACTTTATTCCTTCAGACGAAGGGGAATTATTTTGGGTTTCTAAGAATGAATTATCAGGTTTATACACCTCAAAAGTTATCAGTTCAACTATTGAACACTATTTGAATAACATAACTAATACCGATGATATATTTGTTGGAACGATGATGACTAGCAATGAATTTAATCCCGAAATTCAATGGTCAACTATCAAAGAGACCGTTGATTTTTAATTTTTTTATCCTAACTAGTTATACAGAAACTTGTTTTTTTCAACTACTGAAGTCTTAATTTCAATAGTTCAACATAAAGGATCTCCCGTAAAAGGGAGTTTTTTTAATGGAAGAAAGAAGGGCCTGGATTTTCATTATCAGGCCATTTTATTGAAAATCAAAAGAAATTAAAAGGATGATAATTATGAAAGAGGTTCATTCGTAAAGCATTCACTTACAAGAGAGCTGTTATCTTATTAAGCAAACGGGAGCGAGTCTATAACTGCTCATGCGGTTCTGTGCTTAATAGAGACTATAACTCTGCCTTAAATATCAAAAAGGAAGGAATTCGTTTGTTGGCTGCCAAATAAATCATACAAATATAAACTTTTGGAACAAGAGGGTTAGCTCGGTCTGTTTTCGTTGGCTAGTAAAAGAAATGGTAAGTCGAGAAGCCCCCACTTCAAATAGAACGTAAGGTCTGTTAAGTGAGGGAGTTCACACTAATAAATTATTGATTTAGTTAGTTAGTCAGATTAACTAGTTCAATAATTTATTAAGTCATATGCTATCGAGACAGGTTAATTATTATTTTTTAACTTGATCATTATTTAGAAAGGAGATACAAAATGAGTAATTGGAAATGTGAATATTGTCAATACAAGAGTGAAAATCTCGATAAATTTTGCAGACGATGCGATGCTCGGTATCCATGGATAGTTAACACTGACGCAACTGCTGATGCCGACGCAACTGGTGACTCCGACGCTACTGCAACTGCTGATGCCGACGCAACTGCCGACGCCGATGCAACTGCCGACGCCGATGCAACTGCCGACGCCGATGCAACTGCCGACGCCGATGCAACTGCCGACGCCGATGCAACTGCCGACGCCGATGCAACTGCCGACGCCGACGCAACTGCCGACGCCGACGCAACTGGTGACGCCGACGCAACTGCTGATGCCGACGCAACTGGTGACGCCGACGCAACTGGAGATGCTGATGCAACGGCCGATTCCGATGCAACTGGTGACGCCGATGCAACTGGAGATGCTGATGCAACTGGAGACGCCGACGCAACTGCCGACGCCGACGCAACTGCTGACGCCGACGCAACTGCCGACGCCGATGCAACTGCCGACGCCGATGCAACTGCCGACGCCGATGCAACTGCCGACGCCGACGCAACTGCCGACGCCGACGCAACTGGTGACGCCGACGCAACTGGTGACGCCGACGCAACTGGTGACGCCGACGCAACTGGTGACGCCGACGCAACTGCCGACGCCGACGCAACTGGTGACGCCGATGCAACTGGTGACGCCGATGCAACTGGAGATGCCGATGCAACTGGAGATGCCGATGCAACTGGAGATGCCGATGCAACTGGAGATGCCGACGCAACTGGTGACGCCGACGCAACTGCCGACGCTGACGCAACTGCCGACGCCGATGCAACTGGAGATGCCGATGCAACTGGAGATGCCGATGCAACTGGTGACGCCGACGCAACTGGTGACGCCGACGCAACTGGTGACGCCGACGCAACTGGTGACGCCGACGCAACTGCCGACGCTGACGCAACTGCCGACGCCGATGCAACTGGAGATGCTGATGCAACTGGTGACGCCGATGCAACTGGTGACGCCGACGCAACTGGTGACGCCGACGCAACTGCCGACGCTGACGCAACTGGTGACGCCGATGCAACTGGAGATGCTGATGCAACTGGTGACGCCGATGCAACTGGTGACGCCGATGCAACTGGTGACGCCGATGCAACTGGTGACGCCGATGCAACTGGTGACGCCGATGCAACTGGAGATGCCGATGCAACTGGAGATGCTGATGCAACTGGAGATGCTGACGCAACTGGAGATGCTGACGCAACGGCCGATTCCGATGCAACTGGTGACGCCGATGCAACTGGTGACGCCGATGCAACTGGTGACGCCGATGCAACTGGTGACGCCGATGCAACTGGTGACGCCGATGCAACTGGTGACGCCGATGCAACTGGTGACGCCGATGCAACTGCTGATGCCGACGCAACTGGTGACGCTGACGCAACTGGTGACGCCGATGCAACTGCTGATGCCGACGCAACTGGTGACGCCGACGCAACTGGTGACGCCGATGCAACTGCTGATGCCGACGCAACTGGTGACGCCGACGCAACTGGAGATGCCGATGCAACTGGTGACGCTGACGCAACTGGTGACGCCGATGCAACTGGTGATGCTGATGCAACTGGAGACGCCGATGCAACCGCATCTGGTGATGCAACTGCGACTGGAGACGCCGATGCAACTGGAGACGCTGATGCAACTGGTGATGCCGACGCAACCGCCGATTCCGATGCAACTGGAGATGCCGATGCAACCGCCGATTCCGATGCAACTGGAGATGCTGACTCAACTGCTACCGCAAACGCTGGAAACAATACCTTTACAAATGGAAACAATACCGTTATCAACGTAACCGATAATAGTGCTGGATTTATGGCTATGACTCTATCTAATCTTATTATGATGGAAAGCTTAATGGGTAACCAGAATTCAGACAATATAGAACCTCTAGTTTCTAAATTCACTAATATAATGAATGAGTTATTACAAAGTGAATATAGTAATCGCAAAGCTATCCTTGACGCTATTAATTCTCTCAAAAAAGAATAGAAAAGAATCGGAGGAGGCTACATGACAAAAACAAATGTCTCACGCTGTATGATTTCTACGGAGGAAGATAGCGATAACCTATATGTAAAAGTTAAAAATAAGAACCAAGAACTTAGTCGTCAATTCACCATAAATGCATACAGTAAAAATTCACCGACAAAGGAATTATTACCTGTTTATGTCGATAATCAACCTGCACATATAGATACCCTAGATCCTGATGCAGAAAAAGTCTATAGAATAGACGTGTCAAATGTAAAGGGGCAGGTTATTTTCGAGATTATCCAAAAAATGGGCAGCTCAAGTATTAAGGTTTCCAAAAACAGCAAAAACCCCTTTTCGGTAGAATTACACATTAAATAAAAATAGCTTGGATTTTCGTGGCAACTAAATCCACCTAAATAAAATGATAGACATAATTTTGATCTGAGAATATTTTTCTTGAAATATAATTTCTTCAACTAACAAGTTACTTTAGTTAAACAATCGGCTGCCTTTACAGGGCAGCTTTTTCTTAATGAAATTAAATATTTCCTAAAACGGGCATTGCGTCTACTAGATCTGCTTGAAAAAGTTATGAATCAAACACAATATAAATATGTTAGATTTGCGAAAAGTCCCTCTTTCATTTACATAGGAAGACTTTTATCTATTGCATGTGTCATAACTTATTGAGTAATGAAGTTAAATATTTCCATGAACGGATTTTAAGTTGATCTGGATTGGAGATGTATAAGGTTTGATCTCATGGAGACAATCCTTTACCTTCTACTTCAACTAACGCAGCAAGTTAACTGAAAGGGTTAACTATATTAAGATAATTAAGGGGTGCGAAGGAAATGACAAAAGAAAATATTAATGTTGATTTCACTATGAACACATTTGATACAAGTAAAATGGACATGTGGACTAAAGAACAGTGGAAGGAATGGGTTGGGGATCCAGAGGATAATATAGGAATTCAACTATTGTTGATTAATGATACTAAGTTTTATTTGAAAGTAATGGGGATTTATTATAACGAAGAAACAGGAGACATGTTTTTTGGTTTTGATACACAAAATAAACTTGATCGAGACATAAATATTCAATTCGGCAAATGGGAAATAGATGAAAGTATTAATGATTTATCCCATGAAAAGCCCCAGTATATGGAGAAATACTCTGAAATAAGAGGTTTTCAAAGCTTTGTGAAGCGTACATATTTGGAAAGTTGGGATACGATAACAATAGAAATAAGTATTCTCGACGCAGAAACAAACTTAAGTATTAGAGAATTTAAATTTAAAATAGAAAAGCATTTAATCCAGGTTTTTTAGTAAAGTATCGTAGGATTGCCATGGGTAATTCTAATTGATTTTTCATACAACGCGGCAGTATATAGGAGGAAGTGAATGACAATATCTATTCACGATGGTGTGTTAATTGGGTACTCAGTAAATTTTCTTGAAAATGAATTGCTATTAGATATCGAAACGGTGGCAGATGAAATTGTAACAGTTACATTCGAGGATTACTTAGCACATTATTTCGATCATGTAAAGGCGGGAAGTATTTTATTTGATATTGAAGAAGTAGATTTGAATACATTTTTCGTAGGGAACAGAGAACAATTTAAGTCCCATAAATTATATGCTTGGCCGATTTGCTACGATGATACGAATGAACTCGAAAAATACTTACAAAAGAATAATTATAAATGCTATGTGATTAGTGCGTCACTAGGATTAAGTGGTTATGTATTTGCAAAAACGCTTAAAAGTAAAAGGAAATGATAAGTTGGAGGAGAAAAAAGTTTGTGAAGTATTCTACTAAACTCCCATGAAAATAAAAAAACAGCCCCATTCTTCAGAGAATATAGGCAAGGCTGGTGCAATAAGCAAGGGAGGATTAATCGCCCGTAAGCGCTACTCGTATTGGGTGCGACAGTCTGTGATGCATCATGGTCGTTGGAGTTAGCCTAACAGGTAGGGTTGTTTAATAAGAATGAAAAGTTAAGGTGCATTGTAAAGTGAAGTGAGGCTGATGAATAAAAATGAAAGAATGTTGTTTTAAAATTAATTTATCTTTAGAAGAAGCTAAAAAAAAATATTGTAGTTGGATGAATGAAGAGATTGAATTTGAGTTGGATGAGTACGGGGATTGTGTTGATAAATCAGTACACATTTCTGAAACTGAAGATGGATGGACATATTTTGTGGACTTTGAAGGAGGAGCATTCTTTGGTTTATCGAATCAGGCATGGACGAAACTGGCAAATGGTAGATCTGTTATCTATGCTTACTATGATGAAGATTTAAATGCAGAACTTATAGTAATAAAAAATGGTACGTTAATAAGAGAGTTTTCACTTTATGAAGATGAACCAGATGCTAATGTGAATTTGGGAGCATTTGAATATGAAGAACATTCACCAATAGTAGATTGGAAAGATGTAGTTACTTTTCTTGAAAAAGAATTCACACTTAATTAATAGGTGCTTATTGTAACTAACGGGGTAGGTTCGTTCAACATGGTTTAATCTATTTTTTGTTGAATTTGACAAAAGAAAGGAGGGCACAAAGTTGGATATTAGATATCAAAAATTAATCTCATGGGTTGAAGATATAAAGGAGCTAAATCACTGCTCCGCATCGGCATTGCTTATACTTAAGGATGATGAAATGGTACTAGAGCATTACAGTGGAAGCCACTCTAATAGAGAAGGTTCATTGCCTATAACGCAATTTTCACAGTTTAATGTTGCATCGGCGAGAAAAAGTTATTTAGGGCTAGCTGTTGCATATGCAATCCATGAAGGTAAAATTAAAAGTCTTGATGATTATGCAGTAAATTACTTTGAAGAATTTGATAAAGAATTACTTGGTAGAACAACCATTAGAAATTTAATTACGCATTCTCATGGTTTAAATGAGGACGAGTATGGAATGGTTTATAGGGAGTTTGACCCAGGTCAAGGGTGGGCGTATAGAGGGATTAATGTATTAATGATGACACAATTAATTAAACAACTATACAACCAAAGTGTTTCTGAATTGTTACACGAAAGAATCTTTTTACCTTTAGGTTATAAGGAAACAGCTTGGCAAACAAAAGAAAATGAAAATTTAGTTAAAGTTATTGTTAATCCTAACGAAGAGGCAACATCTAAACTGGGCAATTCAAATGATGGAACTGAGTCTAACCTTTATGTCTCTGCTCGAGAATTTGCACATTGGGGCAATCTTCATTTAAGAAAAGGAAATATAAATGGAGAACAAGTTGTTCCAAAAGAAGTAATTGAAATTGCAACACAAGTTCAAAGCCCTACATATAAAAATGAAGAAACTCCATTGAATGGTGCGTTTTGGTTTGTTCAAGGAACTCCGTCATTAAAAAGCGAGATTGGAGACCGAGTGCCTAAAGGTGCTTTTCAAATAATAGGGGTAACAGGTCCAACTTTATTAGTAATACCTGAATATAATGTTGTTGTTGCAAAGATGTATAACAAAAGATATAACTATGAAGGAATTGACGGGAAAAATTATCTCTATTATTTAAGAGAATTTAGTAATTTAGTAGCTGATATATTTTCTGAATAATTTCTCATTTAACTAACAGGTGCTTAAGTGAAGAGTCGGCTATCTTTCATCCATATTGCCTAAAATTATAACAACAGATGAAATAGAGTACTTAGTAAATAACCCGTAAAAATATAGGTGATAAAAGATCTTGGAGGTACCAGCTTTAGATTATGCAGGATGAATTCACTAATGCTTGTAGTTGCAATGAGGCTAATGGAGATCCCCATTAGAACACCTTGCTCTTTGGTAGACAGATTTACGTAATGCCCGATCCAGATGAATAGGCTAAAGCATAGCGATAAGCTGAGGAAACCTAAAAATAACTTCCATGGCTTTTTCCTTTGCGAAAGAAAAGCAGTTGTAAGTGCAAAACCTTCTGGAAGATGATGCAGAATTACAGAAGCCGTAATTGTGATGCCGACTATTGAACTCTCCATTAAGCTGCCAATGGTCATACTTAGCGGGATTGTATGGATGAGTATGGCAAGCATGAGCAAGTAAACGGAAGGACTTTGACCTGCAGATGAGTGGAATAAATTGCGAAGCACTAGAAAAAATAGGTATCCAATGAATACCCCCAGTATGATACCGAAAGACTTATACATCTTCAATGCGCTTGGAATGATATCAAGTGCCAGTAATCCTACTAAAAATCCACCGCATAGGAGTGATAATCCTGCGGTTGAATTGTGGAATAGTTTAGATACTAGCCAAGCAATTCCACCTCCGAAGCTTACACTTAAAAAAAGAAAACTGCCAAGTAATATTGCACTCACTTTCATCACCTACCCATTATAATTCGTAAAACCTCTCTACGAAATATATGCAGATTGCTCGCATCTATGAAGTACAACTTTCAAAGCAATAATGTGGGAGAGGCGTTTAAATAAGTTGGAGAACATAAAAAGAAAAGCCAAGGTTGAGCACACGGCTCAGTCTTGGCTTTTCAAATTACTATTTCCTCTTCTTCGAATAAGGTCTCACCATCAGTCCCATCTCCGTTCGTTCTTTATCAAGAGCCTTATAAAACGAAATCATCATTAAAATGATGACGAAGGAGAAGGGGAATGCAGCAATAACCAATGCATTCTGCAGTGCGGTTAGCCCGTTGGCAGAGAGCAGAATGATGGAAACTGCTGCTTGTGCAACACCCCATGTCAGTTTCACAATATTTGGCGGATTAAGCGATCCGTAAGTTGACTGCATTCCGAGCACGAATGTGGCAGAATCTGCGGATGTGATGAAAAAGATGGCAATGAGGATAATTGCTAAAATCGATAGAAACATTGACATTGGCATCCCATTGAAAATGGCGAAAAGTGTCTCTTCCGTTTTCAATCCAGATAAGTCAGTTCCTTTCATTTGTACATCCATTGCCGTGGCACCGAAAACGGAAAACCAGAAAAAGCTAAGCAATGTGGGGAGCATCAAGACACCAACTAAGAATTCCCGGATGGTTCTTCCACGTGATACGCGGGCAATGAAGATACCAACAAATGGGGACCATGAAATCCACCACGCCCAATAAAAAATAGTCCAACCATTAATCCACGTACGATTGGCATCATCAAGCGGTGCTGCCCGGAAACTCATACGGGGTAAGTTTTGCAAGTAAAGACCGATTGTATCGGTAAATGTATTGAAGATTAACATAGTAGGTCCAAGTATGATAACAAGTATCAGTAAGATGACCGCAAGTACCATATTGATATTAGATAAATATTTAATTCCTTTACCTATACCTGACCAAGCAGAAGCAACAAATAAAATTGTTACGATAATGATGATGATAATTTGAACGGTAAAATTGATGGGGATATCGAATACATAAGATAATCCGCCGTTGATTTGAATAGCTCCAAATCCTAAAGTCGTTGCAACCCCTACTACCGTCGCGAAGATAGCGAGTAGATTGACCAATGTGCCTAAAGGACCGTTCATCCGATCTCCAAAAAGCGGCTTCAAAGTTGAGGAAATCAATCCAGGTTCCCCTTTACGGAATTGGAAATACGCAAGTGACATGGCAACTACAGCGTAAATCGCCCATGCATGAATACCCCAATGGAAAAATGTGAAGCGCATCGATTCACGAAAAGCAGCGTCGGTTCCTGGCAGTTCAGTTGCGGGGTCTATAGCAAAATGGGATAAAGGTTCGGCTGCTCCCCAAAAGACAAGTCCAATCCCCATTCCTGCTGAAAACAGCATTGCGAACCAGCTCATTCGAGAATACTCAGGCTTCTCATCAGGCTTTCCGAGCGTAATCTGACCAATTGGACTGACGATAAAGAACAGACAGAACAGTACAATTCCAGTGACAACGAGTAAATAATACCAGCCGAATGATGAAGTTATGAAGTTTTTCATATTCTCTGTTACGTTTTCGAAGCTTTCAGGTGCAAATGCTCCGAATAAAACTATCAAACCTATTAGACCGACCGAAATCCAAAAAACACCTGATACCTTTTTCATCAAATCACCTATTTTTCTTATAAGATAATGGTACACATCATTTAGACTAATCTTGTCCATTATTCTTCATTACCATGCACGCACCTCTAATTACATTCCCTCTCTCTGTCATTGTTAAACAGATAAGCTCAATAAAAAACGATTCCATCGGTGATGGAATCGTTTTTTTCATTAAGTGAGCATAGATAATAGAAAGTAGCTAATTAAAAACAGGAGAACTTGTCGATTCGATTAAGGTCGATCCCCATGTATTCCCATCTTCTTTGCCTATTACGCCATCTGTAACCGGCGACAGAAGTACGTCCGACAAAGACTGGGAAAAACCAAAAACCTTGTCTTCTGGATAGCCAGACATAGGTATAGCGGTAGAGACAACCACGGATTGCACCTGGATCTACTGCAAACAACTGGGTACTTGGATAAGCTGGTATGGTATTTGGTGGCGGAGATGATGGGGCTTGTTGTCCGCCCGGTTGTCCTTGGCCCGGTGGTCGTCCTGGAGGACCAAATCCCGGCATTCCTGGTCCCGGTGGCCATCCTGGAGGACCAAATCCAGGACTACCTTGGCCCGGCGGTCGTCCTGGAGGACCAAATCCGGGCATTCCTGGCCCAGGTGGTCGTCCCGGCGGACCAAATCCGGGCATTCCTTGGCCCGGCGGCCGTCCTGGCGGAGCAAACCCCTGCATGTCGTGTCCTGAGTGGAAAGCAACCATTTCCTGTTCAGGCATCCCGTAACCTGACATCTCTTGCTCTGGAGAAAAAGCTTGCATGTCGTAGCCCTGTGCCTCTTGCCCTGGAGAAAAAGCTTGCATGTCGTAGCCCTGTGCCTCTTGCCCTGGAGAAAAAGCTTGCATGTCATAACCTTGCATCTCTTGCTCAGGAGAGAAAGCTTGCATGTCGTAGCCCTGTACCTCTTGCCCTGGAGAGAAAGCTTGCATGTCATAACCTTGCATCTCTTGCCCTGGAGAGAAAGCTTGCATATCGTGTCCAGACATCCCTTGCCCAGATGAAAAACCTTGCATCCCCTGTCCGGACATTCCCATACCTGGTGACCAGCTATCATTCGCATACCCAGACGTATCTTGCGCCCGGTTTGCTTCATATCCTTCAGGTAATTTAGGGTACCATTGCTGTTCCCCTTGACCACCTGGTTGCATGTTGACCATTCGTTCACTCCTTCCAAGCGATTCTCTTTATCCTATGCGACGATGGGTGAAAGGGAATGGACTTTTTTTTTCGGAAGGTTTTTTAGTTTCGCCGGACTAATCTGACAAAGGGAATGGGGGTGGGTTTGGACTGACTTGGAATTGGTGGGAAAAGAGATTGCGGGAAATGATAATGCTTACTATAGATGTTGACCAAATGAATCCGGCGTTTGGGCTTTACAAGGGCTTTCCAGAGGTCGCTGAAAAGTTCTGATACTTGGAATGAAATAGAATTCCTACCAATACCGCTTCGCCGCTTTGTGGATGCCTCCCGCGATAAGCCAGAAAGAAGACCACTTGGAAGGGATTGAACTGCATCCTTCCTTAGTCTTATCGCTACGGCTACCACGAAGACGCGCCTTCGCTGGATGGTCTATTTGAGAAAGCGCATTTCATTAGCTGTGATCAAATTCGCAACCTGGAGTGCGTCTTTCTTGAATATAGCAAGCAACTGCAATTTTCACTTGAACGTTGTAGGTACGCGACAAGACGACCAAGGAGGAATGAACTGCAATTCCTCCCCAATTGGTAAAACTGTCGTGATTAGTTTAGCCGAAAGCGAGCCGAAAACGTACTGGTCCAAATGAAAATTTTTGCGCCTACCTTATTAGTATCTTTTGAAAGAAAATGGTTAATCAACAGACGTGTTTTGTCGATATAGAATTGTCGCTGTTGTAGAGTATCCAACTCCTGTTGCACGGTGCGTGCTATGGATTACTCAGTTTATCAAAGCCACTCCAACTATATATCCGGTACTACCTACTTGGAATTAACTAGGTTGCATACCTCGCTAGTTTAACGAAAAAGCGGTGTTAGAAGAACATTCTATTTATTAAGTGCCGACAATATAGTAACTTCACTGCTTTATCTCACTACAATAGCACCCTATTAGCACGGACTAAATTTTCTGAATACCGAACAATAAAGCGCTTTCATCGTGTACGATACTAGTAGAATAGTAAGGAGGGGTTCATAGTGGGGAAAGCATCTGAAAAGGTTATTCGTTACCGTGGGACTGAATTGAACACGAAGGGGTGGCAGCAGGAGGCGGCGCTTCGTATGCTGATGAATAACTTAGACGCGGAAGTGGCTGAGCATCCGGATGACCTTGTTGTTTACGGTGGCATTGGAAAGGCGGCACGAAATTGGGAGTCGTTTGACGCAATTGTCCGCTCGTTGAAAGAACTTGAAAATGATGAAACATTACTTGTGCAATCGGGGAAACCAGTTGCGATATTCAAGTCACATACAGACGCACCAAAAGTATTGATTGCGAACTCGAATCTAGTCCCGGCCTATGCCAACTGGGAACATTTCCATGAGCTCGATAAAAAAGGACTTATGATGTACGGACAAATGACGGCGGGAAGCTGGATTTATATCGGTTCACAAGGAATCGTGCAAGGGACATACGAAACGTTTGCGGAACTGGCGAAACAGCATTTTGGAGAGTCGCTGAAAGGCACGATTACACTAACTGCTGGGCTCGGGGGGATGGGGGCTGCACAGCCGCTAGCGGTAACGATGGCCGGGGGAGTCTGTATCGGTATCGAAGTAGATGAAACGCGAATTGATCGCCGAATTGAAACACGCTATACCGATGTGAAAACAGATTCACTTGAAGAGGCGATCCGTCTTGCTGAAGAAGCAAAAAAAGAGGGCCGTGCACTGTCAATCGGTCTGTTAGGTAATGCGTCGGAAGTGCTTCCTGCGATGCTTGCGATTGGATTTATCCCAGATGTGTTAACTGATCAGACATCTGCACATGATCCGTTAAACGGTTATATCCCATCTGGTATGTCACTAGAGGAAGCCGCGAAACTGCGAGCGGAAAATCCGGAGGCGTATATCAAACGGTCGAAAGCATCGATGGCAAAACATGTCGAAGCAATGCTAGACATGATGGATAAAGGTGCGATTACGTTCGACTACGGTAACAACATCCGTCAGGTGGCGAAAGATGAAGGTGTAACTCGTGCATTCGATTTCCCAGGATTTGTTCCCGCCTATATCCGTCCACAGTTTTGTGAAGGAAAAGGGCCATTCCGCTGGGTTGCTCTATCAGGAGATCCTGAAGATATTTATAAAACAGATGAAGTTATTTTACGTGAATTTAGTGATAACAAACATTTGTGCAACTGGATTCGAATGGCGCAAGATAAAATTCAGTTTCAAGGACTGCCGTCACGGATTTGCTGGCTAGGGTACGGAGAACGTGCCCGCTTTGGAAAAATCATTAATGATATGGTCGCTTCGGGCGAATTAAAAGCACCGATTGTCATTGGGCGAGATCATCTCGACTCGGGATCAGTTGCATCGCCAAACCGTGAGACGGAAGCGATGAAAGACGGTTCGGATGCAGTAGCTGACTGGCCGCTGTTGAATGCAATGATTAACGCAGTCGGCGGAGCTACTTGGGTTTCCATTCATCATGGAGGCGGCGTTGGGATGGGTTATTCGGTTCATGCAGGTATGGTTATTGTCGCGGATGGAACCAAAGAAGCAGAAGCTCGAATCGAACGTGTATTAACGACAGATCCAGGAATGGGTATCGTCCGTCATGTTGATGCGGGCTATGAACTTGCCGAAAAAACGGCGTGGGAAAAAGGGGTCAACATTCCGATGATGGCAAAAGAGGCGATTGAAGAATGACAAAAATTATATGGATTAAACATGCAGCGCAACTTGCGACGTTAGCCCAAGCTGGTACAGCCCCGCGAATAAAAGAAGCGATGAATGATTTATCAATTATAGAAGACGGCAGTATCTGGATAGAAGATGGGATCATAAGAGCAGTCGGCACGACTCAACAATTAGAAGAGCAGTTCAAAGACCGCGCCCATGAAGCGGAAATCACAGACGCAACTGGTCATCTCGTTACTCCAGGCCTCGTCGATCCGCATACACATGTCGCCTATGGTGGCAGTCGCGAACGTGAATTTGAAATGCGACTTGAAGGCGCGACCTATATGGAAATTATGAATGCAGGTGGCGGTATTCATGCGACAACAAAAATGACTCGTGAAGCAACTGAAGATGAACTTGTTGAGCAGACGAAGAAACGCCTTGATTCGTTTCTGAAACACGGCGTCACAACTGTCGAGGGGAAAAGTGGGTACGGCTTAGATTTGGCAACGGAACTAAAACAGCTCCGTGTCATGAAACGCTTGCAGCAAGAACATGCGATTGACCTTGTGCCAACGTTCATGGGTGCACATGCAGTGCCGACAGAATTCAAAGGACGGGAAGACGAGTATATAGATCTTGTCGTCAATGAAATGCTTCCTGCCGTTGCCAATGAAAAGCTAGCAGTCTTCAATGATGTATTTTGTGAAGTCGGTGTTTTCACACCTGAACAATCACAACGGATTTTAGAAGCAGGGAAAAAGTATGGTCTGATACCAAAAATCCATGCGGATGAAATTGAACCCTATGGCGGCGCGGAACTGGCGGCGAAAGTTGGAGCGATTTCAGCAGAGCATTTATTGAAAGCGTCTGATGAAGGAATTAAAGCGATGGCAGATGCCGGAACAATCGCTTGTTTATTGCCAGCAACCGCCTTATATCTTAGGGAGCAAGCAGCACAAGGGCGCAAGATGATTGACGCTGGCGTACCGGTCGCGATATCGACAGATTGTAATCCCGGATCTTCACCGACGACATCGATGTCACTTGTTATGAACTTAGCGTGTATATCGATGCGACTAACACCGGCAGAAGCGCTTACTGCCGCGACGTATAACGCGGCTTGTGCAATCCAAATGGCAGATAAAACAGGATCATTGGAAATAGGTAAACAAGGGGATGTCGTTCTATGGGATATTTCAAACTACCAAGAACTTCAATACTTGTTCGGGGTGAACCATGTTAAGTCCGTCTGGAAAAAAGGTGTAAAAGTCGTTGGATGATTAATATTAATTAAAGGATGGTTGTCATGATTGAATTAACAGGATCGTCACTAAATCTGGCTCAAATGAACGACATCATATATAAAAAAATCGGGGTTTCATTGAACGATGAAGCCTTGGAACGTGTCAATAAAAGCCGGGCTGCGGTCGAGAAAATTGTTAGGGAAGACCGGACCGTATACGGGATTAATACGGGGTTTGGTAAGTTCAGCGACGTTAAAATCGATGAAAAGGATACGAAAGCATTGCAATTACACTTGATCCGATCGCATTCATGCGGCGTTGGAGAAGCGTTTCCTGAAAACGTTTCGCGTGCGATGGTCGTTCTTCGCCTGAATGCGCTTTTAAAAGGTTTCTCCGGAATCCGTACAGAAGTGCTAGAACGGTTTGCTTATATGGTGAATAATCGCATTCACCCGGTCATTCCACAGCAAGGTTCACTTGGTGCATCAGGTGATTTGGCGCCATTGTCCCATCTCGCGCTTGTTTTACTTGGCGAAGGATTTGTCTGGCAAGAGGGCTTGCACGTTCCAGCTGCAACTATTTGGAATGAACATGGCATGTCGCCGATTGTGCTCGAAGCGAAAGAAGGGCTAGCGCTTATTAACGGGACGCAAGCAATGACTGCGCAAGGCGTTGTCAATTATTTGGAGGCAGAATCACTTGCGTATGCTAGCGAGTGGATTGCGGCAATGACAATGGAAGCGCTCCATGGAATTACGGACGCATTTCATCCGGCGATTCACGAAGCGCGCGGTTATCCGGAACAAGTGGATGTGGCGGCGAGGATGCTGGATTGGTTGAAAGGGAGTCGTCTGACAACCATTCAAGGCGAAAAACGTGTCCAAGACGCTTATTCAATTCGTTGTATTCCACAAGTGCACGGCGCGAGTTGGCAAGTACTTGGTTATGTAAAAGAGAAGCTAGAGATTGAGATGAATGCCGCGACGGATAATCCACTTATTTTCGATGATGGAGATACGGTTGTGTCTGGAGGTAACTTCCATGGTCAACCGATTGCGTTTGCGATGGACTTCTTGAAGCTGGGCGTGGCAGAACTCGCAAGTATTTCCGAACGCCGTATTGAACGGCTCGTTAATCCACAGTTGAATGAAGGATTGCCGCCGTTCCTAAGTCCAGAACCGGGGTTACAATCGGGTGCAATGATTTTACAATATTCAGCAGCCAGCCTTGTTTCTGAGAATAAAACACTTGCACACCCGGCGTCCGTTGACTCGATTCCATCGTCTGGCAACCAGGAAGATCATGTATCAATGGGAACAATCGGTGCCAGGCATGCACATTCCATCATAAAAAATGCGAGAAATGTACTCGCAATTGAAGCGCTTTGCGCACTGACAGGCTGTTCCATTAGAGGGGCAGAACAAATGGCACCAAAAACCCGTGTCAAGTTCGATCAATTGCTGGAAATCGTGCGACCAATTGAAGAAGATCGTATTTTTACGCCGGATATTGAAAAGCTTGCTCAATTTCTAGTCTGATAACTAGCAAAAAACCGAAGCGGATTTTAGGAGGCTTCGGTTTTTTGTATTGTCTCTCTTTGAGAACTTTGAACTTTTTACTCGTTATCATCATGTTCATTGGTCAGGCAATCCCGCTTCTTCCACCAGCTAAAGCGGTTGCGAAGCGTTCGAGTTGAACGATATGCGCATCAGAATTGGCTTTGCCCGTCATAATATCAGCGAGAATTTTTGAACCAAGCATACTGTAAACAGTTCCATTACCTCCATAGCCAAGTAGATAATAATGATTTCTTTTTGATGGATGCTCTCCGATGAATGGTAAGTTGTCCAGAGATTCTCCAAATGTTGCACAATAAGCGTAGTTAATTTCAATCGGAAGTTCGGGGAAAAGTTCTTGCAGCTGTTTTTTTAAGATTGCACCGTGCTTCATAATCGATTCATTTGAAAGAGGGGCTTGGGGTTCGTCCTCATCGAGCCCACCTACAATGATTCGGTTGTCCTCCGTTGTCCGCATATAGAGATACGGACGCTTTGATTCCCAAATGAGCGCATTTTCATGCCAAATCGGGGAAGCATCTAGTGGCTCAGTGACAATGACGTACGAACGGTTAATGTCGGCACCAATTCGTTTTCCTACAGGAAGGGTCTCGTATCCAGTTGTAAAAAGAACATTATCCGCATAAAAATCCCCTGCAGATGTGGAAATGTGCAACAGTCCATTTTCGTCGTTTATGTCCGTCACTTCTGTAAATTCGAAGAGATGGACGCCCATTGATTCGACCAATTGTAATAGTCCGTTGACGAATTTGTAAGGGTTCACTTCAGCATCACCGTATGTCACGATTGCTCCCGGTTTCGAAAACGGCAGATGCTTGCAGATTTCTACCTCGTCCCAAAAATCGCAAGGAAATCCATAATGCGTTAATGTATCATATTCTTTCCTAATGCGTTTTAAATCATTTTCGTCACTTGCATAATAAATGCTTGGCCGACTGATGAAATCAGGGTTAAGCGGCAGTCGTTCAGCTGTCTTTTTTAGGTTTTCCATTGCTTCCAAGCATAACTGATAAAAACGTACAGCATCCTTTTCTCCAATTTGTTCGATTAATTCATGGAGCATGATGTCATTTGAATATTGAAGCAATCCCGTATTTGCCATTGTGCTGCCAGTAGCCATCTGCCGCTTGTCTAGCACTGCGATCGAATGACCTTTGTCAGCCAATGCAAGTGCCGAAAGAGCTCCCGACATCCCTCCACCTACAATAATGACATCATAATGTGACGCGATTTCTACTTTTTTTCGTTCGGGGGGAATTGGCATCGTTTCTGGCCAATACAATGAACCTTCGTGAATATGCATACTTACAACCTCCTCTATGAAATCTATTATTCTTTACCCCCAAACTACTGATTGAAAGCATGTTATCATTGATGAAGTTCTACTAATAAAGTTTGGCAGATGGAGGAAGAAGATTAAATGACTATAGAAGAAAAACCACATATTTTAATAATCGACGGAATGGCACTCTTATTCCGCTCCTTTTTTGCAACTTCGGCGATGGGGCATTATTTCCCGAATGACGCTGGAATTCCGACGAATGCAGTGCAGGGGTTTGCCCGTCATACTATGACAGCGACCTCGATATTCAAACCTACACATATGGCGGTTTGTTGGGATATGGGCGCGCAAACGTTCCGCAATGACTTATTTGAAGGATATAAAGCAAACCGGCCTGCACCGGCGCCGGAGCTCGTACCGCAGTTTGATATGGCAAGAAGTGTTTCTGAATTAATTGGTTGGAAAAACTACGGAGTGCCAGGCATGGAAGCAGACGATCTGATTGGTTCATTCGTTCAGGCTTGGGAGGGGAAAGCGGAGATTACAATCGTGACTGGCGATAAAGATATGTTGCAATTGCTTAGACCGGGTGTCCGTATTGCATTTACGAAAAAAGGTTTTAATGTTTACGATATTTACACAGAGGAACGTTTCATTGAAGAGTATGGAATTACCCCTATCCAGTTTATTGACACAAAAGCATTCACTGGGGATACAAGTGACGGCTATCCTGGAGTGAGAGGCATCGGACCAAAAACTGCACTTAAACTCATTAAAGAATATGGATCGGTGGAAGGCGTGATTCAATCATTGCATGAGTTGACGCCGGCAATACGCAAGAAAATCGAGGAAGAGATGGACATGCTCTTATTATCCAAAAAACTTGCAGAAATCCATTGTGAATTAAAAATGGATGATCCAATCGAAACCCTGAAAATACCTGTTTATGATGGAGTTGTAAGGGAACTGATAGATAGAGAAGGTTATTCCATGATTGTTAGACAAGCGGATTCGCTATTGCTATAAATATACGAGGGGGATGCGTGTGAAAAAAGTTTACAATATATGCGCATAAAAATCGCGGCGGAAGCCAAGAAAATAGTTCAAGCTTGGGCTACTTGTCTGAGGGCATTTCTACAAAGAAAGGCGAAGTGTCGACCCACTGAAGGAATTTCGCCATGGTGCAAAAGCGAACGCGATTTGTTTGAGCATTGCAGAAACGGTTAAAAGCAAGGGCATCGAATTCTATGAGGATGTTAAGAAAATTTTAACGGTTCTAAGTATTCAACAAATGATGAGGTTTTAGTTCAGTACTTGCCCTCAACGAAAAACATTAAAGCCACTTGTAGCACTAAATAAAATAGCCGTCTATACGATTAAAAAAATCGTATAGACGGCTATTTGTCATGCGTACCGTGATATGCTTTGTTTTGTTTTTACTTGGGACGTGGCAATCTGTTGGTAGGGTCTTTGGCGAGCAGTTGATCAAGCGCTTTGGAACCCGTTAGATTGATTACAGGCAACTGTTCAAATACGTAGGTTACGTAAATCAACGGATTTAAGTGATTTTCTTTGGCAGCTTCCACGATACTATAGGCGATTGCTTTTGCGTCTTTCTTCGATTGAGAGAAAAGCAATTTTTTCGACCAATCACGAAGGGCTTAATTGCTCGTTCACTTCGATTATTATGCGGCCATCCTGTTAAGAGTACACTAATCCGTGCCAAAAGAGAAGTAACTAAAGGATTACTTTAGTTTAAGAAATGGAGCTAAATACTTCCGTGAATTGGTGTTATGTCTACACATTGAATACGGAATACATATGAATAATCATTCGAATTAAGAAAGCACAAAATAAGAAAATTAGTAGCATAAACCAGCGAGATAAATGAAAAAACTCCCCACAACTAGTAGTAGGGAGTTTACACTTTCATTCAAATTTACTTTAGAGGGATTCCCACAAGAGCTATAGTCTCTAAATCATTTATTGAATCAATTGAGATTTCCCCATTATATCTATTCACAACTTCCTTCACTATAAATAAACCTTGCCCTCTTATCTTTCCTTGTTCTGCATTTTTTGTTGAATATCCTTGTTTAAAAATATGTTCATTCTCACTAATTTTAGGTCCAGTATTCGTTATCTTAAATAGATACTGCGTAACATCCGTTTGACAGCTAATTGTTATTTTACGTTCAGCTACAGGTAATGCAACTGTTGCATCAATTGCATTATCAATTAAATTCGACAGTATTATGATTAAATCTGTTGTTTTTATTTTATCGAATGCATCATGAGAAACCGTAAAATTCATATCAATATGATAATTTTGTGCAGCCAGTTTCTTTGTTTGCAGTAATATTGATAGACCAGGATGATCTATATTTAATTTTAGAGTTTCTAGCGCCAGAACTTCTTTAGACAAAGATGATATGTATTGCTGAGCTTGCTTAGATTCCCCTAGTTGAAGTAGTCCGTGTAAAACCTGAATATGATTGGTGAAATCATGTCTTAAAGAAGATATGGAAGTGATTAACGTTTTAAGTTCAGCTTGGTATGTATCTTCTGTATAGCCGACTTCCTTTGCCACTTCTTGTTGATACCATCTTTGCAAAAATAAAAAAGATCCGATTACGACCAAAATAAAGGCACCATTAAAGACGAAGAGAAGGATATTATTTTTCAGTACTGTCCCTTTAATATAATCAAGTGTATCAACACTAATATCGATACCTAAGTATCCCATGACAATTCCTGCTTCATCCTTTATAGGCACTCCAACAGAAAGAAAAGTGCCATAAACGGCATCCTCAATTACATCTGTAATATATGTATTTCCTTCAAAGGCTATTTTGACCTGCTTTTCGGGCACTGTACCAACCGATCCAATGCTATAGCTCTCTTCTAATTCCTTGGGTAATCCGCCTATCATTGAGTTCGATACTATTGGATTATCGATTTTCAGTGTATACACAAATAATGCACCCAGTTTTTCTCTTGCATCAACTAGGTAGTTTGTTAATTCCCAATAATAGTCGTTTTTTGCAGGATTATTCAAAAATTTCTGATACGTTTCTTTGTCTATCGCAGACGCAATGGATTCTGCTGCTGCAAGACTTTGATTGGCGATTGACTCTTCAACTGTCTTTTTTATCTTCACATAAGAGGTAAAGACATTTAAACTTGTAAACAACAATAACAAGATAGCAGATAATACTAAAATAAGTTTAATTTTACTATTTTTCATAAAAATTAGTACTTCCTCATCTGTTTTAATTGAAAAGCATAGATTATCCGAATCTACTATAAAATATTCTTTTGCCTATGAAATTAAAAATTCGCTTTTCACAAATAGCATTACTATCATATTTTCTTGAAGACATTACTTGTTTAACCTACTGTAATAGAATCACGAAATCTAATAAGGTCAGTCGCTTCTCATTAGGTTCGATGTTTGTTGAAGGTACTATGATATCGCGATTTAGTTCTTCACTTTCATAAGTGTAGTCATTTGTGGCAGTAATAATGACTTTATATAAACCACTCGTGACATTTGAAACAATGATGTAAAAGTCGTTTTGATTTTCATTATTTGTTGGACTCACTTCAAAAGCTGCTGATAAATGTTCAATGATAGTTTTTTAGGTGAATTGACTTGTCCCTCGACTAATGCGGAATAATTCACTATTAAAATAGAAACGATTAATAGAATTGTTACTATAATTACCACCTTTTTTCATCATAACCATCATCACTATAAGATTATTATAGCAATTTTTGGGGTATTTACCTAATCGTACTATACAAATTGATGTTTTTCTTATTGAGTAACAAAGCTAAATACTGCCGAGAACGGGTGTTATGTCTACTAGGGGGGATGCAGCATTCGAACTGGAATTAGAGCACTTTCAAATCTAACACAATACTCCATATTTATATTTACAATTTCTTTAGATGCGTTAAACCTATTAACTATTTAAGGTCGTCAATGAATCAATATATTTCTAAATTTAACAATTAAATACATAGTAAATAGTGCATTATGTGAAATAATGTCAGGATAGTGTTGTAGTAACTCATGATCAGTTGGTTAACTAATTTAAAAAAGGTAGGAACTATATATGTTAAACAAATGAATACGACGTATACGCTTTACAAGGGCTTTTGGGAGGCCACTGAAAAAGACCTAGTAATTAGAATGAATTAGGATTCCCACTAATGCCGCTTCGCCGCTTTGTGGATGCCTCCCGCAACCATAAAACGCTCGTACAGCTAGGATCAAAAGTTTGGCCACGCTGAAGCAGACTTTAGCGTATATAGAAAAATGAAAAAATCCTTATCCGAGTCGGAAACTGATTCGGGTAGGGATTTTTGGATTTACTATTCAGTAGGCTCAATCTTTATAAAAGATAAAATTGACCTATTCATCTTATATGAAATATGCCGGACCTGGCTATCCCGGTTTCTTCCCCCGTTGTCATGAATAAAGAGAAAAATATCGTCAGCTGTCTCTTCATAGCCTATGACAGGTACCCAATGATAGTCGAATCCATACTTGCCGCGCCAACGAAATGTAAACCATTTATCAAATTTTGCAGCGACGGGCCGGCCGTTGTCGAGTTGTCTTTTCACTTCATCAATAGTGCACCCCGCAACTGTCCATTCTACTCCAAGCACTTTGCGCATATTTCGGATGAAGCGGTATTTGAATAAACCAATTTTTGTGCTACCTAGGAGACGATATAATTCATTTGTTGTGTAAGGGCACCCCTGTGGAAAAAGATGTTGAGTCATTACAAATGCTGTTACCGGTCCGCATGCTGATGATCGAATCGATTGTTCAACATCCTCATCAAATTGGGATTTTCCTTTGACGTTCAATATAGTTTTCATTCATCTGCCTCCAGAAAAAAAGAGCTCTACCTAGCGTGAGATCACTGAAAAAGTTCTAATACTTAGAACTAATTAGAATTCCTGCCAATACCGCTTTGACGCTTTGTGGATGCCTCCCGCGATAGGCCAGAAAGAAGAACGCTTTCAGTCTTATCGCTCCGGCTACCACGAAGACGCGCCTTCGCAGGATTAACTATGTGCGAAAGCGCATTTCGATATCTGTGATAAAATCTGCAACCTTGGAGTGCATCTTTCTTGACTATAAGGAGTATCAACTAGAAATCACATTAAAGTCTCGGTATATACATCTCAAAATCACATTTCTCTCGATAATGAATACCCTAGCGCAGGCGCGGCAAAGGGGTCGCCGAAGCCGTAAGACTGGATGCGAAGCGCTAATCCAGGCTTAGGGCGAGAGGCATCCCCAAAGCGCCAAGCGATCTACAATCCAAAAACCGAATAACATCTCTCTCATTAATTGAGCGCCACGGCAGATTCAATAGGATTCTGTAATTCAACATATATAGTTAGTAGATTATCACCGTAGCTCTCACGGTGATAACACGAAAGTTTGTACGTTGAAATACTTATTGCAATACAGTATAGTCTTCCTGGTAGCAAGTGAAGGT
This sequence comes from Sporosarcina sp. FSL K6-5500, assembly GCF_038005665.1. Lineage (NCBI taxonomy): Bacteria > Bacillati > Bacillota > Bacilli > Caryophanales > Caryophanaceae > Sporosarcina > Sporosarcina sp. FSL K6-5500. Next base: position 2,659,931 of record NZ_JBBOTP010000001.1, read on the forward strand.
ATTCAAATTTGGTAGAAAAAAACTCACTTCATTAAAACAATTGAAGTGAGTTTTCTGTTTCGTTAAGTAGTACTGCTAATGAAGTTCTGAAGTTTACATAGGTTTCAATTTCCAAGTGGATGCCGGCGGATACGATTTCTCTGACAATCCTCGGATTAAAACCGACAAAAATTGGACGTACCCCCATCAGTTTCAACGTGTTATTCAGTTGATTGATTTCAAGAGTAAGTATATTAAAATCATATTCCTCAACGTCTTTGTGGCCTACCCCGGTGAAATCGAATACTGCACACACCGTACTTCTATGAATTCCAACATAATCGAGGACGCGGGTGCGGATCAAATTAAAACGATCTTGGCCGGTGTGACCCGAAATCGGGACGAGAATCGTATTTTCGACGATTGAAGGAATGATTGGTGCTGATGTTTCTAGTATAATCTTTTCATAGGAAGCAATTTTAGCTTTAAGCAGTTGGATTTCATTCTCGTAGTCCACTAATACACACCCCGTTATCATTTTTTCTAGTATACTTCATCTAGATAAAAGGTGCACCGAAAATGAAAAAACGGATAGACATAAGTCCATCCGTTTAGGTAAAGCTTCTATACAGTTACGCTTTTACGCCTTCAAGGAAATCCGTCACTTGTGATGGCGATTTTGCATTTGCACTATGCAGATGCGCTTGCTTTTCACCGTTCTGGAAAATCAGTAAACTAGGAATTCCCATGACGTCATACTTATCAGCGATTTCCGGCAGCACGTCACGGTCGACATCATACCATGTGTATTCATCATATTTCTCGACGATTGGATCAATAAACATATCCATACGTCTGCAGTCAGGGCACCATCCTGCCTGGAATTTTACAAGTGCTTTAGAATCGCCGGCAATAATTTCATTAAACTGTTCAACTGTTGTAATTGGTTTCATAATATATATTGACCCCCTTTATATGGACAGTGTACAACGTAATCACTTTAGTCGGGTAATGATATGTTTCAGATAGGAAGTTGAAAAAATTTAGATTTAAATATTGCGAAAACTAGCAATATGTTCTACACTGAGAGATATAGAAACGGTTTCTATTTTTTTTGCCCATTAAATGAATGAGTGTTCATTCAAACGAAAAAAGGGAGGCTTCGCAAGTGACTTATCAAATTAAAAAAGCGGCAGTTTTAGGTTCAGGCGTTATGGGTTCGGGTATTGCAGCTCATCTCGCTAATATAGGAATTCCAGTTTTACTTTTGGATATCGTTCCTGGAAAGTTAACTGAAGAGGAAGCTACAAAAGGGCTTACGCTTGAAGATGGCATTGTACGAAATAAAATTGCAGCAGGTGCTTTGCAGAAACTAGTGAAACAAAAACCTGCACCCCTAACGAAGAAAAGTAATCTGTCCCTTATAGAAGCAGGGAATTTCGAAGATGATCTGGATAAATTAAAAGATGTTGACTGGATTATTGAAGTGATTGTTGAAAATCTTGATGTTAAAAAAGGTTTGTATGAAAAAATAGATGCAGTTCGTAAACCGGGTACAATCATCACTTCAAATACATCGGGTATTAGTATTGAAGCGATGGCGGCAGGACGTTCGGAAGATTTCCAAAAACATTTCATGGGCACACATTTTTTCAATCCACCGCGTTACTTGAAATTACTTGAGATTATTCCAGCGAGCACAACGGCTCCGGAAGTTATAGAGTTTATGACCCGTTTTGGTGAAGATACGCTTGGTAAGGGAGTTGTCATTGCAAAAGATACGCCGAACTTCATCGCGAACCGAATCGGTACATATGGCCTTCTTATCACATTACGCGAGATGGAGAAACGCGGCTATTCGATTGGAGAAGTTGACTCGGTGACGGGTACCTTGATTGGCCGTCCGACATCGGCAACATTCCGTACGCTTGACGTTGTTGGACTAGATACGTTCATGCATGTGGCGAAAAACGTTTACGACAAGACGGAAGGCGAAGAGCAAAAAGTGTTTGAATTGCCGCCATTCATGAAGAAAATGATTGATAATGGCTGGATTGGTGCCAAGGCAAAACAAGGATTTTATCTCAAAAAAGGTAAAGAGATTCTTGAACTAGATACAGAGACATTTGAATACAGTCCAGCTAAAAAGTTGAAAACACCTTCTATTGAAATGGCTAAACAACAAAAAGGACTTGCTAATAGAGTGAAAACGCTCGTCTATGCGGATGATCGCACTGGTGAAATCTTGTGGAGTATCCTGTCACCAACATTGCTTTATTCTGCAGAACTAAACGGTGAAATTGCAGATGATATCGTTGCAATCGACAATGCCATGAAATGGGGATTTGGATGGCAGCAAGGACCATTTGAAATCTGGGATGCAATCGGCGTAGCAAAATCTGTTGAGAAGATGAAAGATGAAGGCGGGAAAGTTCCAGCATTCGTTCAAAGTTTGCTCGACAAAGGCTATGAAACTTTCTATAAAGAAGAAGACAATGAACTTTACTTCTTCGATGGAGAAGATTACAAGCTTGTTCCTGTTAATGAAAAAGTAATCGACTTGAAGCGCTATAAGCAAAAACATGGTGTTATCAAAAAGAATTCAGGCGCTAGTTTAATCGACCTTGGCGATGGTGTGGCACTTCTTGAATTCCATTCACAATCGAATTCAATTGGTCCTGACATCATTCAAATGATCAACTTCGCCGTTGATGAAGTTGAGAAAAACTTCAAAGGGCTTGTCATTGGAAATCAAGGCAAAAACTTCTGTGTGGGTGCAAACCTAGGAATGATTCTTATGGAAGCGCAGGATGACAATATCTTTGAACTTGATTTCACTGTTCGCTCATTCCAAAACGCCATGATGAAAATCAAGTATTCCTCAAAACCTGTTGTTGCAGCGCCATTTGCAATGACGCTTGGGGGAGGGACTGAGGTTTGTCTACCGGCAGCTCATATTCAAGCTTCAATGGAAACGTATATGGGACTTGTTGAAGTCGGCGTTGGTTTGATACCGGGTGGTGGCGGAAACGTAGGACTTTATACGAAACATTTAAAAGGATTGCCAAAGGGCGTTCACATTGACTATCAATTTGTTGCCAATAAAGTTTTCGAATCAATCGCGACTGCAAAAGTGTCTACTTCGGGAGACGAAGCACGTGAAAATAACTTCCTCGATTTCGCAGATGGTATTAGTGTCAATGCAGATCACTTAATCTATGATGCGAAACAGGCAGCTATTGCATTGTTTGACATGGGTTATAAAGCGCCTAAACGTGAGAAATTCCCTGTTACAGGTGATTCGGGTTATGCAACGATGCTTCTCGGGGCAGAGGGCATGTTCCTATCTGGCTTTATCAGCGAGCATGATCTGAAAATCGCGAAGAAGCTGGCGTTTGTTTTATCCGGCGGAAAAGTACCATACGGAACACTTGTTGACGAACAATATATGTTGGACCTTGAACGTGAAGCTTTCCTTAGCCTTGTGGCGGAACCAAAATCACAACAGCGTATGCAACACATGCTCGTAAAAGGTAAACCGTTACGTAACTGATTTAAAGTGCATAGCAAAGAGGAGGAAATTCAATGCGTGAAGCAGTACTAGTAGCCGGTGCACGGACACCGGTGGGAAAAGCGGGTAGAGGTTCTCTTGTAACCGTACGCCCGGATGACTTAGGGGCACTTGTAATTAAAGAAACGTTGAAACGTGCTGGGGGCTATGATGGCCCAATTGATGACTTAATTATTGGTTGTGCGATGCCTGAAGCTGAACAAGGGATGAACGTTGCGCGAAATATTGGTGCACTTGCAGGTCTTCCTGATACGACGCCTGCAATTACGGTAAACCGATTCTGTTCATCAGGTCTTCAATCAATTGCTTATGCAGCTGAACGCATCATGCTCGGTCACTCGCAAGCGATACTTGCAGGCGGTGTCGAGTCAATGAGTATGGTACCGATGATGGGGAATACAATCCGACCGAATGCTCACTTAGCAGAAACGGCTCCACAATATTATATGGGAATGGGTCACACTGCTGAGCAAGTTGCAGTAAAATACGGTATCACGCGTGAAGAACAGGATGAATTTGCTGTGCTGTCTCACAAAAAAGCAGGTGCAGCGATTGCAGCTGGAAAATTTGATGATGAAATCGTGCCAGTCGAAGTCGTAAAGCGTTCTGTAGATGATAACGGAAAATATAGTGAGAAGAATTTCACATTTAAAATGGACGAAGGAGTCCGTCACGGAACAAGCGTAGAGGGATTAGCGAAATTGCGTCCGGCATTCTCCGTAACAGGTACTGTTACGGCAGGTAACTCGTCACAAACATCAGACGGAGCAGGCGCAGTACTTGTGATGGACCGCGAAGTGGCAGAAGCGCAAGGCTTGAAGCCAATCGCGAAATTCCTGTCATTTGCTGTAGGCGGCGTGCCACCTGAAGTGATGGGGATCGGCCCAATTGTAGCCATTCCAAAAGCACTTAAAATTGCAGGGCTTTCTATTGAGGATATCGATGTATGGGAGTTAAACGAAGCGTTCGCGTCTCAGTCACTTCAAGTTATCCGTCATCTAGGCCTTGATATAGATAAGGTGAATTTCAACGGCGGAGCAATCTCCCTCGGGCATCCACTCGGAGCAACAGGATCTATCTTAACAATTCGTATGATGAGTGAATTAAAACGTCAAGGTAAACAGTTCGGAGTCGTTACAATGTGTATCGGCGGCGGAATGGGCGCAGCCGGCGTGTTTGAGCTTTTGTAAACACTATATATTCGGCACCACTTATTTAGAATTAACTAGGTGATATACCTCACCAGTATAACGAACAATTCTAGCGAAGGAGCGACAAGTGTGAGCCGAAGCAATCAGACCGACAATGCTCTTCTGGCGGGCTTATTGCGTGAGGCCATCACCAAGCGACAAAGCGGTGTAGGAAGAACATTCTATTTATTAAGTGCTGACTATCTAGTAAACAAACCAGTGAATTTTATATTAATAGTGGACATATAAACCCTTAAGATTAAAAGGAGGAAACAACATTGACTGAATTAAAAACAAACGAACTGATTAAAGGTGGAGCTTTTCTAACGGAAGACATTGAAGCAAACCGTGTATTTACGCCTGAAGATTTTACTGATGAACAGAAAATGATTGCGAAAACAGCAGAAGACTACGTGAAAAATGAAGTTCAACCTGTTGTCGAAAATCTTGAAAACCATGAATTCGAGCACTCTGTAAGACTACTGAAAACTGCGGGGGATCTTGGACTTCTAGGAGCGGATGTACCAGAAGAATATGGTGGTCTTGGACTCGACAAAATTGCGTCTGCACTTATCTCTGAAAAGATGTCCGTAGCAGGTGGATTCTCGATTACTCATGGCGCACACGTTGGTATCGGAACCCTACCAATCGTACTTTTCGGAAATGAAGAACAAAAGAAAAAGTACTTGCCAAACTCTGTATCAGGTGACAAAATCTCTGCATATGCACTAACTGAGCCAGGCTCTGGTTCTGATGCATTGGGTGCGAAAACAAATGCAAAATTGAATGCTGCTGGAACACACTACATCTTAAATGGTGAAAAACAGTGGATTACGAACGCAGGATTTGCAGATATTTTTGTTGTTTACGCGAAAATCGATGGCGATAAGTTCTCTGCTTTTATTGTTGAAAAAGAATTCCCAGGTGTATCTGTCGGAGCCGAAGAGAAAAAGATGGGTATCAAATCTTCATCTACTCGTACGCTAATCTTACAAGACGCAGTAGTACCAGTTGAAAATTTGCTAGGTGAAATCGGTCGCGGACATATTATTGCATTTAATATCTTGAATATCGGTCGCTACAAATTAGGAGTCGGCACAATGGGCGGATCTAAACGTGCGCTTGAGCTTGCAATTACTTATACAAATCAACGTCAACAGTTCAAAACACCAATTTCTTCATTCAACTTGACGAAACAAAAACTATCAACAATGGCATCTAAACTGTATGCAGCTGAAAGCTTGATTTACCGTACAGTTGGTTACTTTGAAGAGCGTCAAAGCCAGTTGAGTCTTGAAGAGCAAAAAGATGGTAAAGCAATTGCGGCAGCAATCGCAGAATACGCAATCGAATGTTCTATCAATAAAGTCGTGGGATCTGAGGTATTGGATTACATCGTTGACGAAGCAGTTCAGCTTCACGGCGGATACGGCTTCATGCAAGAATATGAAGTAGAGCGCATTTATCGTGATTCACGCATCAATCGTATTTTTGAAGGGACGAATGAAATCAACCGTCTGCTAGTACCAGGTACATTCCTGAAAAAAGCAATGAAGGGTGAATTGCCATTGCTTCAACAGGCGCAAGCACTTCAAGAAGAACTTCTTATGATGATGCCTGAAGAAATCGGTGACGAAGCACTTGCACAAGAAAAAGCACTTGTAAAAAATGCTAAGAAAATCGGTTTGCTTGCTGCTGGTCTTGCTGCACAACGTTTTGGCACGAAGCTTGAAGCAGAGCAAGAGGTACTTGTAAATATTGCAGATATCGCTAATAATGTTTTTGCGATGGAGTCTGCACTTCTACGTACAGAAAAAGCAATTGCACGCAGCGGAGAAGAAAAAGCGCAACAGAAAATCCTTTACACACAAATCTTCTGCCAAGAAGCATTTGAAGAGATTGAAAGAGATGCAAAAGAAACACTTCTTGCGGCTGTCGATGGTGATAATCAACGCATGATGATTTCAGCGCTGCGTAAATTGACTCGCTCGAATCCGTATAATATCATCGCTAAAAAACGCGAAGCTTCAGTTAAGCTAATCGAAGCGGAGAAGTATATCGTATAACACGTCTGTAGATTAAAATTACCTTGATCACACACTGGGCGTTACGTGTAGTTGTTTTTGTATCGCTTTGAATTGAACAATTTCAATACCATTATCGAGATGTATTGATAAGTAGGGATGCGACTCTGTCGCATCCCTACTTATTCTTTCGGTAATCGCATGGTTTTTGTTCATTTGCCGCTCTCGAAAGACATTGATACAAGAAGTGCCGAAGCTTTTTTGGACGAAAGAATGGCTAGCTTCTCACCTAAAGATAAGCGGTCAAAGATATAATTTTGACCGCTCAATCCTTCTCTATAGTATCTCCATATTTATTTTAAGGAAGTGTCAATTTCCTATAAGGCATCACATAATCTTTGCAAAAGTAAGCAAAGAACGAAATGTACAACGTACGAGAGTGCCCGAAATTGCATCTTCGGGCACTTACAATCTCTATAGAAAGTCATCTTTTCTATTCTTTCAAAGCACCTGCCCCACGGTAATAATATCGTAATTAATTCGCCGAAAGCGGGCCGAAAATAGTAAAGGGTTATAGCGGTTTTCAAGCCCTGCTCGCTATCGTATTATGCAAGTCAATAATTAATCGACAGACTTGATTGTTTAATGAAGTAAAATTGCCGATCTCACTTTGACGTCCAGGTACCAATAGGCGCCAAGGTGTTTTTTCTGTTATAATGGCGAAAATGGAGGCGTTGCGGTATGGGATTAGTTTATTACGGTTATCCAAAGTGCGGGACATGCAGGAAAGCAAAAAAATGGCTTGAGACGAACAACTTGGACTTTCAGGAAGTGAACATAGCGGAAGCTCCTCCTTCAGTAGAAGAACTTGGCAAAATGATTGCGGCATCGGATTTGGAGTTGAAAAAGTTTTTCAACGTTAGTGGGACGAAATATAGAGAGCTAAACTTGAAAGACAAATTGCTCACAATGACAGATGAAGAGAAAATTAGCTTGCTGTCATCTGACGGTATGTTGATTAAGAGACCAATTGTCTTCGGTGATGGTAAGGTGACTGTCGGATTCAAGGAAGAAGAGTTCGACAAAGTATGGACTAACTGATTTCCTATCTTGTCTTTATTCGAGAAATATGACAGAATTGAAGAGAATGAAACTATTTATTTGGAGGGATACGGAATGAGCACACCAAAAGATCTGCGTTATTCTGAAGAGCATGAATGGGTAAAAGACGAAGGTGGTAACTACCGCATCGGTATTACTCACTTTGCACAATCTGAACTAGGCGATATCGTATTCGTTGAACTTCCATCTGTCGGAGATGACATCAAAGCGGACGAGCCTTTCGGAAGCGTTGAATCTGTTAAGACAGTATCAGAACTTTATGCACCAATCAGCGGAAAAGTAATTGAAGTGAATGAAGGACTTGAAGACAGCCCTGAATTTGTCAATGAATCACCGTATGAAAATGCATGGATGATCGTTGTTGAACCTTCAAATGTTTCTGAACTGGATGAACTTATGTCAGCTGAAGCGTATGAAAAAATGACTGTCGGAGAATAACTAAGACAAGGCGCCGGTACTTTTTCGGCGTTTTTTGCATCTTTATATAAAAAAGAGCGAAGGAGGGGCTTCTTGTGTCGGATGAAAGAGTAATTATCGTCGAGGGCGGTTCGGATAAGAAACGTTTGGCACGAATACTTGTTGAGCCTGTCGAAATTATTTGTACGAACGGCACAGTAAGTCCTTATCGGCTTGAAGAATTGCTTGCACCTTACGAAGAACATGAACTATTTGTCTTCGTTGATGCGGATGAAGATGGAGAAAAGACCCGTGTTTTATTCAAAAGAGAGTTCCCGGCAGCAATCCATTTGTACACAGAAAAGGTTTATCGGGAAGTGGAGACGACCCCATACAAAGTGTTGGCTACAATACTACAAGGTGCGGATTTTAAAATCAGACCGGAATTTCTAATTTAAAGGATGTAGAATTAATGGAAACTTGGACACGCGAACAATGGGAGATGGCTTTGAAAGAGTCTTCAGTGGCAGCGTTTTATTTATATACACCAATGTGTGGAACTTGTGCAGTCGCATCTAAAATGATGGAAGTTATTACCGTCATGAGACCGGGAATACCAATCGGGAAAGCAGATTTGAATTACGTACAAAATATTGCAATTGACTATGAAATCGAAAGCGTTCCTTGCCTTCTTATACAAAAGGATGGCGTTTTAACCCATAAAATTTATGCATTTCAATCAGTACCGTATCTACTTGAAGAAATAGATTGACAATAGATATGGAACTTTGATATACTTCGTCTTAACATTCAATTGAATAGGTCGCTCTTATTAAGAGAGGTGGAGGGATAGTGCCCTGCGAAGCCCGGCAACCGTCACGTAAGTGAAATGGTGCCAAGTCACACAAAGCATACGCTTTGAAAGATGAGAGATTGGACAACGTTTATTTTCGATAACGTCAAGCCTTTCTGCCCGTCTGCAGGAAGGCTTTTTTGTATTGAAAAGTGGAAGGCGCCGCTCAGCCCTGACAGGCACAAGTCAGATTGCGAAGGGGGCGTACCTAAGCCACCACAGCGAACTGCCTTGTGACCCGAGGGGGTGGCGCCTGAAGCTAGACAGCAAGAAAAGCGGAAGGTGCCTGCAGCTCGACAACGAGAAAAGCAGAAGGCATCTGGCGTCTGAAGCTAGACGAAATTAGTAACAAAACAATTTTTCTGAGGTGAAAAAAATGATTTATTTAACGGATATAAATAAACGATACGGTGAAGGGCCAGGCAGTATTTCAGCAGTCGAAAATGTATCGCTTGAAATTACTGACGGTGAGATTTTTGGAGTCATCGGCTATAGTGGGGCAGGAAAAAGTACGTTGATTCGACTACTGAACGGTCTTGAAATGCCAACGTCAGGTAGTGTTAAAATAGGAAGTCTAGAAATATCAGCAATTAAAGGGAAAGAGCTAAGGGAAGCACGACAAAAAGTGAGTATGATTTTCCAACACTTTAACTTACTGTGGTCTAGAACAGTGAAGGAGAATATCGCTTTCCCTCTTGAAATCGCGGGTGTACGAAAAGCCGAGCGTGATAAGAAAGTGGCGGAACTGATTGAATTAGTTGGTTTGGCTGGTCGTGAAAATGCATATCCATCCGAATTGTCTGGAGGTCAGAAACAGCGCGTAGGGATTGCTCGTGCGCTTGCAAACGACCCTGAAGTCCTTCTTTGTGACGAAGCGACTTCAGCCCTTGATCCAGAAACAACGGATTCAATACTAGACCTTCTAACAGGAATTAATGAACGACTTGGACTGACAATTGTGCTTATCACACATGAAATGCACGTTATCCGGAAAATTTGCCACAGAGTTGCAGTTATGGAGGCAGGGAAAGTTGTTGAGTTGGGAGATGTCCTGGATGTGTTCCAATCACCGAAGGAACCGATCACAAAGCGGTTTGTCTCTCAAGTGACGGAACCCGTGGAGGCGAAGCAGGCAATGGCGCATATTAAGGAAGAATTTCCTGCCGGCACGCTTATCAAGCTTGTATTTGTAGGGGAGCGGACAGAACAACCTGTGCTCGCAAGTCTTATTCGGAAATTCACTGTCGATGTGAATATCGTGCAGGGAAACATATCCCATACACATGGCGGGGCATACGGCACACTGATACTTCAGTTGCTTGGAGATTCCTCAATCATTGAGGAAGCAATTCAATACCTCAATGAAAATGATGTTCAGACGGAGGTGATCGGTAATGATTGAAAACCTTTTTCCGAATGTCGACTGGACTAAAATGTGGGAAGCAACAGTGGAAACACTCTATATGACTGCGGTTTCTACATTGTTCACTTTAGTTATTGGGTTAGGACTTGGAATTTTACTCTTCCTATCTAGTCCCGGTCAACTTTGGTCGAATAAGTTGGTCAATATTATATCAGGAGCATTCGTCAATATTTTTAGATCCATTCCGTTTATCATATTAATCATTTTACTTATTCCGTTTACGAAATTTCTTCTTGGTACAATCCGCGGACCGGATGCAGCGATGCCGGCACTTATTATTGGAGCGGCTCCGTTTTATGCAAGAATGGTGTTGATTGCATTACAGGAAATTGATAAAGGTGTAATTGAAGCTTCGAAGTCAATGGGAGCGAAAACGAGAACGATTATTTTTAAAGTTCTTATACCGGAATCGATGCCTGCACTTATTTCAGGAATTACTGTAACAGCGATTGCACTCGTCGGGTACACTGCTATGGCTGGGATTATCGGAGCAGGTGGACTTGGGACTCTTGCATACTTAGATGGTTTCCAGCGTAGCCGGGAAGACGTTACACTTGCTGCAACAATCCTTATTTTAATTATCGTTTTCATCATTCAATTCATCGGGGATTTTGCGGTGAGGAAATTCGACAAGAGATAATAGTTAGTACAGTAATATCAGGCCTAGCCTGTAAATTATATAAAAACATAGAAAAAGGGGAGAAAAAATCATGAAAAAGCTTTTAGGGGGAATAGTATTAGCAGTACTTGTATTGGCATTGGTAGCTTGCGGAGCGAAAAATGACAGCGATGATAAAAGTACAAGTGGGGAAGACAAAGCTGACAAAGAAACTGTTGAAGAAACGGAAATCGTCATTGGTGCATCTAACACACCGCACGCAATCATTTTAGAAAAGGCAGCACCGATATTGAAAGAAAAAGGAATTGAACTTGTCATTGAAACATACCAAGACTATATTTTGCCAAATAAAGATCTAGAATCAGGCGAATTGGATGCGAACTTCTTCCAGCACATTCCTTATTTAGATCAACAAGTAATTGACCACGGTTATAAGTTTGCGAATGCAGGAGCTATCCATATCGAACCGATGGCTGTTTACTCGACGAAATATAAATCAATTGATGAACTTCCAGACGGTGCAGTTATTATTTTTAGTAACTCAGTAGCTGAACATGGCCGTGTCCTATCTTTGTTAGAGTCGGCTGGGTTAATCAAATTGGCTGACGGAGTAGATAAAGTAACAGCTGAAGTGAAAGACATTGTTGACAACCCTAAAAATCTGGAATTTGATGCGAATTACGAACCATCACTTTTACCACAATTGTATAAAAATGATGAAGGCGATGCAGTAGTTATCAACGCAAACTATGCAATCGATGCAGGTTTGAATCCACTTGACGATTCTATCGCGATTGAAGAGACAGAGTCGCCATATGCAAACATCATCACAGTAAGAGAAGGCGATGAAAATACTGAAGCAATTAAGATTTTGGTTGACGTGTTGAAATCGAAAGAAATCCAAGACTTCATTCTCGAAGAGTGGGGCGGCGACGTCATTCCTGTGAAGTGATTTGATGATGAAAGTGGACAACTATCTTTACCCATCACCTAGATTGTCATCTTAGAAAAAAGGGAGATTATGAAATGAAGAAATTTCTAACAGGTGTTTTATTAGCAGTACTGATACTCGCGCTTGCAGCTTGCGGAACAAAAAACACTAGCGGCAGCAATAATGTAGGCGAAAAAGAAACAACTAAGATTGTTGTCGGAGCTTCCAATACACCGCATTCGATCATTCTAGAACAAGCAAAACCATTGTTGAAGGAAAAAGGTTATGACCTTCAAATCGAAACATATCAAGACTATGTGTTGCCGAATAAAGATCTTGAATCCAGCGAACTCGATGCAAACTACTTTCAGCATATTCCTTATCTCGAATTACAAATTGAAGATGCGGGATATGACTTTGTAAATGCAGGCGGCATTCATATTGAGCCAATCGGCGTTTATTCGAAAAAGTATAAATCACTTGATGAACTTCCAGATGGTGCGACGATTTTAATGAGTAGCTCTATTTCTGATCACGGACGAGTGCTTGCGATGCTTGAATCAAAAGGGCTTATCAAACTTGACGAAAGTATAGATAAAACAGCTGCTGAACTGAAAGATATCGTTGAAAACCCTAAAAACATCAAATTTGACGCAAACTATGAGCCGGGATTAATGCCGCAGCTTTACTCAAATGATGAAGGCGATGCATTGCTGATCAACTCGAACTTTGCAATCGATGCGGGTTTAAATCCGATTAAAGATTCTATTGCTATCGAAGACGCGGATTCACCTTATGTAAATATCATCGCTGTAAGAAAAGGTGATGAAGATAAAGATTCGATCAAAGCTTTGATTGAAGTATTGAAGTCAAAAGAAATTCAAGACTTTATTTTAAAAGAATGGGATGGCACAGTCGTTCCGGTAAAATAAGTATGAAGAAAACTCCGCCGAAGATTTTGAACTCGGTGGAGTTTTCTTTTTTCCAATAGATGTTAATCACAAATAGATGTTCCAATAGCAAAAATATTATGGTATTGTTGTCTCTTAAATACATATATTTATCATAGGGGGATATGGTTTTGAAGTTCAAAATTGGTCTAATATGGCGTATCGTTATTGCCATTGGATTAGCAATTGTACTCGGTGTACTTCTACCGAAGATACCGACAATCGGAGCAGCCTTTACGGACTGGTTTGTCAGTCTTGCCGCAACATTTAATATGATTTTTGGAGGTTTCCTGAACTTTATAGTGCCTCTAATCATTATTGCGTTCATCACGCCCGGAATCGCTAAGCTTGGCAAGGGATCTGGTAAGCTCCTTGGACTGGCAACAGCATTTGCATATATATCTACAATTGTAGCTGGTATTATTGCATATTTTTCGGCAACAGCATTATTGCCAGGATTTATCGGAAGTCTTGGAGACGGCAAGGTAGAAAAAGCAGGTCGAGCTGCCGCGGAATCCTTTTTTGAACTTGAAATGACACCGATTATGGGTGTTATGTCAGCGCTCCTTCTCGCATTCGTACTAGGTATAGGTATGGCATCCATTGGTAGTAAGGCAATGCTCTCTGTATTCGAGGAATTGAATGTTCTAATAGAAAAGGTGATTGCATTCGTTATCATTCCGCTGTTACCATTCCATATTTTCGGGATTTTTCTAAATATGACATATACCGGTGAAGTTGCGAAGGTTCTTTCCGTGTTTGCGCTGGTATTCGTTATGATTATCGTTCTTCATTTCATCATGCTAACGATTCAATATACGATTGCTGGTTCTCTTTCAAAACGCAATCCGTTTTTCTTGATGAAAACGATGGCACCTGCCTATTTCACTGCACTAGGGACACAATCGTCTGCAGCGACTATCCCGGTTACGTTAAGTCAAGCACGTAAAACAGGTGCGTCGGACAAGGTGACTGATTTCACGATTCCACTTTTCGCGACAATTCACCTATCGGGAAGTACAATCACACTTGTATCATGTTCAATCGGTGTCATGCTTATGAATGGAATGCCAGTTGAATTCAGTGATTATCTTCCATTCATCTTCATGCTAGGTGTTGCAATGATTGCAGCTCCTGGAGTCCCAGGAGGTGCAGTAGTAGCGGCAACTGGACTACTCGTTTCGATGCTAGGTTTTGATCAGACGATGGTTGCACTTATGATTGCACTTTATATGGCACAAGACAGCTTCGGAACAGCAACGAACGTCACAGGTGATGGCGCACTCGCTATTATCGTTGACAGATTCACGGATAGTGACGATGCTAAAACAAATTTAGAGCCAGATCAATACTAATAATTCGAGTTTGAACCGGTACATTACGTGCCGGTTTTTTGAATTGTGTGGTTTCTCATTAAAACTGGATAATTGAAAATGAGCGAAGTCTAGAAGAATGTATGCATACAAGTCTTGAATTAAGGGCATTCCTTTCAAATGAAACGATTCTCAATGATTTGCAAGGCAATGCTTATTACGTTAAGATTAGAATGATACTAAATTGAGAATGGATATCCGTTCATCTTTAATATATTGGAGGTATTGGAATGGCTACTTTAGAAATTAAAGACCTTCACGTTGAAATTGAAGGCAAGGAAATATTGAAAGGCGTCGATTTGACGATTAATACAAATGAGATCCATGCAATCATGGGTCCAAATGGTACAGGTAAATCTACACTCGCGCAAGCGATTATGGGGCATCCCAAATATGTTGTGACATCTGGCACAATCAAACTTGATGGTGAAGATGTACTTGAAATGGCAGTGGACGAGCGCGCTAGAGCGGGTATCTTCCTTGGCATGCAATATCCAAGCGAAATTACAGGCGTAACAAACGCTGACTTCCTTCGTTCTGCAATCAATGCTAAACGTGAAGAAGGCGACGAAATTTCATTGATGAAATTCATCCGTGAACTCGACAGCAAAATGGAATTCCTTGAAATGGACGAAGACATGGCTACACGTTACTTAAACGAAGGTTTCTCAGGTGGAGAAAAGAAACGTAACGAAATTCTTCAGCTTACAATGTTGAAGCCTAAATTTGCAGTGCTTGATGAAATTGACTCCGGTCTTGATATCGATGCATTGAAAGTTGTTTCAAAAGGCATCAACGAAATGCGCGGCGAAGATTTTGGTTGCCTAATCATCACTCATTACCAACGTCTTCTTGACTATATTACACCAGACAAAGTTCACGTTATGATGCAAGGTAAAGTTGTTAAATCCGGTGGAGCTGAATTAGCACATAAACTTGAAGAACAAGGATATGACTGGATTAAAGAAGAACTTGGCATCGAAGACGAAACTGTCGGGCAGGAAGTTTAAGAAAGGAGGACGATTCAAAATGACGGTTGAAACAAAGTTGGCATTAACCGAACAGGACGTCCGTTCCTATTCCGCTAAGATGAATGAAGCAGATTGGATGGCGGATTTCCGCGCAGACGCATTAGTGAGAGCGGAACAGCTTCCAATGCCAAGACCAGATAAAACGAAAATTGACAAATGGAACTTTACGGAATTCCCTGCCCATACGGTAGAGAGTACTGTGTATGCTTCCTTGGACGAGCTTTCTGAAGAAGCGCGTGCACTTGTTGATAAAGAGCAACAGAACAGTATTTATGTACAGCACAACAACACACCAGCTTACTTGTTTTTATCTGAAGAGTTGAAAGCTAAAGGTGTCATCATGACAGATATTTTCACAGCATCACGTGAACATAGTGATCTTATGAAAAAATATTTCATGACAGACGGTGTGAAGGTAGACGAGCATAAACTGACTGCACTTCATGCAGCACTTATAAACGGTGGCGTTTTCGTATATGTTCCGAAAAATGTTGTTGTAGAAGAGCCAATTCAAGTGTTGTTTTTACATGATGATGAACAAGCTTCACTCTTTAACCACGTTCTTATTGTGGCAGAAGCGAATAGTTCAGTGACGTATGTCGAGAACTATTTATCGACTGTAGAAGAAGCAAAAGGATTAGCTAATATCGTATCTGAAGTATTCACAGGTGATAATGCACAAATTACTTACGGTGCGGTTGATGTACTTGCGAAAGGATTTACAACTTATGTGAATCGTCGTGGAGTTACAGGACGCGATAGCCGAATTGATTGGGCACTTGGACTGATGAATGACAGTGATACGATTTCTGAAAATATCACGCATCTTGTTGGTAACGGATCTCATTGCGACATGAAGACAGTTGTTGTTGGACGCGGTAAACAGCGCCAAAACTTCACAACTGAAATCGTTCACTGGGGAACGGATACAGAAGGATTCATCTTGAAACACGGTGTTGTTAAAGAAGAATCTACATGTATCTTTAACGGTATCGGAAGAATCGCAAAAGGTGCAACAAGAGCGAACGCTGTCCAAGAGTCACGCGTCCTTATGTTAAGTGAAAGGGCACGCGGAGACGCAAATCCAATCCTTCTTATCGACGAAGATGATGTAACAGCAGGACACGCGGCATCTGTTGGTCGTGTTGATCCACTGCAACTATTTTACTTGATGAGCCGTGGGATTACTCAACATGAAGCAGAACGCCTTGTCATTCATGGTTTCCTTGCGCCTGTAGTCAGCAAATTGCCGATTGAAGGCGTTAAGAAACAATTGACGGAGGTTATCGAAAGGAAAGTGCGCTAATGCTCAGTACAGACATCCGCAAACATTTCCCTATATTGGACCAAGAGATAAACGGGCATCCGCTCGTTTATCTAGATAGTGCTGCGACTTCTCAAAAGCCGCGCCAAGTAATAGAAGCAATAAGCAATTATTATAGCTTTGATAATTCAAACGTCCACCGTGGTGTGCATACGCTTGGTAATCGTGCGACGGAAGGGTATGAAGGAGCGCGCGAGAAAGTGCGCAACTTCATCAATGCGAAGTCGACTGAAGAAATCATATTCATGCGCGGTACGACAACGGCTTTAAATACAGTTGCACAAAGTTATGGACGGGCGAATGTCGGTGAAGGTGATGAAATCGTCATCACATACATGGAGCATCATTCAAACATTATTCCATGGCAACAGCTGGCAAAAGAAAAAGGGGCAGTGTTGAAGTACGTCGACCTTGAGGAAGACGGCACACTATCACTTGAAAAAGTCCGAGAAGTTGTTACAGACCGGACCAAAATCGTGTCCATCATGTACGTATCGAACGTACTTGGTACGATGAATCCAGTTAAAGAAATTGCAGAAATTGCACATGCACATGGAGCTGTTATGGTTGTCGATGGTGCGCAAGCTGCTCCGCATCTGAAAATCGATGTACAGAAACTAGATTGTGACTTTTTCGCTTTTTCGGGACATAAGATGTGCGGTCCTACCGGTATCGGTGTTCTGTACGGTAAAAAAGATTTACTTAACAAAATGGAGCCGGTCGAGTTCGGCGGCGAAATGATTGATTTCGTTGGTTTGTATGAATCGACATGGAAAGAGCTTCCTTGGAAGTTTGAAGGCGGTACGCCGATAATTGCAGGTGCAATTGGTTTAGGCGCAGCAATCGACTTTCTTGAAGAAATCGGGCTAGATAACATTGAACGGCATGAACACGAACTTGCTAAATATGCAATGGAACGGATGTCGGAAATCGATGGACTTAAGATTTACGGTCCACTCGATCCTGAGAAACGTGCCGGACTTGTTACTTTTAATCTGAACGATGTCCATCCACATGACGTTGCAACCGTGCTCGATATGCATGGTATTGCCGTCAGAGCAGGTCACCACTGTGCTCAGCCGCTTATGAAATGGCTCAATGTATCATCCACGGCACGCGCAAGCTTCTATATTTATAATACGGAAGCTGACGTTGACCGCCTCGTGGACGGACTCCGTATCGCAAAGGAGTATTTCGCAGATGTCTACTAACAAATTAGATCAGTTATATCGTTCGGTCATCATGGACCATTATAAAAACCCTAGAAATAAAGGCGTCATCGAAGAAAGTAGCATAACTGTCGATATGAATAATCCGACATGTGGCGATGTGATCCATCTGACTTTACAAATAGATGATGGCATTGTTCAAAATGCAAAATTCGAAGGCGATGGCTGTTCAATTTCAATGGCATCTGCGTCGATGATGACGCAGATTGTTAAAGGTAAAAAAGTAGATGAAGCATTAAAAGCGGCCTCTATCTTTTCGGACATGATGCTGGGCAAAGATGTTGACGACTCCATCGACCTAGGTGATATTGAAGCACTTGCGGGAGTATCGAAATTTCCTGCCCGTATTAAATGTGCAACATTGGCATGGAAGGCGATGGAAAAGGGAGTCGGAAATGACTCCGAACAGTAACTAAAAGGACGGAGGAATAGTAATGGCTAAAAAAATGCCGGATATCGGCGATTACAAATATGGGTTTGCTGACAAAGACGTTTCCATTTTCCGTTCGGAACGTGGTTTGACAAAGGAAATCGTTGAAGAAATTTCAGGTATGAAGAACGAACCTCAATGGATGCTTGACTACCGCCTGAAATCATTGGAAATGTTCTACAAAATGCCAATGCCACAATGGGGTGGAGATCTAAACTCCCTTAAATTTGACGAGATTACTTACTATGTTAAACCTTCTGAAGGGGCGGAACGCTCTTGGGATGAAGTACCAGAAGAAATCAAGCGTACGTTTGATAAACTTGGTATTCCTGAAGCTGAACAAAAATACCTTGCAGGTGTTTCTGCACAATACGAATCTGAAGTTGTTTACCATAATATGAAACAAGAACTTGTCGACCTTGGAATTGTGTTTAAAGATACAGATTCAGCACTAAAGGAAGACGAAGAACTGTTCAAAAAGTATTGGGGAACAATCATTCCAAACTCAGATAACAAGTTCGCTGCATTGAACTCGGCTGTATGGTCAGGCGGTTCGTTCATCTATGTACCACCGGGCGTTAAAGTTGAAACTCCACTTCAAGCCTATTTCCGTATTAACTCGGAAAACATGGGTCAGTTCGAGCGTACTATGATTATTGTTGATGAAGGAGCAAGCGTCCATTACGTTGAAGGATGTACTGCACCTGTTTATACAACGAATTCACTTCACAGTGCTGTCGTTGAAATCATTGTTAAAAAAGATGCGTATTGCCGTTATACAACAATCCAAAACTGGGCAAATAACGTTTACAATCTTGTAACGAAGCGTGCAGTTTGTGACGCAAACGCAACAATGGAATGGATTGACGGGAACATCGGCTCTAAATTGACGATGAAATATCCTGCAATCATTCTTAAAGGCGAAGGCGCACGTGGTATGACACTTTCTATCGCACTAGCAGGAAAAGGTCAGCATCAGGATGCTGGAGCGAAAATGCATCACCTTGCACCAAATACGTCTTCTACAATCGTGTCGAAATCAATTTCACAACACGGTGGTAAAGTAACGTATCGCGGAATCGTTCACTTTGGACGTAAAGCAGATGGCGCACGCGCGAACATCGAGTGTGACACGCTGATTATGGATGACTTGTCGACATCTGACACGATTCCATATAACGAAATCCTGAATGATAACATTTCACTTGAACATGAAGCGAAAGTTTCTAAAGTATCAGAAGAACAGCTCTTCTACTTGATGAGCCGCGGAGTTCCTGAACTTGAAGCAACTGAAATGATCGTTATGGGCTTCATCGAACCATTCACAAAAGAATTGCCGATGGAATATGCTGTAGAAATGAACCGTCTTATCAAGTTTGAGATGGAAGGTTCAATCGGGTAATTATCATATCGAAAAACCGGCCACTAGGGTCGGTTTTTTCGTCTTTACATATATATTCGGCCACACCATAGTCGCTACGTGTATAGTTGCTTTAGAATGCTTTGGATTGAATGACTTCTATACTCTTAACTAAAAGTAAGCAAGAAACGCATTGTACAATGTGCAAGAGTGCCCGAAATTGCATCTTCGGGCACTTACAATCACTATAGAAAGTCAACTATTCGTTTCATTCAAACATAACTGCACTTTTCACTCGAACATTGTAGGAACGCGACAGGCAACTATTCACAACAAGATTACTGAAAAAAGTGTAACTAGAAGTGACGGAGTCACTTCTAGTTACACTAGGCCCCCCTCAGTAAATCTGTCATGAATAATTCACCGAAAGCGAACCGAAAATGATCCAGTGAAAATGGATTTTCCCAAGCCCTACTCACCAATATTTCATGCAAATAAATGGTTAATCAACAGACGTGATATTCGGCACTACTTATTTAGAATTAACTAGGTGGTATACTTCATCAAATCTGTTGTCTAAATATGTTAATATAGATAGTACCGATTCATTTGAAAGGAGGCAGAGGAATGATCCAAATCGGATTAACCGGTTGGGGTGACCATCCGGACGTATATAACTCTTCCTCTTCGAAGAAAGAAAAATTAATTGATTATAGTGCACACTTTCCAATCGTCGAACTGGATGCTACTTTTTATGCCATTCAGCCGGAGCGTAATATTCGCAAATGGATTAAAGAAACGCCAGATAACTTCCGATTCATTGTCAAGGCATACCAGGGTATGACTGGGCATCATCGGGGTGAACTCCCGTATGCATCTGTGGATGAAATGTACAATCTTTTCCGGCTATCGGTTACACCACTTCAAGAAGCAGGCAAACTAGCGATGATTCTTGTCCAATTCCCTCCATGGTTTGACTGTACAAAAGAGAATGTTGAGGAAATTCGCTTCGTTTGCGCTAAATTGCATGGATTCGATATCGCCGTTGAATTTAGGCATCAGTCATGGTATTCACCCAAATTTCAACTAGAAACTCTGTCTTTTTTGAAGAAACTGAACGTAATTCACTCGGTGTGCGATGAACCGCAAGCAGGGCATGGGAGTATTCCGCTAATAGCAAATACCACTCGTCCGGATAAGGTTCTTGTTAGATTGCACGGCCGTAATGTAGCAGGGTGGCGCAACACTACGGGTGATGATAAAGCATGGCGTAAAGTTAGATATCTGTATAACTACAATGACACTGAGCTGAAGGAGATTCAATCAGCTGTTCAAAAATTAAAACAAGAAACGAATGAGGTTTTCGTCATTTTTAACAATAATTCCGGCGGACATGCAGCACAAAACGCGAAACATTTTCAAAAAATGCTCAATATCAACTACGAAAGTCTGACGCCGAAGCAGCTTGACTTTTTTGAAGGAGAATTTTGATGGAATTTATTTTATTGGCCGTTATCGGTCTAGCATCTGGAATTGTTGGGGCACTTGTCGGATTAGGTGGTGGTATCATTCTGGTGCCAGCAACACTTTACGTTGGCATTAACCTTGGCTTAATCGATGGAATTACACCGCAAACCGTCGTTGGGCTATCTGTTATTATGATGATCTTTACGGGCTTGGCGTCGACAATTTCCTATATGAAGACAAAAACAATTGATTTCAAAAGTGGGTTCATCTTTTTCTTAGGAAGTGTTCCCGGGACACTTATCGGTGCATTTGTGAATAAAGGACTTGACCTGCCATCATTCAATCTCTATTTTGGTATTTTACTTATTCTATTATCGACGCTTCTTCTGGTACGTAAATATTTGAAACCGGTCAGCTGGTTTGTCAATCACGGCAAAAAAAGAACTTTCACGGATAATACAGATCAGACTTTTATTTATGGGTACCCTGTTTGGTTTGCATTATTGCTGACATTTGGCGTCGGATTTGCATCGGGTCTTTTCGGCATCGGAGGAGGTTCAATCCTCGTACCAGCGATGATTCTACTCTTCTTATTCCCACCGCATGTCGCAGTCGGTACATCTATGTTCATGGTGTTTTTATCAGCTCTCGTCAATTCAATCACGCATATTTCTCTTGGCAATGTACCGTGGCTTTATACGATTCCAGTCATTCCAGCAGCTTATATCGGGGCTAAAATAGGTGCTCGGTTAAATCAAAAGATGAAATCGGAAACGCTTGTTGTTGCACTGCGAATTATCCTGCTCTTACTAGGAATCAGATCGATTATTGACGGACTTATGGGGTGACATATGAATCACAAGGTTGAAACAATTCATTTCTATCATACAAATGATATCCACAGTCATTTTGAAAGCTGGCCGCAAATTAGTAGGCTTCTTTGTGACAAAAAGCGCGAGCATTTAATAGAAGGAGATGCTTGTTATCATTTTGACATCGGAGATCACGTTGATCGTTCTCATCCATTTACGGAAGGGACGAAAGGTCAAGGAAACATCCGATTGTTGAATGAAGCAGGCTATGATGCGGTAACAATCGGCAACAACGAAGGAATTACCATGTCGAAAGAGGCTTTATCTACTCTTTATAAGGATGCCAAGTTCGATGTCATTCTAAGTAATTTATACGAAGAAGATGGTAGTCGTCCAAAATGGTTGTTACCTTATAGAATCTACGTTACTGAGCAAGGGACAAGAATTGGTGTTATAGGAGCTACTGCAGAATATAAAGCCTTCTATTTGAAGCTCGGCTGGCAAGTGACGGCGCCTCGCCAAAATTTAAAGCTTGTTGCTGAAAGCATTGCTGCTGAGACGGATGTAATTGTTTGTCTATCACATATGGGAATCCATGAAGATGAAAAGCTTGCAGAAGAATGTTCAGAAATCGATGTCATTTTAGGCGCGCATACGCATCATCTATTTCATGACGGCAAATTGATTGGTAATACACTTTTGGCTGCAACAGGTAAATACGGTGAGTATGTTGGTCATGTAACCGTGAAATTTAACACGGATGCTAAAGAACTTTTACAAATGGATGCGGAACTTGTCAGGACAGATTCGATTGAAAGCAATGAAAAAGATATTGAAAAAGTAAATGATCTAATCAAAATAGGAAAGCAGGCAATGGAGGAACAAGTTTTTTATAATCCTTCTCACTTATCTCAAAATCTATTTGATGTTAGTTCGCTGTCCTCTTTCTTTGGTAGAGCGCTCATTGCGTATTCTCAATCGGATTGTGCCATGTTTAACGCAGGAATATTTCTAGGTAGTCTCGAAAAGGGGTGGGTGACAAAAGAGGATTTACATTCACTTCTACCTCATCCAATCAATTTATGTCTCATTACACTCGATGGATCAGAATTGAAAGAAGTCTATGAGCTGTCATTAACGAAAGAGTGGCCGCAAATTGAAATCAAAGGACTTGGTTTCCGTGGCTCGTTAATGGGTGCGATGATTCATGAAAGACTTTATAAAAATAGAAATGATCAGCTTTTTGCGGGCAATCGGGAGGTTGTATCAGGTCAAAAATATACACTTGCAACACTGGATATGTTTACTTTCGGTTTTTTCTTTCCATCGCTTAAACATGCAGAAATAGAGTACTATATGCCTGAATTAATCAGGGATGTGCTTGGTTGGTACGGAACCACACTAATTAAAGAATGAACGACTACCTTCCTGCATAACGTATAGTAGGAGGAGTCGTCTTGAGATTTCACGGCCAAGTTACTAGAAAATCCAGGAAGAAAAAACGCAAATTGTTACCCCTTCTTATTCCTGCAATTCTTATCGCAATTGCCCTTTTTATTTACATTATTAATGCAAGGCTTGCCCCAATTTATATTCAATATGCAGAGGTACAGACAGAAAAAATCGCGGCCCATGTTATCAATAAAGCCATCAATTCCAGGACTGCCAATGTACTTGATGTCAATGATATCATTGTAAACGTCCCGAACGATTCTAAAGGGATGGTGAAATTCAACACTGAAATCATCAACAGAGTATTAGCGGAGACACATGGTCTTGTCGAGTCCCATCTTCAACAGGCTGAAGCGGGCAATCTAGCTTTATTACCAACAGATGAGATAGAATTTGATTCGCAAGCAATGAAACGTGAAGAGGGAATTGTCTTTTTTGTCCCTCTTGCTCAAGCGGCAAATATTCCACTACTAGGGAACTTAGGGCCTAAAATACCGATTCGTTTTCATGTCATAGGTCAAGTACAAGCGACTATAGATACAAAAATTAGTGAATTTGGTATTAACAATGCCGTTGTTGAAGTGAATATATTATTAACAGTAAATGTCCAAATCATTGTCCCACTTGCAACAAAGCAAAGTGTAGTGACACAGAAGATTCCGGTAGCTATGGGACTAATTCAATCAACAGTACCTCAAATCTATACGACTGGTGGTGGGGATCCGCCATCGGTCGAAGTTCCAGCCCCTCCCGCGATAGAGGAATGAAAAGGGACTTGAAAATGGTGTGGATAACTGATAGGCTAGTAGAGGATTGAAATATCGATTGGGTAGAGGCTGCATTGCTTATTAGTCACACACGCGAGATTGACACCGATGACCGTGTGTAAAAGGAAGCTTTGCCGAAGTTTGGTAAGATCGTCGGGATCTATCAGGCTGGGGTTATTCCGAATAGGGATAACACTGTCATACATTTTTGAACATGTATGATGAGCTACAAGTCGTGAGTTAGATAAGCAGTATTAGTTATCCAACAAACGAAACGTAGATAAAGCCGGCTCCTGATGCACTCTGCTGAGTGTAATTAGTAGCCGTTTTTTTATTCCCCCTATACAGGGCCTCAACCCGACTAAATGGAGGAATAGTAGATGATAGGAACATGGGTATCAATTTTACCACCACTAATCGCAATTATTATGGTGTTTGCAACTAAACGGGTGCTGTTGTCGCTCGGAGCAGGAATAGTCTCAGGTGCTCTGCTGGCGGCGTCGTTCGGACCTGTTGAATCATTAAAAAATTTATGGGAGTCAGTTAAGGCTACATTTTGGGATGGTGGACTGAATACAGGGAACATTTACATTATCCTTTTCATCCTTCTATTAGGGGTTATCACTGCATTTGTTAGTTTATCCGGTGGAAGCAGGGCATTTGCAGAATGGGCAGTGCGGCACATCAAAACAAAACGTGGTGCAAAACTGCTCACAGTATTTCTCGGTATAGCTATTTTTGTGGATGACTATTTCAATGCATTGGCAGTTGGCCAAATTGCTCGTCCGATTACAGATCAGCATCGAGTTTCAAGAGCAAAACTAGCTTATTTTATCGATTCAACCTCAGCACCGATTTGTGTCATTTCACCAATTTCAAGTTGGGGTGCCTTTTTAATAGGCCAACTTGCACTTATATTTGGTGGTGCTGCAGCGATTAGCTATTCACCACTATCTGCCTTCATTATGATGGCGCCTATGAATTTTTACGTTATTGCAACACTTGCAATGGTGTTTTTCCTTGCGTGGACCAATTTCGATCTATTCGAAATGAAGAGACATGAACAACTTGCTACAGAAACAGGTCAATTATTTGATCCTGCTAAAACAATTCCAGGTCAGTTAAAAGAAGACTTCCCAGTACACGCACATGGCCGCGTTCGGGATTTAGTCGCACCAATCGTCACACTTGTTGCAGTGACATTTGCGGTTATGATTTGGACAGGTTATTTAGCCGGCGGATCAATGAACCTTTTGTCAATTTTTGAAAATACGGATGTCTCTCTTGCATTACTGTCGGGTGGAATTATCGCCACGCTAATAGCGGTAGTATTATATATGCAACAGATGAAAAATAATGAAACGGCAAGCTATTCTCTTATTGGCAGTGCCTTTATAAATGGATTGAAAGCAATGATGCCACCTGTGCTGATTCTTATTTTTGCGTGGTCATTATCATTCCTGATAGGAAAATTGGAAACAGGCTTATATTTATCAGAGCTTGTGTTGAAATCGAATATATCGGTTTCATTCCTGCCGGTCATCATGTTTATCCTTGCTTGTATTATGGCCTTTTCGACAGGTAGCTCATGGGGGTCATTTGGTATTCTTATGCCGATTGCAGGCACCATAATGATTGACGCGGCACCGGAAATGTTACTGCCAGCACTTGCAGCAGTACTTGCGGGAGCAGTTTTCGGCGATCATGCTTCACCGATTTCTGACACAACGATTCTATCTTCTACAGGTGCAGGCTGTAACCATATAGATCACGTTGCGACACAGTTTCCTTATGCATTAATCTGTGCATTGGTGGCCACAATGGGCTATATCATCTTAGGTATCACAGGCTCCATATGGATAGGTCTAGTTGGTGTTATTGTTATTCTTGTAGTATTGTTTTCTGTTTGGACGATGAAAGCTAAAAAAGAGGCAACACAGCTGTCTTTATAATAGTAAATGATTGGAAGCGGTGAACTTTTTACCGCTTCTTTATTATGTTTAAAATAGTTTTCTAACAAAAAAATGTTTTGACAATAGTCAGATAGGTATATATACTAGGCGTTAAGACTAAAGTAATCAGAAAATGGTGAACTTCCATTCAATGATTAGTTAAAAGTATTAGGAAAGGATGATATTGTATAACTGATCTTTCTATTAACTGTTAGACTTATTCGAAGAAATTAAACTTCGAAAGATGAGAACTGAAAACTCTCTATAGACCGAATAGAAAGTTTGTTTTACAATAAGCATGTAAGCGGAAACAAAATGATATCTTTCGGAATGCTAAATCGTTTGTCGTACTAGTTCGATTTAAATTGTCGGAAGTATCAATCAAAAGGGGGATTTTATATGAAATTGAAAAAGTTTGCAAGTGTATTTGCCGCTTCCGCTCTAGCAGTCGGATTGTTGGCAGGGTGTGGTGCAGGGGACAAAGCTGAGGAAGGAAGCACAGGTGGATCTAAGGGCGGCGATACGATTAAAATCGGAGTCAACCTTGAATTATCAGGTGCTGTTGCCTCTTACGGTACTTCCGAACTATCGGGAATTGAACTTGCAGTTGAAGAAATTAACGCTGCAGGCGGTATTGATGGCAAGGAAATTGAACTTGTCAAAGTCGATAATAAGTCTGAGCCTGCCGAAGCAACGAGTGCAGCGCTTAAATTGATCACTCAGGATAAAGTAATTGCAATCATCGGAGCAGCTACAAGTGGTGCTACTGTTGCACAGGCTGAAATCGCTAATGGCAACAAAACTCCACTTATCAGCCCATCTGGGACAAGCCCGAACGTAACAGTTAAAGATAACGGGGACGTTAATGAATTCGTATTCCGTACGTCATTTATTGACCCATTCCAAGGAACGGTTGCAGCAAACTTTGCAGCGAATGATCTTGGTGTTAAAAACGTAGCGATTTTCTCTGATAATGCAAGCGATTATTCAAAAGGTCTTGCATCATCGTTCAAAAAAGATTTTGAAGCTGCAGGTGGTAAAATTGTTGCTGAAGAATCTTACGTAGGTAAAGATTCTGATTTCCGTTCAACTCTTACACGCATTAAAGCAGCAAATCCTGAATTCATTTTCATCCCTGGATACTATGAAGAAGTAGGATTGATTGTTAAACAGGCTCGTGAAATGGGTATCACTGTTCCACTTATGGGAGCAGATGGTTGGGATTCTCCAATTCTACTTGAACTTGCCGGTGCAGAAGCATTGAATAACACATTTACAACAAATCACTATTCATCTGAAGATCCAGACGGTATCATTCAAGAATTCAACAAAAAGTTCAATGACAAATATAGTAAATCACCTGACGCATTTAATGCCCTTGGTTATGACACGGTTTATCTATTAGCTGATGCTATTAAACGTGCAGGCGGTCCAGATTCTGTGAAGATTAAAGATGCTCTAGCTGAAACAAAAGATCTTGAGCTTGTAACTGGCTTGTATTCGGTTGATGAAAACCATCACCCTGTCAAATCGGCTACTATTCTTGAATACAAAGACGGCGAACAAGTCTTCAATACAAAAGTTAATCCTTAAATCAATCACGCAACTAATAGAAGTGGTAAACTTCTGCTGAATGAAGTTAAAACTGTAGGAATGGAGGGAGGATGTCCTCCCCTCATTCCTTTTTTAAGCCTTATTTTAAAGCTGGAAAAGGAGTGAAAAGTTAATGGAATGGTTACAACAGCTAATAAACGGTATTTCACTCGGCAGTATTTATGCGTTAATTGCACTAGGCTATACAATGGTTTATGGAATTATCAAACTCATAAACTTCGCACATGGTGAAATCTTTATGATTGGTGCATTTATTGGGTATTACTCCATCGCGGGTTGGGGTCTTGGATTCATCCCTGCCCTACTATTATCAATGGCTTCCTGCGCAGTTATTGGCGTTCTTATCGAACGAATAGCCTACAAAAGATTACGAAATGCGACAAGAATCGCGGCGTTGATTACTGCAATTGGGGTGTCACTTCTTATTCAAAATGGTGTCATTTATATGCGTGGTGCGCAACCTAATGCGTATCCAGAAGTACTACGCAATAAATCATTTGATTTTTTCGGTGCTCAAATAAGCAGTCAGTCAATCCTAATTCTTTCTGTTTCTGTCACATTGATGATCATTCTTCAATTTGTTGTACATAAAACGAAAATCGGAAAAGCGATGCGAGCTGTTTCCTATGATGCTGAAGCAGCTAAGCTGATGGGAATTAATGTTGACAACACAATCTCGGCTACGTTTGCGATTGGATCAGCTTTGGCTGGTGCAGCGGGCGTTATTTTCGGTATTTATTATACAAAGATTGACCCGTTAATGGGTATTATTCCTGGTTTGAAAGCATTCGTCGCAGCTGTCCTTGGTGGAATTGGAATTATTCCCGGAGCCATGGCTGGAGGTCTTGTGCTTGGAGTAGTAGAAACATTTGTCAGTGCGCTTGGTTTCTCTCTTTGGAGAGATGCTGCGGCATTCGTCATTTTGATTTTAATACTCATCTTCAAACCGTCGGGACTCTTTGGTAAAAATACACGTGAGAAAGTGTAGGTGAAACAATATCATGAAAAAGTCAAAACAGTTTTGGTCATTTATTGCTTCATCTCTAATCGTTTATACGGTTATTCAAGTGCTCATCAGTGTAGGTATATTAAATGATTTTCATTCTAATACATTAATCTTTATGGCAATTAATATTATGTTGGCCGTCAGTTTGCACTTAGTAATTGGTGTTACAGGACAGTTTTCACTTGGTCATGCAGGATTCCTAGCAGTGGGAGCCTATATTTCGGCAATCGTGACGATGAAATTCCAACTGCCATTTCCAGTTGCAATTTTAGCGGCAGGGGTTATTGCTACAATTGCAGGGCTAATCATTGGGATTCCAAGTTTACGGCTACGCGGCGATTATCTAGCAATTGCTACACTTGGATTTGCGGAAATCATTCGTATTGTTTTCTTGAATATTGAATATGTAGGTGGAGCGGCAGGGATGCAAGTGACGCATTTAACTACATGGACCTCTGCGTTTATCTGTCTTTTCGTTACAATAGTAGTTATCGTCAATTTCACAAATTCAAGGCATGGCCGCGCGTGTATCTCAGTTCGAGAGAATGAAATTGCGTCGGACGCTATGGGAATCAATACAACGTATTACAAAGTATTAGCGTTTGCAATTGGTTCTTTCTTTGCGGGAGTTGCTGGGGCTTTGTATGCACATAACTTTTACATTATTCAACCTGCTAACTTTGGATTCTTAAAGTCAATCGATATTTTGATCTATGTTGTGTTGGGTGGTTTAGGAAGTTTGTCAGGAGCAATTGTTGCAACAATATTATTAACAATCGTTTCCACATTCTTACAAAGTTATCCTGAAACACGCATGATTATCTATAGTCTAGTACTTATCATTGTTATGCTTTATCGTCCAAAAGGCTTAATGGGCACAATGGAAATAACGGATTACTTCAAGTTATGGAGAGGTTCGAAAGGAGGCAGCCAGCATGACAAGTGAACCGTTACTGAGAGTGACAGATGTAGGTATACAGTTTGGCGGGCTGAAGGCAGTTTCGAATTTCAATATGGAAATCAATCAAGGTGAACTTATTGGGCTCATTGGTCCAAATGGAGCGGGTAAGACAACGAGTTTCAACTTATTGACAGGTGTTTATAAGCCTACGGAAGGCGATATTTTATTCAAAGGGAAACGCATTAATGGTATGGCTCCTTACCAGGTAACACGCAGGGGAATTAGTCGGACATTCCAAAATATTAGGTTGTTCAATGAACTATCCGTTTTGGATAATGTTAAAGTTGCTTATCACTCATTAGCGAAGCATTCAGTTCTAAGTTCTATGCTACGCCTTCCATCCCATTTTTCTGGGGAGAAAGAAATGGAAGAAAAAGCAATGGAATTCCTCAAGATTTTTGAATTGGATAAATATAAAGATGAAGATGCAAAAAATCTTGCATATGGGAAGCAGCGGAGGCTTGAAATTGCACGGGCATTAGCCGCAGGCCCGGAGTTGTTACTACTTGATGAACCAGCTGCTGGGATGAACCCGCAGGAAACGAAAGAGCTAATGGAGTTAATCGCATTTGTCCGTAAGAAATTCAATCTAACTATTTTATTAATTGAACATGATATGAATTTGGTAATGGGGATTTGTGAACGTATTTACGTATTGGATCATGGTGTACTTCTTGCTGAAGGAACTCCTGAAGAAATCCGTAATAATCCGAAAGTAATCGAGGCTTATTTAGGGGAGGAAGTTGACGAATGAGTATGCTAAAAGTTGACAACCTCAACGTCTATTATGGTAGTATTCATGCGCTTAAAGGTGTTTCATTACATGTAGATCAAGGAGAAATTGTGACATTGATTGGTGCGAATGGTGCTGGGAAAAGTACGTTGTTGAAAACATTATCAGGTTTATTAAAACCAAAAGAAGGCACTATAGAGTATTTGAATGATTCAATAGCGGGTAAGCAAGCCCAAGCCATTGTAAAAGCAGGAATCTCCCATGTACCTGAAGGAAGACGAGTGTTTGCAGATATGAGCGTTGAAGAGAATATTGAATTAGGTGCTTTTTTAAGAAAAGATAAAGCGGGTATTCAACAAGATTTCCAAAAAGTCTATGAGATTTTTCCACGCTTGCATGAACGACGCAAACAATCAGCGGGAACGCTGTCTGGCGGAGAGCAGCAGATGTTAGCGATGGGTAGGGCTATCCTGGCAAGACCGAAATTGTTGTTGTTGGATGAGCCCTCAATGGGACTGGCTCCACTAATGGTTAAGACGATTTTTCAAGTCGTCAAGGATATTAATCAAGAGGGAACAACGATTCTCCTCGTAGAGCAAAATGCCAATATGGCCTTGTCAATTGCTAACCGTGCGTACGTTATTGAAACGGGGCGTGTCATTCTTTCAGGGACTGCTGAGGAGCTGCATGCCAGTGAAGAAATCAAGAATGCTTACTTAGGTGGCCATTAATTGAAAAGAGACAGTGCTTGGTAACTGGCACTGTCTCTTTCTTTGTAAAGGTAATCGAATTAGACCCTAGGGATGGTTGTTTGAAGTCTGAATATATGATACATTAGCAACAGTAGTGAAAACACTTTATAAGTTTGTAGGAATGGAGTCGGTCGTCGTGTCATGCAAACCGGAACAGGGAAACAGAACGGAACACGTTAGAAAACCCGATTGGTTGAAAATCAAGCTAAATACGAATGATAACTATACAGGCCTTAAAAAAATTATGCGTGAGAATAATTTAAATACTGTATGTGAAGAAGCTCGTTGTCCAAATATCCATGAATGTTGGGGAGAGCGCCGTACTGCTACATTTATGATTCTTGGTGCAGTTTGTACACGTGCATGCCGTTTTTGCGCCGTTAAAACAGGTTTACCAACAGAACTAGATCTTGCAGAACCAGAACGCGTTGCAGATTCTGTTGCGCTTATGAATTTAAAGCATACAGTTGTTACAGCAGTAGCGCGTGATGATCAGAAAGATGGAGGATCTGCGGTATTTGCAGAAACAATCCGTGCAATTCGTAGAAAAAATCCATTTACAACAGTTGAAGTTCTGCCATCTGATATGGGCGGCGTTTATGAGAACCTTGAGCGACTCATGGATGCTAAACCAGATATCTTGAATCACAATATCGAAACGGTACGTCGCCTAACACCAAGGGTTCGTGCGCGAGCGACATATGACCGTTCACTTGAACTATTGCTTCGTGCAAAAGAAATGCAACCTGATATTCCTACAAAATCTTCTTTGATGCTTGGTCTTGGTGAAACACATGAAGAAATTCTCGAGACAATGGATGACCTTATTGCGCATAAAGTTGATATAATGACAATAGGCCAGTATTTACAGCCTAGTAAAAAACATTTAAAAGTACAAAAGTATTATTCGCCGCAAGAATTTGGCGAGTTGAGAAAAATTGCAATGTCCAAAGGGTTCTCACACTGTCAGGCAGGTCCACTCGTACGCTCGAGTTACCATGCTGATGAGCAGGTGAACGCGGCTGCAAAAGAAAGGCAGCGTCAAGGTGATGAACAACTTGAAACAACACTGCAAAGTTAAATTGGCGGTGAAAGTTGATTGATAATTTTAGAAAACTGGCAATTTGATATACTGACAGACTACCGTGAGGGATTTAATGAAGAGGCTTTGCTTGCAAGATACAGTGATGTTCTCCTCAAATACGACTACATACTTGGGGACTGGGGATACGGACAACTCCGTTTAAAAGGGTTTTTCGAAGATACAAACCAGAAAGCAACGTATGAAACAAAAATCAGCACCTTACAGGATTATCTTTACGAATACTGTAATTTTGGCTGTGCCTATTTTGTATTGAAAAAATCAGGCCGGGTTAAACTGGAAGCAGAGACTCCCGAAACTCCTGAAGTATCTGAATAACTAGGCTCGCGCGTGGATCTTGAATCTGCCCGCGAGTTTTTTGTTGTATAGAAAATGATAAAATTCACGACCTATGGATAACCTTTGAAAAATGATAGTCCACGAACAGAATCCTGCGCCTGGAGGTTCTTAGGTTGGAATGTATATATGATTGGTCGCGGGACGTAAATGCTCGTTTGTGTGTATATGATTGGTCGCGGGAAGTTAATGCTCGTTTGCGTGTATATATGATTGCTCTCGGTATGTTAATGCTCGTTTTGCGGGATATATAAAATTAGTCTCGCTTACGCTTTCATTATCCCCTATATATAGAACAAATGAATACCTATATATACTGAGCGGAGGCGCCTTACAAGGGGATATCTGTATTTCAAAATATCTAGTATCGCAAATATGGTATCATAAGATGAAAATAGTTGAACAATCAGGAGGGAAAGTCCATGTATTTTGTTGACCGAAACCAAATCAGTGAATCGCTAAATCATATGGAAGTTTTACTTAAATTGTACAGAAATGAAAAAGAGTGGCAGAAGGATATTATCCATTCACTTGCGCTTGAACGGATAGCGAATGTACTTATCGAGTCGATTATTGACGTCGGAAATTCGATGATTGACGGTTTTATCATGCGTGACCCAGGGAGTTACGAAGATATTATTGACATAATGGAAGACGAGCGTGTTATCACTTCCGAAATAGCAGGACCGTTAAAAGTGGTAATTGAACTTAGAAAAATGATTGTGCGTGAGTTCACTAAGGTAGACGTTGGGATGATAATCGAAGTATTGAATGCCTCAATGGATGAACTCCTTGAGTTTCCAAAAAAAGTGCGTCATTATCTTGAAAATGAGCTTGGTCCAGTATCTGCCTTCTTACCGGAAGAGAAATGATTATGGATAAATACAAAGCAATCTGTCTTGATTTAGATGGAACTGTTTACCGTGGGACTGAACCGATTTCGGAAGCGGTCTCTTTCATTGGAAATATGCAACAAAATGGAATCGATCCCTATTTCATCACAAATAATTCTTCAATGACACGTGTGCAGCTTCGGGAGAAACTGGCATCATTCGGAATAATCGCAGATTCTGACCGCATCATGACATCTGCGATTGCTGCCGCAAAGTACTGTAAAGAAAATTATAGCGGTGCATCTGTTATGATGATTGGTGAAAAAGGGTTGGAAGAAGCATTAGCGTCTGAAGGGATAGCAATCACAGCAACGAATCCCGATGTTGTTATCATGGGGATTGACCGAAGTATAACGTATGCGAAATTGGCGGATGCTTGTCTGGCGTTACGGGGAGGCGCGCATTTCATTGCAACAAACAGTGATAAAGCATTTCCCACGGAAAGAGGACTTGTTCCGGGGAATGGATCGTTTGTCACCTTAATGGAAAGTGCAACTGGGGTATTGCCGCTATTTGTTGGGAAACCTGAGCCGCATATGCTTGAATTCATTCAGGTAGAAAACGGCTTTCGAAAAGAAGAGATGGTTATGATTGGTGATAACTACGATACGGATATACAAGCGGGAATTCGTTTTGGCATTGATACGATACATGTTGCAGGAGGCGTCACTTCGCCAAAAGAAGTACTCTTGAAATCGCAGCAACCGACTTATTCGTACCAGACATTACTTGATTGGATAATATAAAAAAGCTAGCCGCCTGAAAAGGGCGGTTAGCCATAATGCTCAAAAGAGCGGATTGTCTTCTATATATTGATAGATGCGCTCGGTCAGCTCGTCGTTTGTATCTGCTTCGACGATTTCACCATTGACAATTGCATACAGCGATTCTGAACATTTTGTACAGTAACTTAAACAACCATACTCAAGAACATCAAGATTTGGATCTTTCTCCAATTTTTCAAATGTTTCTTGCGAATAGTTTGCGATATTACTCATGCAAAATTCGACAATCGGATTCACGATGATCACCTCACCTATTTGAAATCCTACTCTTTTTTTCTTCGCACGTCAACAATCTGGCATTACCGGATGGACCGACTAAATTAACCACGTTCTATGGGGTGAGACTAAATAATTATATGTGTTGAACGTGTGAATACCTTCATAAATTCAGCGTAGATGACCTTGTATGGGGGAGTCGAAGCTGATTTAAAGGTTTTTTAAAATCATAAAGAAATTATTCATGTTGATTAAAATTGCACTTTACCGTGAATCATTGTGAAGCATGTCACAAACTGATATAATCGTAATTGGGAAAACAACGGATTAATGGATTACGAAGGAGAAAACTTATGAGAAAACTTGTATTATTAGGTGCCGGATATGGGAATATGCGCATTTTACTACGTTTATTGACAAAAGAATTGCCGAGTGATGTCGAAATAACGCTTGTCGATCGGACTCCGTTTCATAGTTTGAAGACGGAATTTTATGCGCTTGCATCTGGAACTGTATCGGACTCAGTCGTGCGTGTTCCACTTCCGGAACATGATAGGCTGAAAGTTGTTGGCGGAGAAATAATAGAAATCAGGCCGGATGAGAAGTGCGTCTATCTTGATGATGGCGTGCAAATCATGTATGACGAATTGGTAATTGGGCTTGGCTGTGAAGATAACTATCATGACGTACCAGGAGCGGCAGAGTACACGTATAGTATTCAGACGATTGGTAAATCCAGGGTTACGTACGAAAAACTTCTTGGTCTTGGTAGTGGTGCAACGATTGGTATTGTTGGAGCCGGCTTAAGTGGGATCGAACTTGCTAGCGAACTCCGGGAAAGTAGACCCGATTTGAACATTAAGCTGTTCGATCGCGGCCCCCGGATTTTGAGGGACTTCCCTGAGAGACTTAGTAATTATGTTAAAGGGTGGTTTGACGAACATAATGTAGACGTCGTTGCGAGTTCTAACATTACAAAAGTGGAACCGACGACCCTATTTAACCACGAAGAAACAATCGCGGTTGATGCGGTTGTCTGGACAGCTGGGATTCGCCCGGTTGCACCTGTGGAAAAAATTGATACGGAAAAAGACGGATCAGGTCGGGTTGTACTGAACAAGTATCATCAGTTGCCTGAATTTAACGATGTCTATATCGTAGGAGACTGTGCGGCGCTTCCTTATGCTCCAAGTGCGCAAGTAGCTGAGGAACAGGCGGAACAGATTGTACGCATATTACGTAACGTTTGGAACAACGAACCACTTCCGGAAACTATGCCGGAAATCAAGCTGAAAGGGTTCCTCGGATCCCTTGGTAAGAAGCAAGGATTTGCATACCTTGCTGACCGTACTGTAACAGGCCGTATTGCACGATTGTTGAAGTCTGGTGTGCTCTGGATGTACAAATGGCATAATGGTTGACAAAAAAACCTTATTCGCATAGTCGCGAATAAGGTTTTTTTTATTGTCTAGGAAATTATAAATCTCGTATTGTGGGCAAGTTGTAACGTAGAGATTTTACGTCTATATATTCGTCACTACTTATTTAGAATTAACTAGGTGATAAACCTCATCAGTATAACGAACAAATCTAGCGAAGGAGCGACAAGTGTGAGTCGAAGCAATAAGACCAAGGAGGGATGCAGTTCAATCCCTCCCAAGGGATCTTCTGGCGGGCTTATTGCTTGAGGCCATCACCAAGCGACAAAGCGGTGTTGGAAGAACATTCTATTTATTAAGCACCGACCATATAGACTTCAGCGCTTTTGTTCTTCTCATTTATCTTGAAATTTTATCAGTTTAAGATTCAGCTATATAGCCGTTCTTTTCAAGCGCAGCAAATACCGGTTTTAATTGAATATAGCCTTCACCAATCATTTCGTCGTTGATCATGACTAGCGGATAGAAGAACTCATCGTCCTGTATTTGCTGGACAACTTTTTTGTGTTTGTCGTCGGAAACAGTAGACTCGATATCAATGTAAGTGATATCGTATGGCTGATTCGGGTACTTTCTATCGATAGCAGCTTGAAGCCATTCGTATGTGTCTTTGGATGAAGGTGAATTGACACAGCTTGCACAGATGATATCTGCACCATAAATTTCAATGATTGTAGTAGTGATACTCATATTAATTGTCCCCTCCCGATTGATTGTTGGATTTTTTCTTCTTTCCAGTTTATAATAAGTATAAGGAAAGGAGAGTTAAAAAACAATGACAGATACAGCGTTAACTGAACCAGTACAAGAAGTATTAGATAAATTACGTCCATTCCTCCTACGTGATGGGGGAGACTGTGAACTTGTGGATATCGAGGATGGCATCGTGAAACTTCGCCTTCTTGGTGCTTGCGGTACATGCCCAAGCTCGACGATTACACTAAAAGCAGGGATCGAACGAGCACTTTTGGAAGAAGTTCCAGGTGTCGTTGAGGTAGAACAAGTATTTTGATTTTAAGTGGGACGGTCCGAATTTCGGTCCGTCTTTTCTATTTTATTGCCCGAATATCTTGCCATCGTTCTTTTGTCATCTCGATGAGCTTCGGTTCAGAGGATGTGCGTTGGCGTTCTAGAATGCGCGAAAAGCTTTTTATTGCCTCATTCTCATCACCGATTTTCCAAGATAATTCTGCAATCAAATACAATACCCTTGTTTCTGACATTTGGGTTCCAGTGAAATCTCTTTCTGAAAACGCTGTAGTATAGAAATTTCGTGCGATTGTTAGAAAACGCTGTTCTTCTACCTCCGCTCCTTTATCACGATATAACCAAGCAATTCGTAAGGTAAGTCCTGCCAGTGTAAGAACATTTTCCTTTTTGAACATGGCGCTTAAATAGGCAAGTTTATAAGTTTCAATGGCTTCATTGATATCACGTGCTGCACTGAAAGATCGGCCATTCCATTGAGATGTGATTCGTGCAGCTATGTCTTCTTCTGTGCCAGGAGCAAAATAAGAGGAAAAATCATCGGTAGAAGAGAAGCCACAGTGAGGGCAGACTGCAACGTTATAAAAGATTGGATTTACCTCTGGATTTGAGTAGACAGGTTTGAAGTCACTTTCGTGGGATGAAACCCGAATGAATCTTGAGCGAATTTTTGTGGTAGTGAAGTTTTGCTTACAATAAATGCATGCAACTTTTTTATCATAAAAAGGGCTGATTTCCATGTAGACCCACCTTTCGTACTAGTTAACTCATTATAGCGTATATCCTTCAACACTGGAGTTAATATGATTGCGTTTTGCTCGATTTAATTGCTATTATAGAAGGAAGAAAACAAAGGGAAGGTGAACACGAATGACACAAGTTGTTGAGGTTACTAAAGCTGCAGCAATTCATGTAAGAGAAATGATGCGTCATAATGAGGAAGAAGGGTCATTCCTGCGTGTCGCTGTGAACGGCGGAGGATGTAGTGGTTTGACATACGGAATGGGTTTTGAAACTGAAAAGTCACCGGATGATCTTCTGCTTGAACAGCATGGTTTACAAATTCTCGTTTCTAGTGAAGATGCCGGCGTTCTTGAAGGCACACAAGTCGATTATAAAGAGTCCCTTATGGGGGGCGGATTTACCATAAATAATCCCAATGCAATTGCTTCTTGCGGTTGTGGAACGTCATTCAGAACAGCTAAGAAAGAAGGAACTCCAGCGGACTGCTGATTCCTTTTCTAGCTCTCCTAAATCATACTTAGGAGAGCTTTTTTTGTCGAATTATAGTTGTGTTTTTTTAGTCAGTATTTTCAAATATTTGCTATTTCAAATATACTATTGAAAAGCCCCATCAAAAGGGCTACTATAAGAGATAGAAGTTTGTCGAAAAAATGACAAAGGCCGGGACTGTGTAAATCGTCGGTGTACCGATTTCACGTGGGCCGGGCACATAAAAAAATCAAAGGTGGTTTCGATCTTCGTGAAAAGACCGACAATTTTAGTATTAGGCGCGGGTTATGGCGGTTTAACAACAGTTGTTAACTTGCAAAAATCTCTTGGAGCAGACGATGCAGATATCGTTCTTATAAACAAAAATGAGTATCACTATGAATCGACATGGCTTCATGAAGCAGCTGCAGGAACAATGTCTCCTGAATCAGTGCGTTATGATATCAAAGATGTTATTAACAGTAATAAAGTAAAATTCGTCCAAGCTGAAGTTCAAGCAATCGACGTTACTGGGAAAGTCGTAACGACAAATGTTGGTACACATACATACGATTACCTTGTTATCTCACTTGGTTTTGAAGGCGAAACATTTGGTATTCCAGGTCTTGATAAATATGCATTTTCTATTGCCAACGTTAAAGCAGCACGTCAAATTCGCGAACATATCGAATATCAATTTGCGACTTGGTCAACTGAAGAAGTTAAAGACGATAGCCGTCTGACAATTATCGTTGGAGGAGCGGGCTTCACAGGCATCGAGTTCCTTGGCGAGCTTGGTAACCGTGTACCTGAACTTTGCAAAGAGTTCGACGTTCCACAAGAAAAGGTACGCGTACTATGCGTAGAAGCAGCGCCAATGGTTCTTCCAGGATTTGACCCTGAGCTTGTAGATTATGCTGTTAAGCATTTGAACTCTAAAGGAATCGAATTCTCGATTGGTACGCCAGTTGTAGAAGCTACTCCTGAAGGCGTTAATATTAAAAAAGGCGAAGACGTATTTGAATTCGTCAAAGCTGGCACAGTCGTTTGGGCTGCAGGTGTCCGTGGTAACCGTCTAATCGAAGAAACGGGTATCGAAAACATGCGTGCTCGTGTTAAAGTAGACAAAGATCTTCGTGCACCGGGTCATTCCGATGTATTCATCGTTGGAGACTGCGCACTTATGATTAACGAAGCAGTGAACCGTCCATTCCCACCTACTGCACAAATTGCTATGCAACAAGGTGACATGTGTGCGAATAACATCATCGCACTTATGAAAGGTGAACCAACTTCTGACTTTACACCTGATTTAAAAGGTAGCGTTTGTTCACTTGGAGATAGCGATGCAATTGGTGTCGTATTCGGTAAAAAAGTAACGGGTACTAAAGCTTCATTCATGAAGAAAATGATTGATAATCGTGCGCTCTTCATGATTGGCGGAGTAGGTCTTACACTGAAAAAAGGTAAATTCAACTTACTTAAATAAAACACTTCTGAAGCACTCGCCCGTCCTTGACGGCGGGTGCTTTTTTAAAAGATAAGAAAGTATTAGTTATTCACTTGGAGTGGTTTCTAGGCTCCAGGCGCCAACCCCTCGGGTCATAAGCCGTTTTGCTGTGGAGGCAGAAATACGCCTCCTCGCAAACCGTCTTATGCCTGTCGGGGACGGACGGCGCCTTACGCTTTTCTTATTGTCTAGACTCTAGCGACTCGAGGGTCTACCAGGCGCTTGCGCTTTTCTAGGTGTCTAGGCTCCAGCGCCTAGCCCCTGGGCCCACACGACGTGGGTCATGCAGCTGTTGCGACAGGATGCTGCGATCTTAAGCTGCCTTCCTCTGTCCCTCCAGCGCTTTTCGGGTCTACCAAGGCGCTTACGCTTTTCTTATGAGGAGGATCCTAAATGTCACGAAAAATGCGAGGTAATGTATGGCTTGGCGCGGCAGGGCTTGTTGTGAATAGCGAAGGACAGTGGCTTGTTGTTAGGAAAAACTACGGTGGTTTAAAAGGTTTATGGTCCATACCGGCAGGATTTGTTGATGGTGATGAAACTGCAGATTGCGCAGCGATTCGTGAAGTAAAGGAAGAAACAGGTGTTGTCTGTCAGCTCGAAGGAATGATTGGGTTTCGTACAGGCGTATTGAATGGAGAGGTGAGCGACAACATGGCCATATTCTTGTTGACGCCTACTACTAAAGGACAGATATTAATTCCGGAGTTAAGAGAGATTTCAGAAGTCGCATGGAAGAGTCCATTCGATTTAAAGGAAGATAAGGACGTCTCTGTGATGATTCATGAAATTGCGGAAAAGGTGATCGAATCAGGGTTTGATGAAATTGAAAATATCAACCCGGGCGATCAATTCGGTTATACTTCTTATAAACTATTTTTCAAAAAGTGATCTATTACAACAGGGATAAAATCGACAAATTATTGAACGAGTCGTGTAATGTTGAAAGCGTTCATTCGTTCCTGTAAAATAGTGAATGGAAAACGGAGGTAGTCACATTGGGAACGATTTCATTAACGCACGTCGTTTTATCTATAATGATTTTCATAGTAATGTTTTTTGGAATAGGATTCTTATTGAATATGCTTCTTCGAATGACATGGTTGATGGCCATCATTTATCCAATTGTCGTCATACTAATTATTGATGAAGTACGTGTATATGAATATGTCACGAAACCGAAATACGCGTTCCAGCTTCTTGGTGACAAAGCTATGGCACTTCATACAGCTGATATCCTCATTTTAGCAAGTGGACTTGTCGGAGCGATTATTTCAGGTTTTGTTATTAAGTTATTAAGAAAACAAGGTTACCAAATGTTTTAAGAAAAAGGTGTGTTCAAGCGATTATGCTTGAACACACCTTTTTTCGTAGTTAGATAATGAATGAATAGATAATAACAGAGATAAGGATACCAGTTACAGCTCCTGCAAACACTTCACTTGGTTTGTGACCTAGCAACGTTTTTAACTCTTGAATTTTTTGTTGTCCATCTTTCTGCTGCCAGCCTTTTGCTTCTTGAACGAACGTTTGGAAGTCTACTCGCATTTGATTGATAATCAGTGCTTGTTGTCCTGCCTGGTAACGAATTCCCGTTGCATCAAACATGACGATGACAGCAAAGATGGCAGACACGGCAAACATAGGTGAATCTAATCCCTCTTCATAAGCGATTGCAGTCGTCAATGATGTAACTGCAGCCGAATGAGAGCTGGGCATCCCTCCTGTTGAAGTCATTAATTTCCAGTCAAGTTTACCTTCCAGGAAATAATGAATCGGGATTTTGACGAATTGAGCAAAGATAATACCGAATAATGCCGCAATTAACGGGGTATTTTGTAATAAGGCCATTTACTTCGACTCCTCTATAATGTACAAAAATTGTGTATTCAGTATACCATAATGACGTGCTATAAAAACAAGTTAGTACGGATTCCGAATGAATTACTACGAAGGGCTGAAAATTTAGGCTATACTAAAGAATGTAGGTAAAATTGGAGGTTGTCAAATGAAAACAATAATATTGGAACCGAATTTTGATAATGTAGAAGCAGAAGTACTTGTAATTGGTGTACCCGAACATCCGGAAAATATAACAGGCTGGGACGGCTTCGTCAGTTCATTCAGTTCCCGTTTACCAGAATGGGTTAAAT
Organism: Sporosarcina sp. FSL K6-5500; assembly: GCF_038005665.1. Lineage (NCBI taxonomy): Bacteria > Bacillati > Bacillota > Bacilli > Caryophanales > Caryophanaceae > Sporosarcina > Sporosarcina sp. FSL K6-5500. The sequence continues at coordinate 2,701,885 of NZ_JBBOTP010000001.1, forward strand.
CTGGAGATGTTAAAACTGAGTTCAAAAGTATTGTTAAAATGCCATCCGTAGAAACTGGAGGCTACAAGCGTGTAATATTTATCGGACTTGGTTTGCATAAGGAATTGACGGAGGATCGTTTGCGTCAAGTATTTGCGGCGGTCGGAAAAGAGCTTGCAAGCATGAAAGCGGCCTCTGCCGCTATTTGGACGGCTCCATTCACGAATGACAAGTTAACGTGTGAGGATGTTGTTTTTGCGGCAACGGAGGGTATTGGACTTGGCATGTACAAGTTTGAAGGATACCGCACGGATTCAAATGAACGCGATATTGCACTTGAAACGTTGTCATTCTTATCTTCATTTGATGAAGATGAGCTGAAAGCGGCCTTTGAAGTAGGGAAAGTACATGCATACGCGGTTAATGAAGCACGAAATCTAGTTAATATGCCGCCTAATATATTAACGGCGACTAAAATGGCTGACTATGCACGTGAAGTCGCTGAAAAATATGATTTTGAAATTGAGGTACTTGGTAAGAAAGAAATGGAAGAACTCGGTATGGGCGCTATTCTAGCAGTCAATAAAGGTTCAGTGGAAGAGCCTAAGTTAATCGTCATGAAGTATGCTGCAACTGAAAAATGGGAAGATGTTATCGGTCTTGTTGGCAAAGGAATTACCTATGATACAGGCGGCTATTCATTGAAAACGAAAGACGGAATGGTTGGTATGAAAGGTGATATGGGCGGTGCGGCTGCAGTCCTAGGGGCAATGACAATCATAGGAGAGCTGCGTCCTGCGAAAAATGTCATCGCTGTGATCGCGTCAACGGACAATATGGTTTCCGGGGATGCTTTTAAACCAGATGATGTTATCACATCACTTAGTGGGAAGACGATAGAGGTGCTCAATACAGACGCTGAAGGACGTCTTGTTCTTGCAGATGCGGTTACATACGCTAAGCAGGCAGGCGCAGACTGTCTGATTGACGTTGCGACACTGACAGGCGGCGTTATCGTCGCGCTTGGTATGGACAAGACAGGGGCGCTTACAAATGATGAAGAATTCTTCGAAGAGTTCATGCAGGCATCCATGGAAACGGATGAATTCGTCTGGAGACTTCCGTTAACGGAAAACGATAAGAAAAGACTACGTAAAAGTGATGTGGCAGACCTGAATAACTCGCCAGGAAGAGACGGACATATGATCTTTGGCGGTGGATTTGTAGGGGAGTTTGTTGGCGACACGCCTTGGATACATCTTGACATTGCGGGGACATCGGATGCGGTTGCTGCACATGATTTAGGGCCTAAAGGTGCAACTGGAGTCATGGTACGGACGCTAGCGACGCTTGTTGAACGGCTAGCCGAAACCGATAGAGAAGTGTAATAGGCGATTGCCTCTTTCCTATTAGTCTTATTTGAATAGGATAAGTAGGAGAGGGGAATGATTATGACTAGAGGATTTCACGGTGGTGGCGGATATGGTCGAGGTCGAGGTGGAGGTTTTGGCCGTGGTGGTTTTGGTCGCGGTGGCTTCGGTCGAGGATTCGGTTTTGGTGACTTTGGCGGACCTTTCATTGGCGGATTTGCTGGTAGTTTATTAGGAAGTGCATTGTTTCCTGGTGGCGGATACGGATATGGCGGCGGATACCAATCCTATCCATACCCACCGTATCCATACCCATACTATCCGTATCAACCATACGGATATTACGGGCCATACTAAAAAGATGAAAATGCCTGTCAACTGAGTTTTCGGCTGGCAGGCATTTTTTTAGTGGGGAAAATCGGTATGACGGTCATAAAGTCATCCATGGCGAGCATAACCCACCTCATGCCGAGCATAACTATCATCATCCAAAAAACGCACCCCTTATCTAATAAGGGGTGCGTTTTTCACTCATTCAAAGCTTAGTCTTCCTTCTGATGAGTTGGAGGATTCTTTAGTTTAGCTTGCTTGATAACTTCTGCAAGATCATCACCAACAGTTAGTTCTGTCGGTTTGACGCCCGATATATAAGCTGCGCGGCTCATAAGATGTCCGCCAATCGGAGAGGTAATGAACAGAAATGCAATTGCCAGTAGAAGTTGAATACTAAAATGGCCTTCCTTCAACCAAAAGTGAAAAAACACACCTAGCAGAATACTAAGCACACCCAAAGTTGCACTCTTAGAAGCGGCATGCGCCCTCGTATAGACGTCCGGTAAACGAATGATGCCAATGACGGTTACGATAGTGAAAACGATGCCAACGACGATTGTAAGGACGATGAGGCTATTAGCTAGTACGATCACGTTCGATTATCTCTCCTTTCTCAATGAATTTTGAGAATGATACGGTTCCAATGAATGACATAATCGCAATAAGCAAGATGACTTCCATGAAAAATCCGGTATCGAAGATGACTGATAGTAGAGCGATTGCTGAAATAAGCATGACACCAATCCCATCCAGTGCGACGAGCCGATCCGGAATAGAAGGACCGCGGAACACACGGTACAACATACCGGCAATCGACAGCAGGACAAGGATTAGACAAACCCATATGAATGTCGTCATGGTCGGCTTACCTCCTTAATGGCTTTTTCGAATGAATTTTTGATTGAATCAATTGCGTCATCAACATCATCGACGTCAATGGCATGGATATAAAGCGTTTTTTGATCATCAGAAACGTTCAACACAATTGTTCCCGGTGTCAATGTGATCAGGCTCGATAGCAATGTAATCTCCCAGTCATGTTCAAGGTCAGTTGGCAAAGCGAAAATCATAGGTTGAATATTCATCTTCGGCCGTAAGACGACTTGCAGCACTGAAATATTAGACAAAGTCAGCTCCTTGAAGAAGAGTAGTGCTAGTTTAAACGTTGCCCAAAGTCGCCAGATGTAAAGTCTACCAGGGAAAAAGCGTCTCGTCATAATGATCAAAAGCAGACCAATCAAGAACCCAATGATGAATGTTGAAGCGGTGAATGAGGTGCTCATGAACATCCAGACGAGAGCGATGAAAAAGTTCAATAATAGTTGAAATGCCATCGTTCATCTACTCCTTTAACACCGCATCAATATAGATGGATGGTTGTAGTAATACGTCTGTTGCGTCCGTCATATAGGGAATGAGCCATTCAGTACCAACCCCATAGAGCACAGAGAGAATGACTAATGCTACAGCAGGTATCATCATCTTCCGGTATGTCCGTCGGTTTGTCGTTGGCAATTCCACAGTTGTGGGGTCTCCCCAGAATGCATAGATGAAAATCCGGATGACAGACAACAGGACCACAAGGCTGGATGCCAGGATGATTATACTCCCCAAGACATTGCCTGCCTCGAATGCCCCTTTAACAATAAGAAGCTTACCGACGAAACCGCTTAATGGCGGAATGCCCGCTAGTCCAAATGCAGCAATTAGGTACATCCAGCCAAGTGGCGCATGGGTTTTCATTAACCCACCCATCTTACGTAAGTTAGAGGTTCCGGTTACGTAAACAATAATGCCGATCAGAAGGAACAAAGCCCCTTTAATGAGCATGTCATGGATCAAATAGAAAACGGCACCCGTTAAACCAGCCTCGTTCATTTGTGCAGCACCGAATAAAATAACACCCACTGCAATGACGATATTGTAAATAATAATTTGTTTTACATCGAAATAGGCAAGGGCACCAATGCAGCCGGCAATAATCGTGAGCAATGCCAGTGCAGATAATAAACCATGTGTAAATCCGATATCGTGTACGAAGAACAGCGTATACGTTCGGATGATTGCATAGATACCGACTTTAGTCAGCAATGCACCGAATAGTGCCAGCACCGGTATTGGAGGCGCTGCATAAGATCCTGGTAGCCAGAAGTAAAGCGGGAACAGGGATCCTTTTACGCCGAATACGATTAAAAAGAGCACTGCAATCACGGTTATAATACCGGGTTGTCCAATCTCTGCAATCTTCACTGAAATATCGGCCATATTTAATGTACCAATAACAGAGTAGAGGTAAGCAACTGTAATAACGAATAATGCAGATGAAATGACATTGACGAGTATGTACTTCATTGATTCACGAAGTTGTTTTTTCTCGCCGCCTAAAACGATTAATAGGTAAGAGGCGATGAGCAGTACTTCGAAGAATACGAACATATTGAAAATATCACCTGTTGTAAATGCGCCATTGATGCCTGTAATCATGAACAGGATGGCGGGGTAATAAAAGAAGCGCTCCCGCTCTTCGCCAATTGCAGTGAAACTGTATAGTACAACAAAAAGTGTGATCAAGATTGTTGTGGTAACAAGTAATGCAGACAGCATATCGGAAACCATTGAAATTCCGAAAGGTGCGGGCCAGCTTCCAAGTGTAATTGCCTGAACACCATCCGCTTTCACTTTTGCAACTAGGAAAAGTGCAGCAACCAAGCTAATAAGCAGGCCGACACATGTTAATGATCGTTGTACCCTGACGTTCTCCTTGAAAAACAGAAGAATAATTGCGAACAGGAATGGCAAAATGATTGGAAATAGAAGTAGATTAATCATGTTCGTCATTTCCCCTCATAAGATTCATATTGTCTGTCTGATGCTCAGCATACGTCCGATAAGCTAATACAAGGATGAATGCTGTCACACCGAAGCTAATAACAATCGCTGTTAAAATAAGCGCCTGTGGCAAAGGATCTGCATAATCTGTTACGCCTTCTGCCACGACTGGCGGAGAGGTGCCACCAAGACCGCCCATTGTAAGAATGAGCAAGTGAGCACCATGGCTCAATAGGCCTGTCCCGAGTATGATTTTGAGGATACTCCTGGAAAGAATCAGATAGACAGCTGCCATGAAAAGAATTCCGATGACGATGGCCATTATAAACTCCATTACGCATCTCCTCCAATCGATTGAATCATTGTAACGGCTGCCCCAACGACAACAAGGTAGACACCTGCATCAAAAATCATTGCTGTATGAAGGGAAGTTGTTCCGAACAACGGCAAAGTGAAATCGTCGAAAGCATGTGTAAAGAAAGGAACGTTGAAAAAAATTGAGCCTGCTGCCGTTCCTAGAGAAAGCAATAAGCCGATGCCTGTCATAATCGTGAAGTTGAAAGGCAGTGCTTTTTGTACCGTTTTCAAATCGAAAGCGAGTAAGAGAAGAACGATTGCTCCAGTAGTAAGCAATCCTCCAACGAAACCGCCACCTGGTGTATAATGTCCCGCAAAGAAAATGTGGATTGAAAAAAGGAAGATGATGAAGAATACGATTTTTGTTGTAGTTTGTAAAATGACATCATTTGTTTTCATCCGTATTCTCCTCCTTTTTTGACAATTTCAGGCGAATCATTGCAATGACGGCGATTCCGACGATTGATAGAACGGTGATTTCAAATAATGTATCAAATCCACGGTAATCTACAAGAATAACGTTGACGATATTCCCGCCACCCGCTTCTGTATAAACTGTATCTTTGTAATACTGCGAGATAGATGGAATCAATTTTTGTGAATGAGCCGATAAGGCAACCAATGTCACCGTTATTCCGACACCAGCCGCAATAATCAAATTGCCAATCTTGTTGCGTTTTGTTTGGCCGTGATTGTTCAGAGACGGTAGATGTTTAAAGGCTAACAAGAATAAAGCAACAGATATCGTTTCAATAACGAGTTGTGTAAGCGCTAAATCCGGTGCTTTGAAAATAACGAAGAATAAAGCAACCGAATAACCGACGGCACCTAGAGCAATGATTGCTGACAGTCTTGTCTTCGCAAGTAGAACCATACAAACTGCGATAACCAGAACAATAGCAGTCAGAACTCCATATAAGTTGACAGGGGCAAAACTCTCCATATCAACTATGAAAGCTTCTTTGATGAATAACGTCGCCGCTGTAATGGCAGCAATAAAAGCAAATATATAAATCAGATATGTGCGGATTAAACCAGTCATATAGAAGCGGGAAAGTTTGTTCATTCCACCTTCACTAACGAACATGGCTGAGTCATACAGGGCATTCAATGACAAGTATTCAGGTTGAATGTCATACAGTTTCTGCCATCTCGCCAAGGTCAAGAATAGAACGAGACCGACTCCGACAAGCGAAACCGTCATCCATAATTCTGGAGCAGCAATTCCGTGCCATGCTGCGACGTGAACGGCAACTTCAGAAGGATGGCTGTATAAATCAGGCTGGACAGCCATGACAGCTGGTTTTACAAACCATTTTCCAATCAAGTTCGGTATGAAGAAGATGCCAACAACGAGCGTAGCAAGAATGACGGGAGATACAAGCATCCCGACAGGCGCTTCATGCGGTTTAGTAGGAAGAGGTTCACTTTTTTGTTTTCCAGCGAACGTCTTAAATACAAAGTAAAAGCTATAAATGAATGTGAAAACACTGGCAATCCAAGCGATAACAGGGAAGATAATTCCCCATGTTGCAAAGTTGAACAGTTCAAAATGGCGAATGGCCAGCATCGACTGAAGGAACATTTCCTTACTCAGGAAACCGCCGAATGGCGGCAGACCTGCCATCGACATTGAACCGATGAACGCAACCGTGAAACTGACGGGCATAATGCTCATCAATCCGCCGAGTTTTCGGATATCGCGCGTACCCGTTTCATGATCGACAATACCGGCAATCATGAACAAGCTCCCTTTGAAGACTGCGTGGTTGATCAAATGGAAGATCGCTGCAAATGTTGCGAATTTGAAAATGGGGTCATCCGAGTGATAGGCAAGCGCACCTGCTCCGAGCAGAGACATGATAAGTCCAAGCTGACTGACTGTCGAGAAAGCAAGAATCGCTTTTAAATCAGTCTGTTTCACTGCAAAGAAAGATCCCCAGAATAATGTCAGAAGTCCGATACCAGCTACGAGCCAAATCCAAACTTCAGAAACAGCGAAAATAGGTGTAAATCGGGCGACGAGGTAAAGACCTGCTTTCACCATCGTTGCTGAATGTAGATAGGCACTGACCGGTGTAGGCGCTTCCATTGCATCCGGTAACCAAATATGGAACGGGAACTGTGCTGACTTTGTAAAAGCACCAAGTAGTACGAGAACGAGCGCCAATGTAAAGAATTCATGTCCTACAAAAGTGGGGGCGTTAGCGATAAGTTCGCGGATGGAAAACGTATCTCCCATAATCCCTAACAGAACGAATCCTCCAAGCATCATTAGTCCACCAAATACAGTGATCATCATTGATTTCAATGCACCAAATCGTGAACCGTCACGTGTATTCCAATAGCCAATAAGTAGGAATGACGAAATGGATGTTAGCTCCCAGAATAAATAAAGGGATATAACGTTATCAGATTGGACAACACCTAACATGGCGCTCATGAAAATGAGCAGGTAAACGTAAAAGTGATTCAACTTTTCTTTACGCTTATCAAGATAAAAGATGGAGTAGAGCACAACGAGTGCACCGATGCCTGTAATAAGCAAGGTAAACAGCAGGCTGAGTCCATCAATATACGACACGAACGAAATGCCGAGTGAAGGAATCCATTGCAATTCTGCTATAGCATGCCCGCCGTCCATTGTTGTTTTAAGAAATCCTATGTAAAAAATGAAGAGGGAGACAGGGACGAGTAAAACGAACCACCCAGTGTGTATGTCTTTCAGTTTCCTAACTAGCAATGGAACGAATAGGGCTGCCACAATCGGCAGGAAAATCAGTAATACAAAATTCAAGAAAATCCTCCTTCCTAATGAATGAAACAGTTATGTATAAACGTGATGCTAAGCAAAAGGGATCTAATAGTCATTGGCTGTTCTGAATTCATACATCATTTTCAACGTCGGGACGGTAAATTTTAAAATTGTTACGATTACCTTATCTTTTCTTCCTTTCATTGTTTTAATCAAAAAATGCAAAAAGTCCATCACAAAAGGGCATAGATACCCCCTGGTGACAGACTCCTCCAAGTACGTTCATTTATTTGATTGAGGTAACTATATCACAGCATGCGGAAGTTGTCTAATTGAAAAATAGTAAGTGTGGGACGATTCTGGATTTTGTTGCCTATTCGGTCTCTCTTCTTATAGTATAGAAACGAAGAACTAATTTGCGTTTGAGGTGTTAGAAATGAAAAATCCATACATATTTGGTTATTTACCGTTTGTAACAATTGTCTTATTCAGTTTAACATTCGGAGTATACACAGTTGGCGTGTCAGTGGAACTATTTAAAGGAATTGGTTTGTATGCCGGCATGCGAGAGTTTTTGACCGATATACAATTACGTATTTTTCTGCTAGTTATCTATGCATTGTTATTTTTTATGGTTTTTTCAGCGTTAAAATTGATTGCGGAAACGATTCATGAAACCGCGATGTTATTCTTTTCGAAGGATGTGGAGGGGAAATCGTATAGCGAAGCTCGCGGAGGCAATGTCATCTACTTTTTCGGCGCGCTTGCATCGGTAGGTGGCATCAATTCGATTAGCCTATTAACAGCTGTATTTTTACTGACAACGTTCATCTACTTCGTGTATGTCGTTTTCAAATTAAGCAAATACATGACAATCGTCAGCACGATTGGACTTCTCGTTTTTGAAATTCTGGTTTGGGCGATACTAGTTTCAACCATCATCTATATTCTGTTGAAGCTTTATAATGGGGTAATTGCGAGTTTGCCTTTCATTGGTAGTAAAACGGACTAGCCTTGTGAATGGCTAGTCCTGGAGTAGTGTGGAAAATATACGCAAATGAAGTTTCTGATCGCTCAAGAGCTTTAGAGATTGCGGACTATCATAGCCGACCCAGACAGCGGTTGTATAGTTATCGTTCAACCCTCCAACCCATAGATCTTTATAATGATCTGTGGTGCCGGTTTTTGCTCCCGTATACGAAGTTGTATAGGGGATACCCCGGCCAGTTCCGTTCAATACGACATCTGACATCATGCCGCGAATTTTGGTAACAGTAGTAGGAGACCAAACGTCCTCTTTGTCATCAGGCCATTCGTATAAAATAGTCCCAGCTCTATCCTTTACAGCGCGTATGGCATGGGGAGGGGTATATTGCCCATCAATGAAACTCGAATAAGCCCCCGCAAGTTCAAGCGGCGTCATCCCTTTTGCAAACCCACCGAGAGCAGCTGCATAGTTCATATCCTGTTGTGTAACTGATTTGAATCCGAATGGTGCTATATAGCTGAATGCCTCTTCCACTCCAATCATTTGAAGCAATCTGACCGCTGCTGTATTATGACTTTGTCGAAAAGCCTCTTTTACCGTAACATTGCCATAAACGTAACCGCCGATATTTGTCGGGCAGTACGAGCCGATACAAATAGCACCACTGTTAATGGGGGTGTTTTCTGTATAGGAACTACTTTCAAACAGTGGAGCATAGACCAGAAGTGGTTTCATAGCCGAACCAGGTTGTCTGACAGCCTGGAATGCACGGTGAAAATCAGCTTTTTTATAGTTCTTACCGGCGAATAGGCTGATGATTTCACGGGTTTCATTGTCGATAACCGCGGCACCTGCTTGCACGCCTTTAGGGTGTAAAAGGGAGGAGATCGTTTGGTCATTTCGGCGCTGCTTTCCAGGGTTAAGTGCCGTTTCGATAATCAATCCTTTGGACAACACTTCAGCTGTCCGTTGTTTAATAATCGCTTCAAGGGCTATTTTTTCTGCATCATCTTTCGCATACGTCATTTTTTCAGATAAACCTTCGGACTGTGCTATGAGATCAGTAAGTTCCGCAAGTACATATGTACTGTAGGCAGGAAAGGCATTCGCTTTTTCCTTCAGATTTAATTGGATAGCTGTGTTTTTATGCACTTTAGATTCCTCGGAAGTCAGAACTCTATTTTTTGTCAGTATAGACAATAGGCGTTCCTGTCTTACTTTTGTCTGATCGAAATGTTTCAGTGGATCATATAAAGAAGGGTTGTTTGGGATCGCCGCAAGGAAGGCCATCTCCGCCTCATTCAGTGCATCTAAGGGTTTGCTGAAGTAATATGTCGCAGCGGCACCAATGCCGTACACTTGATGGCCAAAATACATTTCATTCATATACATTTCCAAGATTTCATCTTTTGTCGATTGTTTTTCAAGCTCGGCTGCGTAAAAAAGTTCCGTCAACTTACGTTCATAGGTCTTTTCAGTCGATAGAAAACGCATTCGCACGACTTGCTGTGTAATGGTAGAAGCACCTTGTCTGACATCGTCCGTTGCGGTATTGACAGCGAATGCACGCACGATTGCGGCTACATCATAGCCTTTATGCTCGAAAAAACCCGTGTCTTCACTTTCTAGGAACAGTTGACGCGCGAATAAGGGAATGGACGACAGCGGGAGTGGATCTCGCCACTCTATATATTCTTCTGCAAAAATGAGCCCATTGCCATCTTTCAACGTCACGGGGACATTGATCTTTGGGGATGACAGTTCAATGGAATCATTGATCTGGTCATTGAAGGATCCAGCGCTTTTCAATTCGACTGCAATGGCTTCTTGGACAATAAAGAGAATTGGTATGGTTAGAAGAATAAAGATGAAACCAATAACATGTTTCAATGGATTTGCACTCCGTTCAAGAAATCATTCACTAACAAAAATATAGCACACTCCGTCTAGTGAAGTGTGCTGTTTCTTAACTATGTGTCCGTTTATCCTCAGCAGCAAGAAAGTCCTCAAAGTCCTGTACGGGTTTTCGTTTGGCATAATAGAGAAAGGCAAACCCAACCAGGAATAGAACGCCAGTGACGATGAAGACAGACGAAATACCGATGAAACCACTGACGATTCCGCCAAACATTGGACCTATAATATTCCCGAGAAAACGGAAGCTGGTATTATAACCCATGACTTCCCCTTGAATATCGACTGGTGCCTCACGTCTAACTAGTGCAGTCGTTATAGGGATCATTCCACCGAGCGCAATACCGAACAGCAATCGCCAAAAGATAAGTTGCCACAGCTGTGTTACAAAAGCTTGTGGGATGATAAAGATAAATGATAGGAGTAGCAGAATTGACAACACTTTTTCGTAGCCAATGTCGTCACCAAGCTTGCCCCAGCGGCGTGCGAATAATAGATTGCCGACCCCTGCTGCACTGAAGGTAATCCCAGCTAGGAAAGCTACGTCTTTTGCATCCGTCAAATGAGAAACGTAAAGCGACAGAAGCGGCTGGATACTGAAGTTGCCTACTTGGATAAGTGCCGTAACAATCATAACGTTCAACATGAGCCGGTGATGTAGCAAGCCGCTAATAATCGCTTTACGGGAATACTGGATAGCTTTCGGATTTTTTACCCGTTTTTGTTCCTTGATGCCGAAGAGAACGATAAGTGTAGCGACAATTACGGAGATGGATGTAATGACAAAGGTATATTGGAAACCGAATGCATCTGCCAGTAAACCTCCAAATACAGGGCCGAATAATGTGCCCGTCACACTGCCCATCTGCAGAGTCCCTAGCATTTTTCCAGCTTCCTTCTTCGCAGTCTGAGAAGAGATAAACGCGAGTGAAGTTGGTATGAAACCTGTGACAACACCATTCAGTAGCCGAAGCACGAAGAACATCTCTACGGAATCTACAAATCCCATTAGAAAAACGGATGTTGCAATCCCGAAGCCATTGATGATAAGAATAGGCTTAAAGCCATATTTATCGGCAACTCGGCCCCAAATCGGTGACATAATGAAAGCCGTGACAAATGAAGCGCCGAAAATAAGGCCAGACCATTTTTGAACATATGCTTCGGGATGATCGCCAAATGTTTCGATATAAAGGGATAGGAAGGGCATGATCATCGTCATTGTCCCTGCAACGAGGACGTTGGAAATCCAAATGATGATGAAATTCCGTTTTTGCACGTCCATTTAGAAAACCTTCTTTCTGTGTCGTGCTTTTCATTCAGTATAAAACAATTCGGAAAACGAAGGAAGTATCATGCTTATTCGTCGAAATAGATTGTTCAATATGATAAACTGATTCAGGGTGAATGTTAATGAGGAAAATGTATTTCTCCCTTCTGACAATCGTTGGTCTCGTCTTACTTTCCGCTTGCGGAAATAGTACGTCTGAGAACAAAAAAACAGAAGAAGTAGTGTCTGCTGGCAAAGCGCCAGTGGAAGAAAATAGCACGAAGAACTCAGAGGAGGCAACAACAATGTATCCACAATTATCAAAAGAAGTAGCAGCAACTGAAGCATTAGTTATTATGAACACAACAATGGGGCCAATCAAAATCAAGCTTTTCCCTGAACAAGCACCAAAAACAGTTGAAAACTTCTTAACACATGCAGAAAACGGCTATTATGACGGTATTATCTTCCACCGTGTTATTGAAGACTTCATGATTCAAGGCGGCGACCCAACAGGAACTGGTATGGGCGGAGCAAGTATTTTCGGCGATACATTTGAAGACGAATTTACTATGGATCTATTTAACTTAAAAGGAGCTCTTTCAATGGCGAACGCTGGTCCAGGAACAAATGGCAGCCAGTTCTTCATCGTTCATGCTTCAGAAGTACCTGCTTCAGTTGATCAACTGAAAAAAGGTGGATATCCAGCAGACATCGCTGAAGCATATGGCGAAATGGGCGGAACTCCTCACTTAGACCAAAAACATACAGTATTCGGCCAAGTTATTGAAGGCATGGATGTTGTCGACAAAATTGCTAAAGTTAAAAAAGGGCGTCAAGATAAGCCTGTTGAAGATATTTCTATTGAATCAATCGAAATCCTTCAAAAGTAATTCGAATCATATAGAAATTTACAATGTGAGGAAGTGGATGTAAGTGAACGCACTATTAATGCCGTTCCTTTACTTTCCTGAAGACAAATCAGAATATATACCAGCCGCGATTTCAATGTTTTTCTTTGCGATTCTATTGGTACTTACATTCATGTGGATTCGACGCAAGTCGAAGAAACAGGAATTAGAAGCGAAAGAATTTGAAGAACGTATTTTACGTGAACGCCGCGAACAAAAAGAAAACGAGCATCCTCAAAATTGAGGATGCTCGTTTTCTTTTAAAAAATTGTAACGTCAACGTCGCGATCGTAACGTCAACTCCGTGATTGTAATCACAACTGTGCTAAATCACTCATTTAATGCAGTGATAAAACGGTTAACGCCGTCTTGAACAACTGAAAGCGGTGTTGCGACATTCATGCGAAGGAAGCCGCGTCCTGCTTCGCCGTATTTTGTACCTGGATCAAGGGCGAGTTTACCTTTATTCAACAACTTGTCCATTATTTCCGACTCGGTAAATCCAGTACCACGGTAGTCAATCCACAGAAGGTATGTACCATGCGGCTTAGCAATTTTTAAGGCAGGAATTGCAGCTGTTAGTTCATGAATTGCATAGTCCATATTGGTAGAAACTGTTTCCAGTAATTGTGCTAGCCATGGGCCTCCATCTTTATAGGCGGCAGTCAAAGCTGCGGCTGCAAAAGAGCTCAAATCCATTTGACCATGTGCCATTGCATTCAACGTAAGTTTCTCTCTCACACCTTCATCTGTAGCGATCATTAATGCTGCTTGGATACCTGCGAGGTTAAACGATTTTGTAGGTGCAACACACGTAATGATACGTCCTGCTTCTTCGTCAGCAAGCGTTGCGAGCGGAATATGTTTATGCCCTGAGAAGACTAGATCGGCGTGGATTTCATCCGATAAAATCAAGACATCATATTTTGTACACAGTCGTAACATTTCTTTCAATTCGCTTGCAGTCCAGACAATTCCACCAGGATTATGCGGATTGCATAAAATGAATAGCTTTACGTTTTGTTGCAGGCATTTCTCGAATTCTTCAAAGTCGATGGAGTACACACCGTTGTCCTCTTTCATAATACATTCGACCATATTTCGTCCTTGACGTTTAGGGACTTGGAAAAAGGGCGGATAGACTGGAGATGTGACAAGAATGCCGTCACCTGGATTCGTAAACGTTTCAACGACTGAAGCGATTGCCGGAACTACACCATGGTGGAATAACATCCATTCATTTTTGGTTTCCCATGCATGGCGTTCAGCAAGCCATGTACTTACTGCGTCTTTACAGCCTTCGCAAATATATGAGTAGCCGAAAACGGGATGATCGAGACGTTCTTTCAGCGCATCGATAACCACTTCCGGTGCAGCAAAGTCCATATCTGCAATCCACATCGGTAAAATATCGGATGCATCTTCGATTCCATAGATCATTTCCATTCGGTCCCATTTTACAGAACGTGATTTACGTCGTTCAATTACTTGTTCAAAGTTATTCATGGAAATCTCCTCTTTCCTTTTTTCTCTACTATGTTATCATAATCTAGACTATTGAGAAAAATAAGGTGACTCATTGTGCAAACTATAGAAATGAACAAAAAGGCAGTAGCACTTCTTGAACAATGGGACCCATTTGACGTAGGACCAAAAGCGTATGCACACGAAATCGTTGATGTCGTATCGGACTTACAACGTCTTGATCACCCAACCGACCTTGCAAAACGAATTCGGGAAATTTACGAACAATCTTATAAATTATGGATTCCAATCGAAAAGTGTGTTCAAATTTCTTATAAGCTGTTAGCGATTAAATACGAGGCGAAATGTATCGTCTGATTTTGATGTGGCTGTACCCATTTTAATACGGGTACAGTCTTTTTATACAATAAAACACGAAACCTGTTGATTAACCAAAAGTAACCAGTGAATAACATGATTACCAACTGGGCGCTACGTGTATAGTTGACTTTGGGTTGCTTTGGATTGAATGACTTCCATACGATTACCGAGATGTCTGGATATGTAGGGATACGACAAAGTCGCATCCCTACATATTTTTTTATAGAATATCATCTACTTTTTTCTTCCAAAACAACTGCGTTTTTCACTTGAATAGTGCAGGAACGTGGCAGGTAACTATTCCCAACAGAGCTACACTAGGACCCCTCAGTAAATCTGTCATGAATAGTTCGCCGAAAGCGTACCGGAAATGATCCAGTGAAAATGAAGGTCGTCAAGTCCTTCTCACCAGTATTTTATGCAGCTAAATGGTTAATCAACAGACGTGAAAAACACCCGCAAATCCAGTAACTGGATTTGCGGGTGTTTGCAGTACCATTAAAGTCCGAAAATCGATACGATGAAAATGACGATGATGGCGACAGGTGCGGCATACCTGACAAGGAATTTCCAAAGGCTGTTCATCACAGGATGCATGCGCAGCTCGTCGTCTGTTTGTGATTTCGTCAACACAAAGCCCGCGAATATCGAAACGAATAACGCACCTAAAGGCATACCGATTTTGCTCGTCAATGTGTCTGCAAAGTCAAAGATGGAACCGCCGAATATTTTCACGTCAGACAGGACACCGAATGACAGCGCACTTGGAATACCAACGATGAAGATAAGAATTCCAAATACCCATGCAGCACGTTTTCTACGCTCGATTTTCTCGCGGATCCCACTTGACACGACAATTTCAAGCATCGCAATCGATGAAGTAAGTGTAGCGAAAAGCATCAAGATGAAGAAAATAATCATAAACATATTGCCAAACGGAATCTGGCTAAAAATGGCTGGTAAAACGACGAAAATTAGCCCCGGTCCTTCTTCAGGTGAATGGCCGAGTGCGAACACTGCGGGAAATATAACAATACCAGCTAAAATTGAAATGGTAATATTTAAAATCGCAACGTTCATTGCCGATTGCCCTAACTTTTCTTCTTTCGGTAAATAAGATGCATAGGTCATCATTGCTGTCACCCCAACGCTCAGTGAGAAGAAAGCTTGACCAAGTGCAAGTAAAAACGTAGAACCTGTCAAGTGAGACCAATCAGGCACAAATAGGAATCGAACACCTTCCATTGCACCATCCAATGTTAATGAACGGATTGCAAGAATGATGAAGAATATGAACAGCATTGGCATCATCCACCTGCTCGCCCGCTCAATACCTCCCTTAATACCACTTTGTACAATCCAAATTGTCAGCCCCATGAACACGGCCTGAGCAAATAGAACTTCTACTGGATTGGCGATGATTGTATTGAAAAGATCGCCATGATTCGTAGCATCGAGTTTGAAGAAAATAGCTCGTGTTAAATAGGAAAGAATCCAACCCCCGACCACGCTATAAAATGACAGGAGAATGAATGAAACTGCAAGTCCCATCCAGCCAATCAAAGGCCACTTTTTACCTGGCGCCAATCGTTTTAGTGATGTAATTGCATCAGCCTGACCCATACGTCCGATGACGAACTCTGCAAGCAAAATTGGAAGTCCGATTGCAATTGTACAAATAATGAACAGTAGAATGAAAACACTTCCGCCGTTCATCCCTACCATGTATGGGAATTTCCATATTGCACCGAGTCCGATCGCACTGCCGGCAGCAGCGAGAACGAAACCAATTTTTGACGACCATTGATCACGTTGTTTCATAGATATTCACTCATTTCATTAGGATACAGATTTTCTAATTGTACACTAACTAAAAACGAATACCATGGTAATTTGAAACAAATTACGATGTCAATCTATCTTTGGTATAATTGAAATAATTAGACATTTTGTAATGAAGGAGTGGGTTGCCTGTGGAAGAATCTGAGTTGATGCAAAAGGTGAGAGCTGGAGAGAAGGATGCTTTTGAAAAATGGATGGACATTTATTCAGGAGACATTGAACGTTTCGTCATCCAGTATGGTTGTACGTTAAAACAGGCAGCTGATTTAGCGGAAGAAACGTTTAGAAATTTACATAGCCAGTTAGATTCCATTAGCAATGAAGAGTCGCTCGTGTGCACGTTATATAAAAAGGCATTAAAAAGTCTGGCATTTGTTCAACAAACTGATGCGCCGAATGAAACGATATTTCCATTTGAAGAGGATCAGGAATTGCATGACCAGATTGTAAACCTTGAAATGGGATATAAAGTACCGTTCATTCTTTCACAATTCCACAAGCTGGATGATTCAGAGATTGTGAAAATTACAGACACCTCCCTAGAAACAGTTGAACAAGCTATCACGGTGGCATTCCGTGATTTGGGAGATGCGCAATTGAAAAAGAGGTTGGAATTCCTCAATAAGTCATATAGGCGCATGAAGTCTTCGTTCAGAAAAGAGCAGGTTTTTGCAAAGCCTCAACAGGAGATACGGACAACTGGAAAATTGAAACAAACAATATCAAAGAAGGCCATGATTTCCTGGATTGCCGGAATCATAGTGCTGCTGTCGCTTGTAATAATTCCTATAGTTACAGGGGAAGAATACAAAAAAACTTCAGCTGAAAAATATGTAGAACGGTTGAAGGAGTCATTTGAGCAAGAAATAGGGGGCCGCTATTCTGAACTGGGCCTTATTGAATCGACCGAGGAAGACAAACTAGACTATAACTATATATGGTATGGCAATCAAGCACGCGCTGATTTTGAGTCGATGATAAAAAGATATGAGGGCGTTATTGACAAAACTGGTACTTTGAATAAAAAGAAGATAGAGGATGAGTATGGAAAAATAATTAACAAATTGGAATTACCATCTGAAATGGCTAACCGATTAGTAAAAAAACCGCTTGCGAACGATAAAGCGAAAAGTGGAGAATTCATGAAGGGCTATTTGGAAAAGTATGACGTACTCCAACAAGCTTATTTCATGACATTTATCAAACATGAACAGATTACCGCAGATGCAATCGCTAACGAATCTTTTGCTGCCGATAAGTTTATTCAGAAGAAAGATACATATCCTGAAGACTTGCAACAAGCATTAGATGGGATGATTAAACAAAACATCTATCCAACTTTTATTAAGGGATTTGGCACATTAGCTCCAAGTTACGGTAAGAATGACTTCAGCGCAAAGATTCGATCTTCAATCCACGAAGATTTTGGTGGTTTTTTCACATTATTGGAATCTGCACCTTTCGTATCGTATCCGGGACTAGCGCATTCCTTAGAAGACTCGGTTGCTTTTTTATTGGACATGGAAAAAACATTGTTGTCAACAACTATCAATGATGAAAAGACTAACATGCTCAGTTGGACTTACAACGAACTCTTTTATGTAATCGTCGGGGCGGCGGAACTTGATCGTATATTTGGCGATGATGGCAAGGTGAAAACGGAGTTTCGCGAAGGATGGGAACGAATCGCTTCTGCCGGTGAAGGCTCTCCAGCAGCTTATATTATGCAAATGATCATCTCCGAAATGGATGCAACAGATTGGACGGAGTCAAAAAGCCTCAATCGTTTAGGAATATATGACGTTCATCAAGCATTGGAGCTTGCGAAAGCAGGAAAACTTGAATCGTTTAGCATAAGCGGGATTATGCAAACTGAAACGGGTATGGAAATTGTGACGCTTCCCAATCCTAGCTTTGAGAACGTAGTTCAAGAGACATATTATTCATTCTCCTTGTATCATGATCTTTCTAAATTAAAAGGAGTCAGTCCCTTGGTTATTATTGGTGTTTACTTTTACGCGAATGAACAAAAAGATCCAGAGACGATGTGGCATCTTTATAGTAAAACAAAAAATGTAGTCAAACTTGAAGAATTCGTTGATGAATGGAGTCAATTTGATATAGATCTTTATAGTTTCGATAGTCTGCAATTTGATGGTAGCGAAGAAACGGCGGGTTCAATCGGATTTCAGCGTGGAAATACTCTTTCTGTTAGTACGCAGATGGCTTTGAATGAAGATTTCGTATGGGAAATCGAGCAGATTATTTTAAGTTTGATGTTTTTTTGAATAAGGGGGGACTTCGTACATGGAAGAATCCGGTGGGGTTGAAGAAGCAAAGAATGGAGATCTTGCGGCATTTGAAAAATGGATGGATCTTCATTCAGGCAACTTAGAACGGTTTGCCATTCAATGTGGCTGTACACGAGAATCGGCAGGGAAGGTTACGGAAGAGACGTTTCGAACGTTCTTTACGGATTTGGGAAAATTGAATGATGAGGAATGGCTCCGGTATGACTTATATAGAATGGTGTTAGAAATGCTTGTACATATTCAACGGAGGGAGCCTTTACAAGAGTCCATTTTGTCGTTTGAAGAGGATCAGCAATTGCATGAAAAGATTATGAATCTTGAAGAAAAAGCTAAGCTATCGTTAATTCTTTCCCAATTTCATGGAATGAATGAAGTAGAGATAGCAACGATTACGGGTATTTCCGCAGATGCTGTCGAAGAGTCCATCGCACAAGGGGTCAAACAACTGACTGTTGAAATTGACAGCTTACTTTTGGAGAAACGGCTGGAATTCCTTCATAAATCATATGGGAGAATTAGTTCTTCATTCAGAAAAGATCAGGTTTTCGCGAAACCACAAAAGGAAATACAAGCTACTAAGAAATTGAAACAAAAGATATCAAAGAAAGCTATGGTTTCATGGATTGCCGGAATTATTGTCTTATTGTTACTTGTTATGCTTCCTGCTGTGACGGGGGAGGAGTATAAAAAAGCGTCAGCCGAAAAATACGTGGAACAGCTTAAAGTATCTTTTGAGGAAGAAATAGCGAGTCGCCATGCTGTATTGGGTTTGACGGAACCAACTGAAGAAGATAAACAAGAGTATTATTATTTTGGATATGGCAAACAAGCACGGGAGGACTTTGAAGTGATGATCCAAAGAGAAGAACGAGTTATTGCGGAAATTGGCAGGATTGATAAAAAAAGTATTGGTAAACAGTATGACGAAATCGTTAAAACACTGACATTGCCATCTAAAATGGTCGAACAGCTCGTTAAAAGTCCTCTCACAAGTGATAAAGAAAAAAGTGCGGAATTTATAATTGAGTACGTGAAACAGATTAATGAAATACAAAATGCCTACAGTACATTTTTTTTTAGATATCATCAATTTATTGATGAAGCTACAGTTGACGAAACCGTTAATATTGAAAAGTATCTTGAAATGAAAGAGTCCTACCCTAAAGAATTACAGAAGGCGTTAAATAGTATGGAGAAACAAAATCTTTATCTGTTACCTTTTTATTCGAGTTATGCCAAAACTGAGTTAAGTGCTCAAATTAAAGCTTCGATTCATAAAGATTTTAAAGGCTATATAGCTTTTTTAGAATCCTCATCAATCGATTATTATTCGAAGCCGGCTAGTTCCTATATTGAACTAATGGCTAATTTGGTAGAAATAGAAAACACACTGCTAGCAAATGTGGAAATTGAAATTCCTTATACATCGCTGGAGGATTATTACTCTTGGTTAGTTTATTTAATGGTCGTCGGCTCTGAAACGAATCAGATCGTTGGTTTCGACGGAAAGGTAACAGAAGAAGTTAAATCTATTTGGATGAAAGTTGCTGCTAATGGAGAAGGATCGCCATCTGCTTTTATAATGCAAAAAGTTATAAACGAAATGGAAGCGAGCGGATGGACAGAATCTGAAACACAAAGCCATTTAAATCTATACCATCTTGGTTATGCAGTGGAACTTGCCAGGAAGGGAAGACTTCATACCTTTGAGATGAGCGGAATTCTACAATCGGATAGGGGTCTTAGTAGTGTCACTTTTCCCGATTCTTCTTTTGAGGATTTAGTTGAGAAGACTTACGAACTTTACTCAACAGGTCATGATTCTGCTGTGTTAAAAGATGTACATCCATTGGTCGTTTTTGCAGTTTATTGTTTTGCGAATGACCATGAAGATCCGGAAACGATGTGGCATCTGTATAATCCCGAGGATGATTTACATACTCTCGAAGAGTATATAAGTGGATGGAGAAAAGTGGATGTCAATCTTTACGAAATGAAGAGTCTATTGTTTGACGGAAGGGAATCTTCGACGGGTTCAATCGGATTTGAGCGAGGAAGTATGAATTTTTTTGATGCTGAGATGGTATTGGATGAGACTGCTGGATGGAAAATTAAACATATTGATTTAAACTTTATGAAGTCTGAATAAGTTACCTGTGTACTTTTTAAAAGGAGTTGACTCTGTATTAAGGAATCAAATTTTATTCAAAAGGTAAAAGATGGAGATTTGGTTATGTTTGAAGAGTGGGTGGATATGTATTCACCTGACATTGAACGTTTTGCGTTTCAGTATGGATGTTCTTTAGTGGAAGCTGCAGAAGTAGCCGAGGAAACATTTCATACAATTTACACCAATTTAGAGAAACTGGCTGATGGTAAGCGATACATTTATAAAACTGCTTTGGAAAAGCTTGGGCAAGTTGAACAAACGAATCCACGGCTGGCTAGTCCTATTCCATTTAAGGAAGACGCTGAATTTCATTCGGAAATAATAAAGCTTGATGAAAAATACCGTGTGCCACTTGTTCTTCATTTATTCCATGAATTTAGCTTTGAAGAGATTAATGAAGTTATGGCTATTCCACTTGATGAAGTAGTAGCGAATATTCAAGCCGCGAGAGAATTGCTAAGAGAAGCAATAGGCTATCCGCCGCAAGATGTTTTCAAAAAACGCGTCGAGTTTCTTTGGATGTCATATGATCGTCTTCCTCTACTTTTTAATGTGGTCAATGTAAGTAGGGGGGAACATACTCCAGTCATTAATGAAAGCAAGAAGTTAAGCCGAAAAGGATGGATCACTGTCATTATTCTTGGTTTCCTGCTGATTGGTATAGTGGGGAGTACATATTTTACAGGTGAAGAATGGGAACTACGGTCGGACCGTAAGTATATTGACAAGTTGAAAAAAGAATATGCTAAGAAGGTTGATGAAAAGAAAGCAATTTTAGGCGTAAGTGAGGATATATTTAACCAAATCCCTTTTATTGCGGACGCTAATGAACAAGTAAATACCATGCTAGTGGGGCTTGAGAATAAAAATCGTGAAGGTGGAAAAATCGACCGCCAATTAGCGGATGACAAGTTGCTTGAGGTAAATGAAATGATGAAATTGCCATCAGAGCTTGCAGACGAATTATTTGCGGCTCCTCTCGTAAACGATGTAGAAAAAAGTATGATGTTTGCTGAACATTATCTTAGAAAAGCAGATGGAATTAAATATTCACTTTACGAATTATTCGCTGATGATTACGATAAGCTGCAAGAATCGCTTGCAAATGGAACATTTGATGCCGAAGTCATTTTGTCTCAAAAAGACGAGTACTCTGAAAGTACCCGTAGTGCAATTGCGGCTCTAATAAATCAAGATTTAGCGTTACCTCAACTTCCTATCACTTCAACGACACAACGCACTATTCGACTAATGGATAGTGTATTCATTGGACGTCTTCGAGCTGCACTGCATGAAGCGGCCGGTAGCTATCTTACGCAATACGAGAAGGAACCGTTTATCATGAACGAAAAACTGTTGTATTCACTTGATGAAACCATTGAAATTATGGAGGAAATGGAAAAAACACTTGTCGCGGCGAGGCAAAATCAATGGTTGGGACATGTCGTAGAAGGAACCATGATTAACCTCCTTGAAATGATACTTCAAGGCAGAACAATTGAAGAATTCAAAAGTAGCGATGGTTCAATTAGTGAAGTACATCGCAACGCATGGAAACAGCTCGCGTCGCTCGGTCCTGATTCGGGATTAGGGGTAATCATGGCAAAGGTTGTCGAGGAGATGGAGGAGTCCGATTGGAAACGCTCTGAATTGTATAGTTCGCTAGACGATTGGAGAGTTTATGAAGCTTATTCACTTGCGGTAGAGGGGAACTTGGAACACTTTGGTATGAAACCTTTGAAGGAAATGTATGATGATTTGACTTTTAGGCTGCCCAACGATCAATTCAATGTCGAGATTGAAAATTTATTTAATGAATTTTCGGATGCATATGACAGGGATGTCCTGAAAAATGTTCACCCCCTATTAATCTTGGATCTATATTATTACGCAAACGACAAGGAAGATTCAGTCATGATGTGGCATTTAACTGAGCCAGCATCCCGTGAGGCGAGTCTAGATGAATATGAAACAAACGATTGGGTGAAGGAAATTGCTCTTTTGGATGTCACTGACTCAATCAGATACAATCCGTCATTGATCATGGATGATGGCCACAAAGTACTTGTGCCAATTGAATTCGAACGAAATGGAAAAATGTATTACAATGTTTGGATGACTTATGCGAAAGACCAAGTATGGCAAGTGGAAAAAATCGTCATCGAAGAGGGAGAACTTTGAGTAGTTCAGGAAAAAACTACCAAATATTTTCATCTACTTTTTGCTCGAGACTTGCAAACATGATATAATTTTAAGTGGCCTTAAGGGCAGAATCGATAACAAAATAGATTGGGAGCTGTTTTAAATGGCGCGAAAATATGAAGTAGGCGAAGAGTTTTCGGGCAAAGTGACAGGTATCCAGCCGTATGGTGCATTTGTTGCACTCGATGGTGAAACACAAGGACTTGTACACATATCTGAAATCACATACGGATTCGTAAAAGACATTAATGAATATCTAACTGTGGGGCAAGAGGTCCAAGTGAAAGTACTGGAAGTCGACGAAGCTGCAGGTAAGATTAGTCTATCAATTCGTGCTCTTCAAGAAGCACCGGCTGCAACACGAAAAGAAGACCATCCGCGCAAGTCACTGCAAGCGCGTGTTGACGAAAGTGATGCAGAAGGATTCAATTCATTGAAAGACAAACTTCAAGACTGGATCGAAAAGTCTGGGCAGTAATGGAACGCAGCCAAAGTTCGCGACGTCCTGTCGCAATGGCTGCATGACCCACATCCTGTAGGCCCAAGCGGAGGCGGCCGCTCAGACGCGACAGGCATAAGCAGATAAAGGAAGGCAGTCTAAGTTCGCCGCGTCCTGCGGCAATGGCTACGTAACTCACATCCTGTGAGCCTCCGAGCGTTTGGGCGCTGTAGCTAGACAATAAAAAGTGAGGAAAAAGGCATAATCGCCTTTTTCCTCACTTTTTTAATTTCCGCAGTCGGTACTGCAAATTCTGCCTGCTCATACCAAGCGCATTTGCAGTTTTTGTGACGTTCTTATCATTGAGTTTCATCGCTTTTTGTAAGTAATAGGCTTCCGCTTCACGCAAAAACTGTTCAAGCGGTAGTAGCTCTTTGCCAGGTTGGACGATGAAATCAGCAGCCTGCGTCGGTTCGTCGGTGATATCCGCGCTTTTCATCCTGAAATGGAATGGAAGCAAATCATAGGTAATGGCAGTCTCGGTCATCGCTAGAGAAGAGATTTCGTCGAGAAGAAACTCGAGCTCCCGGGTATTTCCAGGCCATTCATACCCGAGGAAAAGATGTTCAACTTCGGGTGTAATATCTTTAAGTGTGGAACCGTAGCGTTCATTGCGCCGTTCCAAATAAGCAGAAATGAACGGTAATATATCTTCTTTTCGTTTTCGCAGAGGCGGAATTCGAATTGTAAATGAAGCAAAGAAATAATATAAGTCTTTTAATAATGTGCCCGAAGCGATTAATTCGACAGGGTCATCCCCGATACTTGCGATGAATTGCTTATTACTGTTAGGTGATTTCAAAAGAATCGATAGCAATTTTTGCTGTAATGGAATGGATAATAAATCGATTCTTTCACAAAATAATGTAAGAGGATCCTCTACATTTAAATCTTTATCTAAGCGTCCTATAAGGATTGGGTCTGAACTATGACAGAACAGGGTATAGAGTACGGTGCTGGAAGGTGATAATTCATTATGTATGCTTTCAGCGATAAGATCCTTACCTGTACCTGTTTCACCGATTAACAATACCGGTAATTTTGCTTTCGCTGCTTTTTTTGCAGTCGCAATAACCACTTTCATAGGCGGGGAGGAAGCAATTATTTGATTGAATGTTACAGGATCACTACTTTTTCGAAATGGCTGAAGAACGAATTTCTCGAGAGCTGTTACGTCACGGGCTAATTCAACAGCTCCAATGAGAGTTTGTTGGTTAAAGATTGGATATGTGTCATTAATGGATGTGATTTCTGTACCTTTTCGGTTCCAGTACGTTTGTTTTACATTTAGTTGTTCTTTGCCGCTTTGCAAAACTTTTAACAGTGTACTTTCTTCTTGGTCGAAATTGAAAAGTTCTAAAATTGAACGATCACCCACATCTTCGAGTGCAAGTCCTTCGATTTCTTTCATCTTTTCATTATAGATGACAGTTCGACCATTGTTGTCAACGGCATGTATACCAACCGCGGCACGACGCACTGCAAACTCATAAAAAGGGAAGAGTGAATCGTCTATATTCTTCAAAATAATCACCTTCCAAATACTTTTTTTGAAAAACTAATGAATAATGCTTGATATCTGCAACAATCTTTTGCATTATTATATATGTAATCAATTACTAAGTGCAAATAATATTTGCGTTTCATAATTAAAGAGGAGGAATAATATGATTCCATATAAACACGAACCATTCACAGATTTCACGGTAGAAGAGAATAAACAAGCTTTCCTTGAAGCTTTAAAGCAAGTTGAAGGATACCTTGGTCAAGACTATCCACTTATTATTGGTGGAGAGCGCATCATGACTGAAGAAAAATTAGTATCAACAAACCCTGCGAACAAAGAAGAAGTAATCGGTAGCGTTTCTAAAGCAAGCAAAGACCTTGCTGAAAAAGCGATGAAAGTTGCTGACGAAACATTCAACACGTGGAAGAAAGTTAAACCTGAATTCCGCGCAGACGTATTATTCAAAGCTGCTGCAATTATCCGCCGCCGCAAACACGAATTCTCAGCATTACTTACTAAAGAAGCAGGTAAACCTTGGAATGAAGCAGATGCTGATACAGCTGAAGCAATCGATTTCCTAGAGTTCTATGCGCGTAAAATGCTTGAACTTAAAAATGGTATCCCTGTTGAAAGCCGTCCAGGCGAATTCAACCGTTTTGACTACATTCCTCTTGGAGTTGGCGTTATCATCTCTCCATGGAACTTTGCATTCGCAATCATGGCGGGAACGACAGTTGCTGCTCTTGTAACAGGAAATACAGTACTTCTTAAACCTGCATCGACAACACCAGTTGTTGCATACAAATTCATCGAAGTACTTGAAGAAGCGGGCATGCCAACAGGCGTTGTCAACTACATCCCAGGTTCTGGTGCTGAAGTGGGCGACTATCTAGTTGATCACCCAAGAACACGCTTTGTGTCATTCACTGGTTCACGTGAAGTAGGAACACGCATCTACGAACGCGCGGCTAAAGTGAACGAAGGCCAAATCTGGTTGAAACGCGTTATCGCTGAAATGGGCGGTAAAGATACAATTGTTGTTGATAATGAAGCAGATTTAGAACTTGCTGCACAATCAATCGTGAAATCTGCATTCGGATTCAGTGGACAGAAATGTTCAGCTTGTTCACGTGCGATCATTCACGAAGACGTTTATGACCAAGTTGTTGAACGTGTTGGCGTATTGACAAAAGAATTGACGTACGGTGATCCAACTGAGCTATCAAACTTCACTGGCCCAGTAATCGATCAAGCGTCATTCGACAAAGTTATGAGCTACATCGAAATCGGTAAAACAGAAGGTCGTTTAATCGCAGGAGGAACAGGCGACAGTTCGAAAGGATTCTTCGTTGCACCAACGGTTATTGCGGATCTTGATCCAAAAGCGCGCGTTATGCAAGAAGAAATCTTTGGCCCAGTTGTCGGTTTGTCGAAAGCGAAGAGCTTCACTGAAGCTATCGAATTTGCAAACAACACGGATTACGGCCTAACTGGCGCTGTCATCACAAACAACCGTCATCACATCGAACAAGCTCGTGAAGATTTCCATGTAGGTAACTTGTACTTCAACCGTAATTGCACTGGTGCAATCGTTGGTTACCAACCGTTTGGTGGATTCAACATGTCGGGGACAGATTCAAAAGCTGGCGGACCGGATTACCTACAACTTCATATGCAAGGTAAAACAACTTCAGAAACACTATAAGAAAAGCGTAAGCGCCTTGGTAGACCCGAAAAGCGCTGGAGGGCCTGAAGATAAATGCGCTCTTTGCCTTTAACTTAAGGATTGAAGCGACTCGAGGAGCTAGGCGCTGGAGCTAGACACTAAGAAAAGCGGAGGGCGCCTGCACAAAAAGGAATGCAGCCTAAGTGTGCCACTTCCTGTGGCAACAGCTGCATGACCTACATCCTGTAGGCCCGCGACAGGCATAAGGCGGACCGGCGAAGCGGTGAACTCCCCGCATAGCTGGGCTGACTTATGACCCGAGCATCTGGCGCCCGGAGCTAGACACTGATTTATCAGACCCATCTATTTGGGTGGGTCTGTCTTTACATATAAAGGGGAGGGAAATGTATGTCGGTATCAGAAAAAGTAATTGTTCAAACGGAGAAATTTGGGGCAAACAACTATCATCCACTGCCAATCGTTATTTCTGAGGCACAAGGGGTTTGGGTAAAAGATCCTGAAGGTAATAAATTTATGGATATGCTTTCCGCGTATTCAGCAGTAAACCAGGGGCATCGTCATCCGAAAATTATTCAAGCATTGAAAGACCAAGCTGATAAAGTAACGCTTACTTCCCGTGCTTTCCACAATGACCAACTTGGTCCATGGTATGAAAAGATTTGTGAACTGTCAGGCAAAGAAATGGCACTTCCTATGAACACAGGAGCTGAAGCTGTTGAAACAGCTATTAAAGCAGCACGCCGCTGGGCTTATGACGTTAAAGGGATCGCAGAAGACCAAGCAGAAATCATTGCGTGTGAAGGCAACTTCCATGGTCGTACAATGACAGCTGTTTCACTATCTTCAGATGCTGAATATAAACGTGGATTTGGTCCAATGCTTCCAGGCATCGACCTTATTCCCTACGGAGATATCAAAGCACTTGAAGCAGCAATTACACCAAATACTGCTGCATTCCTTATCGAACCGATTCAAGGTGAAGCAGGTATTATTATTCCGCCAGCAGGTTATATGAAAGCAGCACGTGAACTTTGTAAAAAGAATAACGTTCTATTTATTGCAGATGAAATTCAAGCCGGCCTGTGCCGTACTGGAAAAATGTTTGCATGTGAATGGGAAGACATGGATCCGGATATGTATATCCTAGGTAAAGCACTAGGTGGCGGCGTATTCCCAATATCTTGTGTACTTGCTGACAAATCTGTTCTTGGAGTATTCAATCCAGGATCACACGGTTCAACTTTTGGTGGAAATCCTATGGCCTGTGCAGTATCAATCGCGTCTTTAGAAGTGCTGGAAGAAGAAGAACTGGCGAAAAAATCTCTTGAACTCGGAAATTATTTCATGGAAGAGTTAAAGAAAATTGAACATCCGTCGATTAAAGAAGTACGCGGACGCGGATTGTTCATAGGTGTTGAGTTAACTGAAGCTGCTCGTCCATATTGTGAAGAGTTGAAAGAGCTTGGATTACTATGTAAAGAAACACACGATACAGTGATTCGTTTTGCTCCGCCACTCATTATCACAAAAGAAGAATTGGACTGGGCAATAGGTAAAATTAAAAAAGTTTTCGTTAACTAAAATACTTAACAATATAAGTGTCCGATATGTTACAATATATGCATAGAAAACATTATGAATCAAAGAGGCGAATCATTAAATGACTGAAAACCTGAATCTGTTTACGTCTACACAAGCTCTTTTTAAAGATGCACTTGATAAACTAGGCTACGATGAAGGAATGTACGAACTTCTAAAAGAACCACTTCGTATGATTGAAGTACGTATTCCTATAAAAATGGACGATGGCAAAGTAAAAGTCTTCACGGGTTACCGTGGACAGCATAACGATGCAGTTGGACCAACAAAAGGTGGCGTACGATATCACCCGCAAGTAACGTTAGAAGAAGTAAAAGCACTTTCTATGTGGATGACATTAAAAGCTGGCATCGTCGACCTACCATATGGCGGCGGTAAAGGTGCAATCGTTTGTGATCCACGTGAAATGTCTATGGGTGAACTTGAACGACTAAGCCGCGGTTATGTCCGTGCCTTAAGCCAAGTAATGGGACCTAACAAAGATATCCCAGCTCCAGACGTCTTCACAAATGCGCAAATAATGGCATGGATGATGGATGAATATAGCCGTATTGACGAATTCAACTCACCTGGCTTCATTACAGGTAAACCAATCGTTCTTGGTGGATCGCAAGGTCGTGACCGTGCGACTGCCGAAGGGGTAACAATCATTATCGAGGAAGCGGCGAAACGTCGTGGAATTGATATGAAAGGTGCACGTATCGTAATTCAAGGTTTCGGAAACGCGGGTAGCTTCCTATCTAAGTTCCTTCATGATGCTGGCGCGAAAGTAATCGGAATTTCCGATGCTTATGGTGCCCTTCATGATCCAGAGGGTCTTGATATCGATTACTTACTAGACCGTCGCGATAGCTTCGGAACAGTTACTACACTTTTCGATAACACGATTTCGAACCAAGAATTACTTGAACTCGATTGCGATATTCTTGTGCCTGCGGCAATCTCTAATCAGATTACTGAAAAAAATGCACATAATATCAAAGCAACGATTGTTGTTGAAGCAGCAAATGGGCCGACTACAACTGAAGGAACTAGAATTCTTAAAGAACGTGGAATTCTACTTGTTCCCGATGTTCTTGCAAGTGCGGGCGGCGTAACAGTTTCATACTTTGAGTGGGTCCAAAACAACATGGGCTACTATTGGACTGAAGAAGAAGTGCGCGAAAAAATGACGAAAAAAATGGTTGAAGCATTTGAGAACGTATATACAACTGCGGAAACTCGTAATATCGACATGCGCCTAGCAGCATATATGATTGGTGTTCGTAAAACTGCGGAAGCATCACGTTTCCGTGGTTGGGCATAATCAAAACAATAAAGGCATCTCCCGGTTTAAACGGGAGATGCCTTTATACTTTTTCAGGAACCGAAACAATTACCTCATCGTGATCCTGCCGCTGATTAAATAGCAAGCCAAGGTTGATGAGACCTGAAACTCCTATGATGATATAAATAAATCGTGCGAGCGGTTCCGCGGAACCACCTGCGAATTGTGCAACAACGTCGAAACGGAATATTCCTGCTACTCCCCAATTGAGTGCACCGATAATTGTCAGTGCTAGAGCTATTTTATGAACTTTACTCATTTTGCAACACCTCCTTAAATTACTATGCCCAGAAGACTGATTTTCATACGCGCACCTTTATTTTTGCAAAATGGTTTATTGTTTCGGATAATGAAAGAATAAAGGGAGGCAATATAGAATGAATGAATTTGTATTCCATAATCCAGTTAAGCTTATTTTTGGAAAAGGCCAACTTCAGAAATTATCACAAGAACTAGCGAATTACGGTAAAAAGGTGCTTGTCGTTTATGGCGGCGGCAGCATCAAGAGAAATGGTCTATATGATGAAGTAATGGCGATTTTAAAAGAGAATGATATGGAGGTACATGAACTTTCAGACGTTGAGCCAAATCCGCGTGTGTCAACTGCGCGAAAGGGTGCGGAGATTTGTAAGGAAAAAGACATCGACGTTATCTTAGCAGTTGGCGGAGGATCAGTTATCGACTGTGTAAAACTTATTGCATCGGCAGCGAAATATGAAGGTGATGCATGGGATCTTGTAACAAGGAAAGCGTTCGCGGAAGATGCAATCCCATTTGGTACAGTTTTGACACTTGCAGCAACAGGTTCGGAAATGAATGCCGGATCTGTTATTACTAATGAAGAAACGGAAGAGAAATATGGATGGGGCGGTCCGTTTAATTACCCGAAATTCTCTATTCTTGACCCAACCTATACATTATCTGTACCCAAAGACCAGACGATTTATGGGATTGTTGATATGATGTCCCATATTTTTGAACAATACTTCAATAATGCAAAGAACACGCCTGTACAAGATGAGATGTGTGAAGGTGTGCTACGTGCAATAATGGATAATGCACCAAAGCTTGTCGAAGACTTGGAGAATTATGATTTACGTGAGACGATTTTATTTGCGGGTACTATAGCGTTGAATGGCTTCCTTCAAATGGGCTATCAAGGAGACTGGGCGTCACATGATATCGAACATGCTGTGTCCGCGGTTTATGATATCCCGCACGCAGGTGGGCTTGCGATTCTTTTCCCACATTGGATGAATCATAATGTTAACGTTAATCCTGCGCGATTTGCCAAGCTTGCTGTCAACGTATTTGGAGTTGCACCAGAAGGTAAGACGCAGGATGAGGTCGCGTTTGAAGGGATCGCACGTCTAAGAGCATTTTGGACGTCTATTGGAGCGCCTGAAACGCTTGCCCATTATGACATCGATGATTCGAAACTGGATTTGATGGCAGAAAAAGCAACAGTCAACGAGCCACTTGGGCAATTCAGCAATCTAAATAAAGAGGATGTACTATCAATTTTAAAAGCTTCATTATAAGAGAATTAAAAACGTCACGCCGGGGTTATCTCCGGCGTGACGTTTTTGTTATTCAGGGAATTTTGAACCGAATTGCTTAATTGCATCAGTGGAATTGGACTTTTTCCATGTTGACACACCGTCATCTTCATCAAAAGAAATTAAAACGTCCTGTACACCTTTTTGATTGAGGATAATAGTCATGAGTCGGTCCCGCACATCGTCGACATAGGCGACTGTATGGGATGGGTCAACTTCTGCGACAATTTCAACATGAAGGAATTCGCCTTCTTTGATAACTTCAATACGTTGAATATCTTTTACATCGGGATCTTCAGCAACGAGTAGGGAAATGTGATTGAGCATTTCCTCGTCCGTTTCCCCGATTGCACCACGTGCATTTTCGAGAAATACTTTACCAACCACATAGAACATCATCATACCAATCATAATGGATGCAATGCCTTCCGCTACAAGTAGCCCAAGGAAATGAGCCAACAGGACAGCGAAAAATGCGAGAAGTCCGCCTAGTGTTGCGACAAAATCTTCCATGAATACGAGTTTTGTTGCGGGTTTAGCACGATTGAGGTTTTTAAAACCTAGTGTAATGGGAGCCATCCCACCTTTATCAATCCCTGCTTCATGAAGTATCTCTTTCCCCGCCTTGTAAAGTACAATGCATTCCAAAATGATACCTATACCAAGAACAGAGAGATTTATAATTAAATTTCTCATTCCGCCTGACTCAGATGGATTTACGATATGATGCCACCCGCCTATGATAGCCTCATAGGACATGATTCCAACTATAATGACAGCGCCCAGACAAACTAAATTTACGACACGGCCGAATCCATTAGGATATTTCGGGGTGGGTGCTTTTTTCGAAAGAGCAGAACCAACGAAAACGAAAAACTGGTTCGCTGCATCACCAAATGAGTGCATCATTTCTGCAAACATAGCCACATTTCCAGTGAAGAAGAATGCAATGGCTTTTAAACAAGCGATTACTGTGTTAACAATTGCTGCGAGTAGTGAGGGCTTGTTGCCTTCTTTTAAAAGTTTTAGTATGTCTCTCATAATTCTCCTCCGTTATGGGAATATTTCGATTTCAACCGATTCGATATAAGGTAGTGTCGACAACTCGATATACAAATTAGACGTATGTCTTTTGGGAAGTGCTGAGATTCGAAAATGAAGTTCGTGCTGTACTTGAAGATCCCTTGATAGAATTTGCCGAATCCGCAAATTCTCGATTGTCATGCTTTCTATCTTCAGGTAAGTAATGAGATCTTCAATCTTTGATTTGTCCGATAACACTACAATGAAGGAAGCTTCTTTTGTACGAAGTCTCTTTGGCCCCAATTTATCAAGTGCAGGTGCAAGGACTTCGATGACAAACATCACGGCTAGTACAGCAAACGCAGCTTCAATATAAAAACCGGCCCCAACAGCAATCCCGATACTTGCCGCTCCCCAAATCATAGCTGCCGTCGTTAACCCAGTAATGCTGTCATTACCTCTACGCAGGATGGCTCCAGCTCCGAGGAATCCGATACCGCTGACAATTTGGGCAGCTAAGCGGAGCGGATCCATCGTTACGTTAATATCATTCCGCGCTGGAACGAGATAAGCTGCTTCTATAGAGACGACAGTCAGAAGGCAGCTAAAAGTGGCGATAACAGCACTCGTTTTTAATCCAATCGGTTTCTTCTTTATTTCCCTCTCCACACCAATAACTAAACTTAAAACTAAAGCGAGCGTGATTTTAATTAACACTTCGGGATACATCGCTTCATTTGCAATCCAAGTCATAATCGTTCCCCCCTAGTAATGTCCTCTCTTAATTACCATGTTATACTTACAACTATCTATTGTCTAAAAAGATAGAGATGTAACC
>NZ_JBBOTP010000001.1:2740000-4906038 GCF_038005665.1 Sporosarcina sp. FSL K6-5500
AGGCCCAGGCGACTGTTTAGCAAAAACACAGGTCTCTGCAAAACCGCAAGGTGAAGTATAGGGGCTGACGCCTGCCCGGTGCTGGAAGGTTAAGAGGAGAGGTCAGCGCAAGCGAAGCTTCGAATTGAAGCCCCAGTAAACGGCGGCCGTAACTATAACGGTCCTAAGGTAGCGAAATTCCTTGTCGGGTAAGTTCCGACCCGCACGAAAGGCGTAACGATCTGGGCACTGTCTCAACGAGAGACTCGGTGAAATTATAATACCTGTGAAGATGCAGGTTACCCGCGACAGGACGGAAAGACCCCGTGGAGCTTTACTGTAACCTGATATTGAATTCCGGTGCAGCCTGTACAGGATAGGTAGGAGCCTTGGATTCCGGAGCGCTAGCTTCGGATGAGGCGTTGGTGGGATACTACCCTGGCTGTATTGGACTTCTAACCCATGCCCCTTATCGGGGCAGGAGACAGTGTCAGGCGGGCAGTTTGACTGGGGCGGTCGCCTCCTAAAGAGTAACGGAGGCGCCCAAAGGTTCCCTCAGAATGGTTGGACATCATTCGTAGAGTGCAAAGGCATAAGGGAGCTTGACTGCGAGACCTACAAGTCGAGCAGGGTCGAAAGACGGGCTTAGTGATCCGGTGGTTCCGCATGGAAGGGCCATCGCTCAACGGATAAAAGCTACCCCGGGGATAACAGGCTTATCTCCCCCAAGAGTCCACATCGACGGGGAGGTTTGGCACCTCGATGTCGGCTCATCGCATCCTGGGGCTGTAGTCGGTCCCAAGGGTTGGGCTGTTCGCCCATTAAAGCGGTACGCGAGCTGGGTTCAGAACGTCGTGAGACAGTTCGGTCCCTATCCGTCGCGGGCGCAGGAAATTTGAGAGGAGCTGTCCTTAGTACGAGAGGACCGGGATGGACATACCTCTGGTGTACCAGTTGTCTTGCCAAAGGCATCGCTGGGTAGCTATGTATGGACGGGATAAATGCTGAAAGCATCTAAGCATGAAGCCCCCCTCGAGATGAGATTTCCCATTACGCAAGTAAGTAAGATCCCTCAAAGAAGATGAGGTTGATAGGTCTGGGGTGGAAGCACGGCGACGTGTGGAGCTGACGGATACTAATCGATCGAGGACTTAACCAATTTTGAAAAGGGCTTGATTACCCTGATTCTGTATAGCACAATGTCTGTTTTATTCAGTTTTGAGCGAATAAGTACCGTTCATAAAAAAAAGTACTTGCAATTAATTAGATGATATGTTATAATAATTATTGTCTTTGAGAAAAGATCATACAAGTCTGGTGACGATTGCGAAGAGGTCACACCCGTTCCCATCCCGAACACGGAAGTTAAGCTCTTCAGCGCCGATGGTAGTTGGGGGTTTCCCCCTGTGAGAGTAGGACGTCGCCGGTCTTGCAACAATTATTACATAGGTTTATGAATAGGACGAACAACTGAAGTTTGTCGCACTTATACCCAGGAGGATTAGCTCAGCTGGGAGAGCACCTGCCTTACAAGCAGGGGGTCGGCGGTTCGAGCCCGTCATCCTCCACCATTTTATTTATAATGAAAACTATTAGCCGGAGTAGCTCAACTGGTAGAGCAACTGACTTGTAATCAGTAGGTTGAGGGTTCAAGTCCTTTCTCCGGCACCACTTTTCGAGCCATTAGCTCAGTTGGTAGAGCATCTGACTTTTAATCAGAGGGTCGCAGGTTCGAATCCTGCATGGCTCACCATTTTTATGACTTAGTGTCATAATTTATATTGCGGGTATGGCGGAACTGGCAGACGCGCTAGACTTAGGATCTAGTGCCTTCGGGCGTGGGGGTTCGACTCCCTTTACCCGCACTTATAATGCGGAAGTAGTTCAGTGGTAGAATACGACCTTGCCAAGGTCGGGGTCGCGGGTTCGAATCCCGTCTTCCGCTCCATATTTTTGCCGGGGTGGCGGAACTGGCAGACGCACAGGACTTAAAATCCTGCGGTAGGTGACTACCGTACCGGTTCGATTCCGGTTCTCGGCATTAATAACTTTTCACTTATATGCGCTCGTAGCTCAATTGGATAGAGCACCTGACTACGGATCAGGAGGTTGTGGATTCGACTTCTGCCGGGCGCACCATTATGTTTTTAAACTTTATAATTCTTCGGGACGTAGCTCAGCTTGGTAGAGCACTTGGTTTGGGACCAAGGGGTCGCAGGTTCGAATCCTGTCTTCCCGACCATTAAGCTTTTTAAGCAGATTCGCCGCTTAAAGAATATACCATTTTAAGTAGATTTGTGCTTTAATAATTGCCAGCTATAATGGGGCCTTAGCTCAGCTGGGAGAGCGCCTGCCTTGCACGCAGGAGGTCAGCGGTTCGATCCCGCTAGGCTCCACCAACACAATTTTCATAAAGATCCTGGCGGCGTAGCTCAGCTGGCTAGAGCGTACGGTTCATACCCGTGAGGTCGGGGGTTCGATCCCCTCTGCCGCCATCTTAAAGGACCTTTAGCTCAGTTGGTTAGAGCAGACGGCTCATAACCGTCCGGTCGCAGGTTCGAGTCCTGCAAGGTCCACCACTATTATATACAGCCATGGAGGTATACCCAAGCCCGGCTGAAGGGATCGGTCTTGAAAACCGACAGGGGAGTCAAATCCCGCGGGGGTTCGAATCCCTCTACCTCCTCCATTTTTAACTAGTGGTGAAATTAAATAGTACTTATATTGTTGTCGCGGGGTGGAGAAGTGGTATCTCGTCGGGCTCATAACCCGAAGGTCACAGGTTCAAATCCTGTCCCCGCAACCAAATGGTCCCGTGGTGTAGCGGTTAACATGCCTGCCTGTCACGCAGGAGATCGCCGGTTCGATCCCGGTCGGGACCGCCATTTTTATTAATACTATAAGGTTTAGAATAAGTTAACGACTTAATGTAAACTAAATACGTGGCTCAGTAGCTCAGTCGGTAGAGCAAAGGACTGAAAATCCTTGTGTCGGCGGTTCGATTCCGTCCTGAGCCACCATTGTTATGCGAGTGTAGTTTAGTGGTAAAACCTCAGCCTTCCAAGCTGATGATGAGGGTTCGATTCCCTTCACTCGCTCCAAAAAGGGCCTATAGCTCAGCTGGTTAGAGCGCACGCCTGATAAGCGTGAGGTCGATGGTTCGAGTCCATTTAGGCCCACCATTCCGCAGTAGCTCAGTGGTAGAGCAATCGGCTGTTAACCGATCGGTCGTAGGTTCGAGTCCTACCTGCGGAGCCATTTATATATGGGGAAGTACTCAAGCGGCTCAAGAGGTGCCCCTGCTAAGGGTATAGATCGCGAAAGCGGTGCGAGGGTTCGAATCCCTCCTTCTCCGCCATATATAATTTGGCCCCTTGGTCAAGCGGTTAAGACACCGCCCTTTCACGGCGGTATCACGGGTTCGAATCCCGTAGGGGTCATACATAAAAGTAGCTTTACAAGTTCTTAATGAACTTGTAAAGCTACTTTTTAATTTGTTTATATATAGTTTTCTAGTTCACTTAAATTCTAACTATATATGTTGAATTAAAGAATCCCATTGAATCTACTGTGGCGCTCAATAAGGAGTGAGTTGTAATTCGGGGTGTGGATTGTAGAACGCTTGACGCTTTGGGGATGCCTTTCACCGTAAGCCTGGATATCGCTTCGCATCCAGTCTCACGGCTTCGGCGACCCCTTTGCCGTACCTGCACTAGTGTGTTCATTATCGAGAGAAATGTGATTTTGAGATGTATATGCCGAGATTATAAGGTGATTACTAGTTGATACTACTTATATTCAAGAAAGACGTACTCCAGGTTGCAGATTTCATCACAGATAATGAAATGCTCTTTCTCATATAGACCATCCAGCGTCGAAGCGATATTGGTAGGAGTTCTGTTTCATTCTTAAATAAAAAAGACAAGACTATGGAGAAGACTTCAGCCGCCAAAATTATATCTTTGGCGGCTTTTATCCAGTTAAGAAGCCCCGCTATTCTTTCGTCCCAAAAAGCTCTAGCATTTCGTGTACTTATGCCTTTGGAGAGCAACGGATGGATAACCACCAAACGATTCCCGAAAAATTTGTAGGGGGCTACGAAGTCGCATCCCTACACATCAAGATATCTCGATAATAGTAAAGAGGTCGTTCTATCTAAAGCAACTCAAAGGCAACTACACACGCAGCGCCTAGTGTTTGATTAAATCATTTACTGGTTACTTTTGGTTAATTAACATACGTGAGCTAAAATATCCTGAAAAGAAACACCATAAGCAATGGCCTATGGTGTTTCTTTTCACTTCTTCTGATCCTCTATATAACTATCTTTTTCATGATAAGGAATATCTCCGAGAGGGGATTCGATTCCTTCATCATCCAGTTCCGCTTCATATTTCTCTGAGGCATCGGACCTGATGAAACCGCGTGACTTTCCATTTATATCGGTTCCTGTGAATTCTTCAAATTCTTCGGTTGCACCATCTGAAATTCCGCTGTCGTATAACGTATTGTAGTCATCGTGATCTCCGCTGAAATCGGAAGGGGTTTCTGATGTTCCAGATTTTGCGATTTCCTGAAAGCTGTCTTCGCCATCCCGGGCCGCTCCGGAAAATGAATTTGGGTTGGCCATGGTAAGCGTATCTTCTTCGACAGGTCGATCATTGGGGATTTCTTGCTCAGTCGCATGGTCGATGCAAAGGGTTGTGTAAGGAACTGCTTCAAGTCGCCCAAATGGTATATCTTTTTGGCACACTTCACATTTCCCATAAGAACCGTTCACCATCGCTTGTAAGGCGCTTTCTACTTTATCTAATTCAGAGCCAGCATGAACGTTTAAAGCCATGTCTTTCTCTCTTTCAAACAGTTCTGTACCCATATCACCGGGATGATTGTCATACATCGACAGCTCGCCGGCAGCTTCTTGTGCACTTTCCTTAATATCTGTTTCTTCTTCTGTTTTTGTTAAGTGATCCTTCATTTCATATAGTTCTTTTTTTAGAGTGGCTTTTTGTTTATCGTTCAACAAGTTTTGTCACGTCCTTTTTAGTAATGGCATTAGTCTGCACATACACACCGTACTTAATAAACAAAAGTACAGATTGTTGACTATCGTTACTTAACTTTCCTTTATTTCGTTCCATCTAAACATATAAATCAGAAAAAGCGTAAAGCTTCGAGTTAAATCGAGGCTTTACGCTTTTTTTTATTAGTTAGAGCAGATGCCCAATGAGTATTCCGATCCCTAATAGTAAGCCGAATAAAGTGTTCGTAACTGCAGTGTTTTTCATCGCAGGCATCACATGTATTGGGATGTGATTTTTTCGGAACACAGTAATCGCTCCAATCGGCTTTTTGACACTAAGAAATACAAGCAGTGCCCATGGAGTAAGATGACCGAAGAGAATCATTGCAATAATCCAGCCATAGGAAATAATGAAAAATAGCATTAGGATTGTAATTGCGTTGTAGCGGCCCACAAGAATAGCGAGTGTTTTTCGTCCGCCTTCCTTATCGCCTTCTAAATCACGTATATTATTTGCTAGCATAATACCTGCGACTAGCAACATACTTGGGATAGATAGCAGAACCGCTTCTGTCGTTACTGTTTCTGTCTGGATATAAAACGCAATAAGGATAAGTAACATTCCCATGACAACACCGGAAAACAGTTCTCCAAATGGCGTGTAGGCGATAGGATACGGTCCTCCAGTATAAAAGTAGCCTACCATCATTGACAGGATCCCGACGACTGCGAGCATCCATGAGGTTTCCATACATATATAGATACCAATAAGGACGGAAATCCCGTAAAGCATAAAGGCAAGATTCAACACGGTTTTTGGTTTTACACCATTACGGACGATTGTACCGCCGATACCAATGGACTGTTCTGTATCAAGTCCTCTTTTAAAATCATAATATTCATTGAACATATTCGTTGCCATTTGGATGAAAACACTCGCGACGAGCATGGCGATGAATAAAGGAAAATGTAATTTTCCGTAAGTTAGTGCAATCATGGTACCGAGAAATACAGGTGCAAAGGCTGCCGTTAGTGTATGTGGACGTGTAAGCTGCCACCAAATACGCCAGCCTTTATCCGCTTTTATTGTCTGTTGCAATTTGGCTCTCTCCCTATCCTTTTAATGACCCTATCTATTGTACTCCAAAATGGGTGGAGTGAACATATGGACTGCTTATTATGTGCTGAAACGACATTGATTCGGTATGATAGACTATAGGTATTGTTTTAAATCAGTCGAATGAATGTACGGAGGGAAAATAATGAATCGGAAGTTGACCGCTACCCGTGAATCTCAATTAAATGTTAGGCAGAATGAGCTGCGTTTTTTTACAGAAACTGTCGATGCGGGGAGAATCTCACCACTTGCGTTTTTTGAAGCAGGAGATTCGTGTTACAAAGATGAACGTTTCTATTGGCAAAATGCAGATAAAACTTTAACGCTTGTTGGTATTGGACATGCTACGGTATTAACAAGTGATGGAACGAATGATCGTTTCACACATATTTCAACAAGTTGGAAAAAATTATGTAGTTCGCTTATTAAAGAAGAAAATGATCGGGAACCTGTTCTTTTTGGAGGTTTCTCGTTTGATCCGAAAAGTGTTAAGCAATCAGAGTGGGATGCATTTCCATCGGCCCATTTCGTTGTACCTTCTTTCCAGTTGTCGATTACGAATGGTAAGACAGAAATTTCCATTAACCTCGTAACAAAAAGCAACGATGGGGCAGAACAGTTTGAGAAGTTAAGGGATGAAAGAGACCGTCTAATTCATATCGCGCAAGTCGAGGAATCCGCTCTGCTTACAAAACCGGAAGTTGTGTCAATAGAGGAACTTTCGAAAGAACATTATCTGGAAACCGTTGCAGATGTCACAAAGAAAATTAACAATGGTGAAGCTGAAAAAGTAGTAATTGCACGTTCGGTTAAACTAAACTTTGCAGATGACGTGCCGGCTGTCACTGCACTTCATCATATATCAAATGAACAGCAGGAAAGTTATCACTTTGGATTGCAAAAAGACGGCCAATTATTTTTTGGTGCTACACCTGAACGTTTAATTGAAATATCAAATGGCCGTGCGTATTCGGCATGTGTTGCGGGTTCCATTAAACGAGGCAAGTCGGCAACTGAAGACCGCGAACTTGGCGATGAACTTCTTGAAGATAGAAAAAATCGAGAAGAGCATCAATATGTCGTTAATATGATTTCACAAGTGTTTAAGACATTTTGCACAGACATCAAAATTTCGAAAGTACCGAAACTGATGAAAGTCCGTGATATTCAGCATTTGTTTACGCCAGTTGAAGGAAAAGTTGAACAAGGAACTGATATTTTTAGTTTGGTTCAAGCACTTCACCCGACACCGGCGCTAGGCGGTGTCCCAACTGATATAGCGATGGAAATGATTCGTTCTGAGGAAAACTTGGATCGGGGTTATTATGCTGGACCAATTGGTTGGACAGATACTGCTGGAAATGGTGAATTCGCTGTGGCAATCCGTTCCGCACTTCTTGACGGCAATAGTGCGTACTTATACGCAGGTGGAGGAATTGTGGCAGACTCTGAACCAGATAAAGAATACGATGAAACATGGGTGAAATTCAGACCGGTTATGCGGGCGCTTGGAGGAAAACTGAATGGATAACCGTACAGTTTTGACTGATTATGTTCGTAGAATGACTGCTGCTTTGATGATGGCTGATGTGAAAACGGTAGTTATTAGTCCAGGCTCTCGTTCGACACCACTGGCTTACGCTTTCGCTTCAACAAAAGGCCTTGATGTCTATATGCAAGTCGATGAACGATCGGCTGCCTACTTTGCATTAGGTTTGGCGAAGGCATCCGGTAATCCTGTCGTCCTTCTCTGTACGTCAGGTACTGCAGCATCGAATTATCATCCTGCTATAACAGAAGCGTATTATGCGCGTATTCCTCTTATTGTTATCACGGCTGACCGTCCGCATGAATTAAGGGAAGTCGGTGCGCCACAGGCAATCGATCAAATTCGAATGTATGGTAAGCATGTGAAATATAGTGTAGATTTCCCACTTGCTGAAAACAATCCGGATATCGAAGACTTTATTGATCGCCATATTAGCCGTGCACTGTCAGTTGCGACTACAGCTCCACGCGGACCCGTTCACTTAAATGTGCCGTTCCGGGAACCACTTCTGATCGATTTTAATCGGGAAACGCCGAAAATGACTTTCAAAAAACGATTTAAAAGTGTAGACAGTTTGGATGCATCTACTGCCCAACAAATTTCACAGTTGCTTGCAACGTCGGAAAAAGGCTTCATCATTGCTGGTGAAATGCCGATAGGGTTCGATAAAGCAGCATTTTGGAACTTTGCCAAAGCACTGGAATGGCCAGTATTATGCGATCCGCTATCAAATCTTCGCACGGAAGTACCTGAACAATGCATAGCGCTCTGTATTGATCATTATGATGCGCTATTAAAAAGTGATGCATTCAAAGAGAAAGTCGTACCTGATACTGTCATTCGTTTTGGTGCACAGCCAGTAGCGAAGCCGCTTTCGCTTTACTTGAAAAAAGTAAGACCAGCTACAGTTATAGCGGTGGATGAATCGCCGGAATTTAGGGATTCGCTCGGTGTCGTTACGCATCATATCCAGACTTCATCCGAAACAGTCATGAAAATTATTGTGGATAAACCGAAGACATCTTATACAGAGTGGTGGACGATGGCGAATGAGGCGGCATCAGCGATTACAAATAAGTATGAGGGTGTTGCTGGCGATGAAGGGATATTTGCAAAAACATTATTTGAGCACCTTCCCACAGAGAGCGACCTCGTAAGTGGCAGCAGCATGCCAATCCGTGATGTAGACACGTTCTTCAGGAAGACGGATAAGGATATTACAATTTTTGCGAATCGCGGGACGAATGGTATCGATGGTGTTGTATCGACAGCATTCGGTATCCAGGCGGCAAGAAAGCGTCCAACATGGCTGTTAATTGGCGATTTATCGTTCTTGCATGATGTCAACGGATTAATTGTTACTCGTTTCCACGAGGCAGATTTAACCATTGTCATTATTAATAACGATGGGGGTGGAATATTCTCGTACCTTCCGCAAGCTGATGCAGGTAATCATTTCGAAGAGCTGTTTGGCACACCAACAGGCTTAACATTCGGCCACATTGCTGCGATGTATGATGCGCAGTATGCGGCAATCCACACGCCAGAAGAGTTCGGAATGGAGCTCGATAAAGCGAAGGAAAAACCAGTGCGTATTATCGAAGTGTTCACGAATCGTCAAGCGAATGTGAAAGCGCACCGAGACCTATGGAAGCAAATCACGGACAGGCTTGATCGTAATGAATGAAAAGACTATTCGTATACGTGAAATTAATATGCATGTGGAAATCCAAGGTGGAGAAAATCTACCTGTCATCGTATTTCTACATGGTTTTACGGGGAGCACCACATCATGGCGTGAAATTACAAAGTTGCTAAAAGGTAACTACCAGACAATAGCTGTCGATTTGACGGGACACGGCAAATCGACTATTTCGGAAGACATTGGCCGCTACTCTATGGATCAGCAAGTAGAGGACCTTGAGGAACTGTTTACTGAGCTTTCTCTTGATCAATTCATCTTAGTTGGCTATTCAATGGGGGGACGTATTGCACTGGCTTATACGGTGCGACATCCAATGCGGGTCTCGTCATTGATTCTCGAGAGTTCTTCTCCAGGATTGAAGACGGAAGTGGAAAGAGAAGAACGACAAGCAGCTGACAGGCGGCTGGCAGACAGAATCACAAGGGACGGATTGCCGGCATTCATCGATTTCTGGGGAAATATTCCCTTGTTCGCGTCTCAGAAGACTTTGTCGGAAGAAAAGCAGCTGGCAGTGAGGAATGAACGGCTTAGTCAGAGTGAAATAGGCCTTGCGAACAGCTTACGTGGTATTGGAACAGGTAGCCAAGCTTCTTATTGGAAGAGCCTAGGAACAGTCAATCTTCCGGTTTTGCTCATAACGGGAAAACTCGACACGAAGTTCGTAAATATTTCCCGGGAAATGCAGAGGGATTTCCCTAATGTCCGCCACGAAACGATAGAACATGCTGGACATGCAATTCATGTGGAAAAACCGGCTACATTTGCTACAATGATAGAGGAGCATATTTCAGAGTTGAAAAATCGAGGAGGATCACTATGACACGTCAATGGGAAACGATACGTACATACGAAGACATCAAATACGAACAGTATGGCGGGATTGCAAAAGTAACAATCAACCGTCCGGAAGTGCGCAATGCATTCCGTCCTAAAACGGTATCGGAGTTAATCGACGCATTTTCACGCGCACGGGACGACCAAAGCATTGGAGTCATCGTCTTAACAGGCGAAGGCGAGAAAGCATTCTGTTCAGGCGGAGACCAATCCGTACGAGGGCATGGCGGTTATGTAGGAGACGACGAAATTCCACGTCTCAACGTCTTGGACTTACAGCGTCTAATCCGTGTTAT
Source organism: Sporosarcina sp. FSL K6-5500 (assembly GCF_038005665.1). Taxonomy (NCBI): domain Bacteria; kingdom Bacillati; phylum Bacillota; class Bacilli; order Caryophanales; family Caryophanaceae; genus Sporosarcina; species Sporosarcina sp. FSL K6-5500. The sequence goes on from NZ_JBBOTP010000001.1 coordinate 2,750,504, forward strand.
TCCAAAACCGGTTGTGGCAATGGTTGCAGGATATGCAATCGGCGGCGGACATGTTCTTCATGTCGTTTGTGATTTGACGATTGCAGCAGAAAATGCAGTTTTCGGACAAACAGGACCTAAAGTTGGTTCATTCGACGCAGGTTACGGTTCGGGCTACTTGGCACGAATCATTGGCCATAAAAAAGCGCGCGAAATCTGGTTCCTTTGCCGTCAATACAACGCACAGGAAGCACTCGACATGGGTCTAGTCAATACAGTAGTTCCTTATGAACAACTGGAAGACGAGACGGTCCAATGGTGTGAAGAGATGCTTGGCATGAGCCCTACTGCACTTCGTTTCGTGAAAGCGGCAATGAATGCGGATACGGACGGACTTGCTGGTCTTCAACAATTGGCTGGCGACGCAACACTTCTTTATTACACAACAGACGAAGCGAAAGAAGGCCGCGATGCGTTCAAAGAAAAACGCAAACCGGATTTCGGACAATTCCCACGTTTTCCTTGATTAAAGAAAAGCGTAAGGCGCCGTTTAGCCCCGACAAGCGCTGGAAGTCTTGAAGATAAAGGCGTACTTTGCCTTTTCAGCAAGACTGAAGCGACTCAAGGGGCTGGCGCCTGAAGCCTAGACAGTAATCAAACTGGATAAAAACTAAGAAAGCTGCCTCTAATCGGGCAGCTTTTTCTGAATGGATGGTGATGGCATGATTCCAAATTGGTTAATGCAACGGGCTTATTTAACGCCTGATAAAATAGCTTTATCGTTCGAAGAGGAAAAGTGGACATTCGCACAGTTAAAAGATGATGCTGTGGTTCTTGCACGAAAATTGAGGGCTAACAGTTTAAATGAAGGGGAACGGATCGCCTTGCTTGGGTCCTCCAATTCTGAAATGGTAGTCATCATTCATGCATGTATGCTGGCCGGCCTTGAGATTGTTATGCTAAACAGTCGGTTGTCGAAAAAAGAAATCGCATATCAATTGGATGATTCAGGCGCCAATACGGTAATTGTGTCGAATGAACTGAGTAGTGTTGTTGCCGATACGCCGGTACGTCAGCTACTATTTTCTACGATCAAAGAAAGTGCGGAACAGGCTTTTGTCATCCAGGAAAGTTGGCAATCAGACAGAACCATTACGATTATGTATACATCGGGCACGACAGGATTTCCGAAGGGGGTCCGTCAGACTGCAGGTAATCACGTCTCGAGTGCACTGTCGTCTGTTCTAAATTTAGGGCTTGATGAAGACGATGTCTGGCTCTGTGCGATGCCTTTATTTCATATTAGCGGGTTCTCGATTCTCGTTCGTTCTGTTCTATACGGAAATGAGGTTCAGTTGCATGAGAAGTTTGATGCGGTCAAGTCGGCGATTGCGGTAAGAGATGGGTCCGTCACACGGATGTCTGTTGTATCTCTTACATTGGATAAAGTTCTGCGTGAACTGGAAAAGGATAATAGTGTCGCACATTCATCATTTAAATCAATGCTGGCAGGTGGTGGCCCCGTTCCAATCGATTATTTGAAGCGGGCAAAAGTACTTGAAGTTCCTGTTCTCCAAACGTACGGCATGACAGAAACTAGTTCGCAAACAGCGACCTTAGCAGCAAGTGATGCAATGAGGAAAATGGGTTCAGCAGGCAAACCATTGTTTTTCAATCAAATCAAAATCAAAGATACAGAAACGCCAGGTGAAAAAGGTGAAGTATTTATACGCGGTTCACATGTGACACCTGGATATATTGGTCGTTTTTCCGAAGTGGATCCATTGGAAAATGGCTGGCTTCCAACAGGTGATATCGGTTATCTTGATTCGGAAGGTTATTTGTATATCGTCGATAGAAGATCCGACTTAATCATTTCAGGAGGAGAAAATATTTACCCTGCTGAAATTGAAAATGTACTGATAGCGCATCCGAATATTCGAGAGGTAGGCGTTTGCGGGAAAGAACATTCCGAGTGGGGAAGTGTCCCAGTTGCGTTTGTCGTAGTGTCAGGAAATGTGAAAGAAGCTGATTTGATAGCGTATTGTGAAGAGCGATTGGCGCGTTACAAAGTACCGAAATCATTCCGCTTCGTAGATGAACTGCCGCGTAACGGGTCAAATAAGTTATTGCGTCGAAAATTGAAAGAGTCAGTGGATTTGGAGTAAGGTTGAAGTCGAAATTAAAGTCAAACTGTCACGGCAACTCATCAATCTGTAAGGACAATTGCTTGAACTGTCCTGGCAACAGATTAAACTGTGAGGGCAACTTTGGACTTTCATGGTAAGTCATCAATCTGTAAGGGCAATTGCTTGAACTGTCCTGGCAACAGATTAAACTGTGAGGGCAACTCTGGACTGTCATGGCAACTCCTCAAACTGTAAGGGCAATTGCTTGAACTGTCCTGGCAACAGATTAAACTGTGAGGGCAACTTTGGACTGTCACGGCAAGTCATCAATCTGTAAGGGCAGTTGCGTTAACTGTCCTGGCAACAGATTAAATTGTGAGGTCAACTCTGGACTGTCATGGCAAGTCATCAATCTGTAAGGGCAATTGCGCTAACTGTCATGTCAAATGATTAAACTGTAAGGGCAACTCCAAACTGTCACAGCAAAAACAAAAAGGCTGTTCCATATACCAGATTAAATCTGGTATACGGGACAACCTTTCTTCATTTACTTTCCACTTAACGCTTTCTTCAGCGTTTCAATGTTTTGTTCCATCAAAGAAAAATAGTCTTCGTTGTTTTTTACATCATCCACTGTCAATACGCCAAGATTGTGGAGCATGAGTGATTCAGCACCAATTTCTTTCCGCACGACATTAGTTAGTTTAGATGATACATTCTGTTCAAAAAGTACATAGTGGATGTTGTGATTTTTTGCCTCTTTGACAATTTTCGCTAATTGCTTTTGTGACGGCTCGCTTTGTGAGTTCAGTCCCGCAATCGCGACTTGTTCCAGGCCATATGAATCGGCTAGATAACCAAATGATGCATGTGAAACAAAGAACGTTTTGGAAGGGACAGTGGAAGAAATCTCTTTGAATTTGCTATCGAGTTCGACAAGTTCTACTTTCAGTTGTTCAAAGTTCTTCTCGAATTCGTCTTTCATTTCAGGTTTTGATGCAATCAAAGCATCTTTGATAGAAGTTGCAAGTTCGACACTAAGCAGTGGTGAGATCCATACATGGGGATCAATTCCCCCATGATCATGACCTTCGTGTCCATGTTCATCATGTTCAGCATCTTCGTCGTGACCTTCATCACTATGACCTTCGTCTAGCATCTCATCAGGAATTGCCTCTGCTGTTGCAACCATTTTTACATGTTCGTTTTTCATGGTTTTTTCTGCATTTTCCACAAAACCTTCAAGGCCAAGTCCTATATAGAAAAACAAATCCGAGTCCGCGAGTCCCATCATATCTTTTTGTGTAGGATCAAAAGTATGTTCATCCGCGCCAGCAGGATAGATGGATTTCACATCGACGTAGTCGCCGCCGATTCGTTCTGTAAAGTATTGAAGCGGGTATACTGTTGTATAAATAGACAATTTCTCTGTCCCAGTTTCCGAGTTTTCTGTGGATTTAGCGCCACAAGCACTAAGTAGCATAATTGTTAGTAATGACATGATGAAAAAAAGTTTCTTATTCATTAGATATATCCTCCGTATTATTAATAGTAATCATTCCGATTTGTGTAACTGACTTTTTTATCATACAAGAGTGTTTCTAATTTGGCAACTAAATAAGCGAATTTCTTTTAATCGAAAAAAACGGCTCGACAATTATGTCAAACCGTTCTATCTAAAAAGATCACTTTTTATGCATATCATTGTCTGGTACAGGATCAAATCCACCCTCGTGGAACGGATGGCATTTTGAAATTCGACGTACCGCAAGCCATGAACCTTTTAGTGCTCCATGCTTTTCGACTGCCTCAATCCCATAGTGAGAACAAGTGGGATAGAAACGGCATGAAGGTGGTGTAAGGGGTGAAATTACTTTTTGATATAGTTTAATAAAGCCAATTAAAATCTTTTTCATTTAAAAAACTCCTTATTAATGCCTCGATGTTTATTGTAGATGCTTCGGTGGTAAATTAACAGAGAGATGAATTATATTTAACAATAAGGGGAGAGATTTATATGTCGAAAGAACTTATTAATGAATTGAATGTCCAAGTTTCTACATGGTCGGTTATGTATGCGAAGCTCCATAACTATCACTGGTATGTTAAAGGTCATCATTTCTTCACGTTACATGTAAAGTTTGAAGAACTTTATAATGAAGCGACGTTACATATGGATGAAATCGCAGAACGTATTTTGACACTTGGCGGAGATCCTGTAGCGACGCTGAAAGAACATCTTGAACAATCTGTTGTGAAAGAAGCAACGGGGGATGAAAAAGAAGACAGCATGGTGAAAACTGTCGTAAATGATTTCGGTGAAATTATGAAATCGTTGAAAAAAGGCATGCAGCTGGCTGCGAAAGATGGCGACGATATGACGGAAGATTTGTTGAACGCGACATATCAAAGTATCGAAAAACATCAATGGATGCTGAATGCATTCCTGGGTGAAGATAACAAGTAATCATTTTTCATTAAAAATACTAGAAAAATGCCGATAATAAGCTTGTGGAAGGAGTGATGGCAAATGGATATGAGCTCCATCATGGCAAGTCAATTGAGAAGTTTGCAATCGACTGTTCAGTTGAGTGTGTTAAATAATGCACTTGCAATGAATACTGCAGCGGCAACAGATATGTTGAAAAGTTTATCTAATCAGTCTGTTGCAGCCCATCCTCATAAGGGAGCTTCGGTTGACGTACAAGCGTAAATTGCGGTAAAGCATGTATCTCCAGTAAAAGGGGATGCATGCTTTTTTCATACTAAGCCATGCTAAAAAGAAAAAAGGATGGTGTAGCATGGAGAAATACAAAATGTACGTTTCTGTCGTAAATCAGCAAGTATACCATTACCCAGATGATTCACCGTGGGAATATGAGGTTAATGTAGAAAGTCAGTATGTTCCTGTTTTTCATCGGTTATTTAGTCAGATAGATGAACTCGAATTCCGAAACTTCCTTAGGTCACATTTACCGTTTTTGCCCTATCATTATGGTCGGAACAATTTCAACGTCGATCAACGTACGATGAAGATCTATGCGCTCATTCATGAATTTACAGATGATAAGTCGAAGATATTTATCGAAAAGCTTCCGTATTTTCGTTGAAAGGATTGCTGTCCTTCGCTACACTGGTTGAAAGGACGTGAGTGCAATGCTTATTTTCAATGATGTTAATGGTGGTCGTGTTGAGCTGACTTTCGGAGAAAACCAATTTGGAATGCCAGCTCGGCATGTCCTTGTTATCCTCAAGCATAATGGTAAATGGTTACTGACTCGGCATTTAGTTCGAGGCGTTGAGTTTCCAGGTGGTAAAGCAGAGCATGGAGAAACGATTGAGGAGGCAGTTATACGCGAAACGATTGAAGAAACAGGTGTGAAAATTACGGATCTTGTGCAATTTGCAGAGTATGTCGTTCGAAGTAATAGTACATTTTGCAAAGCTGTATTCACAGGGAAAGTTGCGGAAATCGATGAGCATCCAGCCCTTTACGAAACAGAAGGAGCTATGTGGATGACTAATGAAGAGCTTGGCCAATGTGAAGAATTGAGTTTCCTTATGAAAAACACAGGCATGGAAACATTAAGAAAGTGGGTGGAAGAGCATGAGTCATGATGGTACGATTATTCATAGAAGGCCCTATCCGTCTCCAAATCCACATGTTTCGCTTGAAGAAATTACATATTTTTCAGATGGGTTAAAAGTGAAGGGACTCATGGCAGAACCAATTACAGAAGGGAACTACGAAGGCATCATCTATTTGCGAGGGGGCATGCAGCATATCGGTATGGTTCGTCCTGCCCGAATTGCACAGTTTGCTTCGCAAGGATTTGTTGTCTTCGCTCCTTATTATCGGGGGAACCGTGGAGGCGAGGGACGGGATGAGTTTGCTGGGGCCGATCGTCAGGATGCGGTGAATGCCGTTGATGTGCTGAAGCAAAATCCGAAGACAAACGTGGAAAAAATTCACTTGTTTGCATTTTCACGGGGCGGTATAATGGCTCTTTGGACAGCAATTTTACGTGAAGATATTACGTCGGTAGTTACATGGTCTGGCGTATCCGATATCGTATTTACATATAAAGAACGGAAAGATATGCGGCGGATGATGAAAAGAGTTATCGGCGGGACACCGAATAACATGCCGGATGAATACAGAAACCGTACGGCGCTGTTCCGCGTGGATGAAATTGATGCTCCCGTACTCATCATTCATGGCATGATCGACGAGAACGTGTCATTTCAACAAGCAGTTTTGCTTGAAAACGCACTGCGTGAACATAAAAAAGTATATGAGACATGGTATTTCCCTGAATATACACACTTCATACCGCCTGTCATGAATGCACAACTTGTACGCGATTTATGTAGTTGGATGAGAAGACAAGAAAAATGAGTGGTTTTTTGAATAAAATGAAGTTGCAATTAGAAGTACGGGTTTGCAATTAAAACGCCAAAGTTGCAATTAGACGAAATAAGTTGCAGTTAAAACTCCATTTTTACAATTACAAATCCAAGGTACAAAAAAACAGTGTAGCACATTCAATGTGCTACACTGTTTAATTTGAAAATTATGCAATCGGTCCGCCTTTAAGCGTAATCTCTTCAGAAACCATACCGAATTTTTTAAAGTTTTCATGGAACATGTTTGCCAATTCATTTGCTTTTACATCGTATGCTTCGCCGTCTGCCCATGCATTGCGCGGGTTCAACACTTCTGTTGGAACACCATCAATGAATGTAGGCATTTCGAGGCCGAATACGCCGTTAGTTTCTGTTTCAATGTTGTTCAATTCTCCAGCAAGAGCTGCCTGTACCATAGTGCGTGTGTATTTAAGATCCATACGCTTACCAACGCCGTAGACACCGCCAGTCCAGCCTGTGTTAACAAGGAATACTTGTGCATCATGTTCATCAATTTTCTTCCCAAGCATTTCAGCGTATACTGTCGCTGGAAGTGGAAGGAAAGGTGAACCGAAGCACGTTGAGAACGTTGCTTCAGGTGATGTGATACCACGCTCAGTTCCGGCAAGCTTCGAAGTGAACCCGCTTAGGAAGTGATACATTGCTTGTTCTTTTGTTAACTTCGAGATTGGAGGTAGTACGCCAAACGCATCTGCCGTTAAGAATACAATCGTTTTCGGATGACCAGCAACAGAAGGGTCAACGATGTTATCAATTGCTTGGATAGGATAAGCTGCACGCGTGTTTTCAGTTAATGAACCATCATCGTAGTCAGGAATGCGTGTTTCCGGATCGACGACAACGTTTTCTAGTACGGAACCAAAACGAATTGCACCAAAAATTTCAGGTTCTTTTTCTTGTGATAAATTAATACATTTTGCATAGCAACCGCCTTCGATATTGAAGACACCAGTGTCAGACCAGCCATGCTCGTCATCGCCGATTAATTTACGGTTTGCATCTGCCGAAAGTGTTGTTTTACCTGTTCCAGAAAGACCGAAGAATAGGGCAACATCGCCGTCTTCACCAACGTTTGCTGAACAGTGCATTGGCATAATTCCATTTTCTGGTAGTAAGTAGTTCATGATTGAGAAGATTGATTTTTTCATTTCGCCAGCGTATTCAGTTCCACCGATAAGAACAATACGTTTTTCCATTGATACGATAATGAATGTCTCTGAATTCGTACCATCGACCACAGGATCAGCTTTAAATGAAGGAGCCGAAACGATTGTGAATTGTGATTCATGTTGTACTAGTTCTTCTTCAGTTGGGCGGATGAACAAGTTGTGAACAAACAGGTTATGCCAAGCAAATTCATTCACAACTTGAATGGATAGTCGTGAAGCTGGATCTGCGCCTGCAAAACCTTTGAAGACGAACAGTTCGTCTTTTGTTCTCAAATGAGTGATTACTTTATTATATAATGAATCGAAAATTTCAGAAGAGATTGGACGATTGACGTTGCCCCAATCGATTTTGTCTTTGGAGGACGCTTCCTCAACAATGTATTTGTCCTTAGGTGAACGACCTGTATATTTGCCTGTCTGAGCTGTAACCGCTCCGTCTGATGTCAATTGAGCTTCACCACGTGAAATCGCTTTTTCAACAAGTTGTGGAACTGAAAGTTGAACTTTTACATTTTTCCCAGAAAGAAGTTTGTTGAGGTCATCACTAATTTTCGCAGATATCATAAGTATGTACCGTCCTTTGCATATAGTCCCAATCAATTGGGTGTCATCACATTATTGAATTAGTATAACACATTAAGAATAATAATCTATACTAATTCAAACCTCAAGGATTTATACGCAAAATGGGTAAAAAGATTTGACATGCAACAAGATTTTTCGTAGCATATATAGTTGAACGGATACTCTTATCCCGAGCTGGTGGAGGGGTCAGGCCCTATGAAACCCGGCAACCTGCACAGACGTTTTGTCTGCGCGAAGGTGCCAAACCTGTAGCAAGGCACAGTCCTTGTATGATAAGAGTGAAAGGTGCTTATGAAATCATGCCTTTCCTCATGTATTATTACGTGAGCGAAGGGCTTTTTATATGATATCGCCCTTAATCCTCGTGTATAGAGCTCGCAATGGCTTGTAGTCTTTTCATTTAGAAAAGACTCTACATGGGACATATGAGTACCGTATCAATCTCGTAGGATATAAGGAGGAAATAACATGACAAATCGCCGACTATTTACTTCAGAATCGGTAACTGAAGGACACCCGGACAAAATGTGTGACCAAATTTCGGATGCTATTCTAGATGCTATATTGGCAGAAGATCCAAATGCACGTGTTGCATGTGAAACGACAATTACAACAGGACTTGTCCTCGTTGCAGGAGAAATTACTACGACAACATATGTCGATATCCCGAAAGTTGTGCGTGAAACTGTTAAAGAAATTGGTTATGTACGCGCGAAATACGGATTTGATTGGGAAACATCTGCAGTTTTGACTGCGATCGATGAACAATCAGCCGACATCGCTGCAGGCGTTGACCAGGCACTTGAAGCGCGTGAAGGTTCGATGACAGATGATGAACTTGAAGCAATTGGAGCTGGTGACCAAGGTTTGATGTTCGGTTACGCTTGTAATGAAACACCGGAACTGATGCCGTTACCAATTAGCCTAGCTCATAAATTATCATTCCGACTTGCACAAGTACGCAAAGATGAAACCCTTACGTATCTGCGTCCAGATGGAAAAACACAAGTGACTGTTGAATATGATGAAAACAATAAACCAGTACGCATCGATACAATTGTTATTTCAGCGCAACATCACCCTGAAATAACACTTGAGCAAATTCAGCGTGATATTAAAGAATTCGTCATAAACCCGGTTGTACCAACTGATTTAATCGATGAAGACACGAAGTACTTCATCAACCCAACTGGCCGCTTCGTAATAGGGGGACCTCAAGGAGATGCAGGTCTTACTGGCCGTAAAATCATCGTTGACACGTACGGTGGTTATGCGCGTCATGGCGGCGGTGCGTTTTCTGGGAAAGATGCGACGAAAGTGGACCGCTCGGCTTCATATGCGGCACGTTATGTTGCGAAGAACATTGTCGCTGCAGGACTTGCAGATCGATGTGAAGTGCAACTTGCTTATGCAATCGGTGTTGCACAACCTGTATCGATTTCTATCGATACATTTGGAACAGGCACAGTCGAGGAAAGTAAACTTGTTGAGCTTACGCGTGGACTGTTTGACCTTCGTCCAGCAGGCATCATCAAAATGCTTGATCTGCGCCGCCCAATTTATAAACAAACAGCTGCATACGGTCACTTCGGCCGTACAGACATTGATCTACCGTGGGAACAAACGGATAAAGCTGATGCATTGAAAGAGTTAGCAGGGAAATAATGTAGTGTAAACACTGAAAGGCAGGATTTCCCTGTTTTTTGGTGTTTTTTCTGTTTAGGATGTTTGATTTAGCGGGCGTCATAGAGTGTAGCGAATCTGTCGTACACTCTCATCACAGGAGCTATAAACAAATGATACAATTGTTATAAAGTGAAACCTGATCGGAGAGGAGAGAGCGTCGGGCTATGAGTTTAATAGGTTTGTTACTACTGGTTGGGGTTGTTGCGTTATTTGTGTTAATTGGTTTAGTAATCTTTTTATTTATAAAAAAATAAGAGCTGCCTTCAAAGGCAGCTCTTTTATTACTGTTGTAAATTCTTGTAATACTGCCCTTTTTCGGCATACTCCTGAACAATCCGTTCCATGTCCGCACGATCGTCGTCATTCAGCTCACGCACGACTTTTGCTGGCGACCCGAGTGCTAGCGTATTCGGGGGAATCTTCTTACCAGGCGGCACGAGACTGCCTGCGCCAATGAATGCCCCTTCGCCAATTTCAGCACCGTCCAAAACAATGGAACCCATACCGATAAGCGCTCCTTTTTTTACCGTACAACTATGTAACGTTACTTGGTGCCCAATTGTCACCTCATCTTCAAGAATAAGCGGAAACTTTGGGCTTTGATGAAGGCAGCATAAGTCTTGAATATTTACTTTACGTCCAATAATTGTTGGAGATACGTCACCCCGGATTACGGTATTAAACCAAATTGTCGATTCAGGACCAATTGTCACATCACCTGAAATCGTCGTGAAGTCGCCAATGAAAACGGACGGATCAATTACAGGCGTTTTTCCTTTATAAGGATAAATCATGATGCTCTCCTCTTTTCTTTAGGTAGTGTATAATTATCGTAACAAAGATTAGGTTTTTATTGTAGATAAATAGGGAAATATATAGATAAAAGAACTAGATAGATGAGGGGAAGATGACCATGTGGAAATGGGAAGCGGAAGGGCCACCAAAAGCTGTCGTGGCCATCGTCCATAATGTGTACGAACATCATAGTAGAAATGCATGGCTTATTCAGAAACTAAGAAACAGCGGTTTTCATGTCGTGACAGGAGATTTACCTGGACACGGGGCGGAAGGTGTCGGAAAAATTCACGATGAACAATTTGATGCCTACGCTAAATTTGTGGAAAAATTAATAGCGGTCGGTCTCGATGATAATTTACCTTTGTTCATTATTGGACATGGAATAGGTGCCACCTTCGTAATGCGTCTTTTACAGCGAAAGAAAATTGAATGCGCAGGGGCTGTTTTTAGTTCCCCATGGCTAGCATTGCGTCATCAGCCACCTAAATTTTCGAACGTATTGACAAAATTCTCGTCATCCATGAAATTGAATCATGAAATTGACATTGAGATGTTAACACGCAATAGTGATTTATATGAAGAAGCTAAGCAAGATGACTTTTATAACGATGAATTCACCGTAGCCTGGTATAAAGAGTTACAATCATTCATGAAATTGGTTGCGCAGAGTGAAAGAAGTGTTCATGATATCCCAGTGCTTATGCATATTGCGGAAGAGGATAAAATAACAGACATAGTGCTTGCTAAGAAATGGTTTATCCGACAGGAACTTTCTGAGTTTCAATATAAGCAATGGAAACGGCTGTACCATGACGTTTATCAGGAACCAGAGCGCGAGGAAGTATACTTATATACGGAATCATTTATGAATAATGTTCTAAGGTCGCTAGGGTATGTCGTATAGGGAATACTTGGAAATGGTTTGTGAGTAAATGTGAAGAGGGAGGTGTTTACGATTACGATAATTGGGTTTGTACGACATGGCGTTACCGCGTGGAATAAAGAAGGAAGGGCACAAGGAAGTACTGATGTCCCACTTGATGATGAAGGAATTGAGATGGCACACGGTGTAGCTCAAAGACTTTCTGGTGAACAATGGGATGTCATCTACACAAGTCCTTTAATTCGTGCTGCAAAAACAGCTGAAATCATCGCGGACAGTATGCCTGATATCCGTCTCTTATCGGACAATCGCTTGCGGGAATCAGGGGGTGGCCTGGTTGAAGGATTGACGGAAATGGAGCGAGTAAAAAAATGGGGGCACTCATGGAGACAGCTGGAACTCGGTTTCGAACCGCAGGAAGAAATTATTTCACGCGGACTTAATTTCATAGAGGAAATAAAAGAATTGCATCCAGATAAACGAATCTTAGTCGTCAGTCATGGAGGATTTATTGGTCGATTGATAAAAGAGCTTGTCCCTTACAAGGATTTAGCTATGGATCTGGAAAACACATCAGTCACTATTATTAAACTGCAAGAAGATCGAAACCTATGCGAGCTGTTTAATTGTACGAAACATTTACAACGTATTAAGTAAGCATTTAAAACGCCAGAGAATGGCGTTTTTTATTTTGCGTATATTTAATAAGTCGAAATACATTATATTATTTAAAATATTCTATCATTCTAGTGACTATTAGACTATAATCAAAAATATAGTCTAATGAGGTCAGAATTTATGAGTGAAGTATGTCGAATCAAAGTAGAAGGAGGTAAGTGAAATGAAATCGATTAAAGCAAAAATTATTGTCAGTGTAATAGCGTTATTTTTCATTATCCTTACGGTAGTAAACTTGTTCGTTAATCTTCAAATGCAAAAGCAAACGGAAAATGTACTTATAAATCAAAGTGAAGTTGCCGTGCAGGAGATGAGTCGATCGATTGAAAACAGTATGTTGCAATATGAAAAAACGCTATATTTGCTTACCGAAAATCCGGAAGTCACATCATTTATAGAGACGCAGTATGGCACCGGAAGTGATAGCGAATTAAGTCGAGGCATCGAAAAGGTCTTTAATGATTATATGGGACAAATGACGGATACGGATTTAATGTATTTTGGATTCGAAAACAAATATACCAAATTTGTTCCCCATCTCGTTATCGATGGATTTGATCCGACTAGCCGCGTATGGTATACAGCAGCTAGCGACCAACCAGACAAAGTTGTATGGTCGGATCCATATGTCGATGCAGCGTCAGGTGGATATGTTATTACGGCATCTAAAGCGATGAAACGAAACAATTCACTTGTTGGTGTTATTGGGGTAGACATTAGTTTGGGAAATATTACTGATAGTGTATCCAAAAGTGAATTTGGATTTGGAGGCTACCCATTCTTATTTGATAGAAATGATGGGGCAATCGTTCACCCTCATTTACTAACAGACAAAGAGGAATTGGCGGATTTATCTTATTTAACGGCATTATTTAACGAAGAAAAAACTAAGGGAATCGGACAATACAATGAAGATAAGAATGAAATGGTCGGCGTTTTTACCGAAGTCCCGCATTTCGGTTGGACAGTTGGTGCCGCGTTCAATCAAGATGCAATTGATGGTTCAGTTAGTCAAACTAGGAACTTAATCATCATAACTTTCATATTAGCAGGAATAGTAATGATTGTTGTTCTTTGGTTCTTAATATCAAGAATTGTTAGTCCTCTCGGTGAAATTCGTACAGCAATGGATAAGGTGACGGAAGGAAACCTTAACGCATACGCGGATGTGAAATCGAAGGATGAATTTGGTCAACTTGCAAACAATTTTAATGCTATGACTTCAAAAGTTCGTGATGTTATTACATTGGTTAACCTTTCTGTCGATGAAGTTCGTTTAGCGGCAGAAAGCTTAAGTGCATCCGCAGAAGAGACGAATGCCGTTAGTGAGCAGATGGCGGGGGCTATCGATGATATCGCATCAGGTGCAACGAAATCCGCACATGATACAGAAGATGTGACGCAAACAGTTGGCTATTTAAGCGAACAACTAATAGGGATTCAAGAAAAAGCGAGCATTATGACAGGCATTGCAATAGAAGCTGAAGAGGTCAACAAAAGTGGAGTCAGCCAAGTCAATCAGCTACAATTGTCGTTCGATGGCTGGAAGACAAATCTGCAATCGATGGCGGATGTCGTTGGAGATTTGGAAACGAAAGTTGGAGCAATCGGAATTGTCATGGAAACGATAACTCAAATTTCCACGCAGACGAACTTGTTGGCGCTTAATGCGAGCATTGAGGCAGCACGTGCTGGCGAACACGGTAAAGGCTTTGCGGTCGTTGCTGATGAAGTGAGGAAACTAGCTGAACAATCTGCACGAGCTACAGATGAAGTAAAAGCGACCGTTCAAGAACTTCAAAATGGCTCCCACCAAGTTTCGAGGCAAATGAGGGAAACGGGGGAGACATTTGAGGAACAAGGAAAAGTCGTGCTGGCTACACAAATGACGTTCGGAGACATTTCCAAACTCATGAATAAGCTTGAACAGTCCATCAGCAGTGTCTATGACGAAGTAAATAAGGTCGTTGAACATAAGGAGACGGTTATGGAGACAATTGAAACTATGGCGGCGACAGCTGAAGAAACAGCTGCGGCAAGTGAAGAAATTAGTGCATCGACGGACGAGCAGCTTCGGGCAATCCGTGAGGTAGCACAAGCCGCGGATACATTGGCGGGGTTAAGTGACAATCTGCACACCGCCATGAGCCATTTCAAAGTTTAATAACAATTAGCTGCCGGGAAATTGGAAGGTTTTTGTTTAGAGTTAAAATTAATCTTAATCTTAATCATCTTGCGGTTCTGTCTTTGGACGGAGCCGCTTTACTAGTAGGCGGTATAACGGAATCGGTAAAATACTTAATGGTTTTGCTACTATAATCTTTGTACTATACAGTCGGCGCTTAACGAATAGAAGATTCTTCCAACAACGCTTTGTCGCTTTGTTATGGTCTCACGCAATAAGCCCGATAGTAGATTGCTGAGGAGGGATTGAACTGCATCCCTCTACTTCGTCTCACACTTGTTGCTCATTCGCTAAATTCGTTCGTAAAACTGGTGAGGTATACCACCTTGTTAATCTTAATATGTAGTGCAGATATTATTTTTAACTTTTTTGGATGCCTTCAATGACTATCACTAAATAGCAGGCGACCTTTATTTCAAACGATGTATATTTTTGGGTCCATAATGGTACCGACAGGATAAGGTATGCTATATTTATGTATAAGTATCAGTTTTTCTGTCGAACATTGTAAGACAGTTTCTGAGAATGCTAGGTTATATATGTATTCTTATTTATCCTTTCAACACCGTTTGTTCATGTACCCTACTAATCAGTGGATAATTCGTCTCAACGTGATAGGTGAACTTACTTGAAAAGATGAATTATGAAGCATGGATAATACATTGAAAAGGGGAATTATCTTTTGAACACTAAAAAACTTTCGTTATACGCTACAGCACTATTATCGACGGCACTTATATTAGGTGCGTGTACCGATAAAGAGATAGTAAAGAACGCTCCTACGAATGAGGAAATTCAGAGCGAGTTCGGTTTCCGTTCATTTGACTTAGATATAGATACAGTCAAGAAGAGAGATGCAATTGAAGCTTCATTTGACTTGGATATGTCCGAAACCGAAGCAGAATACAAGAACAAATTAAATAACATTAAGCTATCAGGAGATAAAGCTTATAGTGAATTGCAACCGATTTTTAAAGAGCTAGGTTTAACAACAGACATGTCGAGAGAAGAAGTAATAGAAAAGGTGTCCAAAGCATTTGGTGCAGAAGATTACGCGGAGTTTGATCTGGAAATTGAATTCACAGATGGAAGTGAGCAAGAATTTTCGGATATGAAATAATAAACTACCGGGAGAATTCTAGTTTTCGGGGTAAATAGTACGCAATATTCAAAGCGCCGAACCTCAAAAGTTCAGTGCTTTTTGTTTTTATCATATACAACTAGTTACTTTGCCTATCCAATAATTTTACGACCGTTATAAGTGGAAAAGTAACACGGAATTAAAGAGATGAATGATTAAGTTTTATTGAATTGACGAAGGCATTTTTTTCACTTACCTAACATTGTGGTGAACGAAGCGCGATTGTTATAATAAGAATCTTTTAAGTTGGGCAGGAATTTATCATAAAGAATAGAATATAGAGCATAGTAGTCTATAAACGCATAGTAACGTTATATGGTAAATAATATGAATTATATAGTAGACGGGGGTATTGTATGAAAGAAGGCGGCAAAAGTGAGCTCATTTCGTGGATACAATCAGTAGCAATTGCATTCGTCATTGCAATCGTCATACGCCAATTTTTATTTACACCAGTCGTCGTATCGGGTCAATCGATGCAGCCGACTTTTGAAAATGATAATAAAATCGTCATCTCAAAAGTGTATAAGATTGATCGTTTTGACATGATTGTTTTCCATGCTCCGGATTCAGAGGACAATTTCATTAAGCGGGTAATTGGTCTTCCGGGAGATGTCGTCGTCATGAACAACGACAAGCTTTATATAAATGGCGTGGAATATGAAGAGGACTATGTGCAAGAGAATAAAGCTGGGATTTTCGAAGGCCAGAAGTTAACACAAGACTTTAAAGTGGAAGTGCCTGAAGGCTATTTATACGTGCTTGGAGATAATCGAAGAAACAGTACAGATAGTAGAATCATCGGTTTCATCGATGAAAAATCAGTTATTGGTTCAGTGAAGTTCAGGTTCTATCCATTTCGTGAAATGGGAATACCAAAATGAAAAATCACTCTAAATGTTCCATGCTCATTGGAATTGACGGTCTTGGCGGATCGGGAAAAACGATGTATGCCTATAAATTGCAGCAACAGTTAGAGGGCTCAGTGATCTTGCACCTTGATGATTTTGTACACAAAAAGGAAGTCCGTTATAACGAGAATTATGAAGAATGGTATTGCTATTATCATTTACAATGGCGGTATGATTATTTAATACAAAAATTACTGCTACCATTGAAAAGTGGTTTGGATGTGAATGAGACAATCGAAGTGTATAACAGAGAAACTGACAGTTATATACTGCGGGAAATTGAAATCCCCGCGGGAACAACAGTAATCGTTGAAGGGGTTTTTCTACAACGTCCTGAATTGAGACCGTATTTTGAAATAGTCGTCTATCTAGAGTTGGATCAAGAGACGAGGTTAAAAAGGATTACAGATAGGGACATCTATATGGGGAATAAGAAAGAAATCGCTTTAAAGTACGATCAACGGTATTTCCCCGCGGAAGAAAAGTATATAGAACAATGCAATCCATTAGCTTTGGCAGATATAGTTGAAAATGAAGTGAAAGAGGGGCTAGTATGACATTTCCAGTTTTAAATGCGCCGCGACTTCGATTGACTAAAGTGGAATCAGGTCATGCGCCTGCACTATTCACCATTTTTTCAAATCCACAAGTAGTTAAGTATTATGGGATGGACCCGATGTACGAGTTGGCTCAGGCGGAAAAAATTATTGAGCATTTCAAAAGTACTTATGAAACAAAAAGAGGAGTGCGCTGGGCGATTACGCTAAAAGACGGGAACCAGTTTGTAGGCACAATTGGATTGAATAACTTGGCACTTGGCATGAAAAAAGCGGAAGTTGGATTTGAAATACATCCGGACTTTTGGAGAAGCGGTATTACCTCTGAAGCATTACAAGCGGTTTTGGATTATTCATTTGATGAACTTGGGCTGCACCGTATGGGGGCAGTCACATTTCCTGCAAATAGTGCATCTATCGGACTGTTAGAGAAGAATGGATTCTTGGCAGAAGGAAAGTTAAGAAGTTATTTATTCCAAAATGGGCATTCCCACGATGCGTTGATATTTTCAATTTTGCACACTGAATGGAAGATAAATCAGTAACGACACCCCAAGTACTCTGCATATAATTTTGAGACCACTGATAAAGCCCATTAGCTTAACGAAGCGAACCTTTCCCCAATGATATCGAGGAAAGATTCGCTGTTTCCTGTTCCATTACGAACAGGAGGTTGCTTTTTTTCTATTTGGGGCATGGTAATACGCTTTGCAACACCCTCCTATGACTTTCCAGGTAAGGTTTTTCATCTGCTTATCATTGAGGTAAATCTGCATAATTATTCATGTAAACAGGTCTGACGTTCACCAAAAAGCTCGTAAGTCCAACGATGTATTTTCGTGTATAAAGAAAATGAAGTACCATAGGCGATGAACGGTAAGGGGGCATGGGATTGTGTCAACTGCGCCGAGAACCGGATGTTCATGCACATACAAGGCAGTTAAGATATTTCCATGAAGATATAATGAAATTATTTGGATATTAAATTGGTAATAGGAGGTGAAAACGTGGGTAAATTTAACACGTTTTCATATTTATTTTTATTTCTCGCAGTAATTACACAAATTAGTGATTTTATATTTTCTTCATCTGAATTTTACTATAATCATTATCTTAACTTCACTCTGCTTATAGTTATAGTAAGTCCAATTATCGGAATTATTTTAGGTTCATTTGGAAAAATAGGGGATTATAAACTGATAGCTATTGTTTTAAATGTCGGCTTTTTTATCTCTTTCTCACTTTTAGCATTATTAAACTTATGGATTATTACTTTCGGTAAATAAAACTTCAATTGTATGTAAATATGAATCGGCTGCCTTAGGGTAGCTTTTTCTTATTGAGTAATGGAGTTAACTACTTCCTTGAAGTGGTGTTATGTTGATCATAGGTGCATGCAGCATACAAACCCGTTCAGTGTTGAATTCGACGTCATTTACAAAGACCCTACATCATATATTGCTTGGTGAGTACACAAAGAATGCATTCCAATGAGAGGATTCTATGACTTGGAAAAACCGGAACAAAATCAAGGTACGTACGCAAAAGTGCCACAGCCCATCTGAAATGAAGGTGCTGGAGGCTATGATACCGGTCCACGGGATATTATGCGGGATCTTGAAAACCTTGACTTGTTAGTTCCACCTGAAACGGATGCTGGCTTGCTTTCTAATATGAAATTTTCGTTCTCCGACACTTCTATGACATTAAATCACGGGGGTGGTCACGGGAAATCACTGTCAGGGAACTACCCATTGCGACCACGCTGGCAGGTGTAAATATGAGCTTGACCCCCGGCGGTGTTCGAGAATTGCATTGGCATCAACAAGCAGAATGGGCCTATATGATAGTAGGTCGGGCGCGAATTACGTCAATCGACTCAGAGGGGCAAAATTTCATTGCCGACGTAGGACCAGGCGACCTATGGTACTTCCCCCCTGGGCTCCCACACTCAATTCAGGGATTGGAACACTGTGAATTTCTGCTCGTCTTCGATGACGGTACCTTTTCTGACCTTAACACTTTATCCATCTCCGATTGGTTTGCACATACTCCCAAAGTTGTGCTGTCTGCCAATTTCGGAGTACCAGTTAGTGCATTTAACCACATTCCTTCGGGGCAGGTCTATATCTATCAAGACAAGGTTCCCGGTCCTTTGGAAAACGAGAAGGTTCAGTCCCCTTATGGAACCATTCCTCAAAGCTTCAAGCATCAGTTGCTAGCGCAAACACCAATTAAAACACCTGGTGGAAGCGTACGAATTGTAGACTCTTCTAATTTCCCTATATCGAAAAATATCGCAGCTGCACTTGTTGAGATTGAACCAGGCGCGATGAGAGAACTACATTGGCATCCGAATAACGATGAGTGGCAATATTACCTAACTGGACAGGGACGCATGACGGTATTTGCTGGAAATGGTATAGCTCGTACATTTGATTATAGAGCTGGTGATGTAGGCTATGTCCCATTTGCTACTGGGCACTATATTCAGAATACCGGTACTAAAACTTTATGGTTTTTGGAAATGTTCAAGAGTGATCGATTTGTTGATGTGTCATTAAGTCAATGGATGGCGCTTACCCCTCGCGACCTGGTTAGAGACAATTTGCATGTTGGACCAGAATTATTGGATGCGCTACGCAAAGTGGAATCGCCGGTCGTCAAATACCCGGGGTTTTCCTACTATCCTAAATAACGACTGAAAATGGCATCAGTACAAAGTTTTGCAGATAAATGTTATGATACCGATGGCATTGTTGCGCCTTCGGTTTTTCATGTATTTCCCCAATATTTCATTTTCCATATTCTTTTAGTTTCAGACGGGAGGTAATTACTTCCTATGTCTGGTGTATACAAGCCTGTTCAGCAATCGATTCTCTGTTTTACAGTTTGATCTCGTGGAGCTAATCCAGTTTCTTGTTGAATTAACGAGTAGCTTTAATTGAAAATCATTAAATTAAGAAAGGTCTATTTCTCTTACAAAAAATAGACCTTTTCAAGTGTGTATGCTGCATGCACCTTAGTTAACAACCCCTCCTTAACGTAAGTAGTTAACTCCATTGCAAAATAAGAAAACATACAAAGATCAGTAGTACTAACCATTGCCTTGGTCTGCACTACTGATCTTAGTATGTTTTATAACTTGCGTCCTCTGCTACTTAATAGGCAATAAACCTTTGCCGGTTGTAATATAGATTTTTCCATCTATTTCAACCGTTTTCACTTTATTTTCCTTCAAGCGAATTATGCCACGTTCCTCCACTACTTTTGATTCTTTTTTAAAGAGAACGGGGGTAATAGATTTATATATAATGTACTTGGTATAAAAAATATCAGAACTTTTTTGTGGTGTTTGTGAATTCCTCTTTTCAGAGATAAAGTATGGTTTTGAAAGAATATCATTACTTTCTACATACGCATAATAATAAGACGGTAGTAAAAACGCCCTAAAACAACAAGTTGTTACAATGATTATTACAAAAAATGATAATGTATCTGCTGCCCGTATATTTACATCTTTTTTAACTGAAATTATGTAAATTGCAGAAGGAAAAGAAAAGACAGCGATCAATAAAAGCCATTTATCAATACTAGTTCTATTGACCACAATAGTCCATCCAAAAAACTTCATTATAAAAAGAAATATAACGATGGAGGCTAAGCTTAATAAAGCAATATAAATCTTTTTCATTTTTTCACTCCCTTAAAAATACTAGTTATTCCCAATAATGGCATACTCATTGTCTTCTCTTACAAAGACTACCGAATAACGAGAATATACCAAAAAATCAATTCGGTTATACCTAACCAAGTCAAATAGAAATATCGAAGAGAAGATAAGGGGGGGAAAGAGATATGTCTTATACTATCACCAACAATTACATCCCGGAGTCCTTATCCCCCGTAGTTACAGTCTTTGCTACTAATTGGTTATTTTAATGATGGTGAGATGGAATTGCTGGATACAAATCAACTGAAGCAATATTTTGCTGTATCGGTCAAGCATTTAAAACCAGCCAGTCTTGCACATCGCATTATTACACATTAATGGTATACTTTGTATAAATTGAAATAGGGAAAAATGACATCAAATCTAAATTATTGATAGGTTCTATTGTTCTTGTGATTGGTGTTGCATTCGTTGGGGTACGTGCCATTTTTACTTACGGGTAGGTTTGTCATTTTATAGTAAATGTAACTTTTAGCCGAACGCTACGTATATATTAAAAAGGGGAGGTAATGTAATGCATTGGATAATGTGGATTTTCTGGGGGTTCTTTGTAACTTTAATTGTAGGCGTCTATCTTGTGGATTTTTTGACTAAAAGGAAATATAGTTTTCATGAACAGGAAAAGTCATTAAATCAGAATTCAGCTGTAAACGATACTCTACGAGAAGTGGGACGGATTGATCAACAAATTGGACCGTTTTAAATTAAGGAAACCTCATAAATACTTCAACTAATGAAAGCTTTAGTTGAACAAGTAGCTGCCTGTAAGGGTAGCTTTTCTTATTGAACTCTCATGAAAATTAAACGCAGCTCATTTCTTTAAAAAAAAGTACAGCGTCTAGATTATGGAACAGATTACTTGTTGTCTTGCGCGTTCTTCAATAATGTTTCGAAGATAGCGAACTAACTCCTTTAGAGAAGGAGTAATATAGGAAAAAAAGTACGTTACTTATTCAATAATTTTTATCTTTGGTTTAGTAAGCGGGATGTTTATTGTTATCCCTTTATTTGGTGATGTGTTTAGGTGAGTGTTTTTTATAATAGATGAATTGATGAAATTGCAGCAGAGAATGGGTGAAAGTTACCTGTTCTTTTTTATTTGACTAAAAGGAAGATTATCGGGAAGTGTTTGCAGACGTTATACGCAATATAAACCTTAGCCTTATCACCTGCCAAAAAGATGACAAATTAGTTGGAAAGTGACACTGGATTTTTGTAGTCTGATTAATCAATACGCATGCTATAATATATAAATATGTGGACATATTCCAAATAAATAAAAAAATGCAATTTTAGAGATTAAAAGGAGAATATGATAATGAAAAAAACAATGCTGTTAATGTTAACAGTTATTATTATAGCTGGTTGTAATGGAATATCTTCAAACAATACTTATAAGCAAGCAGAAGGCAAAGTTATTGTGGGTACTCACGATTATATAATGATGATAGGTGAGTTCGAATGGCTAGATACTGACGTGAAATTTAGAAAAATTAGTAGTTCAGATATAAATGACTTAGCAGTTGGATTCAATACATTACAAGTTGAAAAAGGTGGTAAATTAAAAATTGAAATTGAAGAAAATCCTTCATCTATCATCCTAAAACAATGGAACGAAGATGAAACAAGTGATGTTGTTGAACTTAAAGATAATGAAATAATCCTTCCATCGGAAGAGGGATATTATATTTATGAAGTTATCGTAGAATGGAACAAAGGAAAAGCAACTTATGTTTTTGATATTAATATAAAATGAAACAAAAATTCATTGGGATGGTTGTTAGTATACAGGATTTTGGGAGGTATTCTATTTTCTTGTTGTTTAGTTAAATTTACATAACTATAGATTTAAACGGACCTGGCGTTCAGCGGAAATCCTGTTAACTCAACGATGTATAAAATTGGATGCATACAAAAAACGAAGGACCGCAGGGGGAAACTGAGAGTTTATAGGGTTATGAAGTATAATTACCTGCCGAGAATTGACGTTTTGTTAACCTCGTGTGCATGGTTATACAAGGCTGTTCAGCGATCGAATTCCTTGTTGAACTAACTGGCAGTTTAGTGAGATAAGAGATATTGTGAAATTTAAAAAAAGAAGGGGATGATAAAATGGTGCTTTTTGTAGGGTATGTATTTGCATTCATAGGAGCACTTGCTGCTTATCATCTAAGCGAAGGTAAGTCAAAGAAAAGGAAATACATTGTTTGGGGAATCACTTTTATGTTGGTAATCTCACCATTATTATCTTTTCAGATTGGTTTAACCTATGGCTTAATTATTAGGAATATATGGGCAATACCAGTAACAATTATTATACTGTTTACGATTGGTTTCATCATAGGACTAATTATACTATTAATAGGCATATTCAAGAAGAAGGGAACGGACGTTCCTGTATAAATCATTAAACTCCCATGGAAATTTAAAAACGCTCTAAATCTATAAAACCGCATAACAAAAAAACACAGAAAAAGTTTTTTGAAAAAAGGCTGAGCCTTCAAAATGATTATATTAAGTTGAAAGTTAATCAGAAACCAACTCCATTCTTCATAAAATAAAGGCAGGCTGGTGCAATAACCAGAGTAGGATTAATCTCCCATGAGTGCTACTCGTATAGAGTGCGACAGTTTATGATGCACCGTGGTCGTTGGAGTCAGACTAACGGATGGGCTCTATGGCACCATAGTTAATCGACCTTCCTCTCCCAGCCGTAATATCCAATACCCGTACTGTACACATTTTCATCCCCTATGGTGTAGCGCTGATTTTGCGCTTCATGTATGGCTAATGGGGCAGGTTCGTTCGAGAGAAAATTTGAAACATTTTGCATTATAAAACGTATTACAGGTGGTAGGATTTATATTATGGAGGTGTTTTTTTGAAAAGAATTTCTCTTTTTATAATTTCTTTGTCTTTAATTATCTCACTGATGGGATGCAGTTCAAGTGTTCAAAGTAGTATAAAAGATTTTAATGACAATGATATTGCAGCTATTGTCAAAGACAAAGAAATTACGATAGGTGAATTAAGATTTTTGTATCCAGATGAAGAGGTGTTGGAAAGTATTGAGGGAACTGTAAAAATCGAATTAATTCTGCAAGAAGCTAAAAGAATGAATTTGGATGTTTCCGATAACAAAGATCTACAAGAGGAAACAATGATGTTGCTACCTCTTAGAGATAAAGAAGATCCATTCGGAAAATCTATGATTGATTTTATCGAAATGCAAGCTCAAAAGTTAGGTATGAAACCTAAAGAATATTATAAGAAGTACGTAGAAATCAGGAGTGAACAAATTGCTTATATAGATGCTTATACGCAAGAAATGTTTGGTGAACCAGACGCATACAACGAAGATGGGTTAGAGGTATACAATAAAAAAGCCAATGACTTTTTGAATGAATTTGTAAAAGAACATAAAAATGAGATTAAAATACTAATTAAGTAACTTTAATATGCATCTCTTTTTTCTTGTTTCAGAAGGAAAACTTGTTTAGATTAAGAATATGTACAGATATAACTGCGGGTTATAAATTCATATTTGAATAGGTGAAAAAAATGATTTCAATCGATAGAAAACTAAGATTACGAGATTTAGAAATTTTTCGTTTCTTTAAAGACAATAAAATGTTGGCTTATGTCATTATTGAAGATACTAGAGGACCATTTACAGAAGAAGATAAAAAGTTAGAGCCACTTTGTTTTTTAGATGACGAAGATATAAATATAATTGTTAATGTATTCAAAATTTATTTCTTGTCAGATGAACCTTTAGAAAAAGAAGATTCGATGATGTTAAGACAGTTTTTTGGAGAATTAGTTGACATTAGTTCTGTTACAAACTATATTACTCAAGAATTTATACAGAAAGACTTATATGAACATGTGGATGATTCGTGGGATATTAAAACTCATCAAAGAATGTTAGATATAGTTGGTTCAAAGTATAAGATCCAATCAATTGATGAAGAAAATTGGTTAAATTTATCTCAAGAATAATGTCAATTTAGTTAAAAATGGGTTACTTAGGTAACTCTTTTTTCTTGTTGAACTAACGGGGCAGGTTAGTTGAACAAACTTTCATATTAATTATGATATCGAAATCCAATAAATGGTATGATTTGAAAAAGTAGGAAGAACACAATGAACAAAAAATATAGCAAGTGGTCTGCCATATTAAGTATTATTTGTGCAATAACTATTTTTACTTCTTATGCAATTGCACCACAAGAGCCTGAAGGCTCGATGGTTGTACTTCTAAAAATATTATTTTTCACTTTCATTATCGCGGGTGTTCTTAGTCTGATACTTAGCTATTTGGCGTTTAAAAACAAAGAAGAAGGCTTTCTGAAGAAGATAGCCCCTATTATAATTTTATTGATATTGTTAGTGTTCGCCCTTTCACTTATTGGAATAGTAGTAAGTCTGGGTGATTTATTTTAATGTCGCTTATTGCACTAACTGGTGCGATTGCTTTATAAGCGATTTCGTCTATATCGCAATTGGGCCAGATTGACGAATCTTATTTCGAGTCAAAAACGTTCAAAAGGTAAAGGAGTTTTTTTGATGAGCATTTCTGAAGTTACTATCCTGCCACTGATTTACAGCGGAATGTTTATTTTCTTTTTAGTTCCATCTGCTAAGAAGGAAAGTAGAAAAGTGCATAAAGGACAATCAACCTTTCTATTTGTTTTTAAAGACAACTTAGGTAAGATGGTCTTTCAAAAAAAGGCTGTATTGGCTTTAGCATTGTTCGGAATTACGTTATTCATTATCCAGTCAGTGTTTGCTGGTGCAGAATGGCATTATAATGCGCATAGCGGCTATCCACCGATTAGTTATAAATCATCAGCGCTATTCACCATGGGCGGTACGATAATATATACAGCCATGCTCTTGCTAGCACTTGGATACGGGAGAACGATAAAAAGTATGAAGAATGCAAAGTAACAACAATCGGGCGCGATTGTTGAATAAATTGCCTTAAGGCGAGCTGGCTGCCCTTAAGGAAACCATATAAAGCAAACGGGCCAAATTATAGAATAACTATGTATTTGAAACTTAATTTTGCTTAAATCGTAATAAATATAAGAGTGAGGAATATAAAAAATGTATAACCATGAATAAGCCACTAAGAAAGGTGGGATATAAATGAAAAAATATCAATTCAATGATGTGAGATACATGAAAAAAAAGAATGCTATTCAAGTGGAAAACAGGGAGAAAGAGAGTGTTGGAACCATTGAAAAAGCAGATATTACAGGATGTGAAAAGAGAAGTGTAGTGTCATTTACTGCTCACAAAGGATCCGAAATTAAGATAGGGATTAAAAAACGAAATATCAAAAACTTACTTGTTGCTACATATATCATTGAAACAGAAGAGAAGACCTATTTTTTGAAAGATAAGCCAGGGAATAGCCTACTCTACTTTTGTGTTGTAGGAAAAATTGATGAACAAGACATACGTATTGAAGAAAATTGGAGCAGCGAGATAGAAGTGAAAATAGACCAAATTCATATCGCTACTATCAAAGCAAATGAGTTCACGCTTAAAACAACTATACTCACTGAAGACAATATTTACGAATCAACTTTACTTTTTGCTGTTACTATTTTGATGTACTTTATGTATAAAATTTATAAGAATGAATCCGAATTCGTTGAAAATATATTGTTTGATTAATGCGGACATAACTAGGTACTCATGTATAACCTTAAGTCTTAATATAAAGGAGCAACCAATTGGATTCATCGAAGTTTAGGATTAGTCGATTGTTTTTGTATTTTCTACTAGTATCGGTATTTCTCTTTGTATCGGGTAATGTCGGACGATATTTAATAGAAACTCACGATATTGAACGAAAAGTAGCCATGCTTCTACAAGGGGGGATTTTTACTGGATTAACGCTCATTGTACTCTATATACTGAAGAGAAAAAGTCCCGAATCGTTTAAAAGTATCGGCCTAAAAGGTGTAAATTCATCATCTAAGATGGCTATTGGAATTGCATTGCCTTTTATCTTACTTGGAGTAGGTATTTTAACGGCCTATTTATTCGGCGGGATTGAAAATCTCAGTATGAACTTGACAACAAGTGCTGTAATTTCCGTTTTAATCAATACAATAACAGCATTTATATACGAAGCATTTCCAGAAGAAGTCTTTATACGTGGTTTAATATTTGAAGAGTTGCAAAAAAAGTTCCGCTTTTTTACTTCGTTAATTTTGCAACCGTTAATCTTTATTTGTGTACCGATAACAGTGATGGCGATGGAATCAATATTCTTTGATAAGCCATTTGCAATAACTATAGATTATTTTATATTACTCTTCGCTTTTGGAATTGCTCTACAGCTTTATAGAGCATATACCGGTTCACTATGGATGAATATAATATTCCATTTGGTTTACCTTGAAGTAGCTAGATATATTTCTCTGGGAGGTATATATGAATCAGGTGTTGCGCTTTTAGAGTTTGATGAGACGTTTGAAGGCTTCATGTCGCTATACTTATCATTTTTGTTTATTGTAATACTTAGTGTCGTGGTGTTATCAGTTTTAATATTAAATGATAAAAGAAAAATAAGACGTAACCGCTCTTTGTGATTAGGATTTAATAAAAAATACTTTAGAATAACAAATCTACTACAATCGGGCGCGATTGTTTAATAAGCGTCTCTGTTCTTATTAAACTAACGAGGTGCTTGTGCGGCCGAGCCTAGGTCGTATCATATAGCGGGTGGGATTCCCGTCGAGAAAGAACTAGCCATTCACTCGTAGCGAGTCTTGGAGGGCTATTGGTAACAGTAGCCTTAAGCGTAGACAGTTAGGTGGCGGGCCGAAAGCCAACTGGTTGAAGGGATTGAGCTCCATAATGTTAGTAAATCGAGAGGGCTTATGCCTTAAGCACAGCAGAAAGCTACATTTTATCCATCGTTAAAGGCAAGAAGGATAAAACCTCTCTGGAGTCAGAGACCTTGGCACGTGTCACATTGATAGGATACGGCAACTCGGGAGACCCTACCGGTCTTTTCTGCTTATAGAAGAGTATGGTGTACAAGCGATAATAAGCAAGGAAGCCAAATGCCGTTGTAGGGAGTCGGATAGCAGCGTAGTACCAATGAAGTTGGGTAATGCCGATGGAGGAAAGGATGCTACCAAGTTATCACCCTTATTAGGGACACATTTACTACACACAGAGGTAGGGATACTAAATGGAAACAAAACTAGTAAGGATAGCAGAATCAGCAAAAATCCGAGTGAAAGAGATTAGCTATTTTTTGTGAATGGTGACTAGGAAGAGCCGTGTGCGTAAATAGCGCAAGCACGGTTCTGTGAGGGGGGAGGAACACAATTTACCGTAAGGTAGAGAGGTTCCCTTCTACTCGACTACTGGAACAACAATAATGCTCTTCTTATTGTGCTAACGGGGGAGTTTAGTTTTTTAAAAAGATGACAATCACTTGTTACACTCTTCAGGGGAGTTTGTGAGGTAGGATGGTGATATCAATTGAGCATTCCAGTTTTAGGGTTGATTTTACAAGTGTTTTTTATGTTATCTATTTCTGTTTTTAACTTTATTAGAATTTTTGTAATGGAACAGTTTAATGTATATCCAGTAGCATTTTTTGAGTTATTTCTTGGATTAGCCAGCTTTGTTAGTGGGATATATGGTATTTTGAAAAGAATTAATCCTTTAATTTCTATATTCGTTTCTCTTTTTGGGGTACTAATTTGTGTATTTTTTGTCTTTGTTTATCTTGTACCTGAAGCAGGAATACCACCAGTTATCCCTTGGTTGTATTCTGAATAAATTTAGGTCTTTGTTTACTAACGGGCGCTTTAGCGGAAGATTATTGAGTTGCTTTGGCAGCTCTTTTTGCTTATTGAACTAATGCCGTAGTTTTGTTTAGGAGGAAAAAAAGAGGAAGTTATTGGGGGAGACATTATATTATGAGTACATTTGTTTATATGGTGAGACACGGTGAATCGCCAAAAGAAGGAAACGATAGAACCAGAGGATTAACCGAAAAAGGTTATTTAGATGCTAAACGAGTGACTGACATTTTGAAAGATAAAGAAATTGATGTAGTTACTTCAAGTCCATATATACGCTCAATTTTAACTGTAGAACAGTTAGCCCAACAAATAGGAGAGGAAGTTTTAGTTTTTGAAGATTTAAAAGAGAGGATATTCTCTTCAGGAAACAATCGAGTATCAGATAAAGAATTGGTTCCACTTTTAGAGAAGTCATTTTTTGAATCAAATTTCTCTTTAGAGGGAGGAGAATCAAATGCTGATTGTCAAAAAAGAGCTATAAAGGTCTTAAAAGAACTATTAGAAACTTTTAGAGATAAAAAAATAGTGATAGGTACTCACGGGGCTGTTATGACCTTGATGATGGAATATTTCGATAGCACTTATGACTTGGATTTTTTACATAGCACATCAAAACCTGATATTTATAGAATGGAATTCAATGAAAAGAAATTAGTGAATGTTCAAAGACTATGGGGTGTAAATATTGATGTTAACCAATAAAAAAAGTTTTTTGTTCTTAAACTATCGGGCGTTTTAGTTTAGTAATCATCTGCCTTTACAGGGCAGATTTTCTTATTGAGTAATGTAGTTAACTTCCGTGAACTTGCTAGCGTAATGTTAACTAGAGGTGTATGGCGCATACAAGTTCTTACATCGATCGAATCGAAGGTTTGCGGGTGGAGATAATCGAGATTCTTGTTAAACTAACGGGGCAGGTTAGTTCAATAAGAAAAGTCATACTTAGCCATATTATGAAGTGGTGTTACGAGATAGTAGTAGGGGCAAGGTAATAAGCTACCCAGTACTAGACGTACCCGAAGTTTATCGGAGTAAATAGTATGACTTCACTTTATCAATATTTAAATAATGATGCATGAAAGAAATGAAAAGGAGTTGATGAAAGTGATAGAAGACCTATCCAAAGAAGAACATGGTATGAGTGGAACCGTCCGTTCTAAATTATTTGATAAGAACTTAGAAGTGTGGATTGAAGAAGATGTGAGCGTTGAGTATGTCAATTTATGTGCAAAGTCTCTCAGTAGTATAGATGATAACCTTATAGAAGATATATGCAAAGCAGCCATCACTTACTCCGAAGACTTCTGTGAAATGGTTGGACAAGTGCCTCCTAAAATTGAAAAGATGAGGGACATCCTTCAGTATGTAGAATTTGGCTCTATGCTTGTAGATGAGCCAGAGGATAATTCGGTACCAGTTGTCCATTTAATAGGAGGCTGCGAGTGGGAACCAGAGCATGGGATTGAAGTCATTATCCGCAATGGAGAATTAATCTACCTGGGAGCTTACAATGGTGAATGGGCGTGGGGAGAACTGGAACACTATGAGGAAGACTATAACTATGCCTTTGTGGTAAAACAAAGTGTAGAAATAGAAAAAGAGAACTTAGATTAACATTAACAACTTGTCCTTTGTTAAAAATGAATTTGGATATGCTTCTGCAAGCTCATTTTTCTATAAAAACCAACCATTAACTTTAACATAGCCATAGAGAAAAGAATTATCGTAGTCGGCATGATTATCCTTTAATAACATCTGATTTTCATAATCCTTCTTCAACTAACGGGGCAGGTTAGTTGAAGAAGGACTTGCTGAAAAAAGGGGGAAGACAATGACATTTGAGGAGTTAATAAAAGCAAACGATTGTTATATATCATTTGAAAGTATCTTAGAACCAAGAACTGAGGATAAAAGACTTAGAATAATAATCAACAAAAGTGATAATCCAACAGACTTACTCATCTTTCCTCACCCTGACAGCAAAGTGGTAACCTTACAAATTGATTTTAAAAATTACGTTACCTATTCTGTTATTTATGATGATTTTACTATATGGGATGATAGTGAGGTATTTCGGGGTAAGTCATTTCGGATTTATGATAAGTCTAATTATTTTGATTTCATACAAAGGAAATCGTTTCTTCCAAGCGGTAAATTAACACATTACTCATTAGCTTGTATTGAACATAAAGTAGATATTATTTCAAAATTTGAACCAGTAATTACAATTATTAACTCAGAAAACATTAAGTAGTTTGGTTAATATTTATTAAACTAACGGGTGCTTTAGTAGAGTAGAGCAACGTCTTTTAAGACGTTGCTCCTTTACATTTAAAAGTACTTCTGATAATACTCTTTCCTTAGCCTACCGCTTAATTGAGCGTATATCCTTGTGGTTTCGCTTTTTTCATGCCCCATAAGACTTTGTATGACTTCAATAGGAGCCCCATTATTCAACAAATGAGTTGCATAGCTGTGTCTAAGTTGGTGTGGATGAATCTCTTTATTGATTTCAGCACGATTTGAAATCCGCTTAATGATGTATCGCATTTGGGCAACACTCATTTTATGTGGCTGCCTTACAGTCACAAAGATGTCAGGATTATTGTCATTACGGCTTTCAATATAGCGTTTAAGCCATATGTCGCAACGTGTATTAAAATAAACTTCCCTTTCCTTATCACCTTTTCCCCTAACGATCGCGGATTGATTGGACCAATTAATATTGTTCTTTTCTAACGCTACTATTTCTCCAATTCGGCAACCGGTAGAAAACATGAATTCAAAAATCGCTTTTTCCATTGGGGAATGACAGGATTCACGAAAGTGTTCAATCTCCCGTTCGGTTAAATACTTGGGTATCCGCTTACCTACTTTGGGCTCTTTAATCTTGCAAGTTGGATTCTTACTCAGGTAGCCTTCTTCATGAGACCAACGAAAAAAAGATTTCATAAAGCGGATGCGATGTGCAAGACTAGCTGGTTTTAAATGCTTGCCCGATACAGCAAGATATTGCTTCAGTTGATTTGTATCCAACAATTCCATCTCTACATCATTAAAATAACCAATTAGTAGCAAAGACTGTAACTGATGTCAATACCGGGTTAAAATTCCCCAAAAACGCCGGACTAAAATTCCTCACTTCATTGATTCTGATACTGAAGGCAGAGGGAACACCCCAGCCTTCTTTTTCTCCTCCATGCGATATGAATCGCCTTTAATACTAAAAGTTACAGAGTGATGCAAGAGACGATCTAAAATCGCTGTTGCTAACACATCGTCTCCAAATATTTTTCCCCATTCTAAGTAAGATTTGTTTGAAGTAATGATCATAGCCCCTTTCTCATATCGCTTGGAAACGATTTGAAAAAACACATTGGCTGTGACTTCATCGAAGTCAAAGTATCCAATCTCATCCAAAATAATAAGATCCGGTTTACATAAACGTTTCATTAAATAAGAGAGAGTACCTTTTTGAGAAGCTTTTTGACATTGCTCGCCTAATTCATCTGCCGTCATAAATAAGACTTGGTAGCCTTTGGCTAACGCTTCTAATCCAAATCCGATGGCTAGATGTGTCTTTCCCACCCCAGGTGGGCCAAGGATGATTCGATTCTCTCCATTTGCGATAAAGCGACAGGTACAGGTTTCTTTGACACGTTGCTCACTAATACTAGGCTGAAAGCTAAAATCGAATTCATGAATCGTTTTCGTATAAGGAAACTTCGCCTTTCGTATTCGTTTTGCCAATGCCTCTGATTCTCGATTTTCCCATTCCTGTTTCACCAGGGTGTCAAGAAAGTCAAAATATGATAAAGTATTGGCAGAAGCACTTTCAACCAGTTCATCTAGTTGTTGTGCTGTCTGTTGCCATCCGAGCGTTTGTAAGCGCTCTTCGAGTAATGAATGCATGAGTTATTCTCCTTCCTCGAGCGCAGCGTATATAGCTAACGATCGACTTTCAACAGTCGGTATTGGAGTAGGAGAATCTGGGGTCGCCAAACCATCTA
Source organism: Sporosarcina sp. FSL K6-5500 (assembly GCF_038005665.1). Lineage (NCBI taxonomy): Bacteria > Bacillati > Bacillota > Bacilli > Caryophanales > Caryophanaceae > Sporosarcina > Sporosarcina sp. FSL K6-5500. The sequence goes on from NZ_JBBOTP010000001.1 coordinate 2,783,220, forward strand.
GATTCGTTTCCTGCTCTTTTTTTGTTCCAGGTAATCCCTGATAATGCTCAGATTTCATCGTCATTTGATGTCTTCCGTCTAGTAGCGGATGCACGGCTATGCGCTCATACTCATCGTATAGTTCAAGCATTCCTTCATTAGTTTCATGTAATTTAACTTGCTGTCCGGCGTACCGATACGGTACGGAATACTTATTCTGCTGATAGGAAATAAAACAATCCTTACTCACTTCCCGGAGTTCCCATTGTCTTACTTGATACAGCGGTTTTGTATTCCATGTAATTAAGAGAGCACGCTCTTCCTCAAACCGATCACATGGACGTTGTTGCGTAGTTTGATTGCGCTTTTTGTGAACCACCTCATCCAACCATTTACGTACTTCTGAATTCAAATCTTCTAGATTTTCAGGAAGGCGACGCTTAAGGAAATTTGATTTTAAATAAGCTACAGCCCTCTCTACTTTTCCTTTCGTTTGTGCCCGATAGGGCTTACATGCTTTCGGAACTACACCATAATAGGATAGAAAATCCTCGAACTTTTTGTTAAACCGAATCTGGCTGACACTATGTTTCGTGACAACCGTTCGCATATTGTCGTAAAGAAGCTGCTGGGGAATGCCATTGAAATAGCTAAAGGCATTCATATGACATTTCATCAGCGTCTCCTGCGTCATATCCGTTGTAAACTCAATGTAACGTTTACGGGAATAACTCAGGATAATAATAAAGGCGTACAATGGACGTTTCAGACCATCTACATAAAACTCTCCGACATTCTCTGCCCAATCTACTTGCGCCTGCCGTCCAGGAATCGTTTCAAACCTAACGGTTGCTTGTTTCTTAGGTGCCTCCCGGTAGGGCTGGACAAATTCTCGAAGAATAGTACTTTTTCCTTCGTAGCCTTTCGCTCGAATTTCTTCCATTAAGACTGCACAATTCGTGGTACCTTCCTTTATTCGTTCCAGTAAATATGGTTTGTATGAATCCAGCTTACTTCCTCTTTTTATTCTTTTTTTTGATTGAGGGGTTGTTGCGGCCTCTAAATATTTCCGGATAGTTTTTCGATCAAATCCTGTTTCCCTTGCGATTGCACTAATCGTCCAACCTTTCTGTTTCAATTCTCTTATCATAAAAAAATCCTCCAACAATAAGGTCATTCCTACACTTCCAATCTATCTCTATCTGAAATAGATTATCTGTGAAAACTGGGGAATTTTAAACCGTTATTATTGAGGATTTTAACACCGATATTCACAACTGATAAGCCTTCAACGTTTGTAGTGAAAAACCCTCTATTCGTTTATCAGCTTCAAACGAAGACCATGCTTTTGACAATAACAATTCCATTCCCCCTAAAGTAGTAATGTTAAAGGAATTATTGCCAACTTAATAGAGTTATAGACATAAGGAGTGATTTTACTAACGGGGCAGGTTAGTTCAAAAAGTAAAAGAATAAATAGTGTGAATAAATAGATAGAATAGAATAGAATAGAATGGAATGGGGCGAAAAAATGGAGAGGAAGTTTAGTAAGTATTCCACCATTTCAGTTGTCGTTGGAATTTTTGTTGCATATATGGCTTTTCCACCGATTAATATTACTATTTTGGGTTGGTGGGGAATATTCATTGGATTTGGTGTCTATTTAACAGGCATAATACTTGGTTTCGTTGCTTTCTTTAAGAAAGAAAAAGGGTTTATGAAGTATATCTCGTTACTTTCCATTTCATTAGGTTTTTTATTTATTGCATTTCTCTATGCAATCCTCGGTAGAATTTAACGAAATTAATTTGATGACATAATTATACTAACGGGGCAGGTTAGTTCAATAAGCAGGTGAATTGGCAAGGATATCGAAGTAGTCAATATAAGGAAATTTATTCAAGTAAGAGGGCAAGTTAGTTAAAAACAATAGGGGTGAGAAATATGAGTGACCGATTTGAACTAAGTTTTAAAAACAAGGTAGTTAGAATGTGGTTGATTATTATGATACCAGCTGTGATAGCAGAAATATTAATTATCCAATTTACCAAAATTCCAGTATTCACGACAATACCTTGGATAATCTTTTTTATTTGGCTTTATTTTTATAAGAGGAAACAGAAGAAAGAGCATTCCGTTTCCTAGTGGTTTTATTCTAAAAGGATTGGTTAATTCCTGTTCTTATTAAACTAACGGGTGCTTTACTTGAAGATCATTGAGCTGCTTAGACGGCAATAATCAATATAAGGAGAGCGTTATGATTACTTATAGAAGAAAAATAAGGTTGAAAGATTTAGAAATATTTATGCTTTTTAAGAAAGGAATTTCGTTAGGGTATCTAATTATTGAAGATTTGAAAAGACCTTTAACAATTGAAGATGTTAATATGGAGTTCATTTATATGACGAAAGAAGATGTTGGTATATACAAAAATATTATTAAAGTGAATCAATTTCATAATGCGTACTTTTAAAAAATCATAAAGAAACAGAATTTGAAATGATTTCTTAAAAAAACGAATGAAATAGACGATTATGCTGTTGCGGATAGTTGAAGCTGTGTAAGACGATCAACTGCAAGTTTACTGGCATTGTATGCAATATGAACCAAGTCGAAATGAACTTTGGCTTTGACTCCGGTACAATGATAAATCTGATCTAGCAGAAAAAAGCCTTTTAGATAAGCATTTACACGTTCAACGGAACTTCGTTCCTTATAAATTTCATCCCATTTCATTGACCCACGTGCTGGTGCTGTGTAACGTCTTAGATCGCCAGAAATTTTCTTTTTATAGATTTTCTGACATAAACTGTCGTTAGCTAATGGGCAGTCCTTACATTCGTTTGGCCGTGTGTATTTCAACGTTTTGTACTTCGCATCGAAGCTATCATAACGATAGGAATGTTCCCGCACGCATGTGGGTGCGAAATGCTCATCAAAGCCTATTGGCTCGGGCTCGTTCTTCTTATTATAAGCAATGATAGATTGCGCTCCATTACGATAAATCTGTTCATAAATTGGTTGGTAGTCGTAACCAGCATCCATTGTCACATGTTTTATTTTCAATAACGGAAGGCGTTCTTTAGTACCTTTTAATAATGGGATTGCAGCTTTTCCATCGTTAAGATTACCAGAGGAAAACAGAGATTGAAGAATGTATTGGCTCTTCGTCCCAACTGCCAGATGACATTTGAATCCGTACCAAAATACGTTTTTCCCTTCACTGTTCTTCTTTATTCCCCACTTTGGTTGTGTGGGAACTGAGGAACGAAGTTCCTTAAGCGGTATATCAAGTTGGTATTCAATTTTCTTTTCGTAAACCGGAAGATTCGCTTCTATTTCGGCTTTATCAATTAGCCATTGTTCACGTTCCTCTTTCTTTTTACGCCCTCGTTTTTGGGGTTCTTTTTCAACCTTATCTGATTTATATGGAGCACGATCACGTGCTTCTACATGCGTTGCATCAATGGCTATCGTTTCATCTGAGACGAAACCTTCTGATATAGCCTGAAGAAGTAGGCTTTCTTGAACAATTTCTAACGCATCAGAATCGCTAATCAATGTGATCATACGTGAATAAGAAGCTTCGGATGGGATTTCATCTGATACCAAGAATCCACAATCAACTTTAAATCGTAAGTCTGTAGAGAGACGTTTTACTAAGTCTTTAATAAAAGGAATACGCTCGGTGATTCGGATGATCAATGAATAGATCATTGCAGAGTAATTAAGCGATTGTTTAGGTCCGAATCTAGACTTTTTCATTACTACGTCAAGGATCGGATGAATCTCAATACCGGATAAAATTGAATTAAATCGATGGGTAGGTTCCAAATCAAATAAAACTTTCATGTCAAACAGGCTTTCTTGTCGTATAATAGGCATAGAGCATTTCTCCAGTCTGTTAATGTGTGTGTCAGAACTCTCATTATACAGGATTTGGGGAGGTGCTCTATTTTCTTGCCGTTTTATACTTAGAGCCGCAAGGGCTCAGAGATATGAAATTGATTCAAGTAGATATTCTTTCGGATGAAAAACTTAGTAAAGAGGATGCGAGTATTTTTGAAGAGTTTGCTTGTGATTTAGTAGACACAAAAGATTTTTGTACAACAATATTTAATTTCAAGGTAGACCTAAATTTATTTGTGGAACTGCCCTTGGATGAAGACATCCACGCTTATAGAAAGATACTTGAAGCAGTTGATTCAAAATATGATATAACACACGTTGAATTAAATAATTTAATGTATCTTTCGCAAGATTGATAAGAAAAGTTTGAAACATTTTATATTGCAAATTTCTTATTGAGTAATGGAGTTAACTACTTCCGTGAATCGGTGTTATGTAAACCTGGTGTGTATGGCATATACAAGCCTGTTCAGGCTTGATCCCATGGAGCAATTCCAGTTTTTTGTTCAACTAACGGGGCAGTTTAGCGCAATAACTAAATGGGATATTATGCACTTTACAAAATGTTACAATACAGTTGAATGAAGAGTATAATTATTATCCATATAGGGAGGAATGAAATTGATGATTTTATTGAATCCTGAAGAGTATGCAAAGGTTTGTAAATGTTCATTAGAATTAGCTACTAAAAGATCGGCTTATTTTGAAAATCTGTATAAAAAACATCTTGAAGCTGTTTGTCCTACCTGCAATGCTACAAACGGTAATTTATACTATGCCGATGATAATAAAATAGATGAAATAAATATAGTCTATATTCGGTGTGGAAATTGTAAAGATACATTTTCTTGTAGTGATGCAAGACTACGTGATTGGCAAGCTGGAACGGGATTGCTTGATCAGGTGCTAGATGTAATCAATTATGGTAAGTTCTCTGTAATGGGATTTGCTTATGATGAATTGTCGGAAGAAGAGTGGTTTCAATTTGTAACGGAGTCAACTAATAAATTATATAATGATGACTTGTGAATGAGTGTACTTAAACTAACGGGTGCTTTAGTCGAACAAAAGGGGCTTCTTAGGAAGCTCTTTTTCTTATTGAACTAACGGGGCAGGTTAGTGGAAGAAGATGTTTCGAATTGGAAAGTTAAATCTACATAAAGTTTTAGGTTATAATGTTCAAGAAAAAAGCAGGTTTGAATAAAGGAGAATTGATGTGACTAATTACGAAACGCAGTTGATAAATATTATCAAAAATGACGAGTATATAATCTCTATTTTAAAAAGCGTTGAGAAATTAAATTTAAATGATGCTTGGGTTGCAGCTGGACTCATTAGAAATAAAGTGTGGGATGTTTTACATAACATCAATACACCTATAAATGACATTGATGTTATTTACTTTGACAACATAGATACTTCGTGGGAAACAGAAAAAGATTTAGAAAAAAATTAGAAATTTTAATACCTAACCAGCCGTGGTCGGTAAAAAATCAAGCACGTATGCATTTAAAAAATGGATTTGATTCTTATAATTCTTCTTTTGATGGTGTTGCCCATTTTACAGAAATACCAACTGTAATAGCTGTAAAATATGCAACAGTGAACTTAAAATAATGGCTCCATACGGACTGGATGATTTGTTTAAAAAGATTGTTAAACCTACTCCATATTATCAAAATAATAGCAAGTTACGTTCAATATATATTGAGCGTATGCAGGAGAAAAAATGGCATGAAATTTGGATTGATTTATCTGTGGAAGTTTGATTTTATTCTTCAACTAACGGGTGCTTTAGTGTAACAACAGTAATTCTTTTCTTATTGTGCTAACGGGGCAGGTTAGTTTAACAAAACGTATGAACAATTATGGTAATATGGGATTGAAAAGGGGAGTGTTTGTGACCTATCTAACCATTCTTTATATCTGTTTGTTAGCGGTGTTTATCAGTGCTATTGGTGGTTTCCTGAGCTATAAAGTAAGTCGTGAATTTTTTAACGCTGAAACACTTAGATATATATTGGGAGGCATAGTAGCTTTACTTTTAAGCTACCCAATGACAATATTTCTGCAACTTGGTGGAGTATGGTTCTATCACTTGCCTATCGCAGTGCTGGCACTAGTGTTATATGTCGCGTTCTATTTGAATTCAAAGGGTAATTGGAAATTGATAGCGTGGTTCGGTTTAGTTGTGTTAACTGTAATTATTGCAGCACACGTTTATCTAATCATAATCTCTATCTTCTTAAGCTAACTGCGTACGCGCGACAAGTTCTGTTATAAATGTTAACAGCGTGAAAGACAGGAGATTCTGTGATTTTAAATTTCAACTTTACAAATGAGGGTAGGAATGAAGGAACCACGTCACCTAAAACTATCGCGTTAATACTTCTGCTTGCATTATGACTGACAGGTTAGAAGTTCTGAAGCCAGATGAAGTCGTCAGAACAATGACTAAAGACATTCCTAAGGAAAAGGTATGCCGAGCGGCTGAAAAGCTAGACATGGTGAGAATAGTTCCTTTATAAAGGAACTGACGGACTTTCCAAAAGGTTTAAAGTTAGAACATGAGGAAACTCATATCCTATCCAACGATGGGCTAAATGGTGTAAAGTGAAAAAAGCACCTTATGAATAACAGCAAGTGCAGGGGGAGAAAATGAAGAAAGAAATTAAGATTGTATTTAGTATAAGTTTTATATTTTACTTATTGGTATTGGTGTTTATATTATTCTTAGGTTTTAGGGGTTATAGGTATGACCTGCCATTCTTAGAGTATATGAAAAACTCTTCAAATTTCGTTCCATTTAAAACTATAAATACATATTTTCATGCAATACTTGATAGAAGTATAAATTTGGATATCCCTATCAAAAACCTTTTGGGTAATTTTATTTTGTTTTTACCAATGGGTATTTATTTACCATTTTTCATAAAGAAAACAAACAAAGTAATGGTATTTTCTATTTCAATGATTGTATTATTATTTATTATTGAGGTAATGCAATTAGTTACAAGAAAGGGTAGTTTCGACGTCGATGATTTCATCCTAAATATGCCTGGTGCTTTAATAGGGTTTGGAATTTGGAGAACAAAGTTTGTTCAGAAACTACTTAAATAGAACTGTAATTATTCTTCAACTATCTGGTGCTTTAGTGAAGAGTCGGCTGCCTTTAAAGGGCAGCTTTTCTTGCGTAATGGAGGTAACTACTTTCTTGAACGGCTTTAATGTTAACCTACCGTGTATGATTTATACAAGCTCGTTCATAAAAACGTTCTTTCTATTAAATCAATTGATCATCATACAAAAACAGTTCTTATTTAATTCATGGTTTCCCAATAGTAATCTGGCATTGTTGCTATAAATAAATCATTTTGTGTGAGTTCTAAATCTGTTATAATCCCGTCTTTTGCTTCAAACAACCTTTCTACTTTCCACTCATTAGTATCACCTCCAAGTTTAATTAAATATATTATTCCATCTTCATTAACACCAAATAAGTTGTTTCTCTTTTTAATTAAATATTTAAATTCATAATTGGTTTGTATTTTATTCCACCTATCATCTTTAAGATTTTGAATCCACAATGTGTAGTCTGAAAGAAGGAACAAATCATCTCCAATTAACTTCATATATGATGGTGTTTCTAAACCTTGGGCTAATTCAATGTTAATCCATTTATCACCATTATTCTGATGAATATTCCCATTACTTGTTAAAACAATCACTGTACCCCCATCAGAAATTTGCAATGAAATAATTTTCTCGGATTCAGGTTGAATAATTGTATTCCAATTTTCACCATTATCGATTGTTTTGTATATATAATTGTTAGATAAAATGACGATATTATTATTTGTTGAGTAGTCAATTTTCTCAATCTTATTTTCTGTTGTAAAAATTCTTTTCATTTTATTTTCAGAGGTTTCAATACGCCAGAGTCCTAATTCAGTCGCAGCATATAATTCATTATCTAAATTAATCCATGCATTTAGAATTTCCTCATTAAAATTCAATGCATTCCAATACTCTCCATAGTTTTTACTAAACTCAATAAAAGGTTGTACTGAATAATTAAACACCCTCGGCTTTTGATCTCCCCAAATAACTACTTGATTATCATTAGCTGATATCCCCAAAATAGCCTTTCCATTTTTTAATGTTTCAGATTCGTCGGATCCTAAACGTGCTTTGATCACCCCTCCTCCTTTTGGTACTTTGTGTCTGGCACCCACTATTTCTCCGTTTCTAGCATCGAAAGTTATTCGTGTAAAAAGGCTATCCTTATCATTTCCTAAAACAGTTACAGTTGGTTTACCGTTTTCACCATTAAGTATAAAATTGTATCCTGTAGCCCAATCCACTCCTTTTTGTAAACCATATTTTTTCTGCGCGAATTTCACTAGATCAGGACTATCAAATTTAATATCATCTAATTTTATTTCTCCAAAACTAGCTCCCTTCCCCTCATCAACTCCACTTATTTCCCCTTTTGAAATTAATACAAATAATTGTTGATCGGTACTTGAAGCCTCAAAACTCAAAGTCCATTTATATCGTTTCCCTGTTGCTCCCCTTGTTCCTCCCATATCTTCATCAACACTGGTTACAATTACTAAATACGCATTCTCATTCCATTTTTTCGCTCTATTTAATCCAAGATTAATAGCCTCTTTAAGAGTTAATTCAATACCGACATCAGAGAGTGCATTTTTTTCATTTTTAATCCCTAAATAAAAAAGACTAAATACTATCGAAAGGGTAACTAGGACCCAAAATACTTGTTTAATGTTACTCAATATTAATCACCCATTCCCCTTTTTAAATTTGTAGCTGTAATCTAAATTTATGTTCACCTAACGGATAATATGGATATTGGATTGAAGGAGTTATAAAAGGTAGTTGCTTCCGGAGTTATTTCTATCGTTTTCGGTTATACAGATAAAATTCCTCTTTAGTAAAATCCCCTTATTCAACTAACGGTGGTAATAGGTAAGTATTTGATGTTATCTTCAACTTCCCCGAGTCGTAGCATTGTTCTGCACACATTTTCATCCAAACAAAAGAAGTTAAACACTATGATTAATATTGAAATGAAAATGACAATATGTGAGGTTTTGAAAGTGAAGAAGTGAGCATATGTAAATTTAGTACCTTGGTTCTGTTTAGTTTTGTCCTTCGTGATTATATTCGACTAAATTATGGTAACCGTCACCTTTGCTTACTCAGGAGAGGTTTTTTGATATGAATGATGTTTGATTCCTCTACAAATAGGCGTTCGTATGGTAAATTAAGTACAGTGTAAGTAAAAGGAGTTACGGTAAAATGAATGATTTTTTTGAACGAAAAAAGAAAGAATTGAATATAGATTTGAATGAAGTGCAAAAGAAAGCAGTGCTGCAAACAGATGGTCCGCTTTTACTTTTAGCATGCCCTGGATCAGGGAAAACGACGACAATGATCATGCGAATCGGTTATTTGATTGAAGAAAAGAACGTCAATCCGAAGCGTATTAAAGCAATTACATTTAGCCGGGCATCTGCGCGCGATATGACGGAGCGTTTCACAAGGTTTTTCCCGCACAGTGCCCGCGTGGACTTTTCCACAATCCATAGTTTGGCATTTATGATTGCGCGTAGCTACTTAGAGAAAATAGGCACAACATATGAGCTGATTGAAGGAAGTAAAACAGGGCGTCAGTCTATCAATAAGGCATTTTTATTGAAAGGCATATATAAAGACGTATTGAAAGAGGATTGCACGGATGACGAACTGTCGTCTCTTTCGACATTCATCAGTGGGATTAAAAACCGTATGATCCCACTCGGGAAATGGGAGGAGCTTGAAGGGCCTGTTGATAAGGCAGGACGCATTGCCAGGAAATACGAGCAGTATAAGACGCGTACAAGTGGTCACCTGCTTCTTGATTTTGATGATATGCTGACAATTGCGGAACAGGCACTTCGAGAAGACGAACAACTTAGCGAGCACTTTCGAAACCTCTACGACTACCTCCTAACCGACGAAAGCCAGGACACGTCCCTTGTTCAACATAAAATTGTGGAGCATCTTGTGGCGCATCACGGCAATCTTTGTGTGGTTGCTGATGATGACCAGTCGATCTATACGTGGCGCGGGGCGGAGCCGGATTATCTTCTTGATTTCAAGAGTGTCTATCCAGATGCTCAAGTGCTGATGATGGAGCGTAATTACCGTTCGTCAAAAGAAATCGTGGAGATGTCTTCGAAGTTCATCAAACGGAACAAAAAGCGCTATCCAAAAGACATGCATACAGAAAACAGCAAGGTTGAGCCAATTTATATCAAACAGCTTACTAGCCCGAAACAGCAATTAGAATACGTAACTTATGAACTGCTGAACGAGAAGAATTTGAATGAGATTGCTATTTTGTTTAGGAACAATTCATCGTCAACGATGTTCGTGAGTGAACTGCACAGACGAGGGATTCCGTTTTATATGAAGGATGCAGATGACAAGTTTTTCACACATTGGATTGTCGAGGATATTTTGAACTTTATGCGTCTCAGTTTTAATATGGAACGGAAAGATGTATTTGCGAAGATCATCATGAAAATGAATGCCTTTATTTCACGAAACATGCTCACCCAGTTTGAAAATACTGCAACAACGGGGAATGTATTCGATGCATTTATTCAAACGGTTGAAATGAAAGACAGTCAAGTCAAAAAGTTAGCTGACTATAAAAAAGGATACGCTGTGATTCCAGAGATGCGTCCGGAACGAGTGATTCAACTGATTCGGAATGATTTTGGGTATGAGGCGGCGCTTAAAAGTAGAGCTGAAAAGTTTGGATTCCGTTTTGAAAGCCTGCTTAGCATTTTAGATACACTTGAAGGAATTGCATCACAACTCCGAACGATGGTGGAATTTGCGACGCGTTTGAAAGAACTTGAACAGGCAGTAAAAAATGCGAAATTCAATGCACCTGAAAATGCGGTGACGTTATCGACATTTCACAGTGCGAAAGGGCTTGAGTTCCGGCGTGTGTTCATGATTGATTTACTAAAAGGGGTTATTCCATCAGAGGAAGATGAGAGTGATGTAGCGATGTTGGAAGAAGCGCGTAGGCTCTTCTACGTCGGGATGACACGTGCGAAAAACCGACTTGAATTGCTGTCATATGGTCAGGACGAAGGGAAGCCAAAAGAAGATTCTAGGTTTCTGAATGAAGTAAGGGGCCTTCTTTTGAAACCGGGTGAAGCGAACAAAGAGCAGAAGCCAGTGAAGATTAGGAAAGCGTCGATTGCACTAAATCCTGATGGTATTCAAGATAGTGACGAGCTAGCGGTTGGAACAGCGGTCAAACACCGTGTATTCGGGCAGGGTGAAGTCACACGGCGTGATGGTGATGAAATTCATATCCAATTTGGTAAAATCGAGAAAAGGCTTGATCTTGAAACGGTTCTTTCCCTTAGGTTACTTGAGAAAGTTGCCCTATGAAAAAGCTCTTATGGATTGGATTGGCAGGAGCGGCAGGAGCAATTATACGCGTGGCGATTGGCCATGTCGTTTCCAACGATTCAGGATTTCCCTTTTCGACGCTAGGTGTAAATATTGTGGGAACGTTTTTGCTATGTTTTATAGTAGCAGGAGCTTTTCGCAAACTAGCAGCGGATAAACAATTGCAAGATATCGTAACGACGGGTTTTCTAGGTTCTTTTACAACGTTTTCAGCGTTAAGCATGGAGACTATATTACTGATGGAAAAAGGTCAAATTCTCTTGGCTGGATTGTATATCATTCTTAGTATAATCGGCGGACTTACTGCCGGGGCGCTCGGCTTTCATCTAGGCAGGAAGAAGGTTTGTACATGACTTTCGTGGATTTATTGATGATTGGAATCGGAGGCTTTTCCGGTGCAGTCATTCGTTATTTTATTTCAGCAAAGATGAATGAGCAGGATGGGTTACCAGCTGGAACATTGCTCGTCAATCTGGCAGGGTCCCTAATGATTGGAGTCGTTTTCGGGCTGGAACTACCTTTATGGGCGACTCTGCTGTTTGCCTCCGGTTTCGCAGGGGCGCTGACGACCTTTTCCACGATGAATAAAGAGCTGTTAATCATGTGGGAAAACGGTAGGAAAAGGAATGCGGTACTCTATCTTCTGCTTATATATATATCGGGAATCGGCCTTGCATTTCTAGGCTACCTGGCGGGAAGCAGTGTTTACTAAATTTGTCCGTTTGAGTTGAGTACATTTGGGAATAGAGTAGTAGACTACTAAAATTCCGAATGGAGGAAACGACATTGGACAACAAACATAATGATGAAAAGAATAGGCAGTTAGAGACGTACCGTTCACATGATGCGGGTAAAAAGATGACGACGAACCAAGGACTTAACGTGTCAGAGGACGAACATTCCTTGAAAGCAGGATTGCGTGGTCCGACATTGATGGAGGACTTCCATTTCCGTGAGAAGATGACCCATTTTGACCATGAACGGATTCCTGAAAGAGTCGTTCACGCTAGAGGCTACGCGGCCCACGGTAAATTCGAATTATATGAATCGATGAAAGACTATACGAAAGCGGCTTTCCTGCAGGAACCCGGTTCGAAAACACCGGTATTCACACGGATTTCCACCGTAGCCGGCAGCAAGGGATCGGCAGAAACAGTACGCGATGTACGCGGATTTGCGGTGAAATTCTATACCGAAGAAGGAAACTATGATTTAGTGGGTAATAATATGCCAGTTTTCTTCATCCAGGATGCCATCAAATTCCCGGATCTTATCCATGCCGTAAAACCTGAACCGCATAAGGAAATGCCGCAGGCGGCTTCTGCACATGATACTTTTTGGGATTTCGTTGTAAGTAACCAGGAGTCTGCGCATATGATCATGTGGCATATGTCCGATCGCGCGATTCCTCGGAGTTTCAGGATGATGGAAGGATTCGGGGTTCATACATACCGTTTGGTGAACGCTGAAGGGAAAGCGCATTTTGTGAAATTCCATTGGAAACCGAAACTCGGCGTTCACTCCCTCGTTTGGGATGAAGCGCAGAAAATCGCCGGGAAAGATCCTGATTTTCATCGCCGGGACCTTTGGGAGTCCATTGAAAAAGGGGACTTCGTCGAATTTGAATTCGGCGTCCAATTGATTGAGGAAAAAGATGAATTCATGTTTGATTTTGATATCCTGGATCCGACCAAGCTATGGCCGGAAGAGAAAGTACCCGTCAAAATCATTGGGAAAATGACGTTGAACCGCAATGTCGATAATGTATTTGCGGAAACGGAACAAGTCGCATTCCATCCGGGAAGTGTTGTTCCCGGGATTGATTTCTCAAATGATCCATTGCTGCAAGGTCGCTTGTTTTCATATACGGATACGCAACTCATTCGCCTTGGCGGACCGAACTTCCATGAGTTGCCGATTAACCGTCCAGTGTGTCCAATCCATAACAATCAGCGTGATGGCTATGGCAGACAGGCAATCAATGTGGGGCAGGTCAGCTATCATAAAAATTCATTGGCAAACAATACACCGACAACATCTACCGAAGAAGAAGGCGGTTTCGTCCACTATCAGGAGAAAGTGGAAGGACGCAAAATTCAAGCACGCAGTAATTCTTTCAGGGACCATTTCTCGCAAGCACGTCTTTTCTGGAACAGTATGACATTGCCCGAGAAAAAGCATATTGTCGATGCGTTCAGTTTTGAAGTCGGTAAAGTGAAAGATAAGAATGTCAAACAGCAAGTCGTGGATATGTTTGTCAATGTCGATAAAGGCTTGGCAACCGCTATTGCTGAAGCGGTGGGGGTCAATCATCCCGAGGGCAAGGAATCGGACGTGACCGAATCGTCACCAGCCCTTAGTCAGGAATTAACGGTGAAATCGCCGGCTACACGAAAAATCGCCATTCTCATTGGTGAAAAATTCAATGGCGGCGAAGTGGAAGCGGTTGTCAAAGCCTGCGTAGACGCAGGAATGACTGTGGATATCATCGGCGAGAAGTTCGGTTTCGTTTATGGTGAAGATAAACTGGCAGTCGAAGTGACGGAAACATTCCTCACTATCCATTCCGTTTTGTATGATGGGCTATACGTCGTCGGAGGCGAGGCGGATAATCCAAGGAAACTTAAGAAAGATATCGTCAATTTTATCAACGAAGCTTTTCAACACTATAAACCAATCGGTATCTCCACAACCGGCAAGCCTTTCTTCGAGGCTTCAGATGCAGAAGAAGGTCCAGGCATCGTACTGTCTGACGTAGCAGATTTCAACAGCGAGTTTATCGCCGCGGTCGCTGAGCACAGGCATTGGGAACGTAAAATCTTTTGATGGATTGAAAGTGAAGCGGTCGTCACTTAGGTGGCGGCTGTTTTCATTTGGTTGCAGAACTGGTAACATAAGAATGTTATAACTAATGAACTAGTAAAAGGGTGACGGATACATGAAACAAAACAAAAAGAATACTAGCACCTTACTGAAAAAACCAGCAGGCATTGTGAGTATCGGTGTCGTCTTACTCGCGTTGATTGTGTACAATATTTTCTTTCCTGAACAAGAAGCAGAACCGAGCCGAGCCGGTTTAATCCCGGTGGAGCTTGTGAAAACGATTGACGGCGATACGATTAAAATTATGTATGAAGGTAAAGAACAGAATGTCCGGTATTTACTCATTGATACTCCGGAAACGAATCATCCGCGCCTTGGAAAGCAGCCATTCGGTGAGAAAGCGAAAGAGCGTAATCGTGAGCTGATGAACAGCGGGAAATTAGAAATCGAATTCGATGTCGGTGGGAAAACAGATAAATATGATAGATTGCTTGCTTATATTTATATTGATGGTGTGAGTGTTCAGGAAAAACTGTTGGAAGAAGGGCTAGCCCGAGTGGGGTACGTTTATCCGCCAAATACACGACATCTAGACGCTTTTAAGAAAGCAGAAGAGAAGGCCAAAAAAGCGGGAATTGGCATCTGGACGCTTGAAGATTATGCGACTGATCGCGGATTTGACAGCGAAACGTATGTAGAAAAGAAACCTGAAACACAACCAGTATCCGGTACTAAAGAAGCGTTTAAAAACTGTACGGAACTACGTCAGAAGTATCCGAATGGCGTGAAAAAAGGGCATCCTGCTTACTCAGAAAAAATGGATGGCAATAAAGATGGTAATGCGTGCGAGCGTTAATATTCGATGGAAAAGATAGAACTATACTTAACTTCTCGTTTTTTGTAAACGGGGAAAGATGATAGGCACAGCAAATAAAACAAAAACATCCTTAAATCAGTTATCGATTTAAGGATGTTTTTAATTGTGTAACCAATTATCACAAATGAATACTTAAATATGTGATTAAAAAAATTCCATCTACTTTTTTGTGAAAGGGTACCCGAGTTTAGCTGAGCTTTTCTTCCGTACGTAACATTGGTGTCACAATGAGATTGTATAGTACTAGCAAGAGGTACCTAATACTTTGAAACAATAGCTAGTACTAATGTGCAAGAAAGGCAGTGGAGAATTGAAAAGAGTAGTTCTTGGCAGTATAAAATTCTTGATTATAGTAAGCATAGTAGTAGCAGGAATAGTTGTATACTCACTTAAAATAGAGCCAAAACTTCTGATCACAAAGGAATATGAACTTAAGTTCTCGTCGGGAGGTGAGAATTCTATAAGGGTAGTACAGTTTTCAGATGTCCATTTAGGTCCGAATTATTCGCTAGAGCAGCTGGAGAGACTTGTAGACCGAATTAATAAACTCAAACCTGACCTAATCGCTTTTACAGGCGATCTCATAGATGTAGCATCCGAGTTCGAGGGGCGATCAGAGATAAGTGGAATACTTGATAAGCTAAGTAGTAGATATGGAAAGTACGCCATTTGGGGGAACCATGACTATGGAGGTGGCGGCGTCAGGTTTTACGAAAAGATTATGATAGAATCAGGATTTAAGCTACTTACAAATCAGAATAGCAAAATAGAACTTGAAAGTGGAAAAGTATTAACTATAATAGGGGTGGATGATGCCATGCTTGGAAACCCCGATGTTCAAAAGGCGTATTCAGGTGTTGACGATCAGGGGGCTAAGCTTCTTCTGTTGCATCAACCGGACCTTGTGGACGAAATAGGGTATGATAATTTTGATTTGGCACTGGCAGGACACAGTCACGGAGGGCAGGTCATTGTTCCGACGCTTGGTCCCGTGGTGACACCTCCTCTTGCAAAGAAATATAGAAAAGGAATGTATCAACTAGGAATTCATACTCATCTTTATGTGAATAGCGGAATCGGCACTACGAGGATACCTATTCGATTTTGGAGCCCTCCTGAGATATCCGTGTTTGACATAGCTATATAAAATTTCTTTTAGATTGTTTTTGTACTTTTGAAGGCTTCTCCTGAGTTGACCAAACTTTTGTGATGCCTTTTTTGTTTTTCTTTTGTAATAATATGGTTTTGGTCAAAGTTTCTAACTCAAGGGGGAAAAAATGAATATTCTAATCGCAGATGATGAACCGCAAATGGTTAAGATACTGTCAGCATATTTCAAAGAGGAAGGCTTCAATGTCCTGGGAGCTAGGGATGGACAGGAAGCATTGAATATAGCTGAATCAACCAAGATTGACTTAGCCGTTTTAGATTGGATGATGCCAAAAATTGGTGGAATAGAAGTATGTAAATATATAAAGGGAAATAGTCAAACCAAAGTTCTGATATTAACAGCTAAAGGTCAACATGAAGATGAAATAAAGGCCTTAAATGGAGGGGCTGATGAATATATTAAGAAGCCATTTGATCCACGAATCGTAATATTAAGAGCTAAAAAGCTCCTGAACATTGGTGAGGAAATTAAATTCAGAGGTATTAGGATAAAGGAGAATGAAAAAAAAGCATATAAGAGCAATGAACCCTTACAACTTACCAAGATTGAATATGATTTATTACTGTTCTTCATTAATAATAGGGGTGTTATTTTATCGAGGGATAGGCTTATTGATATAGTTTGGGGTATGGATTATGAAGGGGATCATCGAACAGTAGATACTCACATCCGAAGATTAAGAACTAAAATAGGGGATGACCTTATCAAAACCTATAGAGGCATTGGGTACTGCCTGGAGGTGAAGGAAGATTAAAATCGGAAGCAAGTTTTCAGTTGGCATATCATCCATTGTAATTTGCACGTTTATTTTTTCAATACTCATAAATATATTCCTGGTAGACAGATATTACATTTATGAGCAAAGAAAGGTTTTAGACAAGGTAGCTAACGAGATAATCAGTGTACCTGAAAGTGGTTTCTTAAACGAATTGAAACAGATAGAAGAAGAGTACGCCGTAACTATTGTTCATTCAGAGATTAGTGGAAGTTTGAATCAACTTAATGAAAAAATAAAATTAGAATTTGAAATGAAAAAAATAAAGTTAAATAAATTTTGGATTACTGAAAGTACGTTAACTACTTTGCAGGAGAAAAGCGTCAATAAGATATACGATCAAGGTGTAAGCAAATATAAAGTTTTAACTAAATTTATAAAAATTGATAATACGATTATCGCCATAGGATTACCATTACCACATATGGAAGAAGCAATCATAATCATAAATAGATTTAATCTATTTTTGATGACAATTTCAGTCATATTAATTGTTTTCTTAGTAGTAATCATATCTAAAAAAATTACAAGGCCTTTAGAATCCTTGAAAAGTTTGTCTCAAGATATAGCTAATTTAAAGTTCAGGAAAGAAGAGATTACAACCAATGATGAGGTAGGAGAACTTGCGAAAAGTATAAACAGTATGAGTGGAAAATTAGAGAAAGCCCATAATGAAATCAATGGCCAAAATAAGCGATTGAAAGAATTAATGTCAGATGTGTCCCATGAACTAAAAACGCCACTATCAATAATGAAAGTGTATGAACAGGGGATAGTGGACGGTTTGGATGACGGAACATTTAGAGATGTAATTGAAGAACAGATTGAGAAAATGGATGTATTAATTGAGAAGCTTCTGTTTTGGACAGAGTTAGAAAATAGTTCATTAAATAAATCTACTTTTGATTTAGGTAAAAGGGTTATAGACATGACGGGAAAATACATGCTGATACTACAGGAAAACTGTATTGATTTTTCATTAAATGTAGATGCGGACAAGGAATATTTTATCAATGCAGAAAAAGAAGCAATAGATGTTGTTCTCGATAATTTAATTACTAATGCTATTAAATATTCCGATGATAAGCGTATTGAAATTACATTAACTATAGACACTAATATCGTCAAGCTTACGATTGCTAACGGGGTTGGCGCAATTGACGAAAATGATTTAGAACATATATGGAGACCTTTTTATGTATTAGAAAAATCAAGAAGTAAGGAGCTTTCAGGTACAGGTTTGGGCTTACCTATTATCAAGACCATTTTGGATAATCACAAGTTGGATTTTGGGTTTGAATTAAAAAATAATAAGTTAGCTTTTTTTGTAACATTCGCGTAACACACCCCGGTTACTCTAGTTATGGAGGTGTGATACATGAAAAAAATTCTATCAATCATGTTAATTGCTGCAATTGTAACAAGTGTTCTAGTAGGGTGTGTGAACGACAAAAAGATACCAATCAAAGAGGTTAATTCAGGAAAAGGTAATGTGGATTTTAACTTTAGTGTGGATCCAGAGACCCTTGCGTTTGAGGTGGAGTCCAATGGAATTACTGAAAGAGCATCGGAACCACTGGAGAAAATGAAAGTTTCAAATTTAAAAGACAGTGGAGATACTATAACTTGGACCTATTTAGAAAAGGCAATTGATGTTGAAATAGAAAAAAAAGATAATTATGTAGATGTAACCATAAAATCCAACAAAGATGAAGACAACATGTTTGCATGGCCAAAAGTGAAAGGTGATGGATATATGCTCCCATTAAATCAAGGGAAGCATATTCCAAGCAATGATCCAGTCTGGAAAGATTATTTAAGTGAAGAAAAAATGAAGGTGATTGAGGCTTTCTCTATGCAGTTTTTTGCAGTTGATAAAAGTGCGTATTCGCTAGTCTATATAATTAAAAATCCTTATAATAGTGAAGTTGTTTTTAATACAGAAAATGATATTGAGTTTACTTTTAATCATGAGTTTCCAGCGATTAATAAAGTGAAGGAATATGGTTTTAGAATATATGTAACGGAAAAAAATCCAGCAGATGTTGCAAAGACCTATAAAAAGTATTTGGTTGAACAGGGTGACTTCAAAAGCTTGGCGGATAAGGCTAAAGAAAATAGTGAAATTGAAAAGCTTTACGGTGCACCCCATGCTTATTTTTGGGACAGAACTGTTATTTCAGAGGAAAATATAAAATGGGCAAAACTAAGAGACAGTTTCCCCGAAAAACTGAGATTATGGATTCAGGAGTTATTAACTACTAAAGTTGAAGATGGATCAGATCTTTCATCGGCCTTTGATGATTTAAATAACTTAGATTATGTAGACAAATACACTAAAAATAGAATAGTAAAAGGCTTAAGTGCCGTAATGCAACTAAAAGAATTCTATAATCCGGAAATATTTACTGAAACAGATAAAGAAACTCAGGGGCTATTAAACAGGAAAATAGAAAATTTAAATCCTGTTGAATTAATTGACCTAAATAAGAGATTATTAAAAAGCATACTTGGAAATGTAGTTGACCCAATAGAGAAGTGGGCAGATGCAAATACTGTAGATGTGATAAAGGATATGAAGGATTCAGGGTTAGAAAACATGTGGATTGGACTTGATGACTGGCAGGAAGGATTTATTAAACCAGAGTTAGTAAAAGAAGCAGAAGACCTTGGCTATTTAATTGGCACCTATGATTCGTATCATTCAATCCATGAACCCGGTAAAGAGAAGTGGGAAACTGCTAAGTTTAGGGATACTTCACTTTACGAGAATGCAACTGTAACCAATAAAGATGGAAACAAGATTGAAGGATTCCAAGGTGAAGGTAGAAAGTTGAATCCGACGCTTGCAATGCCTAGTGTAGAAGAAAGAATAACTTCGATTCTAGATACTGGTCTAGCATTTAACTCATGGTTTCTAGACACCGATGGCACTGGGGAGATCTATGATGACTATTCGCCAGAACATATTACTACTGAAAAGGATGATATCCAGGCTAGAATTAAGAGAATGGAGTATCTGCAACAAGAATGGGATATGGTAGTTGGAACTGAAGGCGGAAATGATTTTGCAAACAAAACGATTGCCTTTGCACATGGAATAGAAACGCCAGCATTTTCTTGGATGGATGAGGATATGAAAACAAATAAAGAAAGTGAGTACTATGTAGGGAGATACTATTCGAGTAACGGCGGAGTTCCCGAACTGTTTTCTAAACAAATACCTGTAAAGGATAAATACAAGAAGTTATTTTTGGATTCAAACTACACGATCCCATTGTATAAGTTGGTTTACAACGATTCAGTAATCACGACTTATTGGTGGGGATGGGGAACCTTAAAATTGGAAGATGAAATATCAAATAGGATGTTGTATGAGATACTTTATAATGTACCTCCTTTATATCATATAGATAAAAACGAGAGAGTGTAAAATATCTTGTGTAAATGAATAAATACAAAAAGGAAGACCTTTTCTTGGTAGAATTAAGTCACCACAACCAATCCTAGAAAAGAGGTCTTCCCTATGACTCAGTTTACAGCAGATATTGTCCAAGCACTAGTCCAAAAACAAGATATTACCGAAGTTTTTCGTTCGCATTTAGAAACAGCGGTAAATGCGCTGCTCGCCACGGAGCTGACGGCTTTTTTAGATTATGAAAAATACGACCGAATCGGTTTTAATTCAGGTAATTCACGTAATGGTTCATATGAAAGAACGCTACACACGGAATATGGTGACCTCCAAATCACAATTCCCCGTGATCGCAACGGCGAGTTTAAACAACAGACAGTCGCACCTTATAAGCGGTCAAATGATACACTTGAATCATTTGTCATTCACATGTTTCAAAAAGGCGTGACCATGTCGGAAATTGCCGATTTAATCGAAAAAATGTATGGCCATCATTACACACGTCAAACAATATCTAATATGACACAGGTAGTGGGTGAACAAGTAGAGGCCTTTACTAAAAGGAAACTCAGTGCGCGCTACGTCTGTGTTTATTTAGACGCAACCTATATTTCTGTTCGACGTGAAACGGTCTCTAAAGAGGCTGTTTATATAGCTGTGGGCATTCGTGAAGATGGATCAAAAGAAGTAATTGCTTACACAATCGCTCCAACAGAATCAGCATTTAATTGGAAAGAGCTCTTACTAGAAACAAAAGAGCGTGGCGTTGAAGAAGTCCTTCTATTCCTTTCAGACGGCTTAACAGGTATGGTTGACACGATTACAAGCGTATTTCCTAAAGCGCAATTCCAAACATGTTTAGTGCATGTGGCGCGCAATATTTCACATAAAGTACGTGTTGAAGACCGTGCTGAGATTTGTGATGACTTCAAAACGGTTTACCGAGCTGATAATCAGGAAGCTGGGCAAGTCGCGTTAGATAATTTCTGTGAAAAGTGGAAAAAATCATACCCAAAGGTGACAAAATCACTCGCTACAAATGACCATCTACTTACCTTCTACAGCTTTCCAAAGTCAATTTGGCGAAGCATATACTCAACGAATTTAATCGAGTCATTTAACAAGCAAATCAAGAAATATACAAAGCGCAAAGAGCAGTTTCCGAACGAAGAAGCACTCGAACGCTTCCTAGTCTCGCAGTTTGAAGAGTACAACCAACGTTTCTCCACACGATGCCATATCGGTTTCGATCAAGCACGCGCAGAGCTGGCTGAGATGTTTGAAGTGAAAGAATAAAAAGTGTGATGATCATTAAGAAGAGGTCCGATTGTCATTTACACATAAATATTGACACTCCCAAAAACGAGTGGAAAAAACATAAAGAAACAATCGTAAGACATTCTAAGGTATTGTCAAATTTTAGCAAAAAAGCAATAACAGAAGAAATGACGGATTTTAAAATCATATCAGATGATAGATTAGTTCAAGTGACTGAATATGATGAAACATTAAGTGTAGTAGCCAATTTTTCAGAAGATGAATTTAATTATCTAGGCGAGACAATACCAGAAAAGTCATTATTAATTATTGATGGAAAGAGTAAAAGTATCTATACGCCGAAAAATTAGATGTTGCATTTAGCACATTTTAATTGCTTATTTTTAATGAGACTTAAAAATAAATCAGATGACTTTTGACATGGAGATATTTGTGATGAATATCCGTTATTTACTGATCGATACGCCTGAAACGAACACCACCTTCGACTTGGGAAGCAGCCGTTCGGAGAGGAAGCGAAAGAACGTACTCATGAGCTATTCAACAGCGGATAGCGAGAACTATCCAAACGGTGTAAAGAAAAAGCATCCCGCCTATTCGGAAAAGGGGTGGCTTTACGTGTGAACGTTGATGTTATTGAGGATTCCCATTGAACCCCGAATTGTGTTAGAATCCGTTACTCAAAATGAAAGAGATGAGAATGACAGCAATAATGCTGTCATTCTCATCTCTTTCTAATTAAAAGGTGGTTGACCAAACTACCCTTTTTTTTTATTGAACATTCTCGATTCCATGAAAGTAAAGACGATAATTCTTTTGAACTTCTTCTTGGTTTTTCACTTTCAACTTACCTTCATATAGGGATTCCCCTGTTATTAAATCGCCTATAAAAATGGTATGCCCGTTAGTTGTTGCATGAATAATATAGAATTTTCCATTCATTACCTTAATGTAAGGTGCCTCCTCATCATCCTTATTATCTACTAAATCAAATGATAGTTTTTTGCCCCATTTGTCGCTTTCAATGTCATACAAATTGACTTCTATACCATTATATGTCTGTGAAGGAATAAAGAGTGTAGAATTAGAGATAGCGGATGAACCACCTAAAGAACCAAGTTTTTCATCAGAAGCAACAACTTTTTTAGATTGATTAGTTTCTATATCGTAAACGATGAATTCATTCGCGACTAATTTCGGTTCACCGTCTCTATAGATTTTTTCATCTTCAAAAGCCTCAATTTTAACTAGAAGGTATTTTTGTCGCTGAATAGAATAATTATCATTTATGATTCTTAAATCAGAATAACCATTCTCTACCGTCGGAGTAGAAGCAATCGTGTCATCACTTACAAGCTTTTGCTCTTTCATATCAAATGTATAGACTCGTAATTCATCTCTAACACTACCACCTATACGAGAAGCCCGTGTAATGACCTTTAATTCACTATCTATTACTTGAACTTCCTCAACTTGCATCCAACCGTAATTTTCTTTTTCGGATACATCCAACTGGATTGACGTAATTTCGTCCGTTTTTTTAGTTAACACTTCAATATCAAAGCTAAAATCATTCATATGGGCATATGCCACTAAATTTTCGTCTTCAAAAAAAAGATGCGGGCTTAAATCCTTACTTCGCATAAAATTCCTATGTTTTTCTACCAATTCTTCAAGATAATTCGGAACACCCAATCTAGATAACTTTTGTGAAAAAGATAAATTAGTTGGTTTGATTGTTTCTTCACTTGTAACTTGTAAAGGTTGATACAGGTGGTGATTATTTCCTGAATAATCACAGTATAATACTATATTTTGCAACTCATCCTCATTGCCATTTACTTTTTCAAAATCAATTTTTATATGCTCATTTGTAGCTAAACTTGATTGTATATAAAAAGTTCCAATCACAATTAGCGTAATCAAACAAATCGAAATGATTTTCCAATAACGTTTCACTTATGTAACCTCCCATCAAACTCTTATTTTATTCTTTAGTAGAAAATTACCTATCCAAATGGCGCAAGCTAAAACGAGAAGACCTGCTACTAGTTCCAGGAAAAATAGTTCTATTGGATAAAAATAATTACTTAAGATGAACTCATTAACGAATAGGGGTGCAAAGAAGATTAAAAGGGAAGCAACACAATAGAGAACGCCATAAATAATCCCTTTAATACGGAAAGAACGTTCAAACAAAATCGCCGTAAAAACAATACACACCGCTAGCATTCCACCAGCATAATAAAGAACAAACTCTATAAAAATGCTTGGCAAAAATACGCTTAAATTGTGGAGGTTAGTAATTTCATAAATCGAAAGATCGGTACGAAACTCACTTGGTACCACCCACTGTAAAACTTGACTTTCAACTGGCAATAATACTAGTTGTAATGCAACAAGACCTAAAACGAAGAGTAAAATCGTTGTAGCCTTTGCAAAATAAATAGTAATGCGTGCTGTTGGCAACATGAGTAAACGATAACTAAATGTATTTTTTCCAAGCCAATCACGATACCAAATAAAAAAGACATAGATTATTAATACTACAACACAAAGCATAATGGGGAGCAGAAACCAAGCTGCCTGAGTAAAATTATAGAAAGAGATATTCCCATATTGTTCGATAAACTGGTCCTTCGTCATTAAATCCTTATACATTAATTCATTTGCCCGATTTAAATAGGCCCGTGATTGAACAATCACCCCAATGATTTGCGAAAGAATCGTAATGCCAAGTAAAACGAGGTAAAGCTTTAAAAATCTATTGACTTCGAAATTGACTAACTTCAAATAACGATTCATGCTTGATACACCTCTCTCATTACATCGATTACCGATGTCCCCTCTTTTTCTCTTACTTCTTCTGTATCGAATTCTTTTAAAACTACGCCGTCATCTAGTAAAACAACTTTATCAATTAAATGTTCGATATCATTAATTTCATGTGTTGTGATAATAACGCCACGATTTTCAATTAAATGACTCGTAAATACATTGGCAATTTGCTCACGGCTAAATATATCAATTCCTGAAAATGGTTCGTCCATTAAGACATAATCGACATCCATTGCCAAACCAAGTATAAGGTTCACTTTTGCGGAATTGCCTTTTGAGAGTTCAGAAATACGATCCGTTTCGTTTAGTTTGAAAAACTGGAGCAGTTCAGTGGCACGTTCCTGATTCCAACAGTTGTAAAAATCAGTCATAAATACAAAGGCGTCCCGTATTCGCATTTGCGGTAACATCGTTATTGTATCTGGTATAAAGGTGATTTTTTCATAACTCCCTTTATGAATTTTTTCACCATCAATGAGGATTTTACCTCCATTAATGGGGGTTAAAGCCATAATCGCTTTCATAATTGTTGTTTTCCCAACACCATTAATGCCAATTAGACAAGTGATTTTCCCTTTTTCAGCAGTAAAAGAAACGCCATTTAATACTTTTTTCCTGCCGAACTTTTTTGTTATATTTTTTATTTCAATCACAAAGATCCCCCCATTTAATTATTTTCCCTTTCATACGTATTCTTCACTAAATCCAAAGCCTCGTGTACAGGAACATTGATGGATCGAACCGAATGAACAAACGTATCTACAGCTTCTAAAATCAATTCTTCTCTTACTATTTTGAGCATCTGCGCATCCCTCGTAATGCGACTTGGCAAATTCCCCTCCGTAAAAATCAACCCTTGTTCCTCCATTTCTTTATACGCTCGCTGCGCCGTATTTGGATTAATTTTCAGCTGATTAGCGAGTTCCCTTCTCGATGGAATCTCCTGACCCGGTTCAAAGTAACCTGTTGCAATTTGTTCTTTAAATTGCCGAATCACTTGCACATAAACAGGATCACGATTATTAAACTTTATATCCATAAACCCAACTCCTAAAAAAACATAATGGTTTTACGCCTAACCTGTACTAAGGGGGTAATACAGTGTTGGCAAAATTAATGGACGAAACACTAGTTACGATGACTGTATTAAGTGTCTAATACTTTTGCGATAAAAGAATGCGTCTAGAAAAGCAATATTATGTATTAAAGCATTTATACAGTAATCGCAAAGAAATGCCACGTAATACATTCACCTGCCCTACAAACAATGTGTATTAATTGGTTGATACACATTACAATTTGTATTATATCCTTAATACACTTTTACTGTCAACCAAGAATATCCATTTCTTCTTATTCGAGGGTTCTTATTGAGTTCTAAATTGCGTTAGACGTTGGTTGTTATCTGAATTTCGAGAAACGTGCAACACTTAATCTTTTTGCGAAACTCCTTGACATGCCCGCTAAACGTGATAAGATTCAAATCAATTACTTTTGTACAAAAGATAATCATTAAAATTGAATATATTTGAGAGATGGTCCAGTAATCATATTGTGAGCAGCAGCAAGAGACTGAATGGTAGGTGTGAATTCAGGCAGCAATATGTATGAAGTACGCCATCCGATTTTCTCAACAACTAATGAAGTGGATGGCCAGTCCAGAACTGGTTCATCAATTAGGGTGGTAACGCGGAGAGCTTCTTCGTCCCTTTCCAAGGGATTGAAGGGGCTTTTTTGTATCCAAAAATAATACACAGTTTTAAACCATCGAGGAGGATTTCATCATGTTTCGAATAAAGGAAGTTATTTCACCCACATTTCTAGAGGCGATAACACTTATAGCAGCAATTGTAACGATAATTAGTGTTAGTATTGTTCAGTTTGGTGCAGTTCCACATTTGCCAATTTTGTTTTCAATATTACTATTAATTTGCTATGGTCTGCTCAAAAAGGTTTCGTACCGCAAACTTGAAGGTGGCCTGGTCGAAGGAGCAGGAGCGGGTATGAGTGCAGTATTCCTGTTTTTCTTCATTGGTATTTTAGTTAGTAGTTGGATCATGAGTGGGACGATACCGACGCTAATCTATACCGGGTTTAATCTAATTACACCGTCATTTTTCTTTGCAATTGTTTTTGTTGTTACTGCAATTGTTGGTGTTTCAATCGGTAGTTCGTTGACGACGGTAGCAACAGTAGGGGTAGCATTTATTGGGATGGCGACTATGCTCGATTTGTCACTGCCTATAGCGGCGGGTGCAATTGTTTCCGGAGCATTTTTTGGAGATAAGATGTCACCCCTGTCGGATACGACAAATCTGGCCTCATCCATTGTTGACGTCAATTTGTTTGAACATATTCGAAATATGGGTTGGACGACAATCCCGGCATTTATTTTATCGCTGATTATCTTCGCTTTATTATCACCAAGTGTCACATTAAGCGATGTTGATAAAATTGCCTATTTCCAAGATGGCTTGTTGGAAACAGGGATGATTCACTGGTATACGGTGATTCCTCTTGTTGTTCTCTTTGTTCTGACGATAATGAAAGTCCCGGCGTTAATGACATTGGCGTTAAGTTCCATCAGTGCGATTATCATTTCCTATTTCCATCAGAGTTTCAGTGCTCCAGAAGTGTTTAAGATTTTATTCGAAGGCTTTGTTTCAACGACAGGAATCAAAGACATTGACGAATTACTTACTCGTGGTGGCATGCAAAGTATGATGTTTACAATTGGTTTGGTGTTGTTGGCACTTAGTATGGGGGGATTGTTATTTACACTAGGAATTGTCCAATGTCTACTCGGGAAAATTGAAAGTCTTTTGAAGAAAGTTTCCTCTGTCATTGCAGCGTCTGCGTTAACGGCGATTGGGATTAATGTGTTGATTGGTGAACAGTATTTGTCGATATTATTGACAGGGCAAGCTTTCCAATCACAATATGAAAAAGTAGGGTTAGCGAATAAGAACTTGAGTAGAGTGATGGAAGATGCGGGCACGGTTGTCAATCCGTTAGTACCGTGGAGCGTTTGCGGTATTTTCATTACAGGTGTGTTGGGTGTCGCAACAGTAGACTATTTGCCATTCGCATTCTTTTGCCTGTTGTCTCCGATATTAACAGTTCTGTTTGGGTTTACTGGGAAAACATTGACGTATCTGACTGATGAAAAGGTAAAAGTGTAAAAAGCGAAGGAGCACACCTGTTAGGGAGTGCTCCTTCGCTTTTGGAAATTAATAAAACATTCAAAAGCCTATTATTTGTAGATTATGGAACCATTTGTGCATGAACAACGTATAAGTAGTAGGGTTGTTCCATATTGTGGCGAATATAGGAGGTTATGTTGTATTTTAGGGCATATGAATTATGAGGCTTTATAAAAAAATGCATGGAGTTTATAAAGAGATTTTCATAAGACGATGAAGGTATTTCAGAGGCTGATAAAGCGTATTTAGATAGAATATCAATACGAAACCGCTTCGGACTAGTCGCTATGTTAATGGCGGGGTTTCATTTACACTTGGGCCTGTTTTCGGTTTTCTGCCTGTCATATCACTCGCTTTTTGCATGTTGACTTATAAGACTTTTGAATAAGGGGGGCAGTTATATTCATGAAAATGGGTCGATTAGTACTCTTTATAACTTTCCTTCTATTGGTAGTATCAGGCTGTCAAGAAGCTTATAAAGGAAATCCCACGCCGAAAGATTTTCTTGGAAGTAGTGATGCGGATATTTTTGTTTTAGATAGTATCGTCTACTCGAAGGCTCGAGATCTAGAATGGCTAAAAGAATTATCCTATGAATTGGGTGAGCAAGTGGGAGAAATAACAAAAAAGACGGACAAAGCATGGAACTTTAAAAGTGGTACATCTAATAAATTACCTGTTGGAACAAAGATATATAAAACGGATACGCCCGCATATATTGTAATAGTAGACGGTAAGGAAATACCCTATATAGGCATGTATGAAGGGTAGTTTTGGGGATTCTGTTGTAGTTAATGGACATTGGGGGGAAGTCAGAAATGAAAAGAGTAAATGTTGTCTATGCACTTATTTATAAAGAAGATGAGCAAAAAGTACTGATGGTCAATAACAAAGGTAGCGGGTGGTCTCTTCCCGGCGGTGACGTTGAAGATGGGGAAACGTTAGAGCTGGCAATTATTCGTGAAGCCCAAGAAGAAACAGGTTTGACAATTGAAGTTGACCGTATCGTGGCGGTGAATGAAGCATTTTTTAATGCAAAAGGGCATCACGCTTTATTTCTAACATTTAAAGCAACGATCGTATCCGGGGAATGCTCGATTCAAGACGAAGAAGAAATTTTAGAAATAAAGTGGGTAGATTTGCCGACAGCGAATGGCTTTATGCCTTATCATCCTGGCGGAGTAGAAAGAATGCTTAAATCATCTTCGGCTTATACAATTCAAGTGTAATGGGAGGGATGCTAGAAGATAGAATAGAATATGGGATTAGTCGATGGTGAAATGGAGTGGCAAGAGTTATGGAGAAAAGGTATATTCAAGAATTATTAAGCGTATTAGTTTATAGAGAATACGAAATTTGAACTTTTTCATTTTAGTAAGGAAAAGAAACTGATGAATATGGGGAGGAGTAACGACATGTCATTTGTCTCTTCAATTATTCAGGGCAATTTCTAAGTATTCTATAGGCTTTATAAACATTCTAGTTGATTAAAAAAATGGATTTTTACCGTTATCATAATTAATTCATATACTAAAAATAAATAACAAGGGGATGTAATGTATGGGACTGTTATTATATTTAATTATTGGGGGAATCATCGGTTGGTTTGCAGGGTTAGTCGCAGGTAAAGATATGCCGGGTGGACTCGTAGGAAATGTGATTGCTGGTATCATTGGTGCATGGATTGGAAGTAGGTTGCTAGGGAATTGGGGTCCGAAATTAGCTGATTTTTACATTGTACCTGCCATTGTCGGAGCACTTATCATAGTGATTGTTGTTAGTTTCGTTATGAAATCCATGCGTAGGAGATATTAATCTCTTCATGATTGAAAGTTATTTGATGGCAAGGAAATAAGAAAACGCTGACTAGTTAAGCTCAGCGTTTTTTAATCGTAGCTTAGAAAATCATAAGATCACGTACTGTGGATAAGCTGCAACATAGAGATTTTACGTCCAGACTCCAGCGCCTAGAGGCTCGGGTCATAAGTCGGTCCGGCTGTGCGGCAAAGAACGCCGCTTCGCCAGCCCGTCTTATGCCTGTCGCCCCTGAACAGGCACTTGCGCTTTTGTTCTTTAGAAAAGTAGGTATCGAATGTATTTGTTAATTATATAGTCGACACTTAACAATTAGAGTGTTCTTCCAACACCGCTTTGTCGCTTGGTGATGGCCTCACGCAATAAGCCCGTCAGAAAGGGATGAACTGCATCCCTCCTTGGTCTATATTGCTCCGGTGCCTGCAGGATGCGGCGATATTGGGCTGTCTATCATTAGTGTCGCTCCTTCGCTAGATTTGTTCGTTATACGGGTGAGGTATACCGCCTAGTTAATTCTAATAAGTAGTGCCAAATATATTATTCCAGCGAAAACTTCTCTCTATAATTCGTCGCATCCTTCAATGCTTTCTCTTCTGCGGGAATCCGCACGGATAACATCCAAACATTCAGCAATGTGAAAATGATTGCTGTTAAATAAGCACCAAACATGAGGGGAAGCACCAAGAGCTCAGTCGTCACAATTACATAATTCGGATGGCGCACCCACTTATACGGGCCTTTCTGTACAACGTCTGCACCTGGTAAGATGATGATTTTTGTATTCCAGAACTTCCCGAGCGAAGTAAGGCACCAGATCCGTGCTACTTGCGCCGTTAGAAAAATGACGAGAAGTATAATCCATATTGATGACAGTGACTTGTCGAGCAGAATGACTTCTGCAAGAAGGGAAATGAAAAAGGCTATATGCATGGCAACCATAATGGGGTAGTGGGCGGCACCCGCTTCGAAAGCCCCTTGGCTGCGCATCCATTGCTCATTGCGTTTCGCAACAACAAGTTCAACAAGCCGCTGTAAGATAACGATTGAAATGACAATGGCAAATAGCATCTGCAAAACACCTCATTCCCATTTCAATAACAGCAGTTCACCACAAAATCCAGGGCCGAGTGCAGCCATTAGTCCATACTCACCGGCAGCAGGTTCACTTTCCATGAACTTCTCTAACACGTAAAGGATAGTAGGGGACGACATATTCCCATTGTGACGCAATACATCACGCGAAATATCCGTTTTGTTTTGATCAAATCCTAGGGCTGTTTCATATGCTTCAAGTATTTTTTTTCCACCAGGATGTGCGACGAAGTGTGAGATATCGTCTTTTGTTAGCCCATGATCACCGAGGAATTCATGGACGAAAGGTCCGAGCCAATTTGTTATGATAGCTGGAATGCTTTTTGAGAAAACAACATACAGTCCAGTGTTTTTCACATCCCAGCCCATAACATTTTCAGAATCAGGCATCAGTTTTGACGTGGTTGCAATAACCTTGGGCATCGCTTTTTTGACCTTCACCGAAGATTTATCCCCAGAAACCAATGCGCAAGCAATCCCATCAGAAAATAGTGAGACACCTACTAGATTACTTTTTGAATAATCGTCTTTCTGAAACGTCAAACTGCATAATTCAGCAGAGAGTACAAGGACATTTGCTTCCGGAAAGGCAAGGCAATACTCATACGCCCTGCTGATTCCAGCGGCTCCTCCAGCACAACCAAGCCCCCAAATAGGAACACGTTTTGTATCATCCCGAAAAGGAAGCCGATTCATAATACGTGCTTCAATGCTTGGTGTTGAAATCCCACTGCTTGAGATGAAGTAAATGGCGTCAATCATTGACGGTTCAATCGGTTCATCAAGCATGCCATCCCCTTTGAGACATGACAGCACAGCTTGTACACCGAAATCGACAGTATGTTGAATGTATAAATTATTGCGCTCTTCAAAGTCATGCTCTTTTCCATACCATTCAATGGGCATACAGACATTCCGCGTTTCGATGTCGCCATTTTGAAAGACTTTTAAAAGCCTTTCAATATCATTATATTTCTCACTAAAAAGTGATCGGGTTAACTCAACTGCTTGTTGCTGTTTCACTTCATGAGGCGGTTTAAAAGTACTAACAGAAAGAATTTTTGGCATAGGCTACCTCCAGCTTCATTAATAGTACTCATTGCCTTAATATGACTTTATCAAACATTGATATTGAGCATGCCCACCATGTAAATAGGGAACTTCATGTAAAATGGAGGGAATGATGATAGGGGGGCTTTTATGTCCATAAAATTAAGCATTTTAGACCAATCGCCGATTTCCGAAGGCAGTAACGCCGTGGAATCGCTAAAACACACAGCACAACTTGCAAAAAAAGCTGAGGAATGGGGTTATACAAGGTTCTGGGTTTCTGAACACCATGACGCAACGACGCTTGCTGGGTCATCACCTGAAATACTCATCTCACATCTTGCATCTGTTACGTCTTCAATCCGTTTAGGGTCAGGTGGTGTAATGTTGCCTCATTACTCGGCTTATAAAGTAGCTGAGAACTTCAAACTTCTTGAAGCACTTTTTCCAGGACGGATTGATGCTGGGGTTGGCCGCGCACCGGGTGGAATGCCGCGTGCGACATATGCACTGCATGACGGGAACTACCGAGATGTCAATAAATTCCCTGGACAAGTGGATGACTTGCTCATGTATTTGAATGACACAATGCCAGCAGAGCACATATATCAAGGCTTGAAAGCAACGCCCATCATTGAAGAAGCACCACCAGTTTGGATGTTGGGATCAAGCCAAAGTTCCGCACTTCTCGCAGCAGAAAAAGGGTTACCGTATATGTTTGCACAGTTCATCAACGGAGAAGGAGGCCCTTCTTACGCGAATCACTATCGCAAAAGATTCCAACCTTCTGCATATTTGCAAAGGCCAAAGCAGGCAGTTGCTGTCTTCTTCGCCTGTGCAGAAACGGAAGAAGAAGCGGAGCGAATTGTCTCTTCACTTGATTTGTCCATGGTCATGCTTGAACAGGGAATGCCCTCAGTTGGAACTCCTTCACCCGACAAAGCGCTTACTTATCCATATAGTCATTATGAACAGCAACGGGTTATCGAAAATCGCAAACGGATGATTGTCGGTACGCCAAAAAAGGTCCGTGCTGAGATTGAAAAAATTGCAGAAGAATATAATGCGGATGAAGTGATGCTTGTCATGATTGCTTACGATTTCCAAGATAAGCTGAAATCCTATGAATTGATTGCTAAGGAAATGTTAGTCTGAACGATTGTCTACCCTTCAACGTACGCATAACTTGTACAAAAGATGACAGAACGATGAAAAAAGCTTGTCGATAGGCTGCTGGATTTCATTCAGGGAGAGCAATGTATTTCAATTTAAGATACCAGCATAGACGAGCACTGCCTTTTGGCGGTGCTCTTATTTTGTTTTTTTGAAATCTAAGGAACTGTATAAAATAGCCCGTTAGATCTGACAAGAATAGTGAAACTGATTTGATAAAAGTAAGGAAAGAAATTTAAAAGTAAACAAAAAGAAAGAGCATGTTTTGAAAGGAATTATTCGAAACATACTCTTTCTATCTTCAATTGAAACATCGATTAGGACGGAATTTAAGATACTTATTGGTTTATTAATTGATTATATATTTGATAACAGCCATTTCTTTACCGAACCTATCACCATCATCAATAAATCCCAAACTAGAGTACAAATTATGAGCTCCCAAGTTATTTGGATGATAACCTACTACAATTTTTATTGCATTTAGCGATATAGCCATTTCTGATATCATTAGTTTAGTAGCGGCTTTACCTATACCTTTGCCTTGGAATTGCTTATCCACCATTATTCTATATACCCAATAACCATCAAGTTCCTCTTGAACAGAATTGTACATCAAAAAACCAACTACTCTTTCTTCAGCATAAATAGCATATGGCTTTAACGTAAGTTCAAACTTTGATTGAGCTATTGATATTGCATTTGGCTCAATATATTCTTGTTGTTCTTTTGATACCTCTAATTCACAACAGTCATACCAGTTTTCTGCATTTAGTTCTACAATTTTCACATTCTCTGTACTCATAATTTTCCCCTTTCAAAATTCGGGGAAACACTAAACCAATTTGTTAATTAGTCGCTATCCCCTTGTAGTCGTCAGTAATAAAAGTGATTTTGTTTGTCATAATGAACGCCTCCTCTTACTATTTCTCCCTACTAATTATCAGATAATTTGTGAGCATTTTGATTATATCATATTAATTGTCATAAATTTCTTTTTTCCTCTACTATATATTCAGCACACGTCTGTTGATTAACCATTACCTTGCATAAAGAGCAGGTAAGAAAGACTTGAAAAACTCTATTTTCACTGGATCATTTCCGGTCCGCTTTCGGCGAACTATTCATGACCTCTTTACCGAGTGGCAAGTGTGGCTAGAAATGACTTCGTCATTCCTAGCCACACTTGTTTCGGTCATCCCGTTACGAATAGTTGCCTGTCGCATTCCTACAACGTTCAAGTAAAAAATATAGCTGTTTTTTAAAAAAAGAATAGATGACTTTTTATAAAGGTTGTAAGTGCCCGAAGATACAATTTCGGGCACTCAAGTACTTTGTACAAGGTGTTCCTTGCTTACTTTTAGTAAAGATTACGCGTCTTATCATGCGATGTACTATAAGAAAGTGACTCTTCCTTAACTAAAAAAGACAAGACTATGGAGAAGACTTCAGCCGTCAAAATTGTATCTTTGGCGGCTATTATCCAGATAAAAAGTTCCGCTATTCTTTCGTTCCGAAAAGTTTTAGCACTTTGTGTACGTATACATTTGGAGAGCGACGGATGAATAAGCACCATTCCTACACTTCAAGACATCTCGGTAATCCTATAGAGGTCGTTCAATCTAAAGCGACCCAAAAGTAATTGCACACGAATCGCCTAGTGTTGGATTCAGTTATTTACTGGTTGTTTTTGGTTAATCAACACATGTGTATTCGGCACTACTTATTTGGGGTTAAATGGGTGATATACCTCGCCCGTATAACGAACAAGGCGGTGTTGGAAGAACATTCTATTTGTTAAGCACCGACTATATACTATTGCTCTTATCAAGGCGAAAATGAAAACATATTGCATATATACGTCTTACCGTTATGGATAATTGTGGTAGAGTGGAGGGAGATACGATTAATAAAGGGGGTTAGTTTATTGTCTATTTTAGGAATTATACCTTTCTTACTGTATTTAGGTATTCTAGGATTTGGTATTTATGCAGTTGTTGCTATTATAAAGTCCGCGAAACAAAGGAATGAATACCTGAAAGAAATACGTGATGAAATGAGGAAAAAAGTATAGAATGCCGACGATGCTTTAAACTAGAAAATATTCATAATGAAAAGAGCTATTTTATGGGGGAAAAGCATTGGAATTGATTATTGGAGTGGCTCTTGTACTGATTGTGTTTTTTTCTTCAAACACAATTGAGAAAAGTTTAAAGACCATTGAAACGCAAAACAATCGAGTAATAGATCTTTTAGAAGAAATAAGGGACAAAAAATAACGATACTGACAAAAAAGAGCCCAACCGATTATGGTTTGGGCTCTCTTTCTATTTTTCATAAGATGCTTACTGGTTTTTTCTTACTTATCTACAAGTTCCGTACACAACTTTTTTAAACTTTCTTCGAACTTCAAATCACTCTCTTTTGAACGCTTTTTTGGTCCGCGTAATCGTCCGCCAGCCATTCGAACTTTCTGGGCGGTATGGCGAGCATATAACAGCTGGTCAATATTGTCTTCCGTATAAAGTCGCCCGTTTTGGTCAATTGGATGCCCTTTTTTTGCAAGCACCATCGCGGCCAAACCGTAATCTTGTGTAACGACAATATCATCTTTCTGTACACGATTTACAAGAACAAAATCAACTGCATCCGCCCCCTTAGAGACGATAATAGTCTCTGCACCATCTCGATGCATTTCGTGGGTCGTATCGCAGATAAGGATGCAGCGAAATCCGAAGGTCCCCGCTATTCGGATCGTTTCTTTCACAACCGGACACGCATCCGCGTCGATTAGAATTGTCGTCATAAAGCAGCCTCCCTTTATCTTTAGTATGCCAGATTTTATGAATAAAGAACTCGTTTTGTATTATTCTTTGGTTGTACCTGAAAAGGTTAGTTCAAAAATCGATGTACCAACAATTTTGGCGACGTTAACAAGACGGGCCTTACTTAACTTTTCAATTGTGTCCTCTGGCGTATGATACCACTCTTCCACAGGATCATAAATGAACAAGGCTGCGTCGATTCCTGCATTATGAAAAGGTGTGTGATCGCTTCTATCACCGAAGTCGGTCTCGATTGGGTCACCATTTAGTGCTTCGTTCGCTTTACTTGCGACTTTTGTAACTACATTGTCTGAACCATCTATCGTTTGTATGGCTAAATCTCCAGCGTCGGCACTGCCAACCATATCCAAGTTGAACATGGCGGCAGAGCGCTTGATTTCATCTTTCGTCAAAGTACTTACATACTTTTCTGAACCGTGTAATCCTTCTTCTTCAGCACCAAAAAATAGGAATCGAATTTCTTTATTTGTTGGAATCGTTTTGAACATCCTTGCCAGTTCAAGGACAACTGCTGTACCGCTTGCATTGTCACTCGCACCGGGTGCTTTGTCGACGGAATCATAATGGGCACCAATTAGTATGATGTCATCATCCGCTTCGGAAGTGGGATGCTTAGTGGCAATCAAATTTTGTGATGCAGCCTTGTCAATACGGGCTCCTTTAATTTTAACAGCCGCGCTGACCGGGGTACCGTTTTTCACAAATTCAACAAGCTTCGTTCCTTCATCATAAGTAAGAGCTAGAGCGGGGATGAAGTCTTTGAAATGCTCTCTACCAAGCGTCCAGTTATCAATTTCCAGTTCATCAGGGAAATAGAGAAGAATAGCCTTAGCACCTGCCTCTGAAGCGAATAAAACCAGTTCATAAAAAGCAGTTTTATCAACAGCGACAAGCGCAATTTTTCCTTTTACATCAATTTTTTTGTAATCCTTTTTCAAGCCATATCCTGCATCGATCAATTGACCGTCGACATTACCGTCAACTGAATATTGAAATGGGGCAGGAGAGAGTGGGCCCGGAAAGTCTTCGACAACTAGGCCATGCGACTCTGGTATGACGTACCTTTCGAAATCAAATGGTTGAACTTCGACTTCATATCCTTCCGACTTCAATTGAGCAGTCAAAAAAGCAGCTGCCTGCATTTCCGAGCTTGTGCCAGCTACTCGAGGGTTTTTCGTTAATTCACTTAATGAGGAAAAAATCTTTTCAACGCTTAATTCCTGGATAAATTCAGTTTGTGCTTTATCAAATTCAGGACCTTCCACGCCAGATGAACTAGCTGAACAAGCTGTCATTAGGATAGAAATTAGTAATAGGAATGGGAACAGCATTTTTTTACGGGTCATAAGATTCCTCCATTCTAATTATGGAAATTATACCATGACGATACAGTTACATTAAAATCGTGACAGGGATGGATTCACAAAGCCAGGCAAGCAACGCTACTAGAGGAAGTGAAACGGCGAGTTCTATAAATAGCAGGAGAATGCCCATGTCCTCTATTTTTATGATAATGAAGGGGAAATTACGACAGGTGACGAAAAGGTTTATAGAGTAAAGAAAAATTTGGAGGGATATATATGTTTAAAACAATCGAAGAGTTTCTTATTAACTGGGGCCATGAAAGTGAATCGACACAGAAAATCCTAAACACATTAACTGATAAGTCTCTTGATCAAGAAGTGTCAGCCGAAGACCGTACCCTTGGCCGAATCGCATGGCATATCGTTACAACGCTTGGCGAGATGATGTCAAGGACAGGCCTTGATTTCGAAGCAAATCCTCACGATGCAGCTGTACCAACATCGGCTGTTGAAATTGCTGGGGCTTACCGTTCAACAAATGAAGCAATGGTTGCGGCAATCAAAGAACAGTGGACTGATGAATCGTTAGCTGAATTAAAAGAGATGTACGGGGAGCAATGGGCGATCGGAACTGTGCTTGGTATATTAACCGCGCACCAAACGCATCACCGCGGTCAAATGACCGTACTTATGAGACAATCCGGCTTGCCTGTGCCGGGCGTCTACGGACCATCTCGCGAAGAGTGGGCAGCATTTGGTGGAGAAGCACCGGTCGTGTAAAGACATGAAAAAGCTGAGGACACCTGGAAATCGGTGTCCTCAGCTTTTTTTATTTGAGATTAACTAGTTAACATGGAAAACGAGCATATAGGGTTGTAGACCGAGCATATCCGTAAGCAAAACGATCATATACCATTACTCCCGAGCATATCAGTAAGCAAAGCGATTACATACCATTGCTCCCGAGCATATCCGTAAGCAAAACGATCATATGCCATTGCTCCCGAGCATATCAGTACGCAAAACGATCATATGCCGTTGCCCCTGAGCATATCCGTAAGCAAAACGATCATATCCCATTGCTCCCGAGCATATCCGTAAGCAAAACGATCATATGCCATTGCTCCCGAGCATATCCGTAAGCAAAACGATCATATGCCATTGCTCCCGAGCATATCCGTAAGCAAAACGATCATATGCCATTACCTCCCGAGCTTATCCGTAAGCAAAACGATCATATGCCATTGCTCTCGAGCATATCCGTAAGCAAAACGATCATATGCCATTAGCTCTCGAGCATATCCGTAAGCAAAACGATCATATGCCATTGCTCTCGAGCAAATCAGTAAGCAAAACGATCATATGCCATTGCTCCCGAGCATATCCGTAAGCTAAAGGATCATATCCCATTGCCCCCGAGCATATCCGTAAGCTAAAGGATCATATCCCATTGCTCCCGAGCATATCCGTAAGCTAAAGGATCATATCCCATTGCCCCCGAGCAAATCAGTAAGCAAAGCGATCATATGTCATCGCTCCCGAGCAAATCAGTAAGCAAAGCGATCATATGTCATCGCTCCCGAGCAAATCAGTAAGCAAAGCGATCATAAACCATTGCCACCGACCACATCAGTTCACCGAGCGAATATAAACCATCACCAACCAATCATATCCATGGTCACCCGACCGTAATCCGTCCATTATCCGACTTCAAACGAATCGTATGTTCACCAGTGCCGATGACCGTCCGTGAATTGCGTTCGCCAAATACATCGACTTTACCATGGCCCGTTTTCGTATGAATGGAGACATTTGTTGGCTTGCTAGTTGATTGAATAACAATGCTTCCGTTATCAGTTTGAAAATCAATATTTCGATCAAGGCTGTCCGTCTGAAGTGTAATACGGCCATTATCAGTACTGCCAACAATGGAACCCGTGACATGTTCGAGCTCGATTCTACCATTATCAGACTCAGCTGCAATGCTGTCCGCATCGACATGACGCATTTCAATTCGCCCGTTATCCGTTTTCGCTCGTAAATGATCGATCTGCACCTTATCGATTTCAATTCGTCCATTATCCGTTTCAGCTGTCAACGAAGTGGCAGCAATCTCTTTTAATTGGATTTTTCCATTGTCGGTATTTACACTGACTTTTTTGCAGAGTATTTTCTCAGCAGAAATCCGTCCATTATCTGTCTTCATCGCAATCGATTGATACAGCTTCATTGGAATAATCACGTTAAGGGTCACCGCTTTCATATTGAAATTGAACATGAGTAACCAGTGGCGTAAACTTTTAAGCCTGATGAACAATGTATCGCCAACGACTTCCGCAGTTAGTTTCAATTTTTCATTAGAACCAATCAATTCAACGGTCGTCATCAAACTGTCAGATGGACTGACAAATAGTGCGCCATGCTGGACGTTGATATCGACATTCAAAAACAGGTTATCTTGGATTGTAATGATTTCATTCGTTGACACGATTTCCGCTTTACTTTCCACAAATGAAGACGACTCAAGTAATTCTTCAGCAATTTTCGTAGGAGAGCCTAGGGAGGTGGCGATGTCGTTTTCTGTTTTTCCATCCTCACGGCCATTCGAGAAGTATTCTTGGATATCTTGAATAATTTCATTCCGTTCCTCAGCAGGCAGTTGGTTCAATGCAGTTTCAAGTTCAACTATAAATTGGTTTTCAGTCATTCCTTACACCCTCCTCGATTAATGTATTGACGCCATCCGTGAAACTTTTCCATTCGTTTAACTGTTCATGAAGATATTCTCGGCCAGCATCCGTCAATGTGTAGTACTTACGGGGAGGACCTTCCGTTGATTCCTGCAAATAGGTCGTGAAATAACCTTCTTTCGTTAACCGACGTAGCAGGGGATAAACAGAACCTTCGGAAATGGAAATCTGATCGGAAATCTTTTGCACAAGCTCATAGCCATAGCGATCTTGCTTATCAAGAAGAACAAGCACGCATAAATTCAACACACCTTTTTTGAATTGTACATTCACTTTGATTACACTCCTTTCACTATAGTTCAATGGACAGTACTATCTCATACAAAGTACTTGTTGACAACAATATATCATATAGTATTATTCATTGCAAGGTACTGGATTTGTCATTTATACAAGTACTTTTCATACCCACACAATTTCCGCACATAATTTTGAGTGTTAGCCAAACTAATGTGTAAATCCGAATTGCCTCAATTGGAAAAATTGTGAGCATTTATGAGGAAGGCAAGTAACGGTGATATTCCTGGCATTTGACAATGATTTCATAGTTGGCAGGAAGAGCCTGCGTGAAAATCTTTCATTGGGGAACTATAAGGGGACAAAATAATTGGAGGTTCTCAAATGAAAAGTAATAGTCAAAAGAAATTTACAGAAGCGGGTACGGACATTATGGAGGTTAAACGACAAAATGAAGAATCTGGTCTAACGTATAATGAGGTGAAAGAAATACTTGCCAAAACGGGTGGAACTGGAACCGCAATTTATAGTGATACTAATATGGAAGAGGTAAAAAAGAAAAATCTGTAAAAAGATGCCAGGTAACCGAACCGTTTTTAATGGTGTGGATACTTGGCATTTTTTTAGATGAAATAACTTCAACTTAAGGGGAGATTTTCTTGTTTTGATGGTTTACTTACACTGACAAGAGCGAAGTCACTTAAAATGCTTCAACGCCTCCCGCTTACTAAGCGGCTTTAATGGATGATCCTCCACAAATACTTTCACAAGATCTGGATCCGTCTTTGCATATTCTCGTAATGCCCAACCAATCGCTTTTTGGATGAAAAACTCCTTAGAATCTGAATGCTGTTTGATAATCTGGAATAATAGCTCGGTATCTGTCTGTTGTTTGAATTTTAATTGATGAAGAATTGCTGAACGGTTTGTCCACATATTGTCCGAAAGAGACCACTCCAACATGATTTTTTCACCATAATCGCGATCAAGTTTTACAATGTGACCTACAAAGTGAGGCGCAATTGAATCCACGCTATCCCACCATGATTTCGTTTCAATTAATTGAAGTAAAGCAGGAAAATCATCTGTCGTTAAATGCTTTTTCATTTTCTCAATCAGCGCAATTGCTGCATATTGGTACTCCCGCTTCGGCAGTTCATAAAGTTTCCACACTTCTTCAAACAGCTGCTCAGGTACAGGCAACGTATATTCGGCGAAGTGCTCTTTCAATAATTCCTTACGTCTAGGACTTTTGATACCGAGGAAAGGGAAATGATTTTTCAGATAGGCCGTCATCGGTCCAGCTAGTTCTTCATTGCGATTGGCTTCAAATAGTTCAATAATTCCTTGATGATTCCATACTGTTTTCAATGAAATTACCTCCTGACGGTGTGATTAAGAAAAGCGTATCAAAAAGAATAACTTAATGCTATATACTTGGCACTATTAATTTAGAATTCAATAGAAACTGCAATAATCTATTTGTACGACACATGAATCTAGCGACGTAGCGATATTGGAAACTGATTCCTAGTAATAATCACAAAAAAATCACTTCCTTTCCAATTGTTAAGTGCCGAGTATATAGATGATATTGAGGGATATTTCTTGAATAAATAATTTAATCGGAATGAAATAACAAAGTGCTTAACATAGAAAACAGTCCTGTGAAGCGAGTAACATTCGCATCACGGGACTGTTTCAGTAGTGATGCTATCATGTGTTAAATTAAGGAAAACAAATAATTATAATAAGTTGAATCTATTGCCTTAATAGAAGTTTTTTCATCGTTTCATTAGCACATAAATCCACTTTCTTGTGGAAGGCTATCTTTATGTGGAGGTGTAGAAATGGGGAAGAAAACGTCAGGTGGCAAGGACGAGGCAGCGAATCTTGCTTGGTGGCAATTATCCCTAATTGGAGTAGGTTGCATTATAGGTACAGGTTTTTTCCTGGCATCAAGTATTGCAATCAAAATGACAGGTCCATCGGTCATTCTAGCCTTTATAATGGCTGCAAGTGCAACGTATATCGTGTTTGAAGCACTAGCGAAAATGTCTGCAAAGGATCCGCAGAAAGGGTCATTCCGTACCTATGCAAAAAAAGCATATGGACGTTGGGCCGGTTTTAGTAGTGGTTGGGTTTACTGGTGTTCGGAAATATTAATCATTGGCAGTCAGCTTACGGCGATTTCAATCTTGTCTAGATTTTGGTTTCCTAATGTTAAGTTATGGATATTTGCATCGATCTATGCCGTTTGCGGGCTCATTGTTCTTTTTATTGGAGCAAAAGCGTTTGGGAAATTAGAAAGCGTATACGCTGTAATGAAAATTGCCGCTATTTTTATGTTTATTGTGATTGCCATTTTAGCGCTGACAGGGACACTTGAGGGCGACCAAAAGGCTGGGATTCCAGAAACAGTAAATGAATTCTTTCCAAACGGATTAATCGGGT
The DNA here is from genome assembly GCF_038005665.1 of Sporosarcina sp. FSL K6-5500. Classification (NCBI taxonomy): domain Bacteria; kingdom Bacillati; phylum Bacillota; class Bacilli; order Caryophanales; family Caryophanaceae; genus Sporosarcina; species Sporosarcina sp. FSL K6-5500. Next base: position 2,825,712 of record NZ_JBBOTP010000001.1, read on the forward strand.
TTTGGAGCGCTCTTTTATTTGCCTTTTACGCTCATGGAGGAATTGAAGTAATGGGCGTAATGGCTATCCATCTTAAAAATAAGGAGGACGCTCCCAAATCGGGTAAAGTCATGTTAGGGTTGCTTGGAATAATTTATGTTACCGCACTTTCGTTAGCGCTATTACTGATGCCATATGATAAGTTCAGAGAGAACAAAAGCCCTTTTGTTGAGGCTTTATCAGGTGTTAGTAATATCGAATTTTTCCCGCATGTGTTTACAGCTGCAATTATTATTGCCGGGTTTTCAACGATGTCTGCATCCCTGTTTTCGGTTACCACGATACTTCTGACAATATCTGAAGATGGAGATGCTCCTAAAATATTCAGTAAACAAACGAAAAAGAAATTCAAAATGCCGTTACCTGCTATCGCTTTAACATCAACTGGGCTTGTACTTTCTATAGTTACCTCTTTATTATTGCCTGAAAAAGTGTACGAATATATAACCACTGCTGCGGCACTAATGCTGCTTTATAATTGGCTTTTCATTTTAGTCATGTATCACAGATTAATTGAGCCGACTACTGCGGATAAAGTAAAAAGAGTGATTGGAATGATTCTGGTCGTTGCCGCCGTTAGCGGAACACTCTTTCATAAAACAAGTCGACCAGGCTTTTTTATCAGTTTAGTTTTTCTTGCGGTAATCGGGATTGTAGTCATATCGTTGCGGAAAAGATGGAAGAAAGAAGAAGCTCAAAATAGTGCGTGATAGGCTTGAATACCAAAGTAAATCCCAAATCCGATCATGGCTAGGGACGAAAAAATGGAAATGAGCTTCAAAAGATTGGTGGATAAAAATCTGCGTGCACCACTGGATATAGTAGCCATTATAGTATCCCATAAAATAATACCGACTATGATGGCTATGCTATTGATAATGATTTGATTCCCTGAAAAGTTTTTGGCTGTTTCCGCAAGAACTGAACCATAGATCCCCAGCCAAAAAAGAATAGTAAGCGGATTCAAAAGTGACATGAAAAAACCTGATAATAAGGAACGTCTAAGACGAGTTTTTTTACCAAATCTCTAAGCTAACTCAATTTTATGTAGCGAAAGTAAACCCTCAATACCCGTATATGTAAGAACAAAACAACCAAAAGACCAAAGAATTATTTTTACAAGAGGGAACTCAATAATTTGGCCAATCCCGAAATATACCATAATCATATACAAGACATTAGCTGTTAAAGCTCCAATACCAAAAATCCAAGCATGAAAAAATCCGTTTTTAATCCCCGTGTCTAGTTGCGCCGCGTTAACAGGGCCGATTGGCGCAGCCAAGGATACACCTAAAAAGATATAGGCAACTATTGAATTCATGAAAAAGTCCGCCCTTAAAATGATGTCTATGTATCTTATTCGAAGGGATTGACCTGTACAACTATCTAAAGGAGAAATTCTACTTAAAAAAAGAACTTAGCAACAATCGCTGCTAGGTCCTATTTTTACGCTATTTTATTCGTTTTTTCAATTTCCTCGACTTTGATGAACTTAAAGACAATGAATAATAGGATGAATCCCAATACACCTGCAGTAATATAGCTAACATTGAGAAAGTTTTTCATTGCAAGTGACATAATAGGGGGACCAGCTGCGACACCGATAAATCTCGCTGAGCTATAAAAAGAGGAAACCGTGCCTCTTAACTCTTTTTTTATGTTTTCTGTAATAATAGCGTCGAGTGCAGGCAATAATGCACCAATAGCTATTCCAACTATACTCGTTACCACTAACAGAAGGAACAGTTTTTTGCTTGTAAACCCTACGAATATGACGCTGACGGACATTGCGATCAAGCAAATAATCATTACTTTTTTTATCGTCTGTAAATCCCCTTTAATTTTTCGACCGGAAATAAACGAAGAAATACAAAGTAACAGTAGCGGTATGGCCAAAACAAACCCTTTTTTTATACCCTTTATATCATGAACTTTTTCAAGGTTTTCTGATAGGAAAAATAACATGCTGAATAATATCAGCATAACCAGGACCCCATTAAGGAATACGGTATACAACCATTTTCCTTCCACCTTGAATACTTTTTTTGTGTTACTTAAAAACTGCTTAAACTTTACAGGATCATCTTTTTCTTTGGGGACTTTAACAAAGAAAAAGATAAGTGCAAAAGAAATTAAACTAAGCGCTGAAATGGAGAAGAACGGCAGGAACCATAAAATAGCAGCAAATACTGAACCTAAGATGGGACTTAATACTTTTCCAAACGTGTTCGACGTTTCGATAATTCCTAAACAAGAACTCATTTTTTCATCATCATCTTGATAAAGGTCACCCACAAGTGGCAAAATGATTGGCATGGCTCCAGCCGCCCCTACTCCCTGCAGGATTCTACCAAAGATGATCATTGTGTATGGGTCCTCCATTTTCCATGAAGCAAACCCGGCAATCAGACCCCCGATTAAAGCGAAGATTAAACTCGGTAATATAACCATTTTCCTACCAAAACGGTCTGATAAATAGCCTGCTACTGGTATTAGAAAAATAGCCGCGACTGAATAGCTTGTAATGATCATGCTCGACTGAAATGATGTGATTCCGACCTTTTCTTCCAGTATCGGGAGCACTGGAATAAGCATGGAATTCCCTAGTGTCATGATAAGAGGAATTGAAGCCATACTTACAGTGCACCATATACTTACTTGAACCGTACTTTTTCCCATTACCACACCTCGACTAATCCTGTTTTTGACTAATAAAGGTATGGTCTCCTTGTGTGTTCATTTTATGCGTTAGATGTTTATTGTATAGTCTTTTACTAAACAGTACTATGTGAAAATGAGGGAACATACTTATGAAACCAGGTGAGGGTGTATTAAAATAACGCTTGAAAAGCCTGCATACCAAAGAAGATTCCGAAACCAATCATTATTATGGATGAAATAAGAGAGACGATTTTCAAAAGCTTGGTGGATAATAATTTACGAGCTCCACTGGATAAAAAGGACATTATAAAATCCACTAAAATGATGCCAACCAAAATGGCGATACTATTTATAAAAATTTGATATCCTGTAGAGACTCCAGCCGTATTCGCGAGTATAGAACCATATATCCCTAGCCAAAAAAGGATGGTCAGTGGATTCAACAATGACATGAAGAAACCAGATAGTATTGATTTTCTAAGTCGGACTCTTTTACCGGATTTCAAATTCATTTCAATTTTATGTAGCGATAGTAAATTTTCTATACCCGTATACAACAGTACAAAACAGCCAAAAGACCAAAGAATTATTCTCATTAAAGGCGAATCAATAAATTGACCAACGCCAAAATACACTATGAACATATACATGATGTCGGTTGTCAAAGCACCAAGACTAAAAAACCAGGCATGAAAAAAACCATTTTTAATACCCGTATTTAATAAGACGGACTTAACCGGTCCAATTGGTGCAGCCATTGATATGCCTAAAAAGATATAGGTGAATATTGAATTCATGAATAGCCCTCCACTAATATGACGTCATTTCATTTTATTCAAAGGCGATGACTTATAGGACTATTTAAAGGGGGGAATTCAAATGGAATGTTTGAGGTTGTATTCTCTGCTTTAGAAGCGTTTTTATTAACATAATATTAAGTTGCGATGGCTCCGTTCATCTGATTAAAGACTGCCTTTATATAGTGGATTTGGTAAGAAGAAATGATAAATCTCGATTTAGTAAACAACACTTTGCCTCGTGATTTCCGAAAAAAGATAATTCGTTGAAGTTGGATAACTTGTGATAAACTATTTTAGAAGTCGAAATAATTTACCAGGGGGAAATCATATGTCTAATGAAGTAAAAGTTATTTTCGCAAACAATCCAATTGTTTCGGGAAATGCTGCGATCAAACAATTCGTAGCCAATCAAAAGGCGGGGCATAGTTCTGTATTAATCGGAGAAACACATTATATTGTGGTAAAAGAGTGTAAAGAAAAAGATATGACACTAGAGAAAGTTCGCGCAACAGCAGGGAATATTGCTCGAGATGTAAGCGCTCAAAAAGCCGAAACAGCAATTGTTGAAGCGCAAGTTCTTTTGGATGCCTATACAAAGTTGGATAAAGGATCTGTGCTGACAGCATTTACAGAAGGATGGGAACTAGGAGCGTACCAGTTTGTTACATATAAATCGGATGTCACAGCATTCCAAACTAAGCTTCATGTAGTTGGAGACGAAGCGAAACCATTCGTTGAAGCAGGGAAGATTCGTGCGGCAGCAACTGCATTCTCACGCGACTTGATGAATGAACTGTCAAACGTCTTAAATCCAGAAACATTCCCGGAAGTATTGAAGAACAACTTTGAAGGTACTGGCGTTGAAGTGAATGTGTTCGATAAAGAAAAGCTTAAGGAAATGAAGATGAACGGCGTCCTGACAGTCGCGCGTGGCAGTATCTACAAGCCTTCATTCGTTGAACTAGTTTACAAAGGTGACGCATCGCAACCGCTTGTGGCACTCGTCGGTAAAGGCGTGACATTCGATACAGGTGGCATCAGCTTGAAGGGCGGCAAAGACCTAAGTGATATGCGCATGGATATGGGGGGAGCAGCTGCTGTTTCTGGTGCACTCACATTGCTTGCGAAATCGAACGCGAAAGTGAATGTCGTGGCACTTATTCCAATTGTGGAAAACATGCCTGACAACACATCAGTTTTACCAGGAGAAGTTATTACCTACAAAAATGGATTGACGGTGCAAGTCGGCAATACCGATGCAGAAGGACGCCTCATTTTAGCAGATGCACTTATTCGTGCAGGCGAATGGAAAGCGGACTACATCGTCGATATCGCAACGCTCACAGGCGCAATCGTCAATGCACTCGGCACTGAAATCGGTGGCGTTTTCGGAGATGAAGAACTTTCTGCCCAAATGAAAAAAATCGGCGATCAAAACGGTGATTTCATCTGGCCTATGCCATTAGTTGACGCATACGAAAAGTCGCTTGACAGTGACTATGCGGACATGAACAACATCAGTTCATTAGGTGGGGCAGGATCAATTACGGCAGGCTTATTCCTTCGTCGTTTTGTACCGAAAGAAAGTAAATGGTTGCATGTTGATATGGCGGGCATGATGAGTAAAAACAGTGCTTCAGGATACTATGCAAAATCTGCGACAGGCTACGGTGCACGCCTATTGGCTGACTTTACAACATATGTTTCAAACTAAAAAAGAAAGTACTCAGTTATCATGCTGGGTACTTTCTTGTTATTTGTGAAATTGACCGTGTAATGCTCAAATTATATAGGTACTCATACAACTAACATCTACATATTACCTCTATTTCTACCTATTATTCCTGGTAGAATGAAAGGCTGGAAACTAATCAATATAAAAAAAATTAGGATTTAGTGAAATTTGTTTTTATTGCAAGTGACGTGTGCATTAGTGAATTCAGCATATGCACCTCCAAAAAGGCTCTTGTATTTTTCAGTGCGATTTACTGTACTTATACTTGTGAAGTAACTGCTGTAATTTTGAAGTAAATAGTTATTCAGGTTGTCTCATAATTCGTTTTGATGCAAAAAAGTAAACAAACCAATATATAACTAACAACTCCGAGAAAATTATTACAACCACTTTTATAAGAGGATTAGGACTAAACGAAGCCAAGTTGAAAAAAAGTAGCTGCACGATTAATAGGTTCATTAGTAGTTTTTGAAAAGACTGCTTAATGGCCTTAATTGATAGGGGATAAATACGGGAACTGTTATTTATCGAGTATTGTAAAGGAAGTAACTGGTACCCAGATAAAAATAACAGTGGAAAAGCTATAATCCAGCCATTAGCAGGAAAGAAAAAATGAATGCTAATCCCTATTAAGGTTAATCTTGCATACAAATAATAAAATTCATTATTCCTAATAAACAAGTGTGAAAATAAGTATGTGTAAGAAGAAGATTGCTTATAAGTTATTCCGTTCTTTATTAGCCAACCCAAGAACCTCCTGCGTTTAAACGAATGCTGAAGATGGGGGACATCAATATATATATTAATAAATTTATAAATCTTTAATAGGGACTTTTCTTCTTGACTTATTAAATAGTCCCAATTAAGCCCCCTTCCTTTCTTATTAAATACATAAAACCAAATGAAGGAATTGATAATTAATAAAGTTCCTGCAATTACCCACAGACCTATAAACATCAAATAAATAATTGTATAAAATGTTAGAAACCGAATGACTTTGTGAATTAACTTTGGAAGTTTAGTAGTCATCCATTGTTCAACCCAAGTCAGGCGAATGTTCAAGAGGATTAGACCTGGAAAAGTAATAAGGAATGTAATCGTAATAATTTCACTCTGTTTTACAAGAGGACTAATAATTAATAGCATAATTAGGAGTCTGATCACATCTATAAAAGTGCTATAAAACATCGATTTTCTAAAATATAAGGACAACGCTGTCTCTGCTGGCATTAAAAAGATGACATCAGCTTTTTTGACAAATGTACGAATATCTGTCTTTAAAAAAGTAAACGTAATTACTAATGACGCTATCATTTCGGTTGGAAGAAATGGTGGTAACCACTGAAGAAATTTCACGTAGTAATAAAGAAAAACACTACCAAAGATGATAAAGGAATAAAATACACCCAATGCAATAAGTGAAAAGTATTTCACGATTTCAACATAAAATGCCTTTATTCTTTTATCCCAGATTGAATTAACTTCCATTATATCACCATGACTTTCAAATATGTACTATACTATAAGGGGCATTTACTAAGCATAGATATCACTTATAGTATATCTTATAAAGTAAGTGTATACCATATATAGGGAGTTTATGAGCGCCTATAAATTGGTGAATGGTGCTCATTGCCTCTACTAATTTTTTGTTGATAATTTAAACGATTCTACTGTCACCTTTATAACTGATACCATGATAGAGATGAAATACAACTAAAAAAGAGGTAATAAATATGATCAAAACGTTACGATTCTGGATAACGCTTCTCGTATCATTCTCGATGATGTGCATTCTCGGTATCACGTTATTTTCTGGATATTTTGTTACAAAAGAAAACTTGATAAATAATACCTTGGAAATCAACAAAGTCTATTCAATGAAATTGGGACAGTTAACGGAAGAGGTATTTAACGGAATGCAAAGTAATCTAAAAGTTAAAGCTTCTGAAATGGTTGCTGATATTGACGACACTGAAAAATTGACAGAAAAGCTTGCAGATTTATTAAATAGCAGTAAAAACTTTAATTCCCTTTCCGTTGTTGGCAGGGAAGGAGTGGTACTAGCCACTTCGCCTGATGTGGGCATTGTCGGTGAAAAACTGGAAACCAGCGGTCCTAGGGAAGCACTATACAGAAGAACACCCCTTATCTCGGAGCCTTATATGGCGGCAACAGGCAGGCTGCTTATTCTCGTATCAACCCCTTTGTGGAATGAAAAAAATGAATACCTTGGATTTTTGAGCGGCACGATTTATTTGCAAGAAGATAATATTATTCATGACATTCTTGATGAACACTTTGCAACGGACGGATCTTATGTGTGGGTAGTCGATAATAGGAAAATGCTGGTTTACCATCCGAATCCTGAACGAATTGGTGAGGATATCAGTAAAAATGAAGTTACACAAAAAGTACTGAGACATAAAAATGGATCACAAAAAGTTACAAACTCAGAAGGAAAGGAGTTTCTTGCCGGGTACACATACATTAAGTCGAGTAAGTGGGGAGTTGTTTCCCAAACACCTTACGTTGCAAGCCTTGAACCTTTGAAGGGGATAGTCTATAAAATGTTACTGTACGCCCTTCCTTTTATCATATTCTTTTTCTTGTTAACCATTGTTCTATCCGAGAGGCTATCATTTCCGTTGCGCAAATTGGCGACGTTTTCTGCAAATCTAAAAGAAAATGGGGGACAAAGCGAAAGTGCTGATATTCCAACATGGTATTTTGAGGCTAAGCAGTTGAATGAAACAATTCACGAATACGCAAACAGTCAGCAACAGAGGGTTGCGGATTATAAGGAACGCTCCTACACAGACCCTCTTACCGGATTAAAGAATCGTAGGTACGGAGACAAAGTCACTGCAAGATGGACTATGGACAATCGACCATTTTCTATGATTATGATTGATATCGACCATTTTAAAGCCGTCAATGATCGATATGGTCATCAAGTCGGAGACGAAGTGCTTAAGTTTTTATCTGGAAAAATGAGTGAAATTATTCGGGGCGACGATGTCTGTATTAGATTGGGTGGAGAAGAGTTTGTAATCCTGCTGGCTGAAACGGATGTCCAGGAAGCAATGGATATCGCTGAAAGACTTCGTATAAATGTCTCGTCCACTATATGTCCGACAAATAATAATGTAACAATTTCACTAGGTGTCGGTAGTTATCATAGTAATCGGGAGACAATCCTAGAACTATTCAGCAGGGTGGATAAAGCATTATATCAAGCAAAAGTGGATGGAAGGAATAGAGTTGTACTATCTGAAAATTAAATAGCCTAGATTTTCCCCATGAAATCACAAAAGGAAAGACCTCGCTACTTTAAACGAGGTCTTTCCTTTTATTCACAAACAAGAACTTGTCTGTGAAAATGTCCTTTTTTCGCAACACAGCGATCCGTAATGACGAATCCGACCTCTTCAACCATGTGATCGATTGTTTCAATCGTCACGACAATCACTTTCTTCGTAAACCGTCGTGCTTCCTTCAATATTTCAAGCTGCTCTTCAGGCGTAATATGTGTAAAAAGATTATAAGGCATGTCGATAATCGCAACATCATAGTCGTCAACGACTTCTGCAATAGGACCGATTTCTACAGTGCCTTCTAGCTCAAAGTGAGCAATGTTCTTTCTTGATCCCAAAACGACACGCGGGTTAATATCTCGTCCGACGATATTAATGCCCATCGACAATGCTTCAACCAGCACTGTACCAATGCCGCAACATGGATCGATGGCTCGTACACCCTTTGGATGCGGAATCGCAATATTGGCCACTGCTCTTGCGACACGTGTACTTAATGCTGTAGAGTACATATGCGGTTTTTTCTGATGAAGGAACCAGACCGACTCACTTTCAACATGCTTCCCGAAATACCACTTACCATCTAATAAAACAATGCCAAACGTATTTGCAGGTGGGTTCACTAAGTCGGGAGTACCATTGACACGTAGTCCAATTTCACGCTCGATTTTCCTACGCTCCGGATGCCCAATCTTTTTCGTCGTATCGAGATCTGTTGTATTCAAACTGACGACTCTAAATGTAGAGCCACCTAAATCGTATTTTTCAACTTGCCGGGAGATTTCATCAAGATTATCGCCTTCATACATGATATCCAGTCTTTCTTTCATAAATGCGCTGCGACTTGGATCGATTTCAATCGAACTTCTCAACACAGTAGAAGTGACATCAAAGCCGAAAAATGATCTCATTTCTAACATGCACAAATCATGCTCATCTGTGTGTTGCGTATATGTGTAAATAAAACCTAAATCATTCAATTAATTCCCATCCTTCATTGCGCTTCATCAACGGCTTCAACCATTTTGAATATAAAGTCATACATCAGTTGATAAACCTCAACAAAAGATAAATTTTCACTAAAACCTTCAATATAATTAAGTGCAAAATTCACATCCCATAACCCGTCTTCATTGGAAAACATCACACTATATTTAGCACCATCTCCATGTAAATGCTTGTCAAGATATGCCTTCATGTCATTCCCGAATTTCTTTTGTAATTTTAGTCCGAATAGGGCTGTATAAGTTTCGAAGACATCATCAAGTTCTAGAACGACAGCGTCGACTCTGATTACTTCAAAAGCATTTGATTCTACGTAAACGAATTCATTCATATGATTTTTTAAGTAGGAAATGCTGTCATTTAGAAAGTTCTGATCTTCCTCCCGTATCAGATTTTCCGTCTCTTTCACACACCGCTCTATGGCACTGAATTTAAACGCTTTCTCTACAATTGTTACATCACCGGCAATCAATTGATGTTTGGCGACATATTCTTTATCCACATTAAAGAACTCGATTTTATTATCCAGCGTATTTTCAGCAATATACTTTTCCATCTGTTTTTTTAACATTTCAGATCAGCTCCTTGACTAGAGAGGAATTGAATTATACTCTGTTCCTCTTACCTACTAGTATAGCCTACATTGTTTCATTAGGCTTTTAATTTGTAACACGTACTTCCTTCAACTATTTTTAAAAAAGTGGTCGAAGAAGATGGGGTTTATTTATATTGACAAATTGTCAACACAATTATACAATTCTTCATAGCGTCTAATTCTCGGTTAGTTTCATGGAAAGGAGAATTGATAATGGCTAATGACGTAATCAATTCGCCTCTTGGTTTGTTACTAAGGGAATTATTAAAAGAGCGTTCATTGTCAATGCGAAAACTAAGTGAACTTAGCAAAATCGATACAGCTACCATTTCACGAGTGATAAACGGTAAAAGAAAAGCGAACCTGCAACATTTAGAGCGATTTGCTGACTGTTTAGAAGTGCCTTTGGTCGATCTTGTTGAAGCAGCTGGTTACCCTATTGAACAGAAGCAGGAAGATTTTTTGTTGAAGAACCGTACATCTGCTGAAAGTATTCAGGAGGTTTTTGCATCTTCAGACGTGGCAAATCAAAATGTAACTGAAGCCGTCATCGAACAGAAGTTAGCAAAGTACCAACAATATGTACAAACAGTAGAAGGAAAAAACGATATTCTTACTGGATTCGGAAAGAAGCTGGAAAGTGTGGGTAGCATCGGGCCACTTATTTGTCAGATGAAGGACTTATTCAAGAAGTTTCGTCTGGGGAAGGGTACACGGAGTGAACTTGCGATAATTGGAAGTGCATTATTATATTTTATCATTCCTTTAGACGCTATCCCTGACTATCTATTTGCCATTGGTTATTTAGATGATGCGATTGCAGTACAACTTGCTTCAAATTCATTAGGAAGAACTAACATAGAATAAAGCGATAGGTGGATTTTTGAATGAAAAGAAGCGAGCGAAGAAATAAGAAACGTAAAGGACTAAGAAATTTCTTTATTGTAACTACATTGATTTTGTTAGCGGGAATCATATACGGAGTAGTTCAATACTATAGCGGGTTATCTATAGCAAACGAAGGATCACTTAAAGATGACAGCGCGTCATTTGATGAATTTGAAGGTGCAGATCCACAATTTGGTGAAATTAATGTTCTGTTATTAGGTAGTGACTCGCGGGGAAATGAAGATGCACGAGCCGATACGTTAATGATTGCTCATTATAATCAAACGACTCATCAGATGAAACTCGTTTCTATTATGAGAGACACGTATGTGGATATCCCTGATCACGGGTATCATAAAATCAATTCTGCCTTTTCACTTGGAGGTCCGGAACTTGTAAGGCAAACAATTAAGCAAAATTTTGATATTGATATTCATTCCTATGCAATTGTTGACTTTACTGGATTTTCGAAAATCGTAGACGTTGTAGCTCCTAATGGGATAGAAGTTGATATTCCTTATGCCATGTCTCATGGAATTGGAATGACATTACAGCCTGGAAACCAAGTTTTAAATGGCGAACAGTTACTTGGCTATGTGCGTTTCCGCCACGATAAAAATAATGATTATGGGCGGGTGGAACGGCAGCAGGAAGCGTTGTCGAAATTAAAGGATGAAGCTGTGAGCATCCACAGTTTACTAAACTTGCCTAAGTTACTCGGCGTTGTGGAGCCTTACGTTAATACAAATGTGGATAATCGAACGATCCTTACGATCGGTAAAGGTTTACTTCTCGGCAAGACTGATAAAATAGAGACGCTACGTATTCCTGTTGAACACTCTTTTGAAGAGAAGCGTGTAGCGGCAGGGGAAGTTCTAAGTATTGATTTCGAACAAAACAAAGAGGCATTACAACAGTTTTTATCGACAGAGGACGAAGTGGTAGATACTGAATTAGTCGAAGAGCAACCTGAAAACTAAGTAATGAACAAAAAACGACGTACATGTCAGCTGACATGTACGTCGTTTTTATTATTCGTCGTCTTTATACCAAGGGTTTAAGTGAATTAAAACTTCATCTACATCTTCATTACTAGCCATGATGGTATCCTTGATTTTTCGTGAAGCATCATGCCCTTCTTGGATAGTCATTTCACCTGGTACACCTACACGCAGGTCTACAAGAATATAATGTCCATGTTCCCGAGCGCGCAAACGGTCAATCCGTTTCACTTCAGGGATAGTCATGATTAAGGCTGCGAATCCATCCAGTCTGTGCCGGCTTATGTTTTTCTCCATCAAGACATCCATTGCTTCTTTTCCGATATCATAAGCAAGTTTGAGCACTAAAAACGACACAATGATACCGGCAACCGGATCACCATAAGAGAGGAAGTGAATGTTGTACAGATCACCAACAAGTGCAAGACCAATTCCGACAACAGCTGCTAGTGAGGCGTAAACGTCTGCCAAGTGGTCATAGGCGGTCGCAATCAACCCTTTACTATTAGTCAATTTACCAATCCGGATTGTATAGACATACAAGGCGTGTTTCCATATAAGTGAAATAAATGCAGTTAGTAATGCTATTAAACTAGCCTTTGCTGGTTCCTCAAAAAGTGCAGAAATCGCTTCATACGCAATGTAAATTGCGGCTAGCCCTAAAATCAGTGCGACAATAGCAGAACTGATGACTTCCGCTTTTCCATGACCATAAGGATGGTCATCATCCGCGGGACGTTTGGATATCCGCATCGAGGTCAGGGCAGCACCGCTGGCAATCACGTCGCCTGCATTATGGAAACCGTCAGCTAGAAGGACCGGACTTTGAAAGAGGAAGCCCACAACAAGTTTAATCCCTGTTAGGAGGATATTGCTTATTAAACTAATCCAAACCGCAATTATTGAAGCGCTTGAATGACTATGCTTATTCATCAATGATGACCTCCTATTGATATGTTTCCCGAGGGAAACAAAAAACCTTGACAGGCTCCTGTCAAGGTTTTTGGGTATTCGTATAATCGTTTAAGTTGAATGCATTCATAGCTATCACTCGCTAAATTAAGACGTTTTCCAATTGTAACACTGACAGATTCGGACAGCAAGGAAAAGAGCTAGCACTTCATCAATTCTTTACCCTAAGTCTTGAACAAATGAATATCTATTTAAACAGTGCAAAGGCGCCTTACCAATCCAATGAAATTCTTTATTTCAACATATTATAAAAGAGGAAATTATGCTGTATACTACCCACAATTAGAATAAATTATCATGATTTAGGAGATAGTGAAACTAACAGTATCCAAAAAGGAAGGTGATTTTGATGAGCTTTTTGCAAGGAGGGGAGGATAGTCAGTATAAAGGAACATCCAATTCTACATCCGCTCAGAACGACAAAGTGCTCATTACGATTGCCGCGATTAAGAACGAGTTAACTGGAATAAATGATGCCGTAATTAAAGACATTCAAACATCCGATGAGCTTGTGACAATCATTTACTTTAGCTCACTTATCGAAAAACTCACTTTGCACAGAACTGTTATCTTTCCATTGTTAGATCAAAAGGAAGACTTGCTAAAATCGGCTTATGTGCCAGAGAAAGTCAATCTTCCTAGTGTTTTATCTTCAATCGCTGAAGGAAATACTGTTATTTACTTTCATTCAAAAGATCTGTTCGCAATTGTGAATACTTATAGCCCACCAACTAGTACAATCTCTAATTCAGATACTGAATCAACGGTCAGTGGTCCGCGGGATTCATTTACGCAATCTCTGCAAACAAACCTATCCCTCATTAAAAGACGGATACATAATACTGGATTAAAAAATCGCGACTTTAGGATAGGGACGGAAACAAATACTAAAATTTCCGTTATATATATCGAAAAAATTGTAGAAGAGAACAATTTGACTAAGGTAATTAATAAAATTGATGCGATTAACTATAGACATTTTGAAGATATCTCCATTTTAGCCCAGTTGATGGAAGACCATCAATTCTCTCCATTCCCTCAATACCATATAACCGAGAGACCTGATTTGATAACTAGCTCTTTAATTGACGGAAGAGTCGTTATTATGATGGACAACAGTAATGGCGCAATGATCTGTCCGAGCTCTTTTCTTGGCTTTTTCATGTCTCCGGAAGATTATTATAATCGTTGGACCACTGCCACATTACTTCGTTGTATCCGTTTTTTCGGTTTCTTCTTAACGATAATGCTAACTCCTTTTTACATTTCAGCCTTATCTCACCATCCTGAAATGTTACCTTACGAAGTGTTGAAAAGTATATATGAATCCAGAAGTAGGGTTCCTTTCCCACCAGTCATTGAAGTTCTTTTCATGGAACTGGTTATTGAAGTACTAAGGGAAGCAGGGTCCCGGATGCCGACCAAAATCGGGCAAACAATTGGTATTGTCGGCGGTATCGTTATTGGCACAGCGGCTGTTGAAGCGGGTCTGGTCAGTAATATATTGATTGTATTAGTAGCCATTTCAGCACTACTTTCATTTTTACGTCCAAGTTTTAAAATGAGTAATGCAAGTCGCTTTGTTCGATATATATTTATCTTATCAGCGGGATTCTTCGGTTTATACGGACAAATGATAGCATTTGCATGGCTTATTTTTCATTTAGTAAATTTAACATCTTTAGGAACTCCTTTTATGTCACCTGTTATCCCTAGAAAGTGGACAGACCTTCTGGACAGCATTGTTTTGGCGCCATCCTCCTTCCTGAAACATAAAAAGGGTGTCGCAAGTGCGGAAAGTAAAAAAGTACTCCCTAAAGACGGAAAGGAATAGGTCATGGATCAAAACGAAACAAAGGTATTGAACGGATATCATGTCGTCTTTCTTGTCCATCTTGTGATGAGCGGCAACATTTTATTAACTTTGCCGAATTTACTAAGCCCGGTCGGCTTTAGTCAGTGGTGGTTTCCACTCCTGTTCGGAGTTTTCGCAAACCTGTTACTTATTCCGATGATTTGGATTGCCCTGAAATATAATCAACATAGTTTATTCGAGATTCACGAGTTATTGTTTGGCAAATGGCTTGGGAAATGTCTGAATGGAATTTTGATTGTATATGCAGCGTTGACATTGTCGTCTGTTATTGAAGGTTATTTAGACCTAATTCAAATTATTGCGTTGCCAGACCGGACAATAATCGGGCCTTTGATCATATTCATGATTTTGCTCGTTTACATTGTCAGCAGCGGCATAAAATCAATCGCACGATTTTGTATCATTAGTTTTTTTCTAGTGATTTGGATTCTCTTTTTTTTGAAATGGGCAATTGGCGAAGGGGATATTAAACATGTTCTTCCTCTTTTTAACTTTACTAAACAGGAGTTTTTCACAGCAACAAAAAATGGATTTATAGCAATGACCGGTTTTGAAATAATTCTTTTTTATTTTCCATATATTATCCAACAGAAAAAAGCGTTTAAACAAGCTTCATTGGGCATATGGATCACAGTATTAGTATATCTACTGACAGTTTTTGCAAGTGTTATGTATTATTCCGAATGGCAACTTGAAAATGTGATGTATCCAGTTTTATATTTGCTTAACGCAGTTACTCTTCCTTTTCTTGAGCGAGTTGATGTTTTAGCTATATCACTGTGGGTTTTTCTAATCCTCACAACCGCGGCTGCGTTCTTATGGGTTGCAAAAAAAGGGTTGGATTCAATACGGGCAAAAGAAAAATGGAGTCATTTATACATGATAGCTGTTATTGTGTTTGGCATAGTTAGCATTCCATTTCCAGCTGAATATCAAAAGATGGTTTATGAACGCGTTTATTATATTAACTATGGATTTATGATTTGGCCAATCTTCTTGTGCATGATCCATTTACTGAAAATAAAAAAAGAGGTTGTAAAATGAAACGGTTTATATTCTTCATAACCCTAATTTGTTTGCTGTGTACAGGTGGTTGTTCACAAAAAAAACCTTCAAATTCCGTTGAGGATTTATCGATGATTAGCAGTATTGCATTCGATTATATCAGTGAAGATGAAGTAAGGATGACGGTGTCTATTCCACAGTCGACAGGTGAATCACAGGAAATTACACAAAACTTTTCAGTAAATACATCCTTAATCCAGGAGGGGTTCACGGAGGTCTCTTCGCAGGCGGGTAAAATGATCTCATTAAACCAGCTGCGAACAATTTTATTTAGCGAAGAGTATGCTAAGAAAAGTGATGTAATAGTGATTGCTAAACATTTCTACCGTGATGCGACCGTTGGGAATAATATACGTCTTGCGATTGTGAAAGATAAAGCAGAAGATATATTGAAAGGAAATCTTCCTAACATTCCAAGTATAAATATGTATTTATATGATTTGTTACAACCCAAAATGCATACATCATTTAGTCCTTTTACAACACTGCATGACTTTATTAATTCAGAAACGAGTACAGTATCTCATGCGTCAATGCCTTATTTAGAAAAAAAAGAGGAATCGATTAAAATTGAAAGCGTTGCTTTGTTTGATGGTGGAAAAATGATTGAAACAATATCACGTAAACAATCTTCAATGGTCCAGGCAATGAAAGGGTTGGACAAACTCGCTCCACTTGAGATTAGACTTGACAAGGGTTTGGACAAAGAAGAACTGCATATTGAATTGATAGAAAATAAAGTGGCTATTAAAAGTAATAAAAACTTGAACTCTCCACAATTGTCTATTCGAATCAAATTGCAGGGATCCCTTGTTGAATATAAGGGAAATAAAGATTTGATCAGAGATGGAGATTTTGCGGAATTGCAGGACGATATTAGTAAACACGTTGAAGAGGAAGTAAAAGATCTCCTAGAAAAACTACGGAAATTAGAAGTTGACCCCGTCGGATTTAGTGATTATTTCAGGATGTATTACAAAGGGAAATGGGATCAAAAGTTAACCGGAAAAATAATTTCCTCGGTAGAATACAAAGTAAGTGTAAATTTCGACCTTCTTAATACAGGTATTATAAAATAGATAATGAAGCAAGCGTAACGATTTGTTGCGCTTGTTTCATCTTGATAGTAGAACAAATAGTTCTATTAAACTCAGCTCATTAATACTTCTTGCTAATTGATTAATTATGAAATATAATTCATATTTATACATATTAGTGAATGGAAGAGGGGATTTTAATGGAACACATGGGTATTGTATCTTTAATCCCTCCAATAATTGCAGTTATATTGGCGATTGTAACGAAAAATGTCGTCATATCGTTATTTTCGGGCGTATATATAGGTGTTCTAATTCTGGTTGGAGGTCGCCCGATTGAAGCGACAATGGAGACAATCGGAAATTATTTGTTTCCACAAGTGGCAGATGGCTATAACGCTGCAGTTTTGGTTTTACTGTTTTTCATAGGAGGATTTGTTGCACTTATGGAGAAGTCGGGTGGTGGTGCGGCTCTTGCAGAAAAAGCAACGAAGTTTATTAATACACGTGTGAGAGCGCAACTCGGTGCTTGGTTTGGCGGTGTTCTCATCTTTTTCTCCGATATTGGAACGCCTCTAATCGTAGGTCCCGTGTTTGAGAAGATTTTTGATAAAGCGAAAATCTCTAGAGAGAAGCTCGCTTGGATTATTGACTCAACATCATCTCCAGTGGCGGTATTAATCCCGTTCATCGGATGGGGTGTTTATATCATGGGACTCATTAAAAATGAATTTGATTTGTTGAACATTACGACCTCTGAATTCAGTACGTTAGTACAGGTCATTCCATTTCAATTTTATGCAATTTTAGCAGTTATGATGGTGCCGCTTATGGCGATAACAAAACTGGATTTCGGTCCTATGTCGAAAGCGGAAAGAAGGGTACAGCAGACTGGTGCTCTTTATTGGCCAACGTCAACACCTCTTCGAAAGGCGGAGCAAGGTGAGGACATGACCAAGGGAAGTCATGCAAGTTTAATCCTGCTTCCTTTATTAGTATTATTCATAACTTTATTCGGGCTATTAGTTTCATTCGGATTCCCTTTGAAACCAGTACCTGGGAATGATTTCAGGATTGCTTTATCGACGGCATACTTATTCGCAGCAATAGCGATTGTCATTTTAATGCTTATCTATAAAGTTAAAAAGTTTAACGAAATTTTCTCCATCTATACAACGGGTATGCAAAAAATGGTGTATGTTGCCGTTACGCTTGTCTTAGCGTGGTCGCTAGGTAAAGTGATAAATGAGATGGGTACAGCAAGTTTTATTGTTGAAGCAATGCAAGGAAATGTTCCTGCGTTCATCATCCCAGCAATTCTTTTCGTTGTCGGTGCCGGAATGGCTCTCGCGTCAGGGACATCTTGGGGAACATTCGCAATCATGCTACCTATTGCTATACCGATGGCTGTCACACTCGATGCACATCTGTTAGTCTGTATTGGAGCAGTTCTTTCGGGTGGGATTTTCGGCGATCATTGTTCGCCGATTTCAGACACGACGATTTTATCCTCTACAGGCGCAGGGGCAGATCATATTGATCACGTGAAAACACAATTCCCGTATGCACTTTTGAATGCGTCGATTGCATTTGTCGGTTTTATCGTTGCTGGTATTACAGGAAGTGCAGGTACATTGCTTTTGACAGTCATTCTTCTTATTTTAGCAGTACTTGTATTATCGAGACTGAATGCAAGAAAATACAAAAAAGGAGTGAGAGTATAAATGAAACTTTGGGGCGGACGTTTTACAAGTCGTGCGGATGAAATAATGGAGCAATTTAATACATCATTACCTGTTGATCATAGGTTGTATAAAGAGGATATTGCAGGAAGCTTAGCACATGTTACGATGCTGGTGCACTGTGATTTATTGACGCCAGAAGAAGGTGAACTGCTAGTGGGTGGGCTCGAATCCATTTTGCAAGATATCGAAACGGGGGCGATTAAAGTTGAAGGCAATTACGAGGATATCCATTCATTCGTAGAAATGCATTTGACGGAACGTATTGGAGAAACAGGAAAGAAACTACATACAGCCCGTAGCCGTAATGATCAAGTCGCTGTAGACATGCGCTTGTATGCAAAAGGCAAAGCGGCGCAAGTGATGGACAGTCTGCAAATGCTTATCGATTCACTGAATACTAAAGGGGCAGCAAACAACGTAATTATGCCTGGTTATACACATTTACAGCGTGCGCAAGTCGTTACGTTTAGCCACCATTTAGGGGCTTATGCACAAATGTTCCAAAGGGATAAAAAGCGTGTAAGCAATGCGATTGAAATTTTGGATGAAAACCCATTAGGCTGCGGAGCGCTTGCTGGTACAACGCATAATATCGACCGCGACGTAACGACAGCGTTATTAGGTTTTGCGAAACCTGTGGATAATTTCCTGGATGGCGTTAGTGATCGCGATTATTTACTTGAATTAATGTCGGATTTCTCAATTGTTATGATGCACTTGAGTCGTTTGAGCGAAGAACTTATTTTATGGAGTAGCCAAGAATTTAAATTCATTGATATGGCAGATGCCTATTCAACGGGAAGTAGCATTATGCCGCAGAAGAAAAATCCTGATGCTGCAGAATTAATTCGCGGGAAAACGGGACGTGTCTATGGTTCCTTGTTTTCATTGTTGACGACTTTGAAAGGATTGCCTCTTACTTATAATAAAGACATGCAGGAAGATAAAGAACAATTTTTCGACGCACTGGATACGGTAATGGACTGCCTTGAAATTATGTCGCAAATGATTGATACACTACACGTCAATGCGGATAATATGAAAGCAGCGATTAAAGCAGGCTTCCTCAACGCGACAGAAGTTGCCGATTATTTAGTAGGCAAAGGAACAGCATTCCGCGATGCACACGAAATCGTTGGCAGATTGATTATTTATTGTGAGCAACAGAAGAAAGCAATCGAGGATTTGACGGTCGAAGAGTTGGCTGAGTTTAGCGAGCAAATTACGGATGATATATATGATTACATTGATTATGAAAATATTATTACAAAAGGGAATAAGCACTTGATGAAGCAAGTGGGGAAATAAAGGATGGGACTGTCTGAAAAAGGACAGTCCTTTTTATTTTATGTTGTGGCATGTAAGTGGGGGGTTATGCTCGGTGTGCGGAGGGATATGATCGGTTAGGGAGAAGTGTGCTCGGTTGGCGGAATATATGCTTGGTTGGCGGGATATATGATTGGTAAGTGGGATATATGCTTGGTTAGCGGGGGATATGATCGGTAAGTGGGTTATATGCTTGGTAAGTGGGTTATATGCTTGGTAAGGGGGAAATAGGATTGGTAAGTGGGATATATGATCGGTTAGCGGGTTATATGCTTGGTAAGTGGGATATATGCTTGGTAAGTGGGTTATATGCTTGGTAAGTGGGATATATGATCGGTAAGTGGGTTATATGCTTGGTAAGTGGGATATATGATCGGTAAGTGGGATATATGATCGGTAAGTGGGTTATATGATTGGTAAGTGGGATATATGCTTGGTAAGTGGGTTATAAGCTTGGTAAGTGGGATATATGCTTGGTAAGTGTGGGATATGATTGGTAAGTGGGATATATGCTTGGTAAGGGGGAAATATGATTGGTAAGCGGGATATATGATCGGTTAGGGGGAAATATGCTCGGGTGGCGGATTATATGATTGGTAAGTGGCTTATATGATTGGTAAGCGGGTTATATGATCGGTTAGGGCGATATATGCTTGGTCCCCAGAGATATATGTTAACACTCCTCATATCGAAACAAAAAAATAGCTTGAAAGGACAATTTATCCTTTCAAGCTATTTTCTTAACCCATAATATTATAGCCAGCATCTACATAAATGATTTCACCAGTTACGCCGCGGGACAGATTGCTCAACGTAACAAGTGTCATGTCCGCTACTTCTTCTTGTGTGACGTTGCGTCTTAATGGAGCGTTTTCTTCAATTTGAGTCAAAATCGTATTGAAGGAAGCTATGCCTTTTGCAGACAGTGTGCGAATCGCACCAGCTGAGATTGCGTTGACACGGATATTTTCTTTCCCCAAGTCAAACGCCAAGTACTTCACAGATGCTTCAAGCGCTGCTTTAGCAACACCCATCACATTATAGCCATCAAGCACACGTTGCGCGCCTAAATAACTCATTGTTACGATCGAACCACCGTCTGTCATGTATGGACGTGCTTCTCTAGCAGTCGCAATGAGTGAATAAGAACTCGTATCCTGCGCAAATGCGTATCCGCTTCTCGTAGTCTCAACAAAGTCGTTTTTCAGATCTTCTGCATGCGCAAATGCAAGTGAATGGACAACTCCGTGAATTGTACCGACTTCAGCGCCAATTTTCCCAAATGCTTCATGGATACTTTCATCTTCATTTACATCACATTGCACAATCAGTTTTGCTTCAAAACCGGCTGCACTTAATAGTTTTTCAAGTTTAGCAAGTGAACGCTCTTTTCTATATGTGAAAATAACATTTGCACCGACTGCAAAAAGTGTTTTTGCGACGCCCCAAGCAATGCTTCGTTCATTTGCCACGCCCATTACAACAATGTTCTTACCTTTAATTTTAAGTAAATCGTCCATAGTAACCTCCTGAGTAGGTAATAAAATCTTATATACCTATTATTAGTACCAGATGCTAAAAGAATTATAGCACATTTGTTCAGAAGTTGTGAATAGCCATTACATAAAAATGAAAACGTATTCAAAGATACATAATTCAAACATAAATAAAAATACAGTTGACTTTATAATTATGCATACATATAATAAGAATAACTTATAAACAGGGGTGATTGTAATGAAAGTAGGAATCATTGGCGCATCAGGGTACGGTGGACTTGAGCTCATCCGGCTACTGCATAACCACCCAAAAGTCGAACAAATTGAATTATTCACTTCATCTGAAGAAGGTGTAGTTTTTTCACATAAGTATTCACATCTTATGAATATAGTCAATCAGCCACTTCAAAAAATAGAGCTAGACAGGTTAGCGGAATTCGATGTCGTATTCTCAAGTGCTCCAGCTGGTGTTGCCAGCAAACTTCTTCCTCCGTTAATCGGAAAAGGACCGAAGCTTATCGATTTGTCGGGAGATTTCCGTTTAAAAGATCTGTCTCAATATGAGCAGTGGTATAAAAAAGAACCAGCACCGGCGTCAGCTGTTGAGAAGAGCGTATACGGATTGACTGAATGGAATTATGAGGCAATCCGGCAAGCGCAGTTAATTGCCAATCCGGGTTGTTACCCAACAGCGGTTCTGTTGTCGCTATTGCCATTATTGAAAGAAAATGCAATCGATGCAAGCCAGTTAATTATCGATGCAAAAAGCGGCGTATCCGGTGCTGGCAATCAGCCTAGTCAGATGACACATTTCAGCGAAACAAATGAAAATACAGCCATCTATAAATTAAATCAGCATCAGCATATTCCAGAAATTGAGCAGGCGTTGGCATTCTTTGCAAAAGAAATTCCACCTATCACATTTAGTACACATCTTGTTCCTATGACAAGAGGAATTCTGGCGACGAGTTATGCACCAGTTGTGGAGGGGGTAACAGAAGCTCACCTCATTGATTGTCTGAAAGAAGCATATGCTAATCATCCATTTGTTCGTGTTATGCAAGAAAAAGATAAGTTTGGAACCAATCAAGTATACGGCTCAAACTATTGTGATCTCCTTGTGAAAGTGGACCCGCGGACGAATCGGGCAACAATCGTTTCTGTCATCGACAACTTAGTCAAAGGGGCAGCAGGGCAAGCCATTCAAAACATGAACGTTCAATTCGGTCTCGAGGAAATAACCGGCCTGTCACTTGTCCCGGCATTCATCTAACTTAGGGGGAGTATTATGACGACAACAGTTTTAGCTCTAAAGCGCATATCGGGAAATAACATCGTGTCCCCAATTGGTTTTAAAGCCACGGGCATCCATTGTGGAATTAAACATAAGAAAAATGATTTGGCATTACTCGTTAGTGAAGTACCCGCAAATGTTGCAGGTGTATTTACAACGAATGCAATTCAGGCGGCACCGCTAATGATTACAAAAGAAGCGATGCAACAAACGGGGAAAATGCAGGCAATCATTGTTAATTCGGGAAATGCGAATGCGTGTACAGGCCAGCAAGGATTGAAAGATGCCCGTCTTATGCAACAAAAAGCGGCAGAAAAACTCGGTATTGCACCTGCATTAGTAGGAGTTGCATCCACTGGAATTATCGGTGAGATGATGCGAATGGAACCGATTGTAAATGGAATTCAAAAGCTTGAGCCAAGTTCTGAATTAGAAGGTTCGATTCTATTTTCACAAGCGATTCTAACGACAGATACCGTAACAAAAAATACAGCATACAGCACAGTGATTGATGGCAAAAAGATCACTATCGCCGGAACTGCAAAGGGATCAGGGATGATTGATCCAAATATGGCAACAATGCTCGGTTTCATCACAACAGACGCTAAGATTGAATCAGTTCATCTACAAGCTGCTCTCAAAACGGTGACAGATTTGACGTTTAACTCGATTACAGTAGATGGCGATACATCTACAAACGATATGGTGCTCGTAATGGCAAATGGGATGGCAGGGAATAATTCATTGACGCCGGCACATCCGGACTGGGAACAATTCACGGAAGCATTGCATGCTGTTTCTCAAGACCTTGCGAAAATGATTGCGAAAGATGGAGAAGGCGCGACGAAGCTTATTGAAGTCGAAGTATCAGGAGCGATTACGGATATCGAAGCACGTAAAATTGCTAAAACGGTGGTTGGTTCACCGCTTGTGAAGACGGCTATCTTTGGCTGTGACGCCAATTGGGGAAGAATTATCGCGGCTGTCGGCTATAGTGGGGCCACGCTGGATCCGAATGCCATAAAAATTAAAATCGGTCCAACAACTGTTGTTGAAAACGGGGCGCCTGTCCCATTTTCCGAAGCGCAACTGCTGATCTATTTGAAACAACCGGAAGTGAAAATTAGTGTGGATCTTCATCAGGGAATTGGTAAGGGAGTAGCATGGGGGTGCGATTTAACATATGACTATGTCCAAATCAACGCAACTTATCGCTCGTAAACGAATGGTAATAAAGCTCGGTGGAAGTATGTTGGAAGGGTTAAATGAAGACTTTTTCAAGAATATGATACAACTGCAAAAAGCCGATAATGATGTAGTGCTTGTTCACGGAGGCGGACCTTTTATTAATAAAGAACTTGCCAGAAATAAAGTGTTATCATCCGTAGTAAACGGTATCCGTGTAACGTCGAAAGAAGCAGTGGGGATAGTTCAATCGACATTAATAGGTCAAGTGAATCCAGCCCTCGTCCATCAATTAAATAAAGGTGGCATCGATGCGATTGGCCTTAGCGGATACGATGGAAATCTCCTAACATGTAAAGTGTTGAATGAAAAACTGTACGGCTCTGTAGGAGAAATCCAGGATGTCCGCATCGAATTAATAGAAACACTTCTTAAAGATGGGCTTGTGCCAGTTATTTCGTGTATCGGTGCAACAGAAGATGGAGCTCCTCTCAACATTAATGCGGACACAGTCGCAAGTAAGATTGCTCTGGCAATAAATGCAGACAGCCTGCTTCTTGTGACGGATACTCCTGGCATTCAAATAGAAGGAAGTGTTCAACAAACGGCATCACCGACCGAAATTGTCCAGTGGATCGAAACAGGCGAAATATACGGAGGCATGTTACCGAAAGTGAAAGCTGCACTTGATTGTCTAGATGCAGGTATTCCATCGGTGCAAATTGTCGGACAGCAATTAGAAGGTACCATAATTAAATGCGAGGAGGTTTTCATTTGACTACGCTATTTCAAAATTACGCACGTCGTTCAGTTCATCTTGTAAAAGGGCGAGGTACAGTCGTGACGGATGATAAAGGAAAAGAGTACCTCGACTTCATAAGTGGAATCGCGGTCGTCAGTCTTGGTCATGCACATCCAGCGCTCGTTGAAGCAGTCAAACAGCAAAGTGAAAAACTATGGCATGTCTCAAATTTATTCGAAAGCCCCGAGCAGGAACTGTTGGCAGCTAAGCTTATAAAGGATACACCTTTCAGCCATGCTTTTTTCTGTAACAGCGGTGCTGAAGCAAATGAAGCAGCCATTAAATTAGCTCGAAAGCATACACAGAAAAACGTCATCATTACCTTCGAACAATCCTTTCATGGCCGGACATTCGGCGCCATGTCTGCGACTGGGCAAGCGAAGGTTCGTGAGGGCTTCGGTCCACTGCTAGAAACATTTCGTATCATTCCATACAATGACGAACAACAACTGGAAGCTGCAATTGACGGCGATGTAGCCGCAATTATGCTAGAAGTTATTCAAGGAGAAGGTGGCGTCAACCAAATTGACCCGGACTTTGCACAAAAAATAACAGATATCTGTAAGTCAAAAGGTATTTTACTCATTGTCGATGAAGTACAGACGGGCATTGGCCGTACGGGAACGCGATATGCCTATGAGCAGACAAACCTTGAACCAGATATCATTACACTTGCCAAAGGATTAGGCGGTGGATTCCCGATTGGTGCCATGCTTGGATCAAGTGAGCTTTTGCCTTCATTCGGCCCAGGAACGCATGGCACGACATTTGGAGGTAATCCACTGGCCGTTGCAGTTGCACAAACAGTTGTCGATATTGTATTTAAGAAGAAGTTTCTACAAGAAGTAGAAGACAAATCGACTTACTTGATTGAAAAAGTGCAGGCATTATTGCCGCAAGACCAGTTTTCTATTCGTGGGGCGGGTCTGTTACTCGGTATTGAATGCGAAGAGGAGATTCTGCCATTCATTCAACAGGCAGAACAAGCAGGTTTACTGCTCGTTCAAGCAGGAGCTAACGTCATTCGACTATTACCACCGTTAACGGTTACATACGAAGAAATCGACCAAGCTGTGGATATTCTATCAGCAGTTCTACTCCCCGAAAAAACGGCAATAACGTAATGATCTTTTGAATTAAGGCGTTCAGTGAAGCGCTATTCAATAGACCTCAGTCTGAAGGTTAAAACAAAAGGATTCGCTAAAACTAGCGGGTCTTTTTGTATTTGAAACGAAACATTCATACAATTGATAAGCATACCCAATGATGCAAAAAGGGCGTCCCGATCATAAATTTGGCAACCCGATCATATATCAGTCGTATCGATCATAAATCCGGTGTCTCGATCATCACCATGTCGCACCGATCATAACTCGGGCGCCCCGATCATAACCATGTCGCACCGATCATAAATCCGGTGTCCCGATCATCACCATGTCGCACCGATCATAACTCGGGCGCCCCAATCATAACCATGTCGCATCGATCATAACTCGGGCGCCCCCATAACCCTGACGCATCGATCATCAATCCCGCGTCCCGATCATAACCCTGACGTATCGATCATAAATCCGTCGTCCCGATCATAACCCTGCCGTATCGATCATAACCCCGGCATCCCGATCATAACCCCCGCGCCCCGATCAAATAACCCGACCGACCGATCATATCCCATAATGGCCCCGCCAAAAAAAATGAAACTTCTTCCATCGTCCTCCGTCTAATCAATTGAATAAGGAAAAGTGAGGAGAGATATTATGAAGAAAATCGGTACAATCGCATTGGCAGCACTATTAGCAGGAAGCGTAGTGGGTGGCTATTCAGCACAAGCACAAGAAGATACTACACAAGCCATTAGTGAAAAAGAACAAGTTACGACAAACTTTATGAAAGCTACGGGTGTCATTCAAGAAATTGAAAAAGAAGAAGAGGGAATTCGTGTAACGATTGAAAATGAAGATAAAATGATTACGATTTTGCGCATCAATGATAATTCCTTGCTATTTAATAGTGGGACGACAAAATCTTTAAAGCCAGCAGACTTTAAAAAGGGTGCAACTGTTTCAGCCTATTATGATAAAAATAAACCTATGATCCTGATTTATCCGGCAACAGTGACACCTGAAATTGTCATTTTAAACGATGAAGAAGTTTTTGGTGAAGTGAAAGTCAGCCAGTTTGACAAAGAATTCTTAAGCTTGGATGGCGAGTTGAAATTGAATATCGGCAAAGATACGCCTCTTTTCAATCAACAAGGTAAAGCAATCGAATTGAAAGAGTTGAACGGTAAAGAATTGATGGTATTTTACTCAATCACAACGAGAAGCCTACCACCACAAACACCACCAACTAAAATTATTGCTTTGGATAATGCAACAGTAGAAGCGCCTGAAGTTGAGCCGGAAGAAAAACCAGAAGTATCAACAGGCTTACAAGACATCATCGCTAACGACCACTACATGAAAAATGGCGTTAAGATGATTCCACTTCGTATAGTCGCTGAGCATCTTGGTTATCATGTTCTTTCTCAACCAAAAGTAAATGGTGCACTTGTTACATTGGATAACAGTTCATTCACTATTAAACGCGGCGACAACATGTATGGTTATAATAAAAGCATTCGTAAATTCGAAGTTGCACCAGAATTGAAAGGTATGAAAACATACGTTTCAGAAGACTTCTTGGAGCTACTAATCCAAAACTAACAATCGAAAAGCATGGCATATGAAAAAAAGCTTGAAACGATGGGACTGCCCTGTAAAAGGTCAGGCGTTTCAGGCTTTTTTCTATGTTATTTCATGAAGTACCACTATACAGAATGTTCAATCTCCTGTACTGTTAATATACAATCTTTCACTAGAAAAGGAGTTTATGTTTGATGAAAAAGATTATGGTATTTTTTACTGTGCTGCTTGTTATGTTAGCTACATTCGACAATGTTTCTGCGGCACCATTATTTAAAGACGTCAATGATAAGTACGGGTCGAAAGCAGAATTAGATTTTTTGGCGGAGCGCGGTATTATCTTTGCAGACCCAGCACAAAACTTTGGGGTGAATGAAGAAATTACGCGCCTTGAAGCTTCAGCTATGATTATTAGGGCGTTAGGACTCGAAACGGTAGACCGACCCGATCCAAACTTCACCGACGTCACTCCAGAAGACGAAGGATACGACATCATTGCGACAATAACCGATGAAGGTATCGTCAATGGTAATGCTGACGGCGAGTTCATGCCAAACAATAAGTTAACAAGGGGACAGATGGCAGCAATTTTAGTCAAGGCTTTTGAGTTGAAGGGAACAACAGAACAGACTTTCAAAGATGTCGATTCGGCATACTGGGCGTCTGATTCTATTAAAACGCTCTTCGCTAATGAAATCACAACGGGTTATCCAAACAATACATATAAGCCAACAGCATTCATTACAAAAGCGAATTTCGGTGTGTTTCTCGCACGAATACTGAACCCAGAATTTAAAAAACAGCCTGTCTGCTATAAGTCTGACGGTAAAAAGACGGCAGTTGTTGCTGTGCAGGTGACAAACTTATGGAAATCACCGAACAACAATCGTGTAGTGGACCGTCCTTCTATTTCTAATCCTACCGACATTCAAAAGTGGGCGAAAAGCATGTCTGTCAGTCAAAAATTATGGCTTGTTGGAAAAACAGATACACAAGCCCTTTATGGGCAAGAAGTTGTTATTCTAAAAAGTAGCGGAAACTGGCATGAAATTGCTGTAAAGGACCAATACACGCCTAGGAATAAAGCGGGATATCCAGGATGGGTTCCGAAATCTCATGTGACGGAAATAACGACTGATTATACGGATTGCCAACTAGCAATCGTTGATACGAATATCGCTACTCTTTATAATGAACCGAAAAAGGCCAACAAGTTCATGGATATCAGCTACACAACAATGCTTCCTGTCATTAAGGAAGAAGGGGATTGGTTACACGTTCAAACGCCTGCCAATGGTGTGAAATATTTGCGTAAGCAAGATGCAAAAGTCGTTAAAAACTTTGCTGCAATACCAAAACCGACTCAACAAGATATCGTCGATAGTGCCAAGATGTTTCTTGGACTTCCGTACATCTGGTCAGGGATATCAGGTTTTGGCTTTGACTGTTCGGGTCTTATCCATTCGGTGTACAAAAATCACGGCATCATGATTCCGCGTGATTCATTCGTCCAGGCGGTGAATGGTACACCTGTTGCAAGGAAAAGTATGCAACCGGGCGATTTACTATTTTTTGCGTACAATCAAGGCAAAGGGAAGGTCTATCACGTCGGCATGTATATCGGAAAAGGTCAGATGATTCACGCACCCAATTCAAGCAGAAACGTGGAAATTGTATCCATTGATACACACCCATACAAAGCAAACTATGCGGGCTCAAGAAGATATTTGAAATAACCACTACACTAGATTGTGAACCGATTGGGAAATTGGTTCACCGTCTTTTTTTCATGAAAACGGTCCATCTATTCAATGAAATTACTATTTATTGAACAAATGAATACCTATATAAACTGAGCGAAGGCACCTTATAAGGGAGTCTTACTTCCAATACATATGTTATAATTTACTAGAATAAGGGGGTATTAAAATGAAGAAATTTACCATGGCACTTGTTGCATTCCTGCTAGTATTTACTATTATTCCTATTGCGAAAGCAGAAACAGGGCGCGATTCAAACCCATTTTCCGATTTAAAGGGACCGAATGGAGATATTATTTATTTGTATAATAAAAACATTATCGGTGGTTATCCAGATGGAACGTTCCGACCGAATGAACCCATCACGCGTGCTCAGGTCGCAGCAATGCTTGTGAAAGCGCTCGATTTTAAGCTGATTGACAAACCGACAGTGCAATTTAAAGACGTTTCCAATATATCTAAACATTATCAAACCTTGACGACAGTCAGTGAACTTGGTATTCTTCGTGGAGAAAATGGTTATATGCGCCCCGGAGAAATCACGACAAGAGCGCAAATGGCGGCAATCTTGCGCAGAGCATTCGAGTTGCCAATGGACAATCAGCCGACATTTGTCGATGTATCGCCAGCAAATTGGGCTTTTAAGGATATCAATAGTTTAGCTAAAAACTTGATAGCAGGTGGATACCAAGATGGAACGTTCAAACCGGGAAATCCGGTAACACGTTCGCAATTTTCTTCTTTCCTAGCCCGTGCTCTTGATGACAAAATGAAACTTGCGGGTTATCGTTCTGCTGTCAGTGAAAAAGGTGTAGAAGTTGAACGGGACGGTTGGATATACACAGTGAAAACTAACAAACTTGTGAAAATTAATCAAAAGACAAAAGAGGAAATTATCTTACTGTCAGAAGATGATTTCAGTGATTCAGATGGCTATGTAGAGCAAAAGCTTAGAAATGGATTTCCCATCATCTTGTTCAATAATCAAATCTTCACTCCTTATTGGAAAGAAGTTGATATAAAGAGCGGGTTGCCAACAGATTACGGTCTAATGGTATCATCGATAACGGGTGAGAAATTAAGCACAACTGGTGACAAGTACAACGATATTACCATGTATAACCTTCCGAATAGCAATGTTATCCGGAATGTAACACTCCATAATTTTGAAATCTACTTCACGATAGAGAAAAAGGTTCGTCAATTCGATAAAGGTTTTAATGAGGAAGTTAATACTGATGATATGTTAATCCTTTATTCAGCCGATCAAATTGGCTTTGGCATAAAGAAAGTTCATGAGTTTGATGCGCGTGTCATTTTTGACGACATAAAAGGTTCAAAAGTGAAACCTAACGTAAACCAAAATAATAAATCGATTAAATATGATTCTAGTGCCATGTATTATTTCAATAAAAAAGGTGTTTTCGCCTACAGTATGCTGAATGGTAAAACGAAAAGGTTGTCTACTATCCAAGCGCAAGATATGACTGTAATGGACACTGAAATCATAGTTGAAGATAGTAAGGGGAAAAAACACATTCTGAAAAAATGACGAAAAGCATCCTTCGGGGTGTTTTTTTTTGTGGTAATAAGGAATTGAAACTCCCTTTCTAAAGGAATTCCAAACACAAACATAAAGCCTTTAACATAAGATAAACAATAAGGCACCAAAGTACGAATCACTATCCCGAAAAAGGATGTGTTTAGGCGTGTACAATAATTTCAATCAAAATCCAAATACAAAATACACGCTGGGCGATCTCTTGAAAGGGAAAGATCTTGAAATTGTAGCGGCATCACTCCTTTTGCTCGGCAAACTGAAAGTCGATTCCGTTCAACTATTTAGGGATAAACCAGTCATATCAGTTACATTGCTAGGAGAGTTTAAAAGTTTAAACGATAAAAAAGTAAATGAAATGACTGATTTTCTAGAGAAAAATGGTGATCTAACATTAGACGAGTTATTTGAGGGAATAAAAAGGCGAATGAATAAAGACAGGGGGAACGGACGTGAGTGAAAAAATCGGTTTTGACGCCGGAAGTTTTATTAATACGGTCATCTTAATCGTATTTCTTCTTCTCCTAGTTTTTGGCTCGACGAATTTAGGGGAGTTGACGGAAGTGGTAGATCTATAATAATTAATAATGTTTCTTCATCCTATAAGCACGAAAAAGGGGAAACAGGACTCCAAATAAATCAGCGGGTCCTGTTTTATTAGCTATAGCTAAAACCGAGCTGTCTTTAGACGAAGATTACTGTGTTTCAATCGCAGTAAATCCGCCAGCGTTATAATTCCTTTTTCTTCAAGATGCTTCAATAATTCAACAAATAAATGAGCTGTTGTCAGTGCATCTCCAAGTGCGCGGTGGCGTTCAAATAGTGGCGTGCCAAATAGCTGTGCGTACTCTTTGAGATCTAGTTGGTCCCAAGATGGATTTAAATAATCGATTAAATCAAGCGTATCAAAAGAAGTGGGTTCTTCGTAGGAGTATTTCACACGCTGTAATTCTTTTTTTATGACCAGCGTATCAAAGCTTACATGATGTCCAATCCACCCTCCACTCTTCGTATCCTCAATAAACTGAAAGTAGCTCTCTATAGCTTCGAGCGCAGTTGGGGCATTTTCTACATGGTATTGTTCAATAGAAGTTAACCTAGTAATATATTCAGGTATTTCACCTAATGGCTTTACAAAGGTCTGGAATACACGATTCGTTACTTCTGACTTTTCGACATGGACAGCTCCAATTTCAATGAGTCCGTCATCGGCAGCAATTGCAAACCCAGTCGTTTCAGTATCGAAGACAGTAAACGGCATATCACGCAACTTTGTATTCAGCAAAAATGATTGATCCAACTTATAATTTAATCGTTGTTTTCTCCAAAACATACATATTGCCTCCAAGCGATAGCGAAAATAGATCATAATTTTGCAAGTAGATGTGATTGCAGCGCGTGGACTGTCGTTAACATCGTTGTTATTTCATCCTGTTGCCATCTTCGCATCGATGCAAACTGAATTTCTGTGGTAATAGATTCATCTCGCAGATGTTTTTTCCAAGCCAGTTGAATTCGTGTTCTTAGTGCAATTTCATATGCATGACGTATATCATCGGCAAAGCCAGCCGATAGTTCACCTAATTGTACAAGGTCGTCTACTAATTGTAATGGTGTGCGTGTAATGATATTTTTTTGAACGCCCAGTATTTGTAGGCAATGATGCATTGGAAACAATGCGTTTTTTTTAATGTCAATGATTTCTCGGGTTCCTCTTCCTTTAAATAATGCCAAAAAGGACTGGTTTACTTGCGGTATGGGATTGTTTTGTTCCTGCTGCGCCATGTGATAAAGAAAAGTTTGTGAGGACTTCAATTGAATTTGTACCATCCGAACAAAATGATTATGTAACGATGCATCACCCATTAGAAAACGAAAAGATAAAAAGTTATAGCCAAGTAATATATCATCATTAGTCGCCTTAAGCGCCCAGTTACGTAGACGTTGCTGCCAATCGGAAACGGAACCGCGCCACTGTACCTCGCTTGACATCATTTTTCCGACGCATCTGGAATAGCCAGCTTTCTCCAAATGCTTAACAATTGCATCACCAAGCAATGAAAAATAAAACGCCACGTGCTTCTTATCATCTTCCTGTGGGTCGGTGTAGACAAGGAAGTGATCCTGGTCCGTCAACATGAATTGTTCGCCCCTAGCACCACTTCCCATCTCATACCATGCGAAGGGGACGGGCGGTGTTCCTTTACCTTGCCTTTCTAACGACTGTACAGCGAGTTTCACACAGTGTCGTGCGAGTCGGTCGTATAGTTTTGTAATAATCTCCAACGTATGAATGGTAGAGATATCATCGTTAATTAAACTAGATAACACATCGTAAATCGCGTTTTTAACTGCAGGTAAATTTTCGAAAGAAGCCTCTTCAATCGTTTTCAATACACCCATTGATCCACGATCACGCTTAAAAATAAGATTGGACAGTGTAACTATACCTACCAAACGATTACCTTCGACAACAGGTAAGTGTTTTACCCCATTCTTATAAAATGCCGAAAGGACTTCGTAATAATAATCATGACGTGAAATAGTATGCGGTTTTTTTGTCATAATATCTTTAGCTTTCAGTTCGCCGTTTGCCACTTGTGCAACGACTCTTTGGACAAGGTCTTTTTTTGTAATGATCCCGATTAGTTGCTCTTCCTGATCCACGACCATTAGCGAACTGATTGAGTTATCGACCATTATTCGTGCTATTTGCTGAACTGACGCATCTTCAGAGGCCGTAATCACAGAGGAGTTCATAAAGTCTTCGACACGACGAACATAAGGCTCGCTTTCTCCCCACTCATCTGACAACTTAACCTGCTCACCAAGGGAAGCATAGACATTTGCGAGACGAATAGACATGAGTTTCAAAATAGCGTCACGGACATCCGTGTCATCTATTCTTTCTTTTAGGACAGCATATGGAATCTGTAGACAATAGGAATCTTCTACTACTTCCAATACAAGACGATGACGATCGAGCGGCCTATTGGATTCACCTAAATAATAAGCGATATTTGAAAAACCGATTACCTCACCTTCTTGAACTTCTTCAAGGGCGAAGGATTGCCCATCATCACCAACAATGAATATCTCTGCTGTCCCTGTTAAAATGAGTAACAACCCTTCATGAGGTGTTATAAAGTAATTCACTTTTGCAGATTTCCGATAATAGGTAATTTTGCATTCAGCCATTAGTTCAGCAAATTTTTCCTCAGTTAATCCTCTGAAAATAGGCTGGTCATGCACTTTCTTATATATTTTTTGTTGTGCACTGTTCATTATGAATTTCCTCCACCTTCATCTTTTTAGAGAAAAATCCCCCTCGTCCAGTTAAATTAGGGAGGGGGATTTTTTGCTGTGAATTATCGTTCTAGCTCTCTATAACCTGTTTCTGCTTTAAATTTCACTTCGGCATAAGAAACCTCTTCAGCTTCGAATTTCTTAGATGAAACGAGTGTACCAATAATCGCTGCTAAGAATCCTGCTGGAACTGAAATTATGGCAGGGTTCGAATATGGGAAGAGTGGTTGCCCAACGAAGAACGCCGCTCCTTCTACAGGATTAATAACGCTAGGACTTAATGCAACAAGAACAAGCGCGACAATCAAACCGGTTAACATTGAAGCAACTGCGCCTGTCGTATTGAATTTTTTCCAATAGATCGTAAGAAGAATTGTCGGAACGTTCGCAGAGGCGGCGATACAGAATGCGAGTGAAACAAGAAACGCGACATTCAATTTTTCCGCACCTAGTGCTAAAATGATTGAGACAATAGCAACAGCAAGTGCAGCGAATCTTGCAGCTCTTACTTGTTGTTTCTCTGTTACTTTTCCTTTTTTAATAATTTCTGCGTAAATATCATGTGCAATAGCTGAAGCTCCTGACAAAACAAGTCCGGCAACAACTGCTAGAATCGTTGCGAACGCAACCGCTGCAACGAATGACTCAAGTGCTGATCCTCCCAACACACCCGCTAACATTGGTGCGGCCATGTTCCCAGCAGCATTCTCAGCAACAATGGCATCTACACCAACAAACTTAGCTGCACCGAATCCAAGGAAAATGGTTAAGACGTAGAATATACCTATAATCCAAACTGCATAAATAACAGAAGAACGAGCTGTTTTCGCATCTTTTACCGTGAAGAAACGCATTAAGATATGCGGTAAGCCAGCCGTACCTAAAACGAGTGCAATTAGTACAGAGATCAAACCAATCGGATCTTTATAGATTATTCCGGAATGTAAGAAGGCATCGCCATGTGGTGTTGCCGTTCTCATGGCATCAAACATCCCAATAAAGTTGAAATTAAACTTTAACAAAACGAGGAATGAAATAACAATGGTTCCTATCATAAGTAAAATCGCTTTAACAATTTGAACCCAACTTGTTGCAGTCATACCACCGAATAGTACATAGATTGTCATCATGACACCAACGATTAGAACTGCAATCCAGTAGTCAATTCCAAGAAGTAATTTAATAAGTGCACCTGCACCTACAAGCTGAGCAAGCATATAAAATAACACAATCGTAATTGTATTTAACGCTGCAGCGCCACGAACCTTTTTTGCTCCAAAACGTGCTCCAATCATGTCAGCCATTGTAAATTTCCCTAGATTACGAAGCGGCTCGGCGATTAGAAATAAAACTACTAGATAAGCAGTTAACCAACCGATACTATAGTAAAATCCATCAAATCCATTTAACGAAATTGCTCCGGCAATTCCAAGGAATGATGCAGCAGACAAGTAGTCCCCAGCAATCGCCATTCCGTTTTGCCAACCGGTTAACGATCCCCCAGCCGTGTAAAAATCACTTGCAGTTGTTGTCTGTTTAGCAGCCCAGTAAGTAATACCGAGTGTCAATCCAATCACTGCAACGAAAATTGCTATTGATATAATATTGTCCACGTGTAAGTACCCCCTTTATTTTAAAACATTTTTCTTTAGAATTTCTTCAACGTCTATATCGAAGCTTTTCGCTTTGTTCATATAGATGGATGTAAACACCCATACCATTACGAACATGCTTAATGAATAGACCCATGTCCAAGTCATCCAACCGATGGCTCGATTTTCAAGTATGGTTGTATATCCGGTGAGAATAGGTAGTGTAAAATAGGCGATAAAAAAGAAAATAATGTATGGCGTAGAAAAGATTCTTTTTCGTTTGACTAAATTTTTGAATTCAGGTGTATTGATAATTTTTTCATAGTCCAAGGTTTCACTTGCTTGCTTTTTCTTCGGATTTTTACCCACGATTTCATCCCCTTTTTTTCTGAAGTGTTGAAAACTGGTAGTTTAGTAAAGTAATAAGCCTCCTTTTAGATGAATTCGCTTTCATATTTTGTAAAAAACGCACTAAATCTGTTAAAAATGTTAATCATATAATAGAAGGCTAGTTTCACATTACCAAATTTTCCGATAACGCACAAGGTATTTTTCTGAATAGTTAAAACTTAGTTTTGTCACTGCGAGAAAAGGAACTTATCAAATGGCTAGGAATTAGCGGCAAGTATAGACGATGGAACCAATTTATATATATTAAAATACAGAAACCCATTGAATTCACTACGGCGGGAGGGTGTCCCTTATAAGGCGCCTTCGCTCAGCCAATTTAAGTATCCAATGGTTCAACATTTATAAAGGGAGGTGAAGTCATAGGGTATTAGTATCCTATCAATCTGGGGGGAGAGGAAAGTGTTATGAGGTCTAAGACATGTAGGTATATCACAAAAAAAGTGTATAAAAATACCCCTCATCTTCGTCAAGGAAGAGAGGGGTAGTGAAAAAATTGGAACTTATTCATTCTCCAGATTCTGCAGAGAAGTCGCGTTGCCCAAGTTCTTTCTCATAAATATATAATGCGTTTTTATCTTCTCCGATACGCTTCAAATACTCGATATGTGTATCGAAAGATGCTTCCTCTTCAACTTGTTCGTCCAAGAACCATCTCAAAAACGAAATTGTGGCATGTTCTTTTTCTTCCCAAGCGAGGTCCGTTAATTCATAAAAGTTCTTGGTAACGCCTTTTTCTTGTAGTAAACCCGATTCAAATGTATCCAATACTGACGCGAATTCGATTTTTGGCTCTGACGTTGCGGAGAATTTAGCTTGTAACCCACGGTCATTCATATAGTTATAAATTTTCATGCCGTGAAAACGCTCTTCTTCGGCTTGTTGAAGATAATAATTGGCAAAGCCAGCATAATTATTGTGCTCGCAATAAGCAGCCATTGCCATATAAGCTTGTGCAGCGTTGAACTCATTATTCATTTGCTGATTAAGAGCATCCGCTAGTCGTTGACTAATCATCATATTGCCTCCTTTTATTGTTAAGACTATTCTTCTTTATCATAGCCTAATCTAGATTTTCATTCACGTATTTTGATTGAAAACACGGAATTTTGTCGTATTAGGAGTTTTAGCGATAGGAAAAGATGAAATTTACGGTTAGAACTTGGAACATTGTATAATAGAGGATAAAAGTGAGTGTTCGCACCGGGAAAATAGGCGGAGGGAAGATATATGAACAAATTAGATACTAGTTTAATAAAAAGAATATTTACGGCTTCTACATTTAATAAAGGAGAAGCTTACCATAAAAGTGGTAGAGTACATGGTTTACAATTAAATAGTGCTAAGAATATATGGCGTGCAACAGTCTCTGGAAGCAAGTTGTATACTGTTCAAATAGAATTGAATGGTTACGACATTGATGATGATTGTAACTGTCCTGCGCATTATTCCTGTGGAGAGTGTAAGCATGTTTGTGCTACGCTTTTGGCAATTGCCGATGAACAAAACGTTGCTACTAGTAGCAAAAAGAGTGGAACGAAAAATGCAAGATATCGGCGAGCTGAAGAGTTGATTGATTACTTTGGAGAAAGTAACAATCGTTCAGAATTGAATGCAGAAGATGAAGTGCTATTTGAAAGTAGAATTTCTATTGAGGGCACATACGTTAGCTAGCTATTATAGAGAAAAAGATATTTTTGACATTCAGATGAAAATTGGAACTAAACGATTATATATCGTCAAGGATATTCGGCAGTTATTCGATAGCATGTCACAAAACACTGACTTGCAGTTTGGCAAGCATTTTACGTATGATCCCGCATATCATGTGTTTCAAATGGAAGATTTGGCGATTATCCATAAATTAATGCAGTTTTATAAAACTGAAACCATCTATGATACGAGTACTTGGGGAGGTAACGGTAGGTCAGGAAAAGATATAGTCATACCTCCATACGCGGTAGATGAGTTACTTGCTACCTTGCAACATCAAAATTGTGTTTTTCAGCAAGAAGATTTCGTTTATGGACAACTGCAAATTGTAGACGAAGATCTTCCTTTCTCCTTTTCGCTTGAAAATGGCAAGTCACAAAGTTGCTTCTATTTAGATGGTCAAACGCCAGCCAAGGAGCGAGTCCAACTCGTCGATGATTTTAATGAAGGATCTGAAACGATTTTTCTTATTTCATTAAAAGCTGGCGGGACTGGCCTGAATTTAACTGGTGCGGATACGGTTGTTCTCTATGACTTATGGTGGAATCCAGCAATCGAGGAGCAAGCAATTGGTAGAGCCCATCGAATGGGGCAGAAGAACGTTGTTCAAGTTATAAAGCTTATTGCCCAAGGAACAATAGAAGAAAAGATAAACGAATTGCAGCAAAGTAAAAAGGAATTAATCGATCAAGTTATTCAAACGGGTGAAACGATGCTATCCTCGTTATCGGAAGACGATATTCGGGAGATATTATCGATTTAAGGTTATTCAGCAGGGATTCAAACCCCTGCTGAATAAAGTTGGAAACTCTGGTGGATGTCACAGCTTTTGAATTGTGTGAGTGCACAGAATCTCGTGAATATTACATTTGAAAGTGGGGGACAAGCCTGAGGAT
Organism: Sporosarcina sp. FSL K6-5500; assembly: GCF_038005665.1. Taxonomy (NCBI): domain Bacteria; kingdom Bacillati; phylum Bacillota; class Bacilli; order Caryophanales; family Caryophanaceae; genus Sporosarcina; species Sporosarcina sp. FSL K6-5500. The sequence goes on from NZ_JBBOTP010000001.1 coordinate 2,864,471, forward strand.
ATTTCTGATATTCAGAGGTTGCTTGGCACGGAAGTGGAAAAAAGTATAAAAAATGTTGTGGGGCATAAATTTCAGATAAGCCGTGCACAGCACTAGTCAGTATATGAATGACAATTGCATGCTATATATGTTGAATTAATGAATCCCACTAAATTTACTGTGGCGCTCAATAAGGAGCTAGTATTAATTCGGGGTGTGGATTGTAGAACGCTTAGCGCTATTGGGGATGCTCTACGCAGTAAGCCTGGATTAGCGCTTCGCATCCAGTATTACAGCATCGGCGACCCCTTTGCCGCGCCTGCGCTAGGATGTTCATTATCGAGAGAAATGTGATTTTGAGATGTATATGCGGATTGCAGATTTCATCGCAGATAATGAAAAGCTCTTTCTTACATAGTCCATCCAGCGTAGGCGCGTCTTCGTGGTAGCCGGAGCGATAAGACTGAAAGTGGTTTCCTTTCTGGCTTATCGCGGGAGGCATCCACAAAGCGCCGAAGCGGTATTAGGGGGAATCCTAATTTATTTCAAGTACTAGGGCTTTTTCAGTGGCCTCCCAAAAGCCCTTGTAAAGCGCATACGCCGTAGTCATTAGTTCAATACATATATATATGTTGAACTAATGATTCTATATAATCTCCAGCGAAGGCGCCTCATAGGGGTAGCCGAAGCAATAAGCCACACAGCGGTTTTGGAGGGCGCTGAAAAAGTTCTTTTTTATAGTAAGAACTAGTTGATTGTAGTGAAGAGCCGTTACGAAGAACGGCTTTTGCGAGCAAAAGCGCTAGCGTTGGGAGCACGGTGCAAGAATGCCTTTATTTCTGCAAAGAACGCAGAAATACGGCCAATCGAACCCTTTGCTGTTCGATTGGCTGAAGCCGTGCCCGCGGAAAGCGTCCGCTCGGAACGGAAATCAACGGGATTGAAGGATATCGTACTTTTTCAGTGCCCTCGCGGTTTTCTGTCAGGCTTATCGCGGGAGGCATCCACAAAGCGCCGAGCGTTGTTGAGAGGATTCTTTATGTCAACATAAATAGTAGAATCATGAGATGAATCATAAAGGGGTAAATGTTGTGAAACGTATCGCGATTGATATGGATGAAGTCATATCGCATTTTAGCGCTAAATGTCTAGAATTATTTAATGATGAATTTAACGAAAGTTATACGGACCACCATTTGCATGGCAAGAAACTCATAGAATTAGATGCTAGATTTGAAAAGAAAGTGGACCACTATTTAGCAAACGAATTATTTTTCTTGGAGTTAGACGTGATAAAAGATAGTCAAGAAGTGATAAAAGAATTAAGTGCTTGCTATGAAATATATATTGTAACCGCAGCAATGGAGTTTCCAGCTTCGTTAGCACCAAAATATCGCTGGTTAAAGAAACACTTCAGTTTTTTGAATGAAAAGAATTTCGTCTTTTGCGGCGATAAAAGCATAATTCTTGCAGATTATTTGATAGACGATACGCCAAGTAATTTAGAAACATTTCAGGGGAAGGGCCTACTTTTCACAGCTCCACATAATGTCCATACAACCGGATATACGCGATTAAACAATTGGAAAGATACCGCGGATTATTTTCTTAAGTAAATTAGTGCGATAGAATCAAAAATAACCCCTCATCTTCATCAAAGGAAGAGAGGGGTATTATAAATTTAAGGTATCTGGTGCTGATACAACCCTGAATTGTATTAGTACCAGATACCTTTTATTTTTTATTATCCTTCATCATTTGTGAACCAATCGCGCCTACTATTAAAATGATCAATGAAATGATACTGTAGTCTTTAAAAAAGGTTGTAAACGGAATATCCAGAAGTCTAAACACAAGTGTAATAATTCGTCCTACTAATAATCCTAGTCCAATCATTACCATCCAATTAAATACTTTCTCTATAAAATTCATTGTAATCTCCTTTTTCTTGAGTAACTTCCTTCACACAATCGCTTTCTTAATTAACAACCTTGGTGCATCCTAAATTAACGACTATCCCAATCAGTAAATCAAGTACGATAAGACAGCTTTCGCAACAAGGTCTCCGCAGGACCTCTCACATTAGCGCGACGCATGAAATCGGCGATGACTACTGAGAGGAGCCAGGTGAATAACGCGATGACATCGCTGCCGGCTTGGCCCATATGTGCACCTAGACCGCCGGCATACGGAGCAAAAACAGCGATGAATACGACCGATTGAAAAATGTAAAAGGTCATCGAGCGCTGTCCTACTGCGGCGATAGCCATAGTGATGGGTCCTCGTTTTTCCCCAAGCTTGATGACTAACAATCCGATAAACGCTGCCCAGCCCAATCCACCTGCATAGCCAGTACCGGTGTGTAGAATAGTAGCGAACGTCTGCGCTCCAAACGATGGATTAGTCCAATACTGTGAGGACATCAGTGCCAACGGGATTGCTCCGACAGTAGCGAGACCAATACCAATCATTGAAGTGCGCACAAGCAAGAGCAGGTGTTGCTCCGGATTATCGAGGATTCGCCGCCGTGCCGCCAAAATTCCGATAAGCATGCCAGGGACGACCTGATAGACAAGCAAAGGTGTGTAGATAATCCACTCCGGAATACGGATAGCGCTAGCGAGAAATGGGTTCTCCAGCGCTATTGAGGAGAGTACAGCGTTATCTACTAAGGCGTCGTAACCACGAGGCATCAATGAACCAAAGATTGCTACTAGAACAAGAAATATTCCAGCAATCCATAAAAGCTTCTTGTCTGATGCACGGAGGAATCCGACCAAGAGAAGGGTAGCCAGGCCATATAATGCTATGATATCTTCGAATAATAGTGCTACATGCAAGAAACCGATGAGAATCATCAACCAGCCTCGCCGGCGGAACAGCTTGCGAATTGAAATCCAATCGTTACCTTTTTCTTCCTGACGAAGCATGAGCTGGACCATACCGTAGCCAAAGAGGAGAAAGAACATAGGGAATGCACGGCCGTCAACTAAGACTTGCCGAAACAATACAACGATCTGGTCAACCTTTGTGATTTCTCGATCGGCGGCGTATAGAAATACGTGGGCGTGTGCCAATGCGATGAACAGTAGCATAAAGCCGCGGGCAAGATCCGGAGCAAGCTTCCGATCATAATTGGAGATAGGATTTGACTTTAGAGTAACGTTAGTCAAATTTGTTACCCTTTACTGCCTGATTAACAATTTTCACGAGCTCGCTGCTATACGTATCCAAGTCGACTTTTTTTGTTATAGCAGTGTGAGCCATATACTCTCCGATAGCTCCTTGAATCATACTGGCCATGACTACTACATTAAAAGATCCGAATTCCCCTTGTTTTTGACCATAATGTAGTATTTGTTGTAGTTCATACATGATTTGGTCCTCTTCATCATCGCCTAATTTATAGTAGGGAATGTTATCGGGCGTTCTGGCATTAAAGACAATTTCTATCAGAGCCGTATAACGTGTCGGATGCGTACCTTGATATGCTAAATTTGCCGCTATGAATGTATTCAGTTGCTCAAAAGCTGTATTTTCTCGACCAACTCTCTCTAAGATATAAGATGTTGACCCTTCTACAAGATTCATCAGAAGGTGGTTCATCAAATCGTTCTTATCCGAAAAATGGTAAGAAATTAATGCGGTACTGATGTCCGCTCTTTTAGCAATTTGAGAAAGGCTGGCTTTTAAGTATCCAATTTCATCAAGGGTTTTAATTGCTGCTTCCACAATTTGGTCACGTCTTGCTTCTGCGATAAACGATTTTTTTCCTTCAACTTTGTTATCTTCCTTCATTTATATGACCTCTATTATTTATATACATTATGATTCCTCCAAGTTAATTTGATTGTACAATCAAATTTTTAATTGATCACTCAATCAGATTTTAACACGGAGAAATTTCACGGTCAATTTATTAATGAAGTATAGCGATAGATATATGAGGGGGTTCACTGTATATTTATCGGTAGGATGTAATGTCGTAAGTAAATAACTTTTTATTGAGAGGGAGATGAATCAAGTGGACAGTGTAACCCGATCCTACTTTGAAAACCTAGAAGCAAAGGACAAAAATGTTCAATTGGAAGCGTTTAATGCTATTAATGCAGCTGTAAAAGAAGAAGTGGACTGGGCTTATGAAGTTTGGGACGAATTAAAGGAATGGCTAACAGATTCCGATAATCATCGAAGATCTAGGGGTGCTCAGTTCCTAGCTGGTCTTGCGAAAAGTGATCCAGAAAAACGTATATTAGGCGATTTTCCAGCGTTATGGGAAGTGACCAAAGATCCGAAATTTGTTACAGCCCGACATAGCTTACAGTCGATATGGAGAGTGGGCTTAGCTGGAAAGGAACAAAAACAACAAGTGATTCATCATATAGTGGAACGTTTTCAAAACGGTGTGCATGAAAAACATTACACCTTGATTCGATTTGATATGATTCAAGGCTTGAAAAATTTATATGATGCATTAAAAGAGGAAGAAATTAAACAGATAGCAATGGGTTTGATTGAGACAGAAGAAGATATCAAATACCGTAAGAAGTATATGACTGTATGGAAATGAAGAGTGGATAATATATTTATTTTAGGTGGGAGAAATGAAGAGTGAAATCGATAACTATTTACCATTATGACGCATTTAGTAAAGAGCCAAACAAAGGGAATCCTGCTGGAGTAGTGCTGAACGGGGATGATTTAACAGATTTTGAGATGCAAGAAATAGCTTACAGGGCAGGTTTCAACGAGACTGCATTTTTAGTCAATTCGAATGTGGCTGATCTTGGAATACGTTATTTTTCACCAGGACAAGAAATGGATTTATGTGGACATGGAACAATTGCTGCTGTATATGCTTTAAAGTCTAAGAATTTATTGAATGATAAGAGTAAACTAACAATTGAAACGAAAGTAGGGATTTTACCTATCAGAATAGATTCACAAGCGGATGGTGAGGAATACATAACTATGAAACAAGATTCCCCACAATTAAAAGACTTTAGCGGTTCGTACGAAGAATTGGCCCATTCAATCGGAATTAATAGAGATGATATAGAATCTGATTTACCCACTGTATATGGTAGTACAGGTTCATGGACATTGTTAGTTCCAATTAAGAAACTTAGCATTTTTAATAAAATGAAAGCTAACAATGAGCTATTTCCATCCGTATTAAAAGAAATACCTAAAGCATCTATTCATCCTTTTTGTTTGGAGACGTACGATCAAAATGCAGATATGCATGCTCGTCATTTCTCTTCACCATATTCCGGTACAATTGAAGATTCCGTTACAGGAACAGCCTCAGGAGTGATGGGTGCTTATTACGCCGAATACATAGATAGAAACTTCGAAAACCATCTACGTATTTTAGTAGAACAAGGACATGAAATGGGAAAGGATGGTCGTGTACTAGTTAAAGTCTCGAAAAATGAAAAAAGTTATGATATTGAAATTACAGGAACTGCAGTATATGTAAAAGAGCTTGAAATAGTTTTTGTTACGAACAAACACAACAAGGTTTAGATTTTTTGACAAAACAAAATCTCCTCATTTAGTAACCTGAGGAGATTGTTGAATAAGTATTTGGAAGTTGCAGGTCATGCTATTTTACATTAAATGTTAAAGTTTCGCGTATTCAGGATTAGCCACTTTTACGAGCTGTTTTCCCAGATTTGTTCCTTTAAATAAACCAAGGAATGCTTCTGGTGTATTTTCAAATCCTTCAACAATTGTTTCTTCATATTTCAGTTTGCCTTGCAGTAGCCATTTACCTAAGTCGGTAAACCCTCTTTCAAAATCAGTGGCAAAATCGCCTAGCGTGAAGCCTTGCATCATAGCGCTCGTCTTGATCATAGCTGATTGAATACGTGGACCTCTATCTTTTCCTTCAGCATTGTAGGAAGAAATTGATCCGCATAATGGAATACGAGCATTTCGATTTAGCATTGTAAAAACAGCGTCTGAAACGTCGCCGCCTACATTATCGAAATAGACATCTACTCCAGCAGGTACGGAATTTTTTAAATCTGTCCAGAAACTATCCTTTTTATAATTTACAGCTGCATCAAAGCCGAGTACATTCAATAAGTAGTCAATCTTTTCATCTGAACCTGCAATACCTACTACTTTGGCACCTTTGATTTTCGCGATTTGTCCAACTACTGATCCAACTGCCCCGGCAGCCCCAGAAACGACGACCGTTTCGCCTTCTTGGGGTTTTCCGATATCAAGCAATCCAAAATAGGCAGTTAAACCTGTCATGCCGAGAATACCTAAATGTGTTGAAATAGGTGCCATTTTAGGGTCTATTTTGCGAATTTCATTTGGAGTAGCTACGGTATATTCAGCCCAGCCAAGATTCCCAACAACGACATCACCTTGTTTAAAGGCGTCTGACTGGGATTCAACTACTTCAGCTACGACACCCCCTGAAATGACCTTATTCAATTCAAATGGAGCAATATATGACTTGGCATCTTGCATTCTTCCACGCATGTATGGGTCAACAGATAAATAAAGCGTCCGTACTAAAATTTCATTTACTTTTGGTGAGGGAACTGAATTCTTTACAAAGGTAAAGTCTTCTTTCGCAGGCATTCCTTTGGGACGATTTGCTAGGTGAATTTCCTGTTGTATCAATTGCTTCATTGCAATTCCTCCTTTGTAGTTTGCCGAATTAGTTGGCAAGTGAAAACCCTAACACTCAAGAGTTACTAAGGTCAATGATTATGGACTGGTGTTTCTTTTCCATTGAATTGCTATTGTTCAGCCTTGCTTTCTCCTGTGGACGAACTCCAAAATAGTATCCAAAAGTGTTATAATTATACTTAACTATAATTTGATGTTATTAATTTTAACTAAAGGAGGGCTTTAAACAAAAATGAAGAAAATAAATACAATGTTTCTCGCTTTAGCATTAACGGTAGCTTTACCGACGTCAGCTACTGTTGGATTAACAGCTAACGCGGCAGAAGCTCAAGTCGTTAAATCAGAAGACGTCACGACAGCTGCAAAATTTACGGATATTCCAAATAGCCACTGGGCGAAAAATGAAGTTATGCAACTTGTAGAAATGGGCATATTGACGGGTTACGGCGATATGCAATTTCGTCCGGATCTAGCAATGACAGTTGGAGAGGCTACTCAATCTTTTACAAAAGCGGGATATGAATTTTTAATCAAAGACGTGACAGGCAATTCTTTTGGTATGGAAGAACCTTTAACACGTAGGCAAATGGAGTTGGCATTAGTAGATGCATTTAATTTGCAAGATAGTGCATTAATCGAATGGCCAAGTCTTATTTCATTGGATAAAGGAAGTGTAGGCGCAGTTCCACAATACAGAATTATGCCAGGCATACAAAAAGGTCTATTCAATCACGGATCACAAGTAGACCGCGCTACTTTTGCGGTGATTCTGCATCAAGTACTTGTGAAGAAGGGGAACATTGCAACTACCAAAAAATATGAATTAACGAACTTAGAGCTGTCGCCTAATTTTACTCGGATTCCCTCTGCTGTGAATTTAATGAAGGTGTCATTTGATGAACATCCGATTTACCTAAGATCGACAGAGAATATACTTTTCACGAATCATACGAGAATCGATAACTCATTTTCACGAGATAATATTTACACTTATGACATCGGTATAGAAGGTGCGACCATTGAGTTAACGGTTCGTTCATTTGATAATGGCGATTACTTCTTATTTTCGAAAATCATTAACCCTACTGAATCTGCTGTAACAGTAGATGTCATTCAAAAAGAAAATGAAGTGGCTTCATTTGAGCTAAACCGTTATGATAAATACAAGATTAAACGTAATGATAAAGATGTTTTTGGCAGTGACACAACATCCTATCCGACAGGTTTACTCCAATTTGTGAAGCTAGATGGATCAGTGAAGGAGCGGATGGTTGGTCAGTCTTATTTGTCAAAGCAATTGTCATTAGAGTATGAGAATGATGGCTACAGTTACATGCGTCAATTGCTCGGTGAAAAAGAGGCACTGTCTTATGCTCAGGTTGGAACAACATTATTATCTGTGCATACGTTAAATTCAAAAGGCAATGACATTGTAGATCAGTGGTATATGAATGCGGATGACCAATTATTTGCGAATGAAGAGAATATGGAGAGCTGGATGCTTGAGTCAGCTAAGTATTATAAAAAACGTAATAATTGGTACACGGCGGGTGGCCCATACAATAAAATGGCGATAACCACAGAGCCAATGCCTGATACAGGGCAAGGATATGGGCGGAACTTACTTCTATTAAAAGAAGATCGTGCGCTGGTTTTATATAATGAGCAAGAGGATCGTTATTTTGAGAACTTAATTTACAACTCATTTGTTAACTTGAAGAATTTCAAAGGTGACAAAGATTATTGGGAAACAGAAGTTACAAGCACCTATTTGAAAGATTTATATGACATTACAGCTCCATTCATTGATACACGTTTTAATGAGCAAATCGCGCTTTTCTACTATAATAGTGGTGCTGATTTTGGAATTGAGAATGCGAAAGAGCCATTGCGTAATTATGCTGACTTACTAGTCTCACAAAAAAGTAAAGGAAACGTCATTCCTGTGAATGACGAGTCTTACTACATCGCGGATTACTTCCCGATTGCACAGCAAGTAACGACGCATGCCTCTATGAATCATGTGTTGGGCGGTATGAACGTTTTACTCATGGCTTATAATGAGTTCGGTGATCAGAAGTATTTAGATACAGCGCAGGCTATACAAACAGCGATTGTAGCGGATAAAGAGGATTGGATTCGTGATAATGGCGATATTTGGTATCGTATTTCCGCATTACGTGACTATAAAGGCGATGATTACAAGCATCTGACTTTAGAGGATTTAATAAATTCGTACAAACTTTGGAAAGATATTGATCCGACGTATTTGCCTTTATTAGAAGAAATGATTGCTTCAAAAGCTTCGTTTTTATCGAATGAAAATTTAGGTTACACAACTAAAATAAAGAACGGGTTACGTGATATCGACTTATCGAACTATCTTCCTAAAGGGGAAGAAAGAACAGATGCATTGTGAAGAAGAAAAAACTAAATAGATACTGCTAGGGGAGCCGTTTAGGCTGAGACACATCATAGATGTAAACCCTTCGAACCTGATCTAGTTCATACTAGCGTAGGGAAGCAGCTGAAACTCTACACTCAATGTCTTTATATACGTAGAAAACAGCCGCCTTCCGATTATGGAAAGCGGCTGTTTTCTGTTCCAGTGTATATATGTTGAACAAATGAAATAAAGATAGTGAACTGCGCGAAGGCGCATTACAAGGGCTAGCGCCGTAGTGAATTCAATGGAATTCTTTATTACAACGTATATAGATTCACCTACCAAAAATATAGATAAGGGATGGATGAGTAAAATGGAAAATAAAATTAGTAACCTAGTTGATGAACGTCTAGAGGAGTTAGTGCAATTGCTAGCGGACCTCGTTCGTTTCCCGACAGTTAGTCCACCGGCAAGAAATACAACAGGCGTACAGCGGTATATTCAAGATTTTTTAGCACAAGAAAAATTTGAAACGGTTAGTTGGGATGTATTTCCTGGCGACCCGAACGTTGTAGGCGTTAAAAAGGGAACGGATGGAAACCTGTATAACAGCCTAATCATTAATGGACATATAGACGTTGCGGAAGTGGGGGATGAAACAGAGTGGACTGTGCCTGTCTTTGAACTAACGACTAAAGATGGCAACGCATATGGGCGAGGAACATCCGATATGAAAGGTGCAGTAGCGGCGACTTTACTAGCCGTTAAATTATTAAACGAACTAGGTGTGGAACTGAAAGGTGATTTGCAAATTCAGACTGTCATTGGGGAGGAAGCGGGAGAGGCAGGAACACTTTCATGTATGGAAAAAGGCTATACAGCAGACTTTGCACTTGTAGTCGATGGCAGTGATCGTCAAATCCATGGTCAGGGTGGTGTGATTACCGGCTGGATAACGATTAAAAGTAAGGAAGTTTTCCATGATGCAATGAGGATGAGTATGCTTCATGCAGGCGGTTCGGTTAATGGGGCTAGTGCGATAGAAAAGATGATGAAGGTTATTGCTGGATTACAAGATTTAGAACGTCACTGGGCTGTGACAAAAAAATATCCGGGTTTTGCGCCTGGCACCACTACTATTAATCCAGCAGTTATAGAAGGAGGAAGGCATGCAGCTTTTGTGGCGGATGAATGTCGGCTCTGGATCACCGTTCATTTCTATCCGAATGAAACCTATCAATCTGTAACAAAAGAAATCGAAGAGCATTTGAACCATGTAGCAAAAGCAGACACGTGGTTAAGAGAAAATCCCATTCACTTTCGCTGGGGTGGAAAATCAATGATTGAAGAACGTGGAGAAATATTTCCGGCGCTTGAAATGAATGCGGACCATGCAGCTGTTCAACTTCTTGCGCATTGTCATGAACAAACCGAAAAAAGTCCTGCAATAATAGGTATGTCGAGATCAGTAACAGATGCGGGCTGGCTAGGAGCAGCAGGAATTCCAACTGTTATCTATGGTCCTGGAAAGTTGGAAGAGGCACATTCAGTCGATGAAAAGATAAACATTGAAGAATTAGTGGTATTTACCAAGACGCTTATGTTATTTATAAATGAGTGGTGTAATACGAAAAAATAGGAGTGCAAGTAATCTCCCCATTCATCTACTACTATTAAACTGTTACATGTTGAACAAATGGATGCCTATATAAACTAAGCGAAGGCACCTTACAAGGGACAGCCTAAACCTTAAGAAAAGCTTAAAAGTCTACGTTTGACTTGTACATTTGCGGCTAGCTTTGGACGAAATGATTACAACACCTTTACCGCGGGTTAAATGTGGCTGGAAATGCCAGCTACACTCTTTTCGGTAATCCTGTTACAACTAACTGTCCACCACATACCTACAATGTTTAAGTGGAAAATGCAACTACTTTGGAAGATGGAAGAATAACTACCTTTCTATAAAAGTTGCAAGTGCCCGAAGATGAAATTTCGGGCACTCTGCTGCATTTAACAAGCTTTCCTTACTTACTTTGGCAAAAATCATACAAGTAACAATGTGATGCCATATAGAAAGTGACCCTTTCTAAAATACAAAAAGGAAATACTATAGAGTGGGATTAGGCAGCCAAAATTGCATCTTTGGCTGCCCCTTTATGGATAGGAATGTAGTTATTCACTCGTTCCCAAAAGCATCAGAACTTAGTGTAGCTGTACCTTTGAAGAGCGGTGGACGAAGGGCCCCCATACAATTAACGAAAAAGCAGCGTAGGATGCGACAAAGTCGCATCCTACGCTGCAAGAAATTCCGATAATGGTGCAGTAGTCGTTCAGTCCAAAGCGATTCAAAAGCACATGTACATAAGGCTTCTAGTGTTTTATCACAAAAGTAAGCAGTCATGTGTTTCAACATATAAATAAGTGAAGCTATTACTTATACGGTATCAATTGATTTCTATGTTTCCAGATAGATTATTATGAGATACCTTAACGAGCCGTTTCACGCCGAACGATCGGAGCTACTTGTGTTGCTAACATTTCAATACTCGCTGCGACTTTAGAAAACGGCAAGCCGCCGATATCCATTTGTGCAATGAATCGTTGATGTCCAAATAGTTCGTGTTGGTGGAGAATCTTCTCAATTATTTGCTGAGGGCTGCCGACAAATAATCCGGTTTCGGGACTGGCCATATAATTGAAATCAGAGCGGGATATTCTCGTAATCATTCCATGTTGTTTGTTCACATATCCCCAATAATTTGCATAGTAAGGATAAAATTCGTCTTTCGCTTGTTGGGATGTCTTTGTTATATACGTATGTCCTGTTACAGCCACTTTTAAATCCTCTACACGATGTCCGGCACTTATGCCAGCTTGGCGATACAAATCAACAAGTGGTTTGAAACGAATTGGATCCCCACCAAGGATAGCTAATGCTAAACCAGTTCCAAGTTTTCCAGCTCGTATTGCACTATCAGGTGTTCCACCTACACCAACCCAAATCGGCAGTTTATTTTGAACAGGGCGCGGGGCAATCATAGAATTAGTTAAAGGCGAACGGAATGACCCATTCCAATTGACGATTTCATTGGTATTCAATTCTTGAAGCAGTCGTATGTTTTCATCGAACAGTTCGTCATAATTGTTTAAGTCATGACCGAATAACGGAAAAGATTCAACGAATGCACCACGACCTGTAATAATCTCAGCGCGACCATTCGAAATTAAATCGAGTGTAGCAAAATCCTCGAATAGGCGAACAGGGTCGACTGTGTTCAAAACAGTCGTTGCACTCGTCAATTTAATACGCTTCGTGTTTTGTGCCACTGCCGCCAGAACAACTGGCGGAGCTGATACGGCATAGTCTAAGCGGTGATGCTCACCGACACCAAAAATATCAAGTCCGGCTTCTTCAGTCAGCTTTCCAATAGCCAATACTTCATGAAGGCGCTGTTGAATACTTATTGTTTTTCCAGTTAGGGGATCTGGACCAAGATCCCCAAATGTATATATTCCAATTTCAATTCCGGGTTTCCTAGTTTCTGTTTGCATTGTTCTCATCTCCTAAAACTAAGTTATTCCGCTTCAGAAACAAGGGTGAAACGTTTATTTATATGTTGAGGATTTTCGATTTCATCAAGAACTGCAATTGCATAGTCAGCATAGCTTACATAGCTGTCACCTTTTGAGTTCACGATTAAATTGTCTTTTCCTTTTTGATACGAACCCGTTTTTTTTCCTTCAGGATTAAAGAATGCTGCTGGGCTAATGAATGTCCATTTAACTCCACTCGTCTTTTGCAGGTCTTCTAAGTTCTTTCCTTGATTGGAAGCAGTTGCAAAGTATTCTTCAGGGAATTCCGGTGTGTCAATTAGACGGATGGTTTTTGCTTCATCTACAAACAAGCTTCCCGCGCCACCTACAACAATTAATCTTGTTTCTGGAGCGCCTTCAAACGCCTCTATTAACTCTCTTCCGGCATCTAGATGAAGATGTTCCTGTCCTGCAGGAGCACCGAATGCATTTACAACAACATCAAATTGACGAAGGTCTTCAGCTTGTAGATCAAATATATCTATTTCGAGGGCGACAACATTTTCTTCAGTTAGTTTTGCTGCATTTCTAACGATAGCTGTTACTTCGTGTCCGCGGTCATTCGCTTCTTTTACAATAAGGCTTCCTGCTTTTCCTGTAGCTCCGATAATTCCAATTTTCATGTTTAAATCCTCCAGTAAATTAGTTTTTTTATGCACATAAAATAATGCGCGCCTAGTGATTTGAAGCCATTGGCTATAATTAATCCAAATGTAACTGTAATGGTTACAGTTACAGCGACGGCTAAAAAATCGAATGAACTATCCGATTTTTTGTGTTAATACCGATACTAATTCTTCCATCGTAATTTCATGTAACACAGATTCCATCGCTTCTTGAGCTCGAAGTAAAATCAGCTCAAGAACTGCCTCAATGTTGGCGCCAACCGGGCAATTTGGATTTGGTTTTTCATGAAATTGAAAAAGTTCGCCTTCTTCCACGACTTCGACTGCTCTGTACACATCGAGTAAAGTAATATCTTTTAAAGATTTTTGAAGCGTAGCTCCCCCAAGACCTTGCCGAACTTGAATAAGTCCTGCATTTCTTAGTTTACCAATTATTCTTCGTATGACTACAGGATTTGTATTCACACTTTCCGCAATCCATTCCGAAGTACAAAGCTCGTTACTTTCAATCGCCACGAGGGATAGAATATGAACTGCAACTGTAAAGCGACTACTGATTTTCATTGCAAGTAACCTCCCGGTGTAATCATTATAGTTACAGCGCGTATTGATTGTCAATTGTTATTATTCAAGTGATGGGGAGTGGGTGTTATAAAATTAAAGAACCCCGTTGAATCTCTGTGGCACTCAATAAGGAGAGAGTATTAATTCGGGGTGTGGATTGTAGAACGCTTGGCGCTTTGGGGATGCCTTTGCCGCACCTGAGCTAGGGTGTTCATGATCGAAAGAAATGTGATTTTGAGTTGTATATGGAGAGATTGTATTGTGATTACTAGTTGATACTATATAAATTGAAATAAAGAATTCCATAGAACCGCTACGGCGCTAGGGGATGCCTCTCGCCATAAGCCAGATGAGGTATTCTTTAACCTATCTGGAATAACCACTTGGCATTAACTGTATAATTTCTGCAAAGAACGCAGAAATTATACAAACCGAACTCTTCGTTGTTCGGTTGGCTACCCCTGTTAAGGCGCCTTCGCTCAGTATATATACCGGATTCAACATATATAATTATAGTCTAGAAAGACGCAATCTAGGTTGCAGATTTCATCACTAATAATGAAATGCGCTTTCTCACATAGAACATCCAGCGAAGGCGCGTCTTCGTGGTAGCCGGAGCGATAAGACTGAAAGGGGTCTTCTTTCTGGCTTATCGCGGGAGGCATCCACAAGGCGTCGAAGCGGTATTGGTAGGAGTTCTATTTTATGCTAGGTATCAGGCTTTTCAACAACCTCCCAAAAGCCTTGTAAAGTGCATACGCCATATTCATTTGTTCAACATATATAGGGTATTTGATCTTGATACAGAGCTGGAAATTATGGTTTTAGGGACTTATACTAAACAAATTTTAGAGAACCGGTTCTTGTTAACTTCACGAAACCTCTTATTGAAAAATGTAGTTATCTAGAACAATAAAGTGTTAACGACTTTGAAAAATGACTTTAAAACCAATGCCGATATAAACTAATCCTAAAATTTTTCCGCCCCACCGGCCAATCCCTAATCTCGGCTTCATCAGTCGCCCAATCGTACCCGTACCAATTGCCAAAATTGTTGTATAGATCATACTCAATGCAACGAAAATAATGCCTAGAATTAGAAATTGGATAAAGGTTGACCCATTTTCCGGCTTTACGAATTGTGGGAAAAAAGCTAAAAAGAAAAGAGCAGTTTTCGGATTCAAAGCTTCCACCAAAATACCATGCCCGTAAGCGCGTGATGCTGACACCTGTGAAATATCAGGCATCTTGGTTGTCGAAGCTTTTGCCAAAATCGCCCGAATACCCATATATAATAAATAGGACGCTCCCGCGAATTTCACAGCATTGAAAGCAACCGCGGAAGTCATTAGAATTGCTGATAATCCGACAGCAGAAAATAACGTATGAATGAAATCTCCTGTTGCTATGCCAAGCCCAGTCATGATTCCGGTTTTACGACCTCCCTGTGCCGCCCGGGTAATTGTTAATAAGACAGCAGGTCCTGGTATCAAAAACAATCCGATGACGACGATAATAAATGCGCTCAAAGTAGAGATATCAAGCATTTCACCACCCCTTTCGACTATTTTAATAAACAAACTAAATTTAAGGCCGCTGGTACAGAAAAAATTCGGAATTGCATTAGTGCCAAATGCCTTTTTTTATTCTCCATACTTTCCCTGGTTTCTCGCTTCAATATAATAGCCATCTAACTCTACTGCTATTGCTTCGTTAACATTTATATCTTTTATCTTATATAACTTTGTACCTTTTGGAACGAAATTTGAAAAAACCCCTTTATAGTATCCTTCATTTTCTACATACTTTTTCACCGTGCCAATTTCTTTCTCTACATCAACAATAACCGATTTATCAATTTCGTATATATCTTCGTTCCATACTACAAAATGGAATGCCCAATCTGTGCTACTCTGTTTACAACCTACAAGCAGTGTGAAAAAAATAGTGTAAAATATAAAGGTTGTAATTTTAGCTTTGTTCAATGTATTTTTATTTTTAATTTCTAACATCATAGTTTTAATTCACCTCCTAAATCTAAGGTACCCACTGAATTATTAGTGGAAATATGTAAAACAATTGATTGCTATATCTAAATTACTTGCAGAAAAATAAAAAATACCAATTGTAGAGAGGGGAATTATGATTCAATCTGTGCCCTACACTAACAAAAGGAGCATAGATTATTACTAGTGTGAACGAGAATTTAGTTTTTTGTCAATTTCTAACCGAATGAATTTATGATACATCATTGTTCAGAAACTTAGTATTGATTCAATGTATAATAGAGGTTAAAAGGACGTGAGAAAGTGTGTCTGATTAATTTTCATTACGCTGACCATCCGATGTACAAATTGATTGTAGCTGCAAATCGAGATGAGTTTTATGAACGTCCGACAGCTTCCGCAGAGTTTTGGACGGATCAGCCTGATATATTGGCAGGACGTGATTTATTGCATATGGGGACTTGGCTCGGTATAACGAAGTCTGGTCGATTTGCAGCATTGACGAATTACCGTGATCCGGGAGAAGCTAATGCCGACAAAAAAACGCGGGGGGATATCGTCACAAATTTTTTGGCGGGGAACGTGTCGCCCGAAGTTTTCCTCGAAACGTTAAAAGAGAGAAAAGATGATTATGCAGGATTCAACATTCTCGTTGGTGATGCTGATTCCTTATTCTACTTTTCCAATAAGCAACCAGAAATTATGGAAGTATCCGCAGGGACACATGGTTTGAGCAATCAATTTCTAAACACTGCTTGGCCGAAAGTGGTGAAGGGGAGAACTACACTTCGGGATTATGTATTGGAACACGCTATTATTGATACTGATGCACTGTTCGAACTCATTTCTGATGCTGACGTCGCGCCAGATGCACTATTGCCGAATACGGGGGTAGGCTTGGACCTCGAACGGCAACTATCACCGCTCTTCATCAAAACTCCTAATTATGGAACCCGTTCGTCTACTGTTTTGTTAGTAGGGCATGATCAAAGCATTACTTTCGTTGAGCGTACTTTTGTAAACGGAGAATTGGCGAATGAAAGGAAGTATTTCATCTGATGTATTTACCACAAATACATATACAGAATTCCGAATATCTAGTGTGCAAGTTGCCAATCGATTCAGTTGATCAGAAACATTTTTCAGTCTTAATTGAAAAAGCTATAGAAAGCTCAAAATAGACCCTAACATTTTATAGAAGTACGACCATTTTAGGGACCAGGGTTTCCAAGCGAACGGTGCGGTTGTTACAGGTCCAGTCAAAGAATTAATGAAACTGCAAGAATTAAAAGGAATTCATTGCGTTTCATTAGGTGAAATTACGTATTGGAATTGGGATGCAGAATAAATCTGTTAGAATGAGATAAAGTGGTTGTTTGTGATTAGGTAGAAAGGATTGATTTTTAACTTCTGATTAATCATAAAAATACTTATGTTTCATGGGCCATGTCTAAGTGGTATAAAATGAGAAGGAAGGAGCTGCAGATAAATGGCTTTCATACATATTAGCGTGTTTATCGTAGCAATCGCGTTTGCGCTTGTTTCAGTATACTTTGCAAAATTGCTTTTCCGCGTGTCAGGTATCATTGGGACTGTTGGAAAGACTGTCAGTACGTTTGAAACTAAACTGGATAAGTCGGTTATTGAATTGGAACGAACGATTGCGGAGGCAAATACTACGGCAACAGATATTGAAGAAAAATCACTGGCATTAAATAGTGTTTTTTATACGGTCAAGCATGTTGGGGATTCGTCATCATTATTGAGTGAGGAATTGGAAGTGCGAACTGAGCGCTATGCACAAAACTCTTCATTGCCGGGGATAAAACCGTTCGTGCGCGTCATTCAGTTTTCTGAATTCGCTTCAAGCCTATTAACTTCTTGGCAACGTGGAAAACGTACTTAATTTAAAAAATTGAAATGAGGGATGGATATGGATTTAATGGGAATCGGCGTATTGCTGATTGGAATCGCGTTATTGGTACTTGCCATTTATCTCGCACGCGTATTGAATAATGTTGCTTCTATTTTAAATGGTGTTGATAAGACAATTGAACAACTACCAACTCAATTGGACGGCATCTTACAGGAGACAGGGAACTTAATCCAAAATAGTAATAACACTCTTGCTGATGTCAATGAAAAGCTTGGAACGCTGTCACCTTTGTTTCATATCGTCGGTGATGTTGGTGAGTCTACAAGGATATTGTCCTCTTCACTTGTCGATTTGACTGCTTCCGCTAAGAATAAAATGAGCGAAGCAGATAGAGACAAGCAGGATAAGAGATTGGGTGGTTTATATGGTACTGCCGCTCTCGGATTCTATACAATGAGAAAAACTAAAATGGCTAAAAAACGGTCTGGTGTAATTCTTGGGAAAAACTTGTATAGCGAAGGTGAGAAACATACAATTGCTATTAATAAGATGAAAGAAGAAGCAAAAGAGGCTGTTAGTAGGGGAGAATAAAAATCGTGTGGAGGGATTAAGATTCCCTTCACACGATTTTTATTTGCTTAAATTGATTTTGTTTTAGGCATTTTTTCTGAGATTTCGTGTCTCTTCTGTGAAAGGAAGAATAGGAATGACAGTAGGCCAAAGATACCTTCATACTTTTTGCTTGTCACAAATTCCTTTGCGCCAGTAGTTTGTTGTTTTAACGAAGTTGTTTTATCAAGAGCAGCGGATGTGAACTTTTCTGCCTCTTTACCTACCTCTCCGATAATGTGGAATACTGGACTAATATCAGTTACTTGTTGATTGACGTTAGCGAGTGTCGTATTGCTTGCTTGAAGTACGGTCGTGGCTTGGCTTGTTACATCGTCTAATACCTTTGGCAGACGATCTGTTGTCTGTTGGAGGCTTCCAAGTACAGACGCTAGTTTTTTAATCGGTTTCAATAAATAAATGACGAGTATAGCAAATGCGATTCCGATAATGAGTACACCAATACCTAACCAATCCATATTGAATCACCTCATTTAATTTTTATGCTTTTCCTTTTGAAAACGGTAATAAACCCGTGCCGCTGTCTCAGTTAGAACCGTTGCTTTCTCCATAAAATCACGATATTTTTCGGGAGGTGTAGCAACATCATCCGAAATCGCAAGAATCGATCTGTTCATATGATCCGTGGAGTTTCCAAGTTTTTTTGCAGAGTCGGATAAGCTATTCAATGTTTGTAGTTTGTTTTCCGCATCATCGGCAATTCGGTTCGTCTTTTCCATCAATTGCTCGGATTGTTCAGTGATGCCAGTGAGTTTCGTCTCAACCCGTTTCAGTGTTTCTGAAACCTCTCCCATGGTCTGTTTTGCACTTTTTAATGTGATGATAACAAAAATGACAATAAGCAATAAGGATAAGGATGCAATGAGGGCACTTACATATAAAAGAATTTCCATTAATACTTCATCTCCAATTCGGACTATATATGTTGATATAAAGAATTCCATTGAATCTGCTGCGGCGCCTTCGCTGAGTTTATATAGAGATTCATTTGTTCAATATATATAGTAAATTATCTTTATCTCTTTTCTACCACTATACAGCCCTCACTAAACACTTACAACAGTTTGGATGCAGTTGAACTCGGATTTTGGAGTTGTCATTTAGGGTAGGCGGAGGGGAGGTTCAAATAAGCTATAGAGCATAGTAAGATAAAAACTTACGTCTGTTGATTAACCATTTAGTTGCATAAAATACTGGTGAGTAGGGCTTAATGATCTTGATTTTCACTGGACTATTTTCGGCCCGCTTTCGGTTAACTATTCATGACAGATTTACTGAGGGGTCCTAGTGTGGCTAGAAGTGTCTCCGTCACTTCTAGCCACACATTTTTCAGTAATCCTGTTGTGAATTGTTGCCTGTCGCGTCCCTACAATGTTCAAGTGAAAAATGCAGTTATGTTTGAATGAAGTGAATAGATGACTTTCTATAGAGAGTGTAAGTGCCCGAAGATGCAATTTCGGCCACTCTTGCACGTTGTACAATGCGTACCTTGCTTACTTTTAGTAAAGATTATGCATCTAATTCATGTGATGTCTTATAGAAACTGACACATCTTTAATAAAAAAGTGAAAACCATATAGGAAGCATCAGCCGCCAAAATTGCATCTTTGGCGGCTTTTATCCAGGTAGATGCCCCTCTATTTTTTCGTCCAAAAAAGATTCAGCACTACGAGTACTTTGGATTTGGATCACGACGGATAAAGGACCAGCATACGATTACCGAAAAAATGTGTAGGGATTCGACAAAGTCGCACCCCTACACATCCAGGCATCTCGGTAATCGTATAGAAGTCATTCTATCCAAAGCAATCCAAAGTCAACTATTCACGTAGCGCCCAGTAGCTGATCATGATATTCACTGGTTACTATTGGTTAATTAATAGACGTGATAAAAGCTCAACTTTCTCTATTCATACAAGAGAAAGTTGAGCTTTTAATCATGAAGAAATCTAAGGTTTATTAATACTTAAACTTGGAAATCAATTCTTTTAATTCTTCTGCCATAAAGGATAGTGATTCAGCCGATGAAGAAATTTCCTCCATCGAAGCTAGCTGCTCCTCTGAAGATGCAGCTACTTCTTGGGAAGCAGCTGCATTGCCTTGCGCGCTGTTTGCAATTTCATTTGCCGTGATAGTGACTCCTTGAACAGCGCCGGCTACTCTTTGAGCAGTGGCCGAGACTTCTTCCATTTGAGGTGTGATCTCTTTCATACTGTGAATGATGTGATTGAATTTCTCAATGGCTTCATTTGATACATCTACACCTTCTTGTACATTTTCCGTAATACGTTCCATGATTTCAACGGAGTTCTCTGTATCTACTTGAATGCCTTCCACGATTTCACGGATTTCTTTTGCAGAGTTCTGAGATTGTTCCGCTAGTTTACGAACTTCATCAGCTACAACAGCAAATCCTTTACCATGTTCACCAGCTCTTGCAGCTTCAATAGCGGCATTCAAAGCAAGAAGGTTTGTTTGTCCCGCAATATCTGTAATTACATCCAAAATCGAACGCACTTCCTTAGATCGCTCATGCAATGATTTGGTGATTGTGTTCGATTCAATAACAGATTTATGAATTGATGTCATTTGATTAACCGTATCTGTGACCGCTTGACCACCTATTTCAGCTTCAGTCGTTGCACGATAAGATAGTTCAGAAGCCATTGTAGAACTTTCTGCAATTTGCGTGACATCAATAGAAATCGCAGCTAATGCATGTGCAGCGGAGTCTACACCATCTGTTTGCATTTCTGCACTATGTGCTACTTCTTGAATGGAAGTTGCCACTTGTTCTGTAGCATCGCTTGTTTGTTCCGCACTTGCCGATAACTCTTCAGCAGAGGATGCTACTAATTCTGCACTCTTTTCAACGTTTTTAATTAACGTTCTGAGACTTTCCTGCATGTCGTTAAATGCTTGTCCTAAATGTCCGATTTCATCGTTAGTTTGCACATCGATATGCTGTGTTAAGTCTCCTTGGCTTATTGTAATCGCTTTTTCTTTTAGATCTTTGATTGGATTAATGATGGATTTAATAATAAAGTAAACAGTTATCGCTCCTATAATGATCGCAAGCAAGATGATCAAAGCGGTCCTTTGTAGAATAGGTAATGCTGCAGCATTAATCTCTGAGGTGGCTACAGATCCCGCGAGCTTCCAACCGGTTAACTCATTAGTTACGAAAGCCGTTAATCTTTCTTCACCATCGAACTTAGCGTCAAACTGTCCGATTTCCTGAGCATAAAGTTTATCGGATAAGCCAATATTTACTTCATTTCCGGCAGCTTCGGTAGGGTGCGTGATATATTTTTTACTTTTGTCTATTAGAACGGCATATCCTGATTTACCTATTTTTACTTGATTGGTTATATTTTGTAAATGATTCAAGTTGATATCTACTGCCGCAACCCCAGAACCATCTTTTATTACCTGTGAAAGGGTAACAACCATTTCATTTGTACTCGCCGAAATATAGGGATCGGAAATAATGACTTCACCTTTTTTGTCCATTGCCTCTATATACCAGGGTCTTTTTCTAGGGTCGTAATCCGCAGGAATCCCTACATCAGGTTCTTGTATAAATAAACCTTTGTCAGTACCTATATAGATGATTTCGGCTTCCGGATGTAGTTCTATGTACTGAGTGAAGATTTCGCGTAGTTCAGGACTACTATCTCCCTGGTATAGCCTTGAAGTTATATTTGTAGAAAAGGTATTTATATCATGTGTTTTTAGTTGCATCGTATTATCAATTGTTGAATTTAATAAGTTGATATTTTCAGTGAAACCAGCCAATATCTCAGATTTAACCGCGTCTTTGGCCGTCATATAAGCCAGTGCTCCAATAATAATTGCAGGGATAATTAATACGATTGCAAAAGATGTAATTAGTTTCGTTTTAATGTTTCGCAGGCCCATTAAGATTTTTTTCATCCAGCTAACCTCTTTCTCTAACTTTGTGTTTTAAGTCTTTGGAAATAGGGATAATAGTGCTTGATTGCTCAGGTGACTACGTGGAAATACGTAGAACTAAGGAATCATATTTATCCACTAACTTTAGCATACTACTAAACGAAAGAATTGAACATGTCATAATATTCTATATGGTTTGATTAATTATTTTAAAATAATAAATAGGAGAGAAGAAGAAAAAAATTATACTGAAACGAGGGGGATATTTTTTGTGATATTAGTTGAGAATGCAATATTACCAAAAGGGGATTCGGTTAAAATACATTTATATGGATGAAATTAATGCAATTCAAATGGAAAAATAAGGGCTTATTTATTTGACTAGAAAAGTAATGCAATTTTAATAGTGAACCAATTTACTAGAGTAATAGCGTCATTAGGGGGAAAACATAGAAGTTTGTCGTTTAATCAGTAGTTATTTTAAAGGTAGGTAACCTTCGGATTAAATACTATAAATTCGGCACTATTTATTTGGAGTTACTAGATGTTATACCTCACCCGTATAACGAACAAATCTAGCGAAGGAGCGCCACTAATGAAAGGCAGCACATCCGCATACTACAGGCGCCGGAGCAATAAGATCAAGGAGGGATGCAGTTCAATCCCTCCTATGTGATCTTCTGGCGAGCTTATTACGTGAGGCCATCACCATGCGACAAAGCGTTGTTGGAAGAACAGTCTATTTGTTAAGTACCGACTACATAGCAAGAAGTATTGAAAATATGGATCCAAGGATAATGATTGAAATAACGACTATAAAACACATAAATAACATCATTGTGCCAAATCCGCGCCATGCAGAGAAGTTGTGAACAATTCCAATTGCTTTACTCTCGACAACAAGCCCGAAAATAGAAATAGCTAACATAATCCAGGTTTGAAAGAAGAAGAAGCCCACGGACATATTCGTACCTAACGGGCCTGTTGGAGTAGCGAAAAGCTGCTGTCCGTAGAGGGAAATTGCAATGACTCCTATAGGCGCTGTCCAAATCATAGGAATTGCACTGGCTCCGGTTGCAAGGCCCATTTTCCGCATTGTCCCTGTTCCACCTAATAATTTACCAATCCACGTATACGCAACTATAACAACTCCCCAGCCTGCCAGCCCTGAAAGCAAGCTAGAAAAAAGAACGACAACAAGTGTTGTAAATAATGAAAAACCGTTAAAAAAGCCTAAGTCTGCAAATGCCATAATGCTATTGATAAGCGCGGAAATGGAAATTAGGATAAATGGATACATCATTGATTTATGACCAATAATGTATCGAATTGTGGTGCTTGGCTGTGACCAAATCGAAAATAGCGGATTCATTCTTAAATTGCTCCTTTCCGTCAGTTTTCATGATCCACTTTTCTTTTTTATATATTTGAAAATTAGTATGTCTGTATATTAGTTGACTGAAAATGACGAATCGATAGTCATCTCTATTATTTATATTGTATGAGATGCAACCCAGTGCAGGTCACTATTTACCATTACTCTACTGGGGGAAATCGTGCTAAATATGTTGAACAAATGAATACCATATAAACCGAACGAAGGCGCCTAACAATGGGATACTTTATTTCAACCTATATAACCAATAAAAGTGACCTTGACGAGTAGAAAATAGTTATATAAGATAAATCAGTATAATCAATCGGATTAAAATACAGATAATTGTTATGTGAACTGAGCTGAATTCATTCTGCATAGAGTCTACACATATTACTTTTTATCCCGTTGAAATAAAGGGGGAATTATAGTGAAAAGGAAAGCTTTTAGGTTGACTAGTATTCTAGTGGTACTATTACTAGTACTTACGGCTTGTTCAGAAGATAATAAGAAAGATTCAAAAGAAGAAAATAAGGATGGGGCAGTTAAAGCAGGCGGTTCGTTAGTTTATGCTCGAGGTGCGGATTCTGTAGGGCTAGATCCAATTAATGTAACGGACGGCGAATCGATACGGGTTACACATGCTATTTTTGAAACATTATTTGAATACGATGAGAAGTTGGAATTACAACCTAAATTGGCGGAATCTTTCGAAACGGCTGATGATGGGTTAACGTGGACAATTCATCTTAAAAACGGTATTAAGTTTCACGATGGGACAGATTTCAATGCCGATGCAGTCGTTTTCAATTTCGACCGTTGGATGGATCCACAGAATCCTTATCATATTGGGGATTTTACATATTATCCGTTCCTCTATGGAGGATTTAAAGGGGAACCAAATCACAAAATTGAACATGTAAAGGCAATCGATAATTCAACTGTTGAAATTAAATTGATAGAAAAGACAGCTCCTTTTATTAGCTATTTGGCAATTCCGATGTTTGGTATGGCAAGTCCAGCGGCGATTGAAAAGTACAATGAGAAATTCATTGAACATCCCGTAGGTACGGGGCCATTTGAATTCGAAAGTTGGACACGTAATGACAAAATTGTATTAAAGGCGAACGAAAATTACTATATTGAAGGTCAACCACTTTTGGATAAAATAATTTTCACGGTACTTCCTGATAACTCTGCTCGCTTAAATGGCTTATTATCTGGAGAGGTAGATATCATTGATGGTATGAACCCTAGTGATGCTGATACAGTCGAAGCGAATGACAGTTTAAAACTGGTCAAACGACCAAGTTTTAATAATGGTTTCATGGTATTTAATACGGAAAAGGCACCGTTTGATAATGTAAAAGTGCGTCAAGCGATTAATATGGCTATTGATAAGAAAGGGTTAGTAGATGCATTCTATAATGGCTATGCCGAAGTGGCGAAGAATCCAATACCACCATCACTTTGGGGATACAATGATGATATTGTGGATTATCCATATAATCCTGAAGATGCGAAGAAATTATTGGTGGAAGCCGGGTATCCCGATGGGTTTAAAACAGAGATATGGGCAATGAGTAACCCAAGACCATATATGCCGCAGCCTTTAAAAACGGCTGAAGTGATTCAAGCAAATTTACAAGCGATTGGTATTGAAGCTGAAATCAAAACCTATGAGTGGGCTACGTATCTTGAGAAAACAGGAAACGGTGAGCATACGATGGCAATGTACGGTTGGACAGGTGTGATGGCCGATCCAGACAATTTCTTATCTCCGAATTTA
Organism: Sporosarcina sp. FSL K6-5500; assembly: GCF_038005665.1. Lineage (NCBI taxonomy): Bacteria > Bacillati > Bacillota > Bacilli > Caryophanales > Caryophanaceae > Sporosarcina > Sporosarcina sp. FSL K6-5500. Next base: position 2,889,868 of record NZ_JBBOTP010000001.1, read on the forward strand.
AGTAGCACTAACACTGAGAAACCCGCTAGTAATCGTGCTTTTTATAAAAATGAAGAATTTACATCTTTATTGCAACAAGCTCGTGAAACTTTCGATCAAGAAGAACGAATTAAATTGTATAAAAAGGCGCAGGAAATATTCCATGAAGATGCTCCATGGGTAACAATAGCTCATACAACACCGCCTATTGGCCTTGCCGATTATGTTGAAGGTTTTGAGGCTCATCCAATGGAAAATGATAATTTCGCTAAAATCTATTTAAATAAATAATGGTAAAAGGTCTCAAGTGTTGATTAACCAAAGTTAACCAGGAGATACCGCTTACGATTGTGATAAGACACAAGACGCCCAATATACAGGTGTATTCGTATTGCTTTGTGGTGAACGACTACTATACAATTATCGGGATTTCTTGCTGTGTAGGGTTGCCGTTCGTCCTTCGTTCCCCAAAGATATAGGTACACTTAGTACTGAAGCTTTTGGGAACGAGTGAATAGCTACTTTCCTATCCAGGATGGAGCAGCCAAAGATGCAATTTTGGCTACTTACCCCATCTTTTTAATATTACCTTTTCGAGTTTAAGGCAGTGTCACACTGTTACTTGTATAATCTTTGCTAAATTAAGCAAAGAGGCTTTATTAAAATCGATGGAGTGCCCGAATTTTCATCTTCTAAAGTAGTTGCATTAACACCTGAACATTGTAGGTTCGCGACGGACAGATAATCGCAACAGAATGGCCGAGGAGGAATGAATTACAATTCCTCCCCAAGGGATGTGGTTGGAAGTGACTTCAACACTTCCAGCCACATTTAACCCGAGGTAAAGGTATTGTGATTATTTAGTCCAAAGCGAGTCAGAAATGTATAGTTGCAAATGCAGACTTATTTGCTTTTCTAACAGGTCATAATGTAAGAAAGTGGTTAATCAACAGACTTGTTATCTGTTAAACATAAAGAATAGTTGTGTTGGTTAAAACTTGAACAACAATAAGGGCAGCGTCTGCCACGATTTAGAATCGTGTTAGACGCTGCCTCTTTTATTTTGATGTAATCTTCAGCGGTTCGATTATGCTGTTGTTCGCGGTTTTGTAGGATTGCTTGATGGGGATGGGGTACCGGCTGTTTCTGCCAATTTCATTAAATAATAACTTTCCTCTCGAGCCATATGATCAGCCATAAGTGCAGTAAAAGTTCCTAGTGCTTCTTTATTCAGTTCCATTTCTTCTAATTCGTGCAAAAATACTTGGAAAATTGTCATTTCCAAATGAACATCATTATGGAAATTTTCTAAAGCAGGGAATTTCATGATGTTTGTTCGTAAGAAACCAGCGAGTTCTATCGCTTTTAAATAGAAGTCTTCCCATTCCTTTGTAAATTTACGGCTTTTCTCATGCAGTGGTTTTTCAACCCGGTCCAGGTTTGCGTCAATGGCACCTGCATGACCGGCGGCGTCAAGTAACCAAAGCAAATCATGATGGAGTGGATGGACGGCTGGTGCTATCTGTCCTTTTTCCAAATAGGAAAAGAGACGGATCGCTTCTTCTACTTCATTGACCATGTGGTTGATGAAGGATGGAGGTAAAGAGATTTTTATATTTCCGATTAACTGTTCCTGAATTAATTGCAATTTAAATGTTCGAATTTCCTCACTTGCGATTTTTGCATTCTGGAGCAGGGTGAGAAGCTGTTGCTCTTCTAATTGCTGTTCAGAAGCTGTAAGCAGTTGATCGAATTTCTCTATGAACGTATTAGAAATCTTGATATTTTCAATTTCACTGGGCGCTAATGAGTCATGGATGAAACGGCTATGGTCTCCCAAAATTTGTAGCCAAAAATGAAGTTTAAATAGTGCATCCACTTGAAACGATTTAACCAAAAAACAACCTCCTCTTTCTATTGTTATTCCTATGAGTCACACATAGTATTTATGAGATAAAGCATTCGGATTATGAAAAATATGTCAGTGTATCAAGTAGGCGGTTCTATCATATGATGGTTCGAGGAGTGATTAAATTTGGAACGTCCAATGTTCCGGGGGAGTTATAGGCCTTACGTTTCGCCGCTTGACCCGTGTCCGCCTATACGGGTGAAGACCTTTGTTTTGCCGCCACAAATTTTTATGAATTACCAGCAACCGGGACTCCCTCAAAACTCACCTGAAGAAGCGTTACGAACAGGGACACTTTGGCCGTCACTTGCAGATGGATTTTCTCGGGAAGAGGGGATTTCATGAGTGCGTTTGAAGAAGAACGCCAAATGATGTTACGCGTGCAGCAAGCAGATTTCGTCGTTGTTGAACTAACATTGTACACGGATACGCATCCCGATGAAGCGGAAGCCCTAGATCAATGGCGGGAAGCAATAAAAGCAGCAGCCCATGTACGACACCAATACGAAAATAGATATGGACCTTTATCCCTCGCATCAGTTCCTTCTGAACAGGCAATTGAAATTGGATGGCGCTGGAATTCAACACCGTGGCCATGGCAACGATAAGGAGGGGATAGGTAATGTGGGTTTATGAAAAAAAACTCTTGTATCCAGTTGAGGTAGGTACATGTAATCCGACGCTCGCGAAATACCTTATGGAACAATATGGTGGAGCAGATGGGGAACTTGCTGCGGCGCTCAGATATATGAATCAGCGTTATACGGTTCCAAGTAAGGTCATCGGGGTATTGACTGATATTGCAACGGAAGAATTCTCTCATCTCGAAATGCTAGCGACGATGATTTATAAATTGACGAAAGACGCAACACCCGAACAGCTAGTAGAGGCTGGCCTTGGTGCACATTTCGTCAATCATGGTCACGATCTCTTCTATGAAAATGCAGGCGGTGTTCCGTTTACTGCAACGTATATTCAAGCGAAAGGTGATCCGATTGCCGATTTGTATGAAGACATCGCAGCTGAAGAAAAAGCGAGAGCGACATACCAATGGCTTATCGACGTTTCAGACGACCCGTTAATCAATGATTCCTTGAGGTTTTTGAGGGAGAGGGAAAATATTCATTCTTTGCGCTTTAGGGAATCAGTTGAACTACTAAAAGATGAGCGTGATCGTAAAAAGGTATTTTAAAAGATTATTCCGTTCCCCTGGTAATTGGGTGACGGAATTTTTAATTTACTAGAATCAGTATCCTTAAATTTACTAAACTAATTGATTATAGAACTACCACCTCCTTCACGTTGTTTAAGAAGTGATGGATTTCTGCGAACATCAGCATAACCGCCTATTCCAATTCAAATAGGACTTTTCACTAGAAGCTGAAGGATAGAAGATGGGCTTCAAGACTCAATTTCGACTAGATTCATATCCTGGTATTTTTATTTTAGACCGTATAATATCTGTCGCAAGATTCATACTAAGATTAAATTGTTTGAAAGGAGCTAAGAAGTGTGGAGTCTGCACAATCACAACAACAGCTTCAACAACTAAAAAAACTGCAAATTCAACTTCAACAACTCGAACTGCAGATACAGATTCAACAGCAGGAGCAAGAAGAACAACAGCAACAACAACAACAACAACAACAGCAACAACAGCAGCAACAACAGCAACAACAGCAACAACAGCAACAACAGCAACAACAACAGCAACAGCAACAACAGCAACCGCCACAACAACAACAACAACAACAAGAACCGCTGCAACAACAACAAGAACAACAACCAGAACCACAGCAACCGCAGCAACAACAACAACCAGAACCACAGCAAACACCGCAAACACCGCAATCACAAGAACCAAAGCAACCTGAACCACTGGAACAACCACAACAATCAGAAGGGCAATCGCAACAACAACAGAAGATACTTTACTTTGAGCCCCCAAGAATGGTGTCAACTTCAGATATTGGCTATTTGAAAAATATGCTAAATTCGAATTTGCTAGCGGTGAAACAGTATAGACAGGCCGCTCAAAGTTGCCAACTGCCTGATTTAAAACGACAATTCGAAGAAGCAGGGAAAATGCACTTGACGCACTATGATAATTTGCTAACTGTCCTAAATGAAAACGGGGGTAATATGCAATGACTTCTACTAAAAAGATTCAAAATCCTAAAACACAGCTTTCTAAAAAGTCCGCGGTCAATGATTCTGATCTGTTAAGCTCAGCATTAGCGACGGAAAAAAATATGTGCAACTCCTACGCAATTGCTATGCCTGAAGCGAGCAATTCAAAGTTCTACTCATCACTATTTGATATGATGAAAGAAACATCGCAGCAACATCGAAAATTATATGATTTGCAATTCCAACATGGTTGGTGCTCGCTTACACCTGCTCAGTCTAGTGAGGTTACAGCCCTTTATCAGGAGTACACCGAGTACAAGCAACAACTAAAATAACAAAAGTAACACGAATAAACACCACTAAGTTGATTGAGTGGTGTTTATTTTGGATTCATTGTCCTAAAGCACTAATGAAATCCAATAGATATGCTGGAATAGAACGACACTGTAAAGCAGAATTGCAGATCCAACTAATAGTTTTAAATACCTTTTTTGTTCAACCTCTGTCAGTAAATAGAGTAAAACACAGGGCAAACTAATTTTAAGGGCGTAAAATCCCCAAATGCTTGTGTCGTAGATAAGTGCCATTAATGGATTCGCTTCAGTGATATACTGTTTTTGAATGCCAAAATCGGTGAAAAATGAATCAACAACGGCTAATAGTAAAAGAAGAATTCCGGCGGTAAGCAGTTTTTTACGGGTGGAAAATATATTCCTGTCATCCTGAATAGTAACGCCTCCTATGCTGACGATAGTTAAAGTTCTACATAGAGTTTGGGATAACTTGCGGCTATTCATACTAGACAGTAAGGCTGATGAAAGAGTGTGAACAATGCGGTGAATGATTTTCTTTTGTATACTATATATGTTGAACAAATGAATACGTCGTATGCGCTTACAAGGGCTTTTGGGAGGCCACTGAAACAGCCCTTGTACTTGGAATGAATTAGGATTCCTACTAATACCGCTTCGGCGCTTTGTGGATGCCTCCCGCGATAAGCCAGAAAGGAGACCGCTTTCAGTCTTATCGCTTCGGCTACCACGAAGTCGCGCCTGCGCTGGATGGTCTATATGAGAAAGCGCATTTTAGTAGCTGGGATGAAATCTACAACCTAGATTGCCGATTTCTTTACTATAATTATATATGTTGAATCCGGTATATATACTGAGTGCCGTAGCGGTTCAATGGAATTCTTTATTTCAAATTTATATAGTATCAACTAGTAATCACCTTACAATCTCGCCATATACATCCAAAATCACATTTCTCTCGATAATGAACAACCTAGCGCAGGCATCCCCAAAGCGCCAAGTGTTCTACAATCCACACCCCGAATTACAACTCACTCATTATCGAGAACCACAGCAGATTCAATGGGATTCTTTAATTCAACATATATATATCGAGCGAAGGCTACTCATGAACAGGATTTGTGGAGTTAGAAAGAAGGTGTTCGTTTGATCCGGACGATGGGACTCACAGTAGAGAATAAATTATTATTTGATTTTCCGCTAGAAGACATACATACTCGTCAATTCAAGTGGTACTGGGTGGATTTGGAACAGCCAAATGAAGAAGAAGCTTCTTTGTTGCATTCATTTTTTCAGTTTCATCCGCTGACTATCGAAGATTGTTTGAACCGTCTTCAACGACCGAAATTGGATTTTTATGATGACTATGCTTTTTTTGTATTGCATACCATAAATCCTGAAACGATAAAAGCAGAAGAAATAAATTTGTATCTCGGAAAAAACTATGTCATCACTTTTCATTATACGGCGGTTCAGGGGCTGGAAAATGCGAGGGAAAGGATTATTCAAAATCCAGGGAAATGGAAAAAAGGACATGTTTTTGTTGCGCATCAGATTATCGATAAAATCGTCGATGATTACTTCCCGGTACTTCATAAAATAGAAGATCATCTGGATGATATTGAAGACACGCTTGCACCATCAACTGTTCATTTATCCATGGATTCTGTATTCGAAGTCCGCAGCAATTTATTGCGATTAAGGCGAACAATTTTGCCGATGCATGAACTTTTACATCGAGTAATTAATTCAGAACGGATAAAGCTATCTGCGAATGAACAAGCCTATTTTAGTGATATCTATGATAATTTACTACGACTCGGAGATATTCTTGAATCTAACCGGGAACTAACAACTGATATTAGAGACAGCCAATTATCGATAAATTCGAATCAAATGAACCGTATTATGATGATACTGACGATTGTATCATCCGTTTTCATACCTCTAACGTTTATAGCGGGTGTATACGGGATGAATTTTGAGTTCATGCCGGAACTTACTTGGCGATACGGATACATCATCGTATTAATTGTTATGCTTGTAATAGGAACGTCTATGTTGGCATTGTTCAAATATAAAGGCTGGTTAGGTATGTTTAAATCTTAAATGGTAGTCATTTGTATGGATAGATTTATCGAAAGGCGTCAGCATCTACATAGCTGGCGCCTTTTTAAACGTTGTTCTTCCTTACTCTATAAAACTATATATGTTGAACAAATAAATACTATACAGACTAAGCGAAGGCGTCCCCTAGCGCCGTAGCGAATTCGATGGCATCCTATAATTCCATATATCTACTTGATTAATCGATTAGTAAGCGTTAACATGTTGAATAGTTGTTATATTCAGAACATACTAACCGGTTAGTACACATATTATTTATAGAATGAAAGGATGGAGAGAGATTATGAATTTTTCATACTCGGAAAAGACGATTGAATTGCAACAGAAGTTGACGGCATTTATGGAAGAACTTGTTTATCCAAATGAAAAGACTTTTGACGAACAGCTAAATGCACAAGAAAATCGCTGGGCGCAAAATCCGCCAATTATAGAAGAGTTGAAAATGAAAGCACGCGAAAAAGGTCTATGGAACTTGTTTCTTCCTGAAAGTGAAATGGGTGCAGGCCTTACCAATGTAGAATATGCACCGCTTTGTGAAATTATGGGCCGATCATTAATAGGGCCAGAAGTATTTAACTGCAACGCGCCTGACACAGGAAACATGGAAGTGCTTGTGCGATATGGAACGGAAGCGCAGAAAAAACAATGGCTCGAACCGCTGTTAGATGGGGAAATCCGGTCTTGCTTTGCTATGACAGAACCGGATGTCGCTTCTAGCGACGCAACAAACATCCAATCAAGCATTATCAGGGATGGGGACGAGTATATATTAAATGGGCGTAAATGGTGGACTTCCGGCGCGGGCGATCCGCGTTGTAAAGTTGCAATTTTCATGGGCAAGAACGATCCTAATGCTGCGTTGCATGAGCAGCAGTCGATGATTTTAGTGCCACTTGATACACCCGGGGTGAAGGTTGAGAGAATGCTTTCCGTATTTGGCTATGATCATGCGCCGCACGGACATGCGGAAATCACATTTGACAATGTTCGTGTACCGGCGGAAAACATGTTGTGGGGTGAAGGGAAAGGATTCGCGATAGCGCAAGGTCGTCTAGGACCTGGTCGAATTCATCACTGCATGCGGTTAATTGGCGCTGCAGAACGTGCGCTTGAAGAAATGTGTATTCGTGTTCAACAACGTTCTGCATTTGGGAAATCTATTGCTGAACAAGGCGTCGTTCGAGAATGGATTGCAGAATCACGCATTGATATCGAGCAGGCACGCCTTTTGACGTTAAAAGCAGCTTATATGATGGACACGGTTGGTAATAAAGAAGCGAGAGCAGAAATCGCGATGATTAAAGTGACGGCGCCAAATATGGCACTGCGTGTAATCGACCGCGCTATTCAAGCGTTTGGTGGAGCGGGTGTAAGTGGAGATTATACATTGGCGGCGCAGTGGGCAAATTCAAGAACGCTGCGTCTCGCAGATGGACCTGATGAAGTTCATCGCAATCAAATCGCACGTCTGGAACTTAAAAAATATGCAGCTCACGGAAAGGGGAACTAATTATGACTGTACTTGACCTTTTTAGATTAACGGGGAAAACAGCAATCGTAACAGGTGGTGGCAGAGGACTTGGGGCACAGATTGCAAAAGGGTTTGCGGAAGCAGGTGCAAACGTTGTGCTGTGTTCACGCAATATTGAAGCTTGTATTGAAATGAGTAAAGAACTGGAAGCGCTTGGTGTTCGGTCGATTGGACTTGCATGTGACGTGACGAATCAGCATGACGTAAAAAAGGTAGTTGAAGAGACGATGAAAATTTTTGGCACGATAGACATCCTTGTCAACAATAGCGGGGCAACATGGGGTGCGCCTGTTGTTGACATGCCCTATGAAGCGTGGAAAAAAGTGATGGATGTAAACGTCAATGGCACATTTTTGATGAGTCAAGAAGTCGGTAAAGTCATGATTGAGCAAGAAAACGGAAAAATCATTAACATCGCATCCGTTGCTGGACTTGGCGGGACGCATCCGAGCTTTATGGATACTATCGGCTACAACACCAGTAAAGGAGCAGTTATCACATTTACGAAAGATCTCGCAGCTAAATGGGGGCAGCACAATATTAACGTTAATGCGATTGCACCTGGATTTTTCCCAACCAAAATGTCAAAAGTCACAATTGAACAAGGGCATGAATATATTTTAAATTCCACACCGTTAAACCGCTTAGGGTCAGAAGAAGATTTAAAAGGTGTCGCTCTTTTCCTTGCATCGAAAGCTTCTGACTATGTGACGGGAGATATTCTGCTAGTCGACGGTGGAATGAGTACATTATGAAAGAAGAGCTTACTAGACAAAGCATTCAACTTTTTGAACGGAAAGGGTTTAGTTCAACCTCTGTTCAGGACATTGTTGATTCACTAGGCGTGACGAAAGGGACTTTTTACTATTACTTCACGAGTAAAGAAACGCTTCTTATGGACATCCATCTCCGCTATATCGATGATTTAGTAGCCAGACAAAAGAAGGTTTTAGACAGTAATGAAAGTTGCCGAAATCAGCTTACGAAAATTGTTGAGATGCTCATTAAGGATATTCAAACACAAGGTTCAAATGTACGTGTTTACTTTAGGGAGATGCGTCATTTATCAGAGGAAAACAGTAGTGTCATAAAAAATAAACGAAGAATGTTCCATCTCACTATTGAGAAAATCATTAAAGAGGGAATTGAAAAGAAGGAGTTTCGGGATAATCTAGATCCCAAAATGACTACTTTTGCGATTTTAGGGGTTACAAACTGGAGTTATGAATGGTTTGACCCGTCTGGCAATATATCGTCGAAAGAACTTGCGAATATGTATATGGATTTCATCTTACACGGAATTGATTTGAAGGGGGAATGAATGATGAGTGCGAATGAAATTAAGCATATTCTTGTTGTTGGAGCGGGACAAATGGGGCATCAAATTGCTATGCTGTGCGCGCTTGGAGGATACAGGACTTCATTGCAGGATGTAAATAGTGAAGCACTGAAGGGTGCAGAAGCGAGCTTGGAAAAGCGAATGGATAAATGGGTTGCAAGTGGGAAGTTAACTGCGAGTAGCAAGGAAACTGCTTTTCAAAATCTCACATTCACGGATAATCTCAACGAAGCCGCGAGAGATGCAGATTTTGTAATTGAAGCGATTGTGGAAAAACTAACTAGTAAACAGCAATTGTTTAGGGAACTGGACCGTCTTACACCGAAACATGCCATTTTAGCCTCTAATAGTTCAACCATCGTCAACTCGTTGCTTGCAGAAGTGACGGAGCGTCCAGACAAAGTTTGTAACGCGCATTTCTTTTTCCCACCTCTGGTTATGGAGTGTGTGGAAATCGTCATGAGTGAAGAAACGTCTGAAGAAACAGCGCAGACTGCATTAGCTGTTTGTGGACAAATCGGCAAGGAGGGAATTATCCTTCGAAAGGAAATATCCGGCTTTGTCGCAAACCGTATATTAGGCGCAATTCATAAAGAAGCCATTGCACTTTATGAAAATGGAATCGCTGATTTTAAAGATATAGATTTAATCGTGAAAAAATCGCTTGGGCATCCATTGGGACCGTTTGAACTTATTGATTTATCCGGCGCAGACGTTGTCAATTTTGTCATGCAGCAGCAATTCGCGGAAACGGGAAATCAGGCAGACAAACCAGCTGCATGTATTGTGCAAAAAGTAGAAGCAGGTCATTTAGGACGGAAAACGGGACAAGGATTCTATTCCTACAATCGCGGCTGATGAGGGTGAATTAATTCCAAAAGAATAGGGAGTGAGTAGGGTGATATCAACAACTAACGATACGATACCTGTCCGAAAAGGAGAAGGATTGGACGAAGAAGTCCTCTTGCGATTTCTTCGGGAGAATTGTGCCGATTTACCAGAAGGTGAACTTGAAGTTCGGCAGTTTGGAACGGGCCATTCTAATTTAACCTATGAAATCGAAATAGGGACTTGGCAAGCGGTACTTCGACGTCCGCCACTCGGTCCAGTTGCTGCGAAAGCGCATGATATGGAACGAGAATTCAATGTATTAGCTGCACTTCATCCTGTTTATCCAACTGCACCGAAACCGCTCGTCTTTTGTAATGATTCAACTATCATAGGTAGCCCATTTTTTGTTATGGAAAGACGGAACGGAATTGTTCTCGATACAGAGTTTCCAAGTGGTACGAATTCTCCTGAAGAATTAGGAAGAAAAGTATCTGAAATCATGGTCGATAAACTTGTGGAGTTACATGCGATTGACTACAAAAAAACAGCACTTGTTGAGATGGTCAAGCCGGACGGGTTCTTGGAAAGGCAAGTCCATGGCTGGATTGGACGCTATGAAAAAGCGAAGACATCTGCTATTGAGGAAGTTGCAGCGCTTACTACTTGGCTGCAAAACAATATTCCTGAATCAGCTGAACCAACGATTATTCACTATGATTATAAATTAAATAATGCGATGTTTTCACCTGATTATTCTGTGATGACAGGATTGTTTGACTGGGAAATGACGACTGTTGGAGACCCACTTGCAGATGTCGGGGCGGCACTAAGTTATTGGATGCAGGCAGATGATCCGGATCAGTTACTGCATGGACTTGGCAAACCACCGATTACGATTCAGAAAGGATTTTTCACACGCGAAGATTTTATTGCGCGTTATGCAGAGAAAAGTGGGCGGGATATGACGAATATTAATTATTATAGTACCTTTGCGTACTTTAAACTCGCTGTCATTTGTCAGCAAATTTATTACCGCTATAAAAATGGACAAACGACAGATGCTCGCTTCTCTCATATGGATAAATTTGTAGAGATACTTGTCAAGCAAGCGATGGTCGGAACGACAAAATGATGACAGTAACTCGACCAAAGCTTCATGTCATTCTTCAAAAAGAAGCGATCATGCCAGAGTTGATCAATAAAGATAAAGTGGCAGTCGTGTTTGATATTTTACTTGCGACAACGACCATTGCCACACTTCTTCATCATGGAGCAAAGGAAGTTATCCCTGTAATGGACGGGGAGGAAGCCTTGAAAGTAGCGGGAAGTTTTGAGAAATCAGCGACAATTATAGCTGGAGAATCTGAAGGACTAACAATTGAAGGTTTTGTGGATCCGCTTCCCACGATACTTAAATATGTTGCAAAGGGAAAAACTATCATCCTTTCAACAACGAATGGCACCGTCGCTATTCGTCATGTCGAGAACGCAAAAAAGGTATTCGCCGCCTCATTGATAAATGGGCACGCTGTTGCACGAAAAATAGCACTAGAGCACGTGGACGATTCAATCATTTTAATTTGCGCTGGAACCATGAAGCAGTTTTCCCTAGAGGACTTTTACGGGGCAGGCTATTTCATAGATGAATTACTTCGACAAAATGAGTCGTGGGAACTGACGGATTCTGCGAAAGCAGCTCTGTATTTATATAGAGGGAATAAAGAGAACGCCGCTTCGATACTCAAAACATCTTTAACAGGCCAGATGCTTATGCAAGTGGATTTGGAGGAAGATATTCTCTATTCCGCTACTAGAGGAATAGTTGAGGTTGTACCCGAATTTGAGGACGGGAAAATGAGTGTGAAAGGGGATAAAACGATTGACTACTGATCAACTAATATATCGTGGTACGTCATTTTTATACAGCGCGTCGCAGCCAGAAGCTATTTTCACCCCGGAAGATTTTACGGCTGAACACCATATGATTGCCGATACGGCGAAGAAATTCATTGAAAAAGAAGTGCGGCCTCACAATGAACAAATTGAGGGCGGGGACTTTACGCTTGTCAGGTCACTTCTTAGAAAAGCAGGAGAATTGGGTTTGCTTGCCCATAGTATTCCCGAGAAATACGGTGGACTTGGCCTCGATAAAATCACGAAAGGGCTTGTAGGGGAAATTATCGGAGCTGCAGGTGGTTATAGCGTTGCACATTCTAATCACACATGTATTGCAACGTTACCGATTACGTATTTCGGATCGCAGTGGCAAAAAGAAAGGTATTTGCCGAAGCTTGCATCTGGTGAATTTATCGGCGCCTATTGCCTTACAGAGCCTTCTGCCGGGTCGGATGCCTTAGCTGCATCTACTACAGCGCTATTAAATGAAGAGGGAACGCATTATTTGTTGAACGGAACGAAGATGTTCATTACAAATGCTTCGTTTTCCGATACCTTCATTGTCTATGTAAAAGTCGATGGTACCAAGTTTACGGCGTTCATCGTTGAAAAAGATTTTCCAGGCTTATCACTTGGGCCAGAAGAACAGAAGATGGGCATCAAGGGTTCGTCCACGACAGCCGTATTTTTCGACAACTGTGAAGTGCCTGTCCAGAACTTATTGGGTGAAATCGGCAAAGGACATCATATTGCATTGAATGTGCTAAATCTGGGCCGCTTCAATCTTGGTTCTGCCTGCACAGGAGCAGCGAAATACACCTTCAAGTTAGCGATTGATTATACAAATGAACGTCAACAATTTGGCAAGAGGATTGCATCCTTTACTGCCACCGAAGAAAAAGTGGCAGATATGGCAATACGCATTTACGCAGCAGAGTCTCTTCAATACCGAACTGCTTCCTATCTTGAAGATGCACTTGGTGAAGTGGACGGGTCAAGTAACATGAAGCTTATTGCAGACAGAATGAGGGAGTATGCGGTTGAAGCCGCTATCTGCAAAGTATACGGTTCTGAAACGTTGGATTATGTTGCGGATGAATCACTTCAACTTCATGGCGGTTATGGATTTATAAAAGAGTATAAGGTTGAACAAGTGTATCGTGATTCGCGTATTAACCGAATTTTCGAAGGTACAAATGAAATTAACCGATTGCTCATTCCGATGGCTCTGTTGCAACAGGTGGGGAAAGGATTAGTCCCGTTACCAGGGCTTGTCGGGCAGGCCGTTGCGCAACTAAAGCAATCAATTGAGTTAGAGGATGAAATTCTAGCCCATGAAAAAGAAGCAATCCGTTCAATCCGCAATGTATTTTTACTGTCCATAGGTCTTGCTTATGAAGCTTTTGCAGCTAGTATTGCGGATGAGCAAGAAACGATACTAAAATTGGCTGACATCGCAATTGCACTATACGCAGCTGAATCTGCTGTACTGCGAACTGAGAAATCAATTGCAAAAAAAGGTGAAGAAAAATCTACTCTTAAAGTGCAACTGACAGAAGCTTTGATTGACGATACGCTTTTCGAAGTTGAGATGATTGCTCGCAAATTGATTGCAGGTGTTACAACTGGAGAGAAGCGCAAGACAGCACTTGCTGATGTGACAAATCGATTTAGTAATCTAGCGAGTAAAGGCACAATCCAAACGAAAAGAGCCATTGCTAAAGCATTTAATGAATCACGGCAGTATATATCTTAAAGGGGGATTTTGAAGATGAAAGCAATTCGATTTGAACAGTATGGAGGTCCGAACGTGTTGGAACTAGTCGATATCGATAAACCAACAATTGGCGATCAAGAAGTGCTGGTTGAAGTGAAGGCGATTGGTGTGAATTATGCGGATATCGCGCGTCGTGAAGGGAAATACGTTGTGCCGACTCCGCTGCCGTTTATGCCTGGTGCTGAAGTTGCAGGCGTTATTACTGAAGTAGGGAAAGACGTTAAACGTTATAAATCTGGTATGCGCGTCGTGTCTTTAATTGAATCGGCGGGTTATGCGGAGTATGTGAATCTTCATGAGATGGCACTTGCCCCTATTCCTGACGGCGTTGATTTTGTTGAGGCAGTCGCGCTACCCCTGCAAGGGCAAACGGCATACCATATTTTAAAGACAATGGGACGGCTTGAAAAAGGAGAAACCGTTCTCGTTCATGCAGCAGCAGGTGGGGTCGGTGCAATTGCAGTTCAACTTGCGAAAATATTTGGAGCAGGCAAGATTATTGCTACTGCAAGCAGTGATGAAAAATTGGTGCATGCAAAAGAAATGGGTGCCGATCATGTTGTTAACTATACAGAAGAAGGTTGGGAATTAAAGGTCCGTGAACTAACCAATGGTAAAGGCGTGGATCTAGCACTTGAAATGGTCGGTGGCGATATTTTCCGCAAGACGTTGAAATGCCTTGCACCATTCGGACGTGTGGTTGTATTTGGTGCGGCAAGCGGTGAATCCTCACCACTGCTGGCTGGAGAATTGATGCGCCGCAATCAATCTGTCATTGGATTTTTCCTGCCACAAATTATGAATAATTATGATATGTATCAAGCTAGTTTCAAGGAATTGCTTGGGTTTATTGAGAGCGGCGATTTAGCATTGACGATTGGCGGCACGTACAGACTGGAAGAAGCGGCGGATGTACATCGATTGATGCAGGGGAGAAAAACGATGGGGAAACTTGTTTTGATTCCTTAATAATAGTGGTAATTAGAGAGTTGAGAAAAAATACCCCTCAACTCCGCTGCGGCGCTCGGGGATGCCTTCCGCCATAAGCCTGACGCTGCGCGGCTATCAGTCTTATGGCGTCGGCTACCCCTTTTAAGACGCCTTCGCTAAGTTTTTACATGTAGTCATATGTTCAATAAATAGGTAGTTGAGAGATTGATAAAGATTTCCTACTCGTGGTGTTTCTATATGTAAAGAAAATGTATTAAAACTTATTTGCATGAGTGACGTAAGGCGGTCATAATACGCTTCGTGCCGGTCATAAACAGCCCAATGGCGGTCATAAGTACATTCATGGTGAGCATAACAGGCACCTATTCAATTGAGATTAGTGCTAGAATAGAGTCAAGAAAAGATAATGGGGATAGATGGATGAAAACGTACCTGATCAAGAAAGCGTTGAATAATAATGTACTTATTGCTACTGATGTGAATGGAAATGAAGTCGTTTTAATTGGTCGGGGCATTGGCTTTGGTAAAAAGTCTGGAGAGTCGATTATTCGAGAGGAAGTTGAGAAATTATTTGTATTGAATGATCCTGAAGAGCAGGAGCAGTACAAACAGCTTATTTCCACTCTTGATGAAAAGACATTAAAAGTGCTTATTTCAGCAGTCGAAATTATTCGGGAACGGGCTGGCATGCCGCTAAATGAACATATCCACATAGCGCTGACAGACCATTTATTCTTTGCGGTTAATCGGATGAGACGGGGAATGGTAATTCGG
The DNA here is from genome assembly GCF_038005665.1 of Sporosarcina sp. FSL K6-5500. Classification (NCBI taxonomy): domain Bacteria; kingdom Bacillati; phylum Bacillota; class Bacilli; order Caryophanales; family Caryophanaceae; genus Sporosarcina; species Sporosarcina sp. FSL K6-5500. Next base: position 2,905,423 of record NZ_JBBOTP010000001.1, read on the forward strand.
AATCCTTTTTTACTGGAGACAAAGGCACTTTATCCTGATGAGTATAAAATTGCTGCTGAAGTGACAGCGATGGTCAATGAACAGCTATCTGTCGCGCTCCCAGAAGGTGAAATTGGTTTCATTGCCTTACATATTCACAGTGCCCTTGTAAATAAAAATGTGCGTGAATTAACGAGACATTCAGATTTAATTGTTCGACTTGTCACAATGATTGAAGAGCAATTGGACATAATTATTGATAAAACTAGCATCGACTATATTCGTTTAATCCGCCATCTTCGTTTTGCAATTGAGCGGGTGGTACGTGGAGACAAGATTGCTGAGCCGGAAAAAATCACAGGGTTGTTAAAAAACGAGTATCCAATTTGTTACAATCTAGCTTGGAAGCTGATTAAAGTAATGCAACAGACCTTACAAAAAGAGATCTATGAAGCTGAAGCGGTTTACTTAACACTTCATCTCCAACGGATACAAGCAAAAATGGAATAAAGATCGTAATCTGTTGCAGGTCAAATAAATCTATTTGCAAGGTTCTAATAACTATGATAGGGTTAATATATAAAGTCATTGGGTAATACAATTGGCGTCAGACATAATTTATAAAAATATTATCTTCGTACGTGTTACTGATACGATCAGGCATGAGTGAAAAGATGATTGATGATAGTTTTGGGGGCAACTCTTAGGCTTATTTCAATTTCCTTTTTTCTCATGTCTTTTTTGTATGTATATATGTTGAACATATGAATAGCTATTAAACTAAGCGAAGGCATCCCCAAGCGCCGTAGCGAATTCAATGGAATTTTTTATGTCAACCTATATAGTTGAAAAACCCCGATGACTTATTAAAGATTTAGGAGGTTATACAGTGTTTAAAAAAACTTTTGGTGTTTTACAAAAAGTTGGACAAGCTTTAATGCTTCCAGTAGCCCTACTTCCAGCAGCAGGTTTATTGCTTGGTATAGGTAATGCTGCCCAGCAAGAAACAATGCTTAACTATCTGCCATTTTTATCAGCAGATTGGATCCAGTTGACAGCAACAGTAATGGAAGATGCGGGGGGAATTATTTTTGATAACTTACCGCTCATCTTTGCAATTGGTGTCGCGATTGGGTTAGCAAAAGACGGCGCTGCAGCACTTGCGGCACTTGTTGGTTACCTTGTATTGAATCAAGTAATGAGTTCATGGCTCGGGATTACACCAGACATGCTTGCTGATAATCCAGCCTATGCACTCGTTTTCGGAATTCCAACGTTACAAACCGGAGTTTTCGGCGGGATTATTGTAGGTTTGATAGCAGCGTTTTGTTACAACAAGTTTCATGATATTGAAATGCCTTCTTTCCTTGGGTTCTTTGCAGGGAAAAGGTTTGTTCCAATTGCTACAGCTGGTGCGGCTTTCGTAGCTGGATTACTATTGATTGTTATTTGGCCAACAGTTCAAGCCGGAATGAATAGTGCATCACTTTGGTTACTCGATGAAGGTACATATATCGCCGTATTCTTCTTTGGATTTATCAAACGTTTGCTAATACCGTTTGGATTGCACCATATTTTCCATGCACCATTCTGGTATGAATTTGGTACATATACGACGGCGGCTGGTTCAGTTGTTCGTGGTGATATGACAATCTTCTTTGCACAATTAAAAGATGGTGTACAACTTACAGCTGGTAACTTCATGGGTGGAGAATTCCCAATTATGATGTTTGGTTTGCCGGCAGCAGCGCTCGCGATGTATCATGCAGCGCGACCAGAAAAGAAAAAATTAGTTGCAGGACTATTAGCGTCAGGTGCTTTAACATCATTCTTAACAGGGATAACCGAACCACTTGAATTTTCATTTTTATTCCTGTCGCCTATACTTTTCTTACTCCATGCTGTTTTAGATGGTTTATCATTTGTATTGATGACATTTTTGGAAGTTCATATCGGTTACACCTTCTCAGGTGGAGCCATTGACTTCTTCCTCTTCGGTATTTTACCGGGCAAAGAGTCATGGTGGATTGCCGTATTACTCGGCCTTGTTTTTGCAGTAATCTATTACTTCTTGTTCCGCTTTATGATTAGTAAGTTTAATCTAATGACACCGGGACGTGAAGCAGATGATGAAGATACAGAAGAAGCGAAAACTGGTCCAAAGGGCAACACTGATCTTGCTTACAATATTCTTGAAGCAATGGGTGGTCAAAAGAATATCAGCCAGTTAGATGCTTGTATTACAAGGCTTCGTGTATCTGTTATCGATGTTCAAGCCGTTAACAAAAAAGACTTGAAAAAGTTAGGTGCGGCGGGCGTACTTGAAGTTGGTAATAACATTCAAGCAATATTCGGCCCACGTTCTGAAATTATTAAAGGCCAAATTCAAGATGTAATCAGTGGAAAACGACCTCGTACTGAGGTGGTTGAACAACCTGTCCAAGCTGTAAGTAAAGTTATAACGAATCAAACGACAGATGTATTTATTTCACCGATACAAGGCGAGATTAAGCCACTTTCAGAAGTACCTGATGCTGTGTTTGCCGAAAAAATGATGGGCGACGGTTTTGCGATTGTGCCATCTGAAGGTATTGTTGTTTCACCAGTAGATGGGACAATCGTTACTTTCTTCCCGACAAAACATGCATTAGGAATTCAAGCTGATTCAGGAAGAGAAATTTTAATTCATGTTGGAATTGATACGGTCAAATTAGATGGTAAAGGTTTCGAAGCTTTAGTTGCACAAGGTGATCAAGTTAAAAAAGGACAACCTTTGTTGAGATTCGATGTTGATTATATTAAGGAGCATGCGACTTCAATCATTACTCCGATTATCTTCACTAATCTATTTGAGGGTGAATCAGTCGTTATTAATAAGTCAGGTACTGTTGAATTAGAAGAAGACAACATTGTGACGATTGAAAAGTAAGAAAAGCGGAAGGCGCCTTCTAGAACCGAGCGTCTGAAGCTAGACACTATTCTAAGTCGGAAAACTTATACTTTCTTACCTGTAAATACTGAGTGTCAGGCCCCTTTAGAGAGAAATCAGCCATGTATAAAATAGCTGATTTCTTTCTTTTTTGTATTTCACCCTTATAATTAGTGTCAGAAGACTTCCTTAACTGACGAATGGCCCCTGTTTGTGAGATAATACACTTAGAATGAGAGGCTGATTAACAATGACATTTCAAGATTACAACTTAAGCAAGGAGATTACACGGGCGCTAGACGGGCTTGGGTATTCTTCACCAACAGAAGTGCAGGAGAAAGTAATTCCTGCGGCACTTACTAAAAACGATTTAGTTGTCAAATCACAGACGGGTAGCGGGAAGACAGCGGCTTTTGGAATTCCCATCTGTGAAATGGTTGACTGGGACGAGAACAAACCACAGGCGCTAATTTTAACACCGACGCGTGAACTCGCAGATCAGGTCAAAGAAGACATTACAAACATTGGCCGTTTTAAGCGTATTAAAGCTGCCGCTGTTTACGGGAAATCACCATATGCCTATCAAAAAGAAGAACTGAAGCAAAAATGCCACGTAGTTGTCGGGACACCAGGGCGTGTATTCGATCATATTGAGCGAGGTTCACTTGTGCTTGATCGAATTGAATATCTGGTGCTAGATGAAGCTGATGAAATGCTAAATATGGGCTTTATTGACCAAGTCGAATCGATTATTAATAAATTACCGAAAAATAGAACGACTATGCTTTTCTCAGCAACACTTCCAGAAAAGATAGGCAAACTAAGCAGTAAATATATGAAGAACCCGAAAAATATTGAGATAGCTTCTACTGTTACATTGACGGATCAAATTGACCACTCACTCATTATCGTAAGGGATCCACAGAAATTTGACCTGCTGCGTGATGTGACCGTTGTTGAAAATCCAGATAGCTGCATCATTTTTTGCCGGACAAAAGATCAAGTGGATAGTGTTACTGAACAGCTTGAAAAACTCCACTATACTTGCGACAAACTCCATGGCGGCATGATGCAGGAAGACCGTTTCTCTGTCATGGATGAATTCAAGCGCGGCGAATTCCGTTACCTAGTTGCCACAGATGTTGCTGCCCGTGGTATTGATATCGACAGCATTACGCATGTAATTAACTATGATCTCCCTGTGGAAACTGAAAGCTATGTGCATAGAGTAGGGAGAACTGGACGGGCTGGTAAGAGAGGGAAAGCGATTTCTTTCGTTACGCCTAATGAAAATCACTTCCTTGATGAGATTGAAGCGTACATTGGATTTGAAATTCAACAACGCAATGCTCCATCCAAACAGGCAGTTGTAGTAGCAATGGGCGCATTTACAGAGAAAATAGAAAGCCTTCCTGAATTGAAAAAGAACAAAAATGAACTAGTAAATAAAGATATTATGAAGCTCTATTTTAACGGTGGTAAAAAGAAAAAGCTTCGCGCGGTTGACTTTGTCGGTACAATTACAAATATTCCTGGCGTCTCTGCAGAAGACATCGGAATCATTAAAATCCAGGACACTGTGACCTATATTGATATACTGAATGGCAAAGGTAAGCTGGTGTTGAATGAAATGAAAACGACAACAGTTAAAGGGAAGTTATTGAAAGTGCATAAAGCGAATAAATAAATCTCGATATAAAAAAGCAATCCTTGATCAGTATATTCACTGAACAAGGATTGCTTTTTATATACTACTAAGTCCATTTACCAACTGCTTGTCCCACTTGCACTTCACTGTTCAACTCAATAGTCGGAATGAAGTCCGGATTATTTTCTATAAACAGAATAACTGTAGATCCAAAACTGAAATAACCAAAATCATTTCCTTTAATGCATTCTTTTGATGAATTGTGAAGCTGTATGCTATTCACATTTAAAGCTCCAACTTTTATTATGGCCACTTTTCCGAAATCTGTCATTACTTCTGAAATGAGGCGATGATTCGTGGAGAAGGGGCTCTGTCCAAGACGTAATCCTAAACTATTCACTGGATAAGAAACGCCGCCAAGAGCGTAGCGTGAAACCAAACTTCCTGTAACAGGATAGTGGAAGTGATGATAATGGCTAGGTGACAGGTAAAAGATATAATACGTGCCATCTTTATAAGCAGCTGCTTTTTCAGAGGTACCCATAATTTCGTTTATCTTATACTGATGGCCTTTTATCAGAAAAGATTGGTCGGTAGCTATTTTCCCAACTCCACTTGCAACACCATCCACTGGTGAAGTGAGGGCATTGGGCGAAGGATCCACTTGACGAATACCTTCTTTTAGCTGGCGTGTGAAGAGGGCTTGTAGACTTTTATAGTGTGAGATTGGGTGTTCCATTTCGTCATTATTAATGCGATAAGCATTGCTGAATGGCTGAATGAACGGCCGGCTAAATCGTGAACTTGTAAATGATTTTAAGAGAGCAGAAGAAACTGGATTCCCCGTGAGCTCAACAAAAGATTTAAAAAGTGCTTTTTTCATTTAATTTATCCTCCGAACGATTCATTTACACTTTCGCAATACGAATGTTGCTAATCATCAATACTGACATAATCAACATCAATATAACGAAAAATAATGGACCCACATATGGAACAAGGAAAAAGCTTAGTGTCATGACAACCCCTGCTACCGTAATAGGAACACCATAAAATGCACCATCAAATTCAGATGCATTGTAACGAGCGAGACGAACTGCACCGGCTAAGACATAAAAAACGGTAGCAATGATTCCAAGCCAAGGCGTCGAATAAAGTGTTGTTTCGTAAATCAATAATGCGGGTGCTAATCCGAATGAAACTAAATCACATAATGAATCAAGTTCTTTACCAAAAAGCGATTCTGCATTATAATGTCTCGCGACCATTCCATCGAAACGATCAAATAATGCGGCAAGGAAGATGAAAAGTAAACTCATATGACCTAAGCCTTTTATAATAAGAATAATAGCAATAACGCCGAAACATAAGTTCATCAATGTAATTGCATTTGCTAACTGCGCTTTCACTTTGGATTGTTCAACATAATCAGGTGAAATCATAAAACACCTCCTAATAGTGTACATACGATCTTAGACTAATTAATAGCCATGATTTCAACTACCCGAAAATACAATGATACCATGATTTCTATGGTGAAAACTGTGAAATTAAAGACGAATTAAAATAAAGTATGTAACCGGTAATCTTATATTATACTTGAATAATGAATGCTGTGCAATTTAAAGTATGAATGTCAGCCGCTTTGCTCTCTTTCAATCTCTTGGACCTCCCGTTACTTATAATAAACTGTTATTGCAGTAAGGGTTTCTTACTACATGAACAAAAGCGTTCAAACAAGCTAAGTGGTGGCGCTACTCCTATATGATTAGCCATAGGAATAACTTCAGTGGACAATAGCTTATTCAGAGATAAGCAGTGGGGGAACTGACCATCTACTATCCCCTACACTTAAAAAAATCATAGCTGCTTTGTCTAATGTAAGCTGAAATCAAGATCTTTGATTTTCCCATAAAATGTTTTGGCAAAAACCTCGATGCATCATGAATGTCTCGATGATTCTTTTTAAAAGAAGTGTAAACGCCCAAAAAGTAGAGATAGTGATTGCAACAAAAAAGCCCCAATCAATTGCTGATAGGGGCGTTACTGTTATTCAGAGGGACTATTTCGACATCATTAATTTTTTTATATCGTGGCCTTTAAACTTCACTGTCAATTTTAACGTTGTATAATCAATCACTTCGAATGCCTCTGATGCTTGCTTGATGATATCTTCATCATCCATGTCTGGTTCAAGCGAGAGTTCCTCGAAGATTGTATTAAGCTTTTCCATGGCTTTATTGCCATGCAAGTAGAGGTCTTCTATTTGATTTTCGTATGTTGCCTCTGTTTTATCACGTTTTTCATCATAATTGGCGGTGACTGCTTGTTTGATTTCTTTTGTATCAATTGCTACATCAAAAGCCGTGAAGCCGTATGTCTCACCAAGCGGCTCTTTGGGTGAATCGGATTCTGTTACTAGGTTCTTATTGCTACAACCGACAATCAGTATTAGTGTAGAAATCATCGCGATTCGTAAAATTAAACGCATCATATTCAACTCGGTCATCCTTTCCGGCCTTATCTAAAGTAGACTACTGTCAATCTAACCGGAGTAGGGGGGAGTTATACGGATAGAGACGATAAATCTGTTTCCAATCACGTGTCAGTATTAAACACCTAAGAAGAACAGTATGACTGGAATAGTGATAATGCTGATTAGTGTTGTGAAAAATGTTGTAAACGATACAAGATCAGGTTCTGTCCCAAACTGTAATGCAAGCATCGTTGTATTTGCCGCTGCGGGCATGGATGCTTGTACAATAACGACCGCTTTTAGAAGGTCATTGACGGGCATGAAATACAAAATTCCGACTGCAATCAACGGAGAGGCTACCATTCTGATAATACTGACGGCAGAAACATAGCGGTAAGCGACTCTTTTTCGCGAAATGGCCGCAAGCTGCATACCGAGTACGAGCATCACAGTCGGAATAGATGCATCAGCAATGAGGCTAACGGCATCCATGACTGCGTTTGGAATGGGCACTGAAACTAGCTGGAGTCCTATTCCTAAAAAGGCGGCATACATGAGTGGCATACGGATTACCCGCTGTGCGGACTGGCGTAATGTAGATTTTTCTTCTCCACCCATCGCTGCAAAGAAGATGCCGACGGTATTCATTAGTAACGATTGAAATACCATCATAATAACGGCATAGTCAAATCCGACTGCTCCGAATGCAAACAGTACTACCGGAGCTCCGTAGTTCCCGCTATTCATAAATACCCCGCCAAGAATCATTGCTGATAGTTCTGACCGTGTTGCCTTCATACTAATTGCCGTAATCCATACAACAATTAGCAGGATAGTTGTCAGGAGTAAACTAAATAACACAATATAGAAATAGTCCATCGTCAACTCATTTGTGTAAAACGTGCGGAATGCTAAAAAGGGAGACATTAAATAAAGGGCCGCTGTTGAAATTGATTTAATATCAAAGCCTATAAATTTTTGTCCTATGTAGCCAATTGAGAAGATGATAAATACTGGTAAAATAATTAATAGTAAATTCATTAGGGTTCAGCTCCAACGTTTTGACCTGCTACTAGCATAGCAGAATCTGGACTAGTCAACTATAATGATAGACAAACAAAGTAATGTAGCGAAGTCCAGTAGATTTACATTATCTGCACGGTGCTTTTTGCTGTAAAAAAAGGAGGTTTTTAGTGTGAATGAAATTGTTTCATTCAAGGAAGTGTCATTCAGTAAGGGGGACAAGGTAATCTTGCAGGCCATTAATTGGTCCGTCCATCAAAATGAACATTGGGGAATACTTGGTTTGAATGGATCAGGGAAAACTTCCCTACTTAGTATCATGTCTGGATTCCATTTCCCTTCAACTGGCGAAGTTAGCGTACTGGGCAATCTGTTTGGGAAGACCAATTTGCCGGAACTCCGTAAAGAAATAGGTTTTGTCAGTAGTTCATTGGAGCGCTTTACCGAATATTTCAATAATGAAAAGATTGAAAGAGTCGTAGTAAGTGGAAAGTTTGCTAGTTTCGGTATTTATGAGCAAGTGAAAAAAGAAGAATGGGAGAAAGCGGATTCTTTACTCGAGAGCCTGCAGTTGACGTATTTGAAGGGAAAGCCCTATCGGCTACTCTCAGAAGGGGAAAAGAGAAAAGTCATCATCGCCCGTGCGTTAATGAGTGAGCCTAAAATGCTTGTGTTGGACGAACCATGCTCTGGATTGGATATTCTTTCGCGTGAGCGGTTCCTCCAATCACTGGATGGAATTATGAAGGATGAATGCCATATCGTTTATGTAACCCACCATATCGAAGAGCTTGTCCAAGGGATATCACATGTTCTCCTTCTGAAGGATGGAAAAGTCATCGCCGCAGGACCCAAAGAACAAGTAGTTAGCGATGAGTTGCTAAGTGACACATTTGGAATTCCCGTCCATGTGCATTGGAGGGAAAGTAGGCCATGGTTGGAAATAAGGAGCTAGTATTCGTTCACAAAAAAGTACTCTTTGATAAGGCATTGATTTGCTTCTTGCTATACAATTATAGGATAGCGTTTCATCTAATTAGTAATGGAGTGAATGATTTTTATGATGAAGAATGAAAAATCTGCAAAAACGTTTAAAAAACGTAATTATAAACCATGGATTATTGCACTTTCTGTTATACTCATCGGTGCAATTGGCGTTTTGTCTGGAATGCGAGGAGTTAAAGATTTTGATGCATTCGATCTAACAATCCTTCCTTTGATGAATGCAATTTTCAACAGTTTTACATTTGTATTCCTGGTGTGTGCTCTTATCGCTATTCTTAAAAGGAATATCACTGTTCATCGCCGTTTTATCTACGCGGCGTTTGTTACTACATTTCTCTTCCTAATTACGTATGTCTCTTACCATTATCTAGCACCATCCACGCCCTACGGTGGAGAAGGCTTTATGGCTGGATTCTATTACTTCATTCTAATTACACATATTATTCTTGCAGCAGCTATCGTCCCGCTTGCACTGACGAGTGTAGCTCGCGCATGGAATATGGAGAATGAGCGTCATAAGAAAATTGCGCGATGGACAATGCCGATTTGGTTATACGTCAGCTTTACAGGTGTTTTGGTGTATATACTGATTTCACCTTATTATTGAGTGAGTTGCTGGAGTTAGTATAAATGTATGGACAAACACACTTAAATTAACATCATAGTAGCACATGAATTAGCACTGCCTTTTGGTGGTGTTTTTTTTATGTGGAAATTTAGTCAGTGGAATTGAAATACAGGGGAGTGAATTTTGAAAGTGTAATTTAAAGGTCTTTTATTTTGAATTAATGGAACCTTCTGTATAATTAAACGTACTGATAGTAGAGCGTTCTTTTTATGATGAAGGATGCCTTTGATAAAAAGGAGGGTTTTGAGTAATGCCTTAAGAAATGCCTTGAAACTAAGGGAAGTAATTAAATCCAATTATTCACAAATGGTTTTTCAGTGTAAATACAAATGAAAGAGGTCATACATATGAAAAAATGGAGATACATCGGTATTTTTCTTATCGTTATTGCTATTCTCGCAGCATGTTCAAAAAAGGAAACGCCCGAAGATAGGCTTTCGGCTTATATCAAATTATGGAACGATGCTGAGTTTACAAAAATGTATGATGAATATGTAAGTGAAGCTTCAAAAGATGCTTTTGGTTCAAGTGAATATATTGACCGAACGACGAAGCTTTATAAAGATTTAACTATCACTGATGTAAAAGTTGTTTTTACTAAGTCGGATGAAGATAAGAACTATAAACCTGAGGATCAACCGGAGTTTCCTGTACATATAACAATGGAAACCGTTGCAGGACCAGTGGAGTTCGAGAAAAAAGTAATTATGACATATAGTAAATCAAGTGAAGATGAAAATTGGTTTGTCGAATGGGATCCATCTTTCATTCTCCCAGATTTAACGAAGGCAGATAAAGTAGGCATTTCTACTATTTCTTCAAAGCGCGGTGAAATCTTTGATCGTAATGCACTGCCTTTGGCTATAAACGGAAAAGGCTACGAAGCAGGAATCGTACCAGAAAAGTTCAATGAAGAAAGAGATGCAGAAAAACTCGCAACAATACTTAGCGTAACGCCGGAATTTATTAACAAACAACTCACTCAAAGTTGGGTCAAGCCAGATCAATTTGTTCCTATTAAAAAAGTGGCATCAACCCAAGATATGATTATAGAAAAAATGATTGAAGTGCCAGGGGTTACCTATACACAAGTAGAAATGCGAGAATATCCATATGGCGAGTCACTCTCACATCTTACGGGCTATATCAGTCGTATTAATGCTGACGAGTTAGAGAAAGTCAAAGCTCAGGGGTATGGAGAAAACGATTCTATCGGTAAACGTGGACTCGAACAGCTACTTGAAGAACAGCTCCGTGGTCAGGACGGGATTCGAATATATATTGAGAAAACGAAACAAGAAGCAGAGAGAATTACGATAGCTGAGAAAACTGCGGCAGATGGTAATTCAGTCACATTAACAATCGATGCGGAACTTCAGCAGAGGACATTTAATGCGATGAATGGTGAGGTAGGAACAGCGGCAGCAGTGGATCCCAAAACGGGAGAAATGCTTGTGTTGACAAGTTCACCAGCTTTCGATCCAAATGAATTTATGATTGGCGTGGGTTCATCACGCTACCAAGAATTGACTGATGATCCTTTACAACCACTATTAAATCGATTCGCAGCGACATATGCTCCTGGGTCGGCAATAAAACCGATTACAGCGGCAATTGGATTAGAGGCAGGAACGATTGATCCTAGTAAAGGGTATACAATTGAAGGGAAGAGGTGGAAAAAAGATGAATCATGGGGCAATTTTGGTGTCACAAGAGTTTATACTCCACCGAATCCAATCGACTTAAAAAAAGCACTTGCTTACTCGGATAATATCTATTTTGCAAAGGAAGCACTCGAAATGGGGAAAGATACCCTAACTGAAGGTCTAAAAAGATTCGGTTTTGGAGCAGATATTCCCTTTAGTTATCCACTCCGAACTTCTCAAATATCGAATGACGGAACAATCGGGACAGAAGCACAACTTGTGGATACCTCTTATGGACAAGGTCAAATGTTAATGAACATCGCTCACTTAGCTTCGAGTTATGCTCCAATCCTAAATGACGGAAAGATGTTCAAGATGGTTTTATTCGAAGATGAACCAAAAGGTGAAGTATGGGTAGAGGGGCTAATTTCAGCTGACAACGCTGCAATCCTTCGGGCAGACTTACGTGAAGTAGTGGTAAATGGTTCTGCTAAAGATGCAAATATCCCTTCTGTTAAACTTTCTGGGAAGACAGGCACTACAGAATTAAAGTCATCACAGGAAAAGGGCGGCAAGGAAAATGGATTCTTCGTCGGGTATCAAACAGATGAAACGTCTTATATTTTGGCGATGATGATTGAAAGTATAGAGGATAAAGGTGGAAGCAGCTATGTAGTAAAAAAGGTTGCACAAGTCATGGGGAACTAATAGCTTGTGCAAGCATGGTTTGGGTGTCTAGTTCACTGAAAAAACGCAAGTACAGCGAACGATGCTTTTCATAGTATATATGTTGAACGAATGATTCTATATAATCTCCAGCGAAGGCGTCTACTGGGGTAGCCGAAGCAATAAGACTGACAGTGATTTTCTGTCCGGCTTATTGTGGGAGGCATCCCCTAGCGCCAAGCGTTGTTGGTAGGATTCTTTAATCTAACCTATATAGTTGGAAAATTCCTTATTTTATCGATTAAAGTGATGACTTGCTCGATTTCTAGATTGTCAGGTGATGTAGCTTGATTTTAGCCAATCATGTTTTAGCTATTATATTAGGAGCGCGATTTGGTACAATTCTATGAACAATTTTTTGAAAGTGTAGAAAATAGTTAGTTCAATATTTGTTTGTTGTTTCATAAAAATGGTAAAATAAAAGTATCACGTGATAGTTTGGAGGCGAGTCTATTGGGAAGGATAAACTAAAAATTGGGGAATTAGCCGACATTGCAGGTGTATCTAAACGGACAATCGATTATTATACAAACTTGAATCTTTTAAAACCATCACGTTCCGATACTGGCTATCGTCTTTTTGACCTTTCTGATGTTGAGCAGTTAGATAAGATTTCATATTTAAAGGGAAAAGGTTTCTCACTTGAAGAAATTAATGAGAAGCTGGCGTTTCCTGATACTAGTGAGCTGGTGCTGGAGAAAGCACTCTTAGTAAAAAGTAATCTTCAGGAACTTTTGGTTTTATTAAAAAGAGCTGAACGGGAAAACTCTTCAATTAAGGAGAGCATCACCCATGATACTCTGCCAGTAATACAAGCTTTATTACAATTACTTGTCTAATTTTACACGCGAAAGTAGTAAACAATCATTTCAGGAGGTGGAGGCTTTGCTTAATGTAAGGTTGACATAGTGGAAATATTAAATTTAGTATTAGTTGTAGTACTGATTGCTTTAACAGCTTTCTTTGTAGCAACAGAATTTGCATTAGTAAAAGTTAGAAGTACAAAAATTGATCAACTAGTTGCAGAAGGACGAAAAGGTGCGATATCTGCAAAGCACGTCACCACTCATTTGGACGAGTATCTCTCTGCCTGCCAATTAGGAATTACAATTACCGCTTTAGGGCTTGGTTGGCTCGGTGAACCAACAGTCGAGACAATGCTACATCCACTGTTTGAAAAATTCGATGTAGATCCATCTGTTTCCCAGATACTTTCCTTTGTAATTGCCTTTGTCTTCATTACTTTCCTACACGTTGTAGTGGGGGAACTTGCTCCGAAGACAATAGCAATCCAAAAAGCAGAAGCATTGACATTGCTTTTTTCTAAACCAATAATGTGGTTCTATAAATTAATGTTTCCCTTTATCTTTGTGTTGAATGGGTCAGCTCGTTTGCTTATAGGTCTATTCGGCTTTAAATCAGCATCGGAACACGAAGTTGCTCATACTGAAGAAGAGTTACGGCTCATTTTGTCAGACAGTTTTAAAAGCGGAGAAATTAATCAGTCCGAACTGAACTATGTTAACAAAATGTTCGAATTTGACAACCGAATTGCAAAAGAGATTATGGTGCCACGGACTGAAATGGTAACGTTCTCTTCGGATGTTTCTTTCGATGAAGTTGCATATACAATCCAAGAGGAAAGATATACACGTTATCCCATTTACGAGGGGGATATAGATAATATCATAGGTTTTATCAACAGTAAGGATTTGCTATACTTTACTCTCGGAGATCGCTCGGCCTTAGAGTCATTCTCCATTAAAGACTTGTTGCATCCGATACCAGTGGTAATCGAAACATTGCCCATTGATGAAGTTCTAAAAAGAATGCAAAACGAACGGTCCCAATTATCGCTTGTAATCGATGAATATGGCGGTACGGCTGGAATGGTAACAATCGAAGACATCCTTGAAGAAATTGTCGGGGATATACACGATGAATTTGATGCAGATGAGATCGCGGAAATCACAAGAATTGCAGAAGACCATTATATCGTCAGCGGTAAAGTATTGATAGAAGAAATTAATGATTTACTTGGAACATCATTGGAAAATGAAACTGTGGATATGATTGGCGGATGGTGCTTGTCGCAGAATTACGAACTTGAAGAAGACGAAGTGATTGAGAAAGACGGCTTTCTTTTTATAATCAAAGAACTAGACGGGCATCAAATACGCTATATAGAAATCCGGAAAAACGAATAGACTATTCATTCAAAACAAAAGGACCTAAAAAGGTCCTTTTGTTTTGAAAAAATTTAGTTGAAGTTCTCTTAAGGGTTAGTTGACCATAAACCAGCAGATTTAACTAGGATCCGCGGGTGCAGTTTCAATTGTGCAACCATTACTTCAGCAAGATCTTCAGGCTGCATCACTTTATCCGGGTTGCCGTCTGTCAAGTTTTCACTGAAAGCCAAATCTGTAGCGACTGTGCTCGGTGTCAATGCACTGACACGGATATTATGTTTTCTCACTTCAAGCATAAGCGATTCCGTAAGTCCGAGAACACCGAATTTTGATGCACTGTATGCGCTTGTAACTGGTGCTCCTTTTTGACCGGCAGTTGAGGAAATATTAATGATGTCGCCTGATTCTCTTTCAATCATTCCTGGTAGAACAGCTCGTGTGACGTAATAGACGCCCATCAAGTTAACATCGATTATATTTTTGAATTCTTCTGGTGAAAGTTCAAGGAACTTGCCGAATTTACCGATGCCTGCATTGTTAATGAGGATATCGATGGGACCAAGCTCTGATTTGATATGTTCGACTGCAGCAATGACTGATTCATTATCCGATACATCGGCAGTTGCCATCGTCACTTCGACACCGTATTCGCTAAGTTCTTTTGCTACTTTCTCAAGGTTTTCGGCTGTTTTTCCGATAAGTCCTACATTGATGCCTTCTTGAGCAAAAGCAATGGCTGTCGCGCGGCCGATACCTCTGCCTGCACCAGTAATTATAGCATTTTTACCTTTTATGATTTGCATACATAACACTCCCTCTATGAAAGTTTCTACATAGAGCAGTATAACAAATGCAGCGCGAATTAGTGTCCGCGGCGATTATAAGAAACGTTTTGGAGGAACTGAGGTGTGAAAAAAAGTGGCATCACTAGCAGATGCCAACCGCAAATAGTTACCTACAAACGGTTTTTATCCAAGTTTATACTGCTTTCACAACAAAAATGATTGATATATATGTTGAACAAATGAATACGGCGTATGCGCTTTACAAGGGCTTTTGGGCGGCCACTGAAAAAGTCCCGATACTTAGGCACAATTAGAATTCCTGCCAATACCGCTTCGACGCTTTGTGGATGCCTCCCGCGGTAAGCCAGAAAGAAGACCAGGGAGGGATTGAACTGCATCCCTCCTTCAGTCTTATCGCTCCGGCTACCACGAAGTCGCGCCTTCGCTGGATGGTCTATTTGAGATAGCGCATTTCATAAGCTGTGATAAAATCCGTAACCTAGATTGTGGATTTCTTGACTATAATTATATATGTTGAATCCGGTATATATACTGAGCGAAGGCGCCTTAACGGGGGTAGCCGAAGCGGTTCAATGGAATTTTTTTATTTCAATTTATATAGTATCAACTAGTAATCACCTTACAATCTCGCCATATACATCTCAAAATCACATTTCTCTCGATAATGAATATCCTAGCGCAGGCGCGGCAAAGGGGTCGCCGAAGCCGTAAGACTGGATGCGAAGCGCTAATCCAGGCTTAGGGCGAGAGGCATCCCCAAAGCGCCAAGCGATCTACAACCCACAACCCGAATAACAGCTCTTGCATTATTGAGCGCCAAAGTAAATTCAGTGGGATTCTTTAATTCAGCATAAATAGCTCTTTTATACTTCCAATGGGAAATTTGAACTCATCATTATGGGCTCATTAGATAGATCTATGGCTCTTCATTTCAATAAATCATCTTTTTGATTTGATACTTGACTACCATTTCTATTCCAAAGTTCAGATATCGTGACAAATTCATATCCCTGCTTCTTAAGTGCAGGTAGAATTTCTTCGAGTGCTTGCACGGTTTGGGAGCGATCACCGCCCGCATCGTGAAATAAAACGACATCACCTGGTTTAGCACCTGATAATACGGTTGTTACAATTTTATTTACCCCTGGTCTTTGCCAATCCTTTGTATCTTGATGCCATGACCACATAACCACCTTAAACCCATTCTCTACAGCAATATTAATAATACGATCATTATAACTTCCACCTACGGGCCGATATAACGTTGGATAAGTACCGGTAATGTCATAAATGACCTCATTCGTTTTTATTAATTCATTTTCTAGTACTTCTGCAGTTTTTGAATAGGGGTGGGTATACGTATGATTAGCTATTTCATGGCCTTCATCTTCTTCTCTAAGGATAATAGCTGGAAATTTTTTAGCGTGCTCTCCAATAACGAAAAAAGTTGCCTTCGCATCGTATTTAGCAAGTACATTTAAGATTTGTGGTGTATAAGTAGGGTGTGGACCATCGTCAAATGTAAGAGCAATGACTTTCTCTGTTGTTTTGATATCCCACAGCACATACCCTTTATCCTCGTAATAAGGCCTATCTTTCTCTGTTGCAAAAGAAACATAAGCAATTGAAAAAAACATCACACTAACAATTCCTATTTTTAATCCCCAATACTTCACGCATTATTCCTCCTTGCCTTGCTATTTTGGCAGAGGATTCATTGTTGTTTGTGTCCTCGCAAATAGTATTTGTCAAAGAGGAAGGATTATACGGCTATTTTTTTGTACTTCGAGTCATTTATTTTTTATCCAGATTGGACTTGATCATAAGGATAACGGAAAGACTCTTTTTTCGGTTTCAGCAGTAAAAAGAATAATGTCAGTGGACCAATTCGACCTAAAAACATCACCACACATAATAGCACTCTTCCAATAGCACTAAAGTCTTCGGTTACCCCCATTGATAATCCCACAGTCCCGAATGCTGAAAAGACTTCGAATGCGAGAGGAAATACCGGGATGGTTTCTATAATCGTTAATATAAATATAAAACCAAAAACGATCATAGTACTAACCGTTGCAATTGCCAATGATCGAAAGATAATGTCGAATTTAATCGTCCTCCCAAAAAGATGAGGTTCGCGTATGGATCTAAAATAGGAGAGGGTAGCTATGACAATAATCATAAATGTAGTTAATTTAATCCCCGATGCAGTTGAAGCACTACCTCCTCCGATGAACATGAGGAGCATTGTAAATAACAAAGAAGGATCTTCCATGTCACCAATCGAGATTGTATTAAAGCCGGCAGTACGGGGAGAAACCGCTTGGAAATAAGATGCCAGTGCTTTATCGGCCAATGAAAAGTCAGCAATTGTATGCGTATTATTAAACTCAAGCACAAAGATTGTCACTGTGGCTACACAATTTAATGCAATCGTTCCAGTAATCATCATCTTTGTATGAAGTGACCAATGCACAAACGACTTGTTTTTGACAAGATCGAGCACGACTACAAACCCCAATCCTCCAATGATGAGTAATGAAGAAAGAACAAGATTAACGAGCGGGTCACTAACAAATTGAGCAAGGTTATCAGGAAATAATGAAAATCCTGCGTTATTAAATGCCGAGATGACATGGAAAACACTGTAATAAATCCCATCCCGTAACCCAAAGGTAGGTACCCAATGGAGCGATAAGATGATAATAGCAATCCCTTCAACAATCAGAACAAAAAGTAAAATCTGACGAACGAATTTCACCATTCCTCCGAGCGTTTGAAAACTAAAGGATTCTTGTAGATAAATTCTGTTCTGCATCCCAACTTTTCGCCCAAGCAATAAAAGTATGGCTACGGCAAATACCATTAAGCCAATTCCGCCCAATTGAATAAGAGACAGCAAAACGATTTCTCCAAATAATGTAAGTGTAGAGCCTGGATCGAATACAATTAGCCCAGTCACCGTCGTTGCAGACGTCACTGTAAATAGTGCATCAATCCAAGTGATTGGGCGCTCAGTTGCAATCGGCAATTTCAAAAGTAACGTGCCGATAAGGATTAGTAGGAGGAAATTTCCGGCAATTACCACTGGAGGAGAGATGTGTCGTCTATATAGTTTCTTTGAGTGCATATGCATGCTCCCATCCTATAGAATATGGAATTCTTATTGCGGGCTAGTCGATAGATATCTAGTGATTAACCAACTACAGTAAACCTTTCCGATTGCAGTCTCTCGATGGAGAGTAGTATTTTCCATTCGACTGTTACTATCTGAGCTAAAAAGATGAGAATGACACAGCGGATAGAAATTTATGCGTGTCAGCTTGATAGTGTTTAGTTGCTTACATATTATCAGAATAGGTGCTTTTTACGTTACTTTTTTTGGAAATAAACAACTATATAAGTTGGACATTCGAATACCTATATAAATTGAGTGAAGGTGCCTTAAAAGCGGGAGGCATCCCCAAGCGCTGTAGCTAATTCAATGAAGTTCTTTATTTCAACACTTACAATGCAAAAAGTCTCTTTTAAAGTGTTAAAATGCTTCCGCCTAGCCATTTTAAATCAGAATGAAAAATCTCATTACCTATTTTATTTGAAGGGCGGGGCGAGATTATTTTTGATGGGGGTAACTTTAATAATAGTTCATTTCTTTTGAAACCGCTTACAAATAATTCGGAAATACGGTTGACTTTGTTCCAAACAGCCCTTAATATATCTATTAACGACTATTAAGCGACAGTTAATAATTTTGAAAATACTTAAATCTGGGGGAATATAGATGGATCAACAAAATGAGAGAAAAATCGGTTTTTGGATGGCGTTACTTCCTTTAGTCGTAATGATTGTTGTCATGATATTTACGGTTGTTAAATTAGAACAAGGTCCTCATATTCCATTGATAATTGGAACATCGACTGCAGCTATTGTAGCTTGGCGAGCTGGATTTACTTGGAAGGAAATTGAGGAAATGATGTATAAAGGTATTCGATTGGCTCTTCCGGCTGTCGTTATCATTATTTTGGTAGGGCTGACAATTGGAGCGTGGATGGGCGGCGGTATTGTTGCCACGATGATTTACTATGGTTTGCAAATCATTACACCAGCTTGGTTTCTCGTTACAATTTGTCTTATTTGTTCAATTGTATCTTTGGCAATTGGTAGCTCATGGTCGACAATGGGAACAATCGGCGTAGCGGGAATGGGAATCGGTTTAAGTATGGGGATTCCAGCAGGTATGATTGCAGGAGCAATTATATCAGGAGCCTACTTTGGGGATAAAATGTCTCCGCTTTCAGATACTACGAATTTAGCAGCAGGGTTAACGGGGACGGATTTGTTTGATCATATCAAGCATATGTTTTACACGACGGTTCCTGGCTTAGCAATTGCTCTTGGTGTCTATGCCTTTTTGGGGAATCGTTTTGCTGAAAATAATATTGAAGTTGCTGAAATTGCACAAACAGCAAAAGTTCTACAAGAAAACTTTCTGATTTCACCTTGGCTTTTAGTTGTGCCACTTGCCGTCATTGTGCTAGTAGCCTTGAAAGTACCTGCAATTCCAGCACTGGTTGTAGGTATTGTACTTGGTTTCCTTTCACAAATATTTATACAAGGTGGTTCTCTCATAGGGGGGATTGAGGCGTTGCAGAGCGGGTTTACAATTGCTACGGGAAATGTAATGGTCGATGAATTATTTAACAGGGGCGGATTGGATTCGATGATGTTTACGGTATCTATGACTATTGTCGCCATGACATTTGGCGGGATTCTAGAGTTTTCAGGGATGCTTCAGGCATTAATGAATCAACTGCTTAAAGTTGTTAAATCTTCCGCGTCGTTAATTATCTCGACAATCGGAGCTTGTTTCTTAACAAACGCATCTTGTTCAGAGCAATATATCTCTATCGTCGTTCCATCACGGATGTTCAGTAAAGCGTATCAGAATATGGGCTTGCATTCGAAAAACTTATCACGTGCACTTGAAGACGGTGGAACGCTGACTTCGGTTTTCATCCCATGGAATACATGCGGTGTATTCATTTTTGGAACATTGGGAGTAAGTGTTGTACAATACGGTCCATATGCCATATTGAATTTAGTTGTTCCTTTAATATCCATTATTTATGCATTAACAGGCTTTTCGATTGTGAAGTTGACTGAACAAGAAAAGGAAAAACTTGCAGTAGATGAATTAAAAAAAGAAAAAGTAAACGAAGAGGTAAATTTGGCTTAAAAACAAAAGCGTAAGCGCTGGAGTTTAGACAAGAAAGAATGGAAAGTTCACATCTATCAAGTGAACTTTCCATTCTTTTTAAAAATAAGGGTGAAAGTTAAATTCATATAAAGCGCGAGGTCTTCCTTGTCGGTAGGTCATTTCTTCACCAATGATCGTCGCATACTTATAGTCGACGAGTTTTTTTAATGTACGTTCTGCTGTTCTTCGTGAGACATCTAAATATAATGCCAAATCATTTGCAGTAAATTGTTTCGTTTGACGCATCAGACTATATTGCATCAATTTAGAGATATTTGCTGGACTGAGCTTGGTTTTTTCGGCCATCTCCACAAGGGCAGGTTCAGTGATTTTCATCTCAACGGTTACTTCCGATTGTGGAAACGGACCATGCAATCTTTTGTTTGTATCTAACATATAAAAACAATGACCATCACTTAGTTGTATAAGATTGAGTGCGAAGTTCGCGTTTTCAGTTGCATCAATGATTGATTCGCCACAGCCGAATGCCATTTTCGCTTTGGTAGCAAGTGATTGGAACGTAGAAAGAAATTCCTTGTTTTTTATAGCGGATTCGATGTTTCCCATTGAAGTGTACAGGGTGAAATCACCGTCATGTACACTCCAACGAGCCTGCATGATGGACGCCATTTTCGCAATAGATGTCTCTACGTTTTGTCGCGAAGAAATTGATTTTACAATTCCGACTGCGATCTGTGCGGAGTTACTTTTTTGTAACAATGCTTGCTGTTTTGCCTGTTCAATACTCCGAAGAATCGTACTTTCAGGGTCAATCATCTTACATGCAGGAATGTTTTGCTGCTGTAGCTGTTCGAAAACAGCATGGACGCTTGTAATCGCCATATCTGTTTTACCTTGTAAAGAAAGAGTTTGATGATAGGACGTTATGGTAGTGATTTTTTCATCATCTTTTAGCAAGTGAACAAAAGGCAACTCCACACTTCGACCTAAATCATTGAGTACGTGTTCAATATAGGATTGCTCACGTACGTCGATGGATACGCGACTCAAATCCTGCTGGTTCTGTGCAGATAAATGAAGCAATGTAATGGCAACTGCCGTTTCATCTTGTTGCAGGTAAATGGCTGGGATAGGTAGGTTATCAAGTAGCTTCTTGGAATAAAAGTAAGGCAGGGAACCTGAAAACAAAAGGGCATCACACGGTTTAAGTGTCTGTAGTAAACTCGGTGCCTCACTGGGTTCAGCGTAGCGATACCAGTTAAGTTCAATATCTTTTCGTTTGTTGACAAGTTGTTCTGTACGTTGGCAAAAATCAGTTGACCCGATAACTGCGATTTTAATCTTCACGATGAACCCCCAATGATTAGCGACTATTTAACGACAATGATACAATAAAAAATAGAGTTTGCCAAGAGAGAGGATTTTGACTTATGAAAATAGCTGAAATTGAAATTTATGCGATTCACCTACCACTTTATGAACCCTTTATTATTAGTTACGCTACTTATGATTATATGCCATCCATCATTGTCAAAATCACAACGGATACCGGTTTAGTCGGCTATGGAGAAGGTGTTGCCGATGAACATGTAACGGGTGAGAGTTGGAAAGGTACTTTTGAAATCTTGAAAAATACCCTGGCACCGAAGTTAATAGGTGAAAATCCTATGAATATGGAGCGAATTCATGAACTGATGGATGCTGAAATTTACGGAGTACCAACAGCAAAAGCTGCAATTGACATAGCATGCTATGATGTTGCAGGAAAAGCACTTGGTGTCCCTGTCTATAATCTTCTTGGGGGAAGATACCACGAAGAGTTTCCGATTACGCATGTGTTAAGCATCGCAGCTCCGGAAGCAATGGCAAATGAAGCAGAAGAACGTGTAGCCGCTGGATACCGTTCGATGAAAATGAAAGTCGGCACCAATGTAGCGGACGATGTATTACGCATTCAAGCGGTACGTGAGCGTGTAGGCGAGGATATTGCGATTCGTGTCGATGTTAACCAAGGTTGGGTAAATAGCGCCAATACATTACAAGGTCTTCAAAAGCTGCAGGACTGTTCGCTCGATTGGTTGGAGCAGCCTGTGCGAGCTGATGATATAGATGGTATGGTCGAGGTGAAATCTAAGTCTTCTACTCCAATGATGATTGACGAAGGTTTACGTGGCGTGCGTGACATGAGAGAAATCATCGCGAAGCGTGCTGCTGATAAAGTGAACATTAAATTGATGAAATGTGGCGGGATTTATCCAGCGACAAAGCTTGCCCATATGGCCGAAATGGCGGGGATTGAGTGTCAGATTGGTTCGATGGTGGAGTCCTCTATCGGATCAGCAGCAGGATTCCACGTTGCATTCTCGAAAAAAATAATTACAAGTGTGGAATTAACAGGACCGCTTAAGTTCAGCAAAGACGTTGGAAATTTACATTATGACGTTCCATTTATCCGTTTGAGTGGCAAGCCGGGATTAGGAATCGACATTGATGAGCAAGTGTTGCAGGAACTGACTGTGTTCTCAGAGAAGGTAAGCGGATGAGGGAAAAGCATTTGTTGAAAAACGGGCGTGAAATTACTATAAAACGCTTAGAAGCAGATCAGCTCGACGAAATTCTTATCCTTCAGCGGAAAGTGATTGAATCATTATCTACAGGTTCCTTTTTACAGCCGTTGACAGAAGAGGAGTTTAGCTATATTTTAAACGGCAAAGGACTCATGATTGGTGCCTATGCTAATGAACAACTGATTGCATTTCGGGCCATGCTTGAACCAGAACTGGATGAAGAGCATCTAGGGAAAGATGCGGGACTACCAAGAAGTAAATGGGCGCTTGTGCTCTATTCCGAAATCTCGAATGTCGATCCGGACTTCCAAGGCAATGGCTTACAAGTGTTATTGGGGAAAGTTCTAATGAAGCAAGTAGATTCACAGCAATTTCGCTATATTTGTACAACTGTTGCACCATTTAATATTGCCAGTCTAAAAGATAAATTTGCACATGGTATGCAAATTGTAGCATTAAAAGTGAAATATGGTGATTTACTCAGATATATTTTGATGAAAGATTTAACAGGCCCTTTAATAGAACAGGATACCTTGGACTGTTGCTTTGTCTTGATGGCGGATACAGAACAACAACAAAAGTACCTGTATGATGGTTGGAAGGGGACAGGCATTGAACAAGTGGATAACCAATGGGTTGTTCGTTTTGAAAAGTGATCTTGATAGAATAAAACCTTACTTTACAAGATACATGTAAAGTAAGGTTTTTTTAGATGGGATTAAATTGTAATTAGATGTTAATACCTATGTCATTATATTTTATTATTACAACTATACTACTAGTTTCATATAAGCTATACTAATGAATGGATTTAATATGCGGGAGGTAAAACTTAAATGAAATTTTCAGTTGGTAAAAAATTATGGAGCGGGTTCTTATCTGTTCTTGTCTTTATGATAATAGTGGGGGCAATGGGTTTTTGGTCGCTAACTAAAGTGAATAGTGAGTACCGATCTATCCTAGACGAACAGGTAACAAAAGTGGTGTTGTTTGAAAAACTATTATCTGCACAGTATGCAACTTCGACCGATTTTCGGGGCTACTTATTGTTTGGAAATGAATTGTTTTTAAAGAATAAAGAAAAGTCAATCGAAACATTTGATTTGTACTGGGGAATCCTAGACAAATTGCCACAGACAGACGCCGAACGTGTGTTATTTAACGAACTAAAAGACTCACGTGTAAATTATGTAGAAACTTTAGAGTCGGCCATTAGTGAACTTAATAATTCCAGTGAAGAAAAGGCGCTCAGTATTGCATCTGATGCATCTGTCTTTGAGGATATAATTGTAACGGAAATCAATGACCAAATTAATGATCAAAATGCAAAGACGGACGAAATAAATCTAGAAATTGAAAAACTTATTAAGCAAACACGTATTTTGACTGTGGGGCTAATTGCCCTAGCGATTCTGTTGAGTATTGCTATTGCTGTTGTGATCAGCCGTAGTATTGCACGTCCAGTCGGGAAAATGACAGCAGCGTTAACAGAAATTGCGGATGGTAACTTAGCAATAGAACCGGTTATAATTCGCAATAAAGATGAGATAGGTGAGATGGCGACGGCATTTAACAGTATGAGCAAAGACCTTCGCGCTATCATTACGAATGCAAATGAATCTGCAGTTCAGCTTGCCGTCCAGGCGGAAGAATTATCTGCGAGTTCGGAAGAGAGTTTAGCAGCATCTGAAATGGTTGCCGAAATTTCGGAGAAAAACTTATTCGGAAGCGAATCGCAAGTTGCGATTGTAAATGAGACGGTTTTAGCTATGGGAGAAGTGGTAACAAGCATCAACCGAATTACGGAAGATAATGAAGCAATGCTTCTGTCATCTGAAGACGTTGCCCAATTGGTCGAAGAGGGAGCATCCCTTATGGAAGATGTTAACGGCCAAATGACGGTCATTAGTTCAGCAATTGGACAGTCGGCTGAGATAATGAATGGCATGGCTAATTATTCGGAAGAAATCCGGAGAGTAACGTCACTCATTACTGATATTGCTGAGCAGACCAATTTGCTGGCGCTCAATGCGGCGATTGAAGCAGCCCGTGCTGGCGAGCATGGAAAAGGCTTCGCGGTTGTTGCAGAAGAAGTGCGAAAACTTGCTGAACAGTCGAAACGATCCGCTGGAGAAATCGGTAATATGATTGATAGAATGATTGGCAACGTCGCACAGGCTGTTTCCAGCACGGAAGATGGAAATCGCCGCGTTGAAGAGGGGCTTGTTGTGACGGAACGTACACGCAGTGTATTTAACCGGATTGAACAGGCGGCTAGTGACGTCGGTGAAAAAGTGACAGCTGTTTCCGCCGCAATCGAACAGATTCGTACAATGACGGATGAAGTATCTAGTGGTTCTTCAAAAGTGCAGGAACTTGCCATGGAATCATCTGCTGCAGCTCAGTCGACAAGCGCAGCGACAGAACAACAGCTTGCTGCAAATGAAGAGATTTCTTCAAGTGCGCAAGTGCTTGCGGAGCTTTCGGAAAAACTGCAAAATGATATGGGACAATTTAAAGTCTAATAGGTAGGAAAAAACAAGCTGATTGCCACTTGCAATTAGCTTGTTTTTTCGCCACACTTCTTAGCTGGAGACAAGAAGCCTGTTCATTTTATTAGTTACACTGGATTCGATTTTCCCTAATTGTTGTGACTCAATTTTGTTTAGTGGGTGTGGATTGAACCAGTTAATTACGCCCTCGTGATAAATGCCTTGAAAATCATTACCTTGGTAGTTTAATGAAAATGAAAACCGTTCATTAATGTGGTTCTGGAATAACGCTTTTTTAATTTGAAATTGATTGACCATACTTGTAGCCTCCATTTTTTTTAGATTGATATTTTAAAAGTTATAATAAAAATTTGCTGAGAAAGTATAATTCTAGGACTAGTACATGAAGTTATGCATGTTAGCATTTGCTTTGATTTTAGCTTGTTGTAATTGCTGAATTTCATGTTTACTTAATGGATTAGGGCTAAACCAGTTTGTGACTGCATTCTGGGAGAGCCATGAATATTCATTCCCTTGGTAGTTTACTGCTATCCATTCATGAATTCGATTTTGAAGTTTAGTCAACATAGTTGGGGCCTCCATTTTTTATGTTTGATAGAATAATTTTTAAGAATTGATTAATGTACATGAAATACGCTAGCCAATTTTGTGGACATGCTTTCAACCTGTCCTACTTATCTAGAGTAACGCACCTAAATTAGAGAGACATGAGACGCAGATGAGAGTTTGATGAGAAAGCGCTATTTACTTTTACGAATATCTAAACCAGTGGTAGTGAATTTACTTATCTGTATCTATCCGCGCTGAATCACTTCTTTAATCAGAATATTTTTTCCATTGTACTAAATGGTGTTGATTCCGCCTTTAGCAAGTGGTAAACTTCAATTCTGTTTAATAATCCCCAACATCTCCCATACAACCGCACGTGACGCAAAATACAACAAATGGAGGGTCTGTATGTCTCAGAAACATCCTGACTTAGAGTTTGAATTACAGCGCCTTGACTACACCAAACAGTACATGCAGCAATTGTTGGAGGAATCGCGACGTGATGTAAAATCCTCCCAAGAACAGATCCGCCAGTCGATGGCTGATCTGGATTATTTGGATTCAAGTTTAAGCTATATCAACATTTTGACAAACGCTCGATTTTTTGAAATGGCCCGTTCGCAAAAAGAGGGGCTGGAGGCAATTCAGCAGAAGCCCTATTTTGCCCGCATTCATTTTCGAAAAGAGAATGAGGCTGATGAGTTACTCTATATTGGCAAGACTTCTTTATTCCACCGGGAAACGCAGGAACCGATTATCGTCGACTGGCGCTCACCGGTTGCAAATGTCTATTACGACGGGAGACTAGGGGCTCTATCCTATAAAGTGCGAGATGAAGAGTTCGAGGGACATCTCTATTCCAAACGGCAGTATCGAATTGAAGAAGGTGAACTTCTTGATATCCGTGATGTCGATCTTACAACGAATGATGAACTACTTCAGGAAGCCCTTGCTGGCAAGGCGGATACACGGCTGACTGAAATTGTGTCGACGATTCAAGCTGAACAAAATGCAATTATCCGTGCGAATTTGAAACAACCAATTATTGTACAGGGAGCCGCAGGAAGCGGGAAAACAACGATTGCCCTTCACCGTATTTCTTATTTCCTCTATACAATGGGTGAAAACTTTCCTGCTGATAAATTGATGATTTTGGCACCAAGTAAATTATTTATGGATTATATTGCGGATGTGCTTCCCGAACTCGGTGTAGGGCGCATCTGTCAGACGACATATAGCGAATATGTTTTAAGTGCTACAGGATTGAAACTGAAGTTGATGGATCCAGACGCTAAGTTGGAACAGCTTACTGAATCTGACACGCTAGATGCAAGTTTGCTTTTTGTAACACGTGTGAAGGGAAGCCTACAATACCGAGAAATCATGCAACGCTATGTGCATAAGTTGGAACTGGATATGGCTGAGTTATTTGAAGATGTCTTTATTGAAAAATATCGGATTATGAAAGCTTCTCGGTTGAAACAGCTATTTCTAAAAGAGTTTTCGTATATGCCAGTTGAGAAAAGACTGGATAGAATTAAAATTATCGTTCAAAGTGACGTTAAGCGAAAACGAAAACAACTTATGGATATGCTAACGACAAAGTACGACGCGGCACTTGATAAGGCGTTATACGGAATAAGGGATGATGAAAGAAGGAAACTGAAGTTAACAAGAATATTGGAAGAAAGAGATGAAAGACTTCCTGTTATTGAAAAGGAAGGCAAAACGGTTGCGTCAGCCTATATGCGCAGATTCAAAAAGTTCAATATCAAGAAATTATATCGGGACTGGCTAACAAGTAGCGAACTACAAAAGGAATTTGCAGACGAGTGGTCCGAGCGCGACAGATATGCTTTTTGGGAGGCACATAAAAAAGAGTTTTGGGAAGTCGAGGATTTAGCAGCTCTTTATTATTTGCACGCAAAGCTTAGAGGCATTGCAGATGAATGGAAAATGAGGGTTGTTTTCATCGATGAAGTACAGGATTACAGCGAATTCCAGCTTGCTTCAATGCAAGACGGTCTAGAGACGGATATGTTTACAATGGTTGGGGATCTGGCCCAGGGAATTCATAGTTACAGATCATTAACATCATGGGAACCGATAAAGGCACTGTTTCCAAGAGCAACGTATACGACACTTCAAAAAAGCTACCGAACGACGATTGAAATAATGAATCTGGCGAATCAAGTTCTTGCACAGATGGATGAAGATCTACCACTTGTAGAACCGGTCGTTCGTCATGGAAGAGAACCGAAGTATTATGAGATGCATGAGTTAGAGGGGGGCGGCATTCAACGTATTTATGAAGGAATTATCGAACGCGGTCATCAATCTGTCGCACTTATTTGTAAAACGCGTAAAGAGGCTAGGGAGATTTTCACCTCTCTGCAGGAGTTTGGAATGTCAGTCCATCTAGTGGGAGATCAATCTGGCATCAATGACAATTGTCTGCTCATTGTTCCAAGCCACTTAGCAAAAGGATTGGAATTTGATGCGGTCATTATCGCCGCTTTCGACGAGCCATTCCGAAATCACCCAATCGACCGAAAGTTACTATACGTAGCAATGACAAGGCCAATGCATGAACTGCATATTATTGGTGAGGAGGGTTCGTTATGCTGAACTTTAAACAGTTTTTGGAGATTCCTGAACATGAAATAATTGATGGGATTTTGGAATTACATGAAAGTATTTTCAAAGATTCCAAAACGTTAGTGGAGAAAATAAAATTAAAGCAGAAAATCTTAATAAATGTAGCTTTTGATCAATCAACGGTGGTCGGTTATAAAATTGGTTACGAGCTTGACCCGCATAAGTATTATAGTTGGTACGGGGCAGTTCATGAGGACTACAGAGGAAAAGGAATCGCAACAAGGCTACTGGAACAGCAACATCGCTTTTTAGTTGAGTCGGGTTATAAAATTGTTCAAACAAAGACGAGAAATAGCTGGCGGAATATGCTTATCCTTAATATTAAAAATGGATTTGATGTTGTGGAAACATTCGCGGATGACGAGGGAATTCATAGAATCATATTGGAGAAAAAACTGTCCGCAAACTAAATGACTGTCACCGAAATTTTAAACGACCGAAAGCCAATAAAAAGTACCAGGCGCCGATTATCGGTACCTGGTACTTTTTTGCTGCTTAGGAAACTATAAAATCTCGTACTATGGATAACCTGCGAAATAGGCTATTTCACGTCTAGGCCTCCAGCGCCTAGAGGCTCGGAGGCCCACAGGATGTGGGTCACGCAGACATTGCCGCAGGACGCGGCGTACTTTGGCTGTGTTCCTTAATTTGTCGGTCCGGCTGTGCGGCAAAGAACGCCGCTTCGCCAGCCCGTCTTATGCCTGTCGCCCCTGACCAGGCGCTTGCGCTTTTGTTATTGCCCATTCAGTATGGAAATGGCCTTCTTTATCCAGGCGTTCATAGGTATGTGCGCCAAAATAATCGCGTTGAGCTTGGATAAGATTGGCCGGTAATGTCTCCGTACGGTAACTATCATAGTAAGCCAATGCACTTGAGAGAGCAGGAATTGGAATCCCATGTTGAATGGCTACGGCTACTACTTCGCGAAGCGAATTCTGATAGTCTCCTACTATTTCTTGGAAATAGGGATCAACTAATAGGTTTGGCAAGTCACTGTTAGTATCAAATGCCTCTTTGATATTCTGTAAGAACTGGGCACGAATGATACATCCTCCACGGAAAATCATGGCTACTTCTCCGTAAGGGATTTTCCAATCATACTCCTCAGATGCTGCACGCATTTGCGCAAAACCTTGGGCATATGAACAAATTTTACTCATATATAAAGCTTTACGAATCGCTTCAATCAACTCTTTTGGATCACCTACATACTTTTTCAGTTCAGGGCCTTTTAGTAGTTTACTTGCTGCAACGCGCTCTCCCTTAATAGAAGAAATAAATCTTGCAAATACGGACTCTGTGACGATTGGAAGGGACACGCCTAAGTCTAACGCATTTTGGCTTGTCCATTTTCCTGTGCCTTTTTGTCCGGCTACATCTAGAATTTGATCAATGAGCGGTTTCCCAGTTTCTTCATCCATCTTTGTGAAAATATCTGCTGTGATTTCAATGAGATAGCTGTCGAGTTCTCCCTTGTTCCATTCTGAAAATATTTCATGCAGCTCCTGCGCTTCAAGACCAAGTGCATGTTTCATGATGAAATAGGCTTCGGAAATCAGTTGCATATCGCCATATTCAATGCCATTATGAACCATTTTCACATAATGTCCTGCTCCATCAAGACCCATATATGCACTGCAGGGAATGCCGTCAACTTTTGCCGAAATAGCATCAAGAATGGGCTTCACTTGTTCGTAAGCTTCTTTTGAGCCTCCAGGCATAATCGATGGGCCGTTACGAGCTCCTTCTTCTCCACCAGAAACACCTGCACCAATGAAATGTATGCCTGATTCTTTTAAGGTTGCTGTACGTCTATTCGTATCTTTAAAGAATGTATTTCCTCCATCGATAAGAATATCCCCTTGTTGAAGATGAGGGACAAGGGACTGGATCACTGTATCTGTTGTTTCCCCGGCTTTAACCATTAATAAGATCTTACGTGGGACTTCTAGCGAAGCGACTAGATCTTCAATGCTGTAGCTCCCATGAATAGCTTTATCTTTCGCTTCTTTGTTGGAAAATTCATCTGTTCGATCTGTCCAATAATCATAGACAGCTACCGAATAGCCTTTACTTTCGATGTTTAGCGCAAGGTTCATCCCCATTACGCCCAAACCAATAACGCCCATTTGTTTCTTAGTCATAATCCTACCCCATTCTTTTTATGTAATTTATCACGTTTTGCTTCGGAAATAATAAAACTTCGTACTGTAGGTAATCTGCAATATGAAGATTTCACGTCTAGACTCCATCACCTAGAGACTTGGAGGCCTCCAGGATATGGGTCACGCAGCGGGGAGGGATTGAACTTCATCCCTCCTAATTGTCGCAGGACGCGGCGTACTTTGGCTGTGCTCCTGAACAGGCGGCTCTTTACCACCAATTAAATTGATCGGCCTGCAATAGTTGATTAGCTGCTTCTGGCCCATTTGAACCGGCAGGGTATGAATGTAAAGGTAGTGTATTCTCTTGAAACGCTTCTAGGAGTGGTTGAATCCACTGCCATGATAATTCAACTTCTTTCCAATTAGCGAAGAATGTTGCATTACCGCGTATCGCATCAAATAGAAGTAGTTCATATGCTTCTGGCTGATCCTCTGAATTGGTGGAGAAATTAATGGAAGCTGGCTCAAATTGGTTACTTGAAGGGTTTTTCATATTTATCACTAAAGAAATACCTTCATTCGGACTAATTTCGAATATCAATAAGTTTGGAGTGATCCCATCGGCTGGAAGGGCATCTATTTGTTTTACATTGTTCGTAAACTCAATGACAATCTTGGTGGATTTTGTACCTATCCGTTTCCCTGTTCGTATATAAAAGGGGATTCCGCTCCAAGATGGATTGTCAATATAGAGGCGAGCTGCGAAATAAGTATCATTCATTGAAGAAGCATTAACCCCAGGCTCTTCTTTATAACCAACAACCGGGGTGTCAAAAATCTCACCGGCTTCGTATTGACCACGTACAACATCTTGTTCCATCTTATCTTTATTGATAGGTCGAAGGGATTCCATGATCGTTACTTTTTGCTTTCGAATTTCTTCAGCAGTCATTTTTTCGGGTAGGTGAAGGGCCGTCATCATTACTAACTGAAGAAGATGATTCTGAACCATATCCCGAATTGCACCTGCTTGATCGTAATAATCGGCTCGTGTTTCTACCCCGACCGTTTCACATGCTGTGATTTGTATATTAGCAATTCGTTTATGATCTAATAATGAACCAAATATCGGATTGGCGAATTCAAAGGATTCGAGATTTTGGACCATAGGTTTTCCAAGATAGTGGTCGATTCTGTAAATTTCTTCATCATTGAAAGCGTTGTTCAAACTCTCGTTTAATTGTCGTGCCGTCTTTAAATCGCTTCCGAAGGGTTTCTCAACTATGAGCCGCTTCCAGCCTGATGTTTGACTGATACCGCTTTGATTAAGACCAGATGTAATGATATCAACCAGTTGAGGAGCAACCGACAAATAGAAAAGTCGATTTCCGGGAATGTTTAATTCTATTTCTCTGTCGTGAATAAGTTCATGTAGGTTTTGATACGAATCATTGTCTGTTGCATCAAATTTACAGTATCGAAATTTGGCTAAAAATTCATTCAATCCGGTAGTTTGGACAGCTCTTCTAGAATATTCACGAAGTGCACTTTCGACTTTTGATTGGAAAATGTCATCGGAAAAATAGTTTCTGCCTAAACCAATTATGGAGATTGAATCTGGCAATTTGTCGTCGAGAAACAAATTATATAAAGCAGGAAATAATTTACGTTTTGCTAAGTCTCCCGTTGCTCCAAATAAAACAAAGGTCATGTCTTGGGTTGTCCATTCTTCTTGGAAATCAATTAATTGATTTTTTTCATCAGGTCCAACTGAGGCTGTTACGTTATCCATTTTCGCTTTCCTCCAATTGTAGTGTAGACACGAATTATACTTGAAACTGCTTCAAGTATATCATTAAACGATGTGTGGTTCTAAGACTATAAATAAAATCATATATAGAGGACATGCATGAACTTAGTGTCAATTTTGGTATACTGATGAGGTAACGAAAGTAGTTTTGCTAGACGGCATGCTAAATTTCATGCGAGGATAGCTATATAGTCAGACACTAAAAAAAAGGAAGTGTTGCTAAAATGAAAATGCATGATGTAACAGGCACTATTTATGAAGGTATGACTGTTTACAAAGATAAACCTGAAAAACAACCAAAACTTAATCGGGTAACAAATGGCTATGTAACCGAAACTCGGTTGGAGATTGATGTGCATACAGGAACACACATCGATGCGCCGCTACACATGGTTGTAGATGGAGATACATTCGAATCAATTCCAATGGAAAGTCTTGTGGGACAGTGTAAAGTACTCGATCTAACAAATGTAGAAGATGGGATTTCTAAAGCGGATTTAGAAAAATTTGAGATCCAAAAGAGTGATTTCGTTCTATTTAAAACGAAGAATTCTTTTGAGGATACATTTAATTTTGATTTTATTTATCTTGCACAAGATGGAGCAGAATATCTTTCCGAGATTGGTATTCGAGGAGTGGGAATAGATACGCTTGGAATTGAAAGAAGCCAAGAAGGACATCCAACTCATAAAACATTATTTGCAAACGAAATTATTATTATTGAAGGACTTCGTTTAAAAGAAGTTGAACAAGGGGACTATTTCATGGTTGCTGCACCTTTAAAATTGACGGGTACAGATGCATCACCTGCAAGAGTGTTATTATTTGAGGGACTACAATAATTTTATTAATTGAGAATCAAATCCCACCGGGTAACTATTACCGGTGGGATTTTGTTGTTCCTATAGGAAACTATAAAATTATTGGTCTGTGGATTATACCCTAGTCGGTTGTGCTTAGGTAACGTCTATTTTTCTATTGTATAGGACTGATGACTCGTATATAATAAAGTAACTATCCAGAACTTTCGGATAACTATAGTGATACATGTTGCAGGAACTCAAAAACATAAGGGGGAATGACGATGAAAAAAGGATTGCGCTTTATATCATTGGGGTTACTGTTAGCGAGTGTAAGCATTCTATTGTTTGCTTGTGGAACAGGCACGAAGGATTCTGGTTCATCGAAAGATGGAGACAGTGGAAAAAGAGTATTAAAAGTTGGGACGGATGCAACGTATGCACCAATGGAGTTAATGGATGAGAAAGGCAATATTGTTGGGATAGATATTGATATTGTGAAAGCGATTGCAGAAGCTGCAGGATTTGAAGTTGAATTCAAAAACTACGGTTGGGAGCCTTTATTCCCGGCAGTAGATGGTGGAGAAGTGGATTTTGCTGTGTCATCGATTACGATCACAGATGAACGCAAAGAATCATTCGATTTTTCAGATCCATATTTTGCTGCAAACCAATTGATTCTTGTACCGGAAGATTCAACTGTTGCCAAGTTTGAAGATTTGAAAGATAAAAGGGTTTCTGTTCAAATCAATACAACGGGTCATATCGTAACTAGGGAACTTCTAGGGAATACAAGTTCCAAAATTGTAGCAACAGAATCTATGCCACTAGCAATTAGTGAAATGATTAATGGTAATGCAGATGCAGCTGTAGGGGATAATGCAGTTATCATTGATTACAAAGCGAACAACCCGAAGGTGAAACTTAAAACAGTAGAAGATGATAGTTTTGAAAAAGAGTTTTATGGATTAATGGTCAAAAAAGGCAATACAGAAATTATTGACATGCTGAATGAAGGGATTAAAATTATCAAGGACAACGGGAAATTGAAGGAAATCACAGGGTTTGATGTTGACTAATCGTTTGTAGTTTAAAGACGATATGCATACACCAAGTCATTTAATGGGAGTGATTGAATTGGTTTTCCTAGATTTTCTGGATTTAATGGATATTAGATGGGAAATGATATGGAATTATCGCGAATTATTCATTCGTGGAATTGGAATTACTTTAGCACTCACCGTAGTTGGCTATTTGGGAGGATTTGTATTAGGCTTATTCGTGGGTATGGGGAAATTATCCAAGAAAAAGTGGATCTATTATCCATCCAAATACTATGTCGACTTTTTCCGTGGGACGCCATTATTAGTACAAATTTTATTAATACATCTAGCACTTATTCCAGGGATTTTCGGTCACTCATTGGGTTATTTTGTATCAGGTGCACTTGCGCTTGTTTTAAATAGCGCTGCATACAATGCGGAAATTATACGTGCGGGTATTCAGTCGATTGAAAAAGGGCAAATGGAAGCGGCAAGGTCTCTTGGAATGACGCAAAATGTAGCGATGAAAAATATTATTCTACCGCAGGCTTTTAGACGGATGGTTCCACCACTTGGGAATGAATTGATTGCCCTTCTAAAAGATTCATCATTAGTTACGATTATCGCAGCTAATGATTTATTGTACGCGGGGAAAGTAGTTGCCGGAGCTTATTCAAGGTTTTGGGAGCCCTATCTTACGGTTGCAATACTTTATTTGTGTCTAACTTTCGTTTTCGGTAAAATTATTTCGTATGTAGAAAAACGCTTCAGTAATAGCTATGTTCCAATGCAAAGAAAGAAAATGTTCTCAACTCGGCGTTAAGGTAGGAAGGTGATCAAATGATTAAAGTGGAAGGCCTCTATAAGTCTTTTGGGAAATTGGAAGTGTTAAAAGGAATCGATTATGAAGTGAAAGAAAAAGAAGTCATTTGTGTTATCGGTCCAAGTGGTTCTGGGAAAAGTACATTTTTACGCTGTATAAATTTGTTGGAAGATATTACGGCCGGCAACATTTTTATAGACGGAGTTAAAGTAAATGACCCGAAAACGGATATCAATGGAATCCGGAAAGATGTTGGTATGGTGTTTCAACAGTTTAACCTGTTCCCGCATATGCGTGTAATCGATAATATCACTATTTCTCCGCGGAAAATCCGGAAAATGAATTCTGCGGAAGCGGAAAAACTAGCTCATGAATTGTTGAAGAAGGTCGGACTAGCTGATAAAGCGAATTCTTATCCCGAACAGTTATCGGGTGGTCAAATGCAACGTGTTGCAATTGCGAGAGCATTAGCGATGCAACCTAAAATCATGCTATTCGATGAACCGACTTCTGCACTCGACCCAGAAATGGTGAAAGAAGTGCTGGATGTTATGAAACAGCTTGCAATTGAAGGGATGACAATGGTCGTCGTCACGCATGAAATGGGCTTCGCGAGAGAGATGGGCGATCGCGTGATGTTTATGGATCAAGGAATAATCGTAGAA
This sequence comes from Sporosarcina sp. FSL K6-5500, assembly GCF_038005665.1. Lineage (NCBI taxonomy): Bacteria > Bacillati > Bacillota > Bacilli > Caryophanales > Caryophanaceae > Sporosarcina > Sporosarcina sp. FSL K6-5500. The sequence continues at coordinate 2,941,229 of NZ_JBBOTP010000001.1, forward strand.
GAAGGTATACCTGATCAAGTATTTAATAAACCCAAAAACGAACGAACAAAAGCATTTTTAAGTAAAGTGCTCTAGTTTGGACCAATCTTGCAAGCTGGAATCAAGGAAAGCAGATAGGCGATGTATGTTCGCTTATACTGTTTTCCTTTTTTATGAAGGAATTTGTGAATCTTCTTGTGTGGTAAAGTGAAATTTATAATACATGTAAGCAAATTTTTGTGAGGTGATTTTTATTATGAAACAGTGGACGAAGGAAATAGAGATTGATGCGCCAATTGAGCAAGTATGGAATTTTTTTAATGGTTCTTTAGAAAATATGCAAAAAATTATGCCACAAGTAGTTGAAAATAAACCTATTACAATAACAGATGGAATGGTCGGAAGTGTGTATTTACAAAAATATAAAGAAGGAAAGCGTGTTATGGAGTACCAAATAGAAACGTTAGAGTATGACGATTCCCCGAATGCGAAAAAGTTAAAGGTTGGTTTTACACTTGCTAATATGTTTGATATAACGGCGCGCTACGAGCTGGTCAAGCTCAGTGATCACAGAACTTCTTTAACCTATACTGCGACGAATCGTCCGTTAAAATGGTTCATGAAATTATTTTTACTGTTTTCCACAGACAAGATTGTAGTGGAATTTTTACAACGGGTAAAAGAGGTAGCTGAATCGGAAAACTAAACTATCGATCCTCTCACAGAAACTAACTGGATGATGGAGTCTATACAATAGAAAAGGCCATCCCACGGGGAATGGCCTTTTTATCATGATGAGTACCAATATGATTTGAGGACAACACAACATACACCGAATTCCTATATAAACTAAGCAAAGGCGCCTTAAAGGGGGAGCCGTAGCCCAAAGACTGGCAGCATTCCCTAGCGAATTCAATGGGATTCTTTATCTCAACAAATAGAGTAAATTACTTAGGGGATATTTGGTAGGGCAAATTACAAAATATAGTTCAAGTAAACCAACATGATTCCAAGATCAGCTAGGATATGACTAATAATTGATGCGCTGATTGAATTCAATTTGTATCTAAAGTAGCCCCACATAAGACCTGCTATAAATACTGGAATAACAGCAATGAAATTAAAAGGAAATGTGAAAATTGAAAAGAGGGGAACTAGATGATATAGACTATAAAAAAATGATGTAATCATAATCGTTTGAGCCGCACCTACTCTATCTATAAGGCGCTTATACATAACATCTCTCCAATAGAGCTCCTCCAAAACAGGATTGATGAAGATGAGGAAAATAATTAACCAGAAAAGGATACTTCCTGTGAAATTCCACTCCACCAAAATTTGTTTTAGTTCGCCAAGATCGAAAACTAAATTATGTAGTAGTGCAACTGCCCCGTAAATAGCTACCAAAGAAATAACACCACTAATCAGACCAACTGTGAAAGATTTGAGATTGAGGTGTTTTTTACGATTCCATCGAATACTGTTATTTCTAAAGTATAGCAGAATCGGAACAAATAAAAGCCAACCATAGAATAGGATAAAGGTAATAGGGACACTTTTGAATATGATTAAACCTAAAAAGATTATAATCGTAGGGCCAATTAATAAAACTGAGAGTTTCATTATAAATCCTCCATGTGTTTTAAGTCGTAATAAAGATCCCTATCTTTCGGGTAGCAATGACTATCATTTTAAACCGTATCCATTATATCGTATCATTTACCGATTAATTAATCAGTATAATCTACTAATTGGATTTTGAAGGATATATCGATTACACTAAACAATTTCAAGTTAGATTTTCATGGTTAACGCATAAAATATATTCCAATAAAAAAGAAGTAACCACCAGTAATGGTGATTACTCCATATAGGAATCTTGATGTATAGAGCCAGACATTATCTCTACACGCAGCTCTTTTATCTACTTGTATTCAATGGTTTGATATTCGCTTCAATTGCCGCACGTTTACCTTCCAAAAATGGTGGTAGCGCAAGTGACTCACCCAATGTTTCAAGCGGCTCATCTGTTGCGAATCCAGGTCCATCTGTTGCAAGTTCAAATAGGATACCATTTGGCTCGCGGAAGTATAGTGAACGGAAATAGAATCGCTCTACAAATCCGGAGTTCGGCAATCGTGTACTGTTAATTTTATCAATCCATGCATGTAGTTCTTCTTCGTCATTAACACGGAAAGCTACGTGGTGAACGCCGCCTATCCCTTGAACCTCTGCAGGCAAGTCATTGCGTGGCTCAACATACACTTCAGCGCCTGAACCACCATCTCCGACTTCCATAACAACGATGTCGTCTTGTCCTTCAATAAGAGCTGGAACACGGTTCTTCTCTGTAAACCCGAGTATTTGAAGGGCTGCGATAGTCGGTTCAGGAGTGCGAACAGTTAGCCTAACTGGACCAAGCCCAGTTATCCCATACTCAATCGGAACAGGGCTCTTATCCCATGGAGTTCCAGTCGCAGCGACTGAATTTGTCTCATCGGAAACGAGCGTCAATTGTTGGCCTTCCGCATCTTCGAAGAAAATAACATTGCGACCAGCAAATTCTGAAATGGGTGCATGTTTTACGTTAAATTCAGTAAAGCGTTCAATCCAATAATTTAGTGCAGCGTCACTTGCTACACGAAGTGATGAGTTGGAAATACTACTGACACCTGCTCGTTTTGGTCCAGCATTTGGGAAATCAAAAAATGTCAGTTCAGTTCCTGGATTCCCTTGCTCATCTCCGTAAAATAAATGATAAGCAGTTGTGTCGTCCTGATTTACTGTTTTTTTCACTAGTCGCATACCAAGTACCTCAGTGTAAAACTTAAAGTTATGCGCCGCGCTACCAGTCATTGCTGTTAGATGGTGAATGCCTTTTACGTTCATCTTTATCAATCCTCTCTTGGATAATATCTTTGTAAAGTTATCTTGAATTCAAGCTAATATTACAGCGAGAGGACGAAATTGTCAAGAGATGTGTCCCTTCGAGGGTTCAATATCCATACATATCATCTGTTTTTATCTTCATAGGTATTCAGAACGATTATTCTTAATTCTGGAAAGGGACTATAAAAAATGTGATATATTTTTATGATTAGATAGCTTATTTACGAAGAAGTTGATATAATCTATATTATTAGAAAGTTATTTACGTACATGGATAAATGAAGGAATATCGTTTAAGCGTGAGGTAACGCTTATCTAGGTATTCCTTTTTAATCACATAATATACGGAAATAGCCAAATCAGCTGGCCTGAAAATTAGACATAGGGAGATGCACACATCATGACGAACCATGTAATCACTGTCACATTGAGTGAATCAAAAAAACAACAACCACAATCAGATCAGTTGGAATTCGGAAGAGTATTTACAGACCATATGTTTGTGGCTGACTATTGTGAAGGCCAAGGCTGGACGGATCATAGAATCATTCCATATGCACCACTTGAACTGGATCCGGCGGCAACCGTTTTTCACTATGGACAAACAATTTTTGAAGGATTAAAAGCCTATGTAGGCAAAGAGGGGCAAGTATTGTTATTCCGCCCAGAAGAAAACATGCGTCGCATGAACAAATCGAGTGAACGCTTATGCATGCCAGCTTTCAATGAAGAAATTGCAATCGAAGCTTTAGAAAAATTAATTTCTATCGATAAAGACTGGATTCCAGTAACAGAAGGAACTTCCCTGTACATAAGACCATTCATGGTTGCGACTGAACCCTATCTTGGCGTTTCACCATCGAAGAAATATAAATTCATCATTATCCTTTCTCCTGTTGGATCGTATTATAAAGAAGGAATTCATCCCGTTAAAATTCTCGTTGAAAATGAGTATGTGCGTGCAGTAGCAGGCGGAACTGGAACGGCAAAAACGGCGGGTAACTACGCGTCCGGGCTAAGAGCACAAGAAATAGCAAGCAAAAAAGGTTATTCACAAGTTCTTTGGCTTGATGGTGTAGAAAGAAAGTATATAGAAGAAGTGGGAAGTATGAACGTCTTCTTCAAAATTAACGGTGAAGTTATTACACCAATATTAAATGGCAGTATTTTAGAAGGAATTACGAGGAAGTCAATCCTTCAATTACTGAGGCATTGGGATATTCCGGTTGTTGAACGTAAAATATCCATGGAAGAACTTCGTTCAGCACACCAAGCAGGTACCTTAGAGGAAGCATTCGGAACGGGAACGGCGGCAGTTGTTTCACCAATTGGAGAACTCAATTGGGGCGATGACATAATGGTCGTTAATAATAATGAAACCGGTGAATTATCTAAAAAACTGTATGAGACACTAACGGGTATTCAAACCGGTAAAGTGGAAGATTCATTCGGGTGGGTAGTTGAAGTCACTGACACGGTAAAAGTATAATTGTTTCTTCTATATAAAGGTGAAGAAAAGGGTAGCCCTTCCAAGGTGCTATCCTTTTCTTTGTATCCAGTTGGGGAAGTCCTGCATATAGTAGGGAAGCGCCTAGAATTACTAAATGGATAGCGGAAGGGGATTGTGTGGATAAATTATCACCAAACCACAAACAAGTCATAGATGAAAACAGTAAAGATAAACAGTTGGAACAATTCCGTGTGAATAATGAAGGAACAAAAATGACAACAAATCAAGCACTGAAAGTTTCGAATGACGAGGAATCATTGAAAGCGGGTATCCGTGGACCAACATTAATGGAGGACTTTCATTTTCGAGAAAAATTAACTCACTTTGACAATGAAAGGATTCCAGAGCGGGTTGTACACGCCAGAGGATATGCAGCGCACGGGTTTTTCGAATTGTATGAATCAATGAGGGAATTTACAAAAGCAGGATTTCTGCAGGAACCCGGAACGAAAACCCCAGTTTTTACGAGATTCTCGAATGTTGTAGGGAGCAAAGGTTCTGCGGATACAGTAAGGGATGTACGAGGATTTGCTGTTAAGTTTTATACGGAGGAAGGGAACTATGATCTTGTGGGTAACAATATTCCCATCTTTTTCATCCAAGATGGCATTAAGTTCCCGGATCTTGTCCATGCGATACAGCCTGAACCACATAATGAGATGCCGCAAGCTGCCTCTGCACATGATACGTTTTGGGACTTTGTTGCTAACAACCAAGAATCGGCTCATATGGTCATGTGGCTAATGTCAGATCGGGCGATTCCGAGGAGTTGGCGAATGATGGAGGGATTCGGTGTTCATACATTCCGATTCGTCAATGAACAAGGCAAAGGCCGGTTTGTAAAGTTCCACTGGAAACCAGCACTTGGGGTACATTCGCTTGTATGGGATGAGGCACAGAAGATTTCAGGAAAAGATCCAGACTTTCAACGGCGGGATTTATGGGAGTCAATTGAACATGGTAATTTTGCGGAGTATGAACTCGGTGTACAAATGATTGATGAAAAAGATGAATTCATGTTCGATTTCGATGTACTAGATGCTACGAAACTTTGGCCGGAAGAAATCGTTCCTGTTAAAATATTTGGCAAGATGACACTTAATCGAAATGTTGATAACGTCTTCGCGGAAACAGAGCAAGTTGCGTTCCATCCGGGTAATGTCGTACCTGGAATTGATTTCACAAATGACCCACTTCTACAAGGTAGATTATTTTCCTATTTAGATACACAACTCATTCGCCTCGGGGGACCGAATTTCACTGAGATTCCTATCAATCGTGCCGTCTGTCCATTCCATAATAATCAGCGAAATGGCTATAGCCGTCAGAGGATTGATGTTGGGCAGGTCAGTTACCATAAAAACTCGCTTGCGGATAATACACCGTCCACTTCTACTGCGAAAGAAGGTGGATTCGTCCATTATGCAGAAAAAGTGGAAGGGCGTATCATTCAAGCAAGAAGCGATTCATTCAAAGATTTCTTTTCTCAGGCAAGGCTATTTTGGAACAGTATGTCGCCACCAGAGAAGCAACATATCACTGATGCATTCATCTTTGAAGTTGGGAAAGTGGCTAGTAAAAGTGTGAGACAGCAAGTCGTTGATATGTTTGCCAATGTGGATAAAGAATTGGCAATCCATATCGCAGATGGTGTCGGGGTAAACCCTCCTACTAGCAAGCAAGTGAACGTCAAGGCCTCATCACCGGCACTCAGTCAGCAAAATACGACGAGAGTCCCTTACACGTTGAAAGTCGGCGTGCTGATTGGCAATGATTTTAATGGTGCAGAAGTGAAAAGAGCTGTCAAAACGTTAAGGAAATATGGCGTCACAGTGGATATTGTTGGTGAAAAACTAGGCACAGTAAGAGGTGCGGATGGCCTTAATGTAATCGTTAATGAAACATTCCTTACAATGGATCCGGTTTTATTTGATAGCTTATATGTTGTTGGTGGTACGGCTGAAAATCAAGCAAAATTCAATTCCAATATCCAATACTTTATTAACGAATCGTTCAAGCATTATAAACCGATTGGATTTGCATCGACAGGTCTTCCTTTCTTTGAATTATCAAATGCGAAGGCGGGGCCAGGAATTGTCTTCGCGACGGATAATCCCGATTTTGATGATGATTTTGTAAAAGCAATCGCACAGCAACGCTTCTGGGACAGAGAAATTTATTGAAGAATGGCCGCTCCGATTAGAAATAGGGAGCGGTTTTTTTTTGACTAGGAAATTATAAAATCTCGTACTGTGGTTAAACACCAAGAGAAGCTATTTCACGTCTAGACTCTAGCGCTTTTGTTCTTACTCGTTAAACTAGTCTGAAATCATGTATACTAGTTTATAAAGCAGATAGGGGATGATTTCTTATGATAAAAGCGATTATTTTTGATTTGGATGATACATTATTATGGGATAAAAAAAGTGTAGAAACCGCATTCGAAAAAACATGTGAACATGCAGCCCAAGTACATGATCTTAATCCTGCTAAACTTGAAGAAGCTGTCAGATTGGAAGCGAGAAAGCTTTACGAATCGTATGATACCTATGAATTTACTCAGATGATTGGCATTAACCCATTCGAAGGCCTCTGGGGGACATTCAATGATGAAGGGGACTATTTTCAAAAAATGAAAGCAATTGTTCCAGGCTATCGTAAGGAAGCGTGGACAAATGGACTTCAGCGAATCGGCATTAATGATGAAGACCTTGGCAGCACGTTAGCAGAATTATTCCCACAGGAACGAAAAAAGCATCCCTATTTATATGAAGAAACATTCGAAGTGCTGGACCGTCTGAAAGATACATACAAGCTTGTACTATTAACAAATGGTTCACCAAGTTTACAACACACGAAACTTGAAGTCACATCCGAACTCGTTCCTTATTTTGACCAAATCATCATCTCAGGCGCATTCGGAATAGGGAAGCCAGACGTATCTATTTTTCAACATGTGCTTACTGAAAGCGGCGTAACTGCAGAGGAAGCAATAATGGTAGGCGATAATCTAATGACGGATATTTTAGGAGCATCACGTGTCGGAATGCGTTCTGTCTGGATTAATCGGGAGAATAAACTGCCCAGTGAAGAAGTTGTACCGACTTATGAAATTAATCATTTAGAAAAGTTATATCCTATCCTTGAAGAGTTGAATAAGAAACAGGCTGTCCAATGAGTATCAAATCTATCCTGAAGGATTGAGGATGGAGTGGACAAACTGCTTACATTACAAAACGAAAAAGCGCTCCAGTTGGTCAGCGCTTTTTTGTGCGGGATTTAAATTATGGAAATGAAAATAGTTTTGGATTGATCATCTAAAATTAACGGAATCTTCGTATCGTGAAGAACGTATTATATATGTTGAATTAAAGAATCCCATTGAATCTGCTGTGGTTCTCGATAATGAGAGAGTTATAATTCGGGGTGTGGATTATAGAACGCTTGGCGCTTTGGGGATGCCTTCCGCCATAAGCCTGGATTATCGCTTCGCATCCAGTCTTACGGCTTCGGCGACCCCTTTGCCGCGCCTGCGCTAGGGTGTTCAATATCGAGAAAAATGTGATTTTGAGATGTATATGCTGAGATTATAATGTGATTACTAGTTGATACTACATAAATGAATCCCATTGAACCGCTCCGGCGCTAGGGGATGCCTCCCGCCATAAGCCAAGCAGCTTCGCCGCCAGTCTTATGGCTTCGGCGACCCCTGTTAAGGCGCCTTCGCTCAGTATATATACCGGATTCAACATATATAATTATAGTCAAGAAAGAGGCAATCCAGGTTGCAGATTTCACCACTAATAATGAAATGCGCTTTCTCACATAGACCATCTAGCGAAGGCGCGTCTTCGTGGTAGGCATCCACAAAGCGTCGAAGCGGTATTCGTAGGATTTCTATTTCATTCCAATTATTAGGGTTTTTCAGTAGCCTTCCAAAAGCCCTTGTAAACCGCATACGTCGTATTCATTTGTTCAACATATATAGTAGAGATATTTAAGTTGTGAGTAAATGGAAATCAGAGTTTATCGATAATTTGAGGTGGAGAAAATGTCTTTTAGGGTCATCATCCAATTGGTTTTGGCATCAATTCTTTTACTATTTTCTACTGGGGTAGCATGGTATGAAGGTAGCGCACTACTAGAGCATTCTTGGGAATGGAAACATACCGCGCTTTTTTCTGGAATAGTGAATGGACAAGTGGAAAACGCAAGCGAAATTCTACCAATTGATTATTTTATGTATGCAGCTAAATTTGCACCTGTATTTCCTTTGCTAATGTTGTTAAGTGGGACATATCTCATAATCCTCCTGGGGTATATTTTATTTAAACGTAACCATAAGGTGTTCACGTATTACCTTGCTTCTATTAGTGTTTTATTCCTGGTATTAGGCGGTTTCCTGTCTAATTCTCCAACTAGCGGTTTGAAAATCATTTTCGCTAGTCTTTTGTTTATCGGTATTTTAATTCTAGTTACTGCAGTGGTTAGACTCTATAGGTTGAAATAAAGAACTCCATTGAATTCGCTCCGGCGCTCGGGGATGTCGAAGCCCTAAGCCAGATGAGGTATCCTTTAACCTATATGGAATAGCCTCTTGGCATTAACTGTATAATTTCTGCAAAGAACGCAGAAATTATACAAACCGAACTCTTCGTTGTTTGGTTGGCTACCCCTTGTAAGGCGCCTTTGCTCAGTTCAAATAGGTATTCATTTGTCCAATATATAGAATAAAAAAACAACTTTATATTTCTAAAAGTGATACTGATTCCTGCGATGAATATAGTGGAAAAATCGTCGTACAAAATGGAACGAACTCAATAAATGATGATTCTTATTCATCTAGTTCGATTGTGAAATTGTTTGGGAACCATTCTATGGAAAACGAGTTAAAGGGGATAATTAAAATGAATTATAAATTATATTTTGAAGTACCTGTAGTGGGAGGAAACGAAAAAAATGATTACTGGGTTCCTTTGATGAAATACTTTTTGGATCAGTCGGACAATATTGAAATCCATTGCTGGAGTATTGAAAAGGCTTTGATAGAAGAAGTTAAATCTAGGGCCAAGGAATCTTTTGAAATATCCGTTGAAAACGAAATGACTATTTTCACAGGAAATAAAACAGCGGAGATGGTTGACTATTTATTTACTAACTTAAACAGAAAGATTGAAATCAAATGGTTTTCAATCTTTCTAAGAAGAAATGAAATATTAATTTTTAGTTCTGAACATAACGGAACGGAATTCTTTGCGGGCGTGGTAAATGAAAAAGATATCAATTTTATCGAATCCCTGATGCCAGAAAGAACGTCTTATAGTAAATACAAATAATATACTGTGGAACGGCATTGTTATTAACCAGACAGGTTAGTCTTTAGGGATAATTCATATCATCAATAACCTATTAAAATACGTGGTAATCCATTCACATACATCTTAAAATGATGGAGGTTTTTAGTTAGTGAAGTTCTTTTTGAAGTTAAATATGGTCAGCGCGTTATATGCCTTTGCGTTGTTTATTTCCATTGAACTTCAAGTCAATTACTATCGAATTTGGCGGCTGACAGGATGGCAAGTGAATGCAGTAGACATTGTGATTGGTGTTATTCATTTTGCTGGATTTATTTCAACACTGTTTTTATTTTACTTTTTGATTAGCAACTGGTTGGAAGGTAGAAAAGCAAGTTACTGGTCGGTCATTCTTTGGTTTCCCTATTTAATTCTATTAGTCATAATATTTTTATTTTTATTCCCTGTAACTTATCCAGGAGATAAATCTGCTCCAGTTTCTGGGCTTATTATTATTTCGCAACTAATTAGTTATCCATTTTATTTATTATTTATTAATTTCATTTGCAGGGAACTAGGTACTGGTGTAGAAGAAAAAGGGGCTTTGTAATTTTGAGGGTTTGAAACTTTATTTGTTCACTCACTATTTCTAAAAAAGAAAAATGGATAGAGTCATCAGATTTTGTCTGATAACTCTATCCATTTGTTTAGTGACTATATATTCGGCACTATTTATTTAGTATTAACTAGGTGGAATATCTCACCATTATAAAAAAAACTAGCGAAGGAGCGACAAGTGTGAGCCGAAGCAATAAGACCGACAGTGATCTTATGGCGGGCTTATTGCGTGAGGCCATCACCAAGCGACTAAGCGGTGTTGGAAGAACAATCTAATTATTAAGTGCTGACTATATTAAAATAAATTAGAATCGTACTTACAAATCAATCGCAATAACATCAAAGATATCTTCAAGCTCTTTCAAACGTTCTACGTTAGCCTTCTCAACATGATTATCGACAGATAGCATCATGATTGCATTACCGCCAACAGTGGATCGACCAACTTGCATCGTTGCGATGTTGATGTTTTCGATTGCTAGTAATGTTCCGACCCGGCCAATTGCACCCGGTTGGTCTTTATGTTTAATGAATAGTAAATGGCCATCAGGTTTTACATCGACAAGATTATCATCGACTTTGACAATACGTGCACCTAAACCATTTAGTAAAGTTCCGGCAACACGTCTTACTCCATTCGTTGTCGATACTTCAACCGTAACTAAATTTGAAAAACCTTTAGATGTAGAAGTTTTATGTTCATTAACCTTGATGCCGATACGGTCTGCCAAAAACTTGGCGTTGACATCATTGACATGGTTTCCAAGATTGCGCTTCAACAGGCCTTTTAGCGTGTTGCGTGTCAAAGGACGGACATCAGATTCAGCAAGCTGCCCTGAGTAATAAATATTTACTTCCTCGATAACACCCTCTGCTAAATCAGATAAGAATACGCCCAACTTTTCAACTAAGTCAAAGAATGGTTCAACTTTAGCCAGCGCTTCTTTTGAGACTGAAGGAAGATTGACTGGATTTTGCACCGCACCGCCGTTTAAGAAAGTGACTACATCACGGCTAACATCAATCGCAACGCTTTCTTGCGCTTCAATCGTACTTGCACCTAAGTGTGGAGTCGCGATGACTTCAGGAAGTGTCAGCAGTTTATGGCCAACAAATGGTTCCGTTTCAAAGACGTCGAGTGCAGCTCCTGCAACTTTCTTCGATACGATTGCATCATACAACGCATCTTCATCGATAATACCGCCGCGTGCGCAGTTAATGATTTGAACGCCGTCTTTCATCAGATTAAAGGCTTCTTTATTGATCATATGTCGCGTTTCTTTCAAAAGTGGAGTATGAACAGTAATAAAGTCTGCTGCTCTTAGTACTTCTTCAACAGTTCCCGCAGTAATACCCATCTTCTTCGCTTTCTCTTCCGTTAAGAAAGGATCATAGGCAATGACATTCATTCGCTGACCTTTTGCTCTTGCCGCAACTTCCGCGCCGATACGACCAAGACCTACTACACCGAGTGTCTTATTTTTTAATTCAACACCAATGAATGACTTGCGGTCCCATTGCTGATTTTTTAATGAGTTGAAGGCTTGTGGAATTTTGCGAGCAAGGGACATCAGCATTGCAATTGTATGTTCAGCAGCGGAGTTCGTGTTGCCGTCCGGAGCATTGACAACGATAATACCATGTTCAGTCGCTGCGTCTAAATCGATATTGTCGACGCCGACACCAGCACGCCCAATGATTTTTAACCTCGTTGCTTTTTCAATAATTTCGCGTGTCACTTGTGTTTGACTACGAACAAGCAAGGCATCATAGTTATGAATTTTAGACGCTAATTCAGCGGGTGTGCAAGTTGTATCAACGACAATGTTCAAGCCTTCAGCCTGCCTTAATGGAAAAATACCATCTTCACTTAACGGATCGCTAATAAGTATATTAAAAGTCATTTAGACCAACACTCCTTCGTTTAAGTAGACTTGCTGTGCAGCGGCAGTGCCTTTTCCTAATTCAATTTCTTTGCCGACTTTGAGTAAGCCGATTTCCATCGCACTGATTGTTTGAAGGACATCTGCGGGAGAACAGTATCCCATATGGCCAATGCGGAATATTTTGCCGCTTAAATGCTGTTGGCCGCCTGCTACGATTAAGCCGAACTCATGTTTAATCACTTTTCTAAACGCTTCTGCGTCGAAATCTTCCGGTTTAACCGCTGTGACCGTAGGAGAGGCATCTTTATCACTTGTTAATAAAGGAATACCTAATGCCCGGAAAGCGGCGCGCGTCATGTTCATCATCAAAATATGTCGTGCATTTACTTGTTCGACTCCTTCTTGATCGACAAGCTGAAGAACTTGTTCCAAGCCGAATAACAAAGATAGTGCAGGTGTGAAAGGGGTAGTATCTTTTAACAGATTGTCACGATATCTTACTAAATCCATATAGTAGCGTGGTTGTGGGTTATTCTCGATGATAGTCCAGGCACGTTCACTTGCTGCGATGAAAGCCAGTCCTGCTGGTAGCATGAATGCTTTTTGAGAACCTGTCACCAGGACATCGATTCCCCAATCATCCATTCTCGTCTCAACACCGCCAACACAGGAAACACCATCGACGACGATTAATGCATCTGACACTTCACGTACTGCCTGTGCGAGTTCCTTGATAGGATTTAATACGCCAGTAGAAGTCTCGCAATATGTAGAAAATACAGCTTTGATTTCAGGATGCTCTTGTAGATAGCGTTTAATTTCTAGGGGATTCAGCGCTTCGCCCCATTCGACATTTAAGCTTTGAACCGTGATATTGTAAGCTTCACAAATTTTTGAGAAACGCTCGCCGAATGCGCCTGTTACAATGACTAATACTTCATCACCAGGCTTCACAATATTTACAACAGCAGCTTCCAAACCAGCTGTTCCGCTACCTGTTAAAATAACAACGTCTTGTGTCGTACCGAAAATCCGTTGCAGACCTGGTGCGATATTTTTAAGCATATTCGATGTCTCTTGTCCTCGGTGGCCAATCATTGGTCGACTCATCGCTCGTTGTACACTTGGCGGGATGGGACTTGGTCCTGGAATCCTAAGTAGCATTTGATCTTGTAACATCTTCATTCTCCTCTCGATTTTGGGAATAAAAAAAAGCCCTCCTCCCCTTACAAATAAATGTAAGGGGCGAAAAGCTGAAATACTCACGCGGTACCACCCTTTTTACTGTCTGAAAAAATAGACAGTCTTGGTTAGCATGCTTAACGCGCATGTGACGGATAAACCTACTAGACGTTTCAGTTTATCTATTCCAGAGTGCTACTTTACTGCGAAATCACTGATTTGCACCATCCATCAGCTCTCTTGAGATTTCAGTAGATAAAGTGTGTCTCCATCAAAATAGTTAGATTAGTTATGGAATTAGAACTAATCATAACAAATGAAAATTGAATGTCAAGCATCATTTTATCCGAAATCACGTTTTTCTGAGTCCAATTGGTAGAGGAATCTAGTCAGGAACGGTATTCTTTCTTATAAGAACAAAATAAGGAGTGAAAAGATTTGGTTGCTGATAAAATTAAAAAGTTCAATTCGATTCCACTTTCCGTTTTGGACCTTTCTCCAATAAATGAAGGTAGCAATGCAACACAGTCCTTCAAAAATAGTGCGGAATTGGCACAGCATGCTGAAAAATTAGGTTTCAATCGGTACTGGTTTGCAGAACATCACAATATGCCTGGCATTGGAAGTTCCGCAACATCGGTACTTATAGGTCATATTGCAGGCGTAACAAAACGAATTCGCGTAGGTTCGGGCGGTATTATGTTACCTAACCATGCACCACTTGTTATTGCCGAACAGTTTGGTACACTCGAATCTATCTATCCTGGAAGAATCGATTTGGGACTTGGGCGTGCGCCAGGTTCTGACCAAGCAACTGCTTATGCACTGCGTCGCACATTACAAAGTACTGGTGACGATTTCCCGGAACAATTAGCCGAACTTCAAGCTTATTTTGAACCGGACAGATCCGCTCGAGTTCGCGCCTTTCCAGGTGAAGGACTTGATATACCCATCTGGCTTCTCGGCTCGAGCGGCTTTAGTGCACAACTTGCAGCACAGAAAGGCTTACCTTTTTCTTTCGCGAGTCATTTTGCACCTGCGTATACGTTGCAAGCATTACAGTTGTACCATCAAAACTTTAAGCCATCTAAGTTTTTGAAAGAACCGTATGCCATGCTTGGTATCAATGTCATCGCAGCGGAGACGGACGAAAAAGCGCAATGGTTGGCGACTTCACAGCAACTTCAATTCCTTGGTATCACTACGGGAATGCCATCACAATTAAAACCACCAGTTGACAATATCAATGAGTATTGGTCACCACAGCAACAAGCATCTATTAAGCAAACGCTCGATCCTCGTACAACGATTGTGGGCAGTCCCGAAACGGTTAAACGCAAGCTTGAAAGTTTCATTCAAGAAACAAGAGCGAACGAATTAATTATCAATACGCAAGTATACAGTCATGAAGAGCGCATGCGTTCGTATAGCATAATTGCAGACATGATGGATTGAATAAATAAAAGTCGCAACCTTTAATTAGGTTAGCGGCTTTTTATTTAGAATAGTTATTTAATTGAGGTGGTGATATGGTAAAATATAGATGATGACATTTATAGGGGGTAATGAGGTGGGCAATATGACAAAGACAGAAACGATTGTTGAAAACTACCATGGTACTGATGTTGCAGATCCTTTTCGCTGGCTCGAAAAGCCGGAAACTTTAGAGGTGAAGAATTGGATTGATGAACAAAATGAAGCAACCCAAGACTATTTAGCAACGTATCCGAAACGGGATAAAGTGAAAGAGAAATTAACGAAATCATGGAATTATCCGAAATACTCCGTTCCGCAAAAAGAAGGGGACTATTATTATATTCATAAAAATAATGGATTACAAAACCAAGCCATCTTTTATCGGACAAAGGATATATCATCAGATGAACTTGAGGTCATTATAGATCCGAATACGTTGAATGAAGAAGGGACGGCAGCGATAACGAATCTTGCGTTTACGAAAGATGGGAATCGCTTAGCTTACGGTGTTTCATTGAACGGAAGTGACTGGCAGGAAATCCGAATCCGCAATTTACAGACGGGAATAGACGAAGCTGACGTCATCAAATGGTGCAAGTTTAGCAGTATTGCATGGAATGAAGAGGGAAGCGGGTTTTATTATAATCGATTCCCTGAACCTGGGACGGTCGATTCAGAAGATGAGAGTAACTATAACCGCGTTTACTGGCACACGGTTGGTACAGTCCAAGAAGAGGATATTCTGGCATATGAAGACACTGAGGATAAAGAGTTATCTTTTAATCCAATACTCTCTGATGATTATCGTTATTTGATTTTATCAGTATGGAAAGGAACAGAAAATAAAAGTCGTATCTATTATCGTGATGAACAAGCTGATGAAGGATTTGTTCATTTATTGGCAGACGATGACGGCGAATATTCGTTTATAGGAAATGAAGGGAAGCTCTTTTACTTCACGACTAGTCACGATGCACCGAAAGAAAAAATTATTGCTGTTCATTTGGACAAACCAGGGAAAGAGCATTGGATTGACATCATTTCAGAACAAGAAGACGTCATTACATTCGCAAAAATCATTAACGGGCAGTTTGTCGTATGCTATTTGCATAATGCCCATTACAAACTACGTATTTATGATTTGGACGGACAGTTCCAAAAAGAAGTGTCTCTTCCTAATTACATTTCCTTATCAGGCGTGACCGGCAAGAAAACAGCGTCAACGATGTTCATAGGCTATACATCATATTTGGTGCCGACAACGATTGCACGCTATGATTTTGAAAAAGATGAATTGAATACTGTATTTAATACGTCAGAGTTATTTGTAGCAACAGGCTTCGAGACTACTCAAGTGTTTTATCCATCCAAAGATGGCACGCGTATTCCGATGTTCCTGACGCATCGAAAAGGGTTGAAATTGACGGGCGATAATCCTGTTTTGTTATATGGTTATGGCGGTTTTAATGTTAACTTGACTCCGGCTTTTTCCCCATCACAGCGTATGTGGATTGAGGCGGGCGGCGTGTATGCGGTTGCGAATTTACGTGGCGGTGGAGAGTTTGGTGAGGAATGGTACAAAGCGGGGACGTTGGGGCAAAAGCAAAATGTCTTTGATGACTTCATTGCAGCAGCAGAGTGGCTGATTGAACAAAACTATACGAACAGCAAGAAGCTTGCCATTATGG
The DNA here is from genome assembly GCF_038005665.1 of Sporosarcina sp. FSL K6-5500. NCBI lineage: Bacteria > Bacillati > Bacillota > Bacilli > Caryophanales > Caryophanaceae > Sporosarcina > Sporosarcina sp. FSL K6-5500. Next base: position 2,957,751 of record NZ_JBBOTP010000001.1, read on the forward strand.
GCGGAAGTAATGGTGGATTGCTTGTCGCAACATGCATCACTCAGCGGCCTGATCTATATGGGGCGGCACTTTGTCTCGTTCCTGTCACTGATATGCTGCGCTATCATAAATTTACTGTGGGACGCTATTGGGTGACCGATTACGGAAATGCTGAAACAAATCCGGAACATTTCGAGTTCATGTACAAGTATTCTCCGCTTCATAATGTCAAAGAAGGCGTCGAGTATCCACCGACACTTGTGACAACAGCTGATACGGATGATCGTGTGGTGCCGTGGCATGCGACGAAATTTGCAGCGACATTGCAAGCGGCACAACTAGGAAACAATCCAATCCTTCTGCGGGTGGAAAAGAATGCCGGCCACGGACTTGGTAAACCAACTGTTAAAATCATCGAAGAACAGACGGATATGTATTCGTTCTTGTTTAAGACATTGGAGATTGAAATTTAAGTTAGACAAGAACCGAAACAATCGTAACTATTTCTTGTGATGGGAACGAAATAACTAGGGGAATTACAGACCTATTCGCAATAGCGGATAGGTCCCCCTTTTTTTGTATATAGCCATTCCTATGATTTTGCGATTAAAAAGCGCAACAGTTTTAGCAAGAATTTTTCAATGAGATAAGTTAATAAGTTGGAATAAAGAATCCCATTGAATTCCCTTCGGCGCTCGGGGATGCTTCCCGCCCTAAGCCAGACAGCTTCGCCGTTAGTCTTAGGGCTTCGGCTACCCCTTGTAAGGCGCCTTCGCTCAGTTTGTACACCGTATTCAATACTTCAACATAGGTGTTGGTTTGATCTTTCGTCTCCAAATCATAAAGTGAATGCTTTTTACCTCAGGTCTGAAATTGAATGATTTTCAGACAGTAATTTGAGGTGATTGATTCGAAAAAAGTATTCTAACCAAAAGGGGGTTATGTCGATGATTAAAGGTTTATATGAAGCACATTTACCTGTTAGGAATCTTGAAACATCTATAGAGTTTTATAAAAAACTTAATTTTGAAATTGCATATCAAAAAGAGAAACTAGTATTTTTTTGGATTGAGAAAGGACGTAGTTGGTTAGGGCTGTGGGAAACAGATAAAGTTGAAACACCATATCATCCTTCATTGAGACACATTGCTTTTCAAGTTGATATAGAGGATATAGAGGTTGCCAAAGAATGGCTCGAACAAAAAGGAATTCCAGTAAAGACTGACTTTGGATTCCGACCAGAAAAGCAACCACTAGTTTTACCGAATAATCCCAATGCGCATGCAGCAATATATTTTCAAGATCCTGATGGTAATTCTCTTGAATTAATTACCCCTTTAAGGTTGGATTTTGAGGAAGACTTTGAAATGATGTCGTTAGAAGATTGGAATAGGAAAAATAACTAATTGTAACTATTTTCCTTGTTAAACTTAAGGGGCATTTGATTGAAAAAGAAATAATAATATTTCGTAGAATTTAGATAGTCAGAAGTAAATTGGTACTAAATTAAATTTGTGAACAATCAAGGGGAGTGGTAATCATCGAAGCAAATAAGGAGATTTTGAAATTGAATAAGGAAAGCTGGGAGAAATCAGCAGAACGTTTTTTCGGAAGAGCAGCTCTTCCGGAATATGGACCATTTTCTTTGAATGAAGAACGACTTGGACTATTTGGTGATATTTCAAATCAAAAGGTCTTGGATATTGGATGTGGTAGTGGGCATTCATTACAATATATGGGTAACCAAGGAGCAAAGGAACTATGGGGGGTGGATCTTTCAACAAAGCAAATAGAAACAGCTACTAAATTGTTGAGTAACCAACAAGTCAAAGTTTCTTTAGTAGAGTCTCCAATGGAGGAAAACCCAGGACTACCAAGCAATTACTTTGATATTGCATACTCAATTTATGCATTAGGGTGGACGGTTGATTTACGACGTACATTGTCAAATATCCATAACTATCTAAAGCCAGGTGGTATTTTCATCTTTAGTTGGGAACACCCTATCCACGACCGCTTGACCTACGAAGAGTCATCGTTTACTTTTAATAAATCTTATAATATCGAAGGTCCGGAATACAATGAAGCGTGGCATAATAGTGTCATTATTCACCATCGGAAATTAAGTACATATATAAATACACTAATCGAATCCGGTTTCACTATTGAAAAAGTATTAGATGATGTTGAGTTATCTGATAACAAAGTTTCAGATAATCCTTCGAGATGGTACTCAACCCAAAAAGCCCAATTAGTGCCTGCAACATTTATAATAAAAGCTTTCAAAAAGTAATGATGGAAAATTATTATTAATGTCGCGACGTTTCTATGATAAATAGGAACGTTTTTGACTTACCGGCCAGGTATTACACCAAAGAAGAATAATTGAAGGCAAAGAAATATAAAATAGAGGTGTAGTGAAATGCAACATCAAATGGGGTTATATAAAGAGTATTTTAAAGCAATTAAAGAAGGGAGAAAGACAGTTGAGGTACGCTTAAATGATGAGAATAGAAGAAGAATTAAAGTAGGCGATACCATCGAATTTATAAGTGTGCCTGAACAAAATGAAACATTAAAAGTTCAAGTTTTAGAATTAAAAAAATATGATACTTTTGAAAATATGTATAAAGATATTCCGCTTCACAGTTTTGATTGTGAAGGTTGGACAATGGAAAAAATGCTGAAAGGAACCTATGAAATATATTCGCTGGAACAAGAAAGTGAATGGGGAACACTTGCTATTACAATAAAGTATTAAACCAAAATCGCTATAACTAATGGGGATATTTGCAGGCTGCCAGGAGATTGTTTTTACTGTTAATAAAGTAACGTAGCGGATTCACTTTAAGAAGGTGCCCCATCCACAACCTAGCCAAAATAGGAGGAATTACAATGGACACAACACAACAAAACAGTAACGCTTGGGATAAGAAAGTTGAAGAGGGGTCTAGATACACACAATCTGTGAGTAGCGAAATCATTGAAAAAAGTAAATCTGGTGAATGGGAAATTACTGTCACTACTGAAAGATCAGTTCCACGAGATTGGTTTCCGAAATCTTTAGTAGGATTAAAAATACTTTGTTTAGCATCTGGTGGAGGGCAACAAGGACCTATTTTAGCTGCGGCTGGAGCAGATGTAACAGTTACTGATATATCTAAAAAGCAATTGCAACAAGATGAATATGTAGCTAAACGTGATGGATTAACTATAAAAACGGTACAAGGCGATATGTCAGACCTTAGTGACTTTAAAGATGAATATTTTGATATTGTTGTTAATCCTGTTTCTAACTTATTCGTAAAAGATGTTAACCTTGTATGGAAGGAAGTTTCAAGAGTTTTAAAAAATAGAGGTATTTTAATTGCAGGATTTACAAATCCTTTATTATGGATTTTTGATGATAATCAAGAAAGAAAAGGTATTCTTGATGTGAAATATTCCATACCTTCATCGTCATTGGATTATTTGCAAGAGGATGAAGTTCAAGCTTATATAAAATCAAGTCAAACAATAGAATACGCACATACTTTGGAAGATCAAATTCAAGGGCAAATTGAAGCAGGGTTTGTTATTACAGGTTTTTATGAGGATGACTTCGGTGGAACAAGGATTTTAGACAAGCATATTAAAACTTTTATTACTACAAGAGCTATAAAGCTAAAGATTGAATAATATTTTTTTCACTAACAGTACTTTAGTTGAATTATTAAACGTTAGTAAAAAAGTATCCATTTTTTATTAACTATTCATATCCCCCTTTGGATTCGGGAAGTCCTATATATTCTTCCTTACTTCTAATTATACTAAATACGTAATTTCGTAACTCAATTAATTGTTTAGCATCGTTGGTAGGATCACAGTATGTCTCTGAAAAAGAATGAGTTATGATTTCGCCGTTGATGGTAATTTTCCATTCATCCTCTTCGTGTGGTTCTTGTGTGCAAATGGTTCCGTTTATAGGTTCAGGTATAAAAGTTTTCTTTTCAACTATATTAACTTCTTTCATTTTCTTATAAATCTTATCCATTTCCTTATCTGTTAAATTTACAGTTGCCTTTGCAGTCCCATCCGTTATTAAATCTTTGGTAACTGTATTTTGAAATGTGTTGATTTCATTATTTTTTCCCACACCAAACTGAACAGAGAACCCAAAGTCATTTGGCATATCTTCTGGCAAAGTTTGAACAGTAGAAGCGGTTTCTTTTGAACGCGAAACACTAGCTTCATTTGAATTTTTAGTCAATTTATTGCAAGCGCTCAAAATGAAGGTGGCTAAAATAAACAATAATATTTTTTTCAACAATTATCCCCCTTTTTTTAATGAGACGAATTGTCCCACTTTTTGGTTTCACTTCATTCAAGAATCCTGCTAGTTTGTTTAAATGGATAATTTAAAAATTCAAAATATATTTAAACATAAATTTCATTTATTTAATAAGTTCGCTTCATATTAAGTGAACAATTAGCAACATTATCGGCATTTGTTTCAACAACACCGCATAAATTTATGCGGTGACTTCAATTCGTGTACGTATTGATCTGTTAATTAGTTTGTCAAATCGACTTAAGCATTGATATAACAACAAAAAGGAAGACATCAATTCATAGTGAATTGTGTCCCCAATATAGGTTGTTATTTGATGTTTTCTCTCCGTCAACCGAATACGTTAGTATTATAACTGATGTTTTCACTGACCTCACTTCTGTTTATCCTGCCGTTCCCAAATTCTAAGCGAAGGATAAGGATCGAAAGCCCATTCTGTACGTCCGTTATATTTATACATCCCGTAGTGGAGATGAGGAGGAAAACGTCCTGATGTTCCTGCTTTTCCATAACCTGAGCTACCCACTGAACCAATGATGGTCTTTGGTTCAACTATGTCTCCTTCTTTTAGATCTTTATTGAAATAAGCTAAATGGGCAAAATAGTGGTACGTATTATGGGTGTCGCGAATGCCGACCCGCCAACCTCCAAAGTCATTCCATCCCATTATTTCGATAACTCCATAGGACGTGGCTCGAACAGGGGTACCATATCCAGCGAACAAATCGGTTCCCTCGTGAATCCTTCTGCCACCCCATCCTCTGCTTGCTCCCCAGGTTCCACGGTAACTGTAATTGTAATTGGTTGGGACAGGAAAGGCGTGTTCATCTAAGTCCAATGTTTCAAAGTGTTTATACAGTTTTGCAATAGCTATAATTTGTTTAACCGTGTCTTCGCGCTTGTAATAGTCCAATAAAGCCAATTTGAAATCTTCTTCTGCTTGCCCGTATTCGCTTAAATAAGTTGCCATTGTATAAAGGACGTCTTCTGCATCATTTATATTGGCTAACCCATCTTCATTGCCATCAAGTCCATTTCCGTCTGAATAAGCAATCGATTCAGGAGAGGTATCTTTTTTATCGGGGTTAAGTGGGCCTGTCCAATAATCATCTGAAAACTGAATGGCGACCGGACCTTCATTCTTCGGAATATCAGTTCGAACTTGTTGGATGTTGCGTTCAAATTGATCAACTGCAGCTAAATAATACCATGGGACAGTTACGCTTTCGAAGCGTAAATAAAGACGCATTCGTTCATCTAGAATCATTTCTTGAGTAGGCTCTTCTTTTGCTGATACAACCGTTAAGAATAGCAAAGACAATGCGAGTACATACATTGGTAAAACAAACCAGTGACGCACGAAAAAACCTCCTTTTAATACATGTATATTAGAATTCCCCAATTGGATTTATTCATAAGTACATTTTTCAGGAAAACAATTCAAAATTGAATTAAAGCTGATTTTTCACCTGTGATCTATATGTGACTCACGGGTGAAAAATATGTATATAAATGTTTTTCTAGCACATAATACGATTGAAATCCATTACACAAGTGGAGAGAAAAGGAGAGATGAATTGGGTATTTTAAATGGTAATCCAAAAGACGAACCGTTACATTACGGTGAAGTACTAGGCTCATGGGCTTTTGTAGGAGCGAATAATGGTCTAATCAGTGCGTATCAAGCATTTATTAATCATGCAGGTGACGGGGATCTCATCGAGCTGTTGGAAGAAGCAGTAAAAACGATGAAATCGGAGAACAAACAACTTGAAAATATTTTAAAAGAGAATGGGATTGCATTGCCGCCGTCATTGCCAGAACGCCCTAAAGCGAAAGCAGAAGATATACCGGTCGGTGCAAGGTTTATGGATCCTGAAATCAGCGGTGCCATATCGATTAACGTCGGACAAGCTCTTGTGTCTTGCAGCCAAGTGTTGGGACAATGCTTGCGAGAAGACCTTGCAATGATGTTCGGAAAATTCCATGCAGATAAAATGTTATTTGGTTTGAAGTTATTGAGAATGAACAAAGAAAAAGGGTGGATTATACCGCCACCGCTTCATACGGATTCTCCTAGCCGTTAACGAAACGAAAAGGATCTTGTCATTAAGTTGACAAGGTCCTTTTCGTATTGCACCTTGAAAGTCTTATATGGTAAGCTAATCCATAAAACTTGAAGAGGGGGAATTCAGATGATTCGACAGCTTGTGGAAGAAGACAGGAAAGTTACGTTCGATTTCATTTCACAGAAGCCAGCAGAAAATCTATTTATAATAGGAGATATTGAAGCGTATGGGTTTACTAATCCGATTCAGAAATTATGGGGAGATTTTGTTGAGGATGGTGAATTGCGAGGGATTCTACTAAACTATGATGGTAATTTCATCGTATATGCACCAGCAGAATACGATGCAAAAGGGTTTGCAGAAATTATCAATCATGATGAAAAGTATGAGTTCATTTCAGGGATTGAGCAGATTGTTGTTAAATTGGAACCGTATTTGACTAGTAAACCGTCAAATCCACGTGTACTCTATTACGCTAAATGTGAGCATGCTAAGGGTTTGCAAGAAGTACCCTCAGAGATTGAAGTGAAAAAAGCGACACCTGATGACGCGGAACGAATCATAGATCAAATGTATGGAATTCCCGAATTTGCTACGAGTACATTCAGTGTTGAACGTAAACGTCAGTCACTTAATAATAAATCTGCTCGTACGTACTTCATCGAAGAAGATGGGCGGATAATAAGTTCCGCATCGAGCACTGCAGAAAATAGTCAGTCTGCTATGATTGTTGGCGTTGGTACTTTGTCGGGATATGAGAAAAAAGGATTAGCTTCATATTGCATGTCTATTCTTTGCACAGAATTGCTCAATGAAGGCAAGATGCTTTGTCTTTTCTATGATAATCCCGCTGCGGGCTCCATCTATAAACGAATTGGTTTTGTTGATATTGGGAAATGGTGCATGTGGAGTTTCAAATAACAGAATGGTAGGTGGAATCTAACTATAATTCACTGAAAATATTAAATTGTGTCTTTGTTGATGCTATAATTAGATCGTGTAAGCTAACTAAAAAATAGGAGTGATTTCAAATGGAAAAACTACAATCAATGGAACAATTCGACAAGCTGAAAAATGAGGAGAGAACAATGTTCATGTTTTCGGCAGATTGGTGCCCGGACTGCCGAGTAATAGAACCTTTGTTACCTGGGATCGAAGCAGATTACCCGGAATATAGTTTCATTCTTGTTGACCGTGATGAGTTTATAGATTTATGTGGAGACTTAGATATTTTTGGAATCCCGAGTTTTATCGCATTCCATAGTGGTGTTGAAGCGGGTCGCTTTGTTAGTAAAGACCGTAAATCGCAAACGGAAATCGAAGAATTTATTAACAGTCTTTCGGCTTGATTTAAGGGGGGAGGCTACTCAATGAAATATGACGTCATTGTTGTTGGTGCTGGTTTGGCGGGATTAGTTGCGACGGCAGAGCTTACAAATGCCGGGAAGAAAGTTCTACTGCTCGATCAGGAACCGGAAGCCTCTCTTGGCGGACAAGCTTGGTGGTCATTTGGCGGCTTATTTCTCGTTGATTCACCTGAGCAACGAAGAATGGGCATTAAGGATTCGCAGGAACTTGCTTGGCAGGACTGGTTGGGAACTGCTGGTTTTGACCGTCAGGAAGATGAAGATTATTGGGGAAAGAAGTGGGCCGAAGCGTATGTTAACTTCGCTGCAACTGAGAAAAGAGAGTGGTTGCATGCGCAAGGCATTCGTTTTTTTCCGGTTGTAGGATGGGCGGAACGCGGTGGCCATCTAGCGGAAGGACCTGGTAATTCGGTCCCGCGCTTTCATATTGTATGGGGAACAGGACCTGGTATCGTTAAACCTTTTGAGGATAAAATGCGGATTGCGATAGATAAAGGATTAGTTGAGTATCTGCCTCGCCACCGTGTCGATGAATTGATTACGAAAAATGGTGCTGTGACTGGAGTACGTGGTGCTGTACTTGTACCTAGTGCCGTCGCCCGTGGTGTAGCGAGTTCCCGTGAAGTGATTAGTGGCTTTGAATTATATGCGGAAGCGGTGTTAGTGACAAGTGGGGGTATGGGAGCGAATCTTGAATTGATCCGAAAAAACTGGCAACTCCGTCTTGGAAAAGCACCGAAAGATATGATTACAGGGGTTCCTGAGCATGTGGATGGGCGTATGCTGGCGATTACAGAGCAAGCTGGGGGCCGAATTGTTAACAGGGATCGGATGTGGCATTATACGGAAGGCATTAAAAACTGGAACCCGGTATGGGCAAATCATGGGATTCGTATTCTTCCTGGCCCATCCTCCCTTTGGCTAGATGCTAAGGGGAAGCGATTATCAGCTCCGAATTTCCCTGGATTCGATACATTAGGAACACTTGAAGCACTCCGGGCAACCGGTTACGATTACTCATGGTTCATATTGACCCAATCGATCATCGAGAAAGAATTTGCGTTATCCGGATCTGAGCAAAATCCGGATTTGACGGGAAAGAGTATCTGGAAAGTGCTACAGAGAATCCTGCCTGGCCCAACTGCACCGGTAAAAGCATTCATGGATAAAGGCGAAGATTTTATCGTAGCCGATACACTCCCGGAACTTGTCTCGGGGATGAATAAAATGACTGGAGAAAACTTATTGAAGTTAGACGACATTGAACGGCAAGTCAATGCTAGGGATCGAGAGATGAATAATAAATTTACCAAGGATTTGCAAATTACAGCATTGCGTGGTGCCCGTCACTATATCGGAGATAAGCTTGTCAGAGTAGCGGCTCCACATAAACTCCTTAATCCTAAAAAAGGACCGTTGATTGCGGTGCGTTTACATATCGTCAGTCGAAAGACACTTGGTGGATTGCAAACCGATTTAGATGGCCGAGTTCTTGACCTGACTGGGAATCCAATACCGGGTTTATATGCCGCTGGCGAAGTAGCAGGATTTGGCGGTGGTGGTGTTCATGGCTATCGTTCATTGGAAGGGACGTTCCTTGGAGGCTGTATTTTTTCCGGAAGGCAAGCGGGAAGGGCATGTGCAAACTATACGCGAGCGTAAGAATATACTAGTTATAAGGGGGATATGTGGATGAAACCAGTTATTGGTATAACGACAGATGTTCAGCAAGATGGGGAAAATATATTAAAAAACACATATGTACAGGCAGTTATCCGAGCGGGTGGATTGCCGATGATTGTTCCGGTTGGGTTGGAGCAAGACGTTGAGCAACTGATCGAAATGTTTGATGGCCTTTTATTATCTGGAGGAAATGATATCAATCCGATGTTGTTTAATGAAGAACCGCATGAGTATCTCGGAGTAGTCTCACCAAGCAGGGATTCAAGCGAACTTGAACTTGCGCGCAGAATGCTCAAAACAGGGAAACCGATTCTTGGCATTTGTAGAGGGCTTCAAGTATTGAATGTCGCAGTTGGTGGAACATTGTATCAAGATCTTTATAAACAAAACGACAGTCCAATTCTTCAACATATACAAAAGGCACCCAACACGCACTGTTCTCATTATGTTCAACTGGATAAAGGAAGTTTGCTTGAATCGATTGCGGGGAGTGAACGCATTCAGGTGAATTCGTATCATCATCAATCGTTGAAGGAAGTACCGTCGGATTTCAAAGTTACTGGTGTAGCAAGCGATGGAATTGTAGAGGCAATTGAAAGCACGGATGAACAATTCGTATTAGGCGTTCAATGGCATCCCGAAGCATTATCGGCAGCAGGGGATGCTGTTTCCTTGCGAATATTTGAAAGATTCATTAGTGAGTGTGCTAACTAGGGAATTAAATAATGGCTAGTGATAGTAATCAATCTTTAAACGAAAAAATGATTGAATAGAAAAAGCTGGGTTTGTTCAGCTTTTTCTATTCAAGTGAATCATCATTTTTTTTGGATAATCAGTAAATAGGGCGGTGACACCAATTTTCCTCAGTGCTTCTGCATACTTTACTTCATTAACAGTGAAGACGCGAACAGCCACTCCGGTTTCTACCACTTTTCTCATAGATGGACGAGCAGCGGATGGTAATGAGATATGGAGTGCATCGGCAGGAATAGTACGCATATAATCGAGCGGATCGACTAGTACTTCCATGAACAAGGCTGCAGTTTCAATGTGCGGTGCAATTTTTTTTACTGCCCGAACAGCTTCGTGATCGAATGATGAAATAACGACACGCGCATCGAGTTTCATCTTCTGAACCATTGCAACAACTTTCCCCACCATTCCCTCGTAAGGAAATATATCCGATTTTAGTTCGATATTTAGATGGTGAGAAGTCTCGGAAAAAATTTCGAGTACTTCATACAGCGTCGGTATAAGTTCGCCCCGGAATTCATCAGAAAACCAACTGCCAAAATCAAATGACCTTAACTCCGCAAGTGTCATGTCTTTCACGAAACCTTTGCCATCTGATGTTCTAGCTATTGTTTCATCATGAATGACAACCAGTTCACCGTCTTTTGTCAAATGAACATCGAATTCTACGCCGTAAATAGGAAGCCTGGCAGCTTCATGGAAGGCGGCGAGTGAATTTTCTGGATGTGTTCCGGACGAACCGCGATGTGCGTAAATATCCATTATTGTGATCACCATCCTTTTCATGCTATTGTAATATGTGTATAACAGCAACGCAATTATAAACCCGATTAGTAAATGAAATTGGAAAAGGGATGTCCTCGATTGAGGAACATCCCTTTGTTTTGTCAGGTAACACTATACTTTTGAATTTAATTTTTCATCCCGATTATTCGGGGAATAATTTCCATAGAAAGGATAAGCTTTCAGAGCCGCGGTCATTGTTCCACTGGGTGCTTTCTAACTTAAGCAACATAAACCCTGCCTACTTTTATGTCCTTGCGACCCTTTAGTCGCGCCAGTGTGAATAAGTATTCTCAAAAACAGTACGTAGAATGCCAGATATTCAAATCTTAAGCATTACCTTATTGTTAACGGAACTATCATACCATGTAGCACAAGAAGTGTCAAGGAATCGGAAACCTTATTGCCATTCATCCATTTGTTCTTCTTCTGCAATTACTTGCAAGTCGTCCGCGCTGATTGTGAGAACTTGATAATCGGAACGTTCCGCATGTTTTTCCGCGGACCTTTTAACAAATTTTGGAGAGCCATCATTTTCCTCATCGTAAACAATGAGTATTCCATCAGAATTGCGCATGAAGAACTTATCTTTTTCGATAAATTGCCATGGAGCTTCATAGGGTCTCTTCGTAAGACTCGTATGATAGTCTGCTTTAGCGATGAGAGAATGATACTTTTCCTTTTTCATATCGTTCCAATTTTTCTCCTGATCTGTAAAAGGAGTAATTACGGCATATTTCAAATCGGTATATTCTTTTTTTAGATCGATTACGACCTCGGCTGCCCATGCTTCAATTCCTAGTTGACCGCTTATAATTACCCATTCCAACCCGTCGTCCAGTAAGGCGACTAGTCGTTTTTCTAATGCTTTTTTTATAAAACGGACGCCCGGATGCTTGTCATCGAATATGCCGAGTTCATGGGGTTTATAACCCGTGACAACCAATCGTTTGAGAATGATGTCCGCCCCCTTCAAATGTGTAATAAAAAAACCAGCTTCCAATGGAAACCAGTTTCATTTAAATTATTAAAATAACAGCCGCCTTTGCCGTATGGTCTTAGAAAGTTTTAAACCACCACTTCTCAAAGTGGGTGTTCGCAGAAACAATCCTGTATGCCCCAGTTATCGAAAGAACTGGGTATGCCATTCCTGTATCTAGGTAAAACTCCCGATTACAGCTTAAGGGTTAAAACTTAATATTTATACGCACAACGCAGCTTGTAAATATAGTGTACATCATCGGCTTGATATTTTCAAATGAAATTGTTGGAATCCATTAAGAAATATTTGAATGATTTCTGATCCATGCACTGCAACAACGTTTATGAACAAACTAAAAACACTTGTGACTTTAGCTATGTGTATTCTTGGTTTTTATTATGGAATAAATATGTAGAAACTATATTAAAAAGAACGTTCGTTTGGTATAATGAAGATAGGATTGAAAGGAGAAAAACCCGTTTTCAGTGGAAGACGAGTGTTCGAGAACTCTATAGAGCTGGAACTTATATCTTTATGAATAGCGATGTAAACGGAGCAGTAACTATTTTGCGCAAATGGACTCATACATACGCTTTAGTGGCCAAGAAGAGAATTAGAATGGTGGAAATTTGGAAATTGAAACATAGCGAATCTTTTTGCTTTAATGAAGAGGAGTTCAAACTAGTTAAGAAATGAATTTAGCTGAAAAAGGAGAATAAGCATGACAGGGAAAACACACATCGTAGGCGGCATTGCAGCAAGTCTTGCTTATGCACAATTTACAAATCATGATCCGATTATAATGCTTGGAGCGGGGATAATTGGCGCGTTACTTCCTGACATTTGTCACAGTGGTAGTAAAATCGGAAGAAAATTTAAGTTGTTATCGAAGCTTATCAATATGCTATTCGGTCATCGTACATTTACACACAGTTTATTGTTCTTAGTGATTATCGCGACGTTACTGAATGCCTTTATCCCAAATGAAGCTGTGAAGGCGGGACTTTTAGCGGGGATGGTGAGTCATTACATATTAGATATGGCGACGAAAAACGGAATCAAACTGCTTTTCCCACTTAGCATGACAGTTCGCTTTCCATTGACGACAAGAACCGGAAGCAAGGTAGAGAGCATCGTGTTCAGTCTTCTATCTCTTTTATCATTCTATTTTGGCTATGAAGCATTCAGTTATTATCTATAATTGAAGTTGGTTTAAAAAAAATGATGTTCTAGCTCGTTTTTTGTTAGAATGGAAAGGGTGAAAGAGAGGGAGCATAAAAAAATGGCAATACAAAAATTTAGAAAAACGGTCTTATTTGAATATATACAGATTATCTTTGGGGCTGCACTCGTTGGGCTAGCCTTCAATATTTTCCTGTTACCGTCCAGGCTAGCGGCAGGTGGCGTTTCAGGGATTAGTACAATACTATATGAACTCTTCCAATTCAATCCAGCTTACGTTCAATGGCTCATTAATATTCCACTACTAATACTTGGGGTCTTGCTTGTCGGCAAGGAATTCAGTATGAAAACGTTAGTTGGGACATTTTTTGTTCCGTTTGTCATCTGGCTCACAACGGACATAAAGCTTGCAGTAGAAAACCCATTATTAAGTGCGATTTACGGTGGGATTATGCTTGGTGTAGGTCTCGGTATTGTATACAGGGCTAATGGTTCGACAGGTGGTACTGCTTTAATCGCTCAATTGGTTAAGAAATATACGGGCCTTTCGAGTGGGTTTTCACAGTTGCTTGTAGATGGACTAGTTGTAGTCACATCGGCATTTGTCTTCAACTTTGAACTTGCTCTTTACGCGATGATAGCAATTTACGTTACGAGTAAGGTGATTGACTTTGTTCAGTTGCAAACGTCGCCGACGAAATTGGTTCTTATTATTACGGATAAAGAAGAGAAAGTCCAAGCTATTATTAAAAATGATATTAATCGTGGGTTAACAAAGATTAAAACAATAGGCGGGTATTCCAATCAAGAAAAAACAATGATTTTATGTGTCGTTGAACAATCGGAAGCTGTCTACTTTAAAAAATTACTTCAAACACAAGAACCAACCTCATTTGTCATCTTCTTGAATGCGTCGGAGATACTTGGCCGCGGTTTTTCTAAAGCACAATTTGATGAAGATAATATGAAATGAAATTGGTGAAAATGACCTGTTGCGAATTATTCGCAACAGGTCATTTTTGTTTATTATAAAGGTTTTTCTACCCCATTTGTCGAAATAGACTGTATGTTGCAATCATTCAATTGATAGGGGGAATAGAAATGACTTACAAAGTGGAGCAAGTTGAGGATTTAAAGGCAATTGATATCTCTCATTTAGTGAAAGAAAGCGAAACGGAAGGGTACCGATTTTTAACACGACTGGTCAATGATTATGAGGATGGAACAAATACGTTCAACAAACCGGGTGAAGCGTTGTTAGCTGTTCAAAATGAAGAGGGTGAGGTAGTAGCGATAGGTGGAGTAAACCAATCACCTTTTTCCGAAGATACACAAGTTGCACGTTTGCAGCGATTTTATGTATTAGATGATGCTAGGCGGCAAGGTGTAGGATCTCTTTTACTGAAAGAAATTGTTGACCATTCACGCGATGCATTTAAAGAAGTGACAGTGCGGACAGAATCTTCAAAAGCAGATGCTTTTTATAGGGCAAACGGATTTGAACTGGATGACACTGCTTCTGAGACGACACATTTGATGAAGTTGTAATTGAGGTATCCCTCAGTCTACTGGAATAAATTCAATACCAGGTGTAGAAATGATTCCGAATCATTTCTGCACCTGGTTAACTTTCGTAGTGTTTGTATAGGGAAATATATCACCGGTATGTCACGGAAGAATTGAGGGATTTACTGTGGAGAAATGGAAAACGATTAAGTCAGAATATCACTTTAAAACTCCTTTTGGGAATTTGAGGAAAGACACGTGTCAGCTTCCGAACGGGGCAATCATTGATGATTATTTTGTCCATGAGTATGAAGATTGGGTAAATGCCATTGTATTAACGGAAGATAAACGGGTCGTATTCGTAGAACAATACCGTCATCCTGGTCAAGGATTTTATTTAGAAATTCCTGCCGGGAAAATTGAAGAGGGAGAGTCACATGAGGAGGGGATTTTGAGGGAGTTACGAGAAGAGACGGGTTTTATTTCGACGACGAAACCGATAAAACTTGGTGAGTTTATGATAAATCCGGCTACTCAAACAAATAGGATTGTTACCTTTCTAATTTTGGATGCATTCAAAGAATGTGAGCAGGAATTGGATGAAACTGAGGAGATTGAGGTGAAACTCATTTCTTTTGATTTAATCGAAGAGATGATTCAAGAACAAAAAATTACACAACTTTTTTCAGTAAGTGCCTATTACCTGGCCAAGAATATATTGAATAACTCAATTGTCTTGTCTTCAGAAAAGAGGTAAGTGTATGAAAAGTAATAATCATGCTCTAATCATTGGCGGAACGGGTATGCTTGCCGAAGTTTGTCTTCATCTTGCACGTGAAGGTTATTCTGTTTCTGTCATTGGGCGTACATTGTCGAAGTTTAAACGATTGCAAGTAGAAAGTTCGCCAAATTCTATATTCCCACTTATAGCTGATTATAATACAGATGATGTATATGACGAAATTAAAAAAGCGATTCTGGAACGTGGCTCGTTTGATCTAATTATTAGCTGGACATCGAATTACAGTGTACTAGAGCGGATTTGTGAGATGAACCCAGGGGACACACCGTTTAGTCTGTTCCATGTAAAGGGGAGTCGGCGGTATTTCGAAGATGAGTCTATCCGTATTCCAAGCAAGTGCAACTATCAGAGAGTCTATTTAGGATTTGTAATGGAAGACGGTGGCTCACGTTGGCTTACACATGGTGAGATTGCGAACGGAGTTATTAAACAGATTGAGGCAGATGAAGAAATGGGGATAATAGGTCAAATCCATCCCTATGAAGCACGTCCGAAATGATTTTTTGAAAAATGTTGACCTGTTGTTTCAGTACTGTTACAACGTTGAAAGGGGTGAGTGAGATATTAATCCGAAAAGCAGAGGTAGAGGATGTAACAGGAATTGCAAAAGTCCATGTGGATAGTTGGAGGACGACATATAAAGGAATTGTGCCGGATCCTTTTTTAGATAACCTTTCTTACGAGCAACGCGAGCTGATTTGGAAAAAAGGGATAAAAGAAAATAACATATACATAGCAGAAAATGAAAATGGTCAAGTTATCGGATTTTCTACAGGTGGAAAAGAGCGCACCGGGAAATACGAGGCATTTACAGGGGAATTATATGCGATTTATATCTTGAGAGAATACCAAGGAAAAGGAATTGGTCGATTACTCGTTCAGTCTGTTGTGGATGATTTAAAAAATAAGAATTTGAACTCGATGCTTATATGGGCGATAGAAGAGAACCCGGCTTGCCGCTTCTATGAAATGTTAGGTGGAAAGAAGGTTGACACTGAAGAAATCGAAATTGCAGGAAAGAAGTTGAGTGAAGTTGCATATGGATGGGATGATATAGCTATTATGGGGCAAGAACGAGGTAACGGATAAGTTCAGTCATTTATCTGGATTAGTCATTTTTTACAAGCAGCTTTTTAAATATTTCAGGGGAAAGGGAAAGTACAATGGAGAATTTAGAAGAAGCAATTCAGTTAAGAAGTGAAGGGAAGCTTGAGAAATCAAATGCGTTACTTTCCAATCTAGTTTTGAAATTCCCAGACAATGCACTAGTTAATTATCAATATGCATGGAGTTTCGATGTTCTTGGGTTAGAAGCAGATGCTGTACCTTATTACGAAAAAGCCATCCAATTAGGCCTAGATGATACAAATGCAATAGGCGCATTTATAGGATTAGGTAGTTCATATCGAGCATTAGGCAAGTATAACAAATCGAAAACAGTTTTGGAAAAAGGAATTGAACGCTTTCCGGAAAATAATGCTGTGAAAACGTTCTACGCAATGACATTGTACAATGTTGGTGAACATCGTGAAGCCATAGAGATCTTACTGACCAGTCTAGCTTACACGACAAATGATAGTGAAATCTTATCATATAAGAGAGCAATTGAGTTCTATGCTGATAAACTCGACAAAACTTGGTAGGTAGACTGCTATAAAAAGAGGATGAAAATAATATCTATATATGTTGAATTAAAGAATCCCATTGAATCTACTGTGCCGCTCAATAATGAGAGACTTGTAATTCGGGGTGTGGATTGTAGAACACTTGGCGCTTTGGGGATGCCTTTCGCCGCGCCTACGCTAGGTTGTTCATTATCGAGAGAAATGTGATTTTGAGATGTGTATGCCAAGACTTTAATATGATTACTAGTTGATACCAATTATATCCAAGAAAGACGAACTCCAGGTTGCAGATTTCATCACAGCTAATGAAAAGCTCTTTCTCACATAGACCACCTAGCGAAGGCGCGACTTCGTGCTAGCCGGAGCGATAAGACTGAAGGAGGGATGCAGTTCATTCCCTCCCTGATCTTCTTTCTGGCTTATCGCGGGAGGAATCCACAAAGCGTCGAAGCGGTATTGGCGGGAAATCTAATTGGTTCTAAGTATTGGGACTTTTTCAGTGGCCTCCCAAAAGCCCTTTTAAAGCGCATAAGCCGTATTCATTTGTTCAACATATATATTAAGGAATGATTAAATTGGGTGAACGATTTACAATCACTGATGTGGAAAGAGAAAAAGTATTGGGAAATTACTTCAAACAAGGTTTGCAAGGACCACTTGACGTATTTCCGAGTAAAGAAAAAAGGAAGTACATTATTGCCCAAGAAATAATTAAGCAATTTGAAGTAGATAGAATGTATTTGGAAAAAGAAATAAATGACCTATTGGCGACGATTTATCCTGATTTTGCCACGGTAAGAAGATTTCTGATAGATTATCGTTTCATGACTCGAAGTGTTGATGGCAAGGAGTATTGGATTGAAGTCTAATCATATGCAGATACATAGAAATGTAAGACGGAAGATGTAAATTTATTCATTGAAAAGGTTTTTGGTGAGCATGAAGATTTAATCCAGTTTTTTTGTACGAGTATGTGAGCAGTGTGAATGAAAGAGGAGTAGTTTATGGTCATTACAACTGAAAGAGAAATTGTTGTTTTAATTCAAGAGGATAAGTGGATGATGGACCTATTGAAATGCGCCAAATCATTGAATTTGCCTGATTGGTGGATCTGCGCCGGATTTGTTCGATCAAAAATTTGGGATGTGCAGCACGGTTTCAATGTAAGGACGACGATTCCAGATATTGATGTCATCTATTATGATCGAACAAATAGTGGGAAAAGTGTGGAAAAGGAATACGAGGAAGTGTTGAAAAGACTTCTACCAGCTATCCCTTGGTCGGTCAAAAATCAGGCAAGAATGCATAGTGTAAATAATGTCATCCCCTATACTTCGTCTGTTGATGCGATTTCAAGGTTTCCTGAAACGGCAACAGCTTTGGGCGTGAAATTGGATGAAGGAAACAATGTCATATTAACAGCGCCTCATGGTATAGAAGATGTTGTAAATTTGAGAGTAAAACCGACCCCTTATTTTTGTGATAAGAAAGAACGGATGAAGATTTATGAAGAAAGGATTAGGAAAAAGAATTGGCAAGTTGTATGGAACAAGCTTGAGATTATAAGTTTGGACAGTGACTAGGAGGGCTTTTATGGAATTTACAGTAAGCTACGCTTCATTTACGACTGCAGTTTCTGATATAAATAAAATTATTTCATCAAAAAGCGTTATTCCAATACTCTCTGGAATAAAAATAGAAGCCAACGAGTATGGTCTTAAGCTTACGGGTAGCAATTCGGATATTTTTATTGAAAGAACTATCCCTTTACTAAAAAGTGGAGAAAAGGTCGTGGATATCAAAGAATTTGGAAGTGTAGTTGTTTTATCGAAATATTTGAACGGAGTTGTGAAAAAACTCCCCAATGATATTTGTATTAAATTAGGACGCAATGATTCAATCACGATAAAATCGGGGGATATTGAAACAAAACTAAATGGATTTAATGCGAATGACTATCCAAAACTTCCGGAGATGGATCGCAATACTAAAATTGAAATACCGTTTGGGAAATTAACGGAGGCTATAAAGCAAACCGCTTTTGCTGTTTCAAAAAGTGAGGCTAAACCGGTACTAACTGGAGTGAGGATGGAGTTTGAAGAAAACAAACTCATTTGTACAGCAACAGATTCACATAGATTAGCACGTAGAGAAGTGACTATAGAATCTAAAACAACAGAATCATTTGTAGTTCCGAGTACAAGTTTGTCAGAACTGACGCATCTTAAAGAGGCGGATTCGTCAATCGTAGAGATTTCTTATACGAATAATTTCATTGTGTTTGGGACCGCTATGAGTTCACTTTATTCAAGGTTAATTGAGGGTGTCTATCCTAACACTGGATCTTTGGTGCCAACCAAATCAAAGGCATTGATAACCATGAATACTCAAGTATTAATAGAAGGAATGGATCGGGCTTGTGTATTTTCGACTGAATGGAAACACAATAACATCCAATTGGAGATTGTGGATGATGCTACTATCAAAATATCTTCCAATTCTACAGAAGTCGGGATGATTGAAGAGCTTCAAAAAATTATACATATCGAAGGACAGAACGATATCCAAATGTCATTTGATGGTCGTTTTGTACTTGACGCTCTAAAAAGGATACCAGAAGAAAATGTCACGATACGTTTTGATGGCTTGATGAAACCGATTGTCATTCAGCCGCAAAATGATTCCACTTGCCTCCATCTAATTTCACCAGTACGGTCTTATTGAAATGAATAAGTTCTCTCGATCTAGGGAGGAGAGCTTGGGCATATAGGAGATTTATAATTTTAAGTAGCGAAAGGGGATTTCAAGATGAATTTAGCAGCACAAACTTATTGGGACGAATCTTGGAAGAACGAAGAGCAACCTACTTCTGTCAACGCATGGATGTTTGGAAGTTTGCCAGATGAGCTTTCACAGCTTGTAATTGATGGGGAAAAGACAGCGACATGTTCAGGTCATGTAATTTATGAACTGGAGAACGAGCCATTACCCAGAATAGATGAGTACAGCATTATTTTAAATAGCGACGAAAAACCAGTGGCAATCATTAAGACCATTGCAGTATCGCTTGTACCGATGAATGAAGTATCGGAAGAGTTTGCGCTTGCTGAAGGGGAAGGGTCATATGAAGATTGGAAATTGGCTCATGTGAGATTCTTTACGAGTGAATTACGAGAAGTTGGACTTGAGTTCACTGAGGACATGCTCCTAGTTTGCGAACGATTTACGCTAATTGATGTAAAAGATAATAACTTAGGATAGACAAATTGCCTTACACAAGGCAACGATAAATGATCGTTTAGGGGGAATAGTTATGTTGGCAACAACTTTAGAGAGTTATTTAGGAGATAAGATACTAGAGCTATCGAAGGAAGTTAGGCAAGAGATGTTGACGCAAATTGGAAATCCAGATGGTTTTTTGCGTGACCAGTTAATCTATCGAAGTTTTGGAAAAGTAATAGCTTCCAATCAATTAAATTCAGAAGAAATTCAGAATCTACTTGAGACGGTATTACAGGAAGATTATCTATTTTACGGGATTGGCGAGTCTGGAACTGATTCAGTATTTACACGTTCTTTTTCTGCACTCGTCATTGCTGCAGTTATTGAATATGACATTGAGAAACAAATAGTAAATCCAGAACTTGTTCAGTATACAGTGAACAAGGTTATACGCTATATGAGGGAAGAAAAAGACACACGAGGTTTTATCCAGGGGAATGGATGGGCGCATGCCATCGCACATGGCGCAGATGCCTTGGATGCCTTGGCAAAACATCCTCTACTGAAAAAAGAGGATATCAGTCGAATTCTTCATGCAGTTCAATATTCCTTGTTAAGGCAAGTTGATTATTTGGATGAAGAGGAAGAACGCTTAGCTATTATACTAGCTTCATTAATAAAGCATCAAGATGCTGAGAAGGTTATACGAGTATGGATTGAAGAACTGGCCGGACAGGTAGAAACTGAAATGCTTGAAAATAAAGGATCACTTGACGCCTATCACGTACAAAGAACGGTAAAGAACTTTTGGAAATCAGTCTTTGTAATTTTGAGTTCGAAGGGAATCGGCAAGAAAGTGAACAGCGACGTTTTTAAAGTACTCGAAAAGTGGATGTGGATGTATCTAAATTAGTCAAATAGTCTTCAGATACTGCAGTGGTACTCGAGTAATCTGTCGTCCAGTTTTACGTTAAATGCTAATGTAAATATCTTTTCGAGACAATCAGCATACTATCTAAGGTAGCGTAATGATGCTCAGGAAAGGTGGAGACATATGTATTATCCTTATGCCCAACAAATGACCTGCCGACAACCACGGGTTATGACTGTTACAGGAATTGGGAGTCTTAAACTAACACCGGATATTGCTCAAATCCAGTTGGAAGTCAGTACTGAAAACAAACAATTGAACCATGCACAAAAGGAAAATGCTTATGAGATGAATCAAGTCATCGATTCGTTATTGAAATTGGGGATCGACAGGGAGAATATACAAACGGTTTCGTACACTATAGTTCCCCAATACAACTATATCGAAGGCGAACAAGTATTTAGAGGATACGAAGTTACGAATGCGATTACAGTAAAAATTACAGATATTGATCAAGTTGGAAATGTAATAGACGTGGCTGTCCAAAACGGAGCGAACAGGATATCAAATATCCAGTTCAAGGTTGAAAATGAACAATTGGACTATCAAAAAGCATTGAGCCTTGCACTTAAAAATGCATTAGCCAAGGCGCAAACAATTGCTGAGACAATGCAACTGCAACTTGATCCACATCCAATTAAAATTGTTGAAGAATTAAGAGCAGAACCCATCGCATATCGAACATTTGCTGCGAGAGAAATGACTAGCTCCACACCGATTGAACAGGGGCAGATTTCGATTAACGCTATGGTTAAAGTGCAATTTCGGTATTGAAATATCAGCGTAAAATAGATGGATACTATTTTACGTTGAAAAAACGACAGCTAACCTAATCACAACTAAAAATTAAGGGAGTGGGGAAAACATGGGAATTAAAAAATCTTCTAATTACCTATCACCTATTGCGCGGATATTTGACAAGTTTTCACGGCAACAAGACGTATCGTTGATTTATGGTGAACCGATTAATTTTGAAAACAGAAAAGTCCTTCCGGTAGCAAAGATTAATTATATTGTTGGCGGGGGAGGCGGCTATTCTAGTGAAACAGGAAACTCTTTAGGTGCCCAAGGAGAAGGGGGCGGGGGACATATCTCCGTCAGACCTTTGGGTGTTTACGAGATAGATGCGGAGAAGGTGAAGTTTAAACCAATCATTGACCTCAAATTTACTTTAACACTAGTTGCTGTTTTTACACTTGGCCTAGTTTGGTTATTGAAAAGGGCTCGCTGAAAATTAATTTGTACGGGGGGAATAATTGAATGTTGTATCGCAGAAAAACGTACACGGTTGAACCAGCGATGTACGAAACGTTTACCCACTTTTTCCATACCTTTTTGCTTCCGAATCAGCTGACGCATGGAGCGCAGCTGGTTGGACGGTGGGTCAATGAAGAACAGACGGAGATAATGGCAATGTGGGCATACGATAATAGGGCTCATTATGAGACAGTGGACGCTAGCATTCGAGCATCGGAAATGCATGCTGAAGCGCAAAATTATCGGAAATCATTAGCTCCATTGTTTATCTCTTCAAATGAAGATTTTTTCACTTCAACGGGAAATTACGGGCAATCCCCACAAATCGTAGCTGTTAGTGGTTACATTGTAAATGAGGAAGGACATGTATTACTTGTACGGAACAATCACCGAAATGATACATATGAAATGCCGGGTGGGCGACTTGAACTTGGCGAATCCTTGAAAGAGGCGGTTAAACGGGAAGTACTAGAAGAAACAGGTATCCACGCAGAAATTGGTGATATGACGGGTGTTTATCAAAATATCACGTCAGGCGTTATCTGTATGGTTTTTCGTGGGAGAGCGGTGTCGGGTGTACCAGCTGCGCAGCCTCCTGAAACGATTGATGTACAATTCGTTGACTTTGATATAGCAGAAGTAGGAGACTGGGTTAAACGCCCACAATTCGCTTCTAGGGTGGATGATGCTCGAAATAGCGATACGATTGCTTATGAAAGTTATGAAGTGAGACCGTATAGATTGATTGAGCGCTCATGAATAATCTCACTTGGGTTGGAAGTGAAAAGGACTTTGTCGATGAACGAGATGTACGATGGATTAATCGTGTAGCGGTTGGTCGATTTGGAGGTAATTCTTCAGCGGGACAAACCAAGAATGAAGATGGCTGCGTTATTTGGCAAAATGAGGATTGGGAATTAGCGGCTATTTTGGATGCACATAAAAGTGCTGAAAGTGCGGAACTTGTTGTACAAACACTCGGGCAGCATAAAGAAAAATTGGTGGAGATTTTAGATATGAAGGGTCCTCCACGATTTAAACGTTTGGAAATGAAGTTACTTGAAATTTTTCAATCTGAACAATTTTTGAATGAATGCAGATGTGCCATGGGAGAAACGGCTTGTCTTATCGTTGTCAGGAAAGCTAATTACGTTTGGTGGTTTTCGGTTGGAGATTGTTTAGTATATCTGTTCCATTCGGAATTAATTGCCCTAAATCAGTTTCAACTTAACCAAAGGCAATTCTTTGAATGGATTGGTCAAGTGAATACGTTTGAGCAAGCAGTACCATGCTACACGTCAGGGACAAGGGAAATGAGAAAAGGGAACAATCTTATTTTTTTGACGACTGATGGTTTAGTGGAATGCCCGGGGGAACCTTTTTTGGATCCGTCAGATCTCGTTGCCGTGCTGAATGAAAAAGAACTTGATAAAGGGATTTCGCAGTTATTGATGGAAATCGAAAGACAAAATGTACGAGACAGTACGACAATTATCGCATGGAATGTGGAAGTAGAAAAGGAAGGTAGCATCCCGAGCGATTATCTCGGATGAAGGAAAAATGACGGGAGGAATTAGATATGGAAGCATCTGAATTAATTGAAATCAAAACCCTTTATTATAACTTAATTCTTGCATGGAATAATCGCGATGCTAAGAGCATGGCTGATCAATTTACAGAGCAAGGCGAATTGATTGGATTTGACGGAAGTCAAGAAATTGGGCGAAATACTATTTTTGCACATTTAGAACCGATATTTGTAGATCATCCAACACCTCCATTTATCAATGTCGTTAAAGATGTGTACTTTCTGAGTGCTGAAGTTGCGATGTTGCGTGCAATCGTCGGGATGATACCTCCGGGCGGAACAGAACTTGACCCAAATTTGAATGCTCATCAAACACTGATTGCAGTAAAAGAAAAGGATGGATGGAAAATAAAACTTTTCCAAAATACACCGGCCCAATTTCACGGAAGATCTGACTTGGTCGAGCGGATGACCAAAGAATTGAAGCAAGTATCTGATGTAGGCTGAAAAAAGTGCCCCGCACCAAGATAATACCAGTGCGGGGAGTGTTTTAGTTACTGTTCATGACAAAGGTAATCATTTTCTCTTCTTTTCATTTGAGTTCATTCGTTCGCGTTTTGGTTTCAGGGAACGGAGTTCAGCAAACTCGCGGGCTATTTCTTCATTCATGTCGCCCGGTTTTATTTTTTGGTTTTTCGGCGTTTGTGGTAAAGACCGTGCATTATTTCCGCCAGTTTTATTGTCATCTCTTCCCATAGTAACAACTCCTTTCATTTTTTCAGTGCCACGTTAATATGGCTTTCTAAAGAAATATTATTCAGCAGTTTTCATGCTGAATTAATGTGGAAATTAAAATAAAAATGTTTCTTTTGATTATTATCGTCAAAAAAGACGGTTTACAATAGTAGTTTTAATAGTATAATAGTAAATAATTGAATATTCTTATCAAGAGAAGCTGAGGGATATGGCCCTGTGAAGCTTCAGCAACCTCTGACTTAGTCAGGAAGGTGCTACCTCCAACAAGATTTTTTCTTGAGAGATAAGAACAGAGTGCCCAAATTAAACCCTCTTGTCTTATAGAAAAGAGGGTTTTTTATATTGAATCATTTGATTCAAACCAAAGTGAAAAGGGAGAGACGACACATGCCGATCAATGTACCGAAACAATTACCAGCAGGAGAACTATTGAAGAAGGAAAAAATATTTGTGATGGATGAAGAACGCGCAACGTCCCAAGATATACGGCCTATGAACATCGCCATTTTAAACTTAATGCCTGAAAAAGAAAGAACAGAGTTGCAGCTGCTACGTCTATTAGGGAATACACCGCTACAAGTAAATGTTACATTTTTGAACACAGCAACTCATGATTCTAAAAACGTTAGTAAAACGCATTTAAACGCATTTTATACAACATTTGAACATGTGAAACATCGTCGTTTCGATGGACTGATTATTACGGGTGCCCCGATTGAGCATTTAGAATTTGAAGACGTTAATTACTGGAAAGAAATAACGGAGATTATGGAATGGTCAAAAGAAAATGTAACCTCTGTTTTACATATTTGTTGGGGTGCCCAAGCAGCACTCTATCACCATTATGGAATCGGGAAATTTGAATTGCCGAAAAAATGCTCAGGCGTTTTTACGCATCGACTATCCGACCCAACGATTAATCTTGCACGTGGTTTTAATGACGAATTTAAAGCACCGCATTCACGTTATACATCCGTTTCAACTGAGGAAATAAAAAATGATCCCCGTCTACACTTGCTTGCTAAATCAGAGGATGCAGGGGCATTCATCGTCATTTCTAAAGATAATAAACATATTATGATCACAGGTCATTTGGAATACGATGCGGATACGTTGGCGGAGGAATATGCACGTGATTTGCAAAAAGGAGTCGGTATTGATATCCCGGAAAATTATTTTCCGAATGATGATCCAAGCAAAGAGCCGTTGAATACATGGCGTTCCCATACGCATCTACTCTTCTCCAACTGGCTAAATTATTATGTGTATCAAGAAACACCTTATGAATGGGAATAACTAGTTAATGACAAATGTATCAATTAAACCACGTCTGTAGATTAACCATTTATTTGCATAAAATACTGGTGAGTAGGGCTTGATGACCTTCATTTTCACTGCATTATTTTCGGCCCGCTTTCGACTAACTATTCATGACAGATTTACTGAGGGGTCCGAGTGTGGCTAGAAGTGACTCCGTCACTTCTAGCCACACTCTTTTTAGTAATACTATTGCGAATAGTTGCCTGTCGCGTTCCTACACTATTCAAGTGGAAAATGCAGTTGTTTTGGAAGAATAGAATAGATGACATTCTATGAAGGGTGTAAGTGCCCGAAGATGCAATTTCGGGCACTCTTGGACGATGTACAATGCGATCCTTTCTTACTTTTAGCAAAGATTATACATCTAATCATGTGATACCTTATAGCAAGTGCCACTTCTTTACTAAAAAAAGAAAAAACCATATAGAAAGCTTCAGCCGCCAAAATTGCATCTTTGGCGGCTTTTCTCCGACTTGGATGTCAGCTATTCTTTCATCAAAAAAAGCATAAGCACTACAAGTACTTTTGCATCCAGACATCCCGCTAATTGAATAGAAGTCATTCAATCCGAAGCAATCCAAAAATGCAACTATACAAGTAGCGCCCGGAAGGTAATTATGTTATTCACTGGTTAGTTTTGGTTAATCAACAGGTCTGCAATTAACCAAACCAGAAAATGACTGCTTACTATTTTGCAAAAAACTCTAGATTCCTGGCGTATAGGTGCTTTTTTAAAGAAAGTGGTTACTCATCAGACGTGACTCAATGACCCTTTTGTCGTGAATTGCATAAGCTAATACGACGAGGGGGTAAGTGAGATGGGGTTGTTTATTAACAAAAATGGGCACCCGGATGTTTTTAAAAATAATGCAGACATTTTAGGGAGGAACCAAGAACACTATAAAATAGATCCGATAGCGGAATGGATGAAGGAACATAGGGAAGCGTCTCATTCGGTTGGTGAACAGTTCAATATCATGGAAACCTTACTAAAGCAACAGAAAAACACACAATCCAATCAATTGAAATCAATCCATAATCGTTTGAATGAAATCAAGGAAAGTGATTTCCGACATGAAAAGTTTGGAAAAGATGTTATGAAGTCGTTAAAAAAAGTAGAAACTAAAAACGAAATGTTACAACGTACGTTGATACATGAGCGAATAATGAATCGAGAATTCATCGGGAAAGTGAATGAGGTCAGCCAGTCAAATGAAGAAATTGTCAATAGTATAGAAATGCTGACTTCTGCAAATGAGGAAATTGTAGTCAAAATGAATGAACAATTAGATTATCAAAAGCTGTTGTCAGAGCAACTATTGAAACAAGAAGATATACAAAAAGACGTGATCAGCAGGCTGGACAACCAAGAAGGATTGCTAGGGAAAGTGATAAGGCAACTGGATTATCTACGCTCAGTCCTATACGAGCGAACCAACTTTTTATCAGAGAAAATAGAAGGTAGTTACAGCATGACGTCTTCGTATCTATCCAAATTATTGACCAGATCGGATCCAGTTTCGGCACGTTTTATGTTGAGCCAAAAGCAGGAAGAAAAAGAGGAGAACGTTGATTGAAAGGTATGGCTATTTAATGATGGAAAACATCATTACAATTAAGCAAGCCTCAAGTGCAAATCATATACCTAGGAACTGCTTAATTGTCTTTTCAGTTATGGGCTTAGGGATTCAGCACATATTAGCCATCCTTGAATAGAATGTTAAGGACAACGGGATAATCGAATTGGAGGAGATTGGGTGACGAATCAGAATCGACAAAATCAAAACCAACATTGGCATGAACATTATCAGAACCCACAATACCGGAGGATTACAATAAATCAGGCGATGGCCATTGCATTAGAGCGGGTTCCAGGCCAGGTCGTAAAAGCGGAATTAGATTACGACGATGGAATGCTGGTATATGAAATTGACGTAAGAACGGCAGAAGGTCATAAGTATGAAGTTAAAATTGATGCGAATACAGGTGCAGTCCTCAGAGTGAAACTAGATTAATGAAACTATATGTGAACAGCCACGAATGGTAACTGATACCATCCGTGGCTGTTCTTTTTTTGATGTTTAGGAAATTATGAAATCTCGTACTGTGGATAAGTTGTAACTTAGTGATTTTACGTCTAGACTCCAGCGCCTAGCCCCTGGAGACGTGGGTCATGCAGCTATTGAAAAGGATATCGCGATCCTAAGGTTGCCTTCCTCTGTCGCTTCTAACCTATAGGTCCACCGGGAGGGATTGAACGGGCGATTGCGCTTATGTTCATGAAATTGATTAGAGATCTTTTGCTACTATCACAACTCGAGATTGTTATTACTTTCCAAGGCCTTCGGATTCCATAATTGCATCGACTTTTGCAATGGCATCCGCTTCATCTTCACCATCCGCCGCAATTGTAATGGTAGTGCCTGAAGCTACTCCAAGTGACATAACACCTAAAATGGATTTCAGATTTACTTTTTTACCGACGTATTCCAGTGTAATATCCGATTTGAAAGAACTGACCGCACTAACGAGAGCGGATGTTGGACGGGCATGTAAACCAGCAGTACCTAAAATGGTGTATTGTTTTTCTATCAATGTGTATTCCTCCTAATTGTTAGTATCAATTACTGTATTATAAAAGTTGGTGACTGACTGTGGAAGATTATGATTGATTATGAAAGGGATTTCAAGTAATATGAGTTTACAGCTAATTAGAGGTGGTGTTCATATGTTGACAAATGAACGATATGAATTGATTTTGAATTTATTGACTGAGAAAAAGACAGTTAAAATTCAAGAGTTAGTCGATGCGACATCCGCGTCAGAGTCAACAATTCGCAGGGATTTGAACGATCTCGAAGACTTAAATAAATTGGATCGTATCCATGGAGGCGCTACAATAAGCGAGCGAATCACAAAAGAACTTAGTATTTCGGATAAAGCATCCAAAAACCTTCAAGAGAAGATTCAGCTTGCTACTTATGCCGCTTCTTTTGTCCAAGATGGGGATTGTATTTTTCTTGATGCAGGGACTACCACTTTGCAGATGATTCCTTATTTAAAGAATAAAAAAGTGACCGTTGTGACGAATGGATTGACACATGTTGATTCATTGATGGAATACGAAATAACGACTTATTTGACGGGTGGCTATATAAAATCCCGCACGCGTGCCCTTGTGGGACCTCAAACAATCCAGACGCTTGGCGACTATCAGTTTGACAAATGCTTTCTTGGCGTCAACGGATTCCATTTGGAAATCGGCTATACAACGCCAGATCCAGAAGAAGCCGCTGTTAAAAGGCTTGCTTCTACACTCTCGAGAAAAACATATGTCGTGACGGATCATTCAAAATATAACAAAGTAAGTTTTGCTACTATTATGCCACTCGATAAAGCCGTATTGATAGTAAGTGATTTCGAAAAACAAGCTATCAACTTATTGGAGCAAAAAACAACAGTAAAGGTGGAGAAATCATGATTTATACGTGCACAATCACACCCTCGCTTGATTATACTACCTATTTACCCGAATTCAGGAGCGGTAAACTGAACCGTTCTAAAGATGTATATTACTATCCCGGGGGAAAGGGAATAAACGTGTCCCGTGTGTTAAGCCGATTAGAAGTTAGCAACATCGCTTTAGGTTTTGTAGGTGGGTTCACAGGTGACTATATTCAACAATCTCTACATTCAGAAGGGGTTCATACGGACTTTATCCAAACTGAAGAAATTACGCGCATCAATGTGAAAATCAAAGCCGATAAAGAAACTGAGTTAAATGGTCCTGGTCCTGATATAACACTAGAACAGCAACAGCAATTGATGGCGAAAGTGCAGAACATGAAAAAAGGTGATTGGTTCGTTCTTGCGGGCCGTCTTCCTGAATCAATAGCGAAAACTTTTTTCGAGGATATCGCAACTATCTGCAATGACAATGGCGTACATTTCGTTCTTGATACATCGGGTCCTGCATTAAAAGGATTGATTGACATGAAGCCATTTCTTATTAAACCAAACGAACAGGAGCTTGGTGAATTGTTCGATACGGTAATAGAAAACAAACAGCAAGCACACCATTACGCTAAGAAACTTATTGAAAAAGGCGTCGAACATGTCATCGTTTCCATGGGGGGGGAAGGGGCACTGCTCGTTACGAAAGAGGTTGCTGTTTTTGCGGAAGCGCCAAAAGGGAAAGTTGTGAATACGGTGGGGGCTGGTGATTCACTTGTATCCGGGTTTCTTGCATCCTTCACGAAAGAGGGGGATCCAGTTAAGGCATTCCGATCGGGTGTTGCAAGCGGAAGTGCAACAGCTTTTAGAGTGGATCTTTGTGAGAAAAAAGATGTACTAGCATTACTGGACCAAGTATTGATTAGTTCATTAGATAAGGGGGATGTGAAATGATGAAAATCACACAATTATTAACTGAAGCTACAATTATTTTGGATGTGAAAGCTACATCTAAACAGGATATATTGACAGAACTGATAAATCAGTTCGATCGTGCAGGAAATTTGAATGATACAGGGGCATTTACAAAAGATATTTTGGCCCGAGAAGAGCAAGGGACGACGGGAATCGGCGATGGAATTGCGATTCCACATGCGAAATCAGCAGCTGTTAAGGTACCGGGAATCGCATTTGGACGTTCTTTACCAGGTATCGATTACGCATCGCTAGACGGCCAGCCGGCTCATCTGTTTTTCATGATTGCTGCGAGCGAAGGAGCAAATAACGACCATTTGGAAGCGCTATCAAGACTAGCTACATTTTTGATGGATTCAAACTTTAGAGAAAAAATTCTAAATGCTACGTCAAAAAATGAAATTCTACAAGCGGTCAATGACAAGGAAATCGAGTTGGAAGGACCTGAAGAGATAGATGAATCAAAATCATCACTTTCACCTACATCGAAAATACTTGCTGTTACTGCGTGTCCAACGGGAATAGCGCATACCTACATGGCGGCACAAAAACTAACTGACAAAGCGAAAGAAATGGGCATTTCATTGAAAGTGGAAACGAACGGTTCGTCTGGCGTGAAAAACCGTTTGACAGACGCGGATATTGCGGAAGCGGATGCCATTATTGTTGCCGCAGATACCAAAGTTGAAATGGCTCGGTTTAACGGTAAGCCGGTCATACAGACGAAAGTCGGCAAGGCAATCTATGAAACGGAAGAATTGTTGAATCGTGCAATCATTAAAGACGCACCAATCTACAAACATGATAAGTCTAAAGAGGATAGTGACACTTCCGAAACCAAAAACGGTTTTTATAAACATTTAATGAATGGTGTGTCCAATATGCTACCGTTTGTTGTTGGTGGCGGAATTTTAATTGCATTATCGTTCTTCTGGGGTATAAATTCAAGTGATCCGAATAGTGCAGATTACAATGCATTCGCAGCAATGCTAAATACAATAGGCGGTGGAAATGCATTCTTCTTGATGGTTCCTGTATTAGCAGGATTCATCGCGTCGAGTATCGCGGACCGCCCCGGATTTGCTCCAGGTATGGTCGGTGGATTAATCGCGATTACGGTTACAGGTGTTGACGGTGTCAGCGGGGGCTCTGGATTTCTAGGCGGAATCATTGCCGGTTTCCTAGCAGGGTATGTAACAGTTCTTGTTAAAAAAGCATTTGCGGCATTACCCGATGCACTTGAAGGATTAAAACCGGTGTTGTTTTATCCAGTGTTCGGTATTGCGATTACTGGACTCATTATGATGATGATCAATCCTCCTTTGACTAAATTATATACGGGTATGTCAGTATTTTTAGAAGGGCTTGGTGGAACAAACCAGGTACTAGTCGGTATATTATTAGGTGCGATGATGGCAATTGACATGGGTGGGCCGATTAATAAAGCCGCATACACATTCGGTATTGCGATGCTCGATGCACAGAACTTCGGATTCATTGCGACGGTTATGGCAGCGGGGATGGTACCGCCACTAGGCATGGCAATTGCCACGACATTGTTCAAAAAACGATTTACAAAACAAGAGCGTGAAGCGGGGAAAACGGCTTATGTCCTTGGGGCTTGTTTTATAACGGAGGGTGTCATTCCGTTTGCGGCGGCAGACCCGGCACGTGTTATTCCAGCATCGGTAGCTGGAGCTGCATTGACTGGTGGACTTACAATGCTATTTGATATTGGGTTACGTGCACCGCATGGTGGCGTCTTCGTTATGGGGCTTGTCGATGGTGGTATTGGAAAAGTATTGCTATATGCATTGGCGATAGTCGCTGGGGCCATGGTTACAGGTTTACTTGCGGGTATATTGAAGAAGAACAAAATACAGGCGATATAAAAATAGAGAGAGCTGTCCAAAAAGTCATTCGCAGATGGCTATAGGCGGAGCTCTCTTTTTTTACAAGTAAACGCCTAGTCATTTACATGTATAGGCAATGCGCAACAGTGGAACACTCTCTGTAAAGCGGAGGTGTGAACTTTGGATGACTTTTTTGAAGTGGACTTTTGGGAAATGATTATGAGGGTGACGGTTACATTTTTTGTCCTCCTTATACTTGCACGATTTATGGGGAAAAAACAAATTTCTCAACTGACGTTTTTCCATTACGTAACCGGTATTACGATAGGGTCCATCGCGGGAGAAATCGCGGGAGTATCCAAAACCCCATTATTGGATGGACTCGTAGCAATGGTTTGGTGGGCATTCCTGACGATACTTATGAGCTACATTGCATTTAAATCTAAAAAGGCGCGGATTCTTCTTGATGATCAGCCTACTATCGTTGTATATGAAGGGAAAATAGTTGAAGCTTCCTTGAAGAAGCTACGTCTCCACCTTAATGATTTGGGTATGATGCTACGTGAACAAAGTATTTTTTCGATTAAAGATGTCCATTATGCAATACTTGAAACAAACGGTGAGTTAAGTGTTTTAAAGAAAGCTGGACTAGAAGCCGCCACGAAAAAAGATGTAAATGCTACTATACAGGTTCCTAAATATATACCAACCGAAGTAATAGCAGAAGGGAAAATTTCGAAAGGGAATTTAGCGGAACTAAATTTGACGGAAGAGTGGTTGTTTGAACAGTTGAAAAAGCAGGGTATTGGCAATGTGGAAAATGTATTTTATGCCGAGGTTCAAACAGATGGAAGTCTTCACGTAGATATGAAGTCCGAAGATGGAAAATAAGGAAAAGCGTTGCGAAAAGGATAGAACTTTTCGCGACGCTTTTCAATGGAGTGTTCTATAATTAGTGGACAGCACACATAAGAGCAGATACTCCCGACTCAATTGCTGCTTTACTTACCGCCTGTGTAACGGCTTTTACAACTCTTTCATCAAAAGGATCAGGAACAATATAATCATCGCGTAATTCGGATTCATTGATCAATGATGCAATAGCATAAGTCGCAGCCAGCTTCATGCTTTCATTTATTTCTGTTGCCCGGACATCCAGTGCCCCTCGGAAAATACCAGGAAACGCGAGCACATTGTTCACTTGATTTGGATAATCGGATCTGCCGGTCGCTATGATGCGAACTCCATATGCTTTTGCCAAAGCAGGCGCGATTTCAGGGTCTGGATTGGCCAAAGCAAAGACAATCGGGTCGATGCTCATGGAGTCGATAAGTTCCTTCGTCAATAAATTAGCAGCAGAAACACCTATGAATATGTCAGCATCCGTCATAGCAATTTGTAACGAGCCTGTTAAGTCGTTAGGATTTGTAATCTCAGCAATTTCATCTTTAGTGGCATTCATGCCATTGGGGCGACCTTTGTAAATAATGCCTTTTGAATCACAGATGACAATCTGCTCAAATCCAATATTCTTGAGATGTTTCACTATTGCAATACCTGCAGCACCGGCACCATTGATCACTATTTTAACTGTCTCCATACTTTTATTAACTACCTTTAGAGCATTTAATAAACCCGCACCAACAACGATTGCAGTACCATGCTGATCATCATGGAACACAGGGATATCGCACTCTTCACGTAATCTTTTTTCAATTTCAAAGCAGCGCGGAGCGGATATATCTTCCAAATTGATCCCGCCGAATGTCGGGCTGATGGCTTTAATTGTTTGAACGATGATATCAACATCTTTAGTACCTAGACAGATTGGAAACGAGTCAATGTTAGCATATCTCTTTAACAGCATCGCTTTCCCTTCCATTACCGGAAGTGCTGCTTCGGGTCCTATATCACCTAAGCCTAACACGGCAGTTCCATCTGTAATTACTGCCACTAGATTCCCTTTGATTGTATAGTCGTATACCGCATAGGGGTTTTTTGCGATTTCTAAACACGGATCTGCTACTCCTGGAGAATAAGCTAGGCTGAGATCTACACTGTTTTCAAGCGGGACCTTCGATACAGTTTCCATTTTTCCTGTATGAATACGATGCATTTCTAAAGAAGATTGATAACGACTCGTCATTAAATATACCCCATTCCACTTCGTATTTTTTAACTGTTGTTATAAATTTTTACCATGAACTCGAAAAAAACACAAGTCAGAAAATTCAACACAGTTAGATAATTAAGGGAATGTAGCGCTTACATTAGCTTTGTTGCAACGTTTAAGATTAATATATTTTATTTTGATGAAAATCAGTAATACGCTCAAAATAACAAATTCACTATATATATTGAATTAAAGATTCCCATTGAATCTACTGTGGTGCTCAATAATGAGAGAGTTGTAATTCGGGGTGTGGATTGTAGAACGCTTGGTGCTTTAGGGATACCTTCCGCCGTAAGCCGGGATTAGCGCTTCGCATCCAGTCTTACGGCTTCGGCGACCCCTTTGCCGCGCCTGCACTAGGGTGTTCATTACCGAGAGAAATGTGATTTTGAGATGTATATGCTGAGATTATAATGTGATTACTAGTTGATACTACTTATAGTCAAGAAAGATGCACTCCAGGTTGCAGATTTCATCCCTGAAAATGAAATGCGCTTTCTTACATAGACCATCTAGCGAAGGCGCGTCTTCGTGGTAGCCGGAGCGATAAGACTGAAAGGGGTCTTCTTTCTGGCTTATCGCGGGAGGCATCCACAAAGCGTCGAAGCGGTATTAGGGGGAATTCTAATTCATTCCAATTACAAGGGCTTTTTCAGTGGCCTCCCAAAAGCCCTTGTAAAGCGCATACGCCGTATTCATTTGTTCAACATATATAGACTTCAATCAAGTGAGAAATCGAGCGAAGAGGGAGGAAAAGTATACATATTATCACGTCTGTTGATTAACGAAAAGCTGCGTAGGACGCGACAAAGTCGCATCCTACGCAGCAAGAAATTCTGATGATTGTATAGTAGTCGTTCAGTTCAATGCAATCCGAAGCACCTGTACATAGAGTAACTAGTGTTTTATCAAAAAAGTAAGCAGTCATCTGTTTAACCTATTTAGAAAATAGGTGGTTCGCGCTTTTGATACAAAGTAAGAAAGTATAAGTTTATCTACATGGATTGGTGTCTAGACTTCAGACGCCAGCCCCTCGAGTCGCTTCAGAATTGATGGTAAAGGCAAAGAGCGCCTTTACCATCAATTCCTCCAGCGCTTGTCGGGGCTAAAACGGCGTCTTGCGCTTTTCCTTACGTCTAGACTCCAGCGCCTAGCTCCTCGGGTCACTTCAGTCTTGCTGATAAAGGCAAAGAACGCCTTTATCAGCAAGCCTTTCAGTGCCTGTCGGAGCTGAACAGGCGCTTGCGCTTTTTCATACTCAAATTATTTCCCATTCACGTTCTTTAGCTATAGCTTTTAAGCGGGGTTCAGGTCGAACGGCGACTGGGTTCCCGACAAGTTCTAGAACAGACAAATCGGAAAAACTATCTCCGTAGGCGAAACTATTTTGCCAGTCGATTTCTTTTCCTTGTAGTACTTCTTGAATCTTCTCGTTTTTTCGAGGACCTTGTATATGATAGATTGGCGTCCGCTTATCGGTTTTGCCCTCCTTCATAGGAATTTCGGTACCGATGATGGTGTCGAACTGCAACTCCTTTGTGACGGATTGCAAAAGGGACGTGTAGGCACCAGAAACAAGCATTATATGTATGTTTTCAGCAGCATGCTCTTTTAAACGTGTGATGACTTCAGGATTAAAACCTTCTCGTACCCGATCGGTCAATTCCCCGAAATAGGCATCTAATTCTGTAATGGACATTTGCCCAAGCGCATTCAAGTAGATTTGCATAGAACGTTCTTTCATCTTGGCTTCTGGAACCAGTTTTAACTTGTGTCCGATATAAGGTGGAAGGATGGCCCGATAAAATCGTTTGTAGTTTGGATGATGGACGGGGTGGTATCTTAAATGGTTCATTAGTAGTTGAAAAGTTTCATCTGAATACAGTGTTCCATCAAAATCGAATATCGCAACTCGCATAAAAATCCCCTTTTTCCTGCTATTTGTAATTAATTCCTTGATTTTATCATACAGCGTTTGTAATGTAGAGGCAATTTGAGGATAATAAGAAGTGAGAGCGAGGAGTTTATTAATTATGAAAAAAAATCATAAGAATTCAGCAAGCAGAAAAGAAGATACATCCGTTTATACAGTGAAAGAACCCATGGAGTTATTACCCTTTCTATTGGAAATGATGTCTAAAAGTAGCCGCAACTCGGTGAAATCTATACTGACACGTGGACAGGTCACGGTGAATGGCAAGATGGTAACGCAACATAATCATCCACTTCAGGCTGGACAACATGTTGAAATCCTTAAAAATCGAGCGGCGATGAAAGAAGAGACGTTGGTCGGTGTCACTATCTTGCATGAAGATGACGATATCATTGTTATTAATAAAGAAGCAGGTCTGCTATCAGTCGCTTCTAAAAATCCGGAAGACATGACCGCTTACAGACAGCTAATGGACTATGTAAAAGAAACCAATCCAAGAAACCGAGTTTATGTCGTTCACCGCCTTGATAGAGATACATCGGGTGTGATGTTGTTCGCGAAAAATGAAGAAGTGAAAAATGGATTGCAAGCTGCGTGGAATGAAGTCGTGAAAGAACGTACGTATACGGCACTTGTTGAGGGTGCTGTTAGAAAAAAAGAAGGTACGATTTCATCATGGCTTAAGGAAAGTAAAACATTCAAAGTATACTCAAATCCAACTGATAATGGTGGGCAACATGCTGTAACACATTACAAAAAGCTCCAGTCGAATAGTAACTACTCGTTACTTGAAGTTCAACTGGAAACAGGTCGTAAAAATCAGATTCGCGTTCATATGGAAGACATTGGTCACCCAATTGTTGGTGATAAAAAGTACGGATCTAGCGTTAACCCGATTAAACGGATCGGCCTTCATGCTACGGCATTGGCACTTTTACATCCGCGTACTGGAGAACTCGTCCGTTTCAAAGCGGATGTGCCATCTTCACTAATTTCGAAGTCAAAATGATCGGTTGGTGTGTTCATGAAAATTATATCTTATGATGATTTACAACAAGCTGAGATGGTTCTTTCATTTGGTAAGCAAAAATTGACTGTTTCCGTCTTTATGATAGACGGGTTATTAATTGATACTGGACCAGCTAAAATGAAAGCAAAACTCATACCTTTGTTTGAGCAGTGGGATATAACTAAAGTGATCTTAACGCACCACCACGAAGATCATACGGGATTGGCATATTGGCTTCAAGAAAATACGGAATTCCCGATTTACATTCATGAATCGGGAATTAAAGACTGTGAAAATCGTACAAAGTTGCCTTTTTATCGTAAAGTTTTTTGGGGAGATAGAGAACCGTTCCAACCGATTGAATTGAATGACACGATTACAACAGATAACTACAATTGGGATGTCATTCATACACCTGGTCACGCACATGATCATGTTGCGTTGTTTAATCAGGAAAAAGGTTGGATGTTTGGCGGTGATCTGTATATACAACCGACTCCGAAAAGTTTGTTTGCCTTTGAATCTGTTCCGGAAATTATTACATCATTAAAGAAAATATTGACGTATGATTTTGAAACGTATATTTGCTCCCATGCAGGGGTAAAAGTTAGAGGTAGACAGGCGATTGAGAAAAAGTTGGATTATTTGGAGGGCGTACAACAAGAAGTTCAATCGCTCAATAATCAAGGAATGACTTCGCATGCAATAAGAAAAAAACTATTTCCCAAAAGTCATCCGATGCATTACTTATCCTTCTTTGAAAATTCACCAAAACATATCGTCAACTCGATTTTAAAATGACTTGCAGGCATTGCAATTATTGGGTGTTAATAAAAAAATCAGGTGCATACTAGAATTCTAGTGTGCACCTGATTTTTTTGATTATTGAAGCGTGTTATTTGGCATTCCGGGTTGACCTTGTGAAGAGGCGAACGAATTCAATAATTGTTGCATATCTTGTGCGGCAAGCTGTGGCACTTGGTAATAATGATGTTTGTTTTGGTAAATCGCCAGTTCATAAGCCATTTCTATACAGTTAGGTACAGAGTCAGCAAGTACGCGACGAACAACGGGGTTACATGTTTCGGTTGCAGCCATCGTTTTCATCGATGCTCCAGCCTTTGCGGAGCCTAGTAAAAAGCCTGAAATGATTTCATCCGATATGTCTGCCACGGACTGCATCGGTTTTTTCGGTTGAGACGGTTTCATACCATATACGAAGTCATTACCTTGTTTCATCTCATACCTTCCTGTAGGATGTGATGGATTTTGTCCAGTTTTGAAACATTCAACTGTAATGTTATATTCATCTAAAGCAAAGCGGTATTGGCGATCCAAAATGTCAAGTAACTCGGGATCTTTCACATGTGTTCGTAATAGCATTGCTTGGTTCAGACATGCGACAGTCCCAGATAATGCCTCGTGGACGTCAAATAATTCATGACCACCATGATTCAGCTGTTGCGGAACGCTTCCCGTATGCATGTTTTCGTGAGTTTGATCGTTCGATTGACCGAATGGATTTTGCGTCACTGTATAAATTCCTCCTTTATGGTTGTTGATTTTCATCAACCATAGTATGGATGATCGTGTGAAAACTATGCGTGGAAATTGTGAAATGAAAACAATATAAGCATAATCTCCTTCTAACTAAAATAGTCTAGAGTAGAGGACATTTTTATTTATGAAAGGCAGATGATAGGTATGCAGATTCATGTGGTTCAAAATGGTCAAAGTTTATATGGAATTGCCCAAGCTTATGGCATCAATTATCAAGAAATTGCACAAGCAAATGAACTACCAGATCCATCACGTATCGTTGTAGGCCAAGCGTTAGTCATACCAATTACAGGCAGCTATCACTGGGTTCAGCCAGGTCAGTCGCTTTATGTCATCGCACAAATGTACGGTTTGACAGTCAATGAGCTCGCAACAATTAATCGACTATCTCCATCCCAGAACTTACGTGTGGGACAACGTCTTTACATTCCAGCGCGACCGAAAAAAACGGCTGAGTCATTACTCTATGTGGAGCCAAGGACTCCAGTAACCGAAGTAATGATTGATGAAGTTAGACAAAGAGTCGATGCACTAACGTACTTAGCCATGTTCAGTTACGAAGCGCAGCGGGATGGGTCATTGAAAGCACCTTCGATTGATGATATACCGAATATAGCGAGTGTTGCAGGGGCGGCGAATGCACTTGTAGTAAGTAATTTGGAGAACTTTGCATTTAATGCAGATCTTGCTCATGTATTATTTACGGATCAGGCAGCACAAAATCGGTTGTTCGGCAATCTCATTCAAGTGGCTAATGAAATTGGTTATAAGGACATACATTTTGATTTTGAGTTATTACATCCAGAAGATCGTGAACTTTATAATAGTTTTCTGCGAAATGCAAGAGATCGATTCCATCAAGCCGGTTTCACAATTTCGACCGCACTTGCACCCATGACAAGTGATGTCAGAACTGGGATTTACGGGGCACATGACTATCGTGCGCATGGAGAGATTGTGGACTTTGTTTCTCTTATGACGTATGAGTGGGGCTACACATACAGCGACCCGCAAGCTGTCAGTCCAATAGGTCCTGTTCGGAATGTAGTCGAGTATGCTGTCAGTCAAATTCCGAGCGAGAAAATATTCTTGGGCCAAAATCTATACGGTTATGATTGGTCTACACCATATCCGAGTCAAGGTGGATCTGCTGCCAGAGCGATAAGCCCTCAACAGGCAATTTTGATTGCGACAGATCGAGAAGTTGATATCGAATACGACTATGTAGCGCAGGCACCCAATTTCGAGTACACGGATGATACAGGAGTACGTCATGTAGTTTGGTTTGAAGATGCACGTAGTATTCAAGCTAAATTTGACTTGATCAAACAGTTCAACTTACGCGGGATTATGTATTGGAAACTTGGTTTAGCTTTTCCACAAAACTGGTTGCTGTTGGAAGACAATTTCGCCATACGAAAAATTACTTAAAAAAAAGAACCGCTGTGCTTAAGCACTCGCGGTTCATTTTTTAAGATTAATTACTCTTTATTGATATAATTGATGAAACTCGTCAGAAACTCTACATCCGGATTGAAAAGTAAAACAGGTAGGAAAACGAAAGTCATTAATAGCATTACGTTCGCACCGATAAATGTACGGAGAATCTTTTTAAATTTCATTGTCCTAACCTTCTTTCTCCTAGTTGTAATTTTCTAATAGCTATTGACAGCTACACTGATAAGTATATGCTTCATCAATCGTTATTTGAATAACTAAATAATACTCTCTCTTCGGAAAAAAGTAAATAATTTTATTTTCCATACATAAATAGGACATAATGTTGTATAATTACTTATTCGACACTAGAAAAAAGTTGTATATATTCATTTTTTCAGCGATAATACTAAAAATGGTAACATGAGTTTGAACTATCATTTAGTAGTGGAAGTAGGGATTTAATAGCTTCCACCTTTAACTTAAAGCAAGAAAGGGATGAGTGAAAATTGACGAAGTTGAATGAAACTTACAATGATAATAAAAAAAGAGCGAATGATTACGTCCATGAAGTCTATGAATTGATCAAGAAAAGAAATCCAGATGAAAAAGAGTTCTTACAAGCAACTAGAGAAATTTTCGATTCGCTTCGACCTGTCTTTTCCAAGCATCCCGATTATATAACAAATGGCATTTTAGAGCGTATTACGGAACCGGAACGCATCATCATTTTTCGGGTTGCATGGGAAGATGATCAAGGTAAAGTACATGTAAATCGTGGTTTTCGTGTCCAGTTCAATAGTGATCTCGGACCGTATAAAGGCGGTATCCGATTCCATCCTTCTGTAAACAGCAGCATTATGAAGTTTCTCGCATTTGAACAGATATTTAAAAATGCGTTAACAGGCCAGCCAATTGGTGCGGGTAAAGGTGGTTCTGACTTTGATCCGAAGGGGAAATCAGACCGTGAAATTATGCGTTTCACTCAAAGCTTCATCACGGAGTTGAGCAGATATATCGGTCCTGATACCGACGTTCCAGCAGGTGATATTGGAGTAGGTAAGAGAGAAATAGGTTATATGTTTGGTCAGTATAATCGCTTGAAAGGCGGTTATGAAGCAGGCGTGTTTACTGGGAAAGATCCAAAACATGGTGGTAGCCTTGGTCGCAAAGAGGCGACAGGGTATGGAACAGTCTACTTTGTTGAAGAGATGTTAAAAGAAGCAGGTTTAAGTTTTGAAGGTAAAAAAGTTGTTGTTTCAGGGTCGGGTAACGTTTCCACTTATGCAATTGAAAAAGCAATGCAGTTAGGCGCTACTGTACTGGCTTGTAGTGATTCAGACGGTTATATTTATGATGAAAATGGAATCGACCTAGATACAATCAAGCGTTTGAAAGAGGTTGAGAACAAACGAATTTCGGAATACGTCAAAGAACATCCGGAAGCAAAGTATTTTGAGGACTGTTCTGCAATCTGGTCAATTCCATGTGACATTGCACTTCCTTGTGCGACGCAAAATGAAATTGATGAGATAGCTGCCCGTATACTGATTGCGAATGGTGTAATTGCAGTCGGAGAAGGTGCGAATATGCCTTGTACGTTGGAAGCGATGGCAGTTTTCCACGAGCATAAAACTTTATTCGGTCCAGCAAAAGCTGCGAATGCAGGTGGTGTTGCGGTATCAGCGATGGAAATGTCCCAAAATAGTATGCGTCTTTCTTGGACAGTTGAAGAGGTTG
The DNA here is from genome assembly GCF_038005665.1 of Sporosarcina sp. FSL K6-5500. NCBI lineage: Bacteria > Bacillati > Bacillota > Bacilli > Caryophanales > Caryophanaceae > Sporosarcina > Sporosarcina sp. FSL K6-5500. Next base: position 2,999,959 of record NZ_JBBOTP010000001.1, read on the forward strand.
ATGAAAGACTTCAGACGGTCATGAAAAATATCTATACGAGCTGTTTGGATGCGGCAGAAGCATATGGACATCCCGGTAACCTCGTAGTCGGAGCGAATATTGCAGGATTTTTAAAAGTAGCAGATGCAATGGTAGCCCATGGTCTTAGTTAAGCTTATGACAGTCCCATAAAAAGAGTACACAAGCTGAAAATTGTGTACTCTTTTTTATTTCGGAAAAATTTCAACAAAACTATTGTGTAAAATTGAAAATATGTTATTATAAAAATACAAAGTGTTGCATAAACATACAACTAGATGAGTGAATGGAAGGGGATTTTAATTATGAGTAAGAAAAAAGTAGTTTTAGCATATTCAGGTGGACTAGATACATCTGTGGCAGTACAGTGGCTAACAGAACAAGGATATGATGTAGTTGCAGTTTGTCTTGATGTCGGAGAAGGAAAAGACTTGGACTTCATCCAGGCGAAAGCGTTGCAGGTTGGAGCTGTAAATAGTTATGTCATTGATGCGAAAGAGGAATTCGCACAGGAGTATGCGTTGCTCTCACTCCAAGCTCAAACTTATTATGAAAACAAATATCCACTTGTATCGGCACTATCACGTCCGCTTATTTCGAAAAAACTTGTTGAAGTGGCTCATAAAGAAAATGCTACTGCAGTTGCACACGGCTGTACTGGAAAAGGGAATGACCAAGTACGTTTCGAAGTGGCAATTAAAGCATTGGATCCATCATTGGAAGTTATTGCCCCTGTCCGTGAGTGGAGTTGGTCGCGTGAAGAAGAAATTGCTTACGCAAAAGAGAAGAATATCCCGATTCCAATCGATTTAGAAAGCCCATATTCTGTCGATCAAAACTTATGGGGACGTGCTAATGAGTGTGGAATTTTGGAAGATCCTTGGGCAGCACCACCTGAAGATGCATTCGGTCTTACAGTTTCAATTGAAAATGCACCAGATACGTCAGATGTTATTGAAATTGATTTTGTAAAAGGTGTGCCTGTCAGTATTGACGGTCAGCAATATCCACTCAGTGAACTGATTCTAAAACTAAATGATATTGGTGGAAAGCACGGAGTAGGAAGAATTGACCATGTAGAAAACCGTCTTGTTGGTATCAAATCACGTGAAGTGTATGAATGTCCAGGAGCAATTATATTGTTGAAATCACATAAGGAATTAGAAGATCTGACACTTGTTAAAGAGTTGGCTCATTTCAAACCAATTATTTCACAAAAGTTGAGTGAATTAATTTATAATGGCTTGTGGTTCTCACCACTGAGAGATGCATTAGAAGCGTTCATCAAAGAAACACAGCAATACGTTAATGGAACAGTGCGTGTGAAGTTGTTCAAGGGTCATGCAATTGTAGAAGGCAGAAAGTCAGCTAATTCACTTTATGACATGAATCTTGCAACGTATACGTCTGATGACTCCTTTGACCAATCTGCAGCGGTTGGGTTCATCAAGCTTTGGGGATTACCTACAGAAGTTCACAGCATGGTAAACAAGAAGCAAACAGTGAAAAATTAAGCACTATCCATTCATGTCTGTTGATTAACCAAAGTAACCAGTGTGTAACATGGTCACCTACTGGAAGCTATGTGTATAGTTGACTTTGAGTTACTTTGGATAGAATGACTTCTATATGATTACCGAGATGTCTGAATATGTAGGGATGCGACTTTGTCGCATCCCTACATATTTTTTCGGTGATCGTATGGTGGTCCTTCATCCGTCGCGCTTCAAATGCATTAATACACAGAGTGCTGAAACTTTCTATATATGTTGAATTAAAGAATCCCATTGAATCTGCCGTGGCACTCAATAATAAGAGAGGTGTAATTCGGGGTGTGGATTGTAGAACGCTTGGCGCTTTGGGGATGCCTCTCGCCGTAAGCCTGGATTAGCGCTTCGCATCCAGTCTTACAGCTTCGGCGACCCCTTTGCCGCGCCTGCGCTAGGTTGTTCATTATCGAGAGAAATGTGATTTTGAGATGTATATGCCGATATTGTAAGGTGATTACTAGTTGATACTATATAAATGAATCCCATTGAACCGTTACGGCGCTAGCGGATGCCTCCCGAGCAGCTTCGCCGCAAGTCTTATGGCTTCGGCTACCCCTGTTAAGGCGCCTTCGCTCAGTATATATACCGGATTCAACATATATAATTATAGTCAAGAAAGACGCAATCTAGGTTGTAGATTTCATCACAGATAATGAAATGCTCTTTCTCACATAGACCATCTAGCGAAGGCGCGACTTCGTGGTAGCCGGAGCGATAAGACTGAAAGCGGTCTTCTTTCTGGCTTATCGCGGGAGGCATCCACAAAGCGTCCAAGCGGTATTGGCGGGAAATCTAATTAGTTCTAAGTATTGGGACTTTTTCAGTGGCCTCCTAAAAACCTTTGTAAAGCGCATACGCCTCACGGTAAATATGTCGTGATAATTTCGCCGAAAGCGGATCGGAAATGATCCAGTGAAAATGGATTTTTCCAGGCCCTACTCACCAGTATTTTATGCAAACAAATGGTTAATGACAGACGTGCTATCCATTCAAAGAACCATCTACTTTTTAAAGGTGGATGGTTCTTTGAGCTGTATGATTCTTTGGGTGTAGAGAGGGGACTAGTCGGATATCATCAATTGCTCTGAAAAGGTGAATTCTTCCAACTTATTTTTGAGTAAAGACATAGACTGTGATAGTATGAAAAAATGTGAATATGAAAAAACTTCAACTTTAGCAAAACATTTCTAGTTCACGATTCGAATTTAGGAGGAGAATAGTATGGAAGAGAAAGCTGTGAAGAAAAAGTCACCCAAGTTATTAATGATTATGTTATTAACTGGATTGGTCATTGTAGGCGGTAGCGTGTCGGCATTTTTCTTGGTGAATAAGTCACCTAAAGTACAATATTTTTTAGCAGAAGCAGAAACGTTTAAACAAGTGGGAACTATTTTTGAAGACCGTTATAAGAACGAACTAAGATGGTTGGAAGTTCAAGAGGAAAAGCCAGTTGAAACGAACTTTGATCTTTCCGGCGAATGGAATGATTCGTCTGTTGACCCTGAAATGCAGGAAGTACAAAGCATTGTCAATAGTGCTAAAATATCTAGTAAACAAGTCTATGATCCGGTCAAAAAAGAACTCGAAGTGGATCTTAGGGGAGAACTAGGCAGTGTTAACATGGACTTCGGTTCAGTTTTTGTGACAACTGAGAAACTAGTGGCTTCATTTCCATTCATGGATGAACTAATTCGCTTCGATGATAAGGATTTCGGTAAGATAATGAGAGAAACGGATCCAGATTATGAAGGAAATGAAAATCTCGGTCTATCCCAATTATTCGAAGGTGGATTTTCGATGACGGAAGAATCACGTACATATGTCGAAAACGAATATATCACGTATCTCATTAAAGAGATTCCTGAAGAGGCATTTACGAGCACAAAAGAAGAACTTACAGTGTTTGATAAAAAAATAAAAACTAAAAAAACCAAGATGGATCTTACAGAACAACAAGTTAAAACGTTATTAAAAGATTTATTGGAAAAAGCGAAATCAGATGAAAAACTTAAAGCTATACTGAAAGAACAATTGACACTTACTTCATTTGCTGGGGATACTTCCGACAATGAACTTGCAACTATGATGGATGATTTTGAAAATGGGCTTGATGAAGCGATTGAAGGTGTGGACGCTATTAAACTTCCTAACGGACTGAAATCGACAATCTGGCACCATTCAAACAAAATTGTGAAACGTGAATTCGCAATGGGTGTTGGAGAAGATAAGACGGATGTCGATACGTTAATGATTAATGGAACTCAATTGCTAGATAAAACAAGTCAAAAGTGGGATTTCACAATGGGGGTAGAAGATTCCTTCGGTGATGAAAACTTTGTGAAAATTATTGGTGATTTAAGTTGGAAAGATCAGAAGGCAACTGATTCCATAACATTTTCGATGGATGATATGAAGTTCATCTATAAAGGAAAAGAACAACTGGAAGATAAGAAACGTACATTTACTCGTTCGTTTGGCTTTACAGATGGAAATGTCGATCCAGCCGTTATCTGGAAAGGGAGTGCTACACACGAAAGCGATTCTATGAAAGCGAATCATGAATTTACTTTCAGTGAAGAAACAATGGGCGCTGATATGTTCAATCTCATTTTAAAGCAACAAGGAAAAGTTGTGAAAAAAGTAGATATGCCAGTAGAAACAGAGGGCACAGTGAATATTGGTAAAATGAATAAGGATGAATTTGATGCATTCACTGAAGAAATCACGGTGAAAGTCCAAGAATGGATGTTCGGATTTATGGAGGATTTACAAGGTGAAATAGGCGAGTTTTAAGAATGGAAGTGACCATTATGCTATCCATGAGAAGAATACTATTTTTCATGCGCCAATATAATAAACAGTTGAAGAAGAAGTGGGCAACACTTCTTCTTCTTTTTCTATTTCCAATTATTTTGATAGGCTCACTGTTGCTCCTGGTGGCTGGTTTACTGCTGCCTGAAGAAGATTCACCAATCCGGGTGGCTTTGGTTGATGAAGACAGAACGCAGGAAACGATACTGTTTAGTGGGCTACTGGAAGAAACAGCCTCGGATAATCAGTTCATCCAAATCATATCAATAACGAAAGAAAATGCTGTGAAACTTATGGAGCAAAACCAAATCAGTTCCTATTTTACATTTCCGAGCGGATTTACGGAGGATTTGTATGAAGGTCAATCCGTGACGGTTCCTATTGTTGGAAACCCATCGCGTCCAACAGATAGTTTTCTTGTGAAAGAGTTAGTGGAAAGTATGATGCGTTACATCTCTGTAGCTCAGTCGACTATTCTTACCGTCAATGAGTACGCAAAAAAAACGGATATGCCCAAAGAAGAACGACAAGAAATGATGTTTCAACAGTTTATGGATTTCAGTTTGTACACACTTGGAAAAGTTAAGCTACTTGATGAAGAAATGATTACAAATGTGGCGACGTCATCACCAACGCACTATTACATATTGTCCGGCTGGTTTATAACTATGTCAGTCTGGCTTTTCGCCATCTATACTATTTTAGGGAAAGAAGAGCATTCCTCGATGCTAATTCGGATGAAACTGTTCGGTGTAACTACGTGGCAACGTATCCTCGCAAGAATTCTGGTCTCTTTAGGATATAGCCTTGTCGTTGCGGCAGTAGCCTTTTTCATTATCGGTGAGTTTGTTGGATTTGAACTTTTCTTTATTGATTATTTCCGGTTTGGTTTATTTACTATTCTTAATGCTTTATTGTTTTTAGTTGGCATAGCGCTAATCGATGTCTGGATTTCATCTCGAAAAGTCATTCTTTTATTACAAAGTTTCTATACGTTCGTACTAATTTTCACAAGTGGTGCAGTTATACCGACGCTCTACTTTCCGCAAGTGATACAAGGTGTTTTACCGTATATCTTTTCATACGTTAGCTTGAATTGGATGATTGATATTGTATTGGAAGGGCGAAACTATGCGAACTTCATAACACTAACTGTCATTGCTACTATCGGACTACTCCTTCTTTGGCTATCAACAGTCGGAAAAGAGAGGTGGATTCGATGAAAAATGTTGTGTTTATCCGCTTGATGCGTTTGAAGAAGGACTGGAAAAGTCTTTTATGCTGGATGCTTCTGCCAATCGTTATGACAGTGCTAATTATGCAAGGTGTTGTGACTTGGCAAGAGGAGACTAGAGTGCCGATAGCTCTTGTCGTTGAGGAACAGACTGAAATGGCAGCGCGTCTAGTTGACGATATCGCGAGTACGGAGCTTCTCCATATCCAGTTCATATCCCTAGATGAAGCACTACATAAACTCGAACAGCATGAGTTGGATAGTGTGTTCGTTATTCGTAAGGGGTATGAAGATCATATACTGGCAAACCGGCGAAATCAGCTTATCGAGGCATACTCTTCCAATCGGTCTTTTGCTTATCGAGCTGTCGTCGAAACGATTACGTCCTATGCTCAACAAGATGCAGCCCGTTCAAAAGCAGCTTTCGTTATCAAACAATTATTCTCTGATTATGGTATGGAAGATGAATGGAGTTACGAAGAAGTTATTGAGAGTAGTCGCGAAAGGGAAAAAAGTGAAGCACTGCTCCGATCGAGTTTTTCTTATTATGATAAGGAAAATACCGCTGAAGAACAAACGTTACCGCTACTGAAAGCATGGGGTGTTTGGGCATTCTTCGCAATCATCACGACATTCTTCCTATTCGACTGGATGCTAAAAGAAAATCGACCATCGATGCGTCAGCGCTGGTTATTCACTGAAATCTCTTTTAAAAAGTATGCATGTTTATCATTGCTGTTTTTTACAGTTATCATTTTCCTCATGGATCTTGTCACGGCGTTCATCTTCTCATCATTATTCCAGGAAGCATGGACAATTCGAGTTCTGATTTCACTATTTACTTTCCGGCTGACGATAAATTTGCTGGCGTTTCTACTCGCAAGCGTCTACAAGCAATTGTTTATGTACTATATAAGTGGCTTGGGGATTGCGTTGTTGCTGATTGTAGTCGGTGGGTCAATCATACCGATGGATGGGCTAAAGGGGAAGTGGCCGTGGATTGAAGAACTTAGTCCGGTCCAATCGTTACTGGATGGGACGATACCTCTGACATGGCTTTTCGTTATGATTGCTTTGCTCACTGTTTGGATTCATAGAGGAGGGAAGGCAAATGCTTGACGTGACGGGACTACAGAAAAAGTACAAGGAAAAGACCGTTTTAGAAAATGTGTCTTTTCAAATGAAGCCTGGAGAAATTGTTGGTCTCGTTGGGGAAAATGGTGCAGGAAAATCAACCTTGCTTCAACTATTGGCGACAGTTATTCAGCCGACTCAAGGCGATATTCAATTGGATGAACTTTCTTATATGACTGATGTAAAGGGCATCAGGCGCTTAATCGGTTATGTCCCTCAAGATATATCGGTTTGGGAGGAACTCACAGTAGAGGAAAATATGCTTTTTTTTGAACAGCTGTCGTGGAAAAAACGTACAAAAGAGGAATGCCGGCAACTTTGTTTGGATATGCAATTGACGCATTGGAAGGAGGGAGTTCAATCGTTATCGGGCGGTATGAAAAGGAAATTGAACCTAGCAATCAGCCTGCTCCATGATCCGACTTTCTTGTTGTTAGATGAACCTACAGTTGGTATCGATCTGAAATCCAAAAAGGAGATAGGTTCATATTTGCATAGGTTGGCGAAAAATGAAGGGAAAATGATTATGTACACTTCTCATGATATGGACGAAATTACTACCGTTTGCGACCGAGTTTATGCAATCGGAAAAGATCCGTTTTATATGAATTTATTGATGGAGAATAAAATTTTCGTAGAACAGTTGAAATGAGTGATTGTAATGAAAAAATCAAAGAAAATAGCTATAGCTTGTGCAATTGCACTTACTATTTTTAGTCTGTTTTTATGGTGGCTAACGGGCAAATGGATGGATGAGGGATTAGAACCTGCAGCAGATGGCACGAATGACTATGTAATCGTACTCGGTGCTAGAGTGAAAAAAGATTCTCTGTCGCTATCATTACAGTATCGTTTGGATGCTACGCTACAGTACGCTAATGAGTATCCACATGTGACGATAATCTTATCAGGCGGGCAAGGTCCGGATGAGCCTATTAGCGAAGCGGAAGCGAAGAGACGGTTTCTAACGGAGAATGGCATCGCCGAGGAACGGCTTATTTTAGAAGCGGCGTCTACTTCCACTTATGAAAACATTTTATTCTCGAAAAAGTTGTTGCCGTCTGAAATTAGTTCGATCACAATCATCACAAGTGATTATCACCTGGCGAGAGCACGGAAAATTGCGGCTAGCCTTGGACTCGAGTCAGATGGAGTGTCGGCTAAAACGCCGAAAGTAGTGGCAGCAAAATTGACTGTGAGAGAACGTATCGCCCTTGTGAAAACGTATATTGTAGGGAAATAAGAAAAGCGCAAGGCGCCGTTTAGACGCGACAGGCATAAGTCGATCCAGTGAAGTGGCGCTCTTTGCCACGTAACTGGATTGCTTATGACCAGAGCGGCTGGCGCCTGGAGTCTAGACACAAAGAAAAGCGCAAGGCGCCGTTTAGACGCGACAGGCATAAGTCGATCCAGTGAAGTGGCGCTCTTTGCCACGTAACTGGATTGCTTATGACCAGAGCGGCTGGCGCCTGGAGTCTAGACACAAAGAAAAGCGCAAGGCGCCTGGTGAAAAACTTATAATTTCTTAACTTATAAACGGGCAACCGCCATTTTTAATGATGGTTGATAAGAATTCGCTTTTCGTGGGAATAAATAGTACTACATGCTGAAAAAAGTGTTTTCAATGCTAAACGACGGTATCTAATTACAGTGAAGGAAAACTAGTATTCTATGTCGAATTAGTCAAGAATAGTACTGGTTGGCACGGTTAAATGCGAAGGTGGTGTGACAAGGAGTTATACCGAGGTAGGGTGTTCGCAAAAACATAAAATAGGAGGAAGGTTATGGTGAAATCGAAGTTCAAATTTCGAATGCTTTTTGTAATTGCACTTATGATCCAAATGATTGTTGTACCGTACCGTTTTGCAGCAGCTGAAATAGATACAAGTGCTCCTTCTTGGATGCTGCCAATCGATTATCTTGCTATAGGTGATTCATTGGCAGCAGGTGTCACTCCTAACAATGAATTAGGGAAGGGCTATGCAGATTTCTTAGCGGTGTCAATGATGGAGATAGGGGCTTTGAAAACATATAACAAAGGATTCTCGTATCCAGGCTATAAAACAACAGACGTTTTAAATGATATTAAACTGAACGTCACAAAGGATATCCAAGGCATTGGCTTTGAAGAGAAGACAGCTAAACTTCAACAATCCATCAAAGATGCAGAAGTTATCACAATTAGCGCCGGTGCAAATGATATTTTACCGCATTTCAAACAAGATCTGACGACAGGTAAGGCCATTATTGATCAGAAAATGGCGCTGACGACGCTTCAGCAAGTAGGTACAAACTACAAATCGATTATGGCTCAAATCAATGAAATCAATCCTGATGCGCAAGTGTATGTCATGGGTTACTATAATCCGTTTCCTTATATGTCGGAAGACCTGCAACCATTGCTCAAACAATTACTAGATATGTTGAATAAAGCCATTACAACAGGCCTAGTGGGGACGCAAGCAATTTTCGTGCCTACTGGTGACGTAATTGCGTCAGACTACAAGACCTACCTTCCAAATCCGGAAAATATCCACTTAAGTGAAGCAGGCTATAAAAAAGTGACTGAGCAATTTTGGGCGAACATGCTACCAGCTAATACATGGATCACAGGAGGTAGCCTCGTCGCCGATGCGCCGGGTCCAAACTCGGTGAAATTAAACTGGCAACCAGCTAGTGATAATGTAGCCGTAACGAGTTATGAAATATACAGTGGTGAAGAAAAACTAGCAACTGTAGCTGGAGACATTACGACATATAAAGTAGAAAATCTTACTGCAAATACAACGTATGTTTTTTCAGTAATGGCAGTAGATCAAGCTGGAAACAAAAGTGTTCATAATCCAATAATCAGTGTAACGGTTGCAGATTCATCGACACCAACACCAATATTATTCTCGGATATCGCCAATCATGGCTTGAAGAATTATATTGAACATGCAGCCGTAGCTGGAATCATTGGTGGCTACCCGGACGGGACATTCAAACCTGATCAAAACTTAACACGTGTGCAAGCTGCTACAATAATTGTACGCGCATTAGGTTTGAAAACGGATGAAGTAGCCCCATTTGGTGATATTGGTAATTATGCAGATAAGACCAAAGCTGACATCAATGCCGCTTATAAATATGGAATTATTAAAGGGAATAAAGGAAACTTTAATCCAACTGATTTAGTAACACGCGCACAATTGGCTTTAATGATTGAACGTGCATATGGAAGCGTAACAGGAAAGGCATATAAGGCCTCTACTAAAGCACCTTATTCCGATTTCGGAAACTATAATGCGGAAGTAGTAAATGCCATTTCAATGCTTCATGAATTAGATGTTGCAACTGGATTCGAAGGAAAATTCATGCCGAGCAGCTCAACTACACGTGCACAAGCTGCAAAAATGGTTGTTAATTTTATCTCTATATTTAAACAAGCGGAGTAATAGTGTGTAAAAACGGTCCAGTCCGTCTCTAGTTAGTAGAGGCGTACTGGACCGTTTGATTAAAAGAAAAGTCATGTCTGTTGATTAACCATTAATTCGCATAAAAAACTGGTGAAAAGGGCTTGAAAACTTCATTTTCACTGGACCATTTCTGGTCCGCTTACGGAAAATATTCATACCCTTTTAAGGAGGAATTGCAGTTCATTCTTCCTTAAAGGTGTGTGTGTGGTTAAAAGCGACTCCGTCACTTCTAGCCACACTCTTTTCAGTAATCCTGTTGTGAATAATTGCCTGTCGCGTTCCTACACTATTCAAGTGAAAAATGCAGCTGCTTTGAAAGAAATGAATAGATGACTTTCTACAGAGATTGTAAGTGCCCGAAGATACAATTTCGGGCACTCTAGTACTTTGTACAATGTGTTTCTTGCTTACTTTTAGCAAAGAGTATGTATGTAATCATGTGATACCTTATAGAAAGTGACACTTCTTTAAAATAAAAAAGAAAAACCATACAGAAAGCATCAGCCGCCAAAATTGCATCTTTGGCGGCTTTTCTCTAGTGAAAAAGCCAGCTATTCTTTCGTCCAAAAAAACTTCAGCACTACGTGTAGTTATGCATTTGGAGCGCGGCGGATGAAGAACCACCATACGATTATCGGAAAAAGTGTGTAGGGATGCGACAAAGTCGCATCCCTACACATCCAGGCATCTCGGTAATCGTATAGAAGTCATTCAATCCAAAGCAATCAAAATGTAACTATATGCACAGCACCCAGTGTGTGATCAAGTTATTTACAGGTTATTTTTGGTTAATTAACCGGTGTGAAGAAAAGTATAAGTTTTTCAACATGGAATAGTGTCTAGGAGCTGGAGCTTTTCTTAATTCACATCATATTACTAATTGCGTGAAAAGTAGGTTTTTCATTGTCGAATGTAGTGATATACTTGAATCCAATCGACTGCAATAATTTTAGTGATTCACTGAATTGGAATGCAATGTCTTCAGGTTTATGTGCATCGGAACCAAGTGTGATGATTTCGCCTCCGCATTGTTTATATAGTTTCAAAATATCATCACTTGGCATGCCGTTTGCCAGTCCGTAGCGGACACCAGAAGTATTCAATTCAATTCCTTTACCTTCTGGAATAATAACGTTGAAAATAGCCGTCAATTCAGTATGGAAAGGGTTATCACACGGTTTTTTTGTGTACCTCTTCACGAGGTCAACATGACCGAGGATATTAAATTGTTTATAGTTTTTTACACAATATAATAACTCTGCGTAATAAATACCATACGCTTCTTCTATGGTTTTATGCTCGAAAAATTCTCCGTAGTGTAATCCTTTTTTCTCAACGGTATGCATGGAGCAAATGACGAAATCGAATACTTCCTTTGCCATAAGCTCGTCGTATTTGTCCAGTATATGTGGTTGTACACCGATTTCAACGCCTTTTTTTATACGAATACGCCCTTCATATTTCTTCTGCATTTCTATCAATTTGCTTGCGTACTCCTTTTTATCAAAATCGAAAACGATTGTATCATCGGGATATTCATAGTCGATATGTTCTGTAAAACAAATTTCAGTCAATCCTTTTTGAATCGCTCCCTTAATCATATTTTCCATTGGAACTGGGCAGTCTGCTGAGAACGAACTGTGCATGTGATAATCGAACATTAATAATCATTCCTCCTGTTGACATTTCGTTGGTATACCTTTATAGTACTAAATAACTTTAGTCTAGTAAAGTAGTGAAGTAAGGGGTGTTGGAAATGGTTAGAAACGAAGTGTATCCTGAACGAATGTTAAGTGATAGTGAAAAGTTTGAAAGAATCATTAAGACGATCAATAAGCGCTTTACCACATATGGCTATAAACGCATTAAAACATCGGCTTTTGAACAATATGATTTATATTCAAAAGTAAAAAGCTCAATCAACCAAAATGAAATGATTAAAGTAATCGATCATACAGGGCAAGTATTAGTATTGCGACCCGATGTCACGATTCCAATCACAAGAGAACTGGTGCAAAATTTCCCGGACCTTTCAAGTGAACTTAGATATTTTTATGTACAAGAGGTGTTCCGTCAGCCATTTGATAAAAATGACAGTATCGAACGCACACAAGCAGGCATTGAATATTTTTGCGATAGTTCACCTGAAGCGGATGCAGAAGTAATTGCACTAGCGTGTCACTTAATGAAAGATTTAGGATTTAATGATATTAAAATAGAATTAGGGCACGCTGGATTTTTCAATGAACTTGTCCAGAATTTACCACTTACTTCACTTCAAATTGATCAATTGAAGTCATTGATACAAGCGAAAAACGTTGTAGAAATTGGACCTTTTCTTCAGAACCTAAACATTGACGATGATGTGAGAGAAGTAATCGAACGGATCCCGTTTTTATACGGTAACCCAGTTGATGTGAGTGAACGGACAACAGGGATCGCCTTAACGGAAAAAATGCAGGACACGCTCGATTACTTAATGGATGTTTACAGTATATTGAAAATGTACGGATTAGAACAGTATATCGTCATGGATTTGGGATTGATTAATCATATGGGTTATTATTCAGGGGTTATTTTCCAAGGATATGTCGAAAGATTTGGGAAACCTGTTTTAATGGGCGGGCGCTACGATGAGTTAGGAAACGAGTTTGGTGCTAGACTTCCAGCGATTGGGTTTGCATGTGAAATTGAATCGTTAGTCAAAGCGACAGATAGCAGGGAAGTTACATCCCGCTTTCCAATCGATGTAAAAATAACATATGCAGATAGCCAATTGGAACAAGCCATTGCCATCTCCAATGAATTACGGGAACGAAATTATAGTGTACTGTCATTTTCAGAGCATAAGGAACAGGCAGATCCACGACAGAGTGTTTACTCGATACGTTTGGAGAAAGAAAATAATTCATTTCTATATAAAGATAAAGTTACACCATTTCCGGACTTAAAGGCTTTACTGGAATTACTCGTAGGGGGATTGAATTGAAATGACACATCTTACAATCGCCATGGCGAAGGGGCGTACTGCTGATAAAGCGTTAGCGTTTTTTGAAAAAGCAGGCATCCGTTTTTCAGAATATCATGATAAAAGCAGGAAGCTTGTTATCTATGATGATGAAAATAAAGTGAAACTCATTTTCGTGAAAGCAGTTGATGTTCCAACCTATGTCGAAAAAGGAGCAGCAGATATCGGAATTGTTGGTAAAGATACGATTATGGAAGATCCAGTTGATGTCTATGAACTGTTGGATCTTGGAATTGGAAAATGCCAGCTGGTTGTTGCCGGATTTCCGGATAAACAATTTCCGAGTAGTGCGTTGCTGACAGTTGCTTCAAAGTATCCAGCAGTGACAAAAGCCTATTTTGACAGCAAAGGCATTCGTATTGAGACCATCAAGTTGAATGGCTCTATCGAACTGGCTCCGCTTATTGGTATGGCAGATGTCATCGTTGATATTGTTGAATCGGGCAAGACACTAAAAGAAAATGGATTAGTCGTCTTGGAGACAATTGCAGATGTCAGTGCACGATTGATTGTTAATAAAGCAAGTTATGCGACAAGAACCAGTCAAATCCAGCAAGTCATTTCGGACTTAAAAGCTGCATTGGAGTGATAATTTATGCGAATTGTAACGTTGGAACAATATACAAAAGAGAAAGAGCAGCAAACGGCAGTACAAACAACTAATTTTGAATTTGACCGAACTGTGCTTGGAATTATCGAAACAGTCCGTGAAGATGGGGACCAGGCATTAAGAAGCTTTACCGAACAGTTTGACGGCGTGTGGCTAGATAACTTGATTGTAACGCCTGAGGAGTTTGCGGAGGCGCGGACGTTGATTACAGGGCAATTCCTAAGTGCTCTTAGAAAAGCAAAGCAAAACATTACTACGTTCCATGAAGTTCAAAAAGAACAGTCTTGGTTTATTAATCAAGAACAAGGAATTGTTCTTGGTCAGAAAGTGACGCCTTTAGACAGTGTCGGTATATACGTACCTGGCGGAAAAGCGGCTTATCCATCGACTGTTCTCATGAATGCTATTCCGGCAAAAATTGCGGGAGTCGGAAGGATTGCAATGGTGACACCACCTCAAGCGGATGGCAAAGTGAATCCACATGTGCTCGTAGCAGCGCAAGAAGCCGGTGTCGATATCGTCTATAAAATTGGTGGTGCTCAAGCGATTGCAGCATTGGCGTATGGGACGGAAACAGTAAAAAAAGTAGTGAAAATCACGGGGCCTGGAAATGCATTTGTTGCACGGGCGAAAAAATGGGTTTTTGGTGACGTAGCCATCGATATGATTGCAGGACCGAGTGAGATTTGTGTTGTTGCAGACAATAGCGCTGTCCCAGTGTTTGTCGCTGCTGATCTATTATCACAAGCGGAGCATGATGAACGGGCAACAGCTGTATGCGTAACGACGAGTCAATCATTTGCTGAAGCACTTCAAAAAGAAGTGATAAAGCAAACTGAACAAGCAGATCGTAAGGGAATTATTGAAGTTTCAATCGCTGATAATGGGCGCATTATCTTGGTTGAATCGTTGGAGGAAGCATACGACTTTGTTAATAAATTGGCGCCGGAACATTTACAGCTTATGGTGGAAAATCCGATGGAGCAATTACCGTTCATTCACAATGCAGGAGCAATCTTCTTAGGAAACTATTCACCGGAGGCATTGGGCGATTATATGGCAGGTCCGAATCATACATTGCCAACGAGCGGGACATCGGCATTTTCATCGCCGTTAGGTGTCTATGACTTTATGAAAAAATCGAGCATTATTCAGTATACGGAGCAAGCATTGCAAGAAGTAGCCGAAGACATTATCACAATTGCGAATGCGGAAGGCTTAACGGCCCATGCAAATTCAATTCAAGTAAGGAAGGCGGATTTGAATGCGGAGTAAATCGATTTCAAGACAGACAGCGGAAACAAAGATTAACTTAGACTTTGCGATTGATGGAAGTGGAACAACAACTATTAAAACAGGAGTGGGCTTTCTCGATCATATGCTGACATTGTTCACAAATCACGGTCGATTCGATTTGGCTGTTGATTGTGATGGCGATATCGAAGTAGACCAGCATCACTCCGTCGAAGATATCGGAATTGTATTGGGACAAGCGTTCTATGAAAGTATCGGATCAAAGGAAGGCATCGAGCGTTATGCGACAGTGTCAACACCTATGGATGAAGCATTATCAACAGTTTCTATCGATATAAGCGGGCGTCCATTTTTTGTTTATAACGTTGAGGGATTGAAAGATAAAGTAGGGGAATTCGACACTGAGCTTGTTGAGGAGTTTTTCCAAGCATTCACAAGCCATGCCAAAGTAACATTGCATATCAATTTGCAGTACGGGAAAAACAGTCACCATATTATCGAATCAATTTTCAAAGGATTCGGACGTGCATTGCGCGTAGCAAGTGCGATTAATCCAGATGTAAAAGGAGTTCCATCTACGAAGGGAATGCTATAAGAATATTACCTTTACACACTTGGTAATTTTGTTTTGTGTGCAGGTACTGCTCGAATTCATAATTTACTAAGCGAAGGCGCCTTACAAGGGGTAGCCGAAGCCATAAGACTGGCGGCGAAGCTGCTCGGCTTATGGCGGGAGGCATCCCCAAGCGCCGTAGCGGATTTAATGGAATTCTATATATAAGGGGGAACACCGATGATTTTATTTCCAGCAATTGATATACGTGATGGTAAATGTGTTCGGCTAATTCAAGGTGATTATGACCAAGAAATTATCTATAATGACTCACCAACAGCGATGGCTCTGGAGTGGGAAAAGCAAGGTGCTGACTACATTCACGTCGTCGATTTAGATGGGGCGAAAACAGGTAATTCATTAAATCGCGAAGCCATTCAAGCGATTGCTAAAAACGTATCGATACCAGTTCAAGTAGGTGGCGGAATTCGGACGATGGAGATCATTGACGCACATATTGCATCCGGCGTTAGTCGCGTGATCATCGGAACGGCAGCGATTCAAGATAAACCATTTTTAAAGCAAGCCGTAGAAAAATACGGTGATAAAATTGCAGTTTCCATCGATGCAAGAAAAGGATTCGTTGCAACGGATGGCTGGACGGAAACAAGTGATGTATTAGCAGTTGACTTGTTAATAGAACTAGAAGTAATCGGTGTGAAAACAGTCATTTATACAGATATTTTGAAAGACGGAATGATGCAAGGACCTAATTTTAACGAACTGGAAATGATGGACAATGCGTCTTCCATCGACATTGTGGCTTCAGGCGGCGTCTCCACGGAAGAGGATATCATTCAGTTACGGAAACTAGATTTATATGGAGCAATTATTGGTAAAGCATTGTATGAAGGTAAAATATCTTTAGAAAAAATATTAGGGGGACAACGAGGATGACAAGCAACCGGATAATACCATGCCTAGATTTTGATAACGGGAAAGTCGTAAAAGGGAAAAAGTTTTTAGAAGTTAAAGAAGTTGCAGATCCACTGACATTGGCTAAGAAATATGTAGCTGACGGTGCAGATGAACTTGTGTTTTACGACATTGCCGCTTCGACAAATAATCGTGCCATGTTCCTTGACCTTATTGCAGAAATTGCGAAAGAAGTACCCGTACCATTTATTGTCGGTGGGGGTATACGGACTGTCGAAGATATTCAGAAGGTGTTTGATGCTGGCGGGGACAAAGTATCCATCAACAGTGCAGCGCTCAGCAATCCATCTTTAATTGAAGAAGCGTCAAAGAGATTCGGTTCTGAACGCATTATCCTATCGATGGATGTCAATGAAGTGGGCCCTTCTAAGTGGTCGGTATTCTCTAATGGAGGCATGAAAGATACTGGTATGGATGCTATTGAATGGGCGATTCAAGGCGAAAAACTGGGTGCCGGTGAACTTGTTGTTAATAGTATCGGGGAAGATGGTGTGAAAGACGGCTATAACCTCGAATTGACGCGGGCGATTGCGGAAGCAGTCAACATTCCTGTTATTGCGAGCGGCGGAGCAGGGAAACCTGAACACTTCCATACTGTCTTAACTGAAGGGAAAGCTGACGCTGCGCTTGCTGCATCCGTATTCCATTTCGAAGACATAAATATTGGCGAATTAAAAACATATCTAGCTGAAAAAAATACACCTGTTGGGAATGACTAACCATGACAATAGAAATTGACACATTATCATTTGACGAAAATGGATTGATACCAGCAATTGTTCAAGATGACCGGACAGGGAATGTACTGATGCTTGCTTATATGAATAAAGAATCGTTGCAGAAGACGATTGATACGAAAGAGACTTGGTTTTTCAGCAGATCAAGAAAAGAGCTGTGGAATAAAGGAGCAACATCTGGCAATCGGCAAATTGTGAAGAACTTGTCACTGGACTGCGATGGTGATTCAATTTTAGTACAAGTTACACCACTGGGTCCAGCGTGTCATACGGGAGAAGTGACTTGTTTCCACAAGCAAGTTTTCGATGAGGTAGTACAGACTCGCTCAATCGTTCATGAGATCACGGATGAAATAAAAAATCGACGTGCCAATCCAGTAGAAGGATCATACACAACGTATCTGTTCCGCGAAGGTTTGGATAAGATTTTGAAAAAAGTTGGAGAAGAAACAACTGAAGTTGTCATCGGTGCAAAAAACCGTGATAAAGCTGAAGTAACGAGCGAACTTGCAGATTTGACGTATCACACACTTGTATTGATGGAAGAGTTAGGTGTTAGTGTTGAGGATGTCAAAAACGAATTGCGGAAAAGACGACCTAAAAGTGAAGTGCTGAGAGATGAGTAAATTTTGGAGCTCTATGGTGAAACGGACCGAGCCGTATGTTCCGGGGGAGCAAATTGAACAAAAGGACATCGTGAAACTGAATACCAATGAAAATCCGTATCCTCCAAGTCCAAAAGTGATAGCTGCAATCCAGCAAGAGATGGGGCGCAACCTTCAGTTGTATCCATCTCCTACAGCGATTGAGCTACGAGAAACAATCGGACTGCAATATGGACTTACTGCTGAAGAAGTATTTGTCGGCAATGGTTCGGATGAAGTTCTGGCATTCTCCTTCATGGCGTTTTTTGAGCCTGGCAAACCAATCCGGTTTCCTGATGTAACATATAGCTTTTATCCGGTCTATGCAAAGTTATTCGATATTCCTTATGAGGAAGTTCCGTTGAATAAAGATTTTACATTGCCTGTGGATAGCTACTTTCAGTCTGAAGGCGGCGTCATTTTACCAAATCCAAATGCGCCAACTAGCATTTATGCTGAACTTGAGCACATTGAAGAGATTGTCAAAAATAACCCTGACCAAGTCGTCATCGTCGACGAGGCATATATCGACTTTGCATCGAAATCAGCGACTGAACTCATTCGGAAATACGACAATGTCCTTGTCGTCCAGACGACATCTAAATCACGTTCACTCGCCGGTTTGCGCGTTGGCTTTGCGATGGGAGCTCCTTCTTTAATTGCTGCATTGATTCGCATTAAAGATTCATTCAATTCTTATACGCTGGACCGTCTTGCGCTAGTGGGAGCAAAAGCTGCATTTGAGGATGCAGACTATTTTGAGGAGACGACTCAGAAAATCATTGCAACACGGGAAAAGATGAACGAGACGTTGCAACAGCTCAATTTCAATGTGCTACCTTCACAAGCAAATTTTGTTTTCGCCTCACATCAGACTGTTCCAGCAGAGTTTCTCTACAATGAATTAAAAAAAGAAGGCGTGTTAGTTAGGTATTTTAACAAGCCCGGAATCGACAACTATTTGCGTATTACAGTTGGTACAGATGAACAGATGGAGCGATTAGTTGAGAAATTGACTGACATTTTGAATTTGTAATGTACTGTTAGATTCTAAGATGAAATGACTTAATGAAAAGTGCATCGAAACTGATATACTTGTGTAAACAGGGGAGGTTATCGACATGGGATCTAAATATATTGATCTTGCACTTATATTATTCATGAGTTATTTCGCAATTACTCGATTTGCGGATGGTCAAATTGGCTTTGGAATCTTTTTCACAGTACTTAGCTTATTGAATATTTTAACGCTTGTCATGAAAATAAATAAGGACAAAGCCGCAAAGAATGCAGTGCGATGAAGTTTAAATAAGTAGTGACAACAAACTAGGCATCCTCCAGAAAATATGGAGGGTGCCTAGTTTTATTTATTAACGTATGACAAAGAAAAATGAATGAACCCTTGCTATTTGAATTCAGTAGGTCATAGAACGAAATAAGATATTGAAGGTGATGAAAACCATGGGAAGTAAAAATGTGACTAAAATAATAGCAATGAAGGAATTTAAATATAATAAATAAATCATTTATAATTGTAATAAGAATTATATATGGCTTATTTATGCAATAGAATCTATTGCTTATATTATTTAGATTAAAAGACCTATGATGAATTTTTGAAAAAATAATGTCTTAAATTAAACAAGGAATTTTGAGATAGGCAGAGTGAAAAGCCATTAGAATATAGTTATGACATAATACAGATTAACTATCTACCTATTCGAACTATACAAAATAATGATACTTTAATACAATGCATAGCATTGTTAAAACTTACTATGTATGATAATAGGAGTTATTAACTGTTATTTTTCCGTGGATAATTATAGGTCATTGGGATTAATGATTTTTCAAAATCAATACTATAGGCTCTATTGGGAGATAATAATATCGGTACGAACAAAAATTCTGCTGTAAAAATATAGTAGAAAAAACAAGAAGAAGGAGAATAAAATGATTATACTTGATAAGCCTTATGTATCAACATTACTTTCATCAACTTTACAGCAATTAGGTACTCCGGTTTTAAAAATAGGAGATGTGCAGATTCCGGAGGAAGAAAAACTTGATTTACTTGAAGAGACATTGTTCTTTGAACAACTTGAGAAGTCTTCTGCTCCTCTTTTATTTAATTCGGAAAACGGTTTGGCTATGTTAATGAATTACTTACCTGAGAGTAAATTTGCCGAATGGACATCACTATTCAAAAACAAAGCGGAATTTAGGAGGAGAATGACAAAAATTTATCCTTCATTTTATTTCCGTGAAGTATCTATTCAAGATTTATATGAAATACCTTTAGAATCAATTCCATTCCCTATTATTATTAAGCCTGTTATCGGCTACTCGAGTGTTGGGGTTTATAGAATAGATTGTATTGAAGATTGGCATCACACCGTAGAAAAATTGAAAGTCGATATAAACGATTCAGCATCCGCGTATCCTAATGATGTGATTGATAGCCAAACTGTCATATTAGAAGAGCTAATTCAAGGAAACGAGTATGCAATTGATGCTTATTTTACTAAAGAGGGAAAACCTGTCATCTTAAATTTATTTAAGCGCATGTTTGCTAACGATAAAGACATGAGTGATCGTATATATTACACAAGCAAAAGTGTATTAAGTGAAACACTTGCTCCAATTTCGGACTTTTTGGAAAAATTAGGGGATATTGATGCGCTGGCTTCCTTCCCGCTACATTTTGAAGTTCGAATAACTAAAGAAGGACAAGTTGTGCCAATTGAAGTAAATCCATTCCGCTTTGCTGGTATAGGTACGACAGAACTGGGCGTACATGCTTATGGTGTAGACGTTTATGATTATTATTTCAATCAGCTAAAACCAAATTGGGAAGAAAAAATAGAGGCTATGGATAATGCGATTTATAGTTTTCTTTGTGCAGAATTTGACCCGTCGATTTCGCTTGAATTAATTCGAGCGGTAGACCATGAAAGTTTTAAGCAACAATTTAATGAAATACTAGACTATAGGTATATGAATTACAAAGAGTACCCTATTTTTTCTGTTGTATTTTTCAAACATCACACATTTGACGAAAATAAGCGATTGCTTACACTTGAATTGAGCAATTTTATATCGCTCTATGAACCGCAACTCGTATAAATCTTAGGAGGAATTAGTTTGTTTAAACAAAAAGGATCTATTAGAACTAAAATAATGCTTGGAACGATTATTCCAATTGCAGTATTATCTTTATTATTTAGTTTAGGTTTTTATTTTCAATCTATGTCAATTGTCAATCAGAATGTCATTCCCCAGTTTGAGAGAGTACTCAACACGAATTTACTAGACTTGAAAAAAGATATCGATGCCGAGATGCTTAATAAAGCAAAGACAAATAAACAGGACTATGAAAGATTACTCGCTATAATCAATGAATCGCGTGAGATAGGCGATTTAGAAAGTGTTTATATCATGAGTAAAGTTGATGGTGAGGATATGATCCTTGCGCTGTCCGATACGGCAGATTATCTTACGCCTTATCCGTTTAAATCCGAACAAAACGATGCGCTAAACATGGAACAGCCATTGTTCAGTGAGATTTATGAGGATGAGTACGGTGTACATAAATCAATCTATTTACATATTGAAGGGACAGATTCTATTATAGGAATCGATCAGGATGCGAAATTTATCCCTGATTTAACCCGGAAAATACTTATCATCAGTATTGCACTTACGCTAGGGGCATTGGTGGTAGGGGCTGGAATATCTTATATTTTATCAACAAGAATTACGAAACCACTTCAACAATTAGTGAAGTATACAGAAGTTGTAGCCCAAGGTGATTTAACAAAAGAAGTTAGTGTGAATAGTCAAGATGAAATTGGTCATCTTGCACACAGTTTCCGAAACATGCAACAAGAATTGAGAAATACGATTGAACATGTCAATGTAGCGACGGACAACGTTATCACTTCCTCGGATGACTTGACCTATAGCGCAGAGCAAATGACAGGAGTAGTCAATCATACGACTGTTACGACCCAAGAAGTATCTTCGACGAGCGATACGTTAGCAAGTAGTGCATCACAAAACTTGGTGGCACTTGAACAAATCACAATTGGTCTGCAAGAAATAGCAGATTCTTCTATGAAAGTAACGGAAGAATCGATGGATGCATCCCAAGAAGCTAAGCAAGGTAATCATCTTATTTTAGACTCGATTCAAGGGATTGATACGATAACGAGCTCAGTTAAAGTTTCTATGGATATCACACAGTTGATGAATACGAGATCCAATGAAGTAGGTCAAATTATAGAAATTATTACGGCTATTTCTGATCAAATAAACTTACTTGCACTGAATGCCGCTATAGAAGCAGCACGTGCAGGCGATGCTGGAAAAGGATTCAGTGTAGTCGCAGATGAAGTGAGGAAACTTGCTGAGCAATCCGCATCTTCAGCAAACCAAATTAGTACGCTCGTGAAAGAAATTCAAAATGACTCTCAAAATTCTGTGAAGGCCATGACGAAGGTATTCGAAGATGTGGAACGTGAAACTGGAATCGTACGCGAAACAGGTAAATCGTTTACTAGCATTTTGAATCGTATTACTCAAATTACAGAAAAAAATCAATCAGTATCTGCAACAATACAAGAAATCTCTGCGGGTTCTGAGGAAATACTAGCATCTACAATCGAAACAGTTCAATCATTAGAAGAGACATCTTCCCATACGCAAAACATTGCTGCATCTATGGAAGAGCAATTGGCTTCTATGGAAGAAATGGTTGGAACGACAACGACCCTTAATGAAATGGCAATAAACTTAAAAGATCATGTAAAGAAATTTAAAATTTAAAACTCCAAAAAGATTAAGGACAGTCTTTATTTGCGGAGGAGATAATAATAGAGGGTCTTTTACGATTATGGGCTGGAAATTCACATTTATAAACTAAATTAGTTGTTCCCATTTCTAATTTCATGTAGTATAATATGTGAATTGCATTTTTTGAAATGAGGATAACTAATGAAGAATTCGATATATGGACTCACAATTGAACAACTTACAGAATGGTTAGTGGATCAAGGGCAGAAAAAATTCCGTGCTGCACAAATTTGGGACTGGTTATATAAAAAGCGTGTAACAAACTTTGCAGACATGAAAAATATTAATCAAGAATGTATCGACTTGCTGGATGCGAACTATGTCCTCCGAACGCTAGAACAGACTGTGAAACAGGAATCAGAAGATGGCACAATCAAATTCCTATTTAAAATGCAAGATGGTAACTTGATTGAAACTGTTTTAATGAAATTTCCTTACGGCCAATCGGTTTGTGTAACGACACAAGTCGGCTGTAATATCGGTTGCAGTTTTTGTGCGAGTGGATTATTGAAAAAAAGCCGTGATTTAACAGCAGGAGAAATTGTGGAACAAATCATGGAAGTACAGCATCACCTTGACGCGAAAGCTGAAGATGAGCGTGTAAGTCATATTGTTGTTATGGGAATTGGCGAACCATTTGACAACTATTCGCATTTGATGAATTTCCTTCGTGTCGTCAATGATCAAAAAGGACTTTCCATCGGTGCTCGTCACATTACCGTTTCAACAAGTGGTAATCCGCAACGAATTAAGGATTTTGCAGAAGAAAATATCCAAATTAACCTAGCAGTATCTCTGCATGCACCTAATAATGAGTTGCGTACACGCGTTATGAAAATTAACAAAGCGTTCCCGCTTGAGAAATTGATGGATTCAATCGATTATTATTTGGAAACGACAAACCGCAGAATCACGTTTGAATATATTATGTTGCATGATGTAAATGATCATGTTCTGGAAGCACAGCAGCTTGCAAAACTACTCGAAAACAAACGTCACCTATCATATGTTAACTTGATTCCCTACAATCCGGTTGACGAACATGACCAGTATCGCCGTAGTACACCAGAAGACATTAAAGCATTTTATGAAACACTCAAAAGAAAAGGCATCAATTGCGGCGTCCGTCTTGAACATGGTACAGACATCGACGCAGCATGCGGTCAGTTACGAAGTAAGCAGATTAAGAAAGATAAAGCCGTCTAATCCATTTAAAAAGAGTGTGCAATTCCTAGGGGAACTAGGAGTTGCACACTCTTTTATCATCTAGACTTCGGTGCTCTTGTTCTTAGCTCTTTTTCTTCATTAAAATCACGATGAACTGGACAATAAATGCCAGTCCCAATCCAAAGGAAGAAATGATGAACAAGGACAAGATTCCGAGTACATCACCTATCCCCTTCGGATTCATTAACAAGCTGCGGAAAAACTCTGCAAAACCGAGAGCCACACCAATCAAGAAAATCCTGAAAGCAATTTTCAAATTGTAAAACAGCAGTAAAAATGAAAAAACACCGATGATTAGCCCGAAAAGACCAAATGTTAAGTAGTTTGTAAAGACAAGCGTTTGACCCAAAACAGTTCGAACACCTACTATGAGAAGAACGAAACTTGTAAGTCCAGTGAAAAAACCGATCTTCCAGAACTTGTTAATCATAAAACGCACCCACTTCCATTGTTCATCATATCGAATAATGGTGTGATTATGCCAATGAAAGCATTAAAAAAGTGAAAACGTAAGCGGTTTGCTCGCCAACCGATCAAAACCTTCGCGGAAGCAATCATATCCCCGGCTAACCGATCATAACTGACGCGGAAGCGATCCTATCTCCGACGAACCGATCATACCCGACGTGGAAGCGATCATATCCCCGGCTAACCGATCATAACTGACGTGGAAGCAATCATATCTCCGTCCAACCGATCATACCCGACGCGGAAGCAATCCTATCTCCGACCAATCAATCATAACCATCGCGGAAGCAATCCTATCCCCGTCCAACCGATCATAACCGGCGCGGAAGCGATCCTATCCCCGTCTAACCGATCATAACCATCTTGGAAGCAATCATATCCCCGACGAACCGATCATAACCGATGCGGAAGCAATCATAACCCCGACGAACCGATCATAACGGACGCGGAAGCGATCATATCCCCGTCCAACCGATCATAACTGACGCGGAAGCAATCATATCTCCGGCTAACCGATCATAACGGACGCGGAAGCAATCCTATCCCCGACGAACCGATCATAACCGATGCGGAAGCGATCATATCTCCGTCCAACAGATCATAACGGACGCGGAAGCAATCATAACCCCGTCTAACCGATCATAACCGACGCGGAAGCAATCGTATCTCCGTCCAACCGATCATAATCGACATTCAACCGACCATATATGCAACGAACTAAATAATCCCCTAAGCAATCAAAAAAATCCCATTCCTCTGATATGAGGAATGGGATTCATAAACTTATAAGTTATTTCTTCGCAATTAGGATAAGTTTCCCTTGGTCCAGTTCTTCCTCTGCATTGGCAGCTTCTGCCGTGGATAGTCCTGCAGCTTCCATCTTGCTACGGAGTTCATCTCCGCGAGAAGAGAACATGTTTTTCATACTATCCAAGAAACCTTGTTCTTTCATACCTACGCTTTCTGTATCTAGCGCATCCGTTATGTGACTGGCTCTCTTTTTGTCATGTGCAAAAATATAAATCTCATCATGTGTATATCCTTGTGTTACCAATTTCTCGATTTCTTCCTTTGCCTGAACGGCGTTTTCAACAGTTTTTTTAATAGTCATTTAAATTACCTCCATTTTTTGTTCTCCTTTTTTATATTCCCCAAAAAGGTAAGGACTAAACAAAAAAATGAAAGTGCGGATCATCTGGGTAAATTTTGATAGGTCCGGATGAAATAAGTTGGGTCTGTATCGACTTCATAAGTGAAGACACCTTGGGTTGTATGTAAATAGAAAAATCCTGCTCCGCTGGAAAACGGCTTATAGGACATATCATGCACGTGTTCTAATCTGAATGTATTTCGTGAAGTTGAAATCGAGTCAGTATATAAATGGATACTATGCACGGTACGCTTTGTTTTTTGGTCATACCAACCCATAACTCGTTCGACTGAAATATACGTAAGTGTAGCAACAGTTTGCTTAATCGATTCATTCATTGAAATTCCTCCGTTATCACAATTTATATTCATCATTATCCCCATCCTAACAGGTATTTATCGATATCCAAAATAGGTAGTTTTTTCATGTGTAAAAGTCCCTCGATGGGGAATGGACTGTATAAGGAGGTAGATACGATGAAGAAAATTTCTATTTTCATCTTGACCATGGCATTATCCTTTGTGCTTGTTGCTTGCGGGAACGCTGAAAAAAATAATGATAAGGTAGTGGACGAACCTATTACGGGAGAGAATAGTAATGGGGACACAAATGGTGCGACTTCGACGGAGGGAACTAGTAGCCCTGAAACTGAACAAAATACAGATACCGTCAATCAAGATGATATGCAAAAAAAGATGGATGAACTTGTCTATGCTGATTTCGAACTAAAACTTGACTATGCGAATCATCAGGAATATGAGGCAGAGCTTGAAAAAAATAGTGACAATTCAATCGATGCAGAAATTGAGGATTCACTTAATAATATCAAGAAAAAGGGGACAGAGGCATTCAATGAACTGTATCCATTGGTGAAACAGTTAACAATTACTCAACAGACAGGGAAGGAAGCTGCCATTCAAGAAGTAATGAAGGTATTCGATTTACCGACAGATTATACGGAATTTGAGCTAGAAATTCGATTTAAAGACGGTACAAAAATCGAATTTGAAGATGATAAATAAACAATAAATAGCCTCAATAATAGGTTGTGAAAATCTCCTCGGTTTAAATGCCGGGGAGATTTTTGTCTGAATTGTTAAAGACAACCTGACCTAAATAAGGAGAATATAGGGCAATAAATGTTACAGATTTGTTAATTGTCTGTTTTTCAAAAGAGAATTCTTGACTGGATAAAAGACTAGCACTACAATGAGTAATGTGGAGATGAGTAGTCATGAAAATTAGGAAATTCAAGTTGAATGAAAGTGGGCTAAACCGCTTTTTTGGGCCTCTTGAGGCAAAGATTATGGACGTTTTATGGAATGATGTCGAAATGACTATTAAAGATGTTCAGCAAGTACTTGAACGTGAAAAATCAACGAATTTCAATACAGTAATGACTGTTATGAATCGATTAGTAGACAAGGAGATTCTTTGCAAGAGACTGGAAGGACGGTCGTTTTTGTATAAACCGCTTCTATCAAGGGAAGAATTTTTGACTACACAGTCGAAAGAAATGACAAATGAGCTGATGGACGAATTTGGAAATGTTGTTGTAAGTCACATGCTGGATGCACTTGAAGATGTAGATGATGCTCTCGTGGCCAAGCTCGAACAGAAAATCAAAGAACTGAAAAAGGGCATGTAACGTATGTACAAACGTCAATCATTAAGTATGCTTATGGTGTCACTCATAATTTCAGGGACGATTTATCTTCAAATGGGTTTGTATCTGATGTCGATCATAGCAGGCTGGGATATTGGTCATAACCTTGTTGTCGTCTGTCACGGTTGGATGAAAAATATTGGCTTGTCTTCTCTTGAGTATGTCCTCGATGCATTTGTTATTTATACGTTGTTATTTTCGATATGGAAAATAGGATCACAATTTTATCATGCTTCACGAATGAAAAAACGATTTAAGCAGTATGAAGAAAATACGCTCACAACCGAAATGAATCAAACTTATAGCGATGGAAAAGATGGATTTATTGTGATCTCGCACCCTTCACCGATTGCAATCACAATGGGATTTGTTCGTCCTAAAATCGTATTATCGACTGGATTGATAAGCCTATTAAATGACGATGAATTAAATGCAGTAATTTCTCATGAGATGTATCATCAAAAATATCGTGACCCCCTTACCATCTTTTTGATGTCACTTTGTTCGTCCACGATGGGCTATATTCCGATTCTAAAATGGTTTAATCAGAAATATAGCATCATTAAGGAATTGTCAGCGGATGAATATGCAATTGAAAAACAACAGACGTCTGTTAACTTAGGGAGTGCGCTTTTAAAGATGCTTAAAGTGTGCAAACATGAAAAAATGCCTTTTGTCTATGCGTCATTTGCTGATACATCTGTCAATTATCGGATTGACTATATCTTGAATCCGTTAAAAGGAATCCAAATAAAGCTACCTGTGAAGGTTATGCTTCTGTCAGTAACGATTTTTTGCTTCATTTGTGCACTATTTATTTACGCTCTTGCGTAAATTTTTATTTCATTACACTACGTCATGTAGTTCAAATTAGGAGTGTTTACCTTGTCTAAGAAGATTTTTTGGATTGTTGGTTTAGTAGTTATTTGTATCGTAGGAGTTATTGTTTTAACGAATGCCAATCAAAAGTCAACCGTTATAGATGTAGAAGGGCAACCGTTTTTGGGTGAAGAGTCAGCACCAGTTGACATTATTGAGTTTGGTGATTATAAATGTCCAAGTTGTAAAGATTTCAATGATAGACTTTTTCCGGTTATTTATAAGGAGTTAGTTGAAACTGGGAAAGCCAAGTTTTACTTTATGAATTATTCCTTTATAAACATCGATTCAAATCGATCCGCTCAATTTGCAGAAACGGTTTATCAAGAATTAGGGAATGATAAGTTTTGGACTTTCCATGAATTATTATTTAGTAAGCAACCAGAAGATTTAACCTACGAAAAAAAGGACTTATATACGGAGTCATTTTTGGAAGAGGTTTTAGCGGAAGTGGCAACTGAAGAAGAAACGAATAAAGTAATGCAGTCATTTGGTGAAAGCAAGGGGAAAGAAGCTTGGGAGAAAGATATGAAAACGGCCAATAACCTAGGTGTATCCTCCACACCAACAATCTTTATAAGTGGAAAACAATTTACGGGTAGTACGTTAGATGATTTCACAAAAATGGTGGAAGAGGCGGCTGCTAGTGGTAAGTAAACCGCTCCTCCTTGCCTGGTTAGCATCGATTACAGCGATGGTAGGAAGTTTGTTTTTTAGCGAGCGTATGGGCTTTGTACCATGCACTTTCTGCTGGTATCAGCGAATAGTTATGTACCCACTAGTTCTGTTCCTTGGCATGGCATTTTATCGAAATGACCGCGATATATATAAGTACGTACTTCCGATGTCAGTCATAGGCATGCTTCTATCTGGTTATCATTATGCGTTGCAGAAACTGCCTTCATTGCAAGAATTCAGTACGTGTACGAGCGGGGTTCCATGCTCGGGACAATATATTAATTGGTTTGGTTTTGTAACGATTCCTTTTTTGGCACTCATTGCTTTTACTTTTATTACGGCGATGATGTTGATGCTTTGGAGACGTAAATAATAGTATGAGTAATGCCTCCCTGAAATCATTGGGGGGGCATTCTTCAAATATAGGAAAGTATAAGTTTGTTTGACATAGAATGGTGTCTAGACTCTAGACACCAGCCGCACGGAGGCCCAAAAGATGTGAGGCATGTAGCGGGGAAGGATTGAACTGCATCCTTCCCGGGCAAAGAGCGCCACGTCGTACCTGCAAGAATGCAGTCGTCGCGATCTTAGAATGCCTTCCCCTTAATCGACTATGCCTGCTATTCTTTTTGGCGCCTTGCGCTTTTATGTAAGTGTATCGCTATTTTATTCTGTTACGTGACAACTATCAAAGAAACAAGTATGATGAATAAGGTTGTTTCCGTCAATGAATCTGACAAATACTATTGAAAGTGAGTCTATGTATGACTATTATTCAAAACATATTCAGCTTCATATTACATATTGATGAGCATTTGGTTGAAATTATTCAAAATTTCGGCTCGCTGTCATATGTACTATTATTCTTAATCGTGTTTGTTGAAACAGGATTAGTTATTTTCCCATTCTTACCAGGTGATTCTTTGTTATTTGCAAGTGGGGCTCTTGCTGCAATGGGGGCATTTAACATTGTACTTCTCCTTATTGTGTTCTTTACTGCAGCTGTCATTGGGGATACTGTAAATTATCAAATCGGTAAAAAGGTCGGGACAGCGATCAAGCCTAATAGCTTAATTGGTAGAGTCATTGATCAAGAAAAAATGGATAAAGCAGAGAAATTCTTTAATAAACACGGTGGTAAAACGATAGTGATTGCCCGCTTTATGCCGTTCATTCGTACATTTATACCTTTTGTTGCAGGGGCTAGTCGTATGAATTATCGCTACTTTTTCATTTATAATGTAGTAGGCGCAATTCTATGGGTAGGAATTTGTACGATTGCAGGTTATTTCTTCGGGAATATTCCTATCATTAAAGATAACTTTTCCACTGTTATTTTATTAATTATCTTTGTGTCTGTTCTGCCAGTTGTTATCAGTTTTATGAAGAGTCGTTTGAAGAAATAATGAATGTATTGCTAACAAGGAAACACCTCCAAAGCGGATAAGCCTAGGAGGTGTTTTTGTCTATTATCTTTCACGTCTGTTGATTAACCATTTTCTTGCATAAAGAGCAGGTAAGAAAGGCTTGAAAAAACCCATTTTCACTGAATCATTTTCGGTCCGCTTTTGGCGAACTAGTCATGACATCTTTACCGAGGCGCAAGTGTGACGGATGAATAAGCACCATACGATTATCGAAAAACGATGTGTAGGGATGCGACGAGGCCACATCCCTACACATCAAGAAATCTCGATAATCGTATAGAGGCCTTTCAATCCAAAGCGATCCAAATTTAATGTACACGAAGCTCCTGCTGTTTAATTAAGTTATTTACGGGTTGTTTTTGGTTAATCAACACATGTGATTATCTTTGAATCTTTTTGATATCCTTCATCATTTCCTTGACATAGGATGCATCTACATAATTATATTCATTCACAATACTGCCTTGCTGATCAATCAAATAAAAGTTAGTCCCGTGAATGACTTGATTGGATGAGGAAGGTTTTTGTACAATTGTTTGAAATTGATCCCTTGCGAAAGCTTCAATTTCTTCCTGTGTATATCCCGTTAATACATGCCAATTCTTTTCATCGTCCGTAAATTGGTGGATGTACTCATTTAACACATCTGGTGAATCAATTGTTGGATCGACAGTGAATGATACGAATTCGACTTGAACGCCTTCATCCTCGAACTTTTTTTGCAAATCCGCCATCTCTAGTGTCATCGGGGGACAGACGGTCTTACATTTTGTGAAGACGAAATCAGCAATCCAGACTTTCCCCGTTAGTTCATCTGTACCGAAAGGCTGTCCATTTTGGTCTGTATAAGAAAATGGGACTATTTCCTTTCCACTATGAGGTACAGAACTGCAAGCGGAAAGCAAGACTGCAATGACAAGGGGAATAAACAGATAGCATATGTTTTTCAAATTACACCTCTTCTTGTTCATCAATAGATAAGCCGGGCAATCGAATCGTTACGGTTGTTCCTGTCATGGTGTCGCTAGTCATCTCGAAAGTTCCGTTGTGCAGTCGGATGATTTCTTTGACAATAGGGAGCCCTAAGCCTGTTCCACCGGTTGTCCGATTCCGGGCTTTATCTGTCCTGAAAAAACGATCGCCAATTCGCTCTAGATCTTCATCGTCAATAAGAATTCCATCATTTGTCACTCGGAATTGAAGGAAAGCATCTTTTTTCGTTAATTCAATTGCCAAGGTTCCGTTTGTGGCGGAATACTTCACGGCATTGTCTATGGTATTGTAAAAAATTTGTTGAATTCTTTTTGGATCAGCTGTTAGAATAAGTTCTTCTTCTATAGTCAATTCGAGAGATAATTCTTTTTCTGCAATATGAATCGTGAACAAACCAACTGTATCTACTAATAATTGCGCGATGGCAATAGGCTGAATGTCAATTGTATACAAATCTTCTTGAAGATGATTTAATTCCACAAGATCAGTGATCAATTTGGTCAGTCGATCTGTTTCTTTTTCAATCGTTGTCAAATAGCTTTGTGCTTCTTCGGGCGATGAATATATTTTGTCTTTAAGAACATGCGTGTAACCGCTAATATAGGTGAGCGGTGTACGGAGTTCATGCACGATGTTTGACGTGAATTCCTTTTTTCGTTCTTCCTGTTGTTCAAGTGAAAGGCTCATCAAATTGAACGCCTTCGTCAATTGGCCGACCTCATCGTCCCTTTCGCTTTGAATCCGGTTTGAATAGTTCCCTTTAGATACTTCAAAAGAAAGTCGCTGAAGATCTTGCAACGGTTTGAATAAAGAATGCCAAGTCCGATTGACAACTAAAAAGAGTATGAAGAAAAATAAGCAACCAACGATCAAAAGTATTGGAATGCTTCCCCGAAATACATCTTGAACTGCCGCAAGTGGAACATAAATATAGATGAAACCGATAAGTCCGTTCTCACCTTTGATTGGAAAAATGGCGCCTAGAATTTCATGGTTAAGTTCTTTTACGAATCCCTCTTTTAATACATAGGCTCCTTTTTCCAACTCAGCCATGTCATTTGCATCGACAAGTGTTTCATAATTGACCTCGTAAGGGAAATAGGAAGTGAGATCCTTTAAGTTATCAACTACGATAATTTCATATTCTGACACGATGTTATACCATTGGATTTTATCGATGATTTCATCACTTAATTCCCCGTAATGGTAATGAGAAGCCGTCCTTTTTCCTTGATAGACAATGGATTCTTCAATACTTGTCAAATACAATTCAGAATAGAGATAATGGATGAAGAAAAAGGAAAAAAGAATTGTAAACCCGATACTGGAAATCAGGACTATACCTATTTTCTTGCTTAATGTAAGTGTCTTCAATCTTCACACCTCGAATTTGTAGCCGATACCCCAAACTGTTTCAATTAGATCACCGTTATTACCCATTTTAAGTCTTAACGTTTTGATATGTGTATCGACTGTACGCTCGCTACTTTGATGTTCTTCACCCCAGACGATGTGCAGCAGTTGTTCCCTTGAATAGACGCGACCTTTATTTTTAGCAAGCACATGAAGCATACCGAACTCCTTTAATGTTAATAATAAGGGTTTTCCATTCAATGACACTGTATGTGCTCCATTATCGATTACGAGTGGCCCGACAGTTAATGTATCAGCCACAGGTATATTTTGATAAGATCGTCTAAGAACGGATTCAATCCTTGCAAGAAGCTCTCCCGGTAAAAATGGTTTGACAATATAATCGTCGCCGCCAAGCTTTAAACCTTGTATTTTATCCCATTCATCTCCTTTTGCTGATAGAAAGATGAGTGGGATTGTCGATGTCCGCTTTATTTCTTTGGCGAATGTAAAGCCATCCATGAAGGGCATCATTACATCTACTAGTAGCAACTGTGGATTTGTTTGGTCTATTAAAGACAGTGCATGGATCCCATCTGTTGCCTCGACGACAGTGTAACCTTCTTTTTCGAG
Organism: Sporosarcina sp. FSL K6-5500; assembly: GCF_038005665.1. NCBI lineage: Bacteria > Bacillati > Bacillota > Bacilli > Caryophanales > Caryophanaceae > Sporosarcina > Sporosarcina sp. FSL K6-5500. Next base: position 3,033,314 of record NZ_JBBOTP010000001.1, read on the forward strand.
GAACATTCGAATCAGTTTCCTCATTTGTGGTTCATCGTCTATAATCATAATGGTGGATGAATTCAAGATAAAACCTCATTTCAATTATAGGTTGCTCATTGTACTCATTTTCTCTAATAAATGTGAAAATCATGTGAAGCGCGGTAGTTCACACTTAGTTCTAACTTATCTATTATAATCATAACGAACATAAGGAACTACGTTAAGTAAAACGACTATGGGGGAATCTTGATGAAAAGGAAATTTGGTTTGTTAGTGGGGCTATTCATGCTGGCCGCTATGGCAGCATGCGGTAAAGAAGAAGCGGTAAAAGTGGACGAAACAGGAGTACCTCTACCGCTGGATGTGAAGCTAACAGTGACAGAACAAGTTGATGTGAATGGTATTATAAAAATGGAAGCAGTTGTTACACAGGGCGATGAAAAAGTAGATGACGCTGATGAAGTTGAATTTGAAGTATGGGAAGAAGGAAAAAAAGACGAAAGTTTCAAGGTTGAATCGACGAATGACAAAGACGGTTTGTACACAGCAGAAACTTCTTTTGAGCATGACGGTCTTTTCCACGTTCAAGTGCATGTAACAGCAAGAGGTTTGCACACAATGCCGAAAAAAGAAGTGACAGTAGGTAATGGCGGGAATTATGAAGAAGCCATTGAAGGCGAAGCTGAACACGAACATGGGCATGCAGAAGGATTTTCGATGCACTTCATGAAACCTGAAAATATGAAGTCCGGCGAATCTACTGAATTTGTCGTTCACCTGCAATTTGATGGAAAACCATTTGAAAAAGCACAAGTACGCTACGAAATTTGGAATGAAGAAAATCCGGACAAACACGACTGGGTCGACGTTGAAGAATTAGTTGCCGGTGAATATACAGCTTCATACACATTTGCACAAGTAGGTCCGCACAAAATTCAAATCCACGTAAAAGACGATAAAGAATTACATGAACATGAAGAACATGCGATAGAAGTTAACTAAAATGAGCACGGAGAGTACCTGACAAATAAGTCAAGTACTCTCCGTGCTTTTTTTTGTGAATTATACTTGAATATCTTTACGTTTGCTGGAGGAAGGTATATTTAACTCCTCTCTATACTTACTAATTGTTCGCCTAGAGATTGTGATGCCCTTTTCGCGATTAAAGTATTCTGCTATTTTTTGGTCAGAATAGGGTTTGAATTTATTTTCCTGAGCTATAAAATTCTCCAAAAGTGTTTTCACTTTCGTTTGAGAAATGCTAGTGCCGTCCGCAGTTTCTAACTTCGAAGTGAACAGAATTCGAAGGTCGAAAGAACCGAACGCGGTCTGAATGACTTTGTTGGTAGTCGCTCTGCTGACAGTTGATTCGTGCATTTCAATTTCATCAGCTACTTCTTTTAGCGTTAATGGTCTCAATGAAGAGAGTCCATTTATAAAAAAACTTTCCTGTCTATCTAACAGGACTTGCACAATTTTAATAATCGTATTTCGGCGCTGTTCAATACTGCTAAGAAGCCATTCTACATTTTTATATTGAGTATGGATATATTTTGATACATCATTTTTCGTTTGAAGATGTTGCGTGTACTCTTTATTGACATGAATAGCTGGTAAATAGCCGTCATTCAGATGGAAAACTAATTTATCATCTTTTGATTCGACAATAATGTCAGGAGTTAAATACTCAGTTGGGAAATTGGAAATAAATGTGCCTGGCCTCGGGTTAAGCGTTTGTATGAAATCGTAAAGCTCTTTTACTTCCCTCATTTCGATGTTCATTTGTAAGGCGATTTCATTCCATTTATGGTCAGCAAGCAAGTTTAAATGATGTTCTACTAAAAAGGCAGCTGACTTTTGTTCAGGATAGGTGTATGTAATTTGCAAGAGCAGGCATTCCTTTAAGTCTCTAGCCCCAATTCCTACTGGACCCACTTCTTGAAGTAAAAGAATTCCTTTATCAATATCAAATTCATCAAATTCTAGATAGAAATCTGGATCCTTACCAAGAACACGTAAATAGCCATTGTCATCCAGATTATAAATGAGATACTTTAACAAATTTTGGATGTGTTCGTCTGGATAAATGAATTTTGCGTCATCGAATAGTGTGTCCCGCATGTTTCTTTCAGTACACTGGAATAGATCCTCCGGCATCTCGGAAGAACCAAAAGTAGATGTCCGCTGATTCACTCTCTCTTCATATGTATTTTTTTCTTTCAGTTCGATAATCGGATTTTCAAGCTCTTGTTGCCTTATAAATTGTTCAAGTTCATACGTCGAGTATTGAAGTATTTCAATTGCTTGTCTTAACTCGAATGTCATTAACAGATTCTGTTCCTGTCGTTGTTGGAGTACGAGCACCATAAAACCCCTCCTTTTGAAGCTGATAAGTAATGTAAGCGTTTTCAAGTAGTGGTCTTAAGTGTACCATATGTTTCTGAAAACTTCGATAAGAAAAGAAGGTAATGTTGAATGAGAAGGTAGGTAAAACTGGTGCCATTATAGTGATGGATACTGATTTGACTATCTCATTTGCGAATAGGGATGTCGTTATGATTTTTACATTTATTTATGCGAAATTGAGTAAGTACTATTAGAAAAACATTTCATAAATGCCGATTATGATGAGCAAAAGTCCGGCGATTTTAGATGAGTACTTGCCGAATAGTGTATTGCCAATTGTATTACCAATTTTAATACCTAGAGAAATTGAAATCAGTGAAAATAGTCCAATTGAGATTGAAGTGAAAAGCGGAGAGAAGCCTGTAATACCTGCCCCAAAACCAATTGTTAAGCAGTTTAAGGAAAGTAGAAATCCCAAAAAAGTTGATTCTTTTAAAGTGATTTTCATTGGTTGTTCTAAACCTAGAAATACGGGGCTATTGTCTTCTGTTTGAATGGATTTATTTTTAATGAAAAATGGCAATGGCGCTATAAACCATATACCAAGGATGGTAATTAAGAAGCCACCAGTGAAGTTAGCCATTGATTGTGAAAAGTAATTGGATAAAAAACTCCCCGCTGATATGGAGAAGAATGCAAATGCAATAGAAATAAGAGAAATAATGAAATTGTATAGGAAAGGAATTCTTTTTAATTTTAAGCCGTATGAAACACTTATTGCTAAATTATCAATGTTTGCAGCAATACCGATTAATAATATAGATATCCATTGCATACTTATTTCCCCCTGCAACTGTTTGTTATCATCTATCTATATGAGCAAATGGGAAATAGCGTGCGGGCACGGTTTACGAAATGATGGGGGAGCGATTGATACAGGCGAATAAGACTCCGTTTTGTTTTTTTATTGGCATTTCTATATGGGGTGTGGTATAAATATTGATATTACGCCTATACCATAGTAAACAACTTGGAATAATATACTTGAAAAAAGGAGTTTTGTTATGGGACGCGAATTCATCGATATTTTTGATGAGTGGATTCACTTGTATGACGCATCAGTTGCTGGGGAGGATCCTGAATACCGTGATGTATTTGAAGGCTATGACGAGATTCTAAATGCTGTCACAAGCAAAGTTATTGGAACTATTCTTGAATTCGGTACAGGGACGGGAAATCTGACAGCAAAATTAATAGATGCCGGCCATCAAGTAATTGGCATTGAACCGAACACTGCGATGCGGCGATTAACGGCAGAGCGATTTCCTTCAATTGAGGTCAAAGACGGGGATTTAATTGATTTTGAAACTGATGGTATAACAATTGATTCAATCGCAAGTTCATATGTATTTCATCATTTAACAGATGAAGAAAAAGGAATTGCACTGAAGAAGTATGCACAGTTGTTACCGATAAATGGAAAAGTCGTCTTTGCCGATACCATTTTTATAACGGAAGATGCAAAGCAGGCTCAGATAGATAAGGAGCGGGCAAGGAATTTTCATAATGTTGCAGACGATTTAGAACGTGAATATTACACAGTACTGCCCGTATTGTTGAAACTATTTCTAGAAGCCGGATTCGAAGTGACGTTTAAACAATTGAACGATTTTGTCTGGCTAATGGACGCGACTAAAAAATAAGGGGAGACTACGATGAAAAAGTTGAATGTTGAAAGTTTTAACTTAGATCATACGAAAGTTGCGGCACCGTACGTGCGTTTAGCAGGGACGAAACAGGGAAGTCATGGTGATGAAGTGTATAAGTACGATTTACGTTTCACACAACCTAACAAACAGTTTATGAAAATGGATGCACTACATTCCATCGAGCATTTAATGGCGGAGAACATTCGAAATCATTCTGATAAAGTTGTTGATCTTAGTCCGATGGGTTGCCAAACCGGCTTTTATCTATCTGTTATCAATCATGATGATTACGAAGAAATTCTAGTCATTTTAGAAAACACTTTGCGAGATGTACTCGTAGCGACGGAAGTGCCAGCGTGTAACGAAGTGCAATGTGGGTGGGCCGCAAACCATAGTTTGGAAGGTGCCAAAGTGTTAGCGGGAAATATGCTTGCGAAAAAAGATGAATGGCGCCATGTGTACAAAGAGGAAGTGTAATGAAAGTTTACGGTAGTGTACAAGAATTAGTTGGAAACACGCCGGTTGTTGAGATTAGTCGTATTCATATTCCAAATAATTGTCGGATATTCGCGAAGCTAGAGTATCTAAATCCAGGAGGAAGCGTAAAGGATCGACTCGGATTAACACTCATTGAGGATGCAGAGCAATCGGGAAGCTTGTTGCCAGGTGGAACAATTATTGAAGCGACGGCGGGAAATACGGGTATCGGCTTGGCTCTTGCAGCGATTGGGAAAGGCTATCATGTGATATTTGTCGTTCCAGAAAAGTTTAGTTTAGAAAAACAAACACTTATGCGTGCACTTGGTGCTGGAATCATCAATACACCAACCGAACTAGGCATGAGAGGTGCGATTGAGAAAGCGAGAGAGCTTGTTTTACAAACACCCGGTGCTTTTACACCATCACAGTTTTCAAATCCCGCAAATCCGGCGACGTATATGAAAACACTTGGACCCGAATTATGGCGTGATTTAGATGGGGAAATCGACGTTTTTGTTGCGGGAGCGGGGTCTGGTGGTACATTTATGGGGACCTCGCAGTTTTTGAAAGAACGCAACCCGGGTGTGAAAACAGTTGTCGTGGAACCTGAAGGCTCTATACTCAACGGTGGAGCAGCAGGATCTCATGTAACAGAAGGAATTGGAATGGAGTTTTTACCAGACTACATGGACCCAACGTATTTTGATGCCATTCATACAGTTAGCGACGAGGACGCGTTCATGCAATTGCGTTCATTGGCGAAAAATGAGGGGTTGCTCGTTGGAAGTTCTTCTGGCGCTGCATTCTATGGTTCTTTACGTGAAGCTGAAATTGCGAAAGCGGGAAGCCATATTGTTACCATTTTTCCTGATTCCAGTGAGCGTTATTTAAGTCAGAACATCTATGATCTATTTAAAGGGAGAGAATAATTCATGCGTGCAAAAACGAAATTAATCCACGGCGGTATTGTTGGAGATGCAACGACAGGTGCAGTTTCCACACCCATATATCAAGTAAGTACGTACAAGCAACAGACAGTCGGTCAATTTAACGGGTATGAATATTCACGTACAGGTAACCCAACTCGTCATGCGCTAGAAGTATTAATTAGCGATTTAGAAGGCGGAAAAGCGGGCTTTGCTTTTGGCTCCGGAATGGCAGCGATTAGTTCGGTTATAATGTTATTTAGTAAAGGTGACCATATTGTTCTAACAGACGATGTATATGGTGGAACATACCGTGTCATTACGAAAGTATTAAATCGCTTTGGCATCTCGGCAACATTCGTTGATTCTAGTGATATCACGAAAGTGGATGAAGCAATTAAAGAAAATACAAAAGCGATTTTCTTGGAATCCCCAACGAATCCACTGTTAAAAATAACGGATATTGAAGCTGTTACTAAGCTTGCAAAAGAAAAGGGATTGCTCACAATTGTCGACAATACGTTTATGACCCCATATTTTCAACAACCAATCGCTCAAGGCGCAGATATTGTATTGCATAGTGCGACGAAATATATCGGAGGTCATAGTGACGTCGTAGCAGGGCTTGTCGTGGTAGCAACAGAGAAACTTGCAGAGGATTTACATTTCATTCAAAACTCGGTGGGCGCTATTCTTGGGCCACAGGATTCATGGTTATTGATTCGCGGTATAAAAACGCTCGGACTTCGTATGGAAGAGCATAATGTGAATGCGCAGAAAATCGCGGAGTTTTTAGATGGACACGCGGCAGTGGGGAAAGTGTATTATCCGGGACTTAAAACACATCCGGGCCGAGAATTGATGACAAGGCAAGCGACCGGCTTCGGTGGTATGATTTCGTTCGATGTTGGAAGCGAAAAGAAAGCTGATGAGTTGCTTGCAAAATTGCGCTACTTTACGCTTGCGGAAAGTTTGGGAGCAGTTGAAAGTTTGATTTCTATACCTGCACGCATGACACATGCGTCAATTCCGCGTGAACGCAGATTGCAACTAGGGATTACAGATGGTCTTGTACGCATTTCGGTAGGAATTGAAGATGTGGAAGATTTACTTGAAGACTTGGCAAAAGCGTTAGCATAACAGTACGAAAAGCTATTCACATTCATCGTGAATAGCTTTTTTTCGTTCATATAAAAAAGACATTCAAAATTCTATACAGAAAATTTACACACTCTTTACAGGAAATTTACACGTATATGAGAAAATTGAGTATAAATTCCTGTGAGGTGGTTATTAAATTGAGTCGATTGGCACAAGAAGGCGTTAAGAAGATAAGATTTGGAAAAGTAAACTGGACGAATGTATCTTCTAGAGTTACCAACATCACATTTAAAACTCGATTACTTTTCGCAATTCTAACAATCCTGCTAATATCCACGGTTACAATAGGATTCACAGCGTATGAAAAAATGACGAAAAGCACTATTGAACTCGTCTCTTCCCATTTGGAACGAGAGGTGACAATTGTCAATGATCTAGCGAAAACATTGATGTTGATACATATCGGGAATAAGGAAAATTTTATGTCTGCTCTTGAAGAGGTTGTTAAGAGGCAGCATGTATCCTTAACTCAAGATGGTTATAATGCAACGATGTTTTACTCAAAAGATGATCAACTGATTCCCTTTGCGGTTAGTAAAAATACGAATCTGAGTTTGTCCAATCAAATTGTGGAGAAAATCAAACAAGACGGTAAAGGTATTTTACATGAAACAATCCAAGGAAATCCGCATACTATCAGCTATTATCGTGTTCAAGAGTTAGGCGGGGAATTTATTATTGTCGTTCCGGACAGTGATTATTTGGCGGATACGAAAGAAATGGGAACCCAAATTTTGATATCGATCCTAATTGCGTTAATCATCGCATTGTTACTGATTGCGCCGACGATTCACCGAATGACGAAACCGATAATTGTATTGCAACAAAAAATGCGCATGGTCAGGGAAGGGGATTTAGGAGTCGATTTGGCGATTCAATCTTCTACACCTGAATTCCAATCGCTCATTAAAAGCTTCAAGATGATGATTGAAAGTATGTCCTATATGCTCGTGGAAATAAAAAACACTAGTATACAACTAGCACAGACTGGAAGTCATTTAAACGTCAGCTCAACTGCACTGCTGACAAAAAATGATTATTTGAATGCTCAGGTTTCAGAGTTGGAGACGATTGCTGCAGAGACGGTTTCTGTATCAGCAACACAGCAGCAAGCCTTCCAGCAGATGAAAGTTCAAATGGCTACGTTGTTTAATGAAATGGAAGAAGTTTTTCATGAGTCAACGATTACAAAACAAGTCGTGAAAACAGGAGAGACTTCGACAATCGAGGCAGCAAAAATGATGAGAATCTTCTTCCGAAGTATGGAAAGTGTCATTCAAACGATTGATGACTTACATGAAAAGTTCATGTCCGTTTCTAGTGTAGTTAGCACCATTGATAGCATTACTGACCAAACGCGTATGCTTGCATTAAATGCGAAAATCGAAGCAACTAGAGCTGGAAAAGCAGGAGCAGGATTCTTAGTGGTAGCAAATGAGGTCCAACGATTAGCGGAGCAATCGGCTAACGCTACAGGAGAAATTAAAGGTACTATTTTAGAAATGGAACAATCCGTTGATAGGACTACTTTGAATATAGAAGAGATGCAAGTAGATGCAACAAATTTTGAAAGTATTACACAAGAAAATAGTGGGAATTTCAAGGCCGCTGCAGATCAAATCAAGGTATTGGATCGAAGGTTATTTGTTATGAAAGATCACTTGAACTCGTTGGAAAGCGGACTACCGTTATTGGAGGCATCTACGAAACAAGTAGAAAATGTTTCCGAAAAAAATAAAAGTAATGCAGCTCAAATGATGCGCGCATTTCAGGAACAATTTGAAGCGATGCAAGCTGTTGAAAAAACGGGGTCAGAGTTATCTTCTCTTTCCAATAAACTGTTGGTTAACGCCAATCAATTCACTACTTCAATTTGATTTACTGAATCGACGGATAGTAACCTGTATAATGAAAGAAACAAAATAGTCAAAGGGGGACTTTTCTTATGGCACAACATCACTTCCATTTAAAAGCTGACTGGCCAGGTTTACGGAATGATATAGGAACAATCGATGCGGGAAATTTAAAGACGGAGATTTCAATTCCAACCGAAATGGACGGGCCGGGAATTGGTACAAATCCGGATGAAATGCTGCTAGGTGCAGCGGCGACATGTTATATTATTACACTTGCGGCTATGATGGAGCGAAGTAAATTGGAGAAAGTCGCCTTGACGATGGAGTCAGTTGGTGTTGTCGATGTAACGAACGGTGTTATTACATATAAAAAGATTATTCATAAACCAGAAATCGTATTGAAAAAGGAGGCAACTGAAAAGGATGAAGCACTGGCACACAAGCTTGCGGAAAAAGCTGAAACGTCCTGTATGATTAGTCGTGCTATCAAAGGAAATGTAGAAATTGAGTTAGATACAACTGTAATAAAATAGAATGCTAAGATGTTCAAAAACCGTGCTCTATGGAGTGCGGTTTTATTTATATGGAAAAATAAGATTGTATTAAACGTAGATAAAATGTATATTTGTTTATATAAAACTAATGTAAAGTGAAAGGTGTTTATGTTTAAGTGGATATGTCACTAGATTACTCGGTAGAAGTTATGGAAAAGGGATACATCGAAGAGAATCGCTATTATCGCTGCTTATTATGTGGTGAAGAAGTTGAAAAAGGAATCATTTATCCTGTAGGAGATGTACTTTTCACAGATTGGCGTTATATGGAACATCATATTGAAAGGACGCATGGTAGTGTTTTTGAACGATTACTCTCAGGTGGTAAGGAACAGACGGGGCTGTCCGACCAACAGTCGAAATTGCTTTCTTTGATTTACGCAGGAAAGACAGATAAAGAAATTCAACAGGAACTGAAAATCGGAAGCATGTCGACGATTCGTAATCATCGTTTTTCATTACGCAAAAAAGAAAAACAAGCAAAAAACCTGCTGGCTCTCATGAATTTAGTGAAACGGCAACAAGAAATCGTAACAGATGAACCGAATATCGATAAGCCGAATGAGAAATCATTTGAACCTTCAACAGAATTAGCGCGCTATTTCTCTGAGGAGGATGGGCGTTTGAAAACACTAAGTATGAAAGAGCAAGAAAAAAATCGCCTGTTAGCAGAAATTGCGTTGCTCTTCAAACCGAATAAAGTGTATTCAGAAGGTGAAGTCAATGCGATTTTGGTGACGATCTTCGAAGATTATATGCTGTTACGGCGGGAGATGGTCGACCGTGATGTGTTAACGCGTAATGCTGAAGGAAGTGCATATCGCCTTGTGCAAAGTCTAGAAAAAGGAGATGTCGATGAAATGGATTTTAAAAAAGAAATGAAATTGAAAGCGAAAGAAGATAAACCGAGTTATGGAATATTTCAAATCAAGAATGTAAAGAACGGGAAGCTATTTGTAAATTCGACACCGAATTTCAAAACATTGAACGGATTAAAATTCATGTTAACTACCGGCGGGCATAAAAATAAAGAACTACAAACCGATTGGGATGAACATGGAAAAGACAATTTTGAAATTGAAATACTTGAAACGATTGATGAAAAGGATTGGCAGGGGATTAGTAAAAGTAAAATCCTTGAGAAGCAGTTGGATAAGTGGGTAGAAGAGTTACAGCCATATGGGGAAAAAGGATACAATCGTATTAAAAAAATGTGATAGACAGTTAAGAAGACACGTCTGTTGATTAACCATTTATTTGTATAAAACACTGGTGAGTAAGGCTTGGAAAATCCATTTTGACTGGACCATTTCGAGCACTCTAGTACCCTGTACAATTTGTTCCTCGCTTACTTTTAGCAGAGATTATGCATCTATCCATGTGATGTCTTATAGAAAGTGACACTTCTTTAAAATAAATAAGAAAAAACCATATAGAAATTATCAGCCGCCAAAATTACATCTTTGGCGGCTTTTATCCAGGTAGACAATCGTCTATTCTTTTGTCCCAAAAAGCTTTAGCACTTCGTGTACTAATGTATTTGGAGCGCGACGGATGAAGGACCACCATACGATTACCGAAAAAATATGTAGGGATGCGACAAAGTCGCATCCCTACATATTCAGATATCCCGGTAATCTTATAGAAGTCATTCAATCCAAAGCAATCTAAAATAAATCATACACGTAGCGCGCCCATAGTGTGATCAAGTTATTTACTGGCCGTCTTTTTCATGTCTACCAAGGCGCCTTCCGCTTTTCTTATGTTCACTTATTTGGCGTATCCTGTTCAGGCTTTTTAATTGGCACGAGATTAAAAATATCATGATCTTCAAAAGCATCAACAAGGCGATCGAGCCACTCGTAATAATCACGTAGGTATAGTAATTTTTCAATATCTATAGTTACTTCTTCTCTCAATTCATCATCTATCGCGGGATCGTTCACTAGTCCTTCCAGTTCAGCCAAAGATCTTCTTATTGCGGCTGAATGAAAGGAAACAGATCTTCTCCACTTTATTGAAAATAGGTCAATAAAGCTTTGATACCAATCATCCTTCACTTGATAAAGGTCTTTTCGGACCCCTCTTTTCCAAGCGCGTTCCACTAACTTCAAATCGGATAGTGCTCTGACAGATGTGCTCATGCTCGTTTTGCTCATCCCGAGTTCTTCTGTCATGTCATCCAATGTTAACGGCTCATTATGAAAAAACATCGTGCCATACTGTCTTCCAGCAGAAGGTGTAAGACCATAAAGATGTATATTTTGTGCGATGGATTCAATAATCCGCTCACGAGCTTTTTCAAGTTTTTCATTACCGTTCATACAACGTCTTCCCTCCACTATAACCGGCATTTATTAACCGATCCAGCTCATTTCTTATAGCGTATTATATCCTATCTTAAAAAGCAATTCGTAGCAATAAAAGTTTGTACAGTTTTTTCTGTACAAACCATTTAAATTGAGAAAACGGTTGTAATGCAAAAAAAAGACAGCTATACTAGAAGACATTCGTCAGTTTTGAAAATATAAGGAGTGTATGTATGAGTGATCAGATTGCCAGTAAGAAAATCGAAGTGATAAACACCACGAAGATTTTCGGTAAAAATGCGAAGCGGGCTTCCCAGCTTCTAAATGAAGGAAAAACAAAAGGTGAGATTTTGAAAGCCACCGGCGCAACAGTCGGGGTGAAAAATGCATCATTCGATGTGTACGAAGGTGAAATATTTGTCATTATGGGATTGTCAGGTAGCGGAAAATCAACGCTTGTTAGATTGCTGAACAGGCTGATTGACCCAACAATGGGCAATATCCTGCTAGACGGTGAGGACATCGTCGGGATGAATAAAGAACAACTTCGTAATGTAAGGCGTAAGAAAATTGGAATGGTATTTCAAAACTTCGCACTCTTTCCCCACAAGACGATTCTTGAAAACGCGGAGTATGGCTTAGAAATCCAAGGAGTAGCGAAGGCGGAACGTCAAGTCAAAGCTAAAGAATCCTTAGGACTAGTCGGACTTGCAGGATATGAAGATCAATTCCCTAGCCAGTTGAGCGGCGGCATGCAACAGCGTGTTGGTTTAGCGAGAGCGCTAGCTAATGGACCAGATATTTTGCTGATGGACGAAGCATTCAGTGCGCTTGATCCGTTAATCCGCAAAGATATGCAAGACGAATTATTGCAACTTCATAATGATATGGGGAAAACAATTATTTTTATTACGCATGACTTAGATGAGGCACTACGTATAGGCGACCGCATTGCATTGATGAAAGACGGGGAAATTGTTCAAGTGGGTACGCCCGAAGAGATATTGATGAGTCCGTCAAATGAATATGTAGAACGCTTTGTTGAAGATGTGGATCTATCTAAAGTATTGACAGCGGGACATATTATGAAAAAAGCAGAGACGGTTCAAATCGACCGTGGAGCGAGAGTAGCTCTTCGAATGATGAAACAACTTGGGATATCTTCAATTTACGTTGTCGATAAAGCAAAACGTCTTTTAGGTGCGGTCACGGCCCAAGATGCGAGTTCGGCTATTGAAACAGGGAAGACACTTGAAGAAATAATGATTACCGACCTTCCGATGATCCTTCTGGATACCGTGCTAATCGATCTGTTCGATATCGTATCGACAGCTGTTATCCCAGTTGCTGTCGTTGATGAAAATAACAAGCTTCAGGGAATTATTATTCGTGGTGCATTGATTGGTGCATTATCAGGTGATAATCAGTTTATCAATAATAACGGAACTTTCGATTCCGATGAACAAACGGATACGGAGGCGAAGATAAATGGATAAATATTTACCTCGTTTGCCATTTGCGGAGTGGATTGACAATGGAGTCGATTGGCTCGTACTAACTTTCGGTACAGTGTTTGACGGAATTTCAGATTTTCTCAAAGGAATAGTTGAAGGATCAGTGGAATTGCTCGATATCGTGCCATCTATTTTACTTGCCGTGTTATTTGCCTTGCTTGCGTGGTTTGTATCTACTCGCCGCATTGCCATATTCACATTGTTCGGCTTGCTGTTCATCGATTACTTGGGCTATTGGTACCCGATGCTGCAAATGCTAGCGCTCGTACTCACCTCTGTATTCTTCGCGCTGATAATCGGAATTCCAGTCGGTATTTGGGGATCACAACAAGCGACAGCAAGAAAAATCATCAATCCCTTATTGGATTTGATGCAAACCATGCCGGCATTCGTTTATTTATTGCCAGCTATATTCTTCTTTAACATTGGGGTCGTCCCAGGTGTTGTGGCATCTGTTATCTTCTCAATGCCGCCAACAATTCGTTTGACAATGCTTGGAATTGAACAAGTTCCGAAAGATTTAATCGAAGCGACAGAAGCATTTGGTTCTACAACTTGGCAGAGATTGAGCAAAGTACAAATTCCGCTTGCAAAACCGACAATTATGGCGGGTGTCAATCAAAGTATTATGCTTTCCCTATCGATGGTCGTTATTGCATCGATGGTTGGTGCGCCAGGGCTTGGTGAAGAAGTTTACCGAGCTGTTACACAACTGAAAACGGGTGTCGGTTTTGAAACCGGATTGTCCATCGTTATCGTAGCAATCATTTTAGATCGCATCACGCAACACGCAGGAAAGAAAAAACAAGGGGGAACTAAACTATGAAATTAACAAAAAAAGTATTAGGACTTGGAGCGGTTGCACTGCTTGCAGTCGGACTTGCTGCATGTGGCAGTGACAAGAATGAAGCAGACGGAGACTCCACGAAAACAGTTGGTGAATCAGTAGACTATAAGATTACAGGTATCGATCCAGGTGCAGGTATCATGGAAGCTACTGAAAAAGTGCTTACAGAATATGACCTTACAGATTGGGATCTTACAACAGGTTCAAGTGCGGCAATGACAGCTTCACTGAAAAAAGCCTATGACAAAGAGCAACCGATTATCGTTACAGGTTGGACACCACATTGGAAATTTGCGAAATACGATTTGAAATATCTTGAAGATCCAAAAGGTGTGTACGGTGGGGAAGAGCAGATCCGTACAATCGGAAGAATCGGATTAGCAGAAGATCTGCCAGAAGCGCACCAAATCTTATCGAAGTTCAACTGGACTGAAGAGGATATGGGAGAAATAATGGTAGCTATTCAAGAAGGTGAAAAAGAAGACGCGGCAGCACAAAAATGGGTTGAAGCAAATGAAGAAAAAGTGGCTGTATGGACTGAAGGCGTTGAAAAAGTGGACGGCGACAAGATCAAACTTGCTTACGTTGCATGGGACAGTGAAATCGCTAGTCATAACGTCATGAAACTTGTTTTAGAAGATATGGGTTATAAAGTGACATTAACACAAGTTGAAGCAGGTCCATTATGGACTGCAGTTGCTGACGGTAGTGCAGATGCATCGCTTGCAGCTTGGATGCCATTAACACATAAAACATATGCTGATAAATTCGAAGGTAAATTCGAAGAGCTTGGCATCAATATGGAAGGTGTCAAAGTAGGTCTTGTTGTACCACAATATATGGACATCGATTCGATTGAAGACTTGAAGAAATAAACAACAGAATTCTACTTCTATTTAAACGTAAATCGTTTTTCTAATAGTATAAGACTTGCATTAGCTAGCGTAATAACTAGGACAATGAACCCGGAAGAACGCTGTAATATGCAGCGGTTTTCCGGGTTTTATTGAGTGTGATTCTTATGATATAAGCTTCGAACTGAGAATGCAGAATGAACAGTATCTACACAAATTGAACGGCAAAAAGGTAAGTGAAATGGAAGTATTGTGCTTTCCTATTCATGGTAGTTATTGCTTCAATGGCTGTTACACAATTGGTACCGGATCGTAGCAATCATTTATTGCATCACGAAACGCGCAGGAAAGAAAAAATAAGGGGGAATTAGACGATGAAATTATCAAAAAAAGTATTGGGACTTGGGGCAGTTGCTCTACTTGCAGTTGGACTTGCTGCATGTGGCAGTGACAAGAATGAAGCAGACGGAAACTCCACGAAAACAGTTGGCGAATCAGTAGACTATAAGATTACGGGTATCGATCCAGGTGCAGGAATTATGGAGGCTACTGAAAAAGCGCTGGTAGAATATGAACTTACAGATTGGAAGTTGACAACAGGTTCAGGCGCAGCTATGACAGCTTCACTAAAAAAAGCATATGACAAAGAACAGCCAATCATCATAACGGGCTGGACACCACATTGGAAATTCATGAAATTCGATTTGAAATACCTTGAAGATCCAAAAGGTGTGTATGGTGGAGAAGAACAAATCCGTACAATCGGGAGACTTGGTCTGCAAGAAGATTTACCAGAAGCACATAAAATCCTATCACAGTTCAAATGGACTGAGGAAGATATGGGAGAAGTTATGGTAGCGATACAAGAAGGTGAAAAAGAAGAAATAGCGGCACGAAACTGGATCGATGCAAACGAAGAGTTAGTGGCAGAATGGACAAATGGTGTGGAGAAGGTGGACGGCGATAAAATTAAACTGGCTTATGCAGCATGGGACAGCGAAATCGCAAGCCATAACGTCATGAAACTTGTTCTGGAAGAAATGGGCTTTAAGGTTACATTGACACAAGTTGAATTAGGCCCGCTATGGACTGCGGTAGCTGACGGTAGTGCAGATGCATCACTTGCAGCTTGGTTGCCAATTACAGCTAAAACATACGCTGATAAATTCGAAGGTAAATTCGAAGAACTTGGCGTCAATATGGAAGGCGTTAAGATTGGTTTAGTGGTACCGAAGTATATGGACATCAATTCAATTGAAGACTTGAAGAAATAAATAATAGAATGTCAGTGTTATTAAAGCGCGAGCACTAGGATAATAAACCCGAAAGAACGTTGCAATTCGCAGTGGTTTTCCGGGTTTATTATATGTTGAAAATGCAATGGTATTCTTATTTCATCATACATAGAAGACTCAGTTCTGTTCAAACAGACTGAGTCTTTTTTGATTTTATGGCAGCAGTATGATAACTTTAAGTCGGCACGTATAAACAAACTCTTCGGGGCAAGGTGAAATTCCTTACCGGCGGTGATCGAGCATAGCTCGTCAGTCCGTGACCCGTCCTTCCTTGCTTGGAAGGCGGTGGAGCTGGTGAAATTCCGGCACCGACAGTTATAGTCTGGATGGGAGAAGTTGTTTGGATATGCGTGCTGTGCTTGCAGGCTCTGCCCTTTCAAAAAACGAAAGGGGGAATGCCAATGGACCCTCAACATTATATGAGACTTGCTCTTGAACTGGCGCGTAGTGCACAAGGACAAACCTCGCCGAATCCACTTGTTGGTGCTGTTTGTGTGAAAGACGGCCGGATTTTAGGGACGGGTGCGCACTTGAAAGCTGGGACACCTCATGCTGAAGTGCATGCGCTGGCAATGGCAGGTGCGAATTCTATTGGTGCGGATCTATACGTGACACTGGAACCGTGTGCCCATACTGGGAAAACACCTCCGTGTACAGATCTCATTATTTCATCTGGAATTCAACGTGTTTTTGTTGCGTCTATCGATCCGAATCCCTCCGTCAATGGAGCGGGAATCGGGCTTCTTAAAGTTGCTGGGATTGAAGTCATTACCGGCATTTTACAGGAAGAGGCAGAGCAGTTAAACCAAGCATTTTTTCATTTCATCAGATACGGGAAACCATACGTTACCTTGAAAGCCACCGCAACTCTTAACGGTAGACTTTCAACGCAGAACGGGGACAGCAAATGGATTACTTCGGCTGCATCACGAACCGATGTCCATCACCTCCGCCATACCCATGATGCTATTTTGGTAGACGTACAAACCGTACTTCACGATAACCCTTTCCTCACCACCCGTTTGCCCCATGGTGGAAAGAATCCAATTCGAATTAATTTAGACCGGCATCTCAGGACGCCAAATCAGCGAATGTTGTTACAGACGGCGCTATAGAAACAGTTATTTTTACTCTCGATTCAACACATTCTGAAACTACTTTTTTTGAACATCCTTTAGTTTCAATTAAAAGGATTTCAGAAAACGTATCTTTTTTGAATGAAGTTTTAAAACGTTTTGCTGATAAAGAAATCATGACAATGTTCGTTGAAGACGGTAGCAAAGTTCATTTCAGTTTAATCAATAAAGGTCTCACAGATGTACTGTATTTGTATATGGCTCCGAAATTAATCGACAACGGTTCTTCATTGTTCATGAATGATACTTGGAACCTGATTGCAGAAGGCGAATCCTTGCGTTTTTTAGATGTGCGACAAATAGGGGACGATTTCAGCATGGCGCCAGGTTTCTGAAGGAGGATTGACAGCAGTTGTTTACTGGAATTATTGAAGAAGTAGGAACAGTTTCAGCGGTTAGGCCAGCGGCGAATTCTTTGCAACTATCAATCCGTTGTAGCAAAGTGCTTAGCGATGTTAAAAAAGGCGATAGTCTGGCGGTGAATGGTGTCTGTTTGACGGTATCAGATTTCTCGAGCAATCATTTTACAGCTGATGTCATGCCTGAAACTGTTAAAGCGACAACGCTTCAAGCATTGCGTACGGGAAGTCCAGTTAACTTAGAACGTGCGATGGCGGCGAATGGTCGTTTCGGCGGACATATAGTCAGTGGACATGTCGATGGCACTGGCGAAATTGTTTCGGTTAGACAAAAAGAAAATGCAATCTATATGGAAATCAGTATCGCAACTAAATTATTGAAGTATTTTATCCCAAAAGGTTCAGTAACTGTGGATGGAACATCACTTACTGTATTTGGTGTGACGAGTATTAGTTTTATCATCTCATTAATTCCAGTCACGCAAGGTGACTCAATCATCGGCCGAAAACGGGCTGGGGATCGAGTGAACGTAGAATGCGATATGCTCGCGAAATATATAGAACGGCTAATAACTACAGACAAAGAGAATCCAACTGGCGGTTTAACAATGGATACCCTTATCGCCAGTGGATTCCTCAGTTAAGGGGGCAAAGCAGATGTACTCTACCGTAGAAAAAGCAATTGAAGAACTAAAAAAAGGAAAAGCAATTATTGTCGTAGACGACGAAGACCGAGAGAATGAAGGTGACTTTGTTGCACTTGGTGAATTCGCTACACCCGAAATGATTAACTTTATGGCGACGGAAGGCCGTGGATTGATTTGCGTGCCGATAGACGAAGAGAAATCGCGACAGCTTGAACTCGGACTTATGACAGAAAATAATAGTGATGTGCACGGAACTGCATTCACGATTAGCATTGATCATGCGGATTGCCATACTGGAATCTCAGCATTTGAACGGTCGGAAACAGTTTTAAGGATGCTTGGGACTGAAGCAGGTCCAACAGACTTTAGAAGACCAGGACATATGTTTCCGCTAATAGCGAAGTCTGGCGGCGTCCTAAAGCGCTCTGGTCATACAGAAGCTGCTGTAGACCTCGCGAAGCTCGCGGGAGCAGAACCGGTCGGCGTCATATGTGAAATTATGAACGTCGATGGGACAATGGCGAGAGGTCCACAGTTGAAAGAGATAGCTGAACGATTTGATCTTGTTATCTTAACAATTCAGGAACTAATTGCTTATCGCCGCCTCAATGAAAAACTTGTAGAGCGTATTGTAGATATTAATCTGCCAACAGATTTTGGAGATTTCAAAGCAGTAGCTTACGTTGAAAAAGAAACAGGGCATGAACATATTGCTTTGATAAAAGGCGATATCGAAGACGCTGAAAATGTACTCGTCCGCGTTCATTCGGAATGTTTGACAGGCGATGTCTTTGGCTCATGTCGATGTGATTGTGGTCCGCAACTTCAAGCTGCACTTGCGCAGATTGAAAAAGCAGGAAGAGGCGTCTTACTCTATATGCGTCAGGAAGGTCGTGGAATAGGTCTCGTCAATAAAATGAAGGCCTACAAGCTACAGGAAGAAGGATACGACACTGTTGAAGCCAATGAGAAATTAGGATTTCCGGATGACCTTCGAGATTACGGCATCGGTGCACAAATACTGCGGGATCTCGGTTTAACGTCGATTCATCTTCTGACGAACAACCCGCGTAAAATTGCTGGAATAGCGGGACACGGATTAGAAGTAACAGAGCGCATTCAAATCGAAATGCCTGTTAAAGTGGAGAACAAAATTTATATGGAAACAAAGAAAAATAAAATGGGACACTTATTGCATAATTGAGGGGGAATAATGATGAGAACAATTTATGAAGGACATTTAGTTGGAACAGGGCTTAAAGTTGGAATCGTGGTAGCAAGGTTCAATGAATTCATTACAGGAAAATTACTAAGCGGAGCGGAAGATGCATTGCTTCGTCACGGAGTAGCCGACAGTGATATCGCGGTTGCTTGGGTGCCAGGTGCCTATGAAATTCCGCTAATAGCGAAGAAGATGGCGGCTTCCGGTAAGTACGATGCAGTTATCACACTTGGTACAGTTATCCGCGGAGCAACACCGCATTTCGACTATGTATGTAATGAAGTGGCTAAAGGGGTCGCGGCCATCAATCTGCAGGAAGGCATCCCGGTTATTTTCGGTGTCTTGACAACAGACACGATTGAACAGGCAATTGAACGTGCGGGAACGAAAGCCGGCAATAAAGGATGGGATGCAGGGAATGCAGCGATTGAGATGGCGAATTTGTTGAAACAGATATAATCGTTGATAAATAGAAGGCACAGTTTTCGGTTATCCGGAAACTGTGCCTTTTTTAATATTTCAACACCCGCGTACATGTTAGTTAAGGAAATGTAGTAGTAGAGTGAATAATGTGGTTAGTTTTAGGGATTCCGAGGTATAAAGAATAAAGGAAAGGTTTTTTGAGGAAACTATTTTTTGACGAAGTGCATACAATGTTGTATGATGCTAATAACCAAGTAAGTTAATATGAATTAAGGAGAATGGGTATGAAGAAATTTAGTTTACGCGTAATTCTACTATTTACAGCAATCATATTACTTGCTGCATGCGGAAACGCTAATAAAGGAAATACAAGTGGTAGTGAAGAGTCTAAAGGAAACAGTGATTCAGGAAAGAAAACGGAAGATTTACTTGTGAAAATACAGGATGAAGGCAAGTTAACAATCGGGACAGAAGGAACATATCCACCATTTACATTCCATGATGAGAAAGGGGAACTTACAGGTTTTGACGTTGAAATCGCAAGAGAAATAGCGAAACGACTCGGGGTAGAGCCTGTATTTCTAGAAACGCAATGGGATGCGATTTTCGCAGGGCTTGACTCTAAACGGTTCGATATGATTGCAAACCAAGTAGGGATTCGTGAGGACCGTATTGAGAAATATGACTTTTCGGAACCGTACATTTCATCATCTGCAGTCCTCATTACAAATACTAGTAATAAAGATGTGACAAGCTTTGAAGATATTAAAGGGTTAAAGTCTGCGCAGTCATTAACGAGTAACTATGCAGACACTGCAAGATCTTACGAGGCTGAAATTGTGGGTGTTGAAGGATTTAACCAAGCTATTGAGCTCATCAATTCCAAACGTGTAGATGTAACGATAAATGATAATTTATCTTACTTAGACTTTATGAAGCATAAACCAGATGCACCTGTCCAAATTGTGGCGACAGCAGATGACGTTTCACAAAGTGGTTTAATGTTTAGAAAAGGTAATGAAACACTTGTTAACGAAGTAAATAAAGCACTAAATGCAATGATTGAAGACGGAACATACTTAAAAATATCCGAGAAATGGTTTGGTGAAGATGTCCTTAACTAATATTTTAGCTAACCCAGAGAAAGTACAAAGACTTCTAGATATTGCCCTAACATCCCTTTGGCCATTGCTGGAGGGAGCTCTTTACTATACGCTTCCTTTAACGTTTCTTTCTTTTTTCTTTGGAATTATTCTTGCAGTATTAACTGCGTTAGGAAGAATATCAACAAGCAAGCCGCTACAAATTATCGCAAGAATTTATGTATCTGCAATTCGTGGAACGCCTTTACTCGTACAACTATTTATTTTGTTTTTCGGATTGCCAACGGTCGGAATAGTTATAGATCCATTTCCAGCCGCCGTCTTCGGATTTTCATTGAATGTAGGGGCGTATGCTTCAGAAGTAATTCGCGCAGCAATACAATCGATACCGAAGGGACAGTGGGAGGCAGCACATACGATTGGCATGAACTATACTCAAACGCTTAGGCGAATCATTCTACCGCAAGCAACGAGAGTATCTATCCCGCCTTTATCGAATACATTTATTAGTCTTGTGAAAGATACATCGCTGGCATCGCTTATTTTAGTGACAGAAATGTTTAGAAGGGCTCAAGAAATCGCTTCTGCAAACTATGAGTTTTTATTACTTTATACTGAAGCAGCGATTATCTACTGGCTCATTTGTTTTATCCTTTCCTTAATTCAAGACAGAATTGAACATCGGCTGGATCGATATGTGGCTAAGTGATAAGTTGAAAAAACAACTGTTAGAAGGTGCAAACTATGATTTCAATAAAAGGCTTGTATAAAAAGTTCGGGGACCTTGAAGTGTTAAAGGGAATTGATTTGGAAGTGAATAAAGGGGAAGTCGTAGTTGTCATAGGTCCATCAGGCTCTGGTAAAACGACACTGCTTAGATGTTTGAATATACTGGAAGTCCCGACAGCCGGGACTATAACCCTTGATGGCCACGAAGCAGACTTTTCTAAACGTGTAGCAAAAAAAGAAATTGACTATTTTAGAAGTGAAACAGGTATGGTGTTTCAGAATTATAATTTGTTTCCTCATAAGACTGCTCTTGAAAATGTGATGGAAGGGCCAGTCATCGTAAAAAAAGAAGCTAAAGATGTAGCACGGAAAAAAGCTGAGAACTTGTTAAATAAGGTTGGATTAGGTGATAAGTTCGACTTCTATCCTTTTCAACTATCAGGGGGGCAGCAGCAGCGGGTAGGGATTGCAAGGGCGTTGGCATTGGAACCAAAAGTAATGCTGTTTGATGAGCCTACATCTGCGCTAGATCCTGAATTAGTCGGTGAAGTGCTGCAGGTCATGAAAGATCTTGCCAATGAAGGAATGACCATGGTTGTCGTTACACACGAAATGCGTTTTGCACAAGACGCAGCCGACGAAGTTATTTTTATAGATAATGGAAAAGTAGTTGAGCGAAATAAACCGAGCGAACTATTTACAAATCCAAAAGAAGAACGAACCCGACAGTTTTTGAACTTAATTTCATAACTAAAATATACGAAAAGATAGCCGATACGCTTGGTTATCTTTTTTGTCTCAGATCGAGAACCTCGCTAAAATTGTTAACAATAGTTATGATAGAGGAGATGTTATTTTATGAAATGAGGCGATTTACATGAGTGAACAATCAAATGTAGTACTACCTAAAAAAACGTGTACGATTGAAAAGCTAGTTACGATACCCAAAGATGTTAAAAAAGTGCTGAATGGCGAAAAGACAGCTACTCGCCGTAATGGTGTTTATGCAGATCTTGGTGAAATTATGGTACTCGACGGTAAAGAGTTTAAAGTAGATACAATTTATTCACAGACGCTCGGCGAAATGACGGACGAACATGCACAACAAGAAGGTTACACAACGATGGAAGAATACAAACAATCTATTCTCGCGATGCATGATAAAATGCCATGGTTACCGGCGATGAGTGTTTGGGTGCATGAATATAGCCCAGTAGAGAAATGATGTTCTGAATGAATTCAGGAATCTATGGCGCGATTGTCTTTTTGCATGTTATCAGTGCTGTCCTTGCCATAGGTCCATTATTTCTATTGATGCCGATTATTAAGCGAGTGCGTGGCGTTGAAACGGACATTGAGCAAGTCTACTTGTCTATTATCAATGTCATCATTCGCTTGGTCATGCATGCAGGACATGTTCTCGTCTACACGGGTGTCCTTCTATTGGTATTTGGACCTTGGCCATGGTATACGTCATGGGTAATCATGACGCTTGCTGTTTTGCTATTATCTGGAGTTTTCCTAGCAAGAGGATTTACGGTTGTGCTACGAAGATTTAAGAATCCAGATGCTGATAAAAATAAGATACTTGATCGTTTAAATGGTACTTCATGGCTCTATATCGGCCTTATGCTAATCATGCTCTGGCTCATGGTTCAAAAACCGATGCTTTGGTAGATAACCCGCGATACATAGGAAAAGACGTGCATCTAACTGGTGCATGTCTTTTTTGATATTTAATTCTACAAGCATTTTGCCATAGCTTATGGCAATTGATGAAACTGTCATGGCAAGTACACGAACTGTCATAGCAATTGATGAAGCTGTAATGGCAAGTACACGAACTGTCATGGCAATCATTAAAACTGTCAGTGAAAGCCTGAACTGTCATGGCAATCGATGAAACTGTAATGGCAACCAATTAAAACTGTCAGTGTAAGCTTGGACTGTCATGGCAATCGATGAAACTGTAATGGTAAGTACGCGAACTGTCATGGCAACCATTAAAACTGTCAGTGTAAGCTTGAACTGTCATAGCAATCGTCAAAACTGTTGGGATGAGTCAACCTATAACCACTTGTAAGTAAAGCAGGCACATTATTTCATATTTCCGACTCCTTTTTGAAAGTAGTTCGTCTAGTAAGGGTGAGGGGCAGTGGAGAAAAGTCTAGAACAGCTTTATGTAGAATATAGTGATCGCATTTATCGATATATCTTTTTACAAGTCCGTCAGAAGGAGTTGGCGGAAGATCTGACCCAAGAAACTTTTTATAGAGCGTTCAAAAATATTCATTCGTTTAATAAACAAGCTAGTATGTTGACATGGCTATTGAAGATAGCTAGAAATGCTACGTATGATCATTTCAGGCGGAAAAGGATCATTCGATTTTTCAGTCTTGATAAAGATCTGAATGTGGATACAAGCAATCTTTCGCTGGAAGATGAATTACTGAAAAAGGATATGACTGTAAGGTTGTCCAATGCGCTAGCTAGTTTGAAGCCAACCTATCGTGACGTCCTTATTTTACGGAAAATCAACGAAAGCTCGATCAAAGAAACAGCATATATCTTAGGGTGGACTGAGACAAAGGTGAAATCAACAATGGTGCGGGCATTTGCTGCGCTGAAAAAAGAAATGTACAGAATGGAGGGGGAGAACGGATGAATGACTTCGATGAATTTGATGGTGAGTTTAACGAGTTGAAGGATGTTGATAGATTAGAAACTGATCGAATGATTAGCTTGGAGAAAGTCATTGCTAAAAGTGGAAAAAAGAAATTTAACATGCTCCCACTAATTTTTTCTAGCTTTGCCATCTTTGCTGTTGGACTATTTTTAATGATGACGATTAAAGAGTATACATCTGAAGTTGAAAGTCAGAAAACAATCATTGATGATCAATCCGTCCCTGAAATTCCGATGGTCGAAGTAGAGTCAAATATGATCACTGTAGAATACGGAATAGATAATATGGACAAAGGAAATCACGATTATGAAACAATAGGTACTGGAAAAAGAATTGTAGTAGAGCCAAGAGTCTCTGGCTTTCAACGCGGGGACGTTATTTATTTTGCAACACCGAAGTATTCAAATGGAAATCCAAATTTAAATCTAGCAGGGAATTATATATCAAGAGTTGTGGGCTTACCAGGAGAGAGAATTGAAATTAGAGAGGGTCAGCTATATATTGATGAAATGAAACTAGAGTCTTT
The DNA here is from genome assembly GCF_038005665.1 of Sporosarcina sp. FSL K6-5500. Taxonomy (NCBI): domain Bacteria; kingdom Bacillati; phylum Bacillota; class Bacilli; order Caryophanales; family Caryophanaceae; genus Sporosarcina; species Sporosarcina sp. FSL K6-5500. Next base: position 3,057,978 of record NZ_JBBOTP010000001.1, read on the forward strand.
TTATTCATTTCCAACCGTAAGAGGAATGAATAAGGAAAAGTATTTTGAAACAGTCGATTCTCAAAATTCCTCTATGACTGAAGAAGATTTTGAAGAAAGCATGGAAGCCATTTTAGTACCAGAAGGCACAGTATTTGTGCTGGGGGACCAGTGGTGGAGAAGTATAGACAGCCGTCACTTCGGACCTTTATCATTAAGCCAAGTGGAAGGGAAAGTAATAGGATATGGAATTGAATAATAAAATAATATGCCTGATAGCCTATTATTTAGGGGATCATAAATAGTTTAAATTTAAATCGTCTGTAATTGAAAAAAGCTCACCAAGTCACATTCATTGTGATTTGGTGAGCTTTTAACATCATAAGTTACTTTGAACATAGGACAGACGTTGTGCAATTTCATTTGCAATTTTCATGCCATGAAAGCGTCCGTCTTCAATGTAAACACGATTTGTAATGCCACCCGTTACAACGCCAGAAAGAAAAACGTTCTTGACATTTGATTCATATGTCTCTTGATTAAAGGAAGGAACTAATGAAGAGAGGTCAGTTTGAATTCCAATGCTTTGAAGCAGAGAGATATTGGGTTGATAACCGATGAGGGAAAATACATAGTCATTTTGAAGTGTAACTGTTCCGTCAGAAGAGTTTATGCGAATGGTTGATTCATCGATAGCAGCAATACTGGAATTGGGATGAAAATCAATTTTTCCTTTTTTAAGAAGGTTACGCATATCTAATAACAACGATGGTTTAATGCCTTCTAAGACAGTTTCTCCACGATGGATAAGTGTAACCTTGGCCCCATTACGATAAAGATCAATAGCAGCTTCAATTGCTGAATTTTTACCACCCACAACTGTAACATGTTGTCCATAATAGAGGTGACCTTCTTTATAGTAATGTGATACCTTCGCTAGATTATCTCCGTCTACACCTAGTTGTCTTGGCGTATCGAAAATTCCTGTTGCAATAACAATCATCTTCGCTTCGTAAGGAATGGTGTTGCCATTACGATCTTCTGCGTGGACAGTAAAGGATGCTGCATTCTTTGAAATAGAATTAACCTTTTGATAGCACTTAATATTAATTTCTTGTCTCTCAGTTACAAGACGATAATATTTTAATAGTTCAGTTCGATTTGGACGGACATCTTGAGATAGGAATGGAATGTTGCCGATTTCTAAGCGGTCAGAAGTACTATAGAAAGTCATGTGTAATGGACAGTTGACAATGGAATTGACAATCGCCTCTTTTTCAATAATCACATAAGAAAGTCCTTTTTCTTGTAGAGCAAGACCCGTTGATAAGCCACACGGACCACCGCCAATAATAACAACATCATACATACAATAAATATCCTCCTTAAAGTTTTACATAAACAATGGTTAAAAGCATTAATTTTTTAGGAATGTTGCATGCATGAATAATGCAACAATGCTGTATAAGCCTTGCCCGTTAGTATGCTCAGACGAGTGGGAAGAAATACTTAATTAATTGTATATAACTTGTTTTACGCACTGGAAAAGGAGTTAATATATTTTGCTAGCGAACTATCCTATAAGACCTTGCCTCATTTAGACATACCGAGCATGAAAGGTTTGCATGATTTAGGTGATACAGCAAGACTTCTATACGATTTTCATGCAATAACTGGACAATGGGAAGAAAGCAAAGCACAAAACGAGAAAAATCACCTTGATTTAGCAAAGGAATTAAAAAACAGTGGAAGCTATGATTATATAGTGAATCGGATGTTAGGAAATGGATTATTCTGAAATTTAATAGAAACTATTAAATAGATGGAGTATAATAACAAGTATTCGTGATTATAAGTCAAGATTAAAGTTGTATACTTCACTATTAAATTGAAAATTCTTAAGTTTTTTGGGCTATCTAAATTATGAAAAAAGGGGATAATTAATGATGAAACGATTAGAAAAGGGAGATACAATCGGTATATTCACACCATCTTCACCCGCAACTGTTACTGCGTTGCAACGGTTTGAACGTGCAAAAGCATTTTTAGAATCAAAAGGGTTTGTTATTGTAGAAGGTAGATTGACAGGACAGTCTGATGTTTATCGTTCTGGTTCACCTAAAGCACGCGCAGATGAACTAAATGAGCTATTAAGAAATCCGAATATAAAGATGATTATGTCCACAATTGGTGGCACGAACTCTAATAGCATGCTGCCATATATTGATTATGAAGCATTTAAGCAAAATCCAAAGCTAGTCGTTGGTTATTCTGATGCAACGGCTGTTTTACTCGCCCTTTATGCAAAAACAGGTATCTCAACATATTATGGACCTGCTTTAATACCTTCGTTCGGTGAATTTGAACCACTAGTAAATGATACTTATCAATATTTCGAACAATATTTTATGAAAGAGACAGAGCTACCTTATGAAGTGCCAATGTCTCCATTTTGGTCTGATGAGCCTGTGAACTGGTTAGAAAAAACGACAGAGAAAACGCTTTTTAATAATAAGTGGGTGACTGGACATAGTGGTGTTGCAGAAGGACGATTAATAGGTGGCAATGTGAATTCGATGTATGGATTTATTGGCTCTTCTTATTTCCCTACAATTAAACAAGGCGATATTTTATTAATTGAGGATTGTATGAAAAATGCCTCAATTGTTGAGAAGAATTTTGCAATGCTAAAAGTGCAAGGTTTTTTTGATAAAGTTGCTGGTATTATTTTAGGTAAACATGAACAGTATGATGATTTAGGTACTGGCAAGCAGCCATTGGACTTACTGATAGAGCAATTAGATGGGATGGATATTCCCATTTTAGCTGAGTTCGATACGTGCCACACCCATCCAATGCATCCATTAGCTATTGGCAAACAAGTGAAGTTAGATACAGGTGCCAAAAAAGTATTTTGCACGGAAAAATGGTTGTGAAATTTTCAGTATCTGAAACTTTTGTTTAACAGAAATAGAAATAATTTTTGACGATAAGCAATAACAACAAATTGATTATTGAAATGTTGAATTATGTAATTTGTTGTTTATTGCACCAAATGGACAGGTTAGTGGAAAAAAGTAAAAATGCTCAATAGTAAAAGGGCAAGATAGATCTGATGAAACAGGATAAACAAATAGATAGGTCGAGCAAGCTATTCGCATTTTTATATAGCGTTTTCATAGCAGCACCTTTCTATAGCATATCAGGCATTGCTTCTTACCTGGAAGAATAAAGGTTGAAGTTGCCAGAAATGAGAATACTTTTGATATTGAAATTTCCAGCAATGCTATCCTTGGAAAGAATTTGATGTAACAATTTAAAACAGCGGAAAATAAATATGGTCGGGGGAGTAAAGGCACTATTTTTCTTTTTTAACCAATGACTATATACTAGTTTGGGTGTTTTGAAAGCAGGACATTAAGCGGTGTCACTATACTACTCTATGAATCTTTTGGTACTTCATATTGCCATCTATTAGACTATGTGGTATATTTTTTGATAGTTATAGGCAAACCTATTGAAAAGTAGGGACGCAAAGCTACAGGTCTAAAGTAATTATTACTATGACGGCTGAGCTGCTCAAGAAACGCTAGATAATAGTCTAGTTTTTTTATTTGCCTATTTCATTGTGAAATGGGCCTTTTTTTATGTGTAAAGAAAGATACAAAAATTGAAGAGGAGGAAATAATTATTATGCGTTTTTTTAAAAACATGTCATTAAAGTATAAGCTTTTACTTACAGTTTCTATTATTGTTTTAGCACTTTTTACTGTTCTAACGACACAAAGTATTTCTCAATTGAACGGCCAGTTAGAAAATGACCTAGAACAAGAGTTAAAAAGTGTTGGCTTATTGACAGCCATGAACCTAGATTCCAAAGATATAGATGGTCTATTGAAAGTTCAAGGGGAAGACGATCCTGAATTTTTGAAAATGCAAAGTACCTTGGATGGCATAAGGGAAGAACAGGGAATCATGTTTTGGAGTTATATATGGGAGATGGAGGATAATGGTGTCACTCCTATCGGCTATACGGAAAATTTGAATGAAGCGTATGAAGCGGGGGAATTGTTTACTGATCTTGCTCCTGTCCATGTAGATACTGCTAAGCTCGCAATTAAAAATGATCAATCAGAGGTAACAAGCATCTTTGAGGACTCATTCGGATCATGGCGAACAGTTTTCAGCCCTCTTAAAGATGAAAGCGGAAATACAATTGCAGTGTTAGGAATTGATTACTCTGCGGATTATATTGATACCATCATTAAAAAAAGTGTTACAAAACAGATTATTATTGCAGTAATCGGAATTTCAATCTTATTAGTATTGCTGTATTTTACAATTGATCGGCTTCTATTACCACTTAAAAAAGTGGTCATTGTTGCAGACCAAGTGGCAAATGGAGAATTGAACGATGTGGATCTCCAGATTACAAATGATGAAGTTGGACAACTTTCACAATCGATAAAAACAATGGTTTCAAATTTGCAACATGTCATATTAAACATTAGAAATACATCTGATCACGTTGCATCATCAGCCAATCAGCTAACTATGAATGCGACAGAATCGTATATTAGTTCAACAAACGTTTCGAAAGAAATGAAGAATATCGCTCAAAATGCTGAAACTTCTTTGGTGATGACTGAAGAAACAGCAGCTGCAATGGAAGAAACAGCAGGTGGCATACAACAAATCGCTGATTCAGCCAATACGGCTTCTGAATCGTCTCTGACAGCCTCAATTGCTGCTGAACAAGGAAATAAGGTTGTCCAACAGGTGATTGATCAAATGCAATTAATTAATACATCTGTAGAACAAATAGAGGAAACTATTAATGGTTTACATGCTAATTCTAATAAGATTAGCGACATTGTGAACATTATTACTGCTATAGCAGAGCAAACAAATTTGTTAGCACTAAACGCTGCTATTGAAGCAGCCAGAGCTGGTGAGCATGGTAAAGGATTTGCTGTCGTTGCAGATGAAGTAAGGCGTTTAGCTGAACAATCATCTCAGTCGGCTAAAGAGATTTTCCAACTAATTCATATGATTCAAACGGATTCTAATGCATCTGTAACCGTGATGGAAAAAGGAAAAGAAGACGTAAGAGTGGGAATGGATTATACGAATGAAGTAGGCGAGATATTTAAAAGGATTGTACAATCTGCAGATGAAGTCGCAGATCAAATCCGGGAAATTTCTGCTGCATCTCAAGAAATTTCTGCATCCTCTGAAGAAGTAGTCGCATCCGTTAATAATATTAAGAAAACATCTCAACAATCTACCGAGTTTTCATTGAATGTCTCACAAGCTACACAAGAACAATTGGTGTCGATGCAAGAAGTGAAAGAAGCATCTGCTTCATTAGGCCAAACTGCGGAGAAGCTGCAGTCCCTAATTACAAACTTTAAATTGGAGAGTGAAGATTAATGGATTTAAAGCTTACCGGTAAAAATGTTCTCATTACAGGCTCTAGTATGGGGATAGGCAAGGCAATTGCTTTAGCTTTTGCTGAACAGGGAGCAAATATTTTAATAAACTATATTGGCAGCGATCAAGAGGCGGAAACAGTTCGTCTACAAGCGAAGGACCATGGCGTGAATGCACTAAAATATTGTGCGGATGTATCTGACTCTAAACAAGTGCAGGATATGTTTCAGTATATGGACAACCAGCTAGGAGCAATAGATATTCTTGTCAACAATGCCGGGTTTGCACAGAATGCTCCTATTACAGATTTAACTGATGAGCAGTGGGACAAAATGATAAAGGTTCATCTTTACGGAAACTTTTATAATTGCCGAGAAGCGGCGAAAAGAATGAAGGAAAAAAATAAAGGTAAAATTATTAACATCTCTTCAGATATAGGAAGTCTTGGGTGTGAAGAATTCACCCATTATTCAGCGGCAAAAGGCGGTATTAATGCTTTTACAAAAGCTTTGGCAAGAGAGTTGGCACCGAATATATTGGTCAACGCTGTGGCGCCTAGTGGAACATATACTGGCATCCTCGAAGCTTTCGGTGAAAACTATATCGCGGAAGAGTCAGCGAAATATCCACTAAAGCGCTTGGCTCAACCTGAGGAAATCGCCAAAACTGTGTTATTTTTAGCATCAGAAAATGCGGATTTTTATACAGGTCAAATACTAACTCCAAACGGTGGAGTAGTTATGAACGGATAAAAGATAGATGAGGAGCACTTGAATTGATGAATATCATCGTATTTTGTGTATATTTAGTTTTTATTTATTACATTGGCTATAAAGGATATAAGCGCGTCAAAACTGCTGAAGATTTAATTGTGGCGGGCTGGAGTATGCCGTTATCCGTTGTAACTGGGAGTTTAATTGCCGCGTTATTAGCAGCTCCATTCTTTTTTGCTGCTGTCGGCTCGGGTTATACAAGTGGAGGCTTTGAAGGGTCCGCAACAATGGGCGGCCTAGGTACATGTATGATTTTAGGAGCATTAATCTGGACTAAGCCCCTAAGAAGATTAAGAGGATGGACACTAGCGGACTACTACGGATTGAGATATGGTAGTAAAAGATTAGGAGCATACACGGGAATCGTGATGGCGGTAGCATTTGGTATTTTCAATGCCGCAGCTCTCACTGTTGGGGGTACTTATATTATCCAACAACTTTTCCAAATCGATTTCCTTCCAGCCGCACTATTATTTGTTTCGTTAACGGCACTCTACTCCGTTATTGGAGGCTTATGGGCTGTCGCTTACACCGAAATTGTTCAAGGGGCACTAGCGGTAGCCGGAATCCTCGGGATAACCATATTTGTTTTATTCTATTATCCCGATGTTACATTTAACCCTGATTGGTGGAATGTAAATGAATTATTTAGTAGAGGTGGAGTTGAATTCTGGACACTCTATTTAGTTTTAGCTCTTGGTGATATTCCAGCAGTGGACTTAGGTCAGCGTGTTGCAGCGGCAAAAAGTCCGCGTGTCGCACAGCTGAGTATGATTATTGCAGGTTCAGTAATCATCGCTATTAGTTGGATACCTGGTATGTTAGGGGAAGCTTTTAAATCTATTTATCCGAACAGTTCCAATCCCGAAACATTGATGCTTGTTTTTGCACAAGGCTATTTCCCTCCTATTTTATCTGCTATCTTTTTAACAGCGATGGCGGCGATGGGTATGTCAACTGTTGCGGCATGTTATGTAGCAACCTCAGGAATTGTTACTAAAAATATTTATTTAGATTTTATTAATAAGAATCCTGATCCCAAAAAACTATTGTTTTTTTCCAGAATGGTGATTCTTGCAAGCGCTTTGTTAGGTTTAATCCTGGCTCTAAGTGCTCAAAAAGTTATTGATTTAGCCTATTTAGCGTGGGATGTTGTATTTGTTACATTGTTCTGGCCAATCGTTTTAGGCCCATTTTGGAAGCGGGTAAGTACTCCGGCTGTATGGGCAAGTATATCTGTTGGACTCGTATATTATATTATTACGTCACTTACTCACGTTCCTGGGCCGAAAATTCAATCGGATGGGTTTTTGGGCTTGTTGGGCGAATTGTGGCTAACGCCTGTTTTCTCAGGTGTGATTTTTTCTGGAGTGACAATTATCGTAATAAGTCTATTAATCCCACCTACCCAACACGTTCTTGACATGCATGAAATTGAAAAAAATAAAGAACTTGATCACGTTGGAAGTAAAGAAGAACTAGAAATATTGAATACTTCAAAACAACCAAATATCTGAGTTGGTAACAGGACATGCTTAATTGCGTGTCCTGTTTTTTTGAATTCTATCTACCATATCTGATTAATTTATCAAACATAAATATTTTTTCTAATAGTAATATTGGATTGCAAAAACTTCATATCGTAGCTAGAGGTTTAAAGAATGAAAGTGATCCGCAACGAAAGTCAAGTCCTCCAAAAATAAGTTACGTAAGTTTGGACGTCGTCTAACTGCAAGTGGATGGTAGGCGACCGCTGTTTGGAATCCACGTATATCGTGCCAACTACTCCGCATTGACTTCACTTCGGCTTCAGGATTTTGAAAAAAAGACTGAACGGCTACATTTCCTAAACAAAGAATGAGAGTAGGCTTTTTTTCTGTAAGCTGCTGTTCTAAATGCCTCATACAAATTTGACGTACTAATTCTTTGTCGTATGCTCGAACGGGCTTCCTTTTTAGTATAAAAGTGACATACAGATCATCTATTTTCAAGCCAGCTTCATTTGCAACTTCTTGTAGCGTTTGCCGCGTTCCACAAACAAATGACTCGCCTTCACGATCTTCACGTGCTCCGGGATTGTCAAGAATAATCATAATCGGGGCCGCTGGATTACCTTCACCCCATACCATCCGTGTCCCTTGTTCATAAAGGCCGCATTCCTGGCAATTTACAAGGTGATCAGGGGTTGGCTCCTCCAATAACATTTTTGGACAGAAGACAGGCATTATTTTCAGCTCACTTTGACGTTTATTTGCAAAAAAAAAGAGGAAGCGCCTGTAACAGAAGAACGCAGCCTTAGTACACCACAACCTGTGGCAACATTCTAGGCCCATTTGCAGATTATCCCCAGGGAAGCTTTATAATTTCCAGTGCAATAAGGAGAGCTTTCCACTAACCAATGGATTTCAATCAGAGTCACAGCATATAGGTTAAATGTGGTAGAATTGTTATAATATTTCGATGTTTATTATTTTTATGTGAATGGGGTGTGGGGATGGAGTTTAGACGTTATCAAGATGTGCAAAAATTTGCATTGAAAGCTGAACCTGTTTTAGGTAAAAGGGAAGATGTATACAGTCTTTTTTTCGGTGTATTGCAGGCAATTAAAGCTGGCCGATACGAGAAGCCGTTTATGGCGACGATTGAAGAGGAGGGGCAGGTGCTAGCCTTATTTCAAATGACCTATCCACATCCGTTAAACCTAATTTTTACGGATGAAAGCCGTTTGGAAGAATGTATGGATTTGTTAATAAGAAACCTATTGGAACTTAAAATTGAAATTAGTTCCATCATAGGTTTAAAACCGTGGGCATTCCTCTTCAGTAAGAAATGGGAAGTGAAAACAAGTGTGTATCCTCAATTGATGATGGACCAGGGATTGTATCGATTAGATAATATAGATGAAACACTTGAACACAGTCCAGGCTCTTGGCGTTTGGCAAATACGGATGATTGTTCACTCATTGAGATGTGGTTCAACTTGTTTGAGGAAGATGCAGGACTTCCGCTAACAGCAGTGGAAGATGTGAAAAGTCGAGTTGCATCATTTGTAGCCGAACAGGAAGTATTTTTGTGGGAGGATAATGGCAAAGTAGTTTCCATGATGAAAAAAGCCCGACCGACAAATCATGGCGTAACTGTCTCCCTTGTATTTACACCAAAGGAAGAGCGAAAGAAAGGCTACGCGCGGACGATGGTAGCAGCTGGAACAAAGGAACTTCTAAAAAAATATGATTTTTGTGTGCTTTACACTGATTTGATGAATCCGACAGCAAATAAAATCTACCAAGAGATCGGCTACAAGAGAATTGCAGATTCTATACAGATTGGATTTAGCTTGAAATGAAAAAGGTGTGATCTTTATAGGAAATCTGAATCACATAGTTGATCGAAATTTATATGAAAATATCTGATATGGGAAAAATTAATTCCGAAACTAGAAGATAAATATGACACAAACAATCACAATAACTAGCTGGAAAGTACAGAGAAGAAGGCGTGGCTGGATCCATCATGTGATAAGTCCAAATGATATTCGCTCTTTTCAATGTTTCTAACGAACTAAGAATATTTCATGTCAAAAAAGCCAAGAATAGAAAACTCCTGGCTTTTTTGATATGAAATTCAAATTAAATTATTTTATCGTGAAAAAATATCGAGTTTTTCAATTCGTGCAACTGCTTCTTTTAAACGGTCTTCACTTTCCAATAAGCCAACACGTATATACCCTTCACCATACCTTCCAAAAGCATGGCCCGGTGCTACGGCAATGTCTGCTTTGTCTAATAGTAACTTGGTGAATGATTCGCTTGTATATCCTTCTGGTACAGGTAACCAAGCGAAGAAAGATGCAGCGGGCGCGATGACATCCCAACCGATTCGTTTACATTCGGAAATTAAGACATTCCGGCGGCTTTCGTAAAGTGAAACGAGCTCATCCACACAATCCTGGCTTCCCGATAATGCCTCTGTTGCTGCGCGCTGAATTGCTGGGAATATATCTATGAATAAATGATCCTGCAATAAGCTGATTGCTTCGATAATATCGGCATTACCGATGGCAAAACCGACCCGCCATCCCGCCATATTATACGTTTTTGACAATGTGTACATTTCAATTCCAACTTCTTTTGCACCTTCTGCTTGCAGGAAACTGACAGGTTTCGCACCGTCAAAACCGATTCCACCATAGGCAAAGTCATGCAAAATTGCAATATCATTGTCTTTTGCCAAAGCAATCGTTTCTTCGAAAAATGGAAGTGTGGCTGTTGCGCTTGTTGGGTTATTTGGATAGTTCAAATACATTAATTTTGCTTGCTTCTTTTGTTCATCGGAAAGAGCAGAGTAATCAGGTAAAAAATCGTTTTCTGCAAGTAATGGCATTAAATCGTATTTAATATTGGCTAAGCTTACACTCGATAAATAATCGGGATATCCCGGATCCGGCAATAAAAGTAATTCATCTTCGTTCATAATCGCGAGGGGTAACTCGACCAATCCAGGTTTTGTTCCAAATAGAATCGCTACCTCTGTTTTAGGATCAATATGAACATCGTATTCTCGTTTATAAAAGTCAGCAACAGCCTGTTTTAATTCGGCAGTCCCTCTGAAAGGGGAGTATCCATGTGTTGTTGGATCTTCGACTGCTTCTTGGAGTGCTTTTATAATATGTGGAGGTGTCGGTTGATCGGGATTTCCACGCCCCAAGTTAATAACGTCGCGTCCTTCAGAAAGTGCTTCTTGTACGTTTCGAACAAGTGATGCGAAAAAGTGCGGTGGTAGGTTCTTGAGTCGATTTGATAGTGCCATGTAATAACCTCTCTTCTATGTAATCCAATCTTTATTGTAAAAGAGTAAGATAGTATAAGTTTTTCACTTGGAGCAATGTCTAGACTCCAGCGCTTGTCGGGTCTACCAAGGCGCTTGCGCTTTTCTTATTGTCTAGCTCCAGGAGCCAGCCGCTCGGAGGCCCACAGGAAGTGGGTCACCTAGCCATTGCCGCAGGACGCGGCGTACTTAGGCTAGGTTCCTTGAAAAGCAATCCAGCTATGTGGCAAAGAGCGCCACGTCGTGCCTGCAAGGATGCAGGTATGCAGTCGTTGCGACAGGACGTCGCGCTCTTAGACTGCCTTCCCCTGGATTGACTTATGCCTGTCGCGTCTAGACGGCGCCTTCCGCTTTTCTTATTGTCAGTATACATGGAATGAAATGAAAATGATAATAAATTGTTATATATCAGAACATATTATGTTGACAATCTTATTGAGACATACTAATATGAAACTTATCAATCAAAATAATTACATAATGGTACTTATCAAGAGAGACTGAGGGATAGGCCCGATGACGTCCAGCAACCCCTTGCGTAATGTAAGGAAGGTGCTAACTCCTACAGAGTGAATTTCATTCTGAAAGATGAGCTGAAACCTTTTTATTTTCGGTGCTTCTTTCATATATGAGAGAAGCATTTTTATATGGTCAGACATCTGAGATTTCGTACTTCTATTTATAGAAAGAGGAGAATTGCATGATTCAAATTCAAAACGTATCAAAAGTATACAAAACAAAAGAGAGAATCGTGACTGGTGTTGATAATGTCTCACTCGACATTAACACAGGAGAAATTTTCGGAATCGTAGGTTACTCAGGTGCAGGGAAGAGTTCTCTTATCCGTTGTCTAAATTTGTTGGAAAAACCAACGAGCGGAACGATCTTAGTAGATGGATTAAATTTGATGAAGTTACGGGGGAATAATCTCCGTCAGGCACGTCTGAAAATAGGAATGATTTTTCAACACTTTTATTTAATCAGCCAAAAGACAGTATATGAAAATATAGCATTTGCTTTACGGGCAGCCAAAACGCCTGCCAATAAAATAAACGCTCGGGTAACGGACTTACTAGAAATGGTTGGCCTCTCTGATAAACGGGATGTTTATCCTGCGCAGCTGAGTGGTGGCCAGAAGCAGCGGGTAGGTATTGCCCGAGCACTAGCGAATAATCCTTCAGTGTTACTGTGTGATGAAGCAACATCTGCATTAGATCCAAATACGACGCTATCTATTTTAAGGCTGTTGAAGAAAATAAATAAAGAATTGAAGATTACAATCGTTCTAATAACACATGAGATGAATGTCGTGAAAGAAATTTGTGATCGCATGGCAATTATGCAAGATGGAAAAGTGATTGAAGAAGGACAAGTATATGATATATTTTCAGATCCTCAAGAAGAATTGACGAAAGAATTTATTAGTAGTGTTGTGTCATTTGATGTGCCGTCAATGATTTTGAGCAAGTGCACGGGCAAACTGGTCAAAGTCATGTTTAAAGGTGATGTCGCAGGCGATGGAATTATCTCAGATACTGTGCAGCAATTTACTATACAAGGTAATTTCCTACACGGCTCCATTGAATATATTCAAGAAAGGCCACTCGGTACTTTCCTGATGGAACTAAAAGGCGAGGATGACGAAATAGAAAAGGCAATTGCCTATATGTCATCACGAGCTGCTCAAGTGGAGGTAATTGACAATGGGAATTGATTTACAACACGTTATAGAGTTAATGCCTGATATTACAAAAGCATTTGGGGAAACACTTTATATGATAAGTATTTCTCTCGTTATCGCACTTGTTATTGGGCTTCCGCTAGGGATTTTGCTGTTCACTACCGATAAAGGCTTATTTTTAGAAAATCGGGCATTGAACTCAGTTATTGGCTTTATCGTCAATATGGTCCGTTCTGTGCCGTTTATTATTTTACTCGTCGCGTTAATCCCTTTAACGATTTTAATAGTAGGTACTCCGATTGGCCCTGGGGCTGCTAGTGTTTCATTATCTGCGGCAGCAATCCCTTTTTTCGCAAGAATTGTGGAGACTTCACTAAGAGAGATTGATAAAGGTGTTATCGAAGCTGCAATCGCTGTTGGTGCAACTCCGTGGATGATTATCAAAGATGTACTATTGCCTGAAGCAAAAACAAGTATTATTCAAGGCGTGACACTTACAGTAATTAGTTTAGTCGCCTATTCAGCAATGGCTGGTGTTGTTGGTGGTGGCGGAATCGGGGATTTAGCAATTCGATTCGGCTACTATCGTTACGACAATACAATAATGGTAGTGACCGTGGTGATATTAATACTATTTGTACAAGTAATTCAGTTTGCAGGAGATCGGATTTCAAAAGTAATTGATAAACGATGATGGGGAGAGAGAAAATTATGAAAAAGTTTCTATTAGTTGTATTAGTACTTGTAGTTGGAACCGCACTAGCTGCTTGTGGTGGCAAAGAAAAAGCTTCGGATGAAAAATCTGTGAAAATTGGTGCAACCGCTGGACCATATAGTGATATGTTGAAAAAGGCGATTATTCCTGGACTTGAAGAAAAGGGATATAAAGTTGAACTAATTGAGTTTAGTGATTATATTCAGCCGAACAATGCCCTGGCAAGTGGCGATATTGATGCAAACCTGTTCCAAAACACGACTTATTTAGAAAATGTCGTTAAAGAAACGGAAGCTGAATTATCACCACTTATTATCGTACCAACAGCTCCAATGGGCATTTATTCGAATAAATTTAAGACAATTGAAGCTATTGAGGATGGAGCAAAAGTTACCATTCCAAACGATCCTGTTAATGGAGCCCGCGCCCTTTTAGTGTTACAGGATGAAGGTCTAATTGAATTAGATCCAAATGCAGAAGTGCTAAAAGTATCTGAAAAAGATGTAACAATGAATAAGAAGAACTTGGTGTTTCAGCCAATCGAAGCGGGTCAGCTTCCACGTTCAGTTGACGGTACTGATTTAGCGGCAGTTCCTGGAAACTTTGCCTTGGCTGCAAGTATGAATTTATTAGATGCGCTAGCACTAGAGGACATGCTTGATATATACAGAAACGTAGTTGCAGTAAAAACGGAAAACATTGATAAGCAATTTGCTAAAGATATTATTGAAATAGTAGAATCAGCAGAATTTGAAAAAGTAATTGATTCAGATTTTGAAGGCTTTGGTAAACCAGAGTGGATGAAGTAAAATCTAACTAGCAACGTCAAAAAGCTGACGAGACCATTACGGTTACGTCAGCTTTTTTTGTTCTTCCTGCCTAGGAAATTATAAAATCTGGACAGTGGATAACCTGCGAAAGCTGATATTTCACGTCTAGACTCAAGCGCCTCTGAACAGGCGCTTGCGCTTTTTTTTTATTGTGAAACGTTAGCCGTTTCGTTTGCCTCAATTTCTTCCGTCAACACAACTAGCTGATCAATCAAATCACCGATATAAGCGATTGTGTCACGCAATGGTTTTTCTGTTGTAATATCGACACCTGCCATTTTTGACAGTTCAGCAGGGGATTTTGTACCACCAGCTTTCAATACTTCGAGCCATTCATCGACAGCAGGCTGACCTTCTTCAAGGACACGTTTAGATACTTGAGTGGAGATTGTGAGTCCAGCACTGTATGTGTATGGATACAAGCCCATGTAGTAGTGTGGCTGACGCATCCATGTAAGTTCCGCGCCTTCATTAATCTCCACATCATCTCCCCAGAACTCTTCAAGCACGCCGCGTTTCAAGTTGTTCAATACACCGGCGTTGACACTTCCGCCTGCATCAATGCGTTCATAGACTTTTCGTTGGTAGGCAGCTTCTAGTAAGTGCGTTACAAAGTTATGGTAGTACGTGCGTGCAACGATTGATGAAATGACCCAACGCTTGAATTTCGGATCATTTGAGTTTTCTAATAGGTGGTTAGCCACGAGCATTTCATTCATCGTCGAAGGTGCTTCGATGAAATACAGGGATGGGCGTGCATTGAATACGTTTTGCTCTCGATTTGCATTGTAGAAATGACCCGCATGCCCTAATTCATGAGCTAAGACGAATACATCATTCATACTACCTGTCCATGAAATAAGGATATATGGATGGTTGCCATAAGGGCTGGAACAGAATGCTCCTGTTGATTTACCTTTGTTTTGAGCGAAATCAATCCAACGTTCTTTGTATGAACGATCCACCATCTCCATGTAATCAGTACCCATTATAGCAAGGGCATCATCAATATATTTCTTCGATTCATCTACGGTGATTTTTGGTTCGTATGTTGGATCAAGCGAGATTTTCAAGTCGGCAAACGTCATTTTATCAAGTCCATGGACTTTTTGCAGAAGTTTCGCGTACTTTCGCATATGCGGTGCAAGTTCTTTTGTGATTAAATCAATTTGACGGTCATACATGGATTTATCGACTTCTTGGGTGAATAATAAGTAATCGAAAATCGAATTATACCCTCTTAGGTCAGCTGTTGTTTTTTCCGTTTGTAAATGCATGTCATATGTTTTTGCAGTTGTATGTTGATAGTCTTTTAACTTAGCTGAGAATGCATCGAATGCAGCACGGCGTTTGGCGGTATCCGTTTCGCCCTCCCAGTCACCTTCGAAGGACACATAGCTTAACGGATAACTTTTCCCGTCGACTTCGAAATCATCAAATGCCATATCCACCATTTTTGTCGTGTTATACAAGCCATATGGCCCGGCAAATGTGGAAGAGAAGGCAGCTAAAGTTTTCTCAACTTCAGGATGCAATTGGTACTCTTTTTTGCGAATCAATTTCTCCAAGTAATTTTTAAAATCACCTGACTGTTTCATTGCATCTTCCAAAACATCAATGGGTAATTCAGAAAGTTGACTGTTGACGAATGATAGTTTGCTGTTTATTTTCGCGGCAGTGGAACCAAACTTGCTTGAGCGCATTTGTGCTTCGTCATCCGTTTGGTCTGTACTTGATGACAAACTCGTATACGTGCCAACAGGAACCACTTTTTCATAAACAGCCGCAAAGCCTTCCAATGCCTCTATTACTGATTTAGCATCTCTAATGTTGCCATTGAATTTTTCGGCAAATGCATCGACTTCTTTTACCAATTCAATTATCGCAGCATCATATTCCTCTTCTGTTTTGAAAAGGTCTTGCAGATTCCATGTTTCTTCTGTCTTTACTTCTGAACGCAGCGGCATACTCTTTACCAA
Source organism: Sporosarcina sp. FSL K6-5500 (assembly GCF_038005665.1). Taxonomy (NCBI): domain Bacteria; kingdom Bacillati; phylum Bacillota; class Bacilli; order Caryophanales; family Caryophanaceae; genus Sporosarcina; species Sporosarcina sp. FSL K6-5500. The sequence goes on from NZ_JBBOTP010000001.1 coordinate 3,074,195, forward strand.
TCTAATCTCTCCCTTTTATTACGGATGTCGAACTAAATAATAGTATATAGTAGAATAGGGTAAAAGTAAAAAAACAAATCCCTTTTTTGACAACTTTCAGATAGTATGTGTTATTTTTGCTTTTTTGAAAGACGTTCGATTTCATCTGTTAGGATAAAAGCAAGATCATCATTGCCGAAAAGTTGTAGGACATCCAGCATTGTTTCGTTATCAATGTCGATTTCTTCTTCAAATTTAGCTTCCTCAACTATTTTCTTCATCGTCTCATTTTCTTGTTGGTCTGGGTATGCACGGCTATATAACTCATGCGGGTTCACTTCATTATTAGCACACCATTGTACAAACAACCGAATCATTAGCTGCTCATCTTGTTGATATTTTTGAATGACTTGTTCATCGATGTTTTTAAATTCCATGTTAGTTAGCTCCTTTAAAATACTCTTCCCATAAGTATATACGAAATGTGAAACTTCTAAGGAATATAGACGTAAGTATAAATATAGAACAACAAATTAGTTAAGAGTATCAGTCTATATATGTTGAAATAATGAAACCAATTGATTTCGCTATGAAGTTAGGTGCCTTCGAATCATTTGTTCACTATAATAGTTCATTTCAAGAATGGGGTACAAGAAAAAGTGAAAGAACTAATTATCATTGGTATTGTGTTAATTATCGCAGTGTGGCTGGGAGAGCGATTTCTGAAAAGAAAGCTGCATATAACAAAGAAGACAAATACTATGGATGATCGCGCAAAAAGTCTTCAATTTTTCGCGTTGGCAATCCTGATGATTGGTTTTGTTATTAGTTCTATCATGGGCTCCGTGACTCTAGCTACAAAGTATGAAAATTTTAACTTTGTTTATTTTTTTGGACCTTATCTGATTTTAGTATCTATGGTGAGAGGATTTATGGATTGGTAATTCAATAAACCTTCAAAACAATGGATTCTACAAATCTATACCATATTTCTTTTGTTCATATTAATGATAGCTATTTTTTTGATTGATCAACTTAAATAAACATATAAGAAAAGCGCTTGAGTCTAAACAATGCTCAAGGAGAAAACTTATATTTTATTGTCTTTTTAAAAAGGACAAGAATAGAATGACTATCTTGCCCCCTGTATTGGATAGGTTAAATTTTATTGCTGATGAGAAAATGAACAATCCAATCCACATCTAGTGGACCGTCAACTACTTCGTAATAGAGTGAAGAGTTTTGGATGATTAGATCTTCATTTACAATAATGCTAAAGTTGTCTCCATTACTATCTGTTAAATTAATAATGAACTGATTGATATCATCAACCTTATTAATTTTTTCAGGTTTTAATTTTCGGACATGATAATCTTGAAGGAATTCAAGTAAGCTTTCAATTTCAGATTCATCACTTATATTCCAAATTTTGGGGGAGGAACCTGAAAGGGATGGTTCCGAAAAGGTCATTACACTAAACTGAGATTCCGTGGTGCCAAGAACCTTCGTAACCTCTTTCTTGTCGTAGCCTAGGAAAAGTTGAGTCATTGCATATGTGCCTATAATCATAATGCCAATCGATAATAGTGCTCTTATTTTCATGTTCTATTCCTCCTGTAATTCATTTCTTTAGTATACGCGGATGAAGATGTACGGGATCATGCTTGTACATTAATAATCTATGCAGAATCACACGGGGAAATTAGTAGAAAGGGGTTATAATCAAATGTTTTTGAAAAAAATAACGCTTCTTCATAAAGAGTCACTTTCAAAGGAGGAGTATCCATTTTCTATACCCTCAATTCAGTCGCTAACGGAGTTGGATTTAACGAATAGTGTTACATTTTTTGTTGGGGAAAATGGTTCAGGGAAATCGACATTACTTGAGGGAGTTGCGGATTTATGCGGGTTTAATTCGGCGGGTGGCGGTAGAAACAATACATATGCAGTAGATGAGTCTGAAAGTGCATTAAGTGATTATCTTCGCTTGTCATGGATGCCGAAAGTGACGAACGGATTCTTTTTACGGGCTGAATCTTTTTATCATTTTGCTTCACACGTTGATGAAATGGCAAAAGAACCCGATGGCTCCTATCATGCTTACGGAGGGAGATCACTTCATCATCAGTCTCATGGTGAATCATTTCTGTCACTATTTCTAAATCGATTCAATGGAAAGGCAATTTACTTACTCGATGAGCCGGAAGCCGCATTATCACCGCAAAGGCAGCTGTCGTTTCTGCGTATTATGCATGATCTTGTCCGGGAAGAAAATTGCCAGTTCATCATTGCAACGCATTCGCCCATAATTTTAGGCTATCCTGATGCGACAATCTTGAGTTTTGATGATGGAGAAATAAAGGAAACCGAATATGAAATGACTGAGCACTATCAGATCACAAAATATTTCCTGGATCATCGTGAAAAGTTTCTGAAAGATATTTTAGAGGATGAATAGATTGTCGGAATGTTATAATGATGACGTAGGAATGTGGAATGGGGGAAAAGGGATATGAATAATGAAGTAGTACATGCAATTCAAGATGACTATCCGGAAGATTTCGCTTGGTGTTTTGGTTGTGGGCGCTTAAATGAAGATGGTTACCATTTCCGAACGTGGTGGCAAGGGGAAGAAACTGTAACCTATTATGAACCGTCACCGAAGCATATTGCGATACCAGGATTTGTTTATGGCGGTCTAATCGCATCATTTGTCGATTGTCATGGGACTGGTTCGGCCGCACTTGCATTGCACCGGAAAAATGGGCATGAGCCAGGCAGTGGAGAAGAACCACCACGTTTCGTCACAGCGTCATTAAACGTGAATTATATGAAACCAACTAAACAAGGTACTTTGTTAAAAGCGGTTGGAAAAGTGGAAGAAATTCATCCGAAGAAGTTTAAGGTATCTGTTGAAGTATTTGCGGATGACACAGTTGTTGCAACAGGAGAAGTCGTTGCTGTTATCATGCCAGCAACATTCGCAAATAAGTAATGGAGTAAATAAATGTGAAAAGCTGATTGCTATGTGCAGTCAGCTTTTTTATGAATTATAAAATAATAGATGATATGAAACCGAACTCGTTGTTGCACGAAAAATGGGACGTGAAAATGTCTATCGTTTGGAGAGCCACTGCGGAAATTGCAAACACGGCTTACTTTCTACGAACAGTTTTGGAACAATAAAGTAGCAATATTTAAAGATATTGTTGAAAACAATCAAAGAGAAAACTAATTAAATTGGGTTCAGCAACTACACTATTAAAATGGAAATAAAAATCGTGATTAATTCATCAACCACGATTTTTATTCTTCCGCTATCATAATGTCATATATCAGTAACCGTTACCCCTAGATTCAGCGGTTCCAGTGCTTTTGTTTGATCAATAAATATAAAAGCATCATATCGATTTCCGATTTGAGTTGGTACATAGTTTCCAAATTTCTCGTATTCAGGGTTGTAGACGACCCCAATTGCTCTATGGCCAATCCAGCTGGTGAAATAGTGTCGGTTATCTTCATTGAAAACGAATAGTTTATTGAAAGCGCCAGACTTGTGTACTAAATCTTCCCATGAATGTTGACGAGCAGGAGGGACTTCTATTTTCTCGAAAGGTACTCCCCATTGTTCAGCCGCGATGACGGTGCCCCGATGCGTTCCGAATCCTACTGCATAGACATCTTCTTTCATAAATTGTTCTCGCAGTAATTGACCGACGTTGAGCATTCCGTCCTCCTGCATTGTTGTTGCACGGGCGTCTCCGATATGCGTATTATGTTCCCAAACGATGATCTTTGCATTTTCTCCATAATGATTCATTACTTCATTAATCGCTTCAACCATATGTTCATCACGAATATTCCAGGAAAGTGCGTTGTCTTGGAGCATGGCACGGTAATATTTTTCGGCATTTTTAGTTACGAGTGCATTCACTTTTAAATTTAAAGTGGTTTCCTGATCGTCTTTATAGTGTTTATTGTGCGAGCGAATGGACGATAATAAATCACTCACTTCGTCAATGCAAACTTGTGAAAAGTGAGCTGTGGAAATTGCATAATGGTCTGGCATACCGTTGAAAGGTTCGAAGCAGGAAAAAGCCTTTTTAGCTAGTTCAAGATCGGCACCCGCGGGATTGAATTCTGTTAAGTAACGGATAATTTCCTCCATCGATTCCCAGAGACTATACATATCGATTCCGTAAAATCCGATTTTTTGATCGGGAATCCTCTTGTCATTATGCATTTTCAACCAGTCGACAAACTCCGCAACCTCTTCATTAGCCCACATCCACGTCGGCCATCTGCCGAAAGCTTTCAAAACTTCGTGTGCATCATCTTTACTTTCGCTATATCCTTTTATATAGCGATTAACATGCTGAGCGGACGGCCAATCACCTTCGACCGCGATGGCTGAAAACCCTTTCTGTTCAATTAGCATTTTGGACAGCTTAGCCCGGACTGTGTAGAATTCTGATGTCCCATGGCTTGCTTCTCCTAATAAGACGATTTTTGCATCACCTATGGCTTCGATTATTGTTGAAAGATCCGCATCAGATTGAAACGGGAGTGCATAATTTTTAACGGCTTCCTCAAGTGTGAACTTCAATTGGATAACCCCATTTCCTGCAATGTATTATGGAAGTATACCCAACTATTCGCATCGTAGCCTATGAAAGTTAAACAAAATGAATTGAAATTGTATGACAGACAATTGCAATAATGTACAATTGAATTAATTACATGACTAAGGGGCGATTGAAATGCTAGAGGGAGTTATTATTGTTGGGCTTGTGATGAGTGTGCCAATCATTGCTATTATTACGGATCATCAAAGAAGAATCGTGAAAATTAAAGGGGAATTCATGAGGGATGAGATTGAACTAGAAAAACTAAAACAGCAAAACTTTATCATGGAAACTGAAAAGATGAAAATCGAATTGGAACAAATGAAACTGGATTATACATCTGGAAAAAATGAAATTATAAAAATATAAAGGAGGGGGAGTGAATGGGTATGAGCAACGATAAATTAAACCCACCATACAACGATCTAATCGGGGATATTTTAAAAGAATATACCAAAAAAGGCGGCATGGATAATTTAGCGGGCCATGGGAAACCGTTATCACAAGAGTACTTTTCGGGTGATACGTTCCAGCATTTTCAGCGAATCGCTAAAGATGCCGGATATAAACCACATTGGTTAAATCTACAGCATGAAATTCGCGATGAATTAATCGCAATTACAGCTATTCAACGTGCAGATGCTGCAGCAGAGTTGGAATTACGAATAGAAAAAGCAAACGAGAAAATAGCTGAATACAATAAATCTTGCCCACCCCCTATGCAGAAGGGATCAGTGTCGCTTAGTAATATTGAAGCTGCGATTGATCGGTGGAAATGAAGTAATAAGAAAAGGGGAGTGACAGTGAATCGTAATTATAAGTTCATTTTTCTCGTCGCTTGTTGTACTTTATTAATGTCGGGATGTTCTCAATTTACACAAAAAAATAAGGATAAAGAAACAGATGTAACAAACTCGCCGATTACAGAACCACCCAAAAAGGAGGAGATTGTTTTATCAAAGGTAGAAGAAATGGTTGACCAAATGACATTGGAAGAAAAGGTCGGGCAATTACTAGTGATTGGCGTTGAAGGTACCTCGTTTTCTAGTGAGATGGATAACCTCATCCGTAATTATCATGTTGGTGGGGTTATTATTATGGGAAGAAATGTAGCGACAACAAATGAAATGCTACAGCTGATTAATGGAATTAAAAAAGCAAATGAACATAATAAAATCCCTCTATTCCTATCTGTCGATGAAGAAGGAGGACGTGTTTCCAGACTGCCCGTCGGTATCCCTAAACTGCCCACAAGTGCGCAAATTGGTAAACTCAATGATGAATCGGTGAGTTACCGCGCAGGCACCTATTTAGCTGGAGTGCTTAACGAATTCGGTTATAACATGAACTTTGCTCCTGTATTGGATGTTAATAGTAACCCGAGAAATCCAGTTATTGGGAATCGCTCATTCGGATCGGATCCCTATCAAGTCGCTAAGCTAGGCATATCGACGATGCATGGAATGATGGACAATGACATTATTCCTGTCGTTAAACATTTTCCGGGGCACGGCGATACGGTTGTTGATTCACATAAGGCGTTGCCAAAAGTGGAAACAACTTTGGAAGCACTTCGTAACGTAGAGCTAGTTCCATTTCAAAAGGCAATTGAAGAAGGTGCCGATGCTGTAATGGTCGCTCATATTTTATTTCCAGCACTTGACCCTGATTATCCATCCTCAATGTCTAAAGCTATTATCACGGGATTACTTCGCAACGAAATGAAATTTGAAGGTGTCATCATAACGGATGATCTGACGATGGGGGCGATTGCGAATGACTATACAATCCCAGAAGCGGCAGTTCAGTCCTTCATCGCGGGAAGTGATCAGCTACTTGTAGTTCGCGATTATGAAGTTCAACTAAATACTTTGAATGCGTTCATTAAGGCTATTGAAACAGGGGAAATCACAGAAGAGCGGCTTAATGAGAGTGTAAAGCGGATTTTAACGCTAAAAGAAAAATATAGTGTGTCAGATGAAGTGCATGAAAAAGTGGATATGGATAAAATCAATGAATTGTACGACAAGCTTCAGCTGAAATAAATGAATTTTCTCTCCCGATTATTCGTATAATAAAATACTTGAAAAAGATTGGGAGGGTTATTATATGGAGAATAAAGGATTAAAAGTGTTAATTCATGCCAGTGCTTTCTTTATGCCATTTTTGGTACCGTTTATCATTTATCTAGTTATTGATGATTTAGAGGTCAAAAGGATGGCGATACAAGCAATCTTATTCCAACTGGTCATGGGAGCATTGATTGTTGTTTCTACGATACTTATTATTGTAATTATCGGGATTCCATTGCTAATTGGATTTGGTTTAATGTGGTTAATTGTGCCGATCATAGCAATTGTAAAAGCACTGAATGACGAAAAGTACAATTATCCGATTGTAGGTAGATGGATTTAATTATGTTATCAATAAACAAATCATTAAGTGTAGTATGAAAAAAATCCATACTAAATGTCCTCTAAAGTAGAATTTGCTTTAGTGGAATTTTTTAACATAATTCTATGTTACGATGCCGCTGTGGATTAAAAATAAACCCGCGATGTTTATAAAAAAGATGCGACGTTTTACCCCTTTAGATGTTTATCTAAAGGGGTGTTTCATTGAAAAGGACTTACTTATTGAAGTAGTTGAGTGTAAACTGAATTTATAGAAATAATTGGAATGATATTTTGGTGTGGAAATTGTAAAGGTATATTTTTTGTCGTGATGCAAGACTACGTGTTTAGCAAGCTAGAACGAGATTGCTTGACCAGGTGCTAGATGTAATCAAGTATGGCAATTTCTCTGTAACGGGATTTACTTATGATGATTTGTAAATGAGAAGGTATTTAAACTATCGGATGCTGGTTTAGTTGAAGACCAAAGGGTTCCTAGGCAGCTCTTTTTTCTTCTAGAACAAACGGAGCAGTCTAGTTTAATCAGGAACTTTTAAGTCTTTGGTTATGATAGTTTAATGCTCAAACGAAAAGAGCTGAATAAAAGTCACTGACTTTAAAATTGCATGTAAACATGTGTGCATACACATTGAATTAAGTGAAGTCTTTATGGGGGTATTAAATTGTGACGAATAATGAAATTACTTTGGAAGCCAGAAGACTGATCGATAGAATTAAGAAGAAATATCCCGATTTTGTTGGTAAAACAGTAAGCGGAAGTGACATAGCAAAATTAGAAAAAGAATTGAAGATAAAGTTACCAAATTGGTATATCGAACTTTATACAACCGTTCCTTTAATTGATACGGAGTTTGGGGTCCAAGAAGATGAGCCAGATGAGGATTATGACGGAATTACTTATATGATATGTGGTGGTGTTGACGACATAATTGAAGAAAGCACTGAATTTGAACCTGGAATATCTGCGTTAAAAGATGGATACGTTTTTCTAGCTAGTTGCTCGCACGGTAGCGGCGACCCTATATATGTCAAACTAAACTCAGACGAGACAAGAGTTTATCGTATATATCACGATGATCTCACTAAAGCTCAACTAGTAGAAAACCTTGCATCTTTGTTTAAAAATGCAATAGTCTAACGAATTCGATACCTGCTCAACAATTCAACGAAACCTTATTCACCTAACGGATTGTCTTGAACAAGAACAAGTTTTATAGGCTAGGTTTGACACAGCTATTGCTTTTCATCTTCACCTAAGGGGGCAGCTTAGATAAATAAAGTTGTAGAATAAATCATTAAAAATAAATATTAAAAGAGGGATATTATGAACCACTACCAAATTGTAAAAGAAGTAATTAATGATTGGGACCCGATGAACTTTTTAAGTTTCTCATCTGAGGATGAATATGATCCAGAAATAAGTCGCATTGTATCGCTATTACCAACTGCATCTGTTGAAAAATTAGCTGTAGTGATACATGAGGTCTTTGATGAAATGTTTTCGAGGAGTAGAAGTAGAATACCTTCAATTAAGAATTGTTATCCAAGTGCCTTAAAAATTTGGAACAAAATTTATAATAATAAATTTCCAAATGTTAATCAGAAGCAATATTATTAAACTAACGGATGCTTTACTTCAAGAAGGAGTAAAGCCTTTTTTCTTCTTGATCTAACGGGGCAGGATAGTTGAAGAATAAATTGAATAGAATTTTAATTTTTTTTTAGAACCCCTTTAAATATTATCTTAAATCAAGGAGGAGGCGTCGATCCAAAAATGTGATGGACGTCTTGTTTGCCTGGTTAGAATTGTAATTCAATTAGTATCTTCAAAAAAGATACTTTTAAAAATTAAAGTAATCTACAATCATTTGTAAGATTAATAGAACTGTTACTAATCTAAGAAGTGGTTTTACATGTTCCGTTTTTAATTTATGAGCTAATCTTACTCCGAACTGTGCACCAATAATGGATCCAAGCATTAATGCTATGGTAAGTGGCCAGAAAATTTTACCCGTTGATATGTAAGTGATGGCAGAACCAAAGCAACTTGCAAAAACCCCAACTCTTGCTAAGCCAATTGCTCGGATATAGGCAATTTTTTGGCTTGCATATAAATACATCGCAAGTGTACTGCTTCCTGGCCCAAACATTCCGTCATACATTCCTATACCAATTAGTGCAGTTCCTGATTTTTTATTTGCATGAAACTGTTCAGTTCCATCAAAATTACCTGTATTCATGAAGGAAGTTACAAATGCAAAGCTTAATAAAATGATTGCAATAATCGTTAGGGTACTTCCGCTTAAAAAGGAAGCAATGAGTCCACCTAAAATACCTCCTCCAAGACAAAACATTAGGACTAATAATGCTTCTTTCGAGGAAACTTCTTTTCTCTTTAATATGACAAGAAAGCTTGAGAGTGAACTGACAGTATTGGAAACCTTGTTTGCACCGATTGCTGAATGCACGGGTAACCCCATAAGTAACATAGTGGGTAAGCTAATCAGTCCCCCTCCTCCAACCAATGTACCGACAACATTACCTATAATTCCAATCATAAAAAAGATGACAAATTCCATTGAAGAACCTACTTTCAAAATTACACCATAGATTCAGTTTACCACGTCTAATCTTTGATATGAATTCTAAATGAAACAACTTTTTATTTAATTTATTAGCAAATCAAAATTCGATGAATGGAACGATAAGGTAGAAGAATTTTTTCGATATTGTGTTTTTTATTCAACTAAAGGTTTACGGTTTTTTTAATAACAATCTTCAACAATAGGGAGCTTTTCTGAAATGAAAAGGGCGTCTTTCTTCATGAAAGGGCCATTTAATTGAACATCACCTTAAAGGAGTTTGGATATTTATGTTAGTGTTTAGTTGAGATTGTGAAAAATTGTACTTAAACTAAAGGGGCAGGTTAGTTCAATAAGCAGGTGTTATCGGAAGAGCGCCGAAATAGTTATTAACCTGGGAATTATCAAAACCGTGGGACATAAAGGGGGCATACTAAATGTTACAATATGTAGAGTACAATCAAGAAAATACAAGAGAAACCATTATCGCTATACCAGCACTTGGTGAACGAAAGGAAATTTTTGAAGCATTAGCAGAAAGTTTAAAGGAATTCCGTTTTCTTGCAATTGATCTACCAGGGCATAATAACTATACTTTCCATGAAGACTTTTCGATTGAAAAATATGTAGTTGATATAAATAATCTATTAGATAAATTATCAGTTTCAAAAGCTCATTTTATAGGGAATTCAATTGGGGTATGGATTATACAAAGCTATTATAAAAAATATCCTGAATCTGTTCATTCTTTAACATTGATGGACGGAGGTTATTATTTTATTGGAGACTACAAAGAAATTGAAATAGGTGAAATTGAACTTCCTATCATAGAAAAGCTCGAGGATTTACAGAAGGCTATTAAACAACAAGTTGATTCAATGGATAAGCTACCATCTAGCAGTAAAGAATTGTTTGAAAATTATTTACTTAAAAACTTTATTCGAAAAGACGGAGTTTATGTTCATCATAGTAACGTGAATGCATTAAACACTCTCTCAAAAGCTGTTGTGGAAACAAACTATTGTATTCAGCAAACTAAGGAATTTCCTGTTTTGTTGTTACTAGCTGATCAAGGAAAAGATAACTCGGAAGAAGAAAAAATAAATAGTTTTCTAATATCAAATAATTATGCGACTGTAGAACGTATTCCCAATAGTTATCATTTTTTACCTATTACCAATACAAACGATGTGTCAAAACACTTTGAAAAACTGGCATTCTTATTGAACTAACGGGTGCTTGTGCGGCCGAGCCTAGGTCGTATCATATAGCGGGTGGGATTCCCGTCGAGAAAGAACTAGCCATTCACTCGTAGCGAGTCTTGGAGGGCTACTGGTAACAGTAGCCTTTAAGCGTAGACAGTTAGGTGGCGGGCCGAAAGCCAAATGGTTGAAGGGATTGAGCTCCATAATGTTAGTGAATCGAGAGGGCTGATGCCTTAAGCACAGCAGAAAGCTACATTTTATCCATCGTTAAAGGCAAGAAGGATAAAACCTCTCTGGAGTCAGAGACCTTGGCACGTCACACATTGATATGATACGGCAACTCGGGAGGCCCTACCGGTCTTTTCTTCTTATAGAAGAGTATGGTGTACAAGCGATAATAAGTAAGGAAGCCAAATGCCGTTGTAGGGAGTCGGATAGCAGCGTAGTACCAATGAAGTTGGGTAATGCCGATGGAGGAAAGGCTGCTACCAAGTTATCACCCTTACTAGGGACACATTTACTACACACAGAGGTAGGGATACTAAATGGAAACAAAACTAGTAAGGATAGCAGAATTAGCAAAATCTGAGCGAAAGAGATTAGCTATATTTTGTGAATGGTGACTAGGAGGAGCCGTGTGCGTAAATAGCGCAAGCACGGTTCTGTGAGGGGGGAGGAACACAATCTACCGCAAGGTAGAGAGGTTCCCTTCTACTCGACTAGTTTAATAAGAATAGGACTTGCGTTTATGATTAATCTTCATATATACAAGTCCTTTTGTTATGCTCTTACACACTCACATGCTAGTGGTTGCATTGAATCAACCTGTTCTAACCACACAGGCAATACAAGCTCCTGTGAAGCGATTGAAGGCTCTTGGAATACGCTAAACAGTTCCTCACAATGTTCCAAATACATATCAGCTAAAGGCTCTCTATGCTCCATTGCAACTGCCTTTAGTTGCTTCTTCTCCTTAGAAGGATTCTTGCTATCTCGCTTCTATTTACCTTCTAATGACCTCATAGCATTAAATCCTTTTGTCGCTTTCACATCGGGCTTCTCGCCTGCGTTAACGGTGATTGATTTTCGATAAGGTGACGTTGAGGTACATTCAGCACACACATAGAAAAGCTCAATCACTCTACCGCCTTGTATGCATTGCTATTCAGTCCCTTAGGCAACAAGAAGTCATAGATTACATAGCTGTTAATTCAAGTACCAATCCTCTATATCGTCACGATACACCAGTATTTGTAAATGTGTTAAACTATACCAAACGACTGACTATTCAGTCGTTCAAAAAACAAGGCAGGTTAGAACAATAAATTGAAAGCAGGTAAAGTTAATGGACTTAACTATCAAGAGAAGCAAAGAAGTTGAAGCACGACGACTTTTAGAAATACAAACTGAAGCTTTTGCGGAGGACTTAAAAAGGTATGAAGACTACGACACCAACCCAGTCAATGAATCTATTGAAAGATTACTTAGGAAAATTGAAGCCTTCTTTCATTACACCATTTGGCTTGGAGACGTGATTATTGGTGGGGCAGATGTTCGTGATTTAAAAGAAAACAAATACCGTTTAAATAGAATTTTTTTATCTAACGAATATCAAAATAAAGGTCTTGGAAGCAAGATTATGGAACTGATTGAAAGTGAGTTCCCTTCTGCTATTGAATGGGGTTTAGATACACCCTATTTAAACACAAGAAACCATCATTTTTACGAGAAATTAGGATATAGAAAAGTGGGACAGCATCAAATTACTGAAAAGCTTTTTTTAATTGACTATGTGAAAAAGGTAGAAAAAAATTAGCGTTTTCACTCAACTAACGGGGTGCTTTAGTTCAACAATCGGCTGCCTTGGTGGCTTTTTCTTATTGCGTAATGGAGTTAACTACTTCCGTGAATTGGTGTTATGTCAACCTGGTGTGCATGGCGTATACAAGCTTGTTCAGGCTTGATTCCGTGGAGCTATTCAAGTTTTTGGTTCAACTAACGGACAGATTAGTTGTAGATGCAAAAATATCACGTGCAATTTAAATGAAACTTACAAATAATCTTATTATTTGTAAGTGTTTTCAATTTTGATATCAAGTTAGCTAAGTAAAGGGTGGAATTTCTTCATACAAAGGCAGATATTTATAAGGGGGATATTATTATGGAAATAAAGTTACTGTCTTTACAAACAAATAAATTAGAAATGATGAAAGAATTTTATACGCAACAATTAGGTTTTTCAATTTGTGGGGAGAATCCAAATGGATTTCAAATTCAAATAGGAACAAGTATTTTAGAATTTACTAATGAAAAAGTGGCAGGGGAACCGTATTATCATTTTGCATTTAATATTCCCGCCAATCAATTTCAGGAAGCAAAGGAATGGTTGAAAGGAAAAACAACGCTTTTATTAGAAGACGGAGAAGACGAGGCATATTTTTCATTTTGGCCTGCACAGGCTTGCTATTTTGAAGACCCAGCAGGAAATATAGTCGAACTCATTGCTCGATCTAATGAGAATCCAAATAGCGAATCTTCATTTTCAGTAAATAGCATTTTGAATATCAGTGAAATTGGTTTAACTGTAAAAGATGCACCAATGGTCGGTAAACAATTTAAAGAAATTAACATTTTTGATAGTGACAATGATCCAGTTACTAATTCTTCTTTAAGCTTCATGCAAGATAGTAATAATGGCGTTTTTATTCTTTTAACAAGCATAGATAGAAAATGGTTGTTCTCAGAAAAGAAATCTAAAATTTTTCCAATGAAAATAACACTTGGTAACCAAATAGTTATAAGTGTAGATGAAGAACATGAATTTTTTATTAATAAGATTCAAGATGATTGCATTCTGAAAGCTTAACATTTCACTTGATGAGTACCACAATAAATGGCGCGATTTTTAAGTAACGGATGCTTTAACGAAGATTCGGCTGCCTTTCTAGGGCAGCTTTTTCGTATTGAGTTAACTACTTCCGTGAAGTGACGTTATGTTAACCTGGTGTGCATGTAGCATACAAGACTGTTTAAATCCTTCCATGAAATATAATAAGTTAACATAGGGGGTGTATTATGATTTCATATAATAGAGAAATTAGATTGAGAGACTTGGAGATCTATTTATTATTTAAAAGTGGTTTATCTATGGGATATTTAATTATTGAAGATTTAAGAAGACCCTTAGGTAAAGAGGAAATGAAATTAGATCCATATAAATATATAGATCTAGAAGATATTGAAGAGTATCGAAATCTAATTAAAATTGATGTATTGTCAGACGAAACTTTAAACGAAGATGATCAAGAAATTTTCCGGGAATTTGCGTGTGGTTTAGTGGATAGAAAAGACTTTTGTGCATTGAAAGTAAATTATACTGTTAATCCAGAGTTATTTGAGGAGTTTCCGTTAGATTTAGAGGTAGAAGATTACGAAAAAATCTTAAATGTAATAAATTCTGGGTTTGATATTTCTAATTTAAGTTTAAGTAATCTGATGTACCTATCCCAGGATTGAGAGTACTTAGATGAAAAAATATATATTAAGGTGCATTAGGTGAACAAGAAATACAAGAAGGTCTAAAATTGGGCAAGCTTGGTAATTAGCATTTGATATTTGCGAGAGAGGTTAAAGTGAATGCAAAATAAAGAATTAAAGGTGTTGGAAATACCGAAGTGGGGACGCTATTTACGAGGTGAGTGGCTTGAAAACTTTGCTGGTCATCTAACAAAAGAGGAACAAAAAGAAATATATTTGAATTCATTTTTATGGCACCTTTGTAGTTATGAAAAAACAGAATGCCTCGAAAAGGAAGTGGCCATAAAAGCATTTGAAAGGCAAAAAAAGAATCAATGCACAATCTTTTATGAATTCACGAATGAAGCGTTTTTAGTTCAAAATGCTATAAATCTTAAAGTGAAAGATTTGCCATACGATCGCTGGGATCTTAATTTCAGTGACATCTATGTTATGGATTCGGAAAATAATTGGACATTTATTATAACGCATGAAACAGGGCTTGGACCTTATTTTATTCAAAAGTCATAACTACCACTTTCACAATCGGCTGCCTTCACAGGGTGGCTTTTTCTTATTGCGTAATGGAGTTAACTACTTCCGTGAACTGACGTTATGTAAACCTGCTGTGTATAGAGGATACAAGCCCACTCAGTAATCGAATCGCTATTTTGTGGGATCTCATGGAGTGAATCCCGTTGCTAAAAAGATTATGGAGTTTTTACTTAAGGAACTTAATAATGTTTCTTGCTAAGCTAACTGTGTGCGTTGATTTAAGAAAGATTAACGCATTTTTTACAGAAATTATTGTTTTAAGGGGGCTTGTATAGATGAGAGTAGGTTATAGTGTTTTAAAAGAAATCCACGAGAAAGCTTTTATCCCTAGTGCATCTGATTATGGATTAACTCAAATAGAGTTTGAGAATTTCATCCTTTTCCTTGAACAAAAAGGATATGTAGAAAGAGTATTGAGAGTGAATGAAAGGTTTTATTTAAATCCTGCTCGTTTAACAGCAAAGGCTATTGATTTATTAGAAGAGAACAAGCATTATATCGAATCATACCCAGAAAGAAGTGGTTTAAAAGCATGGATACAAGTAGAGAAAGAACTGTATTCAAATGGAGCTGAGGCAGAATAAGAAATAGCTCCTGTACTAAATAAGCTTTTAAAAATGTGAAAAGATTCACTTAAACTAACGGGTTTAATTTAAAAGCTGCCTTTACAGCGCAGCTTTTGTTATTGCGTAATGGAGTTAACTACTTCCGTGAATCGGTGTTATGTAAACCTACAGTGCATGCAGCATACAAACTCGTTCAGCGTTCGAATTCTTTCTTCAACTAACCCGCCAGCATAGTCAATCTTAACAATATAGTATCAATACAGAACCTTCCCTGTTAAAATTTAGGTGAGGTGGGAAACTATGAAAACTAAATCTTTACCGATTGTAATAATACTTATTGCCTTAGTCGTTGGTGCTCTAGGCTACTTCCTATTCATGAAAGTATTTATTCCAAATATGATGTAATGATAAACCTAAGAAATAGTCCGCAGTAGGTGTCTACTGCGGACTATTTCTTATTGAGTAAAGTATTTTTCTTATTGCGTAATGGAGGTAACTACTTCCGTGAATTGGCGTTATGTCAACCTCGTGTGCATGCAATATACATTCCTTGTTCAACTAACAGGGCAGGTTAGTTCAATAAGACCTGGCTAAAATATTTTTATAGGTAATATTGATATAGTTATGAAAAATGGAGGTGTAATAATGAACTTTTTTGATTGGAAAATAGAAATGGTAGAAAGTTTAAAACCGTATATAGATATTGAAAATAAAAGAATGGCTATTCTTACAGCTGAAGATGATGAAATTCATATGGCTTTAGAATTTGATGAAAACAATAATTTAGTAATGCACCCAAGAT
The DNA here is from genome assembly GCF_038005665.1 of Sporosarcina sp. FSL K6-5500. Taxonomy (NCBI): domain Bacteria; kingdom Bacillati; phylum Bacillota; class Bacilli; order Caryophanales; family Caryophanaceae; genus Sporosarcina; species Sporosarcina sp. FSL K6-5500. Next base: position 3,090,439 of record NZ_JBBOTP010000001.1, read on the forward strand.
GGAATATAAACATTATTATCTTAGGTGATAAACATTTAAAATTTACTACAAATTCATAAAGATATTCTTCAACTAACGGGCGCTTAGTTAAAGATCATGGGGTTGCTTGGGCAGCTCTTTTTTCTTATTCAACTAAAGGGGCAGTTTAGTTCAATAAGAAAAAATGGACTTTTGAAATTTTCATATGGAAAATATAATCAAAATTGGAACTTTAATTCGTTTCAAACGTATTAAAGTAAAGGGGCAGGTTAGTTTAAGAGTATTGTTTAACCTTTGTTCAACAAACGGACCATAATGCCGAATAAGGGGTGTTCATATTGCGGAAATGTCAAAATTGTAATATGTCTTTCAGCTGGAGTAAAATTTACAAAGCGTTTTTGGGTTGGGTATATAAACCAGTTAAATGTGATAATTGTGGTGTGGAACATGAAATAACTATTCCAGGCAGGTTGATTTTTGTGTCGCTTACTGGTTTGCCAATGCTTCTTTTCATTATTTTCTTTTCACCTTTTAATAACTTTTTTGCTACGCTGGGTGTAGGACTCGCAATACTTAGTATTGGCTCTTTATTCGTACCGTATTTTGTTAAATTCAAAGTCGTTTGAACTAGTTTTATTTACTAAAGAAGTCCAGTTTCTTAAGATTTCTTCTTTCCGCAATCGGGTGCGATTGTTTAATAAGCGTCTATGCTCTTATTAAACTAACGGGTGCTTAATTCAACAACAGGCACTTCTTAGGAGGCTCTTTTTCTTATTGAACTAACGAAGCAGGTTAGTTGAATAGTGTTGTTTAACTTGTGTTCAACAATCGGGCCATTTAACGGAATATATTTATATGTAATGGAAGACTTAGAAGGGGGACAATAAATGAACATCAAAAATAAGGAAATATATCCTGAATGTCTGTCCATTGCAAGAACGGTAGAAGTAGGTGGTCTTACTAAATCGCAACTAATGCAGAAAATGCAACAATATTCTATTTTGATGAATGAATTAGGAGAAAAGCTATTCACAGATGATTATTTTACAACTTCTGCTAAAACGTTCTCTTTAGAGACAGTTGAGCTCACCGTACGTGACCTTGGTTTACCGAAGGGAGACACTTTAACCAAAATCTTCGAAAGAGCAAATCACCTTGGTTTAGAATTGTGTCCGTTAGAGCTTGGACCTTATCTGAGACTCGGATATCTGGATCAACCTGAAGGCAAACCTTCTCGGCAACATCAAGCCCCAAATGGATCCATCACAGTAGCCTCGGAGACACTTAACGATGAAGAAAATTTCCCTAAAGGCTTCTATCTCAGACGCATTAAGGGAGACCTATGGTTGCGTGGATACATTGCTGATGAGCAGCACGTGTGGGACCCAGATGATCACTTTGTCTTTGTTAAACAATCGAGTGCGATTGTTTAACATGCGTCTCTCTTTTCTTCTTCTGGATAGGTTACACTTAGTTGGACAATTAAATTAAGGGCTAGTAGAATAATACACAAGAAGTGAGGAGATCTACTATGTCCGTAAAAAGAAGAACGTTTTCTACAGATTTCAAAAAACAAGTGGTAGCCCTATATGAAAACGGAAAAAGCCGACAAGATATTGTCAAAGAATATGAATTAACCGCATCTGCTCTTGATAGGTGGATTACACAATTTAGGCAGTCTGGTTCTTTCTTAGAGAAAGATAATCAATCTCCGGAGGAACAGGAATTGATTGCCTTACGGAAGAGAAATAAGCAACTAGAAATGGAAGTAGATATTTTAAAGCAAGCAGCGCTGATCATGGGACGAAAATAGATGTGATTCAACAAAACCGTCACAACTATTCGGTATCAGCAATGTGCAAAGTCCTAAAAATTGCGCGTAGCACCTTCTATTATGACACTGAAGTATCCGCTCAAAAAGAACAAGTAAAGCAGGAAGAAGAACGCGTATTAAAAGAAAAGATCGCTAAGGTTTTCAATGAAAACCGACACGTTTATGGTACTCGGAAACTAAAAATAGAACTAGATAAAGAGACAGAAGGCCTTACAATCTCGAGACGCCGAATTGGAAGATTGATGAGCGAACTTGGACTTCAATCAAAATACACCAAACCTTCCTATAAACCAATGGCGACAAGACCAAATGAAGAATCTGTTCGAAACGTATTAAATCGAGAATTTGAAGTGGACAAAGAGATGTCCGTGTTAGTAAGCGACTTAACATACGTAAAAGTAGGATACCGCTGGAGTTACGTTTGTTTCTTAATCGATCTATACAATCGTGAAATTGTAGGGTGGAGCGTCGGAGCACAAAAAGACGCTGCTCTTGTTCAGCGTGCCTTCGATTCCGTTAAATCCCCATTGGGAAATGTGAACTTATTTCATACAGATCGTGGTTCTGAATTTAAAAACGTTGGTATTGATGAATTATTAAGTGGATACAAAATTAAAAGATCACTTAGCCATAAGGGGAATCCTTATGATAATGCGGTGGCAGAGGCAACATTTAAGATTTTAAAAACAGAATTAATCAACGGAACGCACTACCAAACCCTTGACCAGCTGTCTCTTGAACTATTCGATTATGTCAATTGGTACAATAATATCCGTACGCACAGTAAATTAGGCTACCTAAGTCCAGTTGCTTATAAAAAAATAGCCCTTAATAATATCGTTTGATTTAGTGTTGACATACCACTTCAACTAAAGGGGCAGGTTAGTTGAATAAAGTGTATGCAATAAAGGAGGATAATTTGTGAGAGATAGAGGTTCGGTTGTGCTTGTAGAAAATAACAAGGTTGGACTGATTAAAAGAATTAGGAACGGTTCTGTTTACTATGTTTTTCCTGGTGGTGGAATTGAAGAAGGTGAAAATCCTGAAGCAGGGGCAAAAAGAGAAGCATTTGAGGAATTAGGTGTAAAAGTCAATGTTAATGAATGCTTTGCAAAGGTTGAGTTTAACGGTACACAATACTTTTTCTTAGCTGAAATTGTCGAAGGAGCTTTTGGTACTGGACTAGGTGAAGAATACACCAATGAAAATAGAGATAGAGGTACCTATTTGCCTATATGGGTAGATATAGAAAAACTATCAATCCTTGACGTTAAACCTAAAGAAGTAGCTCTAAAAGTACAATCTATCTTCAACTAACGTGGTGCTTGTGCGGCCGAGCCTAGGTCGTATCATATAGCGGGTGGGATTCCCGTCGAGAAAGAACTAGCCATTCACTCGTAGCGAGTCTTGAAGGGCTACTGGTAACAGTAGCCTTTAAGCGTAGACAGTTAGGTAGCGGGCCGAAAGCCAACTGGTTGAAGGGATTGAGCTCCATAATGTTAGTAAATCGAGAGGGCTGATGCCTTAAGCACAGCAGAAAGCTACATTTTATCCGTCGTTAAAGGCAAGAAGGATAAAACCTCTCTGGAGTCAGAGACCTTGGCACGTTACACATTGATATGATACGGCAACTCGGGAGACCCTACCGGTCTTTTCTTTATAGAAGAGTATGGTGTACAAGCGATAATAAGCAAGGAAACCAAATGCTGTTGTAGGGAGTCGGATAGCAGCGTAGTACCAATGAAGTTGGGTAATGCCGATGGAGGAAAGGCTGCTACCAAGTTATCACCCTTACTAGGGACACATTTACTACACACAGAGGTAGGGATATTAAATGGAAACAAAACTACTAAGGATAGCAGAATTAGCAAAATCTGATCCGGGAATGAAAGTTACGTCTCTTGCACATTTACTAAATAAGGAATCTCTGGCTCAATGTCATTTTGAATTACCTAATAAGAAAGCAACTGGGATTAATGGCACAACTAAAGAGCAATACAGTGAAACACTAGAGGAAAATATAGTGGACTTAGTAAGTAGGCTTAAAAGCAAAAGTTATCATCCTGTTCCGGTAAGAAGAATGTACATTCCTAAGCTTAACTCCAGTAAGAAAAGACCATTGGGTATACCGGAACATGAAGATAAGATTGTTCAGAAGGGCATTACAAAAATACTAAATGCCATCTATGAAAATGATTTTCTAGACTGCTCTTTTGGGTTCCGTCCAAATCGTAATTGCCACGATGCTTTGAAGGTATTAAATCATTATATTGAAAAGAGATCAGTAAATTATGTAGTAGATGTAGATATCAAAGGATTCTTCGACAACGTTGACCACATATGGATGATGGAGTTCTTAAAACTGCGAATTACTGACCCTAACCTACTTAGAATAATTGGTAGGTTTCTTAAAGGCGGGTATATGGAGGAAGGAAAGAAATACAAGACAGATAAAGGCACACCGCAAGGTGGAGTCATATCTCCGATACTGGCCAATCTATACCTCCATTATGTCCTGGATCTATGGTTTGAGAAGAGGGTTAGGAAACAGTGTAAAGGACAAGCATACATAGTTAGATATGCAGATGATTTTGTTTGTTGCTTCCAATATAAAAGCGAAGCGGAGGAATTCTTTCAATCATTAAAGGTGAGATTACAGAAGTTTAACTTAGAAGTAGCGGAGGATAAAACCAAAATTATTCCCTTCGGGAGGTTTGCGGAGAAAGATGCAAAACAAAAGGGAAATAGAAAACCAGCAACCTTTGATTTTCTCGGTTTTACACATTATTGTGGGGAGAGTAAACGAGGATACTTTCGAGTGAAACGGAAGACAAGCAGGAAGAAACTCCAGGGAAAACTAAGGGAAACTAAAGAATGGTTAAAGAAAAACAGAAATAAAGATATTCATATGATTATGGATAGATTTAAACGCTCGCTTGTAGGTTATTATAACTACTATTGCATCACGGATAACACGCCAAGTGTTAACAAATTTCAAGACAAAATCCAATATTTACTGTTTAAATGGCTCAACAGGAGAAGTCAGAGGAAATCCTTTACTTGGGATAAATTCAGGCTCTTTCTTCATAGATATCCGTTACCTTCACCAAGAGTTAAGGTGAATATATATGACTTAAGAAAGAAGATTAGCTACATTTTGTGAATGGTGACTTGGAGGAGCCGTGTGCGTAAATAGCGCAAGCACGGTTCTGTGAGGGGGGAGGAACACAATCTACCGTAAGGTAGAGAGGTTCCCTTCTACTCGACTACTTCAAGAAGGAGTAAAGCCTTTTTTCTTATTGAACTAAAGGGGCAGATGAGTTGAAGAAAAGTTTCTATTCAAGGAGGGGTTTTAATGAAAAAGAAAAACTATGTTATTGCATTTATTGCAGGGGTAGCAGTGACTCTTTTTTTATTACCTTTACTTTATGCGTTAGGTGTTCCATCCTTTGATGTTGTGTTAAATTCTTTATTTGGTAAAGATAGTATACTGGCTATTGTCTTTTCATTAGTTCTTGTTATAATAATTTTGTTTTTGCTTGTTAAATATGTAAATAAAAATGGATAATGTCACGTTTTAGCAATAGTAGATTCCAAACTAACGGGTGCTTTAGTTAAACAAGAATCGGTTGCCTTTTCAGAGCAGCTTTTCCTTATTGCGTAATGGAGTTAACTACTGCCGTGAACCGGCGTTATGTTAACCTGCTGTGCATGGCCTATACAAACCCGTTCAGTGATCGAGTTCCTTGTTCAACTCCCATGAAAATTAAAAAACGTTCAAAATCTATAAAATGGCATAATAAAAAAAACTAAGCCTTCAAAATGATTATATTAAGTTGAAAGTTAATCAGTAACCAACTCCATTCTTCCTAGAATAAAGGCAGGCTGGTGCAATAACCAGAGTAGGATTAATCTCCCATGAGTGCTACTCATATAGAGTGCGACAGTCTGTGATGCACCGTGGTCGTTGGGTCAGACTAACGGGTGGGGCACAATGGCACCATAGTTCATCGACCTTCTTCGCCAGCCGTCCCAATCTATACCCGTTCTGTACACATTTTCATCCTCTGTGGTGTAGCGATGATATTGCGCTACATGTATGTCTATCGGGGAGGTTAGTTTAAGTAGAAAATTATAAAATAAGCCAAAATTATTAACTTTTTTGCTAATATGTTATTGATAGTAATATTGGTTTCAATGGATTTACTTAGGTTGATACGAGAGTGGGTCTGTTATATCCGAATAATTCTCTATTATTAAATATCATTGAATGTTAAGATAAGTCCAGGAAGGGTGTTTGGTCTTGAATAAATATATTTGCAAAACTTGCGGGGTTCAATATGAAAGTTCAATTGATGTGCCTGAACAATGCCTAATTTGTACAGAGGGGAGACAATATGTTAGTTCTTTTGGTCAATCCTGGACAACTTTAGATAATATGCAACAATCGAAAGAATTTATAAATGAAATTCTTTTAGAAGCAAATGGTTTGTACAGTATTGCTACAAAACCCAATTTTGCAATTGGGCAAACAGCTTATTTAATCCAAACTGTAGGATTCAATGTCTTATGGGATTGTATTGCGTATTTGGATAAACAAACAATTGAGTATATCGATAAATTAGGAGGCATACAAGCCGTAGCATTATCTCATCCTCACTATTATTCAACTCAAGTGGAATGGGCAGAAGCATTTGATGTACCTATTTATATCCATGAGGATGACAAAGAATGGGTTATGAGACCAAGTGATAAAATCATATTTTGGTCAGGAGACTCTCTTGAATTACATAAAGGAATCGTTCTACATCGTTTAGGAGGACACTTTAGAGGTGGAGCTGTTTTGGAATGGAAAGACGGCAACAATCAACAAGGGATTTTACTAACGGGTGATGTTATCCGAGTGGTTGCTGACCGTCAATGGGTAAGTTTTATGTATAGTTATCCTAACTTCATTCCACTGCCCGCATCTAAAGTTCAAGAAATTTCCTCCTTGGTAAAAGGATTGAAGTTTGATAGACTGTATGACGCTTTTCATCGAATTATAAAAGAAGATGCAAATGAATCTGTACAAAAGTCTGCAAAAAGGTATATTGAAGCATTAAGTGGAACATTGTTTACTACATAATGAAAGTTCGTACCTGTTGAACTAACGGGTGCTTAGTTGAACAACAGGGGCTTCTTAGGAAGCTTTTTTCTTATTGATCTAACGCAGCAGGTTAGTTGAAGAGTGTTGTTTAACTTATGTTCAACAATCGGGCCAGAATGTTTAATTACAATCGAAATTGTGGGGAGAATTGAAGGTCAGGATAGTTGAATAATACTTAAGGGGTGTATATATGAATAAATCATGTGTCCTTTTATTGCTGTTTCTTACAATATTCCTAACTGGATGTAGTGAGGATGATAATAAGGCTTGGGAGCCATATAGTCCTTTAAATACTTCTTCTTTAATGAAACAACATGCACTTGAAGATAATTACGCACAGTTTCAATCCTTAGTACAAGAAGGGTACGATGAAGATAGTATAAACGAGATGTATGAAACTGTGAGAAGCACTGCAACTAGTAGTGCAGAAATAAACAGTTTTACTTTAGTCACTTTTGATAATGGTAAAACGTTGCTTGTACACTTAATGCCTGTTACGTCTGAAAAGGGGGAAGTGTTAATTCAAGATGTTATTGAAATTCCAATTGAAATGGCATCGTATATAAAGGAAGAGTTAAATAAAAAGTATGAAAAGTAAAGTTGATTGAGTAAATGCCTTGAACGCTTATTAAACTCCCATGAAAATTAAAAAACGCTCAAAATCTATAAAATGGCATAACAAAAAAAACAGAAAAAGTTTTTTTAAAAAAGCTGAGCCTTCAAAATGATTATATTAATTTGAAAGTTAATCAGTAACCAACTCCATTCTTCCTAGAATAAAGGCAGGCTGGTGTAATAACCAGAGTAGGATTAATCTCCCATGTGTGCTACTCGTATAGAGTGCGACAGTCTGTGATGCACCGTGGTCGTTGGAGTCAGACTAACGGATGGGCTTTATGGCACCATAGTTCATCGACCTTCTTCGCCAGCCGTAGTATCCAATACTCGTTCTGAATATATTTTCATCCTCTAGTGGTGTAGCGCTGACTTTGCGCTACATTTATGGCTAACGGGCAAGATTGTGATAAACAAATGATGGAGGTGAAAAAATGGGTGTTAAAAGAAAATTCGGAGCACTAATTTTAACGAGTGTTATTGTAATGTCTGTGGTATTTTGGTACACGCAACAAAAGCCATATAGTACAGAGCAGGTTATGAACTCATTATGGGATACGTATGAAGTACAAAGTTATTCAATTGGTGATACTGATCCGGTTATATCGATAGATGTATATGATAAAAATGATATACCTGAAGTTGAAAAGTATTTAAAAGCTAAATTGTCTAAAGCTGATTTAAAACACTATGAAATCGAGTTGTTTTCTAGGTGGTCGTGAATTTTTGGGTGAGACGACAATAAACCATTTTCCACAATCGGCTGCCTTTACATGGCAGTTTTTCTTATTGAGTAATGGAGTCAACTACTTCCGTGAATGAGTGTTATGTTAACCTGGTGTGCATGGCGTATGCAAGGTCGTTCAGCGTTCAATTCGGTGGTTTGTAGGTTGATCTCAGTCAAATAAATTAAAAGGGGACGTAAAATTAGATTAGGGGACTTTGAAGTGCGGGATGTTCGTGTTAGCGGTCAACATTATTCTTTAGCCATTTTAGATGAAGTTCGACCTGCCACATTTGATGATTTTGAAATTCCATATTTAATTTATGAAGAAGATGACCAGCGTGCAAACTATTTCTCTGCTACATATTTCTCTGATGAATCTGTTAAAGATGGACATAGAAAAATACTCGGTGAATTTGCACGAATGCTTACAGAACACTTAGCATTGGCAAATTGTGAAGTAATTATAAAGTTCTATCAAGAGAACCCAGTGATGCTGACAACCAAGACCCTTACTTTAAAAAAGTAACAAAGAAGCAAAAGAGAGTTTCCTTGCATTATGTGACCTTTTAAATGGATACATTGAAGAAGGAGATTATTGCGAGTTATATACTTGTTGGGTTGGAGAAGAGGAAGAAGAAAGAAATTATGATTTTGACCAAACTATCAACCTTAATAACATTGATATCAATAACATCTCAATATTCGAGAAAACACTATTGGTAATAAGAAGATAATACTCAACTCCCATGAAAATTAAAAAACGCTGAGCCTTCAGAATGATTATATTGAGATGATAGGTAAATCAGAGTCAACTCCATTCTTCAGAGAATATAGGTAAGGCTGGTGCAATAACCAGAGTAGGATTAATCTCCCATGAGTGCTACTCGTATAGAGTGCGACAGTCTGTGATGCACCATGGTCGTTGGAGTCAGACTAACGGGGAGGTTAGTTGAATAATTAAAAGACTAAATAGGGTGAACAAATAGATAGAACGAAATGGGGCGAAAAAATGGAAAGTAAGTTTAGTGAGTATTCCATCATTTTAGTTGTCGTTGGAATTTTTGTTGCATATATGACTTTCCCACCGATTAATATTACTATTTTGGGTTGGTGGGGAATATTCATTGGATTTGGTGTCTATTTAACAGGCATAATACTTGGTATCGTTGCTTTCTTTAAGAAAGAAAAAGGGTTTATTAAGTATATCTCGTTACTTTCCATTTCATTAGGCGTTTTATTTATTGCATTTCTCTATGCTATCGTCGGTAGAATTTAACGAAATTAATTTGATGACATAATTATACTAACGAAGCAGTTTAGTTCAATAAGAACTTCACCTTTTCATTCACTGTGGTGTAGCGTTTATTTTGCAATACATGTATGGCTAACGGGTCATTTTTCATTGTATTATTTACTATTAATTATGATTTATCGGATATTAGTTTAATTCATTACGATTTTAATGTATATTAAAGGGATAATAGGGAATTTTACGTTCAAATAATTCCTGAGGGAGAGAAAATTATTGCAAATTTTTCTTTATATAACTTTAGTTACACTCATCATAGTTACCATTTCATCATCTATTCTTCGAAAAAAGAGTTATCCCAAGTATTGGATACCTAGCGTTTTATTAACAGGAATATCGTTTGTAATCGCTGTCGTAAGCTTTTTCAAAATGGACAACGGCTGGGCATCAATGAGTTTTTTCTTTATGTTTATTAGCATTATAATTGGTTCGCTTATTGGCACAGCTATTTCAATGCTTACAAAATACAAGACGGTCTAATATCAAAAAAGCAAAACGATTTTTCGTTTTGCTTTTTTGATACACTTTCTATTGGTGTGTTGGGAACCTAGTTGTTCAACTCCCATGAAAATTAAAAAACGCTCAGAAAAATTTTTAAAAATAAGGCTAAGCCTTCAAAATGTTTATATTAAGTTAAAATTTAATCAATAACCAACTCCATTCTTCATAGAATAAATGCAAGCTTGTGCAATAACCAGAGTAGGACTAATCTCCCGTGAGTGCTACTCGTATAGAGTGCGACAGTCTGTTATGCACCGTGGTCGTTGGAGTCAGATTAAAGGATGGGCTCAATGGCACCATAGTTCATCGACCTTCTTCGCCAGCCGTAGTATCCAATACCTGTTCTGTACACATTTTCATCCTCTGTGGTGTAGCGCTGATTTTGCGCTACATGTATGCCTAACGGGACAGTTTAGTTCAAAAGACTTTCATATTAATTAAGATACTGAAATCAAATAAATGGTATGATTTAGAAAATTAGGGGGAACACAATGAATAAAAAATATAGCAAGTGGTCTGCCGTATTAAGTATTATTTGTGCAATAACTATTCTTACTTCTTATGCAATTGCACCAAAAGAGCCTGAAGGCTCGCTGGTTGTACTTCTAAAAATATTATTTTTCACTTCCATTATCGCGGGTGTTCTTAGTCTGACACTTAGCTATTCGGCGTTTAAAAACAAAGAAGAAGGCTTTCTGAAGAAGATAGCCCCTATTATAACTTTATTGATATTGTTAGTGTTCGCCCTTTCATTTATTGGAATAGTAGCAAGTATGGGTGATTTATTTTAATGTCGCTTATTGCACTAACGGAGTGCTTTAGTCAAGTAGTGCAACGTCTTTTAAGACGTTGCTCCTTTTACATTTAAAAGTACTTCTGATAATACTCTTTCCTTAACCTTCCGCTTAATTGAGCGTATATCCTTGTAGTTTCACTTTTCTCATGCCCCATAAGACTTTGTATGACTTCATTAGGAGCTCCATTATTCAACAAATGAGTTGCATAGCTATGTCTAAAGTGGTGTGGATGAATCCCTTTATTGATTTCAGCAGGATTTGAAATCCGCTTGATGATGTATCGCATTTGGGCGACACTCATTTTATGTGGCTGCCTTGCTGTCACGAAGATAGCAGAATTATTGTCATTACGGCTTTCAATATAGCGTTTAAGCCATATGTCGCAACGTGTATTAAAATAAATTTCCCTTTCCTTATCCCCTTTTCCTCTTACGATCGCAGATTGATTAGACCAATTAATATGGTTCTTTTCTATCGCAACTATTTCTCCAATTCGACAACCGGTAGAAAACATGAATTCAAAAATCGCTTTTTCCATTGGGGAATGACAGGATTCACGAAGGTGTTCAATCTCCCGTTCGGTTAAATACTTGGGTATCCGCTTACCTACTTTGGGTTCTTTAATCCTGGAAGTTGGATTCTTACTCATGTATCCTTCTTCATGAGACCAACGAAAAAACGATTTCATAAAGCGGATACGATGTGAAAGACTGGCTGGTTTTAAATGCTTGCCCGATATAGCAAGATATTCCTTCAGTTGATTTGTATCAAGAAATTCCATCTCTACATCCTTAAAATAACCAATTAGTAGCAAAGACTGTAACTGAGAGGCCTTCAATGTTTGTGGCGAAAAACCCTCTATTCGTTTATCAGCTTCAAACGAAGACCATGCTTTTGACAGTAACAATTCCATTCCCCCTAAAAAGTAAGATTAAAGGGATTATTACCGATTTAATAGAATTATAGACATAATAAGTGATTTTACTAACGGGGCAGGTTACTGGAATAAGGAAATGTTAAATATGGAGTAGAAAGGTGACGATTATAAGTGCATGGATATCCAGAAGAAAACGATTTACTTTCGTTGTTTGAGTGTGAACCTACATTGTTAGATACCACTTCATTAGATTTTTTTTATAATAGAGCAACATATCGATTTTCTAATGGGGAGGAAGACTTCATTGTTACACTCTCTCCTTCTTACGGTGAAGTAAAAATACAAGTAACCCAACGGGCTCCCAATCAATTGATATCACTCATGGATTTAAAGCGAGTTGATAAATTTGAAATAACAGCAGATAAAAAAGACCTATCAAGTGTACTGTTAATGCTTCTGAATGACGATTTCATCACACAAACAATTGAAATTGATTTTAAGCCGAAGTATAAATTAATTTTTAGAGAACATTATACGCGGTAAAAATCCCGTCTTGTTTAACTAACAGGGCAGTTTAGTAGAACAAGGATTTTTGTTCTATTTCATTGAACATAGTCTCATATGAGGAGGTAGAACATGAAAAGGAATTTCAATTGCAGAGATATAATAGTTAATGTAAGTAGAGTTATTCAAACAATGTGCAGTTAAACTTAACTTGGAGGAATACATAATGAAAATAAAACCGACAAAAAAGGACTTACTTTCATGGATGGATAGTTATGTACCAGAAAAAGACTTATTTTTCATAACGAAAGAACTTCTTAATAATGAAATTGACTTTACAGATGTGTTATTAATGCCAATAGATGAGTTTTATAATCACAGTACGTATGGACAAGTAAATTATGTAAATGGTTATGAGTACTGGAATATAAAGAACGCTCAATACGTAATCATAGCTGAAAAAGAATGGATTGAAAGCATATCTGAAGAGGAAAAACAATTAATTTTAAATTCACAAGTGCTAAGTGAAAGAGGGCTTGTACTACCTGTTACATTTATACATGAGACAGAAAGAATACCTTCAAGTTATGTGGTGAATGGGCACGTTGTCATTCAGCGTTCCATGTGGGAAAAGCTTGACGAGTCATTTAAAGAACAGTTACTTACAACAGTGGTTTATGAATGGTGGGATAAGGGAGAATATGAGGAATCACCAAAGTCCTTACCTAGTTTTCTAAAACCATTTGCCAATACCTTTGGTCATTTTCAAGGTGCAAATTGTTTAGCAGCAGTTTTGTTTGCTATTTCAAAAGGGAAACAAGAGTGGTTTATATATGAATGGATACATCAAAAAACATTTCTTGAAAAATTGAAACAGTATCACTATGAGGAGTTTCTAGATGAAGGACTACACCAAGCGGACATTGTAATTTGGAAAGATGAAAATGCTATCATTCAACATGCAGCTTATTATATTGGGGAAGAATTATATTTCAATAAACATGGACAAACGATGTTTAATCCTTGGAAGATACTTTCGAAAGAGCAACTTTATAAAGAGTGGGAACATCTAACACTTGGGAAGTATCGACAACGTAATTAATCAATTGGTAAAAAAGAGAATATTTTTTCTTATTGTACTAACGTGGTGCTTGTGCGGCCGAGCCTAGGTCGTATCATATAGCGGGTGGGATTCCCGTCGAGAAAGAACTAGCCATTCACTCGTAGCGAGTCTTGGAGGGCTACTGGTAAAGTAGCCTTTAAGCGTAGACAGTTAGGTGGCGGGCCGAAAGCCAACTGGTTGAAGGGATTGAGCTCCATAATGTTAGTCATTCGAGAGGGCTGATGCCTTACCTGCGGCAGAAAGCTACATTTTATCCTCCGTTAAAGGCAAGAAGGATAAAACCTCTCTGGAGTCAGAGACCTTGGCACGTCATACATTGATATGATACGGCAACTCGGGAGACCCTACCGGTCTTTCCTGCTTATAGATGAGTATGGTGTACAAGCAATAATAAGCAGGGAAGCCAAATGCCGTTGTAGGGAGTCGGATAGCAGCGTAGTACTAATGAAGTTGGGTAATGCCGATGGAGGAAAGGCTGCTACCAAGTTATCACCCTTACTAGGGACACATTTACTACACACTGAGGTAGGGATATTAAATGGAAACAAAACTAGTAAGGATAGCTGAATTAGAAAAATCTGAGCGAAAGAGATTAGCTATATTTTTTAAATAGTGACTAGGAGGAGCCGTGTGCGTAAATAGCGCAAGCATGGTTCTGTCAGGGGGGAGGAACACAATCTATCGCAAGGTAGAGAGGTTTCCTTCTACTCGACTAGTTCAATGAATGATACTTGAAGTTTAGCTGGAATAAACATGAAAAGATGGAGGGGTATGTTTATGTTCAAAAAAAGATTAATTTTAATCTGCACAGTAATTTTGTCGTTAGTAATTGCAGGATGTAATGACGAAGAGCAGATAAAAGAAGAAGTTATTCAACACAATTGGAATGAAAGTCCTCTATTTGAATCAGACAATTACACAATGATTGGGGAAGAGGGACGTTTGGGTTTTATTTACGATGATAGTGAAGGTATCAGATTTTATCCAAACAAAGTACAAAAATATATGTGGCACTTTTGGGGAAATAAAGATGAGTTAATTGGTGACTTTAAGGTTTTAGGAACTCACGAAAACAGTGATGAGGAAATAATAATTGTACCAAAAAGAGATAATTCTAATCTTAGTCCTAATAATGGTGCAGATCAGCACTCTCCAACAAATATGATGCTCCCTAAAAGTGGAATGTGGAAGTTAGATGCCTATAAAGGAGATGAAATATTTGGAAGTGTTTATGTAAAAGTTCATAAGAAATAAATGATTTATTGGACTCCCATGAAAATTAAAAAACGGTCAAAATCTATAAAACTGTATAACAAAAAAAGCTCGGAAAAAGTTTTTTTAAAAAAAGGCTGAGCCTTCAAAATGATTATATTAAGTTGAAAGTTAATCAGAAACCAACTCCATTCTTCAGAGAATAAAGGCAGGCTGGTGCAATAACCAGAGTAGGATTAATCTCCCATAAGTGCTACCCGTATTGGGGCAACAGTCTGTGACGCACCGTGGTCGTTGGAGTCCGACTAACGGATGGGCTCAATGGCACCATAGTTCATCGACCTTCTTCACAAGCCGTAGTATCCAATACCCGTTCTGCATATATTTTCATCCTCTGTGATGTAGCGCTGATTTTGCGCTACATGTATGGCTAACGGGTGCTCTACTTCAATTAGGGGTTAAGCACCCTTTTATTATTCAACATAAGGAGCAGTATAGTTGAATAATACATTTCAACTATAATAAATAAATGTTAGTATAAAATTATAATATTAAAACAATTTAAACCTACGCGGTTGAGGGAGGGCGATTTGTGAAAAATTTATTATTAGCAATCTTAGGGGCAGTTGTGACAGCGGTAGTATTAAGTTTGATAACAAAAGGTTTTGAAATGGATGTATTAATTTCCCTTATCTTAGGTATTGTACTTGGGTATAGCATTGGAAAGAAAGAAAAAGCAGACTCGAATTAGGGAACTATCTAACTGAATAGGGAAGTTATTTTAGTAGTATTACAATATTTTTTATTAAAATAACGGGTTGCTTTAGTTGAACAACAGCAGATCGTCTAATGACGGTCTTTTTATTTATCTAGTTGTCTGTGGGAAGGTTTAATAAAAGCATATCCACTAAATCGTTTCGAAAAAACCGTCCTCTAACGCAACAACCTAAAATCATTATATAATTTTTTATATGAAATACCGTCTATTTGTAAACGATAAACTAAAGTGAGCAGTTTTCCACAAATAAGATTGAGCAGTTTCCCTCTAAATAATTCACTTCCTTTATACTAAACGTGTAAAAGGAAGTGAGGAAACTGGAGTGAAGAAAATCATGGTTTATATGAAAATCTGCGAGTTATCCGAAATGGGCTTTTCTAAGTCGGCAATTGCGAGAAAGTTGGACATTTCAAGAAATACCGTTTCTAAATATCTAAAGAGTACATCTGAAGAATTTGAGGATTATTTAGTCTCCTTACAATCACGTAAAAAGAAGTTGGATCCCTACAGGGATGTCATTGTTGGATGGTTGAAGAAATACCCTGATATGAGTAGTGCCCAGGTCTACGACTGGTTGAAAGAGAATCAGGGGTTGAATGAAGATAATATTGTGGAGAATACTACTAGGAATTATGTGAATGAGTTACGTACTGCATACCATATACCGAAAGTGTCTGAACAAAGAGTTTATGAAGCAGTTCCGGATAGTCCGATGGGTTTTCAAGCACAAGTAGATTTCGGTCAAGATTTGGTGACTTGTAATGACGGAATGAGAAGAAGGCTTTATTTTATTGGGTTTGTATTATCCAATTCTAGGTATAAGTACATTGAATTCTTAGATAGACATTTCCATACAAGAGATTTAGTCCGCTGTCATGAAAATGCTTTTGAGTTTTTTGGAGGCATGCCTGAAGAAATGGTATATGACCAAGATGCTTTACTAGCTGTAAGTGAAAATGCGGGTGACTTATTATTTACCAAGGAATTTGATAATTACCGTAAACTAAGAAAATTTTCTATTTATTTATGTAGAAAAAGCGATCCCGAATCAAAAGGGAAAATAGAACAAGTCGTCAAGTTCGTGAAGCATAACTTCATGAAGAATCGTGAATTTCAAGACATCCATTTGTGGAATCAACAAGCCATTCAATGGCTTGAGAGAACCGGAAACTACAAAGTGCATCATAATACAAAAAAAAGACCTTCTGAAGTGCATACAGTCGAAAAACTGCACTTAAGAAAAGTCTCTTCAAAATTCTCTTTCGAGAATTCCCTAATAGAAAGTATAACAAGAACAATTCAAAAGGACAATGTCATACGCTTTGAATCCAATCGTTATTCCGTACCTACAGGTACGTACGATGCGAAAACTAAAAACATGGCATATTTAGAAGTAACCGCAGATGACCACCTAAATATTCGATTACAGACATCTGGAGCAATAATCGCGAGACATTTACTCTGTAGTTCGAAAGGACAGTTAGTTTATGATCCAACTCATCATAAGAAACCAAGTCCAAAGAAAACGCTATTGAGAGACGAAATTGTGATTAGGTTTTCTAATAAAGAATTGATTTGTTGGTTTTTAGATGAATTGAATAAGAAGTATCCAAGACACTTATTAGACCAGTTGAAAGTATTACAAATGGTCATTCGAAATCATCCAGAGCATATAAATGAAGCGCTGGAAACTGTGAAAACTTTGCATATGATTAGTGCTAATGACTTCAGAGATGTCGCTTTCACGCTACATAAAGAATCACAGACGCAAGTAAAAGAAGTAAGTACCAATTCACCAAAATATCAAGAATATAAGGCAGCAGAACGATCAGAAGATTACTACACCGATTTATTATCTGGGGGTAAAAGGTCATGACCTCTCCTATTGAACTATTACAAGAAAAATGTAGAACCCTGAGACTCGCTGAAACCGCAAAAGAGCTTCCCGCTCTTTTGCGTAATGCAGAATCGGGCAGTTGGACTTATCACGAGTTTATTAATGAACTCCTTACCCATGAAATGGTGTGCAGAGAAAAAAAGACCATTCATCGACTAATGCAATGGGCAGACTTTCCCTATCCAAAAACACTGGCAGATTATCGACTGGAAGAACAAAATGCGATTGGCGATAGACAGTTTAAATTATTAAAAGATTTAAATTGGATTGAAGAGATGTTTACCCTAATTCTAATGGGCCCACCTGGGACAGGCAAAACACATTTGTCCGTAGGACTAGGCACTTTGGCTATTGAACATGGATATCAAGTGACCTTCGTTTCAATGGGAGAACTAATATATATTTTAAAAAGCCGTGATTACGTTAGTAAATCAAAGACACGCTATAAACGTATTACAACATCAGATTTAATAATTATTGATGATGTTATGTATATGACTGTAGATCCAAAGGAAGCAAGCCTGTTTTTCCAGTTTATATATGACATGTATGATAAAACCGCATTTATATTAACTTCGAATAAGGGTCCAAATGAATGGGGTAAATTTTTAGGAGATACCTCACTGACAACCGCTATATTGGATCGCCTTCTACATCGAAGTGAGGTGATTTCCTTCGGAGAAGACGAAGAAAGTATGCGTATGAAGTACAGAAAGACTTTGTTTCCCGAAGTAAGTGCTCAAACTTAATTGTGGAAAATTGATCAAACTTAATTTGTGAAAACTGCTCAATTCTACTTGACGGTTACACTATTCCATAACTGGCTAATATATCCTATTGTAAGGGGTGTAACCGTCAAGGTCAAAACGACAGTTTCTGCTCGTTTGAAATGAACACTTTTGCTTAAAATATATGCTGCCTATTTTTCATTCGATAGCTATCACTATTCATGTGAATCACTTCGACACGATGTAACAGCCGATCTAGAATGGCTGTCATAATCCCTTGATCCCCCATTAACTCCGTCCATTGTTCTGGGCTCTTATTCGACGTTAGAATAATCGAACTTCGTTCGTATAGATAATTGATGAGCTGGAAGAATAGATTTGCCTCACGCTGATCCATTGCCATGTACATTAAATCATCAATAATCACTAAATCAGATGTTTGAAGTCGTTTCATTTGAACCTGCGATTTATGCGCAAATTCTTGGGTTTTCAGAAGCTGAATTAATTCTCCCATTGTCACAAAGTACACTTGGAACCCTTTATGAATAGCCTCTAAGCCTAACCCTATCGCTAGAAATGTTTTGCCAACACCAGGTGGGCCTAATAAGATTAAGTTGTATTGCTGCTCTAACCAGCTGAACTCTTGTAACTGTGTCAGTTGACGAGATGTAAGAGCTGTTTGCTCCTCTACTTGAAATTCTTGTAACGTTTTAATGTAGGGGAAGCGCGCCCATTTAATACGACGTCCTATACTTTTTTCCTCGCGTTTGCCTAGCTCAAATGATGTGATAGCTTCCAAAAATTCTAAGTAAGTCCATGATTCTTTTTCAGCTTCGCGAAGGAGCTGCGGGAGCTCCTCTGCCGTTTCTGAAAGCCGTAGCTGACGAAAATGATTTTGTAAGTCTTTCACCGTTTTATTCATGAGACAATCCCTCCTAGAATTCGTGTATACGTTTCTAAGGGGCGTGTTTCTACTTGAATATTCGTTGGAGTCATCGAAACATTCTGTTGCTCATGGAGTAGGGCTGATTCCTCTAGATTCGATTGCTTCAAGTAACGCACTACGTCTCTAAAGTCATTCGCACTATATAATTTTTCACGCATACACTTTTGAAGTGCTGAATCAATCCATTCGGGTTCTTCTTTAATCACCTTTTGTAGAATTATTAATTGATCTCTACGATAACGCACGTATTTCATACAAATTTCGTCCACATACATCAATGCGTCTTCTTGTTCTTCAAAATATGAAATGACGGTTTTCTTTAACTCTTCAATTCCTTTAGAACGGTCTCGGGTATGATTACGATTTTGAATAAGCTTTCCTTTTTCGCTACTAATTTGATGTTCGGCCAGCACTTCACCGTTTGACTGCTTACGAATAACCAACGTATCTTGTTGCTCACCTTGTATGTCTAAAACAACCTGATTCTCTGGTGATACTCCATAAGTTCCTAATGGAACTGAGTAACGGTTGGACGCAAAGCGAATCGTATTGTCCTTGCCTACATTTCTTGTTATAATACATGCATGTGTACTTTCATTTGAAAGTAGTGAAGAGACTGGTTCTAAGTGTTGCTTTTCGACGAGAAACACTTCGACTGGGCTCTTTTTTGTTGTGTTATGCACATTTTTATTTCCTGTGCGTTCCAACCACTGGAGCGCACGTTCATTCCAGTCCTCAATATCTTTAAAAACACGGCTGTCTGCGAAATTTCCCTTTATGTATTTCACTACATTTTCAATCATTCCTTTTGATTCAGGATCGGCTTTTCGACATAAATGAACACGGAACTTTTGATCTTTTACATACGCTTGGAATTCTGCTGTTAACACGATATCCCCAGCGTTTTCGCTGACTGATAGTAAGTGATCTTGGTCATACACAATTTCTTCCGTACGACCACCAAAAAAGCGAAAGGCATTTTCATGACAACGAATGGCATCCTTCGTAGTGAAAGGTCGGTCTTGCCACTCCATGTACTTATACCGCGAATGTGCTAAAACAAAGGCAATGAAGTATAATTTCACTTCTTTTTTCGTCGTCGTTTTCTGTCTTGTTTCTCCCCAATCCACCTGTATCTGTTTGCCCATCGGCTGTTCAGGAACGGCCTCATATTGCCTAACAATCGCTTTTTTCTCAATTTGATAAATCTCACGGATCTCTTTTACATAGGTACGAACTGTGCTTTCTCCGATTACCAAATCAGGATAGCGCTCGATTAACCAATCTTGAATTTGTGCTGCACTTAAATGTGGGTATTCTTCTAGCCATGCGACAACCCAATCCTTGTAGGGATCCAATTTCTTAGGTTTCTTCAAAGGATTCCCCAAATATTCTTGTGCTTCCTCAAATGACATATTCAAATACTTATAAACAGTTCCACGCGTTACTTTCAAATGTTTTGCAATCTGTGCAATCTTCATTTTCCGTTTGTATAGTTGCTGAATCTCGATGTATAACACTAACTTTTCCTCCAAGTCCTTACCTCCAGTAAACTAATAATCCTAGCTTACTAGATGGCATGATTGTTGGCGAAAGTGTTCAAGGTATTCGAGCGAAAACTGTCTATTTTAGTATAGCGGTTACAAGGGGGTGCCGCATGAATAAAAAAATTTCCATTATATTAATAATAGCTTTATCTTTGTTTTTTACCGAAACAATTTATGCTAATGAACTTACAACACCATCTGGAATTTCAATATCCGATGTAGAACGTTTCGTAGACGATTATGCACATGAATATATTGGTGAAACAACTGCGGGTGCGAGCATTGTTATTTTGAAAGATAATAAAGTTGTTTTATCAAAAGGATATGGTTATGGAGATATTGAAAACCAAATTAAAATAAATCCGAATACTGCTGTTTTTGAATGGGGTTCAGTAAGTAAATTGTTTGTCTGGGTGTCGGTCATGCAATTAGTCGAACAAGGAAAAATAGATTTAGATGAAGATATAAACAGATATTTACCAAAAGGATTTTTAACAAAACTAACATATGATGACCCTATCACTATGTTGGATTTGATGAATCACACTGCAGGATTTGAGGAAAATATTTTTGACACGGGATATGCTACCGAATACCGTGTAAAATCTTTAGAAGAAGGATTGAAAATTGCTGAGCCAAACCAAGTATATCGTCCAGGTAAAGTCGTTGCTTATTCTAATTATTCAACTTCTCTAGCTGCATATATAGTTCAATTAATTACAGAACAAGACTTTAATGAATATGTTGATGAACATATATTTCAAAAATTAGGTATTCTAGATTCAACTTCATATTTGTCTTCAGGGAGAAATGGGCAGATAACAAAAAACAAAGTAAATGGATATGAGCTTATTGAAGAAGGAGATTTCAAACTATCGACACCGTACTATATGTCCATGTATCCTAGCGGTGAAATAAATGGAACAGCACCAGATTTAGCTAAGTTTGCAATGGCACTTATGCCACAATCCGAAAATGAAAACGTTTTGTTTGAGGATGAAAATACGCTAGTTACAATGCTTTCGCAAAGTTATGCTATTAATGAAAATGTCCCTGGTATCGCACATGGTTTTTGGGAGTATGATGGAAAGTTTAAAGGATTAACACATGGTGGAAATACAGTTTCCTTTTCAAGTAATTTTCATATCGTCCCTGAAGATAACTTTGCAGTAATAATATTAACGAATCAAGCTTCAGAGTCTGATATTTCCTATGGACTGACAAAGGAATTGGTTGGAGAAAAAGAGATAGATGGAGTAAAATTGGCGGACTTACCAAACTCACAAATCACAGAAGGAACGTATCTTACTACTCGCAGAATGAAAAGTGGATTTTTAAATTTGTATTACTATTTACTACCACTTACAGTGAAATCACTAAATGCGAACGAAATTGAAGTAAGTTTGGTAGGTATGAAAGCTAATTACGTCCAAACATATCCAAATGTTTATAAAATGACAAAAGGTAGTACTATGTTTATTCTTACAAATGTTCTTTATTTTTCTATAGAGGATGGTGAAGTTAAACAAATTTCTACATCGATTTCAGATTATCTCCCTTTAGATAAAAATATATTTTGGTTAACAATAAGTGCTGTATTATTCATTTATTGTTTAGTATACTTTATTGCTTCCCCATTCGTTTTAATCGTAATCAGTATTTTGAATCGGAGAAGAAAAAAACCTTCTATAAAAATAAGAAAATGGGTTTACCTATTAAATATTGTTGGTACAGCATTTATCGTAAATATAATTTTATTAGTAATTAGGATGTTGAGTAATAGTGATCGAGGATATTTTGAAGTATTCCCACAAATAGTTGCTAATTATGTTTTAACTATTTTAAGTGTTGTTTTTATTATTTTCATTCTAGTTAATTGGAAAAAGGCAACTCTAATGAAATTACAGAGGGCTATTTATCTTCTATCAATCGTTACTATTGTTATATTAATCTTTTTACTTATAACATGGCAGTTTTATTCTTAGTGAAAAAGCTCTGTTTAATTTACGCTGTTGATATTTGATTATTTAGTTCAATGAGAAAACAATGAGGTTTTTGCTGATATTTGTATGATGAGTAACTACAATGAAAGAAAAAATAAGTTACCCTATTCAACATACTTTTATTTTATCATCACTTTTAATTACCTTTTTATCATTTGTATCGCTAATAATATTTCGGTTTTTTTGGAATTAGCTATTTATTCACTTAGAGAACGTTATATACGGTTAAAATTAATGTTTAGAATTAATTATAGCGTCACTTTTTTAACTACATGAAGAATTTCACTTAAACTAACGGGTGGTTAGTGGAACAACTGTAAAGCTTTCCTTCTTGAACTAAAGAAGCAAGTTAGTTGAACAATCAGTCCAGTTTATTGAACAAGGATATTTTCTGTTTTTAGCGAATTAGAATTACAAACAAACTTATCAAGAATACAAGATATTGCAAAATAACAGGAACAAAGGAGGTATGAGATTTGAAAATCCATAGAATAGATCATGTGGGTGTAATCGTAAATGATCTCACTGCCGCTAAAGATTTTTTTCTCGATTTTGGCCTTGAGGTGCAAGGGGAATGGGAAATGGAAGGAGAGTTGATAAATCAGGTATTTGGGCTTAATGACGTTAAAGTAGCATGTGTAGGATTAGGGACACCAGACGGTCAAGTATGGATAGAGCTAATCAAATTTTATAATCCGTCAGATGAAAGAGAAATTCAGCAACCTTTTGCAAATACCCCGGGTATTCGGCATATTGCCTTTGCTGTTGAAGATATTGAAGCTGTTGTTGCCAAGTTGAAAAAGAAAGGTACGAAAATCTTTAGTGAGATACTACACTATGAAGAAAGTTATAAGTTATGCTACTGCAGTGGGCCAGAGGGAATTATTTTAGAGTTGGCGGAGAAAATCAAATAAATTATGGGTAATTACTAGTTATCGGGCCAATAATTGATGGATTTTGACATCCTGCCAGTGAAATATGTAATCACGTCGATAAAGTTGTTCCGCAAGCGGGCGCGATTGTTATGTAAGTGTTTCTGTTCTTATTCAACTAACAGGTAATTTAGTGTACCAATAGTAATATTTCTTATTCAGCTAACGGGGCGGTGGCAGCAGTTGGTTTATTTAACAAATTATATGAAATGCAGTAAAGAACTTTACTCTTTCATAATGATGGTTCGGCTTGTATAAGGTGAAGTAAGCAAAAACACCTCTCACAAACAATTGTGAGAGGCACTCTTTTCTGCATAAAGGGGTAGACACCAGTGCTTCTTTAAAATCCGCTTTGATTTCCCCTATTAAGGGACCTACGCTCAATTAATATGGATTATCACTTTAGTTTATCGTTTAAAATGCCCTCTTCTAGGACGGAAAACTTATCTCCATATACTTTCATAATATGTACGTTCCCCCAAGCGCATAGCGAATCTAATATACTCTCCAAGCTTAAACCGTATTCACTCAATTCATATTCTACTTTCGGTGGAACCTGGTTGTAAGCAATCCGGTTAATAACGCCATCTGCTTCTAGCTCACGTAATTGTTGCGTGAGCATTTTTTGCGTGATATCTGGCATAAGACGTTTCAATTCACTTGTACGTTTTTTACCATGTGTCAGATGGCATAGAATGACACATTTCCATTTTCCACCGATCACTTCTAATGTCGCTTCAACGGATATATTATACTTCTTTTTTGTCATGCTCATCCTCCTTACTAATGGGTACTTAAAAGTACCTATATAACTTTTTGGTACCTATAGTACTTAAAAGTGCGTACTTTTCTTTTTAATCCCTGTGACTCATACTAACATTTGCAGATGAATTGTACGAGGTATTCATTGTGGTCTTTGTAAATTCAATCATACAACAAAGGAAAAGAAAGGATGAAAAAAGTGACTTTAGATAAAAAGAGAAGTATGTTTGCACTACTTGCATTAGCTGTTAGTGCATTTGCAATCGGAACAACAGAATTTATTAGTGTTGGGCTTTTGCCTCTGATTTCCCAAGACTTAGATATATCGGTGACGACTGCAGGACTAACTGTTTCCCTGTACGCGTTAGGTGTAATGATAGGTGCTCCAATTTTAACATCGCTCACTTCAAGAATGCCACGGAAAACATTGTTATTATGGATTATGATAGTCTTTATCATAGGAAACGGGATTGCGGCGGGTGCAACAAGTGTTACGGTTTTGCTTATGGCCCGTGTCATTTCAGCGTTTGCACATGGTGTGTTTATGTCAATTGGGTCGACAATCGCTGCTGATTTAGTTCCAGAGAATCGCAGAGCAAGTGCGATTTCAATCATGTTTACAGGACTTACGGTTGCTACTATTACAGGAGTTCCATTTGGGACATTTATTGGACAACAGTTTGGTTGGCGCTTTGCCTTTGTGGCAATCGTAGTGATAGGGATTATAGGGTTTATTGCGAATAGTATTCTTGTTCCATCCGATTTACGTCAAAGTACTCCAACAACGATTCGAGATCAAGTTAAGCTCATAACAAATAGCCGGATATTGCTAGTATTGACAATTACAGCACTGGGATACGGAGGAACATTTGTTGTATTCACGTACTTATCTCCGTTGCTTCAGACGATAACAGGATTTAAACAAGGAACCATCGTGATCATCTTACTTGTTTACGGAATTGCGATTGCAATTGGTAATATGATTGGTGGGAAGCTGTCAAATAAAAACCCGATTGGCTCGCTGTTCTATATGTTTATTGCGCAAGCGATTGTGCTTTTCATATTAACATTTACGGCACCATTTAAGGTCGTGGGTTTAGTAACAATTCTTTTCATGGGATTGTTTGCATTCATGAACGTTTCAGGACTTCAAGTGTATGTCGTCATGTTAGCTGAACGTTTTGTCCCAAGTGCAGTAGATGTTGCTTCCGCTATGAACATAGCTGCATTTAATGCGGGGATCGCGATGGGGGCCTACGTAGGTGGAGTGGTTACTGATTCGATTGGGCTCATTCATACGGCTTGGATCGGGGGGGCAATGGTACTGATTGCAGCCATACTAACAGGCGTCAGTCGGGCGCTAGAAAGAAAAGATCAGCAAAGGATTAATCTAACCTAAAGGGGGTGATTGGAAACGTATAATCTGCAACACAACTTTAATTAAAAAATAGGAGGACATAAATAATGAAAAACTTACAATCGACAACAATGTTGCATAACGGTGTGAAAATGCCTTGGCTTGGCCTTGGTGTATTTAAAGTGGAAGAGGGTCAAGAATTAATAAATGCGGTGAAAACTGCGATTACACATGGCTATCGCAGTGTCGATACAGCGGCGATTTACGGCAATGAAGTTGGCGTAGGACAAGGTATTCGTGAGGCAGTTAAAGAAACAGGTATTGCGCGAGAAGATTTATTTATCACATCAAAAGTTTGGAATTCAGAGTTGGGCTACGCATCAACAATTGCAGCTTATGAAGAGAGCTTAACGAAACTAGGTTTAGACTATTTAGATCTATACCTTATTCATTGGCCAGTGGCAGGAAAATATAAAGAGGCATGGAGAGCGCTAGAAACACTTTATAAAGAAGGACGGGTTAAAGCAATTGGCGTAAGTAATTTCCAAATTCATCATCTTGAGGATTTGATGAAGGATGCGGAAATTAAACCAATGGTGAACCAAGTGGAGTACCATCCACGTTTGACGCAGAAAGAATTGAGTGATTTTTGCCGAAAACAGGATATTCAATTGGAAGCATGGTCTCCACTCATGGCAGGACAATTACTCGACAACACAGATCTTCAGGAAATCGCCGATAAATATGGTAAATCAATTGCCCAAGTTATTTTACGCTGGGATCTACAAAATGGCGTTATTACAATTCCGAAATCCACGAAAGAACATCGTATTGCTGAAAATTCAACAGTTTTTGATTTTGAATTAACAGCGGATGATATGAAACGGATTGATAGTTTGAATCAGAATCACCGAGTGGGTCCAGATCCGGATAACTTTGATTTTTAAATAAACTAAACCCCTATCTTAACCTAGATAGGGGCTTTTCATGTGCGCCCTGCATGGGCGAATACTCGGTGGTGAAAGTCCACTACAGGCTTGGCAGTAGGAACTGTTAGCGAAAGACAAGGTGGCTATCGTGAGGTAGTGGCTGAAGGAAGTCGGACGCAAACTCCTGAACTGACGAACAGAAACTAGATAGAAGGCTGAATTAGGTCGGATAAGGTTGCATGACAAACCGAAGTCCAATACTGCCCGAAACCTATACAGTAAATCTAGCAGTTACATGGGAGGAAAGTATTCGCTCTTACCGGGGGAGGTCTTACGAGGGCACAGTGCAAGTTAAATGATAACGAACCAGTGCAATCTCTGTGGTGACATGAAGATGAATCGTAAGAAGTCAGCAGAGGTCATAGTAGTGTTCACTGACAGGACATGAAGGACTGAACAATAATAATTTTGAGGATACAAGGAGGTGTGGAAATTGCGAAAACCGCAGAAAATAGGGAAACCTAGCTACCGTCAGAGAGATAATGTGGAACATGAAGGGTATGACGGAGTGCATAGTAATTTCCATGGTGAACTGAACAATCAAAATGGTGTACATCTGTTTGAGAAAATCCTCTCAAGGAATAATCTCAATCAAGCTTACCTACAAGTTGTCAGAAATAAGGGAGCCGCAGGCTCAGATGGTATAACCTATGACCAGCTACTCCCATACTTGAAGGAGCACAGGGAAGAATTACTAGTGAAATTACATAACGGAACTTACCGCCCGCAACCCGTGTTGCGGGTTGAAATTCCTAAACCAGACGGTGGTGTAAGAAAACTAGGAATTCCAACTGTAATCGACCGGATGATTCAACAAGCAATCAATCAAGTCTTACAACCCATTTTTGACCCTACGTTCTCCGATAATAGCTTTGGGTTTCGTCCAAAGCGTAGTGCACATCAAGCTATCACCCTAGCGAAGTCGTACTACGAACAAGGATACAAATATGTTGTAGATATGGATATGAAAGCTTATTTTGACACAGTAAACCACGATAAACTTATGCACTATATTGAGGAAAAGGTTCAAGATAAGCGTGTTTTACGTCTTATCCGCCAATATCTCAAAAGCGGTATTATGGTAAACGGTTTATTTCAAGCATCCGAAGAAGGAACCCCGCAAGGGGGGAACTTATCGCCGCTATTAAGTAATATTTACTTGAATGAATTCGATAAACTCCTCACAACACGTGGGCACAAATTCGTCCGTTATGCGGATGACTGCAATATTTACGTCAAAAGTAGACGGGCAGGTTATCGAGTGATGGAGAGTTCAACCAACTTCCTTGAAGGCGAACTAAAATTAACCGTAAATCGTGAGAAAAGTGCGGTAGGAAGTCCACTGAAACGAAAGTTTCTAGGGTTCTGCCTATTGGCAACTAAAAACGGCGTCAAAATTCGACCACATCAAAAGGCGAAATCTACTGTGAAGCAAAAGTTGAAGAAAATAACAAAGCGGAACAGAGGGAGAAGCATTGAAGTTCTATTCAAGCAAATCAAGCAGCTAATGACGGGGTGGATAAACTACTACGGTATTGGTGAAATGAAAAGCTTTATGAATGAATTAAACGGTTGGTTGAAACGACGAATCAGGCAATACATTTGGAAACAGTGGAAAAACCCACGAACGAAATGTAAAAATCTAATTCAACTAGGTACCGAAGAGCGAAAAGCCTTTGAATGGTCAAATACCCGAAAGGGTTACTGGAGGATTTCTTCCAGTTATATCCTTCATAGGTCTTTAACAGATAGAAAACTGGCACAACTCGGATATATGGATATATCCGTGAAGTACCAGTTTGTACACTCAAATTATTGAACCGCCGTATACGGATCCGTATGTACGGTGGTGTGAGAGGGACGAACGAATCAAATTTCTGATTCGTTCACTCTACTCGATTTTGTAATATATGGTGTAAGAACTAGAGTCAATTGACACTTACCTATTAGTAAGTTAGTATTTGGTTATGGAAAATAGAAAATCACAAATCATTGAGCTAGCACTTAGAAATATTCGAGAAAAGGGCTATTTGTCTTTTAGTTATGACGACTTGGCTAAGGAACTTGGTGTAACGAAAGCTAGCATTCATTATCACTTCATGAAGAAAGAGGATTTAGGTCTAGCCGTTTGTATAAAGTTAAAAGAAGGTCTGGAAAAATCTTATTTGAACATTGATCAAGCTCAAATAAACAGTGAAGATAAACCATGGGAGTTTATTTCAAGAAGAGCTAATCAGATTGGTAACAATGAAGTTTGCCCGATATCATCTTTACAAGCAGACTATAACTTTTTACCGATCGCTATGCAAGAGAGTGTACAACAATTGAGTCAAATGGAAATAGACTATTTAAAAAAGCTTCTTGATGTTTTAAAGGAAGAAGGAAAACTAACACATGATACAGGGGCATTAGCCGCTCTTCTAATATCGAGTATTAAAGGTGCGCTACAATATAGACGTGTAGTAGGAGAATATTTGTATTCAATAGTAATTGATCAATTAAAACTGCTTGTAAATGGAAATGATGGAGTTAGGAATATGTGAATACATGACGATTTTATGGGAGGTATTAGTATATGGAACGTCGAGTTGTTGTAACGGGATATGGAGTCGTATCGCCACTAGGAAATGATGTAGATACGTTTTGGAATCATATTAAAGAAGGTAAATCTGGGATTGGAAAAATTGAGGACGATGAATTCAAAGAAATTAACACACAGATTGCTGGGCGTATAAAGGACTTTCCAGCGGAAGAATACTTTGATAAAAAAGAATTGGGGAAATATGATTTGTTTGCGCAGTACGCTTATGCAGCGGCAAAACAAGCGTTAGACCAATCAGCACTCAATTCGGACACCGTTAATAAGGAGCGAATAGGCGTTTACGTTGGATCTGGAATTGGTGGAATTGACACTGTACTCGAAAATCATAAACATTTACTAGAAAGAGGCGTAAGAAAGGTCTCTCCATTTATGGCACCAATGATGATTAGTAATATGGCGGCAGGTATTATAGCTATTAAATATGGTTTTAAAGGTCCGAGCTTTTCGCCAGTTTCTGCCTGTGCAACAGGTAACCACGCAATAGGTGAAGCATACTTGAATATTTTACATGGTTATTCCGATGCTATCGTAGCGGGGGGAGCAGAAGCTTCAATAAATCCATTATCTTTTGCTGGTTTCTCAAGAATGAGAGCCATGTCTACTTTAAATGATTCACCTGAAAAGGCGAGCCGCCCTTTCGATCGTGAGCGTGATGGCTTTGTTATGTCGGAAGGCGCAGGAATTTTAGTACTTGAAGAGTATGATCATGCTAAAAAACGGGGAGCAACCATCCTGGGCGAAATCGTGGGTTACGGTTCAACAACAGACGCCTATCATATTACATCCCCGGATTTTGATGGAGCAGCAAGAGCGATGAAATTAGCTTTAGGAATGGCACGACTTAATCCGACTGATATTGATTACATTAATGCGCATGGAACGAGCACACCAGAGGGCGATAAATCAGAAACGAAAGCCATTAAAGCTACTTTTGGTTCTCATGCCTATCAGTTAAAGGTAAGCTCAACCAAATCGATGACAGGACATCTATTTGGTGCGGCAGGTGGGGTTGAAGCAATCATAACGCTTAAAAGTATACTGGAAGATATTGCACCACCTACTATCAATTACGAAAATCCAGATGAAGAATGCGACTTGAATTATGTTCCAAATGAAGCTGTGAAAATGGAGATAAACTATGCGATTTCAAATGGCTTTGGTTTTGGCGGGCATAATGCAGTACTTGCTTTTAAGAAATTTATCCCGCATTAACGGGCAGTAAGACTCCGACATCGAGTCTTTAAGGACACAAGAAGAATCGGAGGGGGATCAGAACCCCCTCTGATTGAAGATTAACTTTATAAAGTAACTAAATACATGTGGAGCTCCGTCCGATTGTCAGACGGAGCTTCATTTATATAGAAGTAGTCTATATATGTTGAATTAAAGAATCCTATTGAATCTGACGTTGCGCTCAAAATAAGAGAGTATTAATTCGGGGTCTGGATTGTAGAACGCTTGGCGCTTTGGGGATGCCTTTCGCCGTAAGCCTGGATTAGCGCTTCGCACCCAGTCTTACGGCTTCAGCGACCCCTTTACCGCGCCTGCGCTAGGGTGTTCATTATCGAGAGAAATGTAATTTCGAGATGTATATGCTGAGATTATAAGTTGATTACTAGTTGATACTACTTATAGTCAATAAAGACGTGCCCCAGCTTGCAGATTTCATCGTAGATAATGAAAAGCTCTTTCTCACATAGACCATCCAGCGCAGGCGCGACTTCGTGGTAGCCGGAGCGATAAGACTAAGGAGGGATGCAGTTCAATCCCTCCCAAGTGGTCTTCTTTCAGGCTTATCGCGGGAGGCATCCACAAAGCGTCGAAGCGATATTAGTGGGAATTCTAAACCATTCCAAGTACTAATGCTTTTTCAGGGGCCTCCCAAAAGCCCTTGTAAAGCGCATACGCCGTATTCATTTGTTCAACATATATAGTAATATTAAATGTCTTTATGGATTAGCGAGGAGTGTATTATATGAATGGTAAACGTGTCACACCGATTCTCCGTATATTCGATGTGAAGAAAGCAAAAGAATTTTACGTTGACTATTTGGGATTTAAATTAGATTGGGAGCATCGATTCGAGGATAATTTGCCGTTGTATATGCAGGTTTCAAACGGAAATTGTATCATTCATCTATCAGAGCATCACGGGGATTGTAGTCCGGGGGCTGCTATTCGGATAGAGATTGAAGATATCGAAAGCTTCCATGCAGTGCTTCACTCGAAAGAATATAACTTCGCACGTCCAGGTCTTGAAACAACTCCATGGCAAACGAAGGAACTGACAGTTATTGATCCATTTAGCAATCGCATTGTTTTCTTTGAGGATAGAGAATGAAAAAACGGGTTATCTTTCGTTAAAGATAACCCGTTTTCTATTATTTTCGATTGCTATACGATTTTAAGATTTGATCGGATTGTTGCATGATTTTTAAGGCGTTGTCGATAGATTGTTGTGTTTTATTTGTCCGAGATTTCTCTTTCATGGTTTCCAAGTTGTAGAGGATAGCAGGTAATTTAGCGCTTGGTGCGACATACAATGTGTCATCGTTTATGAAGGAGCTGCCTGGCAGGTGGTAACGCATGCCAAGTAAATTGTTTTCGTAATGAAATAAATCGTGACCTATCATCTGTGCATCATGTTCTATTCCGAGTAAATTTAATAATGTAGGCATCAGATCAATTTGTCCGCCTAAGTGGCTAATCGTTTCTCCGGAGAAAAGTCCGCCTCCTGAAAAAATGACCGGCACGATAAAACGGTCTTGTAGGTTATAAGGATGGTCGAGTAGATCTAAAAGAATAGCCTCATCATCTTTTGTGACAGGAGCCCCGTGAACACCCGAATGATCCCCGTAGACTAGAATCAACGAATTATCATATAAGCCCGCCTCTTTTAATGTATCAATGAATATTCCGATTTGCTCATCTGTATAGCGGACTGATTGAAGATAATTGCCGACATATGTGCTGTCATAACTATCCGGTAATACTAGATATTGAAGATCTTCAGGCATTTCAAACGGTGTATGGCTTGTCAGTGTAATGATGTTTGAATATATTTTTTCATGTTTCTTAAATTGCATGGGCAGTTGTTTAGTAGCAAAATCGAACAGTACTTCATCCGCAGGTCCAAATCCTATTTCTTGTTCTGCTGGAATTTCTTTGTTGGTATAAACGTAGTCAAAACCGAGTGCTGGATATAGTTTTTCACGATTCCAATAGGTAATGTCATCGGCATGATAAGTGGCTGTACCATAGCCATTCCTTTGTAAAGTTCGAGGTAGAGAAGGGACTGGCTTTCCATTAATGACATTGACAGTCGGATCCATACCTTCAGGGTAAATGGACGTGTGCATAAGCCACTCGGCGTCAGAAGTGTTGCCCGCCCCGATTTGTTGGTATACGTTATCGAAATATGTACTATCTTTCAATAAGGCATTTAAATAGGGTGTAATTTCTTGTCCGTTCACTTTTCTATTGATCACAAAGCCTTGTAATGACTCGACCTGAATGACGAATACATGACGATCCTTAGCAATACCGTAGGAATTATGCTCATTTGCGGGAACGTAGTCATTCCCTTTGAGTTTCTCCACGTCTTGTTCTGATAAATTAACATCAGAAGCTAGCGCGATACCGAAGCTCCGCGTGAAAACTTGCACCGCTTGCGATTGTAAATAGCCGTTCTCTTTTGCGAAATATGAAACGTCAATAAGTGGTTGCCTAAAAGCTAGTAGTGTTGTAATAAGACCAATACTTCCAAATAGAATCGCTAATTGTCTAGTTACTTTAGCTGAAGATTTTATTTTTTTGGCATTATAGTAATATGCAATTGGAAGGATAAATAGTAGGTCCAGGAAAAAGAGGAAATCATAGGGCTTGCTTAGAAGACCGACTGTCCCTCCTACAGAATTCGATTGATAAAGTTGCTGTAAGTCATAATAGGATGGAATTGTTGAAAAGTAACGCGTGTAGTAAATAATGGCGATAAATAATACAGACAATATCGTATTGAATACGAAGATGCCGGTCCATGTCCGTTTCTTTA
This sequence comes from Sporosarcina sp. FSL K6-5500, assembly GCF_038005665.1. Taxonomy (NCBI): domain Bacteria; kingdom Bacillati; phylum Bacillota; class Bacilli; order Caryophanales; family Caryophanaceae; genus Sporosarcina; species Sporosarcina sp. FSL K6-5500. Next base: position 3,123,658 of record NZ_JBBOTP010000001.1, read on the forward strand.
CGATGAGTACGATGAGTGAAAGTAAGAATGCCCATAGTGGAAATTCAATGAGTGCAATATGGAAGACAGATTTGTTATGAAAAACGACGACACGAAATGCGATCACTTTTAAGAAAAGTAAGGTCAAAATCAGGGTGGTTGGATGTAGTAGAATAGGCTTAACTTTTTTGATGAACAATTTCATATTGAGTACCCCCAAATAGAACTTTCTATTAATATAGTGTAACAAAGATATTTTTTGATGTGAAATAAAAAGAAGGAAATAGATGGAACTTCTTTGTAATTAAAGAAGTAAATGAAAATAGACTTGAAAGGGGATGCCGAAGCCCTAAGTTTAGACAGTGCTAAAGTGGATTTGACGGTTTTCATTTCATTAAATATAGTGAAACCCTTCATCGAAATTGTTTGATAAATTTACTTTAAACGCTGGAATGTATTTCTATCATGTATCTTAATCTCTATTAACAGATCATTTTTAGCTATCTAACATAGAAATACACTCTACTCGTTAAAGGAGAAAATCAACACTAGTAGTTGGAGGAACTTTTCAAAAAAACATGTAACCTTTTCGGTAGCTTAAACGAATAATGGTTGTATGACAAAATGAGGGGGGATATATTTGCTTGATGCAGAAAACTTGGAAGACAGAATCATTGAGATTTGTAAAGATGGTATTTGATATTCACAGGGATTCCATAGCAAGAAAAGATAGCACCTTCATCGCTAATGGAAAAGAATATGCAAAGGTGGCGTTAATAGTGTCTCGAACAAGCAAGAATTACGATGAAAATGTGGATTTCGCAGAACTACTACACGCTATAATTGAGCAAAAATACCCTGGAATTTCGAGAGGGGTAATAGTTAAGAATGGTAAGGCACAAAGTACTTACAATCAGGATCTCATTGGTGAGTCAGTATTAATGAATATAGGCGGGATAGACAATACATTGGAAGAAGAATTTAGAGCAGCGGATATTTTAGCGACAATCATTAAAGAAATAATTGAAACGAATTAATCTGTTACTTAAACACGGATGATCTATGATATATATCGGAATCTGCCAAGTTTTAATATGAAAAATTCATCTTCTATACCACGTCTGTTGAATTTCTTTCGTCCCAAAAAGCTTTAGTACTTCGTGTACTTGTGCCTTTGGAGGGCGACGGATGAACGACCACCATGCGCATCCTATAGATCAAGATATCTCGGTCCTGTATAGGAGTCATTCAATCCAAAGCGATCTAAAAGCAACCGTACTCGGGACGTCTAGTGTTTGATTAAGTTGTTTTTTGGTTTATTTTGGTTATCAACACGTGTGCTTGTATACTATTAAAAAACGATCCCCCAATTTTATGCCAGGTGAATCGTTTTGTTTAATCCATTATTTGTTCTCCCATTACCTCTGAGAGGATTAAACCGTAGTTCATGTCTATTAATAAAATAGTTTTTTTTGAAGAATATCTAATGCTTGGTTAATAGCATCTAAATCTTCATTTGAAGCATTTTGTATTCGATCTAGGAAACGAAATTCTACACATGCAAAAGACTCGTTCATCATGGTTTCCCCATCTTCTGAGAGGCGAATATATTGTTTTCGTCGATCTTCGGTATCACTTGATTTTTCGATTAGATTTTTTTCGCTTAATTTTTTCAGTTCACGGCTCGTGTTTGGCATAGATATATGCTGACAATCACTGATTTCACTAGGAGTAACAGGTTGACTAACGGCTATATACTCAAGAATATTATATTGAACTGGTGTGACGGAATCTGATTTGGTATTTTTGGTTAATTCGTGTGTCACGCGATGAACAGAAGTTGTAAATGATACACATTTATAAAAAAGAGCTTTTTTGTCCATAATTCTCACCTCTTACTCACAAGATATCAAAAACATTGTCCTAATACAATTATCATTTGACAACAAAAAGAAGAGAGTGCTATTATTTACTTGTCATATGATAAGTAAAAGGGGTGCGTTATGAAAGCGCTAGTTATATACACATATCCAAATCACAAAAGTTTAAATTATGCATTTTTACAAAAAATTATCAAAGGAAGTAATGAAAATCCGAACATAAAGGAGTTACAGGTATTAGATTTATATGAAGAAAAATTTGATCCACTCCTAGTGTTTAGTGAACATAAACGAAGACGTGATATGTATCGTGATCCTCGCATTGAAAAATATAGAACACAAATTACTTGGGCTGATAAGATTGTCTTTGTCTATCCAATCTGGTGGGGAAGACCTCCAGCAATGCTTATGGGATACATTGATCAATTATTTTCTGCGAATTTTGCTTACAGGGATAAGAAGGGACTACTACCAGAAGGACTTTTGAAAGGAAAGTCAGTTGTATGTGTATCGACTATGAAGGGCCCTACAAAATATCCACTTCTCTGGTTGAATAATGCACATAAAATATTGATGAAAAAAGCGCTGTTTAGTTTTGTAGGAATCAAAAGAGTGAAGTTTTTTGAATTTGGTAATATGGAAAGTTTAAAAGGAAAACAAACAAAAAAATTAGAGAAAATTTATCTTTATTTTAAAAGAGTAGATCGGTAAGAAAAGTATTTCGATACTTTTAAAATGTAGGTACACGATAAGCAAAGCTTACTAATTCAAGTTCAGTAGAATAAAACAGCTCACTTAGATGGATTTACTCCATTGAGTGAGCTGTTTTATTAATATGGATCGGCGTCATGACCTTTCGCCACTGCTTCATCAGGGGCTTTATCGCCATCTCTATTTCCGAGGGGCTTCTGACTCGATCCTTTTGTTGAGGCTTGTGCCAAGCCTTCTCGTAAACGACGTCCGTATTCTTCATCCGCCTCATCCGCAAGAGCTATCATTTTAACTTGAATACGTGGGTCACAATTTGAAAGGTCTGACACCAAGTTTGAAATTAAATCTGCTCGTTCCCATTCTTCAAAATTGCGATACGTGTCTCCGGCTTGTTTTGTATTGCTTTGTCGGTCAATGGACTCTCGCACAAGTTTACCTTCAATATAAGGAGTGTATTCTATTCCGTCTTGTTCAGCCTCTTTTAAACCGCCTAAGATCGATGGCTCGTAGTTAATATGAGGATTCTGACCCGGAGCTCTGTCAAGTTTATATTGCATCTGTCCGCCACTCTGATTCGTTGCTACCCGTTTTTTGGGAGAATTGATGGGTAGCTGTAAATAGTTGGCGCCAACGCGATGACGCTGCGTATCGGAATAGGAGAAAGTCCGTCCTTGAAGCATTTTATCATCAGAGAAATCAAGACCATCGACAAGCACACCTGTACCGAATGCTACTTGTTCAACTTCAGTGAAGTAATCTTCAGGGTTTTTGTTTAAGGTCATCTTTCCGACAGGTAACCATGGGAACAGATCTTCAGGCCATAATTTCGTATCATCGAGCGGGTCGAAATCGAGTTCTGGATGTTCGTCGTCACTCATAATTTGGACAAGCAACTCCCATTCAGGATAATCACCTTCTTTGATCGCGTCATGTAAATCTTGTGTCGCATGATTAAAACTTGTCCCTTGGATTTCACTTGCTTGTTGTTGGGTTAAGTTTTTAATACCTTGTTTCGGTTCCCAATGATACTTGACAAGTACTGCAACGCCTTCTTGGTTCACCCATTTATACGTATTGACACCGGAGCCTTGCATCATGCGGTAATTGGCAGGGATGCCCCAGGGCGAATAAACAAATGTCACCATATGGAACGATTCGGGAGAGCTGGCGCAAAAGTCGAAAAAGCGTTCGCCGTCTTGAATATTCGTAATCGGATCTGGTTTAAAAGCATGAATCATATCGGGGAACTTGATCGCATCACGGATAAAGAATATTTTTAAATTATTTCCAACGAGATCCCAGTTACCGTCCTCTGTATAAAATTTCACAGCAAATCCACGAGGGTCACGAAGTGTTTCAGGCGAGTGTCCACCATGAATAACGGATGAAAAGCGGACGAATACAGGCGTCTGTTTGCCTTTTACCTGAAAAAGTTTTGCGCGTGTATACTTGGAAACGGGTTCGTCACCAGCTGTTCCATAGGCTTCGAAATAGCCATGCGCGCCTGCACCACGTGCATGGACAACACGTTCAGGAATACGTTCTCTGTCGAAGTGGCTGATTTTTTCTAGAAAATCATAGTTTTCTAAAACAGCAGGACCTCGATTGCCGACTGTTCTTAGATTCTGGTTGTTTGTAACAGGATGTCCCTGTCTATTCGTCAATGTATCTTCTTGTTCTTCATTCAATTTGTTATTGAATAGATCGTCTGACAATTGATAACCTCCTCTTTAATATGATGAAACGTGTGCATAGTAAATCGTAGGACAATACGTTTTGAACAGGGATCTCATCCACACTCTGCTCAATTAAGAAGGATTTAATTCCTGTTTACGTTTTTTACTATAACGAATTGTCGTAACTGAGTGAAGAAATGCTTGAGACAGGCATATACATCTATAAAGTATTTGAAATAGGTGGGGTCCTGTGTACATTTTACAAAAGGCGCTAACGCTATTTATCGGAAGTTTATTAGTCGCGATCGGTGTAAATTTATTTCTTGTTCCATTTGGGTTGTTGGATGGTGGTGCGATTGGTATCAGTCTAATTATCCATTATGCGATGGGTGTCAAAGTGGGGCTTACATTTCTTATCGTAAGCATCCCAATCTTTATGCTTGCTTGGAAGTATTACCGTTCTTTTTTTTACAACGGAATCCATGGCATGTTGCTTTCATCCCTAATCATGGATTTATTATATCCATTGAATATGATCGGAAGGGAATTGGTAACTAGTCCTCTAATAAGTGCAATATGTGGAGGGATATTTATCGGTGTTGGGGTGGGTATCATGCTTCGCCTTGATATTAGTATTGGGGGAACCGATTTACTAGCACAAATGATTGCAAGGAAACTGTCCATTAATCCAGGTGTTATGATCTTTTGCATTGATATATTGATTGTCACAATGGGAAGCTTATTAATACCTTCTGTTCATCTAGTCTTGTCGTTTACGACAGTGATTATGGTTGGTATTACAACAAGTCTGATTGTATTAAAATCCGCAAATGCATAGAAAAGGGCAATGAAAATACGTATTCTTCATTGTGATTAAAGAGAAGACAGAAACAAGACCAAGTGTACATTTCACTCGGTCTTGTTTCTGTCAGCATTCCTTTAGAAAGTCTTCGGTTTTGTGTAAATTGTTCTCAGTAGTAGGACTGGGGTTTCAATCTTAAGCACGTGTTGTAATAAGAATCCATTTCAAACTCCGTATCACTTTTTATTAATATACTTCTGTTACGTTTCTTCTTTAACTCCGATATTATTGAACGCATTGTGAACATCAATTGAATTTGTCACAATGACCGCTAATACGATGGCAGTCTTACTTAAGTTTATTATTAAAGTGATTTTCTCAGCAGTACTGTCGTAGATTTCCACCATATACGGTACAAATTCAGGAGTGAACAAATTAGGATTAAATACAATAGATAAAAGGAGAGCAATCCATAGAAGATTAACAAAGAAATTTCCGGCCGCGAGCTTGGTAGTCCATTGTGAATCACTGGATTTATAAACTGATAGCGACAATTCAAACGTAACTAAAACTAATAGGAGAGGAAAATAATAAAGTAAAGTATCTCCATTCAAAGCAAACATGAAAGTATTCAATCCCTTCCGCCCTTGTATGTGTATATTAAAGTGTTGCCAAATTGTCGGTGGAAAATAAGTCCGGCGGATATGTTTTTCAAAGCAATCCAGAAATAATCGATATGTATGTGAATGATTTGACCACAGTTTAGAGTTGAATAACGAAAGGGGACATACAAAACAAGACCGGGTTTCCATTCACCCGGTCTTGTTTCTGTCATTTTTCTTTTTCGTAAATCTTTAACTTCGTATAAATCGTTTCCAGTATCGGGGTTGGGACGTCATGTGTATTCGCGTGTTGCAATAATAAACCATGCAGATGATCGGATTCTAGCGGAAGGGATTTTTCTATATCTCGCTGCATCGAGGATTTCATAAGGTATGGCATATCACTAATTTTGGTATACAGTTCTTGCGTGATAGTATCATGTATCGGTGCATTGATTTTCTTCATAATTGCGCCGAGTTCTTCCAACAGTGAAGCAACAGTATTCCGCCCGGTTTCCAACTCCATAATTGGTCCTATGGGTGACTCCATCAGTGATGTAATACCGGATAGTGCAGTGATGAACAAATATTTATGCCACATTTCCTGATTGATTTGCTCACTTAGCACACATGAAGCGTTGGCCCCTTCAAAAGCAGCTTTCAGTTTTTCCATACGAGGTGTGATCTCCCCAGATCTTTCGCCGTAAATAAGCTGATGGATCGGACTTTTTTGTAATATGGTTCCATGTTCGTCAAGTGTCGTTTCGATGAAGCAAAGACCACCGATGACGGCATCTTCTCCGAAAGCTTTGATTAGTTGTTCGAGATGCCCGACGCCATTCAAGAGGGGGAGAATAATCGTGTCCTCTTTTACAAATGGACGTATATCATTGATTGCTTGGGTAAGGTGATAGGACTTTGTAGAAATGAGGATCAAATCGAATTTATCCCCAATATCCTTTGATGTAATCATTCGCGGGGCGAGCTTAGCATTCCCGTTGACACTTTCAATTTTTAAGCCAGATTTTTCAAGCATTTCTTTGCGCTTTGCTCGTACAAGGAAAGTAACGTTCTCTCCTTTTTCCAAGAGCCTACCTCCAAAATATCCGCCAATTGCTCCTGCTCCGACGATTAATATGTTCATATCATAATCCTCCTTATATCTGTATGATAAATTCTATTCTACAGTAGTCTGGGTTATTAGAATCATTGAATGACGTGTAATGAAAAACGATGGCATGCCGGACAGGATATGCCTAGCTTGCCATCGTATACATTAACCGATGATCGAAATATATTTTTCGCCAAGAACTTCCTTCGTTTTATAATCGGTATTGACCAATTGATCACTTACGAATGCTTTAACATCTTGTTCTTTAATTGCATAAAATTCTTCGATTTCACGTGAGAACAACAGTTTTTCTTGTTGGATAAGTGACTGCAAACTTGATTGTTGTTTTGGTTGCAAAATTTCCCCGGGCAGCATTTGTTGAAGTGCCTCCGTGTATTGTTCAAGTGCTCGTGCACCGACAATCTTGACGCCTTTTTTCTCTTCATTCAACATGACGATAGTTGGGAATCCACGGACGCCTAGTTGATGAACGAGTTGAAAGTCTTCTTGCAATGAAGTTTCAGCTTCCGGCAGTTTCGATTGTTTGACGATTTCTACTCCACTAAGGCCAACTTTATTGACAAGATCGATTAATATGTCATCTTGCGCAATGTTTTGATTGAAAGCGAAGAGGGCTTCGCGTGCGCGGCGTAAAAATATATTGGCGATTTCGGGACTTTGCTTATGAATCACTTTAAATACACGAGAAGGAATGAAGGAAGATTCGATCGGATTATCATGCCAAAGAGTCCCGTCAATCGGCATACGAGAATGCTCACCGACTTCTCTCCAATGCTCAGCGACATCGGCAGGACTATTGATGCCATTTGCAGTGTCTGCAAAGCCGTTCCAGTTTTCCAATAATCCACCCATCAATGTATGCATGTTGACGTATTGGCCATATTGCGCCTCAAATTTTCGGAGAACGGGTTCCAGTGCCCAACAATGGGAACAAATTGGATCCGTTACGTAATATAAGTCGACCTTCTTTTTAGGTGTTGAGAGATCGATGAATTGCATTTCTGTTTCTCCACCAGGTCCGCATACGCCAGTTTCTAAATCGCATATCATATTGTTTTTCATTCTAATTCCTCATTTCTTTATTTTGTAATTGTCAGTTCCAAATCGATATTTTCTTGTGCCCACTTATGGACAGGTTGGAGGGCAATTGCTAACTGCTGTCCTTTGTCGGATAGATGATATGAAATGGTGACGGGGGTGCCTTCTGTTACTACTTTCACAACCAAGCCATAATTGGCGAGTTCAGTTAGCTTTAATGATAAGGACCGTGGGGTAATATCATTCAAATCACGTTTCATATCAGAAAAGTGTGCCGTAAAGTTTGGGCAATTCGATAAGTAATGGACGATGAGACCATTCCAACGCCTGCCTAATATTTCAAAGCACGATTCCAAATAAGGACAAACCTTCATAAGTATCACCTCTTCTTTCGATAACTTTATTATATGCAGGTATACTAAGTATATCAAGTATAAAAATTATATTAACTAAAACACGCTCATCAAAGTAAATTTGATGAGCGTGTTTTAGTTAATTAATCCAAGTTGTGAACTCTTTAAAATCGGTCCTTTTAAACGGTTTCGGTTCAATTTCAGGATATCCTAGGTAGATAAATGCAACAATCTCACCTTTAGTAGATAGTCCGAAAAAATCACTTACTTTTGGATGGTAACAGATTGCACCTGTTCGCCAGATTGCACCAAGACCGAGAGCATGTGCGGTTAATAGCATATTTTGGACACTGGTACTGACAGTAGCATACTCTTCTTTCAAAATAACATTTTCTTTTTCACTTGGCTCCACTCCGACCGCGATGATGACAGGTGCACGCAGCGGATTCCGTTCACTTCGTTCAATTTTTACGATACTACTTTCCGAAAGAGGATCTTCCTGTTGAGAAATCGTTATCTCACGAAGCACTTTACCTAATTTCATTCTGCCATCGCCTTGAAGTACATAGAAACGCCAAGGTTCGGTTTTATGATGATTCGGCGCATAAGTTCCCGCCTCAATAATTTGTTCAATAAGATTTGCTGGTACAGCTTGATCACTGACTAGCGGAATAGTTCTCCGTGTCTTAATCGCGTCGTGTATATTCAAAAAGATCGCCTCTTTCTATCCATACTAAATAGCTACTTAATAAGTATATCGACATGAGTAGATAAAATCATTGTTTTCGCTATATTAAACATTCAAGTGTTCGGAAAATGCGATATACTTGGTCTATTAAGTTACTACTGTCAGGGAAAGAGTGTGAGAATCAAATGACCACAGTAAAAGAATCATCTGCATTAGGAAATCCTGTTTATCCAATTATGTTTGCAATTGGTGCTTGCCATTTGTTAAACGATACGCTTCAAGCTGTGATTCCAGCAATGTTTCCTGTTCTTGTAAAAGAGAGGGGGTTTAGCTTTACCCAACTTGGATTCATTTTTTTTGCTTTGAATATGGTGGCATCAGTCTTACAACCAGTCATCGGTTATATAAGTGACCGGAAGCCAAAACCTTATGCGCTTCCATTCGGAATGATGTTTTCGCTTATTGGAATAGGGGGGCTCGCTTTTGCTCCAACCTACTGGTTATTAATCGTTTCCGTCATGTTACTTGGATTTGGTTCCGCCGTTTTTCACCCTGAAGGATCACGAGTCTCTTTTATGGCTGCAGGATCGAAGCGTGGACTTTCCCAATCCATCTATCAAGTGGGTGGAAACTCGGGACAGGCACTTGCACCGTTGATTGGTGCGTTCATATTAGTTCCGTATGGTCAAAAATCGGCAGCGTTATTTTTGCTTGTTGCAGCACTTGGTATTTTTATATTGATGAAAATATCTGCCTGGTATAAAAAGCAGTTGGAACAGGAGAAGTTAAACAATCGTAAGAAAGTCCTTCTCTCATCGATTGGTAACTTAACGAAAAAGAAAATAGGGATAGCACTTGGTTTACTTCTTGTCATCATCTTCGCCCGTTCATTTTACGTTACGAATATTACAAGCTTTTTCATATTTCATTTGATGGATAAATATGAGGTATCAGATAAAGAAGGATTACTCTATATATTCCTGTTTTTGGCACTTGGGGCAGTCGGCACATTTTTTGGCGGACCGATGGCAGACAAGCTTGGAAGAAAAAATGTCATTGTACTTTCGCTCGCAGTGCCGATACCGTTATGCTTAATACTTCCATATGTTCCATTATGGGCTGTGGCAGTGTTACTGATGTTAATTGGTTTTTTCATTATGCTAAGCTTTTCGGTGACAGTTGTTTATGCACAAGAGCTAGTACCAAGCAAAATTGGAACGATGGCAGGGCTGACTGTTGGACTGGCATTTGGTATGGGAGCAATTGGTTCGGTTATCATCGGAATAATGATGGATAGTATTGGTATTCATCCTACGATGATCATTGTTTCATTCCTCCCTATTATTGGACTTGTAGGGTTGGCGCTACCGCGCGATCAAAAATTAACAGCAGAAACTGCGGATTAAGGTGACAAAATGAACAATTATTGTAGATATGCGTTGCATCAAATAAGGGTTGCGATTGATTCCCTTGTTGAACTAGTAGATTGCTTAGAAGAGCATGACTTACAACAAAGACCAACAGCTGCAAAACATTCCGTTGGTGAGTTATTAGAGCATATTGCCACAATATGTAGAGCGGATTTTTATATTGCTGATGGTGCAAACCAAGAAGAAATGGCTACATTTTATTCAACAGTTTCATTGATTTCGAAAGAGGAAATTAAAGAGGCATTATTGAGTAATTATACTTTTTTACAAGAGAGATTTATGGAGTTTAATGAAGAAGAGTTGCACATGGAAATAACTTCATATTGGGGGGTGACCTACTCCCGGTATGAGTGGCTAGTAGAAACAACAGCCCACCTATACCATCATAGAGGGCAATTGCATTCAATACTTGTTCATTGTTATGGTTTGGACTTAAATGCTCAGCTATTTGAATAATTGTATGGTGAAAATAAATAGTTTTTTGAGTTGGCTTTTACATTCAATCCATATTATAATATGGAGTCGGCTTAAATTTGAAAGTAGGTTGTAAAAATTGTCCAAAGACCAAAGAAAGAAAATGCTAATATTAATGATTAATATGTTTATTGCAGTAGGAAGTTTCGGAATTATAATACCTATATTACCGGCCTATCTTTTGTCAATTGGCCAAGGTGGAACGGCAGCGGGCTTGATGATTGCCATATTTGCGGGAGCACAGCTTGTAATGTCACCAATTGCAGGGAAATGGACGGATCGCTATGGACGTAGAATAATGATTATTTCAGGACTTAGCGGTTTGGCCCTGTCCATGTTCGTTTTTTACTTTTCAGATTCGATAGGTGTGTTATATCTATCCCGTGTTATTGGCGGCGTTGGAGCAGCGTTATTAATCCCGGCGATTTTTGCTTACGTGGCAGATATCACAACAATGGATCAGCGTGCCAAAGGTAACAGTTTCATTTCTGCTTCAATGTCACTTGGGATTGTTATTGGTCCTGGAATCGGAGGATTTTTAGCTGATTTTGGTTTGAAAATGCCACTGCTTATATCTGCGATAGTAGGACTCGCAGCCGTTGCTTTTTCAGCATTCATGTTGGAAGAAAGCATGGATACGAAAATCGAAGTGCCTAATGAAAAACCTGAGCCAATGGTAAAAGAAATTGCACAGTCATTTAACAAACCGTACTTTATCCCTTTAGTTATCACGCTTGTCATGAGCTTTGGGTTAATGGCATATGAATCAGTTCTCGGCCTTTTTGTAGATAATGTGTTCGGAGCCACTCCGAAAGATATTGCTGTATTAGTAACTTCAACAGGTATCATCAGTGTAATCATTCAACTATTTGCTGTTGATTGGATTGTTCGCAAATTTGGTGAAGCAGTCGTGTTGAACATTTTCCTTGCTCTTGCGGCACTTGGATTTTTGCTGTCCATCTTTGTGCCGAGTTATATTATGTTTTTCGGTGTTACGATGATTATTTTCCTCTCGACTTCTATACTGAGGCCTGTACTGACGACACTCATATCTAAGTTGGCGGGGAATGAGCAAGGATTTGCGATGGGAATGAACAATGCATATATGAGCATTGGAAACGTCCTTGGACCACTTCTTGCTGGGCTTCTGTTTGACGTGCATATTTTGTATCCATTTATTTTGGGACTAATCGTTCTTGTAATTACAATATTTGTCTCTATGAAATGGAAAGGTCCACGAAACATCTCAATGTGATAAAACAGGCAATCCCCATAGGAGGGATTGCCTGTTTTATTGAGTTCTGTTTCTTTACAAGTTTCGAATTCCGAAGTATAATATAATAGTTACCTAAGTAAATAAAGGAGTTGAAGATATGAATCCATTATTCCATGAAGTATTTCAAAAAACACGATTATTAAGTAAAGAATTAAATCTAGTGCTTAAAGAATATGATCTGTTCGCATCACAATGGACAGTGCTTTACTGTGTTCATCAACATGAGGAAATGATATTAACAAATATATGGAAGTATTTGAATGTGGAAGCTCCAACGATAACACGAACTGTGAGTCGATTGGAGGAATTAGGATGGCTGAAGACATACGTAGGGAAGGATCGTAGGGAAAAGGTAGTCCGCCTTTCGGAAGAAGCAGTAGCCAAGTTTCCTATGATTGAGGCCTCGATTATTCATTTTGAAAATGAATTTTTAAAAGGTTTGTCAAATGAAGAACAGGTAATACTAAGAGGATTATTGAAAAAGCTCGACAATGAAAGAAGTGAGTAATTTGGAAAAAAAAGAACCTATTTGGACAAAACCATTCGTCAGTTTGTTTTTTACTAATATATCTGTATTTATCGTATTTTATGGCCTTGTAACTACTCTGCCGCTTTATGCAATCGGGGTGTTGAACCGAACAGATGAAGAGGCGGGATTACTGATGACAGTATTTTTACTTTCCGCAATTGTTGTCAGACCGTTTACAGGGAAAATTTTAGATATTGCAGGAAAACGAAAAATGTTATGGATTGGTCTTGCCCTCTATTTGATATGTACAGTCCTTTATTATTTTATCCAACCGTTTGCGGGACTTTTAGTGTTGCGTTTTGTACAGGGGATCTGGTTTAGTATTATTACGACGGCGACACTTTCAATTGCGGCAGATATTGTGCCGATCACGCGAAGAGGAGCAGGCCTGGGCTATTTTTCGATGTCGACAAATTTAGCTGTTGTTCTCGGTCCATTAATTGCGTTGGCTGTCATTCAATCCTATTCATTCGATGTATTGTTTGTCGTGCTGAGTATATTAATGATTGTCGGCGTGTTAACATCTCTATCTGCACCAGCCGGCGTTATTCCAGTGAAAAATGATGTGAAAAGCAAATTGTCATTTGGCGACCTGTTTGAAAAACGGGCAGTGCCAGTGGCATTCCTTGGAAGTTTGATAGCATTGTCTTATGCGAGTGTCTTATCGTACCTATCCATTTATGCACAGGAAAAAGGACTCCTAGCATTGGCGAGTTCCTTCTTCCTCGTGTTTGCGGCAGTTATGCTATTAACTCGCCCGTTTACTGGTAGGCTCTTCGATGAAAAGGGGCCCCAATATGTAATAATACCCGGGTTTATATTTTTTGCTATCGGTCTTGTCCTTTTGGCAAACATGGATTCTGCAATATCCTTTTTAATTGCGGGAGCATTTGTTGGATTTGGTTATGGTGCACTTGTTCCGAGCTTCCAGACACTTGCAGTACAATCAACAAAACATGAGAGAAGTGGATATGCGACCGCTACATTCTTCACGTTTTTTGATTCGGGCCTTGCGATAGGGTCATTTGTACTTGGGCTAATTGCTCTCCATTTCGGATATGAATCCGTTTACTTGGTGTCGGGTGCACTTGCGTTTGCTGTCCTTATCCTTTATATGGTTATCCATCGGAAAAAGAAACATGAATCCTTAACATAGGGATTCATGTTTTTTTGTTTGCTGCAAATCGTGATAAACAAGGGAAGGGCACTTATTACTTTTTAAAAAATTTAAGTGTTCATTTGCGATTTAATTGGAAGTAGTTTAGGGTATATAGTTATTAACTAATTTAATAGGGGTCGGTTTTCTTTGGATAGGAAGTTTTGGAGAAATCCGGTATTCTCAATTTCAGCAACAGTTATCTTGTTTCTTGTAGTTGCGGGGGCGGTATTACCGGAAAAGTTTGGAAATGTAGCAGATAAATTATACGACTTTACAACAGTGAATTTTGGCTGGTTCTACTTGCTGGTTGTTTTCATCATAGTGATATTTTTAGCTGGTCTGGCGATCAGTAAGTATGGAGCAATCAGGATTGGCGGCGATGAAGAACGGCCGGATTATCCGTTTTTCACATGGATTGGGATGTTATTTTCGGCTGGTTTCGGAGTAGGGCTCGTTTTTTGGGGTGTAGCGGAACCGATGAGCCACTATTTCGCTTCACCGATTGGAGGCATAGAACCGCATTCAGAACAAGCGGCACGGGTTGCAATGGGTTACTCATTTTTCCACTGGGGTATTTCTCAATGGGCTATCTTCGGTATTGTTGGCTTGGTTATCGGGTTTTTACAATTTCGAAAGAAAAAAGATGGTCTCATTTCCACAGCTTTGGAGCCGTTGCTAGGATCGAATAAAAAGTTGAAGATAGGTATTGATTCTTTTGCAGTCATTGCTACAGTCATGGGGATTGCCACTTCGCTTGGGCTCGGTATTTTGCAGATGGCTGGTGGTCTGGAATCTGTATTTAACATTAAAAGTACATTCAGCATACAGTTAATTATTATAATTATCGTTTTTATTTGCTACATGCTGTCGGCAGCTTCAGGGTTGAATAAAGGAATCCGTTATTTAGGGAACTTTAACTTAGGAATGGCAATAGCGATGCTTGTGTTCTTTTTCATCGTGGGTCCAAAGGTATTCATCCTTGAAACCTTTACACTGGCAATCGGTGATTACATAACGAATTTCATTCAATACAGTTTGCGTTTACAGCCTTATCAAGGTGGGACATGGGTCAGGGATTGGACGATATTCTATTGGGCGTGGACAATCGCATGGTCGCCTTTTGTTGGGGCGTTCGTTGCACGTGTATCCAAAGGTAGAACGATTCGAGAATTCATCATCGGGGTAATGGTCATTCCGCCGGTGTTTGCATGCATGTGGATTGCAACATTGGGCGGGACAGCACTTTATAGTGATTTGAACAACGGTACAAAGATAGCGGAAGCTGTTAACGCTGATGTCACTTCTGCAATTTTCGAGACGTTTAGACATATGCCATTCACTGGTCTCATGTCCGCTTTGGCAATCTTATTGATTTTTACATTCTTGGTGACATCTGCGGATTCGGCAACGTACATCCTGGCGAGTATGACAACGAAGGGGAGTTTGATGCCACCCTTGATTGTGAAAATGGTTTGGGGAATCCTAATGTCAGCGATAGCGGCAGTGCTGTTATATGCCGGCGGGTTGGATGCATTGCAATCTGCTTCACTTATTGCTGCATTGCCTTTCACGGTTCTTCTCCTTTTACTTGTAATCGGAATGGGCAAATTGTTGAAGAAAGAACCAATTACGGTCAGACCGGCCGACATAAGAAGTTTTGAGAGGATCGAACGTGCAGTGAAGAAGAAAGCTGAGAAGGAAAAATCAATTATGCCTTCATCCAAAAGAAGGAATCAGCAGAAGAAGTGAATTAAAATAACACAAAAATGCCTGCCCTATCATATTTTAGGGTCAGGCATTTTTTGTGATTTTTATCATCTAATTACTTCTCGTAAATTCTTTTGAGTGCATCTTTAAATTGGGGCTTAATATTAATAGCCGGTTTGATTTCTTTCGCTTTCTGTTCGGCTTCATCCACGGAATCCGCTAGTCCCAATTCCAATAATGTAGCAGTGGCAATGGTTCCTGCTCTACCCCGACCAGTATTACAGTGAAAATACACATTTTTCCCAGCCTTATATGCATCGGTTATTTCTTTTACAGCAGCTTGAATGGACGCGTCTTGTTGCTGGGTATCGTCAACAATAGGCTGATGTACACTTTTATTATTTGAAAGTGGAACTTTTACTTCTGCACGTAAATCAAAGATAATATCAATTTTTTCATTCGCAAGAAGATCATCAATTGCATCTACGCCACCTATGAAAATTCGATTTGAGACTAGTTCTTCATACTTTTTGATTGTCATGGAGGATCTCCTTAGTATGTATTTGTAAACAGTATATCATTTAACGTAATGAACTTTTCGTTTCGGTAATTCTAAGCAATTTAATTGCCCGCCGTAGACAGCTCCACCATCGATACCAATAATCCGGTTATCTCCGAAGTAAATAGTATGATTTTCCGCATCCTCATGAAAAATTTTAGTTGGCGTATGACCGAAGACGACTGTCCTGTCTCCATCATAACCTGTGTGGAACTCTTCGCGGATCCACATCAATATATAGGGATCTGTTTCAGCAATTGGTTGTGTAGGGTGAACGCCTGCATGGACGAAAACATAATCGTCACGTTCGATAATGTGATCCAGATTTTGAATGAATTCAAGGTGTTTGTCCAATATTTTGGAATTCAATACAGGTTTAACAAATACCTCTGCATCTTGCATCATAAACTCACTTTCGTTGAGACCGTAACTTTCTAAGGTTTTGCTACCGCCACATCGATTGATCCAATGTTTCCAAGCTCGTTCCTCGTTTGTCGTCAAGGCTTTGATCATCAAGTCTTCATGATTTCCTTTTAGGACAAGGGCTCCTTCTGATTTCAGCTCGATAACCTTATCAAGTACCTTTCTCGAGTTTGGCCCACGGTCTACATAATCACCTAACAGAATGAGTTGATCGTGATTAGAATCGTACTCCACATCGGATAATAAACGTTCAAACATTTCTAATTCGCCATGAATATCACTCATTACAAGTGTACGCTTCATTCTTCTTCATCCTTTCGGAAATGCTTTATATTACTCAAATCTATCAATTTTGTTGATTAACCATATTCTTACATAAGGAACGAGAGTCTACAGTAGACTTGTACATTTCCGGCTCTTTTTGGCCGAAATAATAGCAACACCTTTACCACGGGTTAATTGTAGCTGGAAATGATTTGGAAACTTCCGTCCGCTCCACCGCTTTAGTAACAGTGTGACGCTATATAGAAAGTGTAACTGGCTTACATCAGAAAAGGAAATGCTATAAAGAAGGGGCAGACAAAATTGCTCCTTTATGGAGAGGAAAGTGGTTATTCACTCCTTCCCAAATGGTTTAGAGCTTAGTGTAACTGTCACTTTTAGGAGCGACGGAGGTCGACTACCCTACGCAATAAGAATTCCCTATAACGGTGCAGTAGTCGGTCGAACCAAAGCGATTTAAAAGCATCTGTGGTTTAATCATAAAATTAATTAGTCATTATTGGATAACTTGGGTTACTCAACGCATATGCATACTTAAATTGATTATACGGTAATGTAAATGCGACATTATTGATAATAAAGATTCTTGTGTTCTGATTTTATCCCGCATTAACGGGCAGTAAGACCCCCACTTCAAGTATTTAAGGACACGAGAAGAATAAGTGGGGGTTCAACTGCCCGTAAAAGCCCGAATGGTTATACTAACAATCAGTGGGGGATGAAGAGCCCCCCCTCTGATTGAAGATTAACTTTATTTTAAAGTAAATGTTTTTATGTATTTAGTGATTTTGGCTGAATGGTTTGATGAAGAACTTTATTTCCGGGGAAATATTTTGTAGTTGCTATAAATAGTAATAATAATCATATATATCATTAGTTCTAGAGTTTATTCATCCGAGAACAATGAGTAAATACTTATTTCTCGGTTAATGAAGGGGAACAAAAAATGATTTTCTATTTGATTTGATTAAAAAGTAAAACTCTATAGCTAATATATGAGAGGGGTATCGGGGGTGGAATGTATTGGGGTTGGTTTTTGACCTGATTAGATAAGTTGTAACTTTGCCACCAGCAAAACGGACTAATAAGAATACGAGGAGGGTTTTTATGAAAAAGAAATTTGGTTTGTTTCCGTTACTATGTTTAGTCCTACTACTTACACTTTTTTTGAAACCTGTACCTGTGGCTGCTTGCTCATGTGTAATGAAGCCTTCAGTAGATAAAGGATATTCACGTTCGCAAGCAGTCTTCAGCGGAGAAGTTATCGGAATAAAGGACAATAACGGGCTGTTAGGCAGGCGTGGGAAAACGGTCCTATTTAATGTGAAAGAAACATGGAAGGGAATTAATGAAACGGAAGTTGCTATTGCGACAGGGAGTAGTGATGGAGATTGCGGCATAGCATTTGTCGTTGGCGAAGAATATTTGGTATATGCTAGGCTATCTGATATGTACGGGGATGAATCGCTTACGAGTATAATTTGCGATCCAACGACAGAGCTTGGAAATGCTGCTGAAGATATTGCTATTTTAGGCCAAGGCCAAGTTCCAACACAAGATGTGAAATCTGTTGATAATGGGAAATCAACCGTCTTAATTGGTGGTGGAGTTGTTTTTATAGCTGGATTGATTGCGATTTTTGGGTGGTACCGGGTTAAGAGAAATAAATAAGAAATAAAACCAATTGCCGAAACAGAATCAAAGTTTCGGCAATTGGCTTTATTTTTGGTTTTCTTATGGATTTATCCCGCATTAACGGGCAGTAAGACCCCCACTTCAAGTATTCAAGGACACAAGAAGAATAAGTGGGGGATCAACTGCCCGTAAAAGCCCGAATGGTTAAACTAACAATCAGTGGGGGGAAGAACCCCCCCTCTGATTGAAGATTAACTTTATTAAGTGAATGCCATCATCCGGTCAAGTGGACCATCGGGTTTTATTATATCGGCTAGATCTAGAATTGGAATCGGGAAGTAGGGGAAGCCCCAATAGTATGGCGTGATTTCATAAAGCTGGAAATAAATAACGAGAGAAGTGTCAGCGATATAGAAATCCTGGTCACTACGGATTCCTTTGAATGGTTCAAGCAACTCAATATTCCAGTCTTTGATCCGCTGATTTATGATATCCGACAGTTTTTTCTCGTAGTTGCTACCCTTTTTGAATAAATCCTTCAACTCGTATTGTTTACCGGTTTTTGTATCAAAGGTCAGTGATTTAACGATAGTCATCCCGTGTGCACCGCCTGTAAACGAATAGACGATGAGATTCAAACTAAGGATACCGCGTTGATTGTTCTTTAACTCGAAGTTGGCAAGTAATTCCACGAGGTCTTTCTCGTAAAAACTTTGTTCGACTAGTATTTTGTTCAGAGTGGTTATGATGGCATGGTTAATAGTACTTTGCGCATTGGGATTTGGTAATTGGGTAACAACAGGGTAATATACTTTAACATCCTTTGAGGCGTGGGGCAGTCTTTTTGTTGCAATTGATACTGGTAAATCCACTGGATACGTCCTTCCCTTCTCAATAGAGTAGTACATCATATGTTCAATTGAGTTAGGAAAGTCGAAATAATGGCTTGTAAGAATAAAACAAAGCCTTTTTTAATTCGGAAGTTGTACCATACATATATTGAAATAATGAAGTTTATTGAATCCGCTGTGGCGATAGAAGGTCCCTTGAAAGTCGCCTTCGCTGTTTATTCATATATCCAACTTATATAGAAACTACGGGTGGGATCCTGGAGCTATAGAATGACACATAGGGTCGTTCCGTGTAGAATTAATGTAATGAGCAGCGATTGAGGAGGTTTCAATATGATGAAAAAACAAAAAGAGTACGAAAATAAATTGAAGAACTTTGATCCGGAGTCCAGTATGCCGGAAACAGAAAACCATTATTCAGACGAAAAGTTTTGGGGAAAAATGATGAAATACGGGAAACTGGCGGGGAAGACAACAGTCTATTATAGCTTGCTTCTTTTCTACGTTGCAAAAAGTCCTGAGGTTCCCAAATCGACAAAGATGATTATTGTCGGTGCACTCAGCTATCTGATTTTCCCGATCGATCTCATTCCAGATTTCATACCAGTAGTCGGACTGGTGGATGATGCCGGGGTCATAGCCGCAGCCGTATTTAAAGTGATTTCTTATATTGATGAAGATATAAAAAATAAAGCAAAAGTGAAAATGAATACACTACTTGGTTTTAAATTCAATGATGAAGAAATAGACAAACGATTATTATAATGGAAAGAGCTAACAAGGAAATGAAAAATTCCGAGTTAGCTCTTTTTGTTTGAATTTCTGCTGTTATTCATACACAATTCTTGGGGCCTTACGAATAATAATTTCCCAGTTTGTTCCGGTACCAATACGATAGGCATCTGCAAAAGATCCTTGATTGATAGCAATGCCGATATTGTCGAGGGAGTTCACATAAACGAGTGGCTCACCAATATGCAAGTCTGCAAACGATCGGCCGAACGTCATGATGTTGTTGTAGATTGTACGGCCATCTGTCGTTATAGAAACTTCTATTGAATCGCCATACTGTTCTACGATTTCCTTGAATTGTTCTCGGCTTATATTGGTCCAGAGATTGCCGAAGGGACGGTCGATAATATCTACTATTCCTGTAATTGTTTCATCTACAATGGTGGACAATTTCAATGGTAGTGCAATAATAGTTGATGGATTAACTGATGCACCAATTTCTTCAAATTGTATAATTCCAGCAGCAAGCCGCGCACCCGTGTAAGCAAATATATCGCGTCCGTGGAAGGTATGCGATTCACCTGAATTTGGAAGCCGGTTTTTTGATTCATCGATTTCCCGGATCTCCGTTATTTTGATGAATTGCAACACATGCGTTAATGTCCCGTTATCCGGCGTAATAATATAGTGATTATCCGCAGTCTTCGCAACAATCGCACGACGGTTCGATCCAACTCCTGGATCGACAATTGATACGAAGACCGTTTCACTTGGCCAATAACCAATCGACTGTAATAACCGATAGGAAGCTTCCCAAATATTGTATTGAGGAATTTGATGTGTGATTTCAAAAATTGGGATTCCGCGTTGAACGGAGTTTGCTACGCCATGCATCGCACTCACTGCACCATCACTTTTGCCGAAATCGGATTGAAAAACTAATAAACCTGTTGTCATTACAAATCCACTCCTCATTCCTATAGTTTATGAAAGTGAGAAACAAAAAAATCCCGCTCAAATCAATCGTTAACCGATTGAAAAGGACGGAATTCATCACTTTACTTTTCTCTTCAATGCTCGTATGTATTATTGAATAATTTACACGATTATGAATCAAAAGTCAACAATGCTGCATGATAAGGTTCTATAAAAATGCCTGTCACTACTACGAATCAATAGTGTAGTGTGACTAGTATCTTCCTGTTATTTCCGAAATGTTGTCCGATTTTAAAGAAAATGAACAATCAGAGCAATTAGTAAGGGAAATATAGTTGTTTTGAATTGATTTGAATGACACCATTCTTCGCTTTTTGGGCTGTTTTATGTTAGAATTTAAGTTCATAACAGAAGAGGACGTGACGTTTAATTGATCACAATTACTATACCAAATCCGGATGTAACAATTGTACAACGTAAACAAGAAATGGGTGCCGATGTTGCCCCGATAAAACCAATTTATGGATTTATTGATTTACATGAAATTCCACGTGATAAAGGCGGCATCATTTTGTTTTATAACAACAAAGATGAATTGCTGTTTGCTGGGAAAGCACGTAAACTGCGCCAACGTGTTAAGAAGCATTTTGAAGACACGGTCTCTCCAATCAAAAATCATCGTAACGAAGTGCATGAAATTGCGATTATCGTTGTCGAAGACCCGATGGAACGCGAAATTTATGAAACGTATATCATTAATACACAACGTGCGAAATATAATCTTGATAAAGTATTTTTCGAATAAACTACAGAGCTGACTGCCATGCGCAATCAGCTTTTATTTTTGACCATTTATGTTGAACAACACGAATGAAGTTCTTTATTTCAATAATACATAGGAAAAGGGTGGGAACATGGACAAGAGACTACAAAAGATTGTCGATGAAGCGCAAGAAAAGTTTGGTTTGGATGCTTACCGAATGGCAAGACATACGATTTATAAAGTACGAGATACTATGGGGGATGCTTACTATACGTTTACTATGGAGTGGTTTCCTAAAGAGTTAAACGAGCCAATCGAAGAAGGTTATAATCCCGAGGGAACAGCGATTGTTGAATATGCAATTCAAAAGCAACACTTTAGTAATGTGTCATTCGTACAAGGTGAATCATTTTCTACAAAAACGCACTTTCCGGGTAAAGCCGCTGCTGAAGTCGCTGCATGGCTTGAAAAGGAAACTGGATTGGTGTACGAACAGGATTTCAAACTAACGCAAGCGAATGCAAATGGGTTTCAATTTACATCAGACATCGATGGTATCTATTTTTCTCCGAGCTGTATAATTGAAGTTGAATTTGATGATGTTGGCAAGCTGACTTCTTATCATTCGTACGGAACGATGCCTTCGCAAAATCTCGTTGAGCAGTCAAAATTCACGTTAACACTTGAAGAAATTGAACCAATCGTCAAAAAACAGCTTCAACTTATAAAGTTTCCATCTGAAACTGAAAAACGTTTTGTTCCCGTCTATGCAATGGAAGAAGTGTACGTAACGGTTGACGGGGCCCGAATCATCCCATTTATGGAACATGAGCGTTCAGAAGTTAAAATTGATGAAGTAATCGAATGGAATAAACCGTTAGAACAAAATATTGATCGTGAAGAAATCACAATTGTTTCCGAAGCAAACGTAGAAGAAGCATTCGGTAACGTCGACGCAGGTAAAAAACTGACGTTGTCGGCTGATCAAATTGAACGTAGTAAAAAAGTTGTTCGGGATGTCCTACGGGCTGAATATCCTGATGAATCAGGGAAGTGGAAGCTGTCCCAACTTCGTTGTCAAGAGAACTTTATCGAAGCGCATTGTGAAATAAATGAAGAAAACCCAATGATTTTTAATCGAAAAGTAGTTGTTTTCATGAATCCGGAAACGATGAAGGTGCTAAATTATCTTGATAACGGCTCGATGTTTGAGATTTTTGAAGCCTTTCTCCCTGCCGCAAACGCGGTCGTAACACCTGAAGAAGCATTTGAGAAAATGATACCATATATTACGCTTGATCCGACTTATGTATATGACGAGTTCGCAGGTAAGTATATTCTTTGCGGCTTGTTGGATGCGGCGGAATGTGTTGATGCGGTGACAGGGGAAATTGTCGATTTAGGAGATATATAGGTTCAGTTAATTAATTCTATATGTTGAACAAATGAATATGGCGTATGCGCTGGGAGTGTCAATATTTATGTGTAAATGACAATCGGACCTCTTCTTAATGATCATCACACTTTTTATTCTTTCACTTCAAACATCTCAGCCAGCTCTGCGCGTGCTTGATCGAAACCGATATGGCATCGTGTGGAGAAACGTTGGTTGTACTCTTCAAACTGCGAGACTAGGAAGCGTTCGAGTGCTTCTTCGTTCGGAAACTGCTCTTTGCGCTTTGTATATTTCTTGATTTGCTTGTTAAATGACTCGATTAAATTCGTTGAGTATATGCTTCGCCAAATTGACTTTGGAAAGCTGTAGAAGGTAAGTAGATGGTCATTTGTAGCGAGTGATTTTGTCACCTTTGGGTATGATTTTTTCCACTTTTCACAGAAATTATCTAACGCGACTTGCCCAGCTTCCTGATTATCAGCTCGGTAAACCGTTTTGAAGTCATCACAAATCTCAGCACGGTCTTCAACACGTACTTTATGTGAAATATTGCGCGCCACATGCACTAAACATGTTTGGAATTGCGCTTTAGGAAATACGCTTGTAATCGTGTCAACCATACCTGTTAAGCCGTCTGAAAGGAATAGAAGGACTTCTTCAACGCCACGCTCTTTTGTTTCTAGTAAGAGCTCTTTCCAATTAAATGCTGATTCTGTTGGAGCGATTGTGTAAGCAATTACTTCTTTTGATCCATCTTCACGAATGCCCACAGCTATATAAACAGCCTCTTTAGAGACCGTTTCACGTCGAACAGAAATATAGGTTGCGTCTAAATAAACACAGACGTAGCGCGCACTGAGTTTCCTTTTAGTAAAGGCCTCTACTTGTTCACCCACTACCTGTGTCATATTAGATATTGTTTGACGTGTGTAATGATGGCCATACATTTTTTCGATTAAATCGGCAATTTCCGACATGGTCACGCCTTTTTGAAACATGTGAATGACAAATGATTCAAGTGTATCATTTGACCGCTTATAAGGTGCGACTGTCTGTTGTTTAAACTCGCCGTTGCGATCACGGGGAATTGTGATTTGGAGGTCACCATATTCCGTGTGTAGCGTTCTTTCATATGAACCATTACGTGAATTACCTGAATTAAAACCGATTCGGTCGTATTTTTCATAATCTAAAAAAGCCGTCAGCTCCGTGGCGAGCAGCGCATTTACCGCTGTTTCTAAATGCGAACGAAAAACTTCGGTAATATCTTGTTTTTGGACTAGTGCTTGGACAATATCTGCTGTAAACTGAGTCATAGGGAAGACCTCTTTTCTAGGATTGGTTGTGGTGACTTAATTCTACCAAGAAAAGGTCTTCCTTTTTGTATTTATTCATTTACACAAGATATTTTACACTCTCTATGCGCTTTACAAGGGCTTTTGGGAGGTCACTGAAAAAGCATTAGTACTTGGAATGGTTTAGGATTCCCGCTAATACCGCTTCGACGCTTTGTGGATGCCTCCCGCGATAAGCCAGAAAGAAGACCACATGGGAGGGATTGAACTGCATCCCTCCTTAGTCTTATCGCTCCGGCTACCACGAAGTAGCGCCTTCGCTAGATGGTCTATGTGAGAAAGAGCTTTTCATTATCTGCGATGAAATCTGCAACCTAGATTGCGGATTTCTTGACTATAATTATATATGTTGAATCCGGTATATATACTGAGCGAAGGCGCCTTAACAGGGATCGCCGTAGCGGTTCAATGGAATTCTTTAATTCAACATATATAGTGTGTAAATGGGGATTGAATACCCGTTTCCCATTTATGTAATAGTAATGATAAGTGATGATAAATGAAAAGAGTATCCAATTATTGTTTACGCATTCTTGAAGTCGGTATACTTAATGCCTCTCTGAAACAATAGAAATTAGATATGAATAAAGAATTGGAATATTTAAAAGTTTGTGTTATAGTCAAGGGGATATTTCGATAATTGAATATGTGTAAAAATAGGTGCGGATTAATACTGACGTATTGGTCTGCTTAAAAGGGAAGTTCGGTGAGAATCCGACGCTGTCCCGCAACTGTAAATGGGAGCGATTTCGTTTAAACCACTGCTTTTTAAAAAAAGTGGGAAGGTACGAATAGCAATGATCATTAGCCAGGAGACCTGCCTCTTTTTATAACACATGTTGACCTACGAGGATAGGGGGTGTTAAGGACGCGCGGATGAGCTATGCCTATTTTTAACAGGCAGCTTTCTTTTAGTTGGGATTCTAGCGCTCTTTAACAACTTCTCTTATGAAGTTGTTTTTTTTATGGTCAGAAATAAGGGGAAGCGCTGCGAACAGATACAAATAGGATAATTTTTGGTGAAGTGAAAGCGTTTACAAATCTCAGAGTCATAACCATTCAGATTGGGGGAAAATAGTTTGACGAATACACTTACATTTTTACCAGGACTTGAAGGCGTGATCGCCACTGAAACATCCATTTCGCTGCTCGATACGGAATTGGGTCAGATTATTATCAAAGGATACGATTTAATCGAGCTTTCAAAAACAAAAGGGTATCTTGATATTGTCCACTTGCTAATGGAAAATACCTTGCCGTCTGATACTGAAAAAGCAGATGTGGCAGATAAATTGAAAAAAGAGCATGGTGTGCCAGAAGGTGTCACAAAGATTTTGCAAGCATTGCCTAAAGAGACACATCCAATGGACGCATTGCGAACTGGGATATCTGCTTTAGCGGGCTATGATAAGGAAATTGATCAGCACACTCTAGCTATCAATAAAAAAAGAGCTTACGAGTTACTTGGCAAAATTCCAGAAATAATTGCGAACAGCTTTCACATTTTACAGGAAGAGGAACAAATTCACCCGTTGAAAGAATTGTCATACAGTGCTAATTTCCTTTATATGATTACGGGGAGGAAACCGACAGAGTTGGAAGAATCTATTTTTGACCAGTCGCTACTACTTTATAGCGAGCACGAAATGCCAAATTCCACCTTCACCGCAAGGGTAATTGCCTCGACGTTTTCGGATTTATATGGTGCATTGACTGGAGCGGTTGCTTCTTTAAAGGGCTATTTACATGGAGGAGCGAATGAAGCAGTCATGAATATGCTTTTAGAGGCTGGTTCTGTTGACGCATTTGAATTGTTATTAGAAAAGCGTTTACGTGATAAAGAGAAAATTATGGGGTTTGGTCATCGAGTCTATATGAAAAAGATGGATCCAAGGGCCTTGGTAATGAAGGATGCTTTAAAGGAGTTATGTGCGCTAAAGGGTGACGATCTCCTTTACCGAATGTGTGAGGCGGGAGAAACCATAATGGAGAGAGAGAAAGGACTTTATCCAAATCTAGATTATTACGCGGCACCGGTATATTGGATGCTGGGCATTCCAATCCCATTATACACACCAATCTTTTTTGGTTCGAGAACAGTAGGATTGTGTGCGCATGTTATTGAACAACATGAAAATAATCGTTTATACCGTCCAAGGGTTCATTATATAGGCGAACGACACAGCAATCATTCAACTGGGGAGTTGTAACTGGCCGTTCACCACAACAGCGATACACTAGGCATCACTTAGTACTATTCTAAACAAATTGAAAGCGGAAAGGAAGAGTTAGATGTTGAAATTGAAAGAACAAATGACAATGGACACACTGATAGAGGAAATTACGGACTATGTTTTAAATAAAGAAATTACAAGCGAGGAAGCATATAAGACAGCACATAATGTGTTAATAGATACAATCGGGTGTGGAATATTGGCATTAAGCTATCCGGAGTGTACGAAATTACTAGGACCTGTAGTACCGGGTACTATTGTTCCAAATGGCAGTCGTGTACCTGGTACATCGTATGTACTGGACCTGGTCCAAGGCGCATTTAATATTGGCTGCATGATACGATGGCTCGATTATAATGACACATGGTTAGCTGCTGAGTGGGGTCATCCGTCCGATAATTTAGGTGGCATTTTAGCTACAGCAGATTATCTAAGCCGTTTACGTCTTTCGGAAGGAAAAAAACCACTTGTTGTACGTGATGTATTGGAAATGATGATTAAAGCACATGAAATCCAAGGCGTACTGGCATTAGATAATAGTTTGAACCGTGTTGGACTTGACCATGTTCATTTCGTCAAAATTGCTACAACTGCGGTCGTCACCAAAATGCTTGGCGGGGGACGTACAGAAATAAATAATGCGTTGACAAATGCCTGGATTGATGGCGCAAGCCTTAGAACGTATCGTCATGCACCTAATACCGGTTCACGAAAATCGTGGGCAGCAGGAGATGCAACGAGTAGGGGTGTACGACTGGCGATGATGGCAATGACAGGCGAAATGGGTTACCCGACAGCGCTATCCGCTCCGGAGTGGGGATTCCAAGATGTTTTATACAATCAAAAGGAATTAACACTGGCACGTCCTTTAGACTCTTATGTGATGGAGAATATACTGTTTAAAGTATCGTATCCAGCCGAGTTCCATGCGCAAACAGCGGCGGAATGTGCCATTATCCTGCATCAGGAGATAAAGGAGCGACTTGATGATATTGAAAAAATTACAATCACGACACATGAATCTGCTATTCGGATTATCGATAAAGTAGGTCCGCTTAACAATCCCGCTGACCGTGACCATTGCATCCAATACATTACGGCACTTGGTTTACTATATGGCGATGTTGTTGCAGATCATTATGAAGATGACGTGGCAAATGACTCACGAATCGATCAATTAAGAAATAAAATGATTGTCGTAGAGGACGAGCAGTATAGTAAAGATTATCTCGATCCGAGCAAGCGCTCGATCGCCAATGCTGTTCAAGTTACATTTAAAGACGGTTCCACAACAGAGAAAGTTGTAAGTGAGTATCCGCTTGGTCATCGCTTTAGAAGAGAGGAAGCTATTCCTCAAATACGCGAGAAATTTTCGGCTACATTGATGACTCATTACCCTGAAAAGAAGCGAACAGAAATAGAAGTGGCGTGCGAAAGCCAAAGTAAGTTAGAACAGATGAACGTCAAAGAATTTGTCGACTTATTTTTGCTTTAAGAGAGGAGGGAAATGACAATGGCGTGGATTGTTGATCAACAATCATCACAAGAGACATTAGCTAAGAAATTCCATTCAATCATGCATGCATCAGGAATCGTTCAAATCCCTGGTGCGCATGATGCGATGGCAGGGCTTATTGCACGAGATGCCGGATTTTCTGCACTCTATTTATCGGGGGCCGCCTATACGGCTAGTCGTGGTTTACCAGACTTAGGGATTGTGACGTCAACTGAAGTTGCGGAGCGAGCAAGGGATATAGTGCGTGCTACCGATTTACCGCTGCTTGTTGATATAGATACAGGTTTTGGTGGTGTATTGAATGTAGCAAGGACAGCCCGTGAAATGGTAGAAGCGAATGTCGCAGCAGTACAATTAGAGGACCAACAGTTACCTAAGAAATGTGGCCATTTGAATGGAAAGAACTTGGTTTCTACTGAAGAAATGGTGCAGAAAATAGTAGTGTTGAAACAGGTTGCACCGACACTTCTTATTGTTGCGAGAACAGATGCGCGCGCAGTGGAAGGTTTAGAGCAAGCGATTGATAGAGCGAAGGCATATGTGGAAGCGGGTGCGGATGCTATTTTCCCGGAAGCTCTTCAATCAGAAGAGGAATTCAGACTGTTTGCCAAAGAGATTTCGGTTCCTTTGCTTGCAAACATGACTGAGTTTGGAAAAACACCCTATTATAGCGCCGATGAATTTGCTGAAATGGGTTTCCAAATGGTAATTTACCCAGTCACATCATTAAGAGTTGCTGCCAAAGCCTATGAACGTGTTTTTGAGAAAATCATCAATGAGGGCTCACAAGAACAAGCACTTTCTGATATGCAAACGAGAAGTGAATTATACGTTACTATTTCTTATGATGAATTTGAAGCATTGGACGAGTCAATAGCGAAGACCGTATTAACAAAAGAGCAGTAATACTGAATAGCGGCGATGATTCGTTCTTTAAGGCATGGAGGTAAGGCCTGCTGGAGAATGGATCATCGCCTTTTCACATTATCAAAAGGTGGATGATGAGAAATGGTAAAAGAAGATTATTATAGGGTTAAAGAATGGATGAGCGAATATCCGCAAGTGTTGACAAAGGACCTTGAAATCGGAGAAACATTACGTTTGCTCTCCGAAGGACATTGTTCGGAACTGCCAGTTGTGGATCATGAACGACTAATCGGAGTCGTCACAATAGGGGATTGCCTTGCTACTATTAAGAGTGGAATAGGTTGGAATGAACCGATTAACTCTATTATTAGTGCAGTCTTCCAATCGGTGAATGAAGATTTCTCCGTGAAGCAATTGGATGGATGTCCAACCTATATCGTATGTGAGAAGACAGGCATGCTCCAAGGAGTAATCACACAAATAGAACTGCTGAAGATTAATCAAGCTCTTTTTCAACGACTTGAAAAATCAAAGGAGACAATCGAGTGGTATACACTATGTTTTGATACGGCTTATGAAGGATTGACGATTGTAGATGAAGCGGGTGTGATTCAATTGTTTAATGAAAACTATAGCCGCTATGTTGGCGTGACTAAGGAGGAGGCTATTGGCCTTCCAGTAGAAAATGTTATTGAGAATACAAGGATACCAATTGTCCTTAGAACGGGTATCCCTGAGCGTAATCAAATCCATTGGCTGCAGGGGCAAAAAATGGTTGTTCACCGAATGCCGATTTGGAAAAATGGTCGTATTGTTGGGGCCGTCGGTATGCTTATTTATGAAGGCGTTTCTGAAGTCCAGCAAATTATCACTCAAATAGATTTGTTAGAGCAACGAAAAGGGAGTGAAACGTCGATTGAGGTGGGCAAAGTTGCTGCACAGAAACGGTTCACTTTTGAAGATATTCTCGGAGAGAGTCCCGCCATATCTAATACAAAGAAGCTTGCAAGAAAGGCAGCACAGTCTAAGGCTCCCGTTTTGATCACTGGGGAAAGTGGTGTTGGAAAAGAGCAATTTGCAAGGGCGATACATGATACGGGTAAGATGAGCAGTGGACGTTTTATCAGTGTTAATTGTGCGGCGATTCCCGAGAACTTAATCGAATCAGAGCTATTTGGCTATATGGAAGGTGCGTTTACAGGTGCGAAAAAAGGAGGGAAACCCGGAAAATTTGAGCTTGCTCACATGGGGACAATTTTCTTGGATGAAATTGGTGACATGCCCCTTGCGACACAGGTGAAAATTCTTAGGGTGATTCAGGAAAAAGAGGTGGAACGGATTGGTGGAACTGAACCGATTCAGGTCCAGTTCCGGATTATTACAGCTACAAATAAAAACCTTGAAAAAATGGTGAGGGAAGGCGAGTTTAGAGAAGATTTATATTATCGGCTTCACGTGATCCCCTTGAATATTCCTCCACTTAGGGAGCGGAAAAGCGATATCCCACTGATTATTTCCGCACAGCTACCCACTCTTTGTCAAATGTACGATAGTGAGGGGAAAACGATTGATAAGGAAGTCATGCAACTATTCTTTCGATATCATTGGCCAGGGAATGTACGCGAGTTAATTAATGTATTGGAAAGATTATTTGCTTTGACAAGCGAATCCCATATTAAAATGAATGATTTGCCAAACGAATTTTTTCGAATAGAAAAGAAACAAGAATATATGACTATTTCCTCGTCGTTAAGCGAAAGAAATGAAGTAAGACAACTTGTGCATGAGGAAGAAGAGAAGAATATCATTGAAAAAGTATTAAGAGAAGTAAGCGGGAACAAGTCGGAAGCGGCTAAACGTCTCGGCATTACAAGAGCAACTCTTTATAATAAACTATCTCGTTATCAGTTATAAATGCAAACTGCTAACTAGAAGCGTCAACTTGTCTAGTCACTTAGACAGTTGGTGTTTTCCATAGCTTAGAAACATCTGTGTTCCGTCCGAGATTTTATTGGCATGCAACTTGCAATATATAACATTGAATGGAGGGAATGAGAAATGGAGCAGATACAACACTTAATCTCAGACACTAATTTAACAAATAGTAGTATGACTTATTCCTATTTTACACCCGAAGATTTTACAGACGACTATGAAATGATTGCTAAAACAACCAAACAATTTCTGAAACTGGACGTGAAGCCTCAACTTGAAAAAGGTTTGTCGATAGAAAATCAAGATGTTCGCGTACTTTTTGAAAAAGCTGGGGATATCGGTCTTCTTGGTATTGAAGTCCCGGAAGCCTATGGTGGTTTTGAGTTAGGGAAAATGGTTGCAGGTCTCGTTGCAGAGATAATGGGTGCGGCCGGCTCATTTAGCGTTTCGTTTAATATTCATGTTGGTGTTGGTACATTGCCATATGTCTATTTTGGTACAGAATCCCAAAAGGAAAAGTACTTACCGAAATTGACAAGTGGGGAATGGATTGGTGCTTACGCCTTGACAGAGTCGAATGCAGGGTCGGATGCTTTGAATTCGAAAACAACTGCCGTCTTGAACAAAGAAGGGACGGATTGGATATTGAATGGTGAAAAGCAATGGATAACGAATGCCCATCTCGCTGATTGTTACGTAGTGTTTGGAAAAATAGCCGAAGGTATGACTGCATTTATCGTAGAGCGAACATTTGAAGGTGTGTCAGTTGGACCCGAGGAAAAAAAGATGGGGATTAACGGTTCTTCTACTGCTACTCTTATTTTGGAAGACGTCAAAATACCTGTTGGAAACGTCCTGGGGGAAATTGGGAAAGGGCATCATATTGCTTTGAATATTTTAAATATGGCTCGTTTGAAACTTGCATTTGCCAATATCGGAACGGCAAAGCATGCATTACATCTATCAGTAGCTTATGCGAAAGAGCGAAAGCAATTCAGCAAAGCATTGATTGGCTTCACGATGATCCAAGAAAAGGTAGCCAATATGGCGGTACGAATCTTCGGTGCAGAAAGTGCGGCATACCGAACAGCGGGGGAAATGGATGAAGCGCTTCAATCTGTTGATTCGGTAGAGGAGTTAGTAAGAATTGTCGCTGACTTCATGATTGATTGTGCAATAAATAAAGTGAATAGTTCAGAAGCCCTTGATTATATTGTTGACGAGGCAGTGCAAATCCACGGGGGATATGGTTATATGCAGGAATATGAAGTAGAAAATTTATATCGCGATGCACGAATCAATCGGATTTTCGAAGGGACGAATGAAATTAATCGTCTTGCAATTGCTAAAGGTGTACTGAAAAAAATCGAAAAGGGGCAACTATGGTCTGCAAAAAACGAAGTGGACAATCGGACGCATGCTTTGACGCGGCATTACGGCTACTTAGTAAAGGCAAAACAACTTATCGGAATTGTCGTGAAAGCGCTTGCTGGACCTTTAGGGAAATCAATTGAAGAGGAACAAGAGTATTTAGGATTACTAGCCAGTATGAATGAAAGGCTATTCATCATGGAATCTGCTTTGCTAAGGACTGAGAAGGCACTAATTAAAAATGGGGAATCCGAGGAAAAAAGGAAGATGCTAATGTCCGATGTCATTTGTGAAGAGGGGTATCGAAGTATTCAAACAGCTGCTATTTCGTTTGTATCAAGTGCACTACCCGATGAGGAAAGTCGTGGGCTTATGCTGATGGAAATTCAAGCAATCTCAGCTCCGCTTTACAGTAATATGTTTATCAAGAAGAGAGAAATTGTTCAAGGAATAATAGAAAGCGCTCGATATAACGTCTAAAATATGGGGGACTCGATGATGAAAATTGGCATGATCGGCTTAGGGAATATGGGAATGCCCATGGCGAAAAACTTACTGGAATCTGGATTCACTGTTTATGGAAATGACCGAAGTGAATTAGCTGAAACTGTATTTCAGCAAGCGGGCGGAATAATTGGTCTTTCTGCAATACAAATGGCAGGACGTTGCGCTATTATTTTGACGAGTTTACCATCAACAGCCGCGGTGGAATCAGTTTATTTAGGAGAAGCAGGGTTGATTCACCAAAGCGATGAAAATATTCTTTTGATTGATACGAGCACTGTTTCGCCGGAAGTGAATCGCCGCATAAGCGAGGAAGCACAAGCGAAAGGAGTTGCTTATTTAGCCGCACCAGTCAGTGGGGGTGTGATAGGTGCGGAAAATCGGACACTGACATTTATGGTTGGTGGCCGAGCGGTGGACTATGAGCGTTCATTACCAATTATTTCAGTACTAGGCGAAAATTTGTTTCATGTGAATGAGCGAATTGACAGTGGGACAATTGCAAAATTGATAAATAATCTGCTCATCGGTTTCTATACCGCAGGGGTGAGTGAAGCATTGGCATTAGCAAATGAAAATAACATGGACATGAACAAGCTTTTTGATATGTTAAATGTTAGCTATGGACAGAGTCGAATATATGAACGGAACTTCAAATCATTTATCGAAAATGAGGAGTATGAACCGGGATTTGCGCTGAAGTTATTACGAAAAGATATGGGATTCGCCTTGCAATTGGCAGAGAGTAATCAGTTGCATCTCCCAATCAGCCAAGCCCTTTTGGCAGTTTATGAAGAAGCGGAACATGCGGGATTAGCGGAAGAGGATATGTCAGCTTTGTATAAGAGAATTGGACATCAAAAAATAGCATTTACAATAGGGGGATTGAAATAAATGACTACAACAACTATAAAGCAAATGAAAAATTGGATTAACGGTGAATGGGTGGACTCATCTGGTACTGAAACGGAAACAGTTGCTAATCCAGCAACAGGTGAAACAATTGCTTATGTACCACTATCTACAAAGAAAGACGTCGATGCTGCAGTAGAAGTGGCAAAACAAGCTTTTCTATCGTGGGCCGATATACCAGTTCCGAACCGTGCGCGTCTTCTGTTTACTTACTTGCAAAAGTTGGAGGAACATAAAGAGGAGTTAGCACAGATTATTACGATGGAAAGCGGAAAAACATTGACAGATGCAAGAGGGGAAGTGCAAAGGGGGATTGAGGTAGTGGAACTTGCTACGTCAGCGCCTAGCTTGATGATGGGAGAGGCTCTACCAAATATGGCTACGGGTATTGACGGATCTGTCTGGCGCTACCCGATTGGAGTTGTCGCAGGGATCACTCCATTTAATTTCCCGATGATGGTGCCCCTCTGGATGTTTCCACTCGCGATTGCTTGCGGGAATACATTTGTGCTTAAAGCATCTGAAAGAACGCCCGTTTTAGCGGGACATCTTGTTGAATTATTTCACGAATCCGGTTTCCCGAAAGGTGTCTTAAGTTTGGTGCATGGGGGAAAAGAAGTGGTGAACGGTTTACTGGAGCACCCAGATGTCAAAGCAATTTCTTTTGTTGGATCAGAACCGGTTGCAAAACATGTGTATGAAACGGGTACGAAATACGGTAAACGTGTTCAGGCGCTTGCTGGTGCAAAGAATCATGCGGTTGTCATGGCGGACTGTCATCTCGAAAAAACAGTTCAAGGAGTTATTGGTGCAGCGTTTGGCAGTAGCGGTGAGCGTTGTATGGCTTGTTCGGTCGTTGCAGTTGTTGATGAAGTTGCAGATGATTTTATGGAGCTACTTGTTGCAAAAACGCGTGAATTATCAGTAGGAGATGGACGTTATGAAGAGAACTTTGTTGGCCCCCTTATTCGCAAATCGCATAAAGAACGTGTGCTTAGTTATATAGAGAGTGGTATAGCTGAAGGGGCTTCGCTGATTGTCGATGGCCGAGAAATAGATAGTCAACTGGCAGAAGGAAATTATCTCGGAGCGACTATTTTTGATAACGTGAACAACGAAATGAAAATTTGGCAGGAAGAACTCTTTGCTCCAGTGTTAAGCATTGTGCGTGTGAAGGATTTAGAAGAGGGAATTGCGCTGACAAATCAATCGAAGTTTGCCAATGGAGCGGTCATTTATACGGGAAGTGGTAAAAGCGCTCAAACGTTTCGTGAAAAAATTGATGCGGGTATGATTGGAGTAAATGTGAATGTACCTGCACCAATGGCATTCTTCTCTTTTGCCGGTAACAAATCTTCGTTCTATGGAGATCTCGGCACAAATGGGAAAGACGGGGTACAGTTTTATACGCGTAAAAAAGTTGTAACGGAGCGTTGGTTCTAAGAAAAGAATTGAAAAAAGCCGAATTCCTTTTTGGGGGGATTCGGCTTTCTCTAATTAGTCGGCTATGAAAAAGCCGTTGACCATTTCATTCGAAACAGATGAAATGTGTGGGTACTTATAGCAGGGTGCTAAATCTTTATCAATCAAGACAGAGCGAACTCCTTCGAAAAAGTCTTCGTGTTTCATGAAGTTCATTGCAAGAATAAGGTCTGTGGCAAGGCATTCTTCCAATGTTTTTTGTTCGCCGTCAATTAACTGCTTTAGTGTCACTTTTAATGATACAGGTGATTTCGTACGCATTGTTTCTATGGCTTCTTTCGCGAATGAAGTATCATTTTCCCCTAAGGCATCGAAGAGGGATTCTATCGTCGTCTGAGAGAAATGGTCGTCTATGTCTTTTTGCAAAGATACTAGTTTGCCTTCATCCGGTGCGGTTGATGTGTATTTTGCGAGCAATGTGTCAATGGTTGTTTGCTCCCATTTCCTTCCCTCCAATTCATCGATGAAAAGCAGGAGTTTTTCATGAGACATAAAATGATCTGCTCCATTTATATACAGTACATCTGCAGCTTTTAATTGTGTAGCCGTCAATGCTAAATATCTTCCG
This sequence comes from Sporosarcina sp. FSL K6-5500, assembly GCF_038005665.1. Lineage (NCBI taxonomy): Bacteria > Bacillati > Bacillota > Bacilli > Caryophanales > Caryophanaceae > Sporosarcina > Sporosarcina sp. FSL K6-5500. The sequence goes on from NZ_JBBOTP010000001.1 coordinate 3,159,415, forward strand.
ATGAATCCCGGAGCCTTATTTAAAAAATAGGCGGCACCTACATCTGGGAAAAAACCAATTGTCATTTCTGGCATTGCCCAAACGGTACGCTCGGTAACGATTTTAATAGAAGCACCATAAGTTAAACCTACGCCGCCTCCCATGACAATACCATCTAAACAAGCAATGATTGGTTTAGGGAATTGGGCAATGGATAAATCTGTTTGATATTCTTCTGTGAAAAAGTCGTTTGCTTTTTGGAGACCATTTTCACTATTTTTCGCTTCATATAATGTTTTAATATCTCCGCCGGCACATAAACCTTTTGTTCCTGCACCTTTGATTATGACAGCTTTGACACGTTCGTTTGTCTTCCAATCTGTTAATTTTTCCCTGATTGCTTGAACCATCGCGAAGGACAGTGAGTTTAAAGCTTTCGGCCGATTGAGTAAAATTGTAGCAACTCCATTGTCGCTTATTGAAAAAAGGACTTCTTCTGTCATTGTTCACAACCCCTTTTACGTATGTTTAAATAGCGGTTTTCTTTTTTCAATAAATGCGTGTACACCTTCCTTGGCATCGTCTGTTAAAAACAGTTCAGCAAAATTGTTACGTTCCCGTTCTAGCCCATTTACTAAGGATTCATTTGCTCCCTGTATGATACATTCTACAGCTCGCGTGATGCTGGTCATACTCTTACCGTCTACAAATGCTTTTGCAATCGTTTTAGCAGTTGGCAAAAGATCTTCTGGGGAAACGACTAATTGGATAAGTCCAGCTTCCTTTGCCTCGTCGCCGTTAAGTTGTTTGCTTGTTAAAATTAGTTCCAATGCAGTGGCTGTACTGGTTATCCTGCTCAATCTTTGCGTTCCGCCGAACGTAGGGATAAGCCCAAGTTGAAGCTCGGGTAATCCCAGTTTGGCTGCAGATACGGCAATCCGGTAATGGCAGCTCATAGCCAATTCCAATCCTCCACCAAGACAAGCACCATTAATGGCTGCGATAACGGGTTTTTTCATCGATTCTATTTCGTTGCAAATTGCTTGTCCCGCTGTGGCCATTGCCAATCCTTTCTGGTCGTCACCTAGTGCGTCAGTGAATTCTTTAATATCAGCACCGGCAACAAAGAAGCGACCTGCCCCAGTTAAAATAATCGCTTTCAACTTATCATCATTGGCAAGACATTTAAAAACCTCTCTTAGTTCGGCAATGCATGCTGTTGACAATGTATTGGCTGGTGCATGGTCTATTTCCACGATTGCAATGTCATCTTCAATCAGTAGATTTGTGAAATTTCTTGACATGATTTTTCCACTCCTTTATTAACTATATATGTTGACATAAAGAATCCACTCAACAACGCTTGGCCCCCCTATGAGGCGCCTTCGCTGGTGATTATATAGAATCATTAGTTCAATATATATATTAGTTATGCAATTATCATGCCAGTCTAAAGAGTGTGTAGTAGGAATGTTTAATTAATATGGAACTGTAAAACTGTCTAGACAGTTTTACAGTTCTTCGTCAGATGAAAGTTTTCGTAGTCGGGAGATTTTCATCGGTTGAAGCCTGTGAACTGAAATCTAATCAGGGAATCTACGGATGCTGTTGGTATGGCTTTCTAGGGGTTATTTTTCAAAAAAATATTTTTTTCTTTACTTTTGGTTTTAGATGTTCTACTATGAAGTTAGTAAAGTTTCCTGAGGGAAACAATAATGTAATTCATTTTTTTGCCTATAAAGTTTCCCTAGGGCAAAAAAAATTTGGATTTAAAGTTTCCCTTGGGAAACTCCGGCATATAAATAGATATATGGAGGTGTGTAAATATGAAAGATGCAATTGTAGTTTCGAATTTGCATGTGTCGTATTTCGGAAAAGAAGTGCTACATGATATAGAGTTCACGATATCAAGTGGGAAATCAGTTGGAATCATTGGACCGAATGGAGCAGGGAAGTCCACTTTGCTTAAAGTGTTACTAAATTTGATTTCAAAAGATAAAGGGGATATTACAATCCTTGGTTCCACGCTGAAAGAGGTCCGTAAACGAATTGCTTACGTTCCGCAGCGTAGTACAATCGATTGGGATTTCCCGATTACAGTCAAAGATACAGTTCTTATTGGTACGTATCCGACAGTTGGATTATTAAAAAGGCCAGGGCGAAAGGAAAGGGCATTGGCTCTGAAGTGCCTTGAAAAGGTTGATATGATCGAGTTTCAGGATCGGCAAATTGGAGAATTATCTGGCGGTCAGCAGCAGCGTGTTTTCCTGGCTAGAGCACTTGCTCAGCAGGCAGATTTGTTTTTACTCGATGAACCATTTGTTGGAATTGACGCAACGAGTGAAGAGATGATTGTGAAGATTTTAAAAGAGTTGCGCGATGAAGGAAAAACAATCATCGTCGTCCATCATGATTTGAACAAGGCGGAAAAATATTTTGATGAACTGTTGTTGTTAAACAAGGAGTTAATTGCGAAGGGCAGTGTGAAAGAAGTGTTTACGCCTCAAATGATTTCAAAAGCATACGGCGGACAATTATCGTTTTTAGATGGGGTGATGGCGAAATGATGCATTTCATCGAGGCAGTTATGCAATATGGTTTTCTGCAAAAAGCGCTTATTACATCGGTGATGGTTGGTATCATTAGTGGCGTCATTGGTTGTTTTATTATTTTAAGAGGAATGGCCCTGATGGGGGATGCGATATCTCATGCCGTATTACCAGGTGTCGCAATTTCTTTCATGCTAGGTATCAATTTCTTTATCGGAGCGGTGATAACGGGTATTTTAACAGCTATCGGTATAGGATTCATCAACCAGAACAGTCGAGTGAAAAATGATTCTGCGATTGGCATCATGTTTACTGCTGCATTTGCCGCTGGGATTATCCTTATCACATTTATGAAGAGTAGTACAGATTTGTATCACATCCTGTTTGGGAATGTGTTGGCGGTCAGACCTTCTGATATGTGGATGACACTAATAGTTGGTATTTTCGTGTTGTTAAGTGTGTTTATATTTTATAAAGAGTTGCTTGTCAGTTCGTTTGACCCGATTATGGCTCAAGCATATGGGCTTCCGACTAAGATGATCCATTACTTTTTAATGGTTCTATTAACACTTGTTACGGTCGCATCGTTACAGACAGTGGGCATCATATTAGTCGTTGCGATGCTTATTACACCCGCTTCGACAGCTTATTTATTAACTGATCGGCTGTCTGTCATGATAGTCATTTCAGCTGCATGTGGAACGATTTCGGCGATAATTGGTTTGTATTTGAGCTTCACGTACAATCTTGCATCTGGCGCAACAATCGTACTCGTCGCAACCGCTTTATTTTTCTTAGCATTTATATTCTCACCGAAACAAGGTTTATTGTGGAGAGCTATTCGAACAAATAAACAAAAATCAGCCGTTTTATAAAAGGTAATTCAAAATAGAAGGGGAAGATTGTGAATGAAAAAAAGTATGCTATTGTTTGCACTGGTTGTTGTTGGAGTCTTGTTGTCGGCATGTAACCAAGGGGCGACTGCTCCAAAAGAGAAGGGTGAAAAACTGCAAGTCGTTGCGACGTATTCGATTGTCTACGATATTGTGAAAAATGTCGGGGGAGATTTGGTCGATGTTCACAGCCTTGCACCGATTGGATCAGATCCTCACCAATATGATCCACTTCCGGCAGATGTCGCTTTGACGACAGATGCAGATGTTGTTTTTTATAACGGGCTAAATTTAGAAGAAGGAAATGCATGGTTTACTAAATTGATGGAAACCGCTGGAAAAGCGGGGGAGGATGCGCCGGTATTTCGTGTAAGTGAAGGGGTTGAACCGATGCTCCTCAGTTCGAAGGACCATTTAGGGGAAGAAGATCCCCATGCTTGGCTTGACGTGCGCAATGGCATCAAGTATGTAGAAAACGTGCGTAAATCCCTGAAGAAAATTGATCCAGAAAATGCAGACATCTATGATGAAAACGCGGATGCATATATCACTGAACTCAAAGCCCTTCATGAAGAAATCGTGGAGAAAATGAACAAGATCCCAGAAGAACGACGGATACTCGTGACGAGTGAAGGTGCGTTCAAATACTTCTCCAAAGCGTATGATTTTAATGCAGCCTACATTTGGGAAATCAATTCACACCATGAAGGAACACCTGAACAGCTGACAACTATCATTGCAACTATCAACGAGGAAAAGGTTCAAGCATTATTTTTAGAAACAAGTATCGATCCACGTAGCATGGAGATGGTATCAAGGGAAACGAATGTGCCGATTAAAGGGAAAATCTTTACGGACTCTCTAGGGAAACCTGGTGATGATGGCGATACGTATGTGAAAATGCTAAGATGGAACGCAGACATGATTTATAGTGGTTTGAATCAATAACAAAATGATGAAGCAGCCAGGACTTTTTACTTCAAAAGTCCTGGCTGCTTTTTGGTGGAAATAGTTGTGTCGGTGATAACCTAATCCATGGCGGTGATAAGTCCGTTTGAGCCGGTGATAACCCAATCCGTGGCGGTGATAACCTCGTTTGAGTCGGTGATAACACAATCCATAACGGTGATAAACTCAGTATAAGCTTGTTTTTTTGTTAGTCCATATTAATGAAAATCCCATCAAGATTTGCTTCGTTTTTCAATAATCCGGTTTCTGACATCCAATCGGCAGTTGCTTGCCATGCCTGTTCATCCTGCTCACCAAACGTACCAGGTGCTGTCATTTTCGGAAGAAGAATCGAAAGTGACTCTCTTTCAACAACCTCGACGAGTGGGAAATTCGCTTCATCCTGGTATTTTAGCAAGATAGACAGCGCTTCTTCAGGATCTTTCTCCATATCATCAAAGGCTCTTCCGGCAGCGCGCCAAAATGCTTCGATGTTCTTTTGGTCTTTCTTCCAGGTATCGTCACTTGTCACAACAATAAGTTCATAAAACGAAGGTATTTCGAAGTCTGTGGGGTCAATATAGCCTGTTGGAAATCCTTCATATTCAAGTAGCGGTACTTCATGATTAATATATGCCCCGATAACAGCGTCTGCTTTTTTTGAAATCAATGCAGAATTTAATTCAAACCCCACATCGACCATGTTTACTTTACCGTAGTCTGCACCATCTGCTTTCATCATTGTTTCTAGTATTGCTTCGTTCAAAGGGATTCCTGAATAGCCTACAATTTTTCCTTCTAGATCTTTTGGTGACTCGATACCACTTTCTTTTAAAAATGCTACGTGATTCAATGGCGAACGAACGAGAACGCCGACGGATTTAATACCGATATTCTGTTCAGACTTTGCAATTATAACGTCAGGCTGATAGGTGATGCCCATAGTCACTTTTCCTGCTGCTGCAAGGTTAATAGGATCAGTCGGACTTGCGGGGAACTTGATATCCAGTTCAATGCCTTCATCTTTGAAATAACCTTTTTCCTCCGCAACATAAAGGAAGCTATGTACAGCATTAGGATACCAATCAAGCATGATACTTACCTTTTCTGTTTTTTCATTAGTATTGCACGCGCTGAGCAATAGAATTAGCGCAATACTTGTAAGTGATAATGTGATTTTCTTCAATTTTTAATCCTCCATTTTAACGTTCGATTTTCAATAATGGTCACGCAGATGAATAGACCGATTCCGACGGCACTCAGTACAAAGATGGGTGCGAAAACAGCTGCACCATCGAACTGCGTCATCATACGCCTACTGAAGTAACCAAGGCCTGCCTGCGCGCCTAACCATTCTCCGATTGCAGCGCCAATTACACTTAGTGTCACAGCGACTTTCATACCAGAAAAGAAATGAGGGAGGGCAGTTGGTACGGAATATTTATAGAAAATATCCTTTTTTGAAGCACCCATCGTCAAAAAAAGTTCTTGTATATCTTTTTTTCCTGACGATAAACCATCGAATGTATTCACTGTTATCGGAAAAAATGTGATGAGCACAGTAACAGCAACTTTGCTCCAAATTGTGTAACCAAACCACAGTACAAAAATAGGTGCAAGCGCAATAATAGGAACCATTTGAGATGCAATGAGAATTGGATAGAGCGCTTTTCGTATGCCTGGACGGGAAGACATTAGCACTGCAATTGCTGTTCCTGAAATAATCGAAATGGCTAGGCCGATAATAATCGTCATCAAAGTAACCGGTAGATGTTTCAACAATAATACTTCCCTCAGTTCCCAAAAACGTATAAAAATTTGTATAGGGGAAGGGAGAATGAACGCTTTACCGTAAAGGCGTGCACCCAACTCCCAGATACTTAGAAATCCTGCAATGATTACTAAGGAAGCCGTATTTTTCACAGCGAAACCTCACTTCTGAGCTTGCCGATAAGCAGTTCTTTTAGCTCGAGCATTTCAGCGCGATGTAAATCGTTTCTTATTCGAGGTCTTTCAAGAGGCACTTCGATTTCCACGAATGAAGTGACAGGTTTGTTTTGCAACAGAAAAATACGGTCTGACAGAAACAGTGCTTCCTCTACGTCATGTGTGATGAAAAGGACAGTTGATTTGCGCTTTTCCCACAGATTGATGAGCCACTCTTGCATAGCCAGTCGGGTGATGGCGTCGAGTGCTGAAAACGGTTCATCCAACAATAGTAGGGAATTGCCAGAAAGAACAGCGCGTAAGAAAGCGACGCGCTGCTTCATTCCACCCGAAAGTTCTCCTGGATAGTTATCCTCTGTTCCACCAAGACCGAACTCTTGTAATAATGGTTGTACTTGTTCCTTGGCGGCCTTCTTATCTAATCCGGCTACTTCAAGCGGAAGACATGCATTTTCTAAAATGGTTCGCCAAGGCAGTAACAAATCTTGTTGTGGCATATAGCCGACCTTTCCAAGGCGCTGAGTATTTGGATTCCCTTCAAGAGAAATGGTACCCCCTGAGGGTTCATCTAATCCGGTTACAAGACGAAAAATCGTACTTTTACCGGAACCGCTAACACCAATTATCGAAATAAACTCACTGGGAAGAATGTTGAATGACAGATTATCGAGTATGCTGTTGCCTGATTCGTACGTGAATGAAACACCGTCAAACGATAGCATTTATCATTTCAACTCCAGGCCACATTTGTTTTGTATTTGCCATATCCCAAAACATATATTCATAACGAGTTGTATTGAGGAAGATCTCCTCGAGCTTTAACAGTTCATGCTCCGGTTTTCCTTCTGCTGATTTGTTCATTAAATCAATACACCAGCCCGCAAGTTCCTTGAATTCATCCGAAGAATACATCTGAATCCAATCGCCATATAACGAGTGATCGGCAGCACCTGGAATAGCATTTAGCTCCTTACCGATTTCCCAGTAACTCCATGCGCAAGGAAGCAGAGCAGCCATCACTTCCGCAACGGTTCCATTTTGACAGACGTGTAACATGTAGTGCGTATAGGCAAGAACAATTGGTGACGGCTTAGCGTTTTCAAGTTCCTGTTCAGAAATGCCGAACCGCAGTGCGTAGCTTCGATGCAGGGCCATTTCCTTGTTCAGCGTCCCATCGAGTAGTGTCGCGAATTTGCCCATCGTTTCCAAGTCGTCAGCTTTTACAGCCCCGATCGCAAACAGTTTTGCATAATCAATCAAATACAAGTAATCCTGTACCATATAAAACCTGAATTTATCCGGATCAAGCGTCCCATCGCCAATTCCTTGTACGAACGGATGGCTATGATTCTGTCTCCAGATTGGTAACGTCTTTTCTAACAAACGGTCAGTGAACTTCATGATATCAACACTCCCTTTGTATTCTTGAAAACCAAAAAACCCACTCCTTGAAGAAGAAGTGGGTTGTAGACAATCAAAAGTATCCCGGAAAATAGACCGGCAGAATTATTGTGTCAGCACCTCTTCCTTACGCTGGTATTAACCAGTTCAAGTTATAAGGGTCAAGGCACATGCCTCTCTCAGCTCTGTTAGAGCACCCCTAGCGGTGGATCATATGAAATTGGACTCATCCCCATTATAAGCATATTAAAAATAGAAGGTCAACCTTAACTTTGTGAAAAGTTAGAAAGGAATGTATGTTTCCTTTTACAAGAATTATCCTGTAAAGTAGAAAGAAAAAGTATTGAAAGGGGAAATGAATTTGAAATTTTTCCATACAGCGGACTGGCATTTAGGCAAGCTCGTTCAAGGTATATATATGACAGAAGGACAGCGTTATGTGCTCAATCAATTCGTAGAGGTAGTCAAAAAGGAGAAGCCAGATGCGGTCGTTATCGCAGGCGATTTGTATGACCGTGCGGTGCCACCTACAGAAGCGATTGCACTACTTGACGAAGTGCTTGGAAAAATCACTATGGAACTTGGAATACCAGTCCTTGCGATTGGAGGAAACCATGATAGCCCGGGACGCCTCCATTTTGGAAGCGGATTGATGCGAGTAAATGGCTACCATATTGCAGGTCAGATGACGAAAGTAATCGAACCGGTCGTTTTGTCAGATGACTACGGTGAGGTTCATTTCCATCTCGTACCATTTGCGGATCCTTCTGTTGTAAAACATTTGCACGAAGATGAAACGATTGTGAACCATAACGATGCGATGAAGAAAGTGACGGCAACTATCCGTGAACAAATGGCAGAGGGGGTCCGACATGTATTTGTTGGACATGCTTTTGTGACACCTCACGGAGAAAGTGAAAATAACACGAGTGACTCCGAACGACCGTTGGCAATTGGTGGGGCAGAATATGTGTCGGCGCATCTTTTCGAAGGATTTAATTATACTGCACTTGGCCACCTACATCAGGCACATTATGTGTTAAATGAAACAGTGCGATTTGCGGGTTCGCCAATGAAATATTCGATTTCAGAAGAACATCATAATAAAGGGTTTCTAATTATCGAACTTGACGCTGCAGGGCAGGTATCTGTTGAGAAACGGGAGTTGAAGCCAAAGCATGATATGCGGACGGTTGTAGGGACGATGGAACATATTTTGTTGCACCCAGTAAGTGAGGATTATGTTTTTGTTAAATTGCTAGATGAGACACCGGTTTTATTCCCGATGGAAAAAGTACGGTCAGTCTATCCGAACGCGATGCATGTTGAGCGTAAAGTGCTCATGCTGACCGCAAATGCGGTTGATGAACAACGTATGGAACATGGGAAGCATGATGATTTAGCACTCTTTAAAGCATTTTACGAAGAGATGAAAGGAGAAGCGGCAGACGTAGAAACGGAGACCCTCTTTTCAGAAGTGCTCCATGAAGTTATGCACAAGGAGGGGACACAGCTGTGAGACCAATTCAATTAATGGTGACGGCATTTGGACCATATAAAGGGACGGAAACGGTCGATTTCAGGGAATTGAAAGACAATCGACTCTTCGTTATTTCAGGAGCTACTGGTGCGGGGAAAACCACGATATTTGATGGGATTTGTTTTGCGCTATATGGTCAGGCGAGCGGAGAAGATCGAACGGATAATCGTGCGATGCGAAGCGACTTCGCAGACGACGCAGTTCAAACGACCGTTGAATTGACGTTTGACATTCATAATCGAACGTACCGCATCATGCGGCAAATACCGTATGTCAAACAGGGGAACAAGTCCGAAACGTCTGCGCGCTGCGAGTTCTATGAACTGACGGAAGACGGGGAGGTACCACTTGTCGACAGGCAGATTGTATCTGAAATTAACAAGAAGGTAGAAGAACTAATCGGCTTTACACAAGCACAATTCAGTCAGATTGTTATGCTGCCGCAAGGAGAGTTCCGAAAGTTTCTAACGTCTGATACAGAAAATAAAGAAACAATCATGCGGAAAATATTTAAAACAGATAAGTACCGTGAAATAGTGGAGCAGCTAAAAGGGAAGAAAGACAGCGCACAAGCGACTCTAACGAAAGAGATGCAACAGAGCGAGGGGCATATTGGACAAATAGCGACCTTACTGCCCGAGCGTGAGTCATCGGTCTTTACTGTTCTTGCGAATGAACATTACAATGTGAATCAAGTCGTTCAAGGATTAGAAGAAGAATTTGCGTTTTATCAAGACAAGACGGTTGTTGTTAAAAAGAGTTACGATGAAGTTTATGTAAAACATACAAAAATGCAAGAAATGTACCACGCCGCGAAAAGTATGAATGAACGTTTTATTGAACTACGTCAAAAAGAATTATCGTTAAATAAGTTAACGGAACATTTGCCGATTGTGGAACAAAAAGAGCAACAAATAGCCGACGCAGAGCGAGCTGTTTCAATCGGTGAACTTGAGATGCAATTACTCAAATTGAAAGAAGAAACTGCCACGAAAGCAGGTAATCTTAAGAATGCGAAGGAAGCAGTCCAGATAGTAACAGAAAAAATGGAACTTGCTGGGCAGCGTTTTCGAGTGGAAGAAGCAAGAAAAACTGACCGTGAAAAGCTGACGGAAAGTTTGATACGACTAAAAGATTTCCTTCCGGCTGTTTCAAGTTTGGCATCGAAGGAAACTGCTCTTGGTGTGATGAAAAAAGAAAACAATCATTTGGAAAAAGAACTTGGGAAAACCGTTAGAATGACAGATGAAGAAACGAAGAACTTGGAAAAAGTAAAAGTAGAAATCGAGATGTTTGAAGTGGGACAAGTTCAGTACGATGAACGTATCGATCAACTAAATGAAACGATTGAAAAGTGCAAACTACTGGATGAATTCATTGCCATTCGAAATCGGATACACGTATTGGAACAAGGAAAGAATGATCACGAGGCGCGTTATGAGAAAAGTAAATCGGAATACGATGCAGTAGAACAACTTTGGCTAAATAACCAAGCAGCTATGTTGGCTGAGTCTTTAAAAGACGGGGAATCCTGCCCGGTATGTGGGAGTGAACATCATCCCGCTAAATCGCATAAAACAATTGAAGTAACCATTTCAAGGGAAAAGCTGGAAGTGGAGAAAGAACGGCTGAAAGAAGTCGAGGGGCAATTCCGAACCGCGGCTATTACCTACCAAAATACAATCGAGCAGTTAACTGATAAAGAAAATGAAATGAAGCGGTTAGCTATAGAAAAGGATAATAATAATTTACATGAGGTAAAACAGAAGCTAGAAGCGGAAGTGGCTAAGCTTCGCGCAGATCGAAAATTGCTTGTTAATCTGAAAGTGGAATTGAAAAAGAAAGAAGTAATTACAGCGCAAATCGTGGCGCAGAAAACTGAAATGGAACGTGCATTGTTTCAACAAAAATCGTCCTATGATACACAACTAGCCCTGTTTAACATGACATTACAAACGATACCCGAAGATGTACGGGTACTAGCCACGCTTCAGGAGCGGATTGCTGAAACTGAAAAGAAAAAAGAAGAATTAGATTACGCTTGGGAAGTAGTCCAGAAAGTGCGTGAGGAAACGAGCGAGAAGTTGGGGGCGGCGAAAGTAGCAGAAATTCATGCTGGGGAAACCTTGGAAGAAGTTGTAGGGAAGAAGGGTCAGGCGGAGAGTAGATTCAAAAAAGCATTAGAAGAATCGGCATTCCCAACAGAACAGGCTTATCGTGAGGCGAAAATGCAAGAAGTTGACCGCATTTTGTTGAAAGAAAAAGTGGCGGTATTCAAACAACAACTTTATAGTTTACGCGATGCAGTAGCGGAGTTACGGGTACTGCTTGAAGGGAAAGAAGTGGTGGATTTGAGCGATTTGGCAACGAAAGTGGCCAAATTGAAAACTGATTATGAAGCCGCTCTTACTGACTATAATGCTTCTTCAGAATATGAAAAAAACGCATTCAGTTTGAAGGAGAAACTTGTACAGTCATCCGTAACAGTGATTGAACTTGAACGAATATATGGGAAAATCACAGACCTTTACGATATCGTAAGAGGACAGAACGGTTTGAAGTTGTCATTCGAACGCTATATTCAAATCGAATACTTGGAACGTATTATCCAATCGGCGAATGAACGTTTGAAAGAAATGTCGAACGGGCAGTTTGTCTTAATCCGCAGTGACCGTCAGGAAGTACGAGGGAGACAAAGTGGACTGGGTCTCGATGTATATGATGCTTATACAGGGCAAACACGTGACGTGAAGACATTGTCAGGTGGCGAAAAGTTCAATGCCTCTCTCTGTCTAGCACTTGGTATGGCAGATGTCATTCAAAGTTTCCAAGGTTCGGTGTCAATTGATACGATGTTTATTGACGAAGGATTCGGGTCACTTGATGAAGAGTCGTTGAACAAAGCAATTGACACATTAATTGATCTGCAGAAATCAGGTCGTATGATTGGCGTCATTTCTCACGTTGAAGAACTGAAAGCTGCATTCCCTGCGATTCTCGAAGTGAAAAAAGCAAAAGAAGGCCATAGTCACACGAAGTTTACTATTAAATGAGTTAATCTTATGTCCGTTTGCATGTTCGATCATGCAAACGGACAATTATTATATCGAAAATAGTATTATGATTTGTTTATTGTTAATATATCAGAAAAATCAATGTTTTATTATTCTTTTTAACATAATAAATTGCCATTATTATATTGCATTTTGTAAAGGAAAAGAGTATTATTAATTCAGCGATATATTGCATACGTGTAATGTTATTTACATCAAGGGGGAACTGAAGTTATGCAAAAGAAGTTATCATTTTCATCGTATCTTGCCATTGGCTTGATGCTATTCGCACTATTTTTTGGAGCAGGAAATCTTATTTTTCCAGCACAGCTTGGGCAATATGCTGGAACGAACATGTGGCTAGCTGTTCTTGGGTTTTTAATTACTGGAGTAGGGCTTCCATTTCTCGGCATCTTAGCGATGGGCTTCTCGGGGAGCCAAAATTTACAGCAACTTGCAAGCCGGATACATCCAGTTTATGCAGTTGTTTTCACATCACTTTTATACTTAACAATTGGTCCATTCTTCGCCGCACCACGTACAGGTGCAGTCGCATTTGATATTGGAATCTCTCCGTTTATAAGCGCGGAATATATGCAGATTGCTACAATTATCTTTACTTTATTGTTCTTTGGTCTTACATTGTGGTTATCATTAAATCCCGCCAAAATCGTTGACCGTGTAGGTAAAATCCTTTCACCAGCACTCATCGTACTTTTGTTCGCTTTGTTGGTTATGGTTATTGTAAAACCAATGGGTGTAATTCAGTCACCGCAAGGCGATTATACAAGCGGAGCGTTAATAAAAGGCGTTATGGAAGGTTATAACACAATGGACGCACTCGCTTCATTGGTCTTCGGGATTATCGTCATTAACGCAATCCGCTCGATGGGTGTGACGAATAAACGTGAAATTCTAATGGCGACAGCAAAAGCAGGTGCGATTGCGACTACATTCCTTGCGATTATCTATGTAGGAATTGCTTACTTAGGGGCGACGAGCACAGAGTTATTTGGACTCTTTGATACGGGCGGACCTGTATTAAGCGGTGCATCATCTCATTATTTGGGGACATTTGGATTGGTTATGCTCGCTGTAGTAATCCTACTCGCATGTTTGACTACGAGTATCGGACTGATTACTGCATGTGGTGAATATTTCAATACAATTATGCCGAAAATTAGCTACAAAGTTTTCGTTATTTTCTTCTCAACATTCTGTTTCGTTATCGCGAATTTTGGATTGGCGAATATCATTACGTATTCGATTCCGGTATTGATGTTCTTGTATCCGTTGTCAGTCGTTTTAATGATTCTGACATTCCTGTCACCGCTATTCAACCATGCTCGTGTAGTGTATGTATCAGCAACGGTCGTTGCATTTATGATTAGTATTATTGATGGATTTAAAACACTTTGTAAATCACTTGAGATAGCGTATTTTGATTGGTTAGCCCCAATTATATCCTTTTATGATCGTGTACTTCCTTTCTATGAGGAAGGGCTTGGTTGGCTTTTACCGGTACTCGTTGTCATACTAATAACCGGAATAGCCGCACGCATTCGGAAAAAACCTACAGTAGAAGTATAATAAAAAGCCGGTTCCTCACTGAGGAACCGGCTTTTTATTATACTTTGACGCGTCTGTTGATTAACTATTTATTGTCATAAAATACTGGTGAGTAGGGCTTGGGAAAATCCATTTTCACTGGATCATTTCCGGTTCGCTTTTGGCGAACTATTCATGACATATTTACCGAGAGGCAAGTGTGGCTAGAAATAACATTGTCATTTCTAGCCACACTTTTGGGGAGGAATTGCAGTTCATTCCATCCTAGGTAATTCTGTTACGAATAGTTGCCTGTCGCATACCTACACATCAAGACCTCTCGGTAATCGTATAGAGGTCCTCCGATCCAAAGCAATTCAAACATAACTGTACACAAAGCGTCTAGTGTTTGATCAAGTTATTTACTGTTTTTTGGGTTAATCAATACATGTGTTAATTTGATTTGAGAGAATGAAATTCTTCAATCGCACGTAGCCAGTTTCCACTCATAATTGAGGAAACAGCTATAGGATCCCGTTCTTTCATTGAATTGATAATTTTATCATGCTCATCAATCGATTTTTCAGTTAAGATAATAGAGTTATGGAAGAATAATCTTCTGACATGTGCTTGAAGTGAAGCGACCATAGTTATGATGTATGGATTGTCCGCTGCGTCAACGATAATCTGATGAAACTCTTCGTCGATTTTTAAAGCAGAAAAGTAATCTTCAGTATAGACTGCATGGGCAAATATTCTATTCGTACTTTCAAGTAAGGCGATCGTCTCTTCTGTAAGCTGCGGGATTGCAAGTTCAGCGGATAAGGCTTGCAATGCTGCGAGGGGGGGAAGGAGGTCTGTGATAGATTCTTTATCGACTTCCGTTACTTGCGTTGCCTTCCCAGGATACATTCTCACAAACCCTTGCACTTCAAGCAATTGCAACGATTCACGAATAGGTGTCCTGCTAACCCCGAGCGCCCCGGCAAGTTCTGTATCGTTTAACTTTTCACCTGGATGTAATGTGCCATCTATAATCCATTGCTGGAGTTGGTTAAATGCATTTTCTTTTGCGGAAATTCGAAGTGGCTTCGTATGATCTGTCGGTACCGGCATTTTGAATCACCATCCTGTATTTGTCATTATTGCTCTAGTATACAATAAAGTAAGGTCAGTTGGAAGATATGCAATATATTACGAGTGAATTTTTCTGTTTTTAAAAAGATGGTTTGTCTTCGGAAAGCGTTTTTTCATAACAATGTACACGTAGTAACCAATCATACTACCTAGTGTGTTTAACCATAAATCATCAATATCGCTACTTCTGGCTTGGGACAACTGCGTTATTTCGATAAAAAGAGATATGCTTAACCCAATCAAACAAACTTTCCAAAATCGATTGAATTTGCTCCATAATAAAGGAATCATAAAACCAATGGGCATGAAAATGCATATATTACCTAAAAAATTTATAATAAATGGCTGCCAGAAATTCAATTCCGTAATGGCATAATAATTATCTTGAAAAACCCTGAAAGGAATAAGATTTACATTCGAAAATGAGCGTGTAACGACCGGTCCTGTATAAAGAAACGTCAGGATTGTTTGTGAAAATAACGCCGTCATGAATAATAAAAAGATGACAACACCAATTTCATGGTAGACATGAAGTTTCACGTATCCGCGTATTTTATTGTAAATGATGCGGGTGATGAGGATGATTGGCAAAGCGATGAATAGATAAGGAATCATTTCTGCGATATACCCTAAGATTGTAGTCATTAAATCCACCTTATTTTATGTAATGTCGCGCTTATATTTCAGAGAGATATCTTGATCCTCTTTAGAAGTTCCATATGCAAGTTCTTCATGCTGGAAGATGAATCCGCGAGCCTCATAGAAGGGAATGCCATAATGGTTTCCTTTGGCGACGGAAACCCATTGTTCATTTGCGCCATACGTATATTTCTGTATTTTAGTAAAGAAGTCGAGAAGTCGTGTGCCAATACCCATTCCTCGCATTAAAGGGTCTAAATAAAAGACATATACTTCTCCAGCAGTTTTACTAGTCATTCCGCCGCCGATAGCACCGACGATTTTTCCATTTGACTCAGCAATGAAATAACCGTGCCATTGTTCATTAATAGAGACGATTTCTTGCTCAATACGTTGCACGCTGTAATATTGGTCAATTATTTTAGTAATATAATCCTTGGAATAAAGCTTGTCGTATGTAAACCATTGACTCGTTATAAGTATGTCAGTTATGGCCGCGGCATCGTTCCTTGCCGCTCTACGAATAGTAATCGTCTTCATTGCAGACACCTCTTTGCATGTAATAATACACATACTGATTGTAATGGTAAAGACAGCTTTCTGTAATGTTCCTGTAATAGTCGATTGCTATTATAAGTATAGACTAAATAGCAGGGAGTAGAGTAATTGAGAAAATTATTAATGACCCTCATTCTTACGATTGCATTATTGGTCAGCGGAGCAGATGTAAGCTGGGCAGCATCGCCAAATTACACAGTTAAAAAAGGTGATTCGTTATTCACGATATCTAAGATGCATAACGTATCCATTTCCAAATTAAAATCATGGAACAACTTGAAGTCAAATATAATTCAGCCGAACATGAAGCTGAAAGTCGCTTCTGGGGCAAAAGTAGTTAAAAAAGCAGCAGCACCGAAAAAAGTGGTTAAATCAGTTGCGAAAACACCATCTCGATCCGATTCTGATAATGTTGTCAAAGAATTCACTGTTTCGGCCAGTGCATTTACGGCCAATTGCAATGGATGTTCAGGAGTAACAAAAACAGGTATTAATCTGAAAAGTAACCCGGATGTCAAAGTCATTGCTGTTGACCCAAGTGTCATTAAACTCGGAACTAAGGTATATGTGGAAGGCTACGGATATGCAATCGCCGGTGATACGGGAAGCGCAATCAAAGGAAACAAGATTGATGTATTTTTCCCGACAAAAGAGGCAGCGTATAAATGGGGTCGTAAAAACGTGACGATAAAAATACTGAATTAAATGATAAAGCGCCAACTTTCCGATTGGAGGGTTGGCGCTTTTTATGCGTCGATTTACAGTCAAAGTGTGCACTTAATCTTGCTTGCTCTTTGTAATGAAAAAGACAACTCGTTGTAATGTTATTGTCATACAACTTGGGCAAGCTGTCTCCTGAGAATAAAATACAAGGAGACGAGTAAATGAAAAACATACTTTTGACATTAATCCTGACGATTGTCTTATTAATTAGCGGAGCAAATGAGGGTTTCGCTTCATCAGCAACGTATAAAGTCAAAAAAGGCGATACATTATACAAAATCTCTCAAATGCATAATACAACAGTAGCGAAATTGAAGTCGTGGAATAATTTGAAATCGGATCTCATTTTCCCGAATCAAAAACTTAGTATCGGTTCAAACGCTAAGAAATCTAAGAAAGCAGCTGATAAGCCCGCATCAAAAGCTGTATCACGGTCAACGTCTACGAATGCCGTCAAAGAATTTACCGTCTCGGCAACTGCATATACAGCTTATTGTAATGGTTGTTCCGGTATCACAAAAACGGGCATAAATTTAAGAAAAAACTCAGATCTAAAAGTGATCGCCGTCGATCCGAATGTTATTAAACTTGGAACGAAAGTACACGTAGAAGGGTACGGATACGCGATTGCTGGTGATACTGGAGGAGCGATTAAAGGAAATAAAATTGATGTTTTTATACCTACGAAAAGCGAGGCCTATAAGTGGGGGCGAAAAAATGTCAAAATAACAATAGTCGAATAATCACTATCAAAGCTTGCCTGATCGATTAGGCAAGTTTTTTTTATTGTCTAGGAAATCATGAAATCTCGTACTGTGGATAAGTTGTAACGTAGAGATTTTACGTCTAGACTCCAGCGCCTAGCCCCTCGAGTCACTTCTGGCCTGTAGGTAAAGGCAAAGAGCGCTTGTCGGGGATGAACAGGCGCTTACGCTTTTGTTCTTGAAAGGATAAGTTTTTAGATTTGGAACAGTGTCTAGACTTCAGGCGTTAACCGCTCTAGTTATAAGTAATCTAGCTATGTGTCAAAGAACACCACGTCGTGCTTGCAAGGATGCAGGTATGCAGTCGTTGCGACATGATGTCGCGAACTTAGACTGCCTTCCCTTTGTCCGACTTATACCTGTCGCGTCTTAAAGGGAGCCTGTCGCTTTTCTTATTGAAGTAAAGGAGTATGAAACATAAAATGTATAATACATATCGGTACATTGCTATTCATAGCCCTGTCTGCTATATTTCGTATTCACCTATTAATCGAACTTTAAGGAGTTTCAAGCAATGATCTATTTCCAAAAAAGTGACATAAAAAATCCCCATATCAAACCAAATGTAACAGTTAATTTGAAATTGAAAATGATTCTTCTCATTGGTATATTAATCATCGCAATCGTCTTGGTCATCGGGGTCTTTATGAATTATTTTATATCTGATATGTTAGAAACGCAGATGGGAGATCGGGCGCTCGGCGTTGCTGAAAGCGTTGCACATATCCCCGAACTGGTTAATGCATTTAAGGATGACAATCCTGCGTCAATCATCGGTCCGATTATTGCACCAATTCAAGAGGTGACTGGCGCTGAATTCATCGTCATCGGAAATGCGGAAGAAATAAGGTATGCTCACCCTATAGCCGCTAAAGTCGGAGGGAAAATGATGGGGGAAGACAATGAGAGGGCATTAGTGCGTGGTGAATCGTACCTCTCAAAAGCGATCGGCTCATTAGGCAGCTCATTAAGGGCGAAAGTACCCATTTACCTTGACGGGAACATTGTCGGTGTCGTATCTGTCGGTTTTTTAGCTAATGATATGCAAACTATAATCCATAACTATAATAGTCAGTTATGGATTGTCTTGTTGCTCATTGCAGGAGTTGCAGTTATCGGTGCAATCATCATTGCATCGTATATTAAAAAAGTATTATATGGATTAGAACCAGAGGAAATAACCCATTTGCTGATCCAAAAAGAAACGATTCTTCAGTCGACGCATGAAGGGATTATTGCATTAAATCAAAATGGAATGATCACGATGATAAATTCTGCTGCACAACTTTTATTATTCGATAAACAGATTGCATCAGATTATTACGTTGGTAAAAAAATAACAGAAGTATCTCCAATTGAACATTTATCCGTGTTGTTGAATGACGTAAACGGGCTATCTGATAAGGAAATAGTGATAGGTAATAACAGTGTTTTCATAAACACTGTTCCAATCTACTTTGAACAGCTGTTCATCGGGACGGTATCCACTTTTAGGAACAAGACTGAAATTGAGTCGTTAACGAAGGAGCTGACTCGGGTTAAACAATACGCAAATGCATTAAGGGCCCAAACCCATGAATTCTCAAACAAGCTACATATGATACTCGGCTTACTACAACTGGGAAAGAAAAAGGAAGTTATTGATTATATTCAAAAAGAAAGTAACTTGCAAAAAAACTGGATTCGTATATTGATAAGGAAAGTAGCAGATCCGCTAATAAGTGGAATTTTATTAGGGAAATTAAATCAGGCGAATGAATCAGGTATAGATTTGGTAATTCACCAGGATAGTATATTGGAAAATCAATTATCTGAGAAGAAAAGTGAGGTGTTATTGACAACAATAGGGAACCTAATTGATAACGCAATGGACGCAGTGAAAAAGAATCCTTCCTCAAACCGAAAGATATCGATTTTTTTCACTGATATAGGTGATGATATCATTTTTGAAATAGAGGATTCAGGAGAAGGAATTACTGAGAAGCTAGCTCAAAAGATATTTGAACAAGGATTTACTTCGAAAGAAGGCACGAATCGTGGTTTCGGGCTTGCTTTGACGAAACAGCTAATAGCCGAAGTGAATGGAGCACTCTATTTAGAAGAAGGAGAGCTGGGTGGAGCTTGTTTTGTTGTCTCCATACCGAAAAATCCACTTGAAGGGACAGAAAACAATGCGTGAAACAATTCAAGTATTAATAGTGGAAGACGACTTTAGAATTGCTGAAATAAATCGTCAATCCGTCAATCGGGTAGATGGGTTTACTGTCATGGAAGTTGTTAAAACTGCGGAAGAAGCATTGATTTTATTGCGGAACAAAGCGAAGTTGCCACATCTAATTTTATTAGACGTCTATATACCTGATACCGAAGGATTGAGTCTGTTTTGGCAATTACGAAAAGAGTTCACTGAAATTGACGTCATTATGGTGACTGCAGCTAAGGAGGTAACGACCATTGCTGAAACGTTACGTGGCGGGATTTTTGATTATATTGTGAAACCTGCAGATTTCATCCGTTTTGAACAGACGTTGAAACGTTTCAGTAATCAGCACGTCCTTTTGACTTCAAGGGAAGAGCTTGAACAAGATGAAATCGATTGGTTGACAGGTTTGCAAACATCCCAAAAGATTGAAACTGTTGCGATAGGAAAGTTACCGAAAGGAATTGACCAAATTACATTAGATAAAATAAAAGATGTTATACAGGCAACCGATAATTCTGGCGTTACGGCAATGGACGCTGGCAAAAGAGTGGGGGTAAGTCGATCAACCGCAAGACGTTATTTAGAGTATTTAGTGTCGGTTAAGGAAGCAGAAGCACAATTAAAATATGGAGACATCGGGCGGCCTGAACGAAAATACATACCGTGGACAAAATGAACAAAACACACAGAAAGATCAATAATGTTTTTACTTAATTAAACTTATTTTTCTAACCTCTTTATGATAAGTTTCTGAGTATAGAAAACTTTGAAAAAGAGAGTGATCATTTTGTCTGTCGAAACAAATTTTCAATCGTTGTGAAAATTGATGTATCCGCTTACACTATGTGAACTTCCTTTTCATTAGTAAACAGCCGTTTACTAGAAGGAGGAAATTATGCTTAGTATTATTGGTTTATTTACAATACTCATTGTTGTTGTGCTACTTATAAGTGGCAAAGTCTCTCCAATTGTAGGGCTAGTACTTGTTCCGATAGTGGGGGCGTTCAGTGCAGGATTCAACTTCGAACAAATTGGTGAGTTTTTCACAAGTGGAACGCAATCTGTCTTCAGTGTTGCTGTCATGTTCATTTTTGCGATACTGTTTTTCGGAATCATGCAGGATGTAGGGGTATTCGACCCTCTCATTGATAAGATGATATCACTTACTCGTGGAAATGTTATTGCAGTGGCTGTTGGTACTGTCATCATTGCTGCGATCGCTCATTTGGACGGTTCAGGAGCCTCGACGTTCCTAATTACAATCCCCGCTTTGCTCCCGTTATATAAAAAGTTAAAGATGAGTCCCTATTTGTTGCTCATGTTGGTCGGAACAAGTGCAAGTGTAATGAATATGGTTCCTTGGGCTGGCCCGTTAGGAAGAACCGCGGCAGTGCTTGATATGGATGTCACTGAACTGTGGAGACCACTCATTAAGATTCAAATAATCGGCCTAGTATTATTAGTTGTTTTGGCAGTTTTACTTGGACTTCGTGAAAAACGTCGCATCGCGAAAAATATATTAGCGGATGAAAAATCCATGTCCGTAGATGACTCACTTGAATTGCCGGTAAATGTTAATCAGGGTCAAGATACGGTCGCGGAAAAGTTATTGAGCCGACCAAGGTTTTATTGGGTAAACGTCATATTAGCAATCAGTGTAATCGGTGTTTTGGTCTGGGGCGTAATTCCAGCTGGATTCGCATTTATGATTGGGGTCAGTATTGCTTTACCTATTAACTATCCTAATATACAGGACCAGATGTCGCGCATAAAAGATCATGCACCAGGTGCGATTCTTATGGCAACGATCATTTTGGCCGCAGGTTCGTTTTTAGGTATTCTAAATGGGACGGATATGTTGAATTCGATTGCAAAAGATCTTGTGACTGTTTTGCCCGCATTCATCATTCCATATTTGCACATCATCATAGGAGTGCTCGGTGTTCCATTCGATTTACTGCTAAGTACGGATGCCTATTATTTCGCATTGCTTCCGATTGTCGATCAGGTTGTAACTGGTTTTGGAGTATCTTCACTCTCTGTCGCTTATGCTATGATTATCGGAAATATCATTGGAACGTTTGTCAGTCCTTTATCTCCGGCTCTATGGCTTGCACTAGGATTGGCAGGGCTTGAAATGGGCCGTCATATCCGTTATTCATTTATGATGATGTGGGGTTTCAGTGTTGTTCTATTGGCAATCGCTATTGTGATCGGTGTTATTAAAATCTAAGTTTAAAATTGAAAAACAATTTTCCTTCGGGGAAGTTGTTTTTTTGGTGCGCCCAGCATGGGTGTAGTCTATAGGGTGCAAGTCCCGAACTGTGAAGGCAGAAGTAACAGTTAGCTTAACGCAAGGGTGTCCATGGTGACGTGGAATCTGAAGGAAGCGAGCAGCAAACCTCCGGTCTGAGGAACACGAACTTCATATAAGGCTATGTACGATTGGGTGAGTTTGCCAAACAAAACAAAGCCCTTTCTGCCGAAGGTCGTATGTAGTAAATGAAGCAGATAGGTGGAGGGAAAGACTACGTTCTTACCTGGGGAGGTCTGATTGATACGCCAAGTACACTTGGTAACCTACTCAGTGATGGGTAGCTGAACAATCAGAAGTCAGCAGAAGCCATAGTACCATTCGAACTCGAGAAGAATGGGAAGGGCTGAACAATTAAGAGAGAACAACATCTTGGCATTCAGTAACCTGCGAAGAACACAGATAACCGATAAGGCATGCTTGAAGGAGGAAGTGGTGAATCCCACGGGGGACTTCGAGATGGTGGAGCAGAGCTGGTATAAGAAGAAGCGTTGTTCACGGAAAGAGGCGTAACCAATGTTGATGGAACGAATACTGTCGCGTGAAAATCTGCTTTCTGCCCTGAAACGGGTGGAACGCAATAAAGGGAGCCATGGTGTAGATGAAATGCCCGTACAAAACCTACGAAAGCACATCTTGGAACACTGGGAATCCATGAAAATGGAACTTCTTGAGGGTACTTATAAGCCGCAACCTGTCCGCAGGGTCGAAATCCCGAAACCTGACGGTGGCGTGCGGTTATTAGGTATCCCTACCGTGACGGATCGTCTCATTCAGCAAGCCGTTGCCCAAGTATTATCTACTTTGTATGATCCAACGTTTTCCGACCATAGCTATGGTTTTCGACCAAAGCGAAGCGCCTACGGCGCAATAAGGAAAGCGAAAGGATATATACAGGAAGGTAATCGGTGGGTAATCGATATAGACTTGGAGAAGTTCTTCGACAAAGTGAACCATGATAGGTTAATGGGAACACTTTCGAAACGAATCGAAGACAAACGTCTGCTTAAGCTAATCCGTGACTATTTGAAATCAGGAATCATGATAAATGGTATCGTGACAACCAGTGAGGAAGGTACGCCGCAAGGTGGCCCACTCAGTCCATTACTTTCCAATATTGTCCTTGATGAACTAGACCAAGAATTGGAGGAAAGAGGACATAAATTTGTCCGATACGCTGATGACTGTAACATCTATGTGAAAACACAGAGAGCAGGTAATAGGGTCATGAGTTCTGTCACTTCATTTATTGAAGGGAAACTTAAGTTGAAAGTGAATCTGGGTAAATCTGCAGTTGACCGTCCATGGAAGAGGAAATTTCTCGGATTCAGTTTCACCAATGGTAAAGAACCGAAGGTTCGCATCGCCAAAGAAAGTGTGAAACGGATGAAGAATAAAATTCGCGAAATCACTTCAAGGAAGAAACCTTATCCCATGGAATATCGGATAAAGAAACTCAATCAATATCTGATGGGTTGGTGTGGCTATTTCGCATTGGCAGATACGCCAAGCGTGTTCATTAAATTCGATTCTTGGATTAAAAGAAGACTCCGGATGTGTATGTGGAAGAACTGGAAAAAGCCAAGTACGAAGGTGAGGAAACTCATTGGATTAGGTGCGCCGAAAGATAAGGCATACGAATGGGGTAACTCACGTAAAAGTTACTGGAGAATTTCTAAAAGTCCCGTATTACATAGAACCCTCGGAAACTCCTACTGGAGTTCCCAAGGGCTCAAAAGTCTACTGTCACGTTACGAAACTTTGCGTTATCAATCTTAATTGAACCGCCGTATACCGAACGGTACGTACGGTGGTGTGAGAGGTCGGGAGTTAATCACTCCCTCCTACTCGATTTTGAATAGTTTTCGAAACTGACTGGGTGACTGTGATTCAGTCAATTCGGATGATACAATAAAGAAAAAGATGAGTGGGAGTAGAAGTCTCGGAAATAGATTTCGATATATTTGTGCTCATAAAAAATTTGGAGAAAATCGAGCTGTGCTTTCTGAACGAGTCATTAATCGTCGACTGTAACAATGAGGGGAATTGATTCGGGACCAATCTCTCAGAATTAAGGGATGCTATCCAATTCATAGAGTAAGTACAGGAGCCGTTAAAAAAGAGCGATTTCAAAGAATGGTTGAAATACATGCAGGAGGGGTGGAATAAATGAACGTCTATATTATTACAGGTGTGTCAAAAGGGATTGGATTTGAACTTGCAAAGCAGCTAGGTAGTGAGGGGCATTTCGTCATCGGGATTGCACGCACGATAAGTAAACTAGACGGTGTAAAATTCATTAGAGCAGATCTTTCTGAAACGGAGAAACTGGAAGCGCTAATGGATGAGATAATCACTGTTTTCCCACGAGAAGCGGTGTCATTCACACTTATTAATAACGCTGGAATGGTTGACCCTATTGGATTAATGGGTGCTATAAATGCGGAAGATATAACAAAAGCAGTAGCATTAAATTTGACGGCACCAATTATTTTATCCAATACATTTATTGGGGCTTTGAAAAACTTCAAAGGAGTGAAGCGAATCGTCAACATCTCATCTGGAGCAGGCCGCAATGCGTATGAAGGATGGGGAGCATATTGCACAACGAAAGCTGGACTTGATCATTTCTCGCGTGTTGTCGCACTTGAGCAGGGGAGCGCGGAACACCCAGTAGACATCGTTTCTATCGCGCCGGGGATTATAGATACTGGAATGCAGGAAACCATTCGGGGAAGTAAGGAAGAGGCATTCCCTCTCCTTGATCGTTTTATAGACTATAAGGAAAAAGGGTTGTTAAGCAGTGCTGAACAAACTGCTGGCCAATTGATTGCATTTATGGTGAATGAAGACTTCAAAACAGTAGGTGCGATTGCTGATTTACGGGATTTTTGACACTGAAGTTAGAAGCGAGCAAATAGCGTTGCGTCCCGATCATATAACTGGATTGCCGATCAAATAACGTCGCGTCTCGATCATATAACTGGATTGCCGATCAAATAGCATTGCGTCTCGATCATAAAACTGGATTGCCGATCAAATAGCGTTGCGTCTCGATCATATAACTGGATTGCCGATCAAATAGCATTGCGTCCCGATCATATAACAGGTTTGCCGATCATAAAGCATTGCGTCCCGATCATATAACTGGATTGCCGATCAAATAACGTCGCGTCCCGATCATATAACTGGTTTGCCGATCATATAGTGTTGCGAACCAATCATATAACTGGATTGCCGAGCATATAGCGTTGCGAACCAATCATATAACTGGTCTGACCGATCATATAGCATGTGTCCCAAGCATATAAGCTGTTCAATCAATCAGAAACTAAAAAACAACAGAAAAAAGGTTGCCCCTGATTTTATTTCAATCGGGCAACCTTTTTTTGTCATTCAACTAGTTTTACTGTTATAAAATCCTTCATCTTTTCCATCGCTATCAAAAACGGGGGATTATTTCGCTGATTGATCATTTCATAACGAATGACATGGACATCAGCCTGGTGTAAGTTTTTTACATAAGCCAGAAGTGCATCCCGCTCTTCTCCGCCACCTTCATGTCCATCATAGACAGCAACCGCTATGATACCGCCTTTTTTCAGCAACCCAAGCATTGTATGGATTGCTTTGATTGTAGAGTCGGCTTTTGTAACAATTGACAAATCTTCACTATGCGGCAAGTAACCAAGGTTGAACACGGCGCAGCCAATTTGTCCGCTAACATATTTTTCGACGTTTGCATGACTATCCAATATTAGTGACACGCGTTCACTTAAATTACCGAGTCGTTCGGCTGTTGAGTCGAGTGCTGCCTGTTGAATATCGAATGCTAAAACATGTCCATTTTCACCGACGAGATCAGCTAAAAAGAGTGTGTCGTTGCCGTTGCCGGTAGTTGCATCAACAACGGTTTCACCAGCATTGACTGTTTCACTAAATAATTGTCTTGCGAAGGGAAGAATGCGATGTAGCTTCAAATCAATTCTACCGCCCCTGCATAATGTTTCCCTTGCCAGCTGTCACGACGTTCGAGTTCTTTGTCTATGCCATTCAACACTTCCCATTTCGTGACGCTCCACATTGGGCCAATCATTAATTCAATTGGACCATCACCTGTAATGCGGTGGACAATCATTTCTGGTGGAAGAATTTCAAGTTGGTCAGCAACTAGGTCAATGTATTCTTGTTTCTCCAAGAATTCAAGTTGGCCTTTTTCGTATTGTTTCACCATTGGCGTTCCTTTAAGTAGATGAAGAAGATGGATTTTGATGCCTTGAACATCGAGTTTTGCAACTTCACGTGCCGTTTCCATCATCATGTCATAATCCTCAAGCGGTAAGCCATTGATGATATGTGTGCAGACACGAATACCGTGTTTGCGCAATTTCTCGACACCTTCAACGTAGGATTTGAAATCATGGGCTCTATTGACAAGGTTTGCCGTTTTTTCGTGGACAGTTTGTAGGCCAAGTTCAACCCATAAATAAGTTCGTTCATTCAGCTCAGCTAAATACTCGACAACATCGTCAGGTAAGCAGTCTGGACGAGTTGCGATTGATAATGCAACGACGCCTTCTTGCGCTAATGCCGCTTCGAATTTTTCTTTTAACTTTGGAAGCGGGGCATGGGTATTTGTGTATGCCTGGAAATAGGCCATGTATTTGCCATCTTTCCATTTCTTGTGCATTCTTTCGCTGATTTCTGCAAATTGTACGTCGATTGGATCGACGCGGTCCCCGGCGAAATCTCCAGATCCTGCAACGCTGCAAAATGTACAGCCACCGAAAGCAACAGTGCCGTCCCGGTTCGGGCAATCAAATCCAGCGTCAAGCGCAACTTTCATTACTTTGAATCCGAATTCATCTTTTAAGTGACGTGACCATGTATGATAGCGTTTCCCTTCAGTAGGGAAAGGTAAGTTTAATTTATCCACTTTATTCACTCCTCTAACAGCTAATTGTATCATGTTTTTCCGTACTGGCATCATCTGAATTATGGAACTTATTTTATGGGTCTTGTCTGAATGTAGAAAAAGTCATACACTTTTACTGACTTTATATATGGACGGAGGCGTAGGGTATGCCTAAAAAAGTATGGCTTCTCGTGATTGGAATGTTCATTAATGTCATGGGAAACTCGTTTCTATGGCCGCTAAATACGATTTATATGCACGATTATTTAGGGAAATCGCTTTCTGTCGCTGGACTTGTCTTGATGGCTAATGCAGGAGCTGGTGTCGTGGGCAACTTGCTTGGCGGTTATTTATTTGACCGGATAGGTGGATTTAAGTCTATCATGGCTGGAATCATCATTTCAATCATCGGCCTTGTTGGCCTTGTATTTTGGCATGACTGGCAACCATACATCTGGTTTTTGACGCTTCTAGGTTTCAGTGGGGGTCTTATTTTTCCAAGTATGTATGCGATGATGGCGACGCTTTGGCCGGAGGGCGGCAGGAAAGCTTTTAACTCGATTTACCTGGCCCAAAACGTCGGTGTGGCGATTGGGCCAGCCTTAGCAGGACTTGTCGCTTCGGTCAGTATTGACTATATTTTCCCTGCGAATTTGGTGTTTTATGTGGTCTTTTTCTTTATCGCTTTCTTCGGTTACCGCAAACTTGAAATTGCACCTGATCGTCACACAAGTGTCATTAAGGAGAATAAGAAAATTCGTCAAAAAGCACCTTTTTATGCGCTACTTATCATTTCAGGCGGTTATCTGATTATGTGGCTTGTCTATTCCCAGTGGATGACGACAATTTCTACCCACTCATTATCACTTGGTATTTCATTGAAACAATATAGTTTGTTATGGACGATAAATGGATTGCTGATTGTGATTGGACAACCAATCATTAAGCCAGTCATCTCTAGGTTGGAAAATAAAATAAAAACGCAAATAATTATCGGGATTGTTATTTTTAGTATTTCTTATATTGTAGTCAGTTTTGCAGCTTCATTTACAATGTTCATTGTTGCAATGGTGATTGTGACGTTTGGGGAAATGTTTGTCTGGCCGGCTGTGCCGACCATTGCGAGCCAACTTTCTCCTAAAGGAAGGGAAGGCTTTTATCAAGGAATTGTCAATTCCTTTGCGACAATGGGGCGGATGTTTGGGCCATTTATTGGAGGAATTCTTGCAGACCAATATGGTATGCAAGTGATGCTATTCATATTGACAGCATTTATGATCATTCCAATCATCACTAGCTTGCTATACGACCGGCCCATTAAAAAAGCCGGCTATCAACCGGAAAGCCGCTTATAGGCTTTCCGTTTTTTTCTGTACGCTACTATCATTGCAACATTCGGTAGAGTTTGATTTAATTGAGAAGAAGGATTATTACGTAAGTTTTAAAAGATTCAAAGGGGGATGTAAAATGAAGCCGATTTATTCATCAGCGAAAGAGGCGGTTGCACAGATTGAAGATGGTGCAACATTAATGGTTGGGGGATTTGGACTAGTAGGAATTCCGGAACAACTCATTCTAGCACTTGTTGAAAAAGGTGTGAAAGACTTAACGGTTATTTCAAATAACTGCGGAGTCGACGAGTGGGGACTTGGACTACTATTGAAAAATAAACAGATTAAGAAAATGATAGGCTCATATGTTGGTGAGAATAAAGAATTCGAACGTCAGGTACTATCAGGTGAAATTGAAGTTGAGTTGACGCCGCAGGGAACACTTGCAGAAAAGATTCGTGCAGGTGGCGCTGGTATACCGGCATTCTTCACGCCGGCTGGTGTTGGAACGCTCGTTGCGGAAGGGAAAGAGATCCGTGTCTATGATGGTAAAGAGTATGTTCTTGAAGAGGCGCTTCGTGCGGACTTCTCACTTATTCGTGCAGCAAAAGCCGACAAGTTCGGCAATTTGATTTACAACAAGACCGCACAAAACTTCAATCCAATGATGGCGGCTGCAGGGAAAATCACAATTGCAGAGGTGGAGGAAATCGTGGAAACGGGCGATCTTGATCCAATGACTATTCATACACCTAGCATTTATGTCCAAGGACTTCTGCAGGCGCAACAAGAAAAACGAATTGAGCGTCTGACGACTCGCTAAGGAAAGGGGAATTGTGATATGGGAGAAGTGAATGTAAGGGAACGAATCGCAAGACGGGCTGAAAAGGAAATCGAGGACGGCAACTACGTCAATCTTGGAATTGGTATGCCAACGCTCGTTGCTAATTATATATCACCTGAAAAAACAGTTGTACTTCAATCAGAAAATGGATTGTTAGGTATTGGACCTTATCCGGCTGCTGATGAAGTTGATCCGGATCTCATTAACGCGGGAAAAGAAACTGTTACATCTATTCCAGGTTCAGCATACTTTAACAGTGCTGAATCATTCGCGATGATTCGCGGAGGACATGTCGATGTTGCCATACTTGGCGCGATGGAAGTGTCTGAAAAAGGGGACTTGGCTAACTGGATGATTCCTGGCAAGATGATCAAAGGAATGGGCGGTGCGATGGATCTTGTTCATGGCGCG
Source organism: Sporosarcina sp. FSL K6-5500 (assembly GCF_038005665.1). Classification (NCBI taxonomy): domain Bacteria; kingdom Bacillati; phylum Bacillota; class Bacilli; order Caryophanales; family Caryophanaceae; genus Sporosarcina; species Sporosarcina sp. FSL K6-5500. The sequence continues at coordinate 3,189,112 of NZ_JBBOTP010000001.1, forward strand.
CGAAAAATTATCGTTATTATGGATCACGTTGCGAAAGACGGCTCTGCGAAGATTAAGAAAGAATGTTCACTTCCGTTAACAGGAAAAGCGGTCGTCCATAAAATCATTACAGAACGCGCATTGATTGACGTGACAGCCGATGGACTGGAATTGAAAGAAGTGTTCGAAGGATTCACTATTCAAGAAGTCATTGATTCGACAGAAGCGGTGTTAATTGTGAAGGATGTTATTGAAGGCGTAAAATGATTGTTGTTAAAGTGGCATGATTCGGGTAAACTAATAGCAATAGCTTTGGTGTTGAAGAGGAGTAGTAATCTTTACTGTCGTTTATTAGAGAGCAGGCGGTTGGTGGAAGCCTGTACGATAGAGATGAACTCGCCTTGGAGCCTGCATTGGTGAATTATTTGATTTGGCAAGGAGTTCAAACTCCTTGCCAAATCAAATTGGCCTCCGGCGGATGTCACAGATTTTGAAGGGAGTCAATCGAGCAAGCTCGATTCAAAATCTGGACGCAATTACGCCGAGGCGCAATTGATTTATTAACCCGTGCCGTTTTCCGCGTTAAGGAGTCAAGTTGGGCGGCTTTGTCGTCAATTTGGGTGGCACCGCGGGAATTATACTACTCTCGTCCCTTATCTTTTTAAGGGACGGGAGTTTTTTGTTTTTAGTGCTTTTCTACTTATCAAGGAGGAATTTTAAATGAGTTATAATCACGGACAAATTGAGAAGAAGTGGCAACAGTACTGGAAAGACAATAAAACATTCAAAATGATGGATGATCCGTCTAAACCGAAATTTTTTGCGCTTGATATGTTTCCATATCCATCAGGTGCTGGACTACACGTCGGGCATCCGCTTGGCTATATCGCGACAGATATTTTGAGCTCATTCAAACGGAAGCAAGGCTTTAATGTCCTGCATCCGATGGGCTGGGATGCATTTGGCCTTCCGGCAGAGCAATACGCGCTTGATACAGGTAATGATCCTGCCGAATTCACCGCGAAAAATATCGCAACGTTCAAGCGTCAAATGAATGATCTTGGTTTTTCTTATGACTGGGACCGTGAAATTAATACGACAGATCCATCTTATTACAAGTGGACGCAATGGATTTTCATCCAACTTTACAATAAAGGCTTAGCTTACGTCGATGAAGTAGCTGTTAACTGGTGTCCAGCACTAGGTACAGTTCTTGCGAATGAAGAAGTAATCGATGGCAAGTCAGAACGTGGCGGCCACCCGGTTGAGCGTCGTCCAATGCGCCAATGGGTATTGCGAATTACAAATTATGCAGACCGTCTTCTTGAGGATCTTGATGAACTTGATTGGCCGGAAAGCTTGAAAGACATGCAACGTAACTGGATTGGTCGTTCAGAAGGGGCACAGCTGACTTTCGAAATTGACGGAACTGATTTGTCATTTGAAGCATTTACAACACGTCCGGATACAATTTTCGGAGCGACGTATGCAGTGCTTGCACCAGAATTAAAACTTGTTGAAAAAGTGACGACTGCAGAACAAAAGGATGCAGTTGAAAAATACCTAAACGAAGTGAAGATGAAGAGTGATCTTGAACGTACAGATCTTGCAAAAGAGAAGACGGGTGTCTTTACGGGAGCTTACGCAATTAACCCTGCAAGCGGCGAGAAGATGCCAATTTGGATTGCAGACTATGTTCTTGCAACATATGGAACAGGCGCGATTATGGCGGTTCCAGCACATGATGAGCGTGACTATGAGTTTGCAAAAGAATTTGATCTGCCAATTATTGAAGTTGTAGCAGGCGGGGACGTTTCTGCAGAAGTATATGTTGGAGATGGAAAACACGTCAATTCAGGTTTCCTTGATGGATTACTCAAAGATGAAGCAATCGAAAAAGCAATCGCATGGTTTGTTGAAAAAGGCAAAGGCGATAAAAAAGTTACATTCCGTCTTCGTGACTGGTTGTTCTCAAGGCAACGTTACTGGGGAGAGCCGATTCCAATTATCCATTGGGAAGATGGCACAATGACACCTGTTGAAGAAGCAGATTTACCGCTCGTATTACCAGTAACGGATAATATTAAACCAAGCGGAACGGGCGAGTCACCACTTGCAAACATCGATGAATGGATAAATGTGACTCATCCAGAAACAGGGATGAAAGGTCGTCGCGAAACGAACACGATGCCACAATGGGCGGGTAGCTGCTGGTATTACTTGCGTTACATCGATCCGGATAACGATGAAATGATCATCGATCCTGAACTTGCGAAACGCTGGTTGCCTGTAGATATCTACGTAGGTGGAGCAGAACACGCGGTTCTACATCTGCTTTACGCACGATTCTGGCATAAAGTGCTTTATGATATCGGAGTTGTTCATACGAAAGAGCCATTCCAAAAGCTATTCAACCAAGGGATGATACTTGGTGAAGGTAATGAGAAGATGTCGAAATCAAAAGGCAATGTAGTTAATCCAGATGATATCGTTCATTCACACGGAGCTGATTCACTTCGCCTTTATGAAATGTTCATGGGGCCTTTGGAAGGTTCAAAAGCATGGACGACGAATGGTCTTGACGGTGCTCGTCGTTTCCTAGATCGTATCTGGCGCCTGTTCGTCAATGAAGATGGATCACTTAGCACGAAAATCGGTGGAAAAACGGGCGGATCGCTTGAGAAAGTTTACCATCAAACAGTGAAAAAAGTGACGGAAGACTTTGAAGGAATGCGTAATAATACAGCAATATCTCAGATGATGGTCTTCATTAACGAAGGCTATAAAGTGGATTCGATTCCAAAAGAATATGTTGAAGGCTTTGTTAAAATGGTAGCGCCAGTTATTCCGCATCTTGCAGAAGAGTTATGGGAGAAGTTGGGTCATAGCGATACAATTACGTATGAACAATGGCCGACATTTGACGCATCAAAACTGGTCGATGATACAGTTGAAATGGCTGTTCAAATCAACGGCAAAGTACGTGCGAAAATCGTCGTATCGAAAGACGTTACGAAGGATGATCTAGAGAAGCTTGCACTAGAGGATGAAAATGTGAAAGTACTTCTTGAAGGCAAAGAAGTGAAAAAAGTCATCGCGATTCCAGGAAGACTGATTAATATTGTTGCAGTAGGTTAAAAAAGAAAATCCGCGTAAGAGGGTTGGCCCTCTTACGCGGATTTTTTGTTGTCCAGTATCGGATAGCTGTAGTTTAGTTCGTACAATCTATTATAAAGTTTTTCCATAATCAACGTTTATAAATCGGTTGCATGCTCTCCTGCATTCATCCCAGCAATCCTGCCGGTAACAAGTGCAGAAGTGATATTATAACCGCCTGTATAGCCGTGAATATCCAAAATTTCACCGCAGAAGTAAAGACCTTCTTTCTTGCGGGAACCTAGCGTTTTCGGAACGATTTCTTTTACGGAGACTCCGCCGCCTGTGACGAATGCTTTTTCAAGTGGCTGCGTACCATTGACGTTCATTGGGAATGCTTTCAATAATTTAGCTAATGCCCTAATCTTTTCTACTAGCATCTGAGCTCCAGTTTCAGCCGGATCAATTCCTGCCCGGTCGAATAAAAATAGCATCCAACGTTCAGGCACAATCCCTTTTAATACATTCTTCACTGCTTTTGTTGAGTCTTCTTTTAGTGAGGTATTGAGTAGTTGGAATACTTTTTCTTCATTTAGCTCGGGCATTGAGTCAATTCGCATTTCAACGGGCTTGTTGCCGTTTTTCATACGTTCTTTCACAACAAATTGACTGCATCGTAAAATGGCAGGCCCACTTAAGCCGAAATGGGTGAACAACATGTCCATCTGATGCGTGATAAGATTTTTACCTTTGGCGTTAAGGACGGATACTGCTACGTCACGAAGTGCAAGTCCTTGTAGATCCTTTGAAACAATGAAAGGTTCATTTGTTAATAAAGGTACTTCTGTTGGATAAAGTTCCGTCACGGTATGTCCGGCTTTTTCTGCCCAGGGATAACCGTCTCCTGTTGAACCTGTTTGAGGAACTGCTTTTCCCCCGACCGCTACAACAACAGCGTGTGAACGGATCTCTTCGCCAGAATCGAGTCTGACACCTAGAATTTGCTCTTCATCCATCAAAAGTTTTTTAACGCGCGTTTCTAATCTCACTTCAACATGTAAGCGATCCATTTCTGTCAGCAATGCATTGACAACATCTTTTGCTTTGTTCGACACAGGAAACATTCTGCCATGATCTTCTTCTTTCAATGCAACGCCAAGACCTTCGAAAAAACGAATGATGTCTTCATTATTGAAAACGGAGAAAGGACCATATAAAAATCGCCCGTTCCCTGGAATGTTTTTAACGATTTCTTCTTGTGACAGGCGATTCGTAACGTTACAGCGCCCGCCCCCTGAAATGGCTAATTTAGTGCCAAGTTTTTTACCTTTTTCTAGAAGGAGAACTTTCCTTCCGTTTTCAGCAGCGGCAATGGAGGCCATCAATCCTGATGGTCCCCCGCCAATGATGATGACGTCTACATCAACATGGTTAGTAGTCATTGTGTTATCAAGCCTTTCGGTAATGGATTATTAAATAACAGTTTAACACAGCATCATTGAAAAATAGTAGGGGCGGTCAAAATGGAAGAAAATATAACGACGGCATGTGGTACAATTAAAAATGGTTTAACAATAAAACTTTCAAGAATAGTGCGAGTAGAAGTGTTTGCAAACTTCTTTCCCAAGACTGGGATAGTGCCTGTGATAAATTGGAATGATGAGGAAGCAGAGTAGAGTTACTTTGACGAAGAATAGGAAGAGGGTACGGAATGACTAGAGAAGTAAATAGCGAAGTTGAACAGCATATAAGTCAGCCAGAGGGATATCAAGAGCAGTCGTATCCAACGAGCGCGGAGAACGAGAAAATAAGACACGATGCTTTTCAACACAAAGAGTGTCAGCGCATCTATCATAAATTGATTAGCCATGCAGGGGGAATGGATGTAGTCAGAAAAGGTAGGAGATTGATTGCGAAAAAAATTGCTACCACATGCTTCCTAAACTCAACAGAGCCTGACTATGAAGAATTTAAGCAAGGTGTACTGATTGCTAACGAAAACATTAAAATAAAACGAGATGAATCATACTGAGTTTACCTAGTAATTAGAGACACATACAGAACAAAATTAGGCTGCCTTTTCTCCAGAATCCAGTGGAGATGGGTAGCCTGATTTTTCTTTGGCGACTGCCCGCTTTTTTTACTGGTCTGTACGTTTGACTAACTAATTATCATATGATGACGTCATATATAATGGAAACCACACTTTCAGTTTTTCTCTATTCCACACTAATGACGGATATACATTGTGAAAAGCGTCGTCTGGGGGTAAACTGTTAAGTAGATTTAGGGAGAATGGAAGGATCAAACATGTCATCAAATCTTGTAAAAGGGACCTTTATACTGACAATAGGTCTATTTTTATCGAAAGCGCTTGGACTATTATACGTTATTCCATTTTACGCAATCGTTGGGAAAGAAAGTATCGGTCTCTATCAATATGCATACATCCCATACAATATCGCGTTAGCTATCGCGATATCAGGAGCACCACTTGCGATTTCAAAATTCGTAGCAAAATATAATGCTCGTGGCGATTATGCAACTGGACGAAAATTGTTAAAGTCAGGGATGCTTGTGATGGCAGTCACAGGAATACTTTCCTTTTTAACGCTGTACTTTTTAGCTGAACCGATTGCGAAACTTGTTCGTAAAGATGATGAACAAATCTTCACAATTGAAGAGATTGCAAATGTGATTCGCTGGGTCAGTTATGCACTGCTTGCCGTTCCACTTATGAGTATCGTGCGAGGCTTCCTACAGGGCAATCAAAAAATGATGCCGACTTCGGTTTCTCAGTTAGTAGAACAGGTTGTGCGAATTATTGTCGTTCTGGCAGGAGCGTTTATTGTCGTGAACTTCATGCATGGATCTCCGAAAACTGCAGTGAACTTCGCGGTATTTGCGGCGTTTATCGGGGCGCTTGCGGGTCTCGCTGTCTTGTTCAAGTATTGGAAAAGTTATAAACCAGAATTCGACCATCTTCTTGCGAATAGTACTTCATCAAGTGACGTTTCATTCAAAGACATGTACAAAGAAGTATTTGCTTATATCTTGCCCTTCGTCCTGGTAGGGGTTATCAATCCCCTTTATCAATTCGTTGATATGATTACTTTTAACGAAGCGATGTCTTCAATCGGCTTTGCAAAGGTAACTGACATCTATTTAACGATGCTGAACTTTTTAACGCATAAAGTCGTCATGATACCTGTCATGATTGCGACAGGATTTTCAATGGCTCTTATTCCGGTCATTACAAGTTATTATGCGAAAAATGATCAAAAAGGGATTACAAATTCACTTGATCAGACCTATCAGATTATGCTGTTCTTGACGGTACCAATCGTTATCGGATTAATCGTTTTGTCAAATGAGTTCTACCAATTTCTATATGAAAAAGATGCAATGGGTGCAGAGATACTAGCGAATTATGCCCCTGTCGCGATTTTATTTGGCTTATATACAGTGACAGCAGCCATTTTGCAAGGCATCGATCGACATAAGTGGATAGTTTTCACTTCATTACTCGGACTGTTTTTCAAACTGGTACTGAATATACCGCTCATCAAAATATTTGAAACGAATGGTGCCATTATGGCGACTTCAATTGGTTATACAGTCGCGGTAGGCATTAATATCGTCATCATTACTAAGACCCTTAATTACAGGTCGAAGATGGTGTTTAGAAGACTTATCCTTATCGCTATATTAAATGTCATTATGTTAATAGCTGTCACATTTACATTGAAAGGACTGACAGCAATCAGTCCTGCTGACGGAAAAATGCAGTCTATCTTGTATATTTTGATATGCGCTACAGTTGGTGCTGCAATTTACGGTTATCTATCGCTTAAAACGGGGCTTGCACAGAAATTGTTCGGAGAGCGATTGACTAGATTCACCAAGAAATTAGGCTTTTAGGAGGAATAAAATGCGTTTGGATAAATTATTGTCGAACATGGGATTTGGTACGCGAAAAGAAGTAAAGATTTTGATGAAAAAAGGTTCCGTACGGGTTAATGAAGTGGCAGTGAAAGATGCCGCACTGCATGTAGATACAGTGAAGGATGAAGTAACGGTACTGGGTCAAAAAGTCGTCTATAAAGAATTTATGTACCTAATGATGAATAAGCCACAAGGAGTCTTGTCTGCTACTGAAGATAAAAGGGACCAGACAGTTATTGATTTATTAGATGAAGAATATAACATTTTTGAAATGTTTCCTGTTGGAAGGTTAGATAAAGACACAGAAGGTTTTTTGTTACTGACGAATGACGGAAAACTTGCGCACAACTTATTGTCACCTAAAAAAGGGGTGCCGAAAACGTATTATGCTCATATCGAAGGAATTGTTACAGAAGAAGATACCAAGCAGTTTTCAGAGGGTGTTACTCTGGATGATGGCTATGAGACGAAGCCTGGTCAGCTGCGCATATTGAAATCAGCGGATATTTCCGAAATCGAGTTGACGATTACGGAAGGTAAATACCATCAAGTCAAGCGAATGTTTGAAGCGGTTGGTAAGCAAGTTGTTTACTTAAAACGCTTATCGATGGGGCCTTTATCTTTGGATGAAACTTTAGCGCTTGGATCATACCGGGAATTGACGGAAGAGGAATTACAGCAACTCATGCAGATTTCTGGAAAATAAAAAGGGCTGAGCCGTTTAAGAATACGGTTCAGCTCTTTATTGTTTGTCTAGAAAATAATGAAATCTCGTACTGGGGATAAGTTACCATTTGAAAATTTCACGTCTAGACTCCAGCGCCTAGCCCTACACGACGCGGGTCATGCAGTTTCTGTCTTGCTGATTAAAGGCAAAGAGTGCTTTTATCAGCAAGGCTACCGGGAGGGATTGAACTTGCATCCCTCCTACTTTTTGGGGCTAAACAGGCGTTTCCGCTTTTGTTATATACAGGCTCCAAGCGCCAGCTCCCTTATACCTACGTGAAGCAGGTATGAGAGCTGGCGCTTTTTGCTTTTCTAGGTCATGTGCGGGTCACGAAGATAACTTCACTTTTTTTGCTGTCGTCGTCCATTTACCGCGTACCGGGCTCATAATGAGCTCGTTGTATTCAAGGACATTTAAATCCCTTTGGACCGTACGGTGAGTGATGCCAAATTCTTCGACCAGGTTTTCGGTAGTTACAGTGCCATTATCAAGGATATAAAAATAGATATCCTTTATGCGTGTAAGCATACGATCAGTTGCAGGTTTCAAGTGTGGAATCACCCCTTCATCTTCATTTTCCAAAAAGGTTTGGTCATGAGACTTATGAATGTTGCCTAAAGCACGTTGAAATTATCCCTGACGACGCACATCCTTTCGAAAAAGTTGAAAAGTCAGATTAAATCTTCTGACAATACTAGTATAACGTATTCTCGTGAAGTTTGCATGAATTTTATTGTAAAGAGTCTGTAAAAGATGATTCCTCTTTATTTTCTTGGGCTAACGTGTGAAAATAGACTTATTGTGAAAGAAGGTGCCTTGAATGTCTAATTGGGAAAATGAAGCTTTAAAAAGACAAGAATCTCTGCTAGCTGATTTACAAAGTTTAATCGCTATCCCTTCTGTACTTGATGAAAGTGCGGCAACTAAAGATTTACCATTCGGACCGGAACCAAAACGTGCACTCGACTGGCTGTTAGAAGAAGGTCGAAAAGCGGGAATGCTTGTGAAAAATGTAGATAATATGGCGGGGCATATTGAGATGGGGGAAGGGGACGAACTCATCGGGATCCTTTGCCATGTCGATGTCGTGCCAGCAGGAAGTAATTGGATACATGAGCCGTTTGGCGGTACTATCGAGGACGGAAAGCTGTTTGGTCGCGGTGCCATTGACGATAAAGGACCGACTATAGCCGCTTGGCATGCGATGAAAATAGTCCGGGATTCAGGTATCACGATGAACAAACGAGTGCGGCTCATTATCGGAACAGATGAAGAAAGTGGTTTTCGATGTGTGAAGCGCTATTTTGAAAAAGAAGAAATGCCAACTATTGGATTTGCGCCAGATGCTGATTTTCCCATCATTAACGCCGAAAAAGGAATTGCTTCTATCCTATTTAAACAAAAGGTAGTAACTTCAGATGGACAACTATTGCTATTCAAGTCAGGAAATAGGACAAATATGGTGCCAGATTATGCAGAGGCACACCTGGCAGAGGAAGTTGTATTTGACAATGAACAGTTTGTTACATTTTTGAATATTCATGACGTAACAGGGGGAGTTTCCACTGATAGTGGTAAGACCATCATCAGTTTGAATGGAAAATCAGCACATGCAATGGAGCCAGATAATGGCGTCAATGCCGCCGTCCTACTTGCTTCTTTCCTGAATCGCATATTGAAAGAAGGTCAATCAAAAGACTTTACACAATTCATGTTTGATGCATTTGCTAATGAATCTCGAGGACTGTTCTTAGGTTTGGCGTTCAATGATGAAATGTCAGGCGATACAACGCTGAATGCGGGTATCGTGACATACAATCCCACAAGTGGTGGGGAAATTAATGTTAGTATGCGTTATTCAGTCAGCTATCTATTTGAAGAGAAAATGACGACATGTATGAAACGGTTAACGGAAACACCTTTTTCGGTCGATATTGGATCGAACTCTGCACCGCATCATGTGGACGCAAACGACCCCCTTATTCGGACGTTGCAAGAAGTGTATACTGATCATACTGGAGAACATGCAGAACTATTGGCAATCGGGGGAGGAACGTACGCACGTGTCCTTGAAAAAGGGGTTGCTTTTGGTATGCTATTTCCTGGCAGGGAAGACGTAGCTCATCAGGCAGATGAATATGTTTATATAGATGATTTAGTGAAAGCAACTGGGATCTATGCAGATGCAATCAGCCGACTCGTATCTGAAAAAACGGAAGGGGAATAAGGATGACAGTATACTTTATTGATGGACAGTTTACAGAACGTGATGGATTGGCTATTTCGATTGATGATCGCGGTTATTATTTTGGTGATGGCGTGTATGAGGTAATTAAAGTATATGGTGGAGAATTATATACTGCGAAAGAACATATTGATCGTTTATTTCAAAGTGCTACGAAGATAAAGATGACAATGCCATATGCTGAAGTGCAATTGATGGAAATTGCCCGTGAATTAGTGGCAAAAAATAACATTTTGGTTGGGCATGTTTATATCCAAGTGACACGTGGATCCGCAACAAGGATGCACCAATTCCCTGATCCGGCAGTACCGCCAGTCGTGACTGGATATGCAATTAACAACCCAAGACCTATGACAGGTATAGAAAACGGAGTTGGGGTTAAATCAGTAGCGGATGTCCGTTGGTTGCGTTGCGATATTAAAAGTCTTAACTTGCTCGGCAATGTTCTCGCTAAGCAAGAGGCGCTTGAAGCAGGCTGTATAGAGGCATTGCTTCACCGTGACGGTGTTGTTACGGAAGGTTCTTCGTCGAATATGTTTGGGGTAAAGGATGGAACAGTCTATACTCATCCTGTGACAAATCTTATTTTGAATGGAATTACGCGTCAAGTTGTACTGGGGCTGTGTGAAGAGCAAGGAATTCCTGTCGTCGAGAAATCCTTTACAATAGATGAAGCTTTTGAAATGGATGAATTTTTCTTAACGTCAACGACATCTGAAGTAACGCCAGTCATTTCAATCGACGGACGTCCTGTAGGCTCGGGAATATTGGGACCATTGACAATGAAGTTACAAAAAGCATTCAGCTCGCAAATCCCATCTTTTATAGCAGATGAATAATAATGTATAGTATGTGATTGGAGTGAATGGACATGGCGCAACTTGTTAAACTGCTTGACTATGTCTCCCGTTACGAGCAAGATCTTACGCGTTATCCTTCGCAGTATATCCGTTTGAAAAGGTATCAATGGGAACGTATGAAGACCCAGTGGGAAAGTGGAGCTGATTTATCAGAATGGCAACAGGATATTAAAGAGGTAGTAGAACCGGAAGAGAACAAATGGTTTTCTCCTCTACTTCGGGTCTTCGGCCAACGTAAAGATGTTGAGGCAGAGCAATATCACGACAATAGCGAAGATGAAAAAGGTGATAAGGAAGAGAATTTTGGATTTAGTCCAAATCTGATTCATAACCCCTCAAGTCTTGAGCACTTAAGAAGACTTTATTTGGATCAACTATTTCATTTTCAAATCAAGTGGGCAAGTTCGACGTTAATGGACAAGTCAAGGGTTGAATCTCGCTTTTTCCGAGATCCACTTTTACGAAGTTTCGCTCAGAATCTTCCGGATAATTATTTGTTGTTCTATTATCCAATCTTACTACTGAAGAAAGCACCTGTTGAACTAGACATTATCATTGTGACACCTGTTGAATGCATGTGTATTACGGTGCTTGAGAAAGAAGACGTTGCAGCGTTTAGTGGGAGCGGGGACAGATTCTGGTTAAAGAAGCTTGGGGAAAAAGAAACGAAATTTCTAAGCCCGCTTATAGCATTGAACAGAACTGAAAAGATTGTTTCGAGTATATTGAAAGCACAAGGTATCGATTTTCCTGTACGTAAATATTTGATTTCACGTAACGGGTATATCGATCACCCAGGTTCGGCATTCGATGTTGATATTATCGATAGACGGTCATATGAGGACTGGTTTTCTGCACTTCAGAAATTGCCGGTTCCGATGAAATCTACGCAATTCAAAGCGGGCCAGGCAATACTTGACGTGGGGCAAACTACTTCAATAAGCAGATTATTTGGCGATGAAGAACAACCAGAAGATGGCAATAACCTATAAATAGAAAAGAGTGTATATAATGAGGCTTCGTAATAAACCATGGGCAAGAGACTACATGGCAGAACACCCAGATATCCTATTAGCTGAACCAGAAAAAATGATGAATGGATGGCATACCCTGTTTGGTAATGGCAATCCAATACACATTGAAGTTGGATCAGGTATGGGCCAATTTATAATTGGTATGGCTGTTGCCAATCCAGATGTGAATTATATTGGCATTGAGCATTTTGACAACGTTATCGTATCTGCGCTTGAAAAGGCTGTTGAAGCAGAAAAGCCATCAAATTTACGACTATTCCGTGCAAATGGAATGGACCTTGCAAAGATCTTCCACAAAGGGGAGATAGATAGGGTGTATTTAAATTTTTCTGATCCGTGGCCGAAAACGAGAAATGCGAAAAGAAGATTGACGCATGAAACATTTTTAAAACTTTATGAAGAGGTACTAGCAGAAGGTGGAGAAATTCACTTTAAAACAGATAACCGTCTGTTGTTCGAGTACTCACTCGTCTCAATGTCTCAGTACGGTATGAAGTTAGGTTTTGTATCACTTGATTTGCATGCAGAGATGCCGGAAGATAATATTATGACGGAATATGAAGAGAAGTTTTCAGCAAAAGGACACCCGATATACAGACTTGAATCACATTTTACTAATTCTTGATAGAAACAAGTAAGGGAATGGGGGAATGTTTCTGTGGATACTTATACATTTCATGATATGACGTTGACATGGCTGGATGGTAGTGGCAATTTTTTAGACGGCGGAACTATGTTTGGGGTTGTTCCAAAAGCACTGTGGTCAAGACGTTATGAAGCGGATGAACAAAACCGTATTAAAATGAGAAACGATCCGATTCTCATTCAGTATAAAGGAAAAAATATATTGATTGATACAGGGCATGGAAAAGGGAAACTCAGTGAGAAAATGATGAAGAATCTAGGCATAGTTGAAGAGGCAAGGGTTGAGGGGAATCTTGCTGAGCTCAGTTTGTCACCAGAAGACATCGATATTATTCTCATGACGCACTTGCATAATGATCACGCAGCGGGTTTGACGGAATTACGCGAAGGGGATTTTGTTTCTGTATTTCCGAATGCTGAAATTTACGTTTCACAAATCGAATGGGATGAAGTACGTAATCCGAATATTCGTTCCAGAAATACATATTTAAAAGAGAACTGGGAGCCTGTTGAGCAGCAGGTGAAGACATTCGAAGGAAGCATTACAATCATGCCAGGAATCGAAATGATCCATACAGGCGGTCATAGCGATGGTCATAGTATTATTAAATTGACACAGCATGGTGAGACGATTCTTCATATGGCTGATATTATGCCTACACAAGCACATAGTAATCCGTTGTGGGTTCTGGCTTTTGATGATTACCCAATGACGTCAATCTTTGCTAAAGAGAAATTGATGAAAGAGGCGCTTGCTGGGGGCTATAAGTTTACGTTTTATCATGATGCCTATTATAGACTTGTAAAATGGGATGCTAGCGGAAAAGAAATCATCGAATCCGTTACAGTTTCTAGTTAGGTTGGGTTAAAGAATTCCATTAATTTCGCTCCTGCGCTCGGGATGCTTCCCGCCTTAAGCCTGATCGCTGCACGTCTTTATAAGCTCAACATATATATCCATTGGTTAATTAAAAAACCGTCACACTACCAGAGGAGTCTGGGAATGTGACGGTTTTTATTGATATATATAGACTTCGGCGCATTGTTTTAAGCTTTTATGAGTTCAACGACTGTACCCGTTTTTGCATCTGCTGCAAATTCGAATTGTTCCAGTTCGCCTTCTTTAATGCGTGATATGCCGCCGCGGTAAACGTCCATTGTAATGACTTTGTTTGTGAAAGGCTCAGTTTTCATGACGATCCATGAACCATCTATCGGACCTTCATTTTTAAAAGCATCTTTAATTGTGTTTAGAACAGAGTCTGCTGAAACATTTTGGTTAACTCGATCGATTGTTTCGCTGACAACAATACCAGCCGCAACACCCGTTAATACTCCTGCTAGGAAATCTGATACTTTCATTCTTTTTACCCCCTATAGTCGGTATTTCAAACAGTGTACCACAATTTTACTTATCTTTGCCAAGCCAGTCTATTGAAATAGTAATTCGATTTCCGAATTAAACGATGGAAAGTTTCTGAATAATCGACTACACTATATACAGTAGGTACATATATGAAAAGTGGGAGGAACTATTTAATGCAAAAAAATACACTTGAAATGTTTAGGACTTTGACCGAACTTCCGGGTGCCCCTGGGAATGAACATGCAGTTCGTGGTTATATGCGTGGAGAACTTGGGAAGTATTCTGATGAATTGATCCAAGATAATCTGGGGGGTATTTTTGGCGTTAGAAAAGGGCCTGAAGATGGCCCGCGTATAATGGTTGCGGGTCATATGGATGAAGTTGGATTTATGGTTAGTCAGATTACGGATAACGGAATGATTCGTTTCCAACCGCTTGGCGGATGGTGGAACCAAGTACTACTAGCGCAACGCGTTGAAATTATTACGGATAGCGGTCCAGTTATTGGTGTCATTGGTTCGATTCCGCCGCATTTGTTAAGTGATGAAGTACGAAATAGACCAATGGATATAAAAAATATGCTTATCGATATTGGTGCAGACGATAAAGAAGATGCGAAGAAAATCGGCATTCGTCCAGGTCAGCAAATTGTTCCAGTTAGCCCGTTCACTCCGATGGCGAATGACAAGAAAATACTTGCTAAAGCTTGGGATAATCGCTATGGTTGCGGACTCGCAATCGAATTGTTAAAAGAAGTGCACGGTGAAAAATTGCCGAATAATTTGTACTCCGGGGCAAATGTTCTCGAAGAAGTTGGACTTCGTGGTGCTGCGGCAGCCGCAACGATGATCAATCCGGATTTATTCTTTGCGCTAGATGCAAGTCCAGCAAATGATGCCGCGGGTGACAAAAATGAATTCGGTCAACTTGGAAAAGGGACATTACTCCGGATTTTTGACCGTTCTATGATAACTCACCGCGGTATGCGCGAATTCATCCTTGATATGGCAGAGACCCATAATATTCCTTATCAGTACTTCCTCTCACAGGGGGGGACGGATGCAGGAAGGGTCCATACGTCGAATGAAGGTGTTCCAAGTGCTGTCATTGGTATTTGTTCACGCTACATCCATACATCGGGATCTATCATTCACACCGACGACTACGCAGCAGCGAAAGAGCTTCTTGTGAAACTTGTTAAAGCATGTGATAAGACAACTGTAGCAACGATTAAAAGTAACGTATAATTATAAACTGAAATCCGTCCTTGCGCTATTAAATGGCGTAGAGGACGGTTTTTTACTTGGATGAATGGAGGAGGATATGAATGGAATTTATGATAGGATCTACGAACCCTGCAAAAGTAAAAGCAGTTAAGGAAGTTTTGGCAATTCATTTTCCGCAGGCACTTATTGCTGAGACTGACGTAGGATCAGGTGTTTCAGACCAACCTTTTAGTGATGATGAAACTAGGCTTGGTGCAATTAATCGTGCACTACGCGCAGCGGGGAAGGAAGCAAGTGCAATTGGGATCGGGCTGGAAGGAGGTGTCCGGATTCTTGAGGGACAGATGTATCTCTGTAACTGGGGTGCGTTGACACTTCCTGATGGGACGAGGTTTACAGCAGGAGGTGCACAGATTCCATTACCGAAAGAAATTGCGGATGAGTTGATGGCTGGGAAAGAACTGGGTCCGGTTGTCGATACTTATTTCAAGTTGAGCGGAATTCGGATGAAGGAAGGAGCTATCGGTATGCTGACTGCGAACGCGGTAAAACGCGATGAACTATTCGTACATATTTTACAGCTTTTGGTGGGACAATATAAATACCATCTGCAATCCCAGTAAATATCGAAGTGCTTGATTGCAACGTGTTTTGGTTGCAAGTAATCCGTAACAACATTAAAATGATAAATAGTGTTTAAATTAATGATTGGGGGAAATCGAATGTTCCGAAAATGGAAATTCATATTCCTGTTGACGATATCTGTATTAACGCTTGTAGCATGTGGAAAAACGCTTGACGAAAGTGCAACTTCAGGAGTCGAAGCGGCGAGAGAAGCATTTCACTCGAATGATAAAAAACGTACTGAAGAGATTGACGGCATTAAACTATATCTACCTGCCGGATTTAA
The DNA here is from genome assembly GCF_038005665.1 of Sporosarcina sp. FSL K6-5500. NCBI lineage: Bacteria > Bacillati > Bacillota > Bacilli > Caryophanales > Caryophanaceae > Sporosarcina > Sporosarcina sp. FSL K6-5500. The sequence continues at coordinate 3,205,145 of NZ_JBBOTP010000001.1, forward strand.
GATGAATGATAAGTCAGATGCACAAAATATCGTCTTTACGAAAAAAGAAGAAACATTTATCCTTTTTGTCAATCCAAATGAAAAAAATGACAGTAAACTGTTTTATGATTTGCTTCTTGCTGATAAAAGTAAAGAAATTGTCGAGCAGGCAACGTTTACGGATGAAGGCATTTTTGGTTTTGCGGCGGTAATCAAAAGCGGCAATGACGATGTTGAGCTTATGACGAGCGTGGGCGGATCAAAAATGACGACAATGACGAAAAAAGGAAACATCGAAGAAAACCTAGCAAGAATGATGGAAATCGTGCGTTCTATTAATCAAGAATAGATGCAATTTTCCGAGAAAAGTAAGAAGGTATAAGATTTTCGACAAGGAACAGTGGCTAGGCTTCAGGCGCCAGCCGCTTGGGTCATAAGCAATCCAGCTATGTGGCAAAGTGCGCCACGTCGCTGGATTGACTTATGCCCGTCGCGTCTAAACGGCGCCTTGCGCTTTTCTAAGTGTCTAGGCTTCAGGCGCCAGCCGCTTGGAGGCCCACAGGATGTGGGTCACGTAGCCATTGCCGCAGGACGCGGCGTACTTAGGCTAGGTTCCTTGAAAGCAATCAAGCTATGTGGCAAAGTGCGCCACGTCGTGCCTATAAGGATGCAGGCATGCAGTCGTTGCGACAGGACGTCGCGTACTTAAGTTGCGTTCCTTTAAGGCGCCTTACGCTTTTCTTATTGTCTAGGCTCCAGGCGCCAGCCGCTCGGGTCATAAGCAATCCAACTATGTGGCAAAGGACCGCCACGTCGTGCCTGCAAGGATGCAGGTATGCAGTCGTTGCGACAGGACGTCGCGTACTTAAGCTGCGTTCCTTTAAGGCGCCTTACGCTTTTCTTATTGTCTAGGCTCCAGGCGCCAGCCGCTCGGGTCATAAGCAATCCAACTATGTGGCAAAGGACCGCCACGTCGTGCCTGCAAGGATGCAGGTATGCAGTCGTTGCGACAGGACGTCGCGTACTTAAGCTGCGTTCCTTTAAGGCGTCTTACGCTTTTCATAATGAATGGAGGGAAAAATAGATGAATTCTGCGCAGCTTGTTGAAATTTTAAAAGAGCATCTTCCATCTGAACATTTCAAGTGGCGATTTGACCGGAAAACGGATAAGGTTCGTCTAGAGCATTCGGTTCTAAAAAAAGGGATGGATATTTCACTCCCGGAAATCCTTGTGAAATATGAACAGAAAAAAGAGGCGGCAATAAAAGAAATAGTTTATACAATTGGTGAGACGTTTAAAGCGATGGAAAAAGAACAATCAATAGGATTCTCTGATAGTACGATTATTTATCCTGTGATCAGGTCTTCATCGTTTCCGAAAGAATCTGCTGTAGGACATCGTTTTCTTATGAAGGACCATACGGCTGAAACGTGTATCTATTATGCACTTGACCTTGGAACTACCTACCGGTTAATTGATGAAAGTATGTTGGAGTCTCTTGGTATGTCTGAAACGGAGATAACAGAGTCTGCATTATTCCGTGTAAGAGCATTACCGACCGCGATGAAGAAGGATGAAGTCTCGGGTAACATCTATTACTTTGTCAATAATAACGATGGTTATGATGCTAGTAGAATATTGAACAGCACATTTCTGAAAGAGATGGAAGCGAAAATCGAGGGTCATATGACTGTTTCTGTCCCACACCAAGATGTACTAATTATTGGTGATATCCGGAACGATACGGGGTATGATGTACTTGCGCAAATGGCTATGCATTTCTTTACCACTGGCACTGTACCGGTTACATCTTTATCATTTATCTATGAAGATGGAAAACTTGAACCAATTTTCATTATGGCTAAAAATCGTTTAGCAAGAAGGGAAGGAAAGAAAAAGTGAATATTTTTTATAACATAAATGGTGTTGGAGATGTGTTGCTTGTGCAGCTTGCACTTACACGTCCAGAATCTATTGTAATTAAGTCACAAGGGGATGTTACGTTAATCCATGACGAGGTTACTGGAGAATTAACTGCATTTAACCTATTCAATGCATCATCTTACGTGAAAAATGAAGCGGTCGGGGAAGTTGAGCTGACTGAAGAGGTGGCAGGGCAATTGCAAGACGCACTTCTAAAGAATGGCGTAGAGATTAAACTTGACATAGACTTTACACCAAAGTTTGTTGTAGGACATATTTTGACAAAAGAAAAGCATCCGAACGCCGATAAGTTAAGTGTTTGCACGGTCGATGTTGGCAGTGAAACAGTTCAAATTGTCTGTGGAGCACCGAATGTGGATGCAGGCCAGAAGGTTGTTGTCGCGAAAGTTGGAGCTGTTATGCCATCTGGAATGGTCATTCGTGATGCAGAATTGCGTGGGGTTCCATCGGCTGGAATGATTTGCTCAGCAAAAGAACTAGGTTTGCCTGATGCGCCTGAAGAAAAAGGGATTTTAGTACTAGATAACAATGCTGTTACTGGTGAAATCTTCACAAAATAAGAGCACGAAAAACGTACCGGTTTGGTACGTTTTTTTGTTTTCATAAATTGATTTGATTTTGTCGTGTCAGTACTGTTAAAATAGAGTGATTGACATGAAAAGAGTGATAGTCTTGAGTTGGTTTAAAACAATAGTAGACCGGTTATTTGGACCGGATGAAGACAATAATAAAGTGGAACCAGAATATGAAAAAACTGAAAATGAAATTGACGAATCATTAAATAAAAATGAAACTAGTAACAACACATCATTTCGCTTTCCGATTATCTCAGATGCAGAAATATATGGTTGGGACGATGAATCTGTTACTGAAGTAGATTATCCGAAATACACAACTAAAAATAAAGATGCGGACGATAATTATGAAACGAAACCACTTTCCGAAAATGCTAAATGGCCAAGTGATAACAGAACAGTCAATATCTTTAGGGCTGATTCATTACAAAAATATGGCGTAAAAGAGAAAGAAAAAAGAAGTTCTTTCTCCTCCACAAAAAAGGCTCTTCAGGAGGAACTTCCACCGAAAGTGAATGTGACGGTACAAAAACGTTCCAGTAAGCCATTTACACCGACCGCAGTACCTTCGCCCGTTCATGGATTTATTAATCCAAGGAGAGAAGTAACGACACCTTTAAAAACGGAAGAAGTGAAGTCGCAGCCACCGGAAGAAAAGGTAGTTGTTACAGAATCACAGTTGACAAAGACGGATGAATATTATTATGAAAATGAAAAAACGAGTAGTATACCAATTTTGAACGAGGACTTTGTGATTGAAAATGACAGCAGAGAACTCACATCTAGTGAGATAGAGCCGCTAAAAGTTGAAGTCTACGAAACTGAAACGACAGTAACTGAGGACGAAGAGACCGTAGTATTGCCAGATGCCATAGAGCTTTCTAAGGATGAATTTGCTACAATCGAATCACTAGTGATTGAAGAGGACTTTAAGGGAATTATTTCGGATGAAGTGGACCATACTAAGGATGCGTTACCTGATGTAGAGGCTGAAGTAAAAGTAGAGCCCTCTCCAGGCATTCCAGAATTGGTAGAACAACAAAGTCAAGTAACAAAAAAAGAACGGACTGTTCCATTCAATGTATTGATGTTGAAGTCCGATAAAGAGAAGCTAAAAGTAGTAGAACCTTTAAGTGTGAAGGTTCCAAATGAAAGCAAAAAAGTAACTATCTCTGAGCCGATAAGTACGAAACCTTTGGTCGACATTCGAGAAGAGGTTTTGGTAGAGACGAAAGAAATAGCTGGCGAAACCTTAGAAGAAGAGGAACCTTATTACGCATTCCCGTCACTGGATTATCTGATCCCCCCTGAATCACAAATCGAAGATACAGAGTGGCTGGAATCGCAATCTGAAAAGCTTGAGGAAGCGTTGTCGCACTTTGCGGTTAAAGCGACCGTTATCGAAGCGATGCAAGGTCCGACAGTCACTCGTTTTGAACTGACTGTCGGAGTGGGGACTAAAGTGAGTAAAGTACGTAATTTAACAGATGACCTAAAATTGGCGCTAGCAGCCGAAGATATTCGTATCCAAGCACCGATTCCCGGAAGAAGTTCCATAGGAATTGAAATTCCAAATCGGAAGACAAGACCTGTTCGGATATCCGAAGTTATTGCGACGGAACAGTTCAGAGCTTCCACGTCTCCCCTTGAGGCTGTGCTTGGATTAAGCCTAACTGGAACACCAGTAACCTTAGATCTCCGCAAGATGCCACATGGTATGATTGCTGGGGCTACAGGTTCAGGTAAATCCGTCTGCATTAACTCGATTTTGGTCAGTTTGCTTTACAAAGCTACACCAACAGACTTGAAAATGATGCTGATTGACCCTAAAATGGTAGAACTTGCACCATTCAACGGCATACCACATCTAATTAGTCCTGTGATTACGGACGTCAAAGCTGCAACTGCTGCACTAAAATGGGCAGTGGCGGAAATGGAAAGACGTTACGAGCTACTTGCTCATGCAGGTGTGAGGGATATCGAGCGTTACAATAAAGCAGTTGTAGAAAGTCGTCGGTTCTCTTTGAAGATGCCTTATCTTTTAATTGTCATTGATGAACTTGCAGATTTAATGATGATGGCGCCGGCAGATGTCGAAGTATCAATTAGTCGAATTGCACAAAAAGCACGTGCATGCGGTATCCACTTGATCATCGCGACACAGCGTCCTTCTGTCGATGTTATTACAGGTACAATCAAAGCGAATATCCCAACACGAATCGCATTTTCAGTTTCATCACAAATCGATTCTAGGACAATAATTGATTCCCCTGGAGCAGAAAGGCTTCTTGGGAAAGGTGACATGCTATACATTGGAAATGGACAATCTTCTGGCGTTCGACTACAAGGTACATTTGTCACGGATGAGGAAATAGAGCGTATAATAGAACACGTTCGGAATGAGGCAACACCAGATTATTTATTTGGCCAAGAAGACCTTCTTGCAAGTAGTATTGAAGAAGAAGGAGCCGATCCACTTTTTGAAGAGGCTTGTCTCTTTATCCATGAAACAGGCAGTGCATCAACGTCTCTGTTACAACGTAATTTTAGTATCGGATACAATCGAGCCGCCAAACTAATGGATCGAATGGAGAAAAGTGGATTCATCTCAGGGCCGCGGGGAAGTAAGGCACGCGATGTCTTTTTGACAGAAAGTGATCTCGATCGACTTACAGATCGTATAGAATAGTAAGGAGCCTTGCAATGCGGGCTGTAAATCAAAATACTTAACTGATAATTGTAGAGGGAATAAACTAATGATATTTAATTAAGGGGAACAGAAATGATCCCGGGAGGTTGCATTATGACGTTGTTCCATTTTACTGGCATTAAGGGCGCTGGAATGAGTTCGCTCGCCCAAATACTTCACGATTCTGAGAATGAAGTACAAGGTTCAGACGTGGAGAAATGGTTCTTCACAGAAGATCCGCTTCATGAAAGAAAAATAACTGTGTTGAAATTTGATGAAAACAATATTAAATCAGGAATGACAGTTATCGCAGGAAATGCATTTCCTGATAGCCATCCAGAACTTATAAGGGCTAAGGAACTTGGCCTTGAAATTATTCGATACCATGACTTTTTAGGAAAGTATATGGAGAAATTCATATCGATCGGAGTTACAGGCTCACATGGTAAAACATCGACTACCGGTTTGCTTGCTCATGTGTTATCTGGACATTCACCTACTTCCTATTTAATTGGTGATGGTACGGGAAGTGGCCCAGCAGACAGCGAGTACTTTGTATTCGAAGCTTGCGAATATAAAAGACATTTCCTGGCATACGAACCTGACTATGCGATTATGACAAATATCGATTTTGATCATCCAGATTATTTTAAGGATCTAGCGGATGTGATGGACGCATTTGGTGAAATGGCACTCCGGGTGAAGAAAGCCCTAATTGCCTGCGGTGATGATAGACACTTGCAAAAAATTCAGGCCAATGTTCCAGTGCTCTATTACGGATTTGAAGAGTCGAATGATTTTGCTGCGAAAAATATCATCAAAACTGTGGAAGGTTCATCCTTTGATGTTTTTGTAAGGAATGAGTTTTATCATACGTTTACAATACCGCTGGCTGGGGATCATGCAATCTTGAATTCGCTAGGCGTAATTGCGCTCTGTCATTATGAAGGAGTAAAGGCGTCCACTATTCAAGAAAAACTGTCTACTTTTCATGGTGTTAAAAGGCGCTTTACGGTAATGGAAATAGCAGATCGAATTATTGTGGATGACTACGCTCATCACCCTACTGAAATCCAGGCGACATTGCAAACTGCGCAACAGAAATATCCTGACCGTGAAATTGTTGCGATATTCCAACCGCATACATTTACGCGGACCGCTGCCCTTTTGAATGAATTTGCGGAAAGTCTTTCAACTGCTGACCACGTCTATTTATGCGATATATTCGGGTCCGCACGTGAAAAGGCAGGTATTTTAACCATTAATGACTTGATTAATATAATTCCGGGTGCAAAGCATCTTGATCTTGATGATAATAAATCACTTGAATCTCATGGAAACGCAGTATACCTCTTTATGGGGGCAGGCGATGTTCAGAAATACATGAGCGCATTCAAGTCTTACCTTGATAAAGAAGAAACGGTTTAACAGGACACTATATAAGTTGAATGTATAGCATAGTTATATAAACAGCTTGACCCTGGACGGGAAAGATTTAACTTGATCCAGGGCTAGCTGTTTTTTCGTTTTGGGAATGAATAAGTTGTCACAAAAAATAAAATGAATTCTAGTTTGATGAAGGAAAATGAAGACTAATGTCGAAGAAGTAATAATGTGTATAACGTTTATTTTACCTTCGACAAGGGTAGACAATGTTATATGAGTATTTGAAGGAGGCAGTACCGTGGAGAATTTACTGTACATAGCGGCAATTGTCGCTGCAATCGCATTTTTGATTTTATGCATTAGTTTAGCGAGTACCCTATCCTCATTGAAGAACACATTACACAGTGTTTCTGGAACAATGGAAGGGTTGACAACTCAACTTGAAGGGGTAACAACGGAAACAACAGAACTTCTTCATAAAACAAATCAACTTGCAGAAGACATTCAGCAGAAAGCCGAAAAACTGAACACTGTTGTCGAAGCTGTGAAAGGCGTAGGCGAGTCTGTCACAGTACTTAATTCCTCCGTTAGAAGGGTTTCCAGCAATATCGCTACAGAGGCAGAACGGAACAGTGACAAGATTGCACAAATCGTTCAATGGAGCAATGTGGTTATCGATATAATGGGTAAAGTAAAGGAACGGAAGACAGGTAAGGCAAGCGCGAAAGGGTGGACTGTTTACAAGCCAGTACCAGGCCAAAAGAGATTGCCTAGCCCGAATAAAGGCAGATAAATAGAACTTAAATATGAAGTATTTAAGTTGAATATATAAATGCGTGTTTAAATTACGTGAAGGCGCCATAATTGGGGTAACCGAAAGCCCTAAGACTGTGGTGAAAGCTGCCTGGCTTAGGGCGAGAGGCATCTTCTAACGTCGTAGCGGATACAATAGGATTCATTATTTCAACATATATATATACTTAAAAAACAGGAGGAATTGGATATGAGTGAAGAAAACAAAGTGAAATCAAATAATAATGACCCACAATACAACCAGGGTGGTCAAGGTTATGAAAATGCGTATGGCCAACCATCATACCTACCGGCAAATTATGATTATAACAAGGACTATACAGATTCTTTCTATGATGAAAATGAAAGTTCAGGAGCGGGAAGCTTCTTAATGGGTGCACTTGTGGGAGGAGTTATCGGAGCAGCTGCGGCACTATTCTTGGCACCAAAAACGGGTAGTGAAATGCGAGGAAACCTTACAACTCAAGCAACTCAACTGAAAGATAAGAGTATTGAAATCAGTTCTGTTGCGAAGGAAAAAGCTACAGAGCTAACTTCGGTCGCAAAAGAGAAGACTGGTGAATTATCGAAAACAATCCAAGAACAGTCTGGACAACTTGTCGATAAAGTGAAATCGATGAAATCGAAAACATCTATGCCGATGGATGATGGAACAGCATCTTCTGAAGGCGAAGAGTCTATTGATTTTGTTGATACAGCTAAATCCAAAGTTGAAAATACTATTGAGGCTGGAGAAGAAAGTATTACAGCTACTGCAGAAGCTGTAAAAAAAGCAGTCGTGGGAAAAGCTAATAATGCTGAGAAAGCTACAACTGGAAATAGTGATGTCTCTTATGGTAATAGCGAGAACCTTGGTAAAGATAAAATAACTAACCAGAACTATGTGTCAGACATTCTTGAAAAATAAAAAGTAATAGAAAAAAGTCCGTCTACTCAAATATGAGTAGATGGACTTTTTTTAAAGGTAAGCAAGTATAAATGTTCCTACCAAGGCGTTTCCGCTTTACTTGTTGTCTAGACTCCAGATGCCAGCCCCTCGAGTCGCTTCGGTCTTGCAGAAAAGGCAAAGTACGCCTTTATCTACAAGACCTCCAGCGCTTGTCGGATCTAACCGGCGTCTTCCGCTTTACTTAGTGTCTAGACTTCAGCGCCTAGCCCCTCGAGTCGCTTAGGACCTCAAGTTAAAGGCAAAGAGCGCCTTTATCTTAAGGTCCTTCAGCGCTTGTCGGGTCTCCCAAGGCGCTTCCGCTTTTCTTATTGTCTAGACTTCAGACGCCAGCCCCTCGAGTCGCTTCGGTCTTGCAAAAAAGGCAAAGTACGCCTTTATCTACAAGACCTCTAGCGCTTGTCGGGGCTAACCGGCATCTTCCGCTTTTCTTAGTGTCTAGACTTCAGCGCCTAGCCCCTCGAGTCGCTTCAGTCTTGCAGAAAAGGCAAAGAGCGCCTTTATCTTCAAGACCTCCAGCGCTTGTCGGGTCTCTCAAGGCGCTTCCGCTTTTCTTATTGTCTAGACTTCAGACGCCAGCCCCTCGAGTCGCTTCGGTCTTGCAGAAAAGGCAAAGAGCGCCTTTATCTACAAGACCTCCAGCGCTTGTCGGGGCTAACCGGCGTCTTCTGCTTTTCTTAAGTAAAACTAATTTCAAGTCTGTCGCCGCCGAAAATAGCATCGTTGAATCCGATTGGTGTGTCGTTTCGAAGCAGTTTATAATTACTTGATGGGTTTTCCGGTAAACTATAATCTGTAAACGCAAAGATGTCGCCAAAAGTAATAGGACTTTCACTTAGTGATACAAAATCAAGATGATCCCCAGGTTTTACAATGGCAGATACTTCAGCACTATGCCCGTTTAAAGTAAAGGTAAGACGTGGTTTTTGAATTGTGACGGGTTCATTGTTGAATAGTACTGTTAGTTTATCGAACGCCTTTTTACCTATCTCAGCTACAACTTCATCTATGGTAGGGAATGGCGGTTTTTGGGTTGTAATTCGGTCTCCATCTTTCAGTACGTGCGATGGCTGCACCGAAGTCCCCATGATGAAGAACTCGTTGTTCTTTTTTTTCAAGGTGACCGTTCTTTTATTGACGGATACTGTGAAAAGATTGTCCTTTAAAAGGTCATTTCGATGTGCTTTTTCAAATACTGCCGCGACTGTCTTGGTGTGTGAAACTGTGATTTTATCACGGTCTTGTATCGATGTATCGATGCTTTTTAGAATTCCATTAATATGAATAAGGGGCTCCAATTGCACGGCAACTCCGTCCAACATTGCACTGATGGCTCTCATATCCTCAACAAGGTCACGCACAGTCGCTATTGCGTTAGTACCATCACTGCCGGGAAGTAAGTCGATTGTATCTCCATTTTTAATGCAGTCTTTTGTACTTGCTTTTACCCCATTTAATAGGATTGTTGAGGGTGTACCATGTTCTCCAGGTATTATTATATCATTGTCATTTACTGTTATCGTCATTCCAAGTCCGGGCATACCGTATAGTTGACGGGCTTTAATGTTTGCTGCAAGGAGTGCATCACTGACGGTCATCTCTTTTAATTCGAAGAGTCGTAGCACCTTGTCATTTACGGACACGGACATATAATGAATCGGCGCTCTTCTTGCTGCGATAGCGATACCGATTGGTGTGACGAGTTCTGGCGATGAAGCTATACCGGGTTCCAATGTAATTCCCGAGAGAGCATCCAACCCACGAATACCTACCCTGTTTTCGGGTAGTCCTAGGCATATACTAATTTCTTTTGTCAGCCCCGGCGTTAAACTACCGCCGCCAACAACCATGACTGCTTTAGGGGAAACTCCATTGTTCAGGCGCTTGATTTCATCCGAAATGGATTTGGCAAGCCGATCTACAGCAGGTTTAATAATAGCGGTTACATCACTTGAAGCAACATTATCTTCAAAGCCGAGAATGTCTGTCATGACAATTGTATCTTCTGTTGTAATACTTCTTTTTGCAGTCTCAGCAAGTTGGAAGTCAAGGAGATAATGGTTGCTGAGTGCTTCTGTAATTTCATCACCTGCAAGTGGCACCATTCCGTAAGCCACAACGGTGTTGTTATCGGTAATAGCTATATCTGATGTCCCTGCACCTATATCGACAAGCGCGACGTTTAGGCGTCTCATGGATGGTGGGATTAGGACGTTGATAGCTGCAATCGGTTCCAGTGTCAGGGCTTCCATTTCGAGTCCTGCACGTTTGAGCGCAGAAAGAAGTGATTCGACGACGACTCGAGGAAGGAATGTCGCGATGACGTCAACAGAAGCAGACCGTCCAGCCTGATCAATCAGGCTACCTATTTCATCACCTTCAAGTTTATAGTAAAGAACGGAATAACCGACACAATAATAATAGTCGTCTTTTGTCACTGTATCGGAGGACAGCAGTTTTTGCTGGGCTTGTTGGACTGCTGCAAGTTCTAAACGATTGACGTCTTCGTCAGCAATGAGGGACCTTTCTGAAATATCGATAGCCATTGACCCTTCCGATGTTTTCAATGCACGACCTGCGGCAGCAACACTGACCCGTTTCAAAGGACCGTGCTTTTCCTCAAGAATTCCTTTGATTTCTAAAATGACGTTTGCAACACTTAAAATGTTATGTATTTGTCCGTCAATCATTGAACGTTCCTTATGTTCAATCGAAACAAGATCAGCAACATGAAAAATACCATTGTCTTCAATCAGGATGATTCCAACGACAGAACGCGTCCCGATGTCGAGTGCAAATAGTGTAGTAGCCAGAATTATTCATCCTTTCTGTCGATAAATGTCCCGTATTTAAAAGAATAAGTAGAAATAACGTGACTTTTCAAATAGTCTTCTTTATACTTAGGTCTATTATCAAAAATGTAACATATATTCTTCTCTACTGAAAGAGAATTATATATACGGGGAGGAGACGGACAGATGAGACAAAATGATTTAGATGAATTGCGCGGCCGTGTAAACGAGCTGAATGGTAAAGTTTTGGATCTTATTAACGAAAGAACAACTGTGGTCCAAGAAATTGGTAAAGTAAAAGAAAAGCAGGGTGTTAATCGGTATGATCCGATTCGCGAACGTGAAATGCTTAACTTCTTAAAAGAATCTAACAACGGTCCGTTACCTAATGGAGTACTTGAACAGATTTTTAAAGGAATATTCATGTCTGCACTTGAGATACAAGAAGACGACCAACGCAATGCTTTGCTTGTTTCCCGTAAGAGAAAAGCCGAAGATACGATTGTCGACATTAATGGCCATAAAATTGGGGACGGAACACCGTCATTCATTTACGGTCCATGTGCAGTCGAATCATATGAGCAGGTTTTAGCTGTTGCATTGTCCATCAAAGCAAAAGGGTTAACGATGATAAGAGGAGGAGCTTACAAACCTCGTACATCGCCATATGATTTCCAAGGTCTCGGCCTTGAAGGTTTGAAAATACTTAAACGAGTTGCTGATGAAACAGGTCTTTCAGTTGTTACGGAAATTATTACGCCGTCACATCTCGAAGAAGCACTTGAATATATCGATGTAGTTCAGATTGGCGCACGTAACATGCAAAACTTCGAATTGTTGAAAGAAGCTGGAATGATTAATAAACCAGTTCTTCTAAAACGTGGACTTGCAGCGACAATCGATGAATTCATTCATGCAGCTGAATATATACTCTCTAAAGGTAATAGCCAGATCATCCTTTGTGAACGTGGTATCCGTACATATGAACGGGCAACTCGCAACACATTAGATATCTCTGCCGTTCCAATCTTGAAGCAGGAGACGCATCTTCCGGTCTTCGTTGACGTAACACACTCAACAGGTAGAAAAGATTTGTTACTACCTACAGCGAAAGCTGCGATAGCAGTTGGGGCGGATGGCGTAATGGCTGAAGTGCACCCAGATCCAGCTGTTGCATTATCCGATTCTGCACAACAGATGGATCTGCAACAATTTGATGAATTTTATGACGCAATTAACCAATTCATGAACACGCACACAACAATCTCATGAGTAGACGCCGGGCCTATAATGGTTCCGGCGTTTTGATTACATAGGTCACATCTGTTGATTAAACATCTACTTGCATAATACACTGGTAAGAAAGGCTTGAAAATCATCATTTTCACTGGACCATTTCCGGCTCGCTTGCGGCGAAATAATCATGATACCTTTACCGAGGACAGGAGTGGCTAGAAATGACTTCGTCATTCTTAGCCACTCCCTTTGGGAAGGAATTGCAATTCATTCCTCCATGGTCATCTTGTCACGAATATTTCCTTTGCTGAAAAAAGACAAAACAATGGGGAAGGCTTCAGCCGCCAAAATTGTATCTTTGGAGGCTTTTATCTAGATAAGAAGCCCCGTTATTCTTTCGTCCCGAAAAGCTTTAGCGCTTTGTGTACATATGCCTTTGGGGAGCGACGGGTGAACGATAACCATACGATTACCGGAAAAATGTATATGAATGCGACTTTATGGCTTCCATATACATCAAGATATCCCGGTAATCATATAAGAGTCATTAAACCAAAGAAATCCAAACGTAACTGTACACGAGCGCCTAGTATTTGATTGAGTTATTTACTCGTTAAATTTGGTTAATCAACACATGTGACATAAGGTATAATGAATGTATATAGAAGGAGGAATTTTAATGGCTATAACGATTTACGACGTAGCCAGGGAGGCTAATGTTTCAATGGCAACGGTCTCCCGTGTCGTTAACGGCAATCAAAATGTAAAACCTGCAACGAGAAAGAAAGTTCTCGACTGCATTGAACGGCTTGGCTATCGACCGAACGCAGTTGCGAGAGGTCTGGCTAGTAAGAAGACGACAACAATCGGAGTCATCGTTCCTGATATCTCGAAAAGTTTCTACTCGGAGCTTTCCCGTGGAATAGCGGACGTTGCGACGATGTACGAATATAATATGATCCTGTCGAACTCCGATGAGAGCACAGACCGAGAAGTAGAATTAATAGAAGACCATCTCGGTAAACAGGTGGACGGGCTCATCTTTATGAGTGATTCGATTTCTGATGAAGTTCGTGCCGGAATGTCCACAGCGAATGTTCCGATCGTTTTGGCTGGAACGTTGGACGTGGAAAAACAATTAGCAACGGTGAATATTGATTATGAAGAAGCTGCTTATGTGGCGGTCAATAAATTAATTCGAAATGGTCATACGAAAATCGTGTTTGTTTCGGGGCCATTTACAAGAGATATCAACCGTATCAGTAAAAAAGTGGGATACATGAGAGCCCTCCAAGATGCGGATATTCCAGTCGATGAGCAGTTTGTCATTGAAATGGAAGATACGTACGATGGTGCATATGAGGGCTGGAAACAAATCCGTGAATTGCAGGGTCAACCAACTGCCATCATTGCAGGAAGTGATGCGATTGCTGTCGGTTTGTTGAATGGAATTAGGGATGGAGGACTATCTGTACCTGAAGATTACGAACTCATCTGTTTTGAACATTCAATTTTGGCAAGGGTAGTAAGACCGCAACTCACTTCTATTGTCGTTCCGCTCTATGATTTGGGTGCAGTGTCAATGCGTCTGTTGACGAAATTGATGAATGGGGAAGAGGTTGAAGAGCAACAGGTCATTTTACCTTTCCGGCTTGAAGAACGTAAATCTATGAAATGAAAAAAGAGCAATCTTATCAATCGGATATATCCGGCTGAAGGGGATTGCTCTTTTTGAGGAATAATACTGCTATTTGTCACGTCTGTTGAATAACCAAAGTAACCAGCAAGTAACTTGATCACACACTGGCTGCGACGTGTATAGTTGCATTTGGATTGCTTTGGATTGGAATTGACTTCTATTACGATTACCGGATGTCTGGATGCGTAGGGTAGTCCTTCATCCGTCGTTCTTCAACTACATAAGTACACGAAGTGCATTTAGAGCTTTTTAGGACGAAAGAATAGCTGGCTTCTTAACTAGAGAAAAGCCGCCAAAGATGCAATTTTGGTGGCCGAAACTTTCTATAGGGTTTTCTCTTTTTTATTAAAGAAGTGTCACTTCTAGCCATACATGCCTCTCGGTAAAAATGTCACGAATATTTCGCCGAAAGCGAGCCGGAAATGGTCCAGTGAAAATGGGGGATATCAAGCCAGTCTCACCAGACGTGGTTATTTGTCAATTTTTTCGTTGCGGATCATATGTAAGGCTCGGCTAAGCATCTGTGCATTTTTCTCGTTGATTTCATCTTTTCGTGGAATAGGTTCGTATAGTGGTACAGGATCCTCCCAAGTCGGAATAAGTGTAACGGGAGACTGCTCCTGCCACGTTGATAACCAGTCCTCTGGCAGTGGACCAGTAGGTGTAGGGATATTTTTCATCGCCAGCCAAATATGAGCCCAAGCCCTTGGGACAACGCGCCAGATATCATATCCGCCACCACCGACGGCTATCCAGCGGCCTTCGCAATATTGCTCTGCAATTTCGCGTGCAACCCGAGGGATTTCTTTATAAATATCCATTGTTCCATAAAGGTGGGTTAAGGGATCGAAATAATGCGCATCTGCACCATTTTGTGTCAAGATGACATCGGGTTTGAAAAATTCAGTCACTTCTTTTATGGCTGTTTTATAAACAGAAAGGAATGACTCATCCTCTGTAAAAGCGTCAATCGGGAAATTAAAGGAAGTCCCATAGCCAGAACCATTGCCGCGTTCGGTTATACTTCCGGTTCCAGGGAACAGATAACGCCCAGTTTCATGGATGGACAGTGTACAGACTGTAGGGTCATCGTAGAAGCTCCATTGAACGCCATCTCCATGATGAGCGTCTGTATCGATATAAAGAACGCGTGCCCCGTACTTTTTTTGTAAGTACTTTATGGCAACTGAACTGTCATTATATACACAAAAGCCGGAAGCACGTCCATGAAATCCATGATGCAGACCTCCGCCTAGGTTCAATGCATACTTAGAGCGTCCTTGCATCACTTCATCTACCGCAGTCAATGTACCGCCGACCAGCATAGCACTGGCTTCATGCATATTCGGGAAAATTGGCGTATCCTCTGTACCGATACCGTAAATGCTACCAACATCCTCAGTTAGTTCACCTTTACCAGCCTTTTTTACTATTTCAATAAATTTTTTATCATGAGCGAGAAGTAATTCTTCGTCTGTTGCCATGCGAGGGGCGATGATATCGCTATCTTGAATGGCCCCAGATTTCTTTAAAAGGTCGAGAGTCAAGAGAATTCTTTTTTGGTTAAATGGATGTGAATCTGAAAAAGAGTATCCAAGTTGTTCTTCTGAAAAGATGAAAACGGCATCTTTTTTCATACGTCAATGCCCGGGACATTTGGCCAAAGGACCTCAAATCCGCTTACCTTTAATCCCTCAATAATTTTGAGAGGATTCATTGAGTTAATCCGGATGACAAGAATTTTATTTGCTTCGTTCTCTTTATCGGGATAGACGAGCACACTCAAAACGTTTAATTTCTGCTCGTGGAAAACTTTGGATACTTCGAAAAGGATTCCAGGTGTATTAGGAACCCGTACTTCTATTTGTGAGCCAGGTTGATGTGCGCCCGTTAATTCAATATATTTGTAAAGTAAATCCGTTTCAGTGATGATTCCAACTAATTTTTTATTGGACACTATTGGCAGTGAACCGATTTTATTATCATAAAATAGTACCGCTGCTTCTTCAACAAAGTCCATTGGATGTCCGGTAATCGGATTTTTCGTCATCACTTCAGAAAGTAAAGTATCATATGGGCTACTGTCTTTTATTTCGGAAATGGACGAGGGAACAACTTCTTTCAAGTCTCGGTCTGTCACGATGCCGACTACTATGCCATCCATAGATAGGATTGGCAAGTGGCGAATTTTTCTATCCCGCATGGCGTCAAGTGCATCTTTTACCGTATTTTCTGGTGATAGGGTTAGAACATCTTTTATCATTATTTCTTCAATTAGCATCTGATTTATCCTCCCTTCAATACATGAACCGGTTCATGAACCGGAGACTGTCAAATTGCTGGACGGTATCTTGATTAATTCTTTTGCCGATTCGTGCCATTAGGCAATTGGCTGGGTGAGAACTTATTTCAGGATCATCGGTTGCGTAATATTCCAGACCTCCGGCATTCATCATCTTCTCCATTACTTTTCTATACTCCCAAACGTTGAGTTTCGTACCCTTCAAGTCCCAGTGCCAGTAATATTCAGTCGTCAGGATAATATAATCTTCCATTGCATCGTCCATCATGGAAACGCGTAAAAGTGACTTGCCAACCCCGCCGGCCCTGAACTTTGGAATAACTTCAATTGCTCCAAGTTCGATTAAATTTTCTATACTTCCTTGCGACCATCGCTCCAGAGGGTCGGGATACAAATAAGTTACGTAGCCCACAATTTCATTTGAATCGCGAACGATTAAAATACGACCTTCTGGGAGTCCTGCAATTTCAATGAGTGCCTTGTGTTGTTGTGCGGGAGGTCTGAATGCAACAAGATCCTCGTGAAAATCAAGGCTAGCAAGGTAATCGGCAGTAATGGGCCCCTCGATAACGATGTCTCCATTCTTATGTTTTATCTCCATTGCGTTATATGTTTTTATATGTTCCAATATGATCACCTCCGTATTTGATATAAACCTACTACCTAGTATACAACAATATGGATAAATAAAAGCCTGTTGATTACTACAAATTTAAAACTGTTGGAAAAATATAATTAATTAGACAATTAGGTTTGGATTGAGGTAGAATGATAGTTATATTGTATTCTTGAAAGGGTGAAATGAATGGTAATGAAAACATTGCCCGCAGTTCATGGGGATTATCAGTTAGCAGATTATGATCGTACAGCCGCAGAATTTAAATGGACGGATGTAGAAAAAGACTTCAGCTGGTTTGAAAGCGGACTCATGAATATTGCTCATGAAGCGGTAGATCGCCATGCGGATTCTTATCGAAAAAACAAGGTTGCACTTTATTATAAGGACGCTAATCGAAAAGAAAGCTATACGTATAATGAAATGAAAAAGATGTCAAATAAAGCTGCAAACGTATTGCGCAATCAGTCGCCGCTCGAAAAAGGGGACCGGATTTTCATCTTTATGCCTCGCTCACCGGAATTGTATTTCTCATTTTTGGGCGCGTTGAAGCTGGGTGCTATTGTTGGACCGCTTTTCGAAGCATTCATGGAAGGTGCTGTCTATGACAGATTGTCTGATAGTGAGGCAACTGCAATCATCACGACACCTGAACTTCTTGAACGAGTGCCTGTTGACAAATTACCACACCTGAAGACAATCTTTATTGTAGGAGAAAATGTGGTGGAAGAAGGTCTTATTGTCGACTTTAACAAGCATATGGCAGATGCTTCCCAGTACTTCCAAGTTGAATGGATGGATAAAGAAGACCCAACACTTCTACATTACACTTCAGGTTCAACAGGAAAGCCGAAAGGCATCGTACATGTACAGGAAGCGATGGTACAGCAACTGCAGACAACACGGTGGGTACTGGATCTAAAAGATGAGGACATCTTCTGGTGTACAGCGGATCCAGGTTGGGTGACAGGCACAGCTTATGGTATTTTCGGACCAATGCTTGCCGGGGCAACTAGCTTGATTCTTGGCGGCAGATTTTCGGCAGATGCTTGGTATGGAGCGATAGAGGAATATGGTGTCACGGTTTGGTATAGTGCGCCAACCGCATTCCGGATGCTTATGGGAGTTGGGGAAGGGCCACTAAGCAAGTTTGATCTTTCTTCACTGCGCCATATTCTTTCCGTGGGTGAACCACTTAATCCCGAAGTAATCCGTTGGGGATCTGAAGCGTTTAAATTGCGAATTCATGACACATGGTGGATGACAGAAACAGGTGCACAAACAATCTGTAATTTCGGATGTCTGCCAATTAAACCTGGATCAATGGGCAAGCCGGTTCCCGGTATTGAAGCAGCCATCGTTGATGATCAAGGAAACGTATTACCTCCAAATCATATGGGTAACTTAGCTATTAAAAAAGGATGGCCTGCAATGATGCGGCAAGTTTGGAATAATCCTGAAAAATATGCATCTACCTTTATCAATGATGAGTGGTATGTTTCGGGTGATTCAGCATACATCGACGAGGACGGATATTTCTTTTTCCAGGGCCGAGTCGATGATGTGATTATGACGAGTGGAGAGCGCGTAGGACCATTCGAAGTGGAAAGTAAACTGCTTGAGCATCCCGCGATTGTTGAAGCTGGGGTTATAGGTAAACCTGACCCAGTTCGTGGCGAAATTATAAAAGCATTTGTATCGCTTCATGAAGGAATTGAGCCGACAGATGAATTAAAAGAAGAAATTCGACAATTTGTTAAAAAAGGGCTGGCCGCACATGCTGCTCCACGTGAAATTGAATTCAAAGATAAATTACCGAAAACACGAAGTGGAAAAATTATGCGTCGTGTGTTAAAAGCTTGGGAACTGAATTTGCCGACAGGTGATTTGTCGACAATGGAAGACTAACATTGAGTAACTAATAAAAACACAAGGACACAAGGCGCCTGGAGCTAGACACTATTCTAAGTCGAAAAAACTTATACTTTCTTAGCATTCAAAAAAGAGCCTGTCCGCTATTGATAGCGGACAGGCTCTTTTTCCTATTTCATTCCCCAGTTTCATCGTCTCCACTTGTAGGAGGCGGGGTACCACCGTCGTTCCCATCCTCAGTTACAGGAGGTGGTGTAACAGGTGGTACGTTTTCCGTTGGAGGTGTTTCGATAACTTCCTCTTCAGGCTCAGGCGCCGCAATGGTGACTGCATTGGAGCCATTTGAAAGTCTTCCGGTAATGTCGACAGCCTTGACTGAGTATGAGCCAGAACCGACTGTAAATGTATTCGAAGAACCGTCTCTTATTGTTCCGATTTTAACATTATTATCATAAACATAGTACCCAATAACATCGTTGGAAGGTGAATTGCCCCATGTTATTGTCGTTCCATTTAAACTAACATTTACTGGTGCAGGAGCGACATCATCTGCATTAAATATAGCTCCCGACACGACATGAGATGCGAAAGCGGAGTTCGCTGGGAACAATTTTGAAGCATCTCCTCCCCACGGTCCGAGCATTCGGTCGATGAACACTTGGTTAACGCCTGTGCCACCTGATGACACGAATTCGCTTGGTGTTGATGGAAGTGCAAGGTACCTCGTCCCTTTAACAGATACATAAGAAGAAGAGGTAATGCTATCATCCGGTTTTGTTGGTAACATCACTTTTGCGTTGAATAAATCCGTTTTAACGAGCCCTGCAGACGAACATGCAGCAGAGGGAGCAAGCCCAGAAATACCGCAGAACGATTTTTCAACGACACCGTCAGGACGACTGAATTTTGCAGAGGCTCCGACTATTTCTGGTGTGACTTCGTTCGCAGCATTCATAATACGGGCGAAAAGCATACTTGTCCTTGTAGTAGGATGCAATGTTTGCTTTTCGAGTCCGTAATAGAGACTTCGTGTTCGGTCTTTGTATCCGAGCCAAACACCAAGAGACACATTTGGGTTGTATCCAACAAGCCAAGCGTCACCGTAACCTTGTGTTGTTCCCGTTTTGGCAGCAAGATCTGTAGTGAATTTCATGTTTTGCGTTACTTGCGAGCCAGTGCCGCCCGTTTTTACAACATCACGTAACATATCAGTAACAATATAACTCGTTTCAGGGCTGAAAACATCGACAGGTTCAATTTCATGTTGATAGACGATATTGCCATCCATATCTTCGATTTTTTCGACGATGTATGCGTCTATGAACTGCCCACCATTCGCAAATGTTGCAAATGCATTCGTGTTTTCCTCAACACTCATTCCGACCGTCATGCCCCCGTATGAAGTAGAGGGATTGACATAGTCTCCTGGGAGAAGTTTTGAAATACCCATCTTGTCGAGGAATTCGGCAGGCCGTCGATCAAGGATGTCGCGATATAATCTTGCTGTTGCCAAGTTCAATGACTTGGAGAGTGCTTCCCTTGCAGGAATGATTCCATACTCCATCGATTTTGTATAGTTGCTAGGTGTCCACATAGAGCCATTCGCTTGTTTGACACTGAATTTAACATCGACGACGGGACTTCCAGCCCCGATGACGCCATATTCAATAGCTGGTGCATAAACGAGAAGTGGCTTCATAGCAGATCCGTTCTGTCTGAATGCTTGTGTAGCATGGTTAAGCGCTTGGTGTTCATGTCCACGGCCGCCAATGAAGGATAAGATTTTACCAGTGCTATTTTCGATCATAATAGCACCGACTTGAACTGGATCCTCCGCGAATTCGACCTCGCCGGAATGAGAATCTTTTACTTCGCGTGTATAGGTAAATCCGTAACTTTCGAAATCATTACCGACTTCATTCATCTTGTCATATAGATCTTTATTAACGGTAGAGTAAATTCTATAGCCATCATTTTTCATTGAACGCGTCGCAAGTATTGAATATTTTTCTCGTAATTTATCTTCTTGTTCAAGACGTTCAGCATCGACTCCGTCTTTTTCTGCGATAATCTCCGCGAGGATATCGACCGTGCGATTCTGAATTTCTTGCGTCAAATAAGGATATCTTTCATTCGCGCGCATGACGGGTTCACGGAAATCCTTTGTAATATCATAGACGATTGCTTCATTGTACTGCTGTTCAGTTATGTAACCAGTTTCCTTCATCCTGAAAAGAACTGTCTTCATCCGATTGATTCCCGGCTGTAAGAATTCTTGTTCTTTCAATCCGCCACCACTTTTAAAAGGGGTATAAGCGAAGGGGGCCTGAGGAAGGCCGGCTATGAAGGCGGCTTGCGGTAAATTCAATTTCGCTGCTTTTAAAGCGAAAATACCCCCAGCTGCAGTTTCAATACCTGCAATGTTTTGCCCATTTGAATTACGGCCGTATGGAATAATGTTCAAGTAAGCTTCGAGAATTTCATCTTTTGTCATGAAATGCTCAATTCTCATTGCCAGTAGCATTTCTTTCGCTTTTCGTTCGTATGACACTTCGTTGGTTAAAATTTGGTTCTTAATAAGTTGTTGTGTCAAAGTCGAACCGCCAGTTTGGTTATCGGAGTTCGTTACATCCTGTAATAGTCCGCGGAAAATCGCTTTTGGGACAATGCCCTCATGCTGTGCGAAATACTCATCCTCTGTGGCGAATACTGCATCAATAACGAAAGGGGATACACTTTCGAGTTTCGTCTCTTTCCGTTCTATATCAGAGTTAACTTTACCGATATAGATATTGCCGGCGAGATAAAGTTCGGACGTTTCTTCGTAGGTGAAGATTGCATCCCGCATTTCTTGCTTTGAACGAAGCGGTTCTTTGGCTACCAATGAAGCAAAATAGCCTGCTCCGACTGAACCGGCAAACACTACCAGTGTCAAACCTACTACAATGAATAGAAGAAAAAGGTTCCAGGTGACGCCTGAGGTGATGCGCATCCCTTTAGCCCATTTAGTTTTAGTCATTGTTTCAAGTTTCTCTTCTATTAGATCAATACGATTCTTTTGATGTTTACTCACTTAAATCAACCTCCTGAAATCTTACCTATTATAGCACATTTCCATAAATGCCAATCGATAATATTTGACAACTTTTGAATATCGGTTAGAATTACTGATACATATACTTTCACATGTTGAATGAGTCGAAGTAGTGGTTGGGGAACCGTTTAGAGAGGCAGCGGCTGGTGAAAGCTGTCCGGTAAACCAATCATGAATTACAGCTCTGGAGTGTGACGCGTGCGCAGTGTTATTGCGTTTTGAGTGGAGAATTTTTTCTCAAGCCGGGTGGTACCGCGTTAATACAATAATTAGCGTCCTTGCATGATTTTTTTAAATCGTGTAAGGGCTTTTTTGTTGTCTACTTCCAGGTGCTAAGCGCTTTGAAACTCATTTGACGCGATGCGTTATTACTTAAATTACAGGAGGGGTTAGGATGAAAGAGAAATTGATGGAAGACTTAAAGTGGAGAGGGTTACTCTACCAACAGACGGATGAGGCGGGTCTTGAGGATTTGCTGAATAAGGAGAAAATCTCACTGTATTGCGGCGTCGATCCGACTGCGGATAGCATGCACATCGGACATATCGTGCCATTACTTACGCTACGCCGTTTCCAAATGCATGGACATCGTCCGATTCTACTTGTTGGAGGAGCTACGGGTATGATTGGGGATCCATCAGGCCGCTCGGAAGAAAGACAGCTCCAAACAACTGAACAGATCGATAGAAACGTTGCCGGGATTAAGAAGCAGATGGAACAAATTTTCGATTTCAATTCTGAAAACGGCGCTCAAATGGTGAACAACAATGACTGGGTAGGTT
This sequence comes from Sporosarcina sp. FSL K6-5500, assembly GCF_038005665.1. Classification (NCBI taxonomy): domain Bacteria; kingdom Bacillati; phylum Bacillota; class Bacilli; order Caryophanales; family Caryophanaceae; genus Sporosarcina; species Sporosarcina sp. FSL K6-5500. The sequence continues at coordinate 3,227,871 of NZ_JBBOTP010000001.1, forward strand.
CGATGAGCGTCATCGAATTTTTACGCGATTTCGGTAAGTTGTTAGGCGTTAACTATATGCTTGCGAAAGACAATGTTGCATCACGTCTTGATAGTGGAATTTCTTTCACTGAGTTTTCATATATGCTTATTCAAGGAATTGACTTCAACCATTTATTCAATAATTATGGCTGCAGAGTTCAAATCGGTGGATCGGATCAGTGGGGCAATATTACGACAGGGCTTGAAGTGATTCGTAAAACGCACGAAGAAGAAGTGAAAGCATTCGGTATCACAATTCCACTGGTTACGAAAGCGGATGGTACGAAATTTGGTAAAAGTGCGGGCGGCGCAGTATGGCTTGATGCAGAAAAAACATCACCTTATGAATTCTATCAGTTCTGGATAAATACAGCTGATGCGGATGCTGTTAAATATATGAAAATATTCACATTCATTGAGCGCGAAGAAATCGAAGCGTTTGAAATTACAGTTCAAGAAGAACCACATTTACGGAAAGCGCAACTTAGATTGGCAGAAGAAATGACGCGTCTGATTCACGGTCAGGAAGCACTTGACCAGGCAATCCGTATTTCCAAAGCATTATTCAGTGGTGATTTAAAAACACTAACCGCGAATGAAATGAAAGACGCATTCAAAGATGTCCCTTCGTTTGAAATGGCGAAAGAGGATAAAAACATCGTTGACTTTATCGTCGATTCTGGCGTGTCGCCATCAAGACGACAAGCTCGTGAAGATGTGACAAATGGTGCGATATCATTGAACGGCGAACGAGTGACGGATACGGCATACGAGGTGAGCGCAGCAGATCGTTTGGATGATGGGTTTACGATTGTCCGTCGCGGTAAGAAAAATTACAAAATGGTGAAATTCGTTTAACTGTGGAGATTCATGAAAGCGAAACCCGCAAACTTTTCATTCGGCAGGAAAAAAGAGATGTTCGAGGGCTATGTTAGAAACTCCATAACTGAAGTTAAATCGACTCATTGCAGAATGGTTTTATGAGTTTGCCAGTTCGCGGAGGGCATTTGACTTCGCAAATCTATTTCCGAGTCTGCACGAAAAATCAGAAATGATTCCTTATGAAAATGACTGAAGAAGAGAATTTTGAACTGAATTTTCGAACTATGATGCCAACGGCTGGAACTATCATGGGAAGTTGTGAAACTGTGAGGACAACGACGAGAACTGTCATGGCAAGTCATGCAACTGTCGCGGCAACAACTGAAAGTGTCTAGAAATAACATTGCTTATAATGCGAAAGGCTGTTTTCCCTATTAGGAAGGGGAAAACAGCCTTTTTATTTTACGCGTTTCTAACCCACTGCGGTAGTTGTAAATCCGCATAAATTTCCGGGTGAATCATTTTGGCTAATTTCAAAGCGCCTTCAAGGAGCCGCGGGGAAGGGCGACAATACAGTTCTTCTTCCATTACTGAAAGGCGGTCACTTTTCACGGCGTCCAACTCCTTCCAACCGGGCCGTTTCAGAACAACTTCTTTTTTCACTTTATTGATTCGTACTCCGACCCACGCTAGAAGGATGTAATCAGGTGCTCTATTTAGAACATCCTCCCAGTCAGTCTGAACACTGGCAAATTCGACGTCGCGAAATTCATTCAAAGCTCCGGAAATAGTGCTTATTTCAGTCAGCCAATTAATTTTTCCAGGTGTAAATACAGGTTTGGGCCACCACTCCCAGTATAATGAAGGGGTAACTTCGACAGTTTCGGCACGTTTTTTCATGTCTTGAATAAATAATAAATACTCTTCTTTAATTTGAAGTGCGTGTTCTTCAATTCCACATGCTTTTCCGACAGTTAACAGGTCTTCTGCGATATCATCCAGGCTTTGTGGATCTAATACTACGTGTGGAATCATTCGCTTCTCGAGTTCTGCGATGTTTTTTTCCATTCCGGGAACACTGAGCGATGCAAGCACTAAGTCAGGTTCATACAATTCCAATTTGTCCATATCAATCGACAAGTCAGGCCCTAATTTGGGTAAAGAATTGATTCCGCTAGGCCAATCAGAAAAATCATCAACTGCAACGAGTTGATCAATGAGGCCAAGGTAGGCAAGTAGTTCCGTATTACTCGGACAAATCGATACAAGTTTCATATAATCACCTCATAAGTCGTAGTATGTACAGTATATCACGAAAAAAAAGAGCCCTGTGAAGGGCTCTTTTCCAAAGATGCTATTAACGAGAGTAGAATTCAACAATAAGTGATTCGTTAATTTCTGCTGCAAGTTCGCTGCGCTCAGGCATGCGGACGAATTGACCGACTTTAGTGTCTTTGTTGAATGTTACGTATTCAGGAACATAGCTGTTCACTTCAAGCGATTCATTTACAGTATCAAGGTTTTGAGATTTCTCACGGAAAGAAATTTCTTGACCAGGTTTAACGCTGAAAGAAGGGATATCAACGCGTTTACCATCAACCATGATATGGCCGTGGTTTACAAGTTGGCGTGATGCACGACGTGTGCGTGCAAGACCCATGCGGTATACAATGTTATCAAGACGAGTCTCAAGAAGAATCATGAAGTTAACACCGTGTTTACCAGGCATTTTACCTGCTTTGATGAACATCGTTTTGAATTGACGTTCGTTTACGCCAAACATAAAACGAAGTTTTTGTTTTTCTTGTAATTGCTTTCCGTACTCAGAAAGTTTTATGCGTTGGTTAGGACCGTGTTGTCCTGGACCGTAAGGGCGTTTTTCGATTTCTTTTCCTGTGCCTGTAAGTGAAATCCCAAGACGACGGGAAAGTTTCCATGATGGACCTGTATAACGAGCCATGAAAGACTCCTCCTCTATTGTTGGTTTTATTTTGTTGTAAAATAAGAACCAGATGTGTTCAATCCAAATGCCATTCTATCATCTTGCACCCTCGCCTCCGCAGCCAGGAAGTTACTCGATGCACCTTGTAAAAGGAATAGACTGGACAATCTGAAACACACAACTGCTGCAACTATTTTACACAAGTTCCATCATAACAACTATAGAAGTAAGAGTCAAGCGTCATACTTGTAAACTAAAATAAGCCAAATGGTCTATGTAAAGTAATGGTAACTATAGTACCAATGCATTACAATGATAGTAAGACTTATTTGAATTCTATATACAGATTAGGATTGGGGTGATTATGTGACGGATCATCAATTGACGATGTTGAAAATTAAAAGCGATTTGATGGATTTATGGACCAAAGATACTGCTTTGCAATCGTATGAACAATGGTTTAAGGCGTTAAAACCAAAACTAAATCACCATTTTAATATTGCAGAAGCGGATTTTTTCATATATGCAAATAATAGTTTTGTGGCACTTAAAGGTCATAAGTCCGTTTCTAAGAGAGAACAAGCCTTGGTATTTGATGCACTTAAAACCGGAAAAGCGTTTAGCCATGATTCTTTAATCTCGCGAGTTAGAGAGACAGGTTTTAGCTATGCCGATGACTTTCTTCTGTTCCGGAATTTGAAATCTGAACCACTCGGATTGCTGGTTCTGAAATCTACTAATGAATGGAACGCATTTGCTACATCGCCATTTTTACATGAACTTGAAAAGGCGGTAAGCGACCTCATTGAGATAGTAAAGAAAATGGTTTTTCTTATAAAAGAGGAAAAAAGCTCCAAGCGTTTGTTCGGAGTCACCGAATTATTCAATTCAACAATGCAAAGTAATGTGATTTTAGATGGCGTAGTCTCTGCGATATCTAAAAATTTCCCGTCATCTGAAGTGGGACTTCTTTTATCACATGATCAAAAAGGGGTGACGCATAACTATAAGTTAATTGATTACATGAACGAAAGACCGTCTGCGATGAATGCGTTTGTATCGGGTGAAACGACAAAGGAAGTAATGCCTGAATTGTCATGCAGGCTGATTAATGCACCAATTAGAGGAAGACAAGGTATCTATGGTGTGTTGCAAATTAAAGCACCAATTGACCTCGTTTTTTCATCGACACAGAAAAAGTTTATCAGTATGGTAGTAAATACAGCAGGAAGTGCACTGGAAAAAGCGATTCTACATGATCAATCCCACCGTGTTATCGAAGATTTACAACTTGTCAATGAAACGTCGAAAAAATTGAATAGCAATATGCATTTTGGAGAAATGACAGCATTTTTGAAACAGCAATTGCTGAAAGCGTTTCGGCCAGCAGAAATTGCATTTGTTTTTAACAATGAACAAGATGGTTATGACCTCTCTCAATTAAGTTCAGATTTTTTTCGTACGGAATCAGGCAAGAATTATATTGAATTCTCATCGAAATACTTGAGGAGTGGCAAAGAAGCTTTATTTGATGCGAATTTTAGCCGAACCATGAACGAAACTATTGGTTACGAGTCAATCATAGCGATTCCGATTGTGAATCAAGAGGTACTTACGGGTTTCGTTGTACTACTGCATATGGATCAATACTTCTTTTCATTCGACAGCTTCAAACTCATGCAATCACTTATTGGACACTCTTCGCTTGCACTTGCGAACTCGGTATTACGCGACCAGTTACAGGAACTTGTTGATAAAGATCACTTAACCAAACTCTATACAAGAAGTTACGTAGATAAGATTATTGAAAAGTCGATTGTTGATGATGAAATGGGTGTGTTTGTTCTCGTAGATGTCGATGACTTCAAGAAGATAAACGACACATATGGTCATGTAACTGGTGATGATGTGCTGAAGCAAATCGCTACCATCATACTTGCAGAGGTATCCGGTAGAGGGGTTGCGGGAAGATGGGGTGGAGAGGAAATCGCTATCTTTTTGCCGTTGACAGAATTTCAAGAAGGGGCATTATTTGCGGAACGACTGGTTAAACTTATTCCTGCTGCCACTGAACCCTCAATTACGGTATCGATAGGGATGCATAACTGGACGTCTAAAAGACAGTCGACTTATAAAGAGCTGTTTCAACACACTGACAAAGCACTGTATATAGCGAAAAATAACGGTAAAAACCAAGTAGTAATCCATGAAGAAACCAGTTATACCTTTTCCTAACTGTGATTAAAGAGTAAACTAATAGATGTAGAGTTAGAATATTCTTTTAAACATAAGGAGGGCAATGGAAATGGACAAAAAAAACCTTCACAAAGATACGATTGTCATTCATGAGGGATATGATGATAGGGAACATCAGGGGAGTTTAGCGGTACCACTTTACCAAACATCGACCTTCTCGTTTGAAACAGCATTGCAAGGGGAGAATCGCTTTTCAGGTGTAGAGGGAGGGAACATTTACTCCAGGCTTGGTAATCCGACTGTCCGCGTGTTAGAAGAGCGTATGACAGCTCTTGAGAACGGAAAAGGTGCACTTGCGTTTGGTTCGGGGATGGCAGCAGTCAGTACGATTCTCGTCCACTTGACGAAATCGGGTGATCATATTCTGTGTTCACGTGGAATTTATGGCTGCACATTTGGACTTCTTGGTATGCTGAATGAGAAATACAATATCACGCATGACCTTATTCAGATGAAGACAGAAGAGGAGATTGAACGGGCTATTACACCGGAAACGGTCTGTATATATATTGAAACGCCTATCAATCCAACAATGGAACTTGTCGATATTCACGCGGTCGTGAATGTAGCTAAACGTCATGGACTTCGAGTTGTAGTTGACAATACTTTTTCGTCGCCCTATTTGCAGAATCCGCTCGATATCGGTGCGGACTTCGTTTTGCATAGCGCAACAAAGTATATTAACGGTCACGGAGATGTCATAGCTGGGCTTCTTGTCGGAGCTGACAAAGAAGAGATGGAGTCAATTCGTATGTCTGTGCAGAAAGATTTCGGAGGCATCATATCGCCATTCGATGCTTGGCTTTTAATCCGCGGATTGAAAACGCTATCGGTTCGCATGGAGCGCCATACTTCGAATGCGGAAAAAGTGATAGCTTATTTAAAAGGTCAGAAGCTTGTTGAAGAAATCTATTATCCGTTCGATAAAGACAATCCACAATATGAAATAGCGAAACGTCAAATGAGAGCAGGAGGCGGCCTGATTTCATTTACAGTTAAAGGTGGTAAAGAAGGGGCTCAGCTATTCATGGATAGCCTTTCTCTCATTAAGATTGCAGTCAGCCTAGGAGACGCAGAAACGCTTATCCAGCATCCTGCGACGATGACACATTCTGTTATTCCTGAGGCGGAGCGACTACAGATGGGTATCACTGATTCTTTACTAAGGCTTTCAGTCGGTCTTGAACATGCCGAGGATCTCATAGCTGACTTCAAGGCGGCATTCGCAATCATGGAGACAGTGATTACCGAGCGGGCTTAAAATAAGAAAATCGCAAGGCGCCTGGAAACTAGATACTATTTTAAGCGAAAAAACATATACTTTTTTATCTTTGAACAAATAGGACAGGAACCTCTCTGCTATAATTAACAACAGAGCAGGATTTCATGATTGTTGAGCAATGAAAAAACTGCCTTGGCACCGATTGTCTGGTGGCCAGGGCAGCTTGTTGTTCAAAGATGTTTGACTAGTACCTCGACAAGATGTTCCAGTCCAGCCTGATCTTCTTTTGTGAAGCGATTCAACTCGGGGCTGTCGATGTCAAGGACACCAAGTAAGACACCATCTTTTAAAATAGGAATGACAACTTCAGACTGGGAAGCTGCATCGCATGCAATATGTCCTGGGAAAGCATTGACGTCCGATACGATAATGGATTTTTTTGTTTCAGCAGCTGTTCCGCAGACGCCTCTTCCAAGGGGAATACGAATGCACGCGGGAAGACCTTGGAAAGGACCAAGCACCAGTTCTCCGTCATCCATTAAGTAAAAACCGACCCAATTGATGCGGTCGAAAAATTGATTGAGTAAAGCAGAAGCGTTGCTCAAGTTTGCGTACATATTTCTCTCACCCGTCAACAATGCGTCCAATTGACTTGAAAGTTGTTCATATTTCACTTTTAAATCAGTGGCATAGTCAATTTCTTGAAACAAATAGAACACCCCTTGTTAAGTATATTTTGTTTAAATAAGTATACATATTAAGACGTTTATAAACAAATTTTGTCGATTATTAGGGTGGAAAACAGGATTTTCCCTATAAATCATTCATATTCGCAACCAAAAGGGTTTAAACGTGGTACTATATAGGATAATATCATGGTACAGTGACTTGGACAGGGGGACCACGATGAAAATCATCATCATTGCCATACTAGTAGTTATTATATTAACGACAATCGCCTTCTTATTCAGGCGTAAACATATCCAGGAAATTGGTCGGTTGGAGCAGGAGAAGCTACAAATTCAACACAAACCTATCTTAGAAGAGATGACAAAAGTGAAACAACTGAACATGACAGGCGAAACCGAAGAGAAATTCGAACGGTGGCGTAGCGAATGGACAGAATTGATGGACGTACATATGCCAAAAATCGATACATTATTATTTGATGTAGAGGATGTAGTAGATCGTTTCCGTTTTAGAAAAGCAACAGGATTAGAGAAAGAAATTCAAGAAAAAGTTCGATTTTGCGATAAAAAAATGAATAATATTTTGCAAGAGCTAAACGAACTCGTTGGCAGTGAAGAAAAAAATCGCATTGAGATGGAAAAATTAAAAGAGCAGCATCGTGCCGCTCGCAAAGCGGTACTCGCTCATCAACATTCGTTTGGGATGACAGCGAATCCACTTGAAAAGGAACTGGAATCATTTAACCCGAAATTCGCAGAATATGACGAGTTGACAGCGAATGGCAATTATTTGTTGGCACGGGAAATTGTCATGGCATTATCAGCAAAGGGAGATCATGTTTTTACGTTAATCCACGAGATCCCATCGTTGCTTTCTGAAATACAAAGCAAAATTCCAGCATCGATTCGTGAACTACGAAATGGAACGAGAGAGATGGAAGAACAGTCCTATTATTTGCAACACCTAGAACTGACAAAACAACTTAGAACAATTGAGATTGAACTTGAAGAACTATTGTTAAAAATGGCTGATCTTCAAATTGAATCTGTTCAACAGTGTACAAGTGAAATAAATGATCGCATTGATTCATTTTACGATGCGCTTGAAAATGAAGTGAATGCAAAGCATTATGTAGATGAGTACTATAATCAAATTGCTGAGAGGCTTCACGCAATAACGATATTGACAAGAGAAACTTCAGACGAGGCGGCTTTTGTTCAGCAAAGTTATCGAATGGATGAAAAAGAAGCACAAATTCCACAGCTGGCTCTCAAAAAGTTAGGTTCTCTCGACAAACGATTTGGTGTGCTTATTTATAGGCTTGAGGAACAATTATCTGCTTATTCGGGATTACAGGAAGAGTTGCAATCCATTTTTGAAGAACTAGAGCAAATTGCTGTTGAACAGGAAAGTTTCACAAATCGTATGAAAAACTTGCGGATTGATGAAAATAATGTTCGAACTAAACTGGATGAACTGTCGCGTAAATTACAAAATTCAGAACGTATGCTACATAAGGGGAATATCCCAGGTATACCGGATGATATGGAAGCACGTCTTGAAGAAGCAGATGAACAAATTTATATTGTGACACAAAGTTTACAGGAAGTACCGCTTAATATGAGTCTCGTCGATTCTTATTTGGAGAACGCAGGGAAAGCTATAAATGATGTATCTATAAAAGTTGAAGAGATGCTTGAGAATGTATTACTGATTGAGTGGATCATCCAATATGGAAACAGATACCGTGCATCCAATCCGGAAGTTCACGCCCGCCTGTTAGATGCTGAAGAGTCATTCAGACAATTCCGTTATGCAAAAGCATTGGAAGAAGCAGCGACAGCGGTTGAAGAAATGGAACCGGGTGCTATGAAACGAATTGAAGAACTTGTGAAAGAACATGTCTGAGTTAAAAAGTAGACTACAAATAGCCACCGGCATATAATGCAGGTGGCTTTGTCACGCATTGAACTTGATTCAGTAATTTTTTTGTACTGAAAGCGAAGCGTTAGCTAAAGTAGTACCCACTTCTATAAGTGGTGGGATCAATGCTGAAATGCGTATTTAATGTAAAATGAAAGGAAGATTCACATGATTTATTTTGATAATAGCGCTACAACAGCTCCTGATGAGGGTGTGCTTACATCTTTCATAGAAGTGAACAAGCGCTTTTTTGCGAATCCCGCTTCAATACATCTTGCTGGAAAGGAAGCCGAGGCGCTTCTTGAACGATCGAGAGAACAGATCCTATCGATTCTTGGTGCACATGATGGAGAGCTTTTATTCACATCGGGTGGTACGGAAGCCAATAATTTAGCGGTAATCGGTTTTGCACGTGCTTTGCGTGCTAGAGGCAACCATCTCATCACAACAAAAATTGAACATCCTTCTGTTCTTCATTCAATGGGATATTTAGAGACGCAAGGGTTTGAAGTGGATTATTTGTCAGTTGATGAGCAAGGAATGATCTCTGTTGAAGAGTTGAAAAGTAAACTTCGGAAAGATACAATACTTGTCAGTATTATGCATGTCAATAATGAAATCGGTACAATACAGCCAATTGCTGAATGTGCACGCCTCATTAAAGAAAATACAAGGGCACTATTTCATTCGGATGCTGTTCAAAGTTTCGGAAAACTACCCGTTTCGTTAACTGGAGATGGTCCGGACGCAATAACGATTTCAGCTCATAAAATTAATGGCTTGAAAGGTTCGGGCATACTAGCATTAAGAAAAGGAATGACACCAGAAGCAATTAGTTATGGCGGCGGCCAGGAAAGTGGTATTCGCAACGGTACCGTATCCGTAGCGAATGCAGTGACGATGGCAAAGGCAATACGGATGAGTGCGATAGCTATCGAGCAGAAGGATTTCAGGCAATGGAGAAATCGGCTTATAGGGTTTATCGGGCAATTTGAGAACGTTCGTGTACTTGCCCCTGATAAGGCAGCACCGCATATTTTAGCTGTCGCTTTTTATAAAGTAAAAGGGGAAGTTGCAGTTAATTTCTTTCAAGAAAACGGTATTACGATTTCTACATCTAGCGCTTGTTCATCGAAAAGTGGCACTGCGGGGCATGTAATAGAAGCTATAGGTGTTAATGGGAAATTTAAAAATGGAGTAATCCGTGTCAGCTTTGGAAAAAATAATATAGAACAGCATGTAGTGGAATTCGAGCAAGTATTTGCACGGTTCATGGAACTGCTTGGAAGGGGAAATAAGTAATGGAATGGAACGAACTATTGATACGCTATGGAGAGATATCATTAAAGGGACGAAACAGGAATGTATTCGTCAAGAAATTAAGAAACAATATTAAAGATGCTTTGAGTGATTTGAAAACGGTAATCATTAAACCTGAACGTGATCGCATGTTTCTTTTTGCGGAAGAAAAAAGCGATATGGAAGAAGCGATAGCTCGTTTGCCACATATTTTCGGCATTCAATCTTTCAGTCCAGTTGCAAAATGTGAAGCGACGCTTGAAGCGATTAAAGAAAAAGCCTTAGAAATCATTGGGGCAAACGAAACAGCTGGAAAAACGTTTAAAGTTGAAGTGAGACGTACAGACAAAAGGTTTCCGCTTGTGACAAACGAGTTGCAGCTAGAAATTGGGTCACATGTGTTACGCAGCTTCCCAGACCTCATTGTGCAAATGAAAAAACCTGATATCGTGCTACTCATTGATATTAGAATAGAAGGAGCTTTCTTAACAGCGAAAGTATATGAAGGTGCAGGCGGTATGCCAGTAGGTTCAAATGGACATTCAATTCTAATGCTTTCAGGTGGTATCGATAGCCCAGTTGCAGGCTATCTTATGATGAAGCGTGGTGTGTCGATTGATGCAATTCACTTTGCCAGTCCGCCATTCACAAGTGATTTGGCTAAAAAGAAAGTGATGGACCTTGCTGAGAAGTTAAGTTCATTCGGAGCAGCAGTTAGGCTTCATATAATACCATTCACTGAAATCCAGCAAGCGATTGTCAGTCAAGTACCTGATAATGTTTCAATGACGACAACGCGGAGATTAATGCTTCAAATTGCTGATAAAGTGCGTGAAGAAGAAGGTGCGCTCGCAATTGTAACAGGGGAAAGCCTTGGACAAGTTGCTAGTCAAACGCTCGAAAGCTTAACGGCTATTAACGCTGTGACCTCTTCCCCTATTTTGCGCCCGCTCATTGCAACGGACAAACTGGATATTATAGATATTGCCCAAAAGATTGGCACATACGACATTTCAATTAGACCCTATGAAGATTGCTGCACAATCTTCTCGCCTTCAAACCCGAAAACAAAACCAAAGCTTGAAAAAGTAGCTTATTATGAAAGCTTTACTGATTTCGAGCCAATGATTGAAGAAGCGATTGAAAAACGACTAATCGTTGAACTACCACTTCAACAAAAGGACGACTTCGAAGACCTTCTTTAATGTTAGAATAAATTACTGTTTACATCCACTGTATGAAATTCCGTTTGCGATGCATTCTAAAAGCACATAGAAGTTAGTACCAAAGTTAAAGGCATTAATTTAAGTGGATTATGGAATAATGGGAACTCAATCAAATTGAAGAACGATATGTTGAACAAATAAGTATCTGTATAAACTGTACGAAGGCATCGTCTAGCGCCTGAGCAAATTCAGTGAAATTCTTTATCCCGCATTAACGGGCAGTAAAAGCCCGAATGGTTAGGGCAAACGAGAAGGAATTGCAGTTCATTCCTCCCTGTTGGTTACTTAGGCTTTGCCACAGGACGTGGCGCACTTAGCCTAAGTTCTTTAAACAATCAGTGGGGATGAAGCCCTCCTCTGATTGAAGATTAACTTTATTTCAACCTATATAAAAGCTGCATCGGACATTGTCTGATGCAGCTTTTTGGCTTATATAGTGTAAGCAAAAGAATGGTTGCTTAAACTAATCTTAATTATTTGGCGTTATTTACCACTTATTATTCGCGCATGAATTTTATTAACTTGTGCATTCTAACTGCACAAGGAGGTGATAAACATGGCGAACAACAACAGCGGCAACTCGAATCAGCTAGTAGTTCCAGGCGTAAGACAAGCACTTGATCAAATGAAAAATGAAATTGCAGCAGAATTTGGCGTACAAATGGGGCCAGACGCATCATCGCGTGCCAACGGATCCGTCGGCGGAGAAATTACTAAGCGATTAGTGCGTCAGGCGCAACAACAAATGAATGGCAATAAATAAAGATTTATTCAATGAAAAGATGTTTCGGAACAACTTTTCGCTAATATAGTGTAAGCAAAAATGCAGATGTTTAAACTATTTTATGTAATTGGTGGACATTACCATAACAAATAAATGCATAAAGTTTTATAAACGGCACATTCTATGTGCACAGGAGGTGACAAACATGCCAAACAACAACAGTGGTAATTCAAATCAGTTAGTAGTTCCAGGCGTAAGACAAGCACTGGATCAAATGAAAAATGAAATTGCAGCAGAATTTGGTGTACAAATGGGACCAGATGCATCATCACGTGCTAATGGTTCGGTCGGTGGAGAAATTACAAAACGACTAGTGCGTCAAGCGCAACAACAAATGAGCGGGTACCAAAAATAACTCTTTAACTGTGAGGCTGGTTTAGGTATTATCTAAAACAGCTTTCGCTTATACAGTGTTATCAAAAGTACAGTTGCTTAATCAATTCAAAGTGATTTACAAACTTTACCACCTATAATTTTGCATGAATTTCTGCATCTAGCACATTCTAATTATACAAGGAGGTGGCAATCATGGCGAACAACAACAGCAGCAACAACTCGAATCAGCTATTAGTTCCAGGCGTACGACAAGCATTGGATCAAATGAAAAATGAGATCGCAACAGAATTTGGCGTACAAATGGGACCAGATGCATCAGCGCGTGCCAACGGATCCGTCGGCGGAGAAATTACAAAGCGCTTAGTGCGACAGGCTCAAGAACAGATGAAGGGTCACTAAGAATAATTGTTTAATGAAAAGCTGTTCCGGAATTATTCCGGAACAGCTTTTCATAATTTTTACAAGTATTAGCTAGTAAAGAATGAATTACTCTTAGGTTTATTTAGAAAAGTAAATTAGTTTTGAATTATCGGTACTTTATTTGTATACTTAGATGATACATCTAAGGGGGAATTTGCATGAATCGTGAACAACTGATTGCGCCAGAACAATATAACCTTGTCAGTGAATTTGAAAAGTATGCAACAGGTACAGGAAAAAAAGCGCTAATTTATGTTAATGCAGAAGGAAACAAGAAGGAAATTACATATGATGAATTAATCACTTTAGCGAATAAGGCAGCCAATGTCTTCAAATCGAACGGACTTGAAAAGGGTGATGTCGTTCTTGTCATGGTTCCAAGGCTAATCGAAGCATATGTGACGTATATCGGCGCCCTTAAAGCGGGACTTGTCGTAATCCCGAGTTCAGAAATGTTACGGTCTTCCGATATTGAATATCGATTGGCACATAGTGATGCTAAAGCAATCGTTGCGTTCGATGCGTTTACTGATCAATTTAGCGAAGTAAAAAACATAGGGGATGTCAAGGTATTCGTTGTTGGACAGGCTAAGAAAGATCAACTTTCATTAACCGATCTAATGGAAACTGCATCAACGGCGTTTACAGCACCACAAACGAAAAGTTCGGACATGGCATTTCTATCTTACACATCAGGCACGACGGGGAAACCAAAAGGTGTCGTACATACACACGCTTGGGGGTATGCGCACTTACGGACAACAGGAGCAAGCTGGTTGGGTATCAATGAAGGTGACGTAGTCTGGGCTACGGCTGCACCAGGATGGCAAAAGTGGATTTGGACACCTTTCTTATCCGTAATTGGTAGCGGCGCAACGGGACTTGTATATGACGGGAAGTTTGATGTGACGACTTATTTAGAGTTGATTGGTAAATATCAAGTGAATGTATTATGTTGTACGCCAACGGAATACAGGTTTATGGCGAAGGCCGAAAACCTTGGGGATTTTGATCTTTCTTCTATTCGTAGTGCGGTTTCGGCTGGAGAACCGCTTAACCGTGAAGTAATTGATATATTTGATAAGACTTTTTCGCTTTCAGTAAGAGATGGCTATGGGCAGACGGAAAACACATTACTCGTCGGGACGATGCTAGGTATGGAGGCGCGGAAGGGTTCTATGGGAAAACCGACGCCTGGCAATAAGGTCGACATTATCAATGACGAAGGAAATCCAGCGGTTGTTGGGGAAGTTGGGGATATTGCGGTACACGTATCGACACCTGCGTTATTCAAAGAGTATTTAAAAGATCCGGAACGGACAACAATGCAGTTCCGAGGTGATTATTACGTAACTGGTGATCGTGCAAAAATGGATGAGGATGGTTATTTCTGGTTTGAAGGTCGCGGGGATGACATTATTATCAGTTCCGGCTACACAATCGGACCATTTGAAGTAGAGGATGCATTGACGAAGCATCCCGCAGTCCGTGAATGCGCAGTCGTTGCGAGTCCGGATGAAGTCAGGGGGAATATCGTCAAAGCATTCGTGGTGCTACGTGACCCTGAAAGGAAAAATGAAGAGGGTCTTATTAAAGACTTGCAGGATCACGTGAAAAGTTTGACAGCGCCTTATAAATATCCACGTAAAATTGAATTCCTGGATACTTTGCCGAAAACTGCTTCAGGAAAAATCATGCGAATTGAATTAAGGAAAAAAGAACAACTGTAAATCATTCCAGAAAACAAACCGCTTAAAAAGCACGGGTTATTCCGTACTTTTTAAGCGGTTTTTGGTGTTTACGAGTAGGTTGTCAGTATTCTAAATAATCTCATCTTTACGTAGTGAATTAATGGGGCTATACTTAGTTTATTATTTCGGTAATCAAAATATATGGGGGCGTCGTGATGCAAACAGAAAAAAGCGGTGTCCTTTGGGCAATCGGTTCGTATCTTATTTGGGGGATTATGCCGATTTATTGGAAAAGCCTTGAGCATGTCGCAAGTGCTGAAATATTAGTGAGTCGCATCGTGTGGGCATTTGTTCTAACGTTAGTAGTAGTTCTTCTTATGAAAAATGGACGTCATCTTAAGGCGGATATAAAAACCTTGTGGATCTCGCAAAGAGACTTTTGGGCTTTGTTCGCTGCTTCAGCACTTGTTTCAACGAACTGGTTTATCTACATATGGGCAGTGAATCATAACTATATTGTCCAAACAAGTCTTGGTTACTATATTAACCCGCTTATATCGGTACTACTTGGAATCTTTTTCTTGAAAGAAAAGTTGTCAAGAGCACAGCAAGTTGCTTTTTTACTGGCGGCAACAGGAGTCACAATTTTGACGATTTCGTACGGTAAGTTTCCATGGTTGGCATTTACACTGGCAATAACGTTTGCAGTTTACGGTCTTATCAAGAAACAAATTAAGCTAGATGCACTTCGTGGGTTGACAATTGAAACGTTCTTCATTGTTCCGTTCGCTGTCATCTATTATGTGTGGCTATTCATGGAAGGCAATGCAGTGTTCTTACATTCTGACATCAAGACGGACATTTTACTTATCCTAACAGGTATAGCAACGGCTTTACCACTTATTATGTATGCAAAAGGCGTACAAAGAATTCCGCTATATATGGCTGGATTTCTTCAATACATAGCCCCAACGATGATGCTGTTTCTCGGAGTTGTTGTGTACAAAGAAACGTTCGGAAAAATTGAGGTATTGTCATTCGCTTTCATTTGGGCAGCATTGTTACTCTTTACGGTATCTAAACTAATTGAAGTGATGAAAATGAAGAAGAGCCTCCTTTAAATTAGGAGGCTACTGAAAAAGGCTAACTTTATATGTTGAAGTAAAGAATTACATCAAACCCGTTCTGGTATTTTGGGGATGTCTAGGCTAAATATATTCATCTGTTCATACATTAACTGAAAAAAAAGGAGGATAATATTGATTAATAAAATAGATATTATAAATCCGAAACTTGCTAAGGAGGTATTGAGCGTTCAAATTGCTTCGTATAAGGTAGAGGCGGAGTTGATTGATTTCTATGACATTCCGCCATTAAGGGATTCGGTTAGCACATTGCAACAATGTGGCGAAAATTTCTATGGATGCTATTTAGATGGAGAGTTAAGCGGAGTCATTTCTATAAAGGCAGAAGAGAATCTAATAGATATTCATCGGTTGATGGTGCACCCAAAACATTTTAGAAAAGGAATTGCCAAGAGATTATTAGATTTCATTGAAAGCGTCGGAGAAGGGAATGAAAAACTGATCGTATCAACGGGTTCTAAAAATGCACCAGCAATCTCCTTCTATGAAAAAAATGGATTCATAATAACTGGAGAAACAAAAGTAATGGAAGGTTTATCAATAACTTCATTTGAAAAGAAAATAACTCGATATCGCTAACAGCCTTCTTTCCTAGTAGAGCCATATTGTGAAACCCATCTGATAAGTACACGTCTATTAGTAGAAAGGGGGGATAATATGAAAGAGTTATCAATGCTATTTATTATACTAGGAACTTTACTAGTAGGGAGTTTTCAAAAGGAACAAATAGAAACAAAAACGGGGTATTTAGATTTAAAAGAAAAAAGTGGAATAGCTATATTCAGTAAAGCGGTGAGTGATTCGACCAGCGAACTAGGAATTGTTAATATGGTAAATCCGTCGTATAGATTCGACCTTGGTGAAGAATCATATTCCCTTTGGATTTCAGAAGACAATGGAACAATAATGAATACAAAAGACACTCATACTATTTACAGACTTTCAACTAGCTCAGTTCAAGAGGTTAATGGGTTTGTTAATAGAGATTAAACCTTCTTCAACGAACGAAGCAGTTAGTTGAAGAAGGTTAACCAAGCATTCTGCCGATGAATATAATGAAAGTTAATACGATTGAAAAAACTGACATGAAAATTATAGTAAATATACCTCTTGCCATTGCCTTCCATTCCCTTACATCCTTTAACCCGATGACTCCAAGAAAAAATGTTATCACTGTTATGCCTAAGACAATATCTAATGAATAAAGCCCTATGATTTTTGTGGTAAAACTAAAAAAATCTGCAGACGATATTGCGATTAAAAACAGAGGAATACAAAGTAAAGAAAGTATAAAGGACAATGAATTAATAGTTATTTCCATTCCATTCCACTCCCTTCTAAAAATCCTTTTCAATTTTAATAAATCTTCACGTACATATCCTTTACTTTTTTAGAGCTTAGAGCTCATCTATATGATAAAACAGGATTAAAAAATATAGTATATATGTTGAATTAAAGAATCTCATTGAATCTGCTATGGTGCTCAATAATGAGAGAGTTGTAATTCGGTGTGTGGATTGTAGAACGCTTGGCGCTTTGGGGATGCCTCTCGCTGTAAGACTGGATTAGCGCTTCGCATCCAGTCTTACGACTTCGGCGACCCCTTTGCCGCGCCTGCGCTAGGGTGTTCATTATAGAGAGAAATATGATTTTGAGATGTATATGCTGAGATTATAATGTGATTACTTTTTGCTACTATTTATATTCAAGAAAGACGTGCCCCGGCTTGCAGATTTCATCGTAGATAATGAAAAGCTCTTTCTCACATAGACCATCCAGCGCAGGCGCGATAAGACTGAAAGTGGTCTTCTTTCTGGCTTATCGCGGGAGGCATCCACAAAGCGTCGAAGCGGTATTCGTAGGATTTTTATTTCATTCCAATTATTGTTTTTTTCAGTAGCCTTTCAAAAGCCCTTGTAAAGCGCATACGTTGTATTCATTTGTTCAACATATATAGAGCTAGGGATAAGTGAGTTAATAATGCCGAAATACTTTAAAACATATTTTTAAAATTTTTATGGAGAAATCAGGTTATGGAGATAGGGTAATGCCATAAAATGAAAGAATTAGGAGTAAGTACATACTTAAGACGAAGATAAATCATGATTGTTCCATCGCGCTCCAATTTCATAAGTACACGAAGTGCTAAAGCTTTTTGGGACGAAAGAATAGAGGGGCATAGACCTGGATAATAGCCGCCAAAGATGTTATTTTGGCGGCTGAAACTTTCTTTAGGGTTTTCTCTTTTTTACTAGTAATGAAGTGTCAATTTCTATATGGTATCACATGATTACATGCATACTCTTTTGCTAATAGTAAGCAATATAACGTGCAAGAGTGCCCGAAATTGCATCTTCGGGCACTTACAATCCCTATAGAAAGTCATCTATTCTTTTCTTTCAAAACAACTGTATTTTTCACTTGAACATTGTAGGTACGCGACAGGCAACTATTCACAACAGGATGACCCAAAAAAAGTGTGGCTAGAAGCGACGGAGTCACTTCTAGCCACACATGCCTCACGGTAAATATGTCGTGATTAGTTCGCCGAAAGCGAACCGGAAATGGTCCAGTGAAAATGGGTTTTTCCAAGCCTTAATACCAGTGTTTTATGCAAATAAATGGTTAATCAACAGACGTAATTGTAGATTGAAAGGTTCTTACTAAAGTAGTTGAGCTTTTCAATGTTGAAATCATATGTATTGCTATAAAACGGTAATCGACAGGCAGAATTGCTTTTCTTTTATAAATAAATTCGCTGCACTTTCTCCCAGAAGGAGTTATTTTTTAGTTTTACAGTTTTCACAGTTTTATCGCTTAATCTAATTTCCACACTTTCAACTTGGCGAATCCCCAGCGCTTCATTGTCAGCAGCAACTAAAGGGAAAACGTTGCCATCCTGATGAACTTTTAGTTGGAATTTACGTTCGCCACTCATTATGAAGGACGAGCCAAGTGTTCTGTATTTATTATTGTTTACGGAAGCAAGCTCAGTCACTTGGAAACACCGAAGTAGTGGATCAACGACCGCTCCATTGACAGACTTATTGTAAGCAGTACTGCCAGTCGGTGTGGAAATTATTAGACCATCACCGAGGAATGTTTCGAATAATTTATCATCTATAATGACATCCAGGACGAATGTCCGAATGATATTCGAGCGAATACTGAATTCATTTAGGCAATAGAATGGTTGGTGATCATCAATCTTTACTTCGATAAGTGGATACTTTCTCACTTCAAGACCTTCTTTACGAATGGTCTGCGTCATTTCGTAAAGATTGTTATAATGAAAATCACAATAAAGTCCGGGTTTACCTGTTAAAGAAATACCTGCATATAAACAATCCTGTCGGAAACCGGTTTTTCGAACCGCTTGTAAAAAAGAACCATCGCTACCGATGCTGATGATAATATTTGCATCTTTATCGTTGTCGGTCATTGTAAAACCCTCATGAATCAACGCATCTGCCACTTTGGATTTTTTATCAAGTGAATCTTCATCATGTTTACTGTAAATAAAAATATTCATTCGATCTGTCATTACACAAAGCCCCCTCTGAATAAGTTATACTGATTTTACCACGTGGTGAAACATTTTGGTGTGTCCGAACGTATAAGTTAATGGAATGAAAAAGGAGGAATTTGAAATGACAATTAAACGATGGATTGCAATCATCGTAGCTGCAGCACTTGTTTTTGTGTCAATAGGCATAAATTCACTATCGTACATATTTACGAGAGATTTCAACGGATTCTTTGAAGACATGATGGCAACTTCATCTTCGGGGTATGAGGAAGCGATTATTGAGGAAGGAACGGGTAATGATAAAATCGCTGTTCTTTCTCTTGATGGGGTTATTCAGGACTTAGGGGATACGTCATCCCTTTTCCAATCTGCAGGTTATAATCATCAGTATTTCATGAATCAGTTGTCTGAAATTCTTGAAGATACTAATGTAAAAGGCGTTGTGCTTGAAGTGAATTCACCAGGTGGCGGAGTCGTTGAATCAGCGGACATTTATGATGCTCTCCGTATGATTCAAGTAGAAAGAGAGATTCCGCTGTATGTTTCGATGGGCGGAATGGCTGCTTCAGGCGGTTATTATGTATCAGCTCCAGCTGATAAGATATTTGTTAATCGTGAAACGATTACAGGTTCAATCGGTGTCATTATGGAAAGTGTTAACTATGCGAAACTTGCTGAGAAATACGGCATTGATTTTAACACGATTAAAACAGGTCCATATAAAGATATTATGAGTGGATCTCGTGAGATGAAAGATGAAGAACGCGTAATGCTTCAAGAAATGATAAATGATTCCTACGAACGCTTTGTTGATATTATCGAAGAAGGTCGCGGCATGACAGAGGCTGAAGTGAAAAAAGTAGCTGACGGCCGTATCATGAATGGGCGTCAGGCAATCGAAGCTGGGCTTGCAGATGAATTCGGCAAGGCGGGTGATGTTATTGCTGCCATGAAAGAAGATTATAATCTTCAAGATGCCACAGTCTTTGAGTATACGTCCCTTGATAGCTGGACTTCAATACTCGGCGTGAAAGCAGGAAATATGTTTGGCGGTAATATTGAGTCTGAACTAATCGGTAAGTTATTAAACGATTATAATGCACCACGGATGATGTATTTGTATGGTGAAAAATAAGGAGGGCTAGCGAATGTCGGAACACATCGAACAACAACCGGATCTGACGGGGAATTCCACTGCTGCGACGCCTATTCCAGATTACGAGACTATTCAAACTGAACATTATCGGGCGAAGTATGCGGGTTTCTGGACGCGACTATGGGCATATACAATCGATCTTCTTGTTTTATCAGCAATAAGCGGGATTATCATTAAACCGATTTTTCGAGTTGCAGGTTGGGAGATTACAAATCCCTCATTCTTCTTCTTCAGCACCTATAAAGTTACTATCCTTATTTTGATGTTACTTTACTTTGCGCTTATGACGAAGTATTTACAGCAAACAGTAGGGAAGATGATCATGGGCATAAGAGTAGTGGCTAAAGACGAGGGTAAGCTTACGTGGGGGTCTGTCATATTCCGCGAAGTCATCGGAAGATTCATATCCAAAATGTTGGTCATCCCTTATCTGCTGGTCCTATTTATGCCTAGAAAAGAAGCATTGCATGACTTATTCGCCGATACTGTTGTTGAACATGAGCATTCTTATGAAAAAGAGATGGTTGTAGATTACCGTAAACGGATTGAGGGACAACAGTTGCAAGACGGTACTATCATTTAGTAAGATAGACTTAGAAGAGGAGGCGTCTTAATGGCTAACGTTACATTCAAGAACAACCCTGTTACATTGCTTGGAAAAGAAGTTGCAGTAGGTGATACTGCGCAAGATTTTACAGCACTTGCGAACGATTTGAGTCCGGTGACACTTGCCGATTCAAAAGGGAAAATCAGGTTAATCAGTGTGATTCCTTCAATTGATACGGGTGTCTGTTCAACACAGACGCGTAAATTTAACGAAGAGGCTGCTTCACTTGGGGATGACGTTCAAGTATTGACGATTTCTGCCGATCTTCCTTTTGCACAAGCGAGATGGTGTGCTGCTGAAGGTATTGCAAATCTACAGACATTATCCGATCATCGCGATTTATCATTTGGAGAAGCGTACGGCGTCGTAATGAAAGAACTTCGCTTGCTTGCACGTTCTGTCTTCGTTATCGGTAAAGATGATAAAGTGACGTATGTTGAGTATGTCGGCGAAGGTACAGACCATCCTAACTATGAACAAGCAATCTTAGCGGTAAAAGAATTAACGAAGTAACTAAAAAATACTAATGAAAACCCACTCGGAAACGGGTGGGTTTTGTGAGTTGAGGGATAACTAAATGACAACTAATACAGAAAAAATATTTTCATTCATTGATGCATATGCAGAATCTACAGAAGTACTTTACCTGGAAGCAACCATTGATATTTGTCAAAAATGGCTTTCAGGAGAATCGCAACCTGCGGTATCAGAAACAGTAACTAAAGAGGATATCCGTAGAGGTATCCAGCTTGCAGTCCTGAAGGGGATGAAGCAAAATGTACAGCCTAACCACCAGATGACTCCTGATTCAATCGGAATGCTCATTGGACATATTGCTGGAAAATTGGCGATAGGTGAACAAGGTATTACACTTCTTGACCCTGCAGCTGGTACAGGAAATCTTCTCTATACGGTCATGAACACAATTGAGAACGATGTCACTGCGACAGCAATAGAAATTGATGATTTGTTAGTGAGATTGTCCGCTGTTACTGCGGAATTACTTGAGCACCCTGTCACATTCTATGTGCAGGATGCATTGCGACCGTTATTTGTCGATCCAGTCGACATCACCATAAGCGATTTACCTGTCGGATTTTATCCTGATGATGAAAATGCAATCAATTATGAATTGATGCCTGCAGAGGGGCATGCTTATGCACATCATCTGTTCATTGAACAATCAATGAAGCATACGAAACCAGGTGGGCACGGTGTATTCATCATACCTGCAAATTTGTTTGAGTCCGATCAATCGCCTACATTGCATCCCTATTTGAAAAAACAAACGAATATCCGGGCAATTATTCAGTTACCTGATTCGTTATTTAAAAATGTAGCGCATGCAAAAAGTATATTAATCTTACAAAAACCTTTACCAGAAGCAAAAGTGACACATGATGTTCTTCTTGCTAAAGTTCCTAATATGACTGATAAGCATGCCATGGCCCTGTTTCTTCAGAAAATCGATATTTGGGCTACTGAATAAAGCTGGAATCTAGACTTACTCGGTAGCTGTGTGTTTAGAATTGCTTGGTAAAGAAATATGTGTAAAAGGAGCGCTTTATATGCGGAACATTTTAGCGATAAACGCTGGAAGTTCGTCCTTGAAGTTTCAACTTCTCCAGATGCCAGAAGAGCACGTAATAGCAAAGGGACAAATTGACAGAATAGGTCATTCAGAATCGATTTTCAACATGAAGTTCGAACAACGCAGGGTAGAAAAGGGTCAAGATATCCAGAATCATACCGAAGCTGTAGCTATGCTTCTTAAGATGCTGATTAGTGAAGGAGTCGTTCGATCATTCGATGAAATTGATGGGATCGGTCACCGTGTTGTACACGGTGGCGAAGTTTTCAGCGGTTCCGTACTCATCAATGATGAGATACTTGCAACGCTTGAGGGACTATCAAACCTTGCGCCACTCCATAATCCCGCAAACATTGTTGGCATTAAGGAGTTTAGTAAAGCATTGCCTAATGTGCCTGCTGTTGCGGTTTTTGATACGGCGTTTCATCAGACGATGCCGGAAAGTTCTTTTCTTTATCCGTTACCCTACGAGTATTATGAAAAATATGGCATCCGAAAATACGGTTTCCACGGTACAAGTCATAAGTATGTAACGGAACGTGCTGCGGAATTATTAAATCGTCCACTTGAAGATACACGTCTTATTTCCTGCCATTTGGGAAATGGTGCAAGTATAGCTGCTGTTGAAGGTGGGAAATCACTCGATACGTCGATGGGTTTTACCCCTCTTGCGGGGGTGACAATGGGGACGCGTTCAGGAAATATCGATCCGGCACTCATCCCATATATTATGGAGCAGACGGGAAAGACGGTCGAAGAAGTCCTAGACGTTTTGAATAAACAATCGGGAATGCTTGCTATTTCAGGGTTTTCAAGCGATTTACGTGACATTGAAATCGAGGCTTCAAAAGGGAATGCGCGTGCACAACTGGCTCTAGATGTCTTCGCAGATCGAATTCATAAATACATTGGTTCGTATGCGGCAAGGATGGGCGGAGTGGATGCGATTATCTTTACAGCCGGAATCGGTGAAAATAGTGATGTCATTCGTAAGAAAGTGTTAGAAGGTCTTGAATTCATGGGGGTCTATGTTGATCCAGATTTGAATACTATCAGGGGCAAGGAAGTGCATATCAGCTTTCCATACTCTCCCGTTAAGGTGTTAGTAATCCCGACGAATGAAGAAGTAATGATTGCACGTGATACGATGCGTGTTGCGAAGTTATAAAACATCCAATTGAGTGTTAGATAATAAAAGAGTTGCCCAGGGAAATAATGGGCAACTCTTTTTTGAAAAGATAAGAAGATATAAGTTTTGACTTAGCACTTTGTCTAGAAGGCGCCTTGCGCTTTTCGTATTATAATGCTTCAGGTGTACGAATGACGAGGACGTCACATTTTGCAGAACGGACGATGTTTTCGGATACACTACCGATTAGGAAACGTTCGACCGCATTCAAGCCAGTTGCACCACAAATGATAAGGTCTGCATTTAGTTTTTTAGAAATATCTTTCGAAATCATTGTTTTTGGTGACCCATATTCTACTATGACATTAACGCGTTGCAAGCCAGCTTTCTCGGCTTCCAATTTATAGTCGTTTAACAATTCTTCTGCGAACTTTTGTGCTCTTTCGGCAATCGACCGATCATAAGCTTCGACCGCAGCATATGAACGTGTGTCGATGATGTTAATCAAGTTTAATGTAGCCTCGTTTCTATCGGCAATTGCCACCGCTTTTTTGAAAGCCCACTCTGATTCCTTTGATCCGTCGACAGCAACAAGAATTTGTTTGTATACTAATGTCATTTAATTTCACTCCATTCTTTAAATAGGTATACTTACTTACTTCGATAAAAAGGATGAAAAACCTTTTAATAATAAAGAATAAAGTGACGAATAGTTTTAGTTTCGACAAAAATGTCACATTTTCGAATTAAGGTTAAAAAAATTCTCGAATAATAAGACTTTTGAGTAATAGAGTATTCTGCGAATTGATAAAATACAGCATAAATCCTTACTATCTGATAATATTAAAAATAGATTGGCCTGGATGAAAGATTTTCGAATGGTCAACTAACTAAATGTTATCTTTAGGAGGAATCGCAATGATTATTGGTGTCCCAAAAGAAGTGAAAAACAACGAAAACCGTGTCGCTATGACACCTGCAGGGGTTTTTAACTTAAAGTCGGCAGGTCATGAAGTTATCATTGAAAAAGGTGCAGGTCTAGGTTCAAGTTTTACGGACGAGGATTATACTGCAGCAGGCGCTAAAATCGTTGCAACTGCAGAAGAAGCATGGAATGTAAATATGGTTATGAAAGTAAAAGAACCGGTTGCCGCTGAGTATGGTTATTTCAGTGAAGGGCTTATCTTGTTCACTTACTTGCACCTTGCCCCTGAAGTAGAATTAACAAAAGCACTTCTTGACAATAAAGTTGTAGGAATCGCTTACGAAACAGTGCAGCTTCCAAATAACTCGTTGCCTCTTCTAGCTCCTATGAGTGAAGTTGCAGGCCGCATGGCTACACAAATTGGTGCACAATACTTACAACAAACAAATGGTGGTAAAGGTATTCTATTGAGTGGCGTACCGGGCGTTTCACGTGGCCACGTAACTGTTATTGGTGGTGGGCAAGCTGGAACAAATGCTGCTCGTATTGCGGTTGGTATGGGTGCGAAAGTAACTGTTCTTGACTTGTCAGTCGATCGTCTGCGTCAATTAGACGAAATCTTCGGCAATGATATTCAGACACTTGTTTCAAATCCATTCAACATTGCTGAATCAGTAAAAAATGCAGACCTTGTTATCGGGGCGGTCTTAATCCCAGGAGCGAGAGCGCCGAAACTTGTTTCAGAGGAAATGGTTAAATCAATGAAACCTGGATCTGTTCTTGTAGACATTGCAATTGACCAAGGTGGTATTTTTGCGACATCGGATCGTGTAACGACTCATGATGAGCCAACCTATGTGAAACATGGTGTTGTTCACTACGCGGTAGCGAATATGCCAGGTGCAGTTCCACAAACTTCAACAACTGCATTAACGAACGTTACAGTTCCTTATGCACTTCAAATTGCGAATAAAGGCTACAAACAAGCTTGTTTAGACAACGTTCCTCTTCAAAAAGGTATCAACACAATGGAAGGGCATGTTACGTATAGAGCTGTAGCAGATGCTCAAGGTGTTGAGTATGTATCCGCTGAAACACTTTTGAATCAATAATGTTTAACTTGATTCAGCAGAAGTCCCTGCTGATATAAAAAGGCTGTCCACACTTGTTAGAGTGTGGACAGCCTTTTCTAATTATGGTTGAATAATCTGTAATTCTTTAGGGAACTTGGTTAATACTTCGACGCCATCAGCTGTAACGACAACATCATCTTCAATCCGTACACCTGTAACTGCTGGATTATAAATACCTGGCTCGATTGTGAAGACCATACCTTCCACAAGGGCAAATTCGTTTGTACCAGTCATGGATGGGAACTCGTGAACTGAAATTCCAAGTCCGTGACCGATACGGTGTGTGAAGTATTCACCGTAACCCGCTTGATCAATCACATCACGCGCAGCTTTATCAATTTCCATAGCCTTGACGCCGGGACGAACCAAATCAACAGCAGCCTGCTCCGCTTTTCTTACCGTTTCATAAATTTCACGCATTGCATCCGTTGGTTCACCGAACGCAACTGTGCGTGTAATATCTGAACAGTAGCCGTTATAAACGACGCCTAGGTCAAAGAGGATGAAGTCGCCTTTTTGGATTTTACGATCTCCAGGTGTACCGTGTGGAGATGCTGTTTTCGGGCCAGAAAGAACCATCGTATCGAACGACATTTTCTGAACTCCTTTTTTCTTCATTTCAAACTCAATTGCCATAAGAATCTCAAGTTCAGTTTTTCCTTCAGCGATTTCTCTGCAACCAACTTCAATAGCGTAATCAGCCAGTTCAGCGGCTTTACGTAAATTATTTAGTTCATCTTCGCTTTTGATGTTACGCATGCCGTTTAGCTGTTCGTCAAGGCGAACAAATTTAGCGCCAGTAAACAGTTCATTCATCCGCTCAAGACGCTCCACTGTCAAATGAGATTTCTCAATTGCGATTGAAGCAGGGAGTTCTCCACGTTTACGGACAGCCTCCATTACGATAACCCAAGCATCATCTGTATCTTCGTGACCAACAGCGTCATAGGACCAGCCCGCTGTTTTTACGTCAGGTACTTCCATCAAGGGACAAATTACAAATGGTTCTGCATCTTTAAATACCATTACGCCAAGAAGACGTTCATGCGGGTCACTCTGGAATCCAGATACGTAAAATACGTTATCTGGTGTAGTGATAAATGCCGCGTCCAAGTTTTCTTTCTGTAAAAACTGTTGTATTTCTTTAACTTTACTCAATTCAATGACCTCCTCTAATATACTTCTATCATAACAAAAAAGAGGGTTTTCAGGTTGTATAACGAAAATTGTTTAATAAGATAAGAAAATGGAGGAGATTATTCAATGCAAATATCATACCACGGTCATTCAATTGTGAAAATAAAAACAGGCAACTGCACAATTCTCATTGACCCGTTCATTACAGGAAATAAGCTTACAGATCTTGAAGTTGGAAACGAAAAACCGGATATTATTTTACTGACGCATGGACATAATGATCATGTTGGAGATACGGTGGCAATTGCAAAGGCGAGCGATGCACTAGTTATAGCACCAAATGAACTTGCCGTTTACTTGGGTTGGCAGGGAATAAGAACACATGGCATGAATATTGGAGGTGCCTGTAAATTTGAATTCGGTACAGTAAAATATACGCAAGCATTTCATAGTTCTTCTTACACAACAGAGACCAATGACATCATTTATACAGGTATGCCAGCAGGTATTTTAGTAATGGTGGAAGAGAAAACAATTTATCATGCTGGGGATACGGCAATTTTTAGCGATATGGAGATGATTGGTAAGCGTCATCCAATCGATGTCGCATTTGTTCCAATAGGTGATAATTTTACAATGGGCCCTGAAGATGCTGCATGCGCAGTCAAGTTGCTCAATCCGCAACTAGCTGTACCAATCCATTTCAATACATTTCCGCCGATTGAGCAAGACCCCGAAACATTCAAAGCGCTAGTGGAAGGACATGAAGTGAAAATAATGATAGCGGGAGAAGTTTTTGAATTATAAAAGAGCTATGCGAAAGTTTTTTGAAATAGCTTATCTATTGCGTCCAGGCGCCCGGTTAGCGCTTTTCTTAAGCCTTTTGTGGTAGAATGTCCTTAAGGTCATGATAGAGAAAAGGTGAAGACATGGCGACAAAACATGAATTGATACTCCGCTATATCGAGGGGTTAGCCGTCGGTGAGAAAATTTCGGTCCGCCAAGTAGCGAAGGCGCTGTCTGTCAGCGAAGGGACTGCTTACCGGGCCATCAAAGAGGCGGAAAATCAGAAGCTCGTCAATACGATTGAACGTGTAGGAACAATCCGGATTGAAAAGAAAAAGAAAGAGAATATTGAACGACTCACATTTGCAGAAGTACTTAACATTGTCGACGGGCTAGTAATCGGTGGCCGTGGGGGATTACATAAGACGTTGACGAAATTCGTTATAGGTGCAATGCAATTAGACGACATGATGCGCTACATCGATGCGGGAAGTCTTTTGATTGTCGGAAATAGATTGAAAGCGCATGAAACTGCGCTTCTTGCAGGGGCTGCAGTGCTAGTCACTGGTGGATTTGACGCATCCGATGAAGTGAAGAAGTTAGCGGATGAATTGGAACTACCGGTTATTTCGACGAGTTACGACACATTTACCGTAGCAACGATGTTGAATAGGGCAATCTATGATCAGTTAATTGAAAAAGAAATTTTGCTGGTGGAAGATATTTTGACCCCGCTCGCTGACACAATTACACTTTCAGCAAAAGATCAGGTCACTCATTTTCATGAAGTGAACGATAGGACATCTCATACTGGTTATCCAGTTGTAGAGAAAAAGGGGAAACTTGTGGGTGTAATTACTTCACGTGACGCGATTGGTAAAATGGATGATGAATTGATTGAAAAAGTAATGACACGTCATCCGATAACAGTTACGGGAAAAACATCTGTTGCTTCGGCTGGGCATAGTATGATTTGGGAAGGTATTGATTTGTTACCAGTTGTTTCGGATGCGGGATTGCTTGCTGGAATTATTAGTCGTCAAGATGTCTTGAAGGCGCTTCAAATGACTCAGCGTCAACCTCAGCAGGGTGAAACAATTGATGATATTGTTAAAAATCAGATGAAATCCATTCCTGAACAACCGCATACTGTCGAATTTACAGTTATCCCGCAGATGACGAATCAGTTTGGTTCTTTGTCATACGGAGCTTTGACCACCCTTTTAACTGAGGCAGGCAACAGAGCTATCAAAATGCGGAAACGCGGGGAAAGTGTCCCGGAAAATATGTCACTGTACTTCATTAAGAATGTTGAACTTGGAAGTATAGTTGTCGTTATTCCAAAGATATTACATATGAGCAGAAGGTTTGTAAAAGTCGATTTCGACATACTAACCGAAGGGGACCTAGTTGCAAAGGCCATGATTATGTATCAATTGTTTGAACGATAATTAAAGAACGCGGTCCAAGGACGCAGCATCCTGTCGTAAATTGGTCATATAAGTTGAAGTATTGATAACTGAGCGTAGGCGCCTTTCAAGGGGTAGCCGCAGCGGATTCAATGGAATTCTCTATTTTAACGTATAAAGACAAAAAAACTGATGCACATGTGCGCATCAGTTGTCGTTCAACTTTGTTTCTTCATCTACAAAGCTTCTGTAATGTTTATAGGCCTTGAAATTAAAAATACCTACGTAAGCTCCGAATAGGATAAATAAGGCTGCGATAACATATGTTGTGATACCGTCAAAAAGCATCAGCTGATTGAATCCGAAAAACAACAGCAAACCGCCGAGCGAGGCGCCAGACATACTAGCATACATTTTCTTGCGAATTGGAAATAGTGATCTTGTGCGGAACTGCCGAGTCTTAAAGTAAAAGTAGAAGACCGCAGAAGCGATGATGAAAAATACGAAAATGAAATTTATCGTTAACATGAAAGCCCTCCATTACATACAAACTTCTTACATTGTAGCGGCTTTTGGAGCAGAATGCGAACTGAATATATCGAAGCTTGGGGGAATCGGATATGAAAAGACAAATCATCGACACAATTGAAAAGTACGATAAAATCATTATTCATCGTCATGTGAGACCAGATCCTGATGCATACGGATCACAATCAGGACTGAAGGAATTGATAAAAGCAAACTATCCTAATAAGCAAGTGTTTGCAGTTGGCCAACACGAAGAATCACTTACCTATCTCGCGCAACAAGATCACGTCGAGCGGTCGTTTTATGAAGGAGCTCTTGTGATTGTCACTGATACAGGAAACACGGGTCGAATTGACAGCGAGTTTTATACAGAAGGTGCTGTACTTATGAAAATTGATCATCATCCTGATGCAGACCCATACGGCGATATCAAATGGGTTAACACCTCTGCAAGCTCGACATCTGAAATGATCTACTCGTTGTATGAAGAAGGCAAACAGTTTTATGGGTGGAAAATGACCACTGATGTGGCTAGGTTGCTATTCGCGGGAATTGTCGGGGATACAGGACGTTTTCTGTTTCCAAGTACAACAACAACAACTTTTGAAGCAGTTAGCGAGCTTATCAAATTTGATTTTGATCGTCCGGAATTATTTGCGGGAATGTACGAAGTTAAGCGGGAATTGCTACATTTAAAAGGATATATGTACCAAAACTTTACCATGGATGAAAATGGAGCCGCATTTGTTAAAATAGATAAAGCGACACTTAAACAATTTGGCGTAACTGCATCTGATACATCTCAACTCGTTGGGGCGTTAGGTGACGTGCAAGGGATTTGTGCATGGATCATATTCATAGAAGAAGAGGATCAAATTCGCGTTCGACTACGCTCAAAAGGTCCTGTCATCAATACTTTAGCTGCCCAATACGGTGGCGGTGGACATCCTCTTGCCTCGGGTGCTTCTGTTCATTCATGGGAAGAAGTAGACGAAGTCATCGCGAAGTTAAAACAATTATGTCTATAAAAAACAGGCGGAGGGATTGCATTGACACTTGTCTATCCGCAAGTAGTAACTGGCGCCGATCTTCTGCGTGGAATTAATAAACTAGATTATTTAGCCCCGCTTCTGAAAAGGAGAGGGGCTAAAGCCGTCGCGATCGTTAACTCGAAGTTGTACGGTATTCGGTCATTTTATAAGGTGATGAAAAAATACGGAATTCGTCCGGTTATAGGATTATCTATCTTTTTAGAAATTGAAGAAGGGGTAGTTGCTCTTCTTTACGTTTACGCAAAAGATGATGAAGGTTATCGAAATTTGTTGAAGATGAGCAGTGCCGTTTCCGTAAGAGAGTCTGAAACGCTGCCGCTACAATGGTTGAAAGCATACAGCAAAGGCTGTATCATCGTTTGTCCGTTGACGGATATATCCTGGGGGCCTTCACTATCACATAACGAAGAAGTGTTCCAGCGCGTCATAAAGGATTGCGACAAGTCATCGATATTCATTGGTGTTGCTAGGACAGAAGGCGTCAGACATCCTGATGAAGAATTAATTGAGAAAATTGCAGATGTAACCAATACGCCTATCGTTGCGGTTTATGAAAGTCGGTACACCGACAAGGAGGATGCATTCGCT
Organism: Sporosarcina sp. FSL K6-5500; assembly: GCF_038005665.1. Lineage (NCBI taxonomy): Bacteria > Bacillati > Bacillota > Bacilli > Caryophanales > Caryophanaceae > Sporosarcina > Sporosarcina sp. FSL K6-5500. The sequence goes on from NZ_JBBOTP010000001.1 coordinate 3,259,217, forward strand.
TATGAAGTTGCGGAAGCAATTCGGACAGGATTCAAGCTGAATGACCCTGCTAGGCCTGAAAACCGTCACAAGGCAGCATATCTACCAGAAGAAGCTGAGCTTGCTGAATGGTTCTCAGACAGAGCAGAGTGGCTTACAAATACGTCAAGTATCCTCTTGGCGTGTGATGCAGAATTGCCTCCGAGTCAATCGCTTATGCCTGTGTTTCCAGTTCCGGCGGGAGAAACGGCGACAAGTTTGTTGGAGCAAAATGGAATGACGGGTTTGCAAAAACGACTAGGCAAAGTGGATGAGGCATATGAAAAACGACTCCGTTATGAAATTAGTGTAATTAGTGAAATGGGCTTTGCCGATTACTTCCTGATTGTCGAAGATTTTATGCGTTACGCTAAAGAAAATGCTATCTTGACGGGTCCAGGGCGGGGGTCTTCGGCCGGATCGCTCGTTGCTTATGCGCTTGGCATCACAGATGTTGATCCGATTAAATATAGGCTCATTTTTGAACGATTTCTAAATCCGGGCCGGGTAACAATGCCGGACATTGATATTGACTTTGCGGATAATCGACGTGCGGAAGTAATTGACTATGTTGCACAGAAATACGGGAAGACAAATGTTGCGCAAATCATTACGTTTGGCACGCTTTCTGCCAGATCGGTTGCTCGAAATGTGGCACGTGTGTTTGACTTTTCAAATGAAGAAATGGCTTATTTATCGAAGGAAATTCCTAATAGACATGGAATTACGCTTGAAGCGGCAGTTGCAGAATCGAAGGCACTGCAAGATTGGATTGCAATTGACCCGCTAAGAAATGATTGGTTGAAAGGAGCAATTCGTCTTGAAGGATTACCTCGTAACGCATCTACACATGCTGCAGGTGTGATTTTATCGCCTGTCCCGCTTGTTGAGGTGGTACCGCTTCAAAGTGGTGCGGATGGAATTTACCTTACCCAATGGCCGATGGGAGATGTTGAAGAACAAGGTTTATTGAAAATGGACTTCTTAGGTCTGCGTAATTTAACTTTATTAGACCGTATCAGATCTATGATTACTTATGACAGAGGAATTCGCTTGGATTTTGAAAAGATTCCCCTAAACGATGAAAAAACCTTTGAGCTTTTTAGGGCGGGAGATATGACAGGGATCTTTCAGTTTGAATCGGATGGAATGAGAGATGCCCTTCGTTTGATTCGACCGAATAAATTTGAAGATATCTTTGCAATTAATGCACTTTATAGACCAGGACCGATGGACAATATTCCATTGTATAGCAGGCGTAAAAATGATAATGAAAAAATAACGTATATTCATCCGCAACTTGAATCTGTTTTGAAAGAAACCTATGGGGTTATCGTCTATCAAGAACAAATCATGGAAATCGCTGTCCGCGTGGCAGGATTTACGATGGGTGAAGCGGATTTGTTAAGGCGTGCTGTAAGTAAGAAAAATCGGGAGAATCTAGAAAATGAACGAACTCATTTCACGCAAAAAGCTCTTGGAAATGGTTTTCCGGAAAATACCGCTGTTGCAATTTACGATCTTATTGTAAAGTTTGCGGACTACGGATTTCCGAAAAGTCATGCTGTTGCCTATTCCCTTATCTCGTACCGGCTTGCTTATTTAAAAGCGAATGAACCCGCTTATTTTTATGCTGCACTCCTTTCATCAATGACTGGAAATAATGACAAGGCAATGGAGTTAATGCGCGAATCTGAGGCGGCGGGCGTTAAGATTTTACCGCCATCTATTAAGCACAGTAAATATATGTATACAGTTGAAAAAGGCTCAATTCGGATTGGACTTGGCGCTATCAAAGGTGTGACGCCTACATTTTACGATGCTATAAAGCGTGCAAGGAAGTCTGGTGGTAATTGGAAGACATTATTTGATATGGCAGCATCAGTCGGTGGGGATGTATTTACTGAGAAGGCGATTAGGCCACTTGTAAAAGCAGGGGCACTCGATGAGTTTGGAGAATCACGGGCTATTTTGATCGCTTCAATTGACGCGGCGATATCTCATGCATTGTTCATCCGCCCTGATGATGGCGATGATTTATTAAGTGAAGTGCTTCGTTCGGTGGCGAGCCCAAAATATTCTCCGGGTGGAACACTGCCCCGCATGACGCTACTCGAATATGAAAGAGAAGTACTTGGCTTCTATCTTTCAGAACATCCTGCAGCAGAAGTGAAAAAAGCGGCAGGTGGTGGATTCCATACCATTATTTCAATTGATGGAATTCCAGACCGCGCATATGTGAAAATGGTGGGTCTGATTACTGAGATAAAACGAATAAGAACGAAAAAAGGGGAATCTATGGCATTTGTTACGATTCAAGATGAGACGGGACAAATTTCTTGTACATTATTCCCGAAACAGTATATGATTTCAGAAAGTCAGCTTACTGAAATGGCGATAATTCATGTAGAAGGAACTGTCGAACGTCGTAGAGGGAAGCCACAAATACTTGTTCAACAAACGAAAGGCAGTTAAGAGGCATGCTGATATAACAGGCATGTCTCTTAATCGTTGCATAAAAGTATGTGTTGTGTATTACGGTTTGATTCGATTTCCATCTTTCACTTTACGTTCAGCATCGTTTTCTGTATGCTAAAGGCAGGAGTGGTCAGACCACTTATCATCATGTCTATTTCCAAAGGGGTCCACGCATGCAAAATCCAAAACCATCGTCGAAAATGTTTCTAGATATTGTCGGTGAACTTAAATCGATAATTAAAGAAGAGGGCATTGAAACCGGTGGAAAGCTACCTTCCGAACGTGAACTGGCAGAACGTCTGCAGGCAGGAAGATCCACGGTTCGTGAAGCGTTACGAAGTTTGGAACTGCTCGGGCTTATCGAAACTCGGCGTGGTGAAGGTACGTTCCTTGTCGATTTCAGGAAGCATCAACTTGTTGAAGTCCTTGCAGCTTTCATCATGCAACAGCCCGATTCCGTCATCGATGTTCAGGAAACACGGAGAATTCACGAAACGGCGGCAATCCTCGCTATATGTAAGGACAGTGCATTACGGGCATTACCAGTATGGGAGAGCTTGCTGAAAAAAATTGATCAGGATGGGGAAATTTTACGAGAGGACCTTGTCCGTGAGATGATTGTTGCAGCGGGAAATCGATTATCGCTTAAAATTTGGTTTTTATTAAAACAATATAGTAAAGTACCATTCAGTGAAATGACAAAAGTTGATGAAAACGATAGTGTGAAAATGTTGCTTCTAAACTTGGGTGATGGCAACGTGATTGCCACGTTGGAAGCCTATTCTGAATGGATTGAACTAGTTGAAAGTGAAAGAGGGGACAATAATAAATGATTCGCGATCTATTTATGAAAAATAGAAAAAAGCATACGACGACAATTCCTTCCGTTGACGCTAAAAATGATGTACCAGAAGGAATTATGACAAAGTGTCCAGAATGTAAAAATATTATTTTAACAAAAGATCTAATCAAACTAATGAAAGTCTGCCCGAAATGTGATCATCATTTGAAGATGACAGCAGCAGAACGTGTAGCTTGTCTATTCGATGAAGAGACATTCAAATCAATTGACGATCATTTGAAGACGGAAAATCCACTTAATTTTCCTGCTTACACTGAAAAAGTTGAGTCAGATTCGAGAAAAACGGGTTTGAATGAGGCAGTTCTTACTGGAACAGGTAAAATCGATGGACTGGAAATTGCTGTAGCTATTATGGATTCACATTTCCGTATGGGCTCGATGGGGTCGGTTGTTGGTGAAAAGATTACCCGCGCAATCGAAAAAGCGACTGAACTTGGCATTCCAATGATTATCTTTTCTGCGAGCGGTGGGGCACGTATGCAGGAAGGCGTGTTATCACTCATGCAAATGGCGAAAACAAGTGTCGCACTTACGCGTCACGCCAGTGAAGGTTTGTTATATATATCAGTCATGACATACCCAACGACAGGCGGCGTGTCAGCAAGTTTCGCATCGGTTGGTGATATTAATATCGCGGAGCCAAAAGCTCTCATAGGTTTTGCAGGTAGACGCGTTATCGAACAAACTGTTAGAGAAAAATTGCCAGACGACTTCCAAACAGCAGAATTTCTCCTGGACCACGGCCAACTGGATGCAGTCGTTCATCGTACGGATATGAAAGAAACTATATCTAAGATTGTTCGACTTCACGTGAAAGGGGCTAACTGAAATGGGGAAAACGTTGAAATTCGAGGAACCAATCGTCAAGCTGCGCGAGAAAATCGTAGAACTTGAAGAGTTCACAGCGAACAATTCGGTTGACCTTTCAGATGAAATCGGAACGTTAAAGGTTCGTTTGAAGAACTTGGAAGAAGAAATATATGAGAATATGGAACCGTGGGACCGTGTTCAAGTGGCAAGGCATCCGGAACGTCCAACTACAATTGACTATATCAATATGTTGTTTGAAGATTTTATGCAACTGCACGGGGATCGGGCTTATGGTGATGATGCAGCAATTGTGGGGGGGATCGCTTCATTTGAATCGGTTCCAATAACAGTTATCGGCCATCAGCGTGGGAAAGACACAAAAGAAAACGTCAAACGGAATTTCGGAATGCCGCATCCTGAGGGGTATAGGAAAGCATTGCGCCTTATGAAACAGGCTGAGAAATTCGGCAGACCAATCATTTGCTTCATCGATACGAAAGGTGCTTTTCCTGGCAAGGCGGCTGAAGAGCGGGGACAAAGCGAAGCGATTGCACGTAATCTTGTTGAAATGGCTGGCTTGACTGTTCCAGTTATCTCTATCGTCATCGGAGAAGGCGGGAGTGGCGGAGCGCTGGCACTTGGGGTGGCAAATCATATTCATATGCTTGAGCACTCAACTTACTCTGTTATTTCACCTGAAGGAGCCGCTACCATTCTTTGGAAAGATTCAAGTCTTGCCAAACAAGCTGCCGAAGCTATGAAGATTACAGCTCCACACTTGAAAGAAATGGGTATTATCGATGATATTATTCCAGAAGTTCGAGGTGGTGCGCATCGTGACTCGAAAGCGCAAGCTATTAGTATCGGGAATGCAATTCGAACTTCGTTGGATGAATTAGGAACGCTAGATGGTAAAGGTTTAGTTGACCATCGTTATGATAAATTTCGCTGTATAGGCGTTTTTTCTGAATAAAAGAAAGGTGCGGGTGACCGCATTTTTTCGTGTTCATAAAAATCTACATAGGAGTGATTTTAATGAAGAAGATTGCTGTGTTGACAAGTGGGGGAGACGCGCCTGGGATGAATGCTGCAGTTCGTGCAGTTGTTCGGAAAGCAATTTATGAAGGACTTGAAGTTGCAGGCGTTTTCAATGGTTATCAAGGATTAATCGAAGGAAAAATCGAACTTCTACAACTGGGTTCCGTGGGTGATATAATTCAACGGGGCGGGACCATATTACGGTCAGCCCGCAGCGCTGAATTCCGGACGCTCGAAGGCCGTCAAAAAGCACTGAAACAATTGAAGTTGAACGGGATTGAGGCTTTAGTCGTCATTGGCGGTGATGGTTCGTTCAGAGGTGCACTTGAATTAACGGCTCTTGGTCTACCATGTGTCTGTGTTCCAGCAACAATAGATAATGATATCAATGGCACTGAACTCACAATCGGTTTTGATACGGCATTGAATACAGTCATAGATGCCATCGATAAGATTCGCGATACTGCTACATCTCATGAACGTACATTCATTATTGAAGTTATGGGACGCGATGCTGGAGACCTTGCCTTATGGGCGGGACTGGCTGGCGGTGCTGAAACGATTCTTGTACCGGAAGAGAAGTATGAATTGCCTACGATCATCGAACGGCTGAAAAGCGGTAAGGGACGAGGTAAAAAGCATAGTATCATTATTGTAGCTGAAGGGGTTATGTCGGCCGCAGAGCTTGCTGAAATATTGAAGCGCGAAGCAGATATCGAAACACGTATATCAGTGCTTGGACATATTCAGCGAGGAGGTTCACCTTCTGCACGTGATCGTGTCATTGCAAGTCAGTACGGAGCAAAAGCTGTAGAAGTATTGAAAGAAGGACGCGGTGGCATTGCGATTGGCATGCGAAATCATGTGGTGGTAGACTATGAGTTGACAGATGTTTTCGAACAATCAAATGGTTTGGATATGGAAATGTACAAGCTGTCCAACGAATTGTCTATTTAATTTTGTGTAGCAAAAATTCCCTGCCTTTATACGTGGGAAGACAAACGCGAACGAAGTCAGTAATTCAGAGGGCATCAAAATGTCGGCTGAATCGAGCGAGCACTATTTAAAATCTGGGTGCAATTAATTGGGTTGTTAAAAAAACTAAAAGAGGCGATATTTGATGAGAAAAACGAAAATAGTATGTACGATTGGCCCTGCAAGTGAATCACCGGAATTATTGGAACAACTTATTGAGGCTGGTATGAATGTAGCGAGGCTGAATTTTTCCCATGGTAATCATGCGGAACATAAAGCCCGTATCGATTCCATTAGAAAAGTCGCTCGTGAAAAAGGCAAAGTTGTTGGGATTCTATTAGATACGAAAGGACCTGAAATTCGGACGCATTCCATGATGAATGGAAAGTTGGAACTTGTAACGGGACAAAAAATTGATATTTCCATGACGCAAGTCGAAGGAAACAATGATGTATTTTCAGTAAGTTACGATAAACTTATTGAAGATGTAAACGAGGGTTCTGTCATTCTTTTAGACGATGGTCTAATCCAATTAGAAGTTACTGGTAAAGACGTAGCACGAGGGTTAATTCATACACTAATTATTAATTCGGGGTCATTAAGCAATAATAAGGGCGTTAACATACCGGGTGTTTCAGTACAACTTCCTGGAATGACGGAAAAAGATGCAGAAGATATCCTGTTTGGTATTAGGGAAGGTGTCGACTTCATAGCTGCCTCATTCGTAAGACGGGCTTCCGATGTTATGGAAATCCGTGCCCTTCTTGAGAACAACAACGGCTCGAACCTGCAAATTATTCCGAAGATAGAAAACCAAGAAGGCGTCGACAATATCGATGAAATTTTGAATGTTTCAGATGGTCTTATGGTAGCACGTGGTGATCTGGGTGTAGAAATACCACCAGAAGAAGTACCACTTGTCCAGAAAAATTTGATTGAGAAGTGTAACCAGGCGGGTAAACCGGTTATCACGGCAACACAAATGCTTGATTCGATGCAGCGTAACCCGCGTCCTACACGTGCAGAAGCGAGCGATGTAGCGAATGCGATTTTTGACGGTACCGATGCAATTATGCTGTCAGGAGAGACGGCAGCAGGAATTTATCCAGTCGAATCAGTCCAAACGATGGATCGAATTGCGCTTACTACGGAAGCGGCCATCGATTATCGCTCTGTAGTGTCGACACGTCGACGAGAAAAACATGGTAATATGACTGAAGCGATTGGACAAGCTGCAGCATACACGGCTATCAACTTGAAAGTGAAGGCTGTCCTTGCCCCAACAGAAAGTGGTCACACAGCTAAAATGATTGCCAAATATCGTCCAGGTTGCCCAGTTATTGCGGTAACGTCATCTGAAATGTGTTCAAGAAAACTATCACTTATCTGGGGCGTCTACCCGATAGTTGGAAAAAAAGCTTCTTCGATTGATGAAATCTTGCAAGAGTCTGTAGAAGAGAGTGTTAAACATCAATATGTCGGACATGGTGATGTGGTTATCATTACAGCAGGTGTTCCAGTTGGTGAAGCGGGAACGACGAACTTGATGAAAATACATGTCATAGGTGATTTGCTTGCACGAGGACAAGGAATTGGCAAAGATGTAGCTTATGGTCGAACTGTTGTAGCCAAAAATGCAGCTGAAGCATTGGCGTATGATACAGAAGGAGCTATTCTTGTAACGAACGCATCTGATCGTGATATGATGCCTGCCATCGAGAAATGCGCAGGACTCATTACGGAAGAAGGCGGATTGACGAGTCATGGTGCAATTGTCGGACTCAGTTTAGGTATACCGATAATTGTCGGAGTTGAAAATGCTACCCAGCTTATCCAACATGGCAAGGAAATTACGATGGATGCTGAATCTGGCGTTATCTATAATGGACACGCGAGCGTTCTATAAAGTTAATCTTCAATCAGAGTGGGGGTTCTTCATCCCCCACTGATTGTTTAAAGAACTTAGGCTAAGTGCGCCACGTCCTGTGGCAAAACCTAAGTAACCAACAGGGAGGAATGAACTGCAATTCTTCCTCATTGGCCCTACCCATTCGGGATAAATAAGATAAGGCTGCTTCCGAAATGCTCGGTAAGCAGCCTTTTTTAGGAGATGAATTTTGCATGAAATGGATAGTACTCACATTTATTGCTGTTCCGGCAGCTGAGCTTGCTTTACTAATTTATTCAGGGAAGACGCTAGGTCTATTGCCCACGATAGCTATTATCTTTATCACGGGGATAGGAGGGGCATATCTCGCCAAACGCCAAGGTATGAAGGCTTGGACTGAATTGAAAATGCGTATGACAGCTATGGAGACACCTGGAGATGCACTTATTGATAGTGTTTGTATCCTATTTGGGGGGCTTCTGCTAATCATGCCTGGTTTCATTACCGACTTAGTCGGCTTATTACTCCTTTTCAAAGGACCAAGAAATAGTATCAGACCATTTATTCAGAATTGGATTTATAATAAAATGAAAAAAGGACAAATTGTTATCCGGTAAATAAAGGATGCTGTCTGACTTTCAGTGCGGTAAAAAGTAAGAATGGTGTCAGTAGAATACCGGGTAATCCGAATAAATAGAAGGAAGAAGCCGTTATGAAAAAAGCATGAATTGGCTTTAGGTGGAAAGTGGATGCCCACATGTATGATTCGGCCATTTGTCTAGTTATCATGGTGAATAGATAGAGTAAAATAAGTGAGATACCTATATATAAATTGTTTGTGTATAGGAAGAAAGCGGCCATGGGCAGTAGGAACAGGCCGATACCGAGGAATGGCAGACTATCTGCAAGCGAGATAAGAAAAGCGTTGCCAATGGGTGACTCGAACCGTAAAAGCAAGAACCCTATTGAGATAATACAGAATGTCAGGAAGAATAAGCGGGCTTCTACTGATACGAAAGTGCCGATAAGTTTACCGGATTTCGTAAACATACCTTTTGCTGGCAGGCGTATGGTGCTAGGGAAATAGACTAGAAACCAGTAGCGGTTTTTTCCGGATTCCCGTAAGGCAAAAAAATAAGCAACGAGGAAAATGAACAAACTGAATAACTGTTGAAAAACGGTACTGATGATTGTTAGGGTGTATTCTAAAAGCGCATGGCCATATTCTACAACTTTATCCTCGAGGAAAGTGAATAGCTTGCTAGGGATGTCGGTATTTTGTGTGAATGGGGCTATATGGCGTTCGACAGTTGGAACGGTGTCAATAAGCCCATGGATTGCGATGAAAGTGAACGCGCTAATTAAAAAAAGCATAAGTGTCATAACGAATAATGTTGCAATTGTAAGCGGAAGCTTGGTCATTGAGCGGACGGATGATAAGATAGGGGCAGTGAAGTAGGCGATAATGATAGCGATTGCCGCCGGGGGAACAGTGAACAGGATAATACCCGCCAAAAAAGCAGGCAACCATTTCATGAAAATTGATTGAAATGCTTGTTGCTTGTTCCGGTTTTCTGGCATTTTCCGTCCCCCTTTTTATAAAACTAAAAACAAAAACAAGCGTATCCATTCACAAAGATGACAATATTGATTATAATGGTCGTTGTAAGCGTTTTTAAGTAGCGAATTAGTATTAGCAGACTAGCTGTTCTTCTGTCTCCTTTTTGTAGATTGGACAGCTGTACTGAAAGAGGGAGCGATTTATATGACGTCAACCAAAGGGTTGGAAGGAGTCGTAGCGACACAGTCAGCAATCAGTTCTATTATTGATGACACACTTACATATGTCGGCTATGATATTGATGATCTTGCAGATAACGCCAGCTTTGAAGAAGTTATTTATCTTCTTTGGCACCAACGTCTGCCAAAAGAGGACGAGCTTGCAGAGCTGAAAAAACAGCTTGCAGAGAATATGTCTGTTCCTCAAGAAGTACTTAATCATTTCAAAACGTATCCTATTGGGGAAGTACACCCAATGGCTGCACTGCGTACTGCAGTATCTCTACTTGGACTATACGATGAAAAAGCAGAAGATATGTCTGATGAAGCAAATTACGAAAAAGCGATTAAGCTTCAAGCGAAAATCGCTACACTCGTTACTTCATTCTCACGTATCCGTAAAGGCCTTGAGCCGGTTGCTCCAAAAGCTGAACTTGGCTATGCTGAAAACTTCCTATACATGCTTTCAGGAAAACAGCCTGAAGCAATTGCAATTGAAGCATTCGACAAAGCACTTGTCCTACATGCAGACCATGAGCTAAATGCATCTACATTCACAGCACGTGTTTGTGTAGCTACGCTTTCTGATATGTATTCAGGTGTGACAGCAGCGATTGGTGCACTTAAAGGACCACTTCACGGTGGCGCAAACGAACAAGTAATGAAAATGCTGATGGAAATCGGTTCAGAAGACAAAGTAGAAGCATATATCCGTGCAAAATTGGATAACAAAGAAAAAATCATGGGCTTCGGCCACCGTGTCTACCGTAAAGGTGATCCACGTGCGAAACATCTTCGTGAGATGTCTAAGCGTTTGACTGAACTTCGCGGCGAAGAGAAATGGTACAATATGTCCAATAAAATCGAAGAAATTGTTACCGGCGAAAAGAATTTGCCGCCGAACGTCGATTTCTATTCGGCTTCTGTCTATCATTCACTCGACATCGATCATGATTTATTCACGCCAATTTTCGCAGTATCTCGTATTTCGGGATGGATTGCACATATCCGTGAGCAATATGCGAACAATAGATTGATCCGTCCTCGTGCAGATTATACGGGACCGGGCATGCAAAAATACGTTCCAATTAAAGAACGATAAGAACGAAAATACATGGGGCAGCATAGATATATGCCGGCCCTCTGATTTTGAATTTGGGAGGAAATTATTCATGACTAACGGTGGAAAAATTACAGTAACTAATGGTGTTTTAAACGTTCCTGATCACGCAACAATTCCTTTTATTATCGGTGACGGTACTGGTCCGGATATTTGGCATTCGGCATCACGCGTACTTGAAGCAGCTGTTGATAAAGCTTACGACGGCAAGAAAAAGCTTGTGTGGAAAGAAGTTCTTGCAGGGGAAAAAGCATTCAACGAAACTGGCGAATGGCTTCCACAAGCAACACTAGACACAATCGATGAGTATTTGATCGCTATTAAAGGACCACTTACTACGCCAATTGGTGGCGGTTTCCGTTCATTGAACGTTGCGCTTCGCCAAGAATTGGATCTTTACACTTGCCTACGTCCAGTACGTTACTTTGAAGGTGTTCCTTCACCAGTTAAACGTCCTGAAGATTGCGATATGGTTATTTTCCGCGAAAATACGGAAGATATCTATGCAGGTATTGAATACAAAGAAGGTACACCTGAAGCGAAAAAAGTAATCGAATTCCTACAAAACGAAATGGGTGTTAAAAATATCCGCTTCCCAGAAACTTCTGGAATCGGTATCAAACCTATTTCTGAAGAAGGTACAAAACGTCTTGTACGTGCTGCTCTTGCTTATATCATTAAAGAAGGCCGCAAGTCACTGACGCTTGTCCATAAAGGAAATATCATGAAGTTTACAGAAGGCGCATTCAAAAACTGGGGCTATGAAGTTGCTGAACAAGAATTCGGCGATAAAGTCTTCACATGGAACCAGTATGATCAAATCAAAGATGCTGATGGAACTGATGCTGCAAACAAAGCACAAGCTGAAGCTGAAGCAGCAGGCAAAATCATCGTTAAAGATGCAATTGCTGATATCTTCTTGCAACAAATCTTGACACGTCCAAAAGAGTTCGATGTTGTTGCAACAATGAACTTGAACGGCGACTATATTTCTGATGCACTTGCTGCACAAGTTGGTGGAATTGGTATTGCTCCTGGAGCAAATATCAACTACATTACTGGGCATGCAATCTTTGAAGCAACTCATGGTACTGCACCGAAATATGCAGGACTTGACAAAGTTAACCCTTCTTCACTCCTTCTTTCAGGCGTCTTGATGCTTGAGCACCTTGGATGGAACGAAGCGGCAGCTATGATCACTGCTTCAATCGAAAAAACAATTGTTTCTAAAGTTGTAACATACGACTTTGCTCGTCTTATGGACGGTGCAACTGAAGTGAAAGCATCTGAATTCGCAAATGAATTGATCAAAAACCTTTAATTATTACTACTTTAGCGGTGGAGAAGACTTCGGTTTTCTTCACCGCTGAAGGTTTATAGTAGATTAAATGAGGGCTCAACCCCTCATACATATGAATAAAAGGAGAGACAACTCATGACAATGCAACGTAAAAAAGTCTCAGTTATCGGTTCTGGTTTCACGGGTGCGACTACAGCATTTCTTTTAGCTCAAAAAGAGCTTTGTGATGTAGTGATCGTTGATATTCCACAAATGGAAAATCCGACAAAAGGGAAAGCTCTTGATATGATGGAAGCTGGACCTATTCAAGGTTTTGACGCGAGTATTATTGGAACTTCAGATTACGCGGATACAAAAGACTCTGATATCGTCATTATCACAGCTGGTATTGCACGCAAACCAGGTATGAGCCGTGATGACCTTGTTCAGACGAACCAAAAAGTCATGAAAATCGTAACAGGTGAAATCGTAAAACATTCTCCGAATACAACCATCATTGTATTGACAAACCCTGTCGATGCTATGACGTACACAGTATACAAAGAATCAGGATTGCCGAAAGAACGCGTAATCGGACAATCTGGTGTACTTGACACTGCACGTTTCCGTACGTTTGTAGCGCAAGAATTGAACTTGTCTGTTAAAGACGTCACTGGTTTCGTTCTTGGCGGTCATGGCGATGATATGGTTCCACTTGTACGCTACTCATATGCGGGTGGTATTCCACTTGAAACGTTGATTTCTCCTGAGCGTCTTGAAGAAATCGTAGATCGCACACGCAAAGGTGGAGCAGAAATCGTAAACCTTCTTGGTAATGGTTCTGCTTACTATGCACCAGCAGCATCACTTGTTGAAATGGCTGAAGCGATTCTAAAAGATCAGAAACGTGTACTTCCTTCGATAGCATATCTTGAGGGTGAGTACGGCCTTGACGGTATTTACATTGGTGTTCCAACTGTGCTTGGCGCAGGCGGTATCGAAAAAATCATCGAACTTGAATTGACTGAAGACGAAATGGCGGCATTGGCTAATTCTGCTGAATCAGTTAAAGCTGTTATGAAAGTTCTTGTCTAATATCTTTAATAAAAATCGAGTAGCATATGCTACTCGATTTTTATTCTGATTATTGATAAACTTGTATTATCACACTAAAAGGGGGAAATAAGTTGATACTAGGGAAGAAAAGACGTCTAGGTAGAAAGATAGAGGAAATCACTGTTGGAGAAAAGTTGAAATTGACAGAGAAAATTGAAGATAAAGATCTCCTACTCTATCTTGGTCTAACAAATGATAGTAACCCGCTCTATATACAGCATGATTACGCTTCACAGACGGCTTATGGATTGCCTATCGTACCAACTATTATGCTGACAGGGATTGTGACATCCGCCGTTTCAAAGTATTTACCTGGACCTGGTTCACATATCGTGAAACAGCAATTGTCATTCCCAAAAGCTGTGTATCACTATACAACTATCAATTTTTTGCTCGAAGTAATTCATGTTGATAAAGAAAAAAACTCAATAGACATTTCAATAGAAGCGTGTGACGAAAAGGAAGATATCGTTATTTCTGGAATAGTGACAGTCACTCCGCCAAAAGTGGAAGAGCGTCTTACATCACAAGCAATGGATAACTTTTGACGGGGGATTGATGCAAGTTGAGTTCAAGTATAAAGAAAATATTGATTGTCGATGACGAACAGCCGATTCGAACACTATTAGAATACAACTTAAAGCAGGCGCAATACGAAACAATCACCGCTGCTGACGGAGAAGAAGCTGTATTGAAAACAGAAATGGAAAAACCTGATTTAATTTTACTTGACTTAATGCTTCCGAAAATGGATGGGATTGATGTCTGCAAAACGTTAAGACAGCGGGGACTCGATATTCCGATTATCATGCTGACGGCAAAAGGGGACGAGCTCGACAAGGTGCTAGGTCTTGAAATTGGCGCGGATGATTATATGACGAAACCGTTTAGTCCTAGAGAGGTTGTTGCACGCGTTAAGGCTGTATTGAGACGTAGTGGGGAATGGACAGGCCGTGTCGAAGAAACAGGGATTTTGACCACTGGATCTTTAACTGTGCACGCTGAACAATATGAAGCTTATCTTGACAAAGTAGAACTTGAGTTCACACCAAAGGAATTTGAACTTCTTGTTTATTTCATGCAGAACAAGAATCGTGTTCTATCACGGGACCAACTTTTAAGTGCAGTCTGGAATTATGACTTTGCTGGCGATACACGCATCGTCGATGTTCACGTCAGTCATCTACGGGAGAAAATTGAAGAAAACACGAAGAAACCTGTTTTCATCAAGACGGTAAGGGGAATTGGCTATAAATTTGAGGAGCCGAAAATTTGATGAAAGATTTATATTCCCGATTAACTATTGCGTGTGCAATTCTTCTTTCGGTTCTTTTAACTGGCCTCGGTATTGTCCTGGGTCAGTTTTTCCCTTTATTCGCGCGTGATATCACACTTGATCTGCAACGACAATACTGGGTCTATTTAATCGTCACGCTGATAATTGCATTTATTCTCTCTCTCTTTATAGCCATGCGGATGATGATGCAATACGCTCGTCCGGTCGATGAAGTGACAAAAGTGGCCGTTCAAATTGCACAGGGCGATTACCATGCAAGGACTAAAACGGATGAACCAGAATATGATAATGAACTTGCGATTTCTATTAACAAAATAGCGAGTAATCTGCAAGAAATGTCGACACTTCGAATGATGGAAAAAGAACGCTTGAAAACACTTATAGAAAGTATGGGAAGCGGTCTTCTGATGTTTGGTCGTGAAGGATCAGTCAATCTTGTAAATGGGGTATTCGAAAAGACATTTGGATTTTCAAAAGAGGAGCCAATAGGTAAAACGTTCAAAACAATCGGTTTGCCTATTGAAATTGAAGATTTGATTGAAGATGTTTTTATGACAGAACAAGTACGTGAAAAACAGGTTAGGATTGATTCTGGAGGTTTTTATTCCTACATGGGCGTTTATGGTGCGCCTGTTATCGGCCATCATGGGAATTGGCTCGGAATTGTTGTTGTCATGCATGATATTACAAAGCTTGTCCGGCTAGAAGAAGTAAGAAAAGATTTCGTTGCAAATGTATCCCACGAACTTCGTACTCCTATTACTTCAATTAAAGGGTTCACTGAAACATTATTAGATGGTGCGATGAATGAACCTGTCATAATGAAAGAATTTCTTGAAATCATTCAGAAAGAAAGTAACCGCCTACATCTATTAATTGATGACTTGCTCGAATTATCAGCAATGGAAAGAGAAAACTTTTCACTTCAGTTTGGACATGTTGAGCTGTTAGAACTGATGAATGATGCATTGAAAATCGTTTCCGGTAGTTTGGAGCGTAAGAAGATGGCTATCAACTTGGATATTGCAGATGAAATTGCTATCGAAGGCGATGCAAGTCGATTAATTCAAGTAATGGTGAATCTCTTATCAAATGCGATTAACTATTCAAAAGAACAGACAAAAATCACTGTTTCAGTAAAAAGAATAGCGCAAAATGTAATTATTGAAGTACAAGATGAAGGAATCGGTATCGAACAAGTTGAACTGGCACGGCTGTTTGAACGCTTCTACCGTGTTGACCGTGCAAGGAGCCGTGACTCGGGTGGCACAGGGTTAGGACTAGCCATTGTCAAACATCTAGTGGAAGCCCATAGTGGTACAGTCGAAGTGGAGAGCACAATCGGTGTTGGTACATTGATTCGTATCTGTCTACCTTTGCGACAAGGTAATTAAGCAATCCCACGTCTGTTGATTAACCAAAGTAACCAGGATCACACACTGGGCGCTACGTGTATAATTGCTTTTGGTTTGCTTGGATTGAATGACTTCTATACTTTTACCGAGATGTCTGGATGTGTAGGGATGCGAATTTGTCGCATCCCTACACATTTTTTCGGTAATCGTATAGTGGTCCTTCATCCGCCCTGCTCCAAATGGATAAGTCCACGAAGTGCTCAAGCTTATTGGGACGAAAGAATAGAGGGGCATCTACCTGGATAAAAGCCGCCAAAGATGCAATTTTGGCGGCTGATGCTTACTCTATGGTTTTGCCTTTCTTTATTTAAAAGAAGTGTCACTTTCTAGTAGACATCACATAATTAGATGCATAAACTTTACTAAAAGTAAGCAAGGAACACATCGTACAACGTGAAAGGGTGCCCGAAATTGCATCTTCGGGCACTACAATCTCTATAGAAAGTCATCTATTCATTTCTTTCAAACTTAACCGCATTTTTCACTTGAACATTGTAGGTACGCGACAGGCAACTATTCTCAACAGGATTACCGAAAAAGTGTGGGTAGAAGTGACGGAGTCACTTCTACCCACACATATCTCTCGTTAAATGTGTCGTGATTAGTTCGCCGAAAGCGTAACGGAAATGATCCAGTGAAAATGAAGGTCATGAAGCCCTTCTCACCAGTATTTTATACGAATAAATGGTTAATCAACAGACATGTTCATAAGTAAAGAATTACAGAAGCAGACTAAACAACGCGTCATTTTCAATTCTATCCACCCCCGTGGTAAGATGAATGAAGATGACGTTTTTTTGAATGGAGTGGAATGTACATGACGACAAAGAAAATTGTGTTACTTGACGGAAACAGTCTTGCGTACCGGGCATTTTTTGCATTACCTTTATTAACAAATGATAACGGTATCCATACCAATGCGGTATATGGCTTCACGATGATGCTACAAAACATCCTTGAGGATGAAAAACCGACGCATATTCTCGTGGCATGGGATGCTGGAAAAACAACATTCAGGCATAAAACATACGGAGAATATAAAGGTGGGCGTCAGAAAACGCCACCTGAATTATCCGAGCAATTCCCTTATTTGCGTAAGTTGCTTGAAGCATACAATATCCCTCAGTACGAACTAGATCAGTACGAAGCGGATGATATCATCGGCACGCTTAGCAAAGTCGGAGATGCGGACGGTTCCGAAATCGTCGTCATTTCAGGGGATAAGGATTTAACGCAACTTGCCAGTAGCCATACAACGGTGTTCATCACTCGAAAAGGGATGACGGATATTGAGAAATACACGCCTGAACACGTCATGGAGAAATACGGCATTGAGCCCCATCAAATCATTGATATGAAAGGACTAATGGGCGATGCATCCGATAATATTCCCGGCGTTCCTGGAGTCGGGGAGAAAACTGCGCTCAAATTGTTAATCGAATACGGTTCGATTGAAAATGTCTATAAATCACTTGCTAAAATTACTGCTAAAAAGCTGAATCAGAACCTAACGGAAAATGAAGCGCAAGCGTTTATGAGCAAAGATCTTGCGACAATTGAAGTGAATGCACCGATCACGGTTAACATTAATGATTTAGCGTATGACGGCCCCGATATGGATCAAGTGACGACTATTTACCGGGAGTTGAAATTCAAAACGCTCCTCGAAAAAATTACTCCTCAAGCAGCTGAAGAACCAAAAGAAGCAATTGAAGTCACGATTGTTGCCGAACTCTTGGACAAGGATTTATCAGATGAGATGGCGATTCATGTTGAAATGATGGATGAAAACTATTTGACTGCAGAGATTTTAGGCATTAGTCTAGCGGATGAAAAAAACATTCTATTTATACCGCTTGAAGTTGCAAAAAAATCGACACCATTCAAAAACTGGTTGCAAAATACGAACAAGCTGAAATACTCGTCTGACTCGAAAGCAGCTAGTGCATCACTAGCGCGTCAAGGTCTAGATGCAGAAGGCTTCCAGTTCGACCTATTGCTAGCGACGTACATCGTCAACCCATCGACGACCTATACCGATGTAGCTTCCATTACAGGAGAGTTTGGTTACACAGAAGTCGAGCAGGATGAAGTGATTTATGGAAAAGGTGCTAAGAAAGCGATACCGACCGAAGAAATAATTGCAGACCACGCCGGTCGAAAAGCGCTGGCGATTTGGAAATTGCACGCAGAGATTGAAGAGAAATTACAAGATAATGATCAATATGATTTATACCATGAACTTGAGTTACCGCTTGCGGCGATTCTTGCGAAAATGGAAACGACTGGTGTTAAGACGGACCGAGAGACGCTTCTGACAATCGGAACTGAACTGTCTGCTAAACTGGCCACACTTGAGACAACTATTTATGAAATTGCAGGAGAAAAATTCAACATTAATTCACCTAAACAGCTTGGCGTCATCCTTTTTGAGAAAATCGGACTTACTCCGATTAAAAAGACGAAAACTGGTTATTCAACTGCGGCGGATGTGCTTGAGAAGCTTGAAAGCGAACATGAAATTATCAGCCATATATTGAACTATCGCCAACTCGGTAAATTGAATTCGACATATATCGAAGGACTATTGAAAGAAATTCACGAGGATGGCAAGATTCATACCCGTTTCCAGCAAGCACTCACGACAACAGGTCGACTTAGTTCCATCAATCCCAATTTACAGAACATTCCTGTACGGCTTGAAGAGGGAAGGAAAATTCGTGCAGCGTTCGTTCCATCTGAACCGGGCTGGTATCTATTTGCCGCGGATTATTCACAAATCGAACTTCGGGTACTCGCACATATGTCGCAAGATGAAAAACTGATTGAGGCTTTCCGTGCAGGTGCAGATATTCACACGAAGACAGCAATGGATGTTTTCGGTGTTGATGAAGATTCAGTGACGTCAGACATGCGACGAGCAGCAAAAGCAGTCAACTTTGGAATTGTCTACGGTATAAGTGATTACGGACTTTCGCAAAACTTGGATATTACGCGCAAAGACGCAGCACAATTCATCGATACTTATCTCAGCAGTTTCCCGGGAGTCAAACAGTATATGAGCGACATTGTTGCAGAGGCGAAAAGGAAAGGCTATGTGACGACGCTTATGAACCGGAGACGCTATTTACCAGAAATCACAAGTTCGAATTTCAACTTAAGAAGTTTTGCGGAACGGACTGCTATGAATACACCGATTCAAGGAAGTGCAGCCGATATTATTAAAAAAGCAATGATTGAAATGGCTAACAGGCTTGAAGTTGAAGGCATGCAGACACGTATGCTCCTGCAAGTACATGATGAATTGATCTTTGAAGCACCACAAGAAGAAATTGAGAAACTAAAAGAAATCGTACCTGAAGTGATGGAATCTGCTCTAGCGCTTGACGTGCCATTGAAAGTAGATTGGGCATTCGGATTATCTTGGTATGAGACGAAGTGAGGGGATTAAGTGCCTGAATTACCGGAAGTAGAAGGGGTTGTCCGTGCACTCGCACCAATTGCGATTGGAAGGAAAATCCAGAACATAACCGTTTCAGATACGGTTATCAAATCAAAACAACTAGGTAAAGAAGCTGTGATAAAAGGAATTACAACCGAAGATTTTATAGTAGATATGGCTGGTATGACGATTGGAAATGTCACACGGCGCAGTAAATACATTTACTTTCATTTAATGAAAGATGGTAACACCTGTCTTCTTGTCAGTCATCTTGGTATGACAGGGGCTTGGTTCACCGTTGACAGCGTTGATGACATTACGGAAATGAAGTTCCGTAACCATGTTCATGTTGTTTTTACGCTGGAAGGCGGGGGACTACTGGTGTATTCGGATATTCGTCGTTTTGGAGAACTAAGGCTTCTTGGCTGTGAAGCAGATCATCCGCCACTATTGAAAATGGCTCCTGAACCGTTCGCTACTGGAGCGCGCAAGCATTTCCTTGAGTTTGCAGCTATGCCGAAATATGCCCGAAAACCAATCAAAGAAGTCATTATGGACGGGCATGTACTATCTGGATGTGGGAATATTTATGCGACGGAAGCAATCTATAAGATGAAGATTCATCCCGAAAGGACTACGGAGCGGATTAGTCTAAAAAGAAAAAATGAATTATTTGATGTGATTGTGGCTATTTTACAGGAAAGTATTGATGCGGGAGGCAGCTCCATTTCTGATTACCGGAATATTAATGGGGAAGCGGGCACAATGCAGGATCGTCTTAAAATGTATGGCAGGAAATTTTGCCCTGCTTGCGGCTCTGCCACGGAGAGTATGAAAATCGCAGGTAGGACATCCGTTTATTGTCCGACATGCCAGAAATGATTGTTGAAGGGCTGTGTGAGCTATGATTATCGGTTTAACGGGCAGTATTGCAAGTGGGAAAAGCACCGTATCCAAGATGTTGAAGAAAAAGGGCTTTCCAATTGTAGATGCGGATGAAATTGCACGTCTTGTTGTCGAACCCGGGAGTCCAGTTTTACAAGAGATCAGTCGAGTATTTGGTCAGGGGATTTTACGTTCGGACGGATCGCTTAATCGTGAAAAGCTAGGACAGCAAATATTCGGTAATGTAGAAGAGCGCCAAAAGTTGAATGGTATCATCCATCCTGCAATACGACAAGAGATGTTAAGGCAAAAAGAGCAATTGATTTCAACGGGATCGAATACAGTTATCATGGACATCCCTTTGTTGTTTGAAAGCAAGTTGCAATCGTTCGTGGATAAAATTATTGTCGTGTCTGTCACAGCAGAAATACAAAAGGAACGTCTCATTGCGAGGAATGTGTTATCGGAAGAAGAAGCGGATGCACGAATCCGTTCCCAACTATCAATCGAAGAGAAGGAACTGATTGCAGACGCGGTTTTATTCAATAACGGTCCAGTGGAAGAGACAGAAAGCCAGTTGACTGAGGTACTTTCTAAATGGAATGCAGAGCCTTGAAGTGATTCTGAAAAATGAAACATTTCAATTGTCCATAGTAAATCTTGGTTTTAGCATAATATGTGTTATACTAATGACGAGTATTAGATAAAAAGTATAACATACATACAGGAGGATCTTTATATGACTACTTCTATTGCGATAAACGGGTTTGGACGAATTGGACGAATGGTATTCCGTCAAATGATTACAGAAGAAGATGTAACAATCGTTGCGATTAACGCAATGTATTCATCAGAAACACTCGCTCATCTTATAAAGTACGATACGAATCACGGTACATTTGATGGCGAAGTCATTGCAGAAGAAAATGCGATTGTCGTCAATGGGAAACGAGTGCAAATCGTCTCTGACCGTGACCCGCTTAACCTTCCTTGGAAAAAGCTTGGTGTCGATATTGTCATTGAAGCGACTGGTAAGTTCAATTCGCGTGACAAAGCGGCACTTCATCTTGAAGCGGGGGCAAAAAAAGTCATTATATCGGCACCTGGTAAAAATGAAGATATCACAATTGTTTTAGGCGTAAACGATGATAAATTAGATATCGAAAAGCATGACATCATTTCGAATGCAAGTTGTACAACAAACTGTCTTGCTCCTGTAGCTAAGGTATTAAATGATGCATTTGGGATTGACAACGGTTTAATGACAACGGTTCATGCGTATACAAATGACCAAAAGAACTTGGATAATCCTCATAAGGACCTTCGACGTGCACGTGCATGCGGACAATCTATCATTCCAACATCTACTGGGGCTGCGAAAGCGTTGGCACTTGTGCTTCCAGAATTGGAAGGGAAGATTCACGGAATGTCACTTCGTATACCTACGCCGAATGTTTCACTTGTCGACCTAGTTGTAGATTTGAAGCAAGACGTGACAGTAGAGATGGTAAACAATGCATTTAAGCAGGCTTCTGAAGGAGCGATGGCAGGTATTCTCCGTTTCTCAACAGAGCCGCTTGTATCTATTGATTACAATACAACAACTGACTCAGCAATCATTGATGGTCTTTCAACAATTGTTATGGCAGATCGCAAAGTGAAAGTACTTGCCTGGTACGATAATGAGTGGGGTTATTCTGCACGCGTCGTCGATTTGACAAAGAAAGTTGCAGTAGCTTTGAAAACAAAAGAACTTGCTTAATTGTGAATAGAGAGCGTCCCTAAAGTCAGTGAACGATGACTTTAGGGACGTTTTTTCTTGGAAGACAAGTATATGTTTTCGACGTGGAACGGTGCCCAGGCTCCAGGCGCCAACCCTTGGGTCATAAGTTGTTTGGGAAGGGATTGAACTACATCTCTCCTGTGTGGGGGTTGAAGTACGCCTCCTCGTACTTGTAAGCAGTCATAGCGACAGGACGTCGCGAACTTCAACTGCCTTCTTTTATCACTTATGCCTGTCGGGGTGGATGGCGTCTTGCGCTTTTCTCATTGTACAATGCTTCTTTCCACTCTATTTCGATTTTTTTTGTCGTTTTCTGTTATAATTAAGTTATTATCTAAGAAAAAGCGGAGGATACACATTATGAAATGTCCAGCTTGCCAGTTCAATGGCACCCGGGTAGTTGATTCTAGACCGGCCGAGGAGAATAGATCCATCCGGCGTCGCAGAGAATGCGAACAATGCGCATTCCGTTTTACGACATTTGAAAAAGTTGAGGAAATGCCTTTGATTGTCGTGAAGAAAGACGATTCGCGTGAAGAATTTAGTGGAGAAAAAGTGCTCAGAGGTCTTATTCGAGCATGTGAAAAACGCGCTGTTTCCCTTGAGGACCTAAAAAAGATCGTCTATTCTATTGAAAAAGAATTGAGAAGCGCAGGTGTCGTGGAGATTAATTCTGATGATGTTGGGGAAATGGTTATGGAACAGCTATCGGAAGTTGATGAAGTCGCTTATGTCAGATTCGCTTCAGTCTATCGCCAATATAAAGACATCACAGTTTTCATAAAAGAATTGCAAGACCTACAAAAACGAACGAAAAAGTAACGTATCCCATTCAGATAGGAAGTAGAGTTTGATGGCACCCCTTTATAAAGAACTACAGCCAGTTGACGCATACAAAATACGGTTATCGCAGCCCTTTTCAGATTATGACCGACAACTCCTCACTTTATTTTACCAACCGCTGATTGGCCCAGGTGCGATGAGTTTGTTTATGACATTATGGGCGGACGCAGAGCGTGAAGATGACCGTGAATACAACCATTACCACCTTATGAACATTTTGACGATGCCACTGGGACCTGTCTTCGAAGCCCGTATATCTCTTGAAGCAATCGGCTTATTACGAACGTACAAGAAAAAAGATGGAGATGCGAGATTATTTGTTTACGATTTGCTTCCTCCACTTGATGCCAAAGCTTTTTTCCTAGATCCACTGTTGTCGACATTCTTGTTTAGTAAAATCGGAGAACAGGCATACCGAAATCTACGTAGCCGCTTTGCGCTAGACAGTGTTAATGAAGTTGGATTTGAAGATGTTTCTCGTACATTTTTAGATGTGTATACGCCCGTTCAGCAGGGCTATAGCATGGATATGGGCGAGGGCCAGCAGTTTATCGGACGGAATGAGCCGGAAGGTGTTCCGTTTTTGCATTCAGACTTTGATTTCAATCTGCTAAGTTCGGGGTTATCTGAACAAATGGTTCCCAAAGCTTCATTATCTTCTGTTTCTAAGGAATTAATTGCGAAAATCGCATTCCTTTATTCGCTCACGCCGCTAGATATGCAAAAAGTCATCATGATGGCTCTCGATGAAGATCTCAAGTTGCCGGAAGACAGATTGCGAAAGTCAGCAGCGGAGTTTTATAAAATGAATGTTTCAAAAGAGGCGCCAGTCTTGCATAAAGTGTATGCGAAAGAATTGCCTAAGCCTGAAACAGGACTATTAACGCGAGATGAAGAATTGGTGCATTACCTTGAAAATACGGCGCCACTTGAAATGTTGCGTGAGATTAACGGGAAAGAGCCGCTTTCTGTAGACGTGAAGCTTGCAGAAAAGTTGGTCAATACACATGGATTGTCCGTCGGTGTCGTCAATGTTCTGCTGCAATACGTTCATTTGCGCAATGACGGGAAAATAACGAATAGTTATGTTGAGCGGATTGCTTCCCATTGGATGAACAAAAAGGTTGATACAGTGAAAACTGCACTTGAAATGTCGAGGAATGAGCATGACCAGTATGTTAAATGGAAAAATGAAGGTCAGAGCACAGGATCGAAATCGGCGCCTAGACGAAAATCCGCGCGTGAAGAGAAAGTGCCGGAGTGGTTTTATAAAAAAGAAGAAAAGAAAACAAAATCAGATAAACCTGTTAAGTCTTCTTCAGAGATTGATGAAGAACGCCGTAAATTACTTGAGGAATTAGGCGTAACGGGGGACGGGACGGTGAAGTGAAATGGAACATATTGGCGATACGTTGAAACGGGTCGTGAAATCACCGGCATTTGCCGCAAGATATGATGAATTGCGCAGAGAAGTGATGGAGAGTCCAGGGGTACAACAATTTTTGACGGATCATTCCACTGAAGTTGATGGTGAAGTTGTCGAGCGGAGTCTTGGCAAACTATACGAATACGCCACCGCTTCCCATAGTTGTGGAAAATGTCCCGACCTCGCAGGATGTGTGAATATCATGAACGGCTTCGAACCGAAGTTGGTATTATCCCGTGGGCTTATAGATGTGGAATATACAAAGTGTCCCAACAGATTAGTTGATGATGATCAACGTAATATTAAGAAGATGATAGACAGTATGTATATGCCCAAAGATGTCATGGAAGCGAAATTGCAAAGCATTGATATGTTTTTTGATGATAGTAGGGTGCCGGCGGTACGAGCTGCAAAAGATTTCTTGAACGCTTTCGATGAAACCGGAAAACTTCCAGAGCGAGGTATGTACATTTATGGCCCGTTTGGAATCGGTAAATCATTCGTGCTTGGAGCATTGGCGAACGAATTAGCCAATCGTCGGATACGTACAGTTGCTGTATATGTCCCGGAATTCCTAAGGGAAATGAAACAATCTATTCAAGATCAGACCTTAAATGAGAAAATTGATTTTGTGAAAAACGCACAAGTACTTATGCTTGATGATATTGGTGCAGAAACAATGTCTGCTTGGACGCGTGATGAAGTGCTCGGCACTATTTTACAATACAGGATGGCAGAAAAATTGCCGACTTTTTTCACATCTAACCTTAGTTACGCTGAACTTGAAGATCATTTGACATACACACAGCGTGGTGAAAAAGAAGCTGTAAAAGCGGCAAGAATCATGGAGAGGGTGCAAATGATTAGCATTCCAATACGACTCGATGGTGAAAATAGACGCGATAAATAAAAGGGAAACCTAAAAATGACAGAAGCATTGAGCTTCTGTCATTTTTAATAGTTTATTTATTATCTTTTTTCAAAACGGTTTGTGCGTTGTTCTCTTTGCTTTTGATTCTCATTTTCTTGAGTATTCAACTTATCGATATCGAATGTAGAGCCGAATTCTTCACGCATATCATTTGGTTTTTGGTTTTTGTTACGGTCTTGATTTTGTTTTTGGTCACGGTTTGGATTTCTGTCTTTGTTATTTGGCAAGATTAATCACCTCCATAAACGTATCATGTGTTTAATGCAGCTTTTCATTCCATGGTAATTAATTCTACCTATATATGTTGACATAAAGAATGCTCTCAACAACGCTCGGCACATAGAATCATTAGTTCAACATATCTATCAAGTGCGATGTCTGATTTTTAACTTCATATTTTTAACAAGCCTTCGCGTTTCGTAATTGATAACAATAATGCTACAAACTCCCTATTTACCCCTGCACAGAATTTGATGTTTTGTTCTTTCTGGCTCAAATTCTTCGGAAAAGAAGCCTGAATGATTGTAAATTTACCATATCAATATCGGGCGGATGAATGTCCTCGTTATTCACTTTATCTCCCTTATACCTCACTATAAAATTCAGTTGCTACTAGGGATGGTTTTAGTCATCTATCCGCTTTTCGCTCATTAAATCACTTACGGTACCTAGTCGAAGCCCTTTCCCTTTAATTTCAATTATCATAGTTTCCAGTCCTTCAAAAACGGCTTTTGTGGGGTGCATTAGAACCATCGCACCGTTACTTACCCCAGAGACAACACGCACAACCATTTCGGAGGTTGCTGGCTTTCTCCAGTCAACTGTATCGACCGTCCATAGAATGGTTTTCATGCCAAGCTCATTGGCGACCAAAATGGTTTCCTGATTAAAACTTCCACTTGGCGGTGCAAACCATATCGGTTTTATACCGAGAGTTTCCTCAATTACATCATTTGTTTTTTTCAATTCATTCACTGTTTCATTTCGAGAACGCTGTTTAAGGTCGGGGTGACTATAAGCATGGTTGCCGATTTCGTGACCTTCAAGGTTAATCATTGTAGCCAGATCGGGATTATTTTTAACCCAACTACCATCAAAAAAGAATGTTGCCTTTACCTGGTTGTCTGATAATGTTTTCAGGATACCCGGAATGTACTCATTGCCCCAAGCGACATTTATGAGTAGGGCTACCATTGGTTTTTCAGGATTCCCACGATAAATCGGTGAGGGTTCTAAATCGCTCAAATGGATTTCCGGAGAAGTTTCCTTGAAAATGATTTTATTTGTATCAATATCTGTGCTGGGTTTCATGTTCTTATAGCTGGCTTCAATATCTACTTCTAAGCCATTATATCCGGGTATTGCTTTCCAGACTCTGTCGATTTTAGCGTTAATAGGTTCAATTTTATGTTGGTCATTATAAGCTGAAATCATTTTAATAAGTTCATCATTATCAGCTTCTGAGAAAGTAGTGATGGAGCTTTCGGCGTCAGGCTTTGAAGAAATAGCTGTAAATGTCTTAATGAGAATGCTCGGCACTGAGACTAGCACAATAAAAATCATAATCATGTAAATGATCTTTTTCATTCTTTTTCCTCATATGCAATACATTTAACTAATTGAAGATGTTCAGGCCAATCTACGGCAGCTTTATCACTTTGTTCCATGGTAAATCCTCCATTCAATATCTTGATACTAGTAGGCTTCCCGTTCATCTAAGGACTATACTTTTGATTATCTGGCAACACTGCAATCTAAATAAATAGAAAAACAGCTGGAGGAACCTAGAGGATTAGGTTGTTTTATAATTATTAATGCAATGAATTATGGAGATACATGTAGAACGAACTTGCATTTATTACGTAATCGACGTATACTCAGTTTTAATTAATAATCTGAAATGCTTGGAAGAGGACAACAATCTTTTCGTCTACCTAAAGAGAACGGGGCCATTGGCTGGAAGCCCTGAAGGATAGAAGGATGATTTACCACCTTGGAGCAGCATCGGTGAACAGTGCAGTAACCGATGACGGAATCCGGTCCGTTACCCGACGTCAAGCTTCATCTTTTCGGTACGTTTGTCTAGCTTCAGCGGTCTAAACAGGCCACTTACGCTTTTCAAGTGTTCCGGATTGAAGGAAGAAGGGTGGAACCGCGAGCTAAAGCTTCGTCCCTTTCCAGGGATGGGGCTTTTTTTGTTTTCCAATAATAATAAATGAGGAGTGCTTAACAATGACAAATATGATTAATTTGAAATTTCCAGATGGTGCCGTGAAAGAATTTCCACAAGGCACAACTACAGAAGACGTAGCAGGATCAATTAGCCCGGGACTGCGAAAAAGTGCGCTGGCAGGTAAAGCTGGAGACAAGTTAGTAGACTTGAAATCAGCAATTTATGAGGACGGTGATATCGCGATTATCACACCTCAATCACCGGAAGCGCTTGAAATATTACGCCACAGTACAGCACATCTTCTTGCACAAGCTGTAAAACGTAAGTTTCCTAATGCAAAACTAGGTATTGGGCCAGTTATCCAAAGCGGATTTTATTATGATATTGATTCGCCTGAACCGATTACAGCAGAAGACTTACCAGAACTTGAAAAAGAGATGAGAAGAATTATTGCTGAAAACGTGGAAGTAATTCGTCATGATGTATCTCGTGAAGAGGCGAAAAAGCGTTTTGAAGAAATCGATGACGAATACAAACTAGAACTTCTAGAAGCGATTCCTGAGGGCGAGCAAGTGTCTATTTATGAACAAGGCGACTTCATCGACTTGTGCCGTGGTGTTCACGTTCCATCTACAGGGAAGTTAAAGGAATTCAAACTTCTTAGCATCGCAGGCGCTTACTGGCGCGGCGATTCGAATAACAAAATGCTACAACGAATTTACGGTACAGCGTTCTTTAAAAAAGATGAACTAAAAGAACATCTTCGTCTTTTGGAAGAAGCTAAAGAGCGAGATCACCGTAAAATAGGGAAAGAACTTAATCTTTTCATGAACTCTCAAAAAGTGGGTCAGGGCTTGCCAATGTGGTTGCCTAAGGGAGCAACGATTCGCCGAATCATCGAGAGATACATCGTTGATAAGGAACAGAGGCTTGGCTATGATCATGTCTATACACCAGTTCTCGGTAGCGTCGAATTATATAAAACTTCAGGCCACTGGGATCATTATCAGGACGGCATGTTCCCTGTAATGAGTATGGACAACGAAGACCTTGTTTTGCGTCCAATGAACTGCCCTCATCATATGATGATTTATAAAAATGGAATTCATTCATACAGAAACCTGCCGTTACGTATTGCGGAACTTGGTACAATGCACCGTTATGAAATGTCCGGAGCACTATCAGGCTTGCAGCGCGTTCGTGGAATGACGTTGAATGATGCGCATATCTTTGTTCGTCCGGATCAGATTAAAGATGAGTTCAAACGCGTTGTCCAACTTGTTATTGACGTTTATAAAGATTTCAATATCGAGGATTATTCATTCCGTGTTTCTTACCGCGATCCAGCGGATAAAGAGAAATATTTTGATGACGATGCAATGTGGAATCGTGCACAAACAATGCTGAAAGAAGCGATGGATGAACTTGGTCTTGACTATGTTGAAGCAGAAGGGGAAGCTGCATTCTACGGACCTAAACTTGACGTTCAAGTGAAAACAGCAATTGGTATGGAAGAAACATTGTCAACAGTGCAACTCGACTTCTTGCTTCCTGAACGTTTCGATCTAACATACGTTGGCGAAGATGGAAAACAACATCGTCCAGTCGTCATTCACCGCGGCGTTGTTTCAACTATGGAACGTTTTGTTGCATTCCTAATTGAAGAATACAAAGGTGCATTCCCAACTTGGTTGGCACCTGTCCAAGTTGAAGTAATTCCAGTTTCACCAGATGCGCATTTTGATTATGCAGATGGCGTTCGTGAAAAATTGGTTGCTGCTGGATTCCGCGTTAATATTGATAGCCGTGATGAAAAAATTGGTTACAAGATACGAGAAGCACAGATGCAAAAAGTACCTTATATGCTCGTTCTTGGAGACAAAGAAGTCGAATCAGGCGAAGTGAACGTTCGTAAATACGGCGAACAGCAATCTGAAAGCTTGCCATTCGACGAATTCCTTGCTAGACTAAAAGAAGAAGTTACAAGTATTTAAATTTATACAGCAGTGGTCAAACACTAACTATATAAATTTTAACGCATGTTTTCAGCGATGAAAGCAATGCGGTAACCGTGAATTAGCCAAGCCGCAGATTAAAACATGTTGACAAGTTTACTATCACATGGTAAAGTAATTAAGGTTAGTAATGACTGAATACAGTTTGTGGTATAAGAAGAGGCTACCCGCTTCTCACCTGTTCGACGCCTAGACGTTGTTGACGGGTTAAAACATGAGTGAAGTGCCGTGCATTTGCACGTACACATACGCGGGTAGACAAATCCAATTTGTCTACCTTTTTTAATTGGATGGACCTGTGGGGCCGACCCGAACCGGACGGTATACCCAAACCATGTATTCGAGAAATATCCGGAGGTGGATTACTATTAGCAAAGACATGTACGTAAATGAGGGCATCCGTGCCCGCGAGCTACGCATTATTGATCACAACGGCGATCAGCTCGGAATCAAAACACGCACTGAGGCACTTGAAATTGCCGCTCTTGCGAATTTGGATCTTGTCCTTGTAGCACCAACAGCGAAACCCCCAGTGGCTCGTATCATGGACCACGGAAAGTTCAAATTTGAACAGCAGAAAAAGGATCGCGAAGTCCGTAAGAATCAGAAAATCATTTTGCTTAAAGAAGTTCGGTTAAGCCCGACAATCGATGAGCATGATTTCCAGACAAAACTACGGAACGCTGTCAAGTTCCTTGAAAAAGGCGATAAAGTTAAAGCTTCAATCCGTTTCCGTGGACGTGCGATTACGCACAAGGAAATCGGACAGCGTGTCCTTGACCGTTTCGCAGAAGCGTGCAAAGATGTATCTACGGTTGAACAACGACCGAAGATGGAAGGCCGCAGCATGTTCCTAGTGCTTGCACCAACTGCTGAAAAAGAGTAACAATGAATGATTTAGGAGGAACAGAACATGCCAAAAATGAAAACTCACCGCGGCTCAGCGAAACGTTTCAAAAAAACCGGTTCTGGTAAATTGAAACGCGGCCGTGCTTACACAAGTCACTTGTTTGCAAACAAACCGACAAAAGCGAAACGTCACCTGCGTAAAGCTTCACTAGTTTCTTCAGGCGATTTCAAACGCATTCGTCAAATGATCACTTACATGAAATAATTTAAAACACAATCGGACAGAAAAGCAGGAGGTAATGAACTATGCCACGCGTAAAAGGTGGAACAGTGACGCGCAAGCGTCGTAATCGAGTATTGAAATTAGCAAAAGGTTACTTTGGTTCAAAACATAGACTTTACAAGGTAGCAAACCAACAGGTAATGAAATCATTCAACTATGCATACCGTGACCGTCGTCAGAAGAAACGTGAATTCCGTAAACTTTGGATTACACGTATCAATGCGGCTGCACGTATCAACGGTCTTTCTTACAGCACTCTTATGCACGGCTTGAAAGTAGCTGGCATTGATGTTAACCGTAAAATGCTTGCTGATCTTGCAGTGACTGACGCGCAAGCGTTCACACAACTTGCAGATGCAGCGAAAAAATCAATCGCTAAATAAGAACGTCAATAAAAGTCGCCAAACGGTCCAGAGTTAATCTGGGTGCGAGGCGACTTTTTTATTTGTTTTTTTTACGGCGACGGTAAAGTTTTCGTATTGAGGAGTTTAGGAAGAGGATCTTATAGATCCGTGAATCTGTCGTACAGTTTAAAGAATTATATTATTACTCTCTGACTGCTAAACAGTGTAAAATGTAAGTAGAGAAAGAAAAGAGGGGAATCATACTTGCAAACGACACTATTAGGATGGATTGCAATTATGTCCGTTTGGGCATTTATTACGATGGGGTATGATAAGCGTCAGGCAAAGAGAAAAGGACAACGAATACCTGAAAAGAATTTATGGACGCTTGCACTGCTTGGTGGAGGCATTGGTGCATATCTTGGGATGCAAACATTCCGTCATAAGACAAGACGTACATCTTTCCGGATCGGCTTTCTTATTTTAGCAATTGCCTATGGTATTGGCATACTCTATCTTCTAGGTGTTACCCTACCAGGAATGATGGAAGTGTAAAATAGCCCGGTTTTCAACGGGCTTGTTCTATTGTTCCATTAGTCGTTCGATTGGATTTTTCCAACTAATAGCGGCTTTGGGGTAGTTGGATAAGATTGTGGATGAAAGAAAATCAAAATCCGCTTTTGTGAAATCTTGAAGTTTTGTTTCATCTTTCACCCAAACGAAAATGGAGATGACGTCAATGGAATCATCTGTTGTATCTAAGTATTTTTCACCCTCAAACATAGCGCCTTTATACGATAGGAAGAAATTTTTTCGCACATTATTTACTTCATCATAGAAATAATACTTTTCCTCCGCGTATGCATCATCAAGCTTTCTTTTGGGGTCCGTCAAATAACGAATCCCGCGGTAGACTAAATAAATGATAAAAGCAATAATGATCAAGCGGATCAGTAATCCCATAACGGATCCCCCTTATGAATTTATAGATACTATCTTATACGGATGACAATCTGAAAAGTTTCAATATAGTTAAAAAAATGGAGGTTTTTTTATGCAACTGTCAAAACTATTTACCATGCAACGTGAACTCGATTTATTTATCCAAAATAACAGAGAGGAAAAAACAGATGTTTTTCTAGAAAAAGGACTTGCACTCTTAATTGAACTCGCGGAACTTGCGAATGAAACGCGTTGTTTCAAATTTTGGAGCACAAAAGGTCCTTCAGATGATGCTGTGATTCTTGAAGAATATGTAGATTCGATTCATTTTCTACTTTCCTTGGGTATAGAAAAGGACTTACATACGCTAACAAATTGGCCGGAAGGTGAAGTTGAAGGAGAATTGACACAATTATTCCTAGAAACTACGGCTGCTATTCACTGTTTCCTGAATGAACTTAGCATGACGGCTTATGAGAAAGTCTGGATTCATTATGGGGCCATTGCTAAAAAACTTGGTTTCACAAATGAAGATATTATTGGTGCGTACTTAGCGAAGAATGAAGAAAATTATAACCGTCAAAAAACAGGTTATTAATTGTTTTATAGAAAAATCAAAAAATAGATTGACAGAAGCCTCCAGATAAAAAATAATAGAGTTGTATATAAACTTTTTAGGGGGCGTAAATGTGAACGATTGGAACAAAGAGGATTTTGGTATAAGGTTAAAGAAATTGCGTGAAGAACGCGGATTATCAATGATGGCATTCGGAGCAGCTATAGGAACGTCAGCAAGTCGTATTAAAGATTGGGAAAAAGGGAAGAATGCTCCATCGGCGGCTTGGGTGGCAAAAATATCTGAACGCTTTAATGTTACAACTGATGAGCTGATTCTAGGGAATTCGAAGACGTCAAAACCGTTTAAAAGCACGGGATCTGCAAATGTAGATATGCTTTACGACAAATTGAGAGAAAATGTTATTAGCGATATAGAAACGCAAGAACAAGAACAAACGAGTCATACAGACGAACTGTATGCAGAACTTGATGCTATACACAAAGAAACGTATAGAAGCGGAAAGGGCAGAAAACGTGCAGAAATCGAAATGCTTGCGATACTGACAGAACTGCCGAAAAAAGAGGTCCTAGAACTTTTAGAACTTGCAAGGTTGAAAAAACGCTGGTTGTAATGAAAACGACTACGAATACAACGAAAAAAAAGATGCCCTTACGGCGTAAATGGTTTTTCATCTTATTCATACTTGTCCTTCTTTGCTTTGTCGTATATAAAGGAAATACAACAGTCGGGGTAACGCATTATGAAATTGCGTCGGACAAGATCCCTGCTAATTACGACAAATATACTATCGTCCAGATTTCTGATTTACATGATGCCGAATTGGGTGAAAACCATTCACATGTTGTTGATAGGGTGAAAATGATCACGCCTCAAGCGATATTCATTACGGGTGATTTTATCGACAGTAACCGCTACGATCTTGAAAAAAGTCTGATTCTTATTGAAGAGCTTAAATTTGTCGCTCCAATCTATTACGTGACAGGAAACCATGAAATCGCTACGCAGGATATGGACCGTATTAAGGGGGCTCTCGAAGACTTGGGGGTTCGTGTCTTATCGAACGAAGCGGATGTAATAACATTGTTTCCCGATAGTTCAATAGCAATAGGAGGAATTGAAGATCCGCTGGCAAGTGAGCTTGAAGATGATGAAGCCGTTAAAATATCGATAGAACAAGCATTTGAAAATATACCTGATGAGATGTTTAAAGTGCTATTGTCACATAGACCTGAGCAATTTGATGTATACGCTGAAGCCGGGATAGATGTGACGTTCAGTGGTCATGCTCATGGCGGACAGTTTCGTATACCAGGGATAGGTGGCCTCGTTTCACCCGGACAAGGTTGGTTTCCCAAATATTCATCAGGCGTCCATGAGAAGAATGGCAGCGACTTGGTAGTCAGTCGCGGCCTGGGCAATAGCATCATTCCAGTGAGGCTGTTCAATCAACCGGAAATAGTAGTTGTCACATTACGCACAATAGAATAGTCCTAGCCTCCTTTCGATTATTGAAGGAGGTTTTTTTGTTGAAAATAATAATAGAATCTACCGTAAAATCCCATTAAATAACTGCTATTCTCATTTGTCGAAATAGGATATGATATGTACTTAACGTGAAAGTATCCGTAGTTAAGGTAAAGGCATTTTTGACATGTGTATAAAAATTACACTGCGAATGTTAAAAATGGAATAGGGAGGAACTAGAAATGATTCAAAGTGCTTTAGAGTGGATTGTAACGACAGGGAATAACCTTTTATGGTCGTATATCCTAATCGGTTTGTTAATTGGTTTAGGTATTTATTTTACGATTCGAACGAAATTTGTACAGTTTCGCCTGTTTGGTGAAATGTTTAAACTTATAGTGGAAAAACCGGAAGTGAAGGGCGGGATATCTTCCTTTCAAGCGTTTACAATTAGTGCTGCATCACGGGTTGGAACAGGGAATATCACTGGGGTTGCCCTTGCAATTGGCATTGGAGGGCCAGGCGCAGTTTTCTGGATGTGGGTCATTGCGATAATCGGAATGGCGACTGCGTTTATCGAAAGTACGCTCGCGCAAGTGTATAAAGTGAAGGACGGCGATACATTCAGGGGAGGGCCTGCTTATTATATGCAAAAGGCTTTGGGGAATCGGAAGCTGGGTATCATATTCGCTATTTTGCTGACACTTTGCTTCGGTTTTATTTTTAATGCTGTACAGTCAAATACAATAAGTTTATCATTCAATAGTGTGTTTCATATTGAAAAATGGGTTATTGGATTAGTTCTTATTTTTATAACGGCTCTTGTTATTTTCGGAGGCGTTAAACGGATTGCCAACGTCACACAAGTTATCGTTCCGATTATGGCTATTCTCTATATTATTGTTGCTTTATATGTCGTTATTATGAATATAAATGAGGTTCCCGCAGTATTTAAACTAATCTTCACGAGCGCATTTGGAATGAACGAAGCGGTCGGTGGGGCAGTCGGGGCAGCGATTATGCAAGGAGTGCGACGTGGACTATTCTCCAATGAGGCAGGTATGGGGAGTGTACCGAACGCTGCTGCGGTTGCAAGTACATCGCATCCGGCAAAACAGGGTCTTGTTCAAAGTCTAGGTGTGTTTTTTGACACAATCATCATCTGTTCTGCAACGGCGTTCATTATTATTCTTGCCGATCTTTATAATACAGGTGAAGTGGATGGAATTCTCTTGACGCAGACATCCCTTGGTGTACATGTAGGAGAGTGGGCACCTTATTTCTTGGCAATTGCCATTTTGTTTTTTGCTTTCAGTTCAATTATTGGAAACTATTATTATGGCGAGACGAATATTGAATTTATCAACGCGAATAAAATATGGTTAACTCTTTACCGTTTTGGTGTACTCGCGATGGTCATGTTTGGAACGCTTGCAAAAGTGGATCTTGTTTGGAACATGGCGGACCTCTTCATGGGCATGATGGCAGTCATTAATCTAATAGTTATCTTCCTTCTAGGAAAAGTGGCATTCAAAACACTAGATGATTATACAGAACAACGAAAAAGAGGACTCAATCCTATATTCAAGTCTAGTACGATTCCCGGGCTAAAAGGTGCAGAATGTTGGGAAGATGAAAAGATAAGCGACGGCAAATAAAAGATTACTTCAATTGTTAAGAAGGCAAGAAACCTATTTGAACTATAATTGGTTTCTTGCCTTCTTTCATTTCGTTTACTATTTAGAAGAGTGTGAAAAAAGGTAACTATTAAGGTATGATAGAGATAGTATGCACTTAAGAAAGGATGATTAAGATGAAAGCATTTATCCATGAATTAGGGCAGTTGAAAATAGGTGACATGAAAGAACCAGTTGCAGCAAGTGGTGAAGTCGTCGTTGCGATTCAGACGGCAGGTTTGAACCGTCGAGACTTATATATACCTGGACGTAGGGGGAATGAGGCACAAGCATTGACGCTAGGATCTGACGGTGCAGGAATTATTGAGTCAGTAGGTGCAGGAGTAACGGCGTTTGCAGTCGGGGATGAAGTAATGATTAATCCTTCGCTACGTTGGTTTGAAAACAGCGATGCCCCACCGGCAGAATTTGATATTTTAGGAATGCCAGATAATGGGACATTTGCTGAGAAAATTGCTATTTCGGCTGAACAGATTGAAAGGAAACCCACTCACTTGTCCTGGGAAGAGGCAGCGGTACTTTCGTTAGCGGGTTTAACAGGTTATCGTGCACTATTTACTAAAGGGGGATTGAAAGCGGGGGAT
This sequence comes from Sporosarcina sp. FSL K6-5500, assembly GCF_038005665.1. Taxonomy (NCBI): domain Bacteria; kingdom Bacillati; phylum Bacillota; class Bacilli; order Caryophanales; family Caryophanaceae; genus Sporosarcina; species Sporosarcina sp. FSL K6-5500. The sequence continues at coordinate 3,295,533 of NZ_JBBOTP010000001.1, forward strand.
ACAGTTTTCATCCCAGGTGCCGGCAGTGGAGTAGCCACGTATCTTATTTCATTCGCTAAAAACGTTGGAGCACGTGTGATTGTTACTTCCCGCAGTGAAGCTAAGCGAAAACAGGCGCTTGACCTTGGCGCGGACATCGCTCTTGATACGAATGGGGATTGGAACAAGGAGTTAGAAGGAGAGACAATCGACCTCGTTATCGAAAGTGTTGGCCGGGCGACGTTTAATCGTTCGCTTAGTTTATTGAAAAAAGGCGGGCGTATCGTCATTTTTGGAGCAACGACTGATGATACAGTCGACTTGGATTTGCGCGCGTTTTTCTATGGACAGTACCAACTTTTCGGTTCTACGTTAGGTAGTCGAGAAGAGTTACGTGACATGATTGCGCATGTCGAAAAATATGGAACACGTCCAATTGTCGATAAAGTCTTCAATTTGGATGAAGCGGCAGAGGCATTCGATTATATTGAAGAGAGTAAGCAATTTGGAAAAGTGGTACTGCAAGTAACGAAATGATGTAGTACTTCAGTTAATTATAATGTCGTATAAAATTTACTGAGATATCCCGCTATTTGGATATAGCCGGGGTATACTTAAAATAAAAAAGGTGGGACAGACATGACAAAAAAAGTATCGCCATTAACTGATTTACAAATAGCATCACAGGCCACGATGAAATCGATTTGGACTATAGCCAAAGAGGCAGGTATACCCGAAGAAGCGGTCGAACCATACGGCAGATTCAAAGCAAAAATTGATGTAACTAAGTTAGCCGAGAGTAGCAAGGATGGAAAAGTGGTTCTTGTCACAGCCATTAGCCCAACGCCGGCGGGGGAAGGGAAGTCGACTGTCACTGTAGGGCTTGCTGATGCCCTTTCAAAGCTCGGAGAAAAGACAATGATTGCTTTACGCGAACCATCCCTTGGACCTGTTATGGGGATGAAGGGTGGGGCTACAGGCGGTGGTTATGCTCAAGTGTTGCCAATGGAAGAAATTAATCTACATTTTAATGGTGATATTCATGCAATTACGACTGCGAATAATGCGCTTAGTGCACTTATAGATAATCATCTTCACCACGGAAATGTGCTTCGGATTGACCCGCGGAGAATTACTTGGAAACGCGTCTTGGATATGAATGATCGCGCATTACGCAACATAACAATTGGACTCGGCGGCCCTACACAAGGAGTTCCAAGAGAAGATGGTTTCGATATTACAGTCGCATCTGAAGTTATGGCGATTTTTTGTTTAGCGACAAGCCTGCAAGACTTGAAAGAAAGACTTGCACGTATCGTTATCGGTTATACGTATGATAAAGAGGCGGTAACGGTACGAGACCTTGGTGTCCAGGGGGCATTGGTACTTCTACTGAAAGAGGCATTCAAACCAAACCTTGTGCAGACAATTGAAGGGACTCCGGCACTTATACATGGTGGACCCTTTGCGAACATTGCGCACGGCTGTAACTCGTTAATTGCAACAAATACGGCACGTAAACTTGCTGATATCGTCGTTACGGAAGCTGGATTCGGTGCCGATTTAGGTGCTGAGAAATTCATGAATATAAAAGCACGTCAAGGTGGATTCTCACCTGATGCAGTTGTTATTGTGGCAACAGTACGTGCACTTAAAATGCATGGCGGAGTTCCGAAAAACCAGCTTGCAGAGGAGAATGTACAGGCTGTCACGGATGGATTAGTGAACTTAGCTAAGCATATTGATACCATTCGCGCATTCGGTGTCCAACCGGTCGTTGCGTTGAACAAGTTCATCACGGATACTGGTGCAGAACTGGAAGTCATTTTTGAGTGGTGTGAGGAAAACGAAATAAGGGTAGCACTCACTGATGTCTGGGAACGCGGTGGAGATGGTGGCATTGCTTTGGCGCAGGAAGTTTTAAAGCTTCTGGATGAACCAAATAATTTCGCTCCACTCTATGATGTAGAACAGCCCGTAAGTGATAAAATTACAGCTATTGTTCAAAAAGTATATGGTGGATTGGGTGTTGTATTTACAGAACAAGCGTTAAAAGATCTCAAAAATATCGAGAACAATGGCTGGGGAATTTTGCCGATTTGTATGGCCAAAACCCAATATTCATTTTCAGATGATCCGAAAATACTTGGGCGCCCTGAAGGGTTTACTATTACTGTTAGAAAAATCATTCCGAAACTTGGAGCAGGATTTCTTGTCTGCTTGACAGGGGATATTATGACGATGCCCGGGTTGCCGAAAACGCCTGCAGCACTTCAGATGGATATCGATTTACAAGGCAATGCAGTAGGTTTAATGTGATTTTTGAAATTGTGGATAGGTAATAAATTTAATGAGGTTGTCCAAATAATTGGGGACAACCTCATTGTTAATTAAGTAAGTCTCGAATCATGTTTCGCTTAGAAGCAAACATATTTAAATCAGTTTATTTAGGTGGCAATTTAGTAAGCGAGTGTATACGTGGTATGATAATTAACTATAAACGATAAAAAACACTGAACAGTAATTCAGTGTTTGCTTTTAAAACAACGAAATAATTTCCTCCCTATTGAACTAAAGCACTGATTAGCATAATAAGAGGTGTAGCTATTATTAGAATATACCTATAGACTTCCAGCTAATTCTTTAATTACTTTTTTTGCTTCAGATGCAAATTCTACCGAGGCATCATAATAGTCTTGCCCATCTTTTAGGAGTGAAAAATCACCAATTTCAATTTTTAGTAAAGTACTACCATTTAGGTCTTCTAACTTAAACAGATATGCCACATCACCTTCATTCGGTTTTACTTCCCAATTTGATGAGTATAAGGCAAGTTTTAATTCCTTCAATTCTTCTGCTTTTATAATTGTTGTAACAGTCTGGTCACCGTTAGGATGCTCCCAAACCACTTTACTTCCCTTACTCATATTTTCACTAGGATAATTTTCTGGAAGTTCATCCCACTGTGCAATATATTTTGGGTTAATGAGTACCTCCCATACTTTTGAAGGAGTAGCCTCTATATGAACTTCATCTTTTACAATTAGTATATTGGTCATTATATCTACCTCCTGAAATGTTGGATCTAAGTCAATATTTTCATTGAGAAAAACTGTCGTTAGTTCAATAATAAATAATTCCAATATTCTATTATACCAACAATACTTAGAAATTAAAATTTTCCATCGCTTTAGAGTATCCCGTCCGTTTATAAATTGGGAGGATTTTTATTATTACGCCCAAAAGCGAACCTTCGTTGTTCTATATAAATCAAAAAAGCACTGCGAATTGCAGTGCTAATTTATGCTCTAATACAATGTGGTTTTGGCTACGAAATTTAATGTTATTTGCTTGTTTGCACCTCCGAAGAGAAACCGTGAAGCATTTCTGCTTCTACTTACTTTATTTTAAAGTGCTTTATCGTCAATCGAATCGAGCCATGATTCGATTGTTCCGATAACAGACTCAACACAGCCGTCTTCGAAAGGTGATATTAAATTGGCTTCGGCGACTAGTTTTGTAAATGATTTTGAACCACCGAGTGTGCAAAGATGTAAATAATCTTTCCATGCCGCATCACGGTCCTCGAATGAGCGTTTCCAAAATTGGAACGCACATATTTGTGCAAGGGTGTAATCGATATAATAGAATGGGCTTTCATAAATGTGACCCTGACGCTGCCAAACAGCACCCGATTCCAAGTATTCAATGCCATCGTAATCACGCATAGGTAGATAGATATTCTCGATCTTTTTCCATGCAGCTTTTCGTTCTGCAGCTGTCATTTCAGGGTTTTCATAGATGACATGCTGGAATTCATCGACTGCGACACCGTATGGTAAAAAGAGCAATGCACTGCTAAGGTGTGCGAATTTATATTTATCCGTTTGTTCTTTGAAGAAGAGTTCCATCCAAGGCCATGTGAAGAACTCCATACTCATTGAGTGAATTTCTGCACCTTCAGATGTAGGCCACATATATTCTGATATACCAATATTCTGGCTAGAGAACACTTGGAATGCGTGCCCGGCTTCATGCGTTAACACATCGATATCTCCAGAAGTTCCATTGAAATTAGAGAAGATGAAAGGCGAATCGTAATTATCGATGAATGTACAATAGCCGCCCGCTTCTTTCCCTGTCTTCGCTTCGACGTCTAGTAAGTTCTTGTCCGTCATGAATTTGAAAAATGCATCAGTTTCAGGTGAAAGTTCAGCATACATCTTTTTACCGTTTTCAATGATCCAGTCAGGAGATCCCTGGGGTGTTGCATTGCCTGTAAGGAAGTCTAAGGACTGATCGTAAAACTTCAATTCGTCTACGCCTATACGTTCAGCTTGGCGCGCATAAAGGCGGCTTGCGAGCGGAACGATATGGTCGCGTACTTGATCACGGAATTTCTTCACCATATTTGCATCATAGTCGATACGGTCCATTCTTAGGTAACCAAGCTCCACAAAGTTTTTGTAACCAAGTGTCGTCGCGATTTCATGACGGAGCTTAACAAGTTGATCATAAATTACGTCGAACTTTTCACCGTTGTCAGCATAGAATTTGTAGGAAGCTTCCATAGCTGACTTACGAACGGAGCGGTCCGTAGATTCTGCATAGGGTCCCATTTGAGCAAGTGTAAGTGTTTTACCATCGAATTCGATTTGTGAAGATGCGACCAGTTTCGAGTAATCGGAAGTTAGTTTGTTTTCTTTTTGTAACAAGCCAACAATTTCTGGAGAAAACGATTTTATGGCATTATCAGCTAAAGCGAATAGTTGAGTGCCCCATTTTTCTTCGAGTTGTGCTCTGAAAGGAGTGGAAACCAGTTCTTTGTAGTAAGCGGTTTCAAGTTCTTGGTACTCAGGTCCGATTTCGTCGAAATAATCGCGTTCTTTCTGATAGAACTCATCGTTTGTATCGATGGATGCGCGGATATAGACAAGGTTGGCCATTGTTGAGTAGTCTTTACCAATCGTGTTGATCTTCTCAATGACTTCATTTTGCTGGTCATAAGAACTTGCGGAACGGAATTCCTGTAGCAACTCGTCAAAGTCTTGTTTTACTTCTGCCATATTGAGCTTTGAGTATTGATAGTCTTCAAATTTAATCAAAATGATTCCCCCTGCTAGTTTACTAGTGAATTACTTCACTCTTTATATTGTTCACGAAGTTCCGGAATATTGCAAAAGAAATTTACGATTTTCATGTATTTTGTCAAATTAGCTTGTTAAAGAAGTATCATGACTAAAGCATAGTAATAGAAGAAGTATGAAAATAGTCGTCTACATTGGCACGTCTGTTTATTAACCGTTTTCTTTCATAAAGAGCAGGTAAGAAAGGCTTGAAAAACTCTATTTTCACTGGATCATTTCCGGTCCGCTTTCGGTGAGCTATTCATGACAACTTTACTGAGGGGCAAGTGTGGCTAGAAATGACTTCGTCATTCCTAGCCACACCCTTTGGGGAGGAATTGCAGTTCATTCCTCCTAAGTAATCCTGTTACGAATAGTTGCCTGTCGCGTTCCTACAACGTTCAAGTGAAAAATACAGCTTCTTTAGAAAAAAAGAATAGATGACTCTTTATAAAGGTTGTAAGTGCCCGAAGATACAATTTCGGGCACTCTAGTACTTTCTACAATGTGTTCCTTGCTTACTTTTAGTAAAGAGTATGCATCTTATCATGAAATGGACTATAAGAAAGTGACTCTTTCTTAACTAAAAAAGACAAGACTATGGAGAAGGCTTCAGTCGCCAAAATTGTATCTTTGGCGACTATTATCCAGATAAGAAGCCCGCTATTCTTTCGTCCCGAAAATCTTTAGTACTTTGTGTACGAATGTATTTGGATAGCGACGGATGAATAAGCACCATGCGATTTCTTCACATCAAGACACCTCGTTAATCGTATAGAGGTCGTTCAATCCAAGCAATCCAAAAGTAATTGTACAAGAAGTGCCTAGTGTTGGATTCAGTCATTTACTGGTTGCTTTTGGTAAATCAACACATGTGATAGATTGGATATTTAAGAGGTATATGGAGGGAACAATAAAATGCGAAATGAAACTGCACAATTGCTGGATACGGATGTGGAAATTGGATTAAGTGAAGAGGAAGTGAATAAAAGGCTGGATGAATACGGGGCGAATAAACTTACGGGTAGTAAAAGCCGTACGCTGATACAACGGATTTTTGCACAAATCAATAATGTGTTAATTTATGTATTAATCGTTGCTGCTGTTATTTCCGGAATACTTGGGGAAGTGGCAGACTCAATTATTATTGGATTGGTCGTTATCATCAATGCAGTTGTGGGGGTCGTCCAGGAATCGAAAGCGGAGGAAGCGCTTCAAGCGTTGAAAAATATGGCAGTACCTAAAGCACTTGTAAGAAGGGATGGTGTCAAGCAAGAGATACCGTCGGAAGAAGTCGTTCCAGGTGATATCATTCTCCTTGATGCAGGCAGGTATGTTCCGTGTGATATCAGACTAATTGAATCAGTAAATTTGAAAATTGAAGAGGCGGCACTGACAGGTGAATCTGTGCCTGTTGAAAAGGATGCACATTTTAGTGGAGATCCCTCAATGCCAATCGGAGATCGAAAAGACATGGCCTTTATGTCGACATTGACTACATATGGGCGTGCAAAAGGAATTGCTATTGCAACAGGCATGAAGACTGAAATAGGGAAAGTGGCTACCATGCTTGACCAGGAAGTGGACGACGAGACGCCTCTTCAGAAAAGCCTTGCCCAATTAGGTAAATATCTTGGCATTGCTGCTGTTGCCATCTGTGTCATCATATTTACGATTGGCATACTTCAAGGGCGTGGCTATTTGGAAATGTTTATGTTAGCGGTCAGTCTTGCAGTTGCAGCAATACCTGAGGGGATGCCTGCGATCGTTTCAATCGTCCTTGCAATCGGCGTTCAAAGGATGATTAAGCAAAACGTTATCATCCGAAAACTCCCTGCTGTGGAAGCGCTAGGCTCTGTGGATGTTATCTGCTCTGATAAAACCGGGACGTTGACTCAAAATAGGATGACGGTTACAACGTTTTTTGCAGATGGGACTTTAAATGAGTTAAGTAAAGCTAATCTGAAAAACCCGGTACAAAAATTGTTGTTTGAGAATATCGCATTGTGTAATGATGCGACGTATTCTAAAACAGGAGAAACAGGAGATCCAACAGAGATTGCGCTTGTCGTAGCGGCGACAGAATCCGGACTGGAAAAAGAACTGTTGGATAATAACTATCCTAGAATCACGGAGTTACCATTCGATTCAAATCGGAAACGAATGACTACGGTACATCGATCTGCAGATGCAATTTTTTCACATACAAAAGGTGCTATTGACGGCATCCTACAGAAGTGTACACATATTGAAGTAGCTGATGGGTCAAGGATACTTGATGAAGCCGACCGGCAATCAATTCTGGAAGCGGCCATGGCGATGTCTTCTAAAGCGTTACGTGTATTAGGCTCCGCCTATAAGATTGTAGAAGAAGCCAAAGCCATGGAACTAGACCAAGCTGAAGAAGGATTGACATTCCTAGGCCTTATCGGAATGATTGACCCGCCGCGTGAAGAAGTGAAAGACGCGATTAAAGTGACGAAAGAAGCTGGGATTCGAACAGTCATGATTACTGGTGATCATCAGGACACGGCATTTGCAATAGCGAAAGAACTAGGAATTGCGACTCAGAAATCAGAAGTAATTGAAGGGAAAACAATTGATTCGATAACGGGGGATCAATTGGTAGAAAAAACCGGAGAGATTAATGTCTATGCACGTGTTTCGCCAGAACATAAAGTGAAGATTGTACAAGCACTTAAAATGAAAGGTCATACAGTGTCGATGACAGGGGATGGCGTCAACGATGCACCATCATTAAAAGCGGCAGATATTGGCGTGGCAATGGGGATTACGGGAACTGATGTTGCAAAAGGTGCAGCAGACATGATTTTGACAGATGATAATTTTTCGTCAATCGTGAAAGCTGTCGAAGAGGGACGTGTGATTTACCGCAATATTAAGAAGTCCGTCATATTTCTATTGTCATGTAATCTAGGTGAAATCATCGCGCTTTTTGCCGCGATTTTACTAGGATGGCCGCTACTATTGCGTCCGATTCATATACTGTGGATAAATCTTGTGACAGATACATTTCCAGCACTATCACTCGGTGTGGATCCTGAAGAGCCTGGAGTAATGAAAGAAAAACCACGACACCGGCATGAGAGTATATTCAGAGGATCTATTCCATTTTTGATTTTAAACGGAATTTTGATTGGGGCGATTACGCTCGTCGCTTTCATGGTTGGAGTATACATGTCAGGTGAGCATGAAGGTAGTTTCCTAGCCCTGTTTTCATCGGGAATTCCAGAAAGCGCACTAGTTCACGGACAGACAATGGCTTTCATCGCACTAAGTTTTTCCCAACTTGTTCACTCCCTTAACTTCAGGTCGATGGATAAGTCTGTATTTACAGCAGGGATTTTCAAAAACAAATTCTTGATTTACTCAATTTTGCTTGGAATCATTTTGCAAGTGGTTATCGTGTCAGTTGGTCCAATCGCAAAAGTCTTTAGTGTGCATTCACTAGGGCCTATGGAATGGCTAGTTATTGCCGCTTTAAGTCTGCTGCCTCTCTTGATAAACGAAATGATTAAATTCATTAAAAAATAAGGTATGTGCCAAAGTTAACCCTTTTGGTGTTGAATGATGTATTATGGAGTGTAGTGGCTTTGTAGCCGGGGAATCTAAAATTGTAAGTGAGAGGTTGGTACTACTATGGAAATTACTGAGTATATCATCAAAAAAATTAACGATCCTACTGGGATCATTGCTGGAGAGCGTTATGAATACCGATTGTACATTAATCTTGATGAAGAAGACGAGCTTTATTCTGAAGGTGGAACGGGCCTTCGAGTAATCTTTGCAATTGACGAGGATGAAGGTCGAATTGCTTCATATCACTTCTTTGAGCGTTCAAGTGAGAAAGTTCTTGATTTCGAATTGGAAGATGACGAGAAAGAAACTGTTCTTGCATATTGCAGAGCGCATCGCGAATAGGTAGAAATAAAAGGCCTGTACACATTTGATGTGTACAGGCCTTTTATTGAGTACCTTTAATTCGAAAATCAGATTATGTGTATTTTATTGTATTTTGTTAGATAATGTGTAGAGTGGATAGAGAAGAAGAAAACTTTTATCCGAGACTAATCTAATTGGAGTGTTTAACTATGAATAACGAAATCGTTGATATTACAATTATCGGGGGAGGACCGACAGGACTCTTCGCTTCTTTCTATGCTGGAATGCGTGAAATGTCGGTAAAAATCATCGATAGCTTGCCACAACTTGGCGGTCAGCTGATCGAACTGTATCCTGATAAAGATATATATGATGTGGGCGGATTCCCAAAAATTCTTGCGAAAGATTTCGTAGCGAATCTAGTAACGCAAGCTCATTATTCGAAACCAGAAATCCTTCTCGGTGAAACGGCTATGTCAGCAACGCGTGATGGAGATCATTTCATTCTTAAAACAGATAAAGGCGTTCATTTGACACGTACCATTCTTTTGACTGCTGGAATCGGTGCATTCCAACCACGTAAGATTGGTCTTCCTGAAGAAGTACTTTTTGAAGGAAATACACTTCATTACAGCATTAAGGATCTGACGATTTTTAAAGATAAAAATGTACTCGTTTGTGGCGGTGGGGACTCCGCGGTTGACTGGTCACTTATGTTGGAGGATATCGCTTCAACTGTGACACTGGTTCACCGACGTGAACGCTTTACAGCACATGAGACGAGCGTTAATCAACTGATGGAATCGAAAGTTGATGTGAAAACTTCCCGTGCTGTGAAAGTGATTGAAGGGGAAGATGGCAAGGTTAGTGGTATCGTCTTAGCAGAAAAAGACGGAACTGAGGAACGTCTTGACGTGGATCATTTAATTGTTAACTACGGTAATATATCTTCTCTTGGGCCCTTGAAAGATTGGGGTCTAGAAATGGATCGTAACTCGATTATGGTTAACACGCGTATGGAGACAAACATCGAAGGTATCTACGCAGCTGGAGATGTTACAAATTATGAAGGCAAGGTGAAGCTAATCGCAGTCGGACTTGGCGAAGCGCCGATTGCGGTGAATCATGCGAAAGCTTATGTCGATCCAAAAGCAAGATTGCAACCACTTCATAGTACAAGTATCTTTAGTTAAATATAGTTTATGGTAAATTGAAAAACCGCCTTGCGCGGTTTTTTTTGCGTGGAATTCGGGAAAATATTTATCAGTAGTGATTTGCTTGAAGCTTCCCTACGATATAGAACGCAATAGTAGTAGTACATAAAGAGGAGGTGCTAACTGTGAAAAATGGTCGTGATAGTGGTTTTATTTACTGGAAGTTGAATTATAGAAAAAATTTTATCATATATGTTGAATTAAAGAATCCCACTAAATTTACTATGGCGATCAATAAGGAGAGAGTATTTATTCGGGTGTGGATTGTAGAACGCTTAGCGCTTTGGGGATGCCTTACGCAGTAAGCCTGGATTAGACTTCGCATCCAGTCTTACGGCTTCGGCGACCCCTTTGCCGCGCCTGCACTAGGGTGTTCATTATCGAGAGAAATGTGATTTTGAGATGTATAGGGCGAGATTGTAAGGTGATTACTATTTGATACTATAAAAATTGAAATAAAGAATTCCATTGAACCGCTACGGCGCTAGGGGATGCCTCTCACCATAAGTCAGATGAGGTATTCTTTAATCTATCTGGAATAACCTCTTGGCATTAACTGTATAATTTCTGCAAAGAACGCAGAAATTATACAAACCGAACTCTTCGTTATTCAGTTGGCTACCCCTGTTAAGGCGCCTTGGCTCAGTATATATACCGGATTCAACATATATAATTATAGTCAAGAAATCCGCACTCTAGGTTTCGGATTTCATCACAGCTAATGAAATGCGCTTTCTCACATAGACCATCCAGCGAAGGCGCGTCTTCGTGGTAGCCGGAGCGATAAGCCAGAAAGCGGTCTCCTTTCTGGCTTATCGCGGGAGGCATCCACAAAGCGTCGAAGTGGTATTCGTAGGATTTCTATTTCATTCAAAGTACTAGATTTTTTCAGTGGCCTCCCAAAAGTCCTTGTAAAGCGCATACGCCGTATTCATTTGTTCAACATATATAGAACTTTATGATATATTCCAATTTGTATTATCGCAATCATAGTACTGCTAATTTCAGAAATACCTGAACTAGAGAAAAAGATTTGGATTACGGCATTATTAATTACTTTACCTGTTCAATTGCTCTACACTTATTTGAAATGGAGAAATGAAATTCAAAAGTAAAAATAATTTAGTGGTGCGCCATTTTGGTCAATCATTTAAAGTGGATGGACTAGCTGTTAAGTGGTTTTTCACTAATGAGGGCTTTAGTAGAATGAGCAACAGAAAACCCACCTTGGCCAAGGTGGGTTTTAAAATAATACTCTGCATGGTTTGTAGCTCATAATGGGTTTTAGTTCAGCTTATATACAGCTGTAGTGTATTCGTTAATCTCTGAAACATGCTGCATTTAAAACTATAAAAAGAAAGTGATAGCCAGGATGAGTAGCAATGGGCCAAATAGGATGATGTATCCAATCGGGTTGGCGAAGTTGATGGTCCAACCGACACCGAATCTTTTCTCAACAAAAATGGAGGAATCGTCTTTATTCACATAAAAGATCCCAGCTTTCCAATACTTATCGTCATCGACGTCAGTAATACCAGCAATAGAATCATCTTCAATGTCAACATTGATCCGTGAGCCACTCTGACCGACTTTGAAAGCATAGATAGCTGTCGTTATAAGGACGATTAGTGAGAAACCCAACGGTAATGCAAGCATAAGTACTGCACTACCAAGTCCTTCATGGATTGTCGTAAGCTGTAGGAATCCCAAAAGAACGGTCATGAGTACGCTTATCATAAATAATAACCAACTCGTGTATTTACGGAACGATAATTGTTGAATTTGAGATGTTTTTCGTTTTGCGGCATTCAATTTAATGCCGGACTTTTTTGTGAATGCATTGATCCCAAGCATCATCCCTTGCATAACCAACAGAATGAGTAGAAGGGCAATTACGGAGAAAGGTGTTTTCGGACTAAAGGCATCTGCTTGGCCACTTGGTCCCCAATGTGTTGGAATCATACTAGGCATACTACTGTATTGGGTTGCAGTATAGGCAATTAGGCCAATAGTTATAATCATTGGTAAAGCATAAAGAAATGAAGGAAGCATTTCGTCTTTTGTTCGGATAGCTAAATCAGCGATTCGGACCTGTTTCAAATGTAAGCCCCATTCATTGAGTTGTTTAAGACGTGTTGTTTTTGCATGAAAGTAAAAATAGAGCCCCATACTCAAAAAGATGATACCGAACTGAATCGCTAATCCGGTTAAGATAATTTTGTCTTCCGTTAGGCTACTAGTGTTGGCCAAGGTAAAATAAGCAATCAGTGAAATGAGACCGGTAATGAAAATAGTTGCGGCATATATTTTCTTGAAAGAAGCAATTGTAGGGTCGTCTGTATGTCCTTCTGGAATCGTTACGCCGAACGCAATTGTCCGTCTCAATAAAAATGGGGTGGCGGATAGCAGTACAAATAGAAAACCGATTATGACTAAAAATAGTGTAAGTTCCATTCCTTTACTCCTCCTTAATAGATAAAATGATAGATGAAATTAATTTATTAATAGCTTCAGGTTTCATCCCGAGCACGATTGCTTCTGCGATGATTGGTTTTATTTCTGTGGAAATTCTTTCAAGATGATCCCCACGAATGTCATCTTGTGAAAGAGGATTGACGATAGCTCCTGACTTTGGAACAATCCGAATGATTTCTTTTCTTTCAAGTTCATGGTAAGCCTTATTGACGGTATGCATATTCATGCCAAGGTCTGCTGCTAATGATCGAACGGATGGTAGCGCATCCCCGCCTACCAGTTTTCCACGAGCAATCGCTTCGATTAGTTGGGAGGCTAATTGTGCGTAAATTGGTATATCCGATTCCGGTTCGATTTGGATGAACATTTGATTACCTCCTAACTGTTCTAATTCTATTATAACAAAAGTGTTCTATTATGTATAGAGCAAGTGTTGGTTTACATTAATCAATTACGCCTTGGCGTAGTTGCGCTTGCGCAATTAACACCTTTCAAAATTTGTGACATCCGTTGGAGGCTTAACTTGAATCAGCAGAGTCTTCTACTGACTCAAGTTAAACTAAAAACCCCTGAACATCCAGTCCAGGGGGAGTAAAGTGACTACTTATTGTAACTCTGAAACTTTGACGAATGTATAGCCTTCACTCTGCAAGTAAGCTAGAACTGCATCGAGACCATCTGCTGTCGATTGGTGAATATCGTGCATAAGAATAATGCTACCATCTTTTGTTGCCCCTTTTACATGTGCAAGAAGTTGGTTTGGATCACGGTGTTTCCAGTCAAGCGTATCTACATCCCATAGAACAACGGGTAAGTTTGTTTGGCTACGAACAGTTTTGTTAACTGCACCATAAGGGGGCCTGAATGCAGTTACTTTCTGACCGGTGACATTTTCAATAATGGAAGACGTCTCGTTGATTTCACTGCGAACCTTTTCGACGTTTGCCTTTGTTAAATCAGGGTGGTTCCAGGTATGATTCCCAAGCTCGTGACCTGCTTCTTGTACTTTTTTTGCGATTTCCGGATAGTATTCAACCCGACTACCAAGCATGAAAAATGTTGCTTTTGCATCGTATTTATTTAACGTCTCAAGAATTTGAATGGTCACTTTAGGATCGGGCCCATCATCGAATGTAAGGGCAATTTGTTTAATGCCATCATCGACTTCTTCAGTGGATCCTTCCGTTTCATCTTCAGAAGTATCACTATCGTTGTTGCCTTGATTTGTAGAGGATTCTGTATCGTTAGGAGGCGTAGCTGGATTTTCCTCCTTCACCGGATCTTTGGTAATCGTATTCTCATCAGTATCTTCAACTACTAATTGGAACTTTTCGGAAAGTAAGCTGTTTATATCACTCACTGGAATTACGATAATCGGTGGACCGGCTGCTCCCGCTGCTAGTTCGTATTCATCGAAATAAAGAATAAGAGATTCATCCGTGATTGCGAAATTATCGAAGTTTGCCCAGATTGGTTCAGTCTGGAGATGCACTTCTTCCGGGAAAACGTGATCTGCAAGTAAAGGATCGTTGTAAATTGCTTCGCGTGCTAAAGTAGAAAGTTGTTCGAGATTTTTTGGATCACGTCCAAAGAGGTCCGCAATTGTAAACGTTTCTCCTGTTTCAGGATTCAAATGGAATGATCGAATATCGGTTGTACCGTTTGCCCCGCCGGTTGAACTACTGTTAACAAGAACAAACGAATAGTTTCCTGAATAATGGGAAAGGGTTTCAAAAGAAATGTTGAGTTCACCTGTGAATTTACTACCGTTTTTTTTGTTTTCTGCCATTGTAGTTAAATAGTTTTGTTTAGCTGTTGTTATGTATTTGGAAATAGCTTCATTGAATGGACTATGTAAACTTTGCGGATATTGAATGGCAAATGGAATATATGTATCATTAGAAGTTTCCGTAATAATTTTAATACCTGGATAATGGGAGTCAATCGTATCGATTACGACCGAAGTTGAAGCCTTGTTCTTTTCAGGAAGCGAAGAAGCCTCGTTCTTAGTAGTTTGTGAAATTAAATAGATGGCCGATACGGTTAATGCGATGATAGCTATTGAAAATGTAATGTCAATCCAGGATGAACGACGTTTTCGGTGCATATTTTTCATGTTGTAGGCTCCTTTACTGTTTATAAAAAGTTAGACGGATGAGTCTCGTTAATAGTTTCAAAAAGTTATATATATGTCGAAATCTATCATTAAACATACTTTTATAGTATACATGAAAAAAAGAAATGTACCAAGTATTGACATAAAATTCGGGAAAACTAATTAACCTTAGTTAATAGAAGGGTAATTTGGGTATATATTGACTCGGAATAATTCTTGACCAACGTAGCTAAAGAAGCTTGCTACGTCCAGACTTCAGCGCCTAGAGGCTCGGGTCATAAGTCGGTCCTGCTGTGCGGTAAAAAATCGGCTTGGCCAGCTCGTCTTATGCCTGTCGCCTCTGAACAGGCGCTTGCGCTTTTGTCTATTTGTGATATAATATCAGCGTCCCGGATCTTGCAAATACGGGTTTGCTTTTGTATATTTACAATTATTTGTGAATAATCCGAGCCGGTTGTTGCTATAACATGCAATTATAAAAACAAGGTGGTTGGAAAAAATGGAAAAAAACGCATACCAGGTTCTTCTCTATTACAAATATGTAACGATTGAAGATCCTGAAACGTTAGCTGTTGAACATTTGGCGGCATGTAATGAAATTGGTTTAAAAGGTCGTATTATTTTAGGTACTGAAGGAATTAACGGTACATGTTCGGGAACCGTTGAACAGACGGAAGCGTACATGAACATGATGAAAAGCGATGATCGTTTCAAAGATATCGTTTACAAAATCGACGAAGCAGATGGACATACATTCAAAAAAATGCATGTGCGCGCTCGTGAAGAAATCGTTAACTTGAGCTTACCTGATGATATTAACCCAAATGAATTAACGGGTAATTACTTAAGTCCTGAAGAGTTCTTCAAGCAGATGCAAGATGAAGATACAGTTGTCATTGATGCACGTAATGATTACGAGTTCGATCTTGGACATTTCCGTGGAGCAGTTCGTCCAGAAATTGAAAACTTCCGCGACCTGCCTGAGTGGATTCGCGACAACAAAGAACAGTTCGAAGGGAAGAAAATCCTGACGTATTGCACTGGTGGAATACGTTGTGAAAAATTCTCCGGTTGGCTTGTACGTGAAGGTTTTGAAGATGTTGGTCAATTGCACGGAGGAATCGTCACGTACGGAAAAGATCCTGTTGCCAAAGGTCAGCTTTGGGACGGACAATGTTACGTATTTGACGAGCGAATTGCGGTTCCAATCAATCAAGTGGAGCATGTAATCGTCGGCCGTGATCATTTTGATGATACGCCGTGTGAACGCTACGTGAACTGTGCAAATCCGATATGTAACGCAAAAATCATTTGTTCTGAAGAA
This sequence comes from Sporosarcina sp. FSL K6-5500, assembly GCF_038005665.1. NCBI lineage: Bacteria > Bacillati > Bacillota > Bacilli > Caryophanales > Caryophanaceae > Sporosarcina > Sporosarcina sp. FSL K6-5500. The sequence continues at coordinate 3,311,670 of NZ_JBBOTP010000001.1, forward strand.
AATGAGCACTTGTATATGCGCAGTTGTACGGACGAATGTCGTACACATCCGCGGAACCGTTACTTCGTTGAGCATAACTTGACAGTAGAACAATATGACGAGCGTCTCGAAGCAATTGAACGTCGTAAAAATGAAATGCAAGCTATTTAAATGAAAAACGCCTAAACAGATTTATCTGTTTAGGCGTTTTTTGTTGGAAGTATAGAAAATAATTCGTCAGATTTTTATCGTAAATAATGGTGGCGATAAGAAAAGTAATAAGCAATCATACCGGCAATCGGGATGGAAGAAGCAATCAATAAAGATACCATAAGCCGGAATTTCCCCTCGAAGATCAGGGCTAAAGCCATTGCCACTAGGGCGATAGGAGTGAAAAGAAGTATGGCTGAAAGCGCATCTTTTGCCGCTCTTTCAGTTATTACTGCTTCCCGCTCATCATTCGAATAAAATTCAGGAAAAATCATTTCCTTCATAATAAACCGACCGTCAGGACTGTTCTTTCTATGCTTATACTGCTGAAAACAAATGAGCCCTAATACAATCCAAAAGGAAAGCGTGAAATAAGGACTTGGACTATTGTGTGATGTATATATGTTGAATTAAAGAATCCCATTGAATCTGCTGTGCTTCTCGATAATGAGAGAGTTGTAATTCGGTGTGTGTATTGTAGAACACTTGGCGCTTCGGGGATGCCTCTCACCGTAAGCCTGGATTAGCGCTTTGCATCCAGTCTTACGGCTTCGGCGACCCCATTGCCGCGCCTGCGCTAGGGTGTTCATTATTGAGAGAAATGTAATCTTGAGATGTATATGCTGAGGTTGTAAGGTGATTATTATTTGATACTAACTATAGTAAAGAATGACGCACTCCAGGTTGCAGATTTCATCACAGCTAATGAAGTGCGCTATCTCAAATAGACCATCCAGCGAAGACGCGACTTCGTGGTAGCCGGAGCGATAAGACTGAAAGCGGCCTCCTTTCTGGCTTATCGCGGGAGGCATCCACAAAGCGTCGAAGCGGTATTAGCGGGAACTCCAATTCACTCCAAGTATTAGGGCTTTTCAGTGGTCTCCCAAAAGCCCTTGTAAAGCGCATACGCCGTATTCATTTGTTCAACATATACAGTTGAATCAAATAAAAGGTGCCCGATACATGAAGACTAAATGTAATAATTGTCAAATTCTAAGAGATAAGGTTAGGTTAAGCTTCTCATCTGAAATCCGCACACATTCATTACTTATGTTGCAGTACTTTAAATGAAATTAAATACGTCAGCAATCCAACGATAGGAATGGAGACTGTTGTAAAGAGTGGATACCAAATATAATCAACAAAATAATTTGGAATGAACATATAAGATCCAACAATAAAAAATGAGTAAACTAAAATAAAGACAAATGCATTACTGACTGCTTTATGTGTAATTTGAACAGCTCGTTCGTCTGAAACATCGTATTCTACGGCTAAGAATGCATTCAAAACAGAGTGTTTGTTTTTACGGACGAGAATAAATTGTATGGTATTTATGATGACAAATAAAATGACGATAATTATAAAAATAAACCCTGGCCATCGAGTGATAAAGACTTCAAACCCATCAATAAAGCCTCGGTCCATTTGAATATATAGCTGCTCCACCCTTAAATAATCAAAAACCATTACCGCTAGAGATAGCAGTAGCATAATCCTTAAAAACACTGTAATGTACATACTCATTTATTTTTCTCCTCTTTCGAAAAAATTCTCTCAATCGGCATTTCAAACACTTCTGCGATATTCATAGCTAATAGTAGGGAAGGGGTGTAGCTACCCTTTTCGAGCGAGACGATTGTCTGTCTTGTTACCCCAACCTTGTCGGCGAGATCACCTTGTGTCAAATTGAAACGCGCTCTTAATTCCTTCACGCGGTTTGTAAGCAAATGGATTCCTCCTTGCTGAATGTTAAGTTGATTGTATAGTATGATATTCCTTTTGTAAAGTTAACTATACAAAAAGGATGCTTTGCTTTACATGTAGTAGGCTTAAATTGTCACTTACCCTCTTACTTATAGGCACGTCAAAGTGTTATACTAAGAACAGTCAATTGATATTGGAGGAACTATAGTTATGCAGTGGAGAAATTTATATCGTGGATTCTTTATGGGGATTAGCGATCTTATTCCTGGTGTGAGCGGAGGAAGAATTGCGTTCATTTTGGGTATTTATGATGAATTACTAGCATCGATTAGCGGGTTTTTCAGCCGTAATTGGAAAAAACACATCGGATTTTTATTGCCGTTAGGTATTGGAATCGGAATCACAATTCTATTGTTCAGTAAGGTAATCGAATACTTACTTAAAAATCAGCCTGCGCCAACTCAGTATTTCTTTATGGGGCTTGTCGTCGGCGTACTACCTTTTATTACAAAGCAAGCAGGTGTGAAAAGAAATTTTACATGGCAACATTTCATAGTCATTCTATTAGTTGGAGGAGCACTCGCTTCACTGGCATTCATTAAACCACAAGATACAGCGGTCATTACATCTCTGACTGCCTCCAATGCGATTGGACTCTTTTTCGCTGGATGGGCGGGAAGTATCGCCATGTTATTGCCGGGTATTAGCGGTTCATTCATTTTGCTGGTTTTGGGCGTCTACTCGACGGCAATTGGTGCATTATCGAACTTTAATTTACCAATTATCGCTGTTATCGGTGCAGGAATCATTGTGGGGTTCATCGTCAGCAACAAAGCAATCAGTTATTTGCTGAAGCATTTTAAGTACATCATGTTTGCTGTGATTATCGGACTTATTGTAGGTTCGTTATTCGTCATCTATCCCGGGATTCCTGAAAGTGGAACACCGTTTGTCATGAGTGTCATTGCGTTCTTTACAGGTCTCGTCGTCGCGAATATGTTCAGTTCACAGAGCAAAACATCAATCGTCAATAAGTAGTGAAAAGTGCCGCATTTGAAACGGATTGAACCGTTTCTGGATGTGGCACTTTTCATATTGACCGTCATTATAACTTCCCTCCTCGCATACTATGGATAAAACATGCCCTGACTGGAGGGAAATTGATGGATATATTAAACAAAGTAAGAAATTTCCGAGAAGAAGAAAACAGACTTAAGTGGGAAGGCACGTTTGCTGAGTACCTAGCCATAGTGAAGGACAGAAAAGAAGTCGCACAAACAGCACATTCACGTGTTTATAATATGATTAAAAGCTCTGGATTAGTGGAGAAAGATGGTAACAGGCTCTATCAATTTTTTGGAGAAGAGATTTTTGGACTTGAAGAGTCAATTGAAAGGCTTGTGGAAGAATACTTTCATCCCGCAGCTAAAAGACTAGAGGTTCGTAAACGGATTTTGTTGTTGATGGGACCAGTGAGTGGTGGTAAATCTACAATCGTGACTTTATTGAAACGCGGACTTGAGAACTATTCCAAAACAGACGAGGGTGCGGTTTACGCCATCAAAGGCTGTCCAATGCATGAAGATCCGCTACATTTAATCCCGCAACATTTACGCAAAGATTTTTTAGAGGGGTATGGTATTCGTATTGAAGGAAGCCTGTCGCCGTTAAATTCTATGCGACTTGAACAAGAATACGATGGTGAAATTGAAAATGTACTGGTAGAACGAATCTTTTTCTCGGAAGACAAACGTGTCGGTATTGGAACATTTACACCTTCCGATCCAAAATCACAGGATATTGCGGATTTAACGGGAAGTATCGACTTTTCTACAATTGCCGAATTTGGTTCCGAATCGGATCCGCGTGCTTATCGCTTTGACGGTGAATTGAATAAAGCAAACAGAGGCATGATGGAATTTCAGGAAATGCTGAAGCTGGATGAGAAGTTTCTATGGCATTTATTATCGCTGACCCAGGAAGGTAACTTTAAGGCGGGCAGGTTCGCGTTGATTAGCGCAGATGAACTAATTGTTGCGCATACCAATGAAACAGAGTACCGATCTTTTATTGCCAATAAAAAAAATGAGGCTCTTCACTCAAGAATTATTGTAATGCCGATTCCTTATAATCTAAAAGTTAGCCAAGAAGAGTGTATTTACGAAAAAATGATTAAAGAAAGTGATATGACGCATGTTCATATTGCTCCACATGCATTTAAGGTAGCTGCGATATTTTCAGTGTTGACACGTCTGGAAGATTCTAAGAAACAAGGAATCGATGTTGTAAAGAAAATGCGTCTTTACGACGGGGAAAGTGTTGAAGGATTTAATCAAATGGATGTAGAGGAATTGAAGAAGGAGTTTCCGAATGAAGGAATGAACGGCATTGATCCACGTTATGTCATCAACCGAATTTCATCGGCTATCATTCGAAAAGAAGTTTCTTCAATTAATGCACTAGATGTCTTACGTTCTTTGAAAGATGGGCTAGACCAGCATGCTTCCATTTCGCAAGCAGACCGTGAAAAGTATATGAACTATATTGCAATCGCAAGAAAAGAATTTGATGAAATTGCAAAGAAAGAAGTCCAAAAAGCATTCGTTTATTCATATGAAGAGTCCGCGGTATCGATGATGGATAACTACCTCGATAATGTTGAAGCCTATTGCAATAAAAACAAATTGCGAGATTTTTTAACAGGAGAAGAAATGAATCCGGACGAAAAATTGATGCGTTCCATTGAAGAACAAATTGGTATTTCGGAAAATGCTAAAAAAGCTTTTCGAGAGGAAATTCTCATTCGACTTTCCGCTTATGCAAGGAAAGGAAAGCGTTTTGACTATAATTCCCATGAGCGTTTGCGAGAAGCCATTCAAAAGAAACTGTTTTCAGATTTAAAAGATGTTGTCAAAATTACGACTTCATCCAAAACTCCAGACGAATCGCATCTTAAAAAGGTGAATGAAGTCATCGCACGACTTATCGATGAGTATGGTTATAATTCAATTTCGGCAAATGAATTGTTGCGCTATGTTGGAAGTCTACTAAATCGATAAATGCTGGAAGATAAAGGAGCAAGACTGATGAAGCATTGGTCTTGTTTTTTTCTAAAAATCACAAGCATACATTGGCTAAAAGATGGGTGTGGATGAAGATGAGTGAAAAAGACAATGAACATTTTGCTATCTCACAAGAAAACTGGTCTCTTCACCGAAAGGGCCATCAAGATCAGCAACGTCACTTAGATAAAGTGAAAGAAGCTATTCAAAATAACTTGCCTGATTTAATCAGTGAGGAAAGTATTATTTTGTCAAAAGGTAAGGACGTTATTAAAATCCCCATACGTTCGCTAGATGAATATAAAATTCGTTACAATCATGACAAATCAAAGCATGTAGGGCAAGGAAATGGAGATAGCCAAGTAGGTGATGTGGTTGCGAAAGATGGATCGCAGGGGAAAAGTGGGCCAGGGACAGGGAAACAAGCCGGGGATCAAGCGGGGGAAGACTATTATGAAGCAGAAGTCTCGATTGCTGAATTAGAGGATGCCTTGTTTAAAGAAATGGAATTACCGGATTTGGAACAAAAAGAGCAGGCCGAAAACACGGCTGAAAAAATTGAGTTTAATGATATCCGAAAAAAAGGACTTATCGGAAATATTGATAAAAAACGCACGATTTTAACTGCTATTAAAAGGAATGCCATCAAAGGGAAAGCTGAAATCGCACCCTTTCACAATGATGATTTGCGTTTTAAAACATGGGATGATGTGAAAAAACCTGAATCTAAAGCAGTAGTTCTTGCCATGATGGATACGAGTGCATCAATGGGTAATTTCGAAAAAATGATGGCGAGAAGTTTTTTCTTTTGGATGGCTAATTTTTTGCGCACGAAATATGAAACAGTTGAATTTGAATTTATTGCGCATCATACAGAAGCAAAAGTGGTAACTGAAGAGGACTTTTTCTCGAAAGGGGAAAGTGGGGGTACTATTTGTTCATCCGCGTATATAAAAGCACTTGAATTGATTGAAAATAAATACAATCCTGTACGCTATAATATCTATCCATTTCACTTTTCCGATGGAGAAAACATGTCATCTGATAATGAAAAATGTATAAAGCTTGTTCAAGAAATTATGGCTGTTTCCAATATGTTTGGTTACGGTGAGGTAAATGCCTATAATCGTTTTTCAACAATGATGTCCTCATTTAAAAAAATCGATGACCCGAAATTCCGTCATTATATATTGAAAGAAAAACGAGATGTTTACTTTGCGCTTAAAAGCTTCTTCCATAAAAACTTGGAGGGATTCGATTGACGGAAATAAAAGCGCTTCACCGTGCGATTGATGAAATCACAGAGATCGCAACTGGATTTGGTCTCGACTATTATCCCATGCGGTATGAAATTTGCCCTGCCGATATAATTTACACATTTGGAGCTTATGGGATGCCAACCCGTTTTACTCATTGGAGTTTTGGAAAGCAATTTCATAAAATGAAGTTGCAATATGATCTTGGTTTGAGTCAAATCTATGAGTTAGTCATTAATTCAAATCCTTGTTATGCGTTTTTGCTGGATACGAACAGCCTTATTCAAAACAAACTTATTGTTGCCCATGTTCTTGCCCATTGTGATTTTTTCAAAAATAATGTTCGATTCTCTAACACAAGAAAAGACATGGTAGAGAGTATGACTGCAACGGCTGAGCGCATTGCGAATTATGAAATGATCCATGGTAAAGATGAGGTAGAACGTTTTTTAGATGCTGTATTAGCCATTCAGGAACATATTGATCCTTCTATACTAAGGCCTCAACGGCCAGCTGATGATTTGGATGAGGAAAGTGTTGAAGAAGAAATTATACGGAAAACGCCTTATGATGATTTATGGAATTTGGATAGAAAAGCGGCAGAGAAGAAAGTAACAACACCAAAGGGAAAGAAAGTACCTCAAAATCAGGAAAAAGATCTTTTGCTATTCATTTTGGAGTATAGTCGTGAACTGGAAGAATGGCAACGTGATATATTAACGATGATGCGAGAGGAAATGCTCTACTTTTGGCCACAGCTTGAAACGAAAATTATGAATGAGGGCTGGGCATCTTTTTGGCATCAACGTATTTTGAGGGAAATGGATTTAACCTCAGATGAAACAATCGAATTTGCTACATTGAATGCGAATGTTATCCAGCCTTCGAAAACCTCGATTAATCCCTATTATCTAGGATTGAAAATTTACGAGGATATTGAAAAGAGATACAATAATCCGACGGAGAAATTGAGAAGGTTAGGGGTCCAGCCTAACACGGGTATAGAAAAAATCTTTGAAGTGAGAGAAATTGAATCGGATATATCCTTTATCCGCAACTATGTCACCAAAGAGTTAGTTCAACAGGAAGATTTATATCTCTTTGAAAAAAAGGGCGGCAACTATCAAATTACTACTAAAGATTATGAAAATGTAAGAAATCAACTAGTATCCATGCGTGTAAACGGTGGTTTTCCATATATCGTAGTTGAAAATGGGGATTACTTGCGCAACGGAGAACTGTATTTGGTGCATAAATACGAGGGGACCGAGCTGGATCTTAAGTATTTAGAAAGTGTGCTTCCTTATATTTATCAATTATGGGGACGGATTGTACATCTAGAAACGTATGTAGAGAATTTGCAAGTCGTCTATTCATATGATCGGAACAAGGTATATCGACGGTATGTTTAAGTGATAAACAGTAGTTAGAAGTAGTATTATCCCGCAATCGGATTTTCGATTGTGGGGTTTTTTCTCGTCTAAATTCCAACGGGGTAAAGGTTCACGGACTGGGAAATACATTAGTTAATGGTGCTTATATGGAAATCGAAGTGGCAAAAGGTAAAACATCAATGAAAACGAAATTCATATAATGGCGAACGGACTTTCATTTCAATACGCCGCATAATCTGTTATTCTTAAAGCAAAGCTCTAAACGGAAGGATGATTGAAATGGCTGGACCAGCACTTAAGAAACTACACTCCCACCGCGCAATTCATGAAGGCGGACTTTCAGGGGCAGTTAGTAAGACAGAGGGTATGATGGAATTTCTTCAACAGGGTGATCTTGCGTTGGCGAACCAGGCGGCTGATGATTTAATTGAATACTGGAAGACACGTGTTATCAGTCACGCGGATGCCGAAGAACAAGGGTTTTACGGAGAAGTTGCCGAACGGAATCCTGATCTGAAGGAAACTGTTGTTCAATTGACACGAGACCATGATTTGCTACGGATTATCGTGAAGGATATTGAACAACTGCGTGAGGATGAAAATCTGAGTCCTGCTGTACTTCATAGGTTTCATGCATTAATCGTCGTCAATGAAATACATAGCCGCGATGAAGAACGCATGCTTTTTGAAAACTAATACTACTTTAAGCGCCATTAACCGGTGCTTTTTTCTTTGATATATAGTTAGGAGATGGTCCAAATCGAAAAAGCTTTATCGATATTGACAACATATTTTGGGTATCCTTCTTTTAGGACAGGTCAGGAGCAAGTTATCCGGGGCGTTATGAGTTATCAGGATACACTTTGCGTTATGCCAACGGGGGGCGGGAAGTCTGTCTGTTACCAAGTGCCCGCACTCGTGATGGATGGCACCGTTCTTGTTATTTCACCACTTATTTCACTGATGAAAGACCAAGTCGATGCACTCCACCAAGTAGGGATTCCCGCAGCGTACATCAATAGTTCACTTTCATCAGAGGAATACTTTGAAACAATGGAGAGAGCCGTGTTGGGCGAGTATCAGCTTCTTTACGTCGCCCCTGAACGTCTTGACTCACCGTCTTTCAAAAATCAGTTGCGGCGGATGACAATTCCGATGGTCGCTATTGACGAAGCACATTGTATTTCGCAATGGGGTCACGATTTTCGTCCAAGTTACCGCAATATAAGCAGTATTGTTTCTCTATTTGATAAAAAGCCGGTTCTCCTTGCACTAACAGCTACTGCCACACCAGCTGTCCGGGAAGATATTTGCCGTCAGCTTGGAATTAGTGAAAATAATACGGTTATGACAGGATTTGAGCGGGCAAACCTCACTTTTTCGGTCGTCAAAGGGCAAGACCGTGAAAAATTTGTAAAAGAATACGTCCGTAAAAATGAAGGAGAAGCGGGCATTATTTACGCTGCTACACGAAAAGCGGTTGATCATGTGCACGACATTCTTCAAAAAAGTGGAGTGTCTGTTGCGAAATATCATGCTGGACTTGGAGATATTGAACGTCAGTCTGGACAAGACCGTTTTTTGAATGATGAGGCGTCAGTCATGGTTGCGACAAATGCATTCGGCATGGGAATTGATAAATCCAATATCCGCTATGTTATTCATTACCAGATGCCGAAAAATATGGAGAGCTATTATCAGGAGGCAGGGCGTGCAGGACGTGATGGGCTTGACAGTGCTTGTACTGTGCTATTTTCATCACAGGATGTACAAACCCAGCGTTTCTTGATTGATCAATCACAAGACCCAAGCAGAATTCCGGCAGAGCTTGAAAAATTGCAGTCAATGATTGACTATTGCCATACAGAAACATGCCTTCAGAAATTCATTATTTTGTATTTCGGAGAGACAGATGTGAAGGACTGCGGTCGCTGTGCAAATTGTACCGACACACGTGAAAGTACGGATGTGACTGAAGACGTTCAAAAAGTATTGTCATGTGTCATTCGAATGGGACAACGGTTTGGCAAGGCGATGATTGCACAAGTATTAACAGGATCTCGGAACAAGAAGGTGATTGAATTCGGTTTCGATAAATTAACGACATACGGTTTAATGAAAGGGCGTAGCGCAAAAGATATATCTGATTTCATCGAGTTCATCATTTCAGAAAGTTATCTTGGCGTGGAGAATGGGCAGTTTCCAACCATTTACGTCAGTGAACAAGGGAAAGATGTGCTGACAGGCAAAGTGACTGTCAATCGAAAAGTGACTGTTATTACAATGCAAGTTGCGAATGATGATCCACTATTCGACCAGCTTCGTGCACTACGTATGAAACTGGCTCAAGAAGCGGGTGTACCGCCGTTCGTCGTCTTTTCAGATAAAACGTTGCGTGATATGGCGGCCAGAATGCCTGTGACTAACGATGATTTCCTCGAAGTAAATGGTGTTGGTCTTGCGAAATTGGAAAGATACGGGGAAGCATTCATGGAAGAAATCAAGACTTTTCAAATGCAAAACGCATAAAAAATACCCGGACAATGAACAGTCCGGGTATTTTTTTGTTTATCAAATTATCTATTATCAACTTTTTCCGGATACATATCGTGATTCATCATCCGGTGTTCCGCCATTTGTTCATATTTTGTTTCGGGTTTGCCATAGTTGCAATAAGGATCGATTGACAAGCCGCCACGCGGCGTAAATTTCCCCCATACTTCGATATAACGCGGTTCAATTAGTTTGATTATGTCATTCATAATAATATTGACGCAGTCTTCATGAAAGTCGCCATGATTTCGGAAACTGAATAGATATAATTTGAGTGCTTTACTCTCCACAAGTTTTTTATCCGGCACAAAACTGATATACATCGTCGCGAAATCGGGTTGCCCTGTCATCGGACAAAGTGATGTAAACTCCGGACAGTTGAATTTAACAAAGTAATCGCGATCCACATGCATATTGTCGACAGCCTCTAAAACATCGGGGTTGTACTCGTACACGTATTTCGTGTTTTGATTGCCGAGCAAAGTTAAGTCGGTCAATGTTGCTTCATCTCTTCCAGCCAATTAAAAAAACCTCCCGTATATTTTGTCAGGGAGGTCCATAGGCGCCGGGAAAACGGCCATATCGAATGCACATGGCGTAAATTCCGTCATCCATAGTTTTTTATAGAGGGTCGCTATGAACCTCTCCCGAACAGGGTATTCATTTCGTATCTGACATTATAGGACGTGCGATGATTTGTCAATAGATCCTTTTTTCTTCAAGCCAATCAAGGCATATAAAGCGACAGCGAGGAGGATGAATCCTGTCAGCATGAAAGCGCCTCGGTACTCCAAGTCCAAGAATCCAATCAAGCTTGAACCTGCAACGACACCAATCGAGAAGAACGCGTAAAAGTAACCATATGCTTTCCCGCGAAATTCAGGAGATGAAGAATCGATTAGCAGCGAGTTGATGGATGGGAAGAGGAAAGCGAATCCAGCCCCATAAATACACATTGCAATATATAAGTAATTCAATTCCTCAACTTGACTCAGGAACAGCATACTTAATCCCATAAGTGTTATTCCGAATGCAAGTGTCACAACTGGCCGTACACGGTCAAAAACTCGATTGATGGGCAATAAGAAGATGAGAATAGCGACGACGCCAAATGTGCTTAGTAACAACCCCGTTGTTTTGGTATCAAATCCAAGTGATTCAACTTTTAGCGGCAACACAAGGGCAAGTACACCTTGTGAGAACATTAAGAAGAATGCTCCCGCGAATGCTCTGACCATCCCCGGATGTTGGAAAAGATATCTGACACGGAAACTGTCAGCTCCTTTTGAAGGCTGTTTTCGTACATATGTAAACGATCGGAGAACAAAGAATGCAAGTATTGCCAGTAGCATCATGATGCCGCCGTTGACCGCCATAATAAAAGGTGTACTTGTTTTAGCTGCCACAATACCACCATAAGCTGGACCGATAATCGCTGCCAATCCAACGAATGCACCTGAAATTGCAACACTTTTACCTCGTTTAGATTCTTCTGCACGATTTGCCAGGAAAGTGAACGCAGCTGGTACAATTAGCCCTTCCATAAAACCATGGACAAAGCGGACACCGAGCAATGACATTGGTCCATCAACAAACGCGTAGAGGAAGAGAGAGAGTGCCGAAGCAAATAGTCCAAGTACGAGTATGAAAAAAGGTCCTCTTTTGTCAGTCATGAAACCGGAAATGACATTCCCGATAGTATTTGAAAATGAATACATACCAACTGCAAGTCCAACTAAAAATGGTGTAGCACCAAGAGATAATGCAAATGGGCTCATGACAGGCAGTTGCGAAAATAAATCAAAAAACGAGAAGAAAACGATGAGGTAAACAAAACCACGCATAATGAAGCCTCTTTTCAATTAATAGATAACATCCTACCCTATACTTTAGCATTATTTGGACCTAAGGGGAAAAGGAGAGATTGTGAACAAAACATATTCTTTAGCAATTAATGAAAGATAACGATAAGATTAATGAAATATATGAATGGGTAAAGGGGGAAACGGTGAGTGGGCTTTTTTACAAACTTATTTAAAAAACAAGATGATAGCGAAATTGTAAATGAAATTGAAAAGCGATATATTTTCGTTCAACTAGACTTGGAACATTATTCCGAACCGTTTTTTGCGAGGGATTTAGTAAACATGCCCTCTCCCGATTTGAAACAACTTGAATATAGGGGCGTTCACAAATCATTTGCTGCAGGAGTGTCATTAATCCCGCATCTTAAAGCAGATACTTCTATCGAATTGTTCATTCTAACGGATTATTTCGATGTGGAGGAAATCATCAAAGCGGGTATTGCTGTGAAACATGTGCAATCTTCTGTTGATAGGATAATGATGGAAGCAATTATTTGGAAGCGTAACGGTCAGGTGGAAACAATTCCATTTTTGCTGAATCTCCGTCTTGAAGACGAGAGCTCCCGATTGGCTGCAGCATTAATCAGTGTTCAAAAAGAGATACCATTCTATTTTGGGCAGATTGTGAATGAAGTGTTCACAATAGAAAAGTAACTGCTTGTGAACATGCCCGAAGTGGTCCAAGAAGATATGCAAAACACTTTCGCAGAGCTGTATAGTGATGAACCCAGGAAATTCGGACCTTTTGTCGGGCTAGAAAGCGTATCAGATCGAGAAATGACGACTGGAGGATGGGTCATGCATTTTGATAATGAGAAGCTGAAGGAAGAGGAATCAGACTTGTCTTTGATGAAAATTAAAATTCTAAGTTCAGCTTTTGATAAAATTAGTCGTCTAGGTGTCAAAGGTCGGTTTACAGGATGGATTGCAGAAAACGTGGCAGATTCAATCGGAACGGGTTCATACGGAGAGACGACGACGCTTATCTTTACATCATCGGAACCGATGCATGGTAATGAAAAATTGCATAGTGAAATTATGAAATATATGAAGTCGTTAAAAGGGTTTATTCGCGAGGAAGGCGGCTATCCCTTAAAATACGAGGGCCTTCCTGTGCTAAGACAAAATGGCGGTGGCTATGGGTTCGTTGCCATTGATGAAGTTTTTTTTACGAAAGCGGACGAGTTATATAGAAAAATGACCAATAAAGAGATAAACTTATACTATAAATTGCTGAAATTGAATGCAACAGATTGAAAGGGGAAATACGACGATGACAATTAGAGTCGGAATTGCAGGTTACGGAAATTTAGGACGCGGTGTTGAGTCTGCAATCAATCAGAATAAAGATATGGAACTGGTTGGTGTGTTTACAAGGAGAAATCCGGAAGATGTGAAATTACTGAATGGCAATGTATCCGTACATATGATGGATGACATCCATAAATTTACTGATGCAATCGATGTACTCATCCTTTGCGGCGGATCGAAAAATGATTTACCAGAGCAAGGCCCGGCACTATCAGCTTTATTCAACACGGTGGATAGCTTTGATACACATGCGAAAATTCCGGGTTACTTTGAAGCGGTAGATGCATCGGCTAAACCTAACGGTAAGATTGCCATCATTTCAGTCGGCTGGGATCCAGGTTTGTTCTCCATTAATCGTCTTTATGGCGAAGCGGTCTTATCAGAAGGTGCGACTTACACGTTCTGGGGCAAAGGATTGAGTCAGGGACATTCCGATGCGCTTAGAAGAATTGAAGGCGTAAAAGGTGCTGTCCAATATACAATTCCTGTTCCGGACGCTGTTGACAAAGTGCGTAGCGGTTCATTACCAGAATTGACTACGCGTGAGAAGCATACCCGCGAATGTTATGTAGTCTTAGCAGATGGCATTGACGGCAACAAAGTGAAAGAAACGATTGTCACGATGCCTGACTACTTTACAGATTACGATACGACAGTGACTTTTATTACTGAAGAAGAATTGAAACAGGATCACTCTGCGATGCCACACGGCGGTTTCGTGATTCGCAGCGGTAAGACAGGAGAAGACAGCGCACAAGTGATGGAGTATTCCTTGAAACTCGACAGCAACCCTGAATTCACATCAAGCGTGCTTGTTGCGTACGCACGCGCAGCTTATAGGTTGCATCAAAACGGTGAGACGGGTGCGAAAACAGTCTTCGACATTGCGCCTGGATTGCTTTCTCCAAAAAGTGCTGCAGATTTACGGAAAGAATTGCTGTAATTGTAGTTGGAAATATTTATTGAAATAAAGGACTCCATTGAATTCGCTACGGCTATGCCTTTTAAGGCGCCTTTGCTCAGTTTATATAGGTATTCATTTGTTCAACAAATATAAATAAATTAATAGAAACCGTGCCACCCCCTTGTCGATGACAGTGTTGGTACGGTTTTTTGCGTATCCTTCCATTTCTGTGATTATCATAACTCCTTAATTCCCTCTCTACATAGAGGATATGGAGTGCGTGGTGATAGGTATCGAATAAAGGTATTTTCGATAAAATGGAGAATTATTTGTTATGTATATATTCGGCACTACTTATTTAGAATTAACTAGATGGCATACCTCACCAGTATAGAGAATAAATCTAGCGAAGGAGCGACAAGTTATTGCGTTAGGCCATTACCAAGCGACAAAGCGATGTTGGAAGAACATTCTATTTGTTAAGTGCCGACTGTATAGGTAAGAAAAGGGGGACTAAAAATTGGTTGCGATTAAAGATTCTTGGTTCACGGTTCAAGCAATAGATGATACTACTTTTGTAATTAGTGAGTATGGACACTGGGAACAGGTGCATTCCTACTTATTAATTGGTGAAAATCAAGCGGTACTTATTGACACAGGACTTGGAATCGATAGCATAAAAAGAATTACAGATCAACTGACGAATCTTCCGATTATTGTGCTAACAACGCATGTTCATTGGGATCATATTGGAAGCCATGGTGAATTTGAGCATCTGTATGTGCATAAAGATGAAGAAGATTGGCTAATCAATGGTATTCAAAAGCTATCTATTGAGCAAATAAGAAAAGATGTAAGCCGTGATATTACAATTCCTAAGCCAGCAACTTTCAATCCAGAGACATATAAACCTTTTCAAGGAATCCCAACAGGTTTGTTGTATGATGGAGATGAAATTAATATTGGTAATCGACTATTGACTGTTTACCATACACCTGGTCATTCGCCAGGTCATGTATCTATTTTGGATACTAAAAACGGATACTTATTTACGGGAGATTTGCTATATGATAGGACCCCAATCTATGCATTTTTTCCTACAACTAATCCAATCGATTTGGTAGAGTCATTAGAAAAAATATCGAAAATTCCTCATGTCACTAAGATTTTCGGAGGACATAATACGATTGGTCTTCATGCGGATGTATTGAAAGAAGTGAAAAATGCGGTTAGGGTTCTTAGGGATAATGACCTTGTCAGATTTGGAACAGGTCTTCATACATTTAAAGGGTTTAGTGTTCAGTTTTAAATTTGAAATAAATAGATGCAACTAACTAAGGGGAATATTGTCCTCTGCAACTTTCTGAGGTATAGCTCATTTAGTTAAAAATATAGTTGGTGGGGGAATGAAGCATGAAGACAGTTACGGTTTATCATTACGATGCATTTAGCACAGAACCGAATATAGGAAATCCTGCAGGAGTCGTGTTAAATGGAGATAATCTAACAGATAGGGAGATGCAAGAAATCGCTGCCAAAGTAGGTTTTAATGAAACCGCTTTTCCAGTTAAATCAGCCTTGGCAGACCTTGGAATCCGTTATTTTACGCCAGGACATGAAATGGATTTATGCGGGCATGCAACGATGGCTACGATATTCGCTTTGAAATCTAGTGGACTATTAACTGAAAAAGATGACTTCACAATTGAAACAAGAGCAGGGATTTTGCCGATACGTATAGATTTGCTGCCGGATGATGAATTTCGCATAACAATGAAGCAGACTTCACCACAGTTTAAAGAATTTAAAGGGTCATCCGAAGAAGTGGCTCAATCAATCGGACTTGAAAAAGACGATATTGATAGTGATTTCCCGATTGTCTATGGGAGTACAGGGATATGGACATTGTTAGTTCCAATCAAGACGCTTAGTGCTTTTACTAGAATGAAACCAAATACTGAACTATTCCCGAGCATTTTAAAAGAAATGCCTAAAGCATCAATTCATCCATTTTGTTTAGAAACGTATGATGCAAATGCCCATATGCATGCTCGTCACTTCTCTTCACCTTATTCAGGAACAATTGAAGACGCTGTTACAGGAACGGCTTCAGGAGTCATGGGTGCTTTTTATGCAACGTACATCGACAATGATTTTGAAGAACAGTTGAATCTTGTGGTAGAGCAAGGTCATGAAATCGAAAAAGATGGCCGTGTACTGGTTAGTGTTTCTAAAAATAAAGAAGGTCATGATATACAGATAACGGGAAATGCGGTATATGTGAAAGAATTTGAAATTAATATTTAACATTTTGAATGACAAAGGAAAGTCGTTTCAAGAAAATACCTTCTAAGCGATGACCCACGTATTGGAAGCATTCAGGTACTTTTACGTACAATAGTTTATTTTTTATAGACCGCACAGTCATGAATGTATGTGGTCCGGGATATTCTGTAACTGTTACTGTTCAATTTCACATTTCTTCAATAGTAAGTTCCTTACTTTTTGATTCTCAATCCAAAATGTTTTGATAATAGCAACCATTTCGCATATACTACTCATGTACGATTTATTTAGGAGGTCGAAGGAATTGACGAAATTAGATGAAACGTTAGTGATGCTGAAAGAACTTACAGACGCAAAAGGGATTCCAGGTAACGAACGTGAACCCCGTGAAGTTATGAGAAAGTACATAGAGCCATTTGCAGATGATATTGAACAGGATGGTCTTGGTTCATTAATCGCAAAGAAAACAGGCGAAGCAGATGGACCCAAAATCATGTTAGCAGGACATCTTGATGAAGTTGGATTCATGATTTCTAAAATTGACGATAAAGGTTTTCTATCATTTCAAACAGTAGGCGGCTGGTGGTCACAAGTAATGCTTGCACAGCGCGTGACAATCGTTACACGCAAAGGAGATACAGTGACGGGTGTTATTGGATCGAAACCACCGCACATCTTATCGCCGGAAGCGCGTAAAAAACCGGTCGATATTAAAGATATGTTCATTGACGTTGGTGCAACTTCGAAAGAAGAAGCAATGGAGTGGGGTATTCTACCTGGAGATATGGTTGTACCGTATTTCGAATTCACAGTGATGAATAATGAAAAATACCTTCTTGCAAAAGCGTGGGACAACCGTATCGGCTGTGCAATTGCGATTGACGTAATGAAAGCGCTTAAAGATGAAAAACATCCAAATATCGTTTTCGGAGTGGGGGCTGCACAAGAAGAAATAGGTCTTCGTGGTGCGCGCACAGCGGCAACGAAAATTCAGCCGGACATCGGATTTGCAGTTGATGTAGGAATCGCTGGCGACACGCCAGGTGTTACGTCCAAAGAAGCTACTGGTAAAATGGGCGATGGTCCACAAATTCTATTATTCGATGCTTCAATGGTATCGCATAAAGGGTTGCGTGAACTTGTTGTTGACACAGCTGAAGAGAATAGCATTCCTTATCAGTTTGAAACGATTCCAGGCGGAGGAACAGATGCAGGTTCAATTCATCTGTCAGGCAATGGCGTACCATCACTTGCAATCTGTATTCCAACACGTTATATTCACTCGCATGCAGGAATCCTGCACCGCGACGATTATGAAAATACAGTGAAACTGATTGTCGCAGTCATTAAGAAATTAGACCGTGACACGGTGAATAAGATTACATTTGAATAATTGAACGATTATTCTGCTCAGGCCAATTAAATGGTCTGGGCAGTTTTTTATTTGAATAAATCTATAAAAATACACTTG
The DNA here is from genome assembly GCF_038005665.1 of Sporosarcina sp. FSL K6-5500. Lineage (NCBI taxonomy): Bacteria > Bacillati > Bacillota > Bacilli > Caryophanales > Caryophanaceae > Sporosarcina > Sporosarcina sp. FSL K6-5500. The sequence continues at coordinate 3,329,668 of NZ_JBBOTP010000001.1, forward strand.
ACTTTATAATTATGCATACATATAATCAGAGATACCAATTGAAATAAACGATAGGGGATGAGGGAATGGTGAAGATTGAAATGGATAATGCGAAAATAGTAGAAGGATTGAAAGGGAGAGATTTACTTACCCTGCTTGATTATACACATGAAGAGGTATCGTATTTATTGCATAAAGCAGATGCGATGAAAAAAGATATGGCGGCTGGCAAGATGCCGAATTTATTGGCCGGAAAAACACTGGGGATGATTTTTGAAAAGCATTCAACGCGTACACGTATTTCATTCGAAGTGGGTATGATCCAACTTGGGGGGCATGCAATGTTCATGAATGCACGTGACTTGCAAATTGGCCGTGGGGAGTCCGTTTATGACACAGGTCATGTATTGTCTGAGTACTTGGACGGCGTCATGATCCGTGCGAATTCACATGAAATGGTGAAGGAACTAGCACAACACACTTCGGTTCCAATCATCAATGGTTTGACGGATATTTTCCATCCGTGTCAGGCGCTAGCAGACTTGCTGACAGTTTTGGAAGTGAAAGGTTCATTAGCGGGGCTGAAGTTAGCTTATGTAGGAGACGGTAATAATGTAGCGCATTCACTTGTAATTGCTGCGGCACATATGGGTATGAACGTAGCTGTCGCGACGCCAAAAGGGTTCGAATACAATCCGAACCTCTTAGTGAAAGCGAAAGCCATTGCTGTTAAAAATGGCGGAAGTGTCTTTGAAACAACCAATCCAATAGAGGCTGTCGCTGGAGCTGACGTCGTTTATACAGATGTCTGGACGAGTATGGGCCAAGAAGAGGAAGCGGCTGCACGCCTAGAAGCATTCAAAGAGTTTCAAATTAACGACGGATTGGTCGCACATGCGAAAAAAGATTATATGTTCTTGCATTGCTTACCTGCACACCGTGAAGAAGAAGTTGCGACGTCTGTTATTGATGGACCGAATTCTTATGTATTTCAGCAAGCGGGCAATCGACTGCATGCGCAAAAAGCGGTTCTTGCTTCATTGTTGTAATAAAATAAATAAACAAGTCCAGGTTTTGATGTGAGTAGCACGTGGCGGTCATAAGCGCCTCCATGGCGAGCATAAGGAGCTACGTGGCGGTCATAAGTACACCCGTGGTGAGCATAACTAGCCCCATGCCGGTCATAACGTAATCGACAGTCCTGACTACATCAATAAATGACTTGTAACTAATTGGCAAGTACTTACATCCAACTTCTATAGATTAACAAGTCCAGGTTTTAATGCCTGGGCTTTTTTTGTATATTAAACCTAACTTAATGTTAATAATACTGTACATAATGTTAAGTTTAGTATACATTATGAATAGGAGGTGTCACGATGTTAAAGAATCGGCTGAAAGAATTGCGAGCACGACATGATTTCACACAAATTGAACTGGCAAAACGTGTTGGCGTGACACGACAAACAATTGGCTTCATCGAAAAAGGGGAATTTTCACCGTCCGTGACACTGTCATTGAGATTGGCACGTGCATTGGAATGTGACATTAACGAATTATTTTGGTTAGAAGGGGAGGAATGACAATGAAGAATGATATGAGAATTACGTATCCTCTATGGCAAATGGGTGTCATCGTTATAGCAATGCTCCTCACTTGGCTGGTTGGTTTATCTTCTGTTTTCACAGTGGGAGATAGGAGCTTCGAGGTTAATGTGCAAGGGGAATGGGGAGTGATTTGGGGAGTTGCGCTGCTTGTTTTCGTTTTCTATTTAGCGTTATTTACTTGGAATGTTGTCAAGCACAATAAACGGATGCCGAATCATAAAATTAATGTATTCTCATGGAAGCCGCAAGAATATATGGAGGATGACGAACTATTTCAAGAGGTTACGAAACGGGCGACAAAGAAAGTCTATACTTATTTTGTTTGGTCCATCCCCCTTTTTGCTGGTTTGTCTTTAGGACTCCAAGTTGGAACGATTGGTGTGGTAATGGTTCTTTTACTTCTTTCAATGGGGCAATATTTAATTTATTACACAGAAGTCAGGAAATATACGGGGGTAGATGAATGATGTTTGAATATTTTTTAGTGTTTCTAGGTGCTGCCATTCCGTGGTTAGAAATCGCACTTGTCATCCCGCTAGGCATCATTAGAGGGTTGTCCCCGATTTGGGTCATGATCCTTGCATTCGTTGGTAATATGTTGACGGTGCTGATTCTCATTATTGCATTCCAAAAAGTGAAGGAATGGATGGAGTCAAGGAAAAAGAAGGATGGAAAAGAAGAATCGAAGCGGACTGAGCGGGGGAAACGAATCTGGAATAAATATGGTATGCCTGGACTCGCGTTGCTCGGTCCGGTTTTAATCGGAACACATATTGCGGCGTTTATCGGATTGTTATTTGGGGCAAGTAAAGTGAATACGACAATTTGGATGACGATTAGCATTGCGTTATGGACGCTTGTATTCGGCATTGCGACAGCGATGGGCTTCGATTTCTTCGTGGAAAACCTTTGAATCTAATAATACAGAAACAAACACGAAAGTTTAAACTTTCGTGTTTGTTTAGTTTGTTTTTTTAATTGTTGGATCGACCACGGCCACTTCAACAATTAAATGGTGAAGGAACTAGCAAAACACACTTTGCTTCCAATCGTCAATGACTTACGGACATTTTCTATGACTTTGAACTTCTACCCAAAGGTTCTGCTGAAAGGTTTGAATCATTAGAATTGATAGTAATGATGTCTATGAAGCTGAATATATTGCTTACAATAGTGAAGGTGTAGTGATTTATACTGGTAAACCTGGCGAGTAATAAGAAAAGTGGGTGAAAAGTATATGAAGTTGAAATTTTTATATTTAGCAATAACAGCATTTTTGATTGTTGGTTGTTCAAATAACCAAGAAGTAGGGAATATCACTGATACAGATAGTTATGAAAATGTCAGAGAAGTTGCTTGGGCGTTTATCGAAGAAAAAGGTTGGAATGACAATGCTAAAAAAGACTGGAAAAGTGCGAAAGTGAAGAAAATGATTGCGAATAATAGCTATGAATTGTTGGATAAAACTTATGAAGGAAAAGAGATATTAATCGTTTCTTTTGAAGACAAAGAGAATGTTGTGGTTGGTACCCCTTTAATACTTATTGACCCCAATCTCAATGAAGTAATTGGCTATATGCCAGGTGAATAAATCCCTTGTTTAAGCAAAGATGGCTTTAATTGAAAAAGATAAGTACGCTAAAATGAAAATCGCTCGGATTGATATGAAGCCACTGAAAAAGTCATATTTCCTTCAATCCCGTTGATTTTCGTTCCGAGCGGATGCTTTCCGCAGGCACGGCTTTAGCCAATCGAAAGCAAAGGGTTCGATTTGCCGTATTTCTGTGTTCTTTGCAGAAATTAAGTCATTCTTGACCCTTGCTCGCAAAAGCCGCTTTTCACTACAATCAACTAGTTCTTACTATGAAAAAGAACTTTTTCAGTGGCCGCATGATATCCAAGCGATTTTTTGTGCTAAGTTTAATGTTATTTAACTTGTTGAACAATATGTTATTTGTTGTCTTCCAACCTTATATCCACATTACCGGAGCTACTTAGGTTTCTTGGGCATGTTTTATCTTATCGAACTCCCTTGAAAATTAAAAAACTATAATTGGTTGGAAATTTCTGTGAATTCAATGTATACTTTGAGTATCAAAAAAAAGGGAGATTAGCCTATGTTATCGAGCATTGCAGTAGAAGTTTTAAAAGAATTAAGTGAACAAAAAAACTTCGCAAGGGCACAGTAGAATATCGCAAACCCTTACTGCTGACCCCTGCAATTTAATTGGGGGACATTAAATTGATTAAGCATTATAGTGAGAGTTTTTTATCAGGAAATAAAATTGCTTTACGTAAAATTACAAAAGAGGATTATGCGAATTTCTTTGCAATTGAAGATATAATGGAAAGTCGTTTATTAATGAATGATGGTATTCCATTTCCACCTACTGAGGCGGACCACGAGAAATTTCTTAGTGAGATTAGTTCTGAGAAAGATGACTACATGTTTGCCATCGAACTTAAAGACGAAAAACTATTCATTGGAACTATCGCTGTTTACTTAGTGAACTGGAAAAGTAGTACTTGTCACGTTGGTGTTTCAATAGGACCTGAAAACCAAGGAAAAGGCTATGGAACCGATTCAATGAAAGTATTGGTAGATTTTATTTTTAATTATATGAATTTAAATAAAGTGAAACTTCAAGTATTTGGCTATAACAAAAGGGCGATTTGTTCTTATGAAAAATGTGGTTTTCTTTTGGAAGGTACTCTAAAAGAAGAACTCTTTAGATTTGGTAAGTATCATGATATTTATATTATGGGTTTACTTAGAAAAGATTGGGAATGTAAGACATAATTAACCTTTGAATAGGCAGACCAGTTAAATGGTCTGTTTTTATATCTCTTTTTCAGCGAACGAGCGCATTAGCATAAGTAATGGAGCTTAAGCAGCTCCTTTTTATAATTTCAATTATGATTGTGTAATTCTCTTTTAAACGTTAATTGTATACTATTGTCTTTATTGTTTTTTCACTTTTTTGTTACTGGATTATTTTTGCATCTAATTTATTTCACTACCGAATGCTTTAGTTGAAGAATCGGCTTCCTTACGGGGGAGCTTTTTCTTATTGAGTGAGAGGTAAATACTTCCGTGAACGTAAAAATATGTGAATTTTCAATTATGAATGATATAATTCAAAATAAGTAACGGAGGGAGGGGCGTAATGAAAAAACAGATACGCAAGGCGGATCAGGCTAAAATACGCCAACGAAAACAGATCGTATTGCGAATGAACTTCCTATTCTTTTCAATCTTTGTCCTATTTTCATTGCTCATTTTTCGCCTTGGCTATTTACAAATCGTTAAAGGTGAAGAGTATTCCCGTGAGTTGGAAAAAAAGGAAGAAATACCTGTCAACACAAGTGTGCCAAGGGGAAGAATATTTGACCGTATGGGGCTTGTTCTAGTTGATAATGATCCGAAGAACGCCATTACATATACGAAAATGACGTCGACGACTTCAGCCGAGATGCTAAAAGTTGCTGAGCAACTTGCGGTCTTGATTGAACAAGAGACGAAAAGGATTACCCCTGGAGATAAGAGAGACTTTTGGATTTTAAAGAATTCAAAAGCAGCAACGGAAAAAGTTTCTATAAAGGAACAAGAGAGACTTGAAAAGGATAGTAAGCTTTCACGGACGGAATTGCAGAAGAAGATTAATAGGCTTACACGAAAACGAATTACGGACGAAGAAATTGATTCTTTTACGGAAGAGGAGCTAGAAGTACTTGCGATTTACAGAGAAATGATGTCGGGCTATGCATACTCACCGCAAATAGTGAAAAGTGGAAATGTGACGGACGAGGAATTCGCAACTGTATCTGAACGTCTAGGAGAGTTACCGGGCGTGGATACAACGACAGATTGGGAACGTGTGAGAAGATCAGACAATACGATTCTAGGGACAACCACGAGCCCCATTGAAGGTATTCCTAAATCCCGTGAGAATTATTTCTTGGCACGGGATTACTCAGGAAATGACCGTGTTGGAAAAAGTTATATTGAGCAATATTATGAGGATTTGTTAAAAGGGCAAAAAACAATTGTGAAGAATATTAAAGATCGTAGCGGGCGTGTCGTCGAAACGAAAACAATCCGACAAGGCGAACCTGGTAAGGATCTTATTCTGACGATTGATAGTGAACTGCAACAGACACTTGAAAATATTGTATCGGAAAAACTGTTGGAATTAAAAAGAGGACCCAATACCGGAGAATTGGATAGGGCTTTTCTAGTCATGATGAATCCGAATAACGGTGAAGTTCTTTCGCTTGTAGGTAAGCAAGTTGTTACGAATCCAGAAACAGGAAAACTCGAAATATGGGACTACGCATATGGTACATTTACTGCGGTCCATGAAGCAGGATCAACAGTGAAGATGGCGACGCTTCTTACAGGGTATCAGGAAAATGTGGTACGTATCGGCGAAACGAAGATAGATGAACCAATTAGAATCGGTGGTATTACAAAAAGATCGCTGTTTAATCAATACTCTAGGGTTGCTGTAACTGATATTGAAGCAATCGGCAAGTCTTCGAACGTTTATATGTTCCGTATCGCAATGGCTATGGCGGATTCTAACAACAGCTCTGAAGGAGCGAAACGCATTAGGGAAAATGCATTTGATACGTTCCGACAATCTTTCGCCTCTTTTGGACTTGGAACAAAAACCGGCATTGACTTACCGGGGGAGTTAGGCGGTCTGATTGGCGAAAGTAATTCAATCGGTATTTTAATGGATTTATCCATCGGGCAGTTCGATACCTATACAACACTTCAATTGGCTCAATACGTCTCAACAATTGCAAATGGCGGTTATCGGATAGCTCCAAAAGTATTAAAAGAAATACGCGAACCATCTGAGGATGGTGAAATTCTTGGTTCTCTCATTCAAGAAACAGAGGTCAATATCTTAAATAGGATTCAGAGTACTGATGCAGAAATTGATCAAGTGAAGCGTGGTATGCATTACGTGTATTATGCACCTAAAGGAACGGCCCCGAAAATTTTTGATGGAAAAGACTATGATGGAGCAGGGAAGACGGGAACTGCGCAAGCATTCAGTTCAGGGAAATCGACAATCAATCTATCCCATGTGGGGTTTGCACCTTACGAAAATCCGGAAATTGCTTATGCGGTTCTTGTCCCAAACATCACTACAAAGCCAGGAGATCACACGACTGGCGCTCAAAATAAAATTATCCAACAAGCTGTAGACGAATATTTTAAGCTGAAAGTAAAAAGAGCTAAAGAAGAAATATCTACAGCTGCCGAGCAACCAATCATACAGGCTCCTAAAAAAGAATCTGAAAAATAAAAGTAGGGAAACCAAAGAATGGTTTCCTTACTTTTTTCAATAGATAAAAACCTAAGCCGCTATCTATGATGAAAATGAAATTAAGCTCTTTGAAAAGAGAATCCGCTCCTATAAAATAAGTACAGTCTTCTTGTCAATTAATTTTAAAAGAATATTCATGGATATTCCTCCGCCTATCGCTAAGAAAAAACTCCTAGTATTCTGAAATAACCCCTTAAAATAAGGCGTGTCCTTTGTCATCTTAAATTCGATAAAACTGAAAACTGTAATTCTGGGTAAAACTTTGTTATACTTACAAACAGACCAGTTGGTATGTGGGGAGAGATACATTAAATATGGATATAAAATCGCAATTAATTGATACTGCTACGACCCTTTTTCAACAAAAAGGATATAAAAATGTCGGACTTAACGAGATTTTAAAAGCTTGTAATGTTACAAAAGGAGCGCTCTATCATCATTTTCCAAACGGAAAAGAAGAATTATTGATTATTTGTTTACAAGGTTTAAATGAGGCCATTACCACAGATATCAAAGCTATATTCAGCAGGCATCTATCAGCTAAGGATGCCATACTCTCAATGATTGATAAGTTAATTCAGGATTTTGAAAAAAGTGGCACCATTATCGGCTATACATTTAGTAGCATTGTCAGTGAAATGGCAACGATGAGTGAACCAGTCCGTACTGCTTGTAGTGCTCTATATGAAAACATTCAACACCTTTACTATGAGAAACTTATAACGGAAGGCTATTCGAGTGAATCAGCTTCCGCTATTGCATTGTTGATGACAGCTTCGATTGAGGGGGCAATGATGCTATGTTTGACGCAAAAATCCGCAACACCTTTGAAAACAATTGCCACATTATTGCCGGGTATATTAAAAGTGAACAAGTAAATTCGACAGAACCCGTTAATATTGTGTTTGTTAAACTGAGTGCATCTTTAGTGTAAATTGCATTTACTGCGGTTTTATTGATATATATTACGATTATTCACTCCATAGCGTGATTTGTTATTGGCATATTCATCGATGTATTTAACGTAGGTCTCAAATATGAATTTTGAAAGGAAGAAAAACAAACTATGCATCAAGAAAACAGACTACCGAAAAACGGTAAAGAGGGCGCGTTATTTGGCGCAATTATCGTAACATTATCAGTATTAACAATGGGACCAATCAATATGATCCTTGCTGCTGGAGGCTTCAACAAAGATGTTGCAATGAACATGCTAATCGTGTTACCTATTATTTGGGTTTTCGTTATGATAATTGAACCGGTAGCAATCGGTCGTTTTGCAGAATTTTTATCATCTAAATTCATTTCGCCAACAGATGGTTTTGCTGCTCGTATTATGTTCCGTACAATTTTCACAGTATTAGGCATGTCATTTACAATGACATTTGTTGGGGTTATCATTGGGGATGGTTTTACAACTGATATCTTTGCACACTTTATCCAAATCTGGCCCCGTAACTTCTTACTCGCCCTATTTTTAGAGAGCGTAGTGATCCAACCATTTGCACGTTTAGTAATGGTTAAAATGCACGCAGCGCAAGATAGAAAAGCCGCAGTTCAAACGAATACACAAAATATCTAAAAAAATCGCTCAGACTTTTCAAAAGTCTGAGCGATTTTTTTATTATTCATTCAGCAGGCGTACGGATGACTAAAACATCGCATTTAGCTGAACGTACGATTGCTTCAGATACAGAACCAATTAAGTAGCGCTCTACTGGCGTATGCCCCGTAGCGCCGCAAATAATTAAGTCTGCCTTCACCAATTTAGCAATCTCTTTTGTAATCACCGTTTTAGGTGAACCATATTCAATAATGATAGTTACATTTTCAACGCGAGCAGCTGCTGCGCGTGCTTTATAGCGTTCTAAAATTTGTTGAGATTGTTCTTTGACTTGCCCAGCAATTTCTTTATCAAGAGGTCCTAAGTAGCGCGTATCAATAATGTTAACGAGGTTTAATTGTGATCCTTGATTTCGATATGCAATCTCAAGTGATTTACGAAATGCAAAATCGGCCTCTTTTGAACCGTCTACAGCTACTACAATACTTTTATAATCAGTTGCCATTAGTCATAAACTCCTTTTAAAATTATATAATAAATCAGTTGTAGTTATTTTGAATTCACATTTTTTGATTTTTTCATGAACAAATACAATATAACATTAATCACTGCAAATACTAAAACGACTATAAAATTTTTCGGATTATCCAATATACTTTTCTTCGAGTTTTTCTTTCTATTTTCACTGCTTTAAAAAGTGGATAGATGGGGTCGTGGAAAAAGGAATTCGAGTCGGAACGAATGGGGAAAATGAATTTGAAGTAAATACGGCATGCCTGGATTGGCACGCATACCGCCGCACTCATCGGGTTATTGTATGGAGCAAGCAAAGTGAACACAACCATATGGATGACCATCCGTATTGCATTATGGATACTTGTGTTTGGCTTTGTAACGGCGATGGGCTTTGATTTCTTTTTGGAAAATAGCTAGTTCTTAAAATACAAAAGCCGCTCAATTAATGAGCGGCTTTACGTTTATCCAAACGCCGTGATAGAAGATTGCGCCGGTGATAGTGCTCCGTGCAATCTTTGAATAATTTAACTTGCCGCAAATACTTGTGCTAGCTCTCCGGCCATCTTTGTTTTTTCTTGTTCTCCTGCATGATTCCACAGCTTTTCGAAAAACACCCCTAGTCCAGGTAACAGGTGCTCTTCACCTCGTTTAATGGCATCTTCCACAACGTTACGGATATCATCCGCTGTATTATTCGTCATGTTTGCTGAAATGGCATCTCTTATTTGAAAATCCATTTTATCAACCTCCCACTTTCATTTTGGACACAAAAATCGCCAACTATACCGTCATTTGATACACTGAAAAGAAAAAGGCGGTAACGTACATATGAAACGAATTGAATCATCACAAAACGCACTCGTGAAACATTGGAAAAAGCTTGTCACAACACGAAAAGAACGCGATCTGTCGAAAGAATTCCTTGTCGAAGGTTTTCATCTCGTTGAAGAAGCATTAAAAAGTAATGGGGCAATTCTCGCGTTAATCACCCGTGACGGAGTTGAAATACCTCAAGGATGGTCTATCGAAGGTGTAAAGCTTGTTGAGATAACAGAGGCAATTGCGAAAGAAATTTCGGAAACGGAGCAGTCGCAGGGTATTTATGCACATTGCCGTCAGCCGGAGCATGCCGAAGAGGATTATTCAGCATGGAAAAAACTTTTATTAATTGACGCAGTCCAGGATCCTGGTAATGTCGGAACGATGATTCGGACGGCAGATGCTGCTGGAATGGATGCAGTTATTCTTGGAATGGGGACCGCTGATTCGTATAACCCGAAAACAGTACGTTCTGCGCAAGGGTCACATTTCAATATCCCAATCGTCAAAGGTGATCTTATTGAATGGACGGCTAAGGCGAAAGAAGCGGGCATTCAAGTTTTAGGGACAGGATTGAAAAATGCTGTAAATCATTCTGATATCTGGCCACAAGACGAATTTGCATTGATTGTTGGAAATGAAGGCAGTGGCGTCAATCCGGATTTGCTTGAGATGGCGGATAATACGGTCAAGATTCCAATGTACGGCAAAGCAGAATCGTTAAACGTCGCAGTGGCAACGGGCATCCTGCTATATACGTATTCTAAAGTGTGAAAACTAGCATGTTGTTGATGATCAAATCATAATCGGGTATACTATTGGTTATGAACAGAAATGAAAAGCAATGATCGGGAAAAGTAAACAATACATGAGCCGAAAGGGAGTCCGCGCCTTGACTGAAAGCGCAGATGGGTAAATGATTGTCGAAGTTCACCCCGTGAGCTGCCGCCAGGACCAGCGTAAGCTGTAAAGGTGTGCCGGTGCCGGACCGTTATTCCGATTTGAGTGATCATATCTTCGGGTATGATAATCAGGGTGGTACCGCGAAATCGTCCTCGTCCCTTTTTTAAGGGGCGGGGTTTTTATTTCGTCTAGTTTCGGGCGCCAGACGCCCTACACTTTTTTTATTTTGAAAGGAGAATTGACATGGAAGCACAATTAGAACTGTTGAAAGTAGAGGCGCTTGCAAAAATTGAAGCAGCTTCAGATGTAAAATCATTGAATGAAGTTCGTGTAGCCTACTTAGGGAAAAAAGGGCCAATTACTGATTTGTTGAAAGGCATGGGAAAACTTCCTGCTGAAGAACGTCCGAAAATGGGGGCGCTTGTCAATGTTATTCGTGAGGCAGTGACAGAAGTGCTCGAAGACCGTATGGCGAAACTTGAAGAATTAGCCATCAACGAACAGCTTGAAAAAGAATCGATTGATGTAACATTGCCTGGACGTCCTGCACGTACTGGAAATCACCATCCGTTAACACGTGTTGTTGAGGAAATCGAAGACTTCTTCATTAGCATGGGCTATGAAATTGCTGAGGGTCCTGAAGTTGAGAAAGATTATTACAACTTTGAAGCGCTGAACTTGCCAAAAGGCCATCCAGCACGTGATATGCAAGATTCGTTCTACATATCCGAAGATATTCTTCTTCGTACACATACGTCACCAGTTCAAGCACGGACGATGGAAGCGAAAGGCGGCGCGCCGATTAAGATTATATGCCCAGGTAAAGTGTACCGTCGTGATAGTGACGATGCGACGCATTCTCATCAATTCACGCAAATTGAAGGGCTTGTTATTGGTGAAGATATCCGCATGAGCGACTTGAAAGGGACACTTTCTTTATTCGCTAAAAAAATGTTTGGCGATGAGCGTGAAATCCGTCTGCGTCCGAGTTTCTTCCCATTCACGGAACCGTCTGTTGAAATGGACATTTCATGTTTCAAATGTGGCGGAGACGGCTGTAACGTTTGTAAGAAAACAGGCTGGATCGAAATTTTAGGTGCCGGTATGGTACACCCGAATGTACTGGAAATGGCTGGTTATGACCCCGCTGTTGTATCAGGTTTCGCTTTCGGTATGGGACCTGAACGTATTGCAATGTTGAAATATGGTGTGGAAGATATCCGTCATTTCTATACAAATGACGTGCGGTTTGTATCGCAATTCCACCGGACGGAAGCTTGAGGAGGAGACGAATATGTTAGTATCTACAAAATGGTTAAGTGAATATGTAAATATAGAGGGAATTTCTACGGCAGACCTTGCGGAGAAAATTACACGTTCGGGCATTGAAGTTGATTCCATCATCGACCGTTCGCATGGTATGACGAACATAGTTGTGGGTTATGTGTTGGAATGTGTGAAACATCCTGAAGCGGATAAGTTGAATATTTGTCAAGTGGATGTTGGGGAAGAAACTACACAAATTATTTGTGGTGCTCCCAACGTTGCAGAAGGGCAAAAAGTCATTGTTGCACGTCCAGGTGCAGTACTACCAGGCGGCATGAAGATTAAAAAAGCAAAACTGCGTGGTGAGGAATCGAACGGAATGATCTGTTCACTTCAAGAGCTTGCAATTGAAGGCAAGCTTGTACCAAAAGCATATGCAGAAGGAATCTATGTGCTTCCTGAATCAGCTGTACCAGGTGAATCCGCACTCCCGCTGCTTGGTCTTGATGATCAAGTGCTTGAATTCGATTTAACGCCAAACCGTTCAGACGCACTCAGCATGATAGGCGTTGCGTATGAAGTTGGAGCGATTTTATCACAAGGTATCCAACTCCCTGAAATTAACTACACGGCTTCAAATGAAAAAGCCGAAGATATGCTGAAACTGCGTATCGATGCAAAAGAAGAAAATCCGATGTACGTAGCGAAAGTCGTTAAAAACGTTAAAGTAGAAGCATCGCCGTTATGGCTTCAAAACCGTTTAATGGCTGCTGGAGTACGTCCACATAATAACGTTGTCGATATTACAAACTTTGTCTTGATGGAATACGGTCAGCCGCTTCATGCATTTGACTATGACCGTCTTGGAACAGGTGAAATCGCTGTCCGTCTTGCAGAACAAGGTGAAAAAATCACGACATTGGATGATACTGAACGAACACTGGAAGCGCATCAACTTGTTATTACGAACGGTAAAGAACCTGTAGCGATTGCTGGCGTAATGGGCGGATTAAATACGGAAGTACATGATGGAACGACGACGGTTGTCATCGAATCTGCTTACTTCTCATCAGGATCTGTCCGCCGCACTTCGAGAGAGCTTGGGCTTCGTAGTGATGCGAGTACACGTTTTGAAAAAGGAGTCGATCCTAATCGAGTCGAAGCAGCAGCAGAACGTGCCGCACAGCTTATGGCTGAAATTGCGGGGGGCGAAGTGCTTGCTGGATCTGTCATTGTTGATGAACTCGATAAAACGCCTGTACGAATTACTGTTTCACCGGATTATATTAACAACCGCCTTGGTATGAAGATCCCTCTTGAAGAAATGCTAGCTATTTTAGACGGATTACAAATCCCTACAGAAGCGGTGAACGGAAAATTGATCATAGATGCACCGACACGCAGGCAGGATCTTCGAATCCAAGAAGATATTATCGAAGAGATTGCACGGATGTACGGCTATGACTTGATTCCAATGACACTTCCAATAACGGAATCGACGCCGGGTGGGTTGTCGCCGTATCAAGCGAAACGTCGTACAGTTAGAGCGTTCCTTGAAGGCGCAGGACTCTTCCAGGCACTGACGTATTCATTAACATCTAAGGAACAGGCACAAAGCTACGCGCTTGAAACAGCACCTGTTACAGAACTTCTGATGCCGATGAGTGAAGACCGCAGTATCCTTCGGCAAAGTCTTATCCCGCATCTCCTTGAGGCTGCAACATACAACGTTGCACGCCGTATGGATTCGGTAGCGCTTTATGAAACTGGATCGGTATTCCTTGGTGAAGAGGAAGATGGACTGCCACAAGAAGTTGAACATGTTGCAGCTGTTATTACTGGAAAATGGGTTGACCATGCATGGCAAGCAGAAACGAAATCGGTTGACTTCTTCGTCCTTAAAGGGATTGTCGAAGGCATGATGGATAGTCTCGGTCTTTCTGAAGGTCTGTCATTCGAACAAACTGTTCTTGACGGGATGCATCCTGGACGGACAGCAAACATTTTCTATAATGCCGAACGGATAGGTTTGATTGGACAAATTCACCCGACAGAACAGAAAAAACGTGATTTGAAAAACACATATGTAATGGAAATGAACCTTGCTAAAATTTTGGCAGTTGAAACGGAAGAACTTTTATATACCCAGGTTCCACGTTTCCCATCGAGTTCAAGGGACATTGCGCTTGTCGTTTCGAGCGATACATCAGCAGGTATGCTTGAAAACGTTATTCGCAGCGCTGGTGGTAAATTGTTGAAAGACGTTAGATTGTTTGACCTGTACGAAGGGGACAATGTTGAAGATGGCAAGAAATCACTTGCGTTCTCACTGACATATTCAGATGCTGAGCGCACATTGACAGACGAAGAAGTTGTCAAAGCGCATGACAAAGTATTGAACGCATTAACAACAGAAGCAGGAGCTTTGCTTCGCGGATAACTAAAATCAAGAGGCACACAGAATTCTATTCTGTGTGCCTCTTTTTGGGGAAATGCAATTAGAAAAGAAAAGTTGCAATTACAGTTGAAAAGTTGCAATTAGAATCATAGAGTTGCCATTAAAAACGTAAAGTTGCAATTACAGTAATTACCTTGGCATTTGTTGCTTAGATTTTCGCGAAAACGAAGAGTTGAGATTAGAACATCGAAGTTGAGATTAGAATTCAAAAGTTGGTATTAGATTCTCAAAGTTGGTATTAGAATTCGAAAGTTGTGATTACACTCCAAAACTCACCGTCTTTTCCTAGCCGCGAGATTCTTAGCTTTCCCTGCATTCGCAAAATGCCACTTCGTCAGTGATTTCAACGTATCTTCACCGCTTTTCAATAAAATCTTGGCGGCCACCTCATCCACTCTTGGTCCCGCGCCTTTCGGCAGTGTCATTCCCGCAATACGACTCAACCGGTCCATCTCTTCTAAAAACGCAACACGTGCAATAATTGACGCAGCTGCAACCGACATATGAAGACCTTCCGCTTTTGTCGAAAACAGCACATTCTCTCGCACAATTTCAGACTCCGCTTTGATGTGATTATAATAAATGCCGCGCTCCGCAAATTGGTCAATCAAAATATAATCGGGTTTCTCTCCGTCCATTTTCCGGAGTACATGCTTAAGTGCCTGATTATGAAGGAGGGCTTTAATCTTTCCCTGAGACCAGCCGCTCGCTTGTACATCATTGTATTTCTCGTTTTCAAGCGTCAGCACACTATAAATGAGCGCCTCCTGTAAATCAGGTGCGATTTTTCGCATGAGGTCATCTGTTAGCATTTTTGAATCTTTTACACCAAGTTCGCGAACAAGCTCTATTTGATCGGCACGGACGAAACAAGCTGCAACAGTAACAGGCCCGAAGAAATCACCCGTTCCTGTTTCATCTGACCCGAGAACGGATAACTGTGCTAAGCGGTCTGGCAGCACATCACCTTTTGTTTTCAATGCGGCCGACCCCGCTTTAACTTCTGCAGTACCCCAGCGTGCGGCTTCCCGTTCAGATCCTGCGCCCTGGAATAGTACTTTTCCGGACTTGTAGGCTGTGATTGAGGTATCAGGTAGTTTCGCTGCAAAGACGACGCCAGGAGCATTGCGTACGACTTTTGAAGACGTGTAATGATTTATCACTTTTTTCATATCTTGACTGTTTACAATAATAACTTGATTACTCAATTTATAACTTCCTCTCGTCGACTTAATTCACAACTAAAACCATTTCGTGGTATGATTAATAACAGAGTTTTTTATGTGGGAGGTCGTATCATTGGCAGACGAACAGAAGACACGCATAGCAGTTGACATATACGGACAGACCTATAAAATGGTCGGTACCGAAACAAGCACTCATATGCGGCTGGTCGCCTCGATGGTCGATGAAAGGATGAGGGAAATCAGTGCCCATAACCCTTATCTCGACAGTACAAAAATCGCTGTGCTAACCGCCGTTAATAGTGTACATGATAATCTTAAATTAAAAATGCAAATTGAACAATTAGAAGAAGAATTGAATAAGCTGAAGGGTTGACGGTATTACATGCTTGATTTATTAATTATTATCCTCCTATTTGGGGGACTCGTAACTGGATTCAGACGGGGACTCATTGTCCAAATTATACATATGACAGGTTTCATCATCGCACTTGTCGTCGCTTATACGTACTATAAACAACTTGCGGAAGCATTTGTTCTTTGGGTTCCTTATCCAGGTGTGACTGCCGGTTCAAAATTATCCATGACAGTCGAACAACTTGATCTAGATGGGACGTTCTATCAATTACTGGCATTTGTATTGATATTTCTTGTTGTCAAATTTGGATTGCAGCTCATTGCATCTATGTTTGATTTCCTGAAGTATTTGCCCGTCCTAGGTTTCGTTGCACGTATTGCGGGGGCTTTGTTCGGATTTATCGAATTCTATATACTTATGTTCCTTGTTCTCTATCTGCTGGCTATGCTACCGATAGAGTTTATCCAAGAAAGGATAAGCAATTCATTGCTTGCTAAGTCGATGTTTGAACATACGCCGGTGTTATCTGAAACTGTGAAAAAATGGTGGTACATTTATACAAACTGACGGCTTCCCCCTTTTTGGAGGGAAGCTTTTTTCTAGAATTGTCTATCCGCAGCGGCCGAATGCAAAAGGACGCTTCCGTATATCAGAACAGGAGGGCTTATAGTGAATAAAAAAACAATCATTCGCACGTTTGAAAAAATCGCTTTATATATGGAGTTGCTTGGGGAAAACCATTTCAAAGTAGCAGCATTTAGAAAAGCGGCCAACGTGCTTGAACTAGATCCACGCAGTTTATCCGAAATGGATGATATTTTAAAGTTGAAAGGGATTGGCAAAGGCACGGGTGCTGTCATTACCGATTTGCTAGAAAAAGAAGAGTCTGATCTGCTGAAAGAACTGGAAGAAGCTGTGCCAAAAGGGCTTATTCCATTGTTGAAAATACCAGGCCTAGGTGGCAAGAAAATCGCCAAACTACGGGAAGCGATTGGCATCGATTCGGTTGAATCGCTCCATGCGGCATGCATGGCAGGGGAAGTAAGTAAAGTAGCTGGTTTCGGCAAGAAGACAGAAGAGAATATGTTGAGCGAAATTGAAATCTTAGGAACTCGTCAAGGGAAATTTCCGCATTGGCAAATGGAGAAGGTTGTTACATTTGTTGAGCAGGAACTTCGTTTGATACCAGAGATTAAACATTTTTCTGTCGCTGGAAGTTACCGTCGAACGGAAGAGGAAAGTAGTGACGTCGATTTCATCATTGTGACGGACGATCCCGCAACTGTACGGGAAAAGCTACTTGCCACATTACCTCTGGTTGCGACGATTGCGGCAGGGGATGCGAAACTGTCTGTAACACTCGACTTGGAAGAGGCGATTGACGCCGATTTCCGCTTCGTGAAAGCAGAACAATTCGCAAGTGCTATTCATCATTTCACTGGCTCGAAAGACCATAACGTCAAAATGCGCCAACTTGCGAAATCTAGAGGAATGAAAATAAGTGAATACGGAGTGGAGAATGAAGATGGTTCCATCGAGACATTCGATTCAGAAGAACAATTTTTCGCTCACTTCGGTTTGCCGTTCATCCCGCCTGCAGTGCGCAGAAATGGCAGTGAAATCGATCGTGTCGATGAACTAGCCGGCTTGGTAGCGATCGAGGACATCCGTTCGGACCTTCATATGCATACAACATGGTCGGACGGAGCGTACTCAATCCGTGAAATGGTTGAGGCCTGCCGTGCTAAGGGCTATTCTTATATGGTTATCACAGACCATACGCAGTATCTCAAAGTTGCGAACGGACTAACACCTGAACGAATACGTGAACAAATCGTGGAGATCCGTTCGTTGAATAAAGAATATGATGATATCGAAATTTTTTGCGGAACGGAAATGGACATCCTACCTGACGCGACACTGGATTTTGATGATGAACTGCTAAGTGAGTTAGATTTTGTCATTGCTTCTATTCACTCTAATTTCAGTCAATCACAGGAATTGATTATGGAACGGCTCCATACGGCTATGAAAAATCCGCACGTCGATATGATTGCACACCCGACCGGTCGAATCGTTGGTCAACGGGAAGGTTATAATCCTGATGTACCCCAACTTATTCAGTGGGCGAAGGAGTATGGTAAAATACTTGAGTTGAATGCGAACCCATATCGGCTCGACCTTGCGACTGATCATCTGATTATGGCGCAGGAAGCTGGAGTTACTATTGCCATTAATACAGATGCACATGCAATTGAACAACTAAATTATATGACTACTGGTGTAAACTACGGTAAAAAAGCATGGTTGAAAAAAGAGACGGTCGTTAATACGTGGCCGCTCGATAAATTTATCCGCGAAATTGTGCGGAAGTGAGAGGAAGTGTAAGACATTGGAAAACCGTGTCTTAAAAACACTTGAGTTCGATAAAATCCGGGATATGGCAGCAACTCATTGCACATCATTCGCCGGTCGATCTTATATGGAGAAATTAGTACCCGTCAGTGATTTTGACGAAGTTGTAAAACTGCTGGAAGAAACAGACGAAGGGTTATCGATACTTCGCGTTCGTGGCAATGTGCCAATGGGCGGAATTAGCGATATTAGACCCCATGCCAAACGTGCACAAATGGGCGGCATGCTGAGTGCTTATGAATTGATGGAAACAGCCAACACAATCCGTGCAAGCCGGAACCTGCGTCAATTCATTGAAGCGATTGTGGCAGATGAAGATATTGAAATTCCGCATTTCATTGCGAAAAAAGATGCCATTCCGATTTTGACAGGCTTGGAACACGAAATCAATGCATGCATTGATGACAATGCACATGTTGTCGACAGCGCTTCAGGATCGCTACGTACAATTCGGCAAGGTTTGCGAATGCAGGAAGGCCGCGTACGTGAAAAGCTGGAAAGTTATACACGTGGGAAAAATGCTGCAACGATGTTATCCGACGCCATTGTCACTATCCGGAATGACCGTTATGTGATTCCAGTAAAGTCGGAGTATCGTTCGCATTACCGTGGTGTTATTCACGATATGTCGTCGTCTGGTCAAACGCTTTTCATCGAGCCTGATGCAGTCGTGCAGGCAAATAATGAAATTAGAAGATTAAAACTGCAGGAACAGGAAGAAATCGAGAAAATCCTTATCGATCTGTCCGCGAAAGTGCAGGAAGTCGCACATGATTTATTCACCCTTGTTGCGATACTATCTGAAATCGACGTTATCCTTGCGAAAGCAAAATTTGGCAAAGCGCATAAATGCACGAAACCCGAAGTGAACAATAAAGGCTATATTCGTCTAACGAAAGCGCGACATCCCTTGTTGTCGATGGAAGAAGCAGTTGCGAATACAATTGAATTCGGTAAAGATATCACAACCATCGTTATTACCGGACCTAATACGGGCGGGAAAACGGTCACATTAAAAACGGTAGGATTATGTACGCTAATGGCACAGGCAGGACTTCCTATACCGGCACTCGACGGCTCTGAAGTTGCAGTGTTCGATTCGATCTATGCTGATATTGGAGACGAGCAATCGATTGAGCAAAGCCTTAGTACATTCTCTTCACATATGGTGAACATCGTCGATATTTTAGAGAAATACGATGACCGTTCCCTTATTATATTCGATGAGCTCGGTTCGGGTACGGATCCGCAGGAAGGGGCGGCACTTGCCATCTCGATTCTGGATGAAGTGCATGGACGTGGTGCAAGAGTAATGGCAACAACTCATTATCCAGAGTTGAAAGCATATGGCTATAACCGTCCAGGCGTTGCCAATGCAAGTGTTGAATTTGATGTTGACACGCTTAGTCCTACGTACCGTTTGTTAATAGGCGTTCCAGGACGCAGTAATGCGTTTGAAATTTCAAAGCGACTAGGATTGCAGGACTGGGTTATTGATCGGGCGAAAAAATTCACGGGTACAGATCGCGGTGAAGTCGATTCAATGATCCTTTCGCTCGAGACAAGCCGTGTGCAATCAGAAAAAGATGCAGAAGAAACGCATGACATCTTACTGGAAACGGATCGTTTGAAACGTGAATTGGAAGAAAAGTTAGCAGAGTTTGATAACAAGAAAGAACGAATGGAAGCAAAAGCAAAAGAGAAAGCCAAAAAAATCATCGAAGATGCGAAGCGTGAATCGGAAGCAATCATTTCAGATTTACGTGCAATGCGCCTGAATGTGGGGGCAAACGTAAAAGAACACGAATTGATTGAAGCTCGAAAACGTCTTGAAGGCGCTGCTCCTGCTGAAGCGAAGAAGAAGGCAGTGAAAGCGAAGGCAGCGCCAAGGGCCCTTCAAACAGGTGACGAAGTGAAAGTGCTCAGTTATGGTCAAAAAGGGACGCTCATTGATAAAGTTTCAGATCATGAATGGATTGTCCAAATCGGTATTTTGAAGATGAAGCTTGATCAATCAGGACTGGAATTTGTTAAACCTGAAAAAGAGAAAAAACAGTATTTATCAACTTCAGTAGCGGGACGAGATACACATGTTAAAATGGAACTCGACCTGCGGGGAGAACGCTATGAAGATGCAATTTTCCGCACAGAGAAATATTTGGACGATGCGCTCCTATCAAATTATCACCAAGTGTCGATTATTCATGGCAAAGGGACAGGGGCGTTAAGGCAAGGTATCCAGCAATTCTTGAAAAATCACAGCCGCGTGAAAACGTACCGATTTGGCGAAGCCAGTGAAGGCGGACACGGCGTTACTGTTGTTGAATTGAAATAATTCCACTGTTTAAGTTAACCAATGTATACCTGTATAAACCAAGCAAAGGCGCCTTACAAGGGGGAGTCACTGAAAAAGTTCTTTTTTATAGTAAGAACTAGTTGATTGTAGTGAAGAGCGGCTTTTGCTAGCGTTGGGAGCACGGGGCAAGAATGCCTTAATTTCTGCAAAGAACACAGAAATACGGCAAATCGAACCCTTCGTAGTTCGATTGACTGAAGCCGTGCCCGCGGAAAGCGCCCGCTCGGAACGGAAATCAACGGGATTGAAGGAAATCGTACTTTTTCAGTGCTCTCGCTAAGGGCGGAAGGCATCCCCGAGCGCCGCAGCGACTTGAAAGGAATCTCTATATCCACCTATGCAGTGGATAAGATTCTCTCAAAGTTTCATGCGCTAATGAAAAAGTATATTCCCGTTTTTGAAACCTTTTACGTGCTTATCCGTATAGGAAGGAATGACCGAACGTAAAAGGAGTCTAAAACTATGAATAAAACCGAATTTTGGAATCATCCATTAGTAGAATCAGCAGGCTATTTCAGTGTAGTAGTCCTATGTCTTATCGTTTCAATGGTGCTTTTTGAGCTCGTCACGAAATATAAGAATTGGGAAGAAATTAGAAAAGGAAACGTTGCAGTGGCACTTGCGACAGGTGGTAAAATATTTGGGGTAGCAAACATTTTTCGATACTCAATCGAACAGCATAATTCATTACCTCAAATGATTGGCTGGGGCTTGTTTGGATTTACCCTGCTTATTTTCGCCTATTTGTTGTTTGAATTCCTGACACCTAAATTCAATATTGATAAGGAAATCGAAGCAGATAATCGTGCGGTCGGTTTCATATCTTTGACGATATCAGTGGGACTTTCATTCGTTATAGGAGCAAGTATTTCATAAGGGTTGTGAAGTTGTGGAAAAATTAGCTAAAATATTACTCGTTGTCTGCGTATTATTTATCGCAGTAGGTATTTATTGGATGACGGCAAATACACCTTGACCAGTTTATTCTGGTCAAGGCTTTTTTTATTGACATAAAATATTCTATTTGAAACCTGACTCAATTACTACTATAATTAGATTAGGAATATTCAAAGAATTGAAGAAGAGGAAAAAGGAGGCTTTTATTTGACAATGAAACCTTGGCTGGACTTATATCCCGCTGAAATCTCAAAGACGCTTGACTATGAACATATTCCTATTCAGGAATTCTTGACAAGATCCAGCGAGAAATATCCTAACAAGACGGCTATGCATTTCCTTGGTAAAGACATCTCATTTAAAGAGTTTCATGAATCAGCTTTGAAGTTCGCGAACTATTTGACAACTATCGGAATTGTCAAAGGGGACCGGGTTGCAATCATGCTTCCAAACTGTCCACAAGGGGCAATTGCCTACTATGGGATATTGTATGTGGGTGCAATCGTCGTTCAGACGAATCCTCTTTATACGGAGCGTGAAGTGGCTTATCAAATGGTTGATTCTGGAGCGAAAGCAATCATTTCACTCGACATTCTATTTCCGCGAATTTCGAAAATCGTTAAAGACACAAAACTTGAGCATGTAATAATAACGGGAATAAAAGACTACCTACCGTTTCCTAAGAATCTCATCTATCCATTCATTCAGAAAAAAGAACACGGGATTACAGTGAAAGTTGAGCACCGTGGAATGAACCATCTATTCACGGAAATTATGAAAGTCGCAAAATCAGATCCGGTTAGTTATGACTTTGATTACGATGAAGATATTGCGTTGCTGCAATATACGGGTGGCACAACGGGTCCTCCAAAAGGAGTCATGTTGACACACGCTAATCTAATTTCTAACGTTAAAATGTGTGGCGAATGGTTGTATAAGTGTAAAGAAGGCGAAGAAACGGTCATGGGTATTTTGCCATTCTTCCACGTATATGGAATGACAACCGTATTAATTCTTTCTGTCATGCAAGGGAATAGAATGGTACTTATCCCTAAATTTGATTTTGAAACGGCTTTGAAAGCAATCGATAAACAGAAGCCAACCTTATTTCCTGGCGCACCTACGATCTATATTGGACTATTAAACCATCCTAATCTTAAAAAATATGATCTGTCTTCAATTAAAGCATGTATTAGTGGTTCTGCTGCATTACCGGTCGAAGTGCAGGAAAAATTCGAGAAAATCACCGGTGGAAAACTAGTTGAAGGATATGGCCTTACGGAAACATCTCCTGTTACCCATTCAAATTTCGTCTGGGCAGACAAACGAGCTAAAGGATCAATTGGTGTTCCATGGCCTGATACAGATTCTTGCATACTTGGTCCTGAGTCATCAGAACCGCTGGCGAATGGAGAAATTGGTGAAATTGCGGTAAAAGGCCCTCAAGTGATGAAAGGCTATTGGAATAGACCGGAAGATACGGAACAAACTTTCCGCGATGGCTGGTTTTTAACTGGGGATCTTGGATATATGGATGACGAGGGTTATTTCTATGTTGTTGATCGTAAAAAAGATATAATCATTGCAAGCGGTTTCAATATTTATCCACGGGAGATTGAAGAGGTTCTTTATGAACATGAAGCGATACAGGAATGTGTTATCGCGGGTATCCCAGATCCGTACAGGGGCGAAACTGTCAAAGCCTATATTGTCTTGAAACAAGGAGCTACTGTAACGGAGGAAGAGCTTGATAAGTATTGTCGAGAGAATTTAGCATCGTTTAAAGTGCCGCGACTTTATGAATTCCGTACAGAATTGCCGAAAACAGCTGTCGGGAAAATTTTACGCCGTGCTTTGATTGATGAAGAAAAAGAGAAAGCTGAAAAGGAATTACTTCCACTGTGATGTAATGCTTGACATAGTAGCCGTTAACAACTAATATGAAAATATGAATGAATCATCATTCATATTTTCTTTTTGGTGGTGATATATAGATATGAAACGAGATAGACCAAAATATAAGCAAATAGTAGATGCGGCAGTCATTGTCATTGCTGAGAATGGATACCATCAAGCCCAAGTTTCGAAGATAGCAAAAGAAGCGGGGGTTGCTGACGGGACAATCTATCTTTACTTCAAAAATAAAGAAGATATCCTGATATCTGTTTTTAGAGAAAAAATGGCGATTTTCGTAAATAACGTCGAAGTTATATTGAAACAGGATATTGATACATCTGAAAAACTATTCAGACTGATTGACAGTCATTTTCGCATTCTGCATGAAGACCGTCACTTGGCAATTGTTACGCAACTAGAACTTCGTCAATCGAATAAAGAATTACGTCTTCGTATTAACGAAGTCCTAAAAGAATATTTAACGCTCCTAGATGCAATTTTGAAAGAGGGAATCGTGAATGGGGCGCTAGACGAAGGCCTTGATATCCGACTTGCTAGACAAATGGTATTTGGTACAATTGACGAAACAATCACTTCATGGGTGATGAATGATCAAAAATATGATTTAATGAAACTATCACCCGAAGTACATAGGCTGATTATGAATGGAATGAAAGCGTAACTTGAATCAAGTTAAGTAGCCTCTGGCGGATGTCGCAAATTTTGAAGTGGGTTCGGGAAGGCAACCAAAGTTCGCCGCGTCCTGCGGCAAAGGTTGCATACCTGCATCCAGCAGGCACAATTCAAAATTTGGACGCAATTACGCCGAGGCGTAATTGATGGAAAGTGGGGATGAAATGGAGTTTCTAACAGTAGCAATTGATGATGGGGTAGCTGTTGCGACAATTAACAGGCCACCCGCGAATGCGCTTTCACGCGCACTCATACTGGAAGTGAATGCATTACTTGATCAAGTGGAGAACGACGATTCTGTACGAGTCATTGTCTTTCACGGAGAAGGCAAGTTTTTCTCGGCTGGAGCAGATATTAAAGAATTTACATCTGTCACTTCAGGCGAAGAATTTTCAAAACTTTCCGCAAGCGGACAAGAAGTTTTTGAACGGCTTGAACGTTTCTCTAAACCGGTTATTGCCGCTATTCATGGCGCGGCACTGGGTGGTGGGCTTGAACTAGCGATGGCCTGTCACATGCGGATTGTAACTGAAAATGCGAAACTGGGCTTGCCGGAATTGCAATTGGGTCTAATCCCCGGTTTTGCTGGGTCACAGCGTCTTCCGCGTTACGTCGGCATGCCGAAAGCAGCGGAGATGTTATTAACGAGTGATCCAATCAGTGGGATAGAAGCAGCCCGTCTAGGACTTGCCAATCATGCTTATACAGATGAAGAACTCCTGCCTAAAACAATGGAGCTTGCTAAGAAGATTGCTAAGAAGGGTCCTGTCGCAGTGAAAGCTGCACTAGAGATGCTGCAATTTACGAAGCATCCTTCTTATTATGAAGGTGTGAAAGCAGAAGCTGATTCATTCGGTGAAGTTTTCGTTTCTGAGGATGCAAAAGAAGGAATCCAAGCATTCCTTGAAAAACGTGTACCTGTATTTAAAGGGAAATAATTAAAAAGTTAGGGAGGCCTGCAATATGAATATTTATGTACTAGTAAAACGGACATTTGATACAGAGGAAAAGATCACGGTTTCTAACGGTAAAATTTCTGAGGATGGTGCGGAGTTCATCATCAATCCTTATGATGAATATGCAATTGAAGAAGCTATCCAGGTACGCGACGCAAATGACGGCGAAGTAACTGTCATTACAATCGGTGGAGAAGACGCGGAAAAACAACTTCGCACAGCGCTTGCAATGGGTGCAGACAAAGCGGTTCTAATCGATACTGAAGATGACCTTGATGAAATGGATGAATTCACATCTGCTAAAATTATTGCTGAGTATTTGAAAGATAAAGAAGTAGATTTGATTCTTGCAGGAAACGTTGCAATTGATGGCGGTTCTGGACAAGTTGGTCCACGTGTGGCAGAACTTCTAGGCATTAACTACGTAACGACGATTACGAACCTTGAAATCAACGGTACATCCGTCAAAATCATTCGTGATGTTGAAGGGGATTCTGAAACAATTGAAACGTCACTGCCGTTACTAGTGACTGCTCAGCAAGGTCTTAATGAACCACGTTACCCGTCACTTCCAGGTATTATGAAAGCGAAGAAAAAGCCGCTTGAAAAGCTTGAACTAGATGATCTTGACCTAGAAGAAGATGACGTAGAAGCGAAAACACAAACAATCGAAATTTACCTTCCGCCGCAAAAAGCTGCTGGACGTATTCTTGAAGGCGAAATTTCTGATCAAGTGAATGAACTTGTAAATCTGCTTAAAAATGAAGCTAAAGTAATCTAATCAGACTTTTAATTGTAATGGAGGGACTATAAATGTCTAAAAAAGTAGTAGTACTTGGGGAAGCACGAGAAGGAGCTTTGCGTAACGTTTCATTCGAAGCGATTGCAGCTGCTAAAAAGATTTCGGGAGGCGGAGAGGTTGTCGGAGTATTGCTCGGCGATGCTGTTCAGTCACTTGCAGAAGAAATGATTCATTACGGAGCAGACCGTGTCGTAACTGTGGAACATCCACATTTGAAACTATATACTTCTGACGCATTCAGCCAAGCGTTTATGGCGGTTTACGAACAAGAGAAACCAGAAGCTATTGTGTTCGGTCACACAGCTTTAGGGAAAGATTTGTCACCTAAGATTGCTAGTAAACTAGCATCAGGTTTAATCTCTGATGTAACTACTATTGAAGGCGAGGGCGATGCTGCGGTATTCATCCGTCCAATCTTCTCTGGTAAAGCATTTGAAAAAGTGAAGAACAAAGACGGACTTCTATTCATCACAGTACGTCCGAATAATATTGCGCCTTTAGAGCACGACGCAGGCAGAACAGGCGACGTAGCTGCACTATCTGTTGATGTTACCAATCTTCGTACAATCATTTCAGAAGTTATTCGTAAATCGACAGAGGGTGTCGATCTTTCAGAAGCGAAAGTTGTTGTTGCAGGGGGCCGTGGCGTGAAAAGTGCGGAAGGCTTCGAACCATTGCAAGAACTTGCGACACTTTTAGGTGGAGCAATCGGTGCATCTCGTGGAGCGTGTGACGCGGATTACTGTGACTATTCTCTACAAATCGGGCAAACTGGTAAAGTTGTTACACCGGACTTGTACATTGCTGCAGGTATTTCGGGGGCAATCCAACATATGGCAGGAATGTCTAACTCGAAAGTAATCGTGGCAATCAATAAAGATTCAGAAGCGAATATTTTCAAAGTAGCAGACTATGGAATTGTTGGTGACCTTTTCGAGGTTATTCCGATGATGATTGAAGAAATTAAAAAAATTAAGACAAACTAATTTAAAGTGAAGCTCCCTCAATAGTGGGGAGCTTCTTTCAATAACTAAGCATATATTTAGCCCGTCATATAGCTGCATGCTATAATACAGACATAGGTTATCTATTAAGAGGAGGAAAATTTATTATGGCTATTATTCACGCGACTGATCAGAATTTTGACGAAAATATTAAAGAAGGACTTGTCCTTGTTGACTTTTGGGCACCTTGGTGTGGACCTTGTAAAATGATCGCTCCAGTTCTTGAAGAACTAAACGGCGAAATCGAAGGTAAAGCGAACATTGTTAAAGTTGACGTTGATGACAACCAAGAAACAGCTGGTAAATATGGTATCATGTCAATCCCTACTTTGGTTCTTTTCAAAGATGGAGAAATTGTTGACAAAGTTGTCGGCTTTAAACCAAAAGAAGCACTTGCTGAATTGATTGCAAAACACGCTTAATTAGTAACTTGATTTAGCAGAAGTTCAAAATCTGGGCGAAATATTTTTTGCGATGAAAGCGAAGCGGCAGTCGCAAATAGCCGAGATGTATTTGATAGAATAACCGGGTCCTTCATTGGCACCCGGTTTTTTGGTAGGTGAATTAGATGAATGAGTTAATCGCAGAAAAGTTGGCCATATTACCGGAGTTGCCAGGCTGTTATTTGATGAAAGATAGGCAAGGGACAATCATTTATGTGGGAAAAGCGAAAGTGTTGAAAAATCGGGTTCGTAGTTATTTTACGGGTAGCCATGATGCTAAAACACAGCGACTTGTTGGAGAAATCATAGACTTTGAATATATTGTCACTTCAACCAATCTGGAAGCGCTTGTCCTCGAGTTGAACCTTATCAAACAGTATGATCCGAAATATAATATCATGTTAAAAGATGATAAGACCTATCCATACTTAAAATTAACGGCAGAGCGTCATCCGAAACTAATCATTACGAGACAAGTGAAAAAAGACAAAGGGAAATACTTCGGTCCGTATCCTCATGCTTTTGCCGCCGGTGAAACGAAAAAGTTGCTTGACCGGCTCTATCCTTATCGAAAATGTCATACGATGCCTGATCGGGTCTGTTTGTATTACCATCTTGGCCAGTGCCTCGCCCCTTGTGTCAATGAAGTGGAATTGGAAACGTACAAGGAAATGGTTGATGATATTACCCGCTTTTTGAATGGCGGCTATAAAAGTGTGAAAAAAGAATTGACGGAAAAAATGGCTGTAGCTGCGGAGAATTTGGAGTTTGAGCGCGCGAAAGAATACCGCGATCAGATTGTTAATATTGAAGCGATTATGGAAAAACAGGCGATGACGATGAGTGATTTCACTGATCGTGATGTCTTCGGATTTGCTGTGGACAATGGATGGATGTGTGTTCAAGTCTTTTTCGTCCGTCAGGGAAAGCTAATTGAACGGGATGTATCGCTATTCCCGGTTTATCAAGAACCGGAAGAAGAACTGCTAACGTTCATCGGGCAGTTTTACGGTAAGTCCCAACATTTAATCCCGAAAGAAATCCTGTTGCCTCAGGGAATGGATAGTGAAATCGTCCGTCAACTTCTAGATGTCAACGTCTTCATTCCGCAGCGCGGTAAAAAGAAAGATCTCGTCCATCTAGCCATCAAGAATGCTGAGATATCATTGAAAGAAAAGTTCCAACTTATTGAACGACAAGAACTTCGTACAATTGGCGCATGTGAAGAACTTGGCAAGGCGATGAATATCACCATACCGTACCGTATTGAAGCATTTGATAATTCACATATGTACGGTTCAGATGCCGTCTCTGCGATGGTGTCATTCCTTGATGGGAAACCGAACCGTAAAGACTACCGAAAGTATAAGACGAAAACTGCGGCAGCACACGATGACTATGCGGCGATGCGTGAAGTTGTAAGGCGGCGTTATATCCGTGTGCTAAAGGATGATTTGCCATTACCTGACCTTATCGTTATAGATGGTGGTAAAGGTCATATGGAAGCGGCCAGGGAAATCATTGAAGATGAGTTGAACTTGTCGATTCCAATTGCTGGACTTGCGAAGGACGATAAACACCAGACGGCGCAACTTCTCTATGGCAATCCGATTGAAATGATCCCGCTAAAGAGAACGAGTGAAGCGTTTTACTTGTTACAGCGAATTCAAGACGAGGTGCACAGGTTTGCAATTACTTTCCACAGGCAACGGCGCGAAACTAATTCATTGACATCAGCGCTCGATGGATTACCAGGCGTCGGACCGAAACGGAAAACATTATTACTTAAACACTTTGAATCTATGAAAAAGATTCGTGAAGCATCCGTTGAAGAGCTGCAACAAGCGGGCTTGCCGAAGGTGGTTGCGGAATCAGTGGAAACGTATTTCCGTGAAGAGGCATTGCGAGAAAAGAAGTAATGTGATAGAGTGAACGCACTGAGTTTTTTCACTAAAAAATTGCATATGTAGTGAAGATAGAGGTGCGGATACCAATAGTAAATCTCCGGAAGGCGGCAGCCTGATGAACGGGATTGAAAGGAGTATTCGCCGAAGCGGACCAATCGGCTGTCACGATTGTCCTGCTGGATTTCCATTGAATAAATGGAAGTCTGTCAGGTATAAAAATACCTGGAGAGCTATCTGAACGGGGCGGCTCTTCGGCGAGCGCTCCAATCGGACCGGCTCTCATACTTATGAGGGCCGTTTTTGCGTTCAGGGGGAAATTGGAGGGAATAATTATGGAACGAATTGTAATGAAATTTGGTGGCACATCAGTTGCGAACCCCGAGAGGATTGCACGCGCTGCAAAGCTTGTACAAGATGAAGTAAGTCGGGGGAATCAAGTTGCGGTTATCGTCTCTGCAATGGGGAAAACAACGGATGATCTTCTAAAGCTCGCCGTGGAAGTTAATCCGAAAGCGGGCCGCCGCGAACTTGATATGCTACTTGCGACAGGTGAGCAAGTAACAGCATCCCTTTTAGCGATGGCAATTGCGGCACAAGGTTTGGAGGCTCGCTCATATACAGGGTGGCAAGCGGGTGTAACGACAGAGTCAGTTCACGGCAATGCGCGAATCGAGCAAGTCCATGCAGATAAGGTTGTATCGACGCTTGAATCGGGTGCTGTTGCAGTGATAACCGGCTTTCAAGGTGCTGACAGCTCGGGTGAGTTGACAACACTTGGTCGCGGGGGATCTGATACAAGTGCTGTGGCGATTGCGATTGCAATAGATGCAGCTATCTGTGATATTTACACAGACGTTGAAGGGGTATTTACGACAGATCCAAGATTAATTGGACAAGCGAAGAAACTTGAGGAAATATCATATGATGAAATGCTTGAAATCGCGAATTTAGGCGCAGGAGTACTTCACCCAAGAGCGGTGGAGTTTGCCAAGAACCATCAAATGCCGCTTCGGGTCAGACCTGCACATATGGAAGGTGAAGGAACGATTATCAAGGAGGAAATTGATTTGGAAAACAATTTAATTGTTCGGGGCATCGCCTTTGAAAGAGATATTATTCGGATTACAGTTATGTATGACGTTCCATACAATGGCTCGCTTGCGAATATATTCACTGCACTTGCGGATCACCATGTTAACGTCGATATTATCGTCCAGACAATTATGGAAGGCGTACAGCCGTCTGTGTCATTTTCCATTAAGAAAGAGGATTTTGCAGAAGCTATTAATGTTTTGGAGACAGAAAAAGAAGCCCTTGGTTACAACAGAGCCGACTTTGAAGTGGGTCTTGCGAAAGTTTCAATCGTTGGAAGTGGAATGGTATCCAACCCAGGAGTCGCTGCACAAATGTTTGAGATACTCCGTAGTGCATCAGTTCCTGTGAAAATGGTTAGTACGTCTGAAATCAAGGTATCCGTAGTTATTCCAGAATCGGATATGGAAATAGCGGTAGCGGCGCTTCATAAACAATTCGGGTTAGACAACGACTGAAATAATTTGTTATGTCTATTGTTAACCATTTTATTGCAAGTGCCTGAAGACAAAGGGCGCTCTATCACTTTTAATAAAGCCTACCTTGTAAATTTTAGTTAAGACTATACAAGTTACAGTGCAATTCCATATAGAAAGTGACACTTCCTTAAAATCAAAAAGGAAATGCTATATAGATGGATTCAGCAGCCAAAATTCCATCTTTGGCTGCTCTATTATGGATTGGAAAGTGCTTATTCATTCGTTCCCAAAAACCCCTCATGCGATTAACGAGAAAACTGCGAGAGGTGCAACCCAACGGAAACTGTACATAGGGTGTTTCATCATGAAAATAAGCAGTAATTTACTGGTTATTTTTAGTTATATATGTTGACATAAAGAAACCTCTGAACAACGCACGGCGCATAGAGATGCCTTCGCTGGAGATCATATAGAATCAATAGTTCAACATATATATATTAGTTGTATGAAAAAGAAGATGCGCCCGATTTAAAGGATGCATCTTATTTTTCATGCCTCAACTTTCGTTTTTAAGTCCCATTTGACTTGGAAATGGATGAGACCATCCTTTGCGTTAAATTCTCCGTAGCACTCAGTGAGCAATCCACTAAATTTCTGGTACTGTTGTGCAATGAAACCGGCTTCAAGTTGGCAAGATCTGTTTTGGGCATTTGTAGCGAAATCATTTTTTAAAGAATAAAAAGCCTCGTCTTTCAACGTCTTTTCGAGTTGAAGGGGCCCCCATCCGGCTTCTTGAAAGAACTCAGGAAGTTCATCAACACCAAAAATCGGGAATTTTCGAGCTACTTCTTTTCCGGCCCAATAGAGGATTTCATCTTCATGTTTCCCGAGGATACTTGGCAACACGTGATCTCGTAAAATTTCATAGCCAAAACGGGTTGGTGAATCATATGTAGTATTTTCCAATCGAATATGCAACCCTTTCGGTTAAATGATAGCGTTAGTGAATCCAAGAGAATAATAATATATTAAATTCGGGCGTGTCGAAAAGCCCACATCGTCTTGACCTCTTCAAAACTGAGGAGTACAATGGTTATGTCATAATATTGTACCACGAAGAGGTACGTCGTCAACGGTCGCTTCATGTCGAAATGATGACAGAGGCGCACTGAAGGACTCAGTTAATAAAGGAGGGTAAAAGACTTGTCGAGAGAATCAGATTTTTATTTGCGTCGTCTTCATTCACTGCTCGGAATCATTCCAGTGGGGCTTTTTGTTGCCCAACACTTAGTGATTAACCATTTTGCCACACGCGGCCCAGAGGCATTCAACACTGCATCCAATTTCATGGGTAACTTACCGTTCGTATTGTTTCTTGAATGGTTCATCATCTACATCCCACTTATGTTCCATGCGTTCTATGGTGTGTACATAGCTTTCACAGCGAAAAATAACGTAAAGCGTTACGGGACTTTCCGAAACTGGATGTTTATGCTACAACGAATTACGGGAGTATTCCTAGTCGTGTTCATCGCATGGCACATCTTCCAAACAAGAGTTCAAAAAGCATTGGGAGCTGATGTGGACTACGATATGATGGCTGACATCTTATCGAGTCCATTCATGCTTGCGTTCTACATTGCAGGTGTCCTTGCAGCTACATTCCACTTGGCGAACGGCGTTTGGTCATTCCTAGTAAGCTGGGGAATTACACAATCTCCACGTTCACAAACCATCGTTACGTATATCTCAATGGCAATATTCCTAGTGCTTTCTGTAATCGGTATACAAGCACTACTTGCATTTGTTTAATTTGAATCAGCAGAAATCCCTGCTGATTCAAATTTGGACGCAATTACGCCGAGGCGTAATTGAATAACAACTTAACTAAATGACTACGAGATCACCTATAATTTGAGGAGTGAAACAATAATGGCAAAAAGCAGATTGATTGTCGTCGGCGGTGGACTAGCCGGCCTGATGGCAACTATCAAAGCCGCTGAAGAAGGTACGCCGGTTGACTTGTTCTCCATTGTTCCGGTTAAACGTTCCCACTCTGTATGTGCACAAGGCGGCATTAATGGTGCAGTAAATACAAAAGGGGAAGGCGACTCACCTGACATTCATTTCGATGACTCTGTATACGGCGGAGACTTCCTTGCGAATCAACCACCAGTTAAGGCAATGACGGATGCAGCACCAGGAATCATCAGTCTATTGGACCGGATGGGCGTTATGTTCAACCGTACGCCAGAAGGATTGTTGGATTTCCGACGTTTCGGAGGTACAATGCATCACCGTACGGCTTTCGCTGGTGCGACGACAGGACAGCAGCTCCTTTACGCATTAGACGAGCAAGTTCGAAGTCATGAAGTTGCTGGACTTGTGACGAAATACGAACACTGGGAATTCCTTGGTGTTATTCTTGATGAAGAAGGCGTTTGTCGCGGTATTAAAGCGCAAAACATGAAAACGATGGAGATTCAAGCCTTTAAAGGTGATGCAGTCATTATGGCAACAGGTGGACCTGGAATCATTTTCGGGAAAACGACAAACTCTGTCATCAATACAGGTTCTGCAGCTTCTATCGTTTATCAGCAAGGTGCACACTACGCGAATGGTGAATTTATCCAAATTCACCCAACAGCAATTCCAGGAGACGATAAACTGCGTCTTATGAGTGAATCGGCACGTGGTGAAGGTGGACGTGTCTGGACTTATAAAGACGGCAAGCCTTGGTACTTCCTTGAAGAAAAGTATCCGGATTACGGTAACCTAGTACCGCGTGATATCGCAACACGTGAAATATTTGACGTTTGTGTTAACCAAAAACTTGGTATCAACGGTGAAAACATGGTGTATCTGGACCTTTCCCATAAGGATCCAAAAGAGCTTGATATTAAGCTTGGTGGAATCATCGAAATCTATGAGAAATTCACAGGCGACGATCCACGTAAATTACCGATGAAAATCTTCCCGGCTGTCCACTATTCAATGGGCGGACTATGGGTTGACTATAATCAGCAAACAAGTATTCCAGGTCTATTCGCGGCGGGGGAATGTGATTATTCACAGCACGGTGCAAACCGTCTTGGCGCAAACTCACTCCTTTCAGCAATTTACGGCGGTATGGTCGCAGGACCGAACGCTATTCATTACATGAAAGGTTTGAAACGTTCTGTAGTGGACCTTCCTTCTACAATCTTCGACGCAGCAGTGAAAGAAGAGCAGCAGAAGTGGGATGATACGCTTAAAATGAACGGTACTGAAAACGCTTATGTTCTTCATAAAGAACTCGGCGAGTGGATGACTGATAACGTAACAGTAGTTCGTTACAATGACAGACTACAAGCGACAGACGATAAAATCGTTGAGCTTCTTGAGCGTTATGAAAACATCAACATTACGGATACACAACTATGGTCTAACCAAGGTGCAACATTTACGCGCCAACTGAAAAACATGCTATACTTGGCTCGTGTTATCACTCTTGGTGCACTTAACCGTAATGAAAGCCGTGGAGCCCATTACAAACCGGACTTCCCGAATCGTGATGATGAGAACTTCTTGAAAACGACGATGGCGAAATTCGATGGACATTCTGCACCAATCTTCCATTATGAAGAAGTAGATGTTTCCTTGATTCCACCACGTACACGCGATTACTCCGCGAAGAAAGGAGATTGACCTAAATGAGCGAGAACAATACGGCAGTACAAGAACGTGAACAGCAGACGTCACAGAAAACGGTTCGTTTTGAAATTCGACGTCAGGATACTGCTGAATCACAACCTTATTGGGAAAGTTTTGAATTAGAATATAGACCGAATATGAACGTCATTTCTGCTTTAATGGAAATTCGTCGTAACCCGGTCAACGCAGAAGGTAAGCAAACAACACCAGTTAACTGGGAAATGAGCTGTTTGGAAGAGGTTTGTGGGGCATGTTCAATGGTTATCAACGGACGTCCACGCCAATCTTGTACGGCACTTGTAGATCAGTTTACACAGCCGATTAAACTTGAACCAATGAAGACATTCCCAGTCGTTCGCGACTTGATTGTTGACAGAGAATTCATGTTTGATTCGTTGAAAAAAATTAAGGCATGGGTTCCGATTGACGGCACGTATGACCTTGGTGAAGGACCTCGTATGCCTGAGCGTAAACGCCAATGGGCATATGAACTTTCAAAATGTATGACGTGCGGTGTATGTCTTGAGGCATGCCCGAACGTTAACGACAATACGAACTTCATGGGACCTGCATTGCTATCACAAGTACGGCTGTTCAACTCGCATCCAACTGGTGCAATGAACAAAGACGAACGTCTGGCGACGATTATGACAGACGGTGGAATTGGCGAATGTGGTAACTCACAAAACTGTGTAGTTGCATGTCCAAAAGGAATTCCTTTGACTACTTCGATTGCAGCAATGAACCGTGCAACGAACGTACAAATGTTCAAAAACTTCTTCGGAAGTGACCATATGGTGGACTGATTTCAGTCCCTAGCCTCGCTACGGCATTATGCCTTGGCGGGGCTTTTTTCTATTTTTGTTTAGCACCTTCATTTATTAGGGAGTATTTGATAGAATAGATGAATGGGTATTCATTTTAGAAGAGGAGATGTTTGGTGAGTGAAAGCAGTGTACATAAAAGAGTTGTCGACATGGGAATCGGAATTCAAGTTTTCTGTACCTATATCCGTTCGTTTTTCTGAGACGGACATGTATGGTCATTTGAACAACACGGTCCCATTTATTTATTTTGAGCATGCGAGGATTGAGTTCTTAAAAGAGATTAGGCTTATGAATAATTGGCTTGATCCAAAGGGTGAAAATTTTCCGGTCGTTGCTGATTTGCAATGTGATTTTTTGAAGCAAGTCTTTTTTGATGAAAAGTTGGAAATATTCGTTAAAGCTGCCGCAGTTGGTAACAGTTCTGTTGATATTCACTATATGGCGAAGAACAGTAAAGATGATATCGTCTTCACAGGACGAGGTACGATGGTTCAGATTGGCAGACAGACGGGCAAAGGTGTTGCGTGGTCTGAAGAGGAGAAAATACTTTTTGTTAACTAAAT
This sequence comes from Sporosarcina sp. FSL K6-5500, assembly GCF_038005665.1. Classification (NCBI taxonomy): domain Bacteria; kingdom Bacillati; phylum Bacillota; class Bacilli; order Caryophanales; family Caryophanaceae; genus Sporosarcina; species Sporosarcina sp. FSL K6-5500. The sequence goes on from NZ_JBBOTP010000001.1 coordinate 3,365,627, forward strand.
CACCATGTAGCCGGCACAGCTCGCCGCCTCTTCACATATTTTAAAGTGAAAGTGGATAGGAGGGCGCGTCTTGATAGAGGACTCTAAAAACCGTTCTTTGCTTACGGCAAGAGAGCGAGAAATTTTTAATCTGCTCGTTGAAGATCAAACGACAAAAGATATTGCGGGGCGGCTCGGAATCAGCGAAAAGACTGTTCGCAACCATATTTCGAACACAATTCAAAAGCTAGGTGTTTCCGGCAGAGCACAAGCGGTAATCGAATTGTTACGGTTGGGAGAGTTACAATTGCGTTGAAGCAGGTGTTAATGATGAAGGGTGATCATAGCCGAGTGTAGGTGATTGATGCCTTGTAACAGTAGCTGTTTGATCTGCATTATGCAGCTCTCAAACAGCTTTTTTTTAACGTTTTTTACCATCAATTTATTAGGTATTGCCATAAGCGCAAAAAAGGGGGACAATAGGTAGACAGTATTTGTTTTCAGGGAGCTGGTTCAGTTGATGGAAAATAACCCACCAAAAATTCAATATACAGATGAAGTTGCACATATGGAGAAAGAATTACGGTATGTTGCAGCAATCATCAAACAACAAGGCCGTAGAATTCTTAGTAATTATACAATCACTCCACCTCAATTCGTTGCTTTACAGTGGCTATTTGAACATGGAGATATGACGATTGGGGATTTGTCGAACAAGATGTTCCTTGCATTCAGTACTACGACTGATTTGGTCGATCGGATGGAAAAGAACTCGCTTGTGAAGCGTGTCCGCAATGATCAAGATCGCCGTGTTGTCCGAATTCATCTTCTTAGCGAAGGTGAACGGGTAATCGAAGAAGTAATTGATAAACGCCGTCATTATTTGAATTCGGTGTTAGTAGACTTCGATGAACAACAAGTGAAGGACTTCTCAGATTTGCTGAGTAAACTACATCAAGAGATGAAAAAGGATTGAGGGATTTTAGTGGAAGCACCAATTGGAGTAATTGATTCGGGCGTCGGCGGGCTAACCGTGGTTAAAGAGATGCTCAATCGACTACCACATGAACCCATTGTCTATATAGGGGATGATGCTCGTTGTCCATATGGGCCCCGGCCGATTGACGAAGTCCGGGAGTTTACAATGGAGATGGCATCAGCACTTTCCGAAATGGGTATAAAAATGCTTGTCATTGCTTGCAATACGGCTACGGCTGTTGCACTCGATGATATCCGAGCACGATTTTCATTTCCTGTCATCGGCGTTATCGTGCCAGGTGCACGGGCTGCAGTTAATGCGTCCGTGGCGGGAAAAATTGCTGTGCTTGGGACTGCTGGAACGATTAAAAGTGGCGCTTATAATGATGCAATCCATGTTCTTTCACCGAATGCGATGGTTTACTCACTTGCGTGTCCTGAATTTGTTCCAATTGTCGAAAGTGGTCAGTATAAGTCAGATAATGCAGGTATCATTGTTGACCGTACACTCCGTGAACTTGAGGGGAAAGATTTTGATGCGGCGATATTGGGGTGTACACATTATCCATTATTGCAGCAACATATTACAACCTCCCTTCCGAATAATGTAAAAATTATTTCATCCGCGGTAGAAACAGTGTGTGATGTTGAACGTATTCTACTTTCTAAAGGCATTGAGCGCATTGCTGACAGCGTAGTGGCACCTGTTTTTTATACAACAGGGGAGTCAGAAACTTTTCAAGGCATTGTTGAAGACTGGTTGTCGATTGAAAAGCCTAATGTAAGCTATATTGAATTGTAAGAAACCCGGAATGTCCAGATTTGGACATCCGGGTTTTTGCGTATATGAAATGAGTTATGATAAGATGAATGCGCAATCTGAATGATGGAGGGTACACGATATGAGACATGATGGAAGAATGGCCGACATGATTAGGCCGGTAACAATTGAAACAGATTATTTAATTCACCCCGAAGGCTCAGTTCTTATTACGGTCGGAAATACGAAGGTGATTTGTACAGCTTCTATAGAAGAACGGGTTCCACATTTTTTACGTAATAGCGGAAAAGGCTGGATAACAGCGGAATATTCTATGTTGCCACGCGCTACTGGACAAAGAACGCAACGTGAAGCTTCAAAAGGTAAGGTTAGCGGACGTACGATGGAAATACAGCGCTTGATAGGCCGTGCACTGCGCGCTGTCATCGATTTGGAGACGCTTGGTGAACGAACTATCTGGGTGGACTGTGACGTTATCCAGGCAGATGGTGGTACGCGTACAGCGTCGATTACGGGTGCGTTCGTCGCAACAGCAATGGCAATCTCGAAACTACACATCGAAAAAGGATTAGCTAAATTCCCGATAACTGATTTCCTTGCTGCAACGAGTGTAGGGAAGACGGTTGAGGGTGAACTCATTCTGGATCTTGACTACATCGAGGATTCGTCGGCTGCTGTCGATATGAATGTTGTTATGACTGGTGCCGGCGCTTTCGTCGAACTTCAGGGGACAGGCGAAGAATCGACATTTACGCGCGTTGAGATGAACGGTCTTGTGGAGCTTGCAGAAGTAGGAATTAACCAACTAGTTGAAGTGCAAAAAGAAGCACTTGGACTTGTTGCGCAGTTGATCAAACCGAAAGAACAAGGTGAATCATGAAGGAAGTATTGATAGCCACGAATAATGTGGGCAAGGCAAAAGACTTTGAAGCGTTGTTTAAGCCACTGGGAGTAAAAGTTCTTACGTTAAATGATATCGAAGGAGATATCGATGTAGAAGAAACGGGCGACACATTTGAGGCGAATGCGATTCTGAAAGCAGAGACGGTCGCACGCTTGCTTGGCAAAATCGTTATTGCAGATGATAGTGGACTTGAAATCGATGCGCTTGGCGGCGCGCCAGGCGTCTACTCCGCGCGTTATGCGGGTCTCGAGAAGAATGATGATGCAAATATCGACAAAGTACTACAGGAGCTAGAAACGACGCCTGTGGATGGTCGTACCGCTCGATTCCGCTGCGTGCTAGCAGTGGCTGGTCCTGGTTTGGTTACAGAAACGTTTTCGGGTAGCTGTGAAGGTCTGATTCACCATGAACGTCAAGGAAAGAACGGCTTCGGCTATGATCCAGTCTTCTTCGTGCCTGAAAAGAATCGAATGATGGCGGAATTGTCACCTGAAGAGAAAAATGAGATTTCACACAGGGGAGCAGCTTTAGCTCAGTTGAAATTCAAATTACCTCAATATATGACAGTGGCAGGTGATTCAGAATGAAGATTGTTGTTATGAGTGATTCGCATGGAGATAAGGAAACGGTGAAAGCCGTTTCTGCACTTTCTGCGGACGCGACTTTCCATTGCGGTGATAGTGAGCTGTCATTCGATGATTCAGTTTTACAGACAATGCATAGAGTCCGTGGAAACTGTGACAGGGATGCTAGGTTTCCCGCATCTGTTGCGGTCAAGGTAGAGGGGAAGACAGTTTTAGCTGTACATGGTCATGAGCATGATGTGAAACAATCGTTGATGGGGCTTTATTATTATGCAAAAGAATCTGGAGCAGATATCGTTCTATTTGGCCATTCGCATTTGTATGGTGCTGAGATGAAAGACGGAATACTGTTCTTGAATCCAGGCAGCACAATGCAGCCGCGGGGCGGGAAAGATGCGACTTATGCTGTTGTAGAATGGGATGAAACAGTGCGCGTTACATTCAAGAATATGGCATCGGAAATAGTAGATTTTATAGAAATAAAAAAGATTTAAAAAAGCGTTGACTTTATTCCTAATGCAATATATACTAAGTATTGTCCTTAGGGAATGAATGAAAGTTTGAAACGCACGTCTCAGTAGCTCAGCTGGATAGAGCAACGCCCTTCTAAGGCGTCGGTCGGGGGTTCGAATCCCTCCTGGGACATTAAAAAAGCGCAGTTCAAGCCTTGATGTGATAGGGTTTGAGACAGATTAGGGATTCGGTCAGGGCTTCGGTCACTGGTGCAGAATCCTTTTTTTGTACCCTAGTATTTTACGTGTAATAAGACACGAAATTATCTTCCGAAAATAAAGTATATTATATTTGTTGAATAGATTCTCTTTAAAAACAAGAAAAGTAGGTGAACAAAGTGGGAAAATATCAATTGGACACCAAAGGTCAGGCAGCTGTGACAAAGTATCATGAAAAAAACATACCTGCCAAATTTGATAAAAAGCAGCAACTTGAAAAAATACGTGCGGAGTATTTGAAAAAGAAGCAAGAACAAACAGATAAATAAAAGGAAGATATATCTTCAAAATTATCAAAAATAGACCAATGGCAAAAGGCTATTTTAGAATTAGTGACGGTATAACACTTGTTTAAGTATTTAATATATTACAATTTGATTATGTAAAGAGGATTAAAGTAAAATCATTCTTTTACATGAGCAGGTAGAACATTGATATTGGGCAAATGCGAGGTCAGAGAATAGATTTATGAGCGCTCCTACGAAGGCAAATGTATATATATATGTATGTTGCTCAGGTGAGTTTAAAAGAGCGTATAGAACAAGTTCAGGCGGTTGAGAAGCAAGAGAATGCGAGGTAACCAAGTGTTTATCTCGTTTTTTATATGTATTGCCAAAACAGATAATACCATCTGAGAATATCCTGTGAGCGTTCCTATCTTTTGATGTTGACTTGCTTTCATTGTTTTCTCCTTATAAGCGAAAAAAGAGCTTATTGTGGAAATAGAGGGGCATAGTTTCCGATATATAGGAAGGGTAACTTTCTATATATAAGTGACCTCATACACCCATGTGAATTGAAATTGCTAACGAAACGAACTGGGCTTTGCAATAGGCTTGTATAAGGTTATCATTGGTTCAAAGGTAGTTACGGTCTGAAAAAGTAAATTGACCGAATCCCTATTAGAGTTTAAAAACGTCTCAAATTGTTGGTATGACTGTGTTGTCTTAGTAGCTCAGCTGGGTAGAGCAACGGCCTACTAAGATTTCGGGTGGGGGGGTTCGAATCCCTCCTGGGACATATTTCAGTGAAAATTGAATACGATTAGAAATGAAAAAACGACTACAAACGTTGATAAAACAGCGTTTGTAGTCGTTTTTTGTTTTTTGAGTATACGTCTGAAAACGTTTGGAAACGAATGAACACAACACAAATGCAACACATTTAATATGTAATTACGCATGCATAGCAGTCATTATTCTAACTGATTTCTCCTCTTCCTCTATTCGCATTTCTTTTAATACATGTGAATAATATTTCAACGTAGTCTCTATATCTTTATGGCCTGCTCTTTCAGATATAAACTGAATGGATACACCTTTGTATAATAGAACCGAAATATGTGTATGTCGCAATCCGTGAATTGATATTGGTTGTATCTCTAATTTCTTTAAAGTATTACGAAGCAGTTTGTTGGTTGCTTCATTTGTTAAAGTTCCTTTACTCGATTGGGTGTTAAAAAATAAAGTTTCGTAAATATTGGTTGGTAATTTGGAAAACAAGTCTCTAAATATATCCATCGTTACTTTATCGATAGCAACATTTCTTTTCGATTGGGGATTTTTGAGGGAGGCGAATCCAGTCCCTTTTTTATAGTCCCAAGCTTGTCTTACTTTTATGATATTCTTTTTAAAGTCGAAATCGCTTCTTTTTAGTCCGCATAGTTCTCCAAATCTCAAACCCGAAACTACCGCAAGTAATAACAGATAATATCCCAAACTTTTTTCTAGCCGATCCTTCAACTCAGCTATCAATGCTACGCTCTCTTCATAATTTAGATGACGTTCTTCAGGTCTTTTAGAAACAATTTTTGTGTTGAATTCCACACCTCTGGTAAAGTCTACTCGTATCCTTCCATCGTCCACAGCATCCCTCACACAGGCCCGTATATGCGTATTTAATTTCCTTATAGTTTCATATGCGCGTGTTTCTCCATAATCATTCAAAAAGCGTTGATACTGTCGTTTAGTCATAGCTTGGAGAGTAGTCCTGCCAAGTAATTCTCTTATGGTTTGGAACGTGTTCAGATAGCGCACATATGTCACTTCTTCTTTTGTTGACTTCATATCCTTTACCCACTCGAAGAAGTAATCCGCAAAAATGTCTTTTGACAAAATAGGGGATATACCTTGCGCCATTTCACCTTCGATTATATCGGCGTTTATTTTCGCCTCTCCTTTCGTGCGGAATCCTCCTTTTCGAATAGGATCATATTTGCCGTCTGTGTATCGGCTTATGGTGTATTGCCACGTCTTTCCCCTCTGAAGGAACTTTGCCATTTAAATTTACCTCAATTCTAGTTTTAATAAGTAACTGTTAGATTATCCCTTCTATTTTGAAACCATTTTTCTAACCGTTCAGCAGCGAAAGTTAATTCGACATTAAAAGTCTTTGCAATGACCCAGACAGCTTCACAGCGGAGTTGTGGCAGTTCTAATTCGTTCAACAAAAATGTGGGTATGCAAAAATGATAAGCAAATTGTTTAGCCTGCCATTCTTGGTAGATACGAAACTGCTCAAACATGGCTTGTTGATGTCCTTCGTGCCTTAAGATGTGTCCTAGTTCGTGAGCAAAATCCTGCAAGACTTTTTGACGACTTTGATTTTCGTTTAAAAAAATACGGTATATACCCCCCAAATTATTTGCTTCACTGGGTTCATCAAAATAATAAATTCTAATGTTGAACTTATTGGAAGTGAGATTGATTAATTCGTCATGACAAACGGTACCGCACCCTAAAAGTTAGAGCTAAAAATCTAACTCTTGGGGTGTTTTTATATGGCGAAATATAGCGATGAATTTAAGTTAATAATTGTAAAAGAATATCTTGAAGGGTTCCTAGGATATCAGCGGTTAGCTCAAAAATACGGCATGCCTGACAAGTCCCCAATTCAAAAATGGGTTAATTCTTATCAAGCTCTAGGTAAGGACAGTTTGCGTAGAAATTATTCTAAAAAGGAATACTCTGTTCAATTTAAGCTAGATGTATTAAACTTTAAGAAAGAAACAGGCGCTTCTTACCAGGAAACCGCAGATAGATTTTCCATACCTGAAAGGTCTATAATTGCAAACTGGAATAGAATCTTTCTTAAGAAAGGAGTAGAAGGGCTTGAACCTAAACCGAAAGGACGTCCTTCTATGTCTAAAAAAACTAAGTCTAACCCACCAAAAAAAGAAAAAGGAATAGAACGAGAAGAACAATTAGAACGGGAAATTGAACTTCTTCGACTTGAGGTTTCCTATTTAAAAAAGTTGAAAGCTTTTCAGGAGAATCCGGATGCCTATCTCGAAAAGCACAAGCAGCGCTGGCGTTTGAACTCAAGCAAGAAGGATTCAAATTAAAAGATACTTTGGAAATAGTTGATATTCCTGAAGCGACTTATCACTATCATATTAAGCAATTGATGAAAGATGATCCCGATAAAGAAATCAAAGAATTAATAACAACGTTATTTCACCAACATGAAGGAAAATATGGGTATCGACGAATTTATCTTGCTTTAAGAGCTAAAGGGATCAAAATAAATCATAAAAAAGTACAACGGCTGATGAAAGTTATTGGTTTGAAATGTATTAAGTTTACCCGCAAGTCACGTCGTTACAATTCATATAAAGGAAAAGTGGGTAAGGTGGCTAAAAACCTTTTAAATCGTCGATTTAGTACGACGATACCCCTACAAAAATTGGTCACGGATATAACCGAATTTAAGTGCTTAGGCAACGAAAAACTTTACTTGAATCCAATTCTAGATCTATACAATGGTGAAATTATCTCTTATGGTATTTCAAACAAGCCAACCCTAGAATTGGTTCTTCAGCCATTACATGAAGCGGTAGAGATCATTAAAAGAGAAGCAAAATATCGTACGACTATTCATTCAGATCAAGGTTGGCATTACCAGCACAATAAATGGGTGACAATATTAAAGAGAAACAAGTTTTTTCAAAGTATGTCGAGAAAAGCAACATGCGAAGATAATGCGTCAATGGAGAATTACTTTGGGATTATGAAGCAAGAAATGTATCATGGCGAGGCATTATTATCTTATGGTGAGCTTAAACAGAAAATCGAAAAGAATATTTATTATTATAACAATGAACGAATTAAATTAAAATTGGTCGGTTTAAGCCCAGTAGAATACCGGACTCGAACCAACCAATCAGCTGCATAATTAAAACTCTAACTTTCGGGGGGCACCACCTTTTAGAGGTGTTTTTTCTTATTACGAAACTTCGAAGTGGAAGTAAGCATAAAATAAACAAGCATTATTTTAAGCCTGCATCATAAAGATTAATCTAAATAACTTTTAAAAAACTACATAAATTTTACAAAGGTAAAATATTTTTTGAGTTTTTCAGTTTTGTTATCGATTTATAATTGTGCGGTGCACGCGTTACTGACCCACCTATCTGTAAACTCCAGTTCACATTCCGTTCACTTTACTGGACTATCATGAACTTATAAAAGGTGGAGATGAGCTAAATGAGTACGTTATTGATATTCGCTTCTTCGGCAATGGTGATTGCACTAATTTTTTATAGTATCGGAGTATTTGGAGAAAAGATAAGCGGCACGATTCAATTCAAGCACTTGACGTTCTTCTTGGGTGGCCTGGTGTTCGATACGATTGGCACCACTTTGATGAACCGCATCGCAACACATGATGGCGACTCGGGATTCGGGCTTCATCAGGTTACAGGTGGCGCAGCTCTTGTGTTAATGGCGTTTCACTTTCTATGGGCTGTCTGGGTGTATAACAAAGGTGATGAAGAAGCAAAACGCCAGTTTCACAAATTCAGTCTGGGCGTTTGGACACTGTGGGTCATTTCATTTGTACTCGGTATTTTACTAGGCATTGGCGTGATCAGCTGATTCCGAAAGTATTACAGCATGATTCTACCTGAAAGCGTATGAAAAGCAGTGATGCCATTTCGTTGAATAAGCATAGATACGAAATAAAAGTCCTCTGTTCGAGCAATCGGTCGGAGGGCTTTTGGTTTATGAGTGGAAATGCGTGCATATGCACCATGCAATAAATTATCGAGACGTTGCACAACTAGAATCCATAACAAAAACCGATTTTTTAAGGTTAATGGAAAACCTTGCCTTTCATAAATACATGGGATTTTAACAAGGTGGCTAACCTAATAATGCAATTTAGGAGTACAATGACATTGAAAAGTATGAAAGAAATAATCACTGAAAGTATGGAAGATGATCTACTGAACATTTTGCCCGAAATCAAGGAGTTCCCCAGAAAAGTAAAACATTATTCAAGAGGTTGAGAATGTCGCTTTTTTCTGATGAAGCGAATGTGAAATACGTTAATTCGGTCCTGTCTTTGGTATTTATGGGTTTTTCAGGTCTTGCATTTGGACAGATTTCTTTAGGAGCTTTGTTTTTAGCGCAGTCAGATGCATCTAATGGGTACTTCTTTTTAAATGTCTTTGGATATGCAGGCTTAGGCTTGAGCCTTATAATGTTAATCCGTGTTACGATTCAAAGTATGAGAAGTGAACAATGAAATTTAAGGTTGTCTATAAGGGTGCGATTGGTCTGAACTTTCAGGAAAGTACGAATCTGTCATATAGGATTTGTATCTATTCAATTTGTAACGCTATAACAGCTATTGTAATACTAATAATCAGTGTACTAATTGGCTTACCGCTATAGTTTTAGAACACTCATAAACCGATGTATAGCAACAAAAATGAAGGGACTAAAAATATTGTGGGTCCCTTTTGATATGTTTTTTAACGTTTTACATCCTTCAAAAGAGCCCGTCACGGTTAGGACTTCTTTTTGTATCAGATCATAAATGCCATAAATTAGACAAAAAATTCTATATCTCTATATTGACACTTGTGTCGGGTTTGACTAGTATTAGACATGAGGTTATTTTTTAACTAAATTCGACACTTGTGTCGGGATAAGAGGTGTAAGTTGTTTACATTAATAAACAAAGTAACTAAAGCTGCGAGTAGTAAGAAAGGCGCCAAATGGACAGTCATTATTTGGATTATATTGGCGATTGTGGTCAGTGGACTTTCTTCAGGTGCAAAAGATTATGCTACAAGTATTAATAACACAGGGCTTCCAAAAGATGCTGATTCCATTATTGCAGAACATAAATTGCAAACATATTTTAGTGGTGAAATCGGTGTTCCTGCAATTTTAGTATTTCATAATGAAGAGGGTCTTACCTCCGAAGACTTAAAACAGATTGATATTATCAACGAAAATATTGAAAAAGCGTCATTAAAAGACGTAAAAGAAGTTATACCCGTTTATGCATTAACTGATGAAATTAAATCTACTTTCATCTCGGAAAATGAAACTACATTCATTTTACCAGTTAATTTAAAAGATGGACTTGAGCGAAAAGTTATTAACGCAACAATTAAAGATATTAACAAAATCGCCACCAAACAATTAAAAGATAACAAAGATCTTGAATTAAAAATCACAGGTCCAGCAGGAATTGTTTCGGATATGATTGCGATATTTGCGAGTGCAGACCTCGTTTTACTATTAGGGACAGTTGGATTAATCTTCGTAATATTAATCATCATTTACCGTTCACCAATTATTGCCTTGGTTCCTCTTTTAGGTGCGGGAATTATTTATCAAATTGTAGATAAAACGATTGGTATTTTCGGCAAAAATGGGTTGGCGATTGAAAGCCAGTCACTATCTATTATGTCGATTCTTCTTCTAGCAGTCGTTACCGATTATGCTTTATTCATCGTCTCTCGTTTTAGAGAAGAATTACGCCAACACGAAGATAAACACAAAGCCATGGCGCTGGCAATAGCGAAAGTGAGTGAGCCTATCTTCTTTAGCGGAACAACAGTCATTGCTGCAATGCTCGTATTGTTTGCAGCAGTATTTGAACCTTATAGAAATTTTGCGCCAGTATTCTCGATTGCGCTCGTCTTTATTTTATTGGGCGGATTAACGCTACTCCCTGCACTTTTCGTGCTCTTTGGTCGTAGATCATTTTGGCCGTACATTCCAAAAGTTGGTTCACTTGAAAAAATGAAACGTGGTTTTTGGGATAAACTTGCCGCTAAAGTAACACAGCGACCAATTACAAGTGGTTCAATCATCGCTGTTCTCTTGATTATTATTTCGTTTAATGTCACCACGAATGAATATTCCTTTAACCTCATTAAATCTTTTCCGGAGGATATGGAATCACGACAAGGATTCGAGGTGCTTGAAGAAAACTTTGCCCCAGGTGAATTAGCGATGACAACTGTAATCGTAGAGGGAAAAGATGCACTTAATGTTGAAGAGCTAGCAAAGCTAAGAGAGGAAATTCTCGCCAGTAAAGGTGTAGATAATGTTACACCTGACCTATCGAACCCTGAAATAGCAGCTTTTGGCAAAGGTTCCTGGTTGACGGAGGATGAAAAAACAGCGAAGCTTAGTATCGTTTTTTCTGGAAATCCTTATGAGATAGAAACAATGGATGATTTAAATTTTTTGCGAGACAATGAGGAAAAGCTACTGTCAAACGCGGGTTTTGATCAAACAAACTTGTATTTTGCTGGTGAAACGGCGAAGCAAGCTGATACAAGAGCCATCAATGATCGCGACACCATCGTTATTGTTATTGCAATAACGTTATTGATAACCATCCTACTCGGTTTTCAATCACAATCACTCATTGCACCCATTTATATGATGGCAACAATCATTTTATCTTACTTTGCCGCATTAGGATTTAGTATTTTCATGTTCAAAAACGTCTTCGGCTATGATGCGATGAGTTATCGTATCCCAATATATTCATTTATTTTCCTAGTCGCATTAGGCGTCGACTATAACATAATGCTCATATCTCGCATTAAGGAAGAAGCGAAAAAACACCCAATTAAGAAAGCTGTGGAAATAGGATTAGCACGCACGGGTGGCGTTATTTCATCAGCCGGTATTATATTGGCGGCAACATTTGCTGTACTGATGACTCAACCTATACTTGAACTATTTATGTTTGGTTTTACAGTCGCTGTTGGCGTATTAATAGATACGTTTTTAGTGCGCACCATTTTAGTACCAGCACTTATGGTGAAATTAGATAAATGGGCGCTTTGGCCACAAAAAGTGACCTCTTCGAAAAAATAATAATATTCAGCATTCGAGTAGGTGTAGTTTAGCAATTAGTATTCTCATCAATTAATTAATCAATTCCCAAATAAACTATCGGAGTGTGGTATATTGAGTATAAAAAAATAATTAAGGTGATATAAAATGACACGTAAAAAGTTAGAACGACAAGAACTCCTAATATTAACCGAAAAACTACTACTCGAACAAGGTTACGGTGGATTCAACTTTTCAGTGCTTTCAAAAATGCTTGGAGTTGGCAGAAGTACGATGTACGAATATTACGCCTCAAAAGACGACTTAATTGCCGATTACATGACTGATCTGATGGTGAACTACATAAATGAGTTAGCGATAATCGTTGCACATGAGGATGCAAAAGAACAATTGCTTCATCTCATTGAATTAATGATTAAATATTCGCATATCCATAGTGTTCTCCAAATCATCCCATTATTGCAAAGTGATTCTGACGTCGTAACGAAATTAAAACAAGAGTTTATAAAAGACCATGTGCACATCATCAGACAAGTTCAAAGCATCGTTGGAATTGGTAAAGAAGCGAATGTCATTCGGGAAGAAATCCCAACTGATGTGTTGGTTAATTTATTGTTTAACACCATTAATAAGCCAACCTCTTTAAAATCGGATAATAAAGCATGGGCAAAATGGGTTTGGGAAATTATTTATATCGGGATCGAACCTAAAACTTAAAGTAAATGAAATAAGAACCATCCTGTTGAGCATTAAACTCGAATAAGGAGTTAATTTGAAATGAGCAAAATCAAATGCCAGTGTGGCCATGAAAATCCATTTGGCACAGTGCTTTGTGAGCGATGTGGAAGGCCACAAACTGAAGAAGCAAAAAAAAGCGAAACTGTGGACATGCGTTATGAAGGATCAGCAAGAAGATCTCAAACATATAAGCGGACGATAGTTGATAAAGTTTGGAATTTCTTTTCAAGTGTGAAAATTGGTATTAGTATTATTCTTGCGGTTCTTATTACGTCAGCTCTTGGGACATTATTTCCTCAAAAACTATACGTCCCAGCAGGAACAGATGCTGAGTATGCTGCTTACTATGAACATTTATATGGAGTTGTTGGTAAGCTTTACTACAACCTTGGTTTTTATGACATGTATAATAGTTGGTGGTTTACGATACTTGTTGGAATGCTCGGAACATCAATCATCATTGCGAGTATTGACCGTGTTATTCCACTGTATAAATCTTTGAAGAAACAGCGTACGAAGCGCCACCCTTCCTTTATGAAGAGACAACGTATATACGGAATCGGTGAGGTAAGCAATCCAGATGAGTCATTTAAAAAAGCAGAAGAGAAATTAAAAGAGTTAAAGTATAATGTTAAAATTGAAGATGGCGCAATTCTCGCTGAAAAAAACCGCTTTTCAAGATGGGGTCCTTACATAAACCATGTAGGATTAATTACTTTTTTGTTCGGTATTTTATTACGAGGCATACCTGGCTTTTACGTGGACGAAACAATGTGGCTGCGTGAAGGGGATACGCTAGCAATACCAGGCGCACCAGGCTATTATATTGAAAATAAAGAATTTATTCTTGAGAATTACTCGAATGAGGATAATGTAGTTTTTGAAACAGCATTAGACCGCGTCGGAACAATCGCTAAAAATTATCAAACCGATGTTTCTTTGTACAAAAATCCAGAAGATGCACTTCCGGGTCAATCTGATAACTTGGAATTTGTAAAAGATGAGTCAATCATCGTTAACCATCCATTGAAGTTTGACGGTTACAATATATTCCAAATGGATTATCGGTTAGATGAATTGAAAGCGATGAAGTTCCAATTAACAGAAAAAGCAACAAATGAATCATTAGGTGAATTTACAGTAGATTTAATAAGCCCAGAAGATGAATATGATCTTGGGAATGGGTCAAAAGTGTTGCTACGTGATTATTATCCAGACTATGGTGGCATCGAAGATGGTGAATTAATCTCAAAATCACCGATTCCAAATAATCCAGCATTTATTTTCAAGTTAATTACACCAAATACGCCAGAAGGTGAAATGAGTTTCGTAGCGATTAAGCAGACACTAGAAACAGAAGAAAATGATTATAAAGTGAACTTTTTAAGTGCGGAAACTCGTGATATTTCTGGACTTACGATTCGAAAAGATCGTACGCTTTATGTATTACTTCTTGGTGGAATCATCTTCATGATTGGTGTTTCAATGGGTTCATATTGGAATCACAGAAGAATTTGGGTTCAAAAAAGCGCTAACAACGAAATGTTGTTGGCGAGTCATACGAATAAAAACTGGTACTATTTGAAGAAAGAAATGAACATCGTAAAAGAGTATGCAGAATTACCTACTTATAATGACCGCGAAGATACTGAATCTGTGTTGGAGAATCAGGAAGGGGATTTTAAATAATGGACTTAGCATCACTTAGCTCGAATTTGCTACTCGTCTCTTTCATCACTTATTTAATTGCTACCTTATTTTTTGGTGGGGCAGTTAGAGGAGCAAAATCAGAAGCAAGTTATAAAAATAGTCGTTCCGGTACAATCGGGATCATCTTAACAGCTATTGGATTTATTACCCATCTTGGTTATTTCGGTACAAGATGGGCAGCATCCGGACATGCACCACTTAGTAATATGTTTGAATTCACGACCGCATTTGCAATGATGCTCGTTGGTGCATTCATTCTACTGTTTTATTTATATCGAACACCTTCACTTGGTTTATTTGCATTGCCAATTGCGATTATTATTATTGGTTATGCAAGTATGTTCCCAACTGAAATAACGCCATTAATTCCTGCACTTAAAAGCTATTGGCTAACTGTTCATGTGAGTACGACAGTTCTCGCAGAAGCGATTCTATCGATTAGTGCAGTTGCAGGACTGATCTATTTATTGAAAACGACAGATGTAACAAAAAAGTCGAAAGACAGATTTTGGTTGGAATCAGTTATTTTCACGATTACTTTATTTGTAGGTTTCATTATTGTATCATCCGGATTTGCGATTTCAGGTTATGAATCCAAGTTTTCTTATGTTGATAAAAATGAACAAATTAGTCAGTTGACGTACAATATGCCTGCGCTATTTGGGATGAATGAATACGAGTCGTTAACACCTGATAAAATGGAGCCATTTGTGGCGTTACCACCAATTATTAACGCAAAGACACTTACATCATTTGTTTGGTCAATTATCGTAGGTTCGATTTTATATGGTTTAATTCGCTTAATTATTAGACGCCCACTTGTTACATTGTTTCAACCATTCGCTAAAAAAGCGAATGCGCAATTAATGGATGAAATTACTTACCGTGCAGTCCTCATTGGTTTTCCAGTGTTTACACTTGGTGCACTGATTTTCGCGATGATTTGGGCGCATGAAGCTTGGTCAAGGTTTTGGGGTTGGGATCCAAAAGAGGTTTGGGCACTCGTTACCTGGTTATTCTATGCAGCTTTTCTTCATTTAAGACTTTCACGTGGTTGGGAAGGTCGAAAATCAGCATGGCTGGCAGTGGTAGGATTTATTATCATTATGTTTAACTTAATTGCTGTAAACTTGATTCTTGCAGGGTTACATTCATACGCTTAAAAGGTTCTTTGTGAAATAGTGTCTTTGGAGTATTTTTGAAAAACTAAAAGAAGTCACGCTTCAAAGCTAGTTTACATTGCTTTGGAACGTGACTTTTTTTCTTTATTTTAAAAGGTTTTGGAACTATATATTTAGTTTTCTTCAGGGTCTGCTTGAATAAAATAGTTAGGCGTTACAATGTTATTGTTATATGGTTTATGGTAAATGTCAGTTGATGCAGGTGATATTGGTGGAATTAGCCATGCCCAATTACCTGTAATCGGTCGACCACTTTTCATTTCATTTTCCTCAAAAACCTTAAATTGTTTTGCAGCAGTATGGTGGTCAACGAGCGTGACATGCGCTTGTTGGTAAGAATGGATAACTGCAATATTTAATTCGACTAAAGCCTTGTCAATCCAGAGTGAACTGTTTAATTTAGTATCCAATTCCATTATTTCAGCGACTTTTGGTAATAAATTATAGCGGTCTTGATCAGCTAAGTTTCTTGCTCCAATTTCAGTCCCCATATACCAACCATTAAATGGCGCCATCGGGTACTCGATGCCACCTATTTCTAAAAGCATGTTTGAAATGATTGGAACAGCATACCATTTTACGCCGAGCTTCTGAATCCCATCAAGCTCCGGGTGAGTGATTGGCACTTCTTTAATCACTCCATTAGGCACTTCGAATAGTTTAGGTTTTTGTCCTTTTTCCTGAATGACGAAAGGAAGAATGTCGAAGTGAGTACGATCACCTTTCCAGCCCATTTTTTCGCACATTTTTGTCATTTGGTTAGATGTCGAATCACCAATTACTTTATCGCCTTCTTTGTATCCGGCATAACGTAGCAATTGATGGTTCCAAATTCTAATCGGATCTTCTCCATTTTTTCGAGGTGCAAAGATTGTAATTGTTGATCGGATTTTCCCGTCGTTTGTAGCAAAGTCAATATGATTAACTAACTTTTCATAGGCATCTTCTGCTGTTAGTACGTCTCGTGCATCAAAAATATGTAACGTATTCCAAAGTAAACGACCTATACAACGATTGCTATTCCGCCAAGCCATTTTTGCCCCATGTGTTAATTCAAAAGTCTTATGCGAATATGTTCCAGTCGTATTTATTTCATTCTCAATTTCCTCAATTCGTTTCAATTGATCTTCTTTAGGTAAATCAAGTTCATCATAACAATTATTAATAAAGCGGGTTGCTTCTATGAGCAATATATTCGCCTTAATAGATTGAACCATTAGCATCAACTCCATACAGCAAGCTTAACATGAATACATGACATGGATAATTAAATGGATTGTCGATTTATTGAATTATTTAATGTGGATAGAATATTAGTGTTCAAAAGAATTTGATGTATATTTCGGATGCTAGTTAATTTTTAAAAGGTTCCTTTGGGCGTATCTCGTATAGTGGTATTGAAGTACGAAAAGTTTATTGTTGTGCAATAATCGGGCCATTTAACGGAATAAACTATGTTGAAATTGAACCAACTAAAAAAGCGAAAGGAAGGAGGGTTATAATATGGGTTTATCTTTGGAAATTGCGCGTATTGTACTGCCAGTTGCAATAGTAGGTGGGATTGCAGTATTTGTAATTCTAAGAATGAAACATAAGTATAAGAAAGGAACTCTGGGTAAGAAAAAAACAAAAAGTGCTCAAAATTTACTAGATAGTTTAATACCATTCGGAATGATGATTGGTTTGGCTATTGCTATACTTCTTAGCATATTTACCCCCTTTTCCTTCCTATCTGCAATTGCTTGGGGACCTGGAATGGGTATGTTATTTGGTTATTTTGCTTATAAAATTTATAGCAAGAAGGAAGATAGTTATTCATAATAACTGTATTCTAGAAACGGGCGCGATTGCGGAAGATCATAAGCCTAATTCCTCGTTCAATATATGGAGGAGTTAGGCTTTTTTATCTTTCAAAATCCATAACGTTGTAAACTTGCACATTCTTGACGTTACCGCATTTTTAAACTCATTGGCAGCGAGTGGTAAGGTTTGGGGCAATTGCTGGTATAGGAGATGGAGGAAGTGGTACATTCTTAAGGCTGGTATCAAATTGGAGAAGGTTTGTAAGCGTCAAGTAGCGTTTACATGGTTCAATAAAAACTTGCGTTAAAGGATGAATCTTGATGAAAAATCATATGAAAATAGATGGTAAACTTCTTCAAATAAACAAACGTTTTTCACAATTAAAAAGTAATCAAAAGGATTGGATCGCAACGGAACTTTATAAACTTTATCACGATAAGATGGAGGAAAGATGTACAACAAGAAAGCTTCCTCCTGTTCACCGAGATATGGTGATATCATCTCTATATGAACAGATTCAGAATAAAGAAATATGGATACCTTATAGCGAAGTGAAAAAATATACAGTGAGTAAAACCACAAAAATAGTAAAAACTTTTAAAAAACAATTTCCTGAGTTGAGTGATGAAATCGAAGCCAATCGCGCTAACAAATAAAATGTAAGTCATTATTAAGTAATCGGCCTAAATTACGAGATAGGAATAAAGAAATTAGAGGGGATTTTATGCCGCGATGTACAAATTGTAATTATAAATGGAGTCTGAGGGATATCCTGCAACTTGGTTTTTCGAAAATAGGAAAGAAGTGTCCTGATTGCGAGCAGAAACAATACCTTTCTGGTGAAACACAGAGACTATTTACACTGGGATGGGTTAGCCTTATGTTCATTCCATTTCTTCTGTTTCGAATCAAATTAAGCGATAAAGATGAACCATTGGTGTAATGCAACACTGGGGCTCGTTTGTGGCACATGGATAAGATTTACAACGAATTTAATGTCAGCTTAAATGATATGATTTTATATTAATCGTTTACACAAAAAACGTTTCATTTAACCAATCAATGAAGCTTGTTATTTATTTTGTCTTTTCCAAGGTAAAGTGAAAATTCCAACCATTAAAAATTTTAGTTTAAACAGCTATGCTTATTGCGTCCATGTATAGATTTCACGCATATAATAGATGGAACATAGTCATGAATAAGATTTTCAGTAGCGGATAAGCCAATGTTCATCGAAGTGCTTTTATGTTATCTTGATAATAGAACTATGGTGATGATTAGGCACTGTGAAAACTTGATACTCTATCTGGACTTCGGGTACCAGACGTTGGCAAGCAACATAAAAACCTAATCACTATAATCGAGACGAACAGAGGAGTAGTCATACTTACCTCTCTTTTTTCATTTTAATTAAAGATTTTATTAAGATGAATTATAAAATGACAATTGATAAGTCACGGCATGGGCTAATCGGATTTGAAAATGTAATTAATGAAAGGCTGATTACCAATTCATACTTGAATATTCAAAACGAGAATATAGAAGATACACTTGTACCTTCAGAATTTTAAAAATGGTATAATTAAAATATAGAAATAAGGGGGTTGGTGTAAATGAGCCACTTAATCGAAAAGATGACATATGAATATTTAGAGGATGTTTTGGTTCGTTTGGCACATCATTCAAGTGCAATTGAAGGTAATACAATCACGTTACCAGAAACAGTTACAATCATACTGAATGATACGCTACCCAATAACGCAAATATAACGAGAAGAGAATTTTACGAAGTAGATAATCACCAACAAGCATTTGAGTATCTTGTGCATTCAATAGAAAATAATAAACCTTTATCAGTATCTATCATAAAAGAGATACATGAAAAATTAACGGATCGACTGCAACATGATAAAGGGCAATTTAAAACTGAGGATAATTATATAAAAGGGGTAGAATTCTCGACGGGATCACCTGAACAAGTACCACAATTAATGGATCAGTTAATTGGAAATTTGAATTATCGACTGGAAGAAGCTAAGACAAAAGATGATTTATTAAAAATCATCTTAGAAACCCATATCCAGTTTGAAAAAATCCATCCCTTTTCTGATGGAAATGGAAGAACAGGTAGGATGATTATGAACTATTCATTACTGGAAAATAATTTACCACCTTTAATTATAAAGAAGGAAGTAAAAAATGAGTACATGCAGTTATTAGGTGAAGCACAAATAAAAGAGTTTCCTGATCCACAGGATATTGAAAATTTTGTTGCTTTTGCAAAACCGATTATGGAAGAAGAAGAAAAAAGAATGGTGTCATTTGCAAATAAAGAATCAAAGCAAGTCAAAACAATTATTGAAACCAAAGATGAGGAAGATAGAAGAATTAAGCTTATGAATAAGAACTTTAATAATGATCAGAAGCGATAAAATAGTTATACAGATGCTGATAAACCAAATTCAAAGTTATCTTTTTCGATGAATTTGCGATTTACATTAGGTTTTGATAAAGTGAAAGTATATTCTTTATGTTATTAAGTCACTGTTCTACTGGTGAAAGTCGTTATACTTTATGCACACGCAGAAAGAGATTCGGCATAAACTTTTGAGCCTTTGTATTCCTTTTTTATAGGAAAAGTTAGGTAGACGTTTTTGACGTCATTAATTACTTGAGCATTATATAGAGTATACTTGCGCATTTTGCGTGATATATATATTAAAATCGATTTTTCCTATTCAGGAGAGGTCGATTTTTTGCATTTGAAAAGGTAATGGAGGGAGATTGAAGAAGGTTTATTTAACTAGCATAAAACGGTTTATTTTAAAACGCATTTACTTAGCGATTGCTAGGTTAAGTGCGTTTTTTTATTTATTTTAAAATACAAAACAGAGAGGGTAGATAGGTATGTCAATTAATCTTGATCAAATGACAGCTGTTCAAAACGAGCAACAAGGCGGTATTTTAGGACACTTAATGTGGTTCTCTGTAGGCAAGCAATTAGTCAAAATGGATGATTTAGAGCGGGGTCTTGTTCAATCAGGGTTACCTGTTGAGTGGATGCCAAATGCGATTCGTCTAGCCGATGCCTTCCGAAGAAGTACTAAGGAGATTGAGACTAGAAAATCTACTGGACACGCTGGGGTATTCGAGAACTTCCTTATACGTGAAGTATTCTCGGACAAAAGCCACGTGCAAAGAAACATTGTAGTGGAAAAAGTGGATCAGGCCGGTAAACGACTTGATTACAACAGTAAAGCGGGAGTAATCACACTAGATAAGCAGAATAGTTCTCTAACGTTTATAACAGAGAACGAAATTGCAAAAGAGCTGTGCTTTGAAGCAGAGCGGAATTTCAATATTTATAAAGACCATTATTCAGCGCAGCAAATAAGAGTAATGGTGAGTAAAATTCTGCAATCGTTAGCACCCACACCTGTACGTCCAAATGGTGGCGTATATTTTGTCCCAGATTCACATACGGAGGGTCTAAACCAACTCGTAAACTTCACGTCCTCGCTTGAGAACAGTGAAGGATTCAAAATCCCCGTTGTTAATACATTCGACAATAGGCAAATGGTGAACACAAAACTAAATGATCATTTGGAATCCATTTTACATGATTGTAAATCGAGTGCTGGGCTGAAAAAGGGGCAAGTGAAAGAGATTATTGAAAATGCGAAGTCTGTTATTGCTAACTACCGAAATTATAAAGGTATTGTCACCAATGAAGCGGATACGCTAGAAAATAAAATCATGACGATTCGTGCAGCAGTTGCGAAAATGGTTGCGAATCTTTAAGAAATATTGGAATGGAGCGATTAGAATGTCTGAGTTTTTTTAAACAATAATGGGAAGAAAATTCTACGAGCGTGATGTTGTCGAGTGTGTGCAATCTATAAAGAAAATTGCACAAGAACTTGAGCGTTCAAATGAATTGAAAGAACAGGAATTGCAGTTGAAAATGCGGGAGCTATCGATAAAAGAACAAGAAATATTTATTCTTTCAGCGAAAAACTAAAATGAATCTTAAAAGGGGAAGTAAGGTTTCATTAGAAGCCTGCTTCCTTTTGCTATCTAAACTAAAAAAAGGGGTTAATCAAAATGACAAACACTAATTTCACCAAGTTAGAGGAAATTAAAAAGGCGCTTAATGCAAAGTTTTTTGAACGAAAAGAAGAAGTTGAGGGGATTCTTGTTGCGCTACTATCTAGGCAGCATATGCTCATGATTGGACCTGCCGGAACAGCGAAATCAGCATTATCGGTAGAGTTGGCCAAGATTGTACAGGGAACAGATTATTTTCAATGGTTGCTAACGAGGTTCAGTACACCCGAAGAAGTCTTTGGACCATTGTCGTTAAAAGACCTTGAACAGGGTGTGTACAAGCGGAATACAGCAACTAAAATGCCGGAAGCCAATCTCGTATTTCTGGATGAGATATTTAAAGCTAATTCAGCAATCCTAAATAGTTTGCTAACGCTTATAAACGAAAGGCTATTCTATAATAACGGCACACCTGTAAAGGTACCTTTGATGTCAGTCATTGGAGCTTCAAATGAATACCCCGAAGAAGGAGAAGGGCTTGAAGCTCTTTTCGACAGATTCTTACTTCGATTCGAGCTAGATTATATTGCAGATGAAACGAATTTTGTTTCTATGATGAAGGGCACCGGTCAAAATCAGATCATGCCATCTATGACAATGGATGAATTAGTTCAACTTCAGTTTTTTACTGACATGGTTGCAATTCCTAATGAAGTGTATGAAGCACTATCAAAGATACGCATGGAATTAAGGGATGAAGGAATTCGCCCTTCGGATAGACGCTTCAAACAATCTCTTAGCGTTCTACAAGCGAAGGCACTCATCAACCAAAGACAAATTGTAATTATCGATGATATTGTCATCCTTGAAAACGCACTCTGGGAAACGGTTGATCAAAAGGATACCGTATCGCTCATTGTTCGTAGTCATGCACAAGATGTAGTGACTCGTGCCATTGATTCCATACAAAATGAAGCAAATGAAGTGTTCAATTCCATGTTGAAGGATAATTCGACTGATGCAGGGATGGAAGCTACCCAGAAAATGAAGGCATTGGTCACTGACTTGAATAAGCTTAAGAAACATAATCAAAGCAGATCTATGGATATCGATCCAATGCTCGATAAAGTGAAGTCCATGCAACAAAAGATCCTGGATAGCATTTTAGAGCCCATGGATTTTAAGAATTCAAATGAAAAGCAAACAGTAGAGATGCCGTTTTAAAAATTGATGAATTAAGTGTTGAAATGTCAAGGGGACTTCCTTTGTCATTTCTTTTAAAATAAGGAAAGGAAGTGTTCTTCATGAGAAGAAATACAATTCAAAATGAAAATCGTTCTGTATTAAATACAGACGCATTCGATAAAAGGCGTTTTAGAGAAATTTATGAGATGTCACAAGGACTTCAGAAGATAAGTGATGAGGGGGAGTTGCCGACGTTCGAGCCATTACTTGCTGATATTTGGGCTTCCTTATATAAGATGAAACCTGAAATGACGAAAGAGGACGTTGCCGCGGATCTTCAAGTCAATAAATCACTGATGGAAAAAATTATGTCAGATGAATCCTTTGACAATTATAGAAGCTTCACTCGTTTGGATGATTTATCATCAGCAATAGGCACGGTGAAATTCGGGGAGAAGACGAATCAATGGCTGGCTGACCAAAAAGAGCATGATGAAGACCTGCAAAAACAAATGCAAGAAATTCAGGCGATGAAAAGGCAACTTCAAAAGCAGGAACAACAAATTGGAGCTGGAAATGGTAGTGAGGAGTTACAAGAAGACTTAAAAAAAGCAATGTCAGACTTGGGGGATCAACTTCAACAGACGTTGCAGAACAACAGTCATAGCTTCTCCCAAGCGATGGAACAAGCAATGCAGGAAACAAAACAGACGAAAGATAGCTTGAAATCATTACTTGGAGGCACGAGTGCTGGTAGTGGTGACGCAGAACTGAAAAAAGTCCCTTTGCGGGACCAAATTTCATTAGCTGAAAAAATTGCATTTAATAAACAGATGAAAGAAATTGCAGATTGGGCTGGTCGATTTAAACAGATAGCCCGTAGAAAGCAGAAATCCAAGCATAGTGATTCGATGGAAAGAAGTGGGGTTACGTTAGGCAACGATATTGAGCTGCTGTTGCCGATGGAATTGGGCTTATACACACATCCAATAACGAAGAACGACTTCCTAAGTCGCTTTGTGGAAGGACAGGCCATGCAATATGAGAAGAAAGGGCATGAGGTATTGGGGAAAGGTCCAATCGTGCTTTGTCTGGATCAGTCAGGAAGTATGCACAAACTTGATACTCAATCAAAAGGGTTTACGTTAGCTCTTATGTCGATTGCGAGAAAACAGAAAAGGGATTTTTGTTTAATCTTGTTTTCTACTCGGACAAAGATCATTAAATATGAGAAAGGGAAAATTAAAGGCTCTGATATGGTTAATTTTGCTCAAACCTTCCTAGGCGGAGGTACGAACTTTGCACTGCCACTTGAAAAGGCGATGAACGTCATAAACGAAAGTCGTTTTAAACAAGCAGATGTCGTTTTTGTTACGGATGGCGAAGACGGATTAAGGGATTCATTTTTAGATGCATTCAATAAGAAGAAAAAAGAAAAAGCCTTCAATGTACTATCCCTTGTAATAGGTAGTAGCACAAATACGGTGACAGAGTTTTCCGATGGAGTTGTCCAAGTTAAGGATTTCGATGATAATGGAAGTTTTACTGCGTTTGAAATCTAAAGAATAAAACTGTACGATTTCGCACTGCCTTAGGGTAGTGCTTTTAATTTTTTTTTAAATCAGGGGATTCTAATATTAACCCGTTCAGTTGAGTGGTACAAAAGCTGAAATAATAAGCGAGTTAACATCGAATTAGAACATCAAATGGCATTGGATTTAACTGTGCCATTTGGTTTTTTTAAAAAAACTTTTGGAATAATTCTGCTATACTAACGGTAAAGTAAGTTTAGGCTCACAGTTCAACAAACGGGCCAAGTTCAAGAAGGAACTTTCCAAAATAGGTTATGGAATCGAAGTCTAATCTATAATAGGTTAATGAAATGGAGTTAGTTACTTTATTTAGTAACCTTAAAAGTAAGGCGTGAAGTCTGTAGCCGGGCCGATGAAACAGATGACAGGAGATGAAAGAATGGTAATTGTCCAAGATACATATAACATAACTGATGAAATTAATATGAAGATTCTAACTGGAGATTATATAAGAATTGGAGGCGTTGTACGTCATAATATAGGCAGACAGAAAGGGCAAATTGTAAAACTCCTTAAACCGGTCAACTTGAATGAAGATAAAATACGAGGAATGGGAGGACAGGTTTTACAATTTGCCAAGAATAATACAACCCTTATTATAGGAGGGTTTGTAATAGCAAAAGCTATTGGCACTGGAATTTATAATAATGCAAAGAAAAATCAAGAACCTGATGTTGTTGTAAAATTTAGAAAGGCTCTAGATGTCTACGTCAATGCTGTGCTAGAGGGTGCTCTTACAATGGAGATAATTACTGATTTGATGGCACGTTTGGGCGAAATGAAAATGCATTCTGATTTTGAAAAAATCAGAATTGTACTTTCAACGGACGGGTTGGATGTATTTGTGAATCGAATGTTTGAGTATACAAAAAAACTTGCAGCAGATAATGCGATAAAACTAACCAGTCTAGAGAAAGAAACATCTTCTCAACCTGAGAATACAATCATTAATCTGCAGCGTTATCTTGAAGCACAAAACCGGATTTTTGAACTGGCTTCTTAAATTATCGCAAGAGTGAGCAATCCATCATATGAAACTATAGTTACTTTATTTAATGAATAGGTATATTTGAGTTAATTGTTTTAATTGAAAAAAGATCAATTGGTTGAAGTTCTTATTCAACTACCGGGTGCGATAATGGAATAAGAAATTTGAAAGGACCTAATTAATAGGTCCTTATATTTATGAGTTAACAAAATACATCAATGTGTTTTAAACCTACAAATTAGCAGTGGCTTTAACATATATATTAGCAGAGCTACAATAGTTATTGTATGCCTGTTGATTGGTCTGCTGATAAGCTATCTAAAGCTGTTGCTTTTTAACCCTAAAGGTTGATATATAGGCAAAACGAAGAGTCCCAATTCATATGCGAATGGTGGCGACTCTTTTTTGTTGTTTAATTACGTTTTTGTACCAGTGAACTAAACGGGTTATTCTAATATTATATTAACTTTCACCTTATAGAACATTGGCATCGTTAATAAGAGGGTTTTTAGTGATTGTGTAGAATATTCCGCATAAGGGGGTGAGATTGATGAAGAACTTGAAAACCGTAGATCAAGCAAAAGATGAAATTGCGAAATTAAAAGAGTTTGTTAATTTGGTCGAATCCTTTCAGCCAGAGACACTCGAAGATCAAATCATTAAGGAGTACGCATACATAGGTAGTGTTGAAAAGGTCGCATTTAAAGTAAATGAAATGGGTTATTCGAACGGCAGTCGACCTTTTGAGAAAGAAGATATATCGAACATTATCAAAAGTAAACCTACGGGAGATTTGCACAAGTTGATTAGGTCAGGATACTTAAAAAAGACGAGACATTTACGAAGTAAAGTTGAAAAGTATAGTTGGTAGGTTAAATCGCTAAAGATTATGACTGAATTAAATAAAGTGTAAAAGTGGAGCTATAGACCAATTCGGTTTTGGCTCTTTTTTCATTTTTGATTATTTATCCCATAACATTTAATATGGAAGTAACATATTAGTTCAAAGAGGTGACAAATATGGCTGAAATAATACCATTCAAAACTAGACGGCAATTAGAAACAGAAAAGGCCGTTATAGTAATACGTGAGTGGGAAGCACACTTAGAGTGGGAAGAAGCTAATTGGCACTATGTAGTAGATAGAGAAAAGAAGGAAGAACAGAGTTTACAGCAAGAGGAAATTGAATGGTTGAATGTTTGGTTAAAGCAGGATGGTGATTAACTGAAAATGTAATTGTATTTCTGTCTCGCATATTAGAGTGTTGGAAATCTTGGTTTCTAATCAAACACAACACAAATACAACACATCGTATTTAGAAATGTGATAGCCACAAGGTTTATCGATACATTTGCACGTCCTCCTGGGACATAATGTAATAAAATTAATTTGAATAAAAAACACCTGAAACATTGTTAATTCAATGTTTCAGGTGTTTTTTATTTGCTGAGAGCCTGGTTGAATTTGATTGTTTTGAACAGTAACTACGCGGATTTCTCACACGACAATTGATTAGCGCGTTTCGACACTATGCTTTTGAAAGAAATATCGATTGATATGTTGTTTATAAAGTTGGAATTTAGAAGTCAGATTTCGTTCATCTTTTTTTAACACAAAAGGAATAGTTACATCAGTTGCCGACAAAAACGAAATTGATTGTACTGTGTTTATTGTCCACAAACCGATGAATACTAGTAGTTTGACCCTAAACGATTTGATAAGTCATAAGTTTTAGAGTAGAAGCGCCGAAAAATAATCAGGCCCACAACGTGATTATCGCGAGGTTCCTAGAGTTTAGCTAAGCCGTCGGTGGGGTGACGAATCCCTCCTTGGGCATTAAAAAAAGATGTATGAATGACATCAGATCAGTCTTTTTAGTAAGTAGGGTAAAAGAACAGGATACCAACAGTACTGTATTTATCTCCATTTGTAAACGATTTGCCGGAAGAGGGTCGTGCAGTTACTGTAGCTTGGAGAGATAAATTCTTAGAACTTGTAGATAGAGAATAAAATCTGATCATAAATAAAAAGTGGACGCAAGTTTTTTATAACTTGCGTCCACTGCTATTTAATAAGCAAAATCATCACCAGTTGTAATATAGATATTTCCATCTATTTCAACTGTTTTCACTATATTTCTCTTCAAGAAAATTATGCCACGCTCCTCAACTACTGTTTATTCTTTTTTAAAATGAATTGACCACTCTAAAAAGAATGTGTTACTGTGTATATGAGTATAAACAGTATAACAGTTAAGAAAGGGTGTTTATATATGAATGAATGGAAAGAAGCATACAGGCTCGCAGCTTTTGAAATAAAGGCTTCAATAAAAAGCTTTCTACTGATCTTGATTTTCTATATTGTGATGAGCCTGATTTTCATGCTGTCGTTCGATGTTTACCTGGAAGGCGAATTCAAATTCTTTGATTTTATGTTCATGCTGATTTTCTTCATGTTTCCGGCCTGGATGAAAGGTAAGGAATTCCAGATGCAGAAGATGGATGGGGATTTATGGACAGCGCCCTCAATTATCATGTTGCAGCAGCTGCCGATCTCCAAAAACATCATCGTCAAAAGCCGCTTCATCATTCATGCATTCTGTTCATTTCCGTTCCAGTTGGTTCTGTTCATCGCGATGCCGCTGATGTCGGAGAATTTCCGGGACATGATGACGCCTATCGCTTACATCGCATTCCTGCTGATTTGGCTGGGTTTATCGATTTCAGTCGGCTTTATCATGGCGGCGAGCGAAGCGGGAGGAAATTTCAATACGAGTACCATCGTAAAATCGTTTATTTACTTGGTGATTGGCGCCGTTGCACTTTATTTCATGTTCCCGCTTTTATCAGAGAACGGCTTTATCCACTGGACGATGTCGCTTGCAACTGAATGGACACTGCTGTCAGTCATCGTGGCTATTGTCTTGAGCATTGCGGGCTGTAAATACTGGCAAGCGGATATGAGAAAAACCATAAAGAAAACGGAATATCTGTGAGAGGGGGGCTGGACTTTGCTGCCGATACGCTTATCCAAAGATTCTCGTGAACCGATTTATCACCAGGTTGAAAAGCAGCTGAAAGCACTGATTGCGGGAGGCCATTTGCCTGCAGGAACGCCGCTTCCATCAATCAGGGTGCTGTCGAAAGACCTGGAGATTAGCGTCATCACGATACGTCGCGCCTATCAGGACCTGGAGTCACAGGGCTTCATCGAAACAGTCCATGGCAAAGGGACTTTTGTCGCGGAAATACAGAACTCCATGAAACAGGAAACGATGACGGCTTCCGTCCAAACGGAATTCGAACGGGCCATCCGCAACGCGATGGATTACGACTATACTGTCGATGAAATCAAAACGGTTTTTGAAGAGACTTTAGAAAAACTCGCGAAAGGGGAATGACAATGCAGCCATGGATTGAAATAAAAGACGCGAATAAAAAGATTGATGATTTTCAGCTCGGGCCTGTCAGTCTAGCGATTGAGCCGGGGACCATCACGGCGCTGGTCGGCAATAACGGCTCTGGCAAAAGCACCTTGCTGAAGCTGATCATGAATCTGGCGAATCTGGACGGAGGAGGGATCAGGGTCTTTGGTAAATCGGTCGACGGGAAAGACGAAAGCTGGAAAAGGCATGTCACGTACCAACCGCAAAACGCTGTTGGCTGGAACGCCTATACAGGAGAGGACCTGAAAAGGCTGATTGCCCCTTTATATACGAAATGGGATGAGAAGCTTTTTGAACGCATGATCCAGCTACTCAACATCCCACTCGATAAGCGTTTCGGCAAATTATCGCCAGGTCTCCAGCAGAAGCTGAGCCTGTCGCTCGCATTGCCGCGGAATACTGATATCCTGATTCTCGATGAACCTACCGTGTCACTCGACATCCCATCAAAAAAACAATTCATGGATTTGCTTGTCGAGTGGATGGAAAAGGAGGACCGTGCTGTCATCCTGACAACTCATCAGCCGGAGGATCTTCAGAAACTGGCGGATTACTTGTTTCTGATGAAGGACGGGCAGGCGGTCGGCCGGTATGAGAAAGACATGCTCGCTGCCGGATTCCGCCGCTATTGGCTCAAAGAAATGCCAGCGGTGCGAGTACCGGGTGAGGTTTCCCGTTCCGAAAACGAGCTGATATCAGATAATCCTGACACAACGGAACAGTATTTCACGCAACACGAACACAGTGTCATTGACGTCAAAGCCTTGGAACTGGAAGAAATCATCAGCCTTCTGCTGAAGTAGAGAACTAAGAGAGGATGAGAGAAATGGAAACAATGCTTACTGTAGAAGGTTTAGGAAAATCCTTCAAGGATAAGAAGATTGTCTCAAATATTTCCTTCGAAGTGAAAAAGGGAGAGATTATGGCGTTGCTCGGACCGAACGGGGCGGGGAAATCGACGACAATCCGCAACATCATGGGCATCTTGTATCCCGATGAAGGTACGATCGCTTTCCGGAACCGCTCTACGAAAGATATCCCGCGTGATAAAATTGGCTATCTGCCGGAAGAGCGGGGGCTCTACAAAAACGTCAAGGTCATGGACATTCTGCTGTATCTTGCGGACCTGAAGGATTATCCGCTGGACCTAGCTAAAGAACGCGCGCTCGAGTACTTGAAAAAGTTCGGCCTAGAGGGCAAGGATAAAGTATCGGTCGAGGAGTTGTCGAAAGGGATGGGTCAGAAAGTCCAGTTTATCGCCTCCATTCTTCATGAACCGGAACTGCTGATTCTGGATGAGCCGTTCTCAGGTCTTGATCCGGTCAGCCAGGAGCTGTTCAAAGAAGAAATCCGTTCACTGGCCAAAAAAGGCACGGCGATTCTATTGTCTTCGCATCAGATGAACCTTGTCGAAGAGATGGCGGACCGGCTGTTCTTGATTCACCGCGGCACGAAAGTGATCTACGGGACCCTGAGTGATGTCAAAAAGGAATATGCTAATTTCAAATGCACGATCAACGGCAGCAACAGCCGCAGCCTGCTTGAAAACCTGCCAGAAGTCGAGCGGGTCGAACAGAACGGGGCAACGGCTGTGCTTTATCTCACAAAACATGTGCAACCCGCTGTCTGGCTGAAAAATCTTCCAGATGAACTCGACATTCAGGAACTATCGATCGACCGGATTTCGCTCCATGAAATCTTCATAGATATCGCCACGGACAAGAATCTTTTGAAGGAAGTGGGGGAGTTGCATGCGTAACACGATGAAAGTCGCCAAATGGGAAATCAAACGCAATATGAAAAGCAAGTCGTTCATCATCGGCCTATTCCTGACACCAATCATCTTCCTAGCATTTTTCCTGCTGCCGGACCTGTTCAGTTCGGATGATGAAGCAGCGACAACGACAGTCTACGTCAATGACCAGCTCGGGGTCTACGGACAATTGGAAGCAGCGGTAGCAAATACCGAATGGCAGATGGAACAGACAGACACCACAGAACAGGAAGCCACCTCAGCGCTTGAAGGCAAAGAAGACGCTGCGTATATCTTCATCGACGAACAGGCAATTGAAACCGGAAAAGTTGCAGTTTACACGCATGAAGATACGAGTTCAGCCTTCATGGATGAAGTCCAGATCCTCGGTGGTCCGCTACAGATGCTGCAGATCGAACAGCTCGGCCTGACACAGGAAGAAGCGGCAGTTGTCGCGCAGGGAGTCGTCTTTGAAGATGCTTCAGAAAAACCGGAAGAAGGCGGCCTGTTCAGTGAAAACATGCTGGAACGTGTGATTCCAGGAGCATTTGCCGCTGTCGTCATGCTGTCAATTGTCTTCACCGGAATGGCAATCTTCCAAAGCGCGTCCCAGGAGAAGAAAGACAAAATTGCTGAGATTATTCTGTCGTCTTTAACGCCTGCAGAACTGATGCAAGGCAAGATCATCGGCTATTTTGTCCTCGGTATCATCCAGGTCGTTGTCTATATTGTCATCGCGCTGCCGGTGCTCATCTGGAAAATCGATTTTCCGATTATTGAGTATCTGTTAGTGCCCGAACTTCTAGTGCTAATATTCATTTCTATCCTCGGATACCTGCTCTATGCGGCGCTATTCGTCGGAATCGGTGCCACAATGGCTGATATCTCGACAGCGGGGAATTTCCAGGGCATGGTCATGATGTTACCATTCAGCCCATTCCTTTTCATTGGACCAGTCTTCAGCGATCCAAGCGGATTCTGGGCGCAGCTTGGAAGCTATATCCCGTTTACATCACCTGGCGTTCTCATTATGCGCCTGTCACTTCTTGAAGAATGGCCGTGGGTGCAAATCATTATCGCCATCGGAATTCTTGTCGTCAGCGTCTGGGTCTTCATGAAACTTGCGGGCAAAGTCTTCAAGATTGGCATCCTGATGTATGGCAAGAACGCTACACCGGGCGAAATTTGGAAATGGATTCGGGCGTAAAAAATAGAGCTTGCTAATCAACAATATCTATTAACCTTATAAATTATAGAATAGAAAACTTTCTTACACATGTGTTCATTAACTGAAAATAACCAATAAATAACTTAATTGACTACTAGACGCTCGGTGTACAGTTGCTTCTGGCTCGCATTGCATTGAACAACTTCTTTATATAACTGAGCTATTTTGATGTATAGGAATGCGACTTCGCCGCATTACTATACATCTTCTTCAGTAATCGTCTGGTGGTCGTTCATCCGTCGCGACCCAAAGACAAAGGTACACGAAGTGCTAATGCTTTTGGGAACGAGGGAATGGAGGGTTCCTAACTGGGTAAAAGCCGCCAAAGATGCAATTTTGGCGGCTGAAGCTTTCTCTATGGTCTTTTCTTATTTTAGGAAGTGTCACTTTCTATAGGAGCTTACCTGATGTGGAGTTTAAGCCTTATTAAAGAACACATTGTGCAATGTACCAGAGTGCCCGAAATTGCATCTTCGGGCACCGATACCTTGTGAAAAAGGTTGCTCTTCTTTACTTCTAAAGCAACAGCATTTTTCACTTGAATAGTGTGCCGAAAGCGAACCGGAAATGATCCAGTGAAAATGGGTTTTCAAGCTTATGCATACCTGTTATTTATGCAAGAAAATGGTTAATCAACAGACGTGACTTTCTTATTAAGTAAGGTGGAGAGATTTGACCCTTTGCAATCTTAACTGTAGATTGCCGAGGCACTGTGCTAATTCCGAAAGTATTCACGTAAAGTCGTCAAACCCTTTTGATAAGGTTTTGACGTTTTTTTGTCAGGATAAACGCTGTTTCAAATACAAGATTTTAGGCAAAGAACGAAATGTATTGTGTGAAAATGAAGACGGCTGTATTTCTTAAGGGAACAGATGTCGAATTCTGGTAAAAGAATTCGGGAGATTTTGAAAAAAGTGGGACCTTAAACTAATTCGCATGCGGGTTGACCTGAAGGGTGCGCAAGAAATTCTCCGCTGTCGAGAACAATGAATACAGTCCAATTAAAGTTTTTTATTTACCGTAAAATTCTGGATGGGGTAAAAACCATCCAGAATATTTATGAGTAATGAAAAACATGAAACTCACAATTTTTTCTCCTATTATTAATAATTTTTTGCCAATATTACAGGGGTTTTACTGGTACTGACCAAGTATAGAGAAGAAGCGGGTGACGAATTGATGGAATACCTTTTCGGATGGCGAAAGCTCTCGAGTTGCGGGGCTAATGATTCCAACGGTTCTTCGAATGATTGGTGTTTCTATTGGTATTTTAACTGTAAATCGTGGTGTAGAATCGTAAAAAGAGCTTTCGGGTAAAATAGTTACACCGATACCTGCTGCTACTAACCCTTTGATGGCATCCATATCTTCTCCTTCTGATGAAGTTTTCGGTGTGAAGCCAACGCTATTACATGCTTCTACTGCGATTTTTTTTAGTACATATCCTTCTGGAAATAATATGAAATCATCGTTTCTTAAATCAATAAGTTGTAGCTTCTCACGTTTTGCAAAGGGGTGATTCGAAGGTAAAAGTACAGAGAAATTTTCAGTAAATAAAATAGATGTGTTGATCGAGTCATCTTTTGGAGGAAGCGGTCCTAAAAAGGCAAGATTTAGTTCCCTTTTATTCACAGCATCGATCAAATAATTATATGATCCTTGACGTAAATGAAACGCTACATTGGGATATTCTTTTTTAAACGCTGAAATGACAGTAGGTAATAGGTGACCAGCTAAACTAGTAGGAAATCCAATTTTGATAGTCCCTTTATCTGGATCTAAATATTCGTCTATTTGTTTTTTCGCATAATCAATCGCTTGCAAAGCAGAAATGCTATGTTCTGAAAAAATCTTGCCAATTTGTGTTAACTTCACATTTCTACCAACACGTTCAAATAATTCTACTCCAAGTTCATCTTCTAAATTTGCAATTTGTCTACTTACAGCTGATTGGGCTACATGCAAATGAATAGCTGCTTCTGAAATATGTTCACGTTCTGCTACTTCGATAAAGTACCTCAACTGGCGTATTTCCATACTTCCCTCCTAATCTATCTCAAAAACAGATCATTTATATCCAAATTATATATTGTTTGTATTAGTTTGAAAACATATAATATTAGTAAGTTACTTTTTATGGAAAATGGAGGGGTTCAAATGACATTTCATCAATTACCGAAAGCACAGGGCATGTATGAT
Source organism: Sporosarcina sp. FSL K6-5500 (assembly GCF_038005665.1). Lineage (NCBI taxonomy): Bacteria > Bacillati > Bacillota > Bacilli > Caryophanales > Caryophanaceae > Sporosarcina > Sporosarcina sp. FSL K6-5500. The sequence goes on from NZ_JBBOTP010000001.1 coordinate 3,399,564, forward strand.
CCAACGTTTGAACATGACGCATGCGGGATAGGTTTATATGCACATATAAAAGGAAATGCAACACATGATATCGTAGAAAAAGGATTAGAAATGTTATGTCGACTTGATCACCGTGCGGGACGTGGAAGCGATGGTCAAACGGGTGATGGTGCAGGACTGATGGTGCAGATACCAGATGTTTATTTTCGTGTTGTGTGTAATGAATGGGATTTGCCGGAAAAAGGAGCTTATGGCGTAGGAATGCTATTTTTTACAGACAATAATGAAGAACGTGCGGGCATTGAACAAAAAATTAACGACATGATTATTGCGCAAGGGCAAGAACTCATCGGGTGGAGAACAGTTCCAATAAACGCTAGTGTTCTAAGTGAAAAAGCAAAAGAAACAGTACCAGTCGTTCGTCAAGTATTCATCAGAGCAATAAACACAACTGATTCACTTGCATTTGAACGTAAATTATATATCATTCGAAAACAAGTGGAGCACTGGGCAGTACAACAGGATAAAAAATTCTATTGTGCAAGTCTATCAAGTCAGACAATCGTCTATAAAGGATTACTTACTCCCAAAGAGGTGAATCTTTTTTACGTGGATCTTCAAGATGAGCTATTTACATCTGCCTTTTCATTAGTACATTCTCGCTATAGTACCAATACTTTTCCAAGTTGGGAAAGAGCACATCCAAACAGATATATTGTTCATAACGGTGAAATAAATACATTACGTGGAAATATTAACTGGATGAAAGCACGGGAACAACAATTTGTATCAGAAGCATTTGGGGAGGATCTTCCAAAACTATTGCCAATCATTGATACAAATGGGAGCGACTCTTCCATGTTAGATAATGCATTTGAATTTTTTGTACTTGCTGGTAGAAAACCAGCTCACGCTGCCATGATGTTAATACCAGAACCTTGGACAGAAAACCCTCATATAACTGAGGAGAAAAAGGCTTTCTATTCTTATCACAGCAGTTTAATGGAGCCATGGGATGGACCAACAGCTATTTCATTTACAGATGGGAAACAAATTGGGGCAATTTTAGATCGCAATGGTTTACGACCAGCTCGGTACTATGTGACAAAAGATGATTATATTATTTTCTCTTCTGAAGTAGGGGTAGTAGATGTAGAGGAAGAAAATATTTTATACAAAGAACGTTTAACCCCTGGAAGAATGCTACTTGTTGATTTAGAACAAGGTCGTATTATTTCAGACGAAGAAATTAAATCAGATATGGCAAATGCATTACCTTACCAACAATGGTTAGACGAAAATTTAGTAACTATTACATCTGAAATGGAAGAACCAGAGCAAATAGATGATTTGTTGTTCAAACAAAAAGCATTTGGCTACACATATGAAGATATTCAAAAATACATGATTCCGATTGCGTTAGATGGCAAAGACCCAATTGGATCAATGGGGAATGATACACCACTAGCCGTTTTATCAGATCGACCACAATCGTTATTTAATTATTTTAAACAGCTCTTTGCACAAGTAACAAATCCACCAATAGATTCAATTCGTGAGCATATTGTGACATCTACAATGACGCTACTTGGAGCAGAAGGAGATTTACTGCATCAAAATCGATCTAATAGCGAACGAATCTTTTTAGACACACCTATTTTAACAAATAGCCAGTTTAGCCAATTAAACGATATGAAATCAAACAAATTCCGAAGTGCAACTATAGATTTAACTATGTCTGCAAAATTAGAAATCGATTTATGTCATGTTTCTAAACAAGCGGATGAATATATAGCACAAGGAATAGCCTTGCTCATACTTTCCGACCGACTGTTGGATGTAAAGCAATCTACAATTCCAGTCCTACTAGCTGCAAGTAGCCTCCATCAACATTTACTTCGCACAGGAAATCGAACGAAGGTAAGTATTATTGTGGAATCTGGTGAAACAAGAGAAGTACATCAATTTGCTGCTCTGATTGGATTTGGGGTAGATGCGATTAATCCATATATTGCTTATGCAACGATTGCAGAAGCAATCGAAGAAGGGCATATTGATAGTAGTTATGCAGTAGCGGTTGCGAAATATAATAAAGGTATTGCAGATGGTGTAGTGAAAGTAATGTCGAAAATGGGTATTTCAACTGTTCAAAGTTATCGCGGAGCTCAAATTTTTGAAGCGGTAGGGATTAGTAAAGAAGTGATTGAACGTTATTTTACAGGAACTGTTTCTCAAATAGGAGGTATTAATCTAGAAACGATCTTGGAAGAAGCGCATAAAAGACATCAAGCAGCTGTAGATTCCACTGGGGCTTCTTTAGATTCAGGTAGCGATTTCCAGTGGAGAAGTACTGGTGAACATCATGCATTTAATCCGAAGACGATCCACACACTTCAGTGGGCTACTCGAAAAGGGGATTACGGTTTATATAGACAATATGCAGAAATGGCAAATGAAGAGCGTATTGGATTTTTGCGTAATTTATTGACATTTAAAAAAGATGTTAAATGTATTCCACTGGAAGAAGTCGAGTCTGTAGATTCCATTGTCAAACGATTTAAAACGGGAGCGATGTCGTTTGGTTCATTAAGCAAAGAAGCCCATGAAACACTTGCTATTGCGATGAATCGTCTAGGTGGTAAAAGTAATAGCGGAGAAGGTGGAGAACATCCTAGCCGTTATGAACTAGATGCCAATGGAGATAACCGAAGAAGTGCCATTAAACAAATAGCGTCTGGTCGATTTGGAGTGAAAAGTCATTATTTAGTGCAGGCAGATGAACTGCAAATTAAAATGGCGCAAGGTGCGAAACCGGGCGAAGGTGGTCAGTTACCAGGTAATAAAGTATACCCGTGGGTAGCCGATGTTCGTGGATCGACAACTGGAGTTGGATTAATATCTCCACCTCCACATCATGATATTTATTCGATTGAAGATATGGCGCAATTAATTCATGACTTAAAAAACGCGAATAGAACTGCTCGTATTAGTGTGAAATTAGTGGCGAAATCGGGTGTTGGAACGATTGCTGCTGGGGTGGCAAAAGGTGCAGCAGATGTGATTGTCATTAGTGGATATGACGGTGGAACAGGTGCATCTCCTAAAACGAGCATTAAACATACGGGACTACCTTGGGAGCTAGGACTCGCAGAAGCGCATCAAACATTAATATTAAACGGTTTACGTGATAGAGTGAGACTGGAAACAGATGGGAAATTGATGACTGGTAAAGACGTTGTAATGGCTGCCTTACTTGGAGCTGAGGAGTATGGATTTGCAACAGCTCCATTAATCGTTTTAGGCTGTATTATGATGCGTGCGTGTCATCTAGACACTTGTCCAGTTGGAATTGCGACTCAAAATCCGGAACTTCGCAATAAATTCACAGGAAGTGCTGATTATGTTGTGAATTTTATGAAATTCGTAGCGGAAGAAGTTCGTGAGTATATGGCGTTACTTGGATTCAGAACTGTAGAAGAAATGGTAGGACGTGCGGATGTGTTAGAAGTTAGTGATCGTGCAAAAGAACATTGGAAAGCAAAACAATTGGATTTAACGGCATTGCTTTATCAGCCAGAGGGAGCACGGACGTTTAAAATTCCACAAAATCATAAAATAGAACAATCATTTGACTTACGTGAATTATTACCAAAAGTAGAACATGCTATTCTAAATGAATCCAAAGTGGAATTGAATTATCCAATTGCAAACACGGACCGTGTAGTAGGCACGATTATTGGAAGCGAAATATCCAAACTATATGGTGCTAGAGGATTAGCCCACGATTCGATCACACTTCGATTTACCGGAGCAGCCGGGCAAAGTTTTGGTGCGTTTATACCAAAAGGCATGTCTATGTATGTAACAGGGGATGTAAATGATTATTTTGGCAAAGGATTATCTGGTGGAAAACTGATTGTCACTGCACCTATTCAAGGTATTGCTGAAGAAAATGTTATTGCTGGAAATGTTGCGTTATACGGTGCAACAAGTGGAACTGCATTTATAAATGGACGTGCTGGAGAGCGCTTTGCAGTTCGAAATAGTGGAGTAGATGTTGTCGTAGAAGGCATTGGGGATCATGGCTGTGAATATATGACAGGTGGTCGTGCTGTCATATTAGGGGATGTTGGGAAAAATTTCGGTGCAGGAATGTCTGGCGGAATTGCGTATGTACTTGTTGATGACTTGGACGGATTCAAACAAAAATGTAACACAGAAATGATTGGATTTGAACGAATTGAATTATCAGAAGAAAAACATGCGATTCGCCAATTAATTATGGATCATTATTATTACACGAAAAGCACGAAAGCTATGAACATACTAGATAAATGGGAGGAAAATGTTCAAAGATTTGTAAAGGTCGTGCCAAATGATTATAAGAAAATGCTCGAAAAAATCGCTGACTTTAAAAGGAATGGTTTAACGGATGATGCAGCTGCAATGCAAGCATTTTTAGCAACTTCCGTGAACGGAGAAATAAAGCCACTCGCGCTTGTGAAAAAATAAGAGAGGGGGAATAGTAAATGGGTAAACTTACTGGATTTATGGATTATAAACGAGAAAAAGGAAAGGAAGAAGCCCCTCTCAGACGTATTGAAAATTGGGGAGAGTATGCCTCGAAGTTAACAGATGAAGCACTTCAAACACAAGGTGCAAGATGTATGGATTGTGGGACTCCTTTTTGCCATATGGGGATTGAAATACAAGGTGCGACTGCCGGTTGTCCTATTAATAACTTAATCCCTGAGTGGAATGATTTAGTGTATAAAGGAAAGTGGCAGGAAGCACTAGAAAGATTATCGATGACAAATAATTTTCCGGAATTTACTGGTCGTGTTTGTCCAGCTCCTTGCGAAGGATCTTGTACACTTGCCATTTCAGATCCAGCGGTATCGATTAAGAATATTGAGCGTACTATTATCGATAAAGGATTTGAAAATGGCTGGATAGTACCTAGAATTCCAGTAGAGCGCACAGGGAATAAAATCGCTATAGTCGGCTCTGGACCTGCTGGACTTGCAAGCGCAGATGAGTTAAATCAAGCGGGTCATTCTGTAACTGTATTTGAACGTGCGGACCGTGTTGGTGGACTACTCATGTACGGCATTCCAAATATGAAACTAGAAAAAGATGTAGTCGAACGTCGAATTCAGTTACTCCAACAAGAAGGAATCGATTTTGTGTTAAATACGGAAATTGGTAAAGATATTTCATCAGATCAATTAAAAGCTGAATTCGATGCGATTATTTTATGTATCGGCGCACAGAAACAACGTGAACTTCGCATGGAAGGTAGCGATTCAAATGGAGTTCATCTTGCAATAGATTACTTAACTTTTACTACCAAAAGTTTGCTGGATTCTAATTTTGCTGACGGGCAATTTATCAATACAAAAGGGAAAGATGTCATCATAATTGGTGGAGGAGATACGGGGGCAGACTGTGTGGCAACTGCAATTCGTCAAAACTGTAAATCAGTTGTCCAGTTCGGAAAACATCCACAGCTACCAGATACAAGAGCGGAAGACAATTTGTGGCCAACCGATTCGAATATTTACAAATTGGAATATGCTTATGAGGAAGCGGAAGCTAAATATGGCAAAGATCCTCGTGAATACTTAATCCAAACAACGAGAATGGTCGCAGATGAGAAAGGAAATTTAAAAGAGCTTCATACAATTCATATGGAAAAAATACTAGGGGAAGATGGGGTTCATTTCTTTAAAGCAATACCTGGTACAGAAAAAATTTGGCCTGTACAATTTGTGTTTGTTGCAATTGGATTTGAAGGAGCAGAGCTTTCATTACCAAATCAATTGGGCGTGAACATTGTAAACAAAAAAATTGCCGCAACAACAAAAGATTATGCAACAAATGTAGATGGCGTATTTACTGCAGGAGATGCGAGAAAAGGTCAAAGTCTTATCGTTTGGGCCATTAAAGAAGGGCAAGATGTAGCGAAAAAAGTCAATGAGTATGTAAGTAAGCAGTCAGTCATTTGCTAATACGGCAGCGTTGGAGGAAGCTGAACAGATGTATGCAGGGGTCACTCTGGAACCGGCTAGATCGCTTTTCGAGAAGCTGGATATCAAAGTGTTCCTATAGGGAGCTAACTTCAAGAGGGATTCTAGAAGTGAGATTTCGTTCATCTTATTGCAACACAAAAGGAATAGTTACATCAGTTGTCGACAAAAACAAAATTGATGTGTACTGCGTTTATTGTCCACAAACCGATGAAATGCTATTACTTTGAGCCTAAACGATTTGATAAGTCATTTAGCTTGAGAGTAGATGCACCGAAGAATAATCAGTTACACAACGTAAAATTTGCAAAAGATTATCGTGAGGTTCCTGGCGTCTAGCTAAGCCGTCGGTCGGGGGCTCGAATCCCTCCTTGGACAAAAAATATATGAATGATATCAAACTAGTTTTTTTAGTAAGTAGAGTAAAAGAACAGTCATCATCAGAATGCGACACTTACTGATGCTGGTAAAGACTACTTAAAACAGAAAATGAGTGCCAAAAGAAAGTTAGGTTAGTCAAAGTAAAATAGGGGACGTTTCTTTTAAAAGTCGAATTACCCAAAACGGGGTAGTCGGCTTTTTTGATATCACAAATAGTAAGGAGAATTCACTATGATCTTTTCCTTTTCAAGATTAATTCTCTACACAATGCGAAGATGCGGCAAGGTTCATCAATTCCTTTTAATGTTCAATAAATATGCAACTAAAGTAGGTCAATTTCTTAACGATAAGTTTCTAGATAAACCAAGAAAGCGCGTGATTTTAGTGATTTGTTGACTTGGATTGTATTTTGAAACTATGCAATTGGATCGTCAGATATACCTTTTTTAGGGGTTTTTTTTAGAAATACGCATTACGAAAAAATCAGTTGCTAATTTAAAAACTCTCTTGTATGATAAACAAACAAGTAAATCGTAAACATTACTGTTTGTGATTAGTGAAGTAGAAATAGTGCCGGCTAAAGTTGTTACAGAGCATAATAATTTTAACTGTCTTGGTCGTTGATGAGAGAAGGATAGATATAAACCTAATTTGAGAGGAGAGATTTTTATTAACTCAAGTAAGAAGATTCCAGTATATGTACTAAGCGGTTTTCTTGGGAGTGGTAAAACCACCGTGTTATTAAATATGCTAGAACATTGTAAGAAAAAGGGGCTACAGCCGGGAATTATTTTAAATGAAATAGGCCAAACAAACGTAGAAGGTCATTTATTTGAAAATCAAAAGGTATTTGAACTGTTAGACGGTTGTATTTGTTGTACGATCCAAGAAGACTTAAAAGAAACAATGAACGAGTTGATAACGGAAATGGAACACAGTCCACTCGATGTTTTATTTATAGAAGGAACCGGAGTAGCCAATCCGATGGAAATACAAGAAGTTCTTCTGAGTCATCCATATACTGATCAATTTGACTTAATGTCTATTATTACAGTTTTGGATGCTAGTAATTATTTGGAGTATCAAAGCATATTTTCAAGCTCAACAGAAGTCCGGAATTTAATATATGAACAAATGATTTGTGGAAGTCTACTGGTGTTAAATAAGACGGATTTAGTTCCTTTAAATCAACTTGAAAGTATTAAACAAAAAATCACAAAGAAATCGAAACAAGAAAAAACTATTATGGAAAGTGTCTACGGTAAAATTGATTCTGAATTGCTTTTTGAAAAGCGTATCCACTCTGTTACGATTGGAAAATCGCCTTTGGATGTTGAACATCATCATCATCATCACTCGACATTGCAAGCGCTTAAGTTGGAGGATTGCCCTGTAGTTCGAAAGAAAGAATTCGAAAAATGGCTCAAACACCTTCCAGCCAATGTACTACGAGGAAAGGGGTTCGTTGAAATCGAAAGCTCACACCAACTTTACAGTTTCCAATATGCTTCAAGGAAGGTAGCATTTACTCCAGTCCCCGCCGCTTTAAATAGAAAACCAGTTATTATTTTAATTGGCTTGGGGCTTGACACAGAGCAGATAAACGATCATTGGAAGCAACTCGTAAAGCAATGAAAATCGTATTTTTTTGCGTAGCACTTTACAGAAATTAAGGATATTAGAGAGATAGGAGTACGATTCATGACAAGCAAACGAAGTTTAGGGGTGAGCTTACTTTTCATAGGAGTGCTCCTCTATTTCTTTTTATCAATAGGATTCACAGAAATACAAGCGGCAATTCCAAAAAGCATATTGCATGTAAATACCATTTTTCTGAGCATCGTATTAGAAGCATTACCCTTTGTGTTTCTTGGGGTGTTTACATCAGCTCTAATCCAAACGTTTGTGTCTGAAGAGGCTGTACAACGGTTTATTCCTAAAAATCCTATTATAGCAATCGTGCCAGCTGTACTAGTAAGTGCAATTTTTCCCGTTTGTGAATGTGCAATTATTCCAGTGGTGCGAAGATTGATGAAAAAGGGAATGCCGTTGCATATAGGTATTATTTTTATTGTTGGGGCACCTGTATTAAATCCCATCGTCTTTGCATCTACCTATTATGCCTTCCAATCTACCCCAGCAATTGCGTATGCCCGGATGGGATTGGCGTTCGTATTGGCCATTGTAATTGGTAGTCTCATATATGCTTTCTATCGGAATCGTAATCAATTAAAGTGGACAACAGAGGAACTGTTGGATAGACCTATACAGTCGGGTGGCAGGGAAGTCCCTAAAATAAAAGCTGTATTTTATCATGCAAGTGATGAGTTTTTCGATATGGGGAAATTTTTGATCATGGGCGCAATGATTGCCAGTTTATTTCAGACGTTCTTTGATAGGGGGCTATTGGTAAGTATTGCTGCCAATGACATGACTTCACCTCTTGTTATGATGGGATTTGCGTTCATCTTATCACTTTGCTCCGAAGCGGATGCATTTGTAGCATCCTCGTTTGCACACACATTCTCCGCAGGATCACTCCTTTCTTTTTTAGTCTATGGGCCGATGCTAGATTTGAAAGGTACGGTTATGCTATTTGCTTATTTCCGTGCTAAATTCGTTATAGGCTTAATGGCTATTATTACTGTGTCTGTATATGTGATGATTTTGATATACCAATACTTATTTATGTGAGGTGCGTTATGCAGGAAGAACGGGATTACAGTTCTCATGCTTTGTTTAGAGGAATTATATTACTAGGTTTTTTTCTACTCTTATTTAGATTGCTAGTATCAGGGGATATTACTTATTATATTGCTCCTAAAATGATTCCCTTTTCTTATTTTGCACTTGTGATTTTATTGGTATTGGGGCTTATGCAACTATGGAGAAGTGGATCGAAGAATCTGGAGGAATTATACTGTAATTGTGGCTTTAGCCATACTCAAACTGGAACCCCCTTACAAACATTTTTTATATACACTTTGTTTGTCTTACCTGTTCTGACTGGATTGTGGTTTCCAATGACCGTTTTAGATAGTTCAATTGTCGCCAAAAGAGGGGTTATATATGGAACAGGTTTGAATACCACACTGCCAGCCGTTAGAAATGATGAAACGGATACCTCCTATGACTTGCCAGGAACAGATCCTGACATTGTAGAAGAATCCATTGATGGAACGAAGACTGATGAAGATGTGAACTATGAAAATGATGAATACCCTACTCGTATGGAAAGTCTGAGAGATGAACTATTAGAAAACGATAAAATCATTGTAAGTGAAGCAAGATATCTGGATATTACCGATAATATTTATGCTTATCTCGATTGGTTTCTTGGTAAGGAAATAGAAATTGTTGGGTTTGTATACAAGCAACCTGACTTGGAAGAAGATCAGTTTGTAGTTGCACGATTCGGAATTACTTGTTGTGTTGCAGATGCTTCTGTCTTTGGCATTTTGTCGACTTCTGGTGAAATGTTTGAAGTAGAGGAAGATGAATGGATTAGGGCAACGGGCTATTTATCGAAAATAACCCTAGAAGATTGGGATTATCCTTACCTGCAGATAACTGACATAGAGAAGGTAGAAGAGCCCGAAAATCCATATATAAATTAAACATAGCCCTTGTCAACCGGACAAGGGCTATGTTTTTTAGGTGTGATAATGTGCGGAAACCTGTTTATAGCTATCGTGAAATAAATGGACCTGATACAACGAAAGGAATAATACTCAATAAATGCCACCGCCATTGCCTGAACTAATGTGGTAACGGTCATCTCTACTTTTTAGGTTGTAGACTTAACCAACGTGTGTTCAAACTTCTATACTAACTCCAATAATCTTGTGAAACAGTATTTAAAGAATTCATTAATCATAATTAAGGTTACCTTATCACTCGCAAAGTAAAAAGAGTTCATTCATGACCTGAAAGTACAGGTGTGCTTAGTTTAAAGGAATTACTTTTCACAATATGAAATAAAAACAGTTGCTAATTCAAAAATGCTCTTGTATGATAAATAAATACTTAAAACGTAATGATTACGATTTAAGGGAATAAAGGAGGAGTTTTTTGTGGCGAATAAAAAGTTTTTATCTATTTTTTCAATTATTACTCTACTATTGCTCGCAGCATGCGGCAACAAAGAGCATACGAATGAGAGGGTAGAAGCGGAAGGTAACGAAGACCTCATATCCGTTTATACTACTGTTTATCCGCTTCAATATTTCACAGAACGGATTGGCGGCGACGCGGTCGATGTACAATCTATTTATCCGCCGGGGGCAGATGAGCATACGTTTGACCCAACACAAAAGGATATGATGGCACTCGCTGATTCAGATTTATTCTTTTATATCGGACTTGGACTTGAAGGATTTGTGGAGAATGCCGAAAAGACAATGAAAGGCGAGCATGTCAAAATGATAGCGGTCGCTGACAATATTCCAGAAGAGTCGCTAGGTGAAGGACATGATCACGGAGAGGAGGGGCATGAGTCTGATGGGCACGATGAAGAAGAGCATGAGTCACACGAACAGGACCATGAAGAAAACGATTCACATGATCATGACGACCATGAGCACAGCGAATTCGACCCTCATGTTTGGATTTCTCCTTTATTAAGTATAGAACTCGCAACGGTAATTAAAGACTCACTCATCGAAGCATCTCCTGAAAAAAAGGATATGTTTAAAGAAAATTTTGAAGGGTTAAAAGAGGATTTACTCGCCCTCGATCTGAAATTTAAAGACATGGCTTCCAATGCTACTACAAAAACATTTTTCGTTTCACACGCAGCTTTTGGTTATATCGCTGATTCGTATGGACTTGAACAAGTCGCAGTTGCCGGATTAAATTCGCAAAGTGAACCTTCACAAAAGGAATTGGCTGCTCTTGTTAAATACGCGAAAGCACATGAAGTGAAATATGTTTTATTCGAACAAAACGTCTCCTCTAAACTAACTGATGTCATTCGAAAGGAAATTGGAGCGAATTCACTGATGTTGCATAATCTTGGTGTTCTAACAAGTGAGGATGTGGAAAACAAAGCAGACTATTTATCTTTGATGGAATACAACATTGCAACACTTGCGGAAGCATTGGGTAATAAGTAAAGCGTAAGGAGTGGGAGAATGAAAAAAAGGATACCCGTAACGTTGTTAAGCCGCTACTTAGGTTCGGGGAAGACGACCTTATTGAATCATACTTTACACAATCGACACGGGCTGAAAGTCGCCGTCATCGTTAATGATTGGCATTCGGATGAATCAACAGGAAATTACGGAAGGCTTAGATAAATGCTTGCTTACGGAAGAAGAATTAGTGCAAGATTTGACAATTTTTGTGGATCCATTGCCTAATTTTCAAATCGAAATTTGACCTATAGGAGGAACTAGTATGAGGGTAAATATCACATTAGCTTGTACAGAATCAGGAGACCGCAATTACACAACTACAAAAAACAAACGCACTAATCCCGAACGGATTGAATTAAATAAATACAGCCCGCGCTTGAGAAAAGTCACGATTCATAGAGAAACAAAGTAAAAAAATTTGCAAAGTTTTAAATCGTAATGATTACTAATTATGGAGTGGAAATAGAATGGCGAAGAAATCTAAGGTAGCGAAAGACAAGAGGCAACGGAAGTTGGTTGCTCACTATGCGGTACTTCGTAAAGAATTGAAAGAGAAAGGTGACTATGAATCGTTAAATAAGCTACCTAAGGATTCTTCCCCAACACGATTGAAAAATCGATGCGAACTGACGGGGAGACCAAGAGGATATATGCGGAAATTTAACATGTCACGGATTGCTTTTCGGGAACTTGCGCATAAAGGGCAACTACCAGGTGTTAAAAAAGCCAGTTGGTAAAAGATATTCAACCATTCGGTTACTATAGAATGGTTGAATTATTCCAATGTGAGGTGCGTGGGATAAATGAGCCTGTATCAGTTTAACACAGGAAACGGAAGGGAGATTTAAGTGTCTTGCCAATAAAACATCAACTGCTTAGCAGTTTGTTACTCATGTTACTTGTTGTAGGAGCTTGTAGTAATAAAACGGAGGAATCGTCTGCTGAGTCAAAGGAAGAGAAGAAGCTACTAGATAGCACGAGTACAGAAATTGTATTAGACAAGATACCCTCTGAAATTATTTGTTTAACAGAAATCTGTGTGGATACCCTGCATCTTTTAAAAATTGAGCCCAGTGCTGTATCAGCTGCTGGAATCACGCAGGAATCAGAATTTTTTGGAGAAGCGGGTGTCGCTATCCCATTGATAGGCGGAACTTTTTTTGAGCCAAACATTGAAGATATTTATCAAACGAATCCGCAACTGGTTATTGGTTTAGGTGGCGTTCATGATAGCTTGCGTGAAAGTTTAGGAGATATACCGCTTTATATAGTTAGTCCATTGTCATACAAAGATTCTATTGAATTCGTACGTGTAATGGGAAGCATAACAGGAAGGCAGGACTTGGCCGAGGCTGCAATTAAGAACTTTGAGGAAAAAATTGAATTATTTAAAGAACAAGCATCTATGGATATTACCACATTAGTGATGTACGGATCTGATGTGAATTTTGGTATTGATACAAAAGAAAGCGTTGTCGGCTCTTTATTAGCCGAAGGTGTCAGCTATCCATGGTCTACTGGTGGAGATGCTGAAAGTCATACTAGTGGGGGGGCTCAATTTTCCTTAGAGGAAGTCCTTAAGCAAAATCCAGATATCATCTTTGTCGAAACATTTTCCTTTGATAAGAAAGGACCGACATTGTCCGATCAACTCTCTGAAAGTCCAATTTGGAAAGAATTAAAAGCTGTTCGAAATGATGAGGTCTATGAAGTTAGGACCAATATCTGGGCAAATGGTAGAGGGATAGGTTCATTATCAATTGTTTTAGATGAAGTGACTGGGATTATTGAAAACGGTAAATAAGCCGAGAAGTGGGCAAAAAATACTATCCATTAGTTTATCCCTCGCACTTTTATGTTTGGTTCTATCGTTTGTTCTACTCATTTTAAGTTTAATGTTGGGCGAGCCTAGACTCTCTTTTGCTTCCTTGTTACAAGTGTTGGATGGGCAGGCCACGAAGTTAGAGGAAATTGTTGTTTTTGAGATACGATTACCAAGATGGGTTGTGGGATGGATTGCAGGGGCTGTTTTAGCACTTGCTGGTACAATGCTTCAAGACGTCCTTCAAAATGACTTAGCAGGACCGGAATTGACAGGAGTGTCAGCGGGTGCTGCGATGGTAATGGCATGTGTTACTATATTTAGCCTGCCATTATCTTTTTCACTTTATCCGTTAGCAGCACTGACTGGCGCTATGTTTAGCGGAATTATTGTGGTCACAGTAGCCTCCAGTAAATTGCGACGATCTTCTATCTTACTGGTCGGCGCTGCTATGACCGCAACAATAAATGCACTGGTGATTGTGGTGATAAGCATTGGAAGTCCAAATGACATCGGATTGTTGTTTTTCTATCTCACCGGCAGTTTAGCGAACCGAACGCAAGAGCATGTTTTGGCCCTTTTACCTTGGTTTATCATCGGCGTTCCTTTGGCATTACTTGCCGGAAAAGCTTTAAATGTTTTCCGTTTGGGAGATGAAGCGGCAAAGGGGCGGGGAGTTTCCGTAGATCGCATCAGACTTTTGGTATTTGGAATAAGCACTACCTTAACTGCTGCTGTTGTCGCTTATTGTGGTCCAATTGGTTTTGTTTCGCTTATTATCCCTCATCTAATACGTCGGGGTGTTCAAAGTACAAACAGCTATGTTGTTATGCCATTAAGTATTCTTGCGGGCGGAACATATTTGACAGGAATGGATTTAATTACACGAATTTATTTTTATCCGGTTGAAATTCCTGTAGGATTGCTCACTTCCATAATTGGTGGGAGCTGGCTCTTGTTTATGTTTATAAAAAGGAGAACCGGCTTATGAATATATATACTTTTAAAAGATTATGGTCTATTCTATGTATCTTACTTTTGCTGTTCTTTTCTCTTCATTTGATTTTAGGTGGTTTGAGTGTGGAAATTCAAACAGTTGTTAAAGAGCTCATGAATCCTAATCATGATTCTACAGTCCGGAATATTCTTCTAAACCTGCGTTTACCAAGAGCGATTATTGCTGTTCTTTGTGGGGGGATGCTTGGGTTAGCAGGTGCTTTATTGCAAAGTGTCATTTCAAATCCATTAGCTGAACCCGGTGTTATTGGTGTGACAGCTTTGAGTACGCTGTTTGCTGTTCTTTGGATTACCTACTCGCCATTTTCAATTCTTATGAGTTATAGCCTTCCTGTAGTGGCAGCTATCGGAGCAACGCTTTCTGTTGCGTTGCTTTATCGAATCTCGAAGTTTCCTCATATCGGGATGCAGAAATTGGCTTTGATTGGTGTACTTTTTTCAGTTATTATACAAGCTTTTATTTCTCTCATTCTATTGCAGCAACAACAAGCTATGGGGAGCATTTTACTATGGATGATTGGATCGCTAAACGGACGTACATGGTCGCAATTTTATATGGTGGTACCTTTTGCACTGATTTTGATACCGATAGCACTTTCTCTTGCAGGTATAGTGAACGGCTTGCGTCTAGGTGACGAGAAAGCTCAAACATTGGGCATCAATTTACAATCATCAAAAAAATACATACTGCTTGTTGCGGGATTACTAACTGCAGGTGCCGTTTCAACAGTTGGAGCAATTGCGTTTGTAGGACTCATTGGACCGCACATCGCCAGACACCTAGCTGGAGAAGATGCCCGACTATTCCTGCCTATAAGTTTCTTGACTTCCTCTTTACTTTTATTGGCTGCAGATATAATTGCTCAAGTTGCAGTTCCGTTACTGCCGGATGCTTGGGTACCGTTTACTATCCAATTGCAGACGGGTGCTGTAACAGCTTTAATTGGCGGACCCTTCTTTATGTACTTAATTTCTAAAAACATGAAAGGTGGTAAAGTCAGTTGAGTCAACAAGATATACAATTGCAGGATATCGGGATTTCTTTTGGCTCAAAGGACGTAGTGACAGCATTTACTGCAACGATTAAAGAAGGGAAAATCACTGTTCTTTTAGGCCCGAATGGCTGTGGGAAATCAACGCTATTAAAAGCTATTTCAAATATTGTAACGCCTCAAACAGGTAAAGTTTTGCTTGGAGATACACCAATTTCAAGCCTTTCTGCTAAAACTCTGGCAAAAAAATGGCGTTGCTCCCGCAAGTTTACGATGCATCGATTCGGATAACGGTGGAAGAACTGGTTGAGCAGGGTAGATATCCCCATATGGGCGCAATTGGCATGCTCAGAAAACAAGATCATGTTGCCATCGAAAAATCTTTGGAAATGACTTCAGTTGATCATTTGAAGAATAAGCCATTGGACTATTTGTCTGGCGGAGAAAGACAGCGGGCGTGGCTTGCTTTAGCGCTTGCTCAGGAAACACCGATTATATTATTGGATGAACCGACAACGTTTTTAGATATCCAACACCAATTAGCAATGCTTGAATTGATAAAAGAGATTAATCAAAAAGAACAAAAAACAATTTTATTGGTATTACATGACTTAAACCAAGCACTTCAATATGCGGACGAAATTTTATTGATGAAAAACGGCTCGCTGTATGTTGGCGGAACACCGAAAAAGGTATTGAACGCTGAAACGATTAAAGATGTTTACAATGTGAAAGTCAGTCTAATAGAAGATGCAAAGTCGAATAAATCATTTATTCTTCCATACCACTGATTCTGTGTGAAATGTCACCTACCAGGCGTTAAAAAAGCAAGTTGGTAAAGTCTATCCAACCATTCTTTAATTAAAGAATGGTTGGGTTTTTAAGTTACAAATACGTGAGGTGAGGAAAATGAATGATCGATTAATGGAGTCTTTATTAAGAAGCGAGGTTAAAAAGCTTACGGAAGAAAAAAGGAGCCTGTATCAGTTTGTCATTGAGTTAGAAGATTCTTTGGCTGAAAGTGCTGAAACGGCTGATCATTTTCTTAGTCTTCTAGTGGCAAATTCTCCGTACGAACTCGCGGGCCGTCATTTTAAATTGCCCATAACAAAAGTGGTCCATCTGATGACTGCTATTGAAGTAGAATTAACTGGAAAAATCGAAACAAGGTGTGGAAAGATGAAATGGGTTGACTATACTGATCACTTACTGCAAACGGCTGAAGAGGGACGGAGTAAAAAGCTATTTCTGTTTATCAATTAATAAAATTGATTGTAGCGTAAAGAGCAATTAACATGATTATCTTCAATGGATGTAGCTCTAGAGGATTACTAAAAAATTGTAAATATTGGTGTCCATCCTTTTTCCAAGTCGATTTAGAAAGTAGACAGATTATGAACTCAGACGATATACAGCGCCTGTAAGAGGATTGATGAGATGGAATGAATTCTTATAAGGAAATAAATTCCGGTGAACGTGTAAACACCAATCTCAAAGGTTATTTTCTACTAAATCAGATCTAACATTATACAGGAGAGAAAGCCAAAGTTCATTTCGTCGGAGTTCATATTGAGTGCAACACTAGTAACTTGCAGTTAATCAACTCATCCAGCTTCAACTATTCACAACAGCGTAATCGGAATTTTCATTGGTTTTTTTAAAGAAATCATTTGGACTCTGTTTCTTTATGATTTTTTAAGAGTACGTAATATGAAATCGATTCAATTGACTTTTAAAAAAGGGAAGAGTAAGATACGGAAGTACTCTAATTAGAGTACTTTGTTGAAACCGAAAAACATATTTTATTGGAAAGAAGGAAGAAATACATGAAATTTATACATTTCTTAAAAACAAAAGGGGCTATTGCCGCTATTTTTATGGGGATTTTTTACGCAATCGCCATGCTCGGAATATTTATCCCCGGGTATTCAGCCATTCCGAATAATATTGATCAAATGTCGATCGCTATGGTGAATGACGATGCAGGCGAATATGGGATAATGATTGCAGAACAACTTGCAGAGAAACTACCATTTGAAGAAATTGAAACGGATTTGACAAACAAGCAAGCGTTAGCACAATTAGAAAAAAATGAATTGGCGTTAATCATCCATATTCCTGTAACGTTTTCTGAAGACATGCAAAATGGGGAAACAGCATCAAGCATTGACTTTACAACCAATGGAGCAAGTGCGACAGTTGTTTCTTCGACAATGACTTCCATCGTTAACGAAATCAATAATCAATTAAGCACACAGTTTTCCACACAAACAGCACAAGGTGTATTGATGAATTTGAATATACCCGAAGAGCAAGCAACTGAAATGGCGGAAATGATCGAAACTGCATATGCTGGAAATTTGGTCACGATCAATGAGATTCCAGCGGGCATGAATAATACTATGCTACCAATGTTCTTAACAATGGCCGGATACACGGGTGCAATGATTGGCGCTATGCAATTAGTCGGAGCATTTAGAGCCAGTCGCGGAAAAGCAAGCAAGACGCGGCTATTCTTATATGTTCAATTAACAGCATTGTTAATCGCGGTTGTATCATCCCTTGTAGCTTTGGGTATAGCATATTTAGTCAGCAGCCATGGAGCTGACATATTTGTGAGCCTGACTGCACAGCAAATTTTGAACTATATGGTATGCTTCAATTTCACGGCGATTTTAATTTTCTTGATGGGTGAAGGCGGAATGGTTCTCAACTTGCCAATACTATTGGTCCAAACACTTGCCAACGGTGCGACAATCCCTCGGGAAATGATGTACTTGCCATATGAATGGATGAGCTATATTTCGCCGATGTACTATTCTGTCCAAGCGTACTTCGCGACATTATATGGCAGCGTCAGTGCAGCGCCTAATCAGTGGATGATGGTGGCTGTGGGAGCCGGGGCTATGTTAATTAATATATTAATTGTGGCTTTCCTCCACAAGCCGCAGCCTGTATCGGAACCTGAAACAGAGTCTGTAAGTATTAAGACGGCTGAAATCACTGCATGATTTTGTTACAATGAGGGAGTCACTTGCCGAAGGAGATTGATCATGACAATCCAAATATACATTTTGAGTAAATTAATCGAAGGCAATAATTATCCATATAAATTAAAAAGACAGCTGTCGGATCCGATTCCATTTGATAAACTTGCCGGATTGACAGAAAGTAAGTTGTATTATAATTTTAATACTTTAGCAAAACAAAGACTTATCGAGGCAGTGGAAATCATCAAAGAAGATCATCGGCCTGACAAGCAAGTATTTTCTATTACTGCAAAAGGCCGTGAAGAACTGCCGAAAAAAATATACAAGTTATTCGAAAAAGCCGACAAAATCAGTGAAATGCTTGTGGGCTTAGCCAGTATCGAGTACGTTGATCGCGACAAAGTGATTGCCATTCTTGAAAGGAAGTTAGCCGATCATAAAGACCGCTGGGAGTATTTGAAAAGTTTAAATGAGCACGTAGATGTTGGAAAAGAAAAAGAAAAGCTCATGGAATTTATGGGCGATTATTTCCCCAGCAAGGCCGAGCATACAGCGAGCTGGCTTGAAGTGTTGATAGACCTAATAAAACAAAGAAAAATATAATTGGATGAATGAATCTAACGCTATTGGAAGCTTGTACTTCCGTGAAATTAAAGGGTTTATACCATATGAGTTATGTTGGTATCAGCTTTTATGATTATTGCTTACTGTATGGTTTTTATTAAACAAAAGAAGTCTTTTGGGTAAAGAAAATTACTTTATTAAATGAACCGTTACGTCCTTGCATAAGGAAATAACGGTTCATTTTTATTTTCATTCAAGTAATTGTTTGTCTGTCCTGTAGAATAGAGATACATTTTATTCAAATGAGTGTTTGCGTCCGTCAAATTTATCACTAGTTGAAATCGATCACTGATATGGTGGGCTTCAGGAGGGGCTTTCCAAATCTCAGTAGTAAGAGAGCTATCTCTTGAGACATAATTTATATTAGCAAAAAAAGAAAGCTAGATAACTGCATCTTCTATCTCTCTTGATTCTACGGGATTAATGACCCGACCATTGGCTAGGTTCACCATGATGGTACCGTAACTCTTTCTCTTTTTCATTGCGAAATCAGCGATACAAATGGCTTCAATGTCCTCTTTATTTATTACCAATATGCTTTTTTGAAAATTACAGATTGTGCTCTTTTCCACTTCATTATAAAACGATGTACAAACAATTCAACTAATTGTGGAAGTAACCTCTTTTTCATTTACTTTAAAGAGAATGAAGAGCCATCAATAATTTCAACGTCTTTCCTTGCTTTTACTTCATCCATTAATTTGAAAAGCGCCTCATCTTTTTTCTTAGCCTCAATCATGCAGTCAATTCGTGGAATACTGCCCTTTATTTCATGAAGGAATCTAAAAAACATATCGATGTCTACATAATCTGAATGATGGCGAAAAGCTTTATCACTCTTTGGACTTGATATATGCATTTTTATTGAGAGCGGAGAATGTCTCCATGTCTGAATAACTCTATTCCAGTTGGTTTTCCAATTTGTACCTAGGTGATGGGCCAGATGATGATGATAATCGAAAACAAGAGGTATATCTAGTTTTTCACATAAGTAAAGTGTATCTTCTAACGTAAAAGAAGTATCATCATTTTCAAGCATAATCATATTTTGAAACCTTTTCGGAACGTCCATCCAATTATCAACAAAACGTTCAAGTGAGAGTTCGGTTTCTTTATAATTACCACCAACATGCATGACACAGCGATGAGTCGGGTCAATCCCCATCGCCTTTAGTAATAAGTAATGTAGCTTTAAGGTACTAATTGAATTTTTTAAGATATGCTTCTCTTTAGAATTAATCAGAACAAAGTGATCTGGATGAAAATCAACTCTAATCTTATGTTTTTTTGCGAAATCTCCAATCTCACGAAGCGGTTCTATTAATGGCTTTATATAATTCCATTTAAGAAGCTCCTCGTGGTTTGCTAAAGGAATAAGGCGAGAGGTTAGCCGATAAAAATGAATATCAGACGCTACATTATGTTTTAACAGTCTTAGTGTATTATGTAAATTCGAAAGTGCAATACGTTCTAATTTACGGATGGCAGCTTCCCTATCATCAATTTTTTTGAATTGGGTAAAAGTCATTGTTTGCGAAGGGGATGCATTATCAAGTTCCATACTCATTGCGACATAACCAAGACGTACAATCGTCATTTATTCCACCTCATCTGTATTATCATTATTCAGCAAATGTTTATGTACTGAAAGCGAAGCGTCAGCTACAGAAGACTCTCACCTCCATAGGTGGGAGATGAATGCGTTTTTTTTACCTGTTAAGCGGGTATCCAAATGTCCGCTGACCAAAGAAAGAATGGCAATCTAAGTTCGCCGCGTCCTGCGGCAACGGTTGCATGACCTACATCCTGTAGGCCTCAAGCTCGATTCAAAATCTGGACTCAATAATTGAATAACTCTATTCTTCGCGGTTACCATTCCACAGATGACCCTGAAATACGTTTGACTCCTCGAATTGCAGCTATTTCATCTACAAGTTTCAGCATGGCAAGGTTTTTTTGTTTTGCTTCTATCATTATGTCAAAGTCCTTATTAAGCTCCTTTGCCATCTTTAAGAAGGGGAGGACAAAGTCTAAAGAAACAAAGTCGGCATGAGAACGATAGGCTTGATCTGATTTCGGTGAAGAAATGTGAACTTTTGGGACAATATTAAAGGTATTCCAAGTCTTAAATATGCGGTCTAAGTAAAGAGGGAGGTCACTCTCCACGTTATTCGCCATATAGTGATGATAATCGAGTACCATTGGAATGTTTTCCTTTTCACAAGTAATGAGTGTTTCCCGAACATCATACGTTTTATCATCATTTTCTAGCGTCATCTGCTTCTTAATCTCCTTTGGCAATTTTTTGAGATTTTGATGGAAACGGTTTAATGACGCAGTTTTATCCCCATAGGCTCCGCCAATATGAATATTAATTAATCCCGTATCAAGAATGTTCATAGCTTTGAGCATCCTAAAATGATATTCCATACTTCTTACTGCATTCGTTGTGACTTCTTCTCTTTGGCTTGTGAAAAGTGTAAATTGATTTGGGTGAAAGCTTACTCTAAGCTTGAAATTTTGGACTAAATTCCCGATTTCTTCCCATTCGTTTTTGAATGGAGTTAAGAAATCCCACATCACTTCCGGATGGGTTGCTAAAGGGACAAGTGAGCTTGAAAACCGGTATAATTCTATTTCATGCGCGATATTATAATACAAAATTCTTTTTGTGTGCTGTAAATTTTGTGCTGTTATCGATTTCAATTTTTCCATTCTCTCGTTTATAGGGAGCGTTGAATACCGTGTAAAAGTTAGAGTTTTTGATGGACTCGCATCCCATAAGCCTAGTGCATTACCTACATATCCGAACCGGATTTTCATCTACTTTTCCCCTTTATTCAATACTTTGAGGTTGAAATCTAATCTGACACATAATTTCTAAGAGCATTTTAAACAGTGAGGGGAAATTTATACATAAATATTATTTGCATAAATCCATTTATGTATACACAAAATGAGAATGGTTAACCCGCTTCGTTAATTGAGTAGGCTTTATATAAGCTAACGGTCCATGAGAGACAATTGGTTCAACCTTCCTTTTACTTGTTCATATAATGTATTGAGAGGAGGTTAAACTAAATGGATCGATTTATTCTTTTGATGTTGGCTAGTATTTTAGCTGGATTTGCATTATTAAAGGTTCCCTTATCAGATACTTTTTTAGCGGGTTTAGAGCCGATAACTAACTTAATAGGTATTTTGGCAATTGTGATTTTCTCCCTTGTCCTAATGTATAAAGGTTTAATGGCGCTACTGGGGAGAAAATGATAAGAAGTTTAGACTCAGAAGTTATTCTGAGTCTTTTTAAGTTACTACTCACAAATATATTGTTATCTAAAAGGTTGCAAACATACAATGGCATTGTAAAAAAATATGGTATTTCACTCTTATGGGTAACACTTATTCAACTAACGAGTACGTTACTGAAAGAGGGAATAGAAATATGAGAAATGAAGATAAGATATACTATCTAGATTGTACAGGCTAGAATAGTTTGAGTTTTTTTGATACTTTCACTTGAATCCCCTATTATAGAAGGAACAAGTCTAGTCTGAAGTGGTGGCGATTTTGACGAAGATAATACCATACAGAACTAGGCAGCAATTATAAATAGAAAAGGCGGTTAAAGTATGCACGTGTGGAAGCCCGCTTGGGATGGGAAGAAGCAAATTGGCACAATGTAGTAGATAGAGAAACGAAGTATGAGGGGGGCAATTTATTGATAAAGTATGAGTGGCGAAAAAAGGATAAAAAAATCTATTTACCAAAACAGATACCTACTATTTACAATGATACCGAAAAGTCGTATATCAAATTGCAAGGTGCAGGACATCCAGATAGCGATTCATTCCGGATAAATGTGGAAATTTTATATGCATTGTCTTATAGTATTCGAATGATGCCAAAGGGTGGCTACACACCAAAAGACTACTATGAATATACAGTATTTCCGCTTGAAGGAATTTGGGATTTAGATGAAGAGGGAAGAAAATTAGATTACCTGAATAAAAATCATTTTGTCTATCAATTAATGATCAGACAGCCTGACTTTGTGACGAGGGAACTTTTTCAAAGGGCTGTTGAAAGTGTACGAGCAAAAAAGAAACATTTACCAGTTGATACAGCAACACTCGAATCTTTTTCTGATGGATTATGTGTTCAGATGATGCACCATGGTAGCTACGATAAAGAACCAGAAACGTTTTCTAAGATGGAAAAGTATTGTGAGGAACAAGGTTTGATACGAATTGAAAAAAGCCATAGAGAAATCTATATTACAGATGCTAGAAGAACAGCTCCAGAAAAATTAAAGACTGTGCTAAGATTTAAAGTTTCTAAATAAAAAAATGTTCGTTTCGCGCTTTATTTATAACGAATCGTATTCTCGAATACCCCAAGCTGTATTTTGTATATTCCCATTCAATTAGTAATGCTATTCTATGCCAGACGAATGAATTCGAAAAAGAGTATTTGAAGTTGCAAAATACATAAGTGGTCAGTGTATATAGTTAAAGAGAATATTGGGTAGCGTTAACTCGAAAAAGTAAGTCTTTATAACAAATAACGTCATGAAAAGCCTTACACATATTATAGAGATTGAATAGAAGAAACCTAGGTATATCAGGAATTAAACGCTCTAAAAACGTCCTCGTGGGACATTATGTAACGAAAATTGATTCAATAAAAAACACCTAAAACATTGTTGATTTCAATGTTTTAGGTGTTTTTTTATGGTAAGAATTTGGTTGGAATTGATTGTTTATAAAAAGTGAAAAAAACGTCTCTTTCAAATTGAACAGCAGTGTGCTCAGTGATCAGGCTCTTTAATAAGGGGGAACGAAAAAAGCCCAATATCTTAATATTAATACTAAGGAATTGGACTTTTTAATATTGGAATTTCTTAATGTTTTAAATCCGTATTTTCCTGATGCTACACTAAATAATTGGATATCATTTTTCATCTTCGAATTCGCAACAATTATGATCGCATAAATTCATTGAAAAAAATGAGAAACTGTGGTAAATTTATATAGTTACACATCATCAAGGAATTAGTATATAAATTACCCTATTTTAATTATACATCATAAAGTCCTTTTCAGTCAATCATTTTTTGAAAAAAGAAGTGTTTGATGTGAATATGGAACTTCGCCAGGAGCAAGAACGAGTGGACAGCGTAATTCGTTGATCAGATGAACAACTTTTGTCATATGATTCGTCTTGGTATTGAGCGATAAATGGGAGGGAAAGAAATGAAACCATATGTACTAGAGTTACGGGAAATCGATAAAATGAGTCAAATGGTGGTTGGTGGCAAAGGGATGAATTTGGGTGAGTGTTCGAGGATTGAAGGAACACTTGTACCAGAAGGTTTTTGTGTTACCACTGAGGCATATAAAAGAGTCATTGGGGAAAATGAGGAGCTTCAACAATTACTAGATCAACTAGCAGTTCAAAAAGTGGACGAACGAAAAAGAATTAGTGAAATTAGCTGGAAGATTCGTGAGCTGATTGAGGGGATTGAAATCGAGAAGGGGATCGAACAAGATATCGATCGATGTCTCTTAACATTTGGCCTAGAGCATGCATATGCTGTTCGTTCAAGTGCAACAGCCGAGGATCTTCCATTTGCCTCCTTTGCTGGTCAACATGACACTTATTTAAATATCATCGGAAGAGATAAAGTATTGCGCCACATCAGTAAATGTTGGGCTTCCCTATTTACTGATCGCGCAGTAATTTACCGAATCCAAAATGGATTTGATCACAGCCAAGTTTTCCTATCCGTTATCATTCAACGCATGATTTTTCCACAGGCTTCAGGAATTTTATTTACTGCTGATCCGCTTACTTCTAATCGAAAGCTACTATCGATCGATGCTAGCTTTGGACTAGGGGAGGCCCTTGTTTCCGGCTTGGTATCGGCGGATTGCTATAAGGTGCAAGAAGATGAAATCGTCGATAAGATGATAGCAACCAAAAAACTGGCTATCTATGGGCTAAAAGAAGGCGGAACAGAGACGCAGCAGATCAATCCTGATCTGCAAAAGTCTCAAACACTTACTGACCAACAAATTTTACAACTAGCACGCAAAGGAAGACAGATTGAAGCTTATTTTGGTTGCCCACAAGATATCGAATGGTGTTTGGTTGAAGATACATTTTATATTGTCCAGAGTCGCCCAATCACTACTTTATTCCCTGTCCCTGAAGCGAATGATCAAGAAAATCACGTTTACGTTTCTGTCGGTCATCAACAAATGATGACCGACCCCATGAAACCATTAGGATTGGCTTTTTACCTGTTAACGACTCCTGCACCCATGCGTAAAGCTGGTGGAAGGCTGTTTGTTGATATCACACATAGTCTGGCTTCACCTGTTAGCAGAGAAATTTTAGTAGATACGCTGGGACAATCCGATCCGCTCATAAAAGACGCACTAATGACCATAATCGAGCGGGATTTCATTAAATTGTTACCAACTGATGACAAAGAGCTGAGTCCAAGTAGTAGTAATATAAGTATGTCTTCTGCGGGTTTTCAAACACAATTCGAAAACGATCCGACAATCGTTTCTGATTTGATAAAGAGTGGTGAAACATCGATAAACGAGTTAAAACAAACCATCCAAACGAAATCGGGATCAGATTTATTTGATTTTATACTAGAAGATCTGCAGCAATTAAAGAAGATTCTATTTGACCCACAAAGTTTGGGTGTGATTATGACTGCTATGGATGCTTCATCATGGATCAATGAAAAAATGAATATGTGGTTGGGTGAAAAAAACGTAGCAGACACGCTTTCCCAATCTGTACCAAACAATATTACTTCGGAAATGGGTCTGGCGCTATTGGATGTCGCAGATGTGATTCGTCCATATCCAGAAGTAATTCATTATTTACAGCATGTAAAAGATGATAACTTTTTGGAGGGAATCGTTACGTTTGAAGGAGGACAGGAAAGCCAAGATGCAATAATAGCTTATCTCAACAAATACGGAATGCGATGTGCTGGAGAAATCGATATGACTAAAACTCGTTGGAGTGAAAAACCAACTACACTTGTCCCTATGATTCTCAGTAACATCAAAGAACTTGAGCCTGATTCTGGCAAACGGAAATTTGAGCAAGGGCGGCAGGCAGCTTTGAAAAAAGAACAAGAGTTAGTAGATCGATTGATGCAATTACCGGATGGTAAACGAAAAGCCGAAGAGACAAAACGAGTGATTAGCCTAATCCGGAATTTCATCGGTTATCGTGAATATCCCAAATACGGCATGATTAGTCGCTACTTCGTTTATAAGCAGGCGTTACTGAAAGAAGCCGAACAACTCGTACAAGCCAACGTTATTCATAAAAAAGAAGATATATACTATCTCACATTTGAAGAACTTCGTGAAGTCGTACGAACAAAAAAACTGGATTTCGAGATTATCAGCAAACGTAAGAACGACTACAAATTTTATGGGAAACTAACGCCCCCGCGTGTACTCACGTCTGATGGTGAAATCATTGCAGGTAACTACAAACGAGAAAATCTCCCAGCCGAAGCGATTGTAGGACTACCTGTTTCTTCTGGAGTTATTGAGGGACGAGCACGTGTCATCTTAAACATGGAAGAAGCTGTTTTAAAAGAAGGAGATATATTAGTCACCTCCTTTACTGATCCCGGCTGGACACCATTATTTGTCTCCATAAAAGGTCTTGTTACCGAAGTTGGTGGACTGATGACCCATGGAGCAGTTATCGCACGTGAATACGGCTTACCAGCAGTTGTCGGAGTGGAGAATGCTACCAAGCTGATAAAAGATGGACAACGTATTCGAGTAAATGGAACAGAAGGGTATATAGAAATACTATAATTCAATACATTTAAATCTTAAAAGAAGAGCATTCGATTTAGGAGAATCATTGACATCATGGTGCTTTGCGGTCTATGTTTAGAACCCTGTGACAAGGATATATGAGCAGTCATTTTCTAACTAGGGAGATCCGAATTTTTTTATAAATAATAATGAAACCCAGCTATCTTCTCATTTGAAGGTAGCTGGGTTTTTAAAGTTGGATGTGCAAAATAACAATTTAAATAAGCGCAAATTATTGGGGAAAGTGAAAATCATGATGGTTCGGGCTAAGGTTACTTCTTGAGTTTATGAAGTGAACTTTGGTAGTTGGAAAAAGGATTGTATGCATCCGGTTCGATTGACAAGCAACTACACGGTTGCTTATACTTAATGTATGAAGGACAAAGACGCTATATTCAAAGCACTTGGCGACTCGACTCGGCGGCTGATATTAGACGAACTATCCGAACGCAACGAGCTAACGTTGTATGAACTTACGGTACGTCTCATTACGAAGCACAACCTTACCATTTCGCGACAAGGGATAGCTAAACATCTTTCTGTATTGGAAGATGCAGGGCTTGTAAAATCAAAACGAAAGGGAAAATATCGAGTACTTATGTTCAACACCGAACCACTTAAAAACTTGCTGAATGGATGGATAGAGTAATTTTGTGGGAAAACAAGAAAAAGATATTCCAAAGACGTAAGTAAGGGGATAAAAGGCGGATGAAGTCACTGAGTGTGTTTTGAATGGTATATTAAAAAGGGTATTGTAGGAACAGGATTTCGAACGAACGTGCGTTTTTTTACTTGCAACCAGATTGTTAGCACAGCACCATACATCGCAAATATCGAAGGAGGCAAAAAACAGTATGAAAATTATTGTTACTAGTATATTCGTAGAAGATCAAGACAAGGCACTAGAGTTTTATTCAGAAACGTTGGGCTTTGTAAAAAAGCATGACGTTCCTACCGGAGAATTTAGATGGATTGCACTTGTTTCTCCCGAGGAGCAAGAAGGTACTGAGATTTTGCTTGAACCAAATAATCATCCAGCAGCCAAGGAGTATCAAAAGAAACTATTTGAAGAAGGCATACCTGTAACAATGTTTGGTGTTGAAGATGTTCACAAAGAGTACGATAGGTTATTGAAACACGGCGTGAACTTTTCTATAGAGCCAACAGAAATGGGCGAAGTTACAATAGCTGTCTTCGACGATACATGTGGAAACCATATTCAGATAATCCAGCAGTAACTTTATGCGGATAACAGAATAGAGTTAAGCTAAGCAACCTATTAACGCGTGGCACCAAAGCGTTTGGTATAGGAATGAACTGAGTATCTGCGTATGTAGGGAGTTTTTATTTAAACTAGCTAGTGATTCACTGAGCGGTTAATCAGCATTGCTTCAGAATTAAGGTTATTCCATCAAAGGGCACTTTTCCGGAGTAACGAAAAAAGTCCAATTTCTCAATTATTATACTGAGAAATTGGACTTTTTTATATTTACTTATAGTGTTATGCAACTTAGAGAATAAAAAAGCTTGTTGCCTTTCAAAATCCTCTACTGTATTGGTGTCGAATCAAAGCAGTGGAGGTCGAAAGGAATACTGGCAATGCTGAAGTGAATGTGCACATAAGCATAAGGGCAATGATGAATGCTTAAATAAAATCGAGTAGTTTGATTCACTGTTTGGGTCATTTAAGGAGTACATTCATTATTAACATGATAACGTCCTTTTGGTATGGCAAAAGGAGAGCCTGAAACAGGGTCTTTTATCACCATACAATCGAGGCCGAATATGTCTTTAACTAATGTGCTTGTAATAACCTTTGATGGCTCACCCTCAACTATAAGCTTTCCTTTACGAAGTGCAAAAATATAGTCTGCATAGCGCGCGGACAAGTTTATATCATGAAGAACCATTACAATCGTAGTTCCGTGCTTTCGGTTAAGGTCTGTGAGTAGGTCAAGAATTTCGACTTGATATGTGATATCTAAAAAGGTTGTTGGTTCATCAAGAAATAAAATATCTGTTTGTTGAGCCAGAGCCATTGCGATCCAGACGCGCTGTCTTTGACCGCCAGAAAGCTCGTCAATATCATTATTTGCAAGCTCAGTTATATCCATAATACTCATAGCTTCGGCGACTGCATCATAATCCTTTTTTGTCCAACCGCTGAGCAATGATTGGTGCGGAAATCTTCCGCGTCCAACCAAATCAGCGACAGAAATTCCTTCTGGAACAATGGGGGATTGCGGTAGAAGTCCTAAAACACGAGCTAATTGTTTTGATGGGATTTTGCTGATGGGTCTTCCGTCAAGGGTGATTTTTCCAGACGTAGGCTTTATAAGCCTTGATAGTGTTTTAAGAAGCGTAGACTTTCCGCAGGCATTTGCTCCAATAATAACGCTTATTTTATTACTTGGGATAATAAGGCTGACTCCATGGATAATCGTTTTATTATCATAGCCCGCTACTATCTCTTCGGCTTGAAAAACATGTGTCGGTTTCATTATAATTCTCCCCTTCGATTCATTCGGATTAGCAGGAAGATCAGATACGGCGCTCCGAGTATTCCAGTAATGACGCCCACGGGGTATCTGGCCACAAAAGCAAATTGTCCGATTAGATCTGCCGCCAAAACTAAATTAACGCCAACAAGACCTGCGGGAATTGCGCTTGAGAAGCCAACTCCGACTAGTCTTTTTGCAATCGGTCCGGAGAGGAAGGAGACAAATGCTATTGGGCCGGTGGTAGCAGTAGCAAGAGAAATCATGCAGACGGAACTAAAAATAAGCACAATTCTTGTCTTGTCCGTGTTCACTCCGAGAGAAGTGGCCGACTGTTCTCCAAGTTCCAATATACTTAGGTGTTTTCCTAGCACTATAATAATAGGCGTAAAGATGAAAACTGATAGTATCAAAGGCGGAAGTTCGTGCATTTGTGAGCCATTGAGGCTACCGCTGAGCCATCTGAACGCTGCGGGGAGATCTTGTTCTGCACCGATCAGCAAAAGATAGGATATCAAAGCGCCAAGCATGGCTTGTATGCCTATTCCGATAAGAATTAATCTCCCGATTGAAAATGACTTTCCCCTAGATAATATGTAAATTAGTATTACAGTAGCAAGGCCAGCAATCACGGAAGCAATGGAAACAACAGCTCCGCTAGTATGAAGTATGACTATACAAAAAACAGCCGCTGCGCTCGAGCCGCTAGTAATACCGATTACATTCGGGTTAGCTAGGGGATTGCGCAACATAGTCTGAAAGGTGTTTCCGGCAATGCCGAAAGCGAATCCAGCGAAAAGACCTGCCAGCATTCTTGGTAGACGTATGGTATTAATGGCAAAAGAAGCACCTTGGAGTTCTTCTCCAGAAAGTACTCGGATTACATCTATTACGGGATAGATGGTGTTCCCCAGTAAAAGCATCGCACAGCAAAGAATGAATGCAAGTGCTGCCAGGGAGCCGGTAACAAGTATCCATCGACGGTGTCTTTGACGTCTGCCCGCCATAATAAACTTAACAGATTCATTTTTCATAATGACCGCACTTTCGATTTCATAGCTAATAGTATTAGTATCGGTGCTCCTATAAATGCTGTAACTACACCGACTTCAAGCTCTCCAGGGCTACCGATGAGCCTGCCGCTTACATCTGATACAGTCAAAATGATGGCTCCTGAAATAGCAGACATCGGTATAACAAAACGCAGGTCAGGGCCAAGAATAAGGCGCATGACGTGGGTTGATAAAAGCCCAACAAAGCCAATTGGACCTGCCAGGGCAGTAGCTGAGCCGCACAAAAGAACGGCCCCAAGAGCTGCAACAAGCCTCAGTATTCCTGTTTTAACGCCGAGTCCGGTTGCAACATCGTCTCCCAGGGCAAGTGCATTTAGTGCTGGTGCAGAAATAATAGCTATCAGTATTCCAATTATCAAAAAAGGGGTAAAAGTCGTAATAGCGCTCCAGTTTGCTGAGCCAACACTTCCTACCTGCCAAAACCTGAATTGATCCATGACATGAGAACGTGGGATCATTATTGCGATGACTAGGGAAGAAAGGGCGGCACTTGTAGCGGCTCCCGCCAAAACAAGCTTAATGGGCGTAGCTCCACTACGCCCCATAGAGCCAATACCAAATACGAAAATCGCAGTAAGCGCAGCACCAGCTAAAGCTAGCCATATATATTGATTGGCGCTGCTTATGTTAAAGAATGCAATTCCGCAAACGACAAACAATGATGCACCTGTATTAACTCCCAGTATACTCGGGTCTGCAATCGGGTTGCGAGTGACCGCTTGCATAAGCGCTCCTGAAACTCCGAGTGCTGCACCGCAAAGTAAACTGAAAACTGTTCGTGAAATCCTTTTGCGAACCACATTTGCTTCGTAGGAGTTTACGTCAGGGTGAAATAAACCGTCCATCACTTCATTTAATCCCACCATACGAGAACCTAAAGCCAGGGATGCAAACATGCACAAGCCGAGCAGGACAAAACAGATCACCAGAACTGTTATAAAATTCTTCGGAATATGTAAGCTTGACTTTTTTATTTTGGAAACCGATATACTATTCATTTAATTTCTTAATGGCTCCTCCTATTAATTCAAGGTATTCATCAATCGTATAAGATATCGCAAGTGGATTTGGATTTCCAGAAGCGGCCATAGGAGTATCGTTACCAATGAACACAACAGAACCTCTTTGAATCGCTGGAATTTTGCCTAACAGGGGATCAGCTTTAACTGCTTCATAAAGGCTTTCATCACCATATCCAATTATGATATCAACGTCGTTAAGAATGTCAGCATTCTCAGCGCTTAATGACAATGAGTAGCTAGTAGGATCAGTAATCTGATTCGTGATACTTTCAGGATATTCCATACCTAGCTCAATTAGAAAAGCACCTCGAGGATCTTTAGGTGTATAAAGATGGAGTTTAGACATATCTTTAGCCGAGAAGTTGACCCAGGCAACTTTTTTGCCTTCCATCTCAGGATATTTACTTGATTCCTCCTCAATTAGTTTCTCAGTGTCCTTAATAAGTTGTTCGCCTTCTGCTTTCATTCCCATACCTGTTGAATTTAATATAACTTGGTCACGCCATTCGGTTGCCCAAGGAGCGTCCTGATAGGCTACGACTGGAGCGATTTTACTAAGAACATCATAGTCTTCCTGTGTTATACCCGAGTAAGCTGCAAGAATTACATCAGGATTTGCATCTGAAATAGCCTCAAAATCAAGACCATCGGTATCCTGGAAGATATTAGGTTCATCTGCGCCGAGTTCCTCGAGTTTTTTAGCTGTCCAAGGCAAAAGTCCGCTGTCATCCTGAACCCCGTAATTAGCGGCTGAGAAGCCTACAGGTATAACTCCAAGAGCGAGAACAACATCATGATTAGCCCATTGAACTGTAACAACTCGTTCAGGCTTGCTAGCAATTTCAGTTTCGCCAAATGCATGCTTTATTACGATCGGAAATTCAGTATTTTCATCTTGAGAAGCAGGTTTTTCTGTTTTAGATGTTTCGGTACTTTCCGATGATGAATCAGGTGTTGAACTTGATTTCTCACCTGAACAACCAACTAGTAGTATCATAGCCATTGCCGAAATTAGTAATGCTTTTAATGAGATTTTTAGCTTCGTATTCATTTTCATAACCTTCCTTATCGTAAAATGTATTTTTAGTGGTTGGTGACTAACTTTACGGAATAAACTCACATTATTTATTTTGTAAAGTTTTTTGAAAGATGTTTTAACTTTACCTTCCGAAGATGATCAAAGAATCAGTAAGGGGATAAAATTTTTCTTTAATTGTCTCCTTTTTATAATTGATAATGATAATCATTCTCTATTAATGTATATTTACTTTGATAGGTTGTCAATGAAAATTTATTAGAGCTACTTGCGATGTACGGTTGGGAGGGAATAGGTATCCAAATCTTCTTTGATTTCCACGATTCATTGGTACTCAATAGTGTAATCTAGCCGCTTTAATATCTCTTCTGGAATTGGGAAATGAATTTTCGTCACTTTACTCTTACAAAATCAAAAAACTCTCAGTGATAATAATGCATAACAAAAAAACTCAGAATTTTTTTAAAAAAAGGATGAACCTGGAGTTCTTTGCGCTATTTGGAATCAAGAAAACAGACGGCGGAAACTAAAAACATTCACCTATCTGTTTCTGATGCCTTGATTAATGCAGAAATGTTTAAAAATCAGTATAAGTTGATATAACTAATTTGGATTAAACACTCCAAACATTGATGTATAAGTAAGACTTGGAAGCTATGTATTTAGATATAATTACTTAGATCAGGCTATCGTGCATATTTCATGTGACGATGCATATAATAAAGTTGACCATTGGCCATGACTAAGATTTTTTCAAAGGAAAGGTTAATGGGCATCGGGGTGTCTTTTGTGGAATCCTGAGGTTAAAAATCTGGTGATGATTAGGCACCGTGAAAACTTGATACACTTACCGGACTTCGGGTACCGGAGGTTGGCAAGCAACATTATAACCTAATCATTATATTCGAGAGGAAGGGAGGGAGTAGTCATACTTACCTCTCTTCTTTTTGATTGGAAATAGGTGACTCATTATGATGAATAATGACAGGACAATAGCTTTCGAATGAAAAGGCGATTTGTAGTAGAAAAAAATTACTGTTTAACTCTTGTTAGAACAAATTATCAATTATAAACACCTAAATTATTATATGAATTTGGGACCATCAAAAGGGAAAGCCTGTACATTGTATATTGAATTATTCACGGATATTTCAATATTGGCTACGCATGCCGTTTTACAACGATTGGCGGAGGAATACTGTTTCTGCACCTTGACTTCTGACGGCTTAAAATCCTTTTTCTTTTGTTAAATAACGAGCAAACAATATACCCATTATACAGCCATACATAATGTGCCCTACAATCCAGTATGAAAATGAGGGAATACTAGTAAATGCAGGCGTTCTGTCGGAAAATGTGGTCGTAGGGAATATTGCTACACCAATGATGAAAGAGACGAAGGTACATAAAACAATGATTTTCCTACTAGATGAAATCTTTCCATTAATAATCATCAAATACAAACAAATCGATAAAGCTATCGAGACAATTAGATGAAAACCTACTTCAACAAGTTCTGGAAAGACAAACGTTTTGATGTAAGGAATATAATCGACGTTTAATAATAGCGTGTAAACTTTAAAACGAGTAATGTGCTCAATAATTTTTAATAATGCAGCTAAGAATAAACCTGAAATCAGTCCATATAAAAAAGCTCTTTGCAGGCCCCGTCTTGTTAAAAGCATATTTTCACTCCTTGCACTTATTTATTTCCATTTCAGTAAATGATGTTTAGTTCACTTCTTAGCGAGGTAAACTCCAATAGGGCTAAAAAAGGGAGTAGATAATGATGGATGAAAAAAAACAAGCACTGAAAATATTGAAAGAAAGCTTCGTGGGTACGATGGCTACAGTTCAACAAAACAAGCCACACACTCGTTATATGACTTTTTTCAGTGATGAATTTACGCTTTACACCGCAACATCAAAACAAACGCAGAAAGTGGATGAACTTGAAGTGAATCCACATACCCATATCTTAATTGGTTATGAAGGAGAAGGTGTGGGTGACGAATATCTTGAAATAGAAGGAACTGTCAGTATTTCCGACGATGAAAGTGTAAAAGAAAAAGTATGGAATGAGCATCTGAAACCATGGTTCAGTGGTCCTGAGGATTCCGATCTTGTTATCTTGAAAATTTCACCAGATTCAATTCGGCTGATGAATAAAAAAGGTGACGAACCAAAAGAGATTACACTATGAACAAAGAGGTACCAGCATTAGGAGCTGGTACCTTTTTTTGGTTTATTGGCGTAAGGCTTCTTCAAGTGAACTGGTGACGTGGATTGCCTGAAGTGTTTTGTTTGTTGCGTAGTCGAGTGCACCCATGCCACCTAGGTAAAAATCAATATGTTTATTATTAGCTGCAAACTGATCTAAACTCTCCAGTAAATCCGGATCATTTATAAAAGGGGCTGTTGTTGTTGCTGATAGCAGTACTTTTGCAGGCTTCAATTTTTCTACCAGAGACTCTATAGCGCCAGGAGCAGGAGAAGTACCAACCAATACTGTTTTCCAGCCTTTCATCATAAATTGCAATAATAGTATGTGCAAAGGGATTTCATGACGTTCATAAGGCAGGCATGCTCCTAAGACTAAAGGTGCATCGTCACTGCTTTGATAGTTACGACGAATTTGCACTAGGAAGTCTCGTACGACCAAGCTTGAGACAGATTCCTGATACTCGCTCCATTCCTTCATGTGCCATTTATTACCGACCTCATTTAAAAATGGAACAATCACAGATGTTAAAAAATCGTTTAATCCGAAAGAATGATAAGCCTGCTGCAACACTAGATATAATTCCAATTCATCACAATAGGATCCTTTTTCTAGAAGTTGAAAGACATAATCATTTAGCAATTTTTGATGTTGAATCGCATGGATTGGATCTGGAACAGTATCTAACAACTTACGTCTATCCTTTGTAAGTTCGACAGCACGCTTAATGGAATGTCCTTGCCCAGAAAGAGTCTTCACATTTAATAGGGAGTTGATATCTGCCTCACTATATATACGATAGCCATTTTCTAATCGATTGGGTTGTACAAGATTATAACGTTCTTCCCACTTGCGGATTACTTGTTTCGATAATCCTGTCATGTCTGAAACTTGTTGTATAAAATATAAACCATTAGAATCTGCTGGAGTGATTATGTTCATTACATCCTTTCGACAAACTAGAAGTCTTAGTGTAAGTATAGGGAATTTGGATGTTTTGTACAATGTTGTAGTTTTAACGTTATACAATGGGGAAATTCGATCCCAACACAGCCTATCATTTGGCTAGGTCTGTTGGGATAGGTGTTGGCTTTCCAAACAAATAGCCTTGGAATAATTCGTATCCGACCTCTTTCAACCATTCAAAGTCTTCTCGCTCTTCAATCCCTTCAGCAAGCGGAATTGCACCAACTTGTAAGGCACTCGATAAAAACTTTTTAGCAGCTGCCTGTTTTGTTAAATCACCAGATACCCCCTGTACAAATTTCATGTCTAACTTCATATAATTGGGCATTAATTGTTCAAGGACTTCAATTGTGCTAAAGCCTACACCCACATCATCCAGCGCGTAGTGTAAACCCCTTTCTCTGTAAAAAGTTAATATTTTTTTCAAATGCTCAATATCATCCACACTTTCTGTCTCAACTACTTCAAAGACTAATTGAGAAAAAGGGATCCCCAACTGAATTGCAAGTTGAACGGTAGTTCTGAGACAATGTTCGGGAGAGTAGATTGAAGTCGGGATAAAGTTAATGAACACTTTCTTATGAATAGCGGCGGCGTTCCTAACGGCAGCAATTCTGCAAACGCGATCTAGCGCATAAGTACGGTTTCTTTTTTTTGCTGCTGTAAATACTTTACTTGGAGCCACAGAATTTCCGTTATCATCTTGGAAACGGGCCAGCATTTCATAAGCAAAGACTTCTTGGCTTTTCGTAACGATTGGCTGTATGTGAAATGTGACGTTGTTTTTAAGTATGACCTGGTCAATCCATTTAAATTCTAGCAATTCAATTATTTCATTAATCGGTTTCCAGTCACTGTCGTCCACTTTAAATTAAATTGACTTTACTTCCATTACATCACTGAAATAATCGTATAGCCCCGCAACCGCAGCCTCTCTTACAACAATGATATTATCACGGGAGTTGACCAATAAGTCGTTACTTTTAAGGTAAGACATAAGTTGGGGAAGGTGAGTTAAATTACTTTCTCCAGAAATACGGATTTTGTAAAACAGCTCCGTTGGATTGCATGAAGTACAAATGTGCATATAGTCTCCTCCTAATCTTTGGCTAGAATCCTCTCCATCTAGTATATAACAACCCTTATCATTTGTATAACGTTTTATTGTTTAGAGTGTACAAAGGTTTGACAAACTTTTATTACTCTGTTTTAATTGAGTTCAGAAATAGAAAAGAATTGAGAAGTTAGGAAAGGGGTAACAGTTTTGAATCGATTAAATTAATGGATAGATAGCTGCTAAATAATCTCGAAAATGTAAACTACTTAAACCAAAATTACATAAGGATGTGAAGAAATGTTTTTAGCTTTAAATGAAATTAAGAAAAACAAATTACGCTTTACGTTGATCATTGGTGTTCTAATGCTCGTATCATACTTAGTGTTCTTTCTATCGGGACTTGCTACAGGCTTAGAAAATCTGAATCGTGAATCAGTTGATAAATGGAAAGCAACAGAAATCATTTTGACAGAGGAATCGGATAAGAGCATGTACCAATCTTCATTAACAATTCAAGATGCAAATGAAATCGATGCTGAAGAAATTGCCGTAATCGGTCAAATAAATGCAGTTGCCGGCAATGGTGATAATAAGACGAACGTATCTATTTTTGGGATAAACAAAGATGAATTCATTATGCCGAATGTGACGGAAGGCAAAGAATTTGCAGAAGGCAATGAAGTTATCGCCAGTGATGCATTAAAAGAAGATGGATTTAAAGTAGACGATGAACTGCAATTATCATCATCTGACGAAATATTAACTATTGTAGGTTTCACAGACAATGCAAGATTTAATGCGGCTCCAGTGCTATATGGAGATTTGTCTACTTTCCAATCAGTGAAATTCGGTGAAGCAGCCGAAGCAAATAAGGAAAGTATAAGTGGAATTGTTGTTCGCGGGGATGAACCAATTGCTGACATGAAAAATGATTCATTGGAATCCATTGAAATTGAAACATTTATACGGAGTTTACCAGGGTACACGGAACAGAGTTTAACATTAAACTTCATGATTTATTTCTTGTTTGGTATTTCAGCGGTCATTGTTGCAATTTTCCTTTACGTATTGACCGTCCAAAAAATCAGTATGTTTGGCGTCATGAAAGCTCAAGGTATTTCTAATAACTATCTGTCACGTTCAGTCATTGCACAAACATTTATATTAGCTGCGATTGGTGTGGCAGTAGGTTTCGGATTGACGTTAATCACCGGTTCATTTCTACCAAGTGCGGTACCAGTAGCATTCGATCTTGTAACAATGGTCATCTACGGACTCGTACTAATAGGAGTTGCGATATTGGGTGCGGTGTTCTCAGTTCTTACAATTGTTCGAATCGATCCATTGAAAGCAATAGGAGGGTAAA
Source organism: Sporosarcina sp. FSL K6-5500 (assembly GCF_038005665.1). Taxonomy (NCBI): domain Bacteria; kingdom Bacillati; phylum Bacillota; class Bacilli; order Caryophanales; family Caryophanaceae; genus Sporosarcina; species Sporosarcina sp. FSL K6-5500. The sequence goes on from NZ_JBBOTP010000001.1 coordinate 3,437,643, forward strand.
TGATGGTAGTTTTAGAATTAAAACAAGTGAAAAAGACATTCGGTAGTGGCCATAAAGAAATAGAAGCAATGAAGGAAACAAATTTTACTGCAGACAGGGGTGAGCTGATAGCTATTATCGGTCCGTCTGGTTCCGGTAAAAGCACATTTCTAACAATTGTCGGCGGGCTTCTTACACCCACTTCAGGGTCTGTGGTCATAAATGATAAGAATCTAGCGGATTTAAATGAGAAAGAGCGTTCAAAGATTCGGTTGAAGGAAATTGGGTTCATTCTACAAGCATCGAATCTAGTTCCATTTTTAACAGTCGCCAATCAGTTAAAACTATTGGACCAAGTTAAGAAAGAAAATATGACGAAAAAACAATTAGAAGAGTTATATGATGACTTGGGTATTGGGGATTTACGAACTAAATACCCTGCAGACTTGTCTGGCGGAGAACGTCAGCGTGTGGCAATTGCCAAAGCGTTATACAGTAACCCTTCCATTATTTTAGCTGATGAACCAACAGCATCTCTTGACTCAGATCGTGCCTATGAAGTTATGGAACTACTGAAAAACGAAACAAAGAACAAAAACACAACGACCATTGTCGTCACACATGATATACGTCTCGTAGACTATTGCGACAAGGTATTCAAAATGACAGACGGTGTACTTGTGCAAGAAAAATAAAGAAGTCTGGTGCCTTACTAATGGTTAAGGCACCCTTCTCCATACATAGAAAATGAATTATGTAGAAAGAATCTTGAAAAGGTGGTGAAATCAAATGAACAGTAAACACTTGGACAGTGAGAAGCTATATTATGCTTTTGTCTCAGGCGCAAATAGGGTTATTAAACATAAGAATGAACTTAATAGAATAAATGTGTTTCCAGTAGCTGACGGTGATACCGGAACAAACTTAACATTTACGATGCAAAATATTATTGAAGAAACACAAATGAAAGGCTCTGCAAAAGAAACAATAGGATCGATTGCAGATGCGGCATTAACAGGTGCGAGAGGGAATTCTGGTATTATTTTTGCGCAGTTTCTGAATGGACTTCATCTAGGATTGGACGATGAAAAGGAGATAACGTTATCTGGTTTTTCTGAAGCAGTAGAAAGTGCGGTACTCTATGCATACAAATCAATCTCCAATCCAGTAGAAGGAACAATTATTTCGGTTATGAAAGATTGGAGTAACTCTCTTCGTTTACTAAAAGATCGTGTAACCGACTTTTCTCAACTATTTACCATCTCGCTGGAAGCCGCCACCCAATCACTACAATCCACGCGTAAGCAGCTTAAAGTATTAAGAGATGCTTCAGTGGTAGACGCCGGTGGAAAAGGATTTGTTTGTTTTCTTGAAGGTATAACTAATTACTTTTTGAAAGTAGAGGTTGAAGAAACAGACTACGTATCTGCTGACGTGGAATTTAAGGATAGTGGACTTCATTCGAATGAGAATATAAAACCAAGTCACAGATATTGTACGGAGGCGCTTATAAAAGGCGAGCAGATAGATTTGGAAATGTTGAGAAATAATCTATTAGATCTAGGAGAGTCGCTGATTGTCGCAGGAAGTCCGGAGAAGGTCAAGATTCATATCCATACAAACCATCCTGAGATACTGTTTGATAGACTAAGAGAATTTGGAATGATTATTCAGCAAAAAGCAGATGATATGCTTAGACAATTTGAAACTGTTCATAGTAGGAAACATAAAATTGCGCTAGTTACAGATTCAATTGCTGACTTACCAAAAGATTTAATGGACAAGCACCAAATCCATATGATTCCTTTGAATCTACTTATAGGTGATAATAGTTATTTAGACAAATTGACAATTAGTCCTTCTTATTTGTATGAATCAATGGATGATGCCAAAAAATATCCGACATCTTCACAACCTACTGTAAAAGCAGTAGAAAGTTATTTGAATTCTATAGTGCCTTACTATGAATCAATCATTGTGATTACCGTCTCTAATAAAATGAGCGGAACATACGATACGATTGTCAATGCAGCGAAGAAAATTAAAAGCACCGGTGCAAAAATTGCGGTAATAGATTCGATGTTAAACTCAGGCGGACAAGGTCTAGTTGTTTTAAAGGCTGCTGAAGCGATTGAGAAAGACGTAGAATTTACGAATGTAATTGAAATAATTAACGATACAATCAAGAAAACAAAAATCTTTGTGAGCGTTGATACGTTGAAGTACATGGTTCGTTCAGGACGCATTAAAAAATATACAGGTCTTGCTGCTAAAATGCTGAATTTAAAACCTCTTGTATCCATTAATAACACTGGAGATGGCATAGTTATTGGTAAAGCACTTAGTGTGAAAGCTAATACTAAAAAAATGCAAGCTTTGGTAAGGGAAATTACTCGTACGAAAAAGATTGTCAGTTATTCAATCGTTCATGCAAATGCGATTGATCGGGCGAATGAATATGAACAAATTTTCTCGCCTCTTATAGGAAGAACACCTGAATACATCACTGAAATATCTTCAATTGTAGCTGTGAATGCGGGTGTGGGATGTGTTGCAATTGCATTGACAACAGAATAAAGGAGGTTTTATGATGTCAGCTATTTATTTGGGTACGTTCATTACCTTGTTACTATTTTTCTTCATTTTTTTTCTGGTTGCTCAGAAAAAGAAAAACAACGGTCTAGTCGATATTGCATGGGGACTTGGATTTGTCATAGCGGCAATTTTTAGTTACTTTGCTGGAGGGTTCCAAACTGATCGCGCAACTCTCATAACAATTTTAACTATTATTTGGGGAGTACGGTTAGCGTATTACTTATTCAAAAGAAATTGGAATAAGCCTGAGGATTACCGCTATGTTAATATGAGGAAAAGATGGGGAACTAATTTTGTCTATTTAAAAATATTTCTAAATGTATATGTACTCCAGTTAGTATTGCTATTTATCATTGCGCAACCTATTTTACTGACAAATGTATCTTCTACAAAAGGTCTTGGAACGCTGGATTATATTGGATTGATAGTTTGGATAATCGGATTTTTCTTTGAAGTCGTAGGAGATAATCAGTTGAAATCTTTCATTAAAAAACCTGAGAATAAAGGGAAGTTGATGAAGTATGGTTTATGGAAGTATACGCGTCATCCTAATTATTTTGGAGAAGCAACCATGTGGTGGGGAATTTTTCTAATCGCCTTCTCTTCACCTAATGGATGGATAGGAATAATTAGTCCAATCATCATTACTTTGCTTCTATTATTTGTATCAGGAGTACCTTTGCTCGAAAAGAAATATAAGAATCATCCTGAATTCGCTGACTATGCAATGCGAACGAGTAAATTTGTACCAATGCCTCCAAAAAAATAGTAAGCAAATTGGACATACTACGGATAACTGATTTGAAGGATGAGATGTAGTTGGAAAAAATAATTGTCTGGTTTAGAAAAGATTTACGAGTACATGACAACCCCGCTTTGTGGGAAGCAGCCCAGCAAGGAATGATTATTCCTGTTTTTATCTGGTCGGAAGAAGAAGAGCATGAAAACACCTCAAACTTAGTAGGGCAATGGTGGCTTCATCATTCATTGATAGCGTTGAAAAAAAAGCTAGAATCAATTGGTTTATCCCTCATTTTTAGACGAGGTAGCAGTTTAAAAGAGCTTTCTTTACTTTGTAAACAAACAAAAGCAGATGCTGTTTTTTTTGGTGAAAGATATGAGCCATCTATTATTAGAAGAGATAACGCGATTACTCAAAACCTGTTTTCTAATGGGATGGAAGTTCGTTCATTTCCTTCAAATCTACTCTTCGTACCTGGTGATTTACTGAATCAAAAGAATGAACCTTATAAAGTGTTTACAGCTTTTTGGAAAAGGACGATGGGGGAGTCTGTTAATCGTCCGCTTCCTATTCCAGTTGACATTAATCCATTCAATCAAGTTCTTCCGTCTCTACAAGTGGAAGAACTTGATTTGTTACCAGTGAATCGCTGGAATGAAAAGTTCCATCCGCACTGGGAGCCAGGTGAAAAGGGCGCTATTACGAGATGGGAAAAATTTACCGATGATGGCCTCAGCCGATACGTTGAGGGGCGTGATATCCCCTCTTCAGATTCGGTTTCATTATTGTCGCCCCATTTAGCCTGGGGAGAAATAAGTGTTAGAGCAATTTGGTATTCAGCTAAGCGGCTGAACGAAACGGAAACAGGAGAGTACATGCAATCATCCATCGATGCCTTTTTGAGGCAGTTAGTATGGCGTGAGTTCGCATATCACCAGCTCATTCATTTTCCGGAAGTGCTACAAGTCCCTTTACGTGAAAAATTCACAGCATTTCCTTGGCAGGGTTCTAATGAAGAATTTGCTAAATGGCAAAAAGGTTTGACGGGTTATCCTCTAGTCGATGCGGGAATGCGAGAATTATGGCAGACGGGTGTAATCCATAATCGGGTTCGAATGGTTGTCGCCTCATTTTTAGTTAAACATTTACTCATATCCTGGGTAGAAGGATCTAGCTGGTTCAAGGACACGCTAATTGATTTTGATGCGGCTAACAATGCAATGGGTTGGCAGTGGGTCGCTGGGTCAGGGATCGATGCGGCGCCGTATTTCCGGATATTCAATCCGATTCTTCAAAGTCAAAAGTTTGATCCGGAAGGAATATATATTCGGAAATGGGTTCCCGAACTTGCTGGAATTTCTTCGAAGTTTATCCATGAACCATGGAAAACACCCGCAAATTTACTACATGAATCCGGCATCGTACTTGGCAAAACGTATCCGCTCCCTATCGTTGATCATTCACTTGCCAGAATTCGTGCGTTAGAAGCATACGCGCAAGTTAAAAATAAATCATAATACGTCTGTTGATGAACCATTTATTTGCAAAAATACTGGTGAGTCGGGCTTGATGAATTTCATTTTCACAGCACTATTTTCGGCCCGCTTTCGACTAACTATTCAGGATAGATTTACTGTGGGGTCCGAGTGTGGCGAGAGGTAATACTGTTTAGCAAAAAGTATGCTCCTAATCATGTGATACCTTATAGAAAGTGGCACTTCTTTACTAAAAAAGGGGAAAACCATATAGAAAGCATCAGCCGCCAAAATTGCATCTTTGGCGGTTTTTCTCTAGCTTAGATGTCAGCTATTCTTTAGTCAAAAAAAATTTCTGCACCACGAATACTTATGCATTTGGAGCAGGGCGGATGAAGGGCCACCAGACGATTACCGAAAAAACTGTGTAGAGATGCGACAAAGTCGCATCTCTACACAGACAGACATCCCGGTAATTGTTTAGAAGCCATTCAACCAACGCAATCGGAAAATGCAACTATACAAGTAGCGCCCAGTAGGTGATTATGTTATTCACGGGAAAGGATAATGGATATTAGGATGACTCTCTAGTATCCGAATATAAAAAAACACCATTCAAATCTGAGTGGTGTTATTTCTATTTTCAATTCACTTGTAATGAAACATCAAGCAACAGTGTGGTCGATGCCGCTAGAAAAGGGCTTGTAAGTACTTTAATCCGTGGGAATTGCGGTCCATTTTAAACAAAATCCTATTTATGAACTGCACCCCTGCTGAATAATTGAAGCTGCAGTTATTAATGCGGACGGTTCCTTATTCTCTATATCTTATAGCTAATCCTTTTAAGAAATTCCTTGCGTATCTGTCAAGGCACTCTTTATAATTCTTGTGTCCTTCTTTTCTTAATACAGCACCTAATTCACCTTTTGTTATAACGACTCCTGCTTCTTCTAATATTTCAAGCATATCATCGCTTGTTAATGATAGTGCTATTTTTACTTTTTTTAGAAGGATATTATTAACGCTTTCATAATTTTTTATAGCCAGAGCCGGTTTTTCAGCTTGTCCTGGTTTTGGATCTTGTTGCCCTCTTTTGAAAATAATAAAGCCATTTAAAAATGAATCTAACATACTATTACTACACTTTAAAGTCCCTTCATTTTCAGCTGCATCATGGTAATTGTCATCTGATTTTATGAGCAACATGGACACTTCTTCTTGTGTTACTTCAACGCCGCCAAGTTTAAATATCTCTACCATAACCGAGTCTTTTATATCTAGAGCATATCGTAATCTAATTAATATATCATTATTATTCATGTATAAACCTCCAGTGAAATTGTACTATTTACGTAATTGAATCATCATTTTTAAAGTGGAAAAAGGCAATCAAAGTTAACTTAATAATAGCACATAAAATTAGTTTAACCTTTTTTTTGTTATATCAGACTTTAAAATAGACGAATTCCTATCCGCATTAAAAATTCAGGGTAAGGTGAGTGTGAAATCATAGCTTTCCTCATCAATGAAATCCCTATATAATATAGTAGAAACGGAATATGGGTCCCGGTTGTGGACAGTTTTAAATTTTGAAGAATTATTCTTAGTGAAGGAACAGGTGTAAAACATATGAGTTTATTGACTGTAGCAAATTTAAGTCACGGCTTCGGTGATCGTGCGATTTTCGAAGACGTCTCTTTTCGGTTATTGCAAGGAGAGCATATCGGCTTAATCGGTGCCAATGGCGAAGGTAAGTCGACGTTCATGAACATTATTACGCGTAAGCTAGAGCCAGATGCGGGAACGGTAAGTTGGGCGAAGCGGGTGCGGGTCGGGTATTTGGATCAACACGTCGCGTTAAAACAAGGGATGAGCATTCGTGATGTGCTGCGGACCGCTTTTCAATATCTTTATGACCAGGAGACAGAAATGAATGCGCTCTTTGCCAAGATGGCTGAGGTCGATGCAGATGAACTGGAGTCCCTTCTTGAGGAGACGGGTCAGATGCAGGAAGAATTGACGAACAATGATTTTTATATCGTCGATTCCAAAGTCGATGAAGTAGCGAACGGACTAGGATTAAATGAATTTGGTCTAGATCGGGACGTTCATGATTTGAGTGGAGGGCAGCGGACAAAAGTGTTGCTTGGTAAGTTATTATTGGAAAAACCGGACATTCTTCTTCTTGATGAGCCGACGAACTATTTGGATGTTGAGCATATTGACTGGCTACGCAATTATTTGCAGAACTATGCGAATGCTTTCATATTGATTTCCCATGATATACCCTTCTTGAATAGTGTTATTCAGCTTATCTACCATATGGAAAATCAGCAGATCACTCGATATTCTGGGGATTATGATGAATTTTTACGTGTGCATGAAATGAAGAAGCAACAGGTGGAAGCCGCCTACAAAAAGCAACAGAAGGAAATTTCAAACCTTAAAGACTTCGTGGCACGTAACAAAGCGAATGCAGCGACGAGTAAAATGGCCATGTCTCGCCAGAAGAAGCTGGACAAGATGGATGTCATCGAATTAGATGCTGAAAAGCCGAAGCCACAATTCTCCTTTAAACAGGCACGGACCCCGGGGAAATATCTGTTCGAAACAAAGGAACTTGTGATTGGCTATGATGAACCGTTGTCAAATGCCTTGGATCTTACGATGGAACGTGGGCAGAAAATCGCTTTGTCTGGTGCGAATGGTATTGGGAAAACAACTCTCTTAAAGAGCATTCTAGGAGAAATCCCTGCACTTGCCGGTTCTGTTACTCGTGGTGACCATCTGGAAATCGGGTACTTCGAACAGGAAGCCAAGTCGGAAAACAACAATACTTGTCTTGAAGAAGTATGGGAAGCTTTCCCGCATTTCACACAATACGAAGTACGTGCAGCCCTTGCACGATGTGGATTAACGACCAAACATATTGAGAGTAAGGTGAAGGTGCTAAGTGGTGGAGAAAAGGCGAAAGTACGTCTTTGTAAACTGCTTAACCGCGAAACAAATTTGCTCGTCCTTGACGAACCGACAAATCACCTTGATAGAGACGCGAAAGAGGAATTGAAACGTGCCTTAAAGGAATACAATGGCAGCGTGCTACTTATTTCTCATGAACCTGATTTTTATGAAGGCCTTGTAACTGATGTTTGGAACGGCGAAAATTGGACGACCAAGATGTTTTGAGTGGCTTGAACTTAGGTAGTTGAAATTAATTCGAATAGAATAATGAACCAAACAAAAGTCTCTCACAATTTGCGAATTGGTGGGAGATTTTTGTTTGGTTATTTTTGATAGCCCTCCATTTGCACATATAAAATAGTACTGGTCGAATGCTAATCTCATTTTGCATAAACGATTTTATTCCGCCCCTTTTACTAGCTGAAAAACTCCTCTTTCATCGAAAAGCTAAAAAAGTATAGTAAATGTTGAAAAAATGCTATTGATAGCGCTTTCATATTGAATTTTCAGAGTTTATGATTAAGTAGTAAATACTTTTTATTCGAAAAGAGAGGGGTAAAAAAATGATTAAGAAATTTAAGGGGTTAACATTTTTGGCAATCTTGATGGTGTTCGCACTCGTCGCAGCTGGATGTAACAATGACGGAGGTAGTTCGGTTGACGTAGGTATCGTATTACCGACGAAGGATGAACCTCGATGGGTACAGGATGAGCAACGTTTCAAGGATGCATTAGCAGATTCAGATTATTCAACGGAAATTCTATTTAGTCAAGGATCTTCAGCGAAAGAGAAAGAAAATGTAGAGGCATTATTAAATAAAGGCATCAAGGTATTAATTATCACTCCTCATGATGGTGCGGCAGCTGCATCTGCAGTAGAAGCAGCGAAAAAAGAGGGTGTAACTGTTATTGCGTATGACCGTTTAATTACAGATACGGATGCAGTAGATTATTATGTAACATTCGATAGTTTAGCAGTAGGTGCTGCACAAGCACAGTATTTAGTGGACAATGCACAGGGGTCTGACGTTCCTCTTTACCTTTATGCAGGTGCGGCTTCAGATAACAACGCATTTTTATTCTTCGAAGGGGCCTGGAAAGTGCTTCAACCGAAAATTGCAGATGGTACCTTTAAAATTGCTAACTCAAGTGAAGCAGAGGGGTTAAAAGATTCAGCCGAACTTTCGCGCGACCAACTGGGAAAAATTATTGGTCAAGTTACAACGAACTGGGATGCAAATGATGCGAAAAACAAAGCGCAAACACACTTAACAGCTGCGGGTGACGACTTAAAAGGTGATGTTGCAGTTCTAGCTCCGAATGATGGAACAGCTCGGTCAATCGCAGACGTATTTGCTTCTGATAGTGTAATTTCAAGTTACTTTGTGACTGGGCAAGATGCAGAGAAAGCATCTATCCAATATATAATCGACGGAAAACAGTCGATGACGGTATTCAAAGACGTTCGTGCACTGGTGAAAGATGCGATGGGTATGGCAGTTGAAATCTTAGATGGCAATACACCAGAAACAACAGGTTCTTATGATAATGGTTCAGTTGAAGTTAAAGCGAAACAAACGGACGTAATCGTGGTGAATGAAGATAACGTGAAATCTGAGCTAATCGATTCTGAATACTACGAGGCAAGCGAATTCACAGGTTTAGAGTAAAAGTATCACATTGGAAAATGGAAAATAGTGATAGTGTAATCTATCACTATTTCTCCATTTCTATTTTGTTTGGGTTAGGGAGGCGATAGAATGAGCGAATATATTTTAGAGATGAATGACATATCTAAAGAGTTCCCGGGAGTCAAGGCCCTATCGAACGTGAATTTCAAAGTGAGAAAAGGCGAAATTCATTGTTTGGTTGGTGAGAATGGTGCAGGAAAATCGACGCTGATGAAAGTGTTGAGTGGAGTTTATCCATATGGCACATACGACGGAGATATCGTATTTGAAGATCAAGTTCAACAGTTCAATGAGATTAGCGATAGTGTGAAGGCTGGTATTGGCATCATTTATCAAGAGTTGGCACTTTTTCCGGATTTGTCCGTCTATGAAAATATATTTGCTGGCAATGAAGTGAAAAAGGGTCCGTTCGTTGATTGGAATCAAACAATCGTTCAAGCTACGCAGATACTGAAAAAAGTAAAGCTGAAGGTGACGCCGGAAACACTGATTAGGGAATTAAGTGTAGGAAAACAACAGCTCGTAGAAATTGCCAAAGCATTAAGTAAAGATGTAAATCTGCTGATTTTAGATGAGCCGACGGCAGCACTGAATGAAGATGACAGTGAAAATCTGTTAAAACTCCTAAAGGAATTAAAAAGCCAAGGAATTAGCTGCATTATGATTTCTCATAAGCTGAAGGAAGTTATCGAGATAGCGGATAAAGTAACGATTTTGCGGGACGGCAAGACGATTTGTACGCTAGATGCAAGTAAAGGGGAAGTAGCGGAAAATGTCATTATCAAAAATATGGTAGGACGTGAAATCGAAGACATTTACCCGAAACATCCTGATAAGAAAATCGGAGATACTGTCCTCAAATTGGATAACTGGTCAGCGTATGACACGCAACTAGGAAGAAATGTTGTGAAAAACATCAATCTTCACGTAAAAAAAGGCGAGATTATTGGGATCGCTGGTCTGATGGGGTCCGGTCGTACAGAACTTGCTCTTAGCATTTTTGGGAATCCGAAAAACTATAAGTTACAAGGGGATTTGGAAATTCAAGGGGCGCCAAAAGTACTGAAGCATACAAGTGATGCGATTAAGGCTGGTATTGCGTATGTGACGGAGGATCGAAAAGGAGACGGACTGTTTTTATTACAGGATATTAAGAGTAATGTCTCGGCGGCACATCTGAAAGGTATTTCGACGAAGGGGATTCTCAACTTAAATGAAGAAGTGAAGGTTGGTAAAGAGTACAAAGACTCGTTGTATATTAAAGCGAGTTCACTAGAGCAAATAGTTGGCAAATTGAGTGGTGGAAACCAACAAAAAGTATCGCTTGGGAAATGGTTGTTTACTGGACCTAAGATCTTGATCTTAGATGAACCGACAAGGGGAATCGATGTTGGGGCGAAATTCGAAATTTATACGATTATGAATCAGTTGATTGACGAAGGTATGAGTATTATTATGATCTCCTCTGAACTTGGTGAGGTGCTAGGGATGAGTGATCGTATCTATGTTATGGCAAATGGCTCGATCAAAGGAGAACTGGCCATGAAGGAAGCGACACAAGAGGCGATTATGGAACTTGCGACGCAATAGGAGGGATAACGATGGGATTTTATAAAGAAACTAAAGCGCTCGTCAAAGCCAATATTCGAGATTACGGGATGTATATTGCGTTAATCGTTATTTTGTTAACATTTACGATTATGACGAACGGCTTGTTTATGTCTTCTCGAAACATAAGTAACTTACTGGATTCCGCTGGTTATATTGCGGTTTTGGCGGTTGGGATGACCCTTGTTATCGTCATTCGTCATATTGATTTATCGGTGGGCTTTTTAGCAGGATTTCTAGGTGCGATTACAGCCATTTTCTTGACGCAAATGGGCTTGTCAGTATGGATTACTATTCCGCTGATTTTAATTTTAGGTGCTATCATTGGATTATTTAACGGGGTATTAGTTGCTAAAATTGGAATTCCATCATTCGTTGCTACGCTGGCGGGGATGTTGATTTTCCGTGGTGCACTCCTTCAGGTTACAGAAAAAACGGGAACGATTATTGTTAGGGATGAACAATTCAATGCGATTGGAAATGGATTTATTCCATCGATTATGCAAATTAATGGCTTGCATCTACTGACGTTATTAGTAGGGTTTGTCGGAGTACTTTTATATATATACAATGAAATCGCCAATCGTCGTAACAAATTGACGTATGGCTTTGATGTAATGTCTAAGGGGATATTTAGTGTAAAGCTTGTTTTGATATCAGCGATTATTGCTTACATTACTTGGATTTTAGCTGGCTATAACGGTTTTTCTTGGACGGTTGTCATTATAATAATCGTTGTCATAGTTTATCACTTCTTAACGACTAAAACAGTACTCGGTCGTCACATTTATGCAGTCGGTAGTAATCCTGAGGCCGCGCATTTGAGTGGGATCAATGTACAAAAGATTACATATATCGTCTTCGGTTCCATGGGGATGCTCGCGGCGTTATCAGGAATTCTATTTACATCTCGGCTTCAATCGGCAACGACCACAGCTGGAACTCTCTTTGAGCTTGACGCGATTGCAGCGGCATATGTTGGTGGAGTATCTTCTGCAGGTGGTGTCGGTAAAGTAACAGGTGCTATTATCGGAGCCATCGTGATGGCCTCGTTATCGAGTGGGATGAACTTACTAGGTGTAGGAATTTCCTATCAATATATGATTCGCGGTGGTGTTTTAGCTGGAGCGGTAATCTTTGACGTCATGACACGGAAGCAACGGGGTTAAAAGAGAATAGTAGAATAACTGGGCACCCTATTTGTAGGGTGCCTGATGTCGTTTTGTAAGACATTGTTAATTCCTAGACAGGTTGATAAGATGAAAGAAACAAGCTTTAGGAAAGGGGAAGGGATATGCGGAAAAAAGTTGTTTTAATACTTGTCGCACTCATTATGATTTTTAGCTATTTGACTATTGTATCCGCAACTAAAGCGTATCGTTTAACTAGTGATAGGCCAGCTAACCTCCCCATTTCCCCGGAATCTATTCGTCTCGTGCTCATTACCCAAGAGCTTGATACTCCATTTTGGAATAAGGTTGGCCAAGGGGCATTGAAGCAGGCACAAGAAGAAAATGTTCAGCTTGAAGTGTGGGGAAGCTATGGAAATAACCAAGATGATTTTTTGAAGACAATGGAGATTGCGATTCATTCTAAGGTGAATGGTATTATCGTTCAGGGGCTAGATAATGAAGAATTTAAAGAACTGACAAAGGTTAAGGCGGCTTTTTATGGGATTCCTATCATTACCATCGCTAATGATGTACCAGTGGAAGAGAGCTTGCGAAAAACATATGTTGGTTCAGATCAATTTGGGGCAGGACAAATGGTTGCTCGTCAATTGATAAAAGAAATGGGCACCACAGGAGAAGTGATTATACTTGGTGATCAAGAGCAAGCATATTATCAAAAAGAACGTTTAGCCGGTATCCAGAATGTATTGGGTGGCTATCCAGACATCGAAATGATTGTTAAAGGAACGGCAGATGCAAAGGAACAAGTAATGACAACGACGCAACAGCTGATGAATGAAGTACCGCGAGTCACTGCATTTATAGCCATCAATGCAAATTATACAGGTCCAATGATTCAAGAGATCGGAAGACGTACTCAAGTAGAGCCGTATTATATTTATACCTTCGATGACGGCGTTGGATTAACTGCCCTCTTAGAGCAAGGCAAGATCGATGGAATTTTGGAGCAAAAGCCAGAAGCGATGGGCAGCGAGAGTGTTAAGCGGTTGATGGAGTGGATTTCTGGCGAGACCGTCCCGCTCGATTCAAATGGTTACCTCACTGAAACGCGCATGGTTGACGCGGAAGGTGAAGAACTATGATGACGATTCAAAAAAAGATTTGGATACTCGTTTCCGTTGTGTTGCTGATAATGGGAATTATTTGGTTGACGCTTACATCTTATAATCAGAAAACTCAGGAAAAATCCAATGATATTTTACAACGCTATTTGCGGATGAATGAAGTAACAACAGCAAGTCAGCAAATAATTACCAACTTAAATAACTATTTACTTGACCCAACAGCTAATCATAAGCAACAGATAGAGAAAAGCGTAGCCGTTATTGAGGAGGTACAACAGGATGTAGCGGAGTTGCGGAATGTGGAAAATGCATTTTCAATAACCAACTATATTCATTTAATCGATAGTCTTATTGAGACGACGAATCGCTCCATTATGTTTTCAGAGGAGCAAGAAATGGAAGGGTCGACGAACGAATTTAATGAAGCAAACCGTATTTCTATGTACATATCTGAAATGACCTTAACGATTTTAGACCGAGAGCTGAAGACCTCTAATCGGTTTTATCGAGGTATTATCAAGCAATCGGAGGAGTTGAAAAAGCTAGGAATCTGGCTGTTGCTATTGATTACTGCTGTGTTACTTTTGGCTATCTACTGGTTTTCACTTAGTATTACGCGGCCGATTCATCAGCTCACGAAGGCCGCTAACGCATTGTCTCAAGGTAGTTTTAATCAACAGATTGAAGTGAAGTCTAATGATGAGATAGCCTTTTTAGCAAAGACCTTTGATGAGATGCGTGTAAACATTAATGATTTAATAGTAGAAATTCAACAAAAGGCACAGCTCGAGCATGAGCTTCAGCAAAGTAAGTTGTTATTGAAGGAGAGTCAATTTAGAAGCTTGCAGAACCAGATAAATCCACATTTTTTATTCAACACATTAAACACATTGTCGAAAAAGGCGTATTTAGATGGTGCGGAGGAGACGAGCGATCTTATAGTCAGTGTAGCCGGCTTGCTACGTTATAATTTGAAGCGGATTGACCGCTCTGTGACGGTGTATGAAGAAGTAGTCGTTTTGAATCAGTATATGGAAATCCAAAAGGCTCGTTTTACGGATCGCTTACAATTTAAATCTGACATCAACGAATCTTGCTTAGATGTAAAAATTCCGGGACTAACCCTTCAACCCATCATTGAAAATGCGGTAATTCATGCTATTGAGCCGGAGCAGGATGGAGGCGTTATTTGGTTTAGGATTAAGAATGACGGTCCATGGGTCATCATTGAAATCGAGGATAGTGGGCAAGGGATGTCCCCAAAGAAAGTGGAGCAGTTGCTGAAGGGGCACATTATACCAATCGAAGGACATTCTACAGGAATAGGCTTTCAAAATGTGGTGAAAAGATTGCATTTATTCTATGGAATAGAGGATTTGGTCACGATTGAAAGTAGAGAAGGTCGGGGGACAAAGGTGGTCATACAAATTCCAAGGGCCAGGGAAGAGGGAAATGATGATGAAGCTTCTAATCGTTGATGATGAACCGATTGAGCGAGAAGGGATGCAGGCAATCTTACAAAAAGCGTTCCCTGAACTTTCCATTTACCAAGCAAGAAATGGGGAAGTAGCAATAGAATTAGCAGATACAATTCAACCAGATTTGGTCTTAATGGATATTAAGATGCCTGGTATGACAGGACTTGAAGCCTTAGAAAAGATTCAAGATAAGCATTCTACTATCAAATTTGTTATGGTGACGGCCTTTGATATGTTCGATTATGCGAGACAAGCGCTCAAGCTCGGTGTGAAGGATTACTTACTGAAACCCAGTAGAGCAAGTGAGATTGTTGCAACGGTAGGGAGAGTATTAGAGGAATGCAGGCTAGAACGTATTGCAGAGGCTACGAGCCAAATGCAGCATGAAAAGTGGCAAAAGGCGTTGACATTAGTGGAAACAGATATCGTGACACAGCTATTATTTGATCATGTTCATGAAGTTCATATTGATATGCTTGTCGAGATGCTAGATATTCGCTCTACTCATGAAAAGTTTGTAGTAGTAGTGTTGTTGCCAGAGGGAGCAGAACACTATTATGTGAGGATTAAGGAAAAGGTGCGTGAAGCGGGAAATGCTTGGGTAGGTGCGTTATATGGACGGCAGCTACCCATCATTGTGTTTCGTGATCCAGAGAAATCCTTTCGTTCGCAAGCAATGACATTAGCCAAAGCGATTTTATCGTTGGCTAAGGAACAAATGAGCTTAGACTGGTTTATTGGGATTGGTCAGGTTTGCGAACCATTAGACGAGATTCGTCAGTCGTACCAAGAAGCGCTTATTGCGACTATGGATACAACGCTAGCGGTCAAGAGTCGGTTTTATGCTGACGCTCCAGTGCTCAGTTTAGAGACAGATAATCAGGTTATCAAGCAGCAGCAGAAAGACTTTTTTGACCAAATTCGTTTAGGGGACTGGGTATCCATTCGCTCTGGGATATTGGATTTGATACAACAACATGAGAATGAGGGGAATTCACTAATTTACACGCAACAACGAATGCTTGAGTTGCTTTGGATTGCGAACAGAGTGATGGATGAAATGGGAATGGAAGCGAATGCCCCATTTTTTTCGTTTCAAGCACAGGACTATCGACAATTGCGTACGGAGACGCTACTGCTACTCGAACGGATGAATGCTGCCTATGAGGCACATTACGAACGAGTGGAGGCTGATAAGATACATCAAATTAAACAATTTATCAGTGAGCATTCACATAAAGATATTTCACTGAACATTCTCGCGCAAAAAGTCGATTTAAGCCCGATTTATATTAGTAAAATGTTCAAAGAGAAGTTGGGCATTAACTACATCGATTTTCTGACGGAGTGCCGAATTGAAAAAGCAAAGAAGCTATTGAATGATCCAGAGCGAAGCCTAAAAGAAATTACGTTTGAGGTCGGTTATCATGAGCCGAATTATTTCAGTAAGGTGTTCAAGAAAATGTGTGGAGTGTCCCCGAAGGAGTACCGAAAAACGTTAATGAGTAAAAAAGTCGAAGTCTGATAGGGGGCAAGTAGATGAAACGAAAGGCTATAATCGTATGGCTATTGGGAATGATTTTGATACTAGTTACTTGTATAGCTATACCAAAGCAGACATTGGAGACCGTTGAGTTAGAAGAAACGATACCTTTTAGTGCAATCGACAGTCCAATCCGTATTGGATTTTCGATGGACACACTACTTGAAGAACGATGGCTGAGAGACCGTGATTTGTTTAAAGAAGCCGTTGAAGCATTAGGAGCCGAAATCGAGATTGTCGCTGCGAATGGAGATGATGCGCTTCAAATTTCACAGGCAGAGGCGCTCATTCAAAGCGGGATCGACCTTTTGGTAATTGTCCCACATAATGCTGAGGCAACAGCCGCGATTGTTCACAAGGCGCATCTTGCAGATATCCAAGTAATTGCCTATGATAGACTCGTCAAAAATGCGGATCTCGATCTATATGTTTCTTTTGATAATGAACAAGTGGGCGAAATGCAGGCGAAAGCCATCACTGCTCTCGTACCGAAGGGGAATTACGTCTTTATTGGTGGTGCGATTACCGATAACAATGCACATTTATTGAAAAAAGGTGTGTTCAATGTGCTGCGTCCCTATATTGAACGAGGTGATATTAAGATTGTCTATGATCAGTGGACGAAGGATTGGACTCCAGTGAATGCACAAGCCAATATGGAAGAAGCTCTTCGGACAACGAACAAGCAGATTGATGCGGTAATTGCTGCGAATGATGCCACGGCAGGTGGTGTTATTCAAGCACTTTCGGCTGTTGGACTAGCAGGTCAAGTACCAGTTGCCGGACAGGATGCGGATTTGGCAGGAGTGCAGCGAATTGTTACTGGAACACAAACGATGACAGTCTATAAACCAATCAAGATGCTTACACAGGAAATGGCGAAATTAGCGGTTGCGATGGCAAAAGGTGAGAAAGTATCTGCTGAACAGAAAGTTAATAATGGGAAGATCGAAGTTCCTTCCGTGCTGCTAACACCAATCGCTGTAAATGAACACAACCTAGATAGTACGGTGATTTTCGATGGATTTCATTCATTTAAAGATGTGTATCAAGTAACATCGAAGTAAATCGGGTGTCCAACACTTAGCGAGAGACCATTTTTGGTAACTCTTGCTAAGTGTTTATTTTTCATTGCAATACGAACGTGTATTCTATATGATGACTAAAAGAGGAGGGAATGAGTGTGCGTGTTGAGTTGATTAAGTCAATGGAATGGAATCACGTCTCAGATATGATATCCGCGGTGAAAGACGATGCGATAGGCAAGCGAAGCATTAAAATACTACAAGTAGGTGATGTCTTATTTAGGGCCAATCGCTATTCACCAAAATCCGATTGTACATTTAAAATCGACACTATCCTTGCACTCGTTCCCGTTACTTCAAGAGAGCGGATTGTTGTATGATTGACTACGGTAAATTTCCAAATCGGCACATCGCCTGTATTGATATGGTGAGTTTTTATGCTAGTTGTATGGCTTCGTTGTATAGCTTAGATGTACAAAAGGTGCCGATTGCGGTCGTTGGGAATCTTGAAAGAAAAGGGTCTGTTGTGCTCGCGGCATCGCCTCCAATGAAAAAAAGATTTCGCGTTAAAACAGGTTCTCGTTTGTACGAAATTCCACAACACCCTGACATTAGGCTATTCAATCCAAAAATGAGTTATTTTCTAGAAATGTCGATGGCTATTACATGCCTACTTCATAAATACGTTCCGGCTGAAGCGATTCATGTCTACAGTGTAGATGAAAGCTTTATTGATCTAACTGGAACCGAAAAGTTGTGGGGCGACCCAGTGCAAACTGTTAAAGTTATTCAACAGGAAATAGTTGCGACGCTAGGCTTACCTTCAACGGTCGGCATGGGACCAAACATGTTAATGGCAAAGCTTGCACTAGATCTAGAGGCAAAGGATACAGGCTTTGCAAAATGGACCTTTGAGGATGTAGCGGGGAAATTATGGCCAATTTCTCCATTAAGTGAAATGTGGGGGATTGGTCGTCAAACGGAAAAAAATTTAAACAATATGGGGATATTTTCAGTTGGTGATTTGGCCAATGCCGATTTACAAAGGCTTGAAAAAAAGTTTGGAGTAATGGGCAATCAGTTATTCCATCATGCGTGGGGAATAGACCTCTCCAAGATGGGTGCACCAATTCTTGAAGGCCAGGTTAGCTATGGGAAGAGTCAAATACTTATGCGAGATTATAATTTGCGGGAAGAAGTAAACGTGGTCTTGTTAGAGATGTGCGAGGATATCGCCAGAAGAGTAAGGGAAGAATACAAGGCCGGACGCACTATATCGCTCGGTATCGGATATAGTAAAAATGCTTTTGGAGGTGGATTTCGTCGTTCTCGTACTATTGTGGAAGCCACAAACGACACAATGAAAATTTATAACGTTTGCAAAGAATTGTTGAATGAAAATCATGGCAATCAAGCCGTGCGGCAAGTCACCGTTTCGATTACGAAGTTAGAAGATGAGCGTTCAATGCAATTAAGTTTATTTGATACGAAAAAATGGCAAGTACGGAAGCTAGGTACAACAATGGATACTATTCGTACTTGTTATGGGGATAACGCTATATTAAGGGCGGTATCACTTACAAATGCAGGGACATCTATTAAGAGATCTACATTAGTTGGCGGTCATCAGGGATAGGAGTTGTACTATGATTAGGGACCGAGGAAATATTAAATGGACAGCGATGATGCTGTCGGAGCATGTAAGGGAGTTACGAAAATGGATGGATCAGGATAATTACACTGAAAGACCGGAACTAAACGAGTGGGATCTTCAATCGATTCAAGAAGAGCTTGAATTAGCGTATAAGAGGCAATGTGAAACGCTAATTAAAACCTGGGATAGTGGACGAATTATTCAACATCATGGGATAGTTGAAGACATCGATTTGAGGGAGCTGTGCATTGAATTAAAGAATCCGCTCGGTACAGAAATAATACGGGTAGCTGCTATTACAAATGTGCAAAGCATGGAGTAGAGAGACAATAACGCCAATTTAAAACTGATAATAGTATCCCTATGTTAAGGGATACTATTTATTTTGGAGGTTAATTAATGGGGTATAATGGTTTTTTGAGAGTTGAAATGGTTAACTTTATCGACCAATAAACAGTAAGAGGCATTCCGGACTAATTCAAACAAGAAAGTCCGTCCTTTTCAGTGGTCGGTATCGTGTCGTATCTGGATGGTGTTAATCGCAGGAAAAGAAAATAGCGGACATTAATCGTGAAAACATGTTAAGAGTATGTAAAGCTTCTTGATTACATCTTGAATGTATTATTTAAAATGGTATATTTGTCTTGTTGCAAAACAATATCGATATTAAGGGAATAGTGGCATAGAAGATAAAGTATTAAGAGGAGTCAATATGAAAAAAGCTAAATCAAATAGGGGATTAAAATCACTTTTGGAACTATTTTTAGTTTCAACACGACTTGGATTGACCTCCTTTGGTGGGCCAACAGCTCATTTGGGGTATTTTCATGAAGAATATGTACGAAGAAGAAAATGGATGGATGAAAAAAGCTATGCAGATTTAGTTGCTTTAGCTCAGTTCTTACCTGGCCCAGCTAGTAGTCAAGTAGGTATTGGTATAGGTGTTATGCGGGCGGGCGTTTTGGGTGGAATTATATCCTTCATTGGGTTCACAATGCCTTCAGTTATTGCACTTATTTTATTTGCCTTGTTGCTCACAGGGGGTGACGTCGGAAATGCTGGATGGATACATGGCTTGAAAATTGTAGCAGTGGCGGTAGTTGCGCATGCTATTATCGGAATGGCTAAAAATTTGACACCGGATTTAACAAGGAAATCCATTGCTCTATTCGCACTAATAGGTACTCTTTTTTTGCAAACAGCTTTTGCTCAAGTAGGCGTCATTGTAATCGCTGCATTTTTGGGGTTCATTCTGTTCAAGCAACACAAAGAAAATGATGAAGTGAGTTCGCAATTTCCAATCGCTAAGAGTGTTTCAGTGATCTGTTTACTGCTATTTTTCGGGTTACTCTTTTTGTTACCCGTAATCAGGGAAGTAACTGGATCCTACTGGGTAGCTATGTTCGATAGTTTTTATCGGTCAGGTGCTTTAGTTTTTGGTGGCGGTCATGTCGTCTTACCTTTACTAGAACAGGAATTTGTACCAACTGGATGGATAAGCGAAGAATCATTCTTAGCTGGTTATGGTGCTACACAAGCAGTACCAGGCCCTTTATTTACATTTGCAGCTTATTTAGGAACGGTAATGAAGGGCTGGCAAGGTGGTTTAGTAGCTACGTTTGCAGTATTCCTACCTGCATTCCTGCTTATTCTCGGTGCACTCCCTTTTTGGGATAGTTTACGAAGCAATCCTAAAATTAAAGGAGCCATCATGGGCGTAAATGCAGCAGTTATAGGGATATTAATAGCCGCTTTTTATTTTCCTATTTGGACGAGTTCCATTTTAGCGCCTATTGATTTTGCTTTAGCTGCCCTATTGTTTAGTATGCTTGCCTTTTGGAAGCTTCCACCTTGGATTATTGTAGTTACAGGAGCTATCGGTGGTTCATTACTGACACTATTATGAAATAAATAACGTCACGCATGGGGTTTTTCCTCAGGTGTGACGTTTATTTTATTTCTACTATTATTGTCATTTTATCATTTCAATCTAACTCGATAGACATTCATCACACAGATGGTGTACAATAAAACCAATAAAACTAAAATGGGTTTTTTAGTTTTCTTGATAGTTGAAGTTGAAAACAAGAAATTTAAATGCATTTAAAGAAGGAATCGAGCATATTAAAAATTAGGGAAGAAGATTTATCTCCTACATTTGCATCAGTTATGAATTTAGAGTGTGAAAAAGGTTGGTATATATGTTGAACACATGAATACCTAAATAAACTGAATGAAGGCGCCACCTCGAGTTCAATGGAATTTTTATTTCGACGAAAGCTATATTGCTAAGATAATGAATGTGAGCATTAGAAGAGATCGAATCGTTAATAATGCTGTGACAGGCAATACAGAATACTATATACGTTGAATTAAAGAATCCCATTGAATCTACTGTGGCGCTCAATAAGGAGAGAGTATTAATTCGGAGGCCGCTGAAAAAGTCCTGTTTCCTTCAATCCCGTTGATTTCCGTTCCGAGCGGACGCTTTCCGCGGGCACGGCTTCAGCCTCCTCGTCACTGCGTTCCTGTGGGGTCTTCAGCTCGCGCTGTTCCCGCTGGAGTCGCCGCTCTTCACTACAATCAACTAGTTCTTACTATTAAAAAAGAACTTTTTCAGTGGCTTCTTAATTCGGGGTGTGGATTGTAGAACGCTTGGCGCTTTGGGGATGCCTTTGCCACGCCTGCGCTAGGTTGTTCATTATCGAGAGAAATGTGATTTTGAGATGTATATGCCGAGATTGTAAGGTGATTATTTTTGCTACTAATTCTATTCAAGAAAGACACACTTCAGGTTGCAGATTTCATCGCAGATAATGAAATGCTCTTTCTCACATAGACCATCCAGCGAAGGCGCGACTTCGTGGTAGCCGGAGCGATAAGACTGAAAGCGGTCTTCTTTCTGGCTTATCGCGGGAGGCATCCACAAAGCGTCCAAGCGGTATTGGGAGGATTCTAATTAGTTCTAAGTATTGGGACTTTTTCAGTGGCCTTCCAAATGCCCATGTAAAGCGTATACGCCGTATTCATTTGTTCAACATATATAGATGTTAAAGTGTTAGACGGCCATTATTAGTTGTATATTCTTATATAAATCTAGTCTTTAAATATGAAAGGAAAAATGATGACAGTAATTATAAATGAAGTTACAAAAGACAATATAAACGATATTCTAAAACTGCGTATTAATGAAGAACAACAGTCTTTTATTGAAACGCCGCAACAATGTTTAGATGAGGCAAAGGTATGCAGCAACTTTCAACCAGTAGGGCTTTATTGGGAAAAGAATTTAGTTGGTTTTGCTATGTATGGATTTTTTCCTGATGAAGGAATAAATGGACGAGTGTGGCTGGATCGGTTTTTAATCGATTCTAAATATCAAGGTCTTGGATTAGGAAGCATTATGTTAAGCGCATTAATTCAACGGTTAGAACAAGAATATAGTTGCAATGAAATCTATTTAAGCATCATCGCCGATAATCAAGGAGCACTTCACTTGTATCAGAAATTTGGCTTTAAGTTCAATGGTGAAGTGGATAGTAATAATGAAAAGCTAATGGTGAAAAGTTTATAATGTTTTTTGGTTTATCGTTTAGAACTTGACCTACTTAACTCTGTAGACATTCATCTCACAGAGGTTGTATAATGAAACTGGTAAAACTACAAACGGATTATTAGTTTCTGGGGAGGTCGAAAATTGAAAACAAGAATCAGAAATGCATTTATTGAAGAAACGCGAAATAATGGCATTAAGTTCACGATGGATGATTTGGCAAAGCGTCTTGGAATTAGCAAGCGGACGTTATATGAAAATTTTTCATCTAAGGTAGATATCCTTGACTCAATTATAGATATGACGCTCGTTGAGTTCGATGAACAAACACGGCGTATAATTGACAATCCAGAACTTACGCTGTTAGAAAAAATTCGTAAGGCGATTGTCGTCATGCCAAAATACAATGAGTTTTACGATCTCCGGATTCTGAACCAATTAAAACGGACTTACCCTGTACAGTGGGAACGGGTGAACCGTGAGTTGCATCAGTGGGATGATTTAAAGGGTCTTCTTGAAGAAGGGATCCGAACAGGTATTATTGTGGATCGAAATATCGATCTGCTGATGAAATTGATTATTGAAGCTTCGAATGCAACGCTCGACCGACAATTTTTTTTAGAACATAGTATTTCTGTTACGGAAGCGTACGGGGCGATTGTGGATGTGTTATTGACAGGTATGGTGAAGGAAAAATAAGGTGAGCTTACTGGCATTTTAACTGCCAGTCTATTTTTTTGACTGACGAAACTATAAAAACTAAAATCGTTTCCGTGTTTTATGGAACGACAAAAGATAAGGAATTGAATTGGTAATGAAAAAGGAACAAGTAGTAAATCGCTTAGATACGGAATCTGTTGGGAAATCTTTTTTGAGGTATTTAATCCCGTCGATGATTGGGATGCTACTGATGGCTGTCAATATTGTGATCGACGGAATTATGGTAGGCAATCGCTTAGGTCCAGTCGCCCTTGCCGGGGTAGGGATTGCAGCGCCAGTTTATACGGTTTTTGTCGCGATGTCACTGTGGATTGGAATTGGTGCAGCGACCCGTTATTCCGCAATGATGGGAGCTAAACGACCTGATAAGGCGCGTGTTATTTTTTCACATGCCATTGTCTCTATATTTATTTTAACGCTGATTGTCGGGCTTACTGCCTTTGTTTTTAGGACGGAACTTGCGTATTTATTGGGCGCGAATGCCGACACATTTCAGTACACTGCAGGTTATATGAAGGTCATGTTGCTATTTGGATTCATCTTCACTGTTGAAAATGCATTCAGTATTTTGGTGCGAAATGACGGTGGACCGAACTTATCAATGATTGCACTTGTTGCTACGGCAGTCGTCAATATCGGATTGAATTATGTGTTTTTATTCGTACTTGATTATGGTGTAGAGGGTGCTGCAGCGGCAACGGTCATTGGTGCATTTGTGGGGCTTGTCATATTGAGCACGCATTTTTTCAGAAAGAAAAGTAATTTGCGTTTTGTTCGCTTTAAGTTCAATCGAAAGCTTTTTCTATTAATATTAGTGATTGGATTTCCGAGTTTTCTTGCGGAAGTTGGATTTTCGGTCTTTACAATCTCGCATAATATTACGTTTGAATACCTCGCTGGAACCGCAGGCGTGTCTGCATTTACGATATTGAATTATGTTCACAGTGTTATGTTGCTGTTATTTTTAGGTATGGGTGCGGCGATTCAACCGCTGATTAGCTATTACCGTGGGGCAGGTAGCGAAGTCAAGATGAAAAAGACTGTTCGTATGGCTATTGGGACAGCACTCGGGGCCGGCATCTTCTTTCTGCTTGTCGGCCAATTTGCAGCCGCTCCAATTGCAAGTTTGTTCGGCGATTTTCCAGAAGAAGTAATGAAAATTGCGGTTCCGGGTATTAAACTATTCTTTATCGCCTATCTTTTTATGGGCACAAACTTTGTCATGATGACGTATTATCAATCCATCGGACAGATCCGAATGGCAACGTGGATTACTGCAGCAAGGGAAATTGTTGTTTTGCTAATCTTGCTCGCCATCATGCCACGACTATTTGGATTAACAGGTGTCTGGCTCGCTATACCAATATCTGAATTCATCGTTCTGATGACAATTTATTATTACCACAAAAAATGGAACAATTGAGATGTGACTTTATAAGGAATGTTGTAAGAGAAATAACCTATATATGTTGAATTAAAGAATCCTATTGAATCTGCCGTGGCGCTCAATAATAAGAGAGGTGTAATTCGGGGTGTGGATTGTAGAACGCTTGGTGCTTTGGGGATGCCTCTCGCCGTAAGCCTGGATTAGCGCTTCGCATCCAGTCTTACGGCTTCGGCGACCCCTTTGCCGCGCCTGCGCTAGGGTGTTCATTATCGAGAGAAATGTGATTTTAAGATGTATATGCCGAGACTATAATGTGATTACTAGTTGATACTGCTTATAGTCAAGAAAGACGCACTCCAGGTTGCAGATTTCATCACTAATAATGAAATGCGCTTTCTCAAATAGACCATCCAGCGCAGGCGCGTCTTCGTGGTAGCCGGAGCGATAAGACTAAGGAGGGATGCAGTTAAATCCCTCCCAAGTGGTTTCCTTTCTGGCTTATCGCGGGAGGCATCCACAAAGCGTCGAAGCGGTATTAGTGGTAATACTAATTCATTCCAATTACTAGGGCTTTTTCAGTGGCCTCCTAAAATCCCTTGTAAAGCGCATACGCCGTATTCATTTGTTTAACATATCTAGAAGGTATTGGGGGATAAATATACAAAAAGTAGTGCAGACTAAGTGATTGGTCTATACTACTTTTTTGTTGTAAGAAGAACAATTTCTTTAGGGTTATTTTTTCTAGTGAGTACATATAATTTATTTTATTAGATTATAAACTGGTATAGACAACTATACCGATTGAGTGTATAGTGAAAATTAAGAATACTAGACATGTTGAACAAATAATACCTATATAAACCAGCGAAGGCGCTGTAAGCGGCGGATTTGAATGGAATTTATTTCTATTTATACAGGATATTCAAAAGGGATGAGGAATTTGATGAAGACATTGTTGATTTCAAATATTACAATTGCCAATGCAACAAAGGATGGTATATCAGGAGACATTTATATAGAAAATGGCGAAATTATAGAAATCGCTACTTCTATAAATAAAGTTGCAGATATACGAATCGATGCGGCGGGTAAGGATTGGATTGTTGTGCCTGGTTTTATTGACATTCACATTCACGGTTCTTCAGGCTTTGATGTAATGGATGCGACGCCGGAAGCATTAAATGGTTTGGCGAGCGCGCTTCCCCGTGAAGGGACGACGAGTTTTTTAGCAACAACAATGACGCAGTCGGATGAAGCGATAGCAGGGGCGTTACGCAATGCGGGTTTATTCAATGCGGATGAAAGGCAAGCTGAAATGTTGGGGGTTCATTTGGAAGGGCCTTTTATTTCAGCTATACGAGCGGGTGCACAACCGGTTGAGCATATTACAACACCGTCTTTTGCCCTTTTTGAACAATGGCAAGAGCTGAGTGGTAACCGCATTAAAATTGTAACTGTTGCTCCTGAGGTGGAAAACGGTCTTGCTTTCATTGAAAAGGTAACGACGAGTGGTGTGATTGCATCTATTGGACATACGGATGCAACATCGGATATCGTTCGTAATGCGGTTGAGGAGGGTGCTACTCATGTGACTCATTTATATAACCAAATGAGCCCGTTTCATCATAGGGAACCAGGGGTTGTTGGAGCTGCTTTTTTAGAGGATTCACTTTTCGTTGAAATTATCGTCGATTGCATTCATAGTCATCCGAAATCGGTTGAACTCGCTTATCGTCAAAAGACTTCCAATCGAATTATTCTTATTACGGATGCAATGCGTGCGAAAGGGCTTCCACCTGGCATTTATGATTTAGGAGGCCAAGATGTAGAAGTATCAGACAAAGATGCGCGGCTTCGCGATGGAACGCTTGCAGGAAGCATATTAACGATGGAACAAGCAGCGCAGAATATGAAGGCTATTACAAATTGTTCATTAGCTGAATTAGTTGCAATGACCTCAACAAATGCTGCCGAACAACTTGGCCTATCCAATAAAGGCAGGATTGAGCCTGGAAAAGATGCGGATCTTACCATCATCGATGGGGAGTGGAATGTCCAGATGACTATTTGTAGGGGGGAAATTGCTTATACTAAGGAGGTAATGGGATGAAGGTAGTCATATGTGCTGATTATGATGAAGTAAGCGTAAAGGCCGCACAATTGGTAGAAGCACAAATTCTTGGAAATGATCACTCGGTGCTTGGACTTGCAACAGGATCAACGCCACTAGGGCTTTATGAACGATTAGTTGAAGGTGTTAAATTACGTGGGATATCGTATAAAAATGTGTGCACGATTAATCTAGATGAATACCTAGGTCTAGATAAAGGGCATCCGGAAAGTTACCGCACATTTATGACTGAAAACTTATTTGATAAGATTGACATTGTAATTGGAAATACGTATATTCCGGATGGAACATCTGATTCAGCAGAAGAATGTCTGCGTTATGAACAAGTAATTGATAGCGTAGGGCCGATTGATCTGCAGGTATTGGGAATAGGGAGAAATGGGCATATCGGCTTTAACGAACCTGGAACGGATTCAAACAGTCTGACACATGTCGTTGAACTTGTTGCATCTACCCGAGAAAGTAACGCACGCTTCTTTCCTTCCATTGATGAAGTTCCAACACATGCGATTACAACGGGCATCAAATCGATATTAAAAAGTAAGGAAATTATTTTACTGGCATCCGGAAAAGATAAAGCAGAAGCTGTGAGAACATTATTAAATAAAGATGTGACTGAAAGTTTTCCAGCATCAATTTTATGGAATCACGATAATGTTACACTTATTGTTGATAGGGATGCATATGAACTGGTTAAATCATAAGGGAAGTGAGTATTATGTTAGATAAACAGTCACCGATACCCATGTACGTCCAAATCGAGGACTATTTGAAAAATCAAATTCTGCAAGGGGATTTTGTAATTGGAGAGGCAATCCCTTCCGAACGTGAACTGACGGATACGTTTGACGTAAGTCGCATGACTGTCCGCCAATCCATAACGAATCTAGTAAATGAGGGGCTCCTTTATCGTGAAAAGGGGCGCGGAACATATGTAGCGACACCCAAGATTGAACAGCCTCTTAGTGGTCTTACAAGCTTTACGGAAGATATGCTGTCACGTGGGATGAAACCTAGTAACAAACTTATTAGTTTTGAGAAAATGATACCTGAAATAGATATTATGCATGAGTTACAGTTGGCTAAAGATGAAGAAGTATTCGTCGTTAAGCGAATTAGGTATGCGGACGACAAACCGATGGCGATCGAAAGGTCATATCTTCCTGTTAAGCTCGTCCCAAATCTTGAATTGAATGACATAGAAGGATCACTGTATTCGTTTATTGAGAAGGATAAACGGCTAATAATTAGCCATGCCTCTCAACGCATGGAAGCTGTGTTAGTGAAAAAGGAAGATGCAGAGTTCCTTCAAATTTTTATGCCTTCAGCAGTTTTGTTGATAGAACGAATCAGTTATTTAACGAACGATGTTCCGATTGAAATTGTTCGAAGTACATATCGGGCAGATCGTTATAAATTTATCAGTGAGATTCGGAGATGATTGAATGAATGCGTATTTCAAGGAAATCGAATCATTGATGAAAAAAGTTATTCAAGAAGAACAGCAATCTGTTGAAAAGATTGCAGCAGAGATAATGAAACGCCTTTCGCGTGGTGGTATTGTTCAGTTATTCGGCTCAGGTCATTCTCACTTAATAGCGGAGGAGCCGTTTTTCCGTGCGGGCGGTTTAGTACCAGTACGACCAATTATTGTCGAGACTTTGATGCTTCATAATGGGGCTTCACAGGCATCTACGAATGAAAAAGACCCTGAATTTACCCAAACATTTGCGGGTCAGCTAGACATTCGTTCTGAAGATGTAGTCATTATTATTTCAACTTCTGGACGAAATGTGGTACCAATAGATGTGGCGTATATTGCAAAAGAGTCCGGGGCTTATGTTGTTTCTCTCCAGTCTCTTTACTACAACGCGTCTGAACAGCCATCTAAACACCATTCAGGAAATAGACTTGAAGATGTTACTGAAGCTGTTTTGAATACGCATGTAACGGTTGGGGATGGGCTTCTGCTATCGGAGGGAACACCTTATGCACCGGCTTCTGGCGTCATTGGGAATATGCTTCTTCATGCGACATTCAGTCGTGTGATTGGTATGATGATTGAAAGTGGTATAGAACCTCCAATATTTAAAAGCGCAAATTTGGATGGAAGCTCAGCACATAATGAGCAAATGATTGCTACTTATAGCAAGCGAATTAAGTTTTAACTTGATTCGACTAATCTATTAAAAGGGAGAGTTTAAAATGATTGAGAAAAATTACAAAGTTACTAGCAACGAGGGACTTCACGCCCGTCCATCATCCGTATTAGTATCAGCGGTGACACCATTTACGTCAGATGTGAAACTTGCATACATGGAAAAGACAGTGAACTTGAAATCGATTATGGGTGTTATGTCACTGGGAATTTCAGCTGGAGCCGACATTAAAATCATCGCTGATGGTGAGGATGAAGAAGCATTAATGGCTAAAGTGGATGAAGTAATAAAATCAGAAGGAATCGGTGAGTGATTTCAACGATTTAAGGCATTGCACTTTTGCATGCTTTTAGCGTTTTGAATGGCTCTATATATTGAACTACTAAAAACTATATAAACTAAGCGAAGGCGCCTTACAAAGGGTAGCCGAAGCCCTAAGACTGATGGCGAAGCTGTCTGGCTTAGGGCGGGAGGCATCCCAAGCGCCGAAGCGAATTCAATGGGATTATTTATTTCATCAAATATAAAACAAAGATGTTTCAAGTCCTTGTGAAAGCGTCACCGAGCTCTAGTCGGGTGACGCTTTACTGTTTTACGGGATAGCTCATCGACTTTTTTTACCTAATTGACCAATTATCAATGTTAAAACAGAAATCGCTGTGATATAGTGGGAAATGATGAAAGAAGGTGTGCGTATTGAGAAAGAAATACGGAAGACTCAGGAAAAAAGAAAATGTTATCGTCTTTCCAGGAACATTTGAAAAGCTTGTTGAAAATGGCCATGTAGCCGTCGAGCAGGAGAACTATGAGTTAGCGGTGGAAGCATTTGACCAAGCTATTGTATATGAACCTGACAATCCGGAATTTCTGGGACCATACGCGGTTGCCCTTTATGAAACAAAAGACTTTCAACGTGCAAAAGAAATTGCAGCAAGGCTCCTTCATAGCGGAACCGCCGATTACGTCGATGCAATGGAGCTGTATTTGACAATTAGCATTCAACTGCAGGAGTACGATGAAGTTGAAATGACAATTGATGCGCTAATTGATGAAGGAATCGTTCCGCCTGATATGCTGAACAAATTCAATTATCTGCGGGAATTGAATGGTCGTTTGTCTGACCGCTATGCACAGGACGAGCCCAGCTATCGAATGGAATTATTCACACTAGACGAATTCATGAAGATGGATGCTTTGGCACAACAGTATGCACTGGCTTCACTTGAAGGTAGTGATTTAACTGATTTAGTCCCTTTACTTGCGATAATTGTAGCGCGGGACGATGTGGCACCATTAGCAATTACGTTCGCATTAACGCTACTGCATCAGACAGGGCACTCTGATGAACTTACAGTGCGGAAATTCGGCTGGGAGAAGCGTATTGTTCCAGCAGCTATGACATTACCTGGGCAAGATGATTTAACGAAACAAGTTCTTGAAGAAGTGGATCGTCGGTTACTGAAGGATCCATCTAGATTAGAAATGGCTCAAGGTCTCATTGAGAAATTTGCAATTACTGCTTTCCCTTTCGGCTGGGGGACTCATCAAGCAGAAGAAGTCGCAACAGCCTATGTAAACTACATAGAAAGTCTGTTTTCAGGTGAGCAGTTACCCGAGACAGCACTGAACTTACTTATTCAACAGATTGACAACGATTCGGACCTTTAACAAAGTGTGAAATCTGTTGAAAGATGAAGAGACTATGATATACTGAAATGGTTGTCAATGGAGTATATACGGAACAAAAGATATTGGCCAAAACGATTCGGAGGTATTTAATTATGTCAGTTAAATGGGAAAAGCAAGAAGGAAACACAGGGATTCTAACAGTAGAAGTACCTGCAGAAGCAGTAACGGTAGGTCTTGATAAAGCATTCAAGAAAGTTGTGAAAACAATACAAGCACCAGGATTCCGTAAAGGGAAAATGCCACGTCAAATGTTTGAAAAAATGTATGGCGTAGAATCACTTTACAATGAAGCACTTGATTTCATCCTTCCAGAAGCATATTCAAATGCTCTTGACGAAGCAGGCGTTGAACCAATCGATCGTCCTGAAATTGACATCGAGCAAATGGAAAAAGGAAAAGACCTTATTTTCAAAGCGGTTGTTACATTGAAACCAGAAGTGAAACTTGGCGATTATAAAGGCCTTGAAGTAACACGTCAGGAAACAACAGTTACTGACGAAGAAATCGAAGAGCAACTGAAAGATCGTCAACAAAAATTCGCTGAATTAGCTATTAAAGAAGATGGCGCAGTTGAAAATGGCGACACAGTGAAAATCGATTTCGAAGGTTCTGTTGATGGAGAAGTTTTCGACGGCGGAAAATCTGAAGGGTACGACCTTGAAATCGGTTCAGGTTCATTTATCCCTGGATTCGAAGAACAATTGGTTGGCATGAAACAAGACGAAGAAAAAGACGTCGAAGTGAATTTCCCTGAAGAATACCATGCAGCAGAACTTGCTGGTAAACCAGCGATTTTCAAAGTGAAAATTCATGAAATCAAGTCAAAAGAAGTTCCAGCACTTGATGACGAACTTGCAAAAGAAATTGATGAAGAAGTAGAAAGTCTTGAAGCATTGCGTACGAAGCTGAAAGAAACTACTTTGGAAGAGAAGAAATCGGCATCTGAAGTAGCACTTCGCGACGATCTTGTCGAAGCGGCTGCGAGAAATATGGAAGTCGAAATCCCTGAAGTAATGATCAATTCTGAAATTGAACGTATGATGGAAGAGTTCGGACAACGTCTTCAATCACAAGGTATGAACCTTGAGCTTTACTTCCAGTTCTCTGGACAAGATGAAGAAGCACTTCGTTCACAAATGAAAGACGATGCACAAAACCGTGTTCGCGTTTCACTTGTACTTGAAGCGATTGGTAAAGCTGAAAACATCGTAGTTGAAGAAGCTGATATTAACGCAGAACTTGAAAAAATGTCCGCGCAATTCGGTATGGATGTTGAGCAAATTAAAACAACACTTGGTGGAACTTCTGTTCTTGAAAATGACCTTCGTTTCAATAAAACAGTTGAATTCCTTGTTGAAAATGCAAAGATTACTGAATAATAAAGTGAAATAAGGACAAGGTACGGAAGACCGTACCTTGTTTTTCATAGAAAGACATAGAATTACCTTCTTGAGTAGGGAAGAATTCTAATTAGTTGATAAAAACGGGGGAATCTTGTAAGATTGTCACTTGAATAGGGGTGAGCATAATGTTCAAATTTAACGATGAAAAAGATAACTTGAACTGTTCTTTTTGCGGGAAATCCCAGGAACAGGTTCGTAAGTTAGTCGCTGGTCAAGGCGTCTATATTTGTGATGAATGTGTTGAACTTTGTGCTGAAATCGTTGAAGAGGAAGTCGGACTTGAAGAAGGTTTCGAGCTTAAAGACGTTCCGAAGCCGAAAGAAATACAAAGTATACTCGATGAATACCTTATTGGACAGGACCGTGCAAAGAAATCACTTTCAGTTGCTGTCTATAATCACTATAAACGTGTTAATTCGAACAGTAAGATTGATGATGTCGAGCTATCGAAATCCAATATCGTCTTAATCGGACCAACAGGGAGCGGTAAAACATTACTTGCTCAAACGCTTGCTAGAATCCTCGATGTACCTTTCGCGATTGCAGATGCTACATCTTTGACGGAAGCGGGATATGTTGGTGAAGACGTAGAAAATATTCTATTGAAACTGATTCAGGCTGCAGATTATGATGTAGATCGTGCGGAAAAAGGGATCATCTATATTGATGAAATCGATAAAGTCGCTCGTAAATCCGAAAATGCGTCCATTACACGTGACGTGTCAGGGGAAGGTGTCCAACAGGCACTTCTTAAAATTCTTGAAGGGACAGTTGCGAGCGTGCCACCACAAGGCGGACGTAAACATCCACATCAAGAATTTATCCAAATCGACACGACGAATATTCTCTTTATTGTTGGGGGAGCATTCGACGGAATCGAAGAAATCATTAAACGCCGTATCGGACAAAAAGTAATTGGTTTCGGTGCTGAGCCGAACTTGGTTATTGAAGAGGAGTCTTACCTTGCTAAACTGATTCCGGAAGATCTTCAACGTTTTGGTTTGATACCAGAATTCGTAGGTCGTTTACCTGTACTTGCAAGTTTGGAACAGTTAAGCGAAGATACGCTGTATCAGATTTTGACGCTTCCGAAAAATGCGATTGTAAAACAATACCAAAAAATGTTTGGGCTGGACAATGTTGAACTGCGATTCGAAGATGATGCCTTGCTTGAAATTGCAAAAGAGGCAATCACACGAAAAACAGGTGCTCGTGGTCTGCGTTCAATCATTGAGAATATCATGCTCGACGTAATGTATGAACTGCCTTCACTTGAAGAAGTGACTGAGTGTGTCATTACTAAAGACTCCGTCTTGGGGCAATCAAATCCAATTCTTTTAACAGCGGACGGTACCCGAGTTCATCTGGATAATGAGAAAGACTCGGCGTAACGCCTGAAGGATGAAGCTGACTCCGATGACGCGCGTGAAAATGCGCTCTTCGGATGTCAGCTTTTTTTAAATATTTGATTGAACTAAAAGTTGGATATACATAATTAATGGAGGTGACTTCCGCATGTTAACTAATGAATTGAACAATATACCATTGTTGCCGCTGCGTGGGCTGCTCGTATACCCTACGATGATTTTACATATTGATGTTGGAAGAGAGCGCTCCGTATTTGCCATTGAACACGCAATCGCACAGGATAACCTTATTTTTCTTGCTACGCAGAAAGATATAAGTATAGAAAATCCGGAACCGGAGGATCTGTATAAAGTAGGGACATTGGCGTTTGTTAAATCGATGACACAACTACCAAACGGGACGTATCGTATACTTATTGAAGGAATTGAACGTGCAGAATGGTCGGATTATGAGGAAGCGGATCTTTATCCTGTGGTTAAAGTAATTGGTTATCCAGATGATGAGGAAATTGATGCTGAATCAGAAGCGCTAATGAGAACGCTACTTACATATTTCAAAAAGTACTCAAAAATCTCGAAAAAAGTGACAGAAGAAACATATGATTCTGTCGCTTCAATTATAGAACCGGGAAGACTGGCAGATACGGTCGCTTCTCATTTACCGCTGAAATTGGTTGCAAAGCAAGAAGTACTTGAAATAAAAAATGTCAATGAACGCCTTGAATGGCTTATGAGTAGACTTTATAATGAGCAAGAAGTGCTGAACCTTGAAAAGAAAATTAATGAACGTGTTAGGGAAGCCATGGAGCGAACGCAAAAAGAGTTTTATTTGCGTGAGCAGATGAAGGCGATTCAGACTGAACTCGGTGATAAAGACGGTAAAGGTCTAGAAGTAATAGACTTGACTGAAAAAATCGAGAGTTCCGGTATGCCGGCAGGTGTTAGAGAAGCCGCGTTGCGTGAACTCGACAGATATGAAAAACTACCATCTGCTGCAGCTGAAAGCGGAATCATCCGTAATTATATCGAGTGGCTCGTTACGTTGCCATGGTCCGATGCATCAACAGATCAGCTTGACATTAATCGCTCGGAAGAAATCTTAAATCGCGACCACGATGGACTAGAAGCTGTTAAAGAACGTATACTTGAATATTTGGCAGTTCGTCAATTAACGAATTCATTACGAGGACCAATCCTTTGTCTTGCGGGTCCACCAGGTGTCGGAAAAACGTCTTTAGCTAGGTCTATTGCAGAATCTCTAGGTAGGAAGTTTGTTCGAATCTCACTTGGCGGAGTGCGTGACGAGTCGGAAATTCGTGGTCATAGACGGACATATGTGGGCGCAATGCCTGGGCGAATTATTCAAGGTATGAAAAAAGCTGGCAAGATTAACCCCGTGTTCTTACTGGATGAAATCGATAAGATGTCGAATGACTTCCGTGGGGATCCATCGTCCGCGATGCTTGAGGTGCTTGACCCAGAACAAAACAATAAATTTAGTGATCATTACATCGAAGAGCCTTATAACTTATCGAATGTTTTGTTCATTGCGACTGCCAATGATTTAAGTGCAATTCCGGGACCACTTCGTGACCGGATGGAAATCATTTCAATTGCCGGTTACACAGAAATTGAGAAGCACGCTATTGCGAAAAATCACTTGATCCCGAAACAGTTGAAAGAGCACGGACTGACAAAATCGCAGGTTCGTATCAATGATCCTGCGATTCAGGACATTGTAAGGTATTATACACGCGAGGCAGGTGTACGTGGCCTAGAACGACAAATTGCTGGTATTTGCCGTAAAGCTGCGAAACTGATTGTCACGGGAGAGAAGAAAAGTATAACGGTTAGTTCTAAAACACTTGAATCTCTTATTGGTAAAAAGAAATACAGGTATGGACAGGCGGAGACAGTAAATCAAATAGGCGTCGCGACAGGACTTGCTTATACGCAAGTTGGTGGAGATACATTGCAGATTGAGGTTTCTTTATCGCCAGGAAAAGGTAAACTTATACTGACGGGTAAACTTGGAGATGTTATGAAAGAGTCTGCCCAAACTGCATTGTCCTACGTGCGTTCGAAAACGGTGGAATTCGGTATTGATCCAGATTTCCATGAAAAGTGTGATATTCATATCCATGTACCTGAAGGTGCGATCCCTAAAGATGGTCCTTCAGCCGGTGTGACGATTGCTACATCACTGGTCTCTGCATTGACTTCACGGCCAGTACGCCGTGAGGTCGGGATGACTGGTGAAATTACACTGCGCGGTAGAGTTTTACCGATTGGTGGCGTGAAAGAAAAAACATTAAGTGCCCATCGAGCTGGCTTGACGACGATTATCTTGCCAAAAGAAAATGAGCGCGACATCGAAGATATTCCAGAAAGCGTCCGAGAGGAACTGACATTTAAACTCGTTTCTGACGCAGAAGAGGTCCTCGAAATTGCATTGGAGGAGACTTCCAAATGAAAGTCCATAACGTAGAAATGATAATGAGTGCTGTACGCCCCGAACAATATCCGGCGGAAGGGTATCCGGAATTTGCGTTAGCAGGCCGGTCGAACGTCGGTAAATCATCTTTCATAAACAAGATGATTGGTAGAAAAAGCCTTGCTCGAACTTCTTCGAAGCCAGGTAAGACACAAACATTAAACTTTTATAAAATTGAAGAGCAATTATTTTTCGTCGATGTACCGGGATACGGGTATGCAAAAGTATCCAAGTCTTCTCGTGAAACATGGGGGAAATTCATTCAACAATATATGACTGAACGGGAGCCACTTCGAGCTGTCATTCAAATTGTAGATTTACGCCACGCTCCAAGTGCTGATGATTGTGCAATGTACGATTTCCTTGTAGAGAATAATATGCCTGCAATCATCATTGCGACGAAAGCGGACAAGATTCCAAAAGGGAAATGGGAAAAGCATAAAAAAGTCGTTCGTGAAACGCTTGCAATGCGACCATACGATGCATTAATTGTCTTTTCATCTGAAAAGGGAATCGGAATGGACGAAGCATGGAAAGAGATTGAAAGCAGAATGTAATTGTAGAATTGGGAAATCCGGAAGACGAGATATACATCGTTTTCCGTTTTTTTATAGTGTGCTGGCGCACAGTTTAGTAATTCAGTCGTATACTATAATAATTTGTTCTTCAGTTTTCTTATCCAGTCGTATAGTTTAGTCAATCAGTCGTATAGTATTAGTAATCGGTAATGCAGTTCCAATAAATTTGATTTAGGATTGCACATTAATTGCATGTGAAATCGAAGGCTGTTAGGATTAGATTATAATCATTATAAATAGTTACGTTTAACCGTTCGTAGTCATAGGTTGTTCACAATTTCCAACAAGAAAAGTGATAACTATATGGTATAATGGGAAGCGTGAAATAGAACGTGAGAGGTGTGAACACCTGATGCATACAATCGTAATCGGTGTCAATCACCGGACAGCACCTGTTGAAATAAGAGAGAAATTATCTTTTATTGAAACAGAACTGCCGCAGGCGATGCAAACATTGCAACAGCAAAAAAGTATATTAGAAAATATTATTATATCAACTTGTAATCGAACTGAAATTTATGCAGTTGTTGATCAGTTGCATACGGGTCGTTATTACGTGAAGAATTTCTTGGCTGAGTGGTTCGATTTGCCACTTGAGTCTTTCTCTTCTCATTTAATTATCATGGAAAATGATGGTGCGATTGAGCATCTGATGCGCGTATCGGCAGGTATCGATTCTATGGTACTTGGTGAGACACAGATTTTAGGTCAAGTGAGGGACAGTTTCCTTGAAGGCCAAACAATTGGTACAACAGGTACTGTTTTCAATGAGCTATTTAAACAAGCTGTAACGCTTGCGAAAAAAGCCCACACTGAAACTGCAATTGGCGATAACGCTGTCTCAGTTTCCTATGCTGCTGTAGAACTCGGTAAAAAGATCTTCGGTACATTGGACCAAAAGCATGTGGCCATTCTTGGAGCAGGCGAAATGGGTGAACTTGCCGTTAAGAACTTGCACGGAAGCGGTGCAAGCAAAGTGACTGTTGTTAACAGGACACTGTCGAAAGCGGAAGTCCTTGCCGATAAATTCGGAGGTGTTGCGAAGTCGATGCAAGAACTGCAATGTACACTTCTTGAAGCAGATGTACTGATTAGTTCAACAGGTGCAAACGACTTCGTTATCGATTTTGAACTTATGCAGTTAGTAGGTCGGTTGCGTAAAGGAAGACCAATATTTATGGTAGATATCGCAGTGCCGCGGGATCTGGATCCACGTATCGGCGATCTTCCAAATGTTTTCCTTTACGATATCGATGATTTACAAGGAATTGTGGAAGCGAATCTCGCGGAAAGAAAGCGAGCAGCCGAAGAAATTGGCCTTATGATTGAGCAGGAACTTGTCGTATTTAAAGAATGGGTTGCTACACTTGGAGTGGTTCCGATTATATCGGCACTTCGTCAAAAAGCGAATCGCATCCAATCGGAGACAATGGCGAGTATTGAAAACAAAATGCCAAATTTAACTGAACGTGAAAAGAAAGTATTAAGCAAGCATACGAAATCTATCGTTAATCAATTATTGAAAGATCCTATTCTACAGGCGAAAGAGCTGTCAATGGATCCGAAAGCATCCGAAAAGCTGGAATTGTTCCAGCAAATATTCGGTATTGATGAAGATGTAGTAAATGAGAAAGAAACGCTTGCAAAACAGGCGAAACAACGGTTAAAAGTCAGAGCTGAAAGACATGCGACGGCACAACCGGATTTGACATTTTGAACGTTTGTCAAAGGGGCGTTTCCGCATCAGTGTGATACACTATAGATGCAGAAACGCCCCTATTAGTTCGGAAAGGCAGAGAGGTTATCATGGCTGAAATGATGATGGCGAGACTGCATGAAGTGATGGTCGTACTCTATGCAGTAAGCCTTGTTTTTTATTTTATAGATTACTTGAATAAGGATACGTTTGCACACCGAAGCGCTTTTTGGATTTTAACCGTCGTCTACTTTCTACAAACATTCTTTCTTGTGATGTATATAATCGAATGGCAAAGGTTCCCTGTACTCACTCTTTTTGAGGGGATTTACTTTTACGCTTGGTTGTTGATTACTTTATCAATTGTCATGCATCTGTTTTACAAAGTTGGTCACGCCGTCTTTTTCTTAAATGTGATTGGATTCATCTTTATGACAATTCATACATTTGGACCTGAACAAATTGAACAGTCGCCGATAGGGGAAGCGCTTATTTCAGAGCTGCTATTCATCCATATTACATTCGCGATTTTGTCTTATGCAGCGTTTGCGATGTCATTCGTTTTTTCGATACTCTATCTTCTTGTTTATAAAGTTTTAAAGAAGAAGAAATGGTCAAAACAATTTAATAGGCTTCCTTCTCTTCATCAAACAGAGATAGGCATGAAGGCGTCTCTTTATACAGGTATTCCGTTTCTGCTCGTTAGTTTAATTCTCGGCATGCAGTGGGCGATAGTTGCACTCGATGTATGGTCCTTTTTTGATATGAAGATTATTGGTTCGTTTATCCTTCTTGCCATTTACGGTTCTGTATTATTCTTGAAGCGAAGTGGCAAGCTAACAGGAAATGACTTTGCATGGGCGAACGTATTTGCATTCCTTTTTGTTATCATCAATTTTTTTCTTGGAAGTAAGTTATCCGGGTTCCATTTTTGGTTATAACTTAATACAGCTTGGTTTCAAACCCCGGCTGTATTAAGTTAAAGCCTCTGGCGGATGCTACAGATTTTTTGGGGATTTATTATCAAGCAAACTCGAAAAAATCTGAACACAAATACGCCAAGGTGTATTCGATTAAGAAAGGTTGGATTAATTAATATGAGAAAAATAATCGTAGGTTCAAGAAGAAGTAAACTTGCATTGACACAAACAAACTGGTTTATAGACCAGATGAAAGCTGCCGGTGCTCCATTTGAATTCGAAGTGAAAGAAATCGTTACAAAAGGAGATCAAATCCTAGATGTAATGCTGTCGAAAGTTGGCGGTAAAGGGCTTTTTGTGAAAGAGATTGAGCAGGCATTATTTGATAAAGAAATCGATTTCGCTGTACATAGCATGAAAGACATGCCAGCCGTTCTTCCAGAAGGACTTGTTATCGGTTGTATTCCTCCGCGTGAAGATGCGCGCGATGCATTCATTTCGAATGGTCATGTGAAATTCATGGACTTACCAGTAGGTGCTAAAGTTGGAACGTCTAGTTTACGTCGTAGTTCACAATTACTGCTTCTGCGTCCCGATCTTGACATCCAATGGATTCGTGGCAATATCGATACACGTCTGAAAAAAATGGTTGACGGTGAATACGATGCGATTCTTCTTGCGGCTGCCGGCATGAAGCGAATGGGCTGGAGCGCGGATGTGACTACGGAATATATGTCCGTTGAAGATTGTATTCCAGCAGTAGGACAAGGGGCACTAGCAATTGAATGCCGTTTTGATGATAAAGAGTTACTTGCAGAACTTGCGAAATTAACGGATGAAAAAACATGGAAAGAAGTTGAAGCAGAGCGTACTTTCCTAACAGAAATGGATGGTTCGTGCCAAGTTCCGATTGCCGGATTTGCGCAATATAACGGTAGCGAAGTCGAATTGACGGGCTATATTGCTTCTCCAGACGCAACACAAGTGTTTAAAAAGACTTTCTCAAGCACGGATCCCGTTGAAGCGGGTATGGAAGTTGCAAAAATATTGCGTGCCGAAGGGGCTTCAGAAGTGATTGAGAAAGTGAAGGCGGATATGGATGCGTGATCGTCAACCGCTGTTAGCTGAAACAGTCATCTTTACAGGGACTCCGAAGTCTGAAGATGTATTTGAATTGGTAAAGAGCTACGGAGGGACGCCTGTTTCATTGCCACTTATCCAAGTGGCGGAGTTAGTGGAACAGACAGATGAACTTCGTTTGACCGCTTGTCCGATGTATGATTGGTTAATATTCACAAGTCAAAGCGCGGTTGCGGCGTTTGGTGCAAAACTCATTCGTCATGGTGTTTCTTCGGGATCAATTCCGGCGAAAATAGCAGCGGTAGGCACTCGAACTGCAGACGCGCTTGAAAAAATTGGTTTTACAGTCGATTTCATTCCGACCGTGTTCAGTGCAGATACATTCGTAAAGGAATTTAATCCTGCTGAAACAGATATTCGTCGTATTCTTTTTCTACGCGGATCAATTGCAGGCGTCACCATCAAAGAGGAAATTCCTTTTGAAGTGGATGAATGGACAGTTTATGCGACAGAGCGTGCAAATGATTCCATCGATTCACTCGTAGATTTATTGCAACAACAACAGCATTTG
The DNA here is from genome assembly GCF_038005665.1 of Sporosarcina sp. FSL K6-5500. NCBI lineage: Bacteria > Bacillati > Bacillota > Bacilli > Caryophanales > Caryophanaceae > Sporosarcina > Sporosarcina sp. FSL K6-5500. Next base: position 3,478,399 of record NZ_JBBOTP010000001.1, read on the forward strand.
AGCGTTTTATTCGCAAGTCCTTCGGCAGTTGAAGTTTTTGCTGAAGAAGTGGCTCCGCGGACAGGTTGGAACGGCTTTACAATCGGGGCTATCGGACATGTGACGGAAAAAGCATTGCTAGAAGTTGGTGCGGTCGTTCATGTTAGACCCGATACATACACACTTATGGATCTCGTCGAGAAATTGGCGGGGCGAAAGGAAGGGTAATTTTGGATACTTTACAATTCAGACGCAACAGACGTTTGCGCACTTCAACTACATTGCGTTCTATGGTGAGAGAAACTGTTTTGAGGAAAGAGGACTTCATCTATCCGATTTTTGTTATAGATGGGGAAGACATCAATAATCCAATCGCTTCTATGCCGGGTGTGTTCCAGAAATCACTCGACCATTTTACAATTGAACTCGATGAAGTTGTGTCACTTGGAATTCCATCAATTATTTTATTTGGTCTTCCAGCAACTAAGGACGAATTGGGGTCGGAAGCTTATTCTGATCAAGGGATTGTCCAAAAAGCCACTCGTTTAGCGAAAGAACGTTATCCTGAACTTGTCGTCATTGCGGATACTTGTCTGTGCCAATATACAGATCACGGACATTGCGGTGTTCTAGAAGACGGTAACGTATTAAACGACCCGTCATTGGAACTGTTGACGCGTACTGCAGTAAGCCAGGCGAAGGCGGGAGCGGACATCATTGCACCGTCTAATATGATGGACGGTTTTGTAGCTGCCATTCGTCAAGGGCTAGACGCAACTGGTTTTGAGCATATCCCGATTATGTCTTATGCAGTGAAATATGCATCCGCTTATTACGGGCCATTCCGTGACGCTGCGGAATCTACCCCCCAATCAGGCGATCGCAAAACGTATCAGATGGATCCAGCAAACCGCATAGAAGCAATGCGTGAAGCGGAATCAGATGTTGCAGAAGGTGCTGACTTCCTAATCGTTAAACCGGCGCTTTCGTATCTCGATATCATGCGTGATGTCAAAGACAATCTTACATTGCCAGTAGTTGCATACAACGTGAGCGGCGAGTATGCAATGGTTAAAGCAGCAGCGCAAAATGGTTGGATTGATGAAAAAGCAATCGTTCTTGAAACGTTGACAAGTATGAAGCGTGCGGGTGCGGATCTCGTTATGACGTACCATGCGAAAGATGCGGCACGCTGGCTGGAGGAGAAATAATTGGGTAGAAATTATGAAAAGTCGAAACAAGCATTTGCTGAAGCGGTAAATCTTATGCCAGGAGGAGTTAACTCTCCTGTTCGTGCATTCAAATCTGTCAATATGGACCCGATTTTCATGAAGAGCGGAAAAGGCGCTATTCTTACAGACATCGATGGCAATGAATATATCGATTATGTACTATCTTGGGGTCCGCTTATTCTCGGTCATTCTGATCAAGACGTAGTGGAAGGTATTAAGCGCGTTGCAGAAACTGGAGCAAGCTTTGGTGCACCAACGTTAGCGGAAAATGAACTTGCGAAACTTGTTATTGAACGCGTTCCTTCAATTGAAATGATTCGTATGGTGTCATCCGGTACGGAAGCAACGATGAGCGCACTACGTTTGGCGCGCGGTTATACTGGTCGCAATAAAATTTTGAAATTTGAAGGCTGTTACCACGGTCACGCTGACTCATTGCTCATTAAAGCGGGTTCTGGTGTTGCGACACTTGGCCTACCGGATAGCCCAGGTGTACCTGAATCGGTTGCGAAAAACACAATCACTGTTCCTTATAACGATTTAGAGAGTATTAAAGTCGCAATTCAAGAATTTGGTGACGACTTAGCGGCAATTATTGTTGAGCCTGTCGCGGGTAATATGGGTGTTGTCCCACCTGAACCAGGTTTCCTTGAAGGATTGCGTGAGTTGACAGAGAAAAACGGCACGCTTCTTATTTTTGATGAAGTAATGACGGGCTTCCGTGTTGGCTATAATTGCGCACAAGGTTATTACGGTGTGACGCCGGATATTACATGTCTCGGAAAAGTAATTGGCGGCGGCCTTCCAGTTGGTGCATATGGAGGAAAACGTGAAATTATGGAAAACATGGCTCCTGCAGGAACGATTTATCAGGCAGGAACTTTATCAGGTAATCCACTGGCGATGACTGCAGGTATTGAGACGTTGAAAAAATTAACGCCTGCATCATATGACCACTTCATTAAACTTGGTGATCAGCTAGAAGCCGGTTTCCGTTCAGCGGCTGAAAAGTTTGATATCCCGCACACGGTAAACCGTGCTGGCTCGATGATCGGCTTTTTCTTCACCAACGAAAAAGTGTCGAATTACGACAAAGCGAAAACGGCTGACCTTGAATTATTTGCTGATTACTATCGCTTAATGGCTGAAGAGGGTATCTTCCTTCCACCATCTCAGTTTGAAGGCATGTTCCTATCAACTGCGCATACAGAAGCGCATATTGAGAAGACAATTGAAGCGTTCCATACGGTGTTTGCTAAACTTCGTGCGTAAAATAGCTTAGTCAATTCAAATATGAATTTGATAGTTATGTTTGTTTTAATAATAAAGACAATATCCTCCGACTAGTTTACTGGTCGGAGGATATTTACGTTCAATCTATTTAATCTTCTATTGTAACCATGCCGCGCATACAATTGTTTGTGAAGGAATAGAAGGAGGGAACAGGTATGGAGAAAAAACAGTGGTCAATGGAGGAAAGTTTCTATTTCCCAGAACATGCTGGCGTACCGTCTGGTGTACAGTCAGTCACAGTGACGCCAAGGTATACTGAAGAGCGTACAGAAGACTCAGTCCGGTTGACAGGCATTTATCATATTGCGGCGAATGTCGAATTCGGTGAAGGGCTAAGGGCGGAGGAATGGGACGATTCATTTATCCTCATTGACGATGTCGAAGTGGATGGCAAGGATGGTTATTTTGAATACGCGGTACCGCTTAATATTGACTTGCCTTCAGTAGCAGAGAGCTCACTTGAGATTGTAACAACGCAAGCAACAGGTAAATCAGACGGACAAGGTACTTATGGGGTTGTCTGGAATGTAGAATGTACGTACACAGAAGCGGTTGCAATAGTGGAAGAGCCTGAGGAAGTGCAAGTAGCGGTTGCGGTTGCAGCGCCCATTGTAGCAGCAATTGACAGCACTCCGTTAGACGAGATGGACGAAGTGCTGTCGTTCATTGCGGAGCTTACGGATGGCATATCGACGACAGCCTACCGTTCAAATGATGTTTTTGTAAAGAACGAAAGCTAAACCACACAGGAAACAGAACAGTAGAAAGTCGCCTGTCGTCGGTATGATCAATAATCGTATCAACTGAAAAAGGCAAATAGGGATAATGATTCCTTTAGCGTAAAATCGACATTTTCGAAGCCAGGGAGGAAGTAAATAAGGGTTATATCCTCTACGCATAACACAATCCTTTCGTTATATACTTGACGAGATACCGGTTATTCCGTTACAATTACTGCAACTGCATATGGATGCGATGATTGGGATAGTACGTGAATGGATTAGACTAAAGAGAGGGTTCGAGTGCTGAAAGGACCTGTCGATTATTTACCGAATGTAACCCATGAGCAGTTTCCGTGAAAGTGTGTTCAAAAAGAAAAACATTTTTGAGCGTAGTAGCGGAAGCCGGTTTGAAGCCGTTATCGAAGTTTGAGGTGCACAGCTCTTTTGTGTGCACGAATAAAGGTGGTACCGCGAACAGCTCCTTCGTCCTTTAAGGCGATAGGAGTTTTTTTGTACCCAAAAATAAAGGAGGAAACAACATGTCAACTGAAAACAACACGTCGATGCCGACGAAATATGATCCACAGACTATTGAAGCAGGTCGTTACGAATGGTGGCTGAAAGGGAAGTACTTTGAAGCACAACCTAAAAGCGATAAAACGCCCTATACAATTGTTATTCCACCGCCGAACGTCACAGGTAAACTTCACCTAGGCCACGCATGGGATACAACGCTACAAGACATCATGACGCGTATGAAACGTATGCAAGGCTATGATGCACTATGGCTTCCAGGAATGGACCACGCGGGAATCGCGACACAGGCTCGTGTTGAAGCAAAACTTCGTGAAGAAGGAACGACACGTTATGATTTAGGCCGCGAAAAATTCGTTGAAGAAACATGGAAATGGAAAGACGAATACGCAGGTCATATCCGTGCGCAATGGGCGAAACTTGGATTGGGTCTTGACTACACACGTGAACGATTTACCCTGGATGAAGGACTTTCGAAAGCAGTACAGGAAGTTTTCGTTAAACTCTACAACAAAGGGCTTATCTACCGTGGCGAATATATTATCAACTGGGATCCGGCAACGAAAACAGCTATATCCGATATCGAAGTTATCCATAAAGACATACAGGGTGCTTTCTATCATATGCGTTACCCACTAGCAGACGGAACGGGCAGTATCGAAATTGCGACAACTCGACCTGAAACTATGCTTGGGGACACTGCGGTTGCAGTCCATCCTGAAGATGAGCGCTACAAGCATTTAATCGGCAAAACGGTTACATTACCAATCGTTGGCCGTGAAATTCCGATTATTGCAGACGATTATGTTGACATGGAATTTGGAAGTGGTGCAGTGAAAATTACACCTGCACATGACCCGAATGACTTTGAAATCGGTAACCGTCACAATCTTCCACGTGTTCTTGTGATGAATGAAGACGGTTCAATGAACAAGCTTGCTGGTAAATACGAAGGAATGGATCGCTTCGAATGCCGTAAAGAAATCGTTAAAGACTTGCAGGAAATGGCTGTTCTATTCAACATTGAAGAACATAATCATTCTGTTGGTCACTCAGAACGTAGTGGCGCTGTCGTTGAGCCGTATTTATCGACACAATGGTTCGTAAAAATGCAGCCACTTGCTAATGAAGCGATTAAATTGCAAGAAGCAGAAGGTAAAGTAAACTTCGTGCCAGACCGTTTTGAAAAAACATATTTAACATGGATGGAAAATGTCCATGACTGGTGTATCTCGCGTCAACTTTGGTGGGGCCACCGCATCCCGGCTTGGTACCATAACGAAACGGGCGAAATACATGTCGGCCATGAAGCACCTGCTGACAGCGAAAACTGGAGTCAAGACAATGACGTTCTCGATACATGGTTCTCATCTGCGCTATGGCCGTTTTCGACAATGGGCTGGCCGGATCTCGACAACGAAGAATTCAAACGCTATTACCCAACAGATGCACTCGTAACAGGCTATGACATCATTTTCTTCTGGGTATCACGAATGATCTTCCAAGGAATTGAATTTACAGAACAGCGTCCATTTAAAGACGTCTTAATTCACGGACTCGTACGTGCAGAAGATGGTCGTAAAATGTCTAAATCACTTGGTAACGGCGTCGACCCGATGGATGTTATCGAAAAATACGGTGCGGATGCACTACGCTACTTCTTGTCTACAGGTTCATCACCAGGGCAGGATCTTCGCTACTCGACTGAGAAAGTTGAAGCCATCTGGAACTTTGCCAATAAAATCTGGAATGCATCCCGTTTCGCGCTAATGAATATGGATGGCATGACATACGAAGAAATCGATTTAACGGGTGAAAAATCCGTAGCAGATGCATGGATTTTGACACGGTTGAATGAAACAATCGACCAAGTGACGAAACTTGCAGATCGCTATGAGTTCGGTGAAGTCGGCCGTGCACTTTATAACTTCATCTGGGATGATTTCTGTGACTGGTACATCGAAATGGCGAAACTACCACTCTACGGTGAAGATGAAACAGCTAAGAAAATGACGCGTTCTGTACTGGCGTACGTACTCGATAATACAATGCGTCTGCTACATCCGTTCATGCCGTTTATCACAGAAGAAATTTGGCAGAACTTACCGCATGAAGGCGAATCAATCACAATCGCTGCGTGGCCGGTTGCAGATCCTGCTCTTACTGATAAAACGCGTGCAACAGATATGAAACTGCTGATGGATATCATCCGCGCAGTACGTAATATCCGCGCAGAAGTAAATACACCATTAAGCAAAAAAGTTCCACTTTATATTTCAGCTAAAGATGATGTAACTGTAGCTGTGTTGGAAGCGAATCGTAGCTACATCGAACGATTCTGTAACCCTGAGACATTAACGCTAGGCAACAACATCACAGCACCAGGCAAATCGATGTCAGCTGTCGTTACAGGAGCAGAACTGTTCTTACCACTAGAAGGTCTTTTGAACATCGACGAAGAGCTCGCACGCCTGACAAAAGAACTTGCGAAATGGCAAGGCGAAGTAAAACGTGTCCAAGGCAAACTTTCCAACGAACGCTTCATGTCAAAAGCGCCTGAAGCAGTAGTTGCAGAAGAGCGAGCTAAAGAAAGTGACTATCTAGAAAAGTACGCGGCGGTTGAGCGTCGTATGCAGGAATTGAAGGAAATCTGATTTTAAAACGAAAAGCCCTGATTGCAATTATGCGATTAGGGCTTTTCGTCTTGAAGATTTATCAATCAATTTTAAGAAAGCTTATTCTTAATGTAAAACATTAATTTCATCGCCACCGAAAAATCATGCGTTATATACAGCGAACGTGCACCAACAGGATCCTCAATTTCATTCAACATCCACCTGCCATCCGGCAACAACAAGAAGTCAATTCCAACATAATCGCTTTTTATTGCTCGGGAAATAGTTTTCGCATCTTTTTCCTGCCAGCTGGAAAGTATGTATTTTTCGACGGAGCCACCAAGTGTGTAGTTTGATTTGAATGTCCCATGGCCAGTGCGTTTTACGGCTCCGACAACTTCATTGCCAATCATAAATACACGTATATCTCGGGCGCCGGATTCGATGAAGGGTTGGGCAATTAGTTTTCGATCGTGGAATTTGGTGAAAAACAACTTCGCGTCCGCAGCCGAAGTACAAAGAAAAACTTCATTTCCGCCATGACCATCAACCGTTTTCAACACGCAAGGATACGAATTAATTTCTTCGATAGAACGAATTCTTCGCGTAGGCACAGCTGGAACGCTGAGCAGGGTAGCAAGTTCAAATGTCCGCAATTTATCGTTTGCAATTCGGTTCACTTCTGCTCGGTTGAATACCTGGAAACCATCCAATTCAAAGGTTGCAGCACGTTCTGAGTTACGATCTCTAAAAAGAATGAAATCTGCATCTGATTTTGGTTTTTCATCTTCAACCAATAATTGCAGTTCAATACCAATTTTCTCGGATTCGATTATCAAATCATCAATAAACGCATGATTTCTAACTGATTCTGCCTTTGAATAATAAACATAGCCCTTCAACCTAGCTTCCTCAAAATATAGGCGATCATCGCATCCGCAACATTAATGCCAGTCACATTATAAATATTACGGATGTGGGCGGCCGCATTGACCTCACAAACGAGCGGTTCTTCGTTGTCACCGAACAATAAGTCAACACCGGCAAACTCCGCTCTGACTGCGTGCGCAGCTTGTATCGCTAACGCTTTCTGTTCGTCTGTTAGTTCGATTACTGTCGCAACGCCGCCGTTTGTAATATTTGCACGGAAATCAGTTTCGGAGTGACGGTACATTGCCGCTACAATCTCCCCTCCAACAATGTTTACGCGGATATCACGCCCTCTGCTCGTTGCGATGAACTCCTGAAATACATAGTCGATACCGCGCAATTCATCCGTTTTATCATAGAACTGCTCTTCCGTTTCAATCAAATACACTTTCATACCGAATGAACCATGACCTTCTTTAATAACCATCGGTAATCCAAGACGGTTGAGTACTTGTTCATAGTAACCTGAATCTTTAATTGTGAAATTCGGATACACTTTCGGTGCAATAATTGTTTCAGGCATTGGAATGCCTTGTTTCGAAAGCACGAGATATTGTATGGCTTTATTATCGCATGTTTCAATGACATCGGGATCATTGAAAACAGGGATTCCCGCATTTTTCAGGAAATTCGCAAGAAGAATATCTTTATCTAGAAAAACAACGAAATCAGGACGAATCTCTATATTCGTTTTCAAATTCATCATTACTTCATAATTTTTCTTAAGCTCAGCGCGTACACCCGCGCGTTCTGCCGCTTCCCTCATTAACTCGGCTTGATCTTTGAATTTGTCGCTCGTTAAACTTCCATTATAAATAATCCAACAACTTTGCATGTGGAACCCTCCGGAAATGATATACTTTTGATAACTAGATTCTAACATACGGAGGGATAGTTTTGATTCCAAATATGAATGTCTATACAGAGCGATGGGGAATTGATAGTGACAATTCAATAAAACCTGGCCTAGATGCGGTGCAAGAAGCGTTGTCTAAGGTGGGGAATCCGGAAAGGAAATTACAAGTCATCCACGTTGCGGGGACAAATGGAAAGGGTTCGACAATAGCATTTATGGAGGCGATTTTAAAAGAGCATGGGTTTTCTTCGGGGGTCTTTTCATCGCCTGCAATTATCGATATACATGATCAGATACGTATTAATGGCGATGCGATAACAGGAGAGGAACTAGATAAATCATTTCGGGCGATGAAAGAGGCTGGGGTAAGTGGGCTACTGACAGATTTTGAATTACTAACTGTTGCAGCATTCCTAACATTTGGAAGGATTGGACCGGATTATGTATTACTAGAAACGGGTATGGGTGGCTTGCTGGACAGTACGAATGTGGTGGTGCCGCTCGTTGCTGTGATTACTTCGATTGCGCTCGAACATACCGCATTTCTCGGAGGAACAGTCGCGGCCGTGACGGAGCAGAAAGCAGGTATTATAAAAAATGGAATACCTGTCGTAATAGGTCCATTGCCTAAAGAAGCACTTGAGGTCGTCCAAGCTAGTTCAAATCGACAAGGGAGTCCGCTTTTCACGTACGGTAAGCAGTTTTGGATGTTGGATGATGTGTTTAACGGAACCGAAACGTTCCAGTTGGCTGAACGAAAGATGAAAGGGCTGCACCAAGGTGTAAATGCCGCGGTTGCGATTCAATCACTTCTTGTGGCGGGCATTCAGCTTGCTGAAGAGGCGGTCTCTAGGGCAGTTGCTATCACGCAACTCGCACATCGTTTCCAAGAGATATCACCAGGGGTCTTCGTGGATGGGGCACATAATCCTGCAGCTGCAAAAGTGTTAGCGGCCACAATTCGCTCGGAGTTCCCAGGGGAGAAAGTGGACTTTGTAATTGGGATGCTAAAGGGAAAAGACATCGAGAAAACGCTGGATGAGCTCACCCCAGTGGCGGCATCATTTACGTTCCTGACATTTTCGCATCCTCAAGCGGCAACTGGTGAGCAGTTAATGGAATATTGCCACCATGAAGAGAAAAAGGTGACAATGGCTGAAAATGATACTATAATACTATCTATAGATAGAAATAAAAAGAAAATAGTAACAGGTTCATTATACCTACTGAACAGTCTAATGGACTACGGAGCAAATTGATTAATCGAATTTTTTTTGGGTAATAGTGACAAATGTATTTTGGTCTGATAAACTTTTGAAGACTTCTACCTTTTCTGACTTATTTAATTGGGAGTGGATAATGTAATGAAGGTTGCAAATAGGTCCACTATTCGTTATTTTATTTTGTGGTTATTGACCGTTCCAACTGGATTGGTTTATGTTTTTTTAAAATATCCTCCAGTGCAAGTAAACTGGAGTTATGTGGCGGTTTTTATGGTATTCGGATTCCTTACAACCTATTTTCCGATGTTAAGGAATAATATACCGATATTCCTAGTACTCTGGGTAACTGTGCCCGCTTTTTTAATGTATGGACTATTTATTGAAATGATTGTCATGCAAATCTCTATCATCGCAATCATATTGTCATTTCCAAGCAAGCTTCCATTAATGCAACGCTTTTTTATTAACTCTATACTATTTTTCTTTTTATCAATAATCGCTGCTCTAGTCTTTAATCTTGTAGGCGGTGAATTCGATTCAGTCAAGTTTTGGCCTGTTATCATTTCGGTATTCTGCTATCAAATCATCCATACAGTTGTTAATGATATTGTGCTAAAACTATATGCTGTGTACAAAAGAATAGATTCACCTTTCTTTTCAAAAGATTTATGGCTGGATTATGCGATGATCCTAGTCGTATTGCCATTGTCGCTTACGTTCTATTATTTACTGCAATTTATCGGAGCGGGTGCGTTTCTTTTAATCGGATTACCTTTTCTTTTTATATCCTTAATTATCCGGCTGTATAATAATTCTGAGAATATCAACATTAATTTGCGGCAAGCGGGTGATATCGGACACGGTCTTTCTGAAATATTGACGGAAAAGGCTGTGATTGACCAATTTGTTATAAAGGTGTCAGAAATGTTTGGAGCAGAGTATACATATCTATTTGACCATCAAGATGGTTGGCTTGAGCTTATTCGTACCTATGAACATGAAAAATTCATCGATATTGATTTTGACCTTTTATCCGCCGGGCAAGGCATTGCAGGATTGGTTCTTGAACAGAATAAACAAGTCATTTATTCGGAAAGGAAAGAGTGGGAAGCTGTCACAAAAGATTATTCACCCGATGAAATGCAAAGTGTTCTTTGTGTCCCCATTTCACGGAACCAGAAAATCGAGGCCATTCTGTTATTGGCTTCAGACAAGAAATCATACTTTGATGGATATCAGTTGAAAATCTTAGATCTTTTGTGTTCCTATTTCACTGTTTCTGTGGAAAAAGCACGATACATGCAAGAAGCAGTTACAAAGAATGAGCGTTGTGCGTTAACGGAGCTTTATAATTACGGGTATCTTGAAGAACGTTTAACGTACGAAATGGACCGGCTTAAAAACAACGCAATAAAAAGTCTTTCTGTCGTAATGCTTGATATTGATCATTTTAAACAAGTGAATGATACATATGGACATCAAAGCGGGAACGACATTCTGCATATGTTTGCTAGGAAACTTGAAGCTGCCCTTCCTAATGGCGGAACAGTTGGGCGCTATGGGGGAGAGGAATTCGTTTATATTTTGCCTGGTATGGAAAAGACTGAAGCCGTCGAATTCGCAGAAAATTTACGTGCTGAAATTAGTAGCTATGATTTTACAATAATTCCAGATTTAGTCGAAGATAAGTATCCACTTATTGTCCATATTACGTCCAGTATTGGTGTTTCATCGTCCCCGGCAGATACGGACGAAGCAATGACGCTGCTACGTAATGCGGATCGAGCGCTTTATTTAGGTGCAAAGCAGGGAGGACGGAACAAGGTTGCGGAATATGTGAAATGAATTATTGCAAGGAGGTGCCGGACGAGTGGAGATTTCTAGAAGGTTTCAGAATATCACTATAATTATATGGATTGCTATCGCTCCTCCCGGCATCTTTTTTGCTTTCACTTTATTTCCTTCAAGAGAGATAGATTGGTTGAATCTAGGTATTCTATTTTCTATGTTAATCATGACGATGACAATTCCTTTGCAAGTGAAAAATATCACAGTTTATTTGGAGCGTTGGATTACGTTCACAGTCTTTTTTCAATACGGGTTATTTGCGGAGTTGGCTTTTACACAGATTGCAATGCTTCTCTTGCTGTTCGGTAGAAAATCAGATATACCGATTGTGCATCGTTTTTTTGTGAATTCGATGATTTTCATACCCATCTCATTAGCGAGCGGATCCCTATTTCATTATGCGGGTGGAGAAATTGGGTCAACGGCTTTCTCGAATATCTGCTTATTTGGGATTATTTACGCAATCAGTTATACATTTATAAATAGTGTTTTGATGCAATTATATCTATATTTTGAACTTGGTACTTATTCTTATAAAGAGAAATTCGTGGTATGGGATTTTGCTTCCACAATGATATTGCTTCCGTTTAGTATAGCTCTGTATTTTTTGAGTCAACATTTTGGGAATAGTGCGATACTTTTGATTGGGATTCCGTTCCTTCTTGTTTTATTAATCGCGAAAAGGTACAATAATTCCGATAATTTGAATGATAAACTATCTTCTGCGGGTATTATCGGGCATGAACTTGCCGATCGTCTTGGCTTTGAAGATGTTATCCGAACGTTTATCGGAAAACTTAAGGATGTAGTACCCTATGACAATGCCTATGTCCTGGATCTCCGTGCTGGAGAACATCTAATCACGCTGATGGCCTCTGAAGACAATGTAATTTCAAAGGAGTTGAATGGCCTTTCATTCAAACCGGAAAAGTCTATGAACGATGGGCTGGATAACGACGTGCCGAGAATATTTTCGACGAAAAAGGAAGCGCAATCGCTGAGAAACTTCGAATTTACGCAACCAGTAGGAAGTGTTATGACTGCGCCAATCAAGCGAAATCAAAAAACGGAAGGGTTCCTCATTCTAACGTCCAAGAGGAAAAAAATGTTTGAAGCACTTGACCTGAAAATCATCGATGTATTGACCGGATACTTTGCAATTTCACTAGTGAAGGCGCGCTATTATGAAAAAACTATCGAGCAAAGTGAGCGATGTAGTTTGACCAACTTACATAACTTTCGCTATCTCGATGCAAAGTTGGACGAAGAAATTATCCGATTCCATATTGGGGAGGTCAATTCGCTTTCGGTTTTAATGCTAGATATCGATTATTTCAAATCGATTAATGATACGCACGGACATCAGAGTGGGAATGACCTTCTTATTGGACTTGCTAGACTGCTTGAATCATTTATCCCAATTGAAGCAACACTTGCCCGGTATGGAGGAGAAGAGTTCGTCATAGCCTTGCCGAATTACGGAAAAGAGGAAACGGTCAAACTTGCGGAAAAAATTCGAGTTAAAGTGGAGTCGTCTTCGTTCAGAATTATTCCAGATCTCTCTAATGAACGGCAGCCTGTTGATGTCCATATGACCGTTAGCATCGGCGTCGCAAGTGTTCCTGAAGATGCAGGAGATGCGAAAGAACTGTTGCGTAATGCCGATAGGGCACTTTACATCGGTGGGAAGCAGGCGGGTAGGAATAGGGTTGGGGTTTATGAAGATAGGGAGGTTGTAAGTGTTTAGCACATTGAGATGAATTGAAGATATTAAAATCTAAACTTAATGAAAGAGCCAAAGAAAAGATGAATTTTCTTTGGCTCTTTCTAACTTAATTACTTTCGGTCCTTTTCAAGCGGTGGATCAATTTTTCGGATAATCGGTTCAGGCTTGTTTAGTTTTAAAAAGTTTTCAATTAGATTAGCGTCATAAATGACTTGGAGACGGGATGGGCTATTTTTTTGTATAGCGACACTTTGATATGTGCCATTTGAAGATTTACCTCTAATAGCATTTAAAACAATCCTACTTGCTGAAATTCCACCCTCAATCCTAATGTTTGAACCAACGCCGTACATTTCGAAGTTTTTCTGACTGTAAAAGAACCCTTTAATCGTACTTGGTTCATCCCGATCCACGGAGTTATTTGCTATATAAATATCACCCGTCGCAAAAATTATGAGAGTACCAGTACTTCCATCATTTAGTTTTTTTCCGTTTATAGAAGAAAATCGTATGTTTACATCCCCATCAACGTACATGAGAGCGTTACTTTCTAGGTTGGCACCTTGAATCGTTACATCTCCGTTTACATAAATAGATCCATCTAGTTTTATATTATCGCGAGAATTAGGATTGTCTGTTTGGACTTTATTTCCTATAGTCAAGTTATGCTGACTATTCTTTTGGGGGGGAGCAGATCCAACAAATAATCCATCTTTAAAAGTATGGTCCCCTTTTACTATAGTTAAGCTTTGTTTTACTGCCATTTTATTGAAGTTGTTAGTATTAGTCATTGAAAAATCAAGATTATCGTCTAATGACGTTTGCTTTCCACTAGATTCACCTTTTCTCCGTGGTAGCAAATTCGAGAACGGCTTATCAATACCTGATATAACTGTCGAGTTCGTAATATCCAAGTATTGCCCACCATGCTTATTATCAAAATAATATAAGTCTTTTTTATCTGTAATACCAATAGGGCTTATAGTCGGATCGCGTTTGACAATTCTTGGCGCTAATTTCTCGTCAAACAAGTCTTTTGGTTCTGTCCGTAGAGAAAAACCGCTAGTATTAAAATTATCTTTTTTAATATAATTATCGTAGCCACTTTGACTTCCATTACTGCTAGGTTTTGAGACGACCTTATACATACTTTTACCTAAAACAAGTTTCGAAGAAGTCGAATGTTCAGAAGGGTATGCTCTAGGAAGTAGGCTTGGTTCCCATTTATATGCAGCAGTTCCGTGATCATAAGAAATTAAATTGCCATCTACCTTAATATCTCCATGAATATCAGAGCTCCCATGCAATAATAAGTTACCTTCTCCCTCTTTTGGGGTTTTCGACATAATATTTGTCCCAATCGCATATTTCATTGTCTCGGGAAATGCTTCTGCACCTATTTCAATAGTACTCGTTAGTATTCGTTTAGCAGAACCAGATTTCCCGATACTTTCAAAAGTCACAAGTTTACGGAGGTCACTGACAACGTCATTTTTATCTTTCACATCACCATCCGGTTTTTTAATGCAGGATCCAAATTCGCCCGTACTTCTTTTTTCTAATATTTTAGTTTGAGATGAGCAAACATATTTATTTAATGTTTTCAGAAGTTCCTTACTAAAATCATCTCTGGGTTTACCATCTTCACCTAAAAAAAGGGTCAATTCCGAGTTTATTTTCGCTACAAGGCCATCAATCCCCGTTTCTGCCAATGCCTTAGCTTGTACTGTTTCCTTTCGGACATTATTCTTCTTCATCCCATCAGATGTGAGTGCCAACATTGTCATCCCGAGCACGGTAAATAGTATGATAATCACAAGAGTGATAAATAATGCATATCCCTTGTCACTTTTTAGTAGCCTCATAAACTTTGCTCCTTTATATCAATATCATTAATCGTTCTGATAACATTTTCGAACTTCATTTTCTTTGGTTTATCGCCTGTTAGCTTTAGCTCGAAACTTATTTCATATTGATTAGGTTCAACAAATGTGATGGTTGGGTTTGGAGATAATTTGATGGAGCTATCTTTCGCGTGGATAACTGTGTCTGACAGGATTAGCTCACCGTTGATAAAACCGGTTTTTATTCCATTGGGTTTAGTAGGGACCTTTTTTATTAAGAAATAATTAGCTGTACCATTTGCTGGTAAATTGTCTTTATTTATTTCCGATTCTTTCATGACATACATTTCTTTTAGCATAGCGGCCATCAAATAATCTGCTTCATCCCGTAGCTTTACTTCTTGCTGAATGGTGGTCGCAGTTTTTAAACCATTAATAAGAATTGGGAAGGTTAGTCCTGTAATAATGACTAAAATAACTATGGCGCCAAGCAGTTCAATGAGTGTCAAGCCCGCTTCAGTTTGTACCCGTTTGTCCATAAGTCACGTATCCCTCCACCGAATAACTGATTTTCTTGTTTATGTTTTTGACTGTGACAATAATTCTAATCAATTGAGATGTACCTTCTTCAGAGTTTTGTGAGGCTTTTACATCGATATTATATTTTTTTTCATTCAATAAGATGGAGTAGAGAGCCTTACATTCTTCCGAACTACAATTTGACCATGTGTAAGATTTTTCTTTAGACTTGCTTACGAGGTACAGTGGTTCTGGTTTGTCACTAGGCTTCTCTATGTAACTATAAGGATCTACTTTTAATCTTTCTAATGTCGCATCCGCAAGATTTATGACGACCAGTCTTTCCATGTTTGAATCGGACATCTTCTTAGAGTTGATTAGAAAGGGGTAGAAACTTAATAGAACGATTGAAATAAGGACGAGGGAAACGACGACTTCTAATAGTGAAAAACCTTTTTCTGAGTGCATATCTACCCTCCCTTTAGGACTATTACTATAATTACCAATATGATAACATAATAGTTATTGTAAATCTCTATCTTTTAACTTATTATTAGGATATAATCTAGAACAAAAGATATAATTTTGTAAGGTAAATTTAAAATAATCATTCACATTTGGGTCTTTAGTACTGTTTTATTTAAGAATGAGCTATTTCCGTGTGTAGGAGGGTCTTTATGTATAAACGTTCAATGAATACTAGATTTATAGTGCGTGTACTTTCAGCTAGTTTTATTTTATTATTATCGGTGATACTATCTCTTTCGACTGTTTTCGCTTCATCTGGAGGAGAATTATCGACTATCGCAGGGAATAAAATCGATTCGAAAGACAAGAAGGAAATTGAGCAGATGTTGTTACAAAAAGTTCTTGAGTGGAAAGAGTCTTCCTTATTGCTAAAAACGACCAATGGGGATATGGAGCTTGACACGTCTTTATTTCATTTTCATATGAAGGAAACAATAAACGAGTTTGAAGTTCAAACAAAAAAATCATGGTATCAATTTTGGAAAAAGAAAGTCCACATCGATCTACCGATTCAGTTTTCTATAGACGAAGAAATAATCGAGCTATTGAAAAAGGATTCAGCTATTTCAGTCGATGAAACGATGGATCAATTGAATGAGGAGATAGGTTACCAGTTGACTAGTGTTATACAAGCCGTTCAATCGGAAAATAGTGCTGTAGAAGAACGCATCGCGTTAGTTGTTAAGGAAGTTGCGGTGAAAAGAAATTCACTTGACCTTATTCTGCAAGAGTTGGACGGGCTTAAGATAAACCCGGAGGAAAAGACTTCCTATCTAGAATCATTGGCGGATATAAGTGAACTAGGGGATCAAGATGCACTTGATTACATGGCCTCTATTATGTATTCGCTTATTTTACAATCCAATTACATTGTGTTGGAGAGACATGCAAGCCCTGTCAAATTACAAACCTTTTTACCTGGAACAGAGGCAAACGTCAATCAATTGATGAGTAAAGATTTGATTTTCAAGAATCCAAATATAGTTTCGGGAACTTTTAAGTTTACGATTGTAGAAAATCAGTTAACGGCTGAATTGCTATCTATTCCGCTCGATGTGAGAATAGAGTCCTATCAAGTTGAAGAACAGGAAGTTAAACCGAGGACAATCTATCGGTATTCGGATAAATTACCTTTATACGATGAAAAGGTTATAGAAGTGGGTGAGCCGGGAGTCAAAGTGTCTACATTCCGAATGACTTCTGAAAAACATGGCTCATTTGAAACAGAAGAACTAATTAGTACAGACTTTTACCCACCGACCCATCGAGTCGTCGTAAAATCCTCTAAGCAACTTGAAACTGGGAGTGCAGAACTACCAGCCGAAGAAGATGGGGCTAACTTGGAAACAGGTAACACAAAACAACCAAGTGAAATACTCGTTACCGATGAAGCAGGTACTGACTCGAGTTCGAGTGGGGGGATAGATTCATCATCAGGTGAAGAGATTGAAGGGACTAATGAAGAAGTAGAATATGATAAAGGTGGCAATATTATCAAGCCGTCTGGGAAGTAAGAGGCGATGCTCCTATGATCAAACGAAAACGAATAGGTGACCTGCTTGTCGATGCTGGGATCATTACAGAAGTGCAATTATTAAAGTCTCTTGCTGACAAGAGAGCTGAAGAAAAAATAGGAGATTACTTGATACGCGAAAATCTTCTTACGGAACAACAGATGATAGAAGTATTGGAATTTCAGTTAGGCATCCCACATGTTCACTTGAGTCAGATTCCTATTGAACCGGAAGTGCTAAAACTGATTCCGGAAGAGCTTGCAAAAAGGGCTCATGTCATGCCAATAAGCCGGGAACGCAATAAACTATATGTCGCAATGGCTGATCCTATGGATTACTTTGCCATCGAGGAAATACGCCTCACAACGGGTTATCATGTCGAACCTCGTATCTCATCTAAAACCGACATTTATCGAACGATAACTAAATATTACGACTTGCAACAATCCATGGAAGATGCAATGAGTGACGTTACTCTCCAGGAAGTGGCAAACGATGCGGAATTGAACGACGAAGAATCACCGATTGTGCGACTAGTTAACCAGATTATTGCCAATGGGGTTGCTCAAAATGCGAGTGACATCCACTTTGATCCCCAAGAAAATGAGTTGCGGATTCGTTACAGGGTCGACGGTGTCCTACGTACGGAAAGAGCCATTCCAAAACATATGCAAAATGTTATTATTGCTCGGGTTAAAATTTTAGGGAACTTGAATATTACTGAAAACAGAGTTCCACAAGACGGGCGAATTAAAACCATCATCAACTTCCGTGCAATCGACATTCGTCTTTCATCACTTCCGACCGTTTATGGCGAAAAACTTGTTATGCGGATTCTAGACATGGGAAATGCATTGAATTCGATTGACAAATTGAACTTTTCAGAACCTAACCTAGCGTTGTTCCAAAAAATGATTACTACGCCAAATGGAATCGTTCTTGTTACAGGACCTACTGGATCAGGTAAATCATCAACTCTTTATGCTGCACTAAGTACGTTGAATACGGAAGGTGTAAATATTATCACCGTTGAAGATCCTGTCGAGTACCAAATGGAAGGGGTTAACCAAATTCAAGTGCGTGACGAAGTTGGTTTGACATTCGCTTCTGGATTACGCTCAATTTTGCGTCAGGATCCTGACATCGTCATGATTGGGGAAATCCGGGATTTAGAAACGGCGCAAATTGCGGTTAGGGCTTCATTGACAGGCCACCTGGTTCTGAGTACATTGCACACCAACAGTGCGGTTGAATCCATTGCACGACTGAATGATATGGGAGTTGAACCATTCTTACTTTCGTCTTCGTTGGTTGGAATTGTTGCCCAACGTCTCGTCCGTAAAATATGCAGGGACTGTGGTCATACCTACACGCCGGATGATGCAACGCTCACTATATTCCGCCAGTACGGCATTGAGGTAACTCAGCTTAGAAAAGGAGCGGGTTGTCCTTCATGTAATGGCACTGGCTTTAAAGGAAGAATTGCCATCCACGAAGTTCTACCCATTAATCGGGAAATCAAAAACATCATGATGACATCCATGAATTCGAATGATATCAAACAACAGATGAAAACAGATGGCATTCAGACGATGATGGAAGATGGCCTTTTGAAAGTTGAAAAAGGAATCACGACACTTGAAGAAATTTTGCGAGTTACTACGGTCGAATAGGTTGTGAGAAAATGGATTATACAGTAAAAGAATTGATGAAACAGGCGTTCAACGAAGGTGCATCCGATATCCATTTGACTGCTAATCTCCCCCCGGTGTTCCGTGTCGATGGGACGTTGATTCAAAAAGGGATAGAACCTCTGGCGACAGATAACTTACGGTCTATGGTCGAAGAAATTACACCAGAACGGAAACGTAAGGAACTAGAGGAGGTTGGCGAAGCAGATTTCAACTTTGCTTTAGAAGATACTTGTCGATTCCGTGTCAACGCCTTTAAGCAAAAACAATCTTATGCATTAGCGTTAAGGCTTATATCGACAAAAATACCTTCGTTGGATGAGCTTGGTATGGGATCTGTTTTTAAAGAGCTAGTGGAACAAAGGCAAGGGCTTGTCTTAGTAACGGGACCAACTGGATCAGGTAAATCGACGACATTAGCAGCAATGATCGATCATCTCAATAAAAACTTCTCAAAGCATATCATTACACTCGAAGATCCGATTGAATATTTACATACCCATCAGAATTCGGTCATTAATCAGAGAGAAATCGGCTTAGATACCGCAAGTTTCGCAAGCGGATTACGGGCATCGTTACGGCAAGATCCCGATGTCATACTTGTGGGTGAGATGCGAGATTTGGAAACAATTTCAACTGCGATTACCGCTGCGGAAACGGGGCACTTGGTGTTAGCCACATTGCATACGAGTACTGCGGCTTCTACAATCGACCGAATTATTGATGTCTTCCCACCAACGCAACAAAACCAAGTTCGGCAACAACTGTCTAGTGTTATACGGGGAGTTGTTTCACAACGGCTGATTGCGAAATCCGGAGGAAACGGGCGCGTTGCGGCGACTGAAATTATGATCCAAACGCCGTCTATTTCGAACTTGATTCGCAGTGAAAAGATTCACCAGATTCCGAATGTCCTCCAAACCAGTAAGGCACAAGGCATGCACACAATTGAAATGGATGTGCAACGGTTGCTGACTGCGGGGATAATCGACCATGATCTAGCAAAACCTTTTTTCACAGCAGGTGAATACAGATGACAGTTTTTAAATACAGTGGTCGAGCGAAGGATGGATCACATAAAAAGGGTATTATCGATGCGCCAAATAAGGGTAAAGCAATAGAAGTTTTGCGTGCAAAAGGTATTAATCCAAGAGAGATTCAACCATCAAAAAGCATTCTACATAAAGATATTGGAATGGGTGCGACTGTAAAAAACCAAGATTTCGTCATTTATTGTCGTCAGTTCGCTACTTTGATACGTGCAGGCATTTCCATCGTTGAAGCGACCGGAATCTTAGGTGATCAGACAGCCAGCAAACCTTTGAAACATGCATTGCATGAAGTAGAAGTCGATATCCGAAGCGGAACTCCGTTCTCGGATGCTGCAAGAAAGCATAGCAAAATATTTCCGCCGTTATTCATTAATATGATAAGCGCGGGTGAGGCAACAGGTAGTTTAGAAGATACATTGGACAGGTTAGCAATCTATTACGAGAAACAGTACACATTAAAAAAGAAGATTCAATCGACACTAATGTATCCTGTGGCTCTTCTACTTATGACAGTCGTCGTTGTCATTTTCATGATGATTTTTATTGTGCCTCGGTTCACATCTATGTTTGCAGATTTTGGAGCAGAACTTCCTTGGATTACGTTGTTTGTTCTTGGCATGAGTGAACTGATACAAAATTATTGGTGGGGCGGCTTATTACTTGTTGTGGTGGTTGCGATTGTTTTGATTTATTTGCAGAAGAATAGTGAGGTATTTCGATACAACGTTAGCTTATTGTCGCTGAAAATGCCGGTTTTCGGTAAGATGCTTCAAAAGGCGGCCATTGCACGGATGACGAGAACTTTGTCATCATTATTCAGTAGTTCAGTACCCATTTTAAACGCGTTAACGATTGTTGAAAAAGTGGTAGGTAACCCTGTTATCGGACAAGTGGTGTTAGAGGCACGTGCAAGTTTAGAGCAGGGAGGGACATTGACTGCCCCTTTGAAAAAAAGTTGGATTTTCCCTCCGCTAGTCACACAAATGACTGCAATTGGGGAACAGACCGGATCGCTTGACTATATGCTTGAAAAAATTGCGGATTTCTACGAAGACGATGTCGATCGGACAGTCGATACGCTGAAGGCGCTCATCGAACCGTTGATGATTGTCGTACTAGCGGTTGTTATCGGTACAATCGTCCTAGCTATTATGGTTCCGATGTTCAGTTTGTTTGAACAGATATAAATATAGATAGCTAGATTAACCATCTGAAAGGAGGTGAGAAAGAAAGATGGAAGAAGTTTATACCAATGAAACTACAGGGGGAAATAAAATGAAGAAATACACGAAGCATATGAAGAATGAAAAAGGGATGACATTGATTGAGCTATTAGCAGTTATTGTAATTATTGCAATCATCGCGGCGATTGCTGTGCCGGCTATTGGCGGAATTATTAATAATTCACGTGATAAAGCAGTGTTGGCGGATGCGAGTAATATTTTAGCTGGAGCGAAGATAGCTAACGTTGATGGTGCTTGTGAAGTGGCAACTTCAGGGGATGTGACATGTTTAAAAAAAGAATTAGAAGGACACGTTGAAAACGTTAAAGCGGATGCCGGAGATTACGCTGCAAGTTACAACGCTACTACTAAAGTTTGGACTGTTACCTATCCTAAATTGAGTGAAATCAAAAATGAAAAGTATAAAGTTACTTCTCCTGCAACAGAACCTGATTTAAATAAAGCTTTGGAAGGTAAGAGTAAATAATACTAACTAAAAATGAAAACTAACACCACTGTAGCAGCCCGAACTGCTGCTGCAGTATTTCAGTTTTCTTCTCGAGCAAACGTGTCTATCGTTCGCTGGATAGGTATACTGAAGTTCAAGGGGGATCTAAATGTTTAGGAAACTAGGGAAAAAACAATTTGTTTGTGTCGAATTGAATGACTATGTGTTCAGACTTCTATATAGAGAGTCTACTGAAGAAAATAGTTATTTCGTTCATGAAGTTGCATTGGATGAAGGACTCGTTTCGCATGGTCAACTTGCCAATGAAATGGAGTTATTTGATTTACTAAAAGAGAAATTAAGTGGATGGAATATGCGTAAAAAAGCTGTTCGATTTTTCGTACCTGATCAATCTGTTCTTATGCGTCCTATCGATTTGCCTGAGGAGTTGCAAAATACTAATCTCAAAGGGTTTGTTGAGATGGAAATTGGTAACTCGATTCATCTGCCGTTTGAAAATCCGCTCTTTGATGTGCACGACCTAGATCCAGCTGATGGTAAAGCGATTCTTTTCGCTGCACCTGACGAAGATGTAAGGCGGCTCACTGATTTATATGATGACTTATCTCTTGTGCCGGAAATTGCTGATATCCGGATGCTTGCAAATGGACGATTTCTGAATAAGGTAGATCTTTTCTCATCCAATCATTCGTATGTAGTTGCAGATTGGACGATTAATGGTCTTTCGATAGGGATATTCACCAATAATGAATTAGAATTTTTACGTTTCCAAGAAATTGAAAGTGTTTCTTCACAGTGGAAGACGAGTGAAATTGAAGAGGATCGATTCCTATTTACATTCTCAGGTGATCCAATCGATTATCGTAATCAGTTGATTGACCAAGTAATGGAAGTTGGTCGGATTATTAACTTTTACCGCTTCTCACTCCATAAAGGTGAGCGCAATATTGAGAAGATTATTCTCATGGGGGACAATCCTAAACTAGATTTCATCAAAGAACAAATCGAACAAGTCCAAGAGCAGGAAATCATCGTTATCGATGATACGTTTATTCAAGGATTGTATCCGAATTTGAATGGAAGACACGCGTCGCTTGTCGGTCTTGCATTAAGAGGAGGAATATAAGTGGTCGCTGAAATTAACTTACTACCTAAAAAAGAGAAAAAGGCACTTAGTGGGAAAATGTACATAATTGTTTTAACTGGTATTTTTATAGTTATTGCACTGTTTTTTTTCTATCTATTTTTCGCTAGTAAGGCAGAACGGACGCTGGTGAATGCAGAACTTAAACAAATCCAGGCGGATGTAGCGACCTTGCAAAGTGAAGTTGAAAGTATGTCAACTAGCGAATCGGATTCAAGGCAATCAGCTGTGCATTTCACGGAAAGTGTTTCGTATCCGGTCTCGCCAATTATTCTTGAAGTCGATTCGTTTTTGCAGTTACATACGTATTTACGAGATTATGAGTTTGAGGAACAGTCGGTTTCGTTTCAAGTCGATTTTGAAGACAAGACGATGATCGCGCTATTTGTTTCAGATCTTTTGACTAGTCCACTATTTACCGATGTTAAAGTAGATGAAATCACTTCGTTCAGTCCGGGAAATGAATCAACTGAAGGCGTTTCAGATGATTTTGATGAAATGCCGCGCTACTCAACGCGTTTCACGCTCGATATTAACAGTTCCAATTTACAAGACAAGGGGGAAACACGATGACATCGAATCGCAATTTACCCTTTGCCTTATTGACGATACTTTTAATTGCCTTGTTGTTTGCATTTTATTTCTATTTCATTAAACCTGTTAAAGAGGAAACAAAATCCGCGGAAGTGTCGCTTACAACTGCAAAACAGGAAGTGAAAGCGTTACAAGCTCGTTCAGAAGCGATTGAGTGGGAAGATGATGGGGCTGGTGAATTGGAGCTCATGAACAAACTACCCAAGAACCGTGAACTGCCGAATATCATTCAACTGTTGCAGGAAGCGGAATTCATTAGCGAATCTAAAATCCAGTCGATTGTATTTAATGATTACGACGGGAATATACAGGACTCTAGTTTAAACGCTGCAGCACCTGAAACCGAAACAGCAGGTGAGACTGATGAAAGTTCAGTGGACGATCCAGTTGAAGCAGTCGAGGGCAACGTAGCTACTGATCAGACGCCTGTTTCAGAAATTGCACAGGTTTCTTTACCTGAGAATCTGATGTTGTTAACACTTGAAACAATAGTAGTCCATAAAGATTATGAACATTTTCTTCGATTTATAGATGAAATTGAAAAGAATGATCGAATAATAAAAATCGATTCTGTAAAGTTTAGTTTGGCTGGAGAGGAAACGGGATCTGAGAACACGGAAACAATGTCATCAACTATTCAACTGACAACTTTTTATCTGAAATAACCGTAAGAACACATTACTTGGAGCGTGTGCCTATTGATTCATGTATACACAACTTTATTCTTCATCTACGGAATCGTCTTCTGCTCGTTCTTCAACATTGTTGGCTAACAAAGAGTCCATCGTGTCACCGCATTCCTATTACACGACATGTGACCAAAAACTACGGTTTCTTGACCTCGTTCCGGTCTTTTCTATTCTGAATAGGGTTTAATTTTAAGCAGTTGGTGCGTGGCGTGGCGCTACAAAGTTTCACGTCTGGGGGAAATCAAAACGATTTCTCCTTTTAGTTTCTATAAGCAGAAAGAGGTGGAACAATTGCCTACTCAACAACTCGTAATCTATCTATTAGTATATATGGTTCCTGCCTTAATAATTTTTGGAATAGGCTGTATGGTGTTGGCGCAAAGCCCTCGGCGTTTGGAACATAAGTTAATGGTGGCATTTAGTTTTACGTATTGTCTGCTGTATCTTGAAGAATTTATTCGGCATTTATTACCACTGTCTTCTAGTGTTTGGATGATTGGTATACTTTTTTACCAAATCAGATTATTGACGACCACCATTTTATTCCACTTTCTTATACATATGACGAAAACTTACAAGCATTATCGCATTCCCTTCTATCCATATCTTATTTACGTTCCTATCGCAATCGTCGTCATTTTAACGTTGATGAACGTCAATGTCGTGGATGATATTGAATTTATTCAAACGGGCATTTGGTACTCACCGATTTTTAATAAAACCTATTATATGAAACTGATCCTTTCAACTGTAATAATTGTTCTTATGATAGTCACTTTATGGAATGGGATGAACCGCGCGACTTCGTTGAGAAAACGTAAATCCATTCAGTTTTTACTGGTTGGAATGATAAGTATGCTCATTTTGACAGTCATTTTGGGTTATCCGAATTATGGTAGGTTCTTACCCCCGCATCCTTATCTACTATCTGGTATTGTGTTTTCTGTTTTCCTATCTATTTCCGTTTTGCGTTTTCAGTTACTACCTTCCGTCTCGAGAAGATATAAAGAATTGTTCAACTTAAGTCCGGTATCCATCATCATTACGAATGATCAGTGGGAAGTATTGGAGTTCAATGACAATGCGGCTATTGAGCTTGGGTCTCAAATTAAAGAAGGTTTCATTTTAATCGATTATTTTAGAGTGACAGAGAATAAACAGCAACTTCTTCGACTCAGTGAGCAGTTGGAAAAAGAAGTGACGATTAGAGATTACCTCATTAAAATTATGAACCCAGCCAAGGATGAAACCCTCTATTTTTCGCTGGATGCATCGATAGTGAGAATGGATGAGGATGTCTTTTATTATTTGATTTGGCGTAATGTGACCGATGAATTGGAAAGTAAGCAGCTAGTACAGCGCTTAGCCTATCATGATGCACTCACTAATATTTCCAACCGAGCGTATTTCGTTACTGAAGTAAAGGAAAGATTAAAATCCTTGCCCGTTCAGTCAACGAATGGGACGGCGGTTGTACTTATTGACTTAAATCGATTCAAAGTGATCAATGATACATATGGACATGCTGTCGGTGATCAAGTGCTGAAGCATACAGCATCCATTTTGATGAAAATAACACGGGAAAGTGACATTGTCGCACGTTTTGGCGGTGATGAGTTCGTCATTTTCCTGGAGGAATACTCAACGGATCAAGCGGTGGATGAGTGGGTGGATGTTTTACGGGAGGAATTCGCAACCAATCCGTTTGTTGGAAATGCCTTGGTGTTGGAAATTGAGCCAAGTATCGGGGTTGCTTTTTATTCAATTGAGGCAAGCCAATTCGACGAACTATTTCAATTGGCCGATGTCAGAATGTATGAAGATAAGGAAAAGTCTAGAAGGACGCGAAGGGCGCTCCAAATAGACCCAGTAGATAAACAGTAGAAGGAGAATTGCATGGGAATTGTTATTGGTGTTTTCTTTTTCCTATACGGTATTGTATTAGGATCATTTTTCAATGTTGTCGGATTACGTGTACCGAAAAAGGAGTCGATCGTTTCGCCTCCTTCACATTGCACCGTCTGTAATCGGAAATTAGGCGTTCTAGATCTTATTCCAGTCTTTTCTTATCTATTTTTAAAAGGGAAATGTAGGGGATGTGGTACGAGAATTAGCCCGATTTATCCAATCATGGAGCTGGTGACGGGGATTTTATTTGTGTTAAGTTACGCAATGCTCGGATTCAGTGGCGAATTAATCATCGCAATTTTATTCGTGTCGCTTCTTGTCATCATCACTGTGTCGGACATCGCGTATATGCTTATCCCTAATAAGGTATTGCTGCCGTTCGCTATAGTGCTTATCGGACTGCGGTTAATCATTCCCCTTGAACCTTGGTGGGATAGCTTCCTTGGGGCTATAGTGGGCTTTGGAGTACTCTTCCTCATCGCTGTTGTGTCGAAAGGTGGCATGGGTGGCGGGGACATCAAGTTGTTTTTCGTTATCGGTCTTGTGCTGGGTACGACAAATACACTTGTGACACTGTTTTTAGCGGCGTTCATCGGGTCTATTGTTGGGCTTATCGTGTTAAAACGGACAGGGCAAGGACGAAAAACACCAATCCCATTCGGTCCCTCGATTGCAGTGGCTGCTGTCATCTCTTATTTCTGGGGAGCTGATTTTGTCGGTTGGTATGGCAATCTATTCTATTAAGTCGATAAATTTATTGGAACAAGGCGACATACGTCTTGTTCTTTTTCATGTCCACTCTGATACGGTTAACTATAAAAGTACCTTGGTTAGGGCAGACTTATGCCCCAAGCAACTAGGCGCTAGATAAACTTAAAACGGGGTGGTCAGCAATGAAATTCGGAAAACGTTACTCGAAAGGGACAGTTTTCATGGCGATGCTTCACGGTGTCCTCATAGGTGTCGCAGCTGTTGCAGTGATTGGTCTACTACTTGCTGGGACCAAAGGGAAAGACGATGTAAAGACCAGCGGTAAAGAATTAGCCGCATCGGGTCCAGCACCTGTTGAAAATTCAGCAAAGCCTGATGAAGAGCCGTTACAATTATTTGCAAAACAGCATGGGGCATTCTCGTCCTCGGAATCTGCAACTCTATTTATTGCAGAAGATCCAACTCTATCGAAAGCGGCCGTTATAAAGGCGGCCGATAAATACTTAGTTTGGACCGCTGTTGGATTGACGGAAAATGAGATTGATTCTAGTGAGTCTGAAGGTACTTATCGGAAAACATTCAGGGCAGATACCTCATCCTGCGGGGCAATCGGTGCAGGGAAATTGCGTGAGGTCCTCATGCAAACAGAAATAGCCAAAATTAATAATTTGGACGAAACTACAAAGGAGGGGAAAGATGATGATAAGACAAAAGGTTTTTACAAGAATATTACCACCATTACAACATTTACGAAGGATTTACGTGTCGTTAGATTGCTTCTTCTTTCCCAGTATTCACATACAGAAAACTGCGTTAAAATCACATTTTGAGGCTTGAAAAGGGGTCGGATTTGAGTTGTGAGGATTTTGAGACAATTTTCACAAATCCTTTTATCCAGTATGATTGGCTAAAGGGGGAATTACTAATGAAATTTACAGTTGTTAAACCAGTTATTCTAGCTTCAGCATCTCCGCGCAGGAAAGAAATTCTAAGTTTGCTTGGCTTCCCGTTTACAGTCGTGCCAAGCAATGTGGCTGAGGATTTAGCTGTAGAAAATGACGATTTTGAAGGCTATGCACGGCAACTTGCCGCGATGAAAACGCAGGCAGTAGCGAATGATAAGCCCAATTGTATTGTAATCGGAGCGGATACGATTGTTGTGCATGAAGGCAAATTATATTCGAAACCTGAAAGTAAAGAACAAGCGCGAGCATTTTTAGAAGAGCTTTCAGGGGAAACGCATTCAGTTATAACAGGCGTTGGAGTATTTATGGATGATAAGATATGTACATTTTCCGTCCAGACAAAAGTTACTTTTCGTGAACTTGATGATATGTTGATTAACGCATATGTGGAATCCGGAGATCCAATGGACAAGGCTGGCGGATACGGTATTCAGACGGCTGGCGCATTATTGGTCGATAAAATTGATGGTGATTACTACAATGTTATGGGATTGCCAATTGCGAAGTTAACTGAGTATATGCGGAAGCTGGGCTTTATGGAATTGAATGGTGGTGTATCATTCATTGACAATTGATCTTCAGCCCAAAATGATGATTCGCGATGTACATATTGCGGACAGGCCACGTGAACGACTCATTAGACAAGGTGCGGAAAGTTTGTCCAATCAAGAGCTGATCGCGATATTGTTACGCACAGGTACAAAACAGGAATCTGTTCTTGTTCTTGCTAACCGAATCTTATCCTCATTCGATAAAATCCAAGACTTGAAAGACGCTACGATTGAAGAACTGATGCTGGTAAAAGGAGTCGGTAAGGCGAAGGCTGTCCAAATTCTTGCTGCCGCAGAGATTGGCAAGCGGATGTATCGTAAGCATTCAGAGGGACGATACACGATAAGATCCCCGGAAGATGCAGCTGCCTATTTAATGACGGATATGGCCTCACTCAATCAAGAGCATTTCGTAGTGCTCTTTTTGAATGTTAAAAATGAAGTCCTTCATAAACAGACTATTTTTATCGGTAGCCTCAACTCCAGCATAGTTCATCCGCGTGAAATTTTTCGCGAAGCAGTAAAGCGGTCTGCCGCGTCAATTGTAGTTGCGCATAATCATCCGAGTGGAAACCCCTCACCATCTCCAGAAGATATCGAAGTAACGAAAAGATTAATTGAAGCGGGTTCGATTATGGGCATCGAAGTTCTCGACCACGTTATCATTGGAGATCACCAGTTTTTAAGCCTGAAAGAGAAGGGTTATATGTAAATTTATTCTGAAATAATGCTTCGAATGGCACGAAAAATGAATAAGGGTACATGTGACGCTGTGAATTTGCTCTTCTATCCGTTATACTATGGTGTATGATTTCATGAATGCCGTAATTAACGGTTTAGCAGAAAGGAAGAACACAATTGTTTGGATTTGGATCTAGAGATGTCGGGATTGACCTCGGCACAGCAAATACATTAGTTTTCATTAAAGGAAAAGGCATTGTCCTCAGAGAGCCTTCAGTAGTAGCGAAAAATACACATACTGGTGAAATTGTAGCAGTCGGTAGCGCTGCGAGAAATATGATTGGTCGTACACCTGGATCTATCGTGGCAACACGCCCGATGAAAGACGGCGTCATTGCTGATTTTGAAATTACGACAGCAATGATTGAGCATTACATGAAAGAGGCAACGAAAACGTCGGGCGGAGCATGGAAGAAGCCAAACGTCCTAATTTGTGTGCCTTACGGAATTACTTCCGTTGAACAGCGTGCGGTTATCGATGCTTCACGTCAAGCTGGTGCAAAAGAAGCGTTCACAATTGAAGAACCGTTTGCGGCTGCAATCGGTGCAAATCTACCTGTTTGGGAACCTACTGGTAGTATGGTCGTCGATATAGGTGGCGGTACAACAGAAGTTGCGGTCATTTCACTTGGCGGCATCGTAACAAGCGAGTCAATCCGTGTTGGTGGCGACACAATGGATGGCGCGATTATTAGTTATATCCGCAAAATGTATAATTTGACTATTGGTGAACGGACTGCAGAAGCTATTAAAATTGAAATTGGTTCTGCAAAAGTAATCGGCGATACACAGAAGATGGAAATTCGTGGACGTGATCTTTTGACTGGTCTGCCGAAAACAATCGAAATTTCTTCTGATGAAATCGCAGAAGCATTGCGTGAGTCAATTGCACAAATCATTGATGGTGTGAAGAAGACGCTTGAAACAACTCCTCCGGAATTATCTTCGGATGTTATGGAACGCGGAATTGTGCTAACAGGTGGTGGTGCATTGCTCCAGAATCTTGATAAAGTCATTTCTGATGAAACACAAATGCCTGTTTTCATAGCTGAAGATCCACTTGATTGTGTTGCAATCGGTACAGGTAAAGCACTTGATAATTTTGAATTGATCAAAAAAATGCAAGGTAGATAAGTAAGGGAGGACATGGGCAATGCCGCGATTTTTTTCAAATAAACGTTTGATATTACTGCTCGTGGGCGTCATTATCCTTGTGGCATTAATTTCATTCTCCCTCAAAGACCGGCAGAATGCCTCCCTTCCAGAACAAGTTGTGAAAGATGTCGTCGGCTTCGGGCAGTCACTATTCTCGAAGCCGGCGCTTTACATAACAAACGTTATTGGGAATATTGATGGGATTTTGAATACATATGAAGAAAACAAACATTTAAAAGTAAGATTAAGCGAATACGCCTCTGGACAAGCCGAGCTGGCGGATGTGAAAGCTGAAAATGAACGTTTGCTCGAAATTGTGGGCAAAAAAGATGAATTGCGTGTGTATGAACCGGTTCAGGCAACGGTCATTTCACGAAACCCTGATCAGTGGGAAGAGAAAATCATCGTCGACAGAGGCAAAGAACACGGTATTAAAAAAAATATGGCAGTCATTACAGCAGATGGCCTAGTTGGAAAAGTTGTACTTGTTACAAAGTTTACTTCCACAGTTGAGCTATTGTCGACTGAGAATCGTAATTTCCGTGTTGCCGCAGTTGTTGCAGGTGAAAAGACTTACGGACTTATCGAGGGGTACGACATTAAACGCAGTGAGCTTATTATGAAACGTATTGACTCTAGTTTCGAAGTCAAAGTCGGTCAGAAAGTCCAAACATCAGGTCTGGGTGGTATTTTTCCAAAAGGGCTTTTAATTGGAGAAGTAACAGAAGTATCGACAGATGATTATGGACTGACGAAGTTGGCGTATATTCGTCCGGCTGCAGACTTTTCGTTGTTGGATCATGTCATAATAGCCAAGCGCTCAATAATCTTTGAGGATGGTACGGACGGTAACAATACAATAAATACTGAGGGGGAGGATGGATCATGATCCGATCCGTCATCCCTCTTATTGCCGTATTGCTGTTTTTCCTAGAGCCTGTATTCAGTCTGTTTTCACCGGTGAACATTGGTAGTGATAGCTATACGCTTGTTCCGCGGTTTGTTATCGTGTACCTTATTTTTATAGCTGTCTATTACAGTAGAAAACATGCAATCATTTACGGAATTGTGCTTGGACTCTTGTATGATATGTACCATATTGATATTATTGGATTATATGCATTTCTCTATCCTTTGATCTGCTTTATTGCAACACTAATTATTCGCCAAATCCACCGCCATATTGTTACGGTGATGTTCTTGGCCTTACTTCTGATTATCGTGCTCGAAGTACTATCATACTTTTTTGCTAGTCTCGTTTCATTGACATCTATTGGATTGGATGAATTCATTACAGGGAGACTTATTCCAACGATAATTGCCAACTCAATATTCGTTGGTATGTTCGGTTGGTTTTTCAAAACACTTATTTATAAAAGAGTAGTAGAGCGACAGGGCGAAACTTTGTAAAAGAAAATGCGGGGTGACGCAAATGACGAAACAGCAATATGTAACAATAAAAGGGACAAAAGACGGTCTTGTTCTTCGGCTTGACGACAAATGCGCTTATTCGGACATGATTGCCGAGCTCCGCAGAAAAGTGGAGGAAGACGGCTTGGAAGGACTTGCGGAAGTGCAGGTTCATACGGGTAGTCGCTACTGCAATGAAGAAGAATTGCGAGAGATAATGAACGCGATTCATGATTCTCCAAATTTACGTGTATCAAAAATCCAAAGTGATGTTATCACGATGGAAGAATGCAATAGAAAAGTACTTGAAAATCAATCTGAAACCTACATCGGCATCGTGCGATCGGGTCAAGTTGTGCAGGCAGAAGGGGATCTCGTTGTCATTGGTGACGTGAATCCCAATGGCCGCGTCGTCGCTGCGGGCAGCATTTATGTACTTGGTAGACTGAAGGGGATCGCTCATGCAGGATCGAGCGGCAATACGAAGGCTGTGATCGCGGCTTCTTGGCTTGAAGCAACACATCTTATAATCGCGGACAAAATGGAAACGATGACGGATGAGTTAACGATTTTGTCGGAACAACCGGAAATGGAATGTGCTTATTTGCATCCGAACGGCTTCATTGCCATCGACCGTCTGCAGGAACTCCGGATTCTTCGGCCTGGTCTGTCATCATTCAAAGGAGGAAGCTAGTTTGGGAGAAGCAATCGTAATAACATCTGGTAAAGGTGGTGTCGGCAAGACGACGACATCCGCAAATCTTGGAACTGCACTGGCTCTCCAAGGTAAAAAAGTGTGTCTGATTGACACTGATATCGGCCTCCGCAATCTTGACGTCATTCTCGGCCTTGAAAACCGTATCATCTATGATTTAGTGGATGTTATTGAAGGACGCTGCAAAGTTCAACAGGCACTCGTGAAGGATAAACGTTTCGAGGACGGTCTCTTTTTATTGCCGGCTGCTCAGACTACTGATAAAAACGCAATCAATCCTGAACAGATGAAAAACTTGGTTACTGAACTGAAACGGGATTATGATTATATATTGATTGACTGTCCGGCTGGAATCGAACAAGGTTTCAAAAATGCCATTGCTGGTGCTGACCGTGCCATTGTCGTTACGACTCCTGAAATTTCGGCCGTTCGTGACGCCGATCGAATCATTGGTTTGCTTGAACAGGAAGACATAGAACCCCCGAAACTGATCATCAACCGCATCAGACGGCATCTCATGAATAGCGGAGATGCACTTGATGTCAACGATATTACGACACACTTGTCTATCGACTTGCTCGGCATCATCCTAGACGATGAGAACGTCATCACCTCCTCAAACAAAGGGGAGCCCGTCGTCATGGATCCAGCGAATCCTGCAGCAATTGGCTATCGTAACATTGCGCGCCGTATCCTCGGCGAATCAGTTCCGCTTATGTCTCTTACCACGGGAAAACCTGGATTCTTCGGTAAACTTAAATCGATATTTGTGAAATAACCCTAAAACCCCTTGCACATATTTTTTGTGTTGGGGGTTTTTTGTGAATTTTAGGTGGTGAGTAGAGAGTTGGGATTAAAACGCAGAGGTTGGTATTACGTTTTTAAAGTTGATATTACATTCTCAAAGTTGTGATTAGAATTCAAGAGTTGACATTATAAGTAGCAAACATCGAATCATCAAAAGGAGGAGGATATTCATTGATTATCAAACCGAGGGGAATACCAAGAAAACTAGCTGCGCTTGCATCATTAGTTTCACGCTTGCCAGATTCTGCAGCGTCAATGCAAAAAGTTAAATCTGATTATAAAATGAGTCGTGCAGGCTTTGCTGGTGAATTAAAAGTTGATAAATTCCTGGAAGAGCTTGAATTACAAAGGCCACATTATATAATACATGATTTGGACATCAAAATTGGAACAAAAAAAGTCCAAATAGATACCATACTTTTTCACCCGAATTTCATTTTGCTGATGGAAATAAAAAATATGCGGGGTGAATTTTATTTTGATCCGAAAAACCGACAATTTTTTAGAGTTAATGATAACGGGAAAAAAGAAGGCATGCGAAATCCCGAAGCTCAAGTAAATCGCGCAATAAAAGCAATTAATACATTTCTCTGTAGCAAAGGATATGACGGTGTTGCTGAAGGGATTATCGTACTAGTCAGTCGTGCGGGAATCGTTATGAATGCGCCTGAGAGGTGGAAAACGATTCCTTTGGATTCACTTACAGAATTTATCGAAGCGCTGGAAAGACAAACAAGTAGTGTTTTTACTGATGATATCTGCAAAAAGTTAGCGCTTTCATTGTTGGATGAAGATAGGTCAGAAGCGATGAGTGGATTAACAACTTATTACGCTGTTTCTGAAAAAGATGTGATAAGAGGTGTTCGCTGTCCGGAATGCCACCAAATCCCAATGGAGCGTAAACATTCCCGTTGGTCGTGTACAAGATGCGGAGCAGAGTGCCGGAATGCTCATTTGGGGTCATTGCAGGAATATCGATTATTATTCGGACCTGAAATAACTAGTCGGCATGCTAAAGAGTTTTTTCAAAATGAATCTATGAACTTTACGATTAGGGTTTTGAATAAATCGGCAGTCCCGAAAGCGGGGAAGGTGAGATATCGATTATTTCATATCAGTGAAAAATTAACCTACTTAGAAGGCTTTGTTAATAAGGAGATGAAGCAGTAAACAGAAAGTTATCAATCAAGTCCTTGAAGTTGGGATTAGAATTGCGAAGTTGGTATTAGATTTGAAAAGTTGACATTACAATCCGCGAGTTGACATTACAAACAGAAAGTTGACATTACTGCTAAAGAAGATTGATTTAAATCTTCAAATTCCGTTCAACCGCCCATAATATTCCCCCCACCTACGTCATATACTAAAAAAAACGGGTGGTGTGACCGGTTGAAATGGAGAACGAAGTGGATGATGGCAATTGTGTTGACGCTCGGGGTGATTGGTGTGGCGAAGTTGGAGGATGCGGGCGTAATACGGGAACCTGTTACGCAGTATGTCACGTCTGGCAAGGACTTTATAGCGATGAAAAAATGGGTGGCAACAATAATTAAAGATCCGGCTGCTGACCAAATCGCGGTCATGGCAGATCCCCATCAGGAAGACCCTTTTTCCGCGTATGAATCAATGCAGCCATATAAAGAGGGTGTGATTGTATCCTATACACAACCGTTAACGATTGATGCGCAAGAGAACGGGCTTGTCATTTTTACAGGTTTCACCCGCGAATCGGGGAAAACTGTTACGGTGTTATATGATAGTGGAGATGAAGTGACGTATGGTTACGTTGGAAAAGTTGTCAAACTGCCGTATACAGCTGTGAAAAAAGGGGACACGCTGGCGCTAATGGATGAGGGGGCGATTTATCTGAAGGTAAAGCGTGATGGTGTGAAAATGGATGCGTCGCTTTTGCCGACATATCTTTCGGGCGGGGAACAATGAAATTTAAGCTTCATCCTGTTCTTTTGCCTTTTTTTCTATTTTTAATCATGACCGGCAGCATTTCGATCTACGCCATTATATTTATTTCGCTTCTGATTCATGAAGCTGGGCATCTCCTAGCTGCCTACCTTACTGGAATGCGCATACGATCCTGTACAATCATGCCCTACGGCGGCGAAATCGTTATTTGGAATAAACATATGGCACCAAGGAGAGATCGTCTCCTCGTCGCGCTCAGCGGTCCTTTAGCAACGTTGCTCCTTTTATTAATGGCGATTTGGATTCCATTTCCGGGTGACGACCAAGTTATCCGGATTCAAGTTGCATTGCTAATGCTTAACTTGCTTCCCATTCTACCGCTTGATGGTGGACAGGCAATATGTGCCCTGCTCGAAACAGAAGGTTCCGTTTATCGCACACGTTCGCTCGTTTTGCTGCATTCAATTCTACTTCTTTGCGCTAGTATTATCCTATTATCAATTGATATACCTAAGACATTGCCCTACATTCTCCTGGCAACGTTCCTCTTGCTTCAAAACATTTCCGCTTTTAGGTTCCGAAAATATGAAAAAGCATTTGCAGAAATAAAATTAAATAGGTTGACGTAATTAAATATACGTGGTAATATTCAAATGTTATTGTTTGTAGCACCCGTGCTACAACCGCGCTGATAAGGTACAAGTATCCGTACGGATCACCTTGGAAGGCGAGTCTGTAATTATAGAGGAGGTGCAAGTATGTACGCAATTATTGAAACTGGTGGAAAACAGATCAAAGTTGAAAAAGGCCAGGAAATCTACATTGAAAAAGTAGCTGGTGAAGCTGACGAAGTTGTCACTTTCAACAGAGTTCTATTCGTAGGTGGAGAAGACGTGAAAGTAGGCGTTCCATTCGTGGAAGGCGCTACAGTTACAGGAACTGTTGTTAAACAGGGCCGTGCTAAAAAAATCACTGTTTTCAAATACAAGCCGAAAAAGAACTATCACAAAAAACAAGGTCATCGTCAGCCATACACTAAAATCGTCATTGACGGTATTAACCTGTAAGCCGGCATGATCAAGATCATCATCAAGAAACAATCATCCGGTCGTATCAACTCTTTTGAGATGACAGGCCACGCTAATTCCGCAGAATACGGAAAAGACCTTGTCTGTGCAGCTGCATCTGCAGTATCATTTGGTGCTGTCAATGCAATTATTGCACTTACAGGCAAAACCCCTGAGATTCAACAAGGATCTGACGGTGGCTATTTGAAAGTCAGTTTTCCTGAAACTGAAGAAAACGATCACGATACACAGTTGATTGTAAAGGCGATGATTGTTTCATTGCAGACGATTGAAAATGACTATGGGCAACATATAAAAATTATTCTTAAATAGTAGGAGGTGGCATACATGCTACGTTTAGATCTCCAGTTTTTCGCATCGAAAAAAGGGGTAGGTTCTACTCGGAACGGTCGTGACTCTCACTCGAAACGTCTTGGCGCAAAACGCGCGGACGGACAGTTTGTTACTGGCGGCTCAATCCTTTATCGTCAGCGCGGAACGAAAATTCATCCAGGTGAAAACGTCGGTCTCGGTGGTGACGATACTCTTTTCGCAAAAGTTGACGGCGTCGTTCGTTTCGAACGTTTTGGTCGTGACAAAAAGAAAGTTAGCGTATACCCTGAAGTTCAGGAAGCTTAATATACGTACGACAGAAAGGACTGCATACGAATATGCAGTCCTTTTTCTTTTTTTCCGAGAGAAGAAAATGTGCTTTTTCTACTTAGATTGTTGTCTAGGCGCCAGACGCTCGCATTGCTTCAGTGGAAAGGGATTAGAACTGCATCCCTCTTACTTGATGAAAAAGCAAAGAGTGCCTTTATGTTCAAGCCTTCCAGCGCTTTTAGCGTCTAAACGGCGTCTTGCGCATTTCTAGGCAACAGATGCTATACTATATACATGAAAATTGTTGGCGGTGAATGGGAATGGGGAACAGTAAACTTACCACGGCGGAAGCGCTGAAATTTGCAAGACATGATTTTTTAAATGAACTTCAATTAGTCTTGCTCTACATCGATCTTGATAAACTACCGGAAGCAAAACAAAAGATTTTGGAAGCAACCAATCGTATGCGTGAAGTGGCATTATTAGAAAGGCTCGGACTTCCAGCCGTTGAGATATGGCTCACTACGTTCGACTGGCTATATGGTGCGTTTACAAAAACGATGACGTGTACAATAGCATCCGGCATCCGGAAAGCCGATGATGTGGCAGTTGCAACATACTTAGAACGAATGTTCAGCGAAGTCGAAAAAACACTAGACCCGAATTCCGAATATGAAACACAAATCGATGTGCAGGCATCAGCGGCAAGTTGGTCAATTACAATCACCGTTCATGCTCACTTGAAAAAAGATCTGTTAGAACCGGTGACACTCGGAAACATTACTGTTAAAGAGACACTTTCGCAAAATCAATGGATGTTCACAATTAGTGGACAATAGGAGGAAAATAAATGTTTGTCGATCACGTAAAGATTTATGTAAAAGGCGGCGACGGTGGTGATGGAATGGTTGCTTTCCGTCGAGAAAAGTATATCGCATATGGTGGTCCAGCCGGTGGTGATGGAGGACAAGGTGCTAACGTTGTTTTCATCGTGGATGAAGGATTGCGTACACTGATGGATTTCCGTTACCAGCGTCATTTCAAGGCGCCACGCGGTGAGCATGGTGGCAGTAAAAATATGCACGGGAAGAACGCAACTGATGTAGTTGTCAAAGTTCCACCTGGTACGATTGTGACAGATGCAGAAGATGGTTCAATCATCGCTGACCTCGTTGAACACGGTCAGACAGCAATCATTGCTAAAGGTGGCCGTGGAGGACGCGGGAATAGCCGATTCGCGACACCGTCAAACCCTGCACCTGAACTATCTGAAAAAGGTGAGCCGGGCGCTAATAAAGAAATTAACCTAGAATTGAAAGTGCTAGCGGATGCAGGACTAGTCGGCTTCCCAAGCGTAGGGAAATCGACGTTATTATCTGTCGTTTCCGCTGCAAAACCGAAAATTGCAGATTATCATTTTACGACACTTGTTCCAAATTTAGGAATGGTTGAAACGGATGATCACCGTGGCTTCGTGCTTGCTGACCTTCCAGGATTGATTGAAGGAGCGCACCAAGGTATCGGTCTAGGCCATCAATTCTTACGCCATATCGAACGGACACGCGTCATCATCCATGTAGTCGATATGTCCGGTCTTGAAGGACGTGAGCCATTCGAGGACTTCCTGACGATCAATGAGGAGTTAGAACAATACAACTTACGTCTAACAGAACGTCCGCAAATCATTGTTGCCAATAAAATGGACATGCCTGAAGCGGAAGAAAACCTTGAAATCTTCAAGGAAAAACTGAATGATAGCAACGCACTCATCTTCCCAATTTCTGCACTCACAAGAACTGGACTTGACGGATTGCTACATGCGGTTGCAAATCTACTTGAAACGACACCGGAATTCCCGATGCATGAAATTGAGGACGAAGACAAAGAGAACTCAGTTCTGTACAAATATGATGGAGAAGCAGAGTTGTTTAAAGTGGCGCGTGATGATGATGGCGCATTCGTATTGTCGGGCTATACAATTGAGCGTCTGTTCAAAATGACCGACTTCAACTTTGACCAATCCGTACGTAAATTCGCGAGACAATTGCGTGCTATGGGTGTAGATGATGAACTCCGTAAACGTGGCGCGAAAGACGGAGATACTGTGCGACTTCTTGACTTCGAATTTGACTTCGTAGATTAATCAGACTGAATGACTAAAAAATGACAAAAGCTACGCACGAAGGGGGATATCCTATGAAGCAGTTGGGGGAAGGTCAGTTTTATCTTGTAAGGGAAGACGTACTGACAGAATCGATGCTGAAAATGTTAGAAGCGAAAAGGCTTTTGGCAAGCGGAGAGGAATCGACGATACAAGATGCCACGAAGAGGGTAGGATTATCCCGTAGTGCATTTTATAAATACCGTGACACTGTTTATCCGTTCGAATCAATTGCACGTGAGCGTATCCTAACGATTTTCATTCAGCTGGAAGACCGTAAAGGATCGCTTGCGACATTGTTGCAGATTGTCTCTGAGTCAAAATGTAATGTGTTAACAATTCATCAGACCATTCCTGTTCAAGCGCGGGCTAATATTACTTTGTCACTCGATGTAACAGAAATGATCATAAAAATGGAAGAGTTCCTGCAACGGTTGAAAGCACCTGACTTTGTCGATTCAGTTGTCTTAATCAGTTCAGGTGCACTCTGATGGGAGGATACTAGTATGGGAAATGAAAGATATACGCCGACTGTCGCTTATTTAGGGCCGGAAGCATCATTCACGCACGTTGCGGCAAGCACTCTTTTTGGAAATTCGGGATTGATACCTCAACCTACGATACCGGATTGTATAGAGGCTGTGGCGGAAGGGCGTGTCGCCTATGCGATTGTCCCGCTTGAAAATGCGTTGGAAGGATCCGTTCCGATGACCATCGATTACTTGTTCCATGGAGCAGATTTGTTCATCAATGCTGAAATATCGATACCGATCGAACAGCATCTTATGGTCAATAAAAAGCAAGTTCCTTTTATCACTGAAATCGAATCCATCAATTCCCATCCCCATGCCCTTGCGCAATGCCATAAATATTTGCAGTACCATTACCGTCGTGTCCCGCTTATCCAGACGACCTCTACGGCGGCAGCTGCCAAATATATTTCCGAAAACCCGGAAGTGAAGGTTGCGGCAATCGGAAATAAGTTGGCGGCTGAAAAATATGGTCTACATATCGCAGAGGAGAATATTCACGATTTTCATTTTAACCATACGCGATTCGTCGTATTATCCCTGCGAAAAGAAAGTTTGGAAACAAATGGCCATTCTGCAAAACTAAAAACGACATTAATGGTAAAATTACCAGAAGATGACCGTTCAGGTGTGCTGCACCAGGTTTTATCCGTTTTTGCATGGCGCAGACTCAATTTAAGTAAAATTGAATCAAGGCCGCTAAAAACAGGACTTGGCAATTACTTCTTCATTATCGATGTAATGGAATCCGAAGATCACCCGATGATGAAAGGTGCGATGGAAGAACTCAGTGCACTGAATTGTACTGCTCGCTCATTCGGTTCATATTTCATATACGACCAACTACCGTCACGTCATTCAATATGACCGTGGTGGTTTTTTTATTGGGCAATAAATCACTACTTAATATAAACAGAGCGAAGGCGCCTTACAGGGGTAGCCGAAGCCCTAAGACTGGCGGCGCAGCCGCTTGGCTTAGGGTGGGAGGCATCCCCAAGCGCCGAAGCGGATTCAATGGGATTCTTTATTTAAACATATACAGTGTCCAACCCCGGCTTTTCTTTAGAATAAATAACCCACTTCCGCATATACATGGCAAGAGAGGATATCTCGTTAAAGATGAGCGTCACACAGACGGGCGTCCGTTCATACGATGGATTGACGGAAGGGGGAAATTTTTAAGTGGAAGTCCATATTGTTGTAAAAGGGGATACGCTATGGAAGATTGCGCGCCAATACGGTATCCCGTTTGAAGATTTAAAGCGGGTGAATGCGCATCTTGCTAATCCAGATTATATTGTTCCTGGAATGAAAATTTTCTTGCCAAAAAGACAGCATAATGCTGAACATCCTGAAAAAGGGAAAGGGCCGGTGACGCCGCATCCTCCAAAGGGTACAAAACCGTCGCCGCCAATACCGGTGCCAAAACCACCAACATCAAAACCACCGACACCAAAGCCGATACCAGTCCCAATACCGCCAGCACCAGCACCGAGACCACCAACACCGAAACCGCCAACACCGAGACCACCAGCACCAACGCCAAGACCGCCAACACCAGTACCACCATCCAAACCAACACCACCACCACCACCAGCAGTACAACCAACAGTGCCAGCTCCCATACCGTTACCAACGCCAACACCAACACCAACACCAATGCCGATGCCAATGCATCCGCCACAAACATTTGCTCATCCGATGATAGGTATTCCGTGTGGGTGGATGCCGATTTTTGACGCAGATTGTTTCCCGTTCATGCATTCGGGGCAAATCCAGGCGATGCCAAGGCAAGAACAACCGATGCACCACGCTCCTTTACCATCGACTCAATTTCCGATGTATGAACAAGAATCACCGATTTTCTCTGGCCAAGGCCCTGCAACATCTCCTTTAGAAATACCTATGGTAGAAGGGTGGCAGTTGCTCGAATCGCCTGATTTTATGTTTGAAGAGACGGCTGAAATGGTTATGCAACCAGCCGCTGAGTATTCACCAGAGTATATGTATGAAGAATCACCTGAAATTGACCTGAAACCATCTGCTCCGTGTCCACCTGGGCCGGGCTACGTACCGCAGGCTATATCACCAGCTGTACAAGGTCAATGGAATCCCGGACAATTCGGTTATCCTGCAATGCCGCAACCAGGTTATCATCAAGGGTGTGGCTGCGAGGGTCAGCACCAACAACATCGTCAGCAAATGATGGTCCCGATCTTTTATGGTCATCCATGCAATTGCCCTTCATGCATGCAACAGGCAACTCCTTATTCTGGAATGCCTCCTAATCAAGGTTCCAACTGGTTCGGAGCGTATTGACCGGCATATGGCGCTGGATGGGAAATTAGAAAAAATAAAAGATAATGTGTGGAAGTTAGAGAGTGATGGCAAGCGCTTTTCGGTGAAGCGATATCAGTCCAACTCCACCGCGATGAAAGTACAACGTGTACACGAAGCTCTTCATTCTGTTTCTTTCCCGCATATTGTAGATGTAGTGTCCCAAGAGAATCAACTGACGTTTGTTCAGCCATGGTTGGATGGTGCGAAGGCGGTCAACTTCAAGAAAAGGGCAGATCGGACGGATTCGCTTGCTGCTCTTCATGCACTTCATGAAACAAAAGCACAACTCGACTGGCACGCCTCACCCTATCTGCATCCGTACCCCCTTATCGCGAAGTGGGAAGACCGGATCAGCCGTTTCCGCGAAATTGGTGGAGAGTGTGAGGCGTATATTGGAAAAGGCCTTGTCGATGAAATCTTATTTTATGCATTGAACGCGATTAGCGCAGTGAAGAAAACTTATAAAGACAATCTGAATGGTACATTGCTTCACGGTGATGTCGTCCATCATAATATATTGCGTGATAGAGATGGCGTCATCCGTTTCATCGATTTCGATCTAGCGAGTACGGGGCCAGCCGGTACTGAAATTGCGCTCTGGATTCATCGAGTGCTGCCACAGATAGGATATGACATTGATTTTCTGTTTGATGAACAGCCGTCGCTTCGAAGACTGAATTATGCTTCCAAGACACTGCTTCTATTTCCAAATGAAATACTTCGAGAATGGCTTCATTTCTTCACGTTGTCACCGTCTGGAAGAGAAAGACAGGCGAAGCAACTGGTCCCCTTTACGGAGTCCGCACTCTCACATTGGCCAAAATTATGGTATGATGTAGAACGGATTAACACATAGGGGGTAAGGTTATGGCAGGGCATTCTAAATGGAAAAATATCCAAAACCGTAAAGGCGCACAAGATGCAAAACGCGGTAAGGTTTTCCAAAAGATGTCGAAAGAAATTTTTGTAGCCGCAAAAGCAGGCGGACCTGATGCAGAATCGAACGCATCTCTTCGTTTGGCTATTGAAAAAGCAAAAGGCGTTAATGTTCCAAACGACGTGATTAAACGTGCAGTCGATAAAGCGACGGGTGCTGGCGCGGATGAAAACTATGAGGAAGTAATCTATGAAGGATATGGTCCTGGAGGAGTGGCAGTACTTGTTTACTGCTTAACAGAAAACCGTAATCGAACTGCGCCGAATATGCGTGTCGCCTTCAGCAAAAACGGCGGTAATCTCGGTGAAAGTGGTTCGGTAGGCTATATGTTTGACCGAAAGGGACGTCTTTTCATCGAACGGACGGACAGTACTGATGAAGATGCAGTTATGATGGCGGCGCTTGAAGCCGGTGCAGATGATATTGAGTCGACAGTAGATGGCTTTGAAATTATTACGCAACCAACGGACTTTTTAACAGTGAAAGAGATCCTTGAAGCGGAAGGAATCGATTTCATTTCGGCGGACATCGAGATGATTCCTTCTATGTACACGGTCCTTAGCGAAGATGCTGAAGAGCAATTTGAAAAGATGCTCGAAGTACTCGAAAATGATGAGGACGTTCAGGATATCTACCATAATGCAGAAGACCAAGATTAATCCCTTTAAATAGGATTCATTCTAATATCCATCCACCGTTTAAGAATGGTGGATGGATATTTATTGTGATAGATGAACAGTGAAAATAATATACATATCAATCAGTAAACTAGTGTACAATCTAATTGTGTCTGTGCATCTAAAAAAAGTAATTACGTAATAGGAGTCGTGGGAAGGTGATTTCTTTTGATTGAAACATTATTATTGAACTTTTTGTTTTTACTCTTTCCGATTCTGATTGCTGTAATTTTCATTGAAAATGGGTTGACTAATTTTAATAAATATTTGCTTATGTTACTGTCCTCTGTGACGCTCGTTTTTTGTATGGCATTCCCAATTAAATTGGAGTTAGGATATATCGTTGATTTAAGATATGTTCCGTTTATTATTGTCGCCCTTTTTGGCGGATACAAAATGGCCTTTCCACTTTATATAATTCTAAATGCATATCGGTTCTTTATCGGTGGAGATGGGATTTTTCAGTCGCTTGCTCTCTCGACGGCGGTCCTTATTTTGGTACCGTTATTAAGTGCGAAATTTAAGCAACAAAACTCGCGATGGCGAATTTTTATTGCTATCTGCGTCACTTTTCTTACTATGACGTATTACTTTTTCACATTGAGCTTTAAATTTCCGAAACTGACAAGCGAATTTTGGTACTTGGTATTTTATACGCTTAGCACTTATCTAATGGCGACCTTTATACTAATGGCTTTAATTGAAAAAATTATCTCTAACATCAAAAGGCGCGAAATATATGTGCAAGCAGAAAGAATGAGAGACGTTAGTCATTTTTCGGCAAGTATTGCTCATGAAATCAGAAATCCACTTACTGTAACACGCGGATTTCTCCAACTGTTAAATGAGTCCAAAACGATTAATGCCGATGAAAAAATATATATCGAATTTTCGTTGAAAGAATTAGGACGAGCAGAAACTATTGTCAGTGACTTTTTAACG
The DNA here is from genome assembly GCF_038005665.1 of Sporosarcina sp. FSL K6-5500. Classification (NCBI taxonomy): domain Bacteria; kingdom Bacillati; phylum Bacillota; class Bacilli; order Caryophanales; family Caryophanaceae; genus Sporosarcina; species Sporosarcina sp. FSL K6-5500. Next base: position 3,522,764 of record NZ_JBBOTP010000001.1, read on the forward strand.
TTTTCGAAACCACAATGTGAAAATATGGTTTTCTCTGATTTTGCAAAAGATATAAAGTATGTTGAGAATATTATGCAACCGTATGCGAAGAGGAATAGAGTTGAAATCCTTGTTCGTTCAACAAATACGCTGAAAGCAACATATGATGAAAATCAGATGCAGCAATGTCTCATTAATCTGGTTAAAAATGGTATCGAATCAATGCAGGATCACGGTGGTGTGCTTTATGTCGATGTGTCGGAACACAAGAAAAAAATCTTGATAAAGATTCAAGACAGTGGGAGCGGCATGACAAGAGAAGGGATTTCACAAATGGGAAAACCATATTATTCTACAAAAACAGAAGGAACAGGCCTTGGAATGTTCATGGTTTATAGCACAATCAGGAATGTTAAAGGGGAAATTAAAGTGAAAAGTACGGTAGGGAAGGGAACAACTTTTCTGTTATACATACCTGTATAACTATATTGATAAATAGTGTGGTAATTGCTATGATAAGTGTAATCTAGATTTATGTGAGTGAATGACCGATGACCGCCGATAAAGCGGTCATCTTTTCTTTTGCATACCAACCACCAATCAACTGCGCCTGGTTATTATTATGTCCACTTTTTGAAATGGGCTTGCCACTGGATACGGTGTTTTCAGTCTGAGTTCCACTAATCAGCAGGAACTTCTGAAGATTCAAGTTAAAGGTAGAAAGCGCGTTCGTATGGTATAATCGGTTCTATATATAGGGGGAGAGTAGCGTGTACGACTACATAAAAGGGCAGGTCACACGTGTGACGCCTGAACATATCACACTCGAACAGGGTGGGATTGGCTGGCTCATCATGACGCCCAATCCGTATGCTTTTCATAAAACAGAAGAAATCCAACAAGTATTTACTTATTTGCATGTACGTGAAGATATCCAGTTGCTTCTTGGATTCAAATCCTTGGAACAGCGGGAGTTGTTCAAAAAATTGATCACGGTATCCGGTATTGGCCCAAAAGGTGCCTTGGCAATACTTGCTAGCGGCGTCCCTTCACAAGTAATTGGTGCAATCGAACGGGAGGATGAAACGTTCCTTGTTCAATTTCCGGGAGTTGGGAAAAAAACGGCACGACAGATGATCCTCGATTTGAAAGGGAAGTTGTATGATCTATTTAATGCGATGGACATGCCAGATGAGGATATCACACTTCTGACAATGGCGGAAAATGGTGCACTTGATGAAGCAATACTTGCACTAGAAGCACTCGGTTACTCACAGCGCGAGCTAACAAAAGTGAAACCTAAATTAGAAAAAGAAGAACTTGATACAGAAGGCTACATGAAAATGGCACTTCGGTTATTATTAAAACAGAACTAATTGTATGTATATGTTGAACAAATGAATGCTTATGTAAACTAAGCGAAGGCGCCTTAAAAGGGGTAGCCGAAGCCCTAAGACTAGCGGCGAAGCTGCCTGGCTTAGGGCGGGAGGCATCCCCTAGCGCCGTAGCGAATTCAATGGAATTCTTTATCTCAACATATATAGCAATGGCAGAAAGGGGGGGCGGACAATGGAGGAACGTGTTATTTCCGGAGAAGCATCGGATTTCGATGAACGTTTTGAACAATCGCTTAGACCGCAATTTCTTAGTCAGTATATAGGACAGGAAAAAGTGAAGGAAAACCTCGGTATTTTCATCGAAGCAGCAAAAGGTCGTAGCGAAAGTTTGGATCATGTCCTATTGTATGGACCACCAGGTCTCGGTAAGACGACGCTTGCAACGGTCATTGCCAATGAGATGGACGTCAATATCCGCATGACCAGTGGCCCTGCAATTGAACGCCCTGGCGATCTCGCAGCGGTCGTTTCATCTCTCGAACCAGGGGATGTATTATTCATCGATGAAATCCATAGGCTGAACCGTACAATCGAAGAAGTGCTGTATCCTGCCATGGAAGATTTCTGTTTGGATATCGTTGTCGGAAAAGGGCCCTCTGCGCGTTCTATCCGACTCGATTTGCCGCCATTCACACTGATTGGTGCGACAACCCGTGCAGGAGCATTATCGGCGCCGCTACGTGATCGTTTCGGTGTTCCGCTGCGCCTCGAGTATTACGAAGTTGCGCCGCTCAAGGAAATTGTCATTCGTAGCTCAGGCCTTTTTGAAGTAGCAATTGATGAACAGGCTGCAGTAGAAATAGCACGCCGTTCTCGCGGCACCCCGCGTATTGCAAACCGACTGTTGCGCCGTGTGCGTGACTATGCACAAGTAAGAGGCAACGGGAGCATTACAATGGAAATGGCAAATGAAGCACTAGAAATGCTGCAAGTCGATTCACGTGGTCTTGATCATATTGACCATAAGTTGATTACGGGAATGATTGAGCGCTTTCGTGGCGGGCCTGTTGGAATTGATACGATATCTGCAAGTATTGGCGAGGAATCGGTAACGATTGAAGATGTCTACGAACCGTATCTCCTTCAAATCGGTTTTATCCAACGGACACCGCGTGGGCGGATTGCGACTCGTCTTGCATATGAACATTTTGGCTATCCAATTCCCGAGCACAACGATTTCTAATTCAATTATAAAGGGAGAATTTATAGACGATGGATGTAAATGATTTTGATTTCGATTTACCAGATAATCTAATAGCACAAACACCGTTACTAGACCGCACAGCAAGCCGTCTTATGGTGCTTGACCCAAAAACAGGGGAAGTAGAGCACCGTCATTTTCGTGATCTTCTCGAAGAGCTAGAGTCGGGAGATATGCTCGTACTCAATGATACGCGGGTGCTGCCTGCTCGATTAATGGGTGTGAAAGAAGATACTGGAGCCATGATTGAAGTGTTACTATTGAAGCAAACGGCAGATGACGAGTGGGAGACGCTAGCAAAACCTGCGAAACGTGTGAAACTTGGTACGATTGTCACTTTTGGTGACGGACGTCTGAAAGCAGAGTGCACGGGGATTTTGGAACAAGGTGGACGTACATTCAAATTTATCTATGACGGTATTTTTTATGAAATCCTAGATGAACTTGGGCAGATGCCACTACCACCATATATTACTGAAACGCTGGATGATCAAGCACGCTATCAGACTGTGTTCGCCAAAGAACGAGGTTCGGCAGCAGCACCGACTGCAGGACTTCATTTCACCGATGAAATCCTAGAAAGTATCCAGAATAAAGGCGTCAATATCGCATTCATTACACTGCATGTCGGTCTTGGCACATTCCGTCCAGTCAGTGCAGATACGATTGAGGATCACACGATGCATTCCGAATATTATCATGTCACTGAACAAACAGCGGATGCAATAAATGAAGCCAAAGCACAAGGTGGACGCGTCATAGGGGTCGGTACGACGTCTGCGAGAACACTAGAGACAATCGCTTCGGAAAATGCCGGTAAAATTGTGGCTTCAAGCGGCTGGACTTCGATTTTCATCTATCCAGGTTATACATTCAGTATTTTGGATGGACTATTAACCAATTTTCATTTACCTAAATCGACGTTGATCATGCTGATTTCAGCGCTAACAACTCGAGAACATATTTTAGCGGCATATAACAGGGCGGTTGAGGAAAAATATCGCTTCTTCAGCTTTGGAGATGCAATGTTCATAAAACCGTCACAAAGGAAGGAATCATAAAATGACAGCAGTTACATACGAACATATCAAAACTTGTAAACAAACCGGAGCACGTCTTGGAATCGTCCATACACCACACGGTTCATTTGAAACACCAGCATTTATGCCGGTTGGTACACAGGCAACTGTCAAAACATTATCACCTGAAGAGCTGAAAGAAGTCGGAGCAGGCATTATTTTAAGTAATACCTATCATCTGTGGCTTCGTCCGGGTCAGGATATCATTGAAGAGGCAGGCGGACTACATAAGTTCATGAACTGGGATAGACCGATTCTGACCGATTCAGGCGGTTTTCAAGTGTTTTCACTAAGCGAATTCCGTAAAATCGAAGAGGAAGGTGTCCATTTCAGACATCATTTGAACGGTAGTAAATTGTTCCTTAGCCCCGAGAAAGCGATGGAAATTCAGAATTCACTAGGCGCAGATATTATGATGGCTTTCGATGAATGTCCGCCGTTCCCTGCAACTCGTGAATATATGAAAGCTAGCGTTGAACGGACATCTAGATGGGCTGAAAGATGCCTAGGAGCACATGCACGTCCGGCAGATCAAGCACTATTCGGCATTATACAAGGTGGCGAGTTTGAGGATTTACGTGCTCAAAGTGCAAAAGATCTTGTGTCACTTGATTTCCCAGGTTATGCAATCGGCGGCTTGTCTGTTGGCGAGCCGAAAGATATTATGAACCGTATCCTTGAACACACAACACCGCTTCTACCACAGGACAAGCCGCGTTACTTGATGGGTGTAGGTTCGCCTGACTCACTTATTGACGGTGCTATCCGCGGTATAGACATGTTTGACTGTGTCCTACCGACTCGTATTGCGCGAAACGGTACGCTTATGACGAGTGAAGGACGTTTGAATATCCGCAATGCGAAATTCGAGCGTGATTTCCGTCCTCTTGATGAAAAATGTAGCTGCCATGTCTGTAAAACGTACAGCAGGGCTTATATTCGCCATCTTATCAGAGCGGATGAAACTTTCGGAATCAGGCTGACTTCTTATCATAATCTCCACTTCCTACTTAATTTAATGGAGCAGGTAAGGGATGCAATTCGCCATGATCGACTGGGAGATTTCCGTGAAGAATTTTTTGAGAGCTACGGATTTAATAAACCGAATGCAAAAAACTTTTAAATCTAGTATAATGAATCTTGATTGAAGGGGGGATATATATATGGGTTCATTAACACAACTATTGCCATTCGTTGCGATGTTCGCAGTGATGTGGTTCTTGCTAATCAGACCGGCGCAAAAGAAACAGAAAGCGACGAAGCAGATGCAAGGAGATTTGAAACGTGGAGATAAGGTCATCACAATTGGTGGCATTCACGGCACGATAGACGCTGTAGATGATTCATCGGTTTTTCTTAAAGTTTCTGAAGGCACGACACTGCAGTTCGATAGACAAGCTGTTGGACGTGTAACAGAATCAATTTAAGTATTGTAAGAATTTGAAGAGGCGATTGGCTGAGTGGGATATTTCCCATTCAGGCAATCGCCTCTTTTTCCGTACTGAACGTGTATATAAGCAGAAGTGTAAAGGGCATCCTTTCGTAAAAGGGGTAGATCTTTATGAACGATTTATTAATTATCGGTTTTAGGACGGTATTTCTTTATGTGCTCATCTTGATCATCTTACGGATTATGGGTAAACGAGAAGTCGGCGAGCTGGGTGTAATCGATGTTGTGGTCTTCGTCTTTATGGCGGAGGTTGCCGCATTTGCACTCGATTCCCCCGACAAAGATCTGATTCAATCCGTCATACCGATGCTTATTTTACTCGTCATTCAAGTCGTTTCTTCTTATTTTTCAATGAGAAGTAAGAGGTTTAGAGATATTGTCGATGGTGAACCAACACTTATTATTAGGCACGGTAAAATAATTGAGCATGAAATGCGGAAACAACGTTATAATCTTGACGATTTATTTCAGCAACTTCGTGAACAACAGATTGGCTCTGTTCATGAAGTCTCATTCGCTTATTTGGAACCATCGGGAAATTTGTCGGTCTTTAAACACGACAGTATCCAACCAGTACTTTCGCTTATTTCCGATGGAGTTATCCAAGGTAAACATCTTGAACTTATCGATAAAACCGAAGAGTGGCTTTTAGAAGAACTACTGAACCTCGGAATAAATGATGTTGAACAGATTTTCTATTGTTCATTTGAAAATGATGGACTGAAGTTTCAGTTGAAAGAGAGTTATCAATGACTTTTCAGTAGTCTCCTGAACAGAAATAGATCACTTTTTTTAACTTGACCCGTCAAAATAAGTATCACAAGAAGGAAAACACTTGTGATTGCACATTCTGTGAATAAACCAAAATCTCCAATTGGGATGAAAATTGGTCGCATAATACAGGTCATGATAAAGGAAGCATAAGGCAGAGCAAATATGGTGAAGCCGGAAGCGGTCGATTTGTTTTTCCGAAGTGTTGCTATATGAAGGAATGATGTAATAAGCACGCCAAAGCCGATCGCAAGGACTGCCCCTGTCACCTGTAAACCAGGCTGGGAAGCGAGGATGAACATGACCGCCAGTTTAGCAATACCACCGTATACGGAGTTCATCATCCCTGCCTTGGCATCACCCGTAGCTTGTAAAATTGAATAGAGCGGGCCTTGGATATAATAAAAGAAAAAAACTGGAGCAAGTAACGCCATATAGGAAGCACCCTGAGTGACATGGAATAACTTTACTGCCAAATCCTCACCGTGAATGAAAAACACAGTTGCTGCAAACGTACCTGTTAAAGCGGACAGGCGGAGCGATAGATGAATTCGTTCTTTCAGTTTTCTCGTATTATTTGATGCGACTGCTCCGCTTACGGCGGGCACTAGGACAACAGACAAGGCATATGGGATGAACGCCGGAAATAGGAGCAACGGGACAAGGACACCGGATACAATGCCGTACAACGTTGTGGCAGCTACCGCTGAAACACCTGAAAACGCGAGTGCACGGAGGAAGATAATCGGCTCAAGGAACCAAGTGAACGTACCGAATAGGCGGCTACCAGACGATGGCAAAGCGATGGCTAGCAAAGGTTCCATTGGATAGCGCTTGAGTTTCTCCTGCTGTTTTGGTATTCGCTTCTTTTGTTGCCTATATTTGAACAACAAATAAAGGACGGATAGCATTTCCGCAAGAAGCGTGACGCCCATCGCATAAGCGGCACTCAGTGCTGTATTATCAGCTACGAGTAGATGCGGTAAAAGCCATGTGATTAGCGTGATACGGCATATTTGTTCTATGATTTGTGACCATGCGGTTTCTTCGATTCGTGCGATACCTTGGAAATATCCGCGGATCAAGCCCCCGATAGCAGCGATAGGTACGATTGCGATTCCGACATACAGTGTGGTGGATGAAGCAGAATTACCGAGAAGTGTTTCAGCTAAGTAGGGAACGAACAAAATAGAAGCTGGAATGAATACCACTGCGGTCAAGATAGTGATGAAGGAAGCTGTCTTCATAAGAGAAGGGATTTTTACGGATTGCCCTTTCGCTTCGAGTTCGGCAATCACTTTGGCTATGGCAATCGGTACACCAAGCTGAACAAGTGACAGGAAAAAGATAAAAGCGGGATAAGCGGTCATGTAGATGCCGACCGCCTCTTCGCCTGCAATCCGCATGAATTGAATCCGGAAGACGAATCCTAAAAGCTTGGTTAGGAAGACGGCAACCATCAGTACGACAGTTCCGCGGATGAATGAAGACAATTTAAACAACTCCTTCTCAATTCCGGTCATTTCGTATACACTAAACCTATGCAGAAATATCCATACTTACGACTGTCCAGGAAAGGGATGGAAAAGATGCCAAGACGATTCGGACAACTGTTCACACATATGCTGCCTGCAATTGAAAGCAAAAAGACTGAATTTCATCTGTACGGCTATACAACAGTAACCGAAGAGGACATTTGGACATTTTGCGTCCAGAAGAAATGGCGTAAAAAAAATATCGAGGAGATGGGGATGCATGAAATTGCAAATGGAATCCTCAAAATCTCACCAGCAGAATATATGACGTTTACACAGATTGAAGAACAACGTGGTGCAAACTGGTTTACCGACTTGAACAGTGAAGAACTTCAAATCTTACTGACACCACATAAATCGAAAAGTGAGTTATGATAGAGTCAAAGGTGACAATTTGACACATGAATGACTGTGTTTCATAATAGACATATTGTGTTTTTATAATTGTGTAGTATTCAGCGCCTAGTTGTTGCGGGGCGCTGTCGCTATTCTCGGAGTATGTACATAGATAAATGCCGTACAGTTGCACTCCATATTTAGAGGGGGAAATTGGATTATGAAAAGAAGAGGACGGATCGTAGCGTTTCTATTATTAATCGTCGTGTTTGGCTTGACGATTGGAACGACTGCGAAACCGGTAGTGAACGATGTAAAGTTGGGTCTGGATTTACAGGGCGGTTTTGAAGTCCTTTATCAAGTGAAACCTTTGAAAGACGATGCCCCAAAAATAACGGAAGAAATGGTTAAAGATACAGCAAATGCACTAAGAAACCGGGTTGACGTACTTGGGGTAAGTGAACCAAGTATCCAAATCGAGTCGGGTAACCGGATTCGCGTGCAGCTTGCGGGAGTAGAGGACCAGGAATCAGCTAGGGAACTCCTGTCGACACAGGCAAATCTGACGTTCAGGGATGCCGATGACAATCTCCTTTTAGACGGAAACGACTTGAAAGAGGGGAAGGCCAAGGCTAACTTTGGCGAAAATGGTAATCCAGTTGTTACCCTTGAAATGAAATCACCAACTAAATTCGGTGAAGTGACAACATTGATCTCACAAAAAAAACCAGAGAACGTAATGGTCATCTGGTTAGACTTCGTAGAAGGTGAAGATTCATTTAGAGCGGAAGTAACGAAAGAAAAACCAAAATTCGTTTCAGCACCCTATGTGGCAAACCCGATTAACTCATCAGACGTTGAAATATCGGGATCATTCTCTTTAGAAGAGACGAAGAACCTTGCGGGAATTTTGAACGCAGGTGCACTACCTGTTCACCTTGAAGAAGTCTATTCGACATCCGTCGGCGCACAGTTTGGTGAACAAGCACTTAACAAGACAATTTTTGCGGGGATTATCGGTATCTCGCTTATCTTCTTATTCATGCTTGTGTATTACCGCCTGCCAGGTTTAGTGGCAGTCATTACGTTAACGGTTTATATTTTCATCATTTTACTTGTCTTCACGCTCATTAACGGCGTGCTAACCCTGCCTGGTATTGCGGCACTCATGCTCGGGGTCGGGATGGCGGTCGATGCGAATATCTTAATGTATGAACGGATACGTGAAGAATTACGTGTTGGTAAATCCGTCAAGACATCGTTTATGGCTGGAGCGAAAAATTCTTTCACCGCCATTCTAGATGCTAATATCACGACGCTTCTTGCAGCAGTTGTTCTGTTCATATTCGGGACAAGCTCAGTGAAAGGCTTCGCAACAATTCTCATCATCAGTATTCTAGCTAGCTTCTTAACGGCTGTATGGGGCTCTCGTATACTCTTGGGTCTACTCGTTGATAGTGGTGCGTTTGATGGGAAAACTGCATGGTTCGGTATTTCGAAAAGCAGGGTTCATGCACCCGAAGAAAATGTTGAAACATTGGACCTGACAACGAAATTTGATCGTTTCGATTTCGTTGCTACGCGCAAAAAGTTCTATGTTATTTCAGCAGTATTGCTAATTAGTGGTGTCATTGCGCTCGGTATCTTCAAGCTGAACCTCGGCATTGATTTCTCGAGTGGTACGCGTGTTGAAGTGCTTGCCGATCATCCAGTGACGAAAGATGAAATTTCTACTTATCTGGATGAAATCGGGCACCCGACAGAGGATATCGTTATTTCTGGTGATACCGGCAATATGGCTGTTATGCGTTACAAAGAAGAGTTTAAACAAGAGGAAGTCAACAAATTTAAAGCGGATCTTGCAGTAGAATATGGAGCAGATCCGAATATATCTACTGTTTCACCAACAGTTGGTAAGGAACTCGCGAAGAATGCTATTAAAGCATTGCTGATTGCCATGCTAGGTATCGTTATTTACGTTGCACTTCGTTTTGAATGGCGTATGGGAGTCGCGACCATCGTCGGACTTCTCCACGACGTGTTCTTTATGGTAGCAGCAATCAGTCTTTTGCGTCTAGAAGTCGACATTACCTTCATCGCCGCCGTATTGACGATTGTTGGTTACTCCATCAATGACACGATTGTGACATTTGACCGGATACGAGAAAATGTCAATCATCGCGGTCGTATCGATAATGTGGCAGAACTGGCAGATATCGTTAACAAATCATTGCGTCAGACACTTGGGCGTTCTGTTAATACGGTACTCACAGTTATCATTGTCGTAGTAGCGCTTATGCTATTCGGTGCAGAATCAATCCGGACATTCTCAATAGCACTTCTAATTGGACTGTTTGCGGGAACTTATTCATCGATTTTCATCTCAGCTCAAATCTGGTTTGATCTGAAGAAACGTGAAATCAATAAAAAAGGCGCAATTAAAGTCGAAGACAAGAAGAAACAATGGGGTTCAGACGAACCTATCGTTTAATATATATTATGATAAGTTTCGGTTATTCATGGAACAGGGTATACTTTATGTATACTCTGTTCTATTTTTTTCTTAATGAAAGGGGAAAACTATATGAAGTTTCAGTGGAATTTGCTGCTAGGTCTATTATTCGCCATTATTATCGCCATCTTTGCTGTTTTTAATGTTGACGCGGTTCAAGTCAATTATGTGTTTGGCAAAGCACAGTGGCCACTCGTTCTTGTTATTTTAGGTGCAGCACTTCTTGGTGCCGTAGTCAGCGGATTTGTCGCAATGTTCCTGTCATTTCAATCAAGCCGTCGCATAAAAGAGCTTATGAAAGAAATGACCACCAAAGAGCTTACAATTGCAGCACAACAGAATGAAATTGCGGAACTGCAAAAGTACACAGCCTTACCATCCAATGACGAAGTAATTATCGAAAATAAAAATGTATAAGCAAAGAGCGTCTTCCAGCTACTAATACAGGGAAGATGCTCTTTTTTGTTAACGAATTTAGTGCAGACTTCTACTTCAGGAAATTTTAGCAGTCTTTTCTTTTAGAGTCGGAGACCATCCGCTATAATGAATGTAAGGATGTGAAGGAATTTGATCGAATCAATGAAAAGATGGAAAGTGGAACGACCGAATGAAGAAATTGTAGCAATGTTGACAAAGGATCTCGGTATTTCATCTGTCCAGGCAAAAATACTTACTTCAAGGGGAATAATAGATTCCGGAGTGGCAAAAGATTTTTTACATATGGATGCATCTAGCATGCATGACCCTTTTTTACTATATGATATGGACAAAGCGGTGTCGCTCATAACAACAGCAATCGCTTCAGATAAAAAAATTGCTGTTTATGGCGATTATGACGGTGATGGTGTGACGAGTGTGACGGTCCTTACAACGGCTTTGGAGCGAATGGGTGCAGATGTGTTCTATGCGATACCCAATCGGTTCCAGCACGGCTATGGACCGAATAAAGACCTTTTCTTGGAGCTATACGAAAAAGGGGCCTCGCTTATTATTACTGTCGACAATGGCATTTCGGGTATTGATGAAATTGCATATGCGAAATCACTCGGAATGGACATCATCATTACAGACCACCATGAAATCGGTGAAGTTTTACCAGCAGCAGATGCCATCATCCATCCTCGACATCCAGAAGGGGAGTATCCGTTCGGAGAGCTTGCTGGGGTTGGTGTAGCATTCAAACTTGCGTGCGCATTACTTGAGGATGTTCCGGAAGATTTATTTGAACTTGTTGCTATCGGGACAGTTGCAGATTTAGTTCCGCTTCGCGATGAAAACAGATATTTCGTCAAAGAGGGCATCAGGCAGATGCGTGTTTCAAAACGTCCTGCAATCCAGGCGCTCGCACGCATCGCTAGCACTGAACAAGCAACACTCTCAGAGGAGTCAATCGGATTTATGATTGGGCCTCGTCTGAACGCAGCTGGGCGTCTAGGCGATGCTACCCCGGCAGTTCAACTATTGAAGACAGAAGACGCAACGCTTGCGACAACATTGGCAAAAGAACTTGATACGCTGAATAAGGAACGACAAGCGATTGTAGCTGAAATAGCTAAAGAAGCGGAAGACATGATATTGAAAATGTATGGTGATACAGTTCCGCTCGTCTTCGTTATCGGAGGAGAAGGTTGGAATTCAGGTGTGGTGGGAATTGTAGCATCAAGATTAACTGAGAAATATTACCGTCCGTCAATTGTCTTGTCGATTGACAGGGAAACAGGAATTGCGAAAGGGTCTGCAAGAAGTATTGCTGGTTTTGATATGTTTGTCGAGCTATCCAAAAATGCGCAGCTTCTACCTCACTTTGGAGGTCATCAGATGGCGGCGGGAATGTCTCTTGCAGTGACAGACGTTGTTACGCTACGTGAAAACCTGAATAAACAGGCAGTTGAGGTGTTGACTGAAGAAATGTTGACGCCTGAAGTTCGTATCGATGTTCCACTGTCAATTAGTGAAATTGATGTTAGCGTTTTGGAATCGCTAGAACTGCTGCGTCCATTTGGAATGGCTTTTGAAAAGCCTGTTTATATGATCGAAGATATTACAGCCACGACTGTGCGGAAAATTGGTGCGGCAAAGAATCATATGAAGCTGGAATTGGCGGATGAGGGCGTTTCACTTGATGCCATTGGATTCGGACTGGGTCCTATTGCGGACCAACTGACACCAGGTGTAAAGTTGTCGGTTACGGGCGATTTGCAGGTGAATGAATGGAATGGTAATAAGAAGCCACAGTTATTAATCAGCGATATCCGTTCAGATGAATGGCAACTGTTCGATTTGCGTGGCGTACGCGAAGCAACAAGATGGCTGCCAACCATTCCATTAGACGATACAGTGTTTGTTGCTTTCCATGAACAAACGGTGACACATTTTCAATCATCCATGAAGGGGATTGTTATTACTCTATTTGGACAAGAAGCAATAACGAAGGCTGAAAATCTTGTCCTTCTAGATATACCGGACGATGTTATCCAACTTGAAGAACTTGTAGGTTCTGTCCATCCAGATCGCGTCTATGCACATTTCCATGCATCCGAATCAAGGTATTTTGATGGAATTCCTGATCGTGAGCAGTTTGGCTGGTATTACAGTTTCTTGAAAAAACGTGAGAAATTTGACTTCGTTACGAACGGAGCTCAGCTCACAAAACATAAAGCATGGAAAAAAGATACGGTTTATTTCATGTCAAAGGTGTTTTCTGAGCTAGGATTTGTTAAGATTGAAGATGGTTTTGTTTCCGTTCAGGAAACAGCCGGTAAACGCGATTTGACGGAAGCGCCAGCTTATAAAGAGCGCGAACGTCAAATTGAGCTTGAGAAAAGACTGCTATATGCGCCTTATATGGAATTGAAACAATGGTTCGATACTGTGCGAAATGGAATTGTCGACAGGGAGGAACACTAATGGATTTGAAAGAATATGTGACGATTGTACCGGATTATCCGAAAAAGGGAATCAGCTTTAAGGATATTTCAACAATCATGGATAATGGTCAAGCTTATAAATTTGCAACAGATGAAATTGTTAAGTTTGCGAAAGAGGTTAATACTGATATAATTGTCGGCCCTGAAGCGCGTGGATTTATCATTGGTTGCCCAGTTGCCTATGCACTGGAAGTAGGATTTGCTCCTGTCCGTAAACCCGGAAAATTGCCAAGAGAAACAATTGAAGTCGAATATGATCTTGAATATGGAAAAGATACATTAACAATTCACAAAGATGCCATAAAGCCTGGTCAACGTGTATTGATTGTCGATGATCTTCTTGCGACAGGCGGTACGGTGGGAGCGACAGTCGAGCTAGTTGAAAAACTAGGCGGAGTTGTTGCGGGCTGTGCGTTTATCATAGAGTTATCGTATTTAAGCGGTCGTGAAAAATTGCAAGGTTATGACATGCGTTCACTGATCACATATTGAAAAAGGTCCTCCGCGATAATAAGCGGGGGATCTTTTCATATGTTCAGAATGAAGGTGCGAACCACTTTTCCATATACTAACCCTTTACACGAGCATGTATTTATACATACAATAGGTAATACAATCATTTTTGCGGATAAAGTCGGAAGGGGTAATCGTATGGCGAAAAATCGTGACATGACGGCGGAAGAAATATTCACACTTGTTGCCTCTTATATGAATGAAGAACATGTTGAGTTCGTCAAAAAAGCATATGAGGCAGCGAAAACTGCACACGAAGGACAGCATAGAAGTTCAGGTGAGGTATATATTATTCACCCTGTCCAAGTAGCGGGTATTCTTGCCGAATTGGAAATGGACCCTTCGACAGTTGCAGCTGGGTTTCTACACGACGTTGTGGAAGATACAGACATCAGCAGGGACGACATCATCCGAGATTTTGGAGAAGAAGTGGCAATGCTTGTCGATGGTGTGACGAAACTCGAAAAATTACAATATAAATCCAAAGAAGAGAAACAGGCAGAAAATCATCGTAAAATGTTCGTAGCAATGGCTCAGGATATCCGTGTCATACTTATTAAATTAGCGGACCGGCTTCATAATATGCGAACGTTAAAACATGTCCCGGAAGAAAAACAGCGCCGGGTTGCGGCTGAAACGCTGGAAATCTTTGCGCCACTTGCCCATCGTTTAGGTATTTCAGCTATTAAATGGGAGTTAGAAGATACGGCATTACGTTATTTAAACCCACAGCAATATTATCGAATTGTCAATATGATGAAGCGCAAACGCGTCGAACGAGAAAACTATTTAGTAAACGTTATGGAGCAAATCAAGACGGAAATTGGAGAGATGGAAATTGACGCTGATCTTTCAGGACGTCCAAAACATCTGTATTCGATTTACCGCAAGATGGTTATCCAAAAGAAAGAATTCAATGAGATTTATGACCTTCTGGCTGTCAGAATTCTCGTTTCAAGTATTAAAGATTGCTATGCGGTTCTTGGTATCATTCACACATTATGGAAGCCGATGCCTGGCAGATTCAAAGATTATATTGCGATGCCAAAACAGAATCTGTATCAGTCGTTGCATACGACCGTAGTAGGACCGGCTGGCGATCCGCTTGAGGTACAAATTCGGACCGAAGAGATGCACAAAATTGCTGAATTCGGAGTTGCAGCACACTGGGCCTATAAAGAAGGAAAAACGGTAGCCGAAACCCCAAGTAATATTGATTCGAAATTGACTTGGTTCAGAGAGATACTCGAATTTCAAAACGAATCATCTAACGCTGAAGAATTTATGGAATCACTTAAATTCGATTTATTCTCGGATATGGTCTATGTCTTTACGCCGGACGGAGACGTTATTGAACTGCCGGCAAGTTCAGTCCCCATCGATTTTGCCTACCGTGTCCACTCAGAAATTGGGAATCGGACAATAGGTGCAAAAGTGAATGGAAAAATGGTCCCGCTTGATACTGAATTGTTTACGGGAGATATTATTGAAATTTTGACATCGAAGCAATCGCTTGGACCAAGCCGTGATTGGTTAAAACTTGCCAATACATCGCAGGCGAAAAATAAAATTCGGCAGTTTTTCAAGAAACAACTCCGGGAAGAAAACATCCTAAAAGGCCGAGAAATGATTGAAAAAGAAATAAAATCACAAGAGTTTGATGTGAAAGAAGTACTAACACAGGAAAATATTAAACGCACAATCGAAAAATTCAGCTTCACTTCCGAAGATGATATGTATGGAGCTGTTGGGTTCAATGGAATAACCGCTCAGCAGGTAGTTAATCGTCTTGCTGAAAAGTTACGGAAAGTACGTGAACAACAAGATACAATTGACAAAATCGTTTCAGACATGAAATCCCCTCAACCGGAAAAAATGACTGAATCAGGTGTTATTGTTAAAGGGATCGACAATTTGCTAATTAGGTTATCGAAGTGTTGTAATCCAGTCCCAGGTGATGAGATTGTAGGATTCATCACAAAAGGTCGCGGTGTTTCCGTCCATCGTACCGACTGCCCTAATATTGTGGTCGAAGATGATGAGCATGATCGAATTATCGACGTCGAATGGGCGATAGGGCCTTCTAGTTCAAGGAAAGAGTTCCTGGTTGATATAGAAGTGTCAGCTTTTGATCGACAAGGGTTGTTGAATGAAGTGATGATGGTTGTCGCCGATACGAAAACGCCGATGGTTGCGGTCAGTGGCAAAGCGGACCGAGACAAAATCGCTCGCATTCATATGACGATTAAAATTATGGATATTGCACATTTGCAAAGAATTGTTGATCGGATTAAACAAATCCGCGATATCTATTCTGTAGAACGTGTCATTAATTGATTGGAAGGTGTAACAGATGAAAGTTGTGTTGCAACGATCGGGTCCAGCTACTGTCCGCGTCGATGGGGAGAAAACGGGGTCAATTGAAAAGGGCTACGTGCTCCTTGTTGGTGTAACTCACTCGGATAGCGAAGAAGACGCTGCCTATCTTGCGAAGAAAATTGCAGGCCTTCGTTTATGGGAAGATACGGAGGGGAAGATGAACCATTCAATCGTTGAGGTAGGTGGGGATATTCTTTCAGTATCCCAGTTTACTTTGTTCGGAGACGTGAAAAAAGGACGTCGCCCAAGTTTCATTGAAGCGGCAAGACCCGAACAGGCAAAACCGCTTTGGGAATTCTTCAACCAAAAATTAGAAGAAGAGGGCTTGAAAGTTCAAACCGGTGTTTTTGGCGCAATGATGGATGTCGAGCTCATTAACGATGGTCCGGTAACGATTATTCTAGACTCGAAATAATAAGAAAAAGGACCTTCCTCAATACCTGGGAAGGTCCTTTATGTTTTGGAAGAGAAGAGAGTGTTTGGTATGTCCTTTTCTATTCAATGCGTGGTGCCAGCTGCTGCCACAATTCGAAGTGCACGAATGGTGTTAGTAACTGGCACGTTGCATTTTTCTTCATACTACTAGTGATTGTATTCTATACAAACTAAGTGAAGGCGCCTTACAAGGGGTAGCCGAAGCCCTAAGACCGGCGGCGAAGCTGCTTGGCTTAGGGCGGAAGGCATCCCCGAGCGTCGTAACGAATTCAATGGGATTCTTTAACTCAACATTTCTAGTTAATTTTTATTGAAATAGTCAAGAAGACCTTGATATATACCATGCGTCGCACGTTCACGGAACATATCGCTTGTGACCGTTCGTTCCTCGGCAGAATTCGATAGGAAACCGAGTTCAATCAGAATAGCATTTTGCCTATTTTCACGAAGAACTAGGAAATCGCCAGGCTGAGATCCTCGATTACGCAAATTCACTGTTGAGGCAAGCCCGTCATTAACCGAAGAAGCAAGCGCTTGTTGATGTGCGTGTGAGTAATACGTCGTAAAGCCCGCTACGCTAGAATCGGGATTGGCATCATAATGGAGACTGATGAATGCATCCGCAGCATGCTGATTACTGATAGCGACTCGTTTTCTCAACGATACATAAGTGTCTGTTTCACGAGTTGTAATCACATTCGCGCCTGCAGCTTTTAATTTAGCTGCTAATAATTCAGAAGTAAGAATTGTAATGTCCTTTTCGTCTGTTCCACGGGCTCCTGTTGTGCCGCGGTCATTACCGCCGTGTCCAGGATCAATCACGATAGTAAGCCCCTTTAAAGTGCCGGCAACACGTGGGACTGATTCTTTCATAACGGGTTCTGTCAATAGTGCCTCGTCGCCCGTAGAGACTACCCATGTAGCAATAAATGCAGAAGCCCCTGTCGGTAAAGAAATTTCATACCAGTCGCCATCTTGTTTAACAATTGGAAACTTTTCTCCTGCATCTGCTCGAGCGGCAATCTGTGAAGAAGTCGTAGCGGCTTCACGGATATTCGTCCCATTTGATAGGATGGTAACCGTTCCTAAATTTGAGCTTTCGGAAGTCTGGTTGCCATTCGATGTGAGCGTGCCGTGGAATGAGTAGACCCAACCCAATTCGTTATCATCTAATGAAATTTGTACCCAATTGCCATTGACTACCTTAACGTCATACGATTCACCTTGACGGATGAGTCCTACTCGTTTGGAGGTCAGGTCTGCATTTTTTCTGACGTTGAGTGCTTCAACTGAAACGGTAAATGACTCGGGTGTTGCGGCTTGATTGGTTGTCAGTGGTTCAGTTTGATCTGCCACCGGTGTAATATAATCTGTATGTACCCAACCGTTTGTGCCGTTAAATGTAATGGAAGTCCATTCACCGTCATTTCCAGTGGCAATTGCTTCGTCCCCAGCGGCCATCCGACCAAGTACTGCTGAATTGGTGGAAGGACTGGATCTCACATTTAACTGACTGACACGTGAAACGACTGCGGTACTTGTCCCAGTAGCTTGATCTGCGGAAGCAGTTAGCCAAGATGCAATCCATCCAGAACTGTTGCCATGCTGGATTTGGTACCAGTCTCCAGAAACAGCAATAACGTCTACCCGATCACCCTGTTTTAGCGAGCCGATTACAGCAGAAGTAAGACCGGCACCGGACCGGATGTGTACGGATTTTGCATCAACGACGACTGAATCCGTATTAGCGTAAGTCGTTGGAATGTCGTAGAATACGCTGAATAAAAGTATGAATGCGATCATCCATTTGCTCATTTTTGACAAAATATCATACCCCCTACAGTCCATTGTAGAAGTTTTCACTACAAAAAACTACAATTAATCGAAAAAGGTTGACACTATGACGCAGAATCATTAAGATGATGATTAATTAACAATTTAACTCACACGGATAGTACGTGTTATATTTATGCCAACGACATGGAAAGTAATTGTATAATTGACTGACAAGAGAGGGACGGACGTGGCTGAAATCCATCCTACAGCGATTTACAATGAATAACACCATCGAGGCTCTGTGCTGAACGATTTCTAATTCAGTAAGTACAGACGGAACCGGCCGTTATCCGGTTTTAGAGTGGGCGCAAACTTTTGCGTCAATTTGGGTGGAACCGCGGAAGCTATAAAGGCTCTCGTCCCTTGCATAGGCAAGGGATGGGGGTCTTTTTTTGTGTACCGACTAAGCGTGTCTAGGCTTCGGCAGGCCTACAGGAAGTAGGTTATGCAGTGGATAGGGATTGAACTTCATCCCTCTTAGTTGCTACAGGTCGTGGTGTACCTAGACTGCGATTCTTATTTAGGAAGGGGAATTTATATGATTTTCAAAGTGCCAAGAGGAACTCAGGATATTTTGCCGTCTGAAACATGGAAATGGCAGCAAGCAGAAAAAATCATTAACGAAGTATGCGATATCTACCGTTATAAAGAAATCCGTACACCGATATTTGAACAAACGGAATTATTTCAACGTCTCGTAGGTGAGACAACTGATGTCGTTCAAAAAGAGATGTATACCTTTACGGATAAAGGCGATCGTTCAATGACGCTACGACCTGAAGGAACTGCAGCTGTCGTACGCTCTTTCGTGGAGAATAAAATGTTTGGTTACCCGGATCAGCCTGTAAAGCTTTTTTACACAGGTCCAATGTTCCGTTATGAGCGTCAGCAAGCAGGACGTTACCGTCAATTCGTTCAATTTGGAGCAGAAGCAATCGGCAGCGCAGATCCTGCGATTGACGCAGAAGTGATTGCGTTGGCACTGGATGTCTATAAGCGAGTGGGATTGACAAAGTTGAAACTTGTTATTAACTCGCTAGGCGATACAGAGTGCAGAATAGCGCACCGCGAAGCGCTTATTGCGCACTTCAATCCGCATATAGGGGAATTCTGTTCTGATTGTCAATCTAGATTGGAAAAAAATCCACTACGCATATTAGATTGTAAAGTCGATAACGGCAATCCGCTCATTGCTTCAGCACCATCCTTAGCTGACTATTTGAATGAAACGTCTGCTCAATACTTTGCAGATGTAAAAGGTTATCTCGACGATGCAGGGATTTCTTATGAGGTCGATGCAAATCTTGTGCGTGGCCTTGATTATTATAATCACACGGCATTTGAAATTATGAGCACTTCGGAAGGATTCGGAGCAATTACGACTTTGTGCGGCGGTGGTAGATACAATGGTCTCGCTGAGGAAATCGGTGGACCTTCTGCACCAGGTATCGGTTTTGCGATGAGTATTGAGCGTTTACTTCTTGCGATGGCTGCTGAAGGGAAATCGTTTGAAGCTGAGCCAGTACTTGACGTTTATATCGTTACTCTTGGGGAAACAGCACGTCGTCCAGGCTATAAATTGCTTGGTGCACTTCGAGAAGCTGGTATTCGGTCGGATATGGATTATATGGACCGGAAAATGAAAGCGCAAATGAAATCGGCAGATAGATTGAATGCACGGACAGTTGTACTAATCGGTGAAGATGAAGTAGCGGAAGGCGTTGCTTTATTGAAAAACATGGCTGACGGGGCGCAAGTAAAAGTTCCTGTTGCTGAACTGGTTCAAAAACTTAAAGAAACATTGATTGGCTAAAGAGAGGCGGATGAAGGCAATGAAACGTACACATTATAGTGGTGAATTGACAGAAGAGGTAATCGGACAACCGGTTACATTACAAGGATGGGTTCAAAAAAGAAGGGATCTTGGGGGACTAATTTTCGTCGACGTACGGGACCGTTCAGGAATCGTTCAGGCAGTATTTAACCCGAGTTTTTCAAGCGAAGCAATCGTGACGGCAGACAAACTGCGCAATGAGTTCGTAATCGAGCTAACAGGTTTAGTTGTTGAGCGCGCAGAAGGCCAGAAAAATCCGCTATTGAAAACCGGTTCGATTGAAATTCAAGTTACTGAATTGAACATCGTGAATGAGGCGAAAAACCCGCCGTTCATGATTGAAGATGAAACAGACGTGAATGAAGAAATTAGACTGAAATATAGATACCTTGATTTACGCCGTCCAAAACTTGCGAATACGTTCAAAATGCGTTCAGACATCACTAAAACAGTCCGTAACTTCCTTGACGATGAAGGATTTTTCGAAGTAGAAACGCCGATTCTAACGAAATCTACACCTGAAGGCGCACGCGACTATCTAGTACCTAGCCGAGTTCACGAAGGCGAATTTTACGCGCTGCCACAGTCACCACAACTATTCAAACAAATGCTGATGGTAGCCGGATTCGACCGTTATTATCAAATTGCACGTTGTTTCCGCGATGAAGACCTTCGCGCTGATCGCCAGCCGGAGTTCACTCAGATCGATATGGAAATGAGTTTCATGTCAATTGAAGATATTATTGAATTGAATGAACGAATGATGCAAAAGGTAATGAAAGATGTAAAAGGAATCGATGTTCAAATTCCATTTAAACGTCTTCCTTATGACGAAGCAATGGCGCGTTTCGGTTCAGATAAACCGGATACGCGATTTGCATTGGAACTGACAGATGTCTCTGACGTCGTTAAAGATTCTTCATTCAAAGTATTTACGGCAGCAATCGAGTCAGGTGGGCAAGTTAAACTCATCAATGTAAAAGGAGTAGCGGATAGCTATTCTCGTAAGGACATCGACGCACTTGGCCAGTTTGCAGCAGTCTATGGCGCAAAAGGCCTTGCATGGTTGAAAGTCGATGCCGAAGGTCTGAAAGGACCTATCGCGAAGTTCTTCGAAGGAGAAGAGGGCGAAGGACTAAAAGCTGCAGCGAATGCTGAAGTAGGAGATCTATTGTTATTTGTAGCAGACAAAAAGAAAGTTGTCGCAGATACATTAGGAGCACTACGTACTAAGCTTGCAAAAGACCACGACTTAATTGACGAATCGAAGTTCAACTTCCTTTGGGTAACTGAATGGCCTCTGTTCGAATATAACGAAGAAGCTCGTCGCTACCAGGCAGCACACCATCCATTTACAATGCCGGCAGATGTGGAAGAACTAGTAACAAGTCCTGAGACAGTAAAAGCACAAGCCTATGACCTTGTTTTAAATGGTTATGAACTTGGTGGTGGGTCACTACGGATTTACAAACGTGATGTTCAGGAAAAAATGTTCGAAGCACTTGGATTCAGTAAGGAACAAGCGAACGAACAATTCGGATTCCTTCTTGAAGCATTTGACTATGGAACACCTCCGCATGGCGGAATTGCATTCGGTCTCGACCGTATTGTAATGTTGTTATCTGGTTCGACGAACTTGCGCGACACTATTGCATTTCCGAAAACAGCGAGTGCAAGCTGCCTGTTAACGTCAGCGCCTGATCACGTTGACGATACTCAACTAGCTGAACTTGGAATTCGAGTGATGGCAAAGAGTAAACGGTAATCAGTTAAGTTAGAAAAATGTAAAAACTATTTCCGTGAAATCGTTGAACTGACTAAAGATGTATGTTATTATACATGTAATACGAATCCTGAAGTGTTCGTTATTTGCCAATCAGTTTTGACCGAACATTTTTTCGTCGGGAGTCCGCATTTCGAGTCGGATGACATGCCTTTAGTCGGGACCTCAAAAGAATCGGATAGGACACCCACCTGCTGAGAGCGGGTTCAAAGCGATACTACAAAGACGGCACATTTGGGATTCGTTACTTACATGATCATACACCCCTCTGACTTACGTGCGGAGGGGTTTTTTATTGGGGAAAATTTAAATTTATAATGGATGGAAAGGCGGAATTTCAATTGTTACATCAATTTTCAAGAAATGAATTAGCCATAGGTACAGAAGGTGTAAATCGTATGCGGGACATGACTGTCGCGATACTTGGTGTTGGAGGAGTCGGTTCATTTGCGGCAGAAGCATGTGCGCGGAGCGGAATTGGACGGATTATCCTTGTCGATAAGGACGATATTGACATAACGAATATTAATAGACAGCTAATCGCTAATTTGTCGACAGTCGGCCGTTCTAAAGCAGAAGTGATGAAAGAGCGCATTGCTGATATTAATAAAGAGTGTGAAGTGATTTCGCTCCATATGTTTTATACGGAAGAGACAGCTGAAGAGTTTTTCAGTTACAAACCTGATTATGTCATCGATGCATCTGATACAATCATTTTTAAAATTCATTTGATTAAAGAATGTGTCGCACGTAACGTGAAAATTATATCGAGTATGGGTGCTGCTAATAAGATGGATCCGACCCGTTTTCAAATTGCGGATATTTCAAAGACGCATACAGATCCGGTAGCGAAAGTAATTCGTCGCAAACTTAAAAAAGAAGGTATTTATCAAGGAGTGTCAGTGGTCTTTTCTGATGAAAGCCCAATTGTCGTGAGACCGGATGTTGTTGACACAGTTGGTAAACCTGATGCCTTCATTCGAAAAGCAAAAATGCCACCTGCATCGAACGCATTCGTCCCATCAGTTGCTGGTCTTGTTTGCGCCAGCTGGGTAATGAATGATATCGTTGCCGATATTCCTATCCGGCGAGTGAAAGATAAAGTATAATGGATATCACCGCGGACCTACAGGATGTAGGTCACGCAGCAGGGAGGGATTGAACTTCATCCCTCCTTGTTGCCACACGATGTGGCGAACTTAGGCTGTGTTCATTTTCATGCGGTACCTTTTTGGTTGTCACCAAAATATGGGTAGAGGTATAATAGAGTGATTGCTTATGAAAATGAACTTGGATTGCTAGAAAGGGTGTTTATGTGTGAATAAAGTGTTTAAGGTATTTGTTTTTGGGTTAGTTGCCCTTTTATTAACAGCATGTGGCAATGTGGAAGCGAAACAAGGAATGACGGCACAAGACGTTTTCGAAAAAGCGAAAGATGCCTCTGCTAAATTGAAAAATGTGCGTACACATATCTCTTATGATGATTTTTGGAAAACAACAGCACCTGATGAAAGATATAGCGTGAAATATGAAATGACTTCAGATGCTGCGCTACAACCAGAAATAGTTAAACAGGACGTAAAAGTGCGACCGCAACCGATAAATGGGGATCCATGGGATGCGGAAGTATATAAAGTAAATGACCGTGTTTTCATTAAGGATACGAAAGTAAAGGAATGGGAAGAGTTGCAGTCCGGTTCGATTGCTGAATTATTCGGTTCGATGATTGAAAATGTTCAGCCAACACTGGACCTCGCGTTTTTTAACGACTTTGAAAACGATTTTGTGTTAGAACCGATTGACTATGGTTATAACTTAAGGCTGTCATTATCGAGAGAACAATATAAAGAATTTAAAAAAACACTGTACCTGTCGAACAACGGTAGCGATACGGATGTAGATGTAGTGGACAGTGAGTTTCCCCTTATTAATAAATTCGACATTGTGATTGGAATTGATAGCAAATCATTCTATGTAACTGATTTCAAAATGACACTTGATACAACAACGTACTCAATGGTACAAGTTGATGGTAATTCCCATCGAGTTAAACAAACGATCAATGCAGTTTATAGTCACTACGACAACGTGGATGATGTAAAGGTTCCGGCAGAACTATTAGAAGCTGCAGCTAACTAAAAAATACTCAGTAAAAACCCTCCTGAAAGTTTAACTTTTAGGAGGGTTTTGCATATGCTATTTTGAATATCGAGTAATTGTCTCGCAGGAGCTTATATTGAAAGTGTGGCGGGCATAACAAGCTTTATGCTAATTGGGCTGAATAACCATCAACATTACTATGAAAGAACTTTCATTTAATTACATATTAATATGGTTGATAACTGGGATTTCAATCATGAGGGATTACTCCACTGTTTATTTCGAAGTTTCTTATGATAGATTAAGACTATCAATATTTAACTGAAATAAAATTTAACAAAACAACTAGGAGTGTAATAGCATGCCACTAACTTTTGCTCACCCAGCAGCCATACTTCCGTTCTCAAGAAAAAGTAAATATATTAACTTTTCTGCAATGGTATTCGGTAGTATGGCTCCTGATTTTGAATACTTTTTGAGAGGCCAACCAATGGGGGACATTGGACATACTTTTACTGGGCTCGTTTTGTTTAATTTACCCTTGGTGACAATCGTTTATGTAATTTACCATATATTTGTACACCAAATTCTATTCAATCATTTACCAACTATTCTACAAGATACTTATATGAAAAGAGTAGATTCGACTATTATATTAAAGGTAGTTGTATTTTGTTATTCTGCCCTGTTCGGTATGTTAACTCACGTTGTATGGGATTCTTTCACTCATATAAACGGATATATGGTGTTAAAATTTCCGGCTTTATTCACTCACAGCTATAACATCTATGGTTTTGCTATACCTTTGTATAAATTTTTACAACATGGGAGTACATTATTTGGAATAACAATGATTTTAGTTTACATGTATTATAGAGCATTGACCCAGAGAAAACATAAGCATATTACTGTTTATCCTAAGAAAAAAATTATTTTTTGGTTTTCTTTATTCATTTTAACAGTATTATTTGTATCGTTGTGGTGTCTTATTGACCCTGTTTCGATAACCAGTTATGGGATATTGGTCGTTAGAATTATAGACTCTTCTTTACTAAGTTTATTCCTAATTTCTTTGTTGAAAAAATATGTTCGAATGTAATTAATATTTCCTGGATTTTAGGAACATGAAGATAAGTACAGATTGGGGTAGGTTCTGTGGAAAAACGTATTTCATTTGATTATCAAATCCTAAATAAAACCAAGTAAAGCATATAATAAGCGCCCCAGAAAAAGGGGTACTTATTATATTCTTACTCATAATCTAATTTAATGTTACCCACTGAAAGAACACTCCACCTATTTAATTTAAGTATTTATTCGCATCAACCACCGTACATACTCCGGATTCCTCCAAAAACTGTTTAATAAGATGAACGTGGCCGCCGCCGATTAATAGCAAAACTCTATCCTGTGGAGTTGATATCAACCTTCTCACATTTGTATAGAGTATTAAATTTCGTTTGTACCACCAAGTTAACCAATCCATTGCGTAATAATCTTTCTCTTTTCCAATCATCGCAAATTCCATGTAAAATTGGTGCATCTTTTTAACAGTTTCTACTTCATTCACACGTTTATAGCCTTCTAAAATCGGGAGTTTGGACCATTCTTCTGCCTCACGTTGCATGGGTTCCATGTACGTTGTCATTATTTTCTTATAGCGTTCGGGTTCATACTCTTTTGCATACTGAAAAATATCGCCTATTGTTGCTATTTCATTATCGTCCCCCCTCCAATCGATACAAGAAACTTCGCTTATGCCCGATTCCTTCGCTAAAGGGAAACCAATCGTTTCTATTTCATTTTTCATTGGGGTCGGATCATTCAATAGATACTTTCGATAACTTTCATTTAACTTCGATTGTACTTCCCGATCAGCTTCGACAGCTAACTTTGTCGGATTAAACCGACTTAGTGCGTCAACAACTTCCTTTGCTTCTAGCTCTAAATCAATATCGTTTTTGCGTTCAACATTGATTAAATCCGATGTGTCTCCTAAATGATACACCCCGACGATCATCACTTCTGGAATCATGTTAACCCTCCACTGTAAAGATATTGTAGTTGAAGATTGTTATTACTCTTTCAATTAATTGTATATTATCCAAAATGTAGCTTTTAACCAGAAAAAGTAATAAGGTGAATACTTTTTTGTAGATAGTTAATTAAGCTATTCCAAGAATCAAAAACGGTCATATAAGATTTCAGTGTTTTTGTTTTTAAACATACTGTTATCTCTCTTTTTTCGTAATTTTCCGCTTAAAATTTATAGCTAGAGTTAGATAGCGATTAATCTTTTGGTACTAACAGTATAGAGTAAATGGACTTAATTATCGGTCTTAGAGTAATTAATATCAAATTTTTGTAACGTTAAATGAATGTTGATTTTTATTTATTGAAACTATTCAGTCACAATGAACGTACTAGTAGTAGAGAGATTCCTAATTTAAGTAATGTGTAGATCGATTTTACATCTAAAGGAGGAAATGTGAATATTTATTTAAATATATTTGGTTTCTTAGTTTTTTTAACTACGATATTAATATTATTCATTTTTTGTGTCAAACTAATTATTTACTTTA
This sequence comes from Sporosarcina sp. FSL K6-5500, assembly GCF_038005665.1. NCBI lineage: Bacteria > Bacillati > Bacillota > Bacilli > Caryophanales > Caryophanaceae > Sporosarcina > Sporosarcina sp. FSL K6-5500. The sequence continues at coordinate 3,549,413 of NZ_JBBOTP010000001.1, forward strand.
TAAAAAAGAATCATTTTCCAAAAAAACTTCTAATTGCTTTTTTGATAGGTACTATTTTGTTTTTTGGGCTATTTATATATGCGAACTATTTTTTCACATTTGATAATCTTGAAGGTGAATTTTACAAGGGACCTGTCAATTCTCCGACAGAAAAATATACAGCTAATGCTTACTACATGACATATGGTGGTGCCGCTGGAGGTGTCAATCTATGGATAGAAATCACTTATAATGAAGTGGATGATAAAATTGAGACAGTTTATTATAGTGATGCAAAAAGTTATTTTTCTATGGAGTGGAAGGATGAAAACACTTTATATATTATAAATGAAGAAATTAAGTATCCAAATTCAAATAGAAGTATTGAGTTGGAAATCGGCAAAGAAATTTATCACGAAAGTGGGTTAGTATGTCAAAGCTGGATAATGAAAGATCAGTATGAGACTTGCTATCAAAACTAACGACTCTTGTTTGGTTTAGGGGCAGGACTGTTGAACAAGAATGAAGAAATGAAAAATATAAAGGGGGGATTAGATATGATTGTTTTGCTTAATCTTGGCAGCTTAGTGCTTGGGCTAATTGCTTGGATACTTCCTGTTGTTAATCTGATGCGATATGAAAAGCAGAACCAAAAGAATTGGGTCCCTCTTACTATTATGAGCATCAGTGCTTGTGCTATTTCGCTATGTTTCCAGATTTTTTATAACTATCACTTGGTAAAGATTGAGGATTGGTCTGCTCTTATGGACACAACGGGTGCTGTGGCGTTCGTTGCGGCAGTTCTTCTCATCGTTACCATTCTATTAAATGTAATTACGCTGATTGTATATCGTGACCGAGCAGCGAAGTAGGATGTCAAATTCCAGTTTATAAGGTTGAAATAATTAATTCACACTTCTCTTATTAGGTATTTGGATTGTGGAAAGGGGAGGGAATGTAATGCATTGGGTGATGTGGGTTTTCTGGGGTTCCATTGTAACTTTGCTTGTAGGTGGATATCTTGTGGATTTTTTGACTGGGCGAAAATATGATTTTAAAGAACAGGAAAAGTCAGTGAATCAAAACTCAGCGGTAGCCGGTTCTCTACGAGAAGTGGCGCGGAATGACCAGCAAAATGGACCGTTTTAATAAGAGGAAAGTTGAAGGGGGGAGTCTTAAATTAAAAGATTTTTATTTTATTTCGTTTCCGTAGTAGTTATGGGATTTATTTTTTATCTAGGAATGGATTATAAAGTGCGATTAAGAGAAGAGTCGGCAACAACATTTAATTTAATGCCTTTTTTAATTTTTATAACTATTTTTCCTGTTTTTATTGGATTTTTTTTACGATTCCCTAAATTAATTATAGAGATAAAAGAAAAAAAGCAATGGTCGTTTGATTGGATTAAGGTTGTTGCAATTGGAATTCCGTCTCTTTATATAGCAATGATACCTATTCTGTCTATTTATTTCGGGTTGAATTTGTTATTCGCAAAAGAGTTTCTGCTATTAGGAGATACTACATTCACGTCAACAGCTGGGATTGTATTTGGTTATGTTTTGTTAGACAGCTTAAAAAAATAACAATTCCTCAACTAAAAATGCGGCACTACTCATTTTGGGTAAACTAGGTGGTATACCTCTCCCAGATAACGAACAAATCTAGCGAAGGAGCGACAAGCGTGAGGCCATCACCAAAAGAAGAAGCATAGTTGGAAGAACATCCCATTCGTTAAGTACAGACTATATAACTGGGTGCGTTTCTACAAAAAAGTAGAGGCGCATTTTTTGTAACTGGCAATTTAGATGGGAATAAGTGAAAAATTACACTTTTGACTGTTTCCCTTCTGTGTAAGAAGAATACAGAAATGAGCATGAAGACTGTATTATGGAAATCATATTCAAGAAAAATAGGCAGTCTATTCTCTATTAGATTGTAGAGAATAGACTGCCTATTTGGGGGTTTATATGGGTCTTATATCGCTTGGGAAATTCATTTAGGGTGGGGTTTTAGATATTCCAGTCACTTCTTTTTCCGAAATTCTTTCAACCTATCATAAATTGCAGCCATCTTTTTTTCTTCTCCTGCTATAACCGGCTTGTAAAACTCCGTGTTTTTTAATTTATCGGGTAAATACTGCTGGTTAGTCCAGCCTCCGAAGGAACCGAGTGGTGTGTCATGCGGGTATTTGTAGCCGACGTGACCGAGCTTCGCCGCACCGGCATAATGTGCGTCCCGTAAATGCAATGGAATATCTCCGGTTTTGCCCTCGTTAATCGCTTTTACAGCCGCATCGAATGCTTTATAAGCTGAATTCGACTTAGAGGCCAGGCACATTTCGATAACAGCGTTTGCGAGTGGGATACGCGCTTCCGGCATGCCGAGCTTCACCGCTGCGTCTGTCGCCGCTAATACGTGTGGTCCAACCTCTGGTGAAGCTAATCCGACATCTTCGTAGGCCATCACAAGCAAGCGTCTATTGACGGCTACTAAATCGCCAGTCTCGAGAAGATTTGCAAGATAATAAATAGCGGCATTAACGTCACTACCACGGACTGATTTTTGAAGTGCTGACAATAAATTATAAAAGTGTGAACCTTTTTTATCCCCAAATAACCCGATACGTCCAAGCAGATTTTCAAGTAGCCAGTCTTCGATGATTATTTTTTCATCGACTTCATCGCTTGCGGAAACGGCAGATTCAAGAACAGTTAACGCTTTTCGTGCATCACCGTTAACACCTTCCGCAATCAATGTAAGCTGCTCATCAGTTATGGTAATCGGCATTTTTCCAAGCCCGCGTTCTTCATCTGCCATCGCCTTTTGAAGCACTTCCATTAGGTCTATTGGCTCTAATCTGGATAATTGTCGGATTTCACCACATCTGGAACGTATGGCGGGATTGACGTCGTGGTATGGATTTTCAGTTGTTGCTCCTATTAAGACGATTGCTCCACTTTCGACGTGTGGGAGTAATGTATCTTGCTGTAATTTATTGAAACGATGAATTTCATCTAAGAATAGTAGAACTTTCCCTGTAATGCGTGATTCTGCTACAACGTCTTCGACATCTTTCTTCCCTGAAACTGTTGCATTCATGGCGATGAAAGGCAGATTGCTAGTACCTGCAATTGCATGGGCGAGTGACGTTTTACCGATTCCGGGTTCCCCGTACAACAACATAGATGGAACATGACCGTTTTTTATCATCCGGTAAAGTGCCGTCTTTTCACCAATAATATCCTTTTGTCCAGCAATTTCATCTATAGTTCTTGGGCGCATGCGAAACGCCAATGGCTCATTTTGCAACTTATTCACTCCTTACCTAGTACATCCGTTCCTCTATTATACACGTTAGACAACCGTAAATCATTTTAAGGAAGCTTGAGGGTCATTTATGCTATAATATTTTGAAGCAATCGTAAAAGGACGGGATAGATATGAAGATTTCTACAAAAGGTAGATATGGATTAACAATAGTTGTTGAACTTGGCTCTAAATTCGGGGAAGGTCCAGTACCGCTACGGAAAATTGCGGAAGAACAGAAGTTGTCTGAAGCATATCTGGAGCAACTTATTCCCCCACTTCGTAACAGTGGAATTGTGAAAAGTGTTCGCGGCGCTTATGGCGGATATATGCTGGCTAAGCCGCCGACGGAAATTACTGCGGGAGATGTTATCCGAATTCTTGAAGGACCCATCCAAGTTGTAGAGGGACTAGAGGGATCTGATATTCCGCAACAAGAACTTTGGAAACGGATTGGCGAGGCGGTACGCAGTGTCCTCGATACAACAACGATTGAAGACTTGATGAAGTCGGGTGAAAAAGATGAGCGCGATAGTTATATGTTTTACATTTAAAGGAGTCTTATTATGACTAAAATTTATCTTGACCATGCGGCGACGACACCGGTTCATCCGGCAGTAAGCGCTACTTATATAGAAACACTTGAATCTGTTTTCGGTAACCCTTCCAGTATCCATAGTTTTGGAAGAGAAGCACGAAAATGGCTAGATGACGCACGGAAAACGCTAGCACAGTCAATCCACGCAGAACCGTCGGAAATCATTTTCACTTCGGGCGGTACGGAAGCGGACAACACCGCGGTTTTTGGGACTGTTATGGCGATGAAGGTCAAGGGGAACCATATTATCACGACGAATATTGAGCATCACGCTGTATTAAATCCATGTAAACAACTAGAACTGCTAGGTTTCGAAGTAACTTACTTAGAAGTCGATGACAATGGACAAATAACTGTGGAACAAGTGCAAAAAGCACTGACAGACAAAACGGTTCTTATCTCGATTATGTATGGCAATAATGAAGTGGGTACCATTCAGCCGATTCGTGAAATTGGGGCATTGCTGAAGGAACACCAAGCCGTTTTCCATACGGATGCTGTTCAAGCTTATGGAATCGTTCCACTTCATGTGGATGAACTCGGCGTTGATTTGTTATCAGTTTCAGCTCATAAATTGAACGGTCCAAAAGGAATCGGTTTCCTTTATCAGCGTAAAGGACTTGATACAATACCAGTTCTTTTCGGGGGGGAACAGGAACGCAAACGACGCGCAGGAACCGAAAATATTCCAGCGATTGTTGCTTTTTCTGAAGCAGTATTAATTGCACAACAGGCGATGGAACAAAATACTGTGAATTATTCTAACTACGCAACCATTATGACTGACGTATTTAACCAACAAGATGTCACTTACGAAATGAATGTAAAAAGTGCGGAAAAACTGCCGCATATAATGAATGTCAGCTTCCCTGGGACAGATATTGAATCACTCCTAGTGAATCTCGATATGGCGGGTATTGCCGTGTCTAGCGGATCTGCATGCACTGCGGGTTCACTTGATCCGTCGCATGTCTTGACTGCTATGTTTGGTAAAGGGTCTTCCAAATTACGAAATTCGGTCCGATTTAGTTTTGGTCTCGGTCTTACTGAGGAAACGATTAAGGAAGCAGCGCAACTAACGGCTGAAATCGTCAAACGGTCTGTGAAATGAAAATATAAAGGATGAAAAATAGAATGAAAACAACTAAATCACCAGCAGAAACACGCGTTGTTGTCGGTATGTCGGGCGGCGTAGATTCGTCTGTTGCAGCACTATTGCTGAAAGAGCAAGGCTATGAAGTTATCGGTATTTTCATGAAAAACTGGGACGACACAGACGAATTCGGTGTCTGTACTGCAACGGAAGACTATGAAGATGTTATCAGTGTTTGTAATGATATCGGAATACCCTATTACGCGGTCAATTTCGAAAAACAATATTGGGATAAAGTATTTACGTATTTCCTTGAAGAATATAAAGCGGGTCGTACACCGAACCCCGATGTCATGTGTAATAAAGAAATCAAGTTCAAAGCGTTTCTTGAGCATGCAATGAGTCTAGGTGCAGACTATTTAGCAACGGGTCATTATGCACAAGTCGTAGAAGTAGAAGGCGGCGTATCAATGTTGCGCGGGAAAGATGCAAATAAAGATCAAACGTATTTCTTGAATCAATTGACACAAGATCAACTACAAAAAGTGATGTTCCCAATTGGCAATATGGAAAAAAGCGCTGTGCGCGAAAAAGCGGTTGAAGCTGGGCTTTCGACAGCGGCGAAAAAGGATTCTACGGGCATTTGTTTCATTGGAGAGCGAAATTTCAAGGAATTCCTTGGTCAATATCTTCCTGCTCAACCAGGAGATATGACGACGATGGAAGGCGAAACTGTAGGCCGTCATGATGGGCTTATGTACTATACGATTGGTCAACGTCACGGTCTTGGTATTGGCGGAGCTGGAGAACCATGGTTCGTTATTGGCAAAGACTTGAAGAAAAATATCCTTCTCGTTGGTCAAAACTTTGATAACGATGCACTTTATTCCGATAGTTTGACAGCAATTGACGTCAGTTTTTCGACTGTACGTGAACTGCCGAAAACATTCAGTTGTACAGCGAAATTCCGCTACCGTCAACCGGATACAAACGTCACAGTTGAACTAACTGAAGACGGAAGTGCAATCGTCCACTTTGCACAACCAGTGCGTGCAATTACACCTGGACAGGCCGTCGTTTTCTATGATGGAGACGAATGTCTCGGCGGGGGAACAATCGATACAGTTATCAAAAATGGTAAACAACTTGATTATGTTGGATAAGGGGAAGTTAACTATGGAATACAATGAAATTGGAATCGCCGCACTACAAAATGGCGAATATGAAAAAGCAGTCGAATCATTTATGCAAGGGGTCGAAAAGGACCCCGAAAATGCAGTCGGTTATATCAATTTAGGGAATGTTTTCGCTTCACTTGGAGATGCTGAAAGAGCAGAACCATTTTTCCAAAAAGCGATTACACTTGATGCTGAAGCTGGCACAGCGTTTTATGGTCTTGCCAATCTTTATTACAATAAAGATCGTTTTGAAGAAGCAGCAAAATTATATGAAAAGGCGGTCCGCAAAGGTGTTGAAGAGGCGGACGCTTATTTCATGCTCGGGAAAAGTCTCGAACGTTCAAGTAATGAGAAATTAGCGTTGCCTTATTTACAGCGAGCGACAGAACTGGCGCCGGAGGATCTTGAAATTCGGTTATCTTATGGGATTGTTCTTGCCAATTTGGAGCTATTTAAAGAAGCCGGAAATGAATTCCGTTTTATCATCGAACAGGACGAAGCAAGTGCCGATGCTCATTATAACCTCGGTTTCTTATATGCAGTGTCAACAGAAGAGAAACAAGATGCGCTTAATCATCTTGAAAAAGCATTCACAATCGATCCAGAACACGTTCAAGCACGCTATATATATGACATGATCAAGCTGGGCGAAGAAGGTAAATAAGAAGGGGTGGCGGTGATGGAAGGGAACAACATGGCGGGAAATACGGATGAAGTTTTTTTGATTGGACGACCAGTCGTGACAATCTTCCATAACCCCGACAGCCTTTTTACGATCGCGAAATTAAAAGTTCGTGAAACGAATAGTGGGAATGAAGATAAAGAAATCATCGTTAAAGGCAGTTTTCCACAACTGAATCCAGAAGATGACTATAAATTTACAGGTAAACTAGTTAATCATCCGACATACGGTGCGCAGTTTGATGTGCATACCTTTGCGAAAGAGATGCCGGCAACAGAAACGGGACTGGTCCATTATCTGTCAGGTGATTTGTTTCCGGGCATCGGGATGAAGACAGCTCAAACAATTGTTAAAAAGCTAGGCAAGGATGCTATTAAAAAGATACTTGACGATCCGTCTGTTCTTGGTACTATTCCGAAACTAGCGGATGATAAAAAAGAGACATTGATTTCCGTTTTGGAGCAGAATATGGGGCTTGAGCGGACAATTATCCAATTGAATGAATGGGGATTCGGACCGCAAATCGCTATGCGCATTTATCAGAAGTATCGTGAAGAATCGGTTTCATTGCTGTCTGAAAATCCATATCGACTTATTGAAGAAATTGAAGGGGTAGGTTTTCAGCGTGCGGACGAACTCGGCAAAAACCTAGGCATTACAGGAAACCACCCATCAAGAATCAAGGCAGCCATTCTTCATTCAATGAACCAGGCGGTGCAATCAGCGGGGCATGTATACGTTGAAGCGGAAGCCATTTTGCCAGATGTCAAACGCCTGCTCGAAATGAGTCAGCGCATTGATATTCCATTTGCAGATATTTCCCAGGCAATTATTGTGCTTGTCGAGGAAGGCAAGCTATCTGCTGAAGAACGTAGATTATACATACCGTCCCTCTACTTTTCAGAAATCGGAATCGCTGCGAAGCTTGAGCGCATTATGGAAAATGACACAGCGGATCAATTTCCTGTGTCTGAAATAAGAAAAGCGGTCGGGGAAGTTGAAGAGCGGCTAGGTGTTAATTATGCAGAAACACAAGTGGCAGCGATTGAAACAGCCCTTCATTCGCCATTAATGATATTAACTGGCGGTCCTGGAACCGGGAAAACGACTGTTATTCGTGGTTTTGTCGAAGTGTATGCAGAACTTCACGGATTGTCGCTCGACCCGAAAGAGTATGCCAAAAAGAAAGAACCATTTCCGATTGTATTAGCGGCGCCAACTGGGCGTGCAGCTAAGCGTATGTCGGAATCGACTGGATTACCTGCGATGACAATTCACCGTTTGCTTGGATTCAACGGGCAGGAAAAGGATGAAGAGACTGAGCGGGAAGTTGAAGGGCGTCTCATTATCATTGATGAAATGTCGATGGTCGATACATGGCTTGCCCATCAGTTATTAAAGGCACTTGCCAATGATGTGCAACTGTTATTCGTTGGTGACCAAGACCAGCTGCCGCCTGTAGGACCCGGTCAAGTACTTCGGGATATGTTAGATTCTGGTAAAGTCCCTATCATTGAGCTGACTGAAGTATTTCGGCAAAGTGAAGGTTCGTCGATTATCGAAATGGCTCATATGATTAAACGGTCAGAATGGACAGATGACATAACGAAGAAAACATCAGATCGTTCATTTATCAAAGCGGGTAGCGATCGAATTCTCGAAGTCGTCGAACAAGTCGTGAAAAATGCCATTACCAAAGGTCACCGCATTAAAGACATCCAAGTTCTTGCGCCGATGTATAGAGGACCGGCGGGTATTGATGGTTTAAACAAAATGATTCAGGAAATGGTCAATCCACCAGGACCAAAACGCAAAGAAGTGGTTTTTGGCGAAGCGATTTACCGAATTGGTGATAAAGTGCTTCAGCTTGTCAACCAACCCGAGAGTAATGTTTTTAACGGAGATATGGGTGAAGTCATTGCGATTATCAAAGCCAAAGAAACAATTGATAAAAAAGAACTACTAGTTGTTTCGTACGATGGAATTGAAGTTACCTACGAACGCAATGATCTTAACCAGCTGACACTTGCTTATTGCTGTTCAATTCATAAATCCCAGGGCAGCGAATTCCCAATCGTCATTATGCCAATCGTCCGCGGTCATCGTAAAATGTTGCGTCGTAATTTACTGTATACCGGCATCACTCGTGCAAAAAACTTCCTTATCCTCTGTGGCGAGCCTGAAGAGTTCAGGGCAGGTATAGCACGAACTGACGAATTGGAGAGACAGACGACTTTAAAAGAACGGTTAAACGGCGATGTCGTTGAACTGGTAGCTATGGAGTCTCCTGATCCTGAGCGTGCAAAGGTTTCTAATGAGGCGCATGTGAGTTCAGAGGATGCCCAACCTGTCATTTTCTCACTTACGATGGAAACTTTCCTATCAATCGATCCGCTGATTGGCATGAAAGGGGTAACGCCTTATGAATTTCTTGAAGTTTCAGATTGACAACAAGGCGGAACTTTTCTATAATCCAATTACAAATGTTATTCATATGTAATACGTTGACGGAGAAAGTAGACAAGTTTACTCGTCCAGAAAGGAGCCCCTTGGCTGAAAGGGTTCTCGAGCGAAAATGTTGAAAAGCTACTCCCGAGTGCAGCTCATCCCTGCCGTCCGCCGCGTTAAGGCAACCAGAGATGCCGGATTTAATTCTTCCGGTAATTAGGGTGGTACCGCGAGACTAACATCTTCGTCCCTTGCATTAGGGGCGGGGATTTTTTTGTGCCCGCAGGACGCGGGAATGCAGCCTTTGCGACAGGACGTCGCGCACTTAGGCTGCATTCCTTCAGCGGTTTGCAATTATATCCCGACGTCGCGCTTGGAAATCAGGAGTTGTCGTTACGATTCGAAAGTTGCCATTAGAAATCAAAAGTTGTGATTAGAATTTCGGAGTTGCCATTAGAGCCTCCAAGTTGACATTACGATTCGAAAGTTGCAATAAGAGGCACACACCCGATATCCACATGTTTTCAATTTAAAAGGAGGATTCATTCATGAAAAAACTAACAACGTCACAAATACGTAACATGTTTTTGGACTACTTCAAGGAACAGGGGCACAGTGTTGAACCATCTGCACCGCTTGTACCAATCGATGATGCATCACTTCTTTGGATTAACAGCGGCGTTGCAACAATGAAAAAGTATTTCGATGGTCGTGTTGTTCCAACTAATCCGCGTATCGTCAATGCACAAAAGTCAATCCGTACAAACGATATTGAAAATGTTGGGAAAACAGCTCGCCATCATACATTTTTTGAAATGCTTGGGAACTTCTCAATAGGTGATTATTTCAAGGAAGGAGCAATTGTTCAGGCATGGGAATTTTTAACGGATGAAAAATGGATCGGTTTTGACCCTGAGCTGCTATCCATCACAATCCATCCTGAAGACGAAGAGGCATATGGAATCTGGCGTGACAAAGTAGGGATTGCAGAAGATCGTATCATCCGTCTTGAAGGAAACTTCTGGGACATCGGGGAAGGCCCGAGTGGTCCGAACTCAGAAATCTTCTACGATCGCGGACCGGCATACGGCGACGATTTCTCTGATCCTGAATTATATCCAGGCGGAGAAAATGAACGTTATCTAGAAATTTGGAACCTTGTATTCTCGGAATTTAACCATAATCCGGATAATACATACACCCCACTTCCGAAAAAGAACATTGATACAGGAATGGGACTCGAACGGATGGCATCAGTTATCCAAAACGTTCCGACAAACTTTGATACAGATCTATTCATGCCTATCATGAATGCTATTGAAAACTTTACCGAAGAGAGATACGGTACAGATGAACAAAAAGATACTGCATTTAAAGTGATTGCAGACCATATCCGTACAGTGGCTTTTGCAATCGGTGATGGAGCACTTCCGTCCAATGAAGGTCGCGGTTATGTGCTTAGAAGATTGCTACGCAGAGCTGTTCGTTTTGCGAAACAGCTGGGCATCAACAAGCCGTTTATGTTTGAACTTGTACCAGTTGTAGGAGAAATCATGCAAGACTTCTATCCTGAAGTGACTGACAAGAAAGAGTTCATCATGAAAGTTATTAAAAATGAAGAGGAACGCTTCCATGAAACATTAACGGATGGAATGACAATCCTTTCTGGCGTGATCGAAACTGCAAAATCATCGGGAACTTCTATCGTTCCAGGAGCTATCGCATTCCGTCTCTATGACACATATGGCTTCCCATTCGAGTTGACAGAAGAATTTGCTGAAGAAGCAGGGGTTACGGTTGACCGGGCTGGGTTCGATTCGGAAATGGACAGCCAACGTAAGCGTGCGCGTGCAGCTCGTCAAGACGTCGATTCAATGCATGTTCAGTCGGGTGTACTTGGTGAAATTCATGATTCAAGCGAATTCATTGGGTACAATCAACTGCAATGTGATGCAACAGTTGTCGCGCTCTTACTCGAAGGAACATTAGTTGACACTGCATCAGAAGGTGATGAAATTCAATTCATCTTGGATCGTACTCCGTTCTACGCGGAAAGTGGCGGACAAGTAGCGGACAAAGGAACAATTAGCAGCGCAACATTTGTTGCGGATATTAAAGATGTACAAAAAGCTCCAAACGGTCAAAACTTGCATACGGCAATCATTCGTTCGGGTGAAATGCATAAAGGTGCAGCCGTTCAAGCAGAAGTAAATCAAGCAGCTAGAAAACTAACGGTTCGAAATCACACGGCAACGCATCTTCTTCACAAAGCATTGAAAGAAGTACTTGGAGAACACGTTAACCAGGCAGGTTCCTACGTCGGTCCTGACCGTTTGCGTTTTGACTTCTCGCATTTTGGTCAAGTGACGAAAGAAGAACTTGAGAAAATTGAGCAGATTGTCAATCAAAAAATCTGGGAAGACATCGCTGTCGATATTGCAGAAAGACCGATTGACGAAGCCAAAAAACTTGGTGCAATGGCACTCTTCGGTGAAAAGTATGGCAAAGTGGTTCGCGTTGTTTCAGTTGGGAATTACTCATTGGAACTTTGCGGTGGATGTCACGTCGCTTCAACGTCTGTCATCGGTTTGTTCAAACTTGTATCTGAAAGTGGAATCGGCGCAGGCACACGACGCATTGAAGCACTTACGGGGCAGCAAGCCTACCGTTCATTCAAAGATGAAGAGGAAGTGCTCGTTAACGCTGCAAGCCTTTTAAAATCGAATCCAAAAGACGTTGTGACGAAGATCGCATCAGTGTTAGCTGAAATGAAAGAACTTCAACGTGAAAATGAATCACTATCTGCTAAACTCGGAAACAGTCAATTGGCGGACATTATGGCATCTTCTCAGCAAATCAATGACGTGACAGTGATCTCTGCACGTGTTGATGTGAAAGATAATAATGGACTTCGTCAGATGATGGACGAAATGAAACAGAAGTTATCAAAAGGAGTCATTGTCCTAGGTGCAGCGGCAGACGGTAAAGTGATGCTGGTTTCAGGCGTGACAGAAGATTTGAAATCAGGGAACTATCATGCTGGGAAAATCGTCAATCATGTAGCTACACAGTGCGATGGAAAAGGCGGCGGTCGCCCGGATATGGCAATGGCAGGTGCGAAAGATGTGTCTAAACTTGATGATGCCCTTCAATCCGTGTATGATTATGTCAAATCTGTTTAACTGGTGAATCAAATCGGGTATAATTAGAAATGTAATTATATCCGATTCATAAAACGGATGATCTGAAAGCGGGGTGTCGATTATGGAGTCATACGATAAGACGATGAAATTTAACTTTCCTGAAGAGTCAATGGAGCAAGAAGTGAAGCAGGTTATGCTTCATGTGCACAAGGCACTTGACGAAAAGGGCTACAGTCCAATTAATCAGATTGTAGGTTATCTTCTTTCGGGCGATCCAGCTTATATACCACGTCATGACGATGCACGTAACTTAATCCGAAAGTTGGAACGGGATGAGATCCTAGAAGAACTTGTGAAGTTTTACGTTCGTGAAAACGGAGGGAAAACAGAGTGAGGACAATGGGGTTGGATGTTGGATCCAAAACGGTTGGCATCGCGATCAGTGATGCGCTTGGGTGGACTGCCCAAGGCATTGAAACAGTAAAGGTCGATGAAGGTGCTGGCCAGTTTGGCATGGAAAGAATCCAGGAACTCGTGAAAGAATACGAAGTGAGCGGATTTGTGGTAGGATTCCCTAAGAACATGAATAATACAGTCGGACCAAGAGCAGTAGCATCTCAAGATTATGCTGAGCTTTTGAAACAAACATTCGGCTTTCCTGTTGCATTATGGGACGAGCGATTGACGACGATGGCAGCGGAACGCGTGCTAATCGATGCAGATGTTAGTCGTAAGAAAAGAAAGACTGTTATCGATAAGATGGCAGCAATCATGATACTCCAAGGGTATCTTGATTCAAAAAATAGATGAGGTGATCGTAATGGAACACGGACAAGAAACAATGACGATTGTAGATGAAAACGGCGAGGAACACGTATGTGAAGTAATCTTTACATTTGATTCAGAGGAATTCGGTAAATCATACGTTCTTTATCATGTACTTGGTGAAGAAGATACGGATGACGACGAAGAAGTCGAAATCCATGCATCTGCATTTGTACCTTCTGAAGACAATGAAGATGGCGAATTGATGCCTATCGAAGACGACGCAGAGTGGGAAATGATTGAAGAAATGTTGAACACGTTCCTTGCAGAAGAGGACGAAGAAGACGAAGAGTAAACTATATGTGCACGGACGGGACGGTGCGGTACAGGCCGTTCCGTTTTTTCATTGAGAGATGAGAAAGAGTAGGTCAGAACCTTGAGAAATGTCTTGACTCGAGCGCCTAGCCCCTCGAGTCGCTTCAGTCCTTAAGGCCCTCCGACATACAGGACGTACTAGTGTCGACGTTGCCACAGAACATCGCGAATTTAGTCGGTCTGCGCTTTTTCTTAGTGTCTAGGCTAGGCGCCAGCCGCTCGGGTCATAAGCAATCCAGCTATGTGGCAAAGAGCGCCACGTCGTGCCTGCAGGAAGCAGGTATGCAGTCGTTGCGACAGGACGTCGCGATCTTAGACTGCCTTCCCTGGATCGACTTATGCCCGTCGCGGGCCAACAGGATGTAGGTCATGCAGCTGTTGCCATAGGAAGTGGCGCATTTAAGCTGCATTCCCTATAGGTAGGCGCCTTGCGCTTTTCTTATTATGCTTCGAACGAAAGAGGTGGATTACGCATGGATGATGGTTCGAAAAAAGATATCATGTTCGAGCGGATGCGTGAAAAGAAGAAAGAAGTGAAAATCGTTAGAAGGATTGTGCTAGTAATCGTACTTGTTCTAGTGCTTATTGGCTTAATTGGTGGCCGTTACGTCTATAAATACATAACAGGGGCCCTTCAACCCATGGACCCAGATTCCGAAAAAGTCATTGAAGTAGAAATTCCTATCGGGTCTGGTGTAGACACTATTGCAGCGAAACTTGAAGAAAATGGGATTGTTAAAGATGCTCGTCTGTTCAAATATTACGTGAAGTTCAATAACAATTCTCAGTTTCAAGCAGGGACGTATGGCTTAACGAAATCGATGACGCTTGACGAAATCATCGAAAGTTTAAAAACAGGAAAAGTTTATAGAGAACCAGTCTTTACAATGACTGTTCCAGAAGGACTGACATTGAAACAAATTGCTAAAATTGTCGAAAAAAGTACAGGGATTTCAGAGAAAGAATTCCTTGCTTATGTAAATGACGAAGCAACCGTCAATATGTTGATGGGGAAATATTCGAAAATCTTGACAGAAGATATTAAAGCAGAAAACGTTAAATATCCGTTGGAAGGTTATTTATTCCCAGCAACTTATCCGTTTTTTGAAGAAAAACCATCTCTTGAAACAATAGTCAATTCGATGATTCAGGGGACTGCGCTAAATGTAACGCCTTATCTCGATTATCTGCAAAGCAATGATAAATCAGTTCATTGGTTGTTGACATTCGCATCGCTGCTTGAAGAAGAGGCGACGGCGCAATCAGATAGAGAAACGATTGCCAGTGTATTTTACAATCGCTTGGAGATAGATATGCCGCTTCAAACGGATCCAACAGTCCTTTACGCACTAGGTGAGCACAAAGATAGAGTACTTTATTCAGATCTTGAAATAGAAGATCCCTATAATACGTATGTCGTCAAAGGATTGCCGCCTGGACCGATTGCGGGAGCAGGAAGGTCTTCAATCGAAGCAGTTATAGACCCTTCTAAAACGAACTATCTATTTTTCTTAGCCGATAAGAAAGGTGTCAATCATTTTACGGATTCTTATGATCAGCATTTGAAAAACCGGACACTTTATTTATCAGGGGATTGACGGTCTTGAACTGGAGATGAACGCAATGGATAACTATAAGACATATCTTGCAAGTTTTGTGAAAGAAAGAGATACACTCATTGTTGAGATAGAACAATATGCGAAAGAACATCATGTTCCAATCATGGATAATGAGGGCATCGACTTATTTATTAGCCTATTAAGAATTCAAAATCCGGAACGTATCCTTGAAATTGGTAGTGCAATCGGCTATTCGGCGATACGGATTGCTGGGGCACTACCTAAGGCTTCTATTGTGACTATTGAAAGAGATACTGATCGGTATTTGAAAGCGGTTGACTACATCACGCGGAGTGGTTTTGAACAAAGGATTGCTATTATTGAAGCGGACGCGCTGTTAACTGACAGTGCTGAGATTTTCGATAAGACTTACGATGCGCTTTTCATTGATGCTGCTAAAGGGCAATATAAACGATTCTTTGAAAAATATGCGTCTAGCCTCAAAGCCGGGGGCGTTATTTATTGCGATAATATGTTCATGCATGGTATAGTGCTGCTCGAAGATAAGGATATCCCGAGGCGAAATCGCACAATGATACGCAACTTGAAAGAGTTCACTGAATGGGTTATGAACAATCCTGAGTACGAAACGTCTTTGCTTCCGGTTGGAGACGGGCTTTTAATTGCGGTAAAAAAATAAAAAGACATTAATGTGGATATCCTAGAATAACGGGATATTCTGATGCGTAAAGGGAGTTTGAAATGAAATCTAGAAAACCTCTCGTCATCGGTATTGCAGGTGGCTCAGGATCGGGTAAAACAAGTGTTACCAATTCAATCTACGATGTGTTTAAAGAGCATTCTGTGGTTGTTATCGAACAGGATTATTATTATAAAGACCAGTCTCACTTGGAATTTGAGGAACGGTTGAAAACGAATTATGACCATCCGCTGGCGTTCGATACAGATCTACTAATTCATCATGTTGAAACCCTTATTGACCGAAAGCTCGTAGAAAAACCTGTGTATAATTATACATTACACACGCGGTCTGAAGAGACGATTATTATCGAACCGAAAGATGTCATTATCTTGGAAGGGATTTTGGTTCTTGAGGACGCGAGGTTACGTGATCTAATGGATATCAAATTATTTGTCGATACAGACGGGGATTTGCGTATCATTCGTCGTATTATGCGTGACATTAATGAGCGGGGTAGAACAATTGATTCGGTCATCGAGCAATATTTGTCTGTTGTACGCCCAATGCACAATCAATTCATCGAACCAACGAAAAGGTATGCCGATATTATTATTCCAGAAGGCGGTCATAATGAAGTCGCAATCGACCTAATGGTTACGAAAATAAAAACAATTCTTGAATCTGGAACAGAATTGTAATATGATAATGACAGAATTCTATACAGATTTAGCACTATGTCGCATACCTGTCGTAGGAGCGGCATAGTATTTTTATGAACAGGAATATTAGGGAGTGGTGTGTGTAATGATTACAGAAAAGAAATTTCCAATGACTGCATCAGGTAAACAAAAGCTTGAAGAAGAGCTAGACTTTCTAAAATCAGTTAAACGAAAAGAAGTTGTCGAGCGCATAAAAATCGCGCGTAGTCACGGGGATCTTTCGGAAAACTCGGAATACGATTCCGCGAAAGAAGATCAAGGTTTCCTTGAAGGTAAAATTGCTTCTATTGAGTCGATGATCCGCAATGCGGTAATCATCACAGCAGACGAACTAAATACTGACGAAGTACGCCTTGGGAAAACCGTCACATTTAAAGAACTGCCAGACGGAGATGAAGAGACGTATACGATTGTTGGTTCTGCAGAGGCGAATCCAATCGAAGGTCTTATTTCAAATGATTCACCGATTGCAAAAGGACTTATCGGTCGTTCTAAAGGTGATCAAGTGAAAATTATTACACCGGGTGGAGAAATGTCAGTTACAATTCTTGATATAAAATGATTTACTGATAGCCGCCCTCTATTGTGAGGGCGGTTTTCGTACTTTATGATTTACGATAAAAGTTGAATAAATGAATGCCTATAAATAAACTGAGAGAATGCACCTTAACAGGAGTAACCGAGGCCCTTAGGCTGATGCCATCCCCGAGCAGTGCAGCGAATTCAATGAAATACCTTTTTAGAACTTTATGAAACAAATTACGTTGCTACTCGTCTATTACATACTGGCAATCGTCAAAATCTTAACAGGAGTTGATATGTGAATGACAGAACGAGAACCTGATCTTTCGAGAGTTGAACGAAAAAAAGGTCGTAACCGAAATAAAATTTTGAACAGTATGATTGCAGTTGTTGTAGTTCTTATTGTTATCGCTACAGTGGCCATTTTCTCTGGCAACAAGAGTGATAATGAACCGAACGATATTGAAGAAACTGCAAATGATACCACTGTCAATGATGATAAGGCAGAAGACGTTGAAGATGACGATAAGGATAATGCGACAGAAGATAGTAATCCAACAAAGGACGAAGAGAGATCTGCACCAGAAAACACTACAGAAACCGAACAAGTCGAAGAAACAACTAATGAAGACGGTAGTGAGGAATCTGGCTCGGTTACATCCGTTCCTTCAGACGACGCAATCATTGCCGAGACGATTGTCAATAATGCATGGAAGCCTGTAGGTACGACACAAACAGGCGAGCACGTATCCCAGTATGATGGCACTTCAGTGGATTGGAATGAGAAAAAGCAAGCACTTGCCTATGCAACTGGTCTACCACAAGATTCAATGATCTTTTTGAAGATTAAAAACGGCGGTGGACCACAGAAGTCTATTGGAATCGTTTCGTCAAGAGATAGTACACAGAAATACCGTGTCTATCTCGAATGGGTGGATGGCGAAGGCTGGAAACCTGTAAAAATGGATAAATTAACAACATTGGACTTTGATTATTAAATGCAGTTTAGTGGAGGGAATACTATGAAGATAGCAGTAATTGGCGCAATGGAAGAAGAAGTAATACTCTTACGTGAACAAATAGATTCAGGTCTTGCGACAACAATTGCAGGGTGTGAATTCATCGAAGGGAAAATCGGTGAGCATGATGTTGTACTTGTAAAAAGTGGGATTGGTAAAGTAAACGCCGCGATTGCAACGACGTTATTACTAAGCAATTATAAGCCGGATGTTGTTCTTAATACAGGTTCAGCAGGGGGATTCCATGATTCACTTGAAGTCGGCACGGTCGTTATTTCCAATGAAGTGCGTCATCATGATGTCGATGTAACTGCTTTTGGCTACGAGCATGGTCAAGTTCCAGGACAACCAGCAGCGTATCCAGCAGATTTAGGGCTTGTGGATGCAGCTCGTGCTGCTGTCGATGAAGTAGGAGCACATGCACATGCTACAGGACTTATCGCTTCGGGTGACACGTTTATGAGCAATACTGAACATGTTAAAAAAGTGAAAGAGACATTCCCTCTGATGATCGCTGCGGATATGGAAGCATCGGCCGTCGCTCAAGTATGCCATCAGTTTGGTACGCCGTTTGTTGTCATTCGGGCATTATCAGATATTGCAGGAAAAGAGTCACCAATTAGTTTTGATGAGTTCCTTCCGGTTGCGGCACGTCATTCCACAGATATTGTTTTAAAAGTCATCTCGAAACTTTAAGCATTTCATGGTAAGATAGGTATATGAATAGATCTTGCAGATATTCTTTTTCGAGGAGGGATTTAACTATGTTATTTTTAATGGCAGGCGTGTTTATCGCAACAACAATTATTGCAGTTGTCATCTCCCGTGAGGTTAGCGCGGACTGAGCTGTAAAAGAAGAGGCGTTTCCTATGCTGGGATCACTCCCGCGTGGAAACGCCTTTTCTTTATTACTTATGGAATTATAAAATCTTGCACTGTGGATAACCTACAAATGAAGGTAATTCACGTCAAGAATCTAGTGCCACTGAACAGGTGCTTGCGCTTTTGGTCCTTAATTTGAATCATTGTATTCATGTTTGAATAGCTGGTACAGTTTAACGATTGCGCGTTTTTCGATACGAGAGACATAGCTTCTCGAAATGTCGAGCTGCTCGGCAATTTCTTTTTGCGTCATAGGCAGGTCATCTAACAGACCATATCGTCTTTGAATGATTTCAAGTTCCCGGCCGTCAAGTTTTCCAAGATGTCTGTACAGCCTTTCTTTTCTTTCTTTTTGTTCGACTGCATCGACCGGCGATTCATCATCTGTTTGAAGCAAATCAGCAATTTGCAAGGATTGGCCATCTTTATCCATACCGATCGGATCAAAGAGGGAGACGTCTTTTTGTACTTTTTTCTGTGTTCGTAAATACATGAGTATTTCATTTTCAATACAGCGGGCGGCGTATGTGGCCAGTTTCGTTTTGCGATCCGGAGTGAAACTGTTTACCGCCTTCATGAGTCCAATTGTTCCAATTGAGATATAATCATCAAGTAGTTCGTGTTTTGGGTGGAATTTTTTTACGATGTGGGCGACGAGCCGCATATTACGTTCAATCAATTCATCTCGAGCATCTTCGTCGCCTTCTGCAAGACGTTGCAGGCAAGCTGCTTCTTCCTCTTTGGATAGAGGGCGCTGGAAAGCCTGCCCTCTAATATAGCCAATCACTGCAGGAATTTCGAGCCATAGCTGGACAATCGCCATGACAAACCCGCTCATCGGGCCACCTCCTGTGTCGTTGTATGACAGCATATGCGGTCGGCTCTTGCCGTATCACCGTTTTTTTAGTCGGACAGGCGATAAAGGATGTCCTAATTTAAGCCAGCTTGATGTGAGATGAACGTAACTTGCGTTTCTCTAATCGAGTCGGCGCCTTGCGCTTTTCTTAGTGTCTAGACTCCGGGCGCCAGCCCCTCGAGTCGCTTCGGTCTTGCCGAAAAGGCAAAGAGCGCCTTTATCGTCAAGACTTCCAGCGCTTTTCGGGGCTAAACGGCGCCTTGCGCTTTTCTTAGTGTCTAGACTCCGGGCGCCAGCCCCTCGAGTCGCTTCGGTCTTGCCGAAAAGGCAAAGAGCGCCTTTATCGTCAAGCTTTTCAGCGCTTTTCGGGGCTAAACGGCGCCTTGCGCTTTTCTTATCAATGCGTGTAAGTTGCATTGTTATGTTATAATCGTTTCAGATTAAGTACTATATCGGAGTGGATATCGTGTATAAGTATTTTTTACCAGATGAGTATGTAAAAGACATTTTTCATATTCAACCTGAATTATTAAAAGATAAAGGAATCAAAGGGGTAATCACGGACCTGGACAATACGCTTGTCGCGTGGGACAGGCCGGATGCAACACCAGAAATCATCGAATGGATAACATCAATGCAAGATGCGGGCATACAGGTTACCATTGTTTCAAATAACAATGAAATGCGTGTTAAAGCCTTTTGCGAACCTCTTGGCATTCCATTCATAAATGATGCACGTAAGCCAATGCGGAAATCATTCCAAAAGGCACTCATTTCTATGAACGTCAAAAAAGAGGAAGTCGTCGTCATCGGTGACCAGTTGCTAACCGATATACTCGGCGGTAACAGAAAAGGGCTACATACGATACTCGTAGTGCCTGTCGCGACGTCAGACGCCGCTATTACGAAGTTCAACAGGAAGATTGAAAGAAGGATCATGGCGGGATTGAAACGCCGTGGCTTGATTAAGTGGGAGGAATAAGCTTGGAAGAAATTAAATGTATCGGTTGTGGAATAACAATCCAGACTGAAGACCCGAAATTGGAAGGCTATACGCCACCAGCTTCTTTAGAAAAAGAAGACGTTATTTGCAAGCGTTGTTTCCGACTGCGCAATTATAATGAATTACAACCCGTATCATTATCGGGCGATGATTTCCTCGCTATTTTAAATGGTATTGGTCAAAAAGACGGTTTGGTCGTTAAAATCGTCGATATTTTCGACTTCAATGGTAGCTGGATAAACGGTCTGCACCGCTTTGTTGGCAATAAAGATATTTTATTAATCGGTAATAAGGCAGATATTTTACCGAAATCAATTAACCCGAACCGTCTTATCAACTGGATGAAAGCTGAAGCGGCTAAACTTGGCTTAAAACCTGTTGATGTTTTACTTGTTTCTGCTCATAAAGGCAAAGGAATGGAAGAAGCACTCACAGCGATTGATAAACATCGCCGTGGGAAAGACGTCTATGTAGTCGGCTGCACGAACGTCGGGAAATCAACGTTCATCAATCGCATCATTAAAGGGGCGACTGGTATTGGAGAAGTAATTACGACTTCTCATTTCCCAGGAACAACTTTAGATCTTGTTGAAATTCCATTTGAAGATGGCAAAGCAATTTATGATACACCTGGTATTATTAATCATCATCAGATTGCACATCATTTGGATGCAAATGATTTGAAGGCAATCACACCTAAAAAAGAATTGAAACCGTCAGTATTCCAGCTGAACGCTGAACAGACACTATATATCGCTGGTCTTGCACGTTTTGACTTTATTTCTGGTGACCGTTCGTCGTTTACAATTCATGTTTCGAATGAATTATCAATTCACCGGACAAAGCTTTCCAATGCGGATCATTTGTACAAAGAACACCTTGGTGGGATGCTAGCGCCGCCGTCTGGTGAATCACTTGAAACGTTACCACCATTTGTCCGTCATGAATTTTCGATTAAAAAAGCGAAAACAGACATTGTAATTTCAGGGCTAGGTTGGATCACGATTCAGCATCCTAATGTAGTAGTCGCAATTCATGCACCTCGTGGGGTAGACGTTGTACTACGTCCTTCATTAATCTAAGGAGGGACTCATTATGAAAAAGTGGTATGCGGTTATCGGAGATCCAATCAAACAGTCAATGTCTCCGAGCATGCACGAAGCTTGGTTTGATGAAGAAAGTATAGACGCAGCCTATATCCCAATACATGTAACTGAAGACAGACTCCGGGAAGCAGTAGAGGGCTTAAAGAACTTAGGCTGTTCAGGATTTAACGTCACTGTTCCGCATAAAAGTGCTATTATCCCGTTTCTTAATCAGTTGGATTCTTCCGCGCGACAAATGAACGCTGTAAATACTGTCCACGTACTCGAGGATGGCACACTTGTGGGCTACAATACGGACGGTAAGGGATTTGTCCAGTCTTTGGAAGAAGCCTGTGCTGATCAGTGTAAGGATAAAAAAGTTCTCGTTATCGGAGCAGGCGGTGCTGCTCGCGGTATCGCTTTTGCACTTCATTCCGCGGGATACGGCCCTATCTTTTTCACGAACCGTACTCTGGAAAAAGCCGTACAATTAGCAACTGAACTATCCGATTCGGCGGTTCTATCGGTAGCAGAGGCAGAATTATCTTTAGCCGAATTTGGTTTAATCGTCCAGACGACATCCGTTGGCATGAACTTTTCACAACAAGGAATGCCTTTAAACCCGGAAAATATGTCTGAAGGAACTGTTGTTGCTGATATTATCTATAACCCACTTGAAACGGCATTCCTTGCAGAAGCCCGTAAAAGGGGAGCAAGCACAATGAATGGGGTCGGCATGTTCGTCCATCAAGGAGCGCTTGCGTTCGAGACATGGACAGAAGTCCGCCCTGAAACAGGATTTATGATTGACAAAATAACGACAACTCTTGGAGGATAAATAAATATGTTAACTAATAAACAAAAAAGCTTTCTTCGCGGCGAATCGAATCGTCTACAACCACTTGTCCATATTGGTAAAAGTGGTTTAACAGAATCGGTCATCACGCAGATTGAAGAAGCGCTTGAAGCAAAAGAATTAATCAAAGTAACAATTCTACAAAACTGTGACCAAGATAAAAATGAAATTGCAGCGAAACTTGAAGAACAAGTAGGCATTGAAGTCGTTCAAGTTATCGGCAAGATCATTGTTTTATATAAAGAATCAGTTGAGAAAAAACGGATCGAACTTCCATAAGTGAGGTAAGCCCATATGAAAAAGATTGGCATTCTTGGCGGTACATTTAACCCGCCTCATATCGGTCATCTGATTGTTGCGAATGAAGTAAAGCAATCTCTCGGTCTTGATGAAGTTCGATTAATGCCGACGGCAGTTCCACCGCATAAAACTGCACCTGGTGATGCGACTGCTGAACAGCGTTTGCAGATGGTGGAACTTGCTGTGATGGCTATTGATGGCTTGACTGTGTCTGCTTTTGAAGTAGGACGTGGCGGTGTTTCTTATACGTTTGATACAATGAGACAATTGACACAAATTGAACCGGAGATTGAATTTTACTTTATAATCGGCGGTGATATGATTGATTTGTTGCCTAAATGGCACCGGATTGAAGAACTTGTCACGCTTGTCAATTTCATAGGTGTTGGACGTCCAGGGACTAACGGAACAACGGATTATCCAATCATTATGGTGGATATCCCGCAAATTGAGTTGTCTTCAACATTGATTCGACAACGCTTTTCTGAGAATGGTGCCGTCCAATTGCTTATCCCGCCTGCAGTGGAAGCTTTTATTCGCGAGGAGGGTTTGTATGGAAGTTGCACAGTTGAAAATAGAAATCGCTAAACGTATGCCGAAACAACGTTATGAACACGTTTTACGGGTAACGGAAACGGCAAAAAGATTAGCTGAGAAGTATCGACTTCCAGTGATTAAAGCTGAGCAAGCGGCGCTATTTCATGATATTGCAAAATTCATGGACAAGGCTGACCTGCATCATGTTTTAAACACAGCAAACGAAGATTCACGGCTCTTGTCATTTCATCATGAGTTGTGGCATGCTCCAGTTGGGGCGATTATCGCACGAGATGAATTTGGGATTAGTGACGCGGATACCCTAAACGCAATCCGCTATCATACAACCGGTCGGGCGACTATGTCCCCGCTCGAAAAGTTGATCTATGTTTCTGATATGATTGAACCTGGACGCAGCTTTCCAGGAGTGGATGAGTTAAGAGTAAAAGCTGAAGAAAACCTTGATACAGCAATGGAAGCTTGCATTTATCAGTCAGTGCAGTTTCTTGTGAATAAAAGAGTACCGGTTTTTCCGGACTCAATAGACTGTTACAATCAGTTAATAAGAAGGGAACAGTGAAATTATGACTACTACATTACTAGAAACAGCTTATAAAGCAATCGACGATAAAAAAGGCGAGGACATTGTTGTACTGAATATGGAAGGGGTATCACTTATCGCGGACCAATTTATTATCTGTCATGCAAATTCAGGACGCCAAGTCCAAGCAATTGCAAAAGAAGTAGCTGACAAAGCTTCTGAAGCTGGATTTATTACAAAAAGAATCGAAGGAATGGATATGGCAAGATGGGTACTCGTTGATTTAGGCGATGTTGTCGTTCACGTATTCCATAAAGATGAACGCGGTTACTACAACCTTGAAAAGCTTTGGGGAGACGCACCAATGTTGGACATGGCTGAAGAAAGATGAATCAGGCTTATTCCGAATTCGCTTCTGTCTACGATGAACTAATGACCGATATTCCCTATGACGCCTACATTGATATTATTGATGTAGCGGCAGGGGGGATTGATGGTAAACGTGTGCTAGATATCGGATGTGGAACAGGCCTTTTATCCATGAAACTTGCTAAGCAAGGAGCACAAGTGACTGGGATCGATCTTTCTGCCGACATGTTAGTGGTGGCAGAAGAGCGTGCACAGTCGCTTTCTTTGCCTGTGCAATTTATCGAACAACCTATGCAACAGCTAGAGGGGTTTGCGGACTATGATATCGCGGTTATCGCCATTGATTCGTTAAACTATTTATCGAATCGTGAAGATGTGCTGTCGACATTTCGGCAAATCCATTCGGCCCTTGCGGTTGGTGGAAAATTGATCTTTGATGTCCATTCAACTTTTAAAACGGATGTCATCTTCATGGAAGGTCCTTTTACGTTTGATAATGGTCGAATAACATACATATGGATAACGGAAGAAGGCGAAGAACTTCACTCCGTTTATTCTGAACTGGCTTTTTTCGTTAAGAGCGAAAGTGGGTTGTATAGGCGTTTTGATGAGGTTCACACGCAACGAACGTTTCCAGTAAGTGACTATGCAGATATGCTTATGGACACAGGTTTTTCGATTGAACGGATTTTTGCAGATTGGGAAGATGAAGCGCCACACGAAGAAAGCGAACGAATATTTTTTCAAGTCAGAAAATAAACCTTTTCATTTTATTCGGTGAGGGGTTAGCCCTCACTGAATAAAATTAAGCCTCCGACGGATGTCACAGATTTTCAGATGAATTATCGAGCAAGGTCAGGCCTGCGTGATGCAGGTCAGTTAGCCATTGTCGCAAGGATGCGACGTTCTTTGGCTAACTTCTTTACTTGATCTGGACGCAAATACGCCAAGGCAGATTTGATTTTTGGTCGGCATTCATTTATAGTTGAATGTACTCCATATGGATGCCGCCGAAGAAAGGGTGACTGTACTGTTTCTTTCGTTTGTATCCGGTAAATGGCGTAAGATTATAACCCCAATTGCAGCAATCGCTGTCATATCCGCTTTTCTGTTCTTCCCCAAAGGACAGGCTGACGATAATACGTTTGTCATGAGCGAACAAAACCCATTCCCTGAATTGATTGAAGAAAAGATTGAAGAAGAAATTGTAAGTAGTATTCAAATTGCTCCAGCTCCCATCGTTGTCGATGTGAAAGGCGCTGTTAGGCACCCCGGTGTCTATTCGATGCAAGATGGAGACCGCCTGATAGATGCTATAAACGCAGCAGGCGGCTATTTACCAAACGCTGACTCTAGAATGTTGAACCATGCTATGAAACTGGCGGATGAATTCGTCGTCTATGTACCGATCATTGGAGAAGAAGTACTAGATATTTCTTTCACTCCATTAAGCGGTGCAAGTGCGCCCCAAGATGACGGAAAAGTCAATATTAATACCGCGGATGAAAAAGAATTGATGACGATCCCAGGTGTGGGACCCTCAAAAGCGGCAGCAATTGTTCAATACCGAACGGATCATGGCGATTTTAAATCACCGGAATCATTGATGGAAGTGTCTGGAATCGGTCAGAAAACATTTGAAAAACTAGAATCTCAGATTACTGTGAATTAAATGGAGTACATTCTATATTAATTGAACTATTGAATTTCATATAAGAGCTTAGCGTAGGCGCCTTCCAGGGGTAGCCGAAGCGGTATGGAGTGGAATCTTTCATATAGCCTATATAGTAGGGAAACATACTAAACGAAATAAATATTGGAGGCATTCACAATGGAGCGAATAACGTGGGACCAGTTTTTTATGGCCCAGTGCCATCTATTAGCAGTAAGAAGTACATGTACAAGACTTTCTGTCGGAGCATCAATTGTCAGAGATAACCGGATCATTGCAGGCGGCTACAACGGTTCCATATCAGGGGGAGACCACTGTATTGACCATGGTTGCTATGTCATTGAGAGCCACTGTGTGAGGACAATCCATGCAGAGATGAATGCATTGCTGCAATGTTCGAAGTATGGCATACCCGTTGCAGGATCAACGCTGTATGTGACGCACTTCCCATGCCTACAATGTTCGAAAGCAATTATTCAAGCAGGCATTAAGCATGTCATCTATGCAACAGATTATAAAAACGACGAATACGCATTAAAGTTATTTACACAGTCGGATGTTTCCGTTCAGCATATTCCGTTCGATGAAAAGAAAGTCGACTTTTCCAGCGAAAGTAAGTTAGAACTTATCAATGAAATGCTTCTAAAAATGCAGGCACTAGGCGCTGGAAATGAAGAACTTGCCCCCTATAAAAAAAGGGTGGATAGCTTATTCGACAAATGATTTCACGTGTACGTTTCATGTATTTAGCAATCCCGGTCGCCGTATCAGCATTTGCTGTATACGGTCCGGTTTATCTATTACTCTGTAATTTATTTCTTCTTCCCATCTTCTTGAGTAGAAAAGAAGATTTCCTCACACCTATCCTCGCGGTTGCGACCGCTACCTTCTCTTTTTTCTATATTTCAGCGACGATTCCTATAATCAAAGAATCCGGCGATGCAACCCTTAGCATCTCTTGGACCGATAATGTGAAAATTGATGGTGGTAAGATGAAGGGATTTGCTAAAACATCTACCGGTGAAACAGTTTACGCCATCTATACAATTAGCAGTGAACAACAAAAAACTCGTTTTCTTGAGATGAATATCCCGTCCGTGACATTCACGATGTCAGGTTCATTTCGCAAACCGGATATTCCTTCACATGATTATTCTTTCGACATGACGAAGTATATGAGAATGTATGGAGCATCAGGGATATTTGAATCGGAGACGATTATTCAGGTAGAAAAAAATTCTGGTATCAGGACACGATTATCTGGACAGAGGCGGAAAGTGAAAAATCATATCGGGGCTACATTCCCAGAGACGCTGAAAGTGGAAGCTGAAGCTTTGCTTATTGGTGATCGAAGCGGGATGGATGAAGAACTGGCATCAAATTATCGGACGCTTGGCATTACACATCTTTTTGCGATTTCAGGGTTGCACGTCGGACTGCTGACATTCATGTTGCGGGAATTGCTACTAAGAGCAACTATAAGGAAAGAAACAATTGATACACTTGTTATGGCACTGTTGCCTCTGTATGCCGTTATGGCTGGAGGGGCACCTTCTGTCTGGCGTGCGGTATCGGTGACTATACTCGTCCTTCTTGCGTCGTCAGGGAGGGTGAAGGTGAGACTGGATGATGCACTGGCGATAAGTGCAACTTGTTTTATCCTTTATCAACCATTTGTTCTATTTCAGCCAGGTTTTCAGTTGTCTTACTTGGCAGCTTGTTCACTCGTCTATTCTTCCGGTATTTTAGCCAAGGCAAAGACTGCTTTTGGTGTATCGTTTCTCGTCACGTCAATCAGCCAACTTTCTTTGTATCCAGTATTACTATTTCATTTTCATGAGCTGTCGATTTCATCATTTGTTGTTAATCTTGTTTATGTTCCGTTGTATTCGCTCATCATTTTACCAGCAAACATTGTTTTACTAATCATGACATCGATATTGCCGAAGGTTGCTGGTCTATTATTCATGGTATATGAGCCTTTCAGGGAAATCGTAGGAGGAGTAACAAGTTGGATATCTTCTTTACCCTATCAACTATGGACTCCAGGAAAACCGGATGCGCTTTGGATATCTATAGCTGTAGCAGGAGTCTTGCTGTTCTTTATGCGCAGTGAAGAAGGGGCCAATGTTTTTAAGTCGTTGCCAATTGTGCTCGTGCCTGCACTCGTCATTCATTTCATACCGTACATGGACAGCTCGTTAAAGGTTACATTTTTAGATGTCGGACAAGGGGACAGTATCGTTATCGAATTGCCTTATCGGCAAGCGGTATATGTGATTGACGCGGGCGGAACGATTACATTTGGCGACCCGAATTGGAAAACGCCTACAAAGCAGTTTGAAGTAGGTCGAAAAATCGTCGTACCTTATTTGAAAGGCCGAGGTATTGCAAAAATTGATAAACTAATTATTTCTCACGCCGATGCGGATCATATGGAAGGGGCAGATGAAGTTTTAGAAGAGCTGACAGTTGGTGAAATTCATATTGCACCAGGAAGTGAATTTGAAGTAGCGATGAAAGAAATCATACAGATTGTAGGGGACAAACGCATTCCGATGATGTCGATGAAAGAAGGAGTCTCTTGGACAAAAGGAAGCTCGGATTTTCATTATGTGGCACCTAAAGAAGGGAAATATGATGGGAATGCAAGTTCACTTGTCCTTTTCATGAAAACATCGGGACCTTCGTTTTTATTGACAGGAGATATGGAAAAAGAGGGAGAAGCTCAATTTCTTCGCGACTACGGGCATTCTGATTTCGGTCCCGTCATTTTGAAAGCAGGGCATCATGGTAGCAGGACATCGAGTACGGAGCCATTCGTCGACGTGCTTCGTCCAGAACTAACCATCTTTTCGGCAGGGCGAAACAGCAGATACGGACATCCTCATCCTGAGGTCGTCGCAACGTTTGAAAAGAAAGGGTTACCGACAATGTCAACCGCTGAATTTGGGTCGGTTACTGTAACTGTAAAAAAAGATCATTTCGAAGTTTCGAGTATGAAAAAATAAAAAAACGAACACAACACCCTGGATAGGATGTGTTGTCCGTTTTTTTCAAACATATTAGCCAGCGACTACGTCGATTATAGTAGCAATAACAAAAATAGCTGAGAATGCTACGAAAGCGACTACAAAGCCGATTCCTGAATCGATTAAATCATTACGTTTGGACTGTACATCATGTTCAAACTCATTCATTGCTACACCTCCTGATTCCATTATAGTATAGATGATTCCATAGTAAAAATCCATAGCAATCAACTTTTTAAACATGTCCGGCTGGAAATGACACAATTTGTCCATACAGTCGTTTTGCTATACTGTATAATTGGAATGTATTTAATTTGATTCAGCAATTTTTTTGTACTGAAAGCGAAGCGTCAGATATAGAAGTTCCCCCTATTTATAAGCAGTGGGATGAATGGTAAAACGCTTATACATCGATGGTGGGCAAGTTTCTTGCTGATTAGGGGAACCCAGACTAAAATCGTCGGGTCCTGCGGGCACAAGTGCAATTAAAAATTTGGACGAAATTGCGCTGAGGCGTAATCGATTTGGAAGAGGTGAATAATGTGGCAAATGCAATATGGAAAAAAATAGCTGCTGGGGAAATCGATCCGGTCTACTTATTGACTGGTCTCGAACAACATTTATTCGACTCCACAATTACACGGCTGAAAAAAGCATTACCTGACATTGATGCTGCATCAGTCATTCGGTTTGATTTGGATGAGACACCTGTAGAAGCAGTCATTGAAGAGGCGGATACACTACCATTCCTTGAAGACCGAAAATTAATTATAGCTGGAAACGCATCATTTTTAAAAGCATCAGATAAAACCAGAGAAAAAGTGACACATAATTTGGAGCTGTTGGAAGCTTGGCTGGCAAATCCTTCACCAACGGCAACGGTTGTATTTATAGCACCATATGAAAAACTGGATGCACGAAAACGGATTACCAAAATAATAAAAGAACATGCGACTGTCATAGAATCAAAACGACTGCAAGGGAAGGATCTGTTCACGTGGATTCAGCAGGAAGCGGGGGCGAATGGATCACGAATTGGACCAACTGAAGCAGAATTTCTCGTGAAAATGGCGGGGGATGACCTGCTTGCTTTGTCATCTGAAATTGGTAAAATGGCTACCTATTTGAATGGTAATGGGGATATTACGGCAGAAGTAATTGAGTCGCTCGTACCACGGACTCCAGAAATGGATGTCTTCCGATTAACAGATGCCTACGTTTCTGGAAAAGTGTCGAATACCGTGGCCATCTACCATGACTTATTACGTAACGGTGAAGAGCCAATCATGTTGACTTCACTTATTGCAAGTCAAGTTAGGCTCATGGTCCATGTGGGTTTACTTCAGAAAAAAGGATACCAGCAACATCAAATTGCAAAAACGTTAAGTGTTCATCCGTACCGTGTGAAATTAATGATGGAGAATAGAAGTCTGCCAAGTTCTGAGCGTTTGCTATTGATCATAAGTAAGCTCGCGGCAATTGACTATAAATTGAAATCATCAAGTGGGAAAAGAGAACGAATTCTGGAGTTGTTCTTTATGGAGCCGTTGAGAAAATAGAAAATGACAATAAAAAAAGAAAGGTCGTCCGATAATCGGGCGGCCTTTCTTAGGTTGAAAATTAAAGTGCTTTTTTAGTAAGACGTGCTTTTTGACGTGATGCAGTATTTTTATGGATAAGGCCTTTACGTGCAGCAGTATCCATTTTTTTGATCGCATCTCTTAGTAGGCCAGTAGCGTTTTCGTCTTTAGCGTCAAGAGCAGTTTCAGCTTTACGTACAGCAGTACGCATCGCGTGCTTTGTATTCGAGTTTTGCTCGTTCGCAGCATTGCTTTGTTTTACGCGTTTGATTGCAGATTTAATGTTTGGCATTTCATTCACCTCCAATTTCAGGTAAGGCAAGAGTGTTTCCACGAAGTTTCGGATATCTCTTTCACAACAAGCATTATTTTATCAAATCAAGCGCCAGATTGCAAGAACAAATGCGCAAGCATCTGTTCAGCCCCATCAAGTACTGGACGTGAAATCCTTATGTTAGAAAATATCTACAAGTCGAGATTTTTATTAATCCCCCAGCAACTAGAAATTTAAAGAAGTGGCGGCGTAGTTCGTAGCGTTCTGTCGGCCCTGAGCATAGAGCTGCTGGAGACAGGATAATTAATCAAAGAACAAAGAATATTTCTGAGTCACATCGCACAAACTTAAAGGTGAGGTGATTGTATGGAGAAGTATGATTTTTATCGAACGGATCTTCTAGATGAGAGTGAAGAAGTAGTCCGTCACCGAACGGCGGATGACAAAAATAAGTTGAAAGAATCAGATGGGGTTTTGTTTGGCGAAAAAAGATTAGGTCGGGTCATTGTGACTTCTGTAAAAGTCGATGCGCAAGGTGAGGAAAAGATCGGGAAGAAGCAGGGAACTTATATTACGCTGACAGTTCCGGCACTTACAGCGGATGATCGAGAAGGGCTTGCTGATATGTCGCGTGTGTTAATCGAAAAACTGGATGAAATCCTTGTGGATATTACCACGCTCAAAACGGGAAAGATTCTTTTAATAGGTCTTGGTAATCGTGACATCACGCCCGATGCTGTGGGCCCACTGACGATGGACAGGTTGCGAGATATTGTGCCTGGCTATTATTCCGAAGAGGGCAGCGAAGTATTCGTCTATGCGCCTGGTGTGACGATTCAAACGGGTTTGGAAACATCGGACTTTGTAAAAGCTCTGGTTACTGAAATAAAACCCGACTTACTTATCGTCATCGACGCACTTGCGGCAAGAGATAGTTCAAGGCTTTGCCGAACGATTCAATTGACGGATACGGGTATCCATCCAGGATCTGGTGTTGGCAATAGCCGTAAAGAGATTTCAAAAGAAGTACTTGGAATACCTGTAATCGCAATCGGAATACCGACTGTCGTTGACGGTCCTGTTCTAATAGCGGATGCCATCAATTCCATGTTTGGTTATATTGCTTCAAAAATAGAGGAGAAGGACAGTCCTTCATCAAGACTTTCCGTTACGCCGTGGCTGCACACTGAAAATAAGGATGCTGACCGAGCTAATCTGCTACCAATCTTTGGTGATTGGGCGACGTGGCCGCACGAAGACCGTATCCAGTTGTTTGAAGAAGTGTTGACGAACCATGAATTACGGACATTTGTCTCTCCGAAAGAGATTGATTCATGGGTTTCACTTTATGCGGAATCACTTGCCGATTCATTGACGAACTGGATTTCGACTATAAAAAACAGTCATTAACTCGTGTTCCAACGCATATAGTTGGAACACGGAGGGATGCCATTTGAAAAAAACACTGCAAATATGGGGCACACTTATCTTATTTCTCTTCCTGTTTCCAATGATTATCACAACATTTCCGAAGGGACAGTCGGCGAAATCTTCTAATCTCGTGAAAGAGTCTACTTACATGGTATACGCCGCAAATATTTTGGAAGAGGAAACAGAAACGGAAAAAGAGCCAGAACCAGAGTCGGAGCTAATGCCAATACAAGCATCAGAGGCAGAAGGGAAAGCGTTACTCTATTTCACCCATTACCACGAAGCCTTTAAACCTGTGACACAGGCGAAAGAAGGAAAAATCACTGTATCCCACCAAACTGAAAACATTACAAAATTTGGTGAGAAATTAAAAACGCAACTACAATTCAACGGAATTGAAACGGATATGATAGCTGTAGAGGTGCCCCATACCGGTGCCTATAATGCAATCCGACCACATGTCAAGAAGAAAATACAGGAAAAAAAGTATGATTTGATAATCGATCTTCACAGGGATTCGGCTGGTCCGGATATAACAACAATTGCGTTCAATGATGAACAATATGCGAAAGTGGCATTTGTTATAGGCATGGAACATTCGAACTTTGAGCGTAATCGAGCAAATGCTGTGCTACTGAAGAATGAAATGGAACTGCTTGTACCGGGGATAACACGAAACCTAGTCATGAAGCACGGGCCAGGTGTTGATGGAAAGTATAATCAGGACCTTGATCCGTCTCTTCTTGTCGTGGAACTAGGAGGAATCGGCAACACTGAAGATCAACTAAATCGAACAATTGCTGTCTTAGCGAAGGCGGCTACAACTGTCATTGAAAATTCTAATCGTGCCGAATATTGAAGTATGCGCGGTTCACTGCTATAATTCATATAGCTAAAATAGGAGTGAACTGACTATGAATCATGAACAGAGAGCAGCACGTCAAAAGAATATCCGGAACTTTTCCATCATCGCTCATATCGATCACGGGAAATCAACATTGGCGGATCGTATTCTAGAACAAACCCAAACGTTAACAGCAAGAGAAATGAAGACACAAACGTTGGATTCGATGGATCTTGAAAGAGAACGCGGAATCACAATCAAATTGAATGCGGTGCAGTTGACGTATGCAGCTAAAGACGGGCAGGAATACACATTCCACCTGATCGATACGCCAGGACACGTCGACTTTACATACGAAGTGTCTCGAAGCCTTGCAGCTTGTGAAGGTGCAATCCTTGTTGTCGATGCGGCGCAAGGAATTGAAGCACAAACACTGGCAAACGTTTACTTGGCAATTGATAATGAGCTTGAAATTTTACCGGTTATCAATAAAATTGATTTACCCGCAGCAGATCCGGAACGTGTGAGAAAAGAAATTGAAGATGTTATTGGGCTGGACGCTTCAGAAGCAGTCCTTGCATCGGCAAAAGCAGGTATCGGAATCGTAGATATTTTGGAACAGATTGTAGAAAAGGTTCCAGCTCCACTGGGGGATCCGGATGCTCCGCTCCAAGCGCTTATTTTTGACTCGCATTATGACCCATACAAAGGGGTTATTGTTAATATTCGAATTATGCAAGGTACGGTTAAGCCAGGCGATAAGATTCACATGATGGCGACTGGTAAAGATTTCGAGGTACTTGAAACAGGTGTCTTCACACCAAAAATATCACCTCGAGATGAATTGACTGTCGGAGACGTTGGCTATTTATCAGCTTCGATTAAGAATGTTGGAGATACACGAGTTGGGGACACGATTACAAGCGTGAAAAACCCTGCAAGCGAACCCCTAGCTGGTTATCGCCGGATGAATCCGATGGTGTTCTGTGGACTATATCCAATTGATACATCAAAATATAATGAACTGCGTGATGCACTTGAGAAATTAGAATTGAATGACTCAGCACTTGAATTCGAAGCAGAAACATCACAAGCACTTGGTTTCGGTTACCGTTGTGGATTCCTTGGTCTCTTGCATATGGAGATTATTCAGGAACGGATTGAACGAGAATTCAATGTAGACTTGATCACAACAGCACCGAGTGTTATTTATAATGTCGTACTTACAGATGGTTCTGAAATGAAAGTGGACAACCCTGCAATGATGCCGGATGCACAAAAAGTCGATTATGTTGAAGAACCATATGTAAAAGCATCTATTATGGTGCCTAACGAATATGTCGGTTCTGTTATGGAACTGTGCCAGCATAAACGGGGGAACTTCATGACAATGGACTACCTGGATTCAACACGTGTCAATATCATTTATGAACTGCCACTTGCAGAAATCGTCTATGACTTCTTTGACCAATTGAAATCTGGTACGAAAGGGTATGCATCACTTGACTATGAACTGATTGGCTACAAACAATCGAAACTCGTCAAAATGGACATTCTCCTAAACGGCGAGCACGTCGATGCATTCAGTTTCATCGTCCACAAAGACTTCTCATATGATCGCGGAAAAGCGATTGTTGAAAAGTTACGTAAACTAATCCCAAGACAACAGTTTGAAGTGCCTGTACAGGCAGCTATCGGACAAAAGATTGTCGCACGTTCAACAATCAAGTCAATGGGTAAAAACGTTCTTGCTAAATGTTACGGCGGAGATATCTCCCGTAAACGTAAACTTCTTGATAAACAAAAAGAAGGTAAAAAACGTATGAAACAAGTAGGATCGGTTGAAGTGCCTCAAGAAGCATTTATGGCTGTATTGAAGATGGACGAGGATTAATCATTTTAGGTATAGGCTTTTGGAGTTTGTAGAACTTGCGAAAATGGTCGTTTGCCATCCCCTTGCCATCCTTTGAAAAAGCGGGATGGCAAGTTATTCAATATCACGCATGGCTTGTTCGAAAATATCAACTGACGCATTTTGCATCTTCTGCGTTAAGTGTGAGTAGGTATCAATCGTGATAGCAGACCTACTGTGACCAAGACGCGCTTGGATGTCTTTCACCTTTGCGCCGTTCTCCATGAGCATCGTGGCATGAATGTGGGGTAGCGAATGGAAGTTGAATTCAATTCCAAGTTTTTCTTGCATTTTTTGTGTATTATATTTAATAACAGACGGCGTGACGATGCTTCCACATTCCTTCACGCATACATGATTTGATTCAGTATAGTGAGCACCGTATTTTAGCTTATTCTTTATAAGCCAAATGCGGTGCTTTTTTAATATATACACTAAGGTTTGACCAATATGAATTTCTCTTTCTGAGGAAGCAGCCTTTGTTGGATCTAAAACCCAAACACCTTCTTTGTTAATCATTGCCTGTTCAATCCTTAGCGTACCTCTATCAGAATTTTTTTGGGGATTTCACAACTGGAAAATTAGTTTCTTCGCGATTGAAAATATGGACATCATGAGTGATATACGCTATTTAGAAGGCGGCAAAGGAATAATGGAAGGAAGTTCCTTGAAGAGAAAGACATCACTACTTAAACGATGACTGAGGACGACAATGGTAAGTAGATCCTCGTGAACAATGATACTGATGAAGTACAAAAGCAAGAAAACCACGGCCGAAATACTTAAAAGTCGTGAAATAAAAAACTCACTTTCTAAGCTGTAACTTAGAAAGTGAGCAAAAAGTGGGGGTAACCCAATACTATATGTCACCACTATATCCTAAATGACTGGATTTTAGTAGTGGGTGCTGTTTCCATAGAAAAGTAGTACCCCGTACCAAATGGTATTAACTCCTGGACTGTTGACTTATAAAGGGAAGGTACTGCTAATTCCTTACAGGGAAGGGAAACGAAATTTGGTAATCAGCTCAAAACTCAACAGTCGTCTCCTCCGTTGTTTAAGAAACATGCGCCAACAATAATCAAAAGAATAAACAGAACAATTAGTAAGGCGAATCCTGAACCGAACCCTGAACGATTTTCAGGTCCGCAACCGTATCCGTAACCTGCATAACCCATAAAGTACACCTCCTAAAACGAATTAATTCATTCTATGCCGGTAATTATCGATTGTCTGGTTCATTTGTTTAGTAAAAAAATATTCTTTATTCGCTGTAGGCACGATGAGCGAGTGTGAGAGAGAGCGCGCATGTGTACCTACAGCTCTTAAATAGTATATTCAAATATATTAAGAATGCTGGGGATTCAACTCAGAAAGAAATAAAAATAGTAGGACCAAAATAAGTGCCACTCACTGCAGGATAACGAGATTCATGTACCAACGGAAGAGTGAATCCATATGCCATCCATTCCAAAAAGAAAACAGCGCAGACAATAATCAGCTTCATTGCGGCAAGCTCTTCTGAACTCACTAGCTGAACTTGAGTCATTGAGTCTTTGATGGGGAGATATTAATCGAGGGAATTATAACTTAGTAGTAAGTGATAGTAGATTCTTGGCCCAATCTGCTGATTGAAAAGATATTAGTCATGAAAGTGAAGGAACAAATCTTTTGGATGAAGCTATGTTTAAAACTGGATGGGGATAAATAGTAGGTTAGATAGTGTAGGAACAACAATGACTACTAATGAAGGGTCTCATGGTTTATTGTTCTATGACGATGGAAACTAGCCCTGCTGGTGAAGTTGTTCCATTTGACACGCAATTAAAAGTTGGGATTTTAATGCTTTATAGGATTATATCACCATCATTGAAATCAGCTTTTAACTTGGATAGTGATAATTGGATTACGCAACATCAGGCCGAGTCAAGTAAGTCTAGGGCATTAGGAGCAATAAATGAGCTGTGCTCTGAAAACGGAATCACTAAAGATGAAGTTAATAATTTTAGAATCGTTTAAATAAATTTATCTAAAAAAGCAGCTCTCACGAGGTGTTTTTTATTTACTTGCAATACGAACGTATATTCTGTATTGTGGGTAAAAAGGAGATGAAGGTTGCATGCCGATTGCGAAGGACAGAGTAGAAGTTGACTAGGATTTGATTAGAGAGTACTTGAATGGAAAAATGGACGAGGCTAATCGCGAGGTTTTGGGATATCAATGAAATGTCAAAACGGTTGTGTATGGGCAGAACATTCCTAGAAGAAGAATTTCTACACGATCCACGAATGAAATTTCTACAACGTCAAAAGGAAAGCGATTTTGGTTCTACGAGCCATCGTTGAAAGTAATTAAGTTCAATACAAACAAGCAATGGACTTTATCTTCTGAAAATATATATAGAATTGGAGAGATTTTATTTTGACATATTTTGAAACAGCTGCAGAGTCACGTAAAGTATTCGATGAACAATTTGAAAAAGGCTTTTCACCGTTGCAGGCTCGTCATGAACAAGCTGGTATTTTTAAATCACGTTTAAACGAAACTGGATTTTTTGCTTTGACCCTACAACGTATCGGTCATCAATTAATTTTCCTAACAGCTTTATACGAAAAAACTACTGATAAGGGAACAAAATCCGGGGTCCTTCAAGAGATTGAAGCCATTATTAATGGTGAAACTGTCTCTGGTGTAGGATCACATGTTGGGACTAAGTCTTATACTTTCATTACTCTAGCCCCTACTATCACTGGCTATACTAAAAACACAAGCGGTGTTACGGGTTCGAAAGAAATAGTCAATGGAGTATCTACAAGCAATAAGTACTTTTCAACTCCGACGGTTTCAGATGGTATTATTGAACCGACGTTAGATAACTACTCAAAAGATCTTGGCTATATTGATGGTGGATTTGAAACAGATCCGGGATTTGGTCTTATTTTAGTGGGATATACGAACATCTTAGCTAATTTAACTTTACTATCATCCCTAGACCCTACAGTCCGAACTCATGTAGAAGAAGGGGCAAAAATTATGTTCCAAAAGCTCGCAATTTATTATGCTCAAAACCCTAAATTTACCGAGAAAAATCAAGCTACTTCTGACTTTGATTTTACACATACAACTATCGCTCGTTTAGCAGAGAACTACGGTTCTTCTGACTTACAAATCTTCGATATTGGTATTGCTACAGATCTTTCTACAACTGATGGTTTCAAAGCAGCAACTGGTGTACTAAACACAATCTACACGCACATTGCTTCATTGGCTTATTATTTAGCAGTTGGACTAGGAAAATCAAAGTCACAACTCAAGACTATTGAAACATCTGAACTGTTAAGTGGAATTTCTACAAACTCACCATTACGTACTGGTCAATTAAATCAATACTTCGAACAATTCCCTGACTACCTTAACAAAATCGGAAATCCAACAACTTTCAGCTCGATCATCGGTCTTGCTCTTGGGGTTGGTGGTGTAAGTCAAACGTTCGCTCTTATTTCTTCTCAAATATCTGAGGCTCGTCTTACTGAACTTGGTGTATCTTCTGTTTCTCAGTTGAACGCTTCAAGTACTACCGATGGGAATACTTATTACTCTCAAGATCATATGAGAGGCTACTTAGGCTCAAATGGTTACGATTCATACGTGTCTATGGCATTAGTATGGCTGTCACATGCATCTGGAACCGAAACTGTAACTGATCGATATGCTACTGCACCTCAATTAAGTGGGACTGCTTTCGCAGTTGCCAAACAGCTTGGTCATGAGTACCGTCGAAAGCTAAGTAACACAACACTTAACAATCCTATCGCAATGCATCATGCATCTAAGTCTGATGATGGTTTAGCATTAACAGCTTATCTTGGTCAGTTCCAAAACTACATTAAGAATGCAAGTGCAACAGAAACTAATGGACTTTATCCAACATTCGTTGATTTTGTCGATAGAGTTAATTTAGATAATCCAGAGCCAACTGGTTTCTTATACTCATTTGCATCTAATGGTGATGCTGATTTATTCAAAGAAATCAATGATCGTGTAATTGCAACTGGTGAATTCAACAACTTACATAACACACCTGCTAATATTTCTGCAGTTCGAGGTTATATCCGGATTTCTCCTAAAACTTCTCATCGAGGTATTCATGGTTTAGCTGGATTACTAGAAAGAGGACTCACATCAAATTGCTAAGAGTGTTTATTGCGGATACCTTATTTGACACAGGCTATTGAATGGAAAGGTGGTCCGCTAAGCTGAGTGATATTAATGAGGTAGGGAAATCCTTGAAAGATACAAAACCTAGCTGGTTTGATATTGAGTAATAAATGGGACCTTTATGAGAATGAAAGAATTGCAGATTAGTTCCCAAGGGGTACTGAATATTGATACAACGGAACTATCGGAATTGTAATCAGTGGCAGTAAGGCCGAGGTGGCAGAGAATCCTCCACATGCTAATAAGGCGCATAAAGAGAAAGGTGACTCAGTGTTAATTGGGATGAGGGGGGATTTTGAAAGATGATGTATACCAATCTGCAATTTAGTACAGATTCTTGCAACTGAGGAGGAAAAGACTGTAGAAATTAATCAAACGAGATGATTGAAAAGGTCTTCCTGATGATTATGCATGCTAGTTAGACAAGAAGAGTACCAGGGCAAGAGGTAAGTCAAAAGAACAGATGGTTGGTAAGGAAGGGGCTGAATTGATAGGGACTAATCAACAGAAGTACAAGCTTGGTAATTCGTAGACGATAATTAGGGGAGGATTTATGACTGAAAAGCAGATTGAGCAGTTGTAGTTCCATACATCCCATTTAGCTGATTCCGCCGCTATTAATTTACTACAGTAGTTTTTTTCTCTCTCTTCTATATCTGCGGGCTTAGTCGGAGTATCGGATAGGTTGACTACTACGAACATTACTACAAATGCGATACCTAAAAAATTCAACTGCTTTTTGCGCAGCACCTCGTCCTTTTTTACTATGGCAATAATAGTTTGTATGAAAAAGTAAAAAAATGCAAACACCGATAATAAAGTGATGAGTGAAAGTATACTATCCAAATAGACTACTCCTCCTATTTGATAGTAGTTTCATAGTACGATAAAGTCTGTTAATTAACTATATATGATGCGAAAGCCATCAACTTAATTAAGTAGATGTTAATTTGCTCATTTTTAAAGAATGTTGCGATGTATCTGTACTAATAAAAATTGTATAATGAAAGTAAAGATGGCGATATGTGTACCCCATAATCATTATATTTAACTATAGGTCGCCGGAGTGGGAGGAAAACAAGTGGTTATTTTAAAATCAATGAATCAACAGGAATTTCAGCAGTATATTAGTAGTGCAATTGATGACTATGCAAAAGACAAGGTCGCTTCTGGAAATTGGAAGGAAGATGAGGCGATTGATTTATCTAAGCAGTCATTTGATGATCTATTGCCAAAAGATGAGGAATCCGAATTTAATTACTTATTCTCTATCTTTAACGCCGAACAGATTGTTGGAATGATATGGATCGCACAAAAATCACCTACAAATAAGGATGAAGGTTTTATTTATGATTTCAATATTTTTGAGCAATATCAAGGATTGGGATACGGTAAGGAAGCAATGCGAGAACTTGAATGTATTGCAAAGGATTTAGGAATGAAAAAGATTGGACTTCATGTTTTTGGTCATAACAAAACTGCGCGAGGATTATACGAAAAGTTGGGCTACGAAATTACAAATATAACGATGGAAAAGTTAATTTAAAGTTGTTATATAGCGTATAAAGTGACCTCCATAGTCATTCAAAGAAAAAGAGATCCATCCACAGATTCAATAGTGGATGGGTCTCTTTTTTATGAGTCAAGACACAGTCACCTTCTTAGTGGTATTCACATAGTTCACTTTTCTCTAACGAAATAAACAAGAGTTGGAAATAAAAAAATTCGTTTGCACCGGATGGTTCGTCCAATCATTACGCGTACTCGTCCATATAATACGTAGAAGGCTGGCCAGCTTTAAAGAATAACAAAGGGGGGATAGAAAATGTGTTTTGAAAATCAAAATCGAAATCGAAATCGGCGGGTAGAGTTGATTTGTGAATGTCGTGAAGTAAGGTCTGATCGTGATAATAAACATCATTGTGACCGTAATCGTGACCGCGACGATAGGTTGAAATGTCACTGTAAAGAATCTCGTCGCAAACGTTGTAACTTTGGCTGGTAAACGTAGTAGAGATTAAAAAATGAAATAAAGAAAATCCTGATGCGAACAAGAATTTCCAAGCAAAAGGTGACCATTCCATACGGAACGGTCACCTTTTGCGTTTGTTTTTTTACTAAAGAAATACACTTCATGCAATTTATAACGTTATATGCTTCGGCTTCTTCCAAAACAGTGCAATAATCGTACCGATTGCTAATACGATTGCGGCAAAATAGTATGGGTAGTTTAAGTCGATGTCAAATAACACACCACCGATGATCGGGCCAAAAATATTGCCAATACTGGTGAAGGTTGAGTTCATACCGCCAATAAAGCCTTGTTCATTGCCCGCAATTTTAGATAAATAGGATGTAATGGCTGGGCGTATTAAATCGAAACCAACAAACAGGAAGAATGTTGTCAGTAATATTGTGAAGTACGAGCTTACGAAGGTCATCAATAGGACAAGAATCGCTGATACAGCTAAGCTGTAGCGAATAAGATTAATTTCGCCAATGCTTTTTGATAAACGATCGAAAAGCAATAGTTGCGCAAGAGCACCGACAATTCCGCTACCCGTGATGACGATGGCGATATCTTTTGGCGTGAAGCCGAATTTATGGTCGACGAATAAGCTGAAAAATGATTCAAACGCTGCAAGGCCAAACGACAAAACGAAAATTAAAATGAAAGCAATAGCGTACATTGGGATGAAGAGCCGACGAAATCCTGTTTTTTGTCCTGGGATAGGCGCATCTTCAGTCACGCGTTCTGGTTCTGTTAATAGAATAAGTGAAAGAATCGCAGCAACCGCTCCGAGTACACCGGCTGAATAGAATGGTACACGTGTACCAATTTCAGCTAAAAAACCACCAATCCCGGGTCCGATAATAAAGCCAGTGCTAATAGCGGCGGACATATAGCCAATTGCCTTTGGTCTTGTGGCGTTCGTTGTAATATCTGCGATAAAGGCTGTTACAGCAGGCATAATGAATGCCGCACTGACCCCGCCGAGCATGCGCGAGATAAATAGTACCTCAACGGATTTACCAAACCCGAATAAAAACTCCGAGAAACCAAATACAAACAGGCCAAGCACGATCATAATTTTGCGACCGTATTTGTCAGCCCATCGCCCGGCAAACGGTGAGACGATAAGTTGTGTAATCGCAAATGCCGCCATCATGTAGCCAACGACCGTCCCGTTAATGTTTAACTCATTCATGATCGTAGGAAGAACGGGAATAACGAGCCCGATACCAAGAAAGGCAATAAATAAATTCAGTAATAAGATAGCTAATGTGACTTTTTGATTTTTCATAAACAAAACTCCTCTACATTTAAGTTGCTATAAACCACTTCTTTCGATTGATTTTATAACGATTACAATTGGTATCTATATATGTTGAAGTGATGGGTAGTCGTGTACGGGATTTAAGCTTTGTGTGACACATCATAATGCTGTATGATACAAGTTAGTACATCCAATTAGCAAGAAGTATTTATTGCTATCTTGGAGATGGACGAGGATTAATAAATGAAGAAGGGGGCGACGAGCCCTCTTCTTTTCCATGTATAGACTCTAAGGCGTAGGAATTCGGGGTCATAAGCCCTGATCAAGGCGTTAACTAAAGGAAGGAAGTGACGGTATGAGGGGTATGTATATCCACATTCCGTTTTGCCACCAAATTTGTCATTACTGTGATTTTAATAAAGTGTTTTTCAAAAATCAGCCTGTCGATGAATATATCGAATCAATGGGTCAGGAACTGGCGATCATGCGGCAGGAAGGTATTTCATTCAAAGAAGTGGAAACGGTATTCTTAGGAGGCGGCACACCAACTTCGCTGTCTGAAAAACAGCTTGAACGGTTGCTTGAAATAATCCATGAATATGTAGATGTCAGTTCATTGAAAGAGTTTTCGACGGAAGCAAATCCGGACGAGCTAACATTCGGCAAATTGATTGTCCTGAAAAATGGCGGCGTGGATCGATTGAGCATCGGTGTTCAGTCATTCGACGCAGACTTATTGACAAAAATCGGTAGGACGCACGGTCCAGACGACGCTGCACGTGTTGTAGGAGAAGCGAGAAAAGCCGGATTTGATAATATAAGTATCGACCTAATTTACGGGTTGCCGGGGCAAACAATCGCGCAATGGCAGGATACTCTTGATAAAGCACTTGCCCTTGATCTACCCCATTATTCAGGGTACTCGTTGATTGTCGAGCCAAAAACAGTCTTTTATAATTTGATGAATAAAGGCAAATTGCCACTCCCAGGCGAAGACATGGAAACGGAAATGTTCACGATGTTAATCGAACAGATGGAGCGTAAAGGACGCAAACGTTACGAAATTAGTAATTTTGCAATTCCAGGTCACGAATCAATCCATAATCTCATCT
This sequence comes from Sporosarcina sp. FSL K6-5500, assembly GCF_038005665.1. Classification (NCBI taxonomy): domain Bacteria; kingdom Bacillati; phylum Bacillota; class Bacilli; order Caryophanales; family Caryophanaceae; genus Sporosarcina; species Sporosarcina sp. FSL K6-5500. The sequence goes on from NZ_JBBOTP010000001.1 coordinate 3,593,285, forward strand.
ATTGGGAAAATGCTACGTACGCTGGTGTTGGTGCAGGCGCACATGGTTATGTAGATGGCACCCGATATTCCAATATCGGACCAATTGCGAAATATATGGAGAAAACAGCATTGGGCGAACGACCCGTCCAACAGACACATGTAGTTACTGCAATCGAAGCAATGGAGGAGGAAATGTTTCTTGGCCTACGCAAATCAAATGGTGTATCCATCTCTTTATTCCAAGAGAAGTTCGGACGGTCACTTGAAGAGGTTTACGGGGAAACGTTACACTCGCTTATTAAAGATGGACTTGTCGAGCGATTGGATGATGCGGTTAAGTTAACGCACCGTGGTGTTTATAGAGGAAACGATGTATTTCAGCAATTTCTTAAATAATCCAGAGTCAATTCGTTGACACTTCGATCTGCATTTGTTAAATTATCAGTAGTATTAGCACTCGCAGTTATAGAGTGCTAACAGGAGTGATGACTATGTTGACGAACAGACAATTGCTTATATTGCAACTGACGGTTGACGATTTCATCGAATCCGCACAACCTGTCGGATCGAGGCAGCTATCCAAAAAGCCGGAAGCACCATTTAGTCCTGCGACAATACGGAACGAAATGGCTGACCTAGAAGAAATGGGTTATCTTGAAAAGACCCACACTTCATCCGGCAGAATACCATCTGAAAAAGGGTACAGGTTTTATGTAGATAATCTATTAACAAAAGAAAAGTTGAACACGGAAGACAGTATTCACCTGCGTTCGGTTTTTCGGGAAAAAATTGTGGAGACTGAAGAGTTAATACGAAAGTCAGCGACAATTTTGTCTGATTTGACGAATTACACGTCGATTCTCCTCGGCCCCGATACATCGCTACATGCAGTGAAGCGTTTTTCAATCGTTCCACTAGATGAGAAGACAGCTGTCGCTATTATTGTCACGGACAATGGACGTGTTGAGAATAGACTCTTCAATGTACCGGAAGGCTTCACCGCGTCAGATATTGAGAAAATGGTAAACATTCTGAACGAGCGGCTCATTGGTACTCCGCTTGTCCATATTCAGAAGATACTTGCTCAGGAGACGCAAATGGTGCTGGAACGTCATATCCACCATGCAGGCGACTTGTTCGCTTCATTCCAACGGGCGATTTCAATCGAACCGGAAGAACGGCTGTTTTTTGGCGGCAAAATGAATATGATGAAGCAACCCGAATTCAATGATATTCACAAGATGAAAACATTTTTTGAATTAATGGACAAGGGCGCACCAGCAATGACGTTTTTTCAGGAAGGTATGACAGGAATTCATGTCCGCATCGGTTCTGAAAATAATCACAATGCGATGGAAGATTGTAGTGTGATTACAGCGACATATTCGGCCGGCGACAATATGACGGGTTCCATCGCTATCATCGGACCTAAACGGATGGATTATGCAAGAGTTATCACGATGCTTGATTTAATGAGCAGTGATTTGTCCAGAGAATTGGCGAGACTGACAATCGGCGGAACAGCAGGGAGGAACGACTAATGACAAATGTAAACGACGAATTTAAAGAGAACGAAGAAGTAGTAATGGAAACGCCCGATAATACAGACGACATCATCGAATCAGGTGAAGATACTGAGGAGATTGAAATCGTTGAAAACGGGGAAGAGACTATTGTGCAAGAACTTACTGAAAAGCTACAAGAAGAAGAGAATAAACGACTTCGACTTCTAGCAGATTATGAAAACTTCAAGAGACGGGCTACGCTTGATAAAGAAGCGCTACAGAAGTATCGTGCACAGAACGTCGTGACGAATCTAATACCAGTTCTTGATAACTTTGCACGGGCACTTACTGTGGAAGCGACAACTGAAGAGGCTCAAACGATGATGACGGGATTAGATATGATTTATCGTACATTCCTTCAAGCCCTTGAAGATGAAGGTCTTGTTGAAATCCAAGCGCTGGATCAGGAGTTTGATCCGAATTTCCATCAAGCAATTATGACGGGTTCAGATGAAGACAAACCAGCAGGCATCGTACTTGAACAAATGCAAGCTGGTTATATGTTGAAAGATCGTGTATTAAGACCAGCAATGGTTAAAGTAAACGAATAAAAAATGTAGCATATATATAGGAGGAATTTGATTATGAGCAAAATTATCGGTATTGACTTAGGGACAACAAACTCAGTAGTAGCAATTTATGAAGGCGGAGAGCCTAAAGTTATTCCAAATCCGGAAGGTAACCGTACAACTCCATCAGTCGTTGCTTTCAAAAACGGCGAACGTCAAGTCGGAGAAGTAGCAAAACGTCAATCAATCACAAACCCAAACACAATCATGTCTGTAAAACGACATATGGGAACAGATTTCAAAGTGAAAGCAGAAGACACTGAATATACACCTCAAGAAGTTTCAGCAATGATTCTTCAGTATTTGAAGGGCTATGCAGAAGAGTATCTCGGAGAAAAAGTAACGAAAGCAGTTATTACAGTCCCTGCTTACTTCAGCGATGCACAGCGCCAAGCAACACAAGATGCTGGTAGAATTGCAGGCCTTGAAGTAGAACGTATCATCAACGAGCCAACAGCAGCTGCACTGGCATACGGCCTTGATAAAACGGACGAAGACGAAACTATTCTTGTTTATGACCTTGGTGGCGGTACGTTCGACGTATCAATCCTAGAACTTGGCGACGGTGTATTCCAAGTTAAATCGACGGCGGGCGATAACAAGCTTGGCGGAGACGATTTTGACGATGTTATCATCGACTTCCTTGTTCAAGAATTCAAAAAAGACAATGGCGTTGACTTATCGAAAGATAAAATGGCGATGCAACGTTTGAAAGATGCTGCTGAAAAAGCGAAAAAAGACCTTTCAGGCGTAACAACTTCACAAATCTCATTGCCTTTCATTACAGCAGGAGATGCAGGTCCACTTCACCTTGAAGTTTCACTTTCACGTGCGAAATTCGATGAATTGACTGCTCACCTTGTTGAACGTTCAATGGTACCAACTCGTCAGGCCATGAAAGATGCTGGTCTTACTGCATCTGAGATTGACAAAGTAATTCTTGTTGGTGGATCGACTCGTATTCCTTCAGTTCAAGAAGCAATCAAGAAAGAAACGGGTAAAGAGCCATATAAAGGTGTTAACCCGGATGAAGTAGTTGCACTTGGTGCAGCTGTTCAAGGATCAATCTTAAGCGGAGACGTTACAGACGTTGTACTTCTAGACGTAACACCTCTATCACTTGGTATTGAAACAATGGGTAACGTGTTCACTAAACTAATCGAACGTAATACGACAATCCCGACTAGCAAATCACAAGTATTCTCAACAGCGGCTGATAGCCAGCCAGCGGTTGATATTCACGTATTGCAAGGGGAGCGTCCAATGTCCGCGGACAACAAAACGCTTGGTCGTTTCCAATTGACGGACATTCCGCCAGCACCACGTGGCGTTCCACAAATCGAAGTAACATTCGATATTGATAAAAACGGTATTGTTACTGTTAAAGCGAAAGATCTTGGAACACAAAAAGAACATAATATTACAATTCAAGCAAGCTCAGGTCTAACTGACGAAGAAATCGAACGTATGGTGAAAGATGCTGAAGCAAATGCTGAAGCGGACCAAAAGCGTAAAGAAGAAGCGGACTTGAAAAATGAAGCGGACCAACTTGTATTCATGGCTGAAAAGACATTGAAAGATCTTGAAGGAAAAGTTTCAGAAGAAGAAGTGAAAAGTGTCGAAGAAGCAAAAGAAGAGTTGAAAACTGCGCTCGAAGCTGCTGACTTTGACGAAATTCGTACTAAAAAAGAAAAATTGGATGAAATTGTCCAACAGATGACTATGAAGTTGTATGAACAAGCTGCAGCTGAATCTGCTGAAGGCGCTGAAAACGCAGGCGAACCTAAAGACGACGATATAGTCGACGCAGATTTTGAAGATGTAATCGACGAGAAAAAGTAAATAAGAATGATCGTTGACGGAAAAGTCAAAGTCCGATATTCCGGCTTTGGCTTTTCCGATTTTTATTGTGCGTTCTATACTTCAGTACCTAGCTTCAGTGTAGTCTTTAATGGCAAAGAATGCCTTTAAATTCAAGCCTTCTAGCGCTTTTTTAGGCTGAACAGGTGCTTACGCTTTTCAGTTTTTAATGATACAATAGATGATATTCAAAGTATTTCGGGAGAGTGAAGTAATGAGTAAAAGAGATTATTATGACGTGCTTGGTATAACAAAATCGGCATCAAAAGATGAGATTAGGAAAGCATATCGTTCGCTTTCAAAAAAATATCATCCAGACTTGAACAAAGCAGATGATGCAGTTGATAAGTTTAAAGAAGTGACCGAAGCATATGAAGTGCTGAGCGACGATTCGAAAAAAGCGAATTACGACCAATTCGGACATACGGATCCGAATCAAGGATTTGGTGGTTTTGGTGGCGGAGGCAGCGGAGCTGATGGATTCGGCTTCGATGATATATTCAGTTCGTTTTTCGGTGGAAATACACGACGACGTGATCCAAATGCACCTAGAAAAGGCGACGATCTACAGTATTCGATGAACATTGATTTCATGGAAGCTGTTTTCGGTAAGGAAACGGAAGTTGAAATACCGAAAGAAGAAGACTGTGATACTTGTGATGGGTCAGGCGCTAAAAAAGGGACTAAACCTAAGACGTGTACACATTGTGGCGGCTCGGGTCAAATCAGCGTTACGCAAAACACGCCACTTGGCCAAATGGTTAATCGTCGAGCGTGTCAGCATTGTCAAGGAACTGGGAAAATAATTCCTGAAAAATGTTCGACTTGTCACGGAGCAGGTAAAGTGACGAAAAGGAAGAAAATTAAAGTAACGATTCCTGAGGGGGTCGATGATGGACAACAGCTTCGGGTATCTGGACAAGGAGAACCTGGTCATAAAGGTGGACCTGCGGGCGACTTATATATCGTATTCCGCGTCAGGGCTCATGAGAAATTTATCCGTGAAGACGACGACATCTATTTGGAACTCAACCTTTCCTTCCCGCAAGCTTCACTCGGTGATGAGATTGAAGTGCCAACTGTACAAGGTAATGTGAATTTGAAAATCCCAGCAGGCACACAAACAGGAACACGATTCCGCCTAAAAGGTAAAGGTGTTAAAAACGTTCATGGCCGTGGTATTGGAGATCAGCATGTTGTTGTGAAAGTGTTGACGCCTAAAAAGATGACAGAAAAACAGAAAGAACTGATGCGTGAATTTGCGGCAATTAGCGGCGATTCGCTTGACGAGTATTCAAGTTCACTGTTCGATAAAATCAAACGTTCAATTAAAGGCGACTGAAAGGGATGAATTCATTTGAAGTGGTCGGAAATTTCTATTCATACGACGCATGAAGCAACTGAAGCAGTAGCGAATATTTTACACGAAGCAGGTGCAAGTGGAGTCGTTATCGAAGATTCAGCAGATCCAAGTCGAATCCACGAAGACCGGTTCGGTGAAATATGGGCACTCGACAAGAACGATTTCCCAGTAGATGGCGTTATCTTAAAAGCCTATTTACCAGTCACTACTTTTCTTATTGAAACGGTGAAAGATATCGACCAATCTATCAAAGGTTTATCGGAATTCGGAATAGACGCAGGGGAAAATGCCATTCAGACAAATGAAGTCGATGAAGAAGATTGGGCAACTGCCTGGAAAAAATACTATCATCCTGTCAAAATTTCTGGACGCTTTACAATTGTACCGACATGGGAAGAATATGAACCTGTTGAATCAGATGAATTGATTATTGAACTTGATCCTGGCATGGCGTTTGGAACGGGCACACATCCTACAACGGTAATGTGTTTACAAGCGCTTGAGAAATACGTCAAGCCGGGAGACACAGTTGTTGACGTGGGAACAGGTTCAGGCGTGTTATCTATCGGGGCAGTACTTCTAGGTGCTTCACGTGTCCACGCACTTGATTTGGACCAGGTTGCAGTTGTAGCTGCAAAAGAAAACATTGAGCTGAATCATGTTGAAGAAACAGTGGAAGTGAAGCACGGCAATCTTCTGGATTCTGTAAAAGAGCCGGCTGAAATCATCATCGCGAATATCCTTGCAGAAGTTATCATTTCCTTTTCGCAAGATGCGTATTCAATTTTACCGGAAAATGGCTTGTTTATTGTTTCGGGAATCATTGGACAAAAACGTGATCTAGTAAAAGACGACCTAATCAGCAAAGGATTTGAGATTGTCGAATCTGTACTTATGGAAGACTGGGTTGCTATCATCGCTCAAAAAAGGAGCGTGTAACGATTTGCAACGCTATTTTCTGCAATCTCCTTTTGATGAAGATGGAAATGCAATAATTACTGGTGATGACGCTAAACATATCGCGCGTGTTATGCGAATGACCGTTGATGATGACGTCATCGCTGTTACTAATGGCGAAGCCTTCGTCTCCCAAATTACAGAGCTTTTACCTGATGGCATCGTAATCCGTAGCAAAGGAGAACCTCTTCAGTCAAACGAAATGCCTGTTAAAGTAACGGTAGCTTGTGGTCTCCCGAAAGGTGACAAACTCGATTTAATCGTTCAAAAAGGAACGGAACTCGGCATGGCAGGGATTTTTCCGTTTCAAGCCGAGAGATCTATTGTAAAATGGGATGACAAAAAAGGTGACAAAAAAGTTGAACGGCTTCGCAAAATTGCCAAAGAAGCTGCTGAGCAATGTCATCGCACAGTTATCCCGGAAGTGCGAAATCCATTTTCTGTTAAGCAGTTAATCGCTGAATCAGAGAACTTTGATGTCCTTCTAGTTGCTGATGAAGAAGACGCGAAAAGTGGGGATCCACATAAAATTTCGGACCGTTTAAAAAGTGTATTACCTGGTCAAACAGTACTTGCTGTATTTGGTCCTGAAGGCGGATTGTCTAGGACAGAAGCCGAAACACTACGTTCGGCAGGTTTTTTACCGATAGCGTTAGGTCCGCGAATACTGCGGACGGAAACGGCTCCATTGTATTTATTGTCCGCAATGTCATACGAATTTGAATGAAAGTGGTGAGCAGTTGTGTCTTCGGTCGCATTCCATACGTTGGGCTGCAAAGTGAATCATTACGAAACCGAGGCAATCTGGCAACTTTTTAAAGAAGCCGGTTATGTCCGCGGGGATTTCGAAAAAAATTCTGATGTTTATGTCATTAATACATGTACAGTGACGAATACCGGTGATAAAAAAAGCCGGCAAGTCATCCGTCGTGCTGTTCGGAAAAATCCGGACGCTGTAATTTGCGTAACAGGTTGTTATGCACAAACGTCTCCTGCGGAAATTATGGCGATTCCGGGAGTAGATATCGTTGTTGGAACACAAGATCGGACAAAGCTCCTCGGACTCATTGATGAATTCCGTACGGAGCGTCAGCCAATCAATGCAGTCCGCAACATCATGAAAAACAGGATTTATGAAGAACTCGACGTACCTACATTTTCGGATCGTACACGTGCATCGCTCAAAATCCAAGAAGGGTGCAATAACTTCTGTACGTTCTGTATCATTCCTTGGGCGCGTGGACTAATGCGTTCACGTGATCCACAAGAAGTCATTCGACAAGCGCAACAGCTTGTTGATGCGGGTTACCTTGAAATTGTATTAACCGGTATACATACGGGCGGTTACGGTGAAGATTTGAAAGATTACAATCTTGCTCGTCTTCTTCGGGACCTTGAAACACAAGTCAAAGGACTGAAACGCCTTCGCATTAGTTCGATTGAAGCGAGTCAGCTGACGGATGAAGTAATTGATGTTCTTCGAGATTCAACAACTATCGTCCGCCACCTGCACATTCCGATTCAGTCCGGTTCAGACACGGTGCTTAAGCGTATGCGCCGGAAATATACAATGGCGTTTTTCGCAGAACGTCTAGACAGACTTCGTGAAGCGTTGCCGCACCTAGCAATCACTTCGGACGTCATCGTCGGTTTCCCAGGTGAGACAGAAGAAGAGTTCATGGAAACGTACAATTTTATTCGTGATCACAGATTTTCCGAACTTCACGTTTTTCCTTATTCAAAACGAACTGGTACTCCTGCCGCTAGAATGGAAGATCAGGTTCCGGAAGAAGTGAAAAACGAGCGTGTTCACCGTTTAATTGAATTGAATGATCAGCTAGCGAAACAATATGCATCTACTTTTGAAGATGAAGTACTTGAAGTCATCCCAGAAGAGAAGTATAAACTTGAACCGGAAAGTGGTCTGTATGAAGGCTATTCAGATAACTATTTGAAAGTTGTTTTCGCTGCCGATGAATCAATGGTAGGGAAAATTGTTCGTGTGAAAATTGCACAAGCAGGTTATCCATATAACGAAGGGCAGTTTGTCCGCATTATAGAGGAAGAAATACAACTTGTTTAAGGTTTCCATAAAAGCTGTTCCTACTTTATTTTGAGTAGAAACAGCTTTTTTCGTGCAGAAATGAATTGTTCTTGATATGATGTGAGAAGTACGGACAACTCGAGGAGGTATTCATTTGAATACAAATTTTGCAACTTACATTGATCATACATTATTGAAAGCTGACGCAAAGAACAATGAAATCGTAACATTATGTGAAGAAGCTCGAAAATACACGTTTGCATCAGTTTGTGTAAACCCTACATGGGTGAAAACAGCAGCTGCTGCGCTAGAAGGATCACCTGTTAAAGTGTGTACAGTTATTGGTTTCCCTCTAGGAGCTTCAACTTCCGAAGTAAAAGCGTTTGAAACTAGGGACGCAATTACAAACGGTGCTAATGAAATTGATATGGTTATCAATATTGGCGCACTTCGTGGCGGTGATGATGAAACTGTGAAAAAAGAAATCGAAGCGGTAGTTACTGCTGCAAAAGGAAAAGCAATTGTTAAAGTCATCATTGAAACGTCCCTTTTAACGGATAAGGAAAAAAGGAAAGCATGTGAACTTTCTGTCCTTGCGGGTGCTGATTTCGTGAAAACATCGACAGGCTTTTCAACAGGCGGTGCGACTGAAGATGATGTGAAGTTAATGAGAGCTGTTGTTGGACCTGAAATGGGTGTTAAAGCTTCAGGTGGTGTCCGGAATTTAGAGGATATGAAGAAAATGATTGACGCAGGAGCTACAAGAATTGGTGCCAGTTCAGGCGTTCAGATTATGCAGGGTCTTGAATCACAATCTGATTATTAATTTAAAAGTTTTATATTGACCTATAGTTAAATCCGCGGTATAATTTATGAGTACATGGCACTTGGTCATGTTCTAGAAGTGTGTTTGGAGGGAGGGACAAGAGATATGTCGAAAACTGTTGTTCGTAAAAACGAATCGCTTGAAGATGCTCTTCGCCGCTTCAAACGTACTGTATCCAAAAGTGGAACAATACAAGAGGTAAGAAAGCGTGAGTTTTATGATAAGCCGAGTGAAAAACGTAAAAAGAAATCTGAAGCTGCAAGGAAACGTAAATTCTGATTTCCTGTGGTGATGAGTTCGACCTTGTTTTGAAATTAAAATTTGGTAAACCGGAAAATCCTTTATGGGTTTTCCGGTTTATTTGTATATGAGATAAAACAAAAAAATTAAGGGAAAGTGAAACTTCTGAGCATTTGGAACGTATATAGAGATATAATAGAATCTATAGAGAGAGGTGAAAAATACTATGCATAAAATGATAGGAAGGGTTCTCCTGTTCATTTTATTCGTATCTGTGTTAGCATTCCCACTCTTAGAAACGGGAGCTGCAGCTTCGAAAGTCTATAAAGTGCCAGTTGAGAACGTAGTTGAGAAAGGATTGTACGCATTTTTACAGCGGTCATTTACAGAAGCGGAGGCGGCGGGAGCAGAGGCGATCATCTTGGAGATTAATACACCGGGTGGATTTACTGATGCGGCCGACCAAATTGCCAGGCTGATAAATGAAAGTGATTTGCGGGTAATCGCTTACATTAATAATAAAGCAATCTCTGCTGGTGCATTCATAGCGCTTTATGCCGATGAAATCTATATGTCACCTACAGCCACAATGGGCGCATCACAAGTAATTGATTCGGAGGGAAATGCGGCGGATGCTAAGGCTCATAGTTTATGGGTCGCTGAAATGAAAACGGCTGCTGAGTCGAAGAAAGACCGAGAACCGAAATATGCAGAAGCAATGGCAGAACCTGATATTGACTTACCCGCATATCGGGCTGGAGTTGGGAAACTGTTAACGCTTAAAGCGGATGAAGCAAAAGAAGTCGGTTACAGTCAAGGAACAGTTGGATCTTTCAATGAATTGCTAAAAGTAACAGGGCTTGAAAATGCAGAAATCATTTCAACAAATGAAACATTTACGGAAAGTATTGCTCGTTTCATCACCCATCCGGTCGTTGTACCGATTCTTTTATCAATTGCGGGACTTGGATTTGTGTTGGAAATGTACTCGCCAGGATTTGGTGTAGCCGGAACGATGGCTGCTAGTTCATTAGCTCTATTCTTTTACGGACATCTTGTTGCCGGGCTTGCGGGTTATGAAACGATTATCCTGTTTCTAATAGGGGTCGTTCTCATCGTAGCGGAATTCTTCTTGCCCCATGGTATAGCAGGTGTCATTGGAACGCTCGCAATTATAGGTAGTATCATTATGGCGGGCGGCAATCCGATGTATATGGCGATTTCTGTCCTTATCGCGGTTGCTATCGCTGTTATAGGGATGGTGATTATTATGAAATTTTTCGGTAAAAAACTGCACTTGCTCAACAAGGTTGTGCTAATGGATACAACTGATACGGAAAGTGGTTATGTTTCGAATGTGAACAGGGTTGAATTGCTTGGACGCATTGCAAAAACATCGACTGCACTTAGACCATCTGGTGCAATTGAGTTAGATGGAGAACGAATCGATGTTGTTTCTGAAGGAAGCTACATCGCTAAAGGAATACATGTTATCATTGTAAAGGTTGAAGGTTCCCGGATTGTAGTCAGGGAATCAGTAGAAAAGGGGGAAATTAAATAATGGCAGGACTCTTAGGTTCAGGAAGTTTAGTAATGGTCGTTGTAATAGCAGTTGTAGCAATCATCGTATTGTCAGCATTTTTCACACTCGTTCCTGTGGCGCTGTGGATTTCAGCAATGGCAGCAGGCGTTAGAGTAAGTATATTCACATTGATCGGTATGCGTCTTCGCCGGGTTATTCCGAGTCGAATTGTTAATCCGCTTATTAAAGCACATAAAGCTGGACTCGATGTTTCAATTAATCAGCTTGAAAGTCATTATCTTGCGGGAGGGAACGTTGACCGTGTTGTCAATGCTCTGATCGCTGCACACCGTGCGAACATCGAACTTACATTTGAACGTGCTGCTGCAATCGATCTTGCAGGACGTGACGTTCTAGAAGCGGTTCAAATGTCCGTTAACCCGAAAGTTATTGAAACACCATTCATCGCCGGTGTGGCAATGAACGGGATTGAAGTAAAAGCAAAAGCGCGTATTACAGTACGTGCAAACATCGACCGTCTTGTCGGTGGTGCAGGTGAAGAAACAATCGTTGCCCGTGTTGGTGAGGGTATTATCTCGACAATCGGTTCATCTATCGACCATGCAAAAGTATTGGAAAATCCTGATATGATTTCTCAAACTGTTCTAGCAAAAGGTCTTGACTCAGGTACTGCATTCGAAATTCTATCGATTGATATCGCAGACGTTGATATTGGTAAAAACATCGGTGCAGAACTTCAAACTGAACAAGCAATGGCTGATAAAAACATTGCACAGGCAAAAGCAGAAGAACGCCGTGCAATGGCAGTTGCAAACGAACAGGAAATGAAAGCGAAAGTTGAAGAAATGCGTGCGAAAGTTGTCAGTGCTGAAGCGGAAGTTCCGCTTGCTATGGCAGAAGCGCTACGTAAGGGCAATATTGGTGTCATGGATTATGTGAATTATAAAAATATCCAGGCAGATACAGGAATGCGTGACTCCATCAGTAACTTTGGCGGAGATAAGGAATCTACAGAAATTAAGAAGAACTAATACTTGAGGAGCCATTTCCTGGAAAGGGGATGCACGAATGGAACAGCTAATCATTTTTATCATTTTGGCAATTGTCGGATCTTTTTTTAGGGGCAAGAAAAAAGATCCAGCTGAGGGGCCAAAGCCTAAGCCGTCCACGGCAACGGGGAACGCTCCAGAGGGTCCTACAACTAAATTAAAAGAGATGTACCGTGAATTGCAGAGAGAAATGGCAGGAGCAGATGCGGAACCACCTATCCGCCAGCTGCCAAAACAGCAGCAACAGGCAACAGTAACGGTTCCTTCAGCTCCTGTAGTAGTACCACCTGCAAGACCAACTGCTGACAGAAAAGAACGTACTAATTCATCAGCGAATCGTCACATCGAACGCCCAGATTCATCCGTGAATCGACATAGTGGAAGATTGTCTGCACATGGTGGTCAACGTCCAACTGTGTCTGCTATACAATCGCACGATTTAATGCCGAAAAGTCAAGGGGACTTGCTGAAAGGCATTGTGTTCTCTGAAATTTATGGCCCACCGAAATCAAAAAGATAAGCATTGACCCTCTATCCGAATCATACGATGTGGATAGGGGGTTTTATATTTTGAAAAGACTATTTCAGACCGGTTCATCAGTTACAATTGAAGATTTCGCTTCATTACGAATTAATGGCCCTTATTCTTTGTTGAAACTTGGCCCCGATTTCGCGATCATTAGCAGTGGTGAATACAGGATTGAGGCGATAGGCACTGATTTAACAGTTGAAACTTTATCAGAAGAAGTTGCTGTTTTCACATTCACTTCAATTACCACAATGAATGTGACTACAGGTGCAGACAAGGAAGCGGAGCGCAATGCGTAAAAGGTATGCTATCAAAATATCAGGCGACGGTAACCTTTCCAGATTCCTCACTAAACTTGTCACAATTGGAACAAAAATTACATCGCTATCAGTTGTCGATGGGGTGGCATATTTTCAAACAGATCGTAGCGGACTTCGTGCTATCCGGCGTAACAGAAGGCATTATCGATTAAAAGTAGCCATTTCAATTGCGAATCTTGAATCAGGCTCAATTGGACTTTTCACATCTAGCCGTTTCCTAATCGCATGTCTCATTCCTTTTGTTGCCTCATTTTTCCTTTGGACAGTAGATGTTGAATCGGATATGCCGGAAGTAGTGGACAGAATTGAGCAGAAACTTGAAAAAAGCTCTATCGTTTTGTTAAGACCCTTAGCTTTAATTCCTGATGAAGGTGAAATTCGACGAGAGCTCATGCTTGATGATCCTGCTTTATCGTGGGTTAGATTTAGACGAGTTGGAACGTCTCTGACAATTATACCGATGTTATCACCACCCACAACTAACATTATTGAAGAGAACGAATCACCGTCACACCTTGTAGCGCGTACAGGAGGCGTTATAACGCGTTTTGCGTTAGAAAAAGGGGAAAGGGTCGGCCATGTTCATCAGACTGTAAAGAAAGGGGACGTGCTAGCCACAGGTATATTGGAACAAGGTGATAAAACGACAGTTGTTGGAGCGGATGGTGCCGTGTATGCGGATTATTGGGTTGAATACACCTTTACTCTTCCGAAAAAAATTAAATTCCAGTTACAGGGTGAGGAAATTGTGAACTATTCTTTTAACCTCCCATGGAAGCAGCAAGGTAAAGAAGGATGGTCTCTAGGGTCTTTCATCGAAACAGAAAGATATATGGAGGAAACCGCAGGGCACTTTGAATTGATTGAGGGAATGGAAGAAACAGTTATAATTCCCTTATTAAAAAACAAATTAATGTCGGAATCTTTTTCGAAAGCAATTATTAAAGATGAAAAAGTTTTACACGTGACATTCGATAATGATAAAGTTAGAGGGACTATATTGTTTCTTATCAATGACAATATTGCTGAAAAAAGACTGATTCCCAAGGAGACTGAGCCTATTGGATGAGCAAATGATTCAACTACATGTTGAAGACCCGAATGAAACAGTAATGCTTCTCGGAATTTCTGATCAGAATATGAAACTGATTGAAGAGCAGTTAAATGTTTCAGTATTAACTAGAGGCGACACGATATCAATCAGTGGTGCTGAAGATAGTAGGAATTCGGCTAAAGAGCTTTTGGAACAGTTGTTGAAAGTAATACGTAAAGGCATTAATATCAATCAACGAGATGTCTCGACTGCGCTCGAGATGGTGAAAAGTGGCACAATTGAATACTTTGCAGAGTTGTACGATGAAGAAATTTCAAGGAATATGAAAGGTAAAGCGATTCGTGCGAAGACAATCGGTCAGCGTGAATATGTCAGCGCAATTCGATCGAGAGATCTTGTATTCTGTATCGGGCCGGCTGGGACGGGGAAAACGTACTTAGCGGTCGTACTAGCTGTTTTAGCTATGAAAACGGGCTCTGCGAAGCGAATTGTCTTAACCCGTCCCGCTGTTGAAGCAGGAGAGAGTCTAGGCTTCCTTCCAGGTGACTTAAAAGAGAAAGTTGACCCATACCTTCGTCCGCTGTACGACGCGCTACACGATGTTCTGGGAGCGGAACAAACGGATCGACTTATGGAACGAGGGGTAATCGAAATTGCGCCGCTCGCTTATATGAGGGGACGGACACTCGATGATGCATTCATTATTCTGGACGAAGCACAGAATACGACAAAAGCACAAATGAAAATGTTTTTAACACGTCTCGGTTTTGGGTCGAAAATGGTTATCAACGGCGACAAAACACAAATTGATTTACCAAGAAACACTGAATCCGGTTTAATCGTTGCAGAATCAATCCTTAAAAAAGTTGGAGATATTCACTTTCAGTACTTAGAGCAAGGTGATGTTGTTCGTCACCCACTTGTTGCGAAAATAATTGAAGCATACGAACAGGAGCAGTCATAGAAAGTGACTGCTTTTTCTTTAGAATCATCGCTACTCTGATTATATCTATAGAGAAGCAGGGGGAGAGATTCCAATGTTCCAACCAATTAGAAAGTTATTTAAATCACTTAAATTCAATTATTTATCCTTATTTTTAATCGGCCTATCCACTGTACTCCTCTTTTCATTCATGTATGGCAGTGTGAAAAAAGAAACGTATGAATTGAAAGCTTTTCAAATTGCACCAGATACTATCCGTTCCTTAAAAACGGTTGAGGACGCAGTAAAAACCGAACAGGACAGAGAACGTGCCGCTAATGAAGTAGGACCTTCCTATGTATTTTCAGAAGATGTTGTAAAAAATAGACAAGCAATCGCTACGTCTTTATTCGATTTTCTAATCGAAGTAAAAAACCAAGATGAGCCTGATCAAACTACATCGGAGATAGCTACTAAGCCCTCTAAAGAATTAGTAGCAGAAATGCGCACTAAACTTTCCAGTTTGGAAAAGGAAGAACCTAGTCTGCGACTTAGTGATGACGCCATAGTTAATCTTTTATCCCAGAGTACAGATGCTTTACTGAACGCGCAAAGCGTATTAGTAGGTGTACTAGGTGAGGAATTATCGAAGCCGGTACGAACTGCGGATCTGTCGACAGTCCGCTATGAGGTAGATCGGAAAATTAGGCTCACAGATTCAGTTTCATCTTCAATCTTACAGACTCTAATAACGCTTAGCCGCTCTCTGGTAGTAGAGACGGAATCGATTCATGAGGAAATGACAAAGGCTAGGGTTGAGCAGGCGCGGGAAAGCGTTGAACCTACCCGTATCTTGCAAGGACAAGTGATTGTCCGTGAAGGGCAGGTCATTGACAAAGAAATATACAGGCAATTAGAGCTTGCGGGCGTATTGTCAAATCAGTCGTCCATGAAACCGCTGGCAGGTCTCATTTTATTTGTCCTGTTTGTCGGTGCGATTATTTATATGCATTTCCTATCCTGGAGTGAAAATAGGGTTGTAAAGAAAAAGGCATTGCTCATTGTATTAGTTGTTTTTTTCCTGCTCGTCATCATAATGAAACTCATTTCCCTTATTGAAAAAGACTTTGATGTCCTATTAGCATTCTTGTTTCCGACAGCACTCGCTCCAATGCTTATTAAGCTTCTGACGAACGAGCGACTTGCACTAATGACGACAATTATCACAGCAGCAACAGCAGGAATTCTTCTTCAAGAAGGTTACGCGGCAATCATTCAGATGGAAGTCGCATTGTACATACTTTTCGGAGGTATTGTCAGTTTGTATTTACTCGGTGACAACGGCAGACGTTCGAATATTTTACGAACAAGCTTAGGGGTTTCTGTTTCAAATATGATGTTCATTGGATTTTACCTCTTAATGACACAGTCATCTTACGATTTGACGGAATTAGTGTATTATATGATAGCGGCAATTGTTTCGGGTATATTGTCAGGAGCTCTTACAATTGGGCTTATGCCATTTTTTGAATCTGCCTTTCGACTATTATCGGATATGCGACTTATCGAACTATCGAACCCGAATCACCCGCTACTGAAAAAAGTACTAACCGAAACGCCAGGCACTTATCATCATAGCGTTATGGTCGCAAATTTAGCCGACGCAGCATGTGAATCGATTGGTGCGAATGGACTTCTTGCCAGAGTGGGAAGTTATTATCATGATATTGGAAAGACGCTGAGACCGGGTTACTTCATCGAGAATCAGCATGCTGGTCAAAATCCACATGATTCATTGCCACCAGAAAAAAGTAGGGACATCATTATTGCCCACGGAGAAGACGGTGCGAGACTTCTGGAAAAGCATAAAATGCCAGTAGAAATCATTGATATCGCTCGTCAGCATCACGGAACAAGTACATTGAAGTATTTTTACTTTAAAGCTAAGGAATCTGGGGAAGATGTAAAAGAAGAGGATTTCCGTTATGCGGGACCCAAACCTCAAACAAAAGAAATTGCAATTATCTCAATAGCAGATAGTGTTGAGGCCGCTGTACGATCAATGAAAGAACCGACTTCAGAAAAAATTGCAGCTCTCGTACGATCTATCATTAATGATAAAATGAACGATGGACAATTCGATGAATGCGATCTTTCTATGAAAGAATTGAAGAAAGCGGAAAGAGTTATGTGTGAAACGTTAAATGGAATTTTCCATAACCGGATTGAATATCCGAAGTGAGTACGAAGGGAGCTAGTAGTAGATGTTGGAAATACATTTTGAGGATGAAACAGCTAGAGTCGATGACAAAATCGAGGATTTAATCCGAAAGCTGTTAAACCATACCGCTAAAGAAGAGGAACTAGCAGGCGAATTAGAGGTTTCGGTAACATTCATGACAGATGCAGATATTCAGGAAGTGAATGCAACTTATCGCGGTAAAAATGTACCGACGGATGTCATTTCATTTGCGCTCGAAGAATTAACGGAAGGTGAAGTAGCTATTATTCCTGAAGAAGGCATGCCAACCGCTTTAGGTGATATACTTATTTCAGTAGAAACAGCTGAGCGGCAAGCAGGGGAATACGGACATGATTTTAATCGTGAAATTGGATTTCTTGCGCTTCACGGCTTCCTTCACCTTCTCGGCTATGATCATTTAACTGAAGAAGAGGAAGCTGAGATGTTCGGCAGGCAAAAGGAGATCCTCGCATCATTCGGACTCGAGAGGTGATTGATCAATGCGGAAGTTCCTTCAATCTTTTGTCTACGCATGGAATGGGATTTGTTATGGCATAGGAGCGGAACGGAATACGAAAGTGCATGTGATGGCCGCAATCCTCGTCATTGTAGCGGGTTTTATGACGGGTCTTTCGCGGACAGAGTGGTTCATCGTCATTATTCTGATTTGCGGAATGCTGGCGCTTGAGCTGATGAATTCTGCAGTCGAACGTGTCGTCGATCTACTAACAACTGAACGTCATATACTCGCGAAACAAGCGAAAGACCTCGCAGCAGGCGCGGTCTTAGTGTATGCGATTGGAAGTGCAATAATCGGTTTAATGTTATTTATTCCGAAATGGTTTAACTAAATTAAAGAGGTGTCTTTATGGATGTAGAAAAATTAATTGCTGAATCGAAAAAAGCACGGGAGCAAGCGTATGTCCCGTATTCAAAATTCCCAGTTGGAGCGGCGTTGTTAGCCGAAGATGGGACTATCTATCACGGCTGTAATATTGAAAACTCCGCTTATAGCATGACCAATTGTGCAGAACGAACAGCATTTTTTAAAGCTGTTTCCGACGGCGTACGTAGCTTCAAAGCGCTTGCAGTAGTTGCAGATACAGAAGGACCTGTTTCCCCGTGTGGAGCATGCAGACAAGTAATTGCGGAGTTTTGTAATGGCTCGATACCTGTCTACCTCACGAACCTAAAAGGGGACATTGAAGAAACAACTGTAGCAAAATTATTACCAGGCGCATTTTCAAAGGAGGATCTTTCATATGCAGCAGAACAATAAAAAGGGGTTCAAATCGGGATTCATCTCGATTATTGGACGTCCAAACGTAGGTAAATCGACATTTCTTAACCATGTAGTCGGACAAAAGATTGCGATTATGAGTGACAAACCACAGACAACTCGAAATAAAGTGCAAGGTGTTGTCACGACAGAAAAATCTCAAATCATATTCATCGATACACCGGGGATTCATAAGCCAAAACATAAACTTGGTGATTTCATGGTGAAAACGGCCCGTAACACATTGAAAGAAGTAGATGTGGTCATGTTCATGGTCAATGCAGATGAGCCGATTGGCCGTGGTGACCGCTTCATCATGGAACTTCTTGAGAATTCAAAGACACCGGTATTCCTTATAATTAATAAAATTGATCTTGTTCATCCGGATGAATTATTCAAAATCATTACTTCGTATACAGCAGAATATGACTTTGCTGAAATCGTGCCAATTTCCGCGATCAACGGAAATAATGTTGAACGCCTTCTCGAGACGATGATAAAATATTTACCAGAGGGACCAAAATACTATCCAGATGATCAAGTAACGGATCACCCGGAACGATTCATCATTTCTGAATTAGTTCGTGAAAAGGTATTGCATTTAACGAGAGAAGAGATTCCACACTCTATAGCGGTTGTAATTGAGAAGATTGAACGCGAAGAAGGACGGGAAATGGTAAATGTTATGGCGACAATTGTTGTCGACCGTGATTCCCAAAAAGGTATTGTCATCGGTAAAAGAGGTGCATTGCTAAAAGAAATTGGAACAAATGCTAGACATGACATCGAAATGCTACTTGGTTCGAAAGTATTTCTTGAGTTGTGGGTAAAAGTGCAGAAAGACTGGCGTAATAAACCCGGCCATCTGAAGGAATTCGGATTTAGGGAAGACGAGTATTAATGAATTGAACGCATCCTAAGTTCGCCGCGTCCTGCGGCAACGGATGCATGCCCCACTTCGTGTGAGCCCAAAGCGTAAGCGGCCCGCCAAGACGCGACAGGCATAAGACAGTCTGGCGGAGCGGCGTACTTTGCCGCATAGCTGGAATGACTTATGACCCGAGCGTCTGGGTCGCTGAAGCTAGACAAAGAAAAGCATAAGGTGCCGCATAGCTCCGACAGGCACAAGGTAGTTTGTGAGGAGGCGTCTTTTAGCCTCCGCAGCAAAATGACTTGTGACCCCGAGGAGCTGGCACCTGAAGCTAGACAAAGAAAAGCGTAAGGTGCCGCATAGCTCCGACAGGCACAAAGTAGTGTGTGAGGAGGCGTCTTTTAGCCTCCGCAGCAAAATGACTTGTGACCCCGAGGAGCTGGCACCTGAAGCTAGACAAAGAGGTGATTGCTTCGCTGAACAAATGGGAAGGAATCATTCTAAGAGGTATCCCGTACGGTGAGTCCAATAAAATTGTGACACTGTTTACTCGTGAAGGCGGTAAGATGACAGCAATGGCCCGTGGAGCGAAGAAACCGGCGAGCAGGCTAGCTGCTGTGACGCAGCCTTTCACACATGGTTCATTCTTGATCCGTACGGGTAGAGGAATGGGGACGCTTGAACAAGGCGAACCCATTGATTCGATGCGGCATATTCGTGAAGACTTGGAAGCAACAGCTTATGCAAGTTATGTTGTTGAATTGATTGATAAGTTAACGGAGGATAATGAGCGAATTTCTGGTATATACAGCTTGTTGTATGAAGCGCTTCACGCTATCAATGAACAATATGATCCAGAAGCAATTGCATTATTTGTTGAATGGAAAATGTTGCCGATCGCTGGTATCCATCCAATACTTCATCAGTGTGCAAATTGTGGAGCGACAGAAGGTGAATTTGCTTTTTCATTTATGCAAATCGGCTTCATTTGTCATCGATGCTTCCATGTAGATAAGCATGCGATTCGAATTTCACCCAGTCAATTGAAATTGATCCGAACCTTTTATACAGTTCCAATTAATCGGGTCGGTAATTTGACGTTAAAGAAGACGACAAAAATCTTCATGAAAAAACTCGTCCGAACAATTTACGATGAGCAAGTAGGGATTCGATTAAAATCGAGATCATTCCTTGATCAGCTCGACTCGACACCCGAACTGCTACCTAGAAAAGAGAAACCAAAAGAGAGTGACGAATAGTCCTCTTTACAATAAACCCCGAACCTTGGATCCTATGAAAAAGGGTCTAGATTCGGGGTTTTTATATAGAAATAAATTGAAGTAAAGATTACATTCAAATATGCTTGGGCACTAGGGGAAGCCTTCTGCCCTTGGCCAGACTAGTCTTACAGTTTTTTCTATGCCATCTCTTGGTTTATCCATCGTATTCAATACTTGAACTTATGTAAAAAATTATTTATCCATTATTTACCCGTTCAAATCCACTAAAACGAGTCCCCTGGAAAGTGAGCATTCCCACATCGCCATCAGCCAACATACCATATTGGGAACCGTTTACAGCTAATTCCATACGATCTCCGCTGTCTACTTGAAATGTAGCATAATACCAAGTACTTGCCGATGAATCGCCTGATCCGCCGGAAGTCTTGGTTCTTTTTGTAACAACTTCCGCTGGCACTGTCAGTATAGGGGAGTTATTATTTGAATTCCACGTACCGATAGATTTCACAGCAATGAAAATAATTCCACCAAAAATGATAATTGCAACTCCGCCGATAAAGATGGGAACAAACGTAAACATAGCTTCTCCAAAAGGTGAAAACATGTACAAAACCTCCTTATGTTTTTTGAGTGGTAGTTATAGATAATATACGTTCTATTTTTGAAATAGTTTCATTACGTCTTTGATATTTTACTTATATATCTTTATACTGATACGAAAGGAGACGGGATTTATCTATGAAATACATAAAAATAGTTCTTCAAATAATAGTCTTGTACAGTTTTGTCTTGATGGGGAACTGGCTTCAAGTTTTTCTACATTTGCCGCTTCCGGGAAGCATAATAGGACTTTTAGTATTGTTGGCGGCCCTTTCATTGAAAGTATTTCAGCTTGAATGGATTGAATCAGGTTCTTTCTTCCTTTTATCTTATTTACCATTATATTTTATCCCAGCGACTGTCGGTGTGATGAATTACGGACATGTTTTTGCAGGAAAAGGATTTCTGTTAATACCAATCACGATGATTAGCACGTTTTTGACGATGTGGATTTCTAGTTATATAAGTCAATTTCTTGCCAAGAAATCTGCTAACAAGGAGGGAATTTCATGCAAGTAATGATGTATTCAATCCTCTTTGTTATTGTAACGATTGCAGTTTATCTTGTTATGAACTTGTTATACTTTAAATATCGTAAAGCATTTTTCATACCAATACTAACAACAACAGTTGGCATTATTTTGATCCTCATTCTTTTCAAAGTCCCATATGAAACTTATATGCTCGGTGGAAAGTGGGTTGACCTGTTGCTGGGACCCGCGATTGTATCATTGGCAATCCCTTTATATAAACAAAGGGAGTTAATCAAACAGAATATGCTTCCCATACTTGGCGGTGTAATGACGGGCGTTCTTTTTGGTATGGTAAGCGGTGTACTTTTTGCAAAAATGGCAGGATTCTCAAAAGAAATCGTTGTGTCATTATTACCTAAATCGATTACAACACCTATAGCTATACAGATTGCTTCGGAATTGGGTGGAGCAACTTCGCTAACAATCGCTTTTGTCATGATTGCAGGATTTACCGGTATCATTCTAGGACCAACATTTTTGAAATGGTATCGTATCGATACTGCAATCGGTCGTGGCATCGGACTGGGAGCAGCAGCTCATGCTCTTGGGACATCGAAAGCAATTGAAATCGGGGAGCAGGAAGCATCCTATAGTTCCATTGCAATGACGCTCTCCGCTATTATTGGGTCTATCGTTGGTCCGCTGATAGCTTGGTTGTTTTATTGAATGGCAAAAAAATTTAAGTGGATGAACAAATAGAAATCGAGTTATTACAACAAAAAGACAAAGAGGAATTGTATATGTTAAGTACACATTAGTTATGTAATCAGTAGCAGAGAATATAACTATGCATTCTCCGCTACTGAGAAAATTCAAATTAGATGAATCGATTACTATTATGCTTGAAGTATATTCTTCAATTCTTTGACGGCATCAAGAGAAATGCCTGTACCTAATGGTCCCTGTAATAATGCTGCGACGGCAACAGCGACCGCAACAACATCAACGTTATTTGTAACAGTGATTGTTGGACTTCCTATATTTTCGAAGGTACTTGTATCAGTATCAACTTGAGTTTGCTTCTGGTTTTGATCTTGATCTTGATACTGGAATTGTTTCTGGTATTGATTTTGATATTGGAATTGCCATTGATTTTGTTGTTGAAGTTGTATCAAAATATCATCTAATTTTGCTTCCATGTTTCTTAAATCCTTTTTCTTCTCACAACAATCGTACTTATCATAATGATTCTTTTCATTACAATGATAACAATCACACTTTTTTGAATGATTTCCCATTTCTTCTCCTCCTATTCTTAATTACAATATGAAATCAAATCCATCATGTAAGTTTTTTGTTCTTCTTTGACCCTGAAAAACTAATAATTAAAAATTAAAAGGAAACTTGGGTTTTAATAGCTAGAAGCGGAAAGAGAAGTCAGACCTTACAAAGCTATTCGTATTCACGGACGTTAGTTCAGTAATTTGTGGCAGAAAATTTTAATCATATATGTTGAAATAAAGAATTCTATTAAATTCGCTAGGAGGCTACCCGTGTAAGACGCCTTCCCTCAGCTTATATAGCTATTCAATTATTCAATATATATAGGTGGAACAAATACTATTATGCTTGAAGCATATTCTTCAATTCTTTTACTGTATCAAAAGAAAGACCTGCTCCTAATGGACCTTGTAATAATGCTGCGACGGCAACAGCGACTGCAACAACATCTACGTTATTAGTAATAGTGATTGTTGGACTTCCGATATTTTCGAAGGTACTTGTATCAGTATCGACTTGAGCTTGCTTCTGGTCTTGATCTTGATACTGTAATTGATTTTGGTATTGATTTTGATTTTGATACTGGAATTGCCATTGCTTTTGTTGTTGAAGTTGTATCAAAATATCTTCTAATTTTGCTTCCATGCTTTTTGAATCCTTTTTCTTCTCACAATAGTTCTTCTCATAATGATTATTTTCATGATATCCCATTTTTTTCACCTCCTATTCTTAATTACAGTATGAAACTAAATTCCTCGTGTAAGGGTTATTGTCTTCCCCTTGTCCTTAAAACAATTAGACAGTAGGAATAAAAAGGGAAATAATTATTGATCGTAAAAGCGGAAAGGGAAGTTAGATATTACAAAGTTCATCGTACCAATTATTTGAGGACGCTATTTATCACTAAAAAAGTAGGGTTGTTTAAGAAACATTATTTTAGGTATAAATATGTGGAATACTATCTGAATGGTTTTAAGGTGATTCAAATAAGGCTAAAGGAACGTATACGGATAATTAGCCAAATAAGTCAAGTTGACTCCGAATTTGCATTTAGGGAACAGGTAGAGGCTAGTAAGAATCCTTTAACCCTTGAATGTTTAGAAGTAAATTACGGAAAACAAATAGATAGTTACATAGACAAGGTTATTTTATATATTAAAGATTAAACACCTTTTCCAAAGTTGAGGAAATTTTAAAATGGAATAACTTTTTCGATAAAAGTAAGTAATGTTTAACAGGTAATTGTTAATGAGTGACTATTCATTCAAGCTTGAAAGTGATACTCTTTATTCAATGAAGTCAGATTAATAGTGGGAGCGATTGAATAATGAAGCTTAAAGTTGGGGCTATTTTCACGTGATTAAAAACGTTTAATGTGGAAGAAACACAACAGTTTTCAGAGGTAATAGGTGATAAGGGAAAATATCATATGGAATGAGATGAAAAAGAGCTTTATGTACAAGGTCTTTTACTGCGAGTATCGGGGATTTAGTTAATATTGCAAGAGAGATGTTAAGTGGTTACCTTCGCCCTGTCAGGGGACACGATTACTTGTGAATTCACGATAACAGAAGTTGAATTTAAGACAATAGCCATGATTACCTTTTATCATAATCAAAGCGGAAAAGAAGTTCTGATTGGAATGAGTCATGGAATTATTAGGGGTTAATTAGCCTGTAAAAAAATATTAAAGCTATACTGCTTTAATTTGAATTGCTTTTTTATTTCCATTGTATTGTTATTAAATTATTCTTAATAATGAACCTTCTTGCTCAAGAGGCGTCAAATAAATAAAAGGAAGGTGCCTTTATGAAAAGATTAGTGTATCGACTTTTCGTAATGACTGTCTTTTTATCAATGATGATAGTAAGCGTAAGTGTTTCTGCTACAAGTTGGATCGAGATGGACCCGCAAGAAGTTAGCGACGAAGCTGAAGTAGTTATAAGTGGAACTTACGACTTTTCAAGTAAGCCGATAGACAGTGAATTTATTTTTCAAGGATATACGTTTGCCGTTGAAAATGTTTATAAAGGAGAGGCTACTAAACAAATAATCGCTGGAATTGACATGTATGATGTCGGTTGGGCTGAGGGATTTCAGAACGAAGGCGGTGAGTTTCTTCTGTTTTTAGAAAAGAGTGATTCTGCGACATTTCTTACACCTGTAGGAGGGCCAAATGGTATGGTTCAAGTCCTTAACGGCATAATAAATAATGAAAATGAAGAAATCGCAACTTATTATGCTGATTTTCTAAAAACGAGTCACAAGAATCCTAGCAGTGGAAACAATGTAGCGCTTATTGACAAGGAGAACTCAGATATATTTAATCCATTATATATCTGCGTAATTGCTTTGTTTGCAATCGCAGTTCTTATTTTACTATATCGTTTCGCAAGGAAGGGGAGGCGTTGAAAAAAGTTTTATTCATTCTCATAGTTTCAATGAGTGTATTTTTTAGTGTATGGCAAACAAAAGAATTGACATTCATTGGTGAAGGCGAAAATTGGTGGGCAGAAGTGACCGTGACCCAAACTGACGGAGATGAACAATATGAAATTCAGATTATTTATAAAGGTAATGAGTTAGACAGTGTTAAAACCTTTGATTATTTCGTTGAAACAAGCACCAATGGAGTGCTGAATTTTGGTACAAACAATGTTTCATTGAACGAAAAAGGTAAGTTTCAACACAAAAGTTTAAGTTCTAATAGCCCTTCAACGAAACAAGAAGAGAAGCTGGTTTTGAAGGTAGTATGGAACGGGATTACCGAAAAAATCTTTTTAGAAAATTAGTAAATTAAGAACTAAATATGTCGAAACAAAGAATTCAATTAAATTCGCTAGGGGCTGTGATTGAGGCATCTCACTTTCTAAACGGAACTTCATCTTATCGCACTTTGGTAGATTATACAGAAGAAATGATTAAACGAAATGCCTGATCGAATTGCTTATCAGTTAGGGTGGGAAGATTGAGCGTTAAAGAAGTTATTAGCAGAAAGTTGCCGAGGAAAATAATAACTGCGGCGATTACAGTTCCTATTTATGCAATATTATTAGCGTTAGTGACACCATACTTCTACGAAAGTAACGTGTACTCACTATGGCGATATTTGGGAAAGATTTTAGTTACAACGCAAGGGTATATTCTATACAGTTTTCCGGCCATTCTTCTATATGGGGTGTTTACTTCTTCTAGTAAGCGACTTACTTTCATCCAAATTCACGAAAAATGAGTCAGTAAAGTTAGAGTGTTTTCTATCGTTACTTTTTCATATGATTTTCGGATTATTATTACTTTGGATTAGTCTGCCCGCGGCTCTAATTTACTTTATGATAGATAGGTATTTAAGCAAGCGAAAAACTCTGTATAAATGGAGCGAAACTTATATAAGCTTAATGATTCCAATTGGATTATTTCTATTGATAATATTGATTTTAGTAGTAGGAGATTTCACTGTGAACTGGAAGGACTATATTGTCTTTTGATTCACTATAACAATGATTTTATTAGTAGAAATGGGGTACCAGTTATGGAAGTTACGTTAGAAAAAGCAAACGAATTTGATGCGCAATCTCTTTTTGATATACAAGTAAATGCATTTTTACCATTACTAGAAGTTTATGAGGATTACAATACTAATCCAGCGAATGAAACGATCGAGCGAATGATAACAAGGATAAACAACACGTCAGGAGGAGTTTATAAAATAAAATCGGATACTATTCTTGTTGGGGCTATTAGTGTCTGGTGGAAAGAGGAAACTGAATTTTGGATCAGCCCAATGTTTATACAACCGAAATACCAGGGGCAAGGAATTGCACAGAAAGCAATATCACAAATAGAGGGACTTTTTCCTCAAGCGGTTAGTTGGGAGTTGGCTACTATAGCGGAAGAAAAACGTAATTGTTATTTATATGAAAAGATGGGCTTTATAAAAACAGGAGAAACCAAGAAAATAAATGACAGCACGACACTTATTTATTATAAAAAAGGTTTATGACTCTTATAAATTATTCTTGACCAACAGAAAGTGATTGAAGGGATGGAACACAGATTGCTAGATAACTAGCACGTTTCGTGTGGAACAGGAAAAAGGCAGGGATAACAGGAAATGCTTATCTATTGCGGACAGTTAGTTGTAATAGGGAATGTGTGGAAGTCTTTGAGGGGGATAATTGTGGGATATAAGTTTGAAAGTTTGACACAAGAACAAGCGGAAGAGATTGCATATAATTGGCACTATAATGCGGAATATTCTTTTTACGATATGGTAGCAGATAAAGAAGATCTAGTTGAGTTCTTAGAAGCTCAAAAACGGGGTGACTCAAACTTCTTTGTTACTAAAGACAATGATGCTATAGGCTTCTTTACTTTTAATGAAGTAGCTAAAAACACCATTGATATAGGGTTAGGCATGAGGCCAGATTTAACTGGTAATGGCAACGGTTTGGGATTTGTCCAAGCAGGTTTGGATTTTGCTAAATCAAAATACAGACCAGAAAAAATAACATTATCAGTAGCAACTTTCAATCAAAGAGCTATAAAAATATATAGGGAAATCGGGTTTGATGAAGTTGATACATTTATGCAGGAGACAAATGGAAGTAGATTTGAATTTATGAGAATGCTTTATCGATGCTAATACAGGTTCATTACCTTTAATAGCTGGGATAACTTTTTATGTATGGCACTAACTTTATGACGAAAACAGAAGAAAGAATCTTTTATTACTTAATGTTACTTAGTGGTTTTATAATGCGGAGGTATTTACATTGAAAAATGGTCGTAATAGCGGTTTAATTTATTGGAGATTGAATTATAGAAAAAAGTTTATTAGGACTTTATGGATGATTCCACCTAGTATTATTCTGATTATAATGCTACTTATTTCCGAGATCTCTGATTCACTAAAAATAGTATTAACTTTGGCATTAATAGTTACTTTGCCTATTCAATTATTTTACACGCATTATAAGTGGAAAAGTGACATAGAATTTAAAAAATGAACTATTAAATTTTCTTGATGAGGAGAATATTGTTTATGGAAATAAAAATACTGACATTACAAACAGGTAAATTAGAAAAAATGAAAGAATTTTATACGCAATATTTAGGTTTTCCTCTTTGTGGTGAAAGTTCAAAAAGTTTTCAAATTCAAGTAGGAACAAGCATTTTAGAATTCACGAATGAAAATGTAGTAGGGGAACCATATTATCATTTTGCATTCAATATTCCACCCAATCAATTTCAAGAAGCGAAGGAATGGTTAAAAGGAAAAACAACGCTTTTATTAGAAGACGGAGAAGACGAGGCTGATTTTGCATTTTGGCCTGCACATGCTTGCTATTTTGAAGATCCAGCAGGAAATATAGTAGAACTCATAGCTCGATACTATGTAAATCCAAATAGTGAATCGACATTTGCAGTAAATAACATTTTGAATATCAGTGAAATTGGTTTAATTGTAAAAGATTCACCAAGGGTTGGCGAGCAATTCAAAGAAATAAATATTTTTGATAGTGATAATGATCCAATTACTACTTCTTCTTTAAACTTTATGCAAGAAAATAAAAATGGTGTTTTTATTATTTTAACTAGCATAGGTAGAAGATGGCTGTTCTCGGAAAAGAAATCTGAAATTTTTCCAATGAAAATAACACTTGATAAACAATATTGCGTAGGTATAGATGAAGAACATGAATTTTTCATTAAAATTATTATGGAATGAAGTCATATAGGGACTTAGAATTTGTTGATGATAATGAATCAAAAGAATACCCTATTCAATTTTGAGAAGATGGATGGCAATTACTTTTTGGTAAACTTGAAAAGGTCGATTTCTCGTATGGGAAATCGACCTTTTCAAGTTTGTATGCTAATTGCTCCGATTGTAAATAAAACTCCCGATTTATTTTTTCATTCGACGAGAATATCAGCTTTTCTAAGTGCTTCTTCCGCTTTTCTGATATTTTCTTCGTCGTCCGCCAATACCGTATGAAGATGAATACCACCTTCTGTTAGCTTTGATAAATAAATAGCATCTGCCTCTTTGATTCGCTTGATGAATTCTTTTACTTCATTCCGATTGGAAACCATTATTGACGCACTAAGATCTCCATAGACAGGATGTTCAATTTTGACGTCCTTTACTGTAACGCCGTTATCGACAAAAATGTTCAACTCCTCCATCGTTTGGTCCGGAGTATGTTTGCAAACAATCGTCTTTTCGATTCTCCTGGGTGCCGCTTGCACATGCATATAAATATAGCCCTGACTTGTTGCGACAATAGGTTCGTTTTTTGCTTTCAGCAATGTAATATCTCCAACAATCACCTGACGGCTGACATTTGTCATTTCTCCGAGTATTCTTCCTGTAATAGGTTTATCGGACGTCTGTAACGTATCGACGATTAATTGGCGACGTTCATCCCCAAGAATTTTTTCGTTTTCATTCATTATATAACCACCTCGCATAGCTATTTTACCATATTTAACGTATGTATAACCCCTCTATATATGTTGACCAAATGAATACGGCGTATGCGCATTACAAAGGCTTTTGGGAGGCCACTGAAAAAGTCCCAATACTTAGAACTAATTAGAATTCCCGCCAATATCGCTTCGACGCTTTGTGCATGCCTCCCGCGATAAGCCAGAAAGAAGACCGCTTGGGAGGGATTGAACTGCATCCCTCCTTAGTCTTATCGCTCCGGCTACCACGAAGTCGCGCCTTCGCTGAGCGCCAAGCGTTCTACAACCTAATATCCGGAATTACAACTCTCTCCTTATTGAGCGTCACAGCAGGTTCAATGGGATTCATTAATTCAACATATAGAGCAAATAATTTTCGAGTAGTAATTGAAACAGAGGCTAAAGGTTCCCAGGAAAGCATAAGTATCAGAAAATACATTGTATTCCGCGAACAAGTATGTTAAGGTAATAAAATAATTAATTGTGAAGTCAGCACTTCATTTGTAAAGATAATGACGGAATAACTTCAAAAAGGAAGAGTGAAGATGAAATTAAAGGACCTGATTCACGAGTATTACGACCAATTGTCAAAAAGCCAGAAAAAAGTCGCGACTTATATAATCGATAACCCAAGAAATATTGCGATGTCTACGGCACAAGAAATTGGGGCGACAATCGGTGTCAGCGAAACGACAGTCATTCGCTTTTGCTATAGCCTACATCTCTCTGGTTATGGGGAACTACAAAAGGTCATCCGTGAACAATTGCTATTTCAAGAGAGTAGCTTCACAACATATCAGAAATCTAAACTGGAACTTGAACAGGTACCGCATTTTTTCACAAAAGTGATGGAGCGGGATCGAATAGCGATTGGAGAGACGATGAAACAAATTAAAGAAGAAGACTACGAAAAGGCAATCGAGCAGCTCTCTCAAGCAGAAACCATTTATATTCTTGGCCTGCGCTCTTCGTATACTGCAGCTAATTGGCTCTCATACACGCTTGGTTTAGTGAAAGGAAATGTCAGACTGTTACGACCAGAAACGGAGGATGTAATCCAAACGCTCAGTCAAATGAACGATAAGTCCGTTGTCATCGCCATTTCGTTTCATCGATACTTGAAAGAAACAATTCAAATTGCGGAATTGGCACATAGACAACAAGCTTTCATTATCGGAATTACTGATTCAATGTTAGCCCCGATTCATACATTCAGTGATTTGTTATTTCCAATTTATTCGCCTAACAAGTCGACGCTCGATGCAACGGCTTCTCTATTTTCATTCATGAATGCGATTATTGCAGGATTGTCCGTGAAGGAGAAGGACAGTTTCGAAAAAAGACGTGAAACGTATCAATCGATACCAAGCGATTTCTTATTTGTTGAAGGAGTTGATTGAAAATGAAAGCAGTGTTACAAGAAATGAAGCCGATTGTTGAAAAGGTTTTTAACCATTTACACTCACATCCTGAAATTAGTTGGCAGGAATTTGAGACGACAAATTATTTGCAACAATTGTTAGAGAATGAAGGATTTCAAGTTACGACATTCGACGATTCAACGGGACTTGTAGTAACACTGGGGTCTGGTGATCCTTGTATTGGACTTCGAACAGATATCGATGCACTCTGGCAGGAAGTGGATGGGGTCTTTCAAGCGAACCATTCATGCGGACATGATGCGCATATGACGATTGCAATTGGCGCTTTACTCGTTTTGAAAAAGCTTAGGTATCCGAAAAACGGGCGACTAAAAGTGATTTTTCAACCAGCTGAGGAAAAGGGGACGGGCGCATTATCATTTGTGGAAAAAGGGATCGTTGACGATATCGACTATTTGTATGGTGTCCATCTCCGTCCGATTCAAGAAATCGGTCATGGCTATGCATCCCCAGCCATTATGCATGGTGCTGCAAAAATGATTAAAGGAACAATCGTGGGGACAGATGCGCATGGAGCAAGACCGCATCTTGGACAAAACGCCATAGAAGTGATGGCACTTCTCGTACAGGCAATCCACTCCATCCACGTTGACCCAATGGTCCCGCATTCTGCAAAAATGACGATGTTCCAAGCGGGTGGAGAGTCAGCCAACATCATTCCCGGAAGTGCAGTATTTAGTCTGGATTTACGCGCCCAAACAAACGTGGTTATGGACAAACTGATGAATTTAGTTGATAAAGCGATTAGTTCGGTTGCAGAACTGTCTGATGTTATCATTAATTATGAAATAATCGCGGAAATTGCAGCTGCCCAAGTCGATGACACTGCTGTCGAAATGATGGCACAAGCGATAAGGGAAACAGTTGGGGAACAATTTTTGGTGCCGCCTATTGTCACACCAGGCGGAGAAGACTTCCATTACTACACATTAAAAAGGCCTTCTGTTAAAGCGACAATGCTCGGTCTTGGCTGCGACTTATCGCCAGGCCTTCATCATCCCAACATGACATTCAATCATGATAGTATACTGACCGGAATTGAAATACTCGTTCGAACGGTCATCCATTCATTCGGGCAGTTAGAGAGAAGGAAGTGAACCAAATGGACGTCAACCTATCCATTCGCAAACTAGAAACCAATGAAGACATGCGCCTGGTCCAATCGCTTGAACGAGCAATCTGGGGCCTTGAACCGATACCGACTCATCAAACCTATACGGCAGCGAAAAATGGCGGGTTATTGTTAGGCGCTTTCTTAGGTGATGAAATCGTTGGCTTTTCATATGGTTTTCCGGGTTTCACCAATGGTAAGCCGTATTTATGTTCACATATGCTTGGCATTCTTCCGAACTATCAACTGA
Organism: Sporosarcina sp. FSL K6-5500; assembly: GCF_038005665.1. Lineage (NCBI taxonomy): Bacteria > Bacillati > Bacillota > Bacilli > Caryophanales > Caryophanaceae > Sporosarcina > Sporosarcina sp. FSL K6-5500. The sequence continues at coordinate 3,625,368 of NZ_JBBOTP010000001.1, forward strand.
TGGGAATCGGAAAGTTGCTAAAGGATGAACAGCGTAAAATTGCCAAGGAAATGGGATACAATTTGATTACTTGGACATTCGATCCATTGGAAAGTCGCAATGCTTATTTAAATGTGTCGAAACTGTACGCAATTTGCGATACTTATTTAGTGAATTGTTACGGTGAAATGGAAGATGGTTTGAACAAAGGATTACCATCAGACCGTCTTCAAGTCGAATGGTGGGTTTCGAGCGAAAGGGTCGAGGACAAGTGGACACCGCAAGTTTCCGACTATGATCGACCATTTATAGTTGAGAAATCCCATAAAGGAAATCCAACACTAGTTGTGGATTCGGAAAATGTCCTGTTAAACAGTGTTGGTGTTGAAGTTCCGGTACCAGAACAATTTCAGTCGATCAAAAAGAATGAACCTGAACTAGCGCTCGACTGGCGATTGAAAATTAGGACCGTTTTTCAATCGTTATTTGGTTCTGGCTATGCGCTAGTAGGAGTGAATAGGTCTGAAGAAGGCGTTCATTATTATCAATTTGTAAAAAGAAACACAATTCCACTGACAATAAAAAATAGAGGAGAATCCGAATGATTATAAAAGAAATCAACATCCGAAAAATGAAAATGAGAATGAAGCACCCGTTCACAACTAGTTTTGGTACGTTCCAAGATAAAGATTTTCTGTTACTTGAAGTGAAAGATGAGCTGGGTAATACGGGATGGGGGGAGTCAGTGGCATTTCACTCGCCTTGGTACAGCGAAGAAACACTTGAAACGAATTTACATATGATCCGTGATTTTCTGATACCTATCGTATTAGGAAGGGAAATCGGACATCCCGACGAAGTAAGTGAATTGTTCGCTGCCATCCGTAAAAATAATATGGCGAAATCCACTTTGGAAGGCGCAATTTGGGATCTTTATGCTAAGCGTAACAAATTGACATTGGCGAAGGCTCTTGGTGGCGAACGCGATAAAATTGAAGTGGGTATCAGTATCGGGATCCATGAAAATATTGCTAATCTAGTCGAAACGGTACGTGGTTTTGTGGAAGAGGGATACAAGCGTATTAAAGTGAAAATCAAACCGGGCTATGACGTTGATGTAATCCGCGAGTTGCGCAAGAATTTCCCGGATGTGCCACTTATGGCAGATGCCAACTCGGCTTATACATTGGACGACATTGAACTTCTCAAACAGCTGGATGAATTTAACTTGACGATGATTGAACAGCCGCTTGCTTCAGACGATATTATCGACCATGCGAAATTACAAAAACAATTGAAAACACCAATCTGTTTGGATGAAAGCATTCACTCCCTTGAAGATACACGAAAAGCGATTGAGCTTGGTAGTACGCAAATCATTAACATTAAAATCGGTCGTGTTGGAGGTCTTACTGAAGCGAAGAAAATTCATGATTATTGCATGGAACGTCAAATACCTGTTTGGTGCGGCGGAATGCTGGAATCAGGAATCGGCCGTGCGCATAATGTAGCGCTCACAACACTTCCAAACTTCATATTACCAGGGGACACTGCTGGATCCTCACGTTACTGGGAGGAAGACGTTATTACTCCAGAAGTTGTAGTGGAGGACGGCTATATTACTGTTCCAACCGCATATGGAATAGGTTACGAACCAAACTTGAAAGCTATGAATAAATTCACGGTAGACGAGTTACACTTCAAAGCTGAATGAGGTGTGATGAGAAAGGCTGAATAGGTGTAGGGAAGGATGACTTAAATCGTCCTTTCTGACTGGAGAAATCAGAAAATAAAATCTATTGTAGTAGTTTGACTATAAAGAGACACTGCGGCTAAAACGGGGGATGAGTTATGAGAAAAAGTTTTCAAATCGCTGGAGCTTTTATCGGAGTGATTGTTGGAGCAGGATTTGCATCAGGTCAGGAAATTTTACAGTTTTTCACTAGTTTTGGACCAATTAGTATCGTTGGAACACTTGTAGCAACTGTCTTATTTGCATTTTTAGGGATGAACTTGACACAATTGGGAAGTCGTTTGCAAACTAAGTCTCATCAACGTGTAATCTATCATATATGTGGTCGTTATTTAGGGGTACTTGTTGATGTTATTATTACATTTTTCCTTTTCGGGGTAACTGTAGTCATGTTCTCAGGGGCTGGAGCAATTTTTGAACAGCAATTTGGCATTCCTAGTTTCATTGGAAGTATTTTGATGGCGATTGTAACCATATTGACGGTAACGTTGAGTGTTCAAAAAGTGATTACACTCATCGGAGCATTTACTCCGTTTTTACTATTAATAGTGATCGTAATTACAGTTTACTCATTAATAAATTTTGACTTTGCAACTGCTGATCTGTCAGCCGCTGTTGTCACTCAAAATAGAGGTGCATCCCATTGGCTACTGGGCGCAATTTTATATGTCTCTTATAATTTGGCAGCTGGAGCCGCGATGCTCACGGTTATGGGTGGCACTGTAAAGGATGAGAAGGTTGCGGCATGGGGTGGAATCATCGGTGGTCTTGGATTGGGACTACTCATCCTGCTTATCAATGTCTCAATGCTGACTCAGTTAAAAGCGATTGCAAGTGTACCGATGCCAATGCTGTTTTTGGCAAATAATATTAGCCCTATAATGGGGGCAATTATGTCCATTATCTTATTGGGGATGATTTACAATACAGCGGTTGGAATGTTATACGCATTTTCAGCTCGTATCGTTAAAACTGAAACAGTGCGTTTTAAAGGTGCCGTTACAATTTTTGGTGTAGCTGCGTTCGGCGCGAGTTTTATTGGATTCATCACACTTGTTGGTACTGTCTATCCAGTGATGGGCTACCTAGGTTTCACATTAATTGCTGCAATTATCTTCACATGGGCAAGGAAAAAAGGAACAGTTGGTAAAATAGATTCTTTGAATTAATCAATGCTTCACAAATCAAATTTAGTATTGTTTGGTTATTTGAAACTATCGGTAATTGAGTGGTGAAGAAGGAGTAATATGTGGCAATAAGGTGTGAAAGAGAATGGGATTTATCAGCTAGCGAATCCCAACATCACAAACTCCTGCATTAGCCTTCGTAATCTTATGCAAAAACATAGAGGGAATTATCGCCGCGAAAGTTAAGCCCTTTCGTCCTTAATACCAGGACGATTGGGCTTTTACTGGGTATAGGAAGAAGAGAAGGTGGGTTTGCTACTTTTTACAACAATAACAAAATAGTAATATCTTAGATTGCAGAATGTTATTGTTACGGATTGAACATGTGTTGATTAACCAAAGTTAACCTGAAGATAGGAACTTTTTTCGAAATGCTGTGAAATAATCTTGAAGGTAGAATGGAACAGGTTGACACATGATTATATAGAACTATAATTAGTAGAGAATTATCTTATAATAGTTGTAAAGGAGAACCGATTTTGTTTACTCATCCTTCCATGGAATCATATAGTGTAGTTGTTGGTGAATACTCTTTTTCAATCATTCTTTTGTCCGTTATCATTGCGAGCTTTGCTTCCTATACCGCGATATCAATGAATGAGCGAATGCAAGAGAATAGCTTTTTTCATCGAAATTTGTGGCTCATATTAGCATCGGTTGCTTTGGGGTTCGGGATATGGTCCATGCATTTTATTGGAATGGGTGCCTATTTATTACCCATTTCGATGACTTACAAACCTGAGCTCACATTTTTGTCGATTATTCCAGCAATTGCAAGTTCATTTTTAGTGTTTACTTTAGTCAACCGCACGCGAAAAACGATTGGATTAAGTTTGATTTCGGGTGTCGCAATGGGAATTGGTATCTCTGCCATGCATTATATTGGGATGGCGTCTATGGAATCAGATGCTATCTATACATATGATCGCACAATTTTTACTGCATCTGTGGCGATTGCAATTAGTATTTCTTTTATCGCAATCTACATTTTTTCTTCTCTTCAGCATCTTTTGAAAAATAAACTCCTGAAAACAGTTACTTCGCTCGTTATGGGGTTAGCAATTTCTAGCATGCATTATACCGGACTCATGGGGACTACTTACTATATTCATCGTGACAAGATTGATAGTCTGCATGAGATTCATCAAATGGATATGAACTATCTTAACATTACAGTTTCAATTGGTTTGGGTCTATTGCTGCTATTATTACTATTATCGAGTTTTATTGATCGGTATATTGATTACCGCGTAAACTATTTCGAGTCCTTAACGAGAATCCCAAACAGGCGGAGCTTTGAGAAAATGTTGAACAGTCCCTCTTATGATGGAAGTCTTGCAATGTGGTATATCCCCGACATTGAAAAAATCAATGTTGAACAAGGGTATATTTTCGGAGACAAAGTTATTCAGTATTTGGGTCGTTTTTTCTCTCAGTGGTCATCATCCTCTATGAAACTTTACCAGCTTCAGGGCAAGCGTTTTGTCTTTCTTCTTCAGGGGGTGGACGGAATCGTTGAGTTTGAACGCACCATGAATAAGGTTGCAGAGCAACTTAAAGCACTGACTGAAATCGATGGCAAATTAATTAAGATTGAAGCGGTCTGCGCGATGTCAACTACGGAAGAACATCGGGATCCGAAGCGTTTGTATACAGAAGCGCTTACTGTGTTAGAGCATCCATCGACACGCTATGATTACCAGGTGATTCGTTTTGATAATGCAATCCATTCTCATTCATTCGAAGAAGAAATCCTAGAGAGTATAGAAGGTGCGATGCACGAAGGACAATTATTCATGGTTTATCAGCCGAAAGTAAGGGCTAGTACTAATGAATTGTCGGGGTTTGAAGCTTTGATTCGTTGGAAGCATCCGAAATACGGTATGCTATCTCCAGTAACTTTCATACCACTACTTGAACAAAGCACACGAATAGGAGACGTCACGAACTGGATAATCGAGCAAGTTTGCAAACAGATTGCAGAGTGGGGAAAAACGACTTTCCAAGTACACCCCGTTTCAATTAATATTCCTGGGGATTATGTTACATCACCAATCCTACTTAATGTATTAACGGAAATGGTGAAAAAGTATAAGTTGGAACCGTATAATTTAGAATTAGAAATTACGGAAACGAGTGTAGTGAATTCGATTGAAGATGCGGTGAAAGCCCTCGATACGTTTCGAGAAAAAGGTTTTTCTGTAGCATTGGATGATTTCGGAACAGGAGTTTCATCTTTGTCTTACTTGAAAAGATTGCCGATTTCGACTTTGAAAATAGATAAGTCATTTATTGACGATGTACCACAATCTGAGAAAGATTCATCTATTCTCAAGGCAATTCTCGCAATCGGTCGAACGTTAAATTTAGATATTGTACTAGAAGGTGTAGAAACTGAAGAGCAAGTACAATTTCTAAGCCAAGAGTCGGAGTCGTTAATCTTCCAAGGCTATTATTTTGCTAAGCCAATGACTTCGACAGAACTTTTGAATTGGTTAGCGCAGCGCAAGCCGGTTTAATTTTAAGAAACTATGCTGAATGGTTTAAAAGATTAAATGTTATGGATAATCTATAGGGTGCTCTAAATAGTTGAAAAACGTTCTAAGCTTGAACTAACGAAAAAATGTATAAGAAATTCGTTCTATTCGCAATTCTACCTGTTGTTCTCGTCACCATCTTGCTCATAATAAAATGAACTTCAATACCTGAAAAGGCACCGACATATGGGAGTATTACTATTTGTCATTACTTTAGAGGGGCAGTGACGATATTCATTGTCCGTTCATAATATCTGAAGTAAAAGTAGTTCACTCATACACGCTTGACAATTCAGTTAAGTGTTGTATGATAGTTTAAAATCTTCTAAAACTTGAACGGTGATGAAGGATTACTATGCGAATCCATGTTGTGAAAGAGAGCGGAATTTATCAGCTGGAAGATTCCGTCACGACAATCGCAGAACCTACCTTCGTAGTCTTATGTAAAACATAGGCGCCCCCCTCGGCGTTATGGGGATAAGTGGGATGTGTTCGCATGCATCCAATTATGGTGGTACCGCGGAAGCTAAGCCCTTTCGTCCTTAATATCAGGACGAGTGGGCTTTTTTTTGTTTTCCACCACAAGAAGGAATGGGGTATTGGAATGAAAAAACAACGGATTGTCGTGAAAATAGGAAGCAGTTCTTTAACAAATGTTAAAGGTGAAATCGATCAAACGAAATTCAACGATCATATCGATGCGCTTGCCGTACTACGTAAAGCAGGGCATGAAGTGATCCTTGTTTCTTCTGGTGCAGTCGCGGCTGGGTTTGCAAAGTTAGGCTATTCATCGCGGCCAATAACAATCAAAGGGAAACAGGCGGCTTCGGCGGTGGGCCAGGGTTTGTTAATGCAATCTTATATTGAAAAGTTTAGTGTTCATGGAATCGTGCCAGCTCAGATTTTATTGACACGAATCGATTTTTCGAATCGTGAGCGCTATAGAAATGCATTTGCGACTATGACGGAACTGTTGGAACGCGGAATCGTGCCCATTATTAATGAAAACGACACAGTCTCTGTTGAAGAACTGACTTTCGGTGACAATGATATGCTGTCAGCACTTGTCAGTGGCTTTCTCCATGCGGACCAGCTTATTATTTTAACGGATATTAATGGACTTTATGAATCAAATCCACGCAAATATCCATTAGCGAAACGACTTGATTATCTTGAACAGATTACAGATGACTTACTAAAAGGAGCTGCCGATACGGGATCAAAAGTGGGGACAGGTGGCATGAAATCAAAACTACTAGCTGCAAAAACAGCAACATCACTAGGTGTTTCCGTTTTCATCGGAAGGGGAGAAGGTTCGAATAAACTACTAACGATTTTACAGGGGGGAGGCGACGGCACCTATATTTCCAATCCAGCTATCGCTAAGATTAATACGAGCAGACAATGGATCGTGTTGCATTCCGAATCGACAGGTGAACTTCACGTTGATCAAGGGGCGGAAGTGGCTATTTTATATAACGGAAAAAGCTTATTACCTGCAGGTGTTGTTAAAGTAAACGGGGATTTTCACAAAGGTGACGTTGTTGAAGTATTTGGCGTGAATGGGATTTTAGGTAAAGGAGAAGTAAGTTATTCTTCTGGTGAATTAAGAAACGCGATTGAAGACAGAAACAAGGAAAAAGAAGGTGAACTAGTTTCATCGGCTGTTGAAGTCATTCACCGGGACCGCTGGGCACAAATATGAAATGAGGGGATTTAGCATGAGCGAAGTACACTTAAAAGGGAAAGCTGCAAAAGAAGTAAGTTATTCGTTGGTGAACATCACAACCGACCAAAAGAACAAAGCACTGGCATTAATTGCCGAACAATTAGTGGCCGATCAAACGTCCATACTTGCTGAAAATCAGAAAGACTTGGACGATGGAAAAGCGAAAGGTTTTACTGACGCAATTCTTGACCGCATCCTACTCACTGGAAAACGAATAGAAGACATGGCGAATGCCATCCATCTGTTAATCGAATTACAGGATCCGATTGGAGAGACAGTGGAGACCATTGAAAAAGACAATGCATTGCTTATTGAAGTGAAGCGGGTACCAATTGGCGTTATCGGTATGATTTATGAAGCGAGACCGAATGTCACTGTTGACGCGGCGACGCTTGCCCTTAAAACGGGGAACGCCGTCATTTTACGCGGAAGTTCTTCTGCGAAATATTCGAACTTGGCTCTTATAAAGTCAATTCATGCTGCTCTTGATAAAAGTGATGTTCCCAAAATATCTATCCAATTAATTGAAGATACGAGCAGGGAGACGGCAAAAGAACTGTTCCGGCTTAATGAATACTTGGACGTTCTAATTCCAAGGGGTGGCAAAACACTTATTGAAACAGTAATTCGTGAAGCAACAGTTCCGGTCATTCAAACTGGGGCGGGTAATTGCCACATCTATATTGACGAATCAGCAGAGCTAGAAATGGCTACTAATATTGCATTGAATGCAAAGATTCAGCGTCCATCCGTTTGCAATGCCATTGAGACAATCTTAATCCATGACAAGTGGTTTACGTTGTATGGAAAAGGACTTATCGAAAAATTGCAGGAGAACGATGTGGAGATATACGGAGATGAAACTGTTGTTCGAGAATGTGAAAAGGTGCGAGCTGCATCCGAATCAGATTGGTCAACGGAATATCTCGGGTTAACAGTTAGTGTCAAAATTGTAACGAGTATGGAGGAAGCAATTACTCATATTACCAAATACGGGACAAAGCATTCCGAAGCGATTATCACCAATGATGAAAAGCATGCTACGATTTTCTTGAATTATGTCGATGCCGCCGCAGTCTATCATAATGCTTCGACTCGATTTACGGATGGTTTTGAATTTGGTTATGGCGCGGAGATTGGAATTAGCACACAGAAATTGCATGCACGGGGTCCGATGGGATTAAAGGCGTTGACAACGACAAAGTATGTCATCCGTGGAAATGGGCAAGTGCGGGTATAGAGAGAATTATTGGTGGATCCGAGGGTATGTTCGAAAATCGCGGGTAAATCCGTGAAACAGTGGGTACACCCGAAAGCAGCAAGTGGAAACCCATAGCAAACAACATCAAAAAATCCGCGGAGTTTAACATTCCGCGGATTACTTTAATTCAATTCCAAATGTTGCTTCATGGTACCTGTAACTTCCTGTAATTCTGTTTCATCCATAATGTAATACCATATACCGCCGTTCATTCGCTTGCCTTCACCTTTTTCAAAATGAAGTTGCTCCACTTTACCAGCCGCGTCACGGTAATTCTTTTGGACGTCTACCATTTCATCGAACGTCATATTTGTTTTTACATTGTCACCCAGGGCATTGAAGACACTGCGGTATTTTAACAGACTCTTTATGGAGGTTCCTTCATGCAGTACTCCTTCAATTACCTGTTTCTGTCGATCTTGACGCCCGAAGTCGCCGTTAGGATCGCCTTTCCGCATCCGCACATAGGATAGTGCTTCTTTGCCGTCCAAGGTGATGTCACCAGTAGCGTAATGAATCGAATCCTGTGTAAATTCAAAAGGATTGTTAACACTGATACCGCCGACGGTATCTACAATTGTCTGGAAACCTTCCATATTGACTTCCATAACATAATCAATGGGAATATCCAGTAGATTCTCGACCGAATCCAGTGACATCTGAATGCCACCGAATGCATACGCATGGTTTAATTTATCTGTGGTCCCGTGGCCAATGATCTCTGTGTACGTATCCCTTGGAATACTGACCATTTTCGTCGTTTTTAACTTAGGATTAACAGCCATTACAATCATCGTATCCGAGCGACCTTTATCACCTTCGCGTTCATCAACACCCAAGACAAGCACTGAAAACGGATCTTGGTTACCCAAAGTAATTCCTTCTGCTCGCTTCTCAGATAATTCGCGGTCAATCGGTTTATACATAGCTTTCAACGTTGACGTCAAGTCAAAATAGACATTCAATGCAAAACCGCCGATTATTAGGCTGATTACTGCAATGACCCATGGCCATTTTCTACGTTTCTTATTTTTCTTCATATCTGCTCGATTCATTATAGTTCCTCCAGTTGGTGTCATTCGAAAAAGTGTACCTGGATATAGACGCTCAACCTTACGTCTAAGTTTCAATTAGATTAAGAAAGATCCAGCTAGATTAGTAAGACTTCTAGTTTCTTACAGTTTAGAGCCTGAAATTTACTCGAATACAATTCGCATCAGTACTTAAATAAGTGTTGAAACAGCATTGTAATGTAGAAACTCTGCTGCTATAATTCGTATACTTAGTTATGAAATGTTTGGGCATTTTTACAAGCAAAGCATTATAAAATTCACAACGGTGTTTAATGAAGGAGAGACTGCATTGGAAGATAAGATACGATTACGCCTCGTTTTGACGGGGATTTTATTGGGAATATTAATGGCTGCAATGGATAATACAATTGTAGCGACAGCGCTCGGTTCAATATTGGGAGATTTGGGCGGTGTGGACAGCTACATTTGGATTACGTCTGCTTATGCAGTAGCTGTACTTGCGGGTATGCCGATTTTCGGAAAGTTATCCGATATGTATGGACGAAAAAGGTTCTTTTTATTTGGTATCATTGTTTTCTTAGTTGGGTCTGCTCTTTGTGGGCTTGCACAAACGGTTCCGCAGCTTGCGGTATTCCGGGCGATCCAAGGAATTGGGGGAGGGGCATTATTACCAATTGCATTCACTATTGTCTTTGATGTATTTCCTCCTGAACAGCGTGGTAAAATGACAGGCCTTCTTGGTGCTGTATTTGGCGCTTCAAGTGTTCTAGGTCCTTTGCTAGGCGCATGGATTACGGAATCAATAAGCTGGCACTGGGTATTTTACGTCAATATTCCAATCGGCGCGATTTCTTTATTCTTGATCATTCGCTATTATAAAGAAGCTGCACAACCGATCAAGCAGACAATCGACTGGCTAGGCGCAATTACACTTGTTACAGCTGTCGTCAGCCTGATGTTTGGGCTTGAATTGGGCGGGAAAAAGTTTGAGTGGTTATCATGGCAAAGTATTACCCTCTTTAGTATATTTATTGTCTTTTTTATTGTCTTTATATGGGCTGAAACGAGAGCAAAAGAACCGATTATTTCATTTTGGATGTTCAAGAACAGACTTTTTGCATCATCCCAGGCCCTGGCATTCTTATATGGTGCTACATTTATTGGCCTGACAATTTTCATCCCTCTTTTTGTGCAGGCTGTATACGGTGGATCTGCCACAAATGCGGGAATTATTCTTATGCCGATGCTTCTTGGTTCGGTCGCTGGAAGTGCTCTTGGAGGAATATTGCAGACGAAAACATCGTATCGCAATATCATGGTGATCTCGGTTATCGCTTATTCAATCGGTATGGTGTTAATGAGCACAATCACACCTGATACATCACGAATCGCATTATCCCTATTTATGGTACTTGTTGGATTTGGCGTAGGGTTTTCTTTTTCATTACTGCCCTCTGCATCGATGCATGAAATGGACTACCGCTATAGGGGATCGGCTAACTCAACGAACTCGTTTTTCCGTTCGTTAGGCCTTGCCCTCGGGATTACCATCTTCGGTGCGATTCAAACAAAATTGCTAACAAGTGAAATGAGCACTGGTTTTGTGAAACTTGGTGGAAGCGGGCAGGGCGGACCGGAATCACTTGGAAATATCCAAACGGTATTTCAGCCAGAAGCTCGCGCCAACATCCCGCCAGATATATTGGATGTGATTGTAAATGCAATGTCTACATCAATTTCAGCCACATATCTCTGGTCACTTATACCAGTTGGAATTGCAGTTATTGCCGTTTTCTATATGGGTAATGAAAGACTAGATGTAACTAAAAAACAGTAAAACAGTAAAGCTGTCACATCCATTTTTTACAATGGGCGCGACAGCTTTTCTTTGATTTATGACAGTTGCTACTACAACTAGTTTCGTTTGAAGCGACTGGTTTTCTTGGGTTTTAACCGTTGTATTCTGTCGTCTACTTCTTGTTCCATTTCAGCTGTTTTTCCTTCGTCCACTTGGAATGAAGTGATTTCATCCCCTTGGATTTCAACTAAAAACCATGTGCCAGCCTTGCTGTCAATTGGGAGCGTGTTTATGTCGACATGGAATTCTTTCTGCAACTTTTCAACTAAAAGAAGTGCTTTGTCATTGTCTGTGAATCGATCAAGATATGCTGAATACATAATTATCCTCCTGTGCACGCAATGCCTTGCGTGAGAATGTCGGTAATCCGGGCAGGTCCGATGCCTTTTATTTTCCTAAGATCGTCAACTGATTGGTAAGGGCGGAGTTGGATTAAATCTTGTGAACGGGCGGGACCGATGTGGATAATTCGCTGTACCTCCACTTCACTTGCTGAGTTGATATTAACACATGAGGCACTTGAAACTGGCTGTGTCTCATTTTTTGGTTCAGGTGTAGGTACAACTTCAGTTTCTACTTCAGGTGGTGTGTGCTTTATAGTCCCTTGGTTATTTGTATGGACGCTAAAAGTCTTACCATCTGTTTCAACAATAACTGTTCCGTGAATATCCGTTCCATAAACGAGAACACCGCTTTTTTCAAGCCGATTAATCGTTTCGATATGCGGATGTCCGTATTGATTGTCAACACTTGCCGAATAAATCGCTATATCTGGTTGAACGGCCTTTAGAAAACTATCGGTTGTTGATGTTTTCGAGCCATGGTGACCCACTTGTAAAATATCTGCCTTTAGGTTTGCACCACTACTAAGCATTTCACTTTCTGCTTCCTCTTCACTGTCACCAGTAAAGAGGAAGGAAATCTCTCCGTATTGTAAACGAATCGCAATCGAATTGTTATTTGTATCGCCTGACAGCGATTTCGGATGAAGTACTGCAACCTCTAGCGGCCCAATGTCGAATACATCGCCAACCTCAGGCTCATAGTAATCTACGTTATTGTCTTCAATTGCAGCAAGTGCACTCGTGAAAACTTGCGAATTCGTAGTTTCACCATTCATCCATACTTCTGATACATCAAATGTACGGATGATTTTATCCAGTTGCCCAATGTGATCTGCATGGGGATGCGTAATCGCGACAATATCGATGTCTGTTATGTTGTGGGCTTGAAGATAGGACACAACTTCTGTGGAGCTCCAATCTCCGGTATCGATGAGTACTGCAAATGCTTCATCACCCTGGTTGTATTCAATCAATGTGGCGTCTGCCTGTCCGACATCTATGTAATGAACTTTCATCCTCGAGAGCGGTAGATTTTGCTGTTCAATGGAATCTGCATCTTCCACTTTAACAACTTTGTTCTGTTCTTCGTTTGCTTGTTCTTCTACTAATTCGGAATCCCCATTTACATTATCAGGTATAGGTGACTGTGTTGTACTTTGACCGCAACCTGCAAAAATAAGTAGGCCCGCGATTAAATAAAGACTGGTAAATATATTCTTAATCATTTTTTCTCCTCTATCATTCGGGTATTTTCTTACTAGTATAGTGTAGCAGACATAGGTGCTGTGGATAACATTGTTATTATGTGATAAATTAATGGGATTTAATACCAACGACCAAGCGTTCATACTTTGTACAAGCATATCCAATAATTCCACCTGTTATAATAGCTCATCAGCCCTTATAATAGAAGTATATTCTAAAAGGAGTTGTCGTAGGCTTGAAGCATGTTTCGAAGTTTGCAACAAAGATTATGGTTCTCGTCCTCTTAGTCACTGGAACAGTAGCAAGTGTGGGGTGGTACTTCTTTGATGCAAATAAAGGAATCGCAGTATCGTTTTCCGAATTGGAAAAAACAATTCAAGCTCAAAACGATCAAGTTGTATCGCTTAAAGAAACGTCTAACGGAACATTATTCTTACAGACGAAAGATGAGCAATACGTAACTCAAGTTCGTCCTGAAAGCCAGTTAGTCGAACAATTAGTCGAAAAATATAATATATCATATAACTATTCCGATCAAAGCAAATTAAGTAGTTTATTGTTCGGAGGAGTGTTCATTACGCTGCTCATTACATTAATTGTGCTTCATAAAAAAGGAAAGATCGGCGTAGGTGCCTCTTCTATGAAAAATAGCGCATCTAAATCGACGCCTTTACCCGATATAACATTACAAGATATTGGTGGGCTTCCTGAAGAAATGAAGGAAGAGATTTTACAGACGTTATCTATTGTGAAAGATCCGAAACGGTCGGCCCAAGTAGGTATTCAGCCACCCAACGGAATTCTTTTATATGGTCCACCGGGTACTGGGAAGACTTTACTTGCACAAGCAATTGCACGCGAAATAGGAGCAACCTTTTTTTCGTCCAGCGGGTCAGCGTTCACAGAACTATTTGTTGGTGTAGGTGCTTCCCGTGTACGATCTCTGTTTGAAAATGCAAGAAAGCAACGACCAGCAGTCATATTTATTGATGAAGTCGATGCACTTGCAGGTAAACGGAAAACACATGGTGGGGAAGAAGCGGAAAAAACATTAACGGAACTTCTTGTTCAGCTAGATGGTGGCAATAATAACGACGGTGTGCTATTCATTGCAGCAACGAACCGAAAAGATATGTTAGATGAAGCTTTTCTTCGTCCAGGTCGAATCGATTATTCATTCCAAGTACCCTTACCTGATACGACTGGAAGAAGAGAAATTATTGATATTCACACGAGAGGTAAGCTGTTGGCTGATGAAGTCTTTGCTGCATTAGATACTCTTGCCGAAAGTACATCAGGATTTTCAGGAGCTGAACTGAGTTCTCTCTTTAAAACAGCGAGCAGAAGAGCAATTCGAGATGGACGTGAACAAATTGCTAAGAGTGATCTTGACTTTGCAATTGACCGCACCATTCTTGGAAGCGCCTCCCGTTCGATGAATGACCCGGAGACGAAGAGAAGAGTAGCCATTCATGAATCCGGTCACGCGCTAGTAGCTGCAGTAACAAAGCCTGGTTCAGTAAGGAAAGCAACAATTATTCCACGCGGCCAAGCACTTGGGTATGTAGCACCGATTCAGAAAGAGCTTCACTTGTCTACGTATAGTGAATTATTAGACCAAGTCAGTATGATCCTTGCTGGTGGCGTTGCCGAACGAATATATCTTGGCGAACACAGTATTGGCGTAAGCGGCGATGTTCAACAAGCGAAAGAAATCATCGAGCGCATGGTTGATACAGGTTTATTACAAAACGGCTTCACGCTAACTTTCAATAAAAGCGAGAAAGAAGCGAAGATGCAAATTCTTTTTGATGAAGCACTTCTCAAAACAGAAAACCTCATTAAAGAACACGTGTCAGAATTCAAACAGTTGGTGGATCTATTAATGCAAAAGGAAACACTGGACGGCTCAGAAATACAACAGATTGTTAGCAGGAAAGTAGTAGAAATATAAATGTGTTGAAAAAAGTAATCTACGGGAGGGGCATTTGCCTCTTCTTTTTTTATTCTGTAGAAAACGATAGAAGGTCGTTTGGTTGAGCTTTCATCAGTAGAATTTGTTAGCCGACTATATCTGTAAGGTGAACGATCATATATGCTACTCAACCAATCATAAGTCAGCCATGACCGATCATATATGCTGCTCAACCAATCATAAGTTAGCCCCGACCGATCATATATGCTACTCAACCAATCATAAGTTAGCCCCGACCGATCATATATGCTACTCAACCAATCATAAGTTAGCCCCGACCGATCATATATGCTGCTCAACCAATCATAAGTTAGCCCCGACCGATTATATATGCTGCTCAACCAATCATAAGTTAGCCCCGACCAATCCTATCTGCTACTTAACCAATCATAAGTCAGACTCAACCAAGCATATCTATAAAAATCATCCCATTCCCTAGCGTTTGAATCCATAAGTTCGTTCTAATTTCCTCCCGTTCCTCCTACAGTGTAACAAGGCATAGAAATGGGGGAGATTATCTATGTTAATAGATGGAGTTTTTTCAGGAGGAGGATTAAAAGGATTCGCGTTAGTTGGGGCTTATCAAGTCCTCGAAGAAAAGGGGTATCGATTTCATCGTGTAGCTGGAACGAGTGCGGGCGCAATTCTTGCCAGTTTCATTGCGGCTGGTTATTCGGCTAAGGAAATTGAAAAGATGCTGGATGAACAAGATTTCCAGGTACTTCTTGATCCACGGAAAACAATAATTCCTTTACCGTTAATGAAATGGTTTCAACTGTACTGGCGACTTGGTTTATACCAAGGTAATGCTTTGGAGAATTGGTTTTTAGAAAAATTAGCAGCAAAAGATGTCTATACATTTTCAGATTTACCGCCGGGAAAACTAAAGCTTGTTGCTTCGGATTTAACGAATGGAAAAATGATTGTGCTTCCCGACGATTTGGAGGGCTATGGAATATCAGCAGAAACGTTTCCAATTGCTCGTGCATTACGCATGAGTTGCGGAATTCCATTTTTCTTTGAACCGGTACGATTAAAAGTAGGGAAGGGAGAGACGATTGTTGTGGATGGCGGGGTGTTGAGCAACTTTCCTATGTGGATATTTAACGACGAAGGTGGAAATACAGAACGTCCAGTCCTTGGTTTGAAGTTAAGTCGTAGCCAAGAAGAAATGCCAGGACATAAAATTGACAATGCCTTAGATTTATTTGAAGCCCTTTTTTCGACGATGAAAAATTCGCATGATGAAAGGTATATTTCGAGAAAGCATGAAAGAAATATCATTTTCATCCCAGTTGATGATTATAGTGCAACCCAGTTTGATATGGATCAAGAAACAAAAGAGGGACTTATGGATGCGGGACGCAACAGCACGATTCAATTTTTGAAAACATGGTGAAAAATACCGGGTACCAAAACGATTATGAGTCGTTTCGGTACGCGGTACTTTTTTTAGAGCTTAGGAAACTATAAAATCTCGTACTATGAATAACCTGCGAAATAGGCTATTTCACGTCTAGACTCCAGCGCCTAGGGGCTCGGAGGCCCACAGAATGTGGGTCACGCAGACTTTGCCGCAGGACGCGGCGTACTTTGGCTGTGTTCCTTAATTTGTCGGTCCGGCTGTGCGGCAAAGAACGCCGCTTGGGCCTGCAGGATGCAGGTCATGCAGTCGTTGTGACACGAAGTCGCGAACTTAGGCTGCCTTTCC
The DNA here is from genome assembly GCF_038005665.1 of Sporosarcina sp. FSL K6-5500. Classification (NCBI taxonomy): domain Bacteria; kingdom Bacillati; phylum Bacillota; class Bacilli; order Caryophanales; family Caryophanaceae; genus Sporosarcina; species Sporosarcina sp. FSL K6-5500. The sequence goes on from NZ_JBBOTP010000001.1 coordinate 3,641,942, forward strand.
TTTACCCGTCTTATGCCTATCGCCCCTGACCAGGCGCTTGCGCTTTTGTTTTTGCCCATTCAGTATGGAAATGGCCTTCTTTATCCAGGCGTTCATAGGTATGTGCGCCAAAATAATCGCGTTGAGCTTGGATAAGATTGGCCGGTAATGTCTCCGTACGGTAACTATCATAGTAAGCCAATGCACTTGAGAGAGCAGGAATTGGAATCCCATGTTGAGTGGCTACGGCTACTACTTCGCGAAGCGAATTCTGATAGTCTCCTACTATTTCTTGGAAATAGGGATCAACTAAAAGGTTTGGCAAGTCACTGTTAGTATCAAATGCCTCTTTGATATTCTGTAAGAACTGGGCACGAATGATACATCCTCCACGGAAAATCATGGCTACTTCTCCGTAAGGGATTTTCCACTCATACTCCTCAGATGCTGCACGCATTTGCGCAAAACCTTGGGCATATGAACAAATTTTACTCATATATAAAGCTTTACGAATCGCTTCAATCAACTCTTTTGGATCACCTACATACTTTTTCAGTTCAGGGCCTTTTAGTAGTTTACTTGCTGCAACGCGCTCTCCCTTAATAGAAGAAATAAATCGTGCAAATACGGACTCTGTGACGATTGGAAGGGACACGCCTAAGTCTAACGCATTTTGGCTAGTCCATTTTCCTGTGCCTTTTTGTCCGGCTACATCTAGAATTTGATCAATGAGCGGTTTCCCAGTTTCTTCATCCATCTTTGTGAAAATATCTGCTGTGATTTCAATGAGATAGCTGTCGAGTTCACCCTTGTTCCATTCTGAAAATATTTCATGCAACTCCTGCGCTTCAAGACCAAGTGCATGTTTCATGATGAAATAGGCTTCGGAAATCAGTTGCATATCGCCATATTCAATACCATTATGAACCATTTTCACATAATGTCCTGCTCCATCAAGGCCCATATATGCACTGCAGGGAATGCCGTCAACTTTTGCCGAAATAGCATCAAGAATGGGCTTCACTTGTTCGTAAGCTTCTTTTGAGCCTCCAGGCATAATCGATGGGCCGTTACGAGCTCCTTCTTCTCCACCAGAAACACCAGCACCAATGAAATGTATGCCAGATTCTTTTAAGGTTGCTGTGCGTCTATTTGTATCTTTAAAGAATGTATTTCCTCCATCGATAAGAATATCCCCTTGTTGAAGATGAGGGACAAGGGACTGGATCACTGTATCTGTTGTTTCCCCGGCTTTAACCATTAATAAGATCTTACGTGGAACTTCTAGCGAAGCGACTAGATCTTCAATGCTGTAGCTACCATGAATAGCTTTATCTTTCGCTTCTTTGTTGGAAAATTCATCTGTTCGATCTGTCCAATAATCATAGACAGCTACCGAATAGCCTTTACTTTCGATGTTTAGCGCAAGGTTCATCCCCATTACGCCCAAACCAATAACGCCCATTTGTTGTTTGATCATATTTTACTCTCATTCCTTTGTATACGTTATTTGATTTTATCTAAGCGACTTTCTAAACTTTGTTTTTCTACTTCAAAACCAGACTTGCCAAGTAGCGCAAACATATTCTGTTTATAAGCTTCTACCCCTGGTTGGTCAAATGGATTTACCCCGAGCAATGTTCCACTTATTGCACAAGCCTTTTCGAAGAAATATATCATTTCCCCAAAGGTAAATTCATTGAGTTCATCCAACTCAATAAGCAAGTTTGGAACACCTCCATCAATGTGAGCGAGGGCAGTACCCAGTGCAGCTTTCTTATTTACCTCATCCATTGTTTTTCCTGATAGGAAATTCAAACCGTCAATATTGTCTATATCATCTTGAATCGTTCGTTCAATTTGGGGCTTTTTTATCTGTAGGACTGTTTCAATGAAAAGACGACGCCCTTCTTGTATATACTGACCCATCGAATGTAAATCCGTTGTAAAATTAACTGATGCAGGGAAGAGTCCTTTTTCATCTTTACTTTCACTTTCTCCAAAGAGCTGCTTCCACCATTCAGCTACATAATGTAGACCAGGTTCATAATTCACAAGTAATTCAATTGATTTCCCTTTATTATAGAAAATATTTCTTACCGCTGCATACTGGTAACTTTCATTCGTTGCGAGAACGGGATCATCGTATTTGATATAGGCGGCTTTTGCTCCTGCCATCATTTTGTCAATATCGAGACCGGCTACTGCGATTGGAAGTAAGCCAACAGGCGTCAGAACTGAGTACCGCCCACCTATGTTATCCGGAATAACAAATGATTCATAACCTTCTTCGTAAGCAAGGTTTCGAAGTGCACCTTCATTTTGATCAGTAGTTACATAAATTCTACTTCTTGCCTCTTCTTTTCCATACTTTTGTTCCATATATTCACGGAGAATACGGAATGCTAAAGCGGGTTCTGTTGTTGTACCTGATTTGGAAATAACATTTATAGAAACGTCTTTCCCTTCTAACACATGTAGTAAATGTTCGATGTAGGTAGAACTGATATTTTGTCCAGCAAAGTATACTTCCGTATTACCTTTGATTTGGTTATGAAACGTATGTGATAATGCTTCAATTGCTGCTTTAGACCCCAGATAAGAACCTCCAATACCAATAACAACTAGCACGTCTGACTGTTGTTGAATTCGTTTAGCAGCTATTTTCACCCTGGTAAACTCCTCTGTATCATAGGTAACTGGCCAGTCAACCCATCCTAAGAAATCAGAACCTGGTCCTGTTTGTTGATGGATTTGGTTATGAGCTTGTTTTACAAATCCGCTTAGATTTTCAAGTTCACTATTTTTCATGAACGATAAAACATTGGTGTAATCAAATGAAACTGTCATTTTTTTATCTCCTTTGGACTTTATCTTTTATTTACCACCAATTAAATTGATTGGATTGCAATAGTTGATTGGCTGCTTCTGGACCTGTAGAGCCAGCAGGGTAAGGATATAAAGGCAACATATCCTCCTGAAATGCCTCCAAAATCGGTTGGATCCATTTCCATGATAATTCGACTTCTTTCCAATGGGCAAAGAATGATTTATTACCGAGCATTGCATCAAATAGAAGTAGTTCATATGCTTCTGGTTGGTCTTTAGAATTGGTCGAGTGGTTCATATAAACAGGATAAAAACGGTTACTAGAAGGATTTTTCATATTCACCCTTAAAGATATACTTTCGTTTGGACTAATCTCGAATGTTAATAAATTAGGAGTTATCTCTTCAGTTTGAAGTACATTTGATTCTTCTACCTTATTCTTTAACTCAAAGACAATTCGTGTAGACTTCTTATCCATCCGCTTCCCCGTGCGTATATAAATTGGGATTCCATTCCAAGACGGATTATCAATATATAAACGCGCTGCGAAATAAGTATCATTCATTGAAGAGTCATTCACCCCGGGCTCCTCTTTATAGCCAGCAACTGGTGTATCAAGAATCGCTCCAGATTCGTACTGTCCACGAACAACATCCAGGTAAACTTTATCTTTAAGAATTGGTCGAAGAGATTCTATGATTTCCATTTTCTTGATTTCGTTTTCTTTGGTCGTTACTTCCCCGGGGAGGTGCAGTGCTGTCATCATCACTAACTGAAAAAGGTGGTTCTGAACCATATCACGTAAGGCTCCAGCCTGATCATAATAATCAGCTCGTGTTTCTACCCCAACCGTTTCACTTGCTGTGATTTGAACATTGGAAATTTGTTTATGATCTAATAAAGCTGCTAATGCTGGGTTGGCTAGTACTAAGGTTTCAAAACTTTGGACCATTGGTTTTCCAAGATAGTGGTCGATTCTATAGATTTCTTTTTCGTTGAAGGCTTTGCTCAAAGTATCATTCAATTGCTGTGCCGATTTCAGGTCACTTCCAAACGGTTTTTCAACAATGATTCGCTTCCAGCCTAAAGTTTGACTTATACCATTTGCGTAAAGATTTGACGTAATAACATCAACCAACTTCGGTGCGACAGACAAATAGAAAAGTCGGTTTTCTGGTATATCTAACTCATTTTCTCTGTTTTCGATGAGTTCGAACAAATTCAGATAGGATTCATGGTCTGTTACATCAAATGCAAAGTAGCGAAACTTAGTTAGGAAATCTTGCAAACCAAAAGTTTGAACAGCTCTTCTGGAATATAACCGGAGTGCTTTTTCCACTTTAGATTGAAAAAATTCGTTAGAACAATAGTATCTACCTAAACCGACTATTGAGATAGAATCCGGCATTTTTCCATCGAGAAATAAATTATATAAAGCAGGAAATAACTTTCGTTGAGCTAAATCTCCCGTTGCTCCAAATAAAATAAAAGTCATGTCTTGCATGATCCATTCCTCTTGGGATTCCGTTAAACAATGTTTAACATCAAATCCTTCCGAGGGATTTTCGGTATCCATATTCGATTCCCCCTACTTTTACAATTAATATTCCGTTTAAGCTTTGAATGATAATCGCAACAGTTCTCACTATACTAACTGTGGTCAATTAATGTAAGTACGCACTTTATCATCATATAGTGACTAAAAGTATACTGTTGCTTGTAATTATAAAAAGAAATGATAAGGAGTGTGAAAATGAAACAGTTGGCTTATACATATATGTTGAATTAAAGAATCCCACTGAATTTACTGTGGCGCTCAATAAGGAGAGAGTTGTAATTCGGGGTGTGGATTGTAGAACGCTTGGCGCTTTGGGGTTGCCTCTGCCGCGCCTGCGCTGGGGAATTCATTATTAACGGAGTTGTGATTTAGAGATGTATGGATTGAGATATAATGTGATTACTATTTGATACTAACTTCATTGAAGAAAGACGCACTACATGCTGCACTAATCTCCGATAATGAAATGAGCTTCCCTATATAGAGACTATATAGCGAAGGCGCGACTTCGTGGTAGCCGGAGCGAGAAGACCGAAAGTGATCTTCTTTCTGGCTTATCGCGGGAGGCATCCACAAAGCGTCGAAGCGGTATTGGAAGGAATTATAATTAGTGCTAAGTATCGGGATTTTTTCAGTTGCTTCCCAAAAGTCCTTGTAAAGCACATACGCCGTATTCATTTGTTCAACATATATAGAGGATAGTAATGTCAACAGACTCTGAACTCAATTTTTTCAAGAAAACTTAACTTTTTTATAATCAATATATTGACTTAGAGGCAGTAATGAAATGATGAAATCAATTTGTTATCTTGTAACTCCATTACTTAAAAGGATTTTCACAGTATACTATTTGTCTGTATGTGATTTAAAAGTGCGTACTTCACAATTTTGACTTTAGGATATACACTAAGTTTGCACCGAAAAACGAATAAAAGGAGAATGAAAAAATGAAATTACAATTAGCATTAGATCTTGTTAACATCCCAGAGGCCATCGAACTTATTAAAGAAGTAGAGGAATATATCGATATCGTTGAAATCGGTACGCCAGTTATAAACAAAGAAGGACTAAAAGCAGTTGCAGAAGTAAAAGCTGCATATCCTAACCTAGAAGTTCTTGCAGACCTTAAAATCATGGATGCTGCAGGTTATGAAGTAGGTAATGCTTCTGCTGCAGGCGCTGACATTATTACTATTCTTGCGCAAGCAGAAGATTCATCTATTAAAGGTGCTGTTGAAGCAGCAAAAAAACTCGGTAAAAAAATATTGGTCGATATGATTGCAGTAAAAGACATTAAAACACGTGCTGCAGAGCTTGATTTGATGGGTGTAGATTATATCTGTGTACACACAGGCTATGATTTGCAAGCAGAAGGTAAAGATTCATTCGCAGACCTACGCACAATTAAAAGCATTGTAAAAAATGCTAAAACTGCTATTGCTGGTGGTATTAAGCTTGAGACATTACCAGAAGTGATTAAAGCACAACCAGATCTAATCATTGTTGGTGGTGGAATCACAAGTAAAGACGACAAAAAAGCAGAAGCTGCACAAATTCAAAAGCTAATTAAAGAAGGCGTGATGGTGTAACATGAACACCACAAGTTACGCAGATGAAATTTTGGCCGAGCTAAAGCGAACCATTAATCTAATTAATAGTGAAGAAGCCGAAAAATTAGTAGAAGGAATTTTATGTGCGAAAAAGGTATTTGTTGCAGGTGGGGGACGATCTGGATTCATGGCTAAGGCATTCGTAATGCGAATGATGCACGTAGGTCTTGATTCGTATATTGTAGGCGAAACGGTAACTCCGAATCTAGAACCAGATGATATTTTCATTGTCGGTTCTGGATCCGGTGAGACCCAAAGTTTGGCTGCAATGACTAAAAAAGCGAAGAGCATTGGTGCAACAGTGGTAGCTGTTACCATTAATTCTGATTCTACAATTGGGAAGTTAGCAGATATTAAAATTGAAATACCTGCCCAAGCAAAAGGGGAAGGCAATAGTGGGAAGTCAATCCAACCGATGGGATCACTGTTCGAGCAATCGCTTCTCTTATTTTATGATGCAGTTATTTTGAGATTTATGGAGAAAAAAGGATTGAATTCTGAAGTGATGTATGGACGACATGCTAATTTGGAATGATATCTCTTACCTATGTACCGAGCCTGTAGGGGATATTTTCGGACTATAAAGGCACTTATTTGTTTCTAGTCCAAAGTGTGCAAACTTTATGTGAGCTAATCGTACAACCAAATCTGCGATGGTTAAAAGAATAAACAAAAGAACTGATTTCGCTTTTTCGAAAAGGAAATCAGTTCTTTTGTTCATTCATACTATCGGTGTACTTTTTTAGTATATCTATCCTGTAACCAAAGTTGCTTTACTAGACAGCTAACTGAATAACATGCGAGGATAGTTAGGTATTGCAATGTGCAAAGCAGGAAAGGAATTAAAAGAGAGCGCTGATTATCGAATAGGAAATAGTTAATGATTTAGTTTTTAATAAAGTCTGTATATGATTGAATTCAAAGTACGTACTTTTTTCATACATAGTGGTGAAAAGTATACTATGATAGAGAATGGAGGTGGAGTAAATGCCGAACTTAGGGGAGAAAGCGTTTAATTGTGAAAAAGAATTGACGCTTGCTATTATTGGCGGCAAGTGGAAAATGCTTGTGTTATGGCATCTTGGCAAGGAAGGAACTAAACGCTTCGGTGAATTAAAGACCCTCATACCTGGTATCACCCAACGGATGCTTGTAAATCAATTGCGTGAACTTGAAGACCATTTGATTGTCCATCGCGAAGTATATGCTGTTGTTCCTCCAAAAGTTGAGTATTCACTTACTGAACATGGTAGAAGTCTTATGCCAATTCTAGAAACAATGTATGAATGGGGTAAAGATTATATGGAGAATGTCTTGGAAGTGAAAACTGACGACCTATAAATGGGTACGTCAGTTTTTTGATTTAAGAAGACTTATGCAAATCACTGATACAATACGACGCCTTTCTACATATGGTATATAAGTACTTATGATTTTAGAAAGGGTGATAATAACAATGGATTCCTACAAAAGAAAATATCCCTACAAGAAGAAACAACCCAACATTCTGTTCTTAATGGTTGATCAGGAACGCTTTCCATCGGTTTATGAAACAAAGGGATTGAAGGAATGGCGAAAAGAAAATTTAGTTGCGCAAGAATTACTACGGAAGAATGGTATGGAGTTTTATAATCATTATGCTGGGAGTACAGCCTGCTCACCAAGCCGGGCAACATTATATACTGGACAATATCCTTCGCTTCACGGCGTTACTCAAACGCCAGGTGCTGCTAAGGGATCATTTGACCCAGATGTATTTTGGCTTGATCCAAACACTGTTCCAACGATGGGGGATTACTTTCGATCTGCAGGATATGATACATTTTGGAAAGGGAAATGGCATGCTTCAGACGAGGATATCTTAATCCCGGGCACGCATAATGCATTACCTAGCTATAATCCAGCAACTGGCGTTCCAAATAAAGAGCAAGAAAAAATATATGAAAAAGCGAACCGACTCGAAAACTTTGGATACTCCGATTGGATTGGACCGGAACCCCATGGCGCGGATCCTCGAAATTCCGGTTCGTCTGCGGGAATAGGCACAAGTGGGCGGGATGAAGTGTACGCTGCTGAAACAGTAAAGCTTATCGAATCCCTACATGAAATTTCAAAGTGTACGAATAACATGACACCTTGGTTTATAAAGTGCTCCTTCATAAACCCTCATGATATTGCGTTATATGGAGTGCTATCCGCAGTTTCCCCGAATTTCAATTTTGAAGTCGACCCAACTCTCCCATACATCCCACCGGCACCAACAGTAGGGGAATCATTGTTTACTAAACCATCTGCTCAGGAAAGCTATCGTGTTACGTATCCAAAAGCATTGCAACCGATAATCGACAATAATTTTTATCGTCAATTGTATTACAGCTTACAAAAAAAGGCCGACAATGAAATGCTTAAGGTCCTAACCGCACTTCAAAACTCAAGTTTCTATGACAACACAATTATTGTATTCACGTCTGATCATGGAGAACAACTGGGAGCGCATGGCGGACTCTATCAAAAGTGGTATAATATGTATGAAGAATCGATTCATGTCCCATTAATCATTCATAATCCAACCCTATTCAGAGGAGCTAAATATACAAATATGCTAACAAGCCATGTCGACATACTTCCAACATTACTGGGACTAACGGGAATAAACGTAGACTTAATCCGTGAAAATCTTTCAAAAGATCACACCGAAGCACTTCCGTTAGTTGGTAGAAATTTGACTCCATTATTTTATGGGCATGAAAGGTTTTTTGGTGCAAATGAACCACTCTATTTCATGACAGATGATGATGTATTCAAAGGTTTACATCAAACAAATGCAATCACGGGCAAACCCTATAAATCGGTTGTTGAACCGAATGACATCGAGGCGGTGATTACTAAGTTAGAAACTGGAATAGATAAGAGCGATGAGATATGGAAATTCGCCCGATATTTTGACAACCCAAAATTTTGGACGAATCCAGGATCTAGTGATACAGTCATAACTGAACAAAATGGTTGTTATGTGCCGATAACAAAAACAGAACCAGTTCCGGAGCAATATGAGCTCTACAATCTTACTAAGGATCCACTAGAAAAAACAAACCTTGCCGATCCAGCATTTGCAACAATCGAATCGGCTATTATTCAACGAGTGTTAACAAAGGTGCTTGAAGAGCAGTGCAGAAAAAAAAGACTGACGCCAGCGAGTGGGAAAGTTCCTGGCATGCCGAATTGCAGTAAGGGTGAATAATTAGTAGGTGAGAAGCACAACTATGGGTAAGGAAATAAATCTTATTTGTTTCTATATCTGGTACTTTTTCTTGATAGTAATTCACACAAATAGTAATTAATAAGCCAGCGATTCAGTCGATTAATCCGACTGAACCGCTGGCTTGTTTATAATTAATTCGTTCACAAAGTACTACTGAAAAGTCCCATCTGCGTTTACTTTTTGGGAAGAGGAGCACCATTTATGTGGCCAATGTAAAAATCTGGGGAAAAAGCGTTAAGTTAGTGCTCCTATCTTCTTCTCTATTCGAGCAAATGATTTGAAACTTATTAGTGTAGCTATATATGCAAATACGCTACCAGTAAATAGTGGGATAATCCCAGGGAAAAGTGTAGAGACAAAGTAGATACCACCAGCTAAAGCGCCAATAGTGATGACTTCAATCGGAGATGTAATTGCGATTAAGAAAGACTGTTTGATGTATTGAAAGAACTTTAAGTTGAAATGTACATAGACTGGGAAGAAAAATAGTAATGTGATGATGCTTGAAATAAGTATGAAAATTAGTACGGGGAATAAAAACTGTAATTCACCACTATTTAACTGTAAGAAATAAAAATTGAAATAAAAGCAGTAGCTAATGACTAGAAAAATAAGTCCAAAACCATTTGTCTTTAAAAAGTCAGTCCGAAATAAAGTCCAAAACATAGGAAGTATTTTGAATTTCTCTTCACCTCGAATTAATTTACGGACAACTGCAAACATGGCAGCTGTAGCTGGAAAGATACCGAAAGCGATTAAGCCAACTAAAGTAAAAAAGATCCAAAGCAAATTAATATAAGCTAACTCGATCATTCTATAAGAAATTCTATTAAATTTTTCCCAACCAACCATGTCGATCACCTCTCAATAGTTAACTATATATTAAAAACATTGAAATTAGCAACCATTAATATGCACAAATATGGAAGGATTTTAAAAAAATAATAATCGCATGTCCCCAATTAAAGACGCTTTAGAGACTTGTCTCTTGATGAGAAATAATGTAATCTGATAAAAATGGACGCGCAATTCAATTACTTCAGTCTATTTAATTGTATTGAAAAGGTAATCACAAGTATTTTTGTTAACTGTAGTAGAGAAAGTTTGAAGGAGTACTCAATAGATTCTTACCCAATCGGTTTAGAGCCGAGAAAAGTATATTGTGCAGTGAGAGTCGCTACCGAATTGCAAAGGGGGGGTAATTCATATTGTAGTTTAATAGACCAATTATAACTAAATCAAATCAATATAATTTGAGAGGGGTTATTTAGATGAGAAGAATTGGATTTTTTCTATTATTACTATTACTTGGAGCTTTAATTGTAGGATGTAGTTCTACTGACACTGGCGCTGAAAAAGAAGAAACTGGTGAAGAAAAACCAGAAGTGGTGGGAGCAGAAACAGAAAAGGAAACGGGGCTCTCTGGTGAAATAACAGTTTGGGCACATCCATTTACCGGTGATCAAGAAACTGAGGGCGCGATGTGGGATGAAGTCATCGCTACTTATGAAGAGCAAACAGGTGTGAAAGTAAATTTTGAACAGATTCCTTGGGCCAATCGTGATCAAAAAGTACTTACAGCTTTAGCAGCAAACAATGGTCCTGATGTGTTTTACGTAATACCTGATCAGATGCCACAGTACGCTGATGCGGGTATGTTACTAGCGTTAGATCCCTATTTAGAAGGCTTTGATATTGATGATTTTGTAGATACAGCGTTAGTTTCTACAACTTGGAAAGATGAGTTATATGGACTGCCAATCTTACAAGAAGCCTACACATATTTATATAATGTCGATGTAATCAAAGCGATTGGTGAAGATCCTGCAAATTTACCTGCAACTTGGGAAGATTTTGAAAAGTGGGCTGAAAAAGCAAAAGACAAGGGCTTTTATGCAACAAGTTTTCAAGGTGGAGGATCAATGAATGGAACGTTATATCCATTCCTATGGCAAGCTGGCGGAGATGTTATTACGGCAGATAATGAAGTATTAATTAACAATGAAGCAGGAGTGGAAGCATTTGAGTTCATCAATAAAATGTATAACGAGGGCTGGATTCCGAAAGATTCAATTACTGCATTAGAACATGATGCACTATGGGAAGGCGGAAAAATGTTAGCAGTTCAAGGTTCAGGTATTTCAGTAAGTCGTATGTTAAGTCAAAACCTTTTTGAATTCGTTATTGCTCCACCAATGAAAAATAAGGAACAATTAACATATGGAACAACAGGGATGTTTGTAGCGCCAATTAATACGGATAATCCAGCAGCTGCAGCAGAATTTATCAAAGTCGTGACGGATTCGGATAATCAGAAGAAATTTAACACAGTCACACAGTATATCCCTACTAGAGAATCAGCTAAAGATATCTTTGGAGAGCAAAAATATCTTGCACAGCTAGCGGATTATACACAATTTGCATTACCGGGAGTTATCCATCCAGAAGGACGTACAATCATGCCGTTAATACAAGCTGAACTTCAAACAATGATGGAAGGGAAGAAAACACCAAAAGAAGCAGCAGATGCCGCCGCAAAAGCGATTGAAGGTAAGATCGGCAAATAAAATGTTAGTAAAGCAGAGAGTTTGATCAATAAACGATCAAGCTCTCTGTTACTAACTTACATATGAAAGGGTGATTACACTGAGTAATGCAGTAGCTTCTAAAAAGAGTAAATTGCCACTGGGAGAAAGAGTGAAGCGTGAGTGGAACCGTAATGCTATCGTATATATCTTTCTCATCCCTGTTTTAATCCATTTCATAATCTTTCAGATATATCCTTTTGCATTGAGCTTTTATTTAACATTTATGGATTGGAAAGTAATTGGTGACCCGGAATTTGTAGGACTTAAACATTGGAAGTACTTCTTGACCGATTCATTGGCGTGGAAAGCTATTTGGAATACAGTGAAATTTTCAGCATATTATATTGTGCCAACGATGGGCTTAGGGTTAATTTTAGCGTTAATTATCAATTCGGGTGTTAAATCAGCAGGATTTTTTAAAGGAATCTTTTTCTTGCCAGTGGTCACTTCATTCGTAATTATTGCCGGAATCTGGGGTTGGTTATTTAGAGGTACAGAGGCGGGAATGATCAACTACTTGCTTAGTTTTATTGGTATCGAACCACAATTGTTTTTATCTAATTCTAGCCAAGCCCTAGCAGTTTTAGCGGGTTTGAGTATATTTAAAGTTGCCGGAAGTACGATGATTTATTACTTTGCTGGACTTCAGTCGATTGATCGACAATTGTATGAGGCGGCACGAATTGATGGGGCATCATCATTTAAAATATTTTGGACGATAACATTTCCATTATTAAAGCCCATTCACTTTTTTGTCGCAATAACAACAACAATCGGTTCGTTCCAAATTTTCGATTCAGCTTATTTATTAACAGGTGGAGGTCCGAATTATGCTACGACAACCATTGTATATTATTTGTATGAACAAGGATTTACAAGTCTTAACTTAAGTTATGCAGCTGTACTTTCTTATGTATTATTTTTTATTATCCTAGTTATCTCGCTTATACAGAGAAAATATCTAGGACAAGAATCGAATAATTACTAATGTGTAGATGACCGCAGAAAGGAGATTGAAAAAATGCTTAAAAAAATGATCTCGTATATAGCGTTAATTGTTTTGGGATTTTGTTTTCTATTGCCGTTTCTTATTATGATTTTAGGATCTTTTAAGGATGTTCAATATGCACAATTAGATCCATTATTCTGGATACCGGACCATCCTACAATGAAAAACTATTTATATATAATGAGAGACGGAATATTTATCAGATGGATTTTCAACTCTGTTATTATTACCGTCATTCCAGTAGCGAGTCAAATGATATTTTGTGCGGTTTTAGGCTATATTTTTGCGAAGAAGAAATTCCCAGGACGAGAAATCGTATTTTGGGTTTTCATGGCAGTTATCATGATTCCGCAGCAACTATTAATTATACCTAAATTCATTATGTTCTCTGATTTCGGTTGGATAAATACTTATTGGGCATTGATTGTTCCAGAGTTATGGGGAATTATGGGTGTATTTTTAGTTAGACAATTTCTACAAAATATACCGAATGATTTGGAAGAAGCTGCATATATTGACGGGGCGAATGATATACAAATATTTTTCAAAGTCATTTTACCACTTTCGATACCTGTTGTAGCTACAGTGGGAACATTTTCATTTATTTCAAACTGGAATGATTTATTCCAACCACTGATTTACTTAACACAAGAGAAAATGTTCCCAGTGACGCTTGGATTAGCTTCAATGCTTGGGAAAGAAGGGAACTTTGGTATTGAAATGGCTGGTTCGACAGTTTCTTTTATACCGACTTTCCTCATATTCCTATTCTTCCAGCGTTACTTTACGGAAGGAATTCAAATGTCAGGATTGAAATAAAGTGTCCCACTGAATAAGCTTCGGCTCTAGAGGATGCCTTCTGTCATAAGCCAAGCAGTTTCGCCGCTAGTCTTAGAGATTTAGCTGCCTCTTGTAAAGCGTCTTCGCTCAGTGTATATAAGGTATTCATTTGTTCAACTTATATAGGTGAAAATGATTAGAAAGGAGTGGAGGATACCGTTTGTACTTTGAAGATCGGCATTATTGGGCTAGATACATCGCATGTGTTGGCATTTACCAAGTTATTAAATGATCCGAGTGAAAGATACCATGTGCAAGGTGGAAAAGTAGTGATTGCTTTTCCAGGAGGATCACCTAATTTCGAGCTTAGCATGTCCCGGATTGACGGCTTTACTAGAGAACTCAGGGATAGCTTTGATGTTGAAATCGTGGATTCTATTGAGGAAGTTGCGCATGAAAGTGATGCGATTTTGTTGGAATCAGTCGATGGGACAGTGCATCATGAGCAATTACAAAAGCTTGTTGCGTTTAAAAAACCTGTTTTTATCGATAAACCTTTTAGTCTAAGTTCAAAAGTTGCTATCGCAATGATTCAATTAGCTGAGGGCAATCAGACACCCATTATGAGTACATCTGCGCTACGTTATGCAGAAAATTTAACAAACGTTCTTAGAATTTCGGATAGAGGAAGAGTTATAGGTGCTGATTGTTTTGGACCCATGGAACTACTGGATAAACAACAAGGCTTTTTTGGGTATGGGATTCATATGATAGAGATGCTGTTTACTATTCTAGGTCAAGGCGCAAAGTCGGTAACGACCATAACAGACAAAGAACATGACGTTATTACAGGTGTTTGGAAGGATGGGCGTATAGGAACGGTTAGAGGTAATCGAAAAGGAAACGCTCAGTTTGGCGCATTGATTCACTTTGAGAATGGTACTGAATATGTCGATATTAATTTATACCAAAAACCTTATTACGCTAGTTTATTGGAGCAAATTATGGATTTTTTTCACGATGGAATTTCGAGGGTTCCTTTAAGTGAAACAAAAGAGGTTATCCGTTTCGTTGAGGCGGCTAACGAAAGTAGTCATTATAGAAAAACAATAATTATTTAACAAACAGTGAAAATACTATATCTTTCAGAGCTGAGGTTTTAGTAGTCAAATGAAAGCCGATGAAAAATACAGTGATTTTCCCATCGACTTATAAAGTTGTTTGTTATCTTTGCTCTTCCTCAATAAAGCTTAGTCGATAAATACGACGGGGCCTTCCTTTGTGCGATAATTTTTCTTCGCCAACAATATCAACCAGTTCAGCATCCATCCATTTTAATAGAATTCGGTTGGCGCTCCTAATGGTTACATTTAATGTCGAAGCTAATTCTTGGGCAGTATAATCAATTTTTTTATGCCTAGAAACGCGTGCCATTAATTTTGTCATATAGGAAGCTGACATCCCGGCCTTTTCAGCTTTATCTAACAAATGTGGGTCTGTAATGGCTAAATTATATCTTTCATATTGTTTATGGCTTGTTATATCGACAGGCCCCAAGACACTGCGATCTTCACGAACAATATAGCAAACGTTTCCACCTAAATCTTTTGATTGACGGAGCGCTAATCGTGCGTGATTGCCTGCTTCGGCAGCGGTACGGCCAAAGCCGACACCAAGACTTATCGTAATGCCAAGTTCATTTTTAATATCTTGGAGTAAGGGAATGAATTTATAGCCCCTTGTTTCACGTTCGAAAATACCGCGGGTGGTAATGAATGAATATTCTTCTCCACCTAAATTGATTAGATGCCCATCAAGCAGTTTAATATAATCAAGTAGCATTTGTTGGATAGTTAATTTTAATAATTGAACATCATGCTCAGAAGAATACTTTTCCGTTACGCCTTTGAAATTATCTATATTAATTAAACCGAAAACAATTTGCGATTCTTTATTTCTGCGTGTATTCGTTGCTAAGAGGGCTCGTTCCAAAGAAACGATCATGTCCTGTTGAGTAGGTGTTACCCATTCATGGGGAATATGGCGAGCAGATAATTGAATCGCTACGTCCTGAATCCCTGTAAGTGCAATTGCATTATAGTCCTGATAATTGCCAATATGGAATTGTACTATTTCCTCAATGATTGTACTTTGTAAAGGGTTTTTATAGATAAGAAGTTCATAATTAACTTCTTCAAGTTCTGATAAAATTTGTTCAACATACTTTTCTTCAACTGTATCAATGGACAGGCATTTTAAACTGTACCTACTTTTAATGATAAATAATGACCTGTAAAGTCCAGTGCCCATTAAGGGCATATGATGCACAGGGATTATAAAATCGACAACTTGTTTGACGATGTTATATGAGTGATATTCAGTAAACATTAATACTTCGACATCGTTCATTAATTCCCTAGTTATTTCTGTGATAAGACTAGTAGGTTCGATGATTCGAAAAACAGGTTTAAAGTTTGGAAACGTTTTCAGTGTTTCCCGTGTTTGATCGACAAGTGCTTTTGGCCCGATGATACCGATATTAATATCTGAATTATCTTGTACATTATTCTTTCTATGCATAAATAGTTCCCTCCTTATCGTTGTAGAAAAGTGAAATAACGGGATAGTGTCTCTTAACCTAATGTTTTGTTTATAATACTTTCTTCTAGTAATTCTGTCAAAAATGAGAAATAACAGCGCTAATGCATGATAAAAGAAATTCGACATAAAAGGACTCAAATAAGACTTGTCTTTTAATGAAAGTCTACATACAATACTATTGAATAGCAATTTAGAAGTATCAGATAACTAGTTTTTATTAAATGAAAATAGGGAGTGTTGAAATGAAGACAATTGCAGAGCTTGAAGATCTTATGACGAAACCATCAACAGAACTAATCAATGATCTTAGATTAGTAGATGGTGATATCTTAATTTTAGGTATTGGTGGAAAAATGGGACCAACATTAGCGAAGATGACGAAACGGGCGATTGATGAAGCGGGTTTGGATAAGAAGGTGATTGGCGTTTCTCGGTTTTCAAATGGCAGTTTAAAAGAAGAGTTAGAGGACTTTGGAATTGAAACAATCGCTGTTGATTTACTAAATGATGAGCAACTACAATCACTCCCGGATGTAAAAAATATTATTTTAATGGCAGGGAATAAATTTGGAACTGCTGGCAATGAACATTTCACATGGGCAATGAATGCTTATTTACCGGGTAGGATTGCAAATAAGTTTAAAAATTCCCGTATCGTTGCATTTTCATCTGGTAATATTTATCCACTGACGAGTGTGGTGAGTGGTAATTGTTCTGAAGAGACAGCTGTTAGTCCGATTGGTGAGTATGCACAATCTTGTTTAGGGAGAGAGCGTATCCTAACAAACTTTTCTCGTAAAAATGAAACGCCACTGCTTCTATTTCGACTAAATTATGCAATTGATATGAGGTATGGAGTGTTAGTAGAAATCGCTCAACAAGTTTTAGAAGGTAAAACTATTGATTTAACAATGGGGAGTGTAAACGTAATTTGGCAAGGAGATGCAAACGAATACGCAGTACGGTCCTTGCTACATTGTGATACTCCACCGAAAATAGTGAATGTGACTGGACCGGAGACCATTTCAGTCCGTTGGTTGGCTGAAGAATTTGGAACGCGATTTGATAAGAAACCTATATATGACAATGAAGAACAGCCGACAGCATTGTTAAATAATGCTTCCAAAGCGCATCGGTTATTTGGCTATCCAAAAGTAACACTTCAACAAATGATTGATATGACGGCAGAGTGGTTAGTGAATAATGGAGAAACATATAATAAACCAACCCATTTTCAAGAACGAAAAGGAGCATTTTAAATGTTGAATCCTGCTGTGAAAAAACAATTACTTGAGGGAACTGTTATTCCGGCGCATCCATTAGCCCTAACAGAAGAACGGCAACTAGATGAAGCCGGTCAGCGCGCACTTACTCGCTATTATATTGATGCAGGTGTGGGTGGGGTAGCAGTTGGTGTCCATACAACTCAGTTTGAAATTCGTGATCCGCAGTTTAGTTTATTTGAAAAAGTATTAACCCTTGCGATTGAAGAGATGAGGAAGGCACTAGTTCCCGATTCATTCATAAAAATTGGCGGAATTAGTGGTCCCATAGAACAGGCGATTAATGAGGCGGAATTTATAAAAGCGATTGGCTATGACCTTGGATTGCTAAGTATGGGAGGTTTACACAACGCTTCTGAGGAAGAGCTACTTGATCGGACTGAAAAAATTGCTGGGATTATCCCGGTTATTGGATTTTACTTGCAGCCGGCGGTAGGGGGCCGGATTCTTTCCTATGATTTTTGGAGGAAGCTTGCTGATATACCGAATGTTCATGGCATAAAGATCGCACCTTTTAATCGATATCAATCTCACGATGTGATTCGAGCGGTTTGCCATTCCAAAAGAAATGAAGAAATAGCTATTTACACTGGAAATGATGACAATATCGTTAATGACTTGTTAACGACCTACCGTATTGATGTAGACGGTAAAAAGATAGAGAAACAGATTGTCGGGGGGCTACTTGGGCATTGGTCAGTCTGGACGAAAACAACAGTAGATATGTTTAATAAGATAAAAAACATTCGATCTAAAGAGGACATTCCAAGCGAATTATTAACCTTAGGGCAAGAAATAACCGATGCAAACGCTGCTTTTTTTGACCCGAATAATCAATTTAAAGGGAGCATTGCAGGTATTAATGAAGTGTTGGCAAGACAAGGGCTGTTGAAAGGTCGTTGGTGCTTACTTGATAAAGAAAAATTAAGCCCAAATCAATCGGAGGAAATAGATCGTGTGTATGTCGATTATCCGCATTTACATGATGATGCTTTTGTGAAAGAAAACTTAGACAAATGGTTTAAAGAGTAAGGAGCGGATGAAATGAAATCAATTGTCACGAGAAATCAAAATGTTCATATTGTTAAGTGTATGGAACCGGCGATTAAACCTTCCTATCTATTAATTAAAACACTGCACTCGGTCATTTCACCTGGGACTGAACTAAGCTTGATTGGAATTAGTGAGGATAGAGATATCACATTAGGCTATAGTGCGGTTGGTGTTGTTATGGAGTGTGGTGAAGGTGTGGAAGATTATCAAAAAGGGGATATTGTTGCCTGTTATGGTGCTCCATATGTAGGGCATTCTGACTGTCTATTAGTTCCAACGACATTATGTGCAAAGGTTCCGTCTGGCGTGGAGGCAAAGGAAGCAGCTTTAGCAGGAATTGGTGCGATTGCAATACATGCACTAAGGATTGCAAAACTAGAATTCGGGGAAACAATTGTTATTATTGGCCTAGGACTGCTTGGTCAAATGATCGCTAAAATAGCCAATGCTGCTGCATATAATGTGATTGCTTTCGATAATCAAGCAGAAAGAGCCGCAATGCTTCATGAAGAAACGAGTATTCGTTCTTTTTCTACTATCCCAGAGATGGAAAGCGAAATCGAGAAATGTACGAAAAAATATGGGGCAGATGCGGTTCTATTATGTGCGGGTGGTAAAGGTTCATCGCTGACAAATCAAAGTTTAGAGTGGATTCGACATCAAGGAAAAGTCGTAATTGTCGGTGACATTGAACCGGACTTTCCTAGAAATTTACTGTTTGCGAAGGAAGCGCAAATACTTATTTCACGCGCTGGTGGGCCAGGACGATATGACCAAGTTTATGAGAAACAGGCAATCGATTATCCATACGGTTACGTTCGCTGGACAGAGGGAAGAAATGTGGCAGAGTACTTACGTTTAGTAAATGACAAGCGGATTAATGTCCAATCATTTTTAACGGATGAAGTTGATTTTCAGGATGCACCAGCTGCTTATGATGAGTTGTTCAATAAAAAGTCAACGACATTGACGAAGATTATTAACTATTAATAAGTCGAAGTAAAGATTCCCATCAAATCCGCTTCGGCTATCCCTTGTAAGGCGCCTTTATTCAGTTTATATAATTAGTATTTTGAATAATTTTACTATTTAATCGCGTACTATTCCTATTATATAGAAGGGAGTTATGTCTATGTTGAAAGTTGGTGTAATTGGAGGAGGTTCTATTTCCGAGTTTCATATTATTCCATATATGAAAAACGATGGAGTAGAGTTAGTGGCGTTATGTGATAGCAATGAACAGCGTCTAGCCAAAGTTGGTGAGCGCTATAGTGTCACTGAACTATATAGTAACTATGAAGAGTTATTGCAAAATCCGGAAATTGATGCGGTTAGTATTTGTACGTGGAATAACACACATGCAGTGATTGCAATTGCGGCATTGGAAGCAGGTAAGCATGTTTTGGTTGAGAAGCCATTATCTATGACTGTTGCACAAGCATTAGCTGTCGAAGCGGCGGTTAAGAAGTCCGGTAAAGTACTACAAGTTGGGTTTGTCAGACGTCATGGAGACAATACAAAGCTACTCAAGCAATTTATTGAACAAGATGAACTTGGTGAAATTTATTACGCAAAGGCTTCCTGTTTAAGAAGGCTGGGAAATCCTGGTGGCTGGTTTAGCGATCAGTCGAAATCTGGTGGTGGGCCGCTTATTGATTTAGGTGTCCATATGATTGACATCTGTTGGTATATGATGGGGAAACCACGACCTGTCTCAGTTAGTGGTAATACATATTCAAAGTTAGGCAATCGTAGCCATATACAAAATCTATCGTTCTACCAAGCAGCTGATTACGACCCTGCATTAAATGATGTGGAAGATTTAGCAAATGCACTCATTCGGTTTGACAATGGAGCCTCTTTGTTTGTAGATGTTAGCTTTACACTTCATGCCAAAGAGGATGAGTTATACGTTAAATTGTTTGGTGAAAAAGGTGGAGCAGAAATTGAACCGAAATTAGTGATGGTAACGGAGAAAAGCAACACGATTTTAAATGTTACACCACAAGTTGATAATTTGAGCTTCGATTTTGAAAAAGCCTTTAAAAACGAAATCAATCATTTCGTTGACTGTTGTAAAGAAGGAAAAGAAACCATTGCACCTGTTGCTGATGGTGTGCAAATCATGAGAATGTTGAATGCCGTCTATGAGTCAGCAAAAACAGGCAAAGAAGTATATTTATAAATGAAAACGGTGGATAAAGATGTTGTCATCATAGGTGGTGGACTTGGTGGTTGTGCAGCAGCGTTATCGGCATGTGCCAATGGATTACACGTCTTGTTAACAGAAGAAACCGACTGGATCGGTGGTCAAGTCACTTCGCAAGGGGTGCCGCCTGATGAACATCAATGGATTGAAGAATTTGGTTCAACGAAGAGATACCAAGACTATCGTAAAAAAGTTCGAGACACTTATTTACGAACAATGGATGTAAAAGTTACTAAAACACTATTTAATCCGGGGAATGGTTTGGTCAGTAGCATTTGCCATGATCCGAGAGTCAGTCTACATGTATTGAATGAAATGCTCCTGCCATATGTCTTAACTAGCCAGCTTACGATTGTATTGAACACGGTAGCTACCTCGGTTGAAAGAAATGGCAGAACATTAACTAGCGTAACCTATAAAAATACTGTAACTGGAAAAGAAGAAGTGGTTACTGCACCCTATTTCATCGATGCTACAGAAGCTGGGGATCTATTGCCGTTAGCAGCTGTCGATTACGTAACAGGTGCGGAAGCGAAAGCAGATACACATGAACCGCATGCAATGAAAGTAGCCGATTCTGACGATATTCAAGCATTCACATATGTACTTGGTATGGAATACCGGCTAGGAGAAAATCATACGATACCGAAGCCGGAGATGTACGAGTTTTGGAAAGAATTCCATCCAGCTATATGGCCCGATAACTATTTAAGCTTTTTTGCGCCACATCCGATTACGAAAGAGAAAAGAGAATATACGCTTTTTCGTGAAGAAACAGGCTTCCCTCTTTGGGAATACCGACGTAGCTTTGATAAGCAACAGTTTAATACGCCAGTCGATGCTGGTGATGTCAGCTTAATGAATTGGCCACAAAGTGATTATTTCTTAGGTAACATTTACGATGTGCCCGATGTAGAAAAAGAGAAACATATCTATCAAGCAAAACAGTTAAGCTTGTCCCTTTTGTATTGGTTACAAACCGAAGCGCCGCTGCCTGATGGCAGTAAAGGATATCCAGGGTTGAAACTTCGTAAAGATCTATTCGCAACTGAAGATGGCTTAGCAAAAGCAGCCTATATTAGGGAATCGAGACGGATCAAAGCGGAATACACAATCGTAGAGCAGGATGTTTCACCTGATTTTAATGAAGGGAAGACAGGAAAGTTATATGTTGATCGTATAGGGATTGGCTCATATAGCATCGATTTACATCCAAGTATGACCGGGAGAACCTATCTAGATATAAAAGCGTTACCCTTCCATATCCCTTTAGGTGCGCTGATTCCGAAAGATACAGATAACCTGTTAGCAGGTAGTAAAAATATTGGAACAACACATATAACAAACGGTTGCTATCGCCTTCATCCAACAGAGTGGAATATAGGGGAGGCATGCGGTGCATTAGTTGCATTTTGTATGAAGAACAACACAGATCCCAAAACAGTTCGTGAAAATAAACTGTTGTTATCAGAGTTTCAAGATCAGCTAAGAGCAGATGGTTTTGAATTAGAGTGGCCAGCAGAATTTTATCGTTAGTGAAAGTCAATCGACGTGGAGGGATCGCATGAATATTAGTGTAAGTATGTATAGCTTGGCATCCACTATCCGGAAGGAAAACTGGTCGATTGTCGACTTCATTGACTATGCCAGCAGTATTTCAACGGAAGGGGTGGAATTGCTCGATATTTATTGGACGAATAAGGACGAAAAAGACGAAGAAATCGGAGAAGTACTTACCGCATTGAAAAGCTATAATTTACAAGTGTCTGCATATGATATCACGAATAATTTTGTGAAAGAAGCAGTTGAAGAACGTGCTGAAGAAGTGGCAAAGGTTTTACACGGTATTCAAGTTGCGAAAAAACTTGGAACGACAATTGTTCGCGTATTTTGTGGCGATATCCAAGGTGACTTAACATATGAAAATGGATCGGCCTGGATTATAGAAGGTTTGAAGAAATGTGCAGAAATAGCTGAAAAAGAGGGAATCTATTTAGCTATTGAAAATCATGGCTTATTAGCCGGTAAGAGTAAGCAAGTAAGCGAGATTATAAAGGCGGTGAATAGTCCTTTTGTAAAATCGACGTTTGATACGGGGAATTTTTTGCTTGTCCATGAAAAGCCGACAGAAGCATTTAAGCGGTTGAAAGATGAAATTGTTCATGTTCATTTTAAAGATTTTCGTGAAAAAGTAGAAAATGAGTCACTTCGTGGCTTTCGTTCATCAGAAGGGGTGGAACTAATCGGGGTTATTCCAGGTGATGGTGAAGTGGATCTCGCTTATATTGTAAATGGATTAAAAAATTCGAATTATGATGGTTGGTTATCTATTGAATATGAAGGACATGACGACGCGAAAATGGCTAATGAAGAAGCGGTTAATCGTTTAAGAAACCTATTGAGATAGGGAGTTGAAAGTAATCATGAAAATTGTATTTGCTAGCTTAGAGAAACTCGACTTTCGTAATACAGTTGAAAATGTAATTCTAATAGAGTCGGTTGAACAATTAAATAATACTACTTATGAAGATACTACATATGTGTTACCTGTTTCTGAAGAGTATATGGGAATTATAGCGGATGCCGGAAATGAAGTTTATATTCCATTCACTGAATTAACAGTTGACCATCAAAGTCTAGGATGGCATGTGTATTTTGATTTAGAAAACTATCCATTTTATCAAAAAGTAAAAGGGTTGATCGATAAAGAAGAAAAACCTAAAGGCGTTTTTCGTTTTAGACGCATGGTGAAGCAATATGAAAACAATTCATTACTCACGGGCGATTTATATGTATTATCGTCATTGCTTGGGGAGCCTCAACGTATTCAAGTAAAACAAACGGATCAAACTGTGATTCCAGTACATACGATTATTTTGATGGACTTTGGTGGAGGAACAATGGCGCATATTGAATATACAGTGACTAATCAGGAGCGAATAGAGCTTGAATGGAGCGGAATTAAAACGATCTTAGAATTTGATAGTGATCAGATGAGACCGATTCAGCAAGGAAGTAAGGCGTCTCTACCATTAGCCTATTCGGTCGATGCCATTTTAGCAACAGCTCAGAAAGTAGATCAGGTGCTCGTTAATCGATTGAATTATTTTAGTAACCTATTCAATGGAGGTGCTCATTCATGAAGGTTGGCATGATGAGTTTTGCACATATGCATGCATACAGTTATGCGGATGGCGTAAAGAGATTACCGAACGTTGAGTTAGTGGGCATCTTTGATGAAGATATTGAAAGGGGCCAAGAAGTCGCCAAAACATATAATACGGACCACTACAGTGACCAAGCAGAATTTTTAGCATTGGAAATGGATGCTGTCATTATTTGCAGTGAAAACAATCGTCACAAAGAAATGGTTGTAAATGCCGCGAAAGCAAAGAAACATATCCTCTGTGAAAAACCAATTGCAACGAATCTTAGAGATGCTAAGGAAATGATTCAGGTATGTAAAGATCATGCTGTTATTTTGCAAATTGCTTACCCTGTACGCTTTAGCTCACCGATTCAACAAGTAAAAGAAATGATTGATAACAGAGAACTTGGTGATATTATAGCTTTCCGGACAACCAATCGGGGGCAGAATCCTGGTGACTGGTTTATTGATGAAGGACAATCTGGTGGTGGTGCTGTATTAGATCATACCGTACATATGGTCGATATCATGCGCTGGTATTTAAATGTAGAAGTAACGGAGGTCAATGCAATTATTGATTCCTATTTTCATGATATTGCTATTGATGATGCTGGTCTTCTCACACTAGAATTTGAAAACGGCGTGATTGCTTCTCATGATGCAAGTTGGTCCCGTTTTACAGAGTACCCAACATGGGGGGATGTAACGATTGAAGTGATTGGGACAAAGCAAACAGTGAAAGTAGATGCATTAAAAGAACATATTAGGATGTTCAGCAGTGGAGAAAAATCATTGCAACATGTTTTTTATGGAAACGATATGGACTTTGGATTAATAAATGATTTTATCAACTGTGTAAAAGAAGGAAGAGAACCTTCTATCACAGGTTATGACGGACTGAAATCATTAGAGGTTTCATTGGCGGCCTATGAATCAAGTAAATTTAAAAAGGCGATTAGGTTATAGACACTAATAAGGGCACTAGTTTTCGTCAATTATGATAGGAAGCTGTAGTGTCCTTTTAATGTTTAATTTTTGGATATAGGAGATAGCATTTAGAAAATGGAAGTATTAAATTGCTTTATGTGGTAGGCATTGGAGAATGTTCAGTGTTATTGTATGAGTATTCGGTTTACTCGGTAGTTAACATAAAGGATGTAAAGTTGGAGGAAACCGGTTTTGCATTAGTAAAGATATATTAAAGGCAACTCCAAAATTAGTAGATTAGGGGGATTAACTAAAATGTCATTAAGAAATAAGATATTCATTACTTTTTCCTTATTACTATTACTTCCCCTAATAGTTGTTGGAATAGTTGTTCAGAATATATTTATGTCTTCTAAAAGTGAAGAAGTTATTACTAAAGTTGAAAATACGATTATACAACTAAATTATAATTTAGATTTAATGTTAGAAGATGCATCAAGGTCTACAATCTCAATATTATACAACAAAGAACTTGTTGGTGTTTTAAGGGAATATGATATGAATACTCCTATAACCCATAAAAAGTATAGTCATGTTAAATTACTTTCTTTATTTTTATCGAGCATGACTTTTAATAAAGATCAAATATATGGGATACATATATTTGCAAAAAATGGTCAATTATTTAGTCATATGGATAACTACAGAATTGAAGATCAAATTAATCTACAAGAGCAAGAATGGTATCTGAAAGCTAAGGAACAAGAAGGTGGTTGGATAACATATTATGATGTTAAACCTATTTATTATAAAAATAACAGTGAAAAGTATGTGAGTTTTCTTAGGTTGCTGAGAGATCCGGAGAATCACAATGAATTAGGAGTAATAAGAATTGACTTTGCACCTAAGTATATAAAGGAAATAACTGAGCAACTTGGAAGCGAGAATTGGCAAATATCCACAACGCATAATGAACCATTAATAGGAAGTCAAAGTGATTATCTATTATCTAGTTGCCAAAAAAATCAAAGTTGGATTAAGACTGAGAAATCTAATCAAGAGTATTTTTGTGTTACACATACATCAAGTAAAACTGGTTTAAAAATAAGTAATGTTATACCCAAAGATTATTTATACAGTGAAATCAGTGAGTTCAACAACATTTTGCTTTTATTAATTGGATTTTGTTTACTTATTTCTTTACTTATCTCTTACTATATGACGAACTATCTACTAAAACCATTGGAGTTATTAAAAACACGAATTAGATGGTTTCAAGAAAATAAGTTGGCAAATAGTAGTAGTATCCAATCTAAAAATGAATTAGTAGAATTACATGTTGCTTATGATGGAATGTTATCTGATATAGATTATTTGGTTGCGGAAGTGTATGAAATAAATTTGAGAAACTCGGAAGCTGAATATAAAGCGTTACAATCCCAAATGGACCCACATTTTATCTTTAATACACTAGAATCAATTAACATGAAGGCCATAAATAATGATCAGTTTGAAATTTCAGACATGATTGCCGAATTAGGAAAATTAATTAGATATCGTTTAAAAAATGAAGAACAACAGATCCCTTTGCAAGAAGAAATAATATTTGCGAAAACCTATGTAAGCATTATGAAGAATAGATTAGAGGATGCACTTGACGTTCATTGGGATTTGGAAGATGAGATTCTGGATCATCTAGTACCAAAATATATAATTCAACCAATAATTGAAAACTCGATAATGCATGGTTACAGTAAAACGGTCAAAAGGGTTGAGATATTTGTGAAAGTTAAAATGGAAGGATCCGCACTTACTATATCAGTTTGTGATAATGGTACCGGGATAGACAACTGCAACCTATTAAAAATAAAAGAATCACTAAAATCTACTTTAATGAATAAAGATTATGGGGAACATCCTGATAGCGTTAAAAATGGTATTGCATTAGTGAATATCAACAGGCGGTTAAGACTTATTCATGGACCTAATAGTATGTTGCTTATTTCATCGGAAGTAGGAATAGGTACCCAGGTAGATATTATCATTAGAAAGTAGGTAATGAGGTTGAAAAATGTCCTGTTAGTGGATGACGAAAAAGTAATAAGGAAAGGGATAAAGAAGTTACTGGAGGATGTTATAACCGGTTATAAGGTTATGTGGGAAGCATCTAATGGTTACGAAGCTCTTGAAATTGCAAATATAGAAATACCTGATCTTGTGATTACAGACATTAGAATGCCTGAAATGAATGGTATTGATTTTATATCGTATTTTAAAAAGAGACATCCGTTAGTATCGGTAATCGTAATCAGTGGTCATGACGATTTTATTTATGTAAGGGAGGCTTTAAAGTTAGGAGTGAAGGATTATTTGTTAAAACCAATAAGTCGAAGCGAACTTGCAAGTACTCTCCAAAATATAGATAAAGAGCGTACTAGTAATAACGATATTATTAACCCAGGTGAATCTGTGAATATAAGTAAAATTAAAGATGTAATCAATCGGAACTTAGAAAAAGAGATAACTTTAAATTTCATTTCAAATACGTTAAATCTTCATCCAAATTATATTAGTCAACTGTTTAAACAAAAAACAAATATAAAATTATCCGAGTACATAATGCAGCAAAGAATAGAAAAATCCAAAGAATTATTAACTCAAACTCAACTTAAAATATATGATATTGCACATTTAGTTGGTTATGTGAACTCGAAACATTTTTCAGTGGTCTTTAAAAAAATAGTTGGGAAGACTCCTTATCAATACAGACAAAAGATTTGAATAATCTTAACATTACAAACCATTTCTTAATACTAACCGATTATGAAGCGCTTACATTATTGGTATTATGATAATAAGAAAAGGGGGCAGGGATATGAAAAAGTATTTATTGATTTTTTTCAGTCTAGTATTGATTTTTCTTGCAGCATGTAGTAAAGAAGATTCAAAAGACCAGAGTAAAGATGATGGAACAGCTAAAAGTGATGATAAAAAAGAGGATGTTGAATTGACGTTTTCAATATGGGGAAATGATCAACACGCAGAAATGTATGAGGAAGTTCTAAAAGGGTTTTATGATGAAAATCCAAACATTAAAGTGAAAATTGATCTTATTCCGTTTCCAGACTATCAGCAAAAGATGTCAGTACTTGCTGCAGGAAGTGAATTACCAGACGTAGGTTGGGTTTCCGAAGCAATGGTCTCTCAATTTACTAAGAATGATATTTTAAGTGATATTTCAGAGTTTAGTAAGGATGACGACTTTAATATGAATGATTTTATTCCGTCGACATTGGAATTATGGAAACATGACGGAAAGTTATTAGGGTTACCGTTTTCTACACCACCTATGATTTTATACTATAACAAAACAATGTTTGAAAAGGCTGGATTAGAAACACCGACTGAACTGGCTATGAAAGATGAATGGACATGGGAACAATTTGAGGAAGCTGCTAAAGCATTATCAGCGGGTGAAGGAATCAATAGAACTTATGGCGCAAGATTATTTAGGGAATGGACTAACTTTGCAACGTTACCTTCTCATACAATCTCATATGGAGGGTCAATCTTTTCCGATGATATGAAAGAGTTTAAGTGGAATTCTACAGAAGGCATTAAGACCTTTGAAATGCTGAATCGAATGATGTTTGAGGATAAGTCACATGTACCACCAGGTGAGAATATTGAATATGAAGGTGGAAAAGTTGGTATGTACTCCGCAATGTATAGCTATATGACAAATGCAAGAGAGATTACTGACTTCGAATGGGATATTGCCCCACTTCCTAAAGGTCCTGAAGGAAGGGCTCCATTACTTGGGCAAGCGGGAATTGTTGCATTCGAGGGTAGTAAGCATCCAGAAGAGGCAAAGGTATTATTGAAGTTCTTGGCTAGTAAAGAAGGTATTCAGGCACAGTCTGTATTCTTTGTTCCAGCAAGAAAAAGTGTACTAGAATCCGATGAATTTATTAATATCCCTAATAACCCTTCAAGAGAATCTATTCAGTTGGCCATGATTGATCAGATGAACCATGGTTATACGTATCCATTACATGAAGACTGGACAAAAATCGAAAGTGAAATTATCAAAGGTATTGATAAGCTGTTTGCACAAATGGAAACTCCAACTATAATACTTGAGCAAATGGAAAAAGATATAAAACCTTTATTAAAGTGAGAAAAGTTACAAGATTAAAAGTAACGGTTTCTAATCCGTTACTTTTAATCTTATAAAGGGGGATATTGGAAATGGAAACAACATTAAAAAAGATGTTATTTCGTAAGGAAATATCTATAATTGCTAGCCTTCCAGAGAATCGTATAGATTTAGCGCAAGCAGCTATAGATGCAGGAGTAGATGGACTTAAATTTCATATTAATGTTTCTCATCGGGCTAGTCGGAATGAATTTAAAGATATAGAGCATTATTTTGAGATATTTGAAGAAGTAAGACGAAAATTTAGTGGACCAATAGGTTTAGTTATTGGTGATGAAATTGAAAAGGTACTTGGCACAAATACGAAACAGTTAAAAAATTTAGGATTTGACTATTATTCACTATATGCAAAAGATATTGGGTCGAAAATGCTACTTCAGAATGACTTGGAACGTACAGTAGCGGTCAATGATAATTTTTGTTTCGAACAGGTGCGGATTATTGAGTCATTTAACATCCAGGCAGTTGAACTGTCAATCGTGAGAAAGGAAGACTACGGACTTCCGATGAACTTTGAAGACTTTATTACTTATAAAAGTTATAGGGATAATACAAAGCTACCGCTTATTATACCTTCTCAAAAAAATCTTGTACCGGATGATATGGTTATTCTTCAAGAAATAGGTATCAATGCAATTATGCTAGGCGCGGTAACAATTGGTAGTACAGTAGAGTCTATTTTTGAAACGATTTCACGGTTTACGAAAAAATAGAATGATTATTGAGGGTGAGATAAAATGCTTAGACACTTCACCAAAGGAAAAAGACTTAGTTCTAAATGGAGTGACAATATAGCAGGTTGGTTATTTGTCTCGCCTATGTTAATTGGATTTACAATATTTATGTTTGGACCTTTGCTATATGCTTTTTTTATTAGTTTGAATGACTGGCCACTACTAGGAGAAGAAAATTTTATAGGCTTAAAAAACTACGAAACGCTGGTTCATGATCCTACATTTATTAAATCCTTAGTTAATACATTATTATTTAGTTTAGGGTTGGTCCCTTTTAACATAATACTGGCTATGTTTTTAGCATCTTTGTTAAAAACAAAGTTCTTTGGGATTGGCTTATTTAGAACTGCTATATTTGTTCCGGTAGTGACTTCTTTAATAGTCTGGTCGATTGTCTGGAAGTATTTATTGGCTTCTGAATTAGGATTTATTAATCAAATGTTAGCTTTAATTGGTATAGAAGGACCTTCATGGCTTTTAAGTGTATCAACTGCTTTACCAGTAGTTATTTTTGTAAGTGTGCTTAAAAATGTTGGACTAAATATGATCTTATTTTTAACGGCAATGCAACAAGTTCCGATAGAATTATATGAAGCATCTGAGCTTGATGGTGCATCTAATTTCAGGAAATTTAGAAGCGTAACATTACCATTAATTACTCCGACAGTATTTTTAACTATGATTATTACTACAATTGGTGCTATGAAAGTTTTTGGACAAATCTACGTCATGACCCGCGGAGGGCCAGTCGATAGCACTAAAGTCCTGGTTTACTATATTTGGGAAACTGCTTTTAAACATTTCGATATGGGCTATGCTTCAGCTTTAGCATTTGTGTTGTTCTTTATCTTATTAGCATTTACTATTCTATCTTGGATTGTTAGGAAGAGGTGGGTTTTCTATGAGGAATAAAGGAAGAAATCTGTTTAAGTATTTTACGCTTTTGATAATAACATCTTTAATGATCGGTCCTTTATTATGGATGATTGCAACCTCATTAAAAGAACCCGCCAAAACGTTCACACAATTCCTACCTAATCCGATAAGATGGGCAAATTATGCTGAAGTATTAGGTAATTCAACTTTTTTGAAGCAATACTGGAATAGTATTTATATCTCTATATTAGTAACACTTCTGGTTTTGCTGTTCTCTTCAATGGCAGGGTATGCTTTTGCTAGAATAAAATTTATGGGCAGGAATGTAATTTTTCTATTGTTATTAAGTGTACTAATGATCCCAGCAGAAGTGACTATTATTCCATTATTTTTATTCATGCGAGAACTTGGACTTATCAACACTCACCTTCCATTAATTTTACTGCCTACATTTGGTGCTTCAGGTGCATTTGGTATTTTTTTAATGCGACAATTTTTTATTATGATACCAAAAGAATTAGAAGAGGCAGCGATAATCGATGGTTGTTCAAAGTTTAAGGTTTATTGGAGAATTATGTTGCCATTATCTGTACCAGCTCTATCAACATTAACTATATTTACATTTTTGGCAAATTGGGATGAATTTTTGTATCCTCTGATATTCATAAATTCACGGGAACTCATGACACTGCCTATAGGATTATCACTATTTACTGATGAGACAGGTACAGCATGGCATCACTTAATGAGTGCAACAACATTAGCTACAATACCATTATTGATAATATTTTTCTTTGCCCAAAAGAAATTTATAGAAGGAATGACGGCAGGGAGCATTAAGTGAATTAAAATGTCAATAAGGGCACTAGTTTTCGTCAATTATGATAGGAAGCTGTAGTGTCCTTTTGTTGTTTGATGGAAAAGGGGTAAAACCTTCCATTATATATTGAACAAATGAATAACTATATCAACTGAGTGAAGGCGCTTTACAAGGGGGAGTGCGGGAGACATCCCCTAGCGCCGTAGCGGATTTGAAGGGAATCTTTATTTCAACTTCTATATTTAAGAAAGGTGTTGTTAATCATAGACAAAATTATTTACTGGAATAATCACGAAACGGTTTTGTTCGCTGTTGAAGAGTTAAGAAGGTTAATGAGAGAAGTAGGACATGAAAGTACAATCGATGCCCAGGCGGAATTCACTGCACTTAATAAAAACATGAATAGAGTTATCCTGCTAACAACAAACGAATATCATTCTTTGAAGGATATGAGAAAAACAATCATACTAAATGATGATGGTTTTGCATTGATTAGATCAGAGCAGGATATGTGGATTATTGGGAATGAGCCCCGTTCTATTCTCTATGGTGTTTATATGTATTGTAAAAAGCAGTTTGGTTACCAGTGGATTGATTTGGACAAAGAAACAATCGTTAACTCTCATTCACCAAAGAAAGAAGAACTATATATCCATGAACCGATGTTTGCTAGACGTGGAAATATTATTGAAACCATTAATGATCCCGGCTATATCAATACCCTCATAGATTGGGGAGTTAAAAACGGACAAAATGAATATTTCTTCACGTTCTTCTTATGGAATGAGGTTAAATCATACGTAACTTCTGCGTTACGTAAAAGAGATGTTCAAGTGACGTTAGGCGGTCATAGTTTAAGTTACTTGCTTAGAGAGATACAAAAGGATACGAACGAGAATATGCTCAAGCAAGAAGAGAAACTAAAGTTCTTTGCTGAAAATACATATCTTCAGGATAAAGTCATTCAAAAAATAGTCGCTATCTGTTTGGAAAACAAAGTGATTACTAGAATATCGTTGTGGCCTGAAGATATCGGAATTGACGAGAAAAACGCGAGTGGATTTTTACCGACATATATTCGATTTACTGAAAAAATGAAAGAAGCGCTTGATAAAGAAGGATTACACGTAGAAGTAGAATATATTGTGTACAATGCTGGGTTGTCTTGGAACATGCTGGAAAGGGAAAAACAAACAGAAGCATCTAATCAAGTCGATGCGTTATATGCCTATTGGGGAAGGGATTATTCATCAGCCATAAATTCAAGTGATTCTAGGCAAGTTAGAGCCTATCAAACATTGCAAGACTGGAATGAGCAAACGAAAAAATGCGGGAAATCGTTAACAGTTCTTGAGTACTATAGTGATCATTTTATGTTAACGGAGCTATTCCCGCCACTTCTTATGAGAATACAGCAAGATTTACATGATTATAAACAATTGACTATAAACGGTGTATTAAATTTAATTGTACCAACGCATCAAAAACAACACTATCCAGAGCTAGAAGTTAACTACCCCTGGAAATGGATTCACCATTTTAATAATTACGTATACACAAGGATTGCCTGGGGTGAAAAATATGAAGTGATTGCAGAAGAATATTTCACTGTTTTTAATGAGGATAAAGCAGCATTTCATGAGATGCTGCTCGAATTAGAAAAACTTTTATCACAGCATACGAAGTGGAATGCACCACTTTTTCCTGCTCGAGTAGTGGATCCAGAAAAAGTCCGTGAGCCGATGAGTCAATTAAAGATACCTTCCTATTTACGCGATGTATATGAGCATTTGGCGAAGCTGGATATGACGGAGACTGAATCATTACTTGTCATTCAGACAAAGGATAATTTTAAATCATTTACAACAAAAGAAATGATGTCGATCTACTTCTATTATTTAAAAAAAGGAACCGAGATTTATTCAACTGCATGGGCATTAAAAGAAGAACAATAAAGCCTAACAGAATCTACGGAGGTTTTACTTATGGATTTTAGTAATCTGCATTATTATGTACCAACAAAAAAAGTCAACAAGCCAACGTTAATTGAAAAAAACCTGATTATATACGGAGGAACACCAGCGGGAATAACGGCAGCTATTCAAGCGACAAGAATGGGTCTCACTGTAGCAATCATTGAGTTTAGCAGAAATATTGGTGGGATGACTGCGAGCGGATTAGGAGCTACAGATCTTGGCGCTGAAAATGCTGTTGGTGGTCTTTCAAGAGAATTTTATAATGAAATAGCGAAGTACTACCGAAAAGAGAAACAATGGAAATTCGAACCGAAGGCGGCTCAGTATGTATTTGATAAATGGATGAAAGATTATGATATCCCGGTTTATTTAAACCAACATCTAGCAGAGGTAAGTAAAGAGAATGGGGCAATCATTGAAATTATAATGGAAAATGGGTCTCGCTATAAAGGGAAAGTCTTTATGGATTGTAGTTATGAAGGTGATTTATTAGCTAAATCAGATGTTAGTTATTTTGTTGGACGAGAATCAAATGCAACGTATCAAGAGATTTATAATGGCGTCCAATTTGGAGCACCGCATCATAAATTTGAAAAGTGGATTGATCCTTATGTTGTGGAGGGGGAGGCAGAGAGTGGTTTGTTGCCGGGAATTACAGAAGATGATCCCAAACAGTTAGGTTATCAAGGGCAAGGAGATCATCGAATTCAAGCGTATAATTTCCGGATTTGCTTGACGAAGGAACGAAAGAATCGTATTCCATTTCCAAAGCCATCACATTATGAATCAGATCGATATCAGCTTCTACTTCGTTATATTCAAGCGGGTGTTTGGGATGCGATGAACCTTCACACGATGTTGCCAAACGGAAAATCCGATTTAAATAATTATGGCGCCATTTCGACGGACAATCTTGGGATGAATTATGACTGGCCTGAAGGTAGTTATCATAGACGTGAGGAGATTTTTCAAGATCATTTGAATTATGATTTGGGGATGTTGTACTTTTTAGCTAATGATTTACGTGTACCAGTAGAAATCCGTGAGGAAGTAGCTGCCTGGGGATTACCGAAAGATGAATTTGAAAAAACGGGAAACTGGCCACATCAGTTGTATATCCGTGAAGGAAGAAGAATGATTTCTGATTATGTCATGACAGATCATAATTGTCTAAAGCAGACATTTGTTGATGATCCGATCGGTTTGGCATCATTCCATATGGATTCTCATAACTGCCGACGTGTCGTGATTGATGGCAGGTGTGTGAATGAGGGAGATGTTCAAGTACCAATTGCTCCTTATGCGATTTCGTATCGTTCCATTCGTCCAAAGTTTGAGGAATGTACGAATTTACTTGTTCCCGTTTGCTTATCAAGTTCACATATTGCTTATGGTTCGATTCGAATGGAGCCGATATTTATGATTCTTGGGCAGACAGCAGGAACGGCGGCAGCTCTTGCCTATAAACATGAAATAGCTGTCCAAAATGTAGATTATGAAGAATTGAAACAGGAACTTCTAAAGGCGGATCAAGTTGTCGAATGGGGAGAGGAGATGATGGATGATCCGATTAAACGAATGGAAGAAACGTTCGGAAAGGAATAACCATTACAGTAGTGGAGGGGTCTAGATGAAAATCATTGCTTGGAAACGCGATAGATTAGAAGAGCTAGTAGAGTTATGGAATAAAGAATTAGCCGTAGATTTTCCGATGCGTAAAGAGCTGTTTATACAGAATAGTTTCAATGACGTGAACGTTAGCTATGAAGGTTCTTATATCGCAGTAGATGATCAAGACCATGTGATTGGATTTGTAGTTGCTAAACGATGGCAAGAAACAATAGACGTGAAAATGGATCCTAAAAGGGGCTGGATCCAAGTGTTATTAATAGACAGTACACACCGGGGGAAAGGGCTTGGAACAAAGCTTCTTAAACGTGCAGAAGCACAATTAAAAGGAAATGGTGTTGAGGAGATGCAATTGGGTGGTGACCCCTTTCACTATTTCTCGGGTATACCGGATCAATATAAGAATGCTCAAAAGTTGGCGGAAAAACATGGCTACACTAAAAGAGTAGACACATATGACTTGATTAATCACCTGGATAAAAAATATGACTTACCTGTTGATAATTCAGTTGTATTTTCAATCCTTAAAAAGGAGGAAGAAGTTGATCTAATTTTATTTCTAGAAAGATGTTTTCCCGGAAGATGGGTCTATGAAACGATGAAGTACTTTGAAATGAATGGGGATGGACGAGAATTTGTTGTCGTCAAAAAGAAAGGTCAAATCATAGGTTTTTGTAGAATAAATGATAGCCACTCGCCATTCATTGCACAAAACGTTTATTGGAGTCCCCTTTTTGAACAAGAGGTCGGTGGGATTGGTCCATTAGGGATTGATGCGAATGAACAAAAGCAAGGGTACGGATTAGCGATTGTTCAAGCTGCAATAGCTTATTTACAAGAACGAAATACTGAAACTATCATTATTGATTGGACAATTTTAGTGGACTTTTATAAAAAACTAGACTTTAATCCATGGAAAATATATGGCGTATATTTAAAGGATTTGAAGTGAAGATTTTAAAGAAGGTGTAGTGAGTAATGGGGGTCCGCCAACACGAAACCAAATTGTTTGAACAGGTGATCCAATTGGCTTATGAAACATTTCTTGAATAGGGCCAGACATCGATGGGGTGGCCTAAATAAGTTTTATCCCGCATTAACGGGCAGTAAGATCCCCACTTCAAACACGAGAAGAATAAGTGGAGAGTCAACTAATCGTAATAGCCCGAATGGTTATGCTAACAATCAGTGGAGGATGAAGAATCCCCACTGATTGAAGACTTTTTTAATTGCGGTGTAATTTCCGCAGTTTATACATAGCTTTGTTGCAGAAAAAATGGGGAGTGTCAATATTTATGTGTAAATGACAATCGGACCTCTTCTTAATGATCATCACACTTTTTATTCTTTCACTTCAAACATCTCAGCCAGCTCTGCGCGTGCTTGATCGAAACCGATATGGCATCGTGTGGAGAAACGTTGGTTGTACTCTTCAAACTGCGAGACTAGGAAGCGTTCGAGTGCTTCTTCGTTCGGAAACTGCTCTTTGCGCTTTGTATATTTCTTGATTTGCTTGTTAAATGACTCGATTAAATTCGTTGAGTATATGCTTCGCCAAATTGACTTTGGAAAGCTGTAGAAGGTAAGTAGATGGTCATTTGTAGCGAGTGATTTTGTCACCTTTGGGTATGATTTTTTCCACTTTTCACAGAAATTATCTAACGCGACTTGCCCAGCTTCCTGATTATCAGCTCGGTAAACCGTTTTGAAGTCATCACAAATCTCAGCACGGTCTTCAACACGTACTTTATGTGAAATATTGCGCGCCACATGCACTAAACATGTTTGGAATTGCGCTTTAGGAAATACGCTTGTAATCGTGTCAACCATACCTGTTAAGCCGTCTGAAAGGAATAGAAGGACTTCTTCAACGCCACGCTCTTTTGTTTCTAGTAAGAGCTCTTTCCAATTAAATGCTGATTCTGTTGGAGCGATTGTGTAAGCAATTACTTCTTTTGATCCATCTTCACGAATGCCCACAGCTATATAAACAGCCTCTTTAGAGACCGTTTCACGTCGAACAGAAATATAGGTTGCGTCTAAATAAACACAGACGTAGCGCGCACTGAGTTTCCTTTTAGTAAAGGCCTCTACTTGTTCACCCACTACCTGTGTCATATTAGATATTGTTTGACGTGTGTAATGATGGCCATACATTTTTTCGATTAAATCGGCAATTTCCGACATGGTCACGCCTTTTTGAAACATGTGAATGACAAATGATTCAAGTGTATCATTTGACCGCTTATAAGGTGCGACTGTCTGTTGTTTAAACTCGCCGTTGCGATCACGGGGAATTGTGATTTGGAGGTCACCATATTCCGTGTGTAGCGTTCTTTCATATGAACCATTACGTGAATTACCTGAATTAAAACCGATTCGGTCGTATTTTTCATAATCTAAAAAAGCCGTCAGCTCCGTGGCGAGCAGCGCATTTACCGCTGTTTCTAAATGCGAACGAAAAACTTCGGTAATATCTTGTTTTTGGACTAGTGCTTGGACAATATCTGCTGTAAACTGAGTCATAGGGAAGACCTCTTTTCTAGGATTGGTTGTGGTGACTTAATTCTACCAAGAAAAGGTCTTCCTTTTTGTATTTATTCATTTACACAAGATATTTTACACTCTCAAAAAATGAAAGCGATTAACATACATTCTTTATAGTTTACATTCAAGGTTTATGGTAAGATACTTTGAATGTAATTGGATAAAGAAGGGAAGTGTAGTAATGGCATCAGCCGAAACTGCAAAAAAACCAGACAAAAAACTGAAATTATTTCATTTAACATGGCCAATTTTTTTAGAAGTCTTTCTTTTTATGTTGATGGGAATCGCGGATACATTCATGTTGAGTGCATTGTCAGATGATGCTGTGTCAGGTGTAGGGGCGGCAAATCAGTATGTTCATATTGCCATTCTCATCCTAGAAGTTATTGGGAACGGGGCGGCAATTGTTGTATCACAATATCTCGGCTCGAAAAGGTATCTTGAAGCATCCAAAATTTCAGCATTAGCGGTTACATTAAATTTAATTGTCGGTCTTCTTATGAGTGTTATTTTCGTTATATTTTCAAAAAATATGATGATTGCTATGAATTTACAAGGCGATGTACTGGAGCATGCTTCAAAATATTTAATCATTGTGGGCGGAGCGATTTTCTTACAAGCTATTATTAATTCGTTATCAGCGATTATTCGTGTACATGGCTTTACAAAACAAACGATGTTTGTTTCATTAGGTATGAACATTGTTCACGTAGTCGGCAACTATGCACTAATTTTCGGGAATTTTGGTTTTCCAGAGTTAGGGGTACAGGGTGCAGCAATTTCTTCTGTTGTTAGCCGCTTGCTTGCATTGATTGTTTTCTTTTGGATACTTTATCGAGTAATGGAATACCGTGTAGAGTTCCGCTATTATATTACATTGTCAAAAGAATATATTCGTAAAATATTACAGATAGGCATTCCATCCGCATTCGAACAGGTGATGTATCAAGGGTGTCAAATTGTCTTCTTATACTATGTAACTTACTTAGGAGCGGAATCATTAGCAGCAAGACAATATGCTGTGAACATATCAATGTTTACGTATTTATTCGCGATTGCGATTGGTATGGGAACGGCGATTATTGTTGGAAGGTTTGTTGGCGGAAACGAGCAAGACGAGGCATATACGAGTGTTTGGACAAGTGTCAAATGGGCATTTCTGTTTACGTTATGTATGGTGACACTCGTTATCATATTCCGCTATCAATTGATGAGGTTGTTTACTGATAACACTGAAATCATTGAAATAGGGGCATCCGTTTTACTTCTTAGTATTTTACTAGAAACCGGGCGTACGTTGAACATTGTTATTATCTCCTCATTGCGTGCAGCTGGAGATGCAAAATATCCGGTTATCATTGGTTCTTTTTCAATGGTAGCGATGAGTTTGCCATTAGGCTATTTTCTAGTGTTCGAATTAAACCTTGGACTCGTTGGAGTATGGCTGGCGATTACTGTAGATGAATGGACGCGTGCTATTATTATGTATTACCGATGGAAGAGTAGGAAATGGGAAAGATACGCTCTTGTATCGCCGAAAAAGAGTCGTCAGTGAATACAGATAGTCAAACATAGAACTTGGAACAGTTGAATAATATATAAAGCGTGTCACTTAGAGTTTTACTATCTAAGTGGCATTTATTTGACTCGGTGTAAAGTGGATATGCAATTTTAACGAGGTAAATAACTAAAGCCCCAGCAACTCAGGCGAAATTAATCGACAGAGTTACTGGGGTTTTTAGTTTAATACAATCATAATATCTTCTCTAAAAAGTCTTGTGCACGTTGACTTTTTGGTGCAGAAAAGAATGCGGCAGGGGGGGCGTCTTCAACTAATTGCCCATCGTCCAAAAATAACACGCGATCTGCGACTTCTCGCGCAAATCCCATTTCATGGGTTACAATCGCCATCGTCATACCGGTAAGTGCTAACGATTTAATAACTTCCAGTACTTCCTTCACCATTTCAGGGTCAAGGGCAGAAGTTGGCTCATCGAACAACATCATTTCGGGTGACATTGCCAAAGCTCTTGCAATGGCTACACGTTGTTTTTGTCCGCCCGATAATCGAACTGGATGTTCGTTCTCTTTTTCAGCGAGTCCTACCTTTTTTAATAATTCTCGCCCCTGTTCTTCTGCTACATCCTTAGAAGTTCCTTTGACCATCATCGGTGCATAGATAATGTTTTCAAGAACAGTCTTATGGGGGAAGAGGTTAAATTGTTGAAATACCATTCCAACTTGCTCTCTCACCTTCATAATATTGACCTTGGGATTTGTTACTTCAGCTTCATTCACCCATATATGTCCGCTTGTAGGTGTTTCAAGTAAATTAATGCAACGAAGAAATGTCGATTTTCCAGAACCTGAAGGACCAATAATTGCAATGATTTCCCCTTTTTGAATGGTGGTTGAAATCCCTTTTAACACTTCAACTTTTCCGAAGTTTTTACGAAGATCCTGAATTTTAATCACTTCGTCTCATCCTCCTTTCAACCGCTTTACCAATCAGTGTTAAAACAATTACCATCAGATAATAGATAACACCCGCGAAGATTAGCGATTCAAAATAACGATAAGTATTGCCGCCTACGATATACGATCTTCTCATAATATCTGTTACACCAATGACGGTGACAATCGCAGATTCCTTCGTTAAGGTAATAAATTCATTCATCAAAGCAGGTAAGATGTTTTTCAAAGCTTGCGGTAAAACAATATCCATCATCATTTTCTTATAAGGGATGCCGAGGGCCATTGAAGCTTCCAGTTGCCCTTTATCTACAGCTAAAATACCGGCTCTAATAATTTCAGAAATGTATGCGCCCGAATTAAAACCGAATGCCAAGACAGCTGCAGTATATGCAGTGACTTTAATATCGAATAACTGTGGGGTACCATAATAGATTAAAAGAAGTTGGAGAATCAATGGGGTTCCACGGAAAATGGACGTATAGATGTCCGCAAACCATTTTAGTCCTTTAAATCTCCCAATTTTACATAACGCTAAAAGAATTCCGATTACAAAACCTATAATTGCTGCAACGCCGACAATTTTCAGAGTGACCCCAATTCCTTGTAGAATATAAGGAATTGAGGGGGCAATTTGGGAAAAGTCTAAATTCATGGGCTAACATCCCTTTCTTTCCCGAATGAATTAGTTACTGAACCATTTCAAAACTAGTTTCTCTACTTCACCTTTATCCTGTAATTCCTTGAGGACACGGTCAAATTCAGCAGTTAAATCGCTGTCTTTTTGGAAAGCCATTGATAAACCTAATTTGTGCTCCTCTGGAAGTTCAAAGCTAGACAGTTCCTTATTTGACTCGATATAGCCATTTGCCACTACATCTGCAATGACGATTGCATCAAGATGACCAGATTTGATTTCTTGAAAAAGATCCGGAACGCGGTCACGGCTTTCAACAGAGTAACCATATTGTTCTTCAAGTGATTTCGCACCTTTTTCTTGAACAGATGCCGTTTGAGCACCAATTTTTTTGCCTTTTAGATCTTCCGCGCTATTGATGTTGCTGTCCTTCATCGTAATAACTAGATTTGTAGCTGTAAAATAAGCAGTTGAGAAATCAATTACTTTTTTACGTTCTTCATTGTTGCCATCCATACCTGCAACGACCATATCAATGCTTTTTGCTTGGAGCGCGGGAATTAAACCATTGAAATCCATGTCTTCAATTTCTAATTCATAACCTAGTTCTTTGGCAACCATTTTTGCCAAATCAATATCAAAACCGATGATTTCATCACTTACTGCTGTGTCGACATATTCGAATGGGGGATAATCTGCTGAAGTTCCCATTTTAAGTATCTTCGTATCTGATGCACCTGTTTTCTCATCATCTGCTTCATCTTTGGTTCCACATGCCACAAGTACGCTCATCATTAGAACGAGTAGAAGTGCAATCCCTGACCACTTTTTCATAATAAATCACTCCATTTCTAATTTGTTTTATTTTCAAATTCCGTTAAAGCTTCATCCAATACAGTCAATCCGTCATCGATCTGCTCTTTTGTTATTGTAAGCGGGGGAATCATTCGAATAACTTCACCAGAGTTGCCGCACAAGTAGAACAGTACA
The DNA here is from genome assembly GCF_038005665.1 of Sporosarcina sp. FSL K6-5500. Taxonomy (NCBI): domain Bacteria; kingdom Bacillati; phylum Bacillota; class Bacilli; order Caryophanales; family Caryophanaceae; genus Sporosarcina; species Sporosarcina sp. FSL K6-5500. The sequence goes on from NZ_JBBOTP010000001.1 coordinate 3,683,678, forward strand.
CCTTTGTGGAGACAACCATCCAGGACAGCCATTACTGCTGCGCCGTCAGGTTCACCCGTTTCTGGATTGCCAAGCTCGATACCAATCATCAAACCAACACCTCTAACGTCATTTATGGTTGGATGTTGTAGTTTCATTTCAAGTAAGCGTTCCACTGCATAGGCGCCCATTGCTGTGGCGTTTTCCAATAGCTTTTCTTCTTTCAACACTTCAAGAGATGCGAGAGCAGCGGAACAAGCGATAGGATTGCCGCCAAAGGTCGTTCCATGTGTGCCGAGCGGCCATTGGTCCATTAGTTCTTTCGAGGCAACAGTAGCGCTAAGCGGAAGCCCTGCGGCAATCCCTTTAGCGATCGCCATGATATCCGGTTTGACATCGAATGTCTGTGCAGCGAACCAATTGCCTGTGCGGCCGAATCCAGTTTGAACTTCATCGAAAATAAGTAGAATGCCATGGCGGTCACAAATTTCCCGAACTTTTTTCAGCCAAGCTTTTGGTGGAATGATGTATCCACCTTCGCCGAGAATCGGTTCGATAATCATACAAGCGACTTCTTCCGGATCTACTTGGTGGTTGAATAGTTTTTTCGCATCTTGCTCAAGTTTTTCAGGGAAGAAGACGTCAGGATCTGCTCCTTCAGGAAGGTATTCAGGCAGTGCATATGGCAACTGATAGGAAAGCCATGTGGGCTGCAAATGTTTCCGGTATTTACTTTTCGATGTTGTCACACTTAATGCGCCCATTGAACGTCCATGGAAACAGCCAGTGAAAGAAACGATATAAGGTCTTCTTGACGTATATTTTGCAAGTTTTAACGCACCTTCAATTGCTTCAGTGCCACTGTTCGCGAAAAAGAAGTTATCGAGTTTTGGTGGTAAAATCGTTTGCAGTTCGGCTGCAAGTTTTAAGATGGATTCGTAGATGATAACACCTGATGGACCATGAATAAGGTGGTCTGCACTATCTTTGATCGCCTGTACGACTTTAGGGTGCCGATGTCCTACGTTCTCGACAGCAATGCCAGAAGTGAAATCTAGGTACCTCTTACCATCAGCGCCGTAATAATAACATCCTTCTGCTTTTACAACAGGTAAGTTCGGGTGATCTTTTGCCATACTTGGTGCGAGAAAGTTTCCAATGTTGTCGACCATATGAAGCCAGTCTTGTTGTTCTCCTAATTTTTGCTGCACAGTAAATCCTCCTACTCAATATCGGTATATTTTTTCAGTTTGCGAACGACAGAAGGTTGGCTTATTCCAAGGAACTTAGCGATTTCAGTCGTTGTACGATAGCGCTCCTGCGCATCCCTTAACACTTTCATTTCAACATCATCTAAAATACTTGGTAGTGTTCGTCCTTCAAGATGAATAATAGACAAGTCATCGTCTGTTTTTTTACGGTATTCTGGAGGCAAGTCTTTTGCCGTGATAATAGGGGAAGTACTTTGGACAACCAACCGTTCGATAACATTTTTGAGTTCGCTATGGTTTCCATGCCAATCAAGAAGTAGTAACTGGTTAAAGACATCATCTGAGAGCTTCTTTGTAGTAGTGTGTGCAATTGAAAACTGACTTAAATAGATGGAAATCAAAGCACTCAAATCTTCTTTACGTTCACGAAGCGGTTTTAAATGAATTGGAACAATATGGAGCATGTAATACAAATCTTGATGGAACTTTTTAACAGCAATTGATTCTGTCAATGCATTTTCAGCTGAGCTAATTAGCCTCACATCAAGTGGAGAAAATGTAGTTGCATTTATAGGGGTAAATCTACGTTCTTTCAGTACATTGGCAACTTTTCCTTGAAGATGAACCGAAAGTTTATCGATTCCCTTTAAATAGAGGGTTCCTTCATGGGCTAACGTCAACAGACCCGTTACCCTTTGCTCGAACTCTCCACCGAACAGTTCACGTTCAAACATCGCTTCCGGCATTGTTTCGCAGTCAATTTCAATGAAAGGTCCATTTTTTCGCTTACTTTCGTTATGAATGAACTTTGCCATTGTTGTTTTCCCAGTTCCTTGTTCTCCATAAAAGATGACAGAAACATCGAGTGCGGCCGCATTCCTAGCGGTTTCATAAGCAATTCGTGTCGTCCTGTTTTCCATCGTCAATCCATCGATTGTAAGATTCTCTTTTCGGAGTAGCGAGAGTTCCTCTTTTGCCAGGGACATTTCATTTTCAAGTTCTTTCATATATTCCTGAATGACGAGAAGTTCGGCTACTTCATAGGAATAACTAAGGACAAATTCAACTTCGCCTGACTCATTAAAGAATGGCACGCCTGTAATAAGTGCTTTTCGTCCAGAAGGGGTAGCTTGTATGACAACTACCTTCTTTTTTTGTAGAAGGACGAGTGGAGTAATAGCTGGAGAGAAAATACCCCTTTTTTCTAAATCATATACGGATTTTCCGAGGAGATCCTCAGCACGTATCCCGTAATAGCGTCCACTAATTTGTGAAGCTTTTACGATAATACCTGCGTGATTAGTAACAATGATATCTTCATCATACGAATCAATAATTTCTTCTTTTGAATTTGGATGTAAGAAAAATCCTGTCATACGACCACCTTTCCTAGAGGCAACAGTATTCAATAATGAATAATTATTTGTTTGTAAATAAAATATACGTTATTATCGGAAGATTAGCAATATATTTTTAACTCATTGGTGAATGTACTAGATACTTGTATTGGCGATGTCGAAAATTATAACATGCATTCAAATGCATTTACAAGTATAATTATACAAATAGGAGATATAAGTACTGAGAAGTTCCTTTTTTCGCTTATCTATGATTAGATACAGGTCAAGTGACTCGTTTATTATTCAGAAATGAATTGAAGGAAAGGGGATTAGATGATGTTAAAAGAAATACTAATCAATAGTATAGAGGAATCTATTGAAGAAATGATTCAGGTGCGTCGTCATTTACATATGCACCCAGAATTATCACATCAGGAAATTGAAACACCAGCCTTCATCGCGAACTACTTGGATGACTTAGGAATCGAAGTGCGCCGGGGAGTTGGGGGGAGAGGTGTGGTAGGAATAATACGCGGAGGAAAGTCGGGGAAAACGATTGCTTTCCGAGCTGATTTCGATGCATTGCCAATCCAGGATGCAAAGGATATCCCGTACCAGTCAACCGTACCGGGCGTTATGCATGCCTGTGGACACGATGGTCATACTGCAGCATTATTAGGCTTTGCAAAAGCGGTAAATGCAGTGAAAGATCAATTGCAAGGAACCATTATCCTCATTCACCAGTTCGGGGAGGAATTGCCGCCAGGTGGGGCGAGAGCCATGATTGCGGATGGTTGTTTAGATGGAGTGGATGCGATTTACGGTGCCCATCTTCAGTCTACTATGGATTCAGGTCATGTTTATGTACGTGACGGTTATTTACAAGCAGGTGAAGATACCGTCAAGATTATTGTAAATGGTTCTGGAGCACATGGGGCAGAACCACAAAAAGGAGCAGATCCAATTTTAGCAGCCAGTCACATCATGGTTGCACTTCAATCCATTGTGAGCCGGAATACAGATCCAATGAAAGAGCTTGTTATTTCAATTGGGAAGTTTCATGCTGGGGATGCAGATAATGTCATTCCAGAAAAAGCAGTGATGGAAGGGACGATTCGTGTTTTTGATGAAGAGTTGCGTACGTTGGCCGGCGAACGTCTGACGGATCTTGCACGTTCTGTGGGTCGCGGACTTGGTTGTGAGGTGGATGTGCAAATTGAAAGAGGGTACGATGCACTTTGGAATCATGCCGAGCAGGTGGACATCGTTCGAAAAGCAGCTTCGGATACATTTGGTAGTGATGCTGTAATTGAAACACAACCGATTATGCCAGTCGAGGACTTTTCCTATTACCTGCAACAAGTTCCAGGTGCCTATTTTTTTGTCGGTGCAAAAATGGAGGATACTAAAAAGGTGTTCCCACATCACCATGAAAAATTTGATTTTCATGAGCCAGCAATGGAAATGATTACCAAGACATTTGCTGGGATTTTGCTTGATTATCAAAAATAGTGAGGGCGTATCAGTTGGATGCAAGACCCATTTAAGGTAATCCGCAATTCCATGCTGGTTATGCAGTTCATTCAACAAGTTGGTGCGGAATAGAGAACACAAAAAACTGAAAAAAGGGATTGTATAGCAATGGAAATCAAAACGGTTGTTTTGTTTACAAAAGATTTAGTACAAATGAAAAATTTCTATATTAATATACTAGGTTTTTCTTTACTGAATGAAGACAAGAATAGCTTCCGAATCGCCATTGGTACAAGCGAATTAGAGTTTTCCACAAAAGTAGTAGAAGGCAATCCCTATTACCACTTTGCATTTAACATACCAGCTAACAAATTTTTTGAAGCAAAATTATGGACGAAAGAAAGAGTAAGTCTATTAGTTGAAGAGGGGAAAGATGAAGTTGAATTTGTTCATTTACCAGCTCATGCGTTGTACTTCTATGACCCAGCCGGTAATATAGTAGAGTTTATTTCGAGACAGTCAGTATCCAAAGATAGTAAGGAAGCATTTTCGATTAAAAGTATTTTAAATATTAGTGAAATCAGTATGACTGTAGATGATGCTATAAGTGTGGGCGAAAAACTTTCCGTTATTGGTGTGACTGAACGTGACAATAATGCAATAAGTACAAACATGCTTAATTTTTTGGGTGAAAGAAAGAATGGGGTATTCATTTTATTAACTCAACCAGGAAGGAAGTGGTTATTTTCTGATAAAAAAGCTGCCATCTATCCTCTTGAGATAACATTAACGGATAATAATAAAATAGTAATCAAGCCCGATAATGAAGTACAAACATTTCCGGTTAAGCATGAAAAAACGTCTATAGAGTTGAAATAAAGAATTCTTTTCAATCATATAAACGTTTTGGAACTTTGGAGATGTCTACGCCCACATCGTAATTAAATAAGCTGCCAATCATGTTATTAACTGGTTACTTTTGGTTAATCAACAGGTGTGATTTAAATTAAGAATAGGGAAGTTCTTGATTTTCCAAATATGCGTTTAGATTTGCCAATGAATAGGCGAATCCTTCTTGGTTAAATTCTACTCTTGTTCCGTCAGGTTCAGAGCTTAATTCAATCGAAAAAAGTATTTGATTTGAATCCCAGTAATACGAAAATTTTTGATTTTGCACGACTTCTTTAATCGTAAATTTCATTGTCATGCTCTCTTCTTTTTTAAGATCATTGTATGAACTTGGCCTCAATGTGAAAGTGGCTTGCTCTCCAGCCTTAAAAATGGGTATGTTCCACTTGGAACCTGGAGCATACCAAATTGAAAAAACTTCATCATTGGCAATGGCATTCCAAACTGTTTCTAAATCTTTTTTGATTAATATGGACTTACTGTTAGTCTTCAATATAACAACCTCCGATACATAGTCTCTCAAGTATAAAAAAGGAATGATGGAAACACAAACATATGTCGATGGTCAGATGATCTAACAAAAGATATGATGACTCATGAAAGTAATTGGACAGTAATGGATAATGAAGAGTCGCTTGCAGTCTATGATAATCAAACGTTACAGGGGCATTCGCTTGTAATCCGAAGAAATAGTTACTAAGCCGAGCTGTAGTATCGCCCTTGGTGACGGTAAATACTTTTAATTTTGAATAAAAACAAGAGCCTTCTGGAAAGTATCCCGGAAGGCTCTAACGCATTTTTCATTCAAGTAGGTAAGATGAGATTAATTCCATAACCCTGCTTTTTCAAGTTTCTTTTTACCTCTAAACGCTAAGATGATAAAGACTATATTGAAAACAAGCATTGCAACGATTGTATAAAGTACTAATGTGTAAGTACCAGTTAATTCAAATACAAACCCATATCCAGGTAAAGCTACGATACCCGCAACAGCTAGTCCTAATGCAGCAGTAGAATAAATTTGACTGAATTCTTTATTGCCGAAAAGGGAAGTTGTAAGAATAGGTCCGAGTGTTCCAACCGATGCAGATACAACACCGAAAATCCCGATTGCAATCATAAAAATTGTTGAGTTATCTGCAATCGTAAGCAACATTCCGATTGAAACCAATCCCGTAATCATTGAGAAGATGGCTGTATTTCGTGCGCCAATCTTGTCGCTTAAGAAACCAAAAACGATAGATCCAACTAGCATACCAATCATCCAAATACCTAATGCATTACCGGCGAATTGAACGGAGTAACCAAGACCCATTGCGAATGTGGGAATATGTTGACCAAAGCTAGCAATTGCTGTTATGAAGAAGAAAAAGATAACTAATGCATAAAATGCAGTAGATTTTCTTGCTACAGCAGCAATTACACCTTTATTAGGCTCAACTATAGTTTCACTTGCACCTTTTTTAACTTCGTCCATGCCAATTGGTAGCAGACCTTTTTGTTGAGGTGCCATTCTGATTGTTAAAATAATAATGGGAATAACGATTGCCATTACGACAAGTCCTAATGTAATGTAAGCGGATCTCCAACCGTTGTTAGCAATAAGGTTTCCAACGATAGGTGAGATGATAGCGCCACCTATTCCAACAAATGCCATCATGGCCCCCATTGCTAATCCATTATGTTTTTTAAACCAGTTATTGATCAATACTGGCCCAGCCATTGTTGCAACGAAAACCGAACCAATTGCCATTGGAATAGCGAATAAATACCATCCCCACACTGAATCCATTAAGCCAAACATAGCAAAAGAACCAGCTTGTAAAATTACACCGACAATAAGTAGTAATCTGATGTCATATTTCGCCATCATCTTACCGGCAATCGGTAAAAATAGCATTGTAGCAATTGAAGAAACACTAAAGTATAATGTCAAACTACCCATACCAATTCCTAAGTCCTGAGAAACGGGTGTTAAAAATAATGCACCTGAGCTATTAATTCCACCTCGTGTAAATGCCGCCATAAGTGACACACCGATGAGTAACCACCAGCCAAAGTGAATTTTTTTCTTGTTATTCATTAAGTTAAACCATCCTTTTTTCTTGTACTTTGCTCGTTCCGTATATCGAAATGTTCATTACCTTTTTCCACGATAATACTTACAGCCATATTAATTTAACATTAAACTATCTTATGTGTCAATAAGGTGAATTTTTTTAGTTGGTTAGATTTGAACGCAAAAAATTCTAAATAGTAATGTTGAAATAAAGAAATCCATTGGATTGATATGGCACTAGGGGATGCATTATGCCTAATTAGATAAGCTTCTGCGGCGTCATCACTCAGTAAATATTGCAATCCCTCAGTTCAATATTACATGTGTTGATTGGCCAAAGTTAACCAGTAAATGACTGCTTACTCCTTCTTTATAGCATTACTTTTTCGAATGTAAGGCAGTTACACTTGCAACCTTTCTTGAAAAATAGTTGCATTTTTTACTTGAACAATATAGACACGCGGTAAAGGTGTTGTGATCGTTTCGTCCAAAGCGAGCAAGAAATGTTCAAGTGAAAATGTAGACTTTTATGCATTTCTTACAAGTGCTTTATGTAAGAATGTAGTTAATCAACAGATGTGGTTCAATCTGTATGTACATTCGTAACGCGATCATTCCGCGTCTACTTTCACCTTGTGCATTTACCAAGTAGATCTGTATTAAATTTGGGGAATATCCGAACTTGGGTAACAGATGAATCCTTTTCCATTTATGAGTAGCATCCTTTCACTGAATAACTTTTGTACAGAAATCTAAAACATGATTTTGCTATTATCAATGAAAATGGAGACACTAGTACTTGTAACATATAGTGGAATGCCGATTTACGTTGTGGGCTAACCGAACAAGCGGTGTAGATACAATGATGCATTGGGTAACGAGGACATGGTTTTGAATGAATAGCTAAAAAGCACTAAGTACGGAATCTGAATTGATTCCGTGCTTAGTGCTGTTATTGTGATTATAAAGAAGGTGCGTATGTATTATTTAACCGCAGAAATCTCCTGCAAAATCCCATAGCCATTTTTCACTTTCAAGTGCGCCATCAATCGGCCTTTCGCTGATAAATCTTCAAGTTCTTTGCCGGTGTTTTCCGGTACGAAGTAGCGTTCCAAGCCAAAATCGATGGAATGGACGTTAACACCATCAACATTCTGGTAATCATAACTGCTCAGTTTCCCGGTTAAATAGACGCTACCTCTAGGCTTTTTATCAGATAAACTATCCAACACATAGATATCGTCTTGCTTAACAAGTTTTCCGTAAACAGTTAACCCATTGGAATTCACCGACTTGTTGAGTTTGTCCAAAATCACAGTCGAAATTTCATTTTTCGGAACTTCCTCAATTTCATAACGGAGTGTGACATAATCACCGTACAGTAAATCTCTTGGATCTACTGGCACTGTCAGCAATGCTATATCATCTCCGTATGTCAATGTCCATAATGGTTTGACTGTCAGGCCGATTAATAGGAGAAGGGGGACAGTTAGTGCAACAATGAAACCAATACCCTTATTTTTCATCATGTTCATGTGCAATCACCGTTCCTCTCCGAGTTTTCTCGAACCAAAAACCAAAACCGATTAAAATCAAGCCTCCAACGATAAAGAATAACGATTTTGGCATAAAATTATATGACAAATCGGCGTAGAAGCGGAAGATCAATGTGCACACAATAAGAACCGCTGGCAAACTGCCAATCTTCAAGAAGTACAACAGTATTATTGAAAAAATGATTGTGAAAATAATCGCTGCTATTCCTGTATTGTTTGCCGGTATAAAATCCCCCCATGTACTTGGGAAAGTCAGAAACAGCCCCGCCATTCCATAGACTACTGAACCAAGCCATTCGGATGGCAACTGGTATCGGCCAAATGGATAGAAGGCAAGAAACAATCCAAGTGCAAAGAATGTACATAAAATTAGTACTTCATGCAGATCAAAATAAATGAATAAATTGAATGAAAATAGTAAAGTCAAAATGACATTGGAAATAAATAAAACTTTGGAATGACCCATCCGTCTTTCATTCATCCAAAATAGTAGCGGAATAATTAGTAGAAGCAGATAAGGTAATTCAACCGTTCCATTCAACACTTTGAAACCGTAAATGATGAAGAATAAGCTAGCAGACGCAAAAATGAGTTTGTCTTTCAAGTGATAGGCGAGTGGTAAAATACCGAGGCCCCACATGAAGAAATCTGTATAAACACCTTCACCCAGATTAAACATTTGACCAATTAGAAAAATCCCGGCGCCAAACACAAATACACCATGCTAAGTATACCCGCAATTATTGAGATGCAACAGTTTCCGTTTTTCGTAAATTAAGTACAATGTCCCTTATCTACTCCTTTCTTTTTTCTATTATCATTCCTGCTTTTTTTACAATTTTGATGGAATTTAACAAAATAAAAAGCACTCATATTGAGCGCTTTTTATCTTAATTTTTGTTTTCTCATCCATTGCGTTGCGACCCACTTTTCTCCGGCTATAACTGGTGCTCCACCATGTAAAGTTAACTTGTTTAAATCATCATCACTATAGAAATACTCGAAATAAACTGCCATACCCTTGTGTGGGGTTACTGAGAGATTCAGTTTAGGGAAAAAAGTTTCTCCGCCTTGTTCTACATCATTTAAGTACATAATGAGCGTACTAATTCTATTATTGTTTGCTACTTTACTTGTTGATGAAAAAAAATCATAATGAGCTTTATACTCTTGACCAGGAGTATACTTAAGGATTTGAATTCCCTCTCCGTGTTCAATAGGAATATTCATGATAGTCGCAATTCTCTTTTCGACTCTAGCAACAGTTTCGTTTTCACTTTCACTTTCTTGAAAAAACATACTACTACTTGTTCTCAGTTCATCTATTTCACGAGTCTTCCCAATTTTTGAACGTTGCATTTTGTCCTTTGACAATTTGATTAGTTCATCACATTCTTCGTTACTTAAAACATTACCTAAAATTACTATCAATGGCTCTTCGAATCTAGTGATTATATCAATTTCTCTGTCTGTTTTTATTTTATTTCCAGCGTGATCAAATATAGTTTGTTCTTTATTCTCCGTTATCATCTTCAAACGACCCCTTAAACTATCTAATTTTCAGAACGAGTACGTTTTATCCCGCATTAACGGGCAGTAAGACCCCCACTTCAAGTCTTAAAGGACACAAGAAGAATAAGTGGGGGATCAAATGCCCGTAAAAGCCCGAATGGTTAGGGCCAACGAGGAGGAATTGCAGTTCATTCCTCCCTGTTGGTTACTTAGGCTTTGCCACAGGACGTGGCGCACTTAGCCTAAGTTCTTTAAACAATCAGTGGGGGATGAAGAACCCCCCTCTGATTGAAGATTAACTTTATTGGTAATGATTATACGTGTTAACGGTCTACTTTCACTTCAAATATTTGATTATAAGAGCATGCTCTTATAGTTTCTTCTTTGAATGATTTTATTTTATCATAGAATTTTAACATATCGCAAATTTGGTAACCATTTTAATGTTGGGATCTTTTCGTTAATATTGTGGCTAATAGTGAGGAAATTTAGATGTGGAAAATGACAACGTGTCGGCTCAATCTGTTGTAAAAGTAATAGTTGAAGTGATTTCAATGGGGAGAATGGAAGATTGGAAGGGAACAAAAGAGGACCTTTTATTATTTTTATTGCCTTTACAAACCGATCAATTTAGAAAACTGCCTTCATCGATTTATAGTGAATTTCACAAGTAAAAGAACCAAGTGTCGGATTAGAACAATTCCGACGCTTGGTTCTTTATTAAATCATCTTTATATGTCAAAAATAGAGATGCAATACTGATCACAGAGAAATGAATAAGTCTTATCAGACGCCGCGTTTATTCCCCCATAGCAGAGTATGCAATTGTGGCAACACTTTGGCATCATTCATTATAGGGGAGTGGACTGTTAAATCAATTAACCACTCATATCGTTGTAACAATGTCGAAACGAGAAGTGCATCGTCAGTTGTCGTCGTATCGTCATTTCCTGTCTGTAGAAAGAAAGGAAACGCCGGATATCGCAGATGGACCTCTTCCGCAAACTTGAAATCCTTTTCATCGAAAATGACGACTTTCAAAGTAGCAGTCGTTTCAATCAGTTTCTCCATGAACGTATCCAGTTTACTGAAATCCGTCACCATCCCTGAACTTGGTGGTTTTGGGGAAAGCGTGATGTCATCAATTTTCAATAACCAATCCTGCCAAAAAGAAGCTTGCGTTTCAACTGCGACCTTCCAACCTTGTTCGTGGCACAAATCGACAAGTTCCCCAATTCCTTTATGAAGGGCAGGGTTCCCACCTGAAATTGTGACATGTGAAAATGACTGTCCGCCTATTGCTTTAAGTTCATCTATGATTTCTGCCGGCTGTTTCGAAGTGCTTTTTCCCGAACCGTCCCAAGTAAAACTGGAATCGCACCAAGAACAAGAATAATCACATCCAGCTGTTCGAACAAACATCGTCTTTAACCCCATGACCATTCCTTCGCCTTGAATAGTCGGACCGAATACTTCCATAACAGGAATCTTCATAGGACTACCTCCTGTTCAGGACGATAGATGACATAGCTAGTCGGCGTTTCTCGGACTATGACTTGAAGGCAGACAGGCTTGTTGTTTCTAGTTAGAAGAACTTCCTGGATTGATTTGCAAACCTGTTCTGCCAATTTCTCGGTCGTCGGGAAATTGTTCTTAAATTCAGGATGATCATTCAACACAGAATGATCGTATTTATCATGAATGAGGTTTTTGAGTTCCTTGAAATCAATCAGGAAACCGATTGAATCCAGTTCATTTCCTCCAATTGTTATGTTTAAGTAATACGTATGACCGTGCATTACTTGGCATTTTCCAGCATCTTCGCTTGGAATGAAATGTGCCGCAGAAAAATGCATGTCTTTGTTTAATTCAAAACGATATGAATGCTGAACTTGCGGATAAAATTGCTGCATCATTCAGAGACACCTACAGACTTTTTAGATAAATAGGTAGCGAGACCGTCATTCCGTAACACACAGGCAGGACATTTCCCGCAGCCTGTACTCGGAACTCCGTTGTAGCAAGTAAGTGTCTTGTTCTGCACAAAGTCGAACGCACCAAGTTCGTCAGACAAAGCCCAAACTTCGGACTTATCGAGCCACATCAAAGGCGTATGGATGACAAACCGCCCGTCCATAGCTAAATTCAGTGTCACATTCAACGATTTTATAAAATTGTCACGGCAATCAGGATAACCGCTAAAATCCGTTTCACTGACACCCGTAATTAAGTGCCGAGCACCAATCGCATCTGCATAGACCGCGGCAAATGACAGGAATAAATGATTCCTGCCTGGAACGAAAGTCGACGGCAATTCACCTTCTACTTCATTCACTTCGATATCATCTCGCGTCAAGGCATTTGCTGACAGTTGGTTGATCAAATTCATATCCAGTACTTTAAACGATACCCCAAGCTCATCTGCAATTTTTCTAGCACACTCGATTTCCTCCGAATGGCGCTGACCATAGTCAAACGTCACCGTAGCAACTTCACGGAAATTTTTCAATGCCCAAAACAGGCATGTCGTACTATCTTGGCCGCCGCTAAAGACGACAACCGCTTTTTCATTTTTCACTATAAAACATCTCCTTAGTTTTTTAGAGAGGGAGTTTTCGAACCTCTTTTTTTGAACAACGTTAATGATAACATAAATAGGTGATGGAAGGGATTAGAAGAGGGGTTTGGAAACAGTTGCGCACACAATTCTTATAATACAATCCGCGTATTATAAGTCTATCGTTTAATGAATTGTTTAATTAGGTGAATCAATTTCATATCTCTGAGCCCTTGCGGCTCTAAGTATAAAACGGCAAGAAAATAGAGCACCTCCCCAAATCCTGTATAATGAGAGTTCTGACACACACATTAACAGACTGGAGAAATGCTCTATGCCTATTATACGACAAGAAAGCCTGTTTGACATGAAAGTTTTATTTGATTTGGAACCTACCCATCGATTTAATTCAATTTTATCCGGTATTGAGATTCATCCGATCCTTGACGTAGTAATGAAAAAGTCTAGATTCGGACCTAAACAATCGCTTAATTACTCTGCAATGATCTATTCATTGATCATCCGAATCACCGAGCGTATTCCTTTTATTAAAGACTTAGTAAAACGTCTCTCTACAGACTTACGATTTAAAGTTGATTGTGGATTCTTGGTATCAGATGAAATCCCATCCGAAGCTTCTTATTCACGTATGATCACATTGATTAGCGATTCTGATGCGTTAGAAATTGTTCAAGAAAGCCTACTTCTTCAGGCTATATCAGAAGGTTTCGTCTCAGATGAAACGATAGCCATTGATGCAACGCATGTAGAAGCACGTGATCGTGCTCCATATAAATCAGATAAGGTTGAAAAAGAACCCCAAAAACGAGGGCGTAAAAAGAAAGAGGAACGTGAACAATGGCTAATTGATAAAGCCGAAATAGAAGCGAATCTTCCGGTTTACGAAAAGAAAATTGAATACCAACTTGATATACCGCTTAAGGAACTTCGTTCCTCAGTTCCCACACAACCAAAGTGGGGAATAAAGAAGAACAGTGAAGGGAAAAACGTATTTTGGTACGGATTCAAATGTCATCTGGCAGTTGGGACGAAGAGCCAATACATTCTTCAATCTCTGTTTTCCTCTGGTAATCTTAACGATGGAAAAGCTGCAATCCCATTATTAAAAGGTACTAAAGAACGCCTTCCGTTATTGAAAATAAAACATGTGACAATGGATGCTGGTTACGACTACCAACCAATTTATGAACAGATTTATCGTAATGGAGCGCAATCTATCATTGCTTATAATAAGAAGAACGAGCCCGAGCCAATAGGCTTTGATGAGCATTTCGCACCCACATGCGTGCGGGAACATTCCTATCGTTATGATAGCTTCGATGCGAAGTACAAAACGTTGAAATACACACGGCCAAACGAATGTAAGGACTGCCCATTAGCTAACGACAGTTTATGTCAGAAAATCTATAAAAAGAAAATTTCTGGCGATCTAAGACGTTACACAGCACCAGCACGTGGGTCAATGAAATGGGATGAAATTTATAAGGAACGAAGTTCCGTTGAACGTGTAAATGCTTATCTAAAAGGCTTTTTTCTGCTAGATCAGATTTATCATTGTACCGGAGTCAAAGCCAAAGTTCATTTCGACTTGGTTCATATTGCATACAATGCCAGTAAACTTGCAGTTGATCGTCTTACACAGCTTCAACTATCCGCAACAGCATAATCGTCTATTTCATTCGTTTTTTTAAGAAATCATTTCAAATTCTGTTTCTTTATGATTTTTTAAAAGTACGCATTATGAAATTGATTCAGGTGTATGATAACTATGCAAACAACTTAAGGAGATGAATTATCAATGAGAGCAGCAGTATGGTATAAAGCCAATGATATTCGTGTTGAAGAGCGTGAAGTGAAAGAAGTTCTTGCAAATGATGTAAAAGTACGAGTGGCATGGACTGGTATTTGCGGCAGTGACTTGCATGAATACCATGAAGGCCCAGTATTAATTCCAGGAAATGGTCCGGATCCATTGACAAACCAGGAAGCGCCACTAACGTTAGGGCATGAGTTTTCAGGTATTGTTGAGGAAGTTGGTTCTGATGTGACACGCTTTAAAGCAGGAGATCGTGTCGTTATCAATCCGTTGATTACATATGGCACTAAATCGTCTGAGTATGATATATATGATGGCTTCACGTTTGTTGGACTAGGTTCTGACGGTGGATTTGCAGACTTTGCAGTCGTATCTGAGAAAAACGTTTATGCACTTCCGAAAGGTTTATCTCTTGAAGAAGGCGCACTTGTAGAACCGATGGCAGTTACTGTACAGGCCGTGAAAGAAGGCGGATTGCAAGCTGGTCAAACGGTTGCTGTATTTGGTGCTGGCCCGATTGGATTATTGACAATCATTGCTGCAAAAGCACAGGGTGCTAACAAAATTGTTGTATTTGACTTGTCTGAAGAGCGCTTGGAAAAGGCGTTGGCAGTAGGAGCTACACATGTGTTCAACTCAGGTAAAGTGAATCCTTTGGAAGTTGGAAAAGAGATTGAACCTGAAGGCTTTGATGTCTCGTTCGAGGTAGCTGGCGTAGAAATTACGTTGAACCAGGCAATTAAAATCACAAAAACGAGGGGGACGGTTGTTATTGTATCTATATTCCCGAAACCAGTTTCCTTCTCACCAATGGATTTAACGGCTTCAGGTATTAAAATTACATCAACACTAGCTTATGAGCCTGCAGTATTCCAGAAAACAATTGATATGATGGATTCTGGCGAAATTAACCCTAAAGAAATTATTACGAGCCGTATTGAGCTTGAAGAGCTTGTTGAAAAAGGTTTTGATGCGTTAACGAATGACAAAACGCAAGCGAAGATTCTTGTTAAATTGAGCGGCGAACAATAATACGATAGAATAGTTAAAAGTAAAGTACCCTGGTTGCATCTTTGGATGTTACTTAGGTACTTTTTTTAGGTGAATACCGTGGCGGACTAGGTTTATCTATCGCAAAAATAATCATTGATCTTCATGGCTAAAAAAACTATACAAAGCGAGAAGGGGAAGGGAACAATTTTTACGGTTACCATTACTCTCTAACTTTGTTCGGTAATTGATGTGATAAAGTGAGGGAAACAACAGATGTCATTTACAACTATTTTATTAATTTTGCTCGTCTTAGTGATCTATTTACTGTTATGTTTTTATATCGGATACAATGGCTGGGTATGGCTGAAAACAACGCAATTTGCTGCCTTCAAGAAAACCTATATAATGCTCATGATCTTACTTAGTTTGTCCTTTTTCATCGGACGGTTTTGGTCATGGGTACCTATCCAATTCATCGGCGGATTTTGGCTCGTGATTTTTGGCTATAGTTTACTATTATTACCTTTGATCAATCTCGCGATCTGCTTATTGAAAAAGAAATGGATTTTTCAAATCGGATTAGGGACGATATTATTCTTTGTTGTTGTGCTTATCTACGGTTCGTACAATGCTTGGAGTCCCGTTGTCACAACGTATGAGGTAGCTATTGATAAACCAGCTACAGAAAAAGAGTTAAAACTTGTCGTTGTATCCGATCTTCATCTCGGAAGCATTGTCGGTGAAAAGCATTTGGAACGTTTAGTTGCCGAAATTGAGGTATTACGCCCCGATCTAATCTTAATTCCTGGTGATATTATCGATGACTACATTGCTCCATACCTGGATAAAGAGATGGGGAAAATATTAGGGAAACTTCATGCACCACTTGGCGTTTACGCAGTACCTGGGAATCATGATTATTATGGCAATGATGTTGATCAATTAGTTATCGAAATGGATAAAATCGGCATCCATGTACTAGCAGACGAAACAGCACTCGTTTCCGATGACTTTTACATCATTGGTCGAAAAGATCTGGCGGCAAAGAGTAGGATTACAACAACTGCATTAGTTGCCGACTTAGACCAAAACAAACCAATGATTATGATGGACCACCAGCCCGTTGAATTTGACGAGGCAAGTGACAGTGGCATCGATTTACTGTTATCGGGACATACGCATAGAGGTCAACTATTTCCAGCTAATCTAATTACTCGATGGATTTTTGAAAATCATTATGGCCACATAATGAAAGGTCAGCTTCACTCAATCGTAACTTCTGGTTTTGGTACATGGGGCCCCCCTCTTAGAATCGGTAGCCGTGCTGAAATCGTTGAAATCAATCTCAAATTCCAGAAATGAAACGCAAAATAACAGGAGACATTGAGACAATGGCAAGCTGAAAGTTGGGGTTCTTTAAAAAAAGGAAAAAACAGCTGAAAGAAAAGGATTTCCTTTTCTTTCAGCTGTTTTACTTATGGGTATTTGTTTTCAAAATCACAGTCTTTCAATGGAATCAATTTTGATTTGTGTTCTACTTTATAGACTAGCCAAACGATTAAGAACAATAGTAAACCGACGTAGGGAATGACTACGCTATTCCAATCAATTCCGCTACCCATGAAAGCTTGAAAGTTTTGATCTAAAATAATGAAAATACATAGAAATAGCACCAATAATGGACCAAGCAGGAACCATTTTGTACGATTTGGAAGCTCTTTTATTTCGTGCGCCAAGTCCCAAAGAACGCGAGTGGACGTATACATGCCAGAGTTACCTGCAGATAATACGGCTGTTAGAATAATCGCATTCATAACGGATTCCATTGGTTTTACGAGTCAGGGTTTCTTTTTACAGCCGTTTAAAACTATCAAATTTTGATTTCCAGTAGCTGTTACTTAAGCTTGTTACTTGCGACTGCTTGCCCCCAGCATGCACGAACTTATTATTGCCAATGTAAATGCCGACGTGTGAAATGCCTTTACGATATGTATTTTTGAAAAAGACCAAATCACCTGGTTTGGGCGAGGTTACTTTCTTCGATTGCGCAAATTGGCTAAGCGTGGTGCGTGAGATTTTTTTCCCTGATTGTTTGAAAGCATATTGTACGAAACCACTACAGTCAAAGCCGTTTTTTGTCGTCCCGCCAAATAGGTAGGGTATAAACCTTAGCTTCATTGCCTGATCAACAACGTTTTGAGAAGCAGTGGATGATTTGGAAGTTGATTTGTTTGCACTTGTTAAAAGAGAACTAAGTATCCATCCGGATGTTTTGTTAACTTTTACGTGAAACCAAACATCGTTCCCCAACTTTTTTTGCTGTGAAACAGTTAACGTCGTCCCTTTTTTTACCTTAGCAACAACCTTATTTGTTGTACCAGCAGCGGAACGCACATTGACATTGGATTTTGTCTTAAAGGTTCCCTTTTTTGCTGAAATGCCGTTAGACGCTGAATTGGTTTTCTTAGCTGATGTTTGTAAGATTTGATTTGGATAGAGTGAATCTGACGTTAAGTTATTCCATTTTTTTAGATTGGATATGGATACCTTGCTTGATTTTGAAATGTTCCATAGTGACTCCCCATTTTTAACTGTATGCGTGCTCGCTTCTACATCGCTATTTGCCATTCCGAATACTAAAGTGCCTGCTAAAAGTAGTGAACATGCAATTTTTCTCATTATGTATTTCAGCCACCTTTTCTATTAATCATTGACTGGTCAATGCCTATACGTTTAATAGTAGAGAACTGAATATGCAAGTACAACAGCAATTTGATTACAGATTCATTACGCGTCCGTAAAAATAACGGGATATCTTGGACTTGCATCCAACTTTAGTTAACATTTGCCGTAGGCAGCTTAAATCATAGACTTCTCTCGGTTCACTGGTTGAACTGGGGAGAGGTTTTTTTATTGAATATGGCACAAAACAAACATTCTTTTGTGGATTTCTCATTATTGTGCTTAACTGGAACTAAATTCCTGAAAATAAAAATGAATAATCTGTCCTAATTCTTGTTTCTAATCAATATACATATACAAAGGCTTGTACTTCAATTAAGAAGAATGGGGGGTCAACATGAAGGTCAAAAAATCTTTAGCTTTATTGTTAGCGGGAGTTTTGGTGGTAGGTATGTTAGTGGGCTGTGGTTCAAAGCCCAAAACGACTAGGGGAAAAGATTTACCGATTATTAAAGTCGCTACTCAGACACCACTATCAGGAGGTAGTGCCGCAATTGGAGAAGTAATTAAGCTAGGTGCACAGCTTGCATTAGACGACCAAAAGGAAAAGTTTAAAGAATTAGGATTTGAGTTGCAACTCGTCCCTTTCGATGACCAAGCCGATCCCAAAAAAGGGGTGGCCAATGCTCAATTAATAGGTGCAGATAAATCTATATTCGCAGTTGTCGGTCACTTCAACTCAGGTGTTGCTATCCCATCTTCAGAAGTATATGAAAAATACAGTATTCCAATGGTTTCACCAGCCAACTCAGCAACTGAAGTTACAGATAGAGGATTAAAAACAGTGAATCGTATTGTTGCTCGAGATGATTCTCAAGGTCCAGCAGGGGCTGATTATGCAGTTAACACTTTAAAAGCAAAGAAAATCTTTATCGTTCAAGATAAAACAGCATACGGTACGGGGCTTGCGAAAGCCTTCGAAAAAGGTGCTGAAGATGCAGGAGCTGAAATTCTTGGGTTTGAAGGGATTACGCTTGGAGAGAAAGATTTTAATGGAGTTCTAAACCAAATCCTTTCTAAGAAACCAGATCTAGTATACTTCGGGGGAATCTACGCAGAAGGCGGGCTATTAATAAAACAAGCGAGAGAAAAAGGTATTGATATCCCGATTATGGGTGGAGACGGATTAGATTCTTCTACACTCGTTGAAATTGCTGGAGATGCAATTAAAAATACGTACATTACTACTCTAGCAGGAGATCCTGCTGAATCAGAAGCTGGAAAAGAGTTTATGGAAAGGTACAAAGAAATTAACAATCGTGATGCAGAAGCATACTCAGTATACGGCTATGACACTATGGGAGTGGTATTAAAAGGTATCGAGAATGCAATTACAGCAAATAATAATAAATTGCCGACACGCGAGCAAGTAAGAGATGCTGTTCGTGGAATAAAAGATTATCAAGGTGTGTTGACAACAGTAAGCTTTGATGACATTGGCGACAATAAGTATGCAAAAGTATTTATTTTTAATTATAAAGAAGCTAGTTATCCACCGCAATTAGAAGGTGAAGTCGAAAATTAAGTAGCTTGGAAGGGTACGATTCATTTTGACTGTCTAGCTCCAGGCGCCAGCTCCTCGGTCATAAGTCAGACCGGCTTATGTCTGTCGGAGCTGTGCGGCGCCTTGCGCTTTCTTTTATACACCTTGGACAAGGAGGTAGCTTATGCTGAACGAAATAATACAAACGATCCCGCAAGTCTTGATTGATGGCCTTGCCCTAGGAACTGTGTATGCTGTAATTGCTTTAGGGTACACAATGGTTTATGGGATATTAGAATTAATTAACTTTGCACACGGGGAAATCTTTATGACAGGTGCTTTTATTGGGACAGCCCTATTAATCTTTATGACAGGCACTGGATGGGGGGCGGCGCTACCTGCCATTGTTATGCTAATTATTGTACTCATTGTAACTGCTTTCCTTACAGGTTTTTTGGGGATGGGTATTGAAAGATTGGCATATAGACCATTACGCAATGCACCTAGATTAATCCCGCTTATTACAGCGATTGGCATTTCATTTTTATTACAAGATATTGTAAGATTCATAGCAGAATTAACAAAAGGAAACTACATTGTAACGGGACCTAGTCTTTTTACAGAACAAGTTTTGATTAAAACTTCTTCCATAAGTTCCATTTTTAATGATGCATCTATAAAAACATCATTTATTATTGTGTTAGTTACAGCGGTAATTATGATGATTGCTCTAGATATATTTGTGAATAGGACAAGATGGGGAATGGCGATGCGGGCTGTTGCACAAGATCGAGAAACAGCTTCCTTGATGACAGTAAATGTGAATAAAGTTATTTCAATAACCTTTTTTGTAGGATCTGCTCTTGGGGGCGCAACGGGGGTATTATTTGCTGTACAATACGGAACCATAGATCCTTATATTGGATTTATTCTTGGGTTGAAGGCATTTACCGCGGCAGTAATAGGGGGCATAGGAAATATTCGTGGCGCAATGATTGGCGGTTTACTACTTGGGGTATTAGAAATGTTTGCATCTGCTAATTTAACACTTTTAACTGGTGGAGTATTTGGTGCCGAATACAAAGATGTGTTTGCGTTTGCGATATTGATCATCGTGTTACTTTTTAAACCGGAGGGCTTATTAGGCAAACCGGTCACTGAGAAAGTGTAGGTGAGAAGATTGAAAACTCTATGGAAAAAATATGAACAAAACAAACTTGCGCATGGAATCTTTCTTCTAATTTACATCGGAGTTACATCACTAAGTTTATATACGGCACAGAAGTCAGTTGCCGCCTTTCTACTTCTATTAACTTCGTTATTACTACTATATTTTACAAAGTTTACTAATCTCACAAAATGGTTGATAGCGGGTTTTGTACTAGTGTTTTTACTGCCGTTCACAGCTAGTAATGGTGATGCTTATCAATCTTACATGGAAGTTTCGACACTTGTTGGTATCTATATTGCTATGGCTTTAGGATTAAATATTGTAGTTGGTATGGCTGGGCTTCTTGATTTGGGTTTTGTAGCATTTTTTGCAGTTGGGGCATACACATATGGTATTTTTGCTACAGCGCAAGCATCTAATTTTATGCCATTTGGAACTTTCCCTTTATCGGGAGAAAGCTTTTGGCTATTTATTATCATAGGTGGATTGGTAGCTGCGTTGTTTGGAATTCTACTTGGAATTCCAGTTCTCCGGGTTAAGGGAGATTATCTAGCTATTGTTACGTTAGGTTTTGGAGAGATCATTAGAATTATATTTAATAATCTAGATCGCCCCATTAATATAACAAACGGTGCAATGGGGATTTCTTCCGTAACTCCACCTAGATTATTTGGGATCGATTTCCTATATCCTAGCCAATTTTATTACATTGTACTTGTTCTCCTATTTTTCACGATCTTTACAGTTCGTCGTTTTGAACACTCCAAAATAGGGCGTTCGTGGAAGGCTGTTAGGGAAAATGAAATAGCTGCTCAAGCTATGGGTGTACCTTTAGTTCGGACAAAACTAATGGCGTTTGCGATTGGTGCTACCTTCTCAGGGATGATGGGTGTCGTCTTTGCTGCTAAACAAGCATTTGTAGACCCTACAAGCTTTACACTACTTGAGTCAATTACGATATTAGTAATGGTGGTTTTGGGTGGTATGGGAAGTGTCCCGGGCGTTATTCTTGGGGCGGCCGTTATGACGATTCTGAATCTCCAAGTATTGACGGAAATGACAAATTGGTTAAATCAACTAAGCTTGTCGGGGATAATTTCGATTCCATATGCATTATCACCAGCTAAAATGCAACGTTTCATATTTGGAGCCCTATTAATCCTCTTTGCTTTATATAGACCAAAGGGACTCTTGCCAGCAAAAAACCGTATATTTATCGAAAAGGATTTACAAGGAGTAAATAGGAAAGCTAAGTTAGTAACAACGCAGGAACAATCGGAAAATGAGAAGCTGTAGCAGAAGGGGGTGCAGTAATTGTCTATTTTAGAAGTTCGAAATATAACAAAAAAATTTGGCGGTCTAACAGCAAATCAAGATGTATCAATGACAGTAGAGAAAAACTCAATTACAGCAGTTATTGGACCGAATGGTGCTGGAAAAACAACATTTTTTAATATGATAACCGGTATTTATCAGCCAACGTCGGGCATAATCCTCCTTGAAAATGAAAAAATAAACGGATTAAAGCCGCATGACGTTTCAAAAAAAGGGATTTCGAGGACATTTCAAAATATCCGTTTGTTTAATGAAATGTCAGTACTTGAAAATGTCCTCGTTGGTATGCATACCCATTTAAAAGCAGGTCTAATGGGTATTTTATTAAATCTTCCTGCCATTCGGAAGGAAGAGAAGGCTTCAGAAATGAATGCATATAACTTATTGGAATATGTAGGACTAGCTCATCTTTTAAATGAAAAAGCATGTAATCTAAGCTATGGCGCACAAAGAAGACTGGAAATTGCAAGAGCCCTTGCTGCTAATCCAAAGGTTTTATTATTAGATGAACCTGCGGCAGGCATGAATCCAAAAGAAACAAAAAATCTAACTCAGCTTATACAGAGCATGAAACATGAATTCAATCTAACCGTTATCTTGATTGAGCACGATATGAAGCTCGTCATGGAAATCTCCGAACATATTGTTGTATTGGATCATGGCGAAAAAATTGCGGAAGGTAAGCCTGAGAACATCAGAAATAATCCAAAGGTTATAGAAGCATACCTAGGATCGGGAGCTATTCAAACGGGATAGGGGGACACTATATGCTTCAATTAGTAAATGTTGAATCCTATTATGGTGGTATACATGCCTTAAAGGGTATAGACGTGTTAGTGAAAAAGGGAGAAATTGTAACACTTATAGGTAGTAATGGAGCTGGAAAATCAACCACACTAAAAACCATAAGCGGATTGGTGAAAGTAAAGACTGGCAACATTATATATAATGGACAGGAAATCTCAAACAAGCCTGCCCATGAAACGACTTTATTAGGAATTGCTCATGTTCCCGAAGGTAGAAGGATTTTTTCGAAACTGTCGGTTAAGGAGAATTTGCTAATGGGAGCATTCTCTGTGAAAAATAAAAATGTGATTAATGAAAGAATGGAAAGAGTATTTCACTATTTCCCGAAATTAAAAGATCGTATCGAGCAAAAGGGCGGTACGATGAGCGGAGGGGAACAGCAAATGCTTGCCATTGGGAGAGCACTCATGATGGAACCGGATTTATTAATGCTAGACGAACCTTCAATGGGGCTTGCCCCAATAATTGTGGAACAAATTTTTGAAATCATAAAAGAATTAAATCGAGAAGGCATAACCATTTTACTTGTGGAACAAAATGCTTATCAAGCGCTGCAAATTGCGCATAGAGGTTATGTTATTCAAACAGGAGAAATAAAACTTCAAGGAAACGGCTATGATTTGATTACTAATGAAGAAGTCCGCGAAGCGTACTTGGCATAGTAGCAAGTAAGATTTTAAGTTTAGGATTTTGTAGCCAATCTATTCAAAAACGCTTAGATATTAAATATCCAAGCGTTTTTTTAGGTGTTGTAACAGATGTATTAGGTACGTATTAGCATTGCGTTAGTTAAGAAGGCTGGGTTCGCGTTGATTTCGGAATTTCTTTATATCCTACTCACTTAATACTGAATTGTGTCGTAATTATATGCCTAATTTAGTATATAAATACTTTCACTTAGAGAAAGAGCTATCTTCTGTAAATAGTTGCAGAAAATTTCTTAGCGTAAAAGAATTATACGCATCTTTTTTCGTTTTAATACCTAATCTCCATTTATTGCCGGAATATACTCAGCCATTCTAGGGTTGTTACTCCCTTCAGACGGTGGAAAGTGGATTGTGGAAGCGCCGTACTTGCTCGCTGCCGCAAAAGGATTAAATATGAGCATGGCCTGGATTGTGCAAGTATACAATGCTTCAGAAGCACTTCCCAACATGATAAATCCATTCTTTATGTTACCTTTATTGGGTGTCCTTGATGTCAAAGCAAAAGATCGCGCTGGATATTCCATTTTGCAACTGATTTTTCACGATCCTGTTGTCCTTTTCTTAGTGTAGATCTTAGCAAAACAATGCCCTATATTTGAATAGTATGTTTAATAGATTTTGAGCCCTTGGGAACTCCAGTAAGAGTTTCCAAGGGCTCTTTGTAGTATTGTGTTATGGGATATTCACTAGTGTTGTTGTTTTCCCTTAAAGGAGATTTCAAATGAAGTGAGAAGTAGCACACCTTCATACAAATTTTCAACTGACCAATCCTCTTAGCTCAGTAGATTTTTGGACTTCGATAACAATGCGTTCATTATTTGTCTGATAGACTATCGAATTTTTATCTGCTTGCATTAACGCTTTTGTTGCTTCCTCAACTATGTCTTGTTGATTTTGGGGCAATTATTTCATCGTTCCTATCAATAGTGGTGATTTTATCATTAAAGTCAGTGTTATCTTTGTAAAAATTCCGAGCAGATTCAAGGATTTGTTTCGTATTTCCATAATTAATGGCGAGTACAATTGACCTGCCCAAAAGTCTAATCCTATGTCATTTAAAACCCAAAATAATTCCGAAGTAAATAAGCCACCCATTTACAATGAGGATGATTTCGAATGTTTTCGAGTAACCCTTTCACAAGAGCAGGACTTAAAGTAGGTTTAAGTAGCTGTTGCTTAAGCAGAATTAACGATTCTTTTTCAACAGAATCCTCAATTTCTTTTATATTTTGTTCAATGATTTCAAGGATTTGCTCCTTTGTTGTTTCTTCCTGCATTGGTTGTTTAAACAGTTGAACTAGCTCGTTTGAAATAAATGGAAGGGTAATGTGCTTGGCTAGTATATTCGTTTTCTCAACCAGCGATTGAGCAAGTAATTTCGAATCTAATGGCAAGTTATAGAATAAAAATAACTCTGAATAGTTTTTCATAAAGCCTTTAATGCAGTAAATTAAATCGTGCTTTATCTGTTCAATTTCTTCGCCGTATAATCGTTCAACCATCGATAAAATTACTTTCTCCATCAATTGATCGTATGCACGAATTTTTAAGATGAACTCTTCGTTAAATGATTGCATTTGTTCTTTAATAAGAATTTTGCCAAAGTCAGAGTGCTTATGAAAAGAATCGAAAGTCGTGTAATAAAAATTGAATAACAAATCTTCATCATTTTTCGTGGTATTGACTTCGTAGTCAATACTGGTTATAAATTGGATCATAAAATGATCAATCAATGCTAAAATCAATTCGTCCTTTGACTTGAAAGATAGGTAGAAGGCGCCTTTAGAAATCCCGCAATGTGCTGTTATCTGTTGTACAGAGGTAGCTTCAAAACCTTGTTCTGCAAAAAGTTCTAAAGCCTTATCCATAATTAGTTGTTTTTTTATCATTATGATTATATCGCTCCTAGGGTTTATCATTGACAACTGACTCGTTAGTCATTAGTATAAATATTTGAGTTCGTAAAGTCAATTTGGGGAAGGTGTAAGAATGAAAGGGTTAGTCAATTTTGTCCTAAAGAATAAATTAGCAGTATGGCTACTTACAATTATCATTGTTGTATCCGGTATATATTCAAGTACACAAATGAAAACGGAGACGTTGCCAGATATATCAATTCCTTACTTAATGGTAATGGGTGTCTATCCTGGAGCTACTCCAGAGCAAGTGATGAAAGATGTCTCCATTCCATTAGAGAAAGCGGTAGACAATCTTGAACATGTGAAAGCCGTTTTTTCAAATTCTTATTCTAATATGTCAAGTATTCAAGTGGAATACGAATATGGCATAGATATGGAAGAGGCGAAACGTGCATTAACTTCCGCACTAGATGCAGTGTCTTTACCAGAAGGAGCACAAGCGCCAACGATTACAGCAATTAGCATGAATATGATGCCGGTTGTCGCACTAAGTGTAAGTAGTCAAACAGAAGATATTGTTGAATTAACGTCAACAGTAGAGGAAATACTACTTCCGAAAATCGAGAAAATCGATGGAATTGCATC
Source organism: Sporosarcina sp. FSL K6-5500 (assembly GCF_038005665.1). Taxonomy (NCBI): domain Bacteria; kingdom Bacillati; phylum Bacillota; class Bacilli; order Caryophanales; family Caryophanaceae; genus Sporosarcina; species Sporosarcina sp. FSL K6-5500. Next base: position 3,709,853 of record NZ_JBBOTP010000001.1, read on the forward strand.
TGCAACGATTGCAGGTCAGCATATTGAAGAAGTGCAACTTACGTATAAAGATGAAAAGATGGCTGCACTGGGCATAACGCCAGATACAGTCAAGCAAATGATCGAAGCAAGTGATTTAGCTGTGTCACTGGGTCTTTACGAGTTTGAAGAAGGTGAGCAAGCTGTTTCAGTAGACGGCAAGTTCATGACTGCTGATGAATTAAAGGAAATGCTTATTCCTGTAACACCATCCGCAACAAACACAGCACCATTTGTGAAGCTTAGCGATATTGCTACAATTGATGTCGTAGGTAGAGAAGAGTCGGTTTCACGTACAAACGGTGAAAATGCCATTGCCATTCAAATTATTAAAGGGCAACAAGCAAACACAGTTGATGTTGTAAACGCTGTGAAGGACTTAATTAAAGAAGAACAGAAAACAATAGACGGTCTTGTCATCGATGTATCACTTGACCAAGGTGCGCCAATTGAAGCTTCAGTATCAACGATGATTGAAAAAGCGTTATTTGGTGGTTTGATCGCCATTTTAATCATTCTTCTGTTCCTTCGTGATTTCAAATCAACAATTATTTCGATCATATCCATTCCAGTTTCGATTTTCATGGCTTTACTGTTACTAAACTGGTTGGGTATTACGTTAAATATTATGACGCTTGGTGCGATTACGGTTGCCATCGGACGTGTAATCGATGACTCGATTGTCGTCGTTGAAAATATTTATCGTCGTTTGCATTTAAAAACAGAAAAATTATCAGGCCGGGCACTTGTGCGTGAAGCGACGATTGAAATGTTCAAACCAATCATGTCTTCAACATTAGTGACAGTTGCGGTATTTGCGCCACTTATTTTCGTTGGTGGTATGGTCGGTGAGCTATTCTTACCGTTTGCATTAACAATGACGTTTGCGCTTGTTGCTTCGTTAATTGTTGCCATTACAATTGTACCTGCATTATCTCACTTCTTATTTAAGAAAAAGTTATATAGTGAGAAGACAGAAAGCCGCCATAAAGAGGTCGGTAAATTAGCTATATGGTACAAAGGTGTTCTGGGCTGGACATTAAACCATAAAGTCATTACTTCACTAATTGCTGTCGTTATGTTGGCAGGCAGTGTGGCATTAACGCCATTAATTGGTTTTAGCTTTATGGGTAGTGAAGAAGAAAAAGTGATGTACTTAACGTACACGCCGGAAACAGGCGAGCTAATGGAAGATACGTTAGCAAATATTGAAATTGTAGAACAAAAGTTATTGAAAAATAAAGATATTGACATTGTTCAACTATCTGTTACTGATTCCGGCGATGCAATGTCCGCGATGATGGGCGGAGGATCTGGTGGCGCTTTAATGTACCTCATTTTCGACCCGGATATGAAGAACTTTGCGGAAGCTCGTACGGAAATTGAAGACTATGTGTTCGACATTGGTCAATCAGGCGAATGGAAGAGCCAAGACTTCACTTCAATGTCAATGCCTACGGGTGGGGTTAGCTACACATTCTACAGTGAAAATTTAGATAAACTAAATGAAGCTGTAAAAATGGTAGAAGGTGTTATAAATGAAAACGATCGCTTAGAAGATGTTTCTTCAAGTGCAAAAGATGCTTACGTTGAATACAAATTCAAAGTAGAGCAAGATGAATTACTGCAGTATGGCTTAACAACGGGGCAAATCGTCATGATGCTAAACCCGATGCGTACAAACGATGTATTAACAACGGTTGAAAAAGATAAAAATACATTAGAAGTAATCGTGCAGCAAGAAGAAGCTGTACAACCAAAATCAATCGATGATCTTTTGGCGACAGAGATACCGACAGCACTCGGTACGACAATGAAACTTTCTGAGCTGGTAACAGTTGAGGAAGGGACAACGTTAAATGCACTTGCTCGAAGCCAAGGTGAATATTACGCAACAGTTTCAGGAACAATCATTGATGCTGATATTTCAAAAGCGACATCTGAAGTAGATAAAGCAATTGATAAACTTGATTTACCTAAAGGTGTTACGGTCGGTGTTGCTGGTGTGGCAGCGGATATGACGGAAACATTTACACAACTTATTGTGGCAATGCTTGCGGCAGTCGCAATTGTCTTCTTCATCCTGGTTGTAACATTCCGTGAGGGCGTCGCACCATTCGCGATTCTCGTCTCGTTACCATTTGCAGTCATTGGTTCATTTGTTGGTTTATTAATCGCGGGTGAAACAATCTCTGTATCGGTCATGATGGGGCTATTAATGTTAATCGGTATCGTTGTTACGAACGCGATTGTACTAGTAGACCGTATTATCCGTATGGAACGTAGCGGTTTGAAAATGCGTGAAGCAGTTCTTGAAGCGGGTGTGACGCGTTTACGTCCAATTCTTATGACTGCGATTGCTACGATCGGTGCACTAATTCCATTAGCAATTGGATCAGGCGGCGGTGGCGGTTTGATCTCCAAAGGTCTTGGTATTACAGTAATCGGTGGTTTAATCAGTTCAACGTTATTGACACTGATTGTTGTTCCGATCGCTTACGAACTATTATCCAAGCTTTTCAAGAAAAACCGTAAAGAAATAGAAGAAGATTAATTGATCTAACTAACAAAAACGACCTCATCTATTTATAGATGAGGTCGTTTTTGTTAGTGGATGCTACCTACGGATACCAAACAAAATCACTTTCACATGTGGCACTCTATATTAAGCAATAAAATCAATTCATCTTTCTGAATTTCTCAATTGCTTCCTTTGAAAGTTAGTTTCAAGTTCTTTAAACCAATGATCCCCGCTCAATCTATTCGATTATTATGACGATGTGTCACATGGATTAATCGACAAAGCCATATTTTTCGATGTTTTTATGAAGTTTGATGTGTCAGTGGAGTTAAAGCTTCCTTGGTGAATTAAAGTGAAATCGAGGTATAATTGGGGCAGCAGTACTGTGTTTTGGCGGTGAAAATTGGGTCAGGTTGAATTGCAAGTGTATGCTAAATGCCACAAGCAGCTAGCTGGAAACTTCGATCAGTTTCAAGAGCGCTGTATATCGATCGAATACATTGATGAATACATGATATTTACAGTCTCTTTAGCGGATGAAGAGCTAGAGCCTGTTTATGCTTGGAGAGGATTTGGAAATTATAGGACGAGCATGGAATACGCTGTCTGATTGACCAGAGGATTTCGTATCGTACATTGAAAAGGGCATACTATTTTCTGGGGATGGAGGACGAAAGTCTACTTACTTTGGTCTCAATTCATGTATTTATGTTTTACAATAAAGGAGTTTTGACTGAAGTATTTTAAGAGTACTTGAAAGTTTATATGGACAAATTATTGTTATCAAATGGCTCGCTGTGAAGGGTGCCTGGGACTAACGTATTAGTACTATATATGTTGAATTAAAGAATCCCATTGAATTTACTGTGGCGCTCAATAAGGAGAGAGTTGTATTTCGGGGTGTGGATTGTAGAACACTCGGCGCTTTGGAGATGCCTTTTCCGCGCCTGCGCTAGGGTATTCATTATCGAGAGAAATGTGATTTTGAGATGTATATGCCGAGACTATAATGTGATTACTAGTTGCTACTAATTCTATTCAAGAAAGATGCACTCCAGGTTGCAGATCTCATCACAAATTATGAAATGCTCTTTCTCACATAGACCATCCACAAAGCGTCGAAGCGGTATTGGCGGGAATTCTAATTAGTTCTAAGTATTGGGACTTTTTTTAGCGGCCTCCCAAAAGCCCTTGTAAAGCGCATACGCCGTATTCATTTGTTCAACATATATAGATCCCTAAAATTAAGTGGAAATGCCCAAAGTTAAATACGATAGAAAAGTGAATACCAATAGAACACGAACACTCAGACAACTTTTGTGACCAAATGTAATATTAAGTGAAAGCGTTTTCGAGTATAGTTTTTGTAAGGGGGAGCTAGTTATGTTGGAGAGCAGAAGCTTGAATACATATTTCCAATTAATGAAATTGAAGCCAGTACAGCTATCCTGGTTTATTGACATGCTGAACTTATCCGGACGTCAGTTTCAATATGATGTAGAAAAAATAAATAACTACTTAATTGGCGAGGGAATGTCACCGATTCGCATTTCAAATGACCGAATTCTCATTCCAACTGAGGTTATTAATTTTTGGAAAGATAACAACACAGATTTTACAACAAATCAATTTTCTTTTGACCAGGAAGAACGCGTGATCATTATCTTGTTATATACCTTTATCAGGCGCGAACCCCTTTCTAATTTTCACTTTCAAAATACTTTTGGAATTAGTAAAAATACTGTCAGTGCAGATGTAAAACGGGTCAATCGGTTTTGTATCGATTTCCGAGTTGAGATGCGCTATACACGTGAGCAAGGATATCATTTAAAAGGATCAGAAGAAGATAAGCGGAATTTGATGCTCAAGGCGATTTCAATATTGAAAGTTAAGCCACATGCACATGAGAAATTCACTTTTATATTTCAGCAGCAACAGTTTGAGAATCAATATGATCTTTATCAGCAAATTTTGAAGGATTTTGAACAGCAATATTCATTTACATTCATTGAAGAAAGATTGGATGAATTTATTTACTTACTCCAAATGATCCATATTCGCCAACAGCAACAAAAAAGGGTGTTGATTTATCCGGATACGGTGAGTTTTCTAGAAAAGAAAAAAGCTTTCATAGTTTCGGGATTGATTCAGCAACGTTTGGGATATACGACTCACCCGGAAGAAGTTTCCTTTCTAACAATCCAGCTGCTCGGTATATGCCAAGGAGAAGTTAGCCCTACTAGGACTGATACTCTGCTTGAAATCACGGAACAAATTGTTGTTAGTTTTGAACGTTATGCATGTATCCAATTGCTAGATAGAAACAAAGCAATTGAAACGTTATATTTGCATTTTAAACCGGCTTATTACCGAATGCTCTTTAAAATACCAATTACAAATGCGTTGCTTGCTGAAATTAAGGAAGAGCATCATGATTTGTTTACAGTTGTAAAGGAAGTACTAAAACCTATTGAAGAAATGCTGAATATTAAAATACCTGAAGATGAGGTTGGCTTCCTTACCCTTCATTTTGGTGGGTTACTTAAATTGGATAGTGAGAGTCAAAGCAAAGTATTCAGGGCTCTAATTGTTTGTCCAAATGGGATTAGTTCAAGCATAATGCTAGAAAACCAATTAAAATCGCTTTTTCCGCAATTTCATTGGACTTCATCGCTTTCATCCTATGACTTTCAGCATCTCGATGAAGCGAAGTATGATTTAGTATTTTCCACTGTTTTACTTAAAACAAAAAAACCGTTGTATATGATTAGACCGATCATGAGCGAAATGGAAAAGAATGAACTCGTCCAAACGGTAAAAGGGATGACGCTTCAACAGCCTTACCATTATCCAACTTCGGATGAATTAATGAAAATCATTCGCCAATATGCAGACATCAAACAGCCAGATTTGTTAAAAAGTGCATTGCAGCACGCGTTATTTCAAAAGGATAGCTTGAATACGAGGAGGAAACAACCGGTGCTAAAAGATTTATTAATCGAAGAAAATATTCAATTTATGGATGAAATCGAAAATTGGAAAGATGCAATCAAGAAAGCAGCAGAACCGCTACTGGTAAACGATTCAATTACAAATCAATATATTGACGTAATGATTGAGAATGTTGAGACAATGGGACCGTACATTATCATTGGTGAGCAAATTGCAATCCCTCATGCACGCCCAGAATTCGGTGTTAAAAAATTAGGAATGAGCTTGTTGAAACTAAAAAAATCTGCGCACTTATTAAACAGTGAAGCCAATCAAGTTGAAATATTTATTTGTTTAGCTGCGATTGATAATCAAACACACCTAAAGGCGTTAGCTCAATTGACAAAGTTGTTAAGTGATCCTATTAAATTGCAATATTTAAAGGAGGCGGAGACAAAACAGGATATTCTTGACTTAGTTTCAGAGTTCTCAGTTCAGTAGGTTTGTAACGTTCTATATAAGAAATTGAAAAGTACGATTAAAACAAGCAATCATAGGAGGAATATAAGATGAAAATTTTAGCAGTGTGTGGGAACGGACTAGGAACGAGTTTTATTCTGTCAATGAACGTAAATAAAGCACTAAAAGAATTGAATATTGATGCCGAATGCAAAAATATGGACTTAGCGAGTGCAAAATCAGAGGCAGCTGATTACTACATTGGTACCCCTGAAATTATGGAACAATTGCAAGACGGTAATAGAAAAACAATTGGTATCATTAATATGGTCAGTGCAGTTGAAATCCAGAAAGCGTTGACTTCTCATATCTTAGGGGAGCAATAATATGTTTGATCTGATAATGAAGGATATTTTAGGAACACCTGCCATTTTGGTTGGTTTGTTCGCTTTATTTGGTTTACTATTGCAGAAGAAAGCAATTACTGATGTTGTTTCTGGGACATTAAAAACCATAATGGGCTTCATTATTCTTGGAGCAGGTGCGGCTGTATTAGTAGGTTCACTTGACATCTTCGGAAATATGTTTGAAAAAGCATTCAATATTCAAGGTGTTATCCCGAACAATGAAGCAATTGTAGCTATGGCACAAACTGCTTTCGGTGCTGAAACAGCTATGATTATGTTAATTGGTATGCTGGTTAACATAGTCATAGCAAGATACACGAAATTTAAATACATCTTCTTAACTGGGCATCACACAATGTTCATGGCCTGTTTACTTGCTGCTGTTCTGTCAACTTCGGGCATGGGTAGTGTAATGATAGTAATCGTAGGCTCACTTATTTTAGGTGCATTAATGGTTCTACTACCTGCAATGCTACAACCTACAGTAAGAGAAATTACGGGCTCGGATGATATTGCTGTAGGTCACTTCGGTTCATTCGGTTATTTTGTAGCAGCTAAAGTTGCTAAATTGACTGGAGACAAAACGAAATCGACTGAAGATGTAAAAGTGCCAAAATCACTTGGGTTCTTACGTGATTCTTCTGTAGCATTGGCATTAACAATGGCAATTATGTTCTTTGTGGTTGCTTTGGTTGTTGGTCCTACATACATTGAAGAAAACCTGAGCGATGGTGCAAACTTCTTAGTGTTCTCATTGTTACAGGCAATTACGTTCGCCGCGGGTGTATTCATTATCTTGGCGGGTGTTCGTATGTTAATAGCGGAAATCGTTCCTGCATTTAAGGGAATCGCAGATAAAATTGTTCCAAATGCGAAACCTGCATTAGACGTTCCTATCGTATTCCCATTTGCACCAAACGCAGTTATCATTGGATTCTTATCAAGCTTTGCAGCAGGACTGTTAAGTATGTTTTTACTACCGCTTGCAGGGTTAGCTGTTATCGTCCCCGGACTCGTTCCACACTTCTTCTGTGGAGCTGCTTCCGGAGTATTCGGCAACGCAGTGGGTGGGCGTAGAGGTGCTATAATTGGTGCTTTTGTACAAGGATTGTTAATCAGTTTCCTTCCCGCAATGTTGATGCCCGTTCTAGGTTCACTTGGATTTGAAGGTACAACTTTTGGTGATTCTGATTTCGGTGTTATAGGTATTCTAATAGGATATATAATCAATTTCTTCAACTAATTCAACTAATAACCCTAAGGGCTCCTTTTATGGAGTGCTTAGGGTTATTTTCATTTCTGTATATAGGAGTTTGAATCTCGGAAAAAGTCCTTGTAATTGGAATGAATTAGGATTCCCCCTAATACCGCTTCGACGATTTGTGGATGCCTCCCGCGATAAGCCAGAAAGGAAACCACTTTCAGTCTTATCGCTCCGGCTAGCACGAAGACGCGCCTGCGCTGGATGGTCTATGTGAGAAAGAGCATTTCATTTATTTGTGATGAAATCTGCAACTTGCAACCTGGAGTGCGTCTTTCTTGAATTTAATTAATAACAACTAGTAATCACATTATAGTCTCGGCATATTCATCTCAAAATCACATTTCTCTCGATAATGAACACCCTATCGAAGGTATGGAAAAGGCATCTCCAAAGCGCTAAGTGTTCTACAATCCACACCCCGAAATACAACTCTCTCCTTATTGAGCGCCACAGTAAATTCAATGGTAACCTTTAAATCAACATATATAATCAATTTCTTTTCAAAAAGAGTATCCTTTTGCGGATTCTAACCTAAATAAAGTGTGAAAACGCAATGATCAGTCGGTCATTGCGTGTAGGGAGCGATTATTTAGTGAAGTTCCAACCGGTTAAAACAAAAGAAATATTAAATGAAGCTGTATCATTAGTTCGACGATTCTATATGGGGATGAAAGTGCTTAAGGAATCATTTGCTCAGTGAATCTTCGGAACAGGTCCAACTTTAAACGTGGCGACCGACAATGGCCTTGCGCGTGCAGTGAAACTATTCGGTGTTACGGTCTAGGCTCCATAGAAATCGGTCGTCATCCGGGTGTGATTACAGTCACTTTGCAGGTACGGAAGTCATATCTTGCTCAAGCAAAGCTATGGGATATTGTTAATTAAGATGAAAAACAGAGTGGGCTACCAATTTTGGTAGTTCACTCTGTTTTTTGCGAAGAACTATAGGTAGAAACTGTTCGCCTTAATTTAAACATCAATATTATACTGTTTAATTTTATTATAAAGACTGACTCTCGAAATACCTAATTTTTTTGCTGCGGCACTTTTGTTTCCGTATGTTTCAATAAGTACTTCTTTGATACGCTCATGTTCCAATTGAGCTTTCTCTTGGGCTAATCCTTTTTTGTTTACAAGGTTGTCAGTTGTGACGGGGAATATAGCCATAATGTCTTCTGCATGAATCGTTGAATTATCAATAATGATAATCATTCGTTCAACAACATTTCGTAGTTCTCGAATATTACCTGGCCACTGGTAGTTTGTGAACATCTCCATGGCGCTGTTCAGAAGTGTGGGTATTTCTTTTTGATATTTTGCGCAATACTCTTGAACGAAACTAGTGACTAAAATTGGGATATCCTCGATTCGCTCTCGGAGTGGGGAGATTTTCAAAGTAACAACATTTAAGCGGTAATATAAATCTTCGCGGAATAGCCCTTTTTTAATCATGTCTTCTAAATTACTATTAGTTGCAGCGACGATTCGGCTATTTACTTTTATTGATACGTTGCCACCTATTCGAGAAACTTCTCTTTCTTGTAAGACACGAAGTAACTTTACTTGCATATCAAGAGGTAACATCCCAATTTCGTCTAGAAATAATGTACCGCCGTCAGCCATCTCCACTTTTCCAGCTTTTCCGTCCTTGTGAGCGCCTGTAAAAGATCCTTTTTCATACCCAAAGAACTCGCTTTCAAAAAGAGCTTCGGGAATTGCACCACAATTTATGGGGATAAAAGGTTGATCTTTACGTAAGCTTGCTTCGTGTACGCCTTGTGCAAAAAGTTCTTTACCTACACCACTTTCCCCTTGAATTAACACCGTCGCATCTGTCTTCGCAACTTTTAACGCTAATTCCTTTGTGGATTGTATGGCACTACTATGTCCTTTAATTTCAGAGAAAGGACCTATTTGTCCCTGTAAATTATATTGTTGTTTGACCTTTTGTAATTCTGTAGTTGTTAATGATAACTTTTCATTTAATTTTACAATGCTTGTTATGTCTTGATCGATTGAAATGGCTCCGATTAAGTTCCCATCACTATCTAGAATAGGGGATGAGCTTATGAGGACATGCTTATCCGGGAGGGGTTGATGATAGACATTATAAACGGGCTTTTTCGTTTCAAGAATCTCTAATAACTTTAAATCTTCCTTTTTAAAAAAGGTACTAATCTTGTTGTTTTTTATAGCTGCCAGCGGTATTCCGTAAATTTGTTCAGCTTGAGAATTCCAATATTCTACTTCTCCTAAGGCGTTAATAATGGCAATTGCATCAGAACTCGTTTCGATTAATGTATTCAAATAATAGTGCGAATGTTCAATGGGGATAGTATTCATTGCTTACAACATCCTCCCTGAGTAAAGTTGTTAGTGTTAATTTTGTATTTACAATACTGTAAACTTAATGAACAGTTCCTATTGTAATGAATTTTACGAACGATTGCAATATGGGGATTAGATATACTTTTTTGAGTTGGCACGCTTCTTGCAAGTATAGTAGTGAGCAAGAAATAACTATGTACTTGGGAGGTATAAACGCTTTATGGTGATGATAGGGAAAAGTATACGGACGATTGATGCTCATACTATGGGTGAAGCAGCCAGAATAGTGATTGATGGGATCCCATCAATCCAAGGGAATAGCATGATGCAAAAGAAAAACTATATGCAAACTGAAATGGATCATATACGGAAGCTGCTGATGCATGAACCAAGAGGTCATTTGAATATGTTTGGTGCAATTTTAACCGAACCTTGCAATGTGGAATGTGATCTTGGTGTATTATTTATGGATAGCGGCGGCTATCTAAATATGTGTGGGCATGGAACGATTGCGGCTGTAACAATAGCAATCGATCAAGGGCTGATTGAGAAACGGGACAAGGTATTATTGGATACACCCTCTGGAGTTGTTGAATGTTATATCGTGTACGACAATGACAAAGTTAAAGAAGTGTCTTTTATTAACGTACCCGCATTTTTGTTGAAAAAGAATGTAAGCGTTTTAGTAGATGACGTAGGGCATGTCAATTTGGATATATCATTCGGCGGTAGTTTCTTTGCGATTGTGGATGCCAAGCAATTCAATTTGGAATTAAATATTGAAGAACAAGATAAAATTGCGGCACTTGGAATTGCGATTAGGAAAGCTGTAAATGAGCAACTAACAATAGTACATCCTGAAATTCCAGAAATTAATACAGTTGACCTTGTGGAATTTAGTTTAGAAGTAGAAAAGAATCACTATAAAAATACAGTTGTTTTTGGAGACGGACAAATTGACAGATCGCCTTGTGGAACAGGGACATGCGCGAAACTTGCAACATTAGATCTTAACAAAGGTGAAGAAATCATCCAAGAAAGTATCATTGGATCACGATTTAAAGGGGCAGTCGTTGATTATACGGAAGTCCAAAATATTAAAGCAATTATACCGAAGATTACTGGATCTGCTTGGATGACAGGGATTCATCAGTTTTCATTAGATGCAACAGACCCATATGTAGAAGGTTTTTTATTAAAATAATTAATAGTAATCACACAAAATGGAGGTATTGATCATGGGATTAACAAGAGATTTCTTTATTTTACTGTCACAAAACAAAGTTTTGAATAGCGGTGCAAAACGATGGGGGTTAAAACTAGGGGCACAGTCAGTTGTTGCAGGAACGAGCGTTGAACAAATGGTAGAAAGCGTAAAGCAATTAAATGCAAAAGGTATTGCTGCAACAATCGATAACCTTGGGGAATTTGTTTTCGAGAAGCAAGAGGCGATTGAGGCAAAAACACAAATCCTAGCAGTCATCGAAGCGATTCATGAACATGCATTGGACGCGCATATTTCTTTGAAGCCTACACAGCTTGGCTTAGATATTGACTATGATTTCTGCTTAGATAATCTAAAAGAAATTGTTGCGAAAGCAAACGACTATGCCATATTCATCAATTTTGATATGGAGGATTATGGACATTTACAGCCATCCTTTGACATCATTGATGAGCTTTCAAATGACTACACGAATATCGGAACAGTTATCCAAGCCTATTTTTATGAGGCGGATGAAAACCTTCAGAAATACAAAGACTACCGCATGCGAATCGTTAAAGGTGCTTACAAAGAGCCAGAAAACTTAGCGTATCAAGATAAAAAAGATATTGATCAGAATTATATTCGATTGATTGAATATCATTTGCTGAATGGTAAATTTTCGTCTATCGCAACACATGACCATCATGTTATCAATCATGTTAAAAAGTTTGCGAAAGATAATAATATCTCCAAGGACAAGTTTGAATTCCAAATGCTATATGGCTTTCGGAATGAATTACAACTGGAGCTTGCTAATGAGGGGTATAAATTCTGTACATATGTACCATTTGGAGTAGATTGGTATGGCTATTTCATGCGTCGACTGGCGGAGCGGCCACAAAACCTTAATCTTGTTGCGAAGCAGATGTTCAATAAAAAGACCAATACAATGATCGGCATTGGGGCTAGCGCATTTTTATTAGGTAGAGTCAGTAAAAAGAAAAGGATCTAAGCATATCAGCTAGCTATTTTTGGGGATGTACTAAACGATCTTATATGAAAATATGCATTTTTAGATGCGAAATTTAGGGGGAATTTACATGGAGAAAAAAATGCCGTTTTCACAATTAATAGCGATTGGTTTTATGCTTTTTGCTATGTTCTTAGGTGCTGGAAACGTTATTTTTGCACCAATGTTAGGTCAAGAGGCAGGAACAAATACATGGATTGCGATGGGGGGATTCTTAATAACAGGTGTTGGAATGGTTCTTCTTGCAATTATTGCATTAACGCGTGGGGGAGGAACTGTTGAAAAACTAGCGGGAAGGGTACATCCCCTATTTGCAACAGTATTCTCGATACTACTATTCCTAACGCTTGGGCCGATTTATGTGGTTCCACGAACAACATCAGTGGTCTATGAAATTGCGATCAATCCGTTAGTGCTAGATAAATCAAATACCAGTCTCTTTCTTTTTATTTTCTCGCTGTTATTTATTGTCCTGACGATTTACCTATCATGGAACACTACAAAGTTTGTGGATCGCTTAGGTAAAATCATAACGCCGATTTTTGTAGTGCTCTTAATTGTACTTGTTGGCAAGTCCATTATTACACCTATGGGGAGTTTTGGGGAACCTCAGGGCGATTATATAAAGGGTGCCTTCTTAAAAGGATTCACCCAAGGCTATTATACAATGGATGTTCTAGCGGCTTTTGTATTCGGGGGAATATTCATCAAATCAATTAGTGCCTTTGGCATAAAGTCTGAAAAAGAAGTATCCAAGTTATTTATTAAAGCTGGAATAATTACAATTATTGGTTTGGTGGCTTTACAAATCTCAATGGCATGGATAGGTGCTTCCAGTGTTAATCCAATTGGCTATATGGCTAATGGTGGAGAAGTATTAGCGCAAAGTGCTATCGTCTTATTTGGACAGTTCGGGATTTATATTATCGGAACTGTTATTTTGTTAACAGGAATCACGACAAACGTTGCTTGTTTAGCAGCTGTTGCGGAGTATTTTGAAAGAATTGTGCCTACTGTTTCATATAAAAAGTGGTTGATAGTATTTGCTTCTTTAGGTTTAGTTATTACAAACTTTGGACTTACGACTATTCTGACGTTGGCGTCTCCAATTTTGCTTTTACTCTACCCAATAGCAATCGCTTTAATCGTTCTAATATTTGCAAACAACTTGTTTAATGGCCATCAATCGGTTTATGTAGGAACTGTGATTGGTGTCGGTTTTGTTGCAATTCTTGATGCTTTAAAGGAGGCGACTATTTTTCCAGAAGCCATCAATACGATGTTTGGATTTATCCCTTTATTTGAAAATGGTGCGGGATGGGTTGTAACAGGGATCATTGGATTTGTTATTGGTCTAGTCGTAGCGAAATCGAGAAAAGAATCTGTTACATTAATCAATATCGCTGGTGAAGAAGTCCATTAATGATTAGTGGATTGAATAGTAGTTAGTTTTTTGAATGATAAGTAAAATGCCGCAGGGGACATAAAAACTCCTGTGGCATTTTTATATCAAAGTTTTTTAAGGAACCTATACAAGATGTACCATTGAAAGCTTAACTATCTCGCGCCAACTCATTGACTTCTCTAAATTACATACGTATAATACCGAGTAAACAGGTAAGAATAGTTTATTTGGAGAGTATCCTTGAAAGGGTGTTTACTATGACAAGTAAAGCGATTTCAATTTATGCTAATCAACTTTATCTTTCGGGGGTTCTTCATCTTCCAGAAAGAGTGCATCATAGAAAGGTTCCGCTTATTGTATTATTACATGGATTTGTCGGTAGCAAAGTCGGAGAACATCGGTTATTTGTGAAAGCAGCACGGTATTTCACAGAGAAGGGTTATGCGGTTTTTCGATTTGATTTTAGTGGTTGTGGGGAAAGCGACGGGGATTATGCGGATGTTACGGTCACGAAGCAATTAAGTGAGGTTCAGGCGGTGTTAAATTATGTATCCATGTTACCTGAAATAGATGCAAACAATATTATATTAATCGGTCATAGTCTTGGAGGTGCTGTAGCTTCATTAACTGCTGCAGTAGATTGTCGAATTCGTAAACTTATTTTATGGTCACCAGTTGGGAAACCTTATAAAGATATTACCGGAATTTTAGGCGAGAACGCTATGAAAACAGCGGCACTAAATGGGGTAGTTGATTATCATGGGTTTTATGTGAGTCAATCATTTTTAACTGATTTGAAAAACCATCACCCTCTTGAAGCGATTCGTTCGTACCAAGAGGCAGCGTTGATCATTCATGCACAACAGGATAAGGATATACCGAAAGAACATGCTGCGCGTTATTCTGCATCATTGCTACAAAGACTTGTTCCTGACCGAGTAAACACGCATTATATTGAGGATGCAGATCATACATTTTCAAGCTACACATTTGAAAATGAATTATTCATGAAATCTACCGAATGGCTTGGAGATTGTTATGAGTATTCTGGAAAAGTAGCATTATAGTTTTAAAGATGATTCAAAGAAGTTGATGGACTTAATAAAAGAGTCCGTCAACTTCTTTGAATTTCTTTTCAAAAAGAGTATCCCTTCTGCAGATTCCAACAGTTTACAAAAGAAAACTCTTTTATTAATAATATTGATTTTGATGAAAAATAAAAGGACCATAAATAACTTAGTATTAAGGGTGCTAAGTTACTTCTGGCCTTCTAATAAGAATAATTGCTCCCTTTCACTGGACTATTACGAATACTTTGATTGAGAAATGGTTTGTGATAGTCAAACAGTCATTTTTCTTTCATTTCATGATATAGGTTGCGATTATCCCAAGAATGATTCCAATTATTATGGTAGCACCAAATATTAATACTTGTTTCAATTCTCCATCCCTTCATTGTTATTATTTAAAGTTTATTGACGAGGTCTGGAACATATTCAGTGGAAAAAATAGATATTCAATATAGTTTTGAAGATCTCCCAGGTGACGCGATTATTCGTATACATGGTTTTATAAAGAAAATGATGGTCGTATCACTTTGGGCGTAAAAGCCCTATATATACAATAAAAACAATTATCCTTGAAATTTTTTTTCGTAATTGGTAAGCGCAAGCAAAGGAAAGATATATTGATAGCTATGATAGTGGATATAAAAACCTCCACCCATTCCTTGTCCAACCGGATAGAATAACGTCCAATCGACTTTATTATAGGTTTCTAGCAAATAGGAAATCCCTGCATCAATTACGGGTGTTGCCTTTTCTGAAACCGCAATGAGTGTATCCAGTGCCCATGCTGTTTGAGTTAGGTTGCTGGAACCAAGAGGGATGTACTTAGATGCGAGGTCGCTTTTGCAAGATTCTCCCCAACCGCCGTCATGATTTTGTATCGAAAGTAACCAGTTTACAGCTTTTTGAATAGTTGGACTCCCTGGGCTTACACCTACCGCGATAAGACCAGTAATTGCCGCCCATGTTCCGTAAATAAAACAAATTCCCCAGCGCCCGTACCATGAACCATCCACTTCTTGATTATGAATTAGCCAATCTACCCCGCGTTTCATAAGGTCATGATTTTTCGGTAAGTTCGTATATTCACCTAGAAATTCAAGTGTTCTACCGGTTAAATCGGCACTGCTTGGATCTGTCAATAAAAATTTACCGCCTTCAATTGGAAGCAAGTTCAATAATTGATTATCAACATTTTTTTCGAATGCAGGCCATCCACCGTCACTATTTTGCATAGACATTACCCAAAGAATTCCTTTGTCCCAAGCTTGATGAATGCGAGTGTCTTTCTGAACTAGCTGTGAAATAGCCCTTAGTGAAGCCGTTGAGTCATCTATATCAGGATTCATCGTATTTACAGCTGAGAATCCCCAGCCCCCGGATAAAACTCCAGGATTATGAATCGCCCAATCGCCATATTTAGTTTGCTGCTGCTCTAACAAGTATTCGCTTGCCTTTTCGATTACCGAATCAGTCGAAGGAACTCCTGCTTTTTGAAGAGCGTAGCTAATTAAGGACGTATTCCACACCGTTGCAGTTGTATATTGTATATGCTGCTGACCATGAATCGTGCATTGCATCGCTTTTAGTCCTTGGACCGCCTTTAAAATTATCGGGTCGCTGTTGGAGTGACCAAGAGAGAGCAGGGAAAATATCATAAGAAACGTAGAACTAAAATAACTGTAAAGGGTTCCATCTGGCTCAATGTGATTGAGCATATACTGTTTTGTTTGATTGATGGCTAAAGAATTGAAAGTTTGAGATAAACCCAGAAAACTATTAAGGTCATGTTCAATTATAGAAAAAAGTTCTTGGATATCTTGTATATTGAAAAAATCATCAGCTGTCTCTGGAAGGAATAATTCAGATAGATTAGGGCTGCTTTTTGTTGTTTTTACGTATTTCTTATTTGCTAAAATCATAATTGGAGCAAGATTTGCTCTTCCATACACAGAAAGGTCATAGAAATTGATGGGGAAATTGAGCGGCAAGAGGATAAATTCAACCGGTATTGGGAAATATGCGGGCCATGGATATTGACCGGTTAACGCCAGCATGATTTTTGTTAACATATGTGATTTTTCAAGACCACCGTTTGCCAAAATAAACTTTTTTGCCGCAAGCAATCTATAGTCTTCCTTGCTGACATAGCCTGAATAAAGAAGTGAGTAATAGGCTTCAACCGTAGCGGATATGTTCCCATCACCTTCATCATGGAAAAGTTTCCAAGCGCCATTTGCCTCCTGTTTACTCAATATTCTTTCAGTTAATTCGCGAACTAAATTTTCATCATCTATTTCCAGTGTCCTTACTAAAATAATCATATAGGCATCTGTTGAAATACCCGTTTCAAAGGGGTAATCCCACGAACCATCGGGTGTCTGGTCAGTTTTTAGTTGTTGGACTAATTGGCTAATCAACTGTTCAGTACGATATGTCAACGTCTCATCATCTCCTTAGTAAAGGTTATTCATATCTATATATCCCTATTCATAATCCTAAAGGAGGAATGATTTTTAGTAGGGGGGCGGCCCGTGTTTAATTTATTAAGAAAAATAGGGGGAAAACAACAACTTCCGGAAAGTTTACTATTAATTAAAGCTGATTTGAAGAAGTATAACTCTGTTCCTATTCTGGAGGAACAGCACTTATCTTGGGGGGATCAGCAACTTCTTCAACTGATTCGTTTAAAAACGAAACAGTTGAACCTGAATAATGTGACGAGAACAAAAGCTTACCTCGATTTCTATATTTTTCGGCCAGAAATTCACTGGGCATTCCTAGGACATATGGTTTCGAGAAATGGCGGATGGAATATGACGGATTTAAAAGGAGAGTTCCTTTCTAGACTTATGAATGAAAAAACAAAACAAGATTTCTATTCATTCTTGGAACGTGGGAACTGGCTTATATTCCAAGATGTATATCCGCAGTTCTTATTATATGAAGAAAGTCTATTTCAAAGTCGAAATTTGTTTTATTTGTTGCCTTACTTAAATGTTTCTGCTTTTATGGAAGTGATTTGGAATCGTTTCTGGGAGGAAAGTGATTCCTATACGCTTGCGATTGCACTCATAATTAATGAACAAAATTATTTGGAGAACAGAATCGTGCGAAATTCCTTCTATCAAAGAAAGGTTTTTCAGACGTTCGAATTCGTACTCCAGGATCTGCTTTCATTCAATCAAATTTTGTTTCCCTTTACTGACAGTGGAAAGTCAACTGAAAAGGCACCTCTTACGGGATTAACGCTTCATCAATTTGGATCGCTACATGAACGTATTATGCTCGGAAAGGATTTGTATCGATTACTATTTCATGAGGCAGACCTATTAGAAAAAGTTTATCGCTGGGCAACTACCCACCCACATACAGGTTCGCGTAAGGACTATTGGCCGGATGTTTTTAATGATGTGTTCGAAGGGGTGCCAGGATTGGCTATTACGAGGAGGTTAAAGTCTTGTGCGCTAAGAAAAGGAGCGCTTAGGTTGTATAGCCCGCGGCTTGAGTATGTGTGGGAAAACATCCCTCATCACGAAGCGGAAACTGGAGATTGGTTCGAGCATTGGCGTGTTGTTGATTACTTAGTAGAAGTAAAAGAACCGATTAATGGAAAGGTGATGGGTGAATACTGTGAAACACTTGAAAGGCTTGAACTCGCCGCTATCGCGAAAACGGCTATCTTCACGTAATGCATTCTTGTATTTGCCATCTATTTTAGTGGCTTCTTTACTGGGTACCTATTTAGATTTGTATTTTGTTGGAAAACAATTATATGAGTTCCCGGTTCGCCCTTTCCCAGATGTATTTCCGATTAATATTGTATTTACATTAATCATACTAACTATGTTAATAGGGCTATATCTTTATTTGGTAGATAAAATGTCAAAATGGAGTAGGCTGATTTTTACTTTTTTTCTTAGCGCACTCGTGCCATTCATTGAGAAAAAGTCAATGCAATTAGGTTTTTTTTATCATGAGAATCAATGGAACCATATCTATTCGTTCATAGGTTATTTCCTATTTCTGTTGCTGATTTGGAAGATTTTTGAATGGGTGAAATCAGAAGTTAGACTATATATGTTGACATAAAGAATTCTCTCAACAATGCCCGCGCTAGGGGATGCCTCTCGCAATAAGCCAGACAGAAAACCGCTGTCAGTCTTATTGCTTCGGCTACCCCTATGAGGCGCCTTCGCTGGACATTATATAGAATCATTAGTGCAACATATATAGGTCTGTATATGCTGAAGAATCATGGAGAGGAACTTATTTATTCTAGAGCCTAGATTATAGCGGTTAGTCTGGTGTCACCGCTATAGGAATAACGAAAGAAAAAATGACCGGAGATGAAAGTCAAGGAGTTAGTTGCTAAACGAAGTACAATTGAAGCTTTCGGTAATTTTTTTCAAGCGATAGGGAACACAGCACTATTCAACAATGAGCTACTTAAAAAAGCAGTGATTGTCGGTAATAAGCGATAATCACTGCTTTTTTATTTTGAAATTCAACTTATGGGTATCTGGACTAAGTATGATTTAAAGTATATTGAATTACATGAGTACCTTTTTTTACGTGTGTATGACAAGGGGAAAATCAATTATAAATATAACTTGATGCAGCAGCTACAGCGAAGCGAGGGAAACAATTGAATCAGGAAATACCATTTAGCATCAGTCTAGCGCCGGCAAGTAGTGAGACGGTTGTAGTAACTTGATACGTCTGATGATAGTGGTCGGTACCATGAATGGTGAAAATAGTGTTAGCACCATTCATGGAAGAACCATCTAGACATTGGTTGGTGGGGGGGAACGCTGGTACACCAAGCAATACTAAAATAGTACCCCCGATTGTATAGGAGACACCTATAAGAGGTAGAGGTCAAAGTTGTCACCGTAGGCTATGGTGGACTATTAGTTCCGTTAGAATATACAGTTGCAAAAAAATGCACCTATAATAATCATTTCTACTTTTTATGTCCTTTCTCTATTGAATTTTTTTGGCACAGCTTGCTTATGTGTGTAATAAAAAATAAGTCATTACCACTCTCAAAAAGCGGAATCCTTGTGGTATTCTATTTTATCTGATAAATGGTATACTAATAGGAAGAAATGAAATTGCTTTACTACCATTTAGGGGGTTCATAATGATTAATTTTCCGAAACCAACAGTCGAGCAATTTTTCCGTACGTATACGATTACAAACTTTGCAGTAAGTAGCGATGAAAAGCGATTAGTGTTTAACGCTAATTTAAATGGCAAAATGAATTTGTGGGCGATGGATTTGCCGGACACTTATCCATATCTGTTTGCTCATAGGGATGAATCATGTAATTTTATAAAATTCGATCCAGAGAACCGGTATGTGTTAGCGGGATTTGATAAGGATGGAGATGAGAATTATCAAATTTATGCGATACCGAACGAAGGTGGATTGCCGCATCCACTTATTACAGGAGATGCATCTGAAAAGTATTATTTTAGCCATCTGAGTGCAGACGGAAAGTGCGTGTACTATGAGACATCAAAAGAGAATCCATCTTTTTTGAACACGCGGATTCGTAATTTGGAAACAGGAGAGGATAGACTGCTGAATGTCGGAGAAGTATCAACTACCGAACTAGCTGCAGTATCCGAGAATGAAGAATCATTTGTTTATTTACGAGCATTTGCCAATACATATATCGTTGGCTTTGTAAAGATGGGGGAAGAGACCTTCAACATTACACCGGACCCAGAGAAGGTCCATGTTGCCATGGAACCAGTTTTCACAGATAATGAAACAATTTACTTTGCAACGGATTACGACAGCGACGAAATGTATTTGGCTAAGTTCGATTTGACATCCAAAGAGTTTTCCAAAGTCCTAGCCTTTGATGGGGAAAGTATTCAATCGGTTAAATGGGATAAGGACAACAAAGCGTTCTATCTTATCACTGTCAAAGGTGTTACAGATATTTTATATCGGTATGACGTTGCCACCGACAAAGTTGAAGAATGCTCGTTGCCTGTTGATATCATAGAACAAATACAAGTGGCGAAATCGGGAAATCTTTATATATTAGGACGCAGTGCAACCGTACCACATAATGTCTATCAATCGTCTAACGGTGTAGAGTGGAAGCAATTGACGAACAATCGTGTCTTGGGATTAAGTCCAGAGGATATGGTGGAGCCAGACATTGTTTCCTATACAAGCTTTGATGGGATGGAAATCGAGGCTTTATTGTTCAAAGCGAAGCCCGAAAATGATAACGGTTATACGATTTTCTGGCCACATGGTGGACCGCAATCAGCTGAGCGGAAAATGTTCCGTTCGATGTTCCAATGCTTCATTAATAGAGGCTATACAATTTTTGCGCCGAACTTCCGTGGAAGTACAGGATATGGATCGGCATTCACAAAGCTAGTTGAGCTGGATTGGGGCGAGGGACCAAGACTTGACTGTATCGCTGGAATCGAGTGGTTGTTTGAAAGTGGGTTTACAGACCGAAATAAGCTGTTCCTTGTCGGCGGTAGCTATGGCGGATACATGGCACTATTATTGCATGGGCGACATTCAGACTATTTCAGAGCAGTTGTTGATATTTTCGGGCCGTCTGATTTATTTACCTTCATCAACTCTGTTCCACCACACTGGAAGCCGATAATGGAACGATGGCTTGGGGATCCCGAGCGCGATAAAGAACGTTTCATCAAAGACTCACCTGTTACTTACTTAGACGGCATGGTAAAGCCTATGCTTGTCATTCAAGGAGCAAAAGATCCACGAGTCGTCAAAGAAGAGTCTGACCAAATCGTTGCAAAATTAAAAGAAAAGGGCCGTGATGTCGAGTATCTTGTTTTGGAAGATGAAGGACATGGGTTCTCGAAAAAAGAGAATGAAATTAAAGTATATAGCTTGATGCTGGCATTTTTGGAAAAGCATCAGGCGTAGATTATTAATTCAATACGAATAGCCGCTTTGAGAGATGGAAATCCAAATCTTAAAGTGGCTATTTTTTCATTAATCCATGTCATATGGCGTTGAAATTTAACCTAGACAAACACTAATGCATTGATTCACACTCAAATTAGTGAATCGACAGGAAATCAATCTATGGAGAAAAGAACAAGCACTTGGCCCAAAAAAGTAGTTTACAAGAACTATTGAAAAGTAATATTTCCTGTCATACCAATAAATGCATAATTGGATTCAGTCAATGCTAAGCATTCACATCCTCCCGTTAGACCTGCTTAATAGGTATCGAAAATTAAAATAACGTGATTAGTCTTTAGATTTTCACGAATTATAATTTAATGTATTAAAACACTCTATTGGCAGAAGATAAGAACAAGTCTTAGCGATTTACGGATGAATTGTTTTTATTGTGACCATTCCTGAAGGTATCATCCAGACAGCACTCGGGAAAGATCTTACGATGAGAAAAAAGAACATTTCATTAGTGATTGCGGCGGCGATTAGTTTATAAAACGGAATAGTAATATGGAGGAGGTGTTAATTCATGAGAGCGATACAACGGATTGCTTTGGCATTAGTAATTATTGGTGCTATTAACTGGGGTTTAATTGGGATTTTTAAATTTGATTTAGTAGCATCAATATTTGGTGGGCAAGAGGCATTTTTGTCAAGGGTGATTTATGTTCTTGTTGGTCTAAGTGGACTGGTTTGCTTAGGGATTTTGTTTAAACCAATGGAAGAAGTAGTTGAGGATACAAATCATCGCAACTTTAACAATCTCAACTACGACACAGAATTCGGGGAGGAGACAGACTTTTCAAAAGAACAGGTATCAGTCGAAAAGAAATCTGTTGAAAATAATATTAAGGGTAAGAGTAAAGGTTCTTCAAAAAAGAAGAAATAATGGAAACAGAGTGAAGTTGCGATATTATTGGAAATATCCCTGTCTATGTCAACAGAACATAGACAGGGATATTTATTTGGGAAAAAGTATCTGATACAAATACAAATTGGTAATTCATCCGAACTAGGAGCCAGAAATTCCGGATACCGATAAGTAATTGATATCGGGAAATTTTTAAACCTTTATATGTTTGCATCAATTTTACGATTAAGAAAGCTACGTCAAAGGAAGCGCTATATAAAGTCGATATTGAGGATGCATTGACGAATTCAAATTTTGCTTAATCAAATCGGCCGAGGTGATTTTTTATAATCAGTGCGATGAATACCAATCCTGAATCGTCATTTTCTGTTTAATAATGAAAGGCGAATTGAAACAGATACTGGCTATGATTATGTATGAGACAATCTCGAATTTACGTCCATTACTTTTACTTGGCAATCGGTTTGAATTCAGATTTGGCGAGCGAAGAGCGGACCTCGAATAATGCCATTCCATTTATTATTCGAGGTCCTCTGAAAAAATACAGAGTAATTGCAGCCGAGAATTTCACCCTTTCTATGTATTACAATGCCCAATTGAACAAGCAAAGAATGATGATCTATCGCTCTGAACAGTTACGTTCATTTTCAAAATAACTAAAAGGCTATGCAGAAACTACAGTTGCATATTAATAATTAGAGTATCAGGTATGTAAGTGAATGTCTGGTATCTTTTGTATGTTTATATGGATATGTGAGTTGATAGTAATTTCGCATAAAGAAAATGCCTTACTAAAAACCGAATAGAACTCGTCTACAAACTGAAATTCTATCATATAATCAGAAGGTATTGTCTGAAAATTTAAAAAAGGGTGGAGGGGTGTTTAATGGAGGATTTTGTAAATGGACTGAATAACATTTTATGGAGTACGCCAGTCATTTATATTTTACTTGGGGTCGGTTTATTATTTTCTGTATTGACGCGTTTTTTGCAGGTGAGGCACATTAAAGAGATGGTTACATTGATGTTTCAGGGGAAAAGTTCAAATGCTGGTATTTCCTCCTTCCAGGCGTTATCAATTGCACTTTCCGGGCGGGTTGGGACAGGTAATATTGCGGGTGTGGCAACGGCAATTTATTACGGAGGACCAGGAGCTGTCTTTTGGATGTGGGCAATCGCTTTCATTGGGGCCTCAAGTGCCTTTGTTGAATCCACACTAGCACAAATATACAAAGTGAAACAAGATGGACAATATCGCGGTGGTCCAGCTTATTTTATTGAGAAAGGAATAGGATGGAAGTGGTTTGGAACTCTATTTGCAATTGCTGCTCTAATTGCGATGGCAGTCCTCATGCCAGGTGTCCAATCCAATTCAATTGCCGTTGGGATGAATAATGCATTTAGTATTCCCCAATGGGGAACAGGGCTTGTAATTGTAGCTATCTTAGGTTTCATCATTTTAGGTGGAGTCAAGCGAATTGCGAACGTTGCACAGATTATCGTTCCATTCATGGCATTGGGGTATATGCTGGTTGCACTCGTAATTATTGTAATGAATATCAATCTATTACCTGAAGTCTTTGCATTGATTTTTAAAAGTGCTTTTGCCATAGATTCCGCTTTTGGCGGTATCATTGGTATGGCGATTATGTGGGGCGTGAAGAGGGGAATATTTTCAAACGAAGCAGGACAGGGAACTGGAGCTCATGCGGCCGCGGCGGCAGAAGTATCCCATCCAGTCAAACAAGGTTTGGTTCAGTCTTTTTCCGTCTACATTGACACATTGTTCGTCTGTTCAGCGACAGCATTTATGATCCTGTTTACGGGAATGTATAACACACAGGCAGAGGATGGAACATATATCGTCAATAATATCCCTGGTGTAGAACAGGGCCCAGGATATACACAGGCAGCAGTTGACAGTGCTCTTCCTGGTTTTGGAGCAGGCTTTGTAGCCATTGCGCTATTTTTCTTCGCTTTTACAACAATCATGGCCTATTATTATATTGCAGAAACAAACATAGCTTATTTAATACGAAAAAAGAACACGAAAATGGCCATGCTCATATTGAAAATCGTCATTCTAATCATGACTTTTTGGGGAACAATCAGAACGGCAGAGTTGGCCTGGGCACTTGGAGATGCGGGTTTAGGTATTATGGTATGGCTGAATGTCATTGCGATTTTACTACTGACCAAACCAGCGCTACTTGCCTTGAAAGATTATGAAAGTCAGAAGAAATTAGGGCTTGATCCTGTTTTTGATCCCAAGAAGCTGGGCATAAAAAATGCTGATTTTTGGGAAGAGGATTATAAGCAGGATTCCGATGATCGTTTATGAACCTAAATTTAATAACATAGTATGTATTTGGTATTTAAAATCATACAAAAGAGAATGGAATCGGATTCTAACATAATTCAGAATTAGGTTCCGGAAATATAGTTAAAATCAGCCATTTATGTGAATGGCTGATTTATTTTTGTGTTTTTATTCTTTTAAATGAAATTGTTAGTCATTTACTGTCATGAGACGGTCCTTATATATGTGGGCGAATACGGTAAATTTAGTGTGGTAAAATAGGGTAAGCAATGATCTGTGGAGTTGAACGGAATCAAGAGCAAACAGATTGTTTACGATGTAAATGGAGGAAACAATATGAGGCTGAATCAATTTATTAGTTCATCGGGGCTTTGTTCCAGGCGAAAGGTCGATGTGTTGATAAAAGAGGGGAAAGTGACTGTGAATGGGAATCAGATTTCACTAGGACATGTGATTTGTGAAGGGGACCGGGTAGAAGTGGATGGGCAACTTATCAAAGCGAAAGAAAATGATATTTATCTTATGCTCAATAAACCAACGGGTGTGACGTGCACCTCGGCGAGCCGAATTGAAGGGAATATTATCGATTTCGTCAATTACCCGGAAAGGATTTTTCCTGTTGGACGTCTAGATAAGCAGTCTGAAGGGTTAATTCTTCTGACGAATGATGGCAGCATTGTAAACGAGCTTTTACTGGAAGAAAATAATAATGAAAAAGACTATATGGTCACAGTTGATAAAAAAATAACGGCGGCGTTTATAGATGAAATGGCTAAAGGCGTGGAAATTTATAATCCTAGAAAAAAGGGGAATGTACTAACAAAGCCGTGTAAAGTCATTCAAATAGATGATAATTGCTTTAGAATCACCTTGTCACAAGGATTGAACCGACAAATTAGAAGAATGTGTAGACGGTTTCAAATTAATGTCACTCGTTTACAACGTGTGAGGATTAAAAAACTCCCCCTTGGTACGTTAGCTCTTGGTGAATGGCGTCAATTATCGAAAGAAGAAGTAGCTGGGTTAAAATGAAAGGTTGTATGATTAAATGTATATTCACGGGAGTGTATATACAACATTTGGACATACTATAATTTGAACTAAAAAATTGTAGTATGTCTAAATGGAGGTGAAAGAACTAATGACGAAAAACAAAAATATCAATAGTGATCACAATAACGATAAAGGGAAGAAAGCCACTAGTGTAACGCCTCAAGGTTATGGAGATACTGAATTCGCTGAAGAGCCAAAAAGCAAACTGGAAGAAAGAGCTAAAAAGAAAAATACCAAATAGACTTTAGGTGTTCAACACATTGGTACGACCAGATAGAAAATGCCCTGTCTCGAAACAAGAGACAGGGCATTTTCATTTTTACTATAAAAGACTATTTACGAATCACAGGACTTGTATTTTGTTCCGTTGGTTCTTATTTTTTCGTATTTGATAAATAGCAATCAGCAAAATGAACCAAACAGGAGTAATGAACAAAGCAACACGTGTATCTTCTGCAAGTGCTAGTACGACAAGAACGAATGCAAGGAAAATAAGGATTAAGTAATTGGAAAATGGATGAAGTGGCATTTTAAACTTGTTCACTTTCGCAAGGTCTGGTCTAGTTTTACGGTATTTCAAATGACAGATGACAGTTATTCCCCAAATAAAGATGAAACACACTGTAGAAATACTTGTAATCAGTGTAAATACGCCTTCCGGCATCACATAGTTCAAAACAACAGCGATCAGAATAATAACGGTTGAAAAGAACAGTGCATTGGAAGGGACTTTGTTGGTAGTCAGTTTTGTAAATGGTACAGGTGCATTATTATCTTTAGCTAGCGAGTATATCATACGGCTTGTGCTGAAGACGGCGCTGTTACATGCCGAAGCTGCAGATGTTAGGACGACGAAATTAACGATACCAGCAGCTGCAGCGATACCGACTGCAACGAAGACTTGGACAAACGGGCTTTCCAGTGGATTGATAGCATTCCACGGATAAATACTCATAATAACAATCAGAGCACCGATATAGAATATTAAAATCCTAATAGGAATATTATTGATTGCTTTCGGGATAACTTTTTCCGGGTCTTCGGTTTCCCCTGCTGTCAGTCCTACAAGTTCAATGCCTACAAATGCAAATACAACCATCTGGAATGATAAGATAAAGCCATGAATGCCATTAGGGAACATACCACCGTGGCTCCATAGATTAGAGAAGCTGGATGGACCTGAATCGGTAGAAAAACCTTTTATAATCATGAAGATTCCGATAACAATGAGTCCAAGAATCGCGATGATTTTAATTAATGCAAACCAAAATTCCATTTCGCCAAAAAGTTTAACAGTTGCAAGATTCATAAATAGCAAAATGACAAGTGCAATTAATCCTGGCATCCACTGTGGCACTGTAGGGAACCAAAACTGGGTATACAGACCAACGGCAGTTAAGTCAGCCATTGCGATTGAAATCCAGCAGAACCAATAAGTCCAGCCTGTAACGAACGCAGCCATATTCCCCATATAGTCTTGTACAAAGTCAACAAAAGAGTTATATTCCAAATTGGTTAAGAGCAGTTCTCCAAGTGCGCGCATGATTAAAAAGCAAACTATGCCTGTAATCAAATAAGCAAATAAAATGGAGGGTCCTGCTAAATGAATCGACTTTCCGGCACCAAGGAATAATCCTGTTCCGATTGCTCCCCCAATGGCAATTAGTTGTACGTGCCTGTTTTTTAGGCCTCTTGCCAATTGTTGTTCCTGCATACGAATTTCCCACTCTCTACTAGTTATATGTCTTGTTTAAAATATCATACAATTGCAAATTAATACCCTAATGAAAGTTTAACATGTTTTCAGTTAACCGAACAATAGAGGGGTTAATAGTCATTATATTGCGATAAAAAAGTTTTATCCAAAACTATTCTAGGTGTCTACAGTAATGCTTCTTTATTGTTTTATTTTGAACTTGAAACTACGCTTGATTCTGAAGAGGTTGGTATAGTGAATTGAAAGAACCAAATTCACCGGACTAGGCTAAAATAGGACATAAGTATAAAAAAGCGTATCGATTCAGCAACTTTTGCTGTCCAATACGCTTTTACAAGACATGATTTTCTGTTTCAATAAATGTTCCGGAAACCGAAATTGAATTCGTTCCAGTTCTGAATTTCATATGTAGGTTTAGCGGTAGTTGAGTTTTTCTTTTGTTGCGGATTGAACCAACAAGTATCGATACCAAAGTTATTTCCGCCTTGAATATCAGATGAAAGTGAATCCCCAATCATTAGGACACGGGACTTGTCTGTTAGTTGCAATTTATTGAATGTATACTCGAATATCTTTGACTGTGGTTTTTGGTAACCTGCCTCTTCAGATGTAATAATAGCTTCGAAAGAGTTTTTTAAGACTGATCCACCGATTCGAGCTAACTGAACATCTTTAAATCCGTTCGTCAATATCGCCAATCTGGAACCTTTAAGGCTACTCAGCATTTCTGTCACACCGTCAATAAGATGAACTTCTTTACCCAAGTTATCAAGATAAGTTTGCCCAAAAACTTCCGCATTCATATCGAGGCCGTGTTGCATGAACAATCGCTTAAACCTTTCTGTTTTTAACTCCATCAGTGTGATATGCGCTTGTTCCAAATCATCCCATAGCAACTTGCTGATTGCGTTGTAACTATCCCTATAGTCCTTCAACCCATTCGGAAAGCCGTTTGATTCGAAAGAGTGAGTGAACGCCCGTTTTTCTGTTTCGCCAAAATCAAACAATGTATCGTCTAAATCAAATAAAAATACATCATATATCATAAAAATTTCATCCTTTACAAATTAAAATTTTCTATTGGATGATAGTATAACATGGTTTACACTTTTAACATCAGCAATAATTGGCACACAGAACTAGTTCCATTCATTAAAAAAGTGCGACTGCAGAACTAGCTCATCTGCACGCGCACTTTTTAGATTTTCGGAAATAACTTTCTTGCTGCTATAAATAACCAAGTACATAAGATGAAAGGGAACGTTAGCGCAGGCAGACCAAGTGGATCGAGAAGGAACTCCAATCCTGCAGTAATTGGAACTGTCAAGGTGGCAGCTACTATTCCAGTCAGCGGCGTTTTTTCTGGTTTATTATCAAATACGAGACTGACGGCTATGATTGTCAAAACAGCGTTGTAATTATATAAACCTAAATTCAATGATTGCGCATCTACACCCATAAAATAAGCAGCAAGCCAGGATACAAACGTACCGATAATTGCATAAACTCCAAATCGCCAACCTGCCAAGAAAAGCCCTACAAGAATTAGGGAGCCTGTCAAAAGAGAGTCAATGATGAAAACTTCACCAATTCCTTTTATCAATCCAACTAATAAAGTTGGCGTTCCCTCAGTTTGTAAATTCCAACGCGCGGGGGAGCTGATGACGAAACCAGGATCCATGTGAAGCACGTCGGTCCTGTAAGTAACAAGTAGCCCAATCCAAGTAATAAAAACGAACGGCACTGTTAGTATAGGGATTCCCCATTTAGCAATCCATTTCGTTAGTATAGCCATTGATAAAGCAGCAATTGCAGCGGCAATCAGTGCAATCAGCCAGCGATTTCCCCCAGTTAAAAAAAGAACTGCCGCCATTCCACTTAGAACGGAATTAAAACTGTAAATTCCAGCCCGAATCAGCGAATGATCTCCACCGCAATACTGCGCGGTTAGGGTTCCTATTATAGAAGAAAGAAAAGCCATTAGACCAAGAAATGGTGAATGAAGCGTAATCCCCATTAGTATTAAAAACCCTGAAAAAGCATTATCAACTAAAATAACTTGCGAAAAGCCTTTTAATGACGCTGAATTAAGAATTATAAACTTATTAAGAAGTGTGGGATTTGAATTAATTTGCCGCATTTGGACATCTCCTGTTTATTATTTGCGTTAAAGAGTTCATAATTAGTTGTCCAATGAGCGCAAAAAATAGTGATATAAAGTACCTTTTAAATACTATTTAAGTATAGTACCACGAAAAGGGCTTTACTTATACAAAAAAAAGTGTAAAATGTTAATTTGTAAATAAAAACTCATTTAGGAGTGTCCAATGAAATTATCAGAAAAAAATGTTCTGATTGCCACAGGCGTATTGTTTGTAATTGTTGTCGCCATGTTGAACCTTGGTAATAATGAGACTGCTAAGCAACTTGAGAATCAGTCTAATATAGAAATTTCTTCATCATCCTATAATGTGAATGATGGAAAATTAACATTGGGATTAGAGAAACCGACTAAAGAATTTGAATTAGCACGTATAACGATAATTGATCAGAACAGTAATTCGTTTAACGGAGAGCCTACGAAGCAGAAAAATTATATACTAATTGATGCCTATATCCCTGAATTAACTAAAGGGGATTTATTAAATATAGTAATCGAAGAAACTATTTCAACAAAGGAATTAAAGATCGAGTACAAGATTCCTGAAAATATAAGTATCACGATTTAATTATAAGTTGAAGACATTCGAGGGCTTTTAGGTGCAATATCCTTGTCTTCATTATAAGATTGAAAAACCTGTGACTGATTGTTTCCGAATATGGAGCAATCAGTTTTTAGTTGTCCAAATATAGGTCTGGAAATGTGGCCTTTATAAATCAGATTAACTGTCACCTCTATTAGTAATTGAACCAATTGAGTGATTGTATACATTTATCCTGAATACAGTGTCATACTTAAGAATAGACCCAATTTACGAAAGGAAGGCATGCTTAATGGGACATAAATCAACCATAAATGTGGCGATGCGCTGTGGGCTTGAAATTACGGCTAACGCACGCAAAGAACTCATAAAATGGTCAACGGATGAGCACGCCTTTTTTTCGATGCAGGTTGCCTTCGATGTACATATTGAAAAGCGTCCCAATAATAGACAGGGCAATATGTCCTTTTCGTTGTTCTTCGACAATGGCTCAAACGAAGCTTTATCGAAGCGTTTAAACGATAGAGTAGCTGTAATGGAATGTGTTTATCAAAATGATGGTTTTTTAGCGACTGGTTTCCACGTTAGGGGCCGTAGAGAACCCGTACAGACGAACAGACGTCTTCCAGTACGATTGAAGTTTCTTCTAGGCCGTAGTGCCGGCGTCGCGATGCCTATCGATTTGTACACAAGCATTAGAGAATTACCGATTGCACAAGAACGTTCTGAGTACGTGAAGAAAAGAATTGCCAGCTGGGAAGGTTATTTACGAATTCAAGAAAGTAATGCGGATGTTGCAGATTTGACAGCAACTTTTTCAATGGCCAGTTTTAATGAAGATTTCAGTAAACTGAGTATTGTTTGCAGTGGGTTAAAAGGAAATGAATGGAATACAATTAAAGGTTTTGGTGCCGAGATGAAAGGGCTATCAAATGACATTGGTAGCGTCATAAATACAGATAGGTCTAAGAAAGTTATTGAAATCGAACTGAGTCGGAATTATAAAGAGATGGCAAGACGGAATGAATGGCATCCGAAATCGTATAAGGAAGTTGTATTTAGTAACTTTGCTGAACTTAGCCAAGTAAAAAGATTAAGGAAAGGTTTTAAAGATCTCCAAGATGGTCTAGCTGCCAATGCAAATTTAGAAAAGGTCCTTTTCGAGGAGCGGCCAGTCGTTCGTATTTCAAAAAAACAGCAAGAGCTTGTTTTTCATAATGAATTAAATGAGTTTCAACAAGAAGCTGTAACTGGGGCCATGACGTCAAATGATTTGTACGTGATTCAAGGGCCTCCGGGGACCGGAAAGACGACAGTTATCTCTGAAATTTGTCATCAAAATGTCAAGGCGGGGTTGCGTACACTCGTCGCCTCACAAGCAAATCTAGCGGTGGACAATGCGCTCGGTAGATTATTAACGCATCAAGATATTCGGATTTTACGTTACGGTCGGACAGATAGTATTGAAGAAGAAGGAAAAAAATTTATTGAAGAAAATGTAGCTTTGAACTGGAAAAACGTAACGTTAGATGCAGTGAATAATCAACTTCAGTCAAATACTGAAAAAGAAGCACAACTTCAAGATGAGTTAGTGAATTGTGAAGTGCGATTGAAAAAACTTCAACAGGACCTGCTGTCGCTAGATGAAAAAATAAAGCAAAAAGAAGAGGCCGAAGCACAACATCTTCTCCTCTCTAGCGAAATCATGAAGCTCAGTAAAAAAGCAGTAATCTATAAAAAGGAATGTGAAGAATTAGTAGGAAATGAAGCTGACTTCAACAAATTAGCGGACGCATTAAACAAGGAAATCACTCAACTTGAACAAGTTATACAAGTTGAAAACATGAGTCCAGAGACAATTGAACAGATGGAGAAATTAGAACCTCAATTAGAGCAAATGCGTTTTTACATAAGCTATCGTCAAACAATACACATGATTGACGAGTCAGAAAATGCTATCGCAAGTATAGGTAAAGAACTGGAACTAAAAAGCAATAAAATTGATACTATTCATGTGTTTGTGAAACAGTTAGATTCAATAACCAAAATTGACTTATTGAAAAATCGACTAGAGTTTTTCGGAATAGTGCCGACATTCAATACGAATTGGAAAATGACCGAATTAAATAAGTTGATTGATTCAATTAAATCCGACACGTCTAGTGGCGAATACAGTGAATGGCAAGAATTACAAAAAAGACTTTTAGCGGCTATTGAGATGATAGAGCGTTTGTTGAAAGAGCATGGATTTTTGCCAAATGCAGTTAAAAGAACTGTGAACCAAAAGTATAGTTCAGTAACAGATATTCATGGGCTCATTGATCGTGTTGGGAAATTTCTAATCGATCCAGCGACTAAAAGTAGTCTTGAAACGAGGAATTATTCGGCTCAAAAATATGATAATCTTGATAAAATCGCGATTGCTTTAGAAATGTTACGTGAAAGAAAGAATTATGTGCAGACACAGGGCGGAAATTTGGAAAAACAAAATCAAATTAGGTTGGATGCCAAAAAAATGTTTGCTGTTATTAAGACAGAAATAATTGATCATACCAATCAATTTATATCAGAAATAGAACAGGAAAGAAGCGCAATGCAGCGCAATGCGGAGAGTCACCAAATAACGCTAAGTGACCTTCAGCGAACTGCTGAAAAAATTCAAGAAGAAGTTGGAACTGTCGATGAAACGGTATCACTTAGAGCAGCGAAAGAAAAATTGAAGCAAAAAGAACAAGTCTATGCCGACTATATGGATAAGAAGGCGACACTTAAACGATATATCAATGAGTTGGATGCTAAAAACAGTGAAGTCGACGTTAATAATCAAAGATTACAAAACAATAGAGCTAGGCTTCAAGTCATAAGTGAAGAACTTGATTCGATAAATGCAGAGCGCCTGGAGCAGGAAAGTCAACTAGCACCTTTAGTGGAATTGCTAGCCCAGAATCCCGAAGAACAGCGTCAACAAGCGCAAACTTCACTCATGACTTTATCGAAAAAAGTGAAGAAACTCAAAATCGATAAAGAACGTTTGCCTATCAACCATTCACTTCAAAATGAATGGAGGACACTGCTCACGGAAGCGAATGAATATGATCTTGACGAAATCCGAAAACTATATGTACAGCATGCGAATGTCATAGGGACAACTTGCGTCGCGTCTGCGAGACGTGATTTCATGGAGGAGTATCCGACATTCGATGTGGTCATTATAGATGAAGTTTCTAAAGCAACACCTCCCGAATTATTGCTACCAATGTTAAAAGGGAAAAAGATTATTTTAGTGGGGGATCATCATCAGTTACCACCACTTATGGGGCAAGATACACTGGAGGAATTACTTGAGGAGAGCGACAATACTGAAGAAAAGAATGAACTAGAAAAATTGTTGAAAGAATCATTATTTGAACGTCTTTTTAGAACATTACCGAAGCAAAACAAAACGATGCTAGCCATCCAGTATCGTATGCACGAAAGTATAATGGAAACAATTACGCCTTTTTACAAAGAAGGAAATTATGGTCTTCAGTGTGGTTTAACGGACTCAGATTCTGTTCGTGATCACTTGATGGAATCCCGCTATGTGCATAGGAAAGATCATCTTCTCTGGTTTGACATGCCAAATGAACCGAAGTATTTCGAGGAGAAGGTTAAAGGGGGTACTAGTCGCTTTAATCAGGCTGAATTGACGATGATAAAAAAACTCTTGATGGATTTAGATAAGGCAACTGAAAATGCGAAAAATGCTGGAAGAATGAAGCAGGAAGACAAAAAAAGTGTTGGTGTAATAAGCTTCTATGGTGAACAGGTGAAAAGAGTAGACCGGTTAATTCAGCAAGAATTAATCCCGCAGCATCTACATTGCAGAACAGGTTCAGTGGACAAGTTTCAAGGCATGGAAATGGACGTCATTATTTTAAGTTTCGTTCGGAATCACCAGGATAAGGGTGGTGACATCGGGTTTGCGAGGGACTACAGGCGTCTAAATGTTGCTTTGTCACGTGCACGCGAGTTGCTCATAATCGTGGGGAGTTCGGGTATGTTCACGATGAGGACAAAACATCCAAGTTCAAGGGAAATGTATGGACGTCTTTTAGAAAGCATCAAATTGAAAAATGGGCTTAGGAATCTTGAAGGAACTGCAAAAGTATGATTTATAGGGGGATCCCTGTGTATGAATGACTTAAAGGGACGGTTAACAAAAGAACTTCAACAGGACTTTAATGTAAAAATAAAGGGTTCTCTATCATGGAGTTTACCTGTTAATTCAGTCGAAATTGTCTACCAAACCGTTATGCGCACGAAAGTGGATATTCTGATGAAAATGATGTTGATTGCTTTTGGAAAAGCCGATATTGCAACTGCTGAAGAGTTGAGTGATATTCTACTCGTTGAACAGCTTTTTATCAATGATTTGATTGATAAAATGTCGAGAACTGGTGTAATCGAAAAAAGAGAAGGTTTTTACTCTTTAACAGAAGTTGGGGTCCGGCAGTTTAAAACGGGTATTTTCGTACATGAACCAGAAAGTGGCTCTACACATGCGCTTTACAGTCCATGCCATCAAGCATTTCTGAATGGAGAAATAAAGAATATTGCGTATGAAGAGAAGGAACTTTATCGCTTTAAAAGCGAAATTGATGATTGGTCTGTAGCGAAGCTTGAGGATTCGGTTCTCATAGATGCGCTTAAAGCGATGGGCGTAGAATCAGGAGAAGGAAACGTTCAGATTGTTGTGTCTGAAATTGTATCTGCTTCTGACATTCAAGTCGATTTGGTTCCATGCATTGAATTTCATCTGTATAACGAGGCAGAGGATTTACTCTATGCAAGGGTGTGGAATACGCTGTCAGAACACTGGGATGAGACGCTCGAAGCACAATTGAATGAAAAAGAACGGAAAAAGTGGCGAGAGATATATTTATAATGAATTTGATACAGATATCTAGGTGAAACGGGAGAATCCTTTAGTTGGGGAATCTCCCGTTTATTCTTTGCATAAACTTCGCCTTGTAGTTGTCCTAGTAGTACGTATGAAATAATTGTTAGAGTGTCAGATAGAAGTATTAAAAGGTCTCTTATTTGGGTGGATAGAATCAAAAACTTGTGCTACAGTTAATTCGCAGACAAGTTCAACTAGTTTAGTGTATAAAAAATAAGAAATGTAGGGATGGAATATATGAAAATAGTAGCAGTGGATATTGGGGGAACATCTATTAAGATGTGTATAGCTGATGAGAAAGGGAATGCTTCTGCTTTTAAAGAATTCGATTCTGAAGCTGAGAAGGGTGGACCACATTTAGTTGATAATATAATCACGAAAATCATAGACGCTTATACAGGATTTGATGCCATCGGTATTAGTACAGCCAGTCAAGTAAATAGTGAAGAGGGCTCTATCATTTATGCGAATGAAAATTTTCCGAATTATACGGGTATGAAAATAAAAGCGATTTTTGAAGCTAAGTTCGGCGTTCCTGTGAAAGTTGAGAACGATGTGAATGCGGCTGCACTAGGGGAAAACTATTTTGGTGCTGGTAAGAACTTTAACGATTTCTTATGCTTAACTTACGGAACAGGTATAGGCGGAGCAATAGTAATTGATTCCACTGTTTATAAGGGGCTTAATGGAGGTGCAGGTGAATTTGGACATATGATTTTGCATCCTGGAGGCGAGAAGTGTAATTGTGGCTGTGTGGGATGTTACGAGATGTATGGATCGACCACAGCTTTAGTAAAAAAAGCATCGCAACTTGATAAAAAATATATCAATGGTCGAAAGATTTTTGAAGGCCTTGAACAAGGTGATGTGAAATTAGAAGAGGTTCTTAATGACTGGGTACTTGAAGTAGCATATGGCCTCGTTTCACTAACACATATCTTTAATCCTCCTGCGATTATTATAGGCGGTGGGGTCATGGAGCAAGAAAGATTAGTAGCAATGGTGACTAATAAAGCAAAAGAATTAATGTTGAAAAGTTTTTCTAATGTGGAAATATTGAAAGCTTCGCTTGGTAATAAAGCAGGATTATTAGGTGCGGCATCATTGCATTTTCCTAGCAAGGACTAGAGAAAGTATACACTATAAAGCTTTGTGAAGGTCGAAACTTTGAGAGATAGCTCCTTTTGTTACTTCTATGATTGAGAGTGATCACATTAAGTGGTTAACTCTCTTTTTGGTATTTGTACACGATGACACCATTCAATTTAGAAAATAGGGAGTGATATAAGTATGAACAACAAAACGGGTTTTATGGGTGGCTTGTATGCCATTAGTGAATGGATTATGAAGTTTTCTTTGATTAATCTATTTTGGATTCTCTTTAATATACCAATTGTTTTTTTGCTTTTAAATCTATTATTTATTGAACAAATAGAAGAATTACCCCTTTTATTGATTCCCTTAATACTATTAATGCCAATTTTATTCTTCCCTGCAACGACCGCAATGTTTGGGATGGTAAGAGGGTGGATTATTAAAGATGAAGATAGTAGTCATCTTTTCAAGACTTATTGGCGGTACTATAAAGAAAATTATAAAAGAAGTGCTTCAAGTGGCCTTATTTTAACAATAGCTTGGATGATTTGGGCGGTAGATGTCTATTATTTTGTTGATAAAAGTAGTATTTTGATGTTTCTTTTTATGATTTTGGGTATTATCTTATTTGTCTTTTCAATCAATCTTTTTTCGGTTACAGTTCATTATCATATGAAGTTGATTACTGCATTAAAAAATACATTTCTCCTAACGATAGGAAGTCCAGTATTATTTATTGCTGTGGCAATTAGTAGTGGTGTAGTCCTATATATAAGCCTAAACGTTTTCAGATTCTTCCTTCCCTTTTTAACAGGCTCGCTTATTGCCTTTTTATGCTTTTCCGCTTTTTATAGAAATTACCAAAAAATAATTGATAAAAGTAAAAACTGAAATCACCTAAAATTTAATGGAATCTAATAAATCAAATATTTGTATTGCACAATTAGAAATTGGATGTTAGTCTAAAGATGTAAATCAATGCAACCGGTTTCATGATTGGTCTAGGGGGATAAGTCGATAATTAATGGCTACTAGAATTAAATTGTGCAACCGCTTTCATTGGAGGAAAACAAAAAAGGGGAGATTATATTGAGAAAAAAGAAGCGTTTTTGGGGTTTAGTTTCCGTATTTCTAATTTCTAGTCTTGCATTAGTCGGATGCTCAGGTTCGGAAGGCGAAGGAAAAGACAATGCATCTGGGGATCAGGTAACAGTTGATATTTTTCAATTTAAAGTAGAAATTAAAGATCAATTTGAAAATCTTGTAGAAGTATATGAAAAAGAAAATCCTGATGTAAAGATTAATGTTAAAACTGTCGGTGGGGGAAATGATTATGGCGCATCTTTAAAAACGGCATTTTCTTCAGGTGAAGAACCAGATATTTTTAATGTAGGTGGGCCATCTGCTGTTGAAGAGTATAAAGACTATTTAGCAGACGTATCCGATACAGATGCAGCAAAAATTGCCCTTGAAGGTACACTAGACACTGTGCGAAATGGTGATGAAGTTCTGGGATTGCCGTTTAATCAAGAAGGCTATGGCTTAATTTATAATAAAAGAATTTTTAAAGAGGCTGGAATTAATCCAGATGAAATTATTACTTTTGACGATTTAGAGAATGCGGTTGAGTCATTGGACAGCCAAAAGAAGAAACTAGGCATCGACGCTGTATTTGCACTTGCAGCTAAAGAAAAATGGGTAATTGGAAACCATTTAGCAAACATCTTCTTTGCACCAGAATTCAATAATGATGCTATAGAGGCTTTTAATGGTAAGACGATAGCATTTGAAAAAAGTGATGAATTGAAAAGGCATCTTGACCTGGAGAATAAATATTCTGTTCAACCTGTTCTCAGCTTAGATTACTCCCAACAAGTAGAACAATTATTTTCTTTAGAAAAAGTTGCTATCATTCAACAAGGTAACTGGGTTTATAACTCGATTTATGATATGGATCCAGAATTAGCTGAAAATAACATCGGTATTATTCCAGTTCCTGTTGAAGGATTGGAAGGTCATATTCCAGCCGGAGTTCCGATGTATTGGGCTGTAAATAGTAATAGTGATGAAAAAGTAGTTCAAGCAAGTAAAGATTTCTTGAATTGGATGTATACATCTGAGACTGGTAAAAATGCTGTATTAGAAGACTTTAAATTTATTCCTGCGTATAAAGATTATGATTCATCTAAAATAGCAGATCCTCTTTCTCAAACAATTTATGAATATGCTTCCAAGGGGAACACTATACAAGGATGGGTGTTCCAGGGGGCTCCAACGGGCTGGAGTGAAAATGTACTTGGAGCTAGCATGCAAAAGTATTTAAGTGGTGGTATCGCTTGGGATGAAATGATTAATGAAGTACAAGTTAAATGGGAAGAAGAACGAAAATGATTTGATCTACAGAAAAATACAGCTAACAAAAATTCATGCAAATTTTTGTTAGCTGTACTACATATTGGGGGTGCAAGTAATGCGTAACCGTGATTTATCATTTTGGTTATTTCTAATGCCAGTGATTTTAAGTTTAGGTATTGTGATTATTATCCCATTTATTTATGGTGTTATTTACTCCTTTACAAATTGGAATGGTATGGTAGTAACTGACTTTGTCGGCTTTAAGAATTATATCACTTTATTTAAAGATGCAGAATTCAGAGCAGCGATATGGTTTACTACTAAATTTGCAGTAACTTCCGTCATACTCCTTAACTTTTTAGGACTAGGTCTAGCTTTGCTAGTGACACGGAAAATGAAAACGAGTAGTTTTATGCGAACTGTTTTCTTTATGCCAAACTTAATTGGTGGGCTCATTTTAGGATTCATTTGGCAGTTTGTTTTCATAAGTGTTTTTGGAAGATTAGGAGATTTGCTGGGAATTGAGGCCTTAACAGGTTGGTTGTCTACGACCGCAACTGGCTTTTGGGGACTAGTCATTTTAACATCTTGGCAAATGGCTGGGTACATTATGATTATTTATATTGCTTACTTGGAAAACATACCAAAAGATTTGATTGAAGCGGCAGAAATTGATGGAGCATCTAGCTATCAGCGTTTTTGGAAAATCACTTTTCCACTAGTAGCACCTGCATTTACGGTTAGTATGTTTTTAACACTGTCTAGTTCATTTCAGATCTATGACCAAAACCTGTCGTTGACTAATGGCGGACCTTATAACTCCACGCAAATGGTTGCGATGAGTATTGTTAAAGCAGCTTTTACTGAAAATAAAATGGCCTATGCCCAGACGCAAGCCGTTATTTTCTTCCTGATTATAGCCGCTGTTGCCGTCACGCAAGTTTACTTTAATAAAAAAAGAGAGGTGGATTTGTAATGAAGCAAAGTAAACGTAATTTATATATTATAGAATTTTTTGGCCTATTGCTTGCTTTATTATGGCTCTCACCTTTTTACTTAATGATTGTTAATGCATTTAAAACAAAGCGGGAAATTTTCACGGATGTACTCGGATTACCTAAAGAATATACGATGGATAACTTTGTGAAGGCTTTTATTGATTTAGATTTTATGAGTGCCCTTTTGAACTCTATACTAATTACTGTTTCAGGTGTAGGAATTATCATTATTTTCTCATCTATGGCGGGATATGCATTGGCACGGAATAAGAGTAAGCTTAGTGGCATTATTTTCTTAGTTTTTGTTGCTGCTATGTTAATTCCATTTCAATCAGTTATGATTCCACTTGTCTCATTATTTGGACAAGCGGATATGTTGAATCGTCCAGGCCTTATCTTTATGTACTTAGGATTTGGTTCTAGTTTATCTATATTTTTATATCATGGTGCAATGACTGGAATATCAAGTTCAATGGATGAGGCTGCCATTATCGATGGAGCGAATAGATTTCAAGTGTTTTGGAAGATCATATTCCCATTACTTAAGCCTATTTCAGTTACAGTAGGAATATTAAATGTGATTTGGATTTGGAATGATTACTTATTACCATCTCTGATATTATCGGACTCGAGTGCGACAATTCCTATAAAAATGTTCCTATTCTTTGGTCAATACACAAAACAATGGCATTTAGCATTAGCAGGGTTAACAATCGCCGTGATTCCAGTTATTATCGGTTATTTCTTTGCGCAAAAGCAAATTATCGAAGGGGTATCAGAAGGTGCCGTTAAATAAAACTATAAAGGATGAAGGTTATGTCAGTAACGATCAAAGATGTTGCGGCTCAAGCAAATGTAGCCCCATCTACGGTTTCACGTGTAATTTCAGATAGCCCCCTCATTAGTGAGAAAACGAAACGAAAAGTCCAAAAAGTTATGGATGAAATGGGTTACCATTTAAACTATAATGCGCAAATGCTTGCTACACAATCAACGAAGACAATCGGTATTATTATGAAAAACTCTACGTCAGAGTTTATGCATAGCTCCTTTTTCCCAGAAGTTATTCGGGGTATCAGCGCCTTGTGCAGCAAGCATGACTTTAGTATCAGTTTAACCACAGGGGAATCTGAGGAAGAAATCTTTGCTGATACTGTAAAAATGGTACGCGGAAAAAGAGTGGATGGCATGATCGTTTTATACTCAAAAAAAGATGATAAAGTCGTTCCTTATTTAATAGAATCTGGTATTCCATTCGTCGTCATAGGCAAACCTCTAATTCAATCCAGTAAGATCATGTTTGTAGATAATGACAACGTCCAAGCGGCGAAAGAAGCTACTGATTTTTTACTAAACCTTGGACATAAAAAGATCGCATTTATTGGTGAAGATGATCAGTTTGAAGTAAGTGAAGCCAGGTTAAATGGCTTCATTCAAGCGGTAAAAGCGCAGGGGTTGGCTGTATCAGAGGGCTATATCAAAAATATTCAATTCGATCCTCATCATGGGAAACAAGTTATCACTGAATTAATGGGCTTAGCTGAACCGCCTACTGCATTAGTTGTCTCAGATGACTTAAATGCGTTAATTGTGTTGACTGCTTTGAGTGAGAAAAACATTAAAGTACCAGACGATATGAGTATGATTGTTTTTAATAATTCAGTGATATCAAAAGTAGCCAATCCACCATTAACAACTGTGGATACACAAATATTTCAATTAGGGTATGAATCGGCAAACTGTTTAATCGAACTGGTGAAAGATCCGCAAATGTTTAGAAAAAGTGTTATCATACCAACTGTTATTGTGGAAAGAAATTCGTGTTCAGCTTTGTAAATAAGGAGAATACGTAATTTTATATATAAATGCAACCGGTTGCTTAAATTCGTGCAACAGACTATTTGAAGGAGGAACTATTTATGAATATCGTCGTATGGAATGAAAATCGTCATGAACAAAAAAATCCAGTTGTTTCGGGTATTTATCCAAAAGGAATACAC
Source organism: Sporosarcina sp. FSL K6-5500 (assembly GCF_038005665.1). NCBI lineage: Bacteria > Bacillati > Bacillota > Bacilli > Caryophanales > Caryophanaceae > Sporosarcina > Sporosarcina sp. FSL K6-5500. Next base: position 3,751,519 of record NZ_JBBOTP010000001.1, read on the forward strand.
GGAGCAATTGCAGATTTCTTACAACAGGACGCTCAACATGTAAAAACAGCAACACTCGATGAACCAGAGCATGGTTTAACGCAAGAGGTTTTGAATGATACAGATGTACTCGTCTGGTGGGGTCATCTTGCGCATGATGAAGTACAAGATGAGGTAGTAGAAAGAGTTAAGAAGCGTGTATTGGAAGGTATGGGCTTAATTGTTTTGCATTCGGCTCATTTTTCTAAGATATTCAAGACGTTGATGGGAACGACTTGTGATCTTAAATGGCGCGAAGCAGATGAGAAAGAACGATTATGGGTTGTTGATCCGAGCCATCCCATTACAGAAGGCATCGGGGAGTATATCGAACTTGAAAAAGAAGAGATGTATGGGGAGCATTTTGATATCCCAGCACCTGATGAGCTAGTCTTTGTTAGTTGGTTTGAAGGTGGGGAAATATTTAGAAGTGGCGCAACATTTAAGCGTGGCAAAGGGAAGATCTTCTATTTCCGACCAGGACATGAAACATATCCTACATACTACAATAAAGATGTGCAACAGGTGATTCGTAATGCAGCAAAATGGGCTACCAATTCGAACACACCAACGCCAATCTATGGCAATGCTAAACCGTTAGAGAAAATTACTAATATGTTGAACAAATGAATACTTTTATAACTCAGTGAAGCCCTCTTAAAGGGATAGCCGCAATCCTAAGGCTGGCGGGGAAAATCCTTGGTTTAGGCAGGAAGCAGCCTCTCACGCTGTAGCGGATGTAATGGGATTCTTAATTTCAACATATATATTCATATTCAATGAAAACAATAAGAGGAGTGAAAAAAGTGTCGAAATTACGAGTTGCTGTTATTGGATGTGGAAGTATTGCTAAAAATAGACATTTAGGAGAATTTAATAGCCATTCCGGAGTAGAAATTGTCGCAGTCTGTGACATTATCGAAGAAAGAGCACAAGAGATTGCACTACAATATGGAGCAAAAGCTTATACTAGCTATGAAAAGTTATTTGAAGTGGAAAAGCCGGATGCAGTGAGTGTTTGTTTACCAAACTATTTACATGCTCCTGTTTCCATTGCTGCTTTACAAGCGGGCTGTCATGTCTTATGCGAAAAACCGATGGCAACATCGAGAGTTGAAGCTACGGAAATGATTGAAGCTGCAAAAAATAATAATAAAAAATTAATGATCGCGCATAATCAACGCTTTGTAGCATCGCATGCTAAGGCCCGAGATTTAATTGCAAAAGGTGAGGTAGGTAAAATCTATAGCTTCAGAACTGCATTTGGACATGGCGGGCCTGAAGGATGGAGTGTTGACGGTAAAGACAGTTGGTTCTTCAATAAAGAGCAAGCCTTTATTGGTGCGATGGGGGATCTTGGCGTACATAAAGCTGATTTGCTTCGCTACTTACTTGGTGAAGAATTTGTCGAAGTAGCTGGTTTTATTGAAACAAGTGCGAAAGAAAATACAGATGTTGATGATAATGCCGTTTGTATTTTGAAATCTGAAAGCGGTGTGATTGGAACACTTGCAGCTAGTTGGGCTTATACGGCAAAAGAAGATAATTCCACGATTATCTATGGTGAACATGCTACATTACGTCTAGAAGATGATCCAAACTATTCGTTAATTGTTCAGTATAAAAATGGTGAAGTCGTTAACTATGAATTAGGTGGAATTCAGTCTAATGCCGAAGGTGGTCAAACAACAACACACATCATCGAACATTTTGTGGACTCGATTGTGCAAGATACTGAACCACTCATTAATGGCGAGGAAGGTATGAAGTCATTAGAGGTAATTCTGGCGGCTTTGGAATCAATGGAAACAAAACGATTTACCAAAATTTGACTAACCATTGGAGGTACGATTCATGAAACTAGGCGTATTTGCAGTTTTATTTTCACAAATGCCATTTGAAGAGATGCTAGACTATGTAAAAGATGCAGGTTTACAAGCAATAGAAATTGGAACGGGTGGAAATCCAGGGGATGCCCATTGTAATGTAGATGAGCTACTTGCAAGTGAGGATAAACGGAAGGCGTATCTTGATAAAATTCAGTCCCGCGGATTAACGATTAGTGCGTTCAGCTGTCACGACAATCCAGTTTCTCCAAATAAACAAGTCGCACAAAACGCTCATGACACATTCGTGAAAACGGTTAAACTAGCACAGTTATTAAATGTGCCCGTTGTCAATACATTCTCAGGAACGCCGGGATCACATGAGGGCTCAAAACATTCAAACTGGCCGATATCTCCATGGCCAACAGAGTACTCGGATATTTATAACTGGCAATGGGAGCAAAAACTCATTCCTTACTGGAAAGAACAAGGAAAATTCGCGGAAGATCACGGTGTAAAAATAGGGATTGAGCTTCATGGTGGGTTTTCAGTACATACACCTTATACCCTGTTGAAATTAAGAGAAGCAACTTCACCGGCCATTGGAGCCAATTTGGATCCAAGCCATCTCTGGTGGCAAGGGATCGATCCGGTTGCGGCTATTAAAATTTTAGGGAAAGAAAATGCCATTCATCATTTCCATGCCAAAGATACTTTTATTGACCAGGACAATGTGAACATGCATGGCTTAACAGATATGCAACCCTACGGAGATGTGCAATCTCGCGCGTGGACATTTAGATCTGTCGGATGTGGGCATAGTATCCAAGATTGGTCGGATATGATGAGTGCATTACGCACATATGGCTATGATTATGTTGTGAGTATTGAACATGAGGATCCGTTAATGTCAGTTGATGAAGGGCTTTCACGTGCAGTGACGAATTTGAAATCTGTAATGATAAAAGATCAGCCTACTGATATGTGGTGGGTGTAACAAACGGAAAAAAGTTGCGTTGTATGAGGTAGATTTTCATGCAGCGCAATTTTTTTGACGAGTAAATTAATGCATGTATTCATATAGTAGACCTGTATTGAATGATCAACAACAACTTATAGACAATCCAAAACGAAAAGAGTGTTATGAATGAGTGTATTGAGAGTTGGAATCATTGGTGCTGGGGGAATTGCAAGTGGTGTACACATCCCTAATTATTTGAACAGCGGGTATAAGGTGGAAATAGTCGCTATTGCTGATGTTGTAGAGGAACGTGCACAACAAGTTGCAGAACAATTTACAATTCCTCATGTCTTTACTTCCTATAAAGAAATGCTTAAGAACGTAGAATTAGATGCGATAAGCGTTTGCGTGCCTAATAAATTTCATGCAGAAGCCACGATTGCTGCGCTTGAGGCAGGTTGTCATGTGTTGTGTGAAAAACCACCGGCAATGACTGTGGAAGAAGCACAATTGATGGTAAAAGCGGCTAGCGATTCAGGGAAAATTTTAACGTACGGTTTCCATTATCGCTATCGACCTGAAGTAGAAATCGCAAAATCGTTTATTGATGCTGGAGAAATGGGCGATATTTACTCAGCACGCATTCATGCTATCCGTAGGAGAGGTATTCCGGGTTGGGGGGTATTTACGAATAAGGAATTACAAGGCGGTGGTCCGCTAATCGATATTGGCGTTCATATGCTAGATACCGCGCTCTATCTCATGGGCTATCCAGAGCCTGAAGTTGTATTGGGGAAAATCCATCAACAAATTGGCCATAAAAAAGGAGTAGGGCTGTTTGGTGAGTGGGACTTTGAAAACTATACAGTAGAAGATATGGCTGTTGGTATGGTGACATTTAAAAATGGAGCTACCTTAACTTTGGAAACTGCTTTTGCTGCAAATGTCGAAAAAGATGAGACGATGCAGGTCTCCTTGATGGGGAATAAAGGGGGAGCCGATATTTTCCCTTTGAAAATTTATCAAGAGAAATACAACACATTAATCGATAGTACTCCTGCTTATCTACCAGAAGTAAATGGACATCAACTTGAAATCAATCAATTTGTAGCGTGCTGTTTGGAAGGCAAGACCCCATTAAGTACGCCAGAACAAGGGTTAATTATTCAAAAGATTGTTAATGCGATTTATGAATCTGCGGAGACTGGGAAAGCGATAGTGTTTTGAAGTATTTAGATGAGGAAAAAGCACGGGTGCACTAGATTTACAATTTTGGTCCATTCGAGAAGAAGTGGAAAAGGATAAATTGGGGATGATTGAAAGGTAGCGAAGATGGATGAGATAGGTATTAAACAGCGGGGCTATTGTTCAGATTGCAGACCTCGAATATAATCTTGATAAAATACCATAAAACGATTAGAAATGATTTGATATTCCAAAAAAGAATATAGAGGGGAGGAGTATAATTGAAAATAAAAGTTGGAATTATTGGATGCGGTTCAATCGCTAAACTACGGCATGCACCAGAATATAAAGCCAATCCATATGTTAGTGAGATTATTTTTTATGATAGAAATATAGAACGTGCACAAGCGTTAGCAGATTTATTCGGCGGTGGTGTAGCGGAAACTGTGGAAGAATTACTAGCCGACCCTTCTATTTTGGTGATCAGTGACTGCTCATCGAATGAATTTCATCATATTTTTTCTACAAAAGCATTACTGAGTGGAAAGCATGTATTATGTGAAAAACCAATCGCTTTAACAATCGAACATGCAGAAAAAATAATTGAAGCCCAAAGTAGATCGGGGAGAAAACTGATGGTTGATCATAATCAACGATTAACCCGGGCACATCAAAGGGCGAAGGAAATAATAGAGAAAAACCAATTGGGTGATGTGCTCACTTTTAGGACGACGTTTGGACACTCGGGACCGGAAAAGTGGGGAGTGGATAAAACAAACTCAACTTGGTTCTTTAAAAAAGATCGATCTGGCTTTGGTGTAGCAGTTGATTTAGGCATTCACAAAATCGATTTACTCCACTACTTATTAGACGATGAAATTGATCAAGTAAATGCTATGCAAGGAACACTTGATAAAGTGGATAAAGACGGAAATCCAATTGAAGTATGCGACAATATCGTATGTGTGTTAAAAACGAAACAAGGACGAATTGGAACGGCTACCTTTTCATGGACATATTATGGAGAAGAAGATAATAGTACGACAATCTACTGTGCAAATGGCATATTAAAAATATATAATAACCCTGACTACCCAATTGAAGTGATTATGAAAGAAGGAGAAAGAATCAACTACCAGCTTGAATCAATCCAGACGAATGACAATCAAATAAATAGCGGTGTTATCGATGCATTTATTGATAGTGTCCGGTTAGATCAAGAGCCGATTGTTACTGGGTTAGATGCATTGGCCTCATTGAAAGTAGTATTGGGTATTATCGAAGCCGCGGAAACGGGGAAAAGTGTAAGGATTGAGTAAAGATCGAATAAGTGTAACAAGTAATAAAAAAGGTTGTGCAGTATGAATGTTGAATTCATACTGCACAACCTTTTTTTATAAAGTAAGAACTTTTGTCACACTGCGAGAAATTTCATGCGTATTAATTGTAGATTCTATTTGATTATTTTTCACGCATTTTATAAACTCTTCAACTTCATAGTACATAGTATTAAATTCATGTTTAATAGAAATATCCTCAGTTTGACCGTCTTTGTATTTAATAATAATTTTTTCCGGATCACTGATTTTATCGATTTCGATGACGCCATTCTCGCCCTGTATTTCATTTGGTGAATGGGAATCTGAAATTTTTGAGTACATAATAACAGCTTCAAATTCATCGTAATTTAAGATCATACTTCCTTGACCATCTGCACCAGTGGATAGTAAATAAGTATTTTTAAGTACAGATTTAGGTTCGCCGACTAGATGCACAATAGGCGCGATACAGTAAACCCCTAAGTCTGTTTTAGCGCCATTCCCCAGTTCGGGTTTAAAAGCATTTTCAATAATGCCATCCTTATATTTATCGTAACGCGAAGAATACTGGTTATAATGAAATACGAATCGTCGGAGTGGACCAATCTTAGCTAGGTTCTCTTTTAAGTTGAGAAATGTAGGTGTAACTGTTGATTTCATTGCTTCCATATAGGTTGTTTGATGGTCATTAGATGCTTTAATTACTTGATCCATTTCAATTAAGGAAGTGACAGCGGGTTTTTCGCAAAGAACGTGAATGCCATTATTCATAGCTGAAATACTTTGTTCTGCATGAAACGCATTGGGTGATGCAATATAAACGGCTTCAATATCACCGCTTTGAAACATTTCTATCATATCTGTATACACATGTTCGATATTATGTTTCTCTGCAAATGCTCTCCCTGTCTCCTCAGTCCTTGAATAGACTGCACCGACACTAAATTCGGGATGTTCTTTAGCTGCTGCCAGTAATCGATCTGTAATCCAATTCGTTCCGATAATTCCAAACTTCATAGAAATAGCCCCTTTTAGTTATATATGTTGATGTAAAGAATTTCATTAAAATCGCTACTGCGCTCGGGGATGCCTCACGCTCTAAGACGAGCAGCTTCGCTCAGTTTATATAGATGTTCATTTGTACAATATATAGTTGATAATAAGTAGTTCTTGCCCTATAAGGCGGATCTAGCCCTCAATGCCAAATGAAAACACTGTTTGTTTGTCATATAATTCATGGGCCTCTAAGATAACGGAAGGAAAGCCCTTGTGATGCAATGAGGCAGGGGAGGCTTGTGTTTCAAAACAGACACCTAAATAAGGTTTTGAATTACCTTCTGCTAGATTAAGTCCTTCATCGAGAGTATTCGATGTGTACATAACCACGCCTGGTTGGTTGGTCTTAATCGTCATCAGGCGGCCACTCGTTTCTTCTTTTACACGGATGTTTTGTTGTTGAGTTTGATTGAGAATAAAGTAATGATCATATCCATGATTAGCAACCCTATTTTGTGTTGATATGGAGTTAATGCCGTCAACAAGTTTTCTTCCAGTTCGGAAATCAAATGGCGTATTCACTACATTGATTTTTTTACCTGTTGGAATTAGTTCCGTATCAAGTTCAACAAAGTCATCACTCTCCATTGTAACATGATGGTTGTGGATCGTGGCGGCTAGATTTCCACTTAAGTTAAAATAGGAATGATTTGTCATAGTAAGCACAGTCGTTTTATCGGATGTTCCTGAATAATCAAGGATGAGCTCGTTATTATTAGTCAATGTATAGGTAACAGCAACTTCAATAGTACCAGGATATCCACCTTCACCATCTAAACTTTTATGGTTTAATTTCACGCCAACTGTATCATCTGACTGAAAGGGACTAGACTGCCAGATTACTTGATGAAATCCTTCGTCTGCTCCATGTAAATGATGGCCACCTTCATTTGCTGCCAATGAATATGGTTGATCTTGGATAGTAAATGAAGCATCTTGAATTCTTCCGGCAACGCGGCCGATTATCGCACCAAAAAAATTTGGGTTTTCTTCATAATCGGTATAATTTGTATAGCCAAGGACCACATTTTCTAGTTGATTATGCCTGTTTGGAACGCTTATGTCAGTGATGATACCACCGAAGTTCAAAAAACTTACTGTCATACCGTTATTATTTGTTAATGTATACAACTTCCACTTATTCAGTATATCTTGGGTCTCTATTTTCATCTGGCTAGCCACCTACCTATTTAATGTTTGGATGAATCGTTCACACTCACTTTGTACTTTAAAAACGCCTGCATCTCCAAGCACTTTGGCGAATTTAATCCCAAGTTCTTTTTCTAAAATGGACTCAATTTGCTCTAGGTTTGATAATTCTCCATAGTTAGCTTTCATTTGCTCTGCCCATTGTTGATGATAGGGGGCTACAGAAGTTGTTTGATCGAGTAAAAACTTCTTGATTTCAGCTAATTCATCTTTAAGACGAGCCGGTAAAACTGCCAGACCCATTACTTCAATAAGCCCAATATTTTCTTTTTTTATATGATGGACATCTGCATGGGGATGGAAAATCCCTAGTGGATGTTCTTCAGTTGTTCGATTGTTGCGTAAGACGAGATCGAGTTCAAACTTGTTAGCACGCATTCGGGCAATCGGTGTAATTGTATTATGTGGAGTTTCATTACTAAAGGCTCTGATATCCGCTTCCTCATCACTATAACTTTTCCATGTGGTAAGGACATGGTCAGCTGCTTGAATCAATGGCTCAATCTCATCGCTCTGCAAGCGAATGGTTGTTAACGGCCATTCCAGGACAGATGCAGTTATGTTTGGAAAGTTTTCTAACGTAAACGAAAGTGCAGTTGTTGCAGTTGTCATTGGAAAATTATAACTTCCTGCTTGATAATGATCATGATTCAAAATAGAGCCACCGACAATAGGTAAATCGGCATTTGAGCCAATAAAATAATGTGGGAATTTCTCTATAAAAGTAAGTAACCGTTTAAAAGTATCCTTACCAATTTTCATATCACGATGTTCTTCAGCAAGTAAAATACTATGTTCATTATAATAAACATAGGGTGAATATTGCAGATACCAATTTTCATTTACAAGTGGTACTTGAATGATACGATGATTTGCCCTAGCTGGATAACCTGTCCGGCCAGCGTATCCTTCGTTTTCGATACATAATAGACATTTTGGATAATCAACATCATGTTTCAATTCGCTTTCTCTCTTGATTTGTTCAGGGTCTTTCTCGGGTTTTGACATGTTAATGGTAATATCCATTTCACCATAGATTGTTGTAGCTTTAAAATGGATGTTTTTCTTGATGCGGTTCATCTGAATATAATTGCTGTTTTTACTTAATTCATAAAAATAATCTGTTGCGTTTTTTGGGGAGTTACTATATTTTTTCTGGAAAATTGCATTGATAACAGATGGCCTTTCCACAAAGCAATTCATGATTGTGGCTGAAAGTATTTCTTTGTCATCAAAAACATTGTCAATGACATTATTTTCGGTAGCATAGGCAATAATTTTGTCGAGTAGATTTGGAATTGAATCATCTGTTGTGCCTTCAGTTGTTGCAGGCATAGATTCGAGATGGAGCAGTGCAAGTACTTGGTTCGTCACATAATTCTGATCAGCGGTATCGATTAGTCCCACTTCGATACCTTTTTGAAGGAGTCCTCTAATATCTGAGTAAATCATTTAGCTGTCACGTCCTTCTGGTAACCATTTGGGTTGTTGACATGCCAGTTCCAAGCATCTTGAATGATTTTTTCAATTGAAGTTCGCGTTGGCTGCCAACCTAAAAGAGTGGCAGCTTTATCAGAGCTTGCGATTAGGATACTAGGATCACCCGCACGACGTTTACCTGAATTCTCAGGGATTTCTTTACCTGTAACTGCTCGTGCTGTATCAATCATTTCTTTGACTGAAAATCCTTGATTACTGCCAAGATTGAAAATATCGCTTTCTCCATCATTTTTTAAATAATTAAGTGCTAGAAGATGCGCTTGAATAAGGTCTTCTACATGGACATAATCACGGATACATGTGCCATCGGGTGTATCATAATCTTCTCCGAAAATAGTGATATTTGAACGTTGTTCGAGTGCTGCTTGGAGAATGATTGGTACGAGATGTGTTTCAGGATGATGATCCTCGCCGATTTCTCCAGATTCCCGTGCACCTGCCACATTGAAGTAGCGTAAAGCAACATAGCGAATGCCATAGGCTTGTTCGCACCATTTCATCATTTTTTCCATCGTCAGTTTTGTTTCGCCATAAGTACTTGTCGGATTGGTTGGCATCTCTTCTGTGATTGGGACAGATTCTGGCTCCCCGTAAGTGGCTGCTGTTGATGAAAAGACAATTTTTTTGACATTAAACTCTGTCATCACTTGCAGTAATATTTGTGTGCCATAGACATTATTATCATAATACTCCAATGGATTTGCCATGGAATCACCGACAAGGGAATTCGCAGCAAAATGGACAACTGCATCAATAGGTTCATTAGTAAATACATTACGCATAAACTCGATGTCTCGACTATCACCTTCGTAAAATGTCGCATCAGGATGGATAGCTTCTCTGTGCCCAGTTTGTAGATTATCAATCACTACGACGTCCGTCTGTTGATCAATTAACTGATAAACCGCATGTGAACCGATATATCCAGCTCCACCTAGAACTAATACACTCATTTAGTACACTCCTTCAGTAAGTTCTCTTGCTCCGTCACCAATTGCAGCGGTGTAAAATGATGCCTCATAACCAATTTTTCCTCTATATATTTTATTTACATTGTTCTTGAAGCTATCAACTTTGTCTATTTCAACAATTGCAATTGCACAACCACCAAAACCTGCGCCTGTCATGCGGGCGCCCACAACGCCTGGTTGATCCCATGCTGCTTGGATAATCGTATCTAGTTCGATGCCTGTTACTTCATAATCCAGTTGAAGAGATTTATGTGACTCATTCATTAATTGCCCAAATGCCTCTAAATTGCCTTGTTGTAATTGCTGAAGAGCCTCAACAGTCCGTAGATTTTCATAGACAGCATGTTTTGCACGTTTTTGGTTTGTTTCATCAGTAATAAGGTGTTTGTGTTGTTCAAATTGTTCTTTCGTCAAGTCACCAAGCCCCTTAATTTGAAGATCTGTTTGCAAGTTCGTCAAAGCCTGTTCACATTGCACGCGACGTTCATTATATTTTGAACCAGCAAGTGTTCGTTGTTTATTGGTATTAATGATGATAATCACATGGTCAGCAAGCTCGATAGGGGCATAGTTGTAGGCTAAAGTTTGGCAGTTTAATAGGATGGCATGCCCTTTTTTACCTTTACCAATTGCAAACTGATCCATAATTCCACTGTTGACGCCGATATAATCATTTTCTACTTTTTGCCCAAGTTGAATCATCTTTACACGATCAATATTTAAATCAAATAGTCCTTCCAAAAGGACACCAGTGACCATTTCAATAGAAGCAGAAGAGGAGAGCCCGGCGCCGGTAGGAATGTCACCATAAAATAAGATATCCATTCCAGTCGTTATTTGGAGTCCGCTTTCCTTCATATAATGAATCATGCCTTTGGGGAAGTTCGCCCAATCATGTGCTTCATTATAGTCTAAATCGGCAAGATCACATTCAATGGTCCCAATAGAGGGGAAGTTCAACGAGTAAAAACGTAACTTTTGATCATTGCGTTTTTGAGCAAGTGCGTACGTTCCAAATGAGATTGAGGCGGGGAATACATGGCCTCCATTATAATCCGTATGTTCACCAATTAGATTAATTCGTCCTGGTGCAAAAAACGTGCGTGGTGTTTCGGTAGAGTCGAAGATTGATCGGAATTTATTAGGCAGATCTGGATTAGTCAAAGGTTGTTACCTCCCGAAGTTAATAAATTAATTTAATTAAGTATAGTGTACTATACTTTGAAAGACTATTCAATATAGTCCGCTATATGTTGAGGTTGGGATAAAGATGCGTATTCAATCAACTGAAAAGTTGGAAAATAGATTTCCGTTAAACTAGCGATTACTCTAGAAGAAAAAAATGAAGTTAACCTATAATACGAATTAGGATCTAAGAGTAGTAGTGTTATTTTGTTTGACCATTTATGCTCTTGCGGATGAAGGGGAAAAGTGAATAATAGGTGGCTGCTTCTAATGATTTATTGCTACACGTGCAACGTGGTCAATTACTTAGTCTCGGAAAAACACCTTTAGCTATTTCAGCAATAGGAATTGTAATATAGAACTAGCTAGTATGGCTACTAAGACTTTAACAATAATTAATATCCCGAAAAAAGAAATAGGTAGAACACTAGCAGACCAATTAAGCTATCAAATCATTGGAAAGGCACATTATGACCGGATAGTTCAATATGATGTGGATTTAATAATAAGAGAGTCTTCCAAAAATACTTGACATTAAAGTATTTTTCAGTATATTCTTAATACTAGGAATGTATTTTTTTTGGGTTCAGGAGTTCGATTTGGTGAAAACTGGTTTTTATTTTGATATCTGGTAAAAGACAGTTAATGAAATGTGTACAATATACGCTATTCAACAGAAACAAGGTATAGTAGCGATGTTAGATGGAACAAACTTACCGGTTCATCAGATTTACGTGTTTAGCATTCTTTATCGTTTATCACAAACAATGATGACTAGGCTTGGCCGACTACAATTCATGTGTATTTATATAATAAGAATGATCTTTTTGTTTTTTAGCGAAATTCAAAACAAAGTTGGAACAATCGTTTTTAGTATTGAAATAACTTTGGGGGCCAGAATATTGGCCTCCTTTTCTATAGTAATAAGACTTCTCTTGCAATAACTTACATCTAGAATCAGGGAAATAGTTTAATGAAAACGGAAGGTATGTATTTACGAATTCGTATATTAAATAATGTTAAAGTAATCGAAATAACGACAGTTGGAAATGGACAAGGGCAGTATATTATTAATTGTTCAGATATATATATCAAGTGGTTGGATTGATTTACATGTCCATGCGTTCCCATCATTCAATGCTTATGGCGATGATATCAATGAAATCAGAGTTAAGCAGGGAGTGACAATGATTGTTGAAGTAGGAAGATGTGGCACCGAACGAATTTCAGATTTAATTGCTAGAGGTGAATGAGGTATACAGAATATATCGGCTTTTTTATTGTTTCAGTAATTTCTTGCAGGTTGATGAATTATCAAATTAGAATGGATTAATCGAGCAGTGAGAAAGTATTCGGATCATATCTTCAAATTAAAGGTGCTGATGAGTAAAAGTGTAAATGGAGACAACGGGAATAAACCGTAAAAAATTGCTCGCAAATTTGCGAATGAAATGTCACTCCTATTAAAGTTACATATCGGTTCAGGACCAATAGCTATATTGATATTATGACGTTCTTAGAAAGCCACTTTAAGTAGTAATTGATGTAACCGAACGTGGTGTTTAATTGACGGTGGACATGGAGTGTATTAAAAGGATGAAGGACTAAGTAGTGATTTACTTTTATTTGATTTATTAAGATTTTCTATATTAATATTCTTCCGTATAGATTTAATAAAGCGAATAATATGAACCCTGGATCTAGTAATGAAACTTTTGGCTGAAATCGGTTCTATCTATAGTTGGGTTGAAGATGATTTAAAGGAGGAACTAATCGTATGAAATCTTTAAATGGTATCTTTAAAGCGATTTTTGAAATAGGAAAATGGCTTAGTAAAATGATGTATCTCCACCTCTTATGGGTTATATTCTCATTAATGGGTCTTGTGGTGTTTGGTGTTATGCCGGCGACGACAGCAATGTTTACGGTAATTCGTAAATGGATGGAAGATGATAACGATATTCCAGTATTTCAGACCTTCCTCGCATCGTATAAAACCCACTTTCTAAAATCCAATGCGTTAGGGACATTTTTAGTAGCTATTGGTATATTTTTATATATTGATATGAAAATTTCAAAGCAGCTAGTCCAATCTTTTTATTTACATATTATTTTATTGATTATTGGTTTCTTGTATTTAATTACTTTACTATACTTTTTCCCTGTATTTGTACGATATAAGCTTAAGTATTCTCAGAACTTTAAGCAATCGTTTTATATTGCATTGGCTAGACCGGGAGTGTCAATATTTATGTGTAAATGACAATCGGACCTCTTCTTAATGATCATCACACTTTTTATTCTTTCACTTCAAACATCTCAGCCAGCTCTGCGCGTGCTTGATCGAAACCGATATGGCATCGTGTGGAGAAACGTTGGTTGTACTCTTCAAACTGCGAGACTAGGAAGCGTTCGAGTGCTTCTTCGTTCGGAAACTGCTCTTTGCGCTTTGTATATTTCTTGATTTGCTTGTTAAATGACTCGATTAAATTCGTTGAGTATATGCTTCGCCAAATTGACTTTGGAAAGCTGTAGAAGGTAAGTAGATGGTCATTTGTAGCGAGTGATTTTGTCACCTTTGGGTATGATTTTTTCCACTTTTCACAGAAATTATCTAACGCGACTTGCCCAGCTTCCTGATTATCAGCTCGGTAAACCGTTTTGAAGTCATCACAAATCTCAGCACGGTCTTCAACACGTACTTTATGTGAAATATTGCGCGCCACATGCACTAAACATGTTTGGAATTGCGCTTTAGGAAATACGCTTGTAATCGTGTCAACCATACCTGTTAAGCCGTCTGAAAGGAATAGAAGGACTTCTTCAACGCCACGCTCTTTTGTTTCTAGTAAGAGCTCTTTCCAATTAAATGCTGATTCTGTTGGAGCGATTGTGTAAGCAATTACTTCTTTTGATCCATCTTCACGAATGCCCACAGCTATATAAACAGCCTCTTTAGAGACCGTTTCACGTCGAACAGAAATATAGGTTGCGTCTAAATAAACACAGACGTAGCGCGCACTGAGTTTCCTTTTAGTAAAGGCCTCTACTTGTTCACCCACTACCTGTGTCATATTAGATATTGTTTGACGTGTGTAATGATGGCCATACATTTTTTCGATTAAATCGGCAATTTCCGACATGGTCACGCCTTTTTGAAACATGTGAATGACAAATGATTCAAGTGTATCATTTGACCGCTTATAAGGTGCGACTGTCTGTTGTTTAAACTCGCCGTTGCGATCACGGGGAATTGTGATTTGGAGGTCACCATATTCCGTGTGTAGCGTTCTTTCATATGAACCATTACGTGAATTACCTGAATTAAAACCGATTCGGTCGTATTTTTCATAATCTAAAAAAGCCGTCAGCTCCGTGGCGAGCAGCGCATTTACCGCTGTTTCTAAATGCGAACGAAAAACTTCGGTAATATCTTGTTTTTGGACTAGTGCTTGGACAATATCTGCTGTAAACTGAGTCATAGGGAAGACCTCTTTTCTAGGATTGGTTGTGGTGACTTAATTCTACCAAGAAAAGGTCTTCCTTTTTGTATTTATTCATTTACACAAGATATTTTACACTCTCGCTAGACCATTTGAAACAATCGCAATGATTATTAGTTTGATAGTTCTCTATTATTTATTTAACTTTCTACCGATTCTCTTGATATTTGTAGGGTCTTCACTTATTGCGTATTCGCTTATGTGGTTCGCCTCTCAAGCATTCAAACAAATAGAAGGAAAGAAAGCAACCTAGAATATTTACAACTTTTTTGTACAGAAAGGAAGTTGAATATATGCATTGGCTTAAGAGGACAAAATCCCGATTATTATTTAAGTACATTGTGTCGTATTTATTAGTTTTCCTCATTCCTTTCATGTTAATGAGTGCATTTATTTATTATAGTTCGGTTTACAATTTACGAGAGGAAATCGAACAATCTAATATTAATAAATTGAAACAAGTAGAAAACATTACAAACGAACGGATAAAGGAGCTAGAAAAAATTGCGACAAATATAGCCTATGATCCCCGCTTGACACCGTACATGATGAAACATAATTATTACAGTGGAGAGGCAATTGAAGAGTTGAAAAAATATAAGTCAAACAGTTCAATTATTGAAGATTTGTTTGTTTATTACTATGAAAATGACCATATATATACCTTAAGTGGCTCCTTTTCGCTGGATACATTTACACAGAGAATGTATAAATTCGATAAAGAAGAACAAGAGAGCTTGATAAATGATTTATATATTACAAAGCCAATGTTAAAGACTGTTGGGAACGTAACGCTGAATAATGGTACGCAAGATCGTATAATTGCTTTCCTATACCCAATAGTTCCAAATAGTCTTTACCCTTACGGAACCGTTATGTATTTTATCAAAGAAAAGGTCCTGACAGATCTCACTCAAAACATATTAGGTAACTTTCAAGGAAATACGTATATTTTTGACGAGAATAATCAGAAGGTTGCATCTAGTATTAATGTACAGGAGATTAGTGAGGGGAATTTAAATTTAACAACTATTAATGATCAAGAGATAAGGAATGTAGAGATAAATGGAAAAGAGTACTCTCTCGTTTCTGTCAAATCAGAAATTAGTGGATGGACATTTATAACACTGATGGATACAGATCAGTTTCTTGAACGGGTTTTCCATATGCGAACATTTATCATCACAATTTTGATTTTCCTCCTTTTTGTTGGTATTATAATAGCTGTTTTATTTGGGAGTAAACAATATAAACCAATTCGAAAGTTATTTGAACTAACACAAAAAAACGACAAACAAAATGTGGAAATTATGGAGTTAAATGAATTCGAGAACATCGGAAATACAATTGCAAAGGCATTCCTAACGCATCAGAGTTTGAATGAAACAATCTTTTTACAAAAACCATTTGCAAAAGAGCAACTACTTATTAATTTACTGAAAGGTGATTTAAGGGATAACAAAGAAATAGATTCATTAATGCATGCGCTAAATGTTGTAATGAGGGATGATTGTTATTTTGTTACAATTGTATATTTCGATAAAATGAAAGAAAAAGAGAATTTTCTACAGCTATTATCGAAACTAACAATACAGGATGCCGCAGTACATGGAGTTGATTTGATTTATAATGATGCATTGGCATTAATTATAAGTATGAACCAAGATCCAAATAAAGCTGTCAATCAACGCCGAATACTTGTCTCACAAATCCAACAGTATATACAGGAAACTACTGTAATTAACCCTACTGTTGCAGTAGGGAAAATGTATGAGGAAAAAAGCTATATTAATCGATCTTATATTGAAGCACTTGCGGCAATAGAATATAAGTTTGCAGTACCACAGGGGAGTATCATTTATTTTGAGGAAATAAGTTCCCAGTCAGAACGGGGGTTGGGTTATCCAGTAGAAGACCAAATAAAGCTTGCCCAAAGTCTGAAGCAAGGGGATCATATAGTTGCAACAGAAACACTGCGCGACATGTTTACAAGACTTGCGAAAGAGGAATTGTCCATACAAGTTTTAAAATGTATCTGTTTTGATATTATCAATACGGTAATGAAAACGGCTTCTGAAATGGAATTAACGAAGTATATAGACGACTTCAATAGCATTGTAGATTTTAATTCTATAAAACAATTAGAAGAACAGCTTTGCGAAGTAGCCATAAAAATATGTAAAAAGGTTGAGAGTAAGAAGAGGTCAAATAATGAGGAATTGCGAAATGATGTTCTTGAATACATTAAAGTGAAATATAAAATGTTCGATTTAAGTCTGGAAAGCATAGCAATAAATTTTCATCTTACCTTACCTTATCTTAGCCGATTTATTAAAGATCAAACTGGTAGCACTTTTACGGAGTATGTATTGAAACTGCGCATGGAAGATGTAAAGAGAAAATTAAAGGACACGGATTGGCCAATTAAGAAAATTGTTCTCGATGTTGGCTACAAGGATGTATCAAATTTCACACGGAAATTCAGGGAGAGGGAAGGAATCCCACCTGGTGAATATCGTAAATTGAATAGAAAGTAATCAAATAACTCTAAAGTCCTTCGTATTGTGTGAGGGCTTTTTTTTTCGTTAATTTAAATGTAGGTTTAAGAACGGATTGGCAGTATGTGCTTCAGTTTCACTCTAAACATGACCTAAATCCTTATGTATTAAATCGACATATGAATATAAAATCGACATATCCATTTCATTATCAATCCCATGTCTCGCAAGTCTGAATTGCGTTACTACTCATCGCGGAAACAAGAATTAATAAAATCAACATATTGCTTACAAATTACATAACGAGCTAAGATGATGGTAGTTTCACATTAATGGATAAAGGAGGATATTTGAATGAGCATGAGTACAGCTACCCAACAAAAGGAAGCAAAATCAAAAAAAAAGCTTGGATCAAGTAAAATCCTACAGAATTGGCAATTATACATATTTATATTGCCAGCATTTTTATACTTTTTGATATTTCACTACATTCCAATGTATGGGGTGCAAATCGCATTTAAAGACTTTATTCCATCATTGGGTATATGGGGTAGTGAATGGGTAGGTTTCGAACATTTTATCCGATTTTTCGAGTCATATTATTTTTGGGATTTAATTAAGAATACATTAGGAATTAGCGTTTATGAGTTGATTGTAGGTTTCCCGTTACCAATTATTTTGGCACTAGCAATAAACGAAGCAAAAGATGGTTTATATAAACGAACTGTGCAAACGGTTACATATGCACCACACTTTATATCAATAGTCGTAATGACAGGGATGGTCATTGCATTCCTTGCCCCAACAACAGGCATAATAAATCATGCTATTCAATTACTTGGTTTTGAACCTATTTCTTTTATGACGGATCCAAAATGGTTTAAGACGGTCTATGTATTTTCGGGAGTATGGCAAAATGCAGGTTGGGGAACAATTATTTACTTGGCTGCTTTAGCCGGTGTTGATACACAGCAACATGAGGCGGCCATTGTAGATGGAGCTTCACGTTTACAACGAATATGGTATATAAACATTCCGGGGATATTCCCAACAATGGTTATTCTATTAATATTGAACGTCGGGAATATGTTAGCAATTGGCTTCGAGAAAATTTTATTATTACAAAATCCGCTTAACCTCGAATCCTCGAACGTTATCGCTACATTTGTTTATCAAGCTGGATTATTAGATGGCCAATATAGTTTTGCTTCTGCAGTTGGATTGTTCAATGCAGTTATTAATGCTATTTTACTCATTAGTGTAAACCAAATTGCGAAAAAAACGAGTGAAACAAGTCTATGGTGAGGAGGTAAGAATATGGGGGCAGTAATAAAAGAAACAAATAAAGACAAATTGTTCAATGTTTTTAACTATATTTTTCTTACACTGGCAGCGGTAGTAGTGTTGTATCCCTTGCTTTATATTGTTAGTGCATCAATAAGTGATCCCGCAGCTGTAAACTCAGGAACGATGTGGCTACTTCCTAAAGGGATAACATTTGACGGATACAAGTTAATTTTTGAAAATAGTGATATTTGGAGGGGATATCTTAATACTATTTTTTATACCGTACTCGGTACATTTATAAACTTAGCCATTACAATTCCAGCTGCTTATGCATTATCACGTAGAGATCTTGCAGGTAGAAATCTATTCATGGGTATGTTTGTTCTGACAATGTTTTTTGGTGGTGGATTGATTCCAACTTATTTAGTTGTTAAAAATTTAGGGCTTATTGATACAATTTGGGCGATGCTTTTACCTAATGCCGCTGCGGTTTATAATATAATAATTGCTCGTGTATTTTTCGAAGTTACGATTCCAAAAGAATTGGAAGAATCGGCAACTATTGATGGAGCCACCAATTTTAAAATGTTTTTTAAAGTTATACTACCATTATCGGCTCCAATAATAGCGGTTATGGCACTATTCTATGGGGTAGCACATTGGAATGGCTATTTCAACGCCTTAATCTATTTATCAGACAGAAATCTTTATCCGCTACAATTAGTATTAAGAGAAATACTGGTATTACAGGAAATGTCATCACAGAATATAAATATGTCAAGTAGTATGGCTGAGGTACTTCATAGTAAGCAACAACTAGCCTCTATTATCAAATATGGAGTTATGATTGTGTCTACCCTACCTATTATCATTATGTATCCATTTATGCAACGTCACTTCGTTAAAGGGGTCATGATTGGATCACTTAAAGGCTAGTTAAGATGAACGCATAAACATAGATGATATTTAGGGGGTGATGCGTATAAGGATTGAAGCAATTCTTGGGAAATAATAGTAGTTAAAAAAGGAGAATGGAGCATGAAAAAAACAATTACGTTACTTTTTGTAGCTATATTAACTATATTGATTATGGTAGCTTGCTCATCAGATAAAGGGGAAAAGGATAAAGATGCATCCAAAAGTACAAATGTTGAAGTAAATAAAACAGGATTTCCAATTGTTGAGGAAAAAATAAAGTTATCTATGATTGCACCAGGTATTGGCCTAGCTGAATGGAAAGACATGGCTACATTACAAGAATATGAGGAAATGACGAATATCTCTTTTGATTATGAAACACCTCCAATGAGCGACTTTAAAACAAAATTAAATTTGGCATTTGCTAGTGGAGGAATAGCAGATATTATATATGCAGCTGGAACAAATAATTTAACACCAGCTATGGAAACTGACTATGGAGAACAAGGGGTTTTATTACCTTTAGAAGACCTTATAGAAGAGTATGCTCCTAATCTGAAAAAAGTACTTGAAGAAAGACCGGATGTGAAAAAGTCTATTACTACAATCGATGGACATATTTATTCATTACCAGTGATTTCTAGTGGGCCAACATCTATCTGGTATAAAGGACCAATGTGGTATAACGGTAAATGGCTAAAAGCGTTGAATGTTAAAGAGTTACCGAAAACTACAGATGAGTTTTATGATCTATTAAAACGATTCAAAAACGAAGATCCCAATGGAAATGGAAAAGCAGATGAAATTCCATTGCTTGATGTAAAAATGGATGGCACTCGTGCATGGTTTCTAGGTGCTTTTGGCATGAAAGAACAGGGGGTTGAAGAAATTAATGGTAAAGTACGATATGCGCCGAAACTTCCGGAATATAAAGAGTATCTAACGTATATGAATAAGCTTTATGAGGAAAAACTATTAGACCCAGAGACATTCTCCCAATCCGATGAACAGAAAAAAGCAAAAGGACAAGCTAATAGAGTTGGGATATTCCCAGATTACTTTTCATTCTTTACAACAGGAGAAAAGGAAGAAGATGCAATGACTAATCCCATGTTTCAACCGTTAACTAGCCCCTTTTCGGATAAACCATTGGTACCACGCAGTCCGGGAATCAAAAGAGGGGCTTTCTCGATCTCAAGTGGGAATCAAAATCCAGAGGCTTCTATACGATGGATTGACTATTTCTATTCACCAGAGGGCTATGCATTTTTAAATATGGGTCCTAAGGGGGCACTTTGGGAATGGGCTGACGAAGAAGGAGGGGCTATAGTAAATCTTGATCCGCCAGAGGGCTATGAATCCTCAGAGGAATACCGTGGGACATTAACACCTGATTACGGAATTCCCGCACCTTCTTTAAGTGGTCCAGTAGAAGGGAAGAAGATATCAGAATTTGATAAGTTTATCGAGTCTGAAACTAATGGGAAAATCGATCCATTTGCAGAAGTACCTTTTCCACTTGTGTACTTAACGTCAGAAGAGCAGAAACAAGTTAACACAATTGAAATAGACCTACAATCGTATATTCAGCAAATGGAAGCAAAATTCATCACAGGTGTTGAGCCATTATCTAATTGGGATAAATATGTAAAAACAATCGAAGATATGAATATTGACAAGTACATTGAAATCTACCAGGTAGCTTATGATCGTTGGGCAGCAAGTTAAGTGAATTGATATAACTTGTAGTTCAAAGAGATGGAAAAGGTTAAAGTTTTCCTTTAGGAAAGGATTGAATATGACCAACTTCCAAATAAATAACAAAGCAAAGAATTAATCTGTTACCGAATTTTGAATAACGAGATATGGCCAGATTTAGATTGTCTGAATGAGGGGTTATTTTTGATGAAACCAAGTGCTGGCTGTTACTCATCTACACTGACATTGTAGATGAGTAGAGCGTTTGGGGATTTTGATTCGTAAGATTGGGAAAATAGGAAGTCCAAGGAGGAAAAAAATGATGGAAAAATTAAAACTGGGTATAGTTGGTTGTGGCGGAATTGCAAATGGGAAGCACCTCCCAAGCTTAAGTAAACTAAAGAACGTTGAACTTGTTGCATTTTGTGATATAGAACTAGATAAGGCTGAAAAAGCAGTTAAACAATATGGGACTGAAAATGCTAAGGTTTATGAGAATTATCAAGAATTATTAAAAGATGATTCAATTGATGTTATTCATGTTTTAACTCCAAATATCTCTCATGCAGAAATTTCAATTGCTTCAATGGAAGCAGGGAAGCACGTTTTATGTGAAAAACCAATGGCTAAAACATCTGAAGAAGCGCGACGAATGGTTGAAGTAGCTAAACGAACTGGTAAAAAGCTCACAATTGGTTATGACAATCGCTTTAGGCCTGATAGTCAGAGCTTGCATAAAATTACAAGACGTGGTGACCTAGGAGACATTTACTTTGCCAAAGCACATGCAATTCGTAGACGTGCTGTGCCGACTTGGGGAGTGTTCCTCGATGAGGAGAAGCAAGGTGGCGGTCCGCTAATTGATATTGGGACACATGCACTTGATCTAACATTATGGATGATGGATAATTATAAGCCGAAATCTGTAATGGGTAATGTTTATCATGTATTGGGTAAAAACGAAAATGCTGCAAATGCTTGGGGACCTTGGGATCCTGAAAAATTCAAAGTTGAAGACTCTGCATTTGGCTTTATTACAATGGAAAATGGTGCAACAATTACCTTAGAAGCAAGTTGGGCATTAAATACACTTGATGTTGATGAAGCTAAATGTTCCCTAAGTGGTTCAAAAGGTGGGGCAGATATGAAAAATGGTCTGCGTATTAATGGAGAAGACATGGGCAACTTGTATACTAGAAATGTAGAATTAGGTGCAGGTGGTGTTGCTTATTATGACGGCGCATCAGAAAGCAATGCCGATCTTGAAGCGCGTTTATGGATTGACTGCATTATTAATGACACAGAACCAACTGTTAAACCAGAAGAAGCTTTTGTTGTGACGCAAATTTTAGAAGCAATTTATGAGTCTGCTAAAACTGGTAAAGCTGTTTATTTCGACTAATAAGTATCTGTATTAAAATGGCGAGATTTGAAAGCGAGTACATTTAGCTTATGAAGTATTTATGTTTTAAATATAAAATATAGAAAAGTGAGTGATAAAAATGATTAAAGTAGCCTTATTAAGTAGATGGCATGTACACGCTGATGACTATGCTGGTAATGTTAAAGAAAACGACAACATGTCGATTGAAGTTGTTTGGGATGAAGAAGTCGAACGGGGAGAAGGCTGGGCAAATGAGCTAAATGTTCCATTTGAACAAGACTTGGAAGTTGTTTTAGCTAATCCAGATATTGATGCAGTCATCGTAAATACACCAACAAATATGCACAAAGAAGTTATCATTGCTGCAGCGAAACATAAAAAACATATTTTCACTGAAAAGGTTTTAGCATTTACGGTTCAGGACGCTGAAGAGATATATGCAGCCGTTCAAGAAGCTGGCGTCAAGCTAATGGTTTCTTTACCGAGACTAACTGATAATAACTTCCTATATGCTGAGAAATCAATTAATGAAGGTTGGATAGGAAAAGTTACAATGGTTCGTTGTCGTTTCGCTCATAACGGTGGCGTAGCGCCAGAAGGACAAGAAAATGGATGGTTGCCTGCACGTTTCTATGATAAGAAACAAACTGGTGGGGGGGCTATGATTGACCTTGGCGCACATCCAATCTATTTGACGAATCGCTTAGCTGGAAAAGCAGCAGGTGTTTATGCACGTCTTCATAAAGCAAACAGTACAACTGTAGATGATAATTCTGCACTATTAGTAGATTATGAGTCGGGAGCACTTGGTATTATTGAAACAAGTTTTGTGTCAAATGGCAGCCCGTTCCAGTTGGAGGTATATGGAACGGAAGGGACGTTACGTATTAGTGATGATAAAATTCACATCAATAGTGCCAATATAAAATCACAAGACTTAACAGAAGTATTACCGGCATTACCAATGCCAATGGTGCAGTGGGTTAATGCGATTAAAACAGGGGCACCACCAACGATTACGAAAGAAGATGTCATTAATTTAACACTAATTAATGAAGCGGCAGTGAAATCTCATGATGAAGGACGTCGGATTGAGTTGTAATGCATTTCAAGTGAAATATTGAACTGTTATGTGGAACTGAAAATAGCTAATTATATAATTGAAACAAGAAAAAATAGTATGTTAAGAATTAGGGAGTATGACCAGCAAAATTAGTTATAAACTAAGTTTATAAAACCTTGCTGATCATCTCTCTTTTTTATTTTATTTACATTTTCAAGGGAGTAGATTATATGTTGAAAGTTGGAGTTATTGGGGTAGGTTCAATATCGGAGATGCATCTTACACCGTATTCTCAAAATAAGGAAGTAGAGTTAGTCGCATTATGTGATATTCATGAAGAGCGCTTAGTTGAGAAAGGTAAGTTATTTGGTGTTAACCAGTTATACACTAATTATCAGGAACTATTAAATAATCAGGGAATTGACGCTGTAAGTATTTGTACGTGGAACAACACGCATGCAGAAATTGCTATTACTGCGCTCGAAGCTGGTAAACACGTCTTAGTTGAAAAACCATTAAGTATGACTGTCGAAGAAGCATTTGCAGTTGAGGCTGCAGCTAAAAAGTCTGGAAAAACTGTACAAGTTGGTTTTGTCAGACGACATGCAGATAATGTGAAAATTTTAAAGGCATTTATCGATAATGATGAGCTTGGTGAAATATATTATGCAAAAGCATCATACTTGAGACGATTGGGAAATCCAGGTGGTTGGTTTAGTGATCAAACAAAATCAGGCGGCGGTCCGTTGATAGACCTGGGCGTTCATGTAGTTGATATTATGTGGTATTTAATGGGGAAACCGCGACCCGTTTCAGTAAGTGGAAATACATACCATAGGCTTGGCAATCGTAGTCATATTGAAAATCTATCATCTTATCAAGCAGCAGACTATAATCCAACATTAAATGATGTAGAAGATCTAACAAATGCACTCATCCGTTTTGAAAATGGAGCATCACTTTTTGTTGATGTTAGTTTTACACTACACGCTAAGGAGGATGAAACGTCGGTTAAACTATATGGAGACAAGGGCGGGGCTGAAATTGAGCCTGCATTAGCACTTGTTTTGGAGAAGAATAATACAATCTTGAATGTTACTCCTCAAATTGACAATTTAGGTTTTGACTTTGTAAAATCATTCGCAAATGAAATCAATCATTTTGTAGAATGCTGTCAATCTGGCCATGAAACAATTGCACCTATAGCTGATGGTGTCGAAGTAATGAAAATGCTTAATGCAATTTATGAATCCGCAAAAATAGGTAAAGAAGTTTATTTATAAGGGGACTTTAGTAATAAAGTAGGAGGCTCTTTAAATTGATGAAAATGATATTCAGTAGATTTGACAGGATCGACTTTAGAACGACTTTAGAAAATGTAAGTGTTTTGGAGTCTGCTGAACAATTAAGAGAAAATGAAAATGGCGAAGCGATTATCGTCCTAGCAGCTACAGTTGAAAACTTGCAAGCAGTAAAGAATCATGCACACCAAGTTTATATTCCATCAAATCTGATAACAACCAACAATCAAAATCTGGATTCGAGTGTTTATTTTGATTTAGAAAACTATCCATTTTACCAAAAGGCGAAAGAGATTATTAGTAAAGAAGATAAACGTAAAGGTGTTTTTCGCTTTAGACGCACTGTGAAGCATGTTGAAGATGTTTCATTACTTGCGGGAGATTTATATGTGTTATCAGCACTTTTAGGTGAGCCACAAGATGTTCATGTAAAACGGACTGATCAAACTGTAACCCCGGCTTATATCATTATTATGTTGTATTTCGGTAGCGGAACAATGGCTCATATTGAGTATACGGTTACTGATCAGGAACGAATTGAGTTTGAATGGAGTGGGATTAATACTATTATTGAATTTGACAGTGATGAAATGAGACCAGTCCGACCTGGAAGTAAGACGGCATTGCCGTTAACCTATTCAGTTGATTCCATTTTAGCTACAGCATACAAAGTTGATCAGGCGCTTATTGATCGAATGAATCATCTTGGATTGCTTGTCGATGGAGGTGCAACTAAATGAAAATAGGTATGATGAGTTTCGCACATATGCACGCATATAGTTATGCAGAGGGGTTAAAGAACATACCCAATGTTGAATTAGTTGGTATCTATGATGATAACGTTGAAAGAGGACAAGAAGTCGCGGTGAACTATAATACAATACATTACAGTGATCAAGCAGACTTCTTAGCACAAGAAATGGATGCCGTCATTATTTGCAGTGAAAACAATCGACATAAAGAAATGGTTTTGAACGCAGCAAAGGCAAAGAAACATATCTTGTGTGAAAAGCCAATTGCAACCAATCTTGATGATGCTACAGAAATGATTCAAGTTTGCGAAGACAATAATGTTACTTTACAAATCGCTTACCCAGTAAGATTTAGCTCACCAATTAGAGAATTGAAAGAGATGATAGATAAAGGGGAACTCGGTGATATTGTCGCATTTCGTTCAACAAACCGTGGCCAAAATCCTGGAGGCTGGTTTATTGATGAAGAGCAATCAGGTGGTGGGGCTGTACTCGACCATACTGTTCATATGCTTGATATTATGCGTTGGTATTTAAATGAAGAAGTAACCGAGGTAAGAGCGTTTGTCGATTCTTATTTTCATGATGTTGACATTGATGATGCAGGGATTCTTACGTTTGAATTTAACAATGGTGTGATAGCTTCCCATGATGCCAGTTGGTCACGCTTTACTGAATACCCAACATGGGGTGACGCAACAATTGAAGTGATTGGAACGAAACAAACAGTAAAAGTTGACGCGTTTAAAGAGCACTTTAGAATGTTTGGTAGTGGTAGCAAGTCTTTAGAGCACGTGTTTTTTGGAAATGATATGGACTATGGTTTGATTCTTGATTTCGTAAACTGTGTGAAAGAAGGCAGGGAACCCTCCATTACCGGCTATGATGGACTCAAATCACTCGAAGTGTCGCTAGCAGCATATCAATCAAGTGAATTGAAAAGGGCTATTAAGTTATAAGTAACAGGATATAACTAATGAGTAAATGTGGAATTTGAAGGAGGAGAAAGTAATGGGGAAGTTAGGATTACAATTGTATTCAATTAAAGATGCAGCTGAACAAGATTTACTTGGTGTACTTGAGCAAGTTGCTAATATGGGGTATGAAGGTGCTCAATTTGCAGGTTTCTTTGACCATACAGCAAAAGATGTAAAAGCTAAAATGGATGAAGTAGGAATCAAGGCAGCAGGTGCACATATTCAAATTGAGGAATTACAAGATGATGTTGATGGTTTACTACGTTATCATGAAGGTATAGATAATCGTCTACTGATTTGTCCATATCTACCAGAAAACATGCGGACAACTGAGGATGATTATAAACGGACAGCTGAATTGTTTAATAATTTGGGTGAGAAAGTAGCTAAAGCAGGTTTTTCATTTGGCTATCATAATCACGCATTTGAATTTGATTTATTTAATGGGAAATCAGGTTTTGAACTATTATATGAAAATACGAATCCGCAATATGTGAAAATGGAGTTAGATTGTTTTTGGGCTGCACATGCTGGGAACAGTCCAGTTGAAATAATAAAAAAGTATGCAGATCGCTGTGTTTCGTTACATATTAAAGATCTAAAGCTTGTTAATAGTAAGCCTGTTTCAACTGAAATTGGTACAGGAACACTTGATATTGCCCAGTTTTTAGAAGCGGGTAGAGAACATAAAGTTGACTGGTTTGTTATTGAACAAGAAGACTTTACAGGTGACCCAGTAGAAAGTGCAGCACAAAATGCTAAAGAACTAAGGAGAATTAGTGAAAAATCATAAATGTGAAGAAAGGTTATGCAAGTATAACGATACTCCGACCATTTTTCTATATGGAGATCAATTTAGCTCCATGAAAAAGTCTGTTGCTTTAAGGAAATGAATAACTCTATTATAGCTGATAATAAAAGAGTCTAAACGAAGAATAGGTTGTTGAAAATAATATTGAATGTATCTTATATGAACGATATCAAACTGATCAAATAAATTGATAAATAGTGTGCATTGACTATGCTCGACTACTTCAATAAAATTGTTTTGGTTTTCTATTGGACATAAAAATATAGATTTTAAAAACTGAATATATAGAATTGCTAATTTCGTAATTAGTATAATAATCTGGAGGATTAAGTGATGACAAAAGTAATTAAAATAGGCATTATTGGCAGTGGTGGAATTGCAGTCAGTCATGCAAAAGCTTATCAAGCAATGGCAGGTGTTCAGATTGTAGGGGTGGCAGATGTTGTACCAGGAAAGGCACAGGAATTCATTAATAACTTAGCGATTGAGGATGCCCAAGCATTTGAAAATCATAAACAAATGCTCGATCTAGATATAGATGGTGTTAGTATTTGCACCCCAAATATTTTTCATCATATGACAAGTATTGATGCATTGCAAGCCGGAAAACATGTACTTGTCGAAAAGCCTTTAGCAGTCACACTTGATCAAGGAATTGAAATGGTTCAAGTAGCGAAAAAGACAGGGAAAATGCTCTCTGTTGGTTTTCAACCACGATATGATCCAAATATGCAAAAGGTAACAAACATTGTTCAGTCTGGCCAGCTTGGAGACATCTACTATGTAGAAGTAGGGGGAGGACGCCGTCGCGGGATGCCAGGTGGCACGTTTATTAATAAAGCATTGGCGGGTGTAGGAGCTATGGGTGATATAGGAACATACTCGCTTGACTTAGCGCTAAATGCATTAGGTCATCCAAAGCCGCTAACAGTCTCGGCATATACATCGAATCATTTTGGGAAGAATCCGATTTATCATCCTGAAGCGGATAAGTTCGAAGTAGAAGATTTTGGTGTTGCCATGATTCGTTTAGAAGGCGGTATGGTACTTAACTTTAAAATATCTTGGGCAATGCATATGGATACATTAGGGCCTACGATTTTTCTTGGAAAAGATGCTGGTTTAAAGTTAATGCCTGCAGGTAGTGGACCCTGGAGTGGGGTTTGGGATGGAGGAATTGGATCAATTAGCATGTTTCATGATGTGGATAGTCATCAAACAGAAACAGCTATTCCTCTACAAGTACATGACATCAACATTTTTGATGCGAAAGTACGCGATTTTGTTGTTGCTATCAAAGAAGATAAACCTGCACCAATTCCAGGGGAAGAAATCCTAATCAACCAAGCAATCATTGATGGTATTTTCAGGTCTTCTGAAAAAGGAAAGGAAGTAGATATTCATATTCCGGTATTATAAATTGGATCCGTTATAAGGCCACTATTTAGACGAATTAAAGAACTTAAGAGAAATATAGACTGCCTTTTTCCTAACAGTAACAGGATATAAGCAGTCTATACTTCTAAAATAAATGTATTAGTTTACAGTTATTTCAGCACAAAAGTTATCTACCTATGCGACTAAAATTGGGAGGGAAAATAATTATGAAATTAGGAGTCTTTGCAGTACTATTTGCGGGGAAAACATTTGAAGAAATGCTAGATTATGTGCAAATAGCTGGATTGCACGGGGTAGAGATTGGTACAGGTGGATATCCAGGTAATGCCCATTGTAATTTAGATGAATTACTTGGGAGTGAAGATAAAAGAAAAGAATATATTGATCACGTGCATTCACGTGGTTTAACCATTAGTGCGTTTAGTTGTCATGATAATCCTGTTTCGCCCAATAAAGAAATTGCCCGAAATGCACATGAGACATTTACCAAAACGGTAAGATTGGCAAAATTATTAGATGTGCCTGTTGTTAATACCTTTTCTGGGACACCCGGGTCTCATCCAGATTCGAAATATTCAAATTGGCCAATATCTCCATGGCCATCGGAATATTCCGATATTTATAAATGGCAATGGGAAGAAAAGTTGATTCCTTATTGGAAAGAACAGGGTAAATTTGCCGAAGATCATGGTGTAAAGATTGGCTTAGAGCTACATGGTGGGTTTTCAGTTCATACACCATACACGATGCTGAAATTGAGAGATGCTACAAACAATTCTATCGGTGCTAACTTGGATCCGAGTCATCTCTGGTGGCAGGGTATTGATCCAGTAGCAGCGATTAAGATTTTGGGTAAAGAAAATGCAATTCATCATTTCCATGCAAAAGATACCTTTATTGACCAGGAAAATGTAAACATGCACGGATTAACTGATATGCAGTCTTATGGAGAGGTACAAAGTCGAGCATGGACATTCAGGTCTGTTGGATGTGGACATAGTATTCAAGAGTGGTCAGATATGATGAGTGCTCTGCGAACATATGGGTATGATTATGTTGTGAGCATTGAACATGAGGATCCATTGATGTCGATTGAAGAAGGATTTTCGCGCGCAGTAAAGAATTTGAAGTCAGTCTTAATTGAAGAGCAACCTACTGATATGTGGTGGGCATAGAATATTTTATTGCAAGCATTATTTTTGACTAAAGATTTAACTAACATATACCAAAATTTCTAGACTAGCCCCGCTATACTACTATAGAAGGAGATGCTTATTATGAAAGTTGGTTTAAGTTCTTACAGTCTATATGGAATATTGAAAAGTAAGGAAATGTCAATTATTGAGGCGATCCAATGGGTAGCTGATCAGGGGGGAGAGCATATTGAAATTGTCCCGAATCTTGGTTTTAAACTTGAAGATAATCCAGCATTAGTTGATGCTATTCGAGAGAAAGCTAGTGTTGTTGGGATTGATATTTCTAATTATGCGATTGGAGCTAATTTTATCACAGAAGGTGAAGAAGCTTTTCAAACAGAAATTGAGCGAGTTAAAAAAGAAGTAGATATTGCTAATCGTCTTGGGGTAAAATTCATGCGCCATGATGTAGCGTCACTACCTATTTCCGACTCAACAATCAAACAATTCGAATCTGACTTACCTAAGCTAACAAAAGCTTGTCAAATAGTTGCAGATTATGCTGGGAAATATGGAATTACAACTAGTGTAGAAAATCATGGCTTTTTTATTCAAGCAAGTGATCGAGTACAGTCGTTAATAAATCATGTAAATCGTTCTAACTTTAAAACAACATTAGATGTTGGGAACTTTATGTGTGTAGATGAAGATCCAGTATCTGCTGTTAAGAAAAACATCTCATATGCATCTGTAGTACATATCAAGGACTTTTATCTGAGACAAGCACATCTTTATCCTGGAGAAGGCTGGATGCAAACAACATCAGGTAATTATTTAAGAGGTTCAATTGTGGGTCATGGGGATATTAATATGAGAGAAGTTATCAAAGTTATTAAAGAGTCAGGTTTTAACGGCTATATATCAGTTGAATTTGAAGGAATAGAAGAGTGTAAACAAGCTTCGAAAATGGGTATGGATAATGTACGTCGTTTATGGGACGAAGCTTGAATAGAACAGTGGATAAAGCAATAGGAGATCACTGAGAGTTCAGTTGGAAATGTTAAGAAAAGTATTGTAGGTACTGCTCCTGTAATTAGTCAATGCAAGAAGGGATTGTGAGTCGTAAAACTTCACCGAATGACATTCTATTGAAATAACTTAGTTTGTTAAAGTAATAGAAGAGAGTGAATTTTGAGGTGTATCAAAAATAAAACAAATTGTTTAAGCTCATTGGCAGATGTGTCAGCAGATAAGGAAATTTTTGATCTACCTATTCATAAAGCTTCTGCTCATTTAAATGAAACAAGGTTAGAAATGCTGGTTGTTAGAGTGGAAATAATTGAATTGCTAGAAGCAGCGCCATACGAGAAAAAGGCAATTTAACAAGCCAGCCAGTGGCGCCACAGTTCAATCAATTCAAACTTGCCATAACGCAGAAAATCCCTAATTCGATTTCCGCTAAACCAGTGATTACTATAGAAGGAATAAAATCAAGTTAATGGGGGAGTTATATTGACTATAAATGTAGGGATTATTGGAACAGGTTACTTCAGCATATTCCATGCAAAGATTTTATCGGGTTTAGCAGGTGTCAAAATAACACCTATATATGGGACAAGTATAGAAAAAGCGGAGTCAATGGCATCAAAGTTTACGCATGCGAGAGGGTATAACAATTTGGAAGGTATGCTGGACGCCATTCACTTGGATGCTGTCTATATTTGTGTCCCGCCAATGGCACATGGAGAGATAGAACTGGAATTAATTAAGCGAGGAATTCCGTTTTTTGTGGAGAAACCATTGAGTCAAGACAATGAAACACCTTTAACTATATTTACGGAGATCAAACAAAAGTCTTTGCTTACATCAGTAGGCTATCATTATCGCTATAGTGATTCGATTTCGCATTTAAAAAGTATACTAAATGACCAGAATATCGGTATTGTCCTTGGGCAGTATATGGGGAGTATGCCAAAAGTGCCGTGGTGGCGAAATCAAGCTAGTTCCGGGGGACAATTTATCGAACAGACAACGCATATTGTCGATTTACTTCGCTATATTTGTGGGGAAGTCGAAGAAGTTTATGCGGTATTTGGTAGCCAGATTCTTTCTACGCAAGACGAATCTGTCACAGTTGCGGATGTAGGAACGGTAACCATGAAACTACGTAATGGGATTGTAGCTAATATATCGAATACTTGTATACTCCCAGAAAGCGTTGGGAAATCGGGAATCACCTTATTTACAAATCAAGGAATGGTAGATTGGTCACCCAAACGTTTAGAGATTAAGATGAAAGGGTCTACAGCAGACTATATCGACACGGTTAATCCTTATCAAACAGAAAATGAAGTATTTATCAATGCAGTACGCACAGGTGACCCATCTAGAATTTTGTCAGACTACGGAGATGCTTATAAGACGCATAAAGTAACCACGGCTGCGTTAGAATCGGCAATAAAAGGATCACCTGTGAAATTGAGCAATGCATTTTGAGTTAAAAAATAGATGATTGCTATGTATCGATAAAAAACAACAAAGAAACTCCTCTATAATTAGATAGACAATCGAAGAGGGGGATTTTGATAGATAAAGGAACTATAAGTTTTTCGATATGGAACAGTGTCTATGTCCATCTGTCGGCTTCTTCGAGTTGCCTAAGAATTGATGGCAATGGACAAGATTGCCCTTTCCATCAATTCCTCCAGCGCTTTCGCAATAAGGAGCGATTGAACGGCATCCCTCCTTATTGCGAAAGGATGTCGTGAACTAAGGCTACGTTCAAATATAACGGTGCCTTACGACTTACTTAATTTAAGGTTGACGTTGCAGAATAGCTTCAATTGCTAATCCAACACCATCATGTTCATTTGTTGTTGTGATTTCAGTGCAAGCAGCTTTAATTGCTGCTGGAGCATTACCCATAGCTACAGCGCGTCCTGCAAGTACCATCATTGATAAATCATTATAGCTATCACCAATTACCATAACATTTTCCATTGAAATCCCTTTACTCTTGGCGTATGTTTCAACTGCTATTCCTTTTTGCGCATTGATATTTGTAATCTCGAGATTTCCCGCTCCAGATGAACTGATAGCAAGTCCAGGCAATAACTGAAGAGCTTCTCTAGCTTTATCCAAATTCAGTCTATTAAAGGACGTTCCAAATACTTTATAAATTTCACTTCCACGTTGGTTTATCAGCTCTTTGTAAGAATCAACTTGGCGGATATAACCTTGTTCTACTCTATCCATTACTTCTTGTCGAATTTTATCTACGACGGGGATCTGGTTAGCTGCCTCAGCAAGTTGAATGAAAGTATCGATTTGATCTTCAATACTATTAATATAAATGAGCGTATCAATATATAATTGATAATCGATTGTGTGAGTATCCAAAATAGATGTGATTTTTGTGATGTCATTTTCGACTATATGGGTTGCGGAAATCAATTCCCCAAACGCATCTCTAATTTCTGCGCCATTAAGACAAATGTATGAAAGATTCAATCCACTATCCCTAACAGGACCATAGGCTTCTGAGAAACCTCTTCCAGTAGCGATTACAACCTCAATTCCATTTGACTGCGCAGCTAAAATTGCTTGTTTGTTTCTAGTACTGATGCTGTGGTCAGGGCTTAATATTGTTCCATCCATATCAATTGCAATTAGGTGTATCATAATTGTCCCCTTTCTTATACATAGAGACTGATAATACCAATGAATGCGATAAATATCAACTTGCCTGTTCGACAGAGTTTTTCTTGTCCTAGCGAAATAATTATTATCAAAATTAAGAAGCTTCCAATGGAATGATTGAAAATGCCCGACAATGAATTTATGAATTAGTATGGAATCTATAGTGAATCGAAATAAGCCAACTTAACGGGTAGTTTTGAGATAACCATTGATGAATTTTTTTGCAAATTATGTTCGTCTGCAGAAAATGGAAAACGTGCAAAGAATCACTGGGGAAGCTCGTCAATCGATATGGAATTTGTCTAATGGCAGCAGACACTAGTTCTATATTTGATTTATAGAAAAGAGATTACATTGCTCAGTATTTGGGCGAAAAGTAGGGCGGTTTAGCTCGAATTCATGCGGCCAAAGGCAATTGGAAAAACCTCGAAGAAAAATTGAACTTTTCACACTCAAACAATGCTGTCTGTCTATTCTACTAAAGAGATAAGTGATAGTATTAATGCTAATGAGCGATTCGTGTAATGATAATAATGGTTAGCCTTTCGAGCATAAATTGAGAAGCTATTAAATATCAACTAGTTAAAGCGGTTTCCTGTCATGAAAAAACGATTTGATTGGTATTATAGATTAATGTGTTAGAAGTAAAATAGGGATGTTATTTATCTATAAATCTATAATAATAGGAGGCTTTAATATGCGGCAAGGCACATTCCAATGGATGAAATCAGTAAACAAGTCCATTATATTAAATAAAATAAGGACGGACGCACCCATCTCTAGAGCGCAAATTGCTAAAGAGACTAAATTAACGCCGCCTACGGTTAGTAGTAATGTGAAAGAGTTGATTGAGCAAGGGCTTGTAAAAGAAAGTAAGCTTGGTGAGTCTCAAGGTGGCCGTAAGCCAACGATGCTCTTAATCAATAACCAAGAATTATATGTAGTAGGAGTAGACGCGGGACCGGAAATGATAGAGTGTATCCTCACCGATTTGTCGGGAAAAATTTTGAATCGGACTTTAAGTAAGTTGACTACACCACTAACAAACAACCAATTTCTCATTATTTTAAAAGACTGTATTCACAATTGTATAAAAGACATACCCTCAACTAGTAAAAAAATTATTGGTATAGGTATAGCTATGCATGGAGTTGTGGACGTAGAAACTGGTACATCATTGTTTGCTCCTATTTTAAGTCTGACAAATGTTCCGATTAAAGAAGAATTGGAAAAAGAATTTGAACTAGAAGTTAAAGTAGAAAATGATGCACGCGCAATGGCGTTAGGCGAATCTTGGTTTGGAGATCACGGTGAATTAACGAGTATGTTAGTTGTGAATATTGGACGGGGTGTCGGCGCGGGTCTGATCATTGATGGGGATTTATACCACGGGGCACAAGATATTGCAGGTGAAGTGGGACATATGACTATCGATTTGAACGGAGAAATTTGTGAATGTGGTAATCGCGGTTGTTTGCAAACGTTCACAACGGGTCCCGCGATTGCTAGGCGAGCAATGAAGAGCATATCCCAAGAACTTATCACTGCAGAGGAAGTCTATGAATTAGCTATTAGGGGTAATGAAGAGTTTGTGACGTTATTAAAAGAAACTGGAAGAGTTATTGGGATAGGTTTAACAAATTTAATACATATCATTAATCCGCAAAAAATTGTACTTGGTGGTGGGGTAACAAAAGCAAAAGAATTTATTTTACCAGTCATACTAAAAACGATTGAAGAATGTGCATTGACACCACGGGCAAAGCAGACTGAAGTAACCATAACTAAACTGGGGGATGATGCAACACTTATAGGTGCTGTGTCTTTGCTTTTAGTTGACGTATTTGATCCGAATTGAATTTTTAACTAAACTAGGATAAAACGCATGGCTGTTAACTAGTGATTTTAATGAGAATAGGACAAGCCCAACATTTGATACGTTGTAAATCCGATGAGTATCTTGTACTCATATAATAATGTGTGAAGAAGTGTGTGCGAGTCCCTTATGTCCTTTGTGGCGTAGGGGATTTTTTGGTGAGAGAATTCGTATACTGATTTTTTTGTATTCTGTATAGACGGAATAATGAATGTATGTTATTGTTGAAAAAACATTAAGTAAACATTTTACTGATTGTTTTTACTTGAGTTTTATCTGGATGTGGAGGTTTAATTAATAAGTAGCTAAAAAGATTGTGTGGTGAGTGCTGATGGTGATGAACGTTCGAATTGAACACTATTAAAAATACATATATTTTCAGCTGTGGCAAGTGATACGGTAGTTACGGAAAAGATATGGGAAAATTCATTAAACGTATTGTTGGCCCTGAAAATCATTTCTCTATATTACCCTGTTCTAGTGCATTACGAGATTATAAAAAGGTGTTTTCAATTGTAAGAATAATTTTAAAACATTAATATACCAATTTTACAAACAGTTTAGAGGAGGTAACCAATATGAAGAAGAATAATTTTATGTGGCTTATTAGCTTGATACTTGTACTTAGTGTGTTTTTAGCGGCGTGCGGTGACAAAAAAGAAAGCGCTGACACTGCTGCTGGAGCTGGAAAAAGGACGACAGAAGAATCAGGTAAAGATGTGCCACAAGTTCTAAATTTGATTGAAGTAGCAGAAATTGCATCTGTTGACTCAGCAATTGCTGAAGACGCAGTAAGTACCAAGGTACTAAACAACGTAATAGAAGGACTTTATCGTGTGAATAAAGAAGGTTTACTAGCACCAGCTATGGCTGAGGCTGAACCTGAAATCAGTGAAGATGGAATGACGTATACGTTTAAAATCCGTGACGCACAATGGTCTAATGGAACACCTGTAACTGCGCATGACTTCGTATATGCTTGGCAACGCGCTATTGATCCTGATATGGCTTCACCTTACGGACCGTATTTGATGGCAGGCATGGTTAAAAATGCAACTGAAATTGGTGAAGGGAAAGCGAAAGTTACAGACCTTGGAATTAAGGCTGTGGACGATAAAACACTTGTCGTTGAACTTGAACGCCCGGTTGCCTACTTCCTATCTCTTACTTCTTTCGCAACATTTTTACCGCTTAACGAAGAATTCGTAACTGCCCAGGGCGATAAATATGCGACTAACTCTGATGCAATGATTTATAACGGTCCATTCTCATTGTCAGAGTGGGACGGTACTGGTAACTGGAAATACGCCAAAAACGACACATATTGGGAAGCTGATAGTGTAAAGCTTGATGAAATCATTGTTGATGTCATTAAAGAAACGTCAACAGCTGTAAAATTATATGAAAGCGGCGAGAAAGATCGTGTGAAACTGAGTGCTGAGTATGCAATGCAATATGCTGATGATCCCAATCTTATTAGTGAGGTTGAAACGGCTGTATACTTCTTCAAAATGAACCAACTGCGTGATGGTAAACCAACGCCACTTGCGAATGCTGACATTCGTAAAGCAATTGCAAGAGCGTTCAATAAAGAGGAGCTTGCAGATGCAGTCTTGGCGAATGGAGCTAAAGCCGCTAACTTCCTAGTTGCAAATGACTTTGTGCTCGATGAAAACGGTAAAGACTTCCGTGATTACAGTGAAGACTTCACTGTTTACGATGTTAAAGAAGCACAAGCATTTTGGAAAAAAGGGCTAAAAGCACTTGGAACAGACAAACTAACAATTGAACTTCTTGGCGGAGACACAGAAGATTCTAAGAAACAACAAGAATGGTTCAAATCGGAACTTGAAAGAAACCTACCAGGTTTGAAAATCAAACTGAAAGAAGTTCCTTCAGCAGTGCGTCTGGAACTTGATGACAATAGTGATTATGACATCGAGGCATCAGCATGGGGTCCTGACTTCCAGGATCCAATCTCATTTATGGAGTTGTTTGTAACAGGAAGCCCACATAACAAAATGGGTTACTCAAATCCAGCTTATGACGAACTTATTGAATCTACAAAAACAACTTATGCAAATGATCCAATCAAACGTTTTGAAGTGTTTGCGGAAGCTGAAAAAATCCTCCTGGAAGATGATGCAGCTATCGCGCCGACGTATCAACGCGGAGGAATGTTTCTTAGGAACCCAGCTGTAAAAGGGATTGCCATCAATCCATTCGGTAGCGATTTTAGCTATAAATGGATGTATATCGAAGCGGCTGGGAAGTAAAGAGTGTAAGTTGGAAGCTTAGAAGTTTTCTGGCAGAAAAGAAAGTATAGGGCTTGTGTGGGGAAGACAATCAGCTGAAAGGGCGGAAAAGTCTTCCCTATTCAACCCTGTGTAATTGTAATTGAAGAAGTGTCTTAGTGCTAGATGACCGTTAGAGTGTAGCTCATTACGGGAGATGAGAATTTATTACTGATATTCTGCATAGACGTAATAATAAGTGTGTGGTAATATTGAAAAAACATTAGTAATAGTTTTACTAAACTAGTTTACCGGGATTTTAAAAAGTAGATATATAAGTAGAATCTATGAGTACGTGTATAGACTGAACAAAGGCATACATAAAGCGCCAAAGCGGATTGGAAGGAATTCTTTATTTCAAGAGATTGTGTGGTGAATAATGTGACATATGCGCTGGGTGTTGATATTGGTGGTACAAAAATTGCGACCGTGATAATTGATCAAAATGGTGAAATA
Source organism: Sporosarcina sp. FSL K6-5500 (assembly GCF_038005665.1). Lineage (NCBI taxonomy): Bacteria > Bacillati > Bacillota > Bacilli > Caryophanales > Caryophanaceae > Sporosarcina > Sporosarcina sp. FSL K6-5500. The sequence continues at coordinate 3,789,800 of NZ_JBBOTP010000001.1, forward strand.
TATAAACGTTCAGAAGTATCGAGTGATCCGTCAGATAAAGAAAAGATGTTTGAACAGGTGATTAAAAGTATTGAAATGGTACTAGATGATTCAAAAATAAGTATTAGTGACATCAAGGGTATGGGTGTTGGTGTACCTGGAAAAGTAGATCGTGAGAATGGGATAGCGGTTTTTCAAAACAATTTACCTTGGAGGGACTTTCCAATTGTAAGTCGATTACAAGATTACTTTTCGTTTAAAAATATTGTAATCGATAACGATGTATATATGGCTGCTTTTGCAGAATGGAAAGTATCAAACACGAATAAGCAGGATACATTTGTATATTTAACAATTAGTACAGGAATCTCCTGTGCAATTATTCATCAAGGCTCGTTTATGCGTGGGAATGGTTTTGCAGGTGAAATTGGTTTATTTCCAGTATTGGCAGGAGCATCATTAAATGGAATTGAAAACTTGGAAAAGTCAGCCTCAGGTCCTGCAATAAAAAAACTTGCGGAACAGCGATTTAACAATCCTGATCTTACAACAAGCGAATTTTTCTCGAAGTATGAAGATAATGATGAAGTTGCAAAAACGTTACTGAATGAAGTGGTCGGATCTTTAGCGCATGGTATTTATTCAATTATATGTTTGTTAGATCCACACTGGATTGTCCTTGGTGGAGGAGTTGTTAATAAAAACCCATTTTTGTTAGAGTTGATAAAAGAGTCTTTGAAACAATATTTAATCCCTGAACAGCAACATAGCCTAGAACGCTTACATATAAGTAGATTAAAAGGTGATTCAGGAATTGTTGGTGCCGCTTTAAAGGGGATTGAATAGGTAAAGGGAGGAAAGAAGATTTGAAACACTATAAAGATGAGAAAACTTCAAAAAAAACAAAAGCGGTATTAATTGGTGCCGGCGATAGGGGAGCAAAAGCATACGCTCCTTATGCCAATGACTATCCACATGAATTAGAGTTTGTAGCAGTCGCGGAGTTAAATCCTGAGAGAAGAGAAGCATTTGCACAACAATACTCACTTTCGGAAGACCGGTGTTATGCCTCATGGGAAGAGATGCTAGAAGATGATATCGATGCGGATGTTGCTTTCATATGTACATTGGACAGGGAGCATTATGAACCAACAGTAAAAGCGATCAAAAAAGGGTACCATGTTTTACTAGAAAAACCGATGTCACCTGATCCCAAGGAATGTATTTCCATGGTGGAAATTGCAAAGGAACATGATAAACTGCTAACGATTTGCCATGTTCTTAGGTATACACCATTTTGGCAAAACATCAAAAGTGTTATTGATGAAGGAAAAATAGGGGACATTGTTTCCATTCAATTGAATGAAAACGTTGAAGTTATGCATATGTCACACAGTTTTGTTCGAGGGAATTGGAATAATAGTGATGTATCAAGCCCGATGATCTTGCAAAAATCATGTCATGATATGGATATCTTAATGTATTTGATGGACCAGAAATGTAAGCATGTCAGTTCGTTTGGGTCATTGATGCATTTTAAAGAATCAAATGCACCTGAAAATGGACCGTTGCGCTGTTTGGATGGATGCCCAATTGAAAACGATTGTGTTTTCCATGCTGGGAAATACTACTTAGGTGAAGGAAAAGGGTGGGCGAAAAAGTTCACTACTGATCATTCACGAGAAGGTATTATTCATGCGTTAAATACAACGCCTTATGGGAAATGTGTCTATCGTTCTGATAATAATGTTGTTGATCATCAAGTAGTCAATCTGGAATTTGAAAACGGGGCTACAGCTACATTTAGTATGTGTGGATTCACAAGAGAGCAAACGCGTATTGTGCAAATCATGGGTACAAAAGGTGAAATTAGAGGGAAAATGGATGAAAACTCAATCTCTGTTTTCGATTTTCTAACAAATAATGAAACAGTTACGAAGTTGAATGAACCCAAGAGTGGCCATGGAGGCGGTGATGAAGCAATCGTCAGGGACTTCTTACATGAAGCAAGAAACTACGGTGGAAATGAAAGTAGATCATCTGCCGCTGTATCACTTGAAAGTCACCTTTTGGCATTTGGTGCTGAAGCTTCAAGGCGACAAAATGGTAAAGTCATTCATATCGCTAATTTTGCTAATGAGGTCCTTTAATTTGAACTCTGGTATATACGTTAAACAAATGAATACCTATATTAGTTGACCTTAGCGTGGAAGGCATCCCCTAGCGTCGAAGTGGATTCAATTGGAATTTTTATTTCAACATCTATAGTTATGGCAATGCCGGGAAATATCTACCTATATTATGGAACGAGGCCCATAAAAGTCTCGCTAATAGACACACATAAACTAGGCTAAATCATAGGACAGTTGCTAATCTGTTCTATGACTATAAATACTGTATGATGTATATATTGTAGGTAATCTACTAAATACGGTAATTATAGAAATGGAAAAGGTGATTGAGAGTGGCAACGATTAAAGATATAGCAGAAAAAGCGGGTGTCTCTTCTGCAACAGTTTCTCGGGTGCTTAATTATGATGCAAGCTTATCGGTAGCAGATGAAACGAAGAAGAAGATATTTGAAGTAGCAGAAGAATTATCATACCGAAAAACTTCGTCAAAGAGGTATGTCGATCAAAAGGTCGCTGTTGTGCATTGGTATACGGAAAAAGAAGAATTAAATGACCTTTATTATTTATCAATAAGGCTTGGAATCGAAAAACGATGTAAAGAAATTGGTATGAAGCCAGAAGTATATTTTTTCAATAATATTAAAGATATAAAGGCTGCTGAAATAGAGGGGATTATTGCTGTTGGTAAATTTAGCGAACAACAAGTTAAGGAATTAACAACTATTAATCCAATGGTTGTCTTTGTCGATTACAGTCCTAATGAAGATAAATATGATTCAATTGTCATTGATTTTGAAAAAGCTACAAAGAAAATAATCGATTTTTTCCTTTCCACTGATCATCGTAAAATAGGATTTATTGGCGGGAGAGAATTACTGAAAGGCCAGACCGAACCTATAGAAGATTTAAGGGAAAAGACGTATAAATCCTATATGTGGGAAAATGGACTGTTTGATGAACGATTTGTCTATGTGGGCTCATTTTCAGTTGAAGATGGCTACAACTTAATGAAACAAGCTATAGAAGACTTAGGCGAAAACTTACCGACTGCCTTTTTTATGAGTAGTGATGTTATGGCCATTGGTAGTTTAAGAGCACTTCATGAGGCTAATATAACAATCCCAGACCGGGTCAGTATTATTGGGATAAATGACATGACAGTTTCGAAATATATGTATCCATCATTAAGTACGATTAGAGTATATACGGAAGTTATGGGTGAAACAGCTGTAGATACATTATTAGAACGACTAGAAGGCAGAAAAATAGCGAAGAAAATACTTGTTTCGACCAAACTTATTATTCGCGATAGTGTGAAAAAGTAAGGGAAGTATTCATTGAAGAAGTGGAGGATGTTAAAAATGTTTAATCTAACTTCAGGCCAAATTAAGAAAAGCAATGCGGTACATACGTCAAGGGAAATACATCAACAGCCAGTTGTATGGAAGGAACTGGTTACAGATTTAGTAGAGCAGCAAGAAACATTTAAAGGATTTCTTACATCCATTTACAAAAAACATGATACTGTTCGAGTTATTTTAACTGGTGCCGGTACATCTGCATTTGTTGGCGACACTTTAGTTCCAGAATTAGCACGACAAAATCAACAAAACGTCCAATTTGAATCAATCCCAACAACTGATATTGTCTCCAATCCAACAGAATACTTATTTAAAGAGATACCAACAATCTTGGTGTCATTTGCACGGTCCGGTAATAGCCCGGAAAGTGTTGCGACTGTTACATTAGGGCAAGAGATTGTTACTGACTTTTATCAAGTTGTTATTACATGTAATAAGGATGGACAATTAGCGAAAAATATTCAAGGCGATGACAAAAGTATTACGCTGTTAATGCCTGAAAAAGCAAATGATCAATCATTAGCAATGACAAGTAGTTTCACGAGTATGACCATTGCTGCTTATGTGTTGTTTACTGAGGATGTCTTTACGAAAGACGTAGCAACACAAGTTATTACTAGTGCGGAACAGTTAATTGAAAGACTAGGGAACACTGTTGATGAAGTATTGGGATTTGATTTTGAACGAATTGCATATTTAGGTTCAGGTTTACTTGCTCAACTGTCACATGAAGCAGCTTTAAAAATGCTTGAACTCTCCGGTGGACAAGTTGTTGCAATCCACGAATCATCACTCGGATTCCGTCATGGTCCGAAATCAATTTTGAATGACAAATCAGCAGTCGTTTTATTCATGTCACAAGATCCCTATACAAGAAAATACGATCTGGATATTTTACGGGAATTAGCGGCAGCAAAATCTGGCATGAAAATTGTAGCACTTACTGAAACGAAGGATGAAGAAGTTGAAAAACTAGCTGACTGGGTTATTTCAGTAAATACTGGCACAGAATCACTTTCAAGCGACTTCCATCTTGCATTATTGTATATCATTTTCGCCCAAGCTCTAGCATTGAAAAAATCAATTCAATTAGGAATCACACCAGACAATCCGAGTCCGGATGGAGCGATTAGCCGTGTCGTTAAAGGTGTTACTATTTACGACTATAAAAAATAAGTTATCCAGTTATCAAATCGATTCAATTCATTAATGGAATAACTAGGGGGAAAAGTGATGGGATACGTACAAAACACGAAAGAAATGCTCATTAAAGCTAGAAAAGAAGGGTATGCTGTTCCTGCTTTTAATATTCATAATCTAGAAACAATCCAAGTGGTCATTGAGGCAGCAGTTGAATTAAGATCGCCCGTCATCCTAGCGGCGACTCCTGGAACGATGGCTTATGGTGGTCGTGAATATATTCAAGCAATTGCTGAAGTAGCAGCAAAGAGCAATGATATACCAATTGCATTGCACTTAGATCATCATGAAACAGTTGAATCGATTGTAGAATCGCTTGAGTTAGGTGTAAAAGCGGTCATGGTGGATGGATCACATGGTACTTTTGAAGAAAATATTGCTCTCTCTAAAAAAGTAGTAGATGAAGCTCACAAATATGGTGCGACTGTCGAAGCTGAACTAGGGAAATTAGTTGGGCAAGAAGATGATATTATTGTTGAAGCAGCAGATGCAGCGTATACAGATCCAGATACTGTACAAGAATTTATTGAGAGAACAGGTATTGACTCACTCGCTGTTGCGATTGGCACAGGTCACGGTCTTTATGAGACTAAACCGAATCTTGACTTTGATCGTCTAGAAAAGATAAAAAAATTAGTAGAAATTCCAATTGTGCTTCATGGTGCTTCGGGAATTTCACAAGAGGATGTTCGAACATGTATTTCACTTGGTTGCGCAAAAGTAAATATTTCGACGGAGCTAAAGATCCCGTTCTCTGAAGCATTGCGCACGTATTTAATAGAAAATCCAAATGAAACAGATACAAGAAAGTATATGAAACCAGCTAAAGACGCTATGAGGAACGCAGTTAAAGAGAAAATAATCATGTGCATGAGTGACGGAAAAGCATGACGATGTGGAGTGAGAGAATATTCTCACTCCATTTGAGTATACAGGGGTAAACTTTGTAATGTATTATTGAGGATGGAGTGGTATACGATGATATTAACGATTACATTAAATCCAGCAGTAGATATTAGTTATAAGCTTGATAACTTATTGCTTGATACGGTAAACAGGGTCGAAGATGTATCTAAAACTGCGGGCGGAAAAGGGTTGAATGTAGCACGGGTATTGCAACAACTAGGCGAAGATGTCGCTGCATCGGGCTTTTTAGGTGGTAGCTTAGGAGATTTCATTCGTACGCAACTTGCGGTAATTGGAATTCAAGATTTTTTTGTTCCGATAGATGGTGAAACGCGCAATTGCATAGCTGTAATCCATGAAGGAAAACAGACGGAGATATTAGAAACTGGCCCAGTAATATCAGTAGGTGAAGCGGCACTTTTTTTAGATAAATTTACTGAATATGCAGAACAGGTTGAGATTGTAACACTATCTGGAAGTCTGCCAAAAGGCTTGCCGACGGATTTTTATGTTGAATTAGTGAAGATTTGCAACCAATATGATACCCAGGTTTTACTAGATTCAAATGGGGCTATATTAACAGCACTAGTAGCAAGTGAACATAAGCCTTATTTAATTAAACCGAATGAGGAAGAACTTGCAGATTTACTTGGTCAAACGTCTCTTGATGAAACACAAATTATGGAAGCGCTAGAATCAACGCTATTTACAGATATCCCTTGGGTTGTTGTCACGCTAGGCGCGGATGGCGCAATTGTGAAAAATAACAAGACCCTTTACAGAGCAAAGGCGCCTAAGGTTAAGGCGGTTAATCCTGTAGGTTCTGGTGATTCCGTTATTGCGGGGTTTGCTGCGGGAATAGCCCGTGGTTTAGAAGATGCAGCCTTAATCAAATATGGACTATCAATTGGTGTTCTAAATGCGCTGGAAGAAAAAACGGGTCACATTAATGCAGAAAAAGTAGAGTGGGCTGTTGAGCAGATGTTGGTCGATAGAATCGAAAGAGGATAAGTGTGATTGTGCATAATTGAATGAGTGTCGATTTATATTGCAATACTAGACTGAACCTATGGAAGGAAGTTATTCTTGGGAAACTTATATTTAATTAATGCTACACTAGTTTTGGAAGATAGTGTATTGTACGAAGGGTTTATACATATTAAAGAAGAAAAAATCGAGTCTATTGGTGTAATGGGAGATTGCCCCTCTTTGGCTACGGCGGATCGAGTAATCGATTGTAAAGGGAAACAATATGTGATTCCAGGTATGATTGATATTCACGTTCATGGCGCGGCAGGGTTTGACTTTATGGATAGTAAACAGGAAGCTTTTGAAGGAATTGCGCTGGCTCTAGCAAAAGAGGGGACGACCTCATTCCTGGCAACAACCATAACGAATCCAGTCTCTTATACTAGTGAAACGCTAAAAAGTCTTGGGAGATATCGAGTAGAAAGCAATGATCCGGGAACCGCGGAAATGCTAGGTATTCATTTAGAAGGCCCTTTTATTAATAAAACACAAAAAGGGGCCCAACCAGAAAATGCTATTATTACGCCGGATGCTAATTTATTTAAAGAATGGCAGGAATTATCTGGATGTTCTATTAAAATCATCACATATGCGCCGGAGTTGGACAACGATTTTGAACTTCTAACTGAACTTAACAAAACCAATGTGATTCCATCGATGGGTCATACAAATGCATCCTATGATGAATCAGTTCATGCCATATCACACGGTGTTAGCCATGCAACGCATTTGTTTAATGGCATGAAAGGAATGCACCATCGTGATCCTGGAGTTGTTGGAGCAGTTCTTTTACAGGACGATATCCATGTTGAAATTATTCCAGATGGCATTCATTTTCATCCGGATTTAATGAAACTCATTGTGAAAATGAAAGGGCTTGAAAAAGTACTAGTCATAACTGACGGGATGCGTGCGAAAGGGATGCCAGATGGGGAGTATGATTTGGGCGGCCAGGAAGTGACTGTGCGCGACGACAAATGTTTATTAACGTCGACTGGTTCTTTGGCTGGAAGCATAGTGACGATGAATAGCGCTAGATTGAACCTCGCCAAGTGGCTAGAGTTGTCTATCCATGAACAACTGCAAATCACCTCAATAAACCAAGCGAATCGTTTAGGGCTATCAGGACGAAAAGGATCATTAATGACTGGTAAAGATGCTGATGTTGTTGTTCTAGGGCAAGAAGGTTCAGTCGAGTTGACAATTTGTAGGGGTTCTGTAGCATATGAACGTAGTGGTGCATTCAAATGACTTTGGGAGGTTATTCATGTGGCGTGGCAAGATGGAGCAGCAAAATGGTTTAATTATGGTGATTTAGAAGTTGCACTAAAGCAACAACTTCTGGTTGAAAAAAACAATAAAGAATTACTGGAAGATTGTTTTTATAAAAATCTCTCATTCGGCACGGCCGGCTTGCGCGGAGAACTGGGGTTTGGTACGAATCGGATGAATATCTACACTGTTAGGAAAGCGGCACTTGGGCTTGCTTTATATATAAAAAGCTGCGGGGAGGTTGCAGAAAATAGGGGCGTCGTAATTGCTTATGATCCGAGGCATCAATCTGCGGAATTTGGTCTTGAAGTGGCGAAAGTCCTTGGGTTTAATGGCATTCGTTGTTATTTGTTTGATGAACTTCAATCTACTCCATTGTTATCCTTTGCAGTGCGGGAGTTGAATACGTTTTCGGGCATTGTCATTACAGCAAGCCATAATCCATCAGAATACAATGGACTGAAGGTATACGGAGAAGATGGTGGACAAGTAACTTTAGAAGCCGCAAATGCGATTACTGCTCATACGGAGAGTATTAATGATCTATTTTCGGTTGAGGTCGCGGAAGAGGCTATTCTCTTAAAAGAGGGATTGCTTACTTATTTGAATCATGAAATGAGCGACCGGTATGTATTGCATTTGAATGGAATACTTTTAGGCGGAGAGCCGGATAAAGGTCTATCGATTGTATATTCTCCACTTCACGGAGCAGGGGGCAAATTAGTTAGTAGAGGACTAGAGGTAGCAGGCTTCTCGGACGTAACCATAGTTAGTGAACAGGCAATTCCAGATCCGAATTTTACAACCGTTAAGTACCCAAATCCGGAGGAATCACAAGCCTTCGAAATGGCACTTACATATGGCTATAAAGTGAAAGCGGATCTACTCATAGCTACTGATCCAGATGCAGACCGAATGGGAGTTGCAGTACGGGATTTAGAAGGAGAATATGTTTTTTTAACAGGTAATCAGATTGGTGCATTACTATTAAATGCATTGTTGGAAGATAAGTCGGACCGCGATACAATGCCGAAAAATGGTGTTGTTTTAAAAACAATCGTCACATCAGAACTTGGTAGGGCGATTGCAGACAAGTATGGTGTTAAAACGATGGACGTCCTTACAGGGTTTAAATTTATAAGTGAAAAAATCTTAGAATTTGAAGAAACTGCAGAGTCAACTTTCTTATTTGGTTATGAGGAGAGCTATGGCTACCTGATTGGCGATTTCGTACGGGATAAAGACGCTGTCCAAGCATCGGTTTTAATTGCTGAAGTGGCCGCTCGTTATAAAGCAAAAGGCCAAACATTATTGGATGGACTACACGAACTGTATGAAGAGCACGGCTTTTATCAAGAAAGTTTGGAATCAATAACGCTAAGAGGGAAGACTGGAATGGCGAAAATTGATGAAATCGTGAATTATTTCCGGTCGACATCATTTGTAAAAGAGTTTACCAAACCCCTTTCAATCACTGAAGATTATTCATCTGGACATTTTGTTAACGTTGAAACGGGGGATCGGCGGCCACTCAATTTACCTATCGCGAATGCTCTTAAATTTATATTGTCTAATGGTGCATGGTTCGCCATCCGTCCATCTGGAACAGAACCGAAAATTAAGTTCTATTTTGGAGTGAAGGGCGCGACAAAAGTTGAAAGTGACGCGCTTTTATTGAAATTAAAAGAGGCAGTTATGACGGTAGTAGAGGGGTTAACTTCTGACTCGTAATGAGGAGGCAAGTAGAAACTGGGAATGTTGAAAAGGAAACTTTGAATTAGTAGATATAAAGTTGTTAGAACTTATGGGCAAGATTTCCTTGTCATAGGGGATAGCAACTTTTTTGAAGTCAATGAATCGATAGATATTCCTTTCGAACAGATTACTAGTAGACTAAAGGATCATAGAAATCAAAATAAATTGATTGACAATTTAGAATATCGGTTCTATAATTCGTTGTAAGCTCATATATTAGTTTTTAAACAAAATCTAAAACGATTTCGCAAATGGTCACATTGAGCATCTCAATCAAAGCGTATATTTTTTTAGTTTAAAACTAAAACGTTTTCGTGAATTAATGAAAGCGTATTCACTGAAGGGAGGACTTTCATTGTATGATGAATTATTCGCAAGGTAAAGGAGAACTCAAGAATTGGGTTGTTTCCGAAGTTGAGTTTTCTCCTGATACATTAGGGAAAAGTGAATCAATTATGTATCTTGGAAATGGATATATGGGATTGAGATCTACTACTGAAGAGCCATACATAAAAGACAAAAGAAATTTGCTTATAAGTGGAACATTTAATAGAGCTGAGGAAAATGAAGTTACGGAGTTACCAAATTTAGCGGATGTTACAAGGTTTGATATACGGATAGATGGTGAACGTTTTAGCCTTGAATTTGGAGAAACGAAGAATTACCAGCGACAATTAAATCTGAAAACGGCTGAGCTGACAAGGTATTTTGACTGGACTTCACCAAGAGGAAAAGAATTACGATTCCATTTTAGACGGTTTGTTTCACTGGATAACTTACATTTAATTGGGATGAAAATGATGGTTAAAAGTCTTACAGATCCAGTTCGAATTTCCCTTGATTCCGGTATTGATGCACAAATGAGCAATTCTGGATCACAACATTTTCTTGAAGGTGAACGAAGAATTTTTGATAAGCAATTCATTCAGTTAGTCCAAACAACTAATGAATCTAAAATTGATGTTGTAATTAACACAACTCATAAAATTACGGTTAATGATGAGGAAAGAATCAAAGTTCCTGAGATGAATATGGATCGTCGAAAAGTATGGTTGACTTATGATTTCAGTCTTCAGCCTACTGATAAACTGGAAATAGAAAAAATAACAACAGTGTTCACTAGCCGAGATAAGGAATTCGAAAAAGCTGAATACAATATACAACAACTTCGCGACCATTCATTACAAGATTTACAAGACAGCTCCGGAAAAGGATATGATACACTTTTTCAGTCACATTTGGAGACGTGGCAGAACAAGATATGGGAAGCATATAATTTCGAGATTAATAGCGATGATGACTTTGATCAACTTGCATTGCGTTTTTCGCTTTACCATTTAACCATTATGACACCAGCACACGATGACAGAATGGGAATCGCAGCAAAAGCGTTAAGTGGAGAAGGGTATAAAGGACATTCGTTTTGGGATACAGAATTATTCATTCTTCCATTTTTCATCTATTCTAATCCCAAAGTTGCAAAATCGCTATTAACCTATCGTTACCATGGTTTAGTAGGAGCAAGGAAAAAAGCTAGAGAAAATGGTTACCTTGGTGCGATGTATCCGTGGGAAGTAGCCTGGCCGACAGATGGAGAAGTAACGCCAGTTTGGGGAGATATTGATATCGTTACTGGAAATCAGACGAAAATTTGGTCAGGATTTATCGAACAGCACATTACTGCAGATATCGCCTTTGCTGTTTATCAATACTATAATGTTACAGCTGATCAGGGATTCATGGACCACTATGGTTATGAGATTATTTTTGATACAGCAACGTTTTGGGCAAGTCGGCTTGAGTGGAACGAGAAAAAACAAAAATATCATATCAATGATGTAATTGGTCCGGATGAGTACAAAGAACATGTAGATAACAATGCCTTTACGAATTATATGGCGTATTTCAATATGAAACTAGCAATCCGCTATTATGAAAAGTTAACAATGGAAAACCCGATGTGTTTAAAAGAACTAACCAAAAAGTTGAATTTGGATAAAGCATATCAACATTGGCAGGATAAAGCAGGAAAAATCTATTTACCAGAACCGCGCGAAGAAGATCTAGTAATACCGCAAGATGATACGTATTTACTGTTAAAAGAAATTGATCTCGCGAAATATAAAAATCAGGAGAAAGTTAGAGGTATCTATCGAGATTATAATTCGGAACAAATAAATAAATTGCAGGTTACGAAACAGGCGGACACATTAATCTTGTTTTACTTGTTAGAACAAACTTTTTTAAATGATGATGAACGCATTTCAGAAGCTGTTAAACGAGCAAATTTTAATTATTATGAACCGAAGACATTACATGATTCATCGCTAAGTTTGGCGACACACGCAATCGTAGCAAATGATATTGGTGACATTGATTTAGCCTATTCTTTATTTAAAAAATCTAGTGAAATCGACTTAGGACCACTGATGAATACATCAGATGATGGTGTTCATGCGGCTTCTATTGGTGGTATTTGGAAATCAGCAATCTTTGGTTTTGCTGGAATCAGGCTTGTCGATGGAAGACTGAGAATAAACCCAAGAATACCAAAACATTGGCATCATATGAAGTTTACGATTCATTGGCAGGCTCAGCCGGTTACTATTTCAATAACAAAATCTACCTTGTCAGTGAAGGTGGAAAACAAGGAGAGCATAACATTTGAGGTTTTTGGTGAAATTCATGAGTGTGATGATTTTATAGAAATACCATTTGGTTTAACAGAGTGAAATATCACTCGATGGAGGACCTGCATCCTCTGCATATAAAGCTAACTAATGCAGGATAACTAGTAAAGGGTGTATTAAATGTTGGTAGTTATAAAATGATTATTCATTTTATTTACTATAAAAATTCAAATGATAAGAGGGGGAAATTAAATGAAGCATCAAAAAAGAAAGATTGGTAGTCTATTGCTAATAGCTTTATTACTTCTTTTAACTGCATGTAGTAGTGGAAAAGAAGATGGTGAAAAATCGGAAGAAAGTACTAAAGAGCCTGAAAAATCAGCAGCTCAAAAAATCACGATTTTCCAAAGTAAGGTTGAAATATCTGATCAGTTGGAAGCACTGACAAAAGAATATACGAAAGAAACAGGCGTCGAAGTGGAAGTCTGGGGGACAACAGGTGATGATTACTTCCAACAACTACAAATTCGTCTGAACAGTAATCAAGGTCCGTCTATTTTTAGTCTTCAAAATGTGACAGAAGCTGAAAAACTAAAATCGTATGCTTACGATATGACTTCTGAAGGATATGTAAAACACATTGCTCCTGGAATGGAATTAGAAATTGATGATAAGATCGTTGGTGTTCCATATGGCGTCGAAGGATTTGGTATGGTTTACAACAAAGATTTAGTTAAACCTGAAGACGTTGCCGACTATGAATCTTTTGTACGTACATTAGAAAAGTTTAAAGCTGAAGATATTAATGGTTTTGGTCTTTCTAAAGAAGCTTATTTCTTAATTGGCCATATTGCAAACTATCCTTTCGCATTGCAAAACGATCATTACGAGTTCATCGATAAATTGACAGATGGTGGAGTTACGATGGCAGGCACGAAAGAATTCCAAGAGTTTGGGAAATTTATGGATGCTATTAAAACGAATACGGTAAGTCCATTGGATGTAACGTATGACAAAGAAGTAGGTGACTTTGCTGCTGGTAAATCTGCAATGATTCATCAAGGTAACTGGGCGTGGGGGATGCTGTCTGATTTCGATGTGGATTTTGAAGTAGGCATGTTACCGTTCCCATTAATGGGCAATGATAAATTGGCTGTTGGAGTCGGTAACAACTGGACGATTAATGGGGAAAAAGATGAGGCTGAAGTTAAAGCAGCAAATGACTTTTTGAACTGGATGTTTACAACTGAAACGGGTCATCAATACATTGTTGAGGAATTCGGATTTGTTCCAGCTTTGACAAATATCGATGCAGGCAATTTAGATCCACTATCTCAAGATGTATTAAAAGCTTCAAATAGTGGTCAAACAATACCTTGGGCACTAAATTATTTCCCAGCTAATATTATTCCGAATGATTTTGCGCCAGCTGCAGAAGAATTCTTCTTGTCAAAAGATATGACAGGTGATGAATTCATTCAAAAAATGGATGGAGCATGGAAAAACGCTGTGAAATAATATCACTATAACATCATAGTTATCATGAATAGGAAGATAGATTTTTATAATCTATCTTCCTTTATTAACTAGTTGAAAGATAGAAAAACTACTAGAAAGTGGTGGTTACATGCCAGGAAAAAATAATAAAGGGTGGTACATATTATTTACTGCTCCGCTATTGCTAATTTTTGTTACGGTAGTGATTATTCCTTTTTTAATAGGAATTTACTACTCCTTTTTCGAATGGGATGGGATTGCAGCAAACCCAAAAGTATTTGTAGGATTTGATAATTTCATCAAGTTATTTGGTGACACACGTTTTCTTGCATCTACATGGAAAACGACATTGTTTACATTTTTAGCAGTTATTTCAGTAAATGTGGTAGGACTAGCTTTTGCTTTACTGGTGACATCCAAACTCAGAATTGCAAATATGGCACGTACAATGGTATTTATGCCCTATTTGATCGGTGGACTAATACTAGGATACATTTGGCAATTTATCTTTTTGGATGTATTTACATTGATAGGTAAAGTGACTGGACTAGACAATGTATTTTTTAATTGGCTAATCGATATTGATTATGCATTATATGCCCTAGTTCTCGTTTTCACATGGCAAATGGCGGGATACATTATGATCATTTATATCGCGGGAATTCAAGGTATTCCCAATGACGTAGTCGAAGCATCTAAAATTGATGGTGCAAGTGGGTGGCAAAGACTTAGAAAAATCACTTTTCCTTTATTAATGCCAGCTTTTACAATCAGTTTATTTTTAACTCTTTCATCAGCATTTAAAATTTATGATGTAAACTTGTCCTTAACAGGTGGTGGCCCAGCTAATTCGACGGAAATGTTTGCGATGAATATTTATAATGAAATTTTTGGTTATGGTAATTATGGATTTGGTCAAGCGAAAGCAATTGTATTTTTCTTTGTTGTTGCTGCTATTACACTGACTCAAGTCTATATTACGAAGAAGCGGGAGGTAGAGATGTGATGGGAAAAATACGAGGAATTACAAAAGAAGTATTACTCTTATTGGCAGCACTTTTCTTCTTATCTCCCATTTACATAATCATTGTAAACTCATTTAAAGATCGCCGTGAACTTTATGAAAATGCACTTGCATTGCCTGGGAAATTCAGTTTTCAGTATTATCTAGAAGCTATGGAAAAGATGAATTTTTTGACTGCGCTGGGAAACTCATTATATATTACTATTTTCTCAGTTGTGATTATTGTTGTTTTATCTTCGATGACTGCATGGATGTTAGCTAGAACGGACAATAAGTTGAGCAAAATTATTTTCATGACTTTTATAGCAACGATGCTTATACCTTTCCAAACATTGATGATGCCTTTAATGCAACTCATGAGTACTATTACGAATACGTTACACATTCCAATGTTCAATACTCGTGAAGGTTTAATTTTTATGCATGTTGGATTTAGTTCAAGTATTTCTGTCTTTCTATATCATGGTTTTATTAAGTCTATTCCAATCACTCTGGAAGAAGCAGCTACGATTGATGGAGCTTCAAAGTTTGGGGTCTTTTGGAAAATCATTTTCCCGATGTTGAAACCGATTACTGTTACTGTGATGATCCTAAACGTTATTAATATTTGGAATGATTATCTATTACCGTCCCTAACACTTACTGACAAGGGGCTTCGAACAATACCACTATCAACTTTTTATTTCTTTGGCGAATTTACGATTAAGTGGAATTTAGCAATGGCGGGATTGATGTTGACAATCATTCCAGTTGTAATTTTCTATGTACTTGCACAAAAACATATTATTAAAGGCATTGGGGAAGGCGCAGTGAAATAAATTCGTTCTTGCAGTGGGAAAGAGAATGCAAGTTTTTTCGGGTTTTATGAGAGCATTATCGGGTTCGACTCTATAGATAATGCGATTGCCCGTTATTAATATTAACTAATTAAGGAAGTGATTCTAAAATGACTACAATAAAAGATGTTGCAAAAAAAGCAGGTGTATCCATTGGTGTCGTATCAAAAGCTTTCAATAATTATGTTGATATTAGTGAAAAAACACGACAAAGAATTTTCGCTATCGCAAAAGAATTGAATTATACACCTAATGTTGTAGCCAAAAATTTATCATCAAAAAAGCAAATGACTATTGGATTGATTTCATCTGGCGTTCTTAACAATAATGAAAAAGATAACAACGCATTCGATATATTCAAAGGAGTGTATACTGCTGTTGAAGAAAGTCAAAATGAATTGTCGATTTTTCTAATAGATTCATTGAAGCAGAAACAAAAAAGTTATGCTCAATATTGTCGGGAGCGAAATATTGGTGGTGCGATTTTACAGGGAATACGCACTGATGATCCATATTATAAAGAACTAATCGATACCAATATCCCCTGTGTGATTGTCGACATTATGACAGATATGAACAATGGATTGATTGGCAGTGTCTCTATTGACAACGCCAAAGCTAGTAGAGAGATTGCTGGTTACTTAATAGAACGCAATCATCGAGACATTGTTATCGTGGCGGGGACAAAAGAAACCGATGTAAATGCAGAGAGGATTAAAGGAGTTCAGGAAGCATTTAAAGAAAATGACTTGGTGATGTGTGATGAAGACGTGCTGTATGCTCAATTTTCCGAGCAGCAAGCGTATATTTTGGCGGAAAAGTATCTGCAAACTAAACAACCAACAGCGTTTCTTTGCTTTAGTGATTTGATGGCATTTGGTGTAATGAGGGCGGTAAAAGAAGCAGGATTAAGAATTCCTGAGGATATTTCTATTACTGGGTTTGATGATTTAGTACTTAGTGGCTATACCCAACCGAAACTTACTACAATTCGACAGGATTTCATTGAAATCGGAAGGCTTTCAGCGCAGTTGCTACAAAGTTTGATGGAAAACAAACTAGATAAGAAGCATATTTATGTCGACTATCAGTTACTCGAACGGGAAAGTGTCAAGGCGTTACGTAAGTAAAGAAGCTGCCAAATCCCGATATAATTACTTAAAAAGAAAGGGGAGTAAGACATGACACACTACCCAAAAGCTTTTATATTCGACCTTGATGGCGTTATCACAGATACAGCAGAGTTCCACTTTTTGGCGTGGCAAAAGCTTGCACAGGAACTTGGTGTATCGATGGATAGACAGTTTAATGAACAACTTAAAGGAATAAGTCGTATGGAATCTTTAGAGCGTATTTTGGAATTGACCCCCTCCTCGCGAAGCTTGTCTTATGAGGAGCGATTAAGACTGGCAAATCAAAAGAATGACCATTATTTGGAGTTTATAGACTTGATAAATCCAGATTATATATTGCCTGGCATTGAAAGTCTATTGAAGAAAATCAAAGCTCAGCATATTAAAATTGCGCTTGGCTCAGCTAGTAAAAATGCACTTAAGGTATTAGAGAAACTTTTATTGACAAATTATTTTGATTACGTTGTAGATGCTACAAAAGTAACGAAAGGAAAACCTAATCCTGAAACGTTTACAACAGCAGCGGACTTCTTGAATATTCCCTACTCTGAATGTATCGGTCTAGAAGATGCAGCCGTAGGTGTAGAGGCAATTAATAAAGCAAATATGTTTTCTGTTGGCGTTGGTGCATTAGAACATTTATCGCATGCAGACTATCTAGTAGGAAATACGTCTGAATTGATGTTTGAAGAAATTGTAAAACGATATAATGAGAAAATATAATTTAATCAAATTTGAATAAAGAAATTTAAATCTTCATACAAATATTAATTGACTAAGGAGTGATATATCAATGACGTGGAAATTAACGAAGTCAGAGTTAGATAATGAAAACTTACTGCTAAATGAAAGTCTTTTGTCCTTAGGCAATGGGTATCTAGGTGTGAGAGGGAATTTCGAGGAGGGCTATAAGGATACATATAAATCGATTCGAGGTACATATATAAATGCTTTTCATGATGAAACAGAAATAAATTATGGAGAGAAGTTGCATGGGTTTCCAGAAACACAGCAAAAGATCCTGAATGTCATTGATGGGCAATTTATACATATTTATTTGGATGACGAACTATTTTCTATGTTTGAAGGAGAAGTAATTAATGTCCAACGAAATCTGCATATGGATGCGGGTTTTGCCGAACGAATTGTACATTGGAGATCACCTAACGGAAAAGAAGTTAAAATCCATTTTAAACGACTCATTTCTTTTGTTAGAAGGGAATTATTTGCAGTAAATATTAATATAGAGCCTTTAAGCCATATTCAGCAACTGAAAATTGTTTCGACTGTTAATGGCGATGTCTCTAACTTTGTTGATAAAAATGACCCCCGGGTAGCTTCAGGTCATGCTAAAAGACTACATGTAACGGAAGTTCGAAAGGAAGAAGAATTCAGCATAGTAAAAAACAGTACCTATATTACTAAGCTTGAAGTGGCTTGTGTTACTTCTTCTGTGATTGAATCTGGAAAGTATATGTATGAAAGTAAAACCGCAGATAATTACGTAGAAGAGACTTACTCATGCGTTGGTGATGAAACAGTGCAATTTACAAAATACAATGTTTATACAGATACACTCAGACATGGAGAAACAGTTATTGAAAATGCAATTGCTATTCAACGGCAGCTTAAAGGATCTTCTTTTGAAGATCTTTTACTGGAGCAAAGAGAATATCTAGATAATTTCTGGAGTAAATCCGATGTGAAGATTGATGGTGATGCACTGCTTCAAGAAGGCATTCGTTTTAATCTCTTTCAACTTTTACAATCAGTCGGCAAAGATCCGGTAAGTAATATTGCAGCAAAAGGTTTATCTGGTGAAGGTTATGAAGGGCATTATTTCTGGGATACTGAAATCTATATGTTTCCGGTATTCTTAATGACGAGCCCTGAAATTGCGAAAAACTTATTACTTCATAGATACTCTATTTTAGGGAGTGCTAAGGAAAGAGCTATGGAGATGGGACATGAAAAAGGGGCTTTATTCCCTTGGAGAACGATTTCCGGTCCGGAAAGCTCGTCGTTTTTCCCTGCCGGAACTGCGCAGTATCATATAAGTGCAGATATCGCATATAGTTATATTCAATATTATTTAGTAACGAAGGACGAGGCATTTTTAAAAGAGTATATGGCAGAAGTCCTATTTGAAACTGCACGTTTATGGGGTGATGTTGGTCACATGAAAAATGGCTTATTTAGAATTGATAGTGTAACTGGTCCAGACGAATATACATGCGTTGTGAATAATAATTATTATACGAATGTCATGGCAAAACATAATTTACTGTGGGCTGCTAAAGTATATTATCTGTTAAAAGAAGAGGATGGTAATCATCTAAAACAATTAGCTGAAAGGTTAGAACTGACAGAATTAGAAGTAAGAAAATGGACTGAAGCAGGTGAAAAAATGTATCTGCCATACGATGAAACTTATAAAATCAATGCTCAGGACGATAGTTTTTTGCAAAAAGCGCGTTGGGATTTAGAGAATACTCCGAAAGATAAGTTCCCACTTTTATTGAATTATCATCCGTTAACACTTTATAGATATCAAGTTTGCAAACAAGCAGATACTGTCTTGGCTCATTTTCTGCTAGAAGATGAACAAGATTTCGAAACAATTAAAAGATCCTACGATTATTACGAACAAATCACCACTCATGATTCATCATTATCTTCCTGTGTATTTAGCATAATGGCTTCCAAACTAGGCTACGAAAAGAAAGCCTATGATTATTTTAATGAAACGGTTCGCCTAGATTTGGATAATACACATGGAAATACAAAAGATGGCCTTCATATGGCCAATATGGGTGGGACTTGGCTAGCAATCGTTTATGGATTTGCTGGTTTACGAGTGAAAGAAGGGGGGCTTTCATTAACACCCTCTCTTCCTAGTGAATGGGATTCACTCGGTTTTTATTTACAATATCTAGGCAGGCTACTAAAAATCCATATGGATAGAACTGAAGTAACTTATTTGGTAATAGAGGGAGAGGCGTTAACTATCTCACACAACGGAAAGTCTATTAATCTTGAAAATGGAAAAGAAGTGAAGGTCCAGTAACATGAAATATAGGGAATATTATATATATATTGATATGCGGAATATTGAATCCCATTGAATTTACTATGACATGGGGGATTTTCCCCCGACGCTAAGTCAAGGAGCTTCGGCGCAACTCTTAGGGCTTAAGCTACACCTTTTAAGCACCTTTACTTAGTTTATTTAGGTACCCAGTTATACAATATATAGATTTATAAAAACTTAATAATAATACGTTGTTATATAGTACTGATATTATATCCTAGATTCCAGGCTAATCGAAACCCAGTATTATCAAATGATTCAAGGAAAGGGCTTGTTATCCCAAAACATCGCAAAGCTTAATTTAATCGAAGGACAATGAGAAAATAGTTCATTCGTGCTTCATGTCATTGTGATGTAATAGTTTATATACTTCTGTTTGTGTTTACTCAATCAAAAAAGACATGTGATTCCTATTGGAACACATGTCTTTTTGGGGTGATATTTGCTTCCACTCAGTTTAAATACAGGAATATTTATATCCTTTCTTTATAAATAAAGTAATCGAAATCAGCGTGTCGATTCTGACCTGATGTATCTTGACACTGCATGCCGACAAATGCACCAGTAAAGAAGCCTCCACCTTTGATATAGTCATCAGAAAGCTTATGTGATGCAAGTTTGACAGGTATAACAGTCCAATTCACTCCGTCAAAGGAATAAGAATACTCGTAAAAATTGGTTTTTACATCAACTCTGAGGTGAACATATTCTATAGTATCTGGAATGACGATTTCTTTACCTTGAAGCGGTTGAGCAAATATAAAGTTATCGTAAGTGCTGAGTTCAAGGATTCTACCTTTCTCTTCGTGCCAGGAAATCTGAAGTGCTGTCCAGTTTTCTGTATTATAATAGTTGACTAGTCCTGCAGATTGCTGGAAAGAGTTTGGAGTGAAGTTCACTTTCGTTTCTGCAGTAAAGTTAAAATGTTGCCAACGTCTAGCTATAAAAGCCTGAGTGAACTTTGAAGTCAAGGATTCTTTTCCATATAGTCGCAGATGGCCAGGATTGTCTTTAAGTGAAACAATATCTTTGCCTAATGGGATACGCAGTGATTGAAAATGATTATTTAATTCATCAATATCAAAGTCATCTTTCTCATCATAATCATTCTTCCATTTTACTTCTACGATATCAGGTCCTTCAATTTCAAGGGACGGTCCGTTACCGCCAACCACATATGGCCAATCATTTTCCCATTCCATTCTTTGAATGGCAGTTTCCCGTCCAAGTGGGCAATATCCTCGATCATCCAACAATGGTTGGTTTTCTCTTGGTAAGGGCCTTCCTGTTAAGTGTACTAAAAACCATTCATCTGTATGTGTATGAACAATTGAAGCATGTCCAGACTTTTGAAGTGGATTTCTAGGATATGGCCATGATGTGATCAATGGATTCTCGGGATGCACTTCATATGGTCCCCAAAGATTTTTTGATCGTGCGATCGTGGCAGCATGATCATATTTTGTACCACCCTCTGCTGTTAATAAGTAGTAATAATCATTGATTTTATATATATGAGGGGCTTCAACTAATTTGATATCTGTCCCTTTAAAAATTATTTTAGATTCTCCAACTAGTTTTTGTTCCTTGACGTTATATTCTTGAAGAACTATACCATAAAAATTATGATGATCGATACGATGATCCCAGTACATGTTCGCTAGATACTTTCTACCGTCTTCGTCATGATACAATGATGGATCGAAGCCGGAGCTGTTTAAGTAAGTACGCTCAGACCATTCTCCATCAATAGTTTCACTGGTTACAAGGTAATTGTGGCAATCTTTCCATTGTCCTTCTGTTACCTTCACATCCGTATAGATTAGCCAAAACTTACCGTCACTATGTGAGAGTTGGGGGGCCCATACACCCCCTGAATTAGGATTTCCCATCATATTTAATTGGCTTAATCGATTAAGGGGCCTTGAAACTAATCTCCAATTATTTAAATCCTTGGAATGATATATACCCACACCAGGGAACCACTCAAAGGTAGAAACGGCAATATAATAATCTTCTCCTACGCGGCAAATGCTTGGATCTGGATTGAATCCAGGTAAAATTGGATTTCGAATGATTGTCATTTTAATTCACCCTTTACATAATTTTTATCTTTCACCAAATCTGAGCACCCTGAAAAATAGTGAATGCATGTAAGTGCTTACAAAATGGAGAAAGGTTAAATACAATTATAAAAATACTAATTAATGACCTATTGTTTATCAATAATCCGACAGTTATTGGCAGGGGAGTAATGGGATTAATAAATAAATGAAATCATTAATTAGCAATTTTCACAATACTATATTAGATAATACACTAGTTAATTGGATTAGCAAATTAGTGATAGTTGATTAACGAATGACTAAAGTAACAAAAGGTTTGCCGTTACTACTACTTTAAATTTGAATTATACTTCTTTGTTGGATACTAACACTCAAAAAGTTTTCTATTGAAAAAGCAGCTACGCCTAATGCGGACGAGAGTGTGGATAACTCCGAAAAATCAATTTGTAAATCACTTCGTTGAAACCATAGAGCTTGGTTAGCTACTCTTGTATTCAAAGATTCCTCTAGCCACTTTTTAGAAGAGGCCATCCGGTTACCAATAATCACTTGTTGTGGATTAAAGATATTAATAATGTTATTTATACCTACACCTAAATAGTCCCCAGTTTGTTCAAATAGTTTGATAACCTCTTTATTGCCATTCTCTGCGAGAGTTAATAAATTATTTAAGTCGCCTTCTTTGTTAGAAGGGAGGGGGATATCTAACAGTCCAGCGTTATTGATTAATGCTTGTTCTGACGCATACAATTCCCAACAACCATCATTTCCACAACGACATTTAGAACCATTAACTTGTATTGTCATATGGCCAAGCTCACCAGAAAAACCATTGGACCCTTTATACAAAGAACCATTAAGAATAAGTCCGACACCTATTCCAATCCCAGCACTTACATAAATGATATTTTCAAACTCTTTTCCAGCACCAAATTTCTTCTCTCCGTAGGCACCAGCATTTGCCTCGTTTTCAATAATAACTGGAAGGTTATATTTTTTTTGTAAAATTGACTTTAAATTAACGTTTGTCCAGTTTAGATTTGGCGCTAGCAAAACTTCCCCACTATTATCAACTATTCCCGGTACACCAACACCGATTCCAACGATTCCGTGAGGGCTAGGTGGCACAGAAGAAATTAGGGAATCGATGGTGTTAAATAATTGTTCTTCAATTTCATTATAAGAAAGGTTCTTAAAAGTCATTACTTTCTCTTGAAAAATATTTCCGTCTAGGTCAGTTAAAACGCCGAGTAAGTAATTCACCCCTAGATCTATTCCTATCGAATAGCCAGCTGAATTATTAAATAATAACATGACAGGTCTTCTCCCGCCGCTAGATTCACCTGGACCAGACTCATAGATTAAGTGATCCTCTAGTAATTCGCTCACTAAGGATGAGACAGTTCCTTTGTTTAAACCAGTTTGATTTGCAACAGCAGCCCTTGAAATAGGGGAGTTATTTTTAATTTTATCTAAAACTAAAGATTTATTGCCTTTTTTGACTACATGATGATTCCAAGTTTGATTAGCATCCATCTTCATTCCATTCAACTCTTTCTCTCTTTTTTTTCATTCTAACAAATAAAAACTTGATTAGATACAACTTCGTATTCAACTGATTTGAGTGTCTACCTAACTTTTGTGAAAAGAATTATAACGTCCTTTTCCTATTTTTTTGGGAAAAACACAATTAAAAATCACAAAAATAGACGTAGAAAAAAACTTTGTTCATCCACTAGACTAACAACTTCCTGTTTGCTATAATGAAAATGCATACAACAATCTGAATATTGTTGTTTCAAAAACTTGAGTTGGGGGAGATAAATAATGAGGAAAAAGAAAGCGTTTACAATTCTGCTATCCACTTTTGTTTTGTCTTTATTATTAGTAGGTTGTTCAGATTCAGGTAAAACATCTAGTGATACTGAAATAAAGTTTATGCATCTATGGCCCGAGGGGAGCTCTAAACAGCATCATGAAATTGTAAGTGAAATTATTGCTGATTTTGAAAAGGAACATGAAGGTGTCAAAATTGATTTAGAAGTGTTAAGCAATGAGCAATACAAAGATAAGTTAAAGGTTCTATCAACATCTAAAGAATTACCAGACGTTGGAATGACTTGGGCAGCAGGATTTTTAGAACCCTATGTAGGTGGTAATATGTTTGCTCCATTAGATGATCTTATTGATAAAGAATTAAGCGATACGTTCATTCCAGGAACTGTAGAGGCTTATGCAATAGATGGGGTGACTTACGGTCTTCCACTAGAATTGAACATTGCGTCAATATATTATAATAAAACTATGTTTGCAGAGCATAATCTCGAAGCACCAGAAACATTTGAGGAACTAGAAAATGTAATTAATGTATTTAAGGCAGATGGAATACAACCTATCGCTTTAGGTAACAAAGATCCTTGGACAGGTTCGTTATGGTATATGTATCTAGCAGACCGAATTGGTGGTGCTGAAGTCCTTAATAAAGCGATCGATAGATCCGGTACTTTCGAGGATCCAGCATTAATTGAAGCAGCAGAAAAAGTGCAAAACCTTGTTGATATGGGGGCATTTGTCAAAGGATTTAATGGTCTTTCTGATGAAGAAGCGAAAAGTATGTTTATGAATGAACAAGCACCAATGTATTTAATTGCAACATGGGATTTACCAAATTACACAACAAATGAAGATGTACCTCAAGAATTTAGAGATTCTGTAGAGTATCTCAAGTTTCCAACTGTGGATGGAAAGGGAGATATGAATAGTTTTATTGGGGGACCTGGAGTTGGATTATTTGTTGCGGAAGATTCTGATGTAAAAGAAGAAGCTAAAGAATTTGCCGCATTTTTTGTTAAACAATGGGGCGAGAAATCTGTCACAAAAGCTGGCGTTATTCCAGCATCAAAAGTGGATGCTGGATCCTTAGACCTGCCACAAATGTATATCGATATATTGGATGAACTTAATTCAGCAAGCAATATTACTATGTTTGCTGACGTTCAAATGAGTCCAAGTGTAGCACAAGTGCATTTAGATGCGATTCAAGCCCTTTTTGGGAATCAAATGACACCTGAAGAGTTTGCGAAAGCGCACGAAGAAGCCCTTTCGAAATAGTAAAAAGCATTCTGCATTGCGTAAAGTCAAATTAACAATGAAGAGGACATATCCTTAACATCGGATGGTCCTCTTCTACTTCATAAGATATGGGGTTGAGTGTAATGAATAAAGTAATGTCAAATAAGCTATATATAGCACTTTATATTTTACCAGCACTCCTGTTGATTACTGTACTAATATTTATTCCATTAATCCTTACGGGTTACTATGGATTAATGGACTGGGACGGCATTGGTGCAATGAAATTTATTGGATTAGAAAATTATATTAATGGGATTAAGGATCTCAAATTTTGGAGTAGTGCTTATCATTCGTTTTTACTAGCAATTTTCTCGACAATGAGCTTAGCGCTATATTTGTTAGTTTCATTAATATTGGCATCCAAAATAAAAGGCGCTGATTTACTGAGGAAAATATACCTGATTCCAATGCTTTTGTCTTCAGTTGCGATCGCTCAACTTTGGATCAAAGTATACAATCCGTCGAATGGTATTTTAAATGCTATTCTTATCAAAATAGGGATTGATAATCCGCCCGCGTGGTTGGCCGAGCCATCACTAGTATTATTTGCTATTTTCATACCAATTTTGTGGCAATATGCTGGATTTTATATTTTGATTTACTATGCAGCACTTAAAAATATTCCTGAATCGATGATAGAGGCAGCGAAAATTGATGGTGCATCTGCTTTTCAAATTGCCCTTAGGATTAAGCTACCTCTAATTAAAGAAGTAGTAAGCGTCACAGTCGTATTAGCTATTGTTGGATCACTAAAGTACTTCGATTTGATTTATGTTATGACTGGTGGAGGACCAAATGGAGCGAGTGAGGTTATGGCGTCCTATATGTATAAACTAGCTTTTTCAAGTTATGATTTTGGATATGGAAGTGCCATTGGATTCTTATTGTTGATCATTACCTTAGTAGTAACGTTAGTTGTTCGGAAATTTACTACTTCCAACGAGCCAATAGAATATTAGAAGGAGGTTTATGATATGGGTCGCATTGGTTACTTTTTTCTTTACGTTTGTCTAGCAGCTGTAGCGTTGTTCCAGATACTCCCAATAATATGGCTTTTCATTTTCTCATTAAAAGATAATAAAGAGATATTTGCTGGATCACCATTTGCTCTACCGTCGGAGTTTAGATGGGAAAACTACCAAAAGGTTTGGGATGGTGGAATAGGCATTTATTTCTTCAATAGTGTTTGGATTACTGGTCTAGCGATTATCCTAACAGTATTGTTTGCGAGCATGGCAACTTTCGCAATTACAAGAATGAAATGGAAGTTAAGCGGTTTCGTATTGGGGTTGTTTATGGTTGGACTAATGATTCCAATACACTCTGCTTTGATACCACTTTTCAGTATGTTCTTAAGCGTAGACTTAATTGATAATCCTTTCGCTGTTGTCATTACATATACGGCTTATAATTTACCAATCACAATGATGATATTACTCGGCTTTTATTACACATTGCCTCGTGAAATAGAAGAAGCCGCAATTATAGATGGATCTTCAGTTCATCGATTGTTTTTCCAAATTATTCTTCCGATGACTGTGCCAGTAATGTCTACTACTGTGGTTATTAATATGATTTATAATTGGAATGAATTTGTATTTGTAAATACGTTTATAAGTTCAGAAAAATATAAAACATTAACCGTAGGTATTCAAAACTTTATTGGGCAATATATGACAGACTGGGGAGCAATCGGAGCAACGTTAATCATTAGTGTGTTACCAATTATTCTTGCATTCATCTTCTTTAGTAATAAAGTCGTTGAAGGGATTTCTGCTAGTGCAGTGAAAGGGTAATAAGTGTATGGCACATAAAAAAACTTCATACAACGGGGGATTGAACTGCTCCGTTGTGTGAAGTTTTTTTCGTGAAAAAAGTCGTTAATTCTCGATATTAACGGGATTGCCATTTTTCTTATTCGTTTTATTAAAAGCATGTAAACTGACCCACATTGTTATGTATGCGTATGAACTTCCACCAAATATGAATGCCAAGGCAGGAAAACTTTTCATAATAAAAAAGAGTGGTACAAGACAGAGTATTATCAATAAACTATTGAAGGGGTTTATTAACATAATAAAAAAGCTGTTTTTCATAACATATTGTACTTTTATATCGTAATGAACAAAGGCAGGAAAGATATAAAATAATAACATAATGAAAAGTAACATAAATGCAAATAAAGGTATATATGTCCATGTTAAATCCCCGTTAGTATTACCTTGAATGTAAATAATATCAATCGTAATTAAGAAGATTATTATACTAATAAATATTCCCAAAAGATTGCTTTTTAAGAAGTCTCTCCGATAGTATTCCCAAAAGGCTTTTAAAATTGGCTTTTCTGTATTTCCTTTTAACCATTCTCGGGTTATTGCAAACATTGCTATAGTAGCTGGGAAAAAGCCGAAAATTATTCCGCCTGCTAATGAAAAAAGTATCCACAATAAATTTAAATAGGCAAACCTTGTTATCCATTCAAAAACGTTATAAATAAAGCCACTAGTAGGATTCATTGACAACCACCCTTATTTCCTGACTTATAGAATAAGCCAATCTCATTATTTAATAGAAAGAGGAATCATTAAAAGCATACACTACTCATATAAAAAGTTCATCATTTCCAGTGATAAATGCAATCAGTTTTTTAAGTTAAAAACTTTGTTCAACTAATAGACAAACTAATGATTTGTGTTATAATTACAAATGTAAGCCTTTACATTCGCTGTTGCTTTGTAACATAAAAAATCTAGGAGGTACAAACAATGACTTATTTCCTAAACATTGACAAGATTAAATTCGAGGGTTCATTATCAACAAATCCATATGCATTTAAATTTTATAATCCCGAGGAAAAAATCGGTGATAAAACAATGGAAGAAATATTACGCTACGGAGTCTCGTATTGGCATACATTTACGATGAATGGCTCAGATCCATTTGGCGGAGGCAACATGATTCGCTCGTGGGATAAGTTTAGTGGTATGGATTTAGCTAAAGCCCGCGTAGATGCTTCATTTGAATTTTACGATAAAATTGATGTACCATTTTTCTGTTTCCATGATATTGATATAGCACCAGAGGGTAGCAGTTTAAGAGAGTCTAATCAAAACTTAGATACAATTGTAAGTATGATCAAAGACTATATGAAAGATAGTAAAGCAAAATTACTTTGGAATACGGCGAATAACTTTACACACCCACGATTTGTTCATGGTGCTGCCACTTCAAGTAGTGCAGATGTATTTGCTTATTCTGCAGCTAAAGTGAAAAAGGGATTAGAAATCGGTAAGGAACTTGGTGCAGAAAACTATGTATTCTGGGGTGGCCGCGAAGGTTATGAAACACTTCTGAATACAAACATGAAGCTGGAGCTGGATAACTTAGCACGTTTCTATAATATGGCTATTGACTACGCCAAAGAAATTGGCTTTGATGCCCAATTTTTAATTGAACCTAAGCCAAAAGAGCCTTCAACACATCAATATGATTATGACGTAGCTACTGCACATGCATTCTTGCAAAGTTATGGTCTTGAAGATCATTTCAAGTTCAATATTGAAGCAAACCACGCGACACTAGCGGGACATACATTTGAACATGAACTTCACTATGCACGCATTAATAATATGCTGGGTTCAGTTGATGCAAACCAAGGGGATCCACTTATCGGATGGGATACAGATGAATTCCCTACGGATTTATGGTCAACAACACTTGCAATGTATGAAATTCTTAAAAATGGCGGACTTGGTAGGGGCGGCCTAAACTTCGATGCGAAAGTAAGAAGAGGTTCATTTGAGCCAGAAGATTTATTCCATGCACATATTGCTGGAATGGATGCTTTTGCAGTAGGTTTAAGGGTGGCACAAAATTTAATTGATGATAAGGTCTTGGAAAGTATAGTCGAAAATCGCTATCAGACTTACACAGAAGGTATTGGACTTGCTATTGTTGAAGGAAAAACAGACTTCCGTAAACTGGAAGAGTATGCTTATGGTTTATCAGATATAAAACAGACATCTGGTCGCTTAGAACAAATTAAAGCAACAATCAATCAATACTTATTGAAAGCTTTCGCTAACTAATTAAGTTTTGAATGGCAGGAGAGATGTAGCTATGAAATATGTAATAGGTATAGATTTAGGAACAAGTGCTGTTAAAATTTTACTCGTCAATCAACATGGCGCTGTTGTTCAAGAGGTATCGAAATCTTACCCACTAATTCAAGAGAAAACGGGATATAGTGAGCAAAACCCTAAAGATTGGGTTGATCAGACTGTATCGGGTCTACTTGATCTTTTGAAGGATTTCGATGGGGATCCAGAAGATATTGAAGGCATTAGTTTTTCTGGGCAAATGCATGGACTTGTTTTGTTAGATGAAAATAATGAAGTATTACGTCATGCGATTCTCTGGAATGATACAAGGACAACAGCGGAGTGCAAGCGAATTTATGAAGTCGTTGGAGAAAAGCGTTTGTTATCTATTACAAAAAACCACGCATTAGAAGGATTCACTTTACCAAAAATAGTATGGGTTAAAGAACATGAGCCAGAGTTATTTAGTAAGGTTAAGACGTTTGTTCTTCCAAAAGATTACTTGCGTTACAAGCTTACAGGTAAATTACAAATGGAGTACTCTGATGCAGCTGGAACACTTCTATTGGATGTCAGTAAAAAAGAATGGAGTACAGAAATCTGTGAATTACTAGATATTGATACCAGTCTTTGTCCACCATTAGTTCACTCCTATCAGGAAGTAGGTAAGATAACATCTGAATTTGCAGAATCTACTGGTCTTGCCAACTCTACACGTGTATTTGCAGGTGGTGCTGATAATGCTTGTGGTGCTATTGGTTCAGGGATTTTAGAGGATGGAAAAACACTTTGTAGTATTGGGACATCTGGTGTTGTTTTGTCTTATGAAGCAAGTCCTGATAAAGATTTTCAAGGAAAGGTTCATTACTTTAATCATGGTGCTCCCGACGCGTTTTATACAATGGGTGTCACTCTTGCAGCGGGTTATAGCTTAACTTGGTTTAAAGACGTTTTTGCGGGGGACGAATCTTTCGATGATTTACTAGTCGATGTTGGGTCTGTCCCTGTTGGATCTAATGGACTGGTATTTACTCCTTATTTGGTGGGTGAAAGAACACCACATGCAGATGCTGCAATTCGTGCAAGCTTTATTGGAATGGACAGTTCTCATCACAGAAAAGATTTTGTTCGAGCAATTCTTGAAGGGATTACATTTTCGCTAAATGAAACTATTGATATTTTTCGTCAAAAGGGCAAACAAATCGATACGGTCATATCAATTGGCGGTGGTGCGAAAAATGAAGATTGGCTTCAGATGCAGGCTGATATTTTCGATGCTGATATTGTTAGACTTAAAAGCGAACAAGGACCAGGTATGGGGGCAGCCATGTTAGCAGCTTATGGATGTTCATGGTTTGATTCATTGAAGGATTGCGCGAATGAGTTCTTGAAGGAAGATAAACGATTTCATCCCAATAAAACTAATGTGGAAAAATATAAAAAGATGTTCGCTATTTATCAGGATATTTACGGTCAAACAAAAGATATTAATCGAAGGCTTTTAGAATTCCGTAGGTAGTCCTTTTAAATAAGAGTCTCAACTAGTTAGTTGGGACTCTTATTTATAGAAATACTAGTAACTATTCTGCATAACGGTGAAGAAGTTAATGACGAACATAACAGATAAGTGTGAAATTCTGACATAAAAGTCACTAATGAGATCTAACAAGAACAAGTGAATCCAAATAGGATAGAACTATTATATACAGTTTGAAGCATGTTCACCGAAGTTTTGCGGAAATGAAATGGATATGATTTGTTCGTAAAAGAGTGAATAATTAATATTATCGTGAGTGCCAAAACGGCTTTTATTCATTAGTATACGTATTAAAGCTTTTGTTCTTGTATTTCAAATCTGTTGTTATAGGCTTTGTTAAAAAATACTTGGATAAGTGGAGTGAGGACAAATGAATTATCGTCAAATTGGCAATACAGATTTAAAGGTAAGTGAGCTCAGCTTTGGTACTTGGGCAATTGGCGGAGCTTGGGGAAGAACGAATGATCTAGAAGCATTGAAAGCTTTAGACCACGCAATAGGAAAAGGTGTAAACTTTTTCGATACGGCAGATGTTTATGGAGATGGCCATAGTGAGGAACTATTAGCGAAAGCAACCAAAGGAAAACAATCTGAAATTCATATAGCAACTAAATTCTGTCGAGCAGGGGATGTACATGACCCTAAAACATACTCAATGGAAAGTGTTACAAAGTATTGTGAAGACAGCTTAAGACGACTTAATCGCGATCAACTTGATTTGTTTCAAATTCATTGTCCACCAATGGAGATTTTAAAGAATGGTCAAGTGTTTGAAGTACTTGATCGTTTGAAAGAACAGGGGAAAATTCGCTATTATGGTGTTAGTGTTGAAACTGTTGAAGAGGGTTTATTCTGCCTGGAGCAACCTAATGTTAGTGCATTGCAAGTCATATTTAACCTATTTCGTCAAAAGCCGTTAGAAGCACTATTTCCGCAAGTAAAGGAACAGGGGGTTGGTATTCTCGCGCGGGTTCCACTAGCAAGTGGGTTATTAACAGGGAAATTTAAAACCAATTCACAGTTTGAAATAGA
Source organism: Sporosarcina sp. FSL K6-5500 (assembly GCF_038005665.1). Taxonomy (NCBI): domain Bacteria; kingdom Bacillati; phylum Bacillota; class Bacilli; order Caryophanales; family Caryophanaceae; genus Sporosarcina; species Sporosarcina sp. FSL K6-5500. The sequence continues at coordinate 3,821,515 of NZ_JBBOTP010000001.1, forward strand.
TGATCATCGTAATTTTAATCGAGATGGAGAAGCATTTAATATTGGAGAAACATTTGCAGGGGTAGAATTTGCAAAGGGTATAGAGTTAAGTGACAAACTTACTTGGATAGCTGAAAATAGAGGGAATATGACACGGGCAGCACTCAAGTGGATTTTAGAACACGATGCAATTTCTTGTGTAATACCTGGATTTAAAAGCGTTGCTCAAGTAGAAGATAACTTGCAAGCTGTAAACGTAGAAAGTTTTACGGAAAAGGAAATGACCAAATTGGCGGAATTTTACAAGGATGAAGTGCAACCGGAAATTAGAGGGGCGTATTGAGTTTGTAATGAGGCTGTAAAAGCGTCTATGCTTGTTTCAGCAGAAGCTTTTACTAATACATTGGTTATCACAAAAATGCCAAAGGGAAAATTCCTTAGGCATTTTTACATTACTTCGTTTTACTGGAACATCATCATATTTATGTTTATGTGTAGTTGCAAAAACGGAATCATCTAATTGCAAGGCGTATGTAAGTATTAATGTGGTACTATTAATTTTGACATAATAATCTAAAGTGAAAATGTTTTTTGAAAAAGGTAAAGAGGTGCTTTGATGATCAATCAATTACGTAAAATTTATTCTTCACTTCTTGTATATTCTGAGAGAAAGGATAACCTAGACCGTACATATAAGTGGTTTGTGACAGACGACAATGAAATAATTGGTATTAGTGAAGAAGAATTAACTTCCAAAGATGTATCTTTATTAACTACTTTCTTATTACCATATAATATAAACTTACCATTACCTACCGATGAAGAACAAAAGTGGAGAAATACAATTCATTCGACTGAAATAAATTCTAACTTTGAAATTAAAAATCCCTATCGCTTTATTTACTTTTCAATCAAAAAAAATCAAATTGACCCAATTATATTTAAAGATGCCATTCAAGAACTATTTGCAAATCCAGTTCCTATTCTATGGGAAAATGGACATGAAGGGATTATTATAGAAGAACAGACAGTCTATGAAGATAGCATCTCTTTTGAAGAGATTAAAGATATACTCATGAGCGATTTATACGTGAAAATCAACTTCTTTATAGGATCTTATAAAGACGGTTTGGAGGACATCGCTCAGTATTATCACTCATTAATAAATGCGGCTAAGAAAGTATTTATATATACGAATAAGACAGTAGTAACGTTTATTGATGCTGTGCCCTATCTACTTATCAATCAAACAGAATCAGATTTACGTTCCGATATTGGCAAAACTATTTTACAAGAATACATAAACGATGAAGAAACACTGAAAATGATTGAAACGTTTCTTCAATGTAATTTAAATATATCGGAGACTGCAAAAGTATTACATATGCACCGAAATAGCCTACAATATCGGTTGGATCGTTTTTTTGAAAAGACGGGGATTGATGTCCGACAATTTCATCATGCAATGACAGTTTACCTGGCACTTTTAGCCAGAAAGTAACTCCATTTGTTCGGAAACACCGTTCATAGTAAATATGCACGAAGACTGTCCAGATCTTTGTGCATATTCACCATTACTCAAATAGTGTAAATATTGTATTCTATTAATAGTAGATGAAAGCACTTACATACACTGGAGGGAATAAAATGGCAGACTTGAAATTGGTAAATATAAGAAAAGTATATGATAAAGATGTTGTTTCCGTTAAAGATTTTAGTTTGGAAATTAGAGATAAAGAATTTTTAGTATTAGTTGGTCCATCAGGTTGTGGAAAATCAACAACACTTAGAATGATTGCTGGTTTGGAAGAAATATCAGGAGGCGATCTTTTCATCGGGGGTAAAAGAGTGAACGATGTCCCACCAAAAGATCGTGACATTGCTATGGTTTTCCAAAACTATGCATTATATCCACATATGGACGTTTACAATAATATGGCATTTGGTTTGAAGCTACGTAAATTTAAAAAAGATGAAATAAAAAAACGTGTTGATAATGCGGCTAAAATTTTGGGACTTGAGGACCTCTTAAATCGTAAACCAAAGGCACTTTCAGGTGGACAGCGTCAACGTGTTGCTTTAGGACGTGCTATTGTACGTGATGCCGAAGTATTCTTAATGGATGAGCCATTATCTAACTTAGATGCTAAGTTACGCGTACAAATGCGTGCGGAGATTCAAAAGTTGCACAGGCGCCTGCAAACAACAACTGTTTATGTAACCCATGACCAAACGGAAGCGATGACAATGGCCACGCGGCTCGTAGTAATGAAGGATGGATTTATTCAGCAAGTAGGAGCCCCTAAAGAAGTTTACGATGAACCTAACAATGTTTTTGTTGGTGGTTTTATTGGTTCTCCAGCAATGAACTTCTTAAACGGTAAACTAGAAGAGAATCATTTTGTCATGGGAGATGTAAAGGTTCTGGTACCCGAGGGTAAAATGAAATATCTTCGCGAGCAAAACTATATTGGTAAAGATATCATTCTAGGAGTTCGTCCAGAAGATATTCATGATGAACCGTTATTCCTTGATTTTTCTCCTGAAACAAAAATCAGGGCTTCGATTGAAGTTGCTGAATTAATGGGAGCCGAGATTATACTTTATTCTAAAGTAAATGACCAAGACTTTGTTGCACGTGTAGATGCGCGTTTCAATGTTGTGGCTGGAGAAACAATCGACTTAGCATTTGACCTTAATAAAGCACACTTTTTCGATAGCGAATCAGAATTACGAATTAAATAAGATTAAAAAGTAAAGCCACTAAGGGAATTAATTTTCCTTTAGTGGCTTTGTATTTGGATTCTTTGATGTTGAAAATGGTTGCCAAACACCACCTATATATCTATTTAACATCTTATCTACAAACACTACTTATTGTCGATCATAAAACTCATCTACCGGAACAAATAAACCGACTTTTCCATGTGTTTCATGATCTAACGTGGCGAAAACAATGCCAATCACCAGCCCCTTGCTATTAAATACGGGGCTACCGCTATTACCTCGATAAACCGGTGCCTTCATCATAACGACAGGTACATCCCAATCTGGTAGCTGGATATAATCAATTATCGTACCTTCATTTGCAATGCCCTTAAAACTTAAAGGATTACCAATAAAGTTTATGGCTTCATTAGCTGTAAAAGTCGTTTTTTCAGCGAGTTCTAAATGGGGTAGGTCTTGTCCATTGACTTTTAATACAGCAAGATCGACTGATGGATAGGTATATACAACTTCTGCCGTAAAACGTCCTTCTACTGGGAAAAAGACATTTACTGTGTCGGTTCCTTTGACAACATGATAGTTTGTTAGAATAGTTCCGTCACTCGAAATGGAGAAACCTGTGCCTTTGCTTTCAGCGGATTGAATAACAACAACAGATTTCTTATAGGTAGCAATGTTTTCTTGCTTCGATAATTTTGAGGAAGTTTGTAAGAATTCAATGGCTGGGATTGAATACACTTCAAAAATGATCGCAAATGTGTTGAAAACCATCACAATGGAGATAAGCCAAAATAGCCATTTTGGAAATGGGCGTTTCGTTTTGGGGGTTGTTTTTTCTTGCGCCTCTCTATAAAGGACCTCCTGTTGTGCTTCTAATACCAGTGCTTGTAGCTCTTCATCATCAATTTCCTCATTTGAATCAACGTCTTTTAAATCAGGCGGTTGTTTTTCATTCGAATTCATGCACGCACACCCTAACTATTAAATACATTTCGTTATAGTTCATTATAGCAAAGGAAAGAATACAACGTTTTTTCTTTTATTTGTTTGTCATCATTTATTAAGTCAGAACATATAATGAATGGTTCAATGACATTTAGATGGAAGAATGAATATTGTCCAAGCGTATTTTTCTTACACAATTATTTAGTAAAAGGGGAATGAGATATGAGCAGAGAAAAGCAGAGAATGTTGGTCCTTTCTATAGCATTAGCACTTGGGATTGGCGGAGTGATGCCATCTTATACTTTCGCAGCGGTGGAACAAGCTGGATCACACTTTCAAATTGGACAGATTGTCAAAGGGACAGTCGTTGAAAATTGGGGTAATGAAATAATCGTTAAAGGTGATAGCGGTGAACGCTACCATGTAGGATTGCATACTTTTACTGAGGAGAAAATCCAGGCGATGAATTTCTCAGTTGGAGCTTTGGTGCAAATCGAAGGAGAAGTCCTGGAAAGCATTGCGGATTTTTATAGCTTTGACTACTTTGTTAAAAATCTACCGCTCGGGGTGACAAAAGATGAAATTAAAAAGCTTGAACTTCTTTACAATGAGGTAATGACTTTAGAAAAGGATGAGTTATGGGAGGAGGCAGGAGAACTATGGGTGCAAATTAATCGAATAACCAATCCATATTATCTTGCAAATTGGGAGCCTGAAGCATTTGACGTCTATATAAGTATGTTTGAATATCCATTTACGTCTAATGACCTGCTGCAAATGGAAGAACTATATTATCAATGGGTTTCACTTGCAAAAAGTGGGGCGGAGATAGAATCTGGCGTTAAATTAGATCAGTTTTTTGAAATTGTCAATACTTATTATGTAGAGCCCACATTTGAAGAGTATATTATAGATTTAGGTACGACTATTTCCAAAACAGATTTTCCGGTGATAAAGAAATTATATGAGGATGCTCGCCAGGCTAGTAGTGATGGAGACGATCAACTCGCGATGGATAAATGGGAGGCATTTGACTCCGTGATGCGTCCGTATTATCGCGCTGCCAATCCAATGCCCTCATTTGATGAACAAATGGCTTATTATGATTTCGAAGTATCTAAGGAAGATCTTTCTAAACTACAAAAAATTTATACAGGTATCATTGACTTGGAGCTTAATGGTAAATATGATGAAGTAGATAGTCAATGGGAGTCATTTTATAGCATTTTGGAGCCGTATTTCTCAATGAATGTAAATATCCCATTCCGTGCCACACAAGTCATAATCAACGGCGAAACTTTTCAAAGATAAAACGTATGTTAAAATGCCTATCGTTTCGGTAGGCATTTTTGTGTTGTCTTAAATATAACGTAAATATTTCTAAAGCATTGAAAATTAGTTTTAGGTAGACGTCTGTGTAAAGCTACTCAGTCAATACACCCTAATTTCACTACAGCTTCCAATTGCTAGCCTGAATAACTTATGACAAGTAAGAGCATATTGATAAGTAAATTACATTTTCACCGCCGATAAACGCATATAATAATTTACTCTTTAAATGCATTTATCATTGAAAGTAAATGAATATCTTCATTTTATGTAGAAATTCATAGGAGGACCTCCATGAAAAGTATTGTCAGGGTAACCAAAGTAGAAATAACTAATTTGAAAAACGTTAAAAATGGTGAGTTTCACACAAATTCAACTTTCAATACATTGGAGAAAGCTGATGTCATAGGGTTTTATGGTCAAAATGGTTCTGGGAAAACTGCGGCAGTGGAAGCGTTCAATCTGTTAAAGACTTTATTATCAGCCAATTATAATGCTCCACTTCCCAAGCTCACATCTAATTTGCTATATTTTAATGAAAAGACTATTCGTTTATTGTTTCAATTTATTGTTGAAAATCAATTCGGTGAATTCTACGTTAACTATTCAGTTTCTTTGACGGCGGGAAAAGGAAGGTATCAAGTTGTCGAAGAACAAGTAGTATATCGAGAAAATAAGGAAAATGAGCCATTCAAAGTTCTAATTTCGAAAACTGTTAAAGGATTAACGATAGGAGCTAATGAATCACATGAAATGAATGAATCTGCAAGGGTCTCAGTCATAGTAGCAAATAGAATGGCCACTAGTAACTCAACTTCTTTTGTATTTCGAGAAGAGTTAAAGGAAGTATATGAAGAGCATTTAGAAGAAACTGAAATTGAAATCATGAAAAGTCTTTCAGATGACCTTAATCGTGATTTACACATTATTGATACGATTCAATATGGTTTATTAGTTGCCAATCTTGTTATGCCTTTTAGTGTTCATTTGGAAAGAAAGCGTGGACATATACCCTATGAGATGGCGGACACAATGGTGTTACCACTGGACTTATTTAAAACGATTGACCAAGTGGTTAGTCAGACGAATATTGTCTTGCAGACCATTATCCCAGGCCTACTAATAAAGATAAGGCAGATCAATAAGCAGAAGTTGAGTGATGGCAGTGAAGGGGTTCGCTTTGAGTTTCTATCAAAACAAGGGGAGATTGAACTTCCTTTACGAAGTGAATCGGAAGGTACATTGAAAATCATTTCTATCTTAAGTACTCTTATTGCAGTTTATAATAATCCGAACGCTTGTGTTGTAATTGATGAGCTCGATGCAGGGATTTTTGAATACTTACTTGGCGAAATATTAGAAGTTCTGAACGAAAATGCACAAGGTCAACTTTTTTTCACTTCTCATAATTTAAGAATATTAGAAGTGCTTCCAATTCGAAACTTATGGTTTACGACTCTTAACGAAGAGGATAGATACCAACAATTAAAAGGGGTTGAAAGGCTAAGCAATGCACGGGATATCTATCTACGTGCAGTGCAACTGGGCGGTCAAGACGAAGAAGTCTATGCAGAAACGAATTTATATGATATTAAAACGGCATTCCGAAAAGCTGGGATTATACATGACAAATACTAAAAAGAAGGTCGTGTTATTACTTGTCGAGGGAAGCTGCGAAGAGGTATTGCTATACAATCGGTTACGCAGTCTTTTCGAGCAGCATAATATACGTTTCCATATTCAGCACGGCGATATTTTATATGACTTGGACAGGCCGGAAGAACCTATCAAGTCTGTGATTGGAAATGCAGTAAATGAATTTATGATAAAAAGTAAATTTCGTCCTGAAGATGTATTCTGTGTATTGCATATTATTGATATGGATGGTTGTTTCATCCCAGAAGATGCGATTGTTATTGATGACACCCAAAAAGAATTAACGCTTTACCACGAGGATCGAATAACTGTTCCGCATGAAAAACAAAAGCAACAAATAGCAGCTAGAAATATGGATAGAAGTACAAATATCAATATAATGAAGGCATTGGATAAGATAATTGCTGGTGAAATCGACTACCGTATGTATTACTTTTCAAGAAATTTGGAACATGTTCTATTCAAAGAACCCAATCCAGAAAAGGATAGGAAATTTCCAGAAGTAGAACGGTTTATTGAGCAGTTGGAGATACCAATTGAAGACTTTTTACAGGGATCTATGCCATTGGTAAACGGTGCAGATTCTTATAAGGAAAGCTGGGAAAAGATTTCTGAAAGGACGGCTTCATTGCAAAAATATAGTAATGTGCCTTTGTTATTCGAATTTGTTAAATTACGGTCTGGCTTTCAGAGTCCCTAAAATAGCGTATAGTCAGGTGTTAGTGTTCAGTTATAAGACAAAGAAAAAACCACTTTATTTCAAAAGTGGTTTCTTTTCTATGGCTTTCTATTTGATGTATTGACCTGCAACCTTACATGGAACGAATTAAAATATCTCTGACACTTTCTCGATCTAATTCTTTGTAAAGGCCAACCCCAGGTTTGATAAAAGTTTTATCGATAATTAATTCAATATCTTTGTCGTCAATCCCATAGTCGCTCAAACGATTGGGAGCATCGAGAGAATCCCAGAATGTACGAAGCGCTTTCGCTCCTTCTTTTGCGACTTCAATATCACTCTTGCCTTTATCAGAAATACCAAAAACGTTCATTGCCAACATTTTTACTCGGGATGGATCATCTTCAAGTACATGCTCTAACCAGTTTGGGAACAATATGGCCAGTCCTCCACCGTGTGGTATGTCATAAACAGCCGAAAGTGCATGTTCTATTCGATGAGACCCCCAGTCACCGCCATCTGTTCCATTCGACAATGTTTCATTAAATGCAGTTGTACTAATATACATCATCGTCTCACGATGTTCATAAGAAGTTAAGCCTTCAAGTAATTTTGGTGCAGTTTGAATCGCTGTTCGGAGTAGTGATTCAATGAATCCATCGATCATAGGCGTGTTTCTTGTACGATGGAAATAACTTTCAAGAGCATGAGACATACTATCGACAATTCCATACACTGTTTGTTTACGGGACACCGAGTACGTATAAGTCGGATCCAGGATTGAAAACTGCGGGAATACATGTGGCGAACCCCAACCAAGTTTATCCTTTGTGTCCCAGTTTGAAATAACAGATATCGGATTCATTTCAGAGCCAGTTGCCGCTAATGTAAGGACAGTTCCGATTGGGAGAGCTGATGTTATCGGAGCTTTTCGAGTAATTAAATCCCAAACATCTCCGTCATACTTAGCTCCAACAGCAATAGCTTTCGTACAATCAATCGCACTTCCGCCACCGACGGCTAAAAGAATGTCGATTCCCTCTGATTTGCAAATTTCAACGCCTCTATGCACCGTTGTTAAACGTGGATTTTGTTCCACACCAGGAAATTCAAATACCATGGCTTCTGCTTTAGTGAGTTCTTTCATCACATCTTCATAGACACCATTTTGCTTAATACTGCCTCCACCATAAACTAGAAGGACTTTCTTATGAGCAACTTCTGTTGATAATTGACTAATTTGTCCCCTACCAAAATATAACTTCGTCGGGTTGTGTTGTGTAAATATATTCATCATTGCACCTCTTCTTAATAAAATCTTTCATCTCGCTGCAAAGGGGGATATGAGCCCCATTTAAAAAATTACAGTACGAACATTCTAGGTGGGATAACAGCTGAGAAAAGCCCTATTTGTTCAATTAATACTTTATCACGACTAGTGTTCAATCGTCGCAGATGCTGATCTAGGGTAAGGTATGTATCACTATATCTCCTATATATGTTAAGATAATGATGTCTGAAATATTGGACAATAATTTTCGGCTTGGCGACTAAAAAGATCCATCGAGCCTAAGTTCTTATTTTCTATCATAATTGAAGAGAAGAAAATGGTAACGATGTCCAATTCATTATCGAATTGCTTCATTAGATAGTTAGTGTAGCAGGGAACTAACCACCAAGCAAAGTGTATCAGTAGAGATTCAATCTCATTCAAGCTGATATACCGATTCAATTTCCTAGTTAGTTTCGGCAGTGAACTACTTTTGGAGAATAATACGATATTTTTAATTGATCAAAAAGAGGGGTTAAGTCTAGAGTTCAGTAAACTGGTTTCTATGATGGATTATACTAGAGTTACAACGATTCGTGAAATCGAAAGTTTAACAGTTGAAGAATTGGATTTTCTTTATGGAGAAGAATCGAATTCAATCGGAATGTTGCTTGCTCATATGATATCGGTTGAAAAGGCATACCAAATCTTCACGTTCGAAAATCGAGATATTACAGATGATGATAGTAGTACGCTAAATCCAGGATTAGATTTAGGGAATAGTGCGCGAGATCAAATTAAAGGAAATAGCATTGATTTCTATTTGGAACAATTAGCTGAAACAAGGAACAAAACAATTGAAACGTTTAAAACATTGAAAGATGAATGGTTATTTGAACAAATGTCATTTTGGGATGGACTACCCACGAACAATTATTTTAAATGGTTTCATGTGTTTGAAGACGAACTAAATCATCGAGGTCAGATTCGAATTATAAAAAAGATGATAAATAAACCTAAAGGGCGATAAAGTGACAGAATCTAACGCAAACAAGATTGTTGCAAATACTAGTTTAAAAGAGAGTAGAGAAGGGTTTCATTCGAAAAAAATGCAAATTGCAACTAAATATGTTGAATTAAAGAATCCCATTGAATTTACTGTGGCGCTCAATAATGAGAGAGGTGTAATTCGGGGGGGGTAGAACGCTTGACGCCTCTCGCCCTAAGCCTGGATTGGCGCTTCGCATCCAGTCTCACGGCTTCGGCTACCCCTTTGCCACGCCTACGCTAGCGTTGTTCATTATTGAAGAGAGTTATGATTCGGAGTGTAGATGCCGAGATTATAATGTGATTACTTTTTGATAGTGATTTAATTCAAGAAAGACGCACTAGAGATTGCAGGTCTCATTCCGGTAACGAAATGCTCTTTCTCACATAGTCCATCCAGCGAAGGTGCGTCTTCGTGGTAGCCGGAGCGATGAGACTGAAAGGGGTCTTCTTTCTGGCTTATCGCGGGAGGCATCCACAAAGCGTCGAAGCGGTATTGGCAGGAATTCTAATTTGCTCTATGTAGTGGGGCTTTTTCAGTGGCCACCCAAAAGCCTTTGTAAAGCGTATACGCCGTATTCATTTGTTCAACATATATAGTCGAAAAGCCTATCAACAGCGGAGTGAGATTATAGGACATTATCAACGAGCATGTGGTCAAAATGGTGCTGTCCCAGTCACTGACGAGTTGAAGCGGAAATACGATAGGCGACCAGCTTTTTAGATGAATTGAGGAATATGTACAGTGGAATTGAAACCCAATACTTTACGATGAAAAACGGTTCAAGGGGGTATTATTCCTTGAACCGTTTTTATGTCCATATTAATCATTGTATCTTATTAGAACTTTTTAGTATTTGTTGAAGTGCCTCCCCGATTGTACCAAATGTAAACTGAAAACCTTCCTTTTCTAATCGATCAGGAATAACCCAACGGCTTTTCAAAATCAATTCCGTTTCAGTGTTCATAAAGATGGCTCCCATTTCGAGCATCCATTTTGGCGAGGGTAATCCGATCTTTCGGTTCATCGTTTTTCGCAGTTGTGTCATGAATACTCGATTCGTGATCGGCTGGGGAGCCGAACAATTGAATATGCCATTCAATTGTTCGTTGCTTTGAAGAAATAGGATGATTCGAAACACATCTTCTATATGAATCCAACTAAACATTTGGTTACCTGTTCCTTGCACTCCGCCGAGCCCAAAGCGGACGAGGTTGAGGTAGGGCTCCATCACTCCACCATCTTCACCGAGGACAATAGCAATTCTTAAAGCGACTTTCCTTGTTTGGGAGAGCTGAAAATCAAATAGGGATTTCTCCCAAGCTTGTGCTACTTCTACGGAGAATCCGGTTCCAATATCGCCACTAGCCTCCGTCATAGGTCGATCCTCCGCATGTCGATAAATCGTAGCCGAGCTCGAATTGATCCATAATGGCGGTGGATTTTTACAGGCTAGCAGAGCATTTCCAAGTATTTCTGTGGTCCCAGTTCTGGAGTCTAGGATTTCTTTTTTATTCTTCTTATTATAGCGGCAGTTGACGGACTTCCCAGCAAGATTGATGAGCATCTCGGCACCTTCTAAGGCATCTACAATACCTACACTATCCGTCCAAAAAAGATGATGGGGTTGTCTTGAAATGATAATTACTTCATAGCCTATATTCGTAAACTTCTCTTCAAAGTATTGACCTATAAAACCCGTTCCACCAGCTATGACTATTTTCTTTTTCATATCATCCACTCGTTTCTTGTAGTTCTTCCTAATTGGACGATGCTTTGCTCAGTTATGTTGCAAAGTTAGATTTTGACTTAGAGAACCAAGCTCCCTTGTTGTTAGCGTGAATTAATCGACGAAAAATAATGAAACCGATGTTCTTATTGTGATACAATACATGCAAAGCATTTGCATAAGCAGGGGGAGTATGGCGTGTATCTTACCAATATCTGAATCAATATATTAAGGATTTCACTAGCTATATAGAAATCTATTTTCCCAGCTTAATTAGGAGGTAAATAGAATGATTTATGTAAAAGGAATTGTATCTTTTCTGTCCAACAGTAAATTACCAAAAACAAAAACATATATGAAAAACAAATTTGTAAGTATGAAAATTATTGAAATAACCGAGTGGTATTCAACTACTGAGGAAGAACAATCTGTAGTGATCACATGTAGTTTTACTGTTTCTATGGACGAAGACTATGTATGCAAATCACTTGAGGATTACAACGGAAAAGTTAAACCTTTTTTACAGAAACATATAAAAAGTTTAATTTATAGAGTAGAAATTCATCACTTAAATTATTTAAGGAAAAGTGAAATGAAATCAACTGCTCGTATATCTTCATATTAATTAATCAAAAATTTCTTCTGATGTGTAAGCAATACTAATCGTTTAGTCCTATGACCGTTTAAATGTGTGAGATATGTATAATGAGCTCTGAAATAATCTGTGTAAATAAGGGAGGTAAAACGATGGTCCAAGCATTCAATACAGCAGAAAGTTACCAATGTCCTATTTGTAAAGGCAATAATAATTGCTGTAATTCCACAGAAAAATCTCTAGGTATATGTTGGTGTAGTGGAGAGTTCTTTCCGAAAGCAATTTTCGACCTAGTACCTTACGATCAATTGAGAAAATCATGCATATGTAAAAAATGTCTAGACGAGTTCGTAGAGTGATAGAAGAGAGGGGGTATAAAATATGTACGAACAAAAAATGAAGGCAACAGACAATGATGTTATTGAATTTATTGAGAATGTAGAAAATCCGAAAAAACGTGCAGATGCTTACTCGCTACTTGATATATTTAAAGAGACGACTGGCTTTGAAGCAAAAATGTGGGGACCAAGCATTATTGGTTTTGGATCGTATCATTATGTATACAAAACGGGCCACGAAGGTGACGCACCTTTGGCAGGTTTCTCTCCGCGAAAAGCAAAAACTAGTTTGTATTTTGCACCCGGAGATAGCGAACGTGATGCATTGTTGGCGACATTTGGAAAACACACTTCTGGCAAAGCATGTGTGTACATTAATAAAGTCGATGATATCGATACGAACGTATTAAAAGAGTTAATTACTCAATCGGTTACGTTTTTGCAAACACAATATCCGGAGAATTAATTACGATTTATCAGCAAATAGATATGCGTTGACCATTAACTAGATAGAAAACTGTTAATTCTGACAATAAAGCAGAGCTACGTGTATACTTAGTTCCATCAAGCACACACATGGCAACAATAGAAGTGACAAAATAGCGTTTACATTCAATTGCTTAACGAATGTAAACGCTTTATTATTGGTAGTAATCAAACAGTTGTCGCTTTATAAAAAAGGAAGGGAGTGTATGTTTATGGAAAATGAACAGCAAACAAATTCAGGATTCAAAATGAAAGTCCAACGTTTTGGAAGTTTTTTAAGTGGGATGATCATGCCGAATATCGGTGCATTTATTGCTTGGGGGATTATTACAGCATTATTTATTCCGACGGGTTGGATTCCGAACGCAAGCTTTAGTGAACTGGTAGATCCTATGATTTATTACTTATTACCAATTTTAATCGGTTTTACAGGTGGCCGTCTTGTCCATGATATTCGTGGGGGAGTCGTTGGGGCAATTGTCACAATGGGGGTTATTGTTGGAGCACCAGATGCTCCAATGTTCCTCGGTGCAATGATTGTAGGACCTTTAGGTGGATGGTCCATTAAACAATTTGATAAATTAGTTGAAGGAAAAATAAAATCAGGTTTTGAAATGCTTGTCAATAACTTTTCATCAGGCATTATTGGCTTCATTTTAGCTTTAGTTGCTTTTAAAGGAATTGGCCCAGTTGTAGAGGCGTTGAATAAAGCTCTTGGAGCAGGTGTGCAAGCGATTGTCGATGCGAATTTATTGCCAATTGCTAGCATATTGATAGAGCCAGCAAAAGTGTTGTTTTTAAATAATGCTATTAACCATGGTGTGTTAAGTCCGATTGGGCTTGAGCAAGCTACACAAACAGGTAAATCGATTCTCTTTCTATTAGAGGCCAATCCAGGACCCGGTCTCGGGATATTACTTGCGTATATGATTTTTGGTAAAGGGATGGCGAAGCAAACGGCATCAGGGGCAGGGATCATTCATTTCCTCGGGGGGATTCATGAAATTTATTTCCCGTACATTTTAATGAGACCATTGCTATTGGTTGCTGCCATTGCAGGAGGCGCTACGGGCGTATTTACATTTCAATTATTGGGAGGCGGCTTGGTTGCCACGGCATCGCCAGGTAGTATTTTTGCCATCCTTGCCATGACGCCAAAAGGTGGCTTTGTAGCTGTTATCGCGGGCGTGCTCTTTGCAACAGTTGTGTCATTCATTGTAGCATCGATCATCTTAAAAACAGGCAAGGAAACTGAAGAGGATGACTTGTTAAAAGCTACGGAAAAAACGTCTGCGTTAAAAGGTAAAGAGAGCCGTGCAGCAGACTTTATGCAACAATCGATTGCTGAAGAAGCTGTTCAAGAAGTGTCATTTGCAAATGTCGAAAGTATTATTTTTGCATGTGATGCAGGCATGGGTTCCAGCGCAATGGGTGCATCAATTTTGAGGAATAAAGTGAAAAAAGCTGATATTGATGTTGCGGTTTCGAATATGGCTATCAGTAACTTACCGCCCGATGCGGAAGTAGTAATCACTCATAAAGATCTAACTGAACGTGCGAAAGCAAAATCACCAAACGCATATCATATTTCTGTCGAAAACTTTTTAAATAGTCCGAGATACGATGAACTTCTTGAAAAACTGAAAAAGTAATGAGTGTACACTTAAACTCAGCCTAATTCGAAAGAAATTAGGCTGAGTTTTACCAATGATTATAGAGCATTTCAGTGGGGTGTTTAACGTGGATATTTCAGCTCGGGAAAAAGTTATCTTGGATGAATTGATCAACAGAAGTGAAGAAGTAACAATTAAAGAGTTATCGGAGAAAATAGCAGTCAGCCCTCGGACCATTCACCGCGATTTGAATACGATAGAAAAGTTATTGCGTCCATACAACCTTGAACTTATAAGGAAAACTGGGGTTGGCATTCAGATTCTAGGGGAAGAAACAAATAAGGAAATATTAAAACAAAAGCTAAATACTTTCTCCTCTCGCGAGTATACATTGGACGAAAGGCAAACAATGATTCTTTGCACATTATATGAATCAACAGAACCTGTGAAGCTGTTTGCGCTCGCAAATGAACTAGGAGTAGCGATTGCAACGATTAGTTCAGATTTACTAAAGCTAGAAGAACAATTAAAACCCTTTCAACTTTTAATAGTGAAAAAAAGAGGGTATGGAATTAAAATAAGCGGATCCGAAAAAGCAAAACGAAGAGCAATGAGTTACGTGATTGCCAAGACTTTAAAAGAAGACGAGTTGTTTTCATTTATTAAAGAACGTATCCAGAAGAAGTCTGGGAATCACGAAAGTTCTATATCCAAACGGTTATTACATCTTGTTGATAGGAAAAAATTACTTGTTATTGAAGATGTCATGCAACAATTAAATCGAGTACTCCCATTTCCAATTACGGACAATGCTTATGTCGGACTCATCGTACATTTAACTTTGGCAATTGAACGTATTATGTTAGGTGAAAACATTCAGATGGATACGATATATTTGGAGCAGTTAACAAAGGAACCGGAATACCATATTGCACACGAAATTATCACTAAATTAGCGACCCGTTTCCAGATTGATATCCCTAATGCTGAGATTGGATATATTACGATGCATCTTCAAGGAGCTAAGCTTCGTCATAATGAAGGACAATTACTTGAAGCTTCCAATTTGGAAACGTTCATGCAAGCGAAGAAACTGATTCAGTACATGGAAGATGCTACGGGTGAAGATTTGAAGGACAACGCGCCCCTCTTAGAAGGTCTTGTTACACATTTGAAGCCTGCGATTTATCGAGTTCGACAGAATATGGGTATCACCAATCCATTGTTGAAAAATATTCGTAAAGACTATGAAGAACTGTTTCAACTAGTTAAGGATGCAGTAGGAGAAGTATTTCCAGAATTACGAGTTCCCGATGAAGAGACAGGTTACTTAGTTATGCACTTCGGATCTGTTTTACTTGGCTTGAGGGGCGAAAAGGACTTAAAAGCCTATATTGTTTGTTCTAGTGGCATTGGAACATCGAAAATGCTTGTATCGCGACTTCAACGGGAAATACCAGAAATTGCAGAAGTAGTGAATGTATCTCTATTTGAATTGAATGAACTTCAAATCTCAGATAGAGACTTAATTATTTCCACTATTTACTTACAAGATTTTACTAAGGAATATATGATCGTCAGTCCGTTTATGACACAAAAAGAAATTAAGCAAGTTCAGCTGTATGCAAGAAGGCAGATGCTTATAAAAAAACCGGTTGCCTTGTTAAATCGCGTTCGTTCAAGCGTTGATGAAATAATTAACAGAATGAAAAATATCCAATTATACACGGAAACTGTAGCCGAGTTATTATCGGGTTTTCAGCATTCATCACAAAATGAATATATGTCGATAAAAAAGTGTATACGGGTAGCATGCCATCAATTGGAAAAGCAAAAAATTATAAAAGATGATGAAATTGTAGCAAATGCTCTATTTGCAAGAGAAGCTCTTGGTGGGATAGGAATACCTGAAACAAAGCTCGCTTTATTTCACACCCGTCATGAACAAGTTCTAAAGCCTTCGTTTACGATTCAAACACTCAAAGACCCAATCGTTATGACAGCAATGGACGGAACTGATAGCGAAGTCAAGCATTTATTACTGTTGTTAGCCCCCCATCAATACCATAAACAGGGTTTAGAAGTACTGAGTTTCATTAGTGCGCTAATTATCGAAAACGAAAAAAGTGTCGAATTGTTTGAATCCAATCAGGGGACGCTTATCCATTCTTATTTGGCACAGAAATTTGAGCAGTTCATAGATGAAAAAATAAATTGACTAAAGGAGTTTTTATAATGACATTACCAATTTTATCAATCGAAAACATTGTGTTGAATCAAGTACTGGCAACAAAAGAAGAAGCAATCCGCTTAACAGGGAAAATCCTTTTTGACAGAGGCTATGTTCAGTCAAGTTATATAGAAAAAATGCTTCAACGTGAAGAAATGACATCTACGTACATGGGCAATTTTGTAGCCATTCCACATGGTACAGACGATGCAAAACAAGAAGTGAAGGAGTCAGGTATTGCGATTATTCAAGTGCCTGGGGGTGTGGATTTCGGAGATGGGAATATCGTGAAATTGATCTTTGGGATTGCTGGAAAAGGGGATGAGCATTTAGAAATCCTGTCGAATATTGCAATCGTAGTTTCTGATGAAGAAAATGTAGAAGCAATTGTGTATGCATCATCTAAAGATGAAGTCTTATCCTTCTTTGAAGGAGTGAACTAACATGATCGCTGTTCATTTTGGCGCTGGAAATATAGGAAGAGGTTTCATTGGAAACTTATTGTATCAATCCGGATTTGAAACATGCTTTGTAGATGTGAACAGCGAGCTTGTTAATTTGATAAACGAAAAAAAACACTACCGTGTTGAACTTGCAAATGAAGCTCACGAAGGACTACTTGTGAAAAATGTTCGGGCTATTAATAGTGCGACGGATCCGGAATTAGTAATCGAAACAATTGCCAAAGCCGATCTTGTAACAGCGGCGGTTGGGCCGAATGTATTGCCCTTTATCGCGGGATTACTTGCTGATGGACTTAAGGAGCGTCTCATTCAAACGGGACAACCGTTAACAATCATCGCTTGTGAAAATATGATTGGTGGAAGTGCTTTTCTTAAAGAAAAAGTATATGAAAAGTTAACTGAAGACGAAAAATCCCAATTCGATAACTGTTTTAGCTTTCCGAATGCAGCGGTAGATCGGATTGTCCCGAACCAGATAAATGAAGACAAGACAGCGGTTCAAGTGGAGCCATTTTATGAATGGGTAGTTGAGGAATCGGAGATCATTGGTGAAAATCCGCCTGTTAAAGGCATTACATTCGTTAAAGATTTGGAACCATATATTGAAAGGAAATTATATACGGTGAATACAGGCCATGCTGCCGTTGCTTACTTTGGTTATTTGGCAGGTATCAGGAGAATGGACGAAGCACTTGCGAGTGAAGAAATCAAAACTATGACTGAGAATGTCTTGCAAGAAACCGGTAAATTACTCATTGCTAAATATCAATTTAATGAGCAAGAGCATGGCGATTATATACAAAAAATTATGGGGCGGTTTGCAAATCCCTTTATATCTGATGATGTAACACGAGTGGGTCGCTCACCTTTACGTAAACTCAAATTCAATGATCGGCTGGTTGGCCCGGCAACTCAATACGTGGAGTTGTTTGACGAGACACCGACTTTCTTGGCGATGGGAATTGCAGCAGCATTGCGTTATGATTATTTGGAAGATCCCGAAGCAAAGCTCATTCAAGAAACAATTCAACGACAAGGTGTTCGTCATGCAATTGAAGCATTTACTGGATTGAAGGCTGGAACAGCTCTATTTACAGCGATTGAAGAGGGATATCAAAAACTTGAAGGAAATTAAATTGCAGTAATGACATAATTGAACGACGGCCGAAAGTATAAGGAGTTGTCATCTATATAAAAAGAAGCTCATTTGCATGCAGATGAGCTTCTTTTTATATAAGAAAAAATGAAGTTATAATTAATCTTGTTTTGTCAGGTAGAGATGGATTAGCTGCTTAAGCATTTAGAATTTGAGGTGGCTATCCATGTTATCGAGATTACTTGTGGCAGTGATAATCATCCACTTACAACTTTTTCTAAGGGCTTAAGTGCGCGTTTTTCGCCTTCCACTTGAACTTTTCTAATATCAACTCTGATTAATATGGAAATAACGAATGCAACTACAAACAAACCAGCGAAATAGAGCAAGCTGCTTTCGTAACTACCCGTCATATCTTTCATCCATGCAGCGAACATAGGCCCTGCAAGACCAGCTGCCGACCAAGCAGTTAGTATATAACCGTGGATTGCACCAAGCTGTTTCGTTCCGAAAATGTCGGCAATGTATGCGGGAATGGATGCAAAACCACCGCCATAGCATGTGTAAATGACTGCGAGCATGATTTGAAATAGCAGTGCATTTGTTGTGAAAGGCAATAGTGCAAACAAAAAGATTTGGATTACAAAAAATGTGGTATATGTGTTTTGTCTACCTATATAATCAGAAGTAGCCGCCCAGCCAAGTCTGCCGGCTCCATTAAAGATACCGAGGACCCCGACGAGTGCTGCAGCCTGTATAGTTGTCATACCGATACTGTCAATCGCGAGTGGTTTTGCGGCTGATAATATGCCAATGCCACATGTGACATTAATAAAGAGCATTAGCCATAAATAGTAAAAACGTTTGGTTTTCACTGCTTCATTCGCTGTCAATTGTGCCAAGTCTCTCTTTTGTTCGATTTTTCCTGCTTTAACTTTTTCAATAAATCCAGCGGGTGCCCAGCCTTCTTCAGGCTTCTCAAGATATAAAGAGGATAAAATCATAACTAAAAAGTAAGAAATACCTAAAATAAAGAATGTGTTTTTTAGCCCAACAGAAGTAATAAGCGCTTCCATAATTGGGCTACTAATAGCTGCAGCAAAACCGAATCCCATAATGGCAAGACCGGTCGCAAGTCCACGGCGGTCAGGGAACCATTTTACAAGAGTGGAAACTGGCGCAATGTAACCAACGCCAAGCCCAATCCCTCCCAGTACCCCATAAAATAAATATAGTAATGGAAGCGAGGAAGCGCTTACAGCAAAGCCGGAACCAATTACACCCGAGCCAAAACAAATAGCTGCCATGATTCCCGCTTTCCTTGGCCCATATTTCTCCACGAAGTGACCAAGAAATGCTGCAGACAGCCCCAAAAATAGAATGGCGATACTGAATGTGAGTTGTACTTGACTTGTGGACCAACCAAACTGATCGATTAATGGATTTGTAAAATTGCTCCAAGCATATACGGAGCCGATAGAAATATGAATACCAACTGCGGATGCGGCAATCAACCACCTGTTCTTCGTTTTCTTCCCCTTCAAACCTTTTCCCCCTTTATGAAAATATGAAATTAAACAGATATAAACCTGTAATCCCCAAAGGTAATTTCGAGCAGCTGAGCCCCTATATTTAAATAGCCTTTTATTTACATGAAAGATGTATAATGTGTTAATGTTAGACATTTCAGTCATCTTAGCATTCATTGCCAATTTTGTCACGAATGTTTTTTTAGTGTTGAAAAATATTGTTGTTTTCTTCGATAATGATCCGATCCGGGTGAGTGTACAGGTTGAATGAATTTTGCCGTATAAATCCGACTGTAGTAATTCCGAGTTCTTCTGCGAGTGTCAATGCCAATTCAGTAGGGGCTGATTTTGAAAGTACAATTTCACAGCCGATTTTTGCCACTTTCAATAAAATCTCCGATGAGATACGGCCACTAAACACAATTATTTTGTCTTTTACTGAAATAGTATTTCTTAAACAATGACCGTAAATTTTATCTAAAGCATTATGTCTGCCAATATCCATCCTTGACAGCACAATGCCAGTAGGATCACAGAGTGCTGCATTATGGACACCTCCAGTTTTGTGAAACATGTCTGCTGATTGATCCATTTGCTCCATCAGAAAAAAGCAATCTTCCGGGGTAAGCGTTACATGGGTTCCTGTCATTCTTTTCACTGTTAATGCATCGTTAGCAAACACAAAACCTTGTCGGCTCATGCCGCAACAGGAGGTGATGTAGCGTTTGTTTAGCAATTTTTCGTAAAAAGGATACATCTTGTCCGTTTTGATATGGACAATTCCCAGTTCTTCCTGTAGAGAAATGTCTTTGATATCTTCATACTTTGGGATGACGCCTTCAGATGCCAAAAAACCGACCGCCATGTCTTCGATGTACTCAGGCGAGCAAACGATTGTTGCAAATTCTTGGTCATTGATTTTGATAGTGACGGGATGTTCGACTACAATTTGGTCTTCCTTTTTCGAGAAATATCCGTTTGAGTATCGAAAAACAGTCCGTTTCTTATCTTGTTCCATCTACTTTCCCCCCTTGTGTTCAATTTGCCGGTCGAAAAGAAATACGGAAATTGCAATGTCCTCTTCCAATTTGATGTCTGAGAAAAGGTGGACAAATTTAGCCCCGACGAGTTCTTCCATGCCATCGGGTGGTGCTTTTTGATAGACATCTTGAATCATTCTAGTTCTTGCAGCATGGATCATTTCTTTTCCTTCTGGTGTACTGGCAATAAATTTTTCAGTTGGAGTCAAGTTCCCGTAGAGTGTTGAAATAATCATATTATCAACAAAAACCGTGTGGATTCTTTCAGGTCCCTTCCCGAATAAGTCTTTGCGTAGCTTTCTGATAATATCATTAAAATCATGTATTCTTTTTAACATGTATTTATTCCTCCTCCGTGGTAAAAGAAAATAGTTCAAAAGCCGAAAAATAGATTGTTTATTCTTTCAACTTAAAATATACTAGTGTCTAAGAGGTGTTACAGTATGAACTGCTGTGGCATTATCGAACGGTAATATAGAAATATGGATTGGTAGTTTAACATGTCCTGTTAGAAGACTATTCCACTATGAAAGTGCACTTGTCAAGTCGGTGTATTTTTTCATGGTGGTTTTTTATTTATAAAAAAGGAGGCGCATACATGCCAATCAAGATTAACGGTTCCAATTATGACTTCGTGGAAGGCAAGACGATCCTTGAGGTGATCAATCAGTATCAAATTGATCATCCGCAAATATGTTACTTACCTGAAGTGGACCCAATTGAGACATGTGATACGTGTATCTTGGAAGTAGATGGCCGTCTAATGCGTGCTTGTTCAACAAAAGCTGTCTCTGGAATGAGCGTAGAGCTGGCTTCAACTCGTGCTAAAGAAGCGCAGACGGAGGCAATGGATCGAATTCTAGAAAATCACCTTTTGTATTGTACAGTGTGTGACAACAATAATGGCAACTGTAAAATACATAATACGGTGGATATGATGGAAATCGAACATCAAAAATATCCATATGAACCAAAATGCACACAGGAAAGTGTTGATTTTACACACCCATTTTACCGTTACGACCCAAATCAGTGCATTGCTTGCGGCCAGTGTGTTGAAGTATGCCAAAATTTACAGGTAAATGAAACCTTATCGATTGATTGGGAGAGGGACCGTCCAATTGTTCTGTGGGATGGGGGCGCGAAAATTAATGACTCATCTTGTGTAGGCTGCGGCCACTGTGTTACCGTATGCCCATGCAATGCACTAATGGAAAAATCAATGCTTGGTGAAGCCGGATTCATGACCGGGCTAAAAGAGGAAATCCTGACGCCGATGATTGAACTTGTCAAAGATGTTGAGCCCGGGTATAGCGGCATTATGGCCGTATCAGATGTTGAATCGGCGATGCGCGATACGAGGACGAAGAAAACGAAAACAGTATGTACATTCTGCGGTGTTGGGTGCTCATTTGAAGTGTGGACGAAAGATAGAAAAATTTTGAAAATCCAGCCCGTTTCAGATGCCCCAGTCAACGCGATTTCGACATGTATAAAAGGGAAATTCGGGTGGGATTTCGTCAACAGCGAGGAACGAATTACGACACCACTTATCCGAAAAGGCGATTCTTTTGTTGAAGCTACGTGGGAAGAAGCGCTTGACCTTGTTGCTTTGAAACTAGATACAATAAAAAAAGAGTATGGAAAAGAAGCTGTTGGCATCATTTCATCTTCGAAGATTACAAATGAGGAAAACTATGTGATTCAAAAATTAGCACGTCAAGTATTTGAAACAAATAACGTTGATAACTGCTCACGCTATTGTCAGTCACCAGCGACAGACGGTCTATTCCGTACAGTAGGGATGGGCGGAGACGCTGGAACTATTAAAGACATAGCGAAGGCTGGTCTTGTCATTATTGTCGGGGCTAACCCAGCTGAAGGACATCCAGTTCTGGCCACTCGTGTGAAGCGTGCACATAAGCTGCACGGACAAAAATTGATTGTCGCCGATTTGCGAAAAAATGAAATGGCTGATCGCTCTGATATCTTTATAAGTCCGAAGCAGGGAACTGATCAAGTATGGCTCATGGCAGTGACAAAGTACATGATTGATAAAGGATGGCATGATCAGTCGTTTATTGATGAAAATGTCCATTACTTGGGTGAATTCAAAGAAGTTCTTGAGAAATATACACTCGACTATGCTGAAACAGTATGTGGTGTATCAAGGGATATGCTAATCAAGACAGCGGAAATGATTCGTGATGCAGACGGTACTTGTATTCTTTGGGGAATGGGTGTCACACAAAATACTGGTGGATCGGATACTTCCGCCGCAATCTCCAATTTGTTACTTGCGACAGGTAATTATCGACGTCCTGGTGCTGGGGCTTATCCACTACGTGGACATAATAACGTACAGGGTGCATGTGATATGGGATCGCTACCAGGATGGCTACCAGGCTATCAACACGTCACTGATGATAAAGCACGTCAAAAGTTCGAAAAGGCATACGGCGTGAAAATCCATGATAAGCCCGGACTTGATAATATTCAGATGCTCCATTCCGTCGATGCTGGAATCATGAAAGCCATGTATATAGTTGGTGAAGATATGGCGCTCGTCGATTCTAATGCGAACTATGTACACGATGTCATGTCTAAGCTAGACTTTCTCGTCGTGCAGGATATTTTCTTCTCAAGGACTGCGCAATATGCAGATGTCATTTTACCGGCGGTTCCATCACTTGAAAAAGACGGAACATTTACAAATACGGAAAGACGTGTGCAGCGTTTATACAAAGCACTTCCGGAATTGGGAGACGCACGGGCGGACTGGTGGATTGTACAGGAAATCGCTAACCGTCTCGGTGCAGAATGGAACTACAGTCATCCGAGTGAGATTTTTGCGGAAATGGCTAGCCTTTCACCGTTATTTAGTCAAGCTGATTATAGCGTAATGGAAGATTGGGACAGCTTCTTATGGGGCAGTTTGGATGGCGAAAGTACACCGCTGTTGTACGTGAACGGATTTAATTTCCCTGATAAAAAGGCTCGTTTTGCTCTGTCTGACTGGGTGGAACCTGTAGAGTTTCCCTTAGAATATGATCTCCACATCAATAACGGGCGTTTGCTAGAACATTTCCACGAAGGCAATATGACGAATAAATCGGATGGAATTCAGAAGAAAGTGCCGGAGGTTTTCGTTGAAGTTTCACCGGAACTTGCGAAAGAGCGTGGTGTGTTAAGCGGTTCCCTTGTACGCTTGATTTCGCCATATGGCGCTTTAAAATTACCAGCACTCGTAACGGACCGTGTAAAGAAAAATGAATTGTTCTTGCCGATGAACTCAGTTGAAAAAGAATCAGCCATTAATTTCCTAACCGGTCCTGCAGTCGATCAGCGCACGAATACACCAGCGTATAAACAGACGATGGTACGAATGGAAGTACTTCGAAAAGAAGGCGAAAACCCGTTGCCTAAGTCGAACCATCGTAATAAAGAGCGTCACCCACAAAATGGTGTTGAAGTGGGGCGGAAATGGGCTCGTCCAGGATATATACAATTAACTGAAGCTAAGAAAGAAAGGTGATATACGATGGCGGCACCAATTACTTCTATTAAATGGAACGAACTGACACCACAAGAAATCAAACAGAATAAACTGGGTGAGCTACAGTCATTAATTGCCGAACAAGACCAGGCACTCAATAAAATACTTGAAATTACTGGGGAGTTGGATGACGCAGGCGTCTTCGATGCACTGAAGGCGATGGTGAAAGCAAAGGATGATATCGCAAAAATTGCAGTAGACCAAGCATCACGTGACCCAGTAACCAATATTATCAACCATGTGCTATATGCAACTAGTGTGATTTCATCTATTGACCCTGATGTTACAGCGAAACTTGCTGCGAGCGTTAAAAGTGGATTGAATGAAGCTGAGCTTTATAGCGGTAATGGGCAAAAAGTAAGTATTTTTCAATTGATGACTGCATTAAATGATCCTGATACGAACCGTGCCGTGAAATTTGGACTAGATTTTCTGAAAGGGATGGGCAAAGGGTTAGAATAAGATAGCAAGTAGTAGAAGGTTCGAAAAAGTACCAGTAATACGTCTCGATTACACACAAATAAAATGAAATCAGCCATACATGTTAATGGCTGATTTCATTTTGTGTTACACAGTACTTAATTACGTCGATAACTCCATTGTTGGTATTGGAAGCGTATAAAGCAACCTATGCAAAAACCTAGGATTGCGATGAGTGCAGCTATGCCAACCATCGTCGTAGCGATATTAAATAATATAGTCCAATTCAATAAAAAGCTTACACATGCAACGAATAAAAATCCGACAGCCAACCATTGGTTAAATCGTAACTGCGCGTAGTCTTCTTGAATATATTGATTAGCTGGTTTAGCTAAAAAATGCTTAACAAGTACTAAAATCGGATGGAATCCCGTCAATAAACTTGAAAGATTTGCGATTAATGGAATGAGTAATATCCAAGCTGACTGTGTTAGAAGTGCAATAATTACAGTCAAAACAATCGTCCATTGATTTGCCATTACTAAAGGTTTTGGTATTGTTTTCACATTAAAACCTACTATTCTTATTGGATTTTATACTATTATATGTTATGGTGACCGGAATGTACATGAGTAAGAGGAATAAAAATAGTGTAAATGGACTTCTATAACTTCTTAGTGAAAAGTAGAAGCGATTTTTGGTATTTAGCTAAAATTGAAGTTCAAGGTTACCATGCATAAAAAAGAACTCAATTATATTTCGATTGACTTTAACTTGTGATTCTATTCAGTGTCTTGTATAAATATTCCATCTTCCTTTATTAGTTAAAATTTCAGGAATGAGATGAAGGTCGACTATCAGCTCTAGATGTACATAGCTGAAAAATGATTTTAGGAAATGATTACTGTATGAATGAATAAAAAAGCTTTTTTACTCGCGCTGTTTACAGTCATTGTATGGGGATCAGGTTCGCTGCTATACGTGCTAGTTTACTAGGTGGATATTCACTGAGCCATTTGATAAATACTCGCTTTTTAATAGCATCTAGCGTTTTCGTTATTTATGCCCTCTGGTCTGTAGTTAAATTCCTGTTACCCCTAAAAAAGAATATTCTAAAGATGGGTTTACTTGGTTGGATTGGGATTAGTATCTATCACTGGGGAGTTATATATAGAAGAAGTGACGGTGTCTGCAGGTGCCGCAGAAATGTTCATTGCTTCTGCAACAGCATTGATAGCTGTCATATTTCTGAAAGAGCGGTAAAGTACTCTCACGGGGATGTTTGTCGGGATTATCGAAATTGTTCTCATTACAGTTGGATCTAAGGGAACATCTTTCACTATTTCAAAAGGAGTTATTTTCATTTTGAGCGCATCTATTGTAACATCTTTTTTCTTCGTTTTCCAAAAATCACTATTGAGATGTTATCGTCCCAATGAAATAACCACATACTTCACTTGGGGGGGAACTGCCATTCTTCATTTACTTCCCAGGTCTCTTACAAGGCATTCAGGGTGCTACAAATGAAGCTAATTTGTCGACTATTTATTTGGAGGTTTTCCGGAGGCAGCTGCTTATGTTACATGGGTTACGGAACTTTCATTGGGAGAGACGGGTTCAGTTGCAAGTATGTTATATGCTGAACCAGTTGTTGCCATTAATGTCGGCATTGCGAGTGATCCGATTTATGTAAATAAACACGTTATAAATTGTTAATTATTCAAGAAAATGAAAGACACCAGATTCCAAAACAGTCAGAATTGCTTTAGAATCTGGCGCTTTCCACAGTGCATGATACTAAGCTTGAACTAAATTATAAATAATCGAATACGTCGTCATTCAATCTCTTGGCACGAATGTTTTACAATCCGTTTCTTCACTACTTGTTGCTTTTTTTCCTTTTTGGCTGACTACGTAGATAGAATTCGCTTTACATTTGTTTCCGGGACCCCAGAATTTACAGTTACTCACTTCGCAAAGAATTTCTTGAGCCATAGTATCACACCTCCTTTTTATTATGATGAGCAAAAACAGAGGATTAATACTTTTTTCTTTTAAAAGCATCTATTAAGAAAACTATCATGATTTTAAAAAATGGGGTACAATTGAAAACATTGCTCAAGCGCGTAGTATGACCAATAATATTAACTATAGTAGTTGAATAAATGAATACCCTATATAAACTTACATGAGGGCACCTTACAAGGTGTAGCCGAAGTCCTAATGCTGCAGCGAAGCAAGTTAGCATAGGGCGGGAAGTATCCTTAGCGATATAGTTAGTTCAATGGAGTTCTTTATTTCAACACATATAGCATGATTATCATTAGGAGCTGTTCGTAAATGTCTATTAAAACAGAAGTTGAAATGAAATTGAAACAACAGGGAAATCAAAGTGAAAATCGGGGGCGACTGTTAGTAAAATGTCCGGATAAACCTGGAATTGTATCGATGTTGTCGACATTTTTACTTAATCATGATTCGAATATCATTGAATCAAGTCAGTATTCGAATGATCCCGAAAAGGGAAACTTTTTTATTCGAATGGAATTTCACTGTGAAAATTTGAAAGAAAAGTCAGCGCAAATGGAAAGTGATTTTGAGGAAATTGCTACCAATCATTCTATGGATTACCACTTTGCTTACGAAAGTGAACGGAAGCGGACAGCTATTTTTGTTTCAAAAGAGCCACATTGTTTGATGGAACTTTTGTGGGAATGGCAAAATGGTGACTTGGACACAGATATTGTAGTCGTTGTAAGTAATCATGAGGACGCACGGGTTATGGTCGAATCTTTAGGAATTCCTTTTCACTATATTCCTACGAATAAGGACATTCGGAAAAAAGTAGAAGAAGAACAGATTCGCCTAATGGAAGAATATAGTGTTGATTTACTAATTCTTGCTCGCTATATGCAAATTCTTACGCCTGACTTTGTAAATCATTTTCAACATCGAATCATTAACATTCATCACTCTTTCTTGCCGGCGTTTATTGGAGCCCGACCATATGAACGGGCATATGATCGTGGTGTGAAACTGATAGGGGCTACTTCCCATTATGTAACAAACGATCTTGACGAAGGTCCAATAATTGAACAGGATATCGAGCGGGTAGATCATCGTGACGACGTAATAGATTTGAAGAAAATTGGAAGTCGAATTGAGCGACGTGTTCTTGCAAAAGCTGTAAAGTGGCACCTCGAAAATCGAATTATTGTTGAAGGTAACAAAACGATTGTGTTTCATTAATATGGGGTTTTTGCGTTTGGTACAGATTTTAAATAGTTAAGGAATCTAGTTTCATAGCGCCTGGAATCGGTATGTAAGTCAATGTAACGACATAATAAATAAGGCCAATTTCTCAATTAAACACGAAAGATTACAATGTCGTGTTTAGTAGAAACTGGTCCTTTTTATTTATTGAATTATTACTATGTGCACTGAAAAGATATGATTTTATCCAAGTCTATTCTCCATGGAAGCCATGCATAGCCATCCCATTTAAAACCCGTGGTTGTAATATAATCGATGTAAGTTGGATGAAACCAAAATGATGTTCGGTTTACGAGACTTAGGTAAGTATCGCGGTATAAGCAACCTCGCAACGCGCCTGGATCTATGGAAAGTGGTCCTGTTTGTTGTTTTGGTATAGAAGATGGCGGTGGATTGGTCGGTGCTGCACCTTGTTTCGTAAATTGAACTGGTTCTTGATTTTTTGGATAATGTGGCTGTCCAAAGGGGAGTTCCGAGTTATTGGGATTGTGCGGGACTGGAAACTGATCGTCAGACAAAATTGAGTGCCTCCTTTTTCGATATATACCTAGTAGTATATGTGAGAATCATATTTTGGGACCTGGTTAGTAAAGTGCTACCTTGCCGGAATCAAGTAAGTGAAGAGAATTTAGCTGTCTGCTAAGGGAAGAAGCCAGTATAGGAGTTATGTCCGTTCCTTATATGAGTAAGGGCCGATGATAACATATCGATTACAATTAAATGAAGGATCAGAAATGTGTAATGAAGATGTAAAAGAGTAGTTTTTTTGGGTTAGATCCTTTTCTATCCCGACCCAAAATGATAAGCTTGGTAAGTAAGTATTATTTTAATGAGGGAGTATGATTTAAATGGTTGAAAAACAATTTATAGTTACGGATGAGCAGGGGATTCATGCGCGACCCGCTTCAATATTAGTAAGTACAGCAACCAAATTCAAATCCGATATAAACTTGGTTTACAATGAGAAAAACGTCAATTTAAAATCAATTCTTGGCGTAATGTCTTTAGGTATTGGTTTAGGTGGAGAATTTAAAATTAGCGCCACTGGAATCGATGAACAGGATGCACTTAACGAACTTGAAGAAGCGTTGAAAAACGGAGGACTGACTAACTAATGAGCCTACTTCATGGGATTTCTGCATCAAATGGTATAGCGATAGCAAAAGCGTACCGTTTTGTTGAGCCAGATCTATCTTTCAGTAAAAAAACTGTTGAAGACATTCCGGAAGAACTTTCACGTTTTCAGTCAGCTGTCTCTATTTCGAAAAGTGAGTTAGAGTCAATTCGCGATACCGCTGCAAAAGGACTTGGTGCAGATGAAGCAGCTATCTTCGATGCACATATATTAGTTTTACTTGATCCGGAGCTTCTGACTTCAATTGAAGATAAAATTAAAACAGATCATGTGAATGCTGAACACGCACTCAAAGAAACGTCTGATATGTTTATTACAATGTTCGAGCAAATGGATAATGAATATATGAGAGAACGGGCTTCGGACATTCGTGATGTTGCGAAACGTTTGCTGTCCCATTTGCTAAATGTTGAAATTGTAAATCCGAGCATGATTTCTGAAAAAGTAATTATTATCGCAGAAGATTTAACACCTTCAGACACGGCGCAGTTAAATCGTGAATTTGTAAAAGGTTTTACAACTAATATTGGTGGAAAGACTTCCCATTCTGCGATTATGGCGCGCACATTGGAAATTCCCGCAGTTGTAGGTACGAAGGAGGCGACTAAGCTTATCCAGGACGGTGACATCATTATTGTTGATGGGTTTAAAGGAGAGGTACATATTAATCCTACTCCGGATGTCATTGCTACATACGAAAATGAACAATTGAAGTATGAGCAACAAAAAGCTGAATGGACAAAGCTAGTAGATGAAAAAACAACTACTGCTGATGGTCATCATGTTGAGTTAGCTGCAAATATCGGCACCCCGGAAGACTTAGAGGGAGTCATCAGTAATGGTGGAGAAGGGATCGGATTATACAGAACCGAGTTTTTGTATATGGGCAGAAACCAACTCCCAACTGAAGAAGAGCAGTACGAGGCATATAAGAAGGTTCTACAGGGAATGTCAGGTAAACCGGTCGTTGTTCGGACCCTTGATATTGGTGGGGATAAAGAACTCCCTTATTTAAATCTCCCTAAAGAAATGAATCCATTCCTAGGACTTCGCGCTATTCGTTTATGTTTGGAAGAGCAGGATATTTTCAGAACGCAATTAAGAGCTCTTTTAAGAGCCAGTTCATATGGGAATTTGAAAATCATGTTCCCGATGATTGCAACTCTTGATGAGTTCCGCCAGGCTAAAGCAATTTTGGAGGAAGAGAAACAAGAACTCCTAAATAACAATATAAATGTTGCCACTACTATTGAGGTTGGCATCATGGTAGAAATCCCTTCCACTGCAATACTGGCAGATCAGTTCGCGAAGGAAGTTGATTTCTTTAGTATTGGAACCAACGATTTAATCCAATATACGATGGCTGCTGATCGTATGAATGAACGCGTTGCCTATTTATATCAACCTTATAATCCAGCAATTCTACGGTTGGTCAAGATGGTTATTGACGCCTCACATAAGGAAGGAAAATGGACTGGGATGTGTGGGGAAATGGCAGGGGATGAAATCGCTATTCCTTTACTATTGGGACTAGGCCTTGATGAATTCTCGATGAGTGCCACATCCATTTTAAAGGCCCGTACTCAAATTCTAAAATTGAACAAAAGCGATATGGTAGAACTTGCGAATGAAGCCTTGCAGATGTCAACAGCTGAGGATGTAGTTCAAGCAGTTATGGCCCGCAGCAATTTGTAATTCAAAACAGTTATCATAAAACAGCATCCCAGAACTTGATTAATCGTTCAGGGGTGTTGTCTTTATTTATTGTTTTGCTGTATTCTTGTGTCAAACACCAACACCACTGTTATTCCTACGACGCCATTCTAAAGAATCTTATTTGTTGATGTATGTTAGAATTACCCCGCAATTAGCCTCGAATTAGTATGAAATAAGAATCACACTTTTAAAATTGAACCAAATATGAATTCATTCTGTAATGGGGGAAATAAAATGACTAAAAAAATGATTATGTTTGATATTGACGGAACTCTTTTAGACCACGATAAGAAATTACCTGCTTCTGCGAAGGAAGCTGTTAAATCTTTAAAAGAAGCAGGACATGAAGTAGCCTTTGCGACGGGGCGTGCTCCTTACTTTATCGAAGATTTGAGGAAAGAATTGGAAATTGATTCTTTCATTTGTTTTAATGGTCAGTATGTTGAAATTGAAAATGAAGTCATTTATAAAAACCCTATTGATAGAGAATTATTAGCGCATTTATCGGGTTTTTCCACAACGCAAAATCATCCACTTGTTTATATGGGTGCAGAATTTATGAGATCCACTTTTGACTATCATTCTGATATAGAAGAATCTCTTACCTCCCTTAATATTGATACTACTCAAATAGAAATGGACGCTAGTTATTACAACGATACTGAAATTTATCAAACACTCCTGTATTGCAAAGAACATGAAGAAACATTATATCGAGACAATTTGCGAAAATTGAACTTTATCCGTTGGCATGAATATTCGATGGATGTTCTACCTCTTGGCGGCTCTAAAGCGAAGGGAATTGAAAAGTTCATTGAGAAGAAAGGGTTCTCGAAAGATCAAGTCTATGCTTTTGGTGATAATTTAAATGATATTGAAATGCTTCAGTATGCTGGACATAGTGTTGCGATGGGGAATGCACCTGAGGAAGTGAAAAAAGCAGCAAGATATGTTACGAAAGATGTGGGCGAAGATGGTATTGCTTACGGATTGCAGATGGTTGGATTATTATCTAAACTAATTGGAGACATAAATGATCTATTACAATTGCCTACAGTGAAAACAACAATTAGTCATTCAAATGAATGGCTGATTGTTGTTTTTATTTTCGTGGATTTAATTCGATAACTTACACATTATGTAATAAGATTTCATCGCTAAATCGCTAATAATACCCTATTCTCAAAACAAATTTTAGTTGTTTTGGAGAAGGGTTTCTTTTTATTTAATTAGAATGTTTGTTTTTCAAAGATTCGGGGCAATACTTGTGGAAACAAATTATCGATTGCTGTTTAGGATAAGCAATCGTATTTGAAATGAAGGAGGAGACTTTTGTTGAAAATGAAAATATTTTTGTTAGCCCTAATTTTTGCGTTTTCCACTTATTCAGTAACAGATGCGGCGATACTCTCAGATGCCCAACTGAGTGATGATGAACTGACATATTTACAAACCCTTTCAAATGCAGTTGACATGATTTTGGGAGAAGCAGAAGAAAGTAAGGTACCTGATCAAGAAGTAGTAGATCAGGAATTAGTCGCACCAGTGGAATCAACTCCGAAGCCGAAAAGCTATACAGTAAACGCAGGCGATAATTTGTATCGAATTGCACTTAATCATAACATTACTATAGATTCTCTCACGAATTGGAACGGCCTAACAGGCGAGGTGATCCACCCTGGTGATGTATTAATCGTCAGTGGGCATGTAGCAGATGCGGGAACGAAAGATACAATTGCGGCTGCAATCGTGCCAACGCCACCACCTGCAAGTGATGGAAAAGAGATGCTGGTTACAGCGACAGCCTATACAGCCTACTGTACGGGCTGTTCAGGAACTACCGCTTACGGCATTGACTTACGTTCTAATCCAAATCAGAAAGTAATTGCAGTAGATCCAAAACTTATTCCGCTAGGTACAAAGGTTTGGGTGGAAGGCTATGGAGAAGCGATAGCTGGAGATACAGGAGGAGCCATTAAAGGGAATAAAATCGATGTTTTCATTCCATCTTATAATAATGCAATGGAGTGGGGAGTCAAAAAAGTGAAACTTAAAGTACTCAATTAATAAAGAAAACCTGTGCAAAAATAGTATTTTTGCACAGGTTTTTCATTTTGGTTAAGATAGACGGTTTCTAAAATCGTCATACCCAAACTGTTTAATCACTTGAATACCATCACTAACGGTATTTAAGGCGATAGAAGGTAAGTTAACACCATTAAATGTATTGTTTTTCACCATCGAGTAGTGGCCCATATCACAAAAGACAAGCTTATCACCAGGCTTTAATGGCTCATCAAAAGAATAATCGCCAATGACGTCTCCAGCTAGGCAAGTAGGTCCACCGAATCGATAGGTGTAAGCCTTTTCGTTTGGCATTCCTGCACCAATGATTTCAGGGCGATAAGGCATCTCCAGTACATCAGGCATATGACATGCTGCTGAAGTATCTAAAATAGCAATTGGCATACCGTTGTGGAGGGTGTCCAAAACAGTCGCAACAAGATAGCCAGTATTCAATGCAACAGCTTCACCAGGCTCTAAATACACTTGTACACCGTATTTATTCTTCATAAACAGTATCGAACGGATAAGTGTTTCGATATCATAATCGGGTCTTGTGATATGATGCCCACCGCCGAAGTTGATCCACTTCATATTTTTAATGTATTCCCCAAACTTTTCATCGACAACTTGCACGGTGCGCTCCAGCGTATCAGAGTTTTGTTCGCACATCGTATGGAAGTGTAAGCCATCGATGCCTTCAAGTTGGTCCGCTTCAAAATTCTCAAGCGTAACGCCAAACCTTGAATGCGAAAAACAAGGATTGTACATATCGACTTCGATTTCAGAGTATTCAGGATTAATGCGAAGTCCAATTTCTATTTGTTTTGGATGGTTTTTAATTTTTTCTTTGAATTGATTATATTGTTGAAACGAATTAAAGACGATGTGATCTGAATAAGAAAGAATCTCATCAATCTCTGTTTCCGAAAAGGCAGGGGCGTAGGTGTGTACTTCCTTGCCCATTTCTTCGAAGCCCAGTCTTGCTTCGTGTACGGAACTAGATGTTACCCCGTTCAAGTATTCTCCGATTAACGGATAAACTGAGAACATCGAAAATCCTTTTTGAGCAAGTAGAATCTTACAGCCCGTCTGGTCAATAACAGACTTCATTTTTTCCAAGTTTTTAATAAGCAATCCTTCGTCCACTACATAGCAGGGGGAGGGGAGTGCATTTAAATCAATATTCAATTTCAAGCCCTCCTCAGTCAATCAATTCAGGATTGAAGCTTTCCTGCCATGGTAGACCATATTTGTTGAGTGCTTCCATGAATGGATCAGGATTGAACTCTTCGATATTGTGTACGCCAGGATTCTTCCATTTACCCGTCATTACCAGCATCGCACCGATCATTGCAGGGACACCTGTTGTATACGAAATTGCTTGTGAACCTACTTCTTTGTAACATTCTTGATGGTCACAAATATTGTAAACATAATACGTTTTCTCTTCGCCGTCTTTGATACCTTGGAAAATACAGCCGATATTCGTTTTTCCTATTGTTCTTGGCCCAAGAGAAGCTGGATCCGGTAGCACAGCTTTTAAGAATTGAAGGGGAGCGATTTCTTTCCCTTCGAAAAGGATTGGTTCAATAGAAGTCATTCCAACGTTTTCAAGCACTTTTAAGTGGTTCAAATAGTTCTCTGAGAACGTCATCCAAAAACGAATTTTTTTGATACCTGTAATATTGAGTGCAAGGGATTCCAGTTCCTCGTGATGTAATAAGTAAACATCTTTTGGACCGATTTCAGGAAGATTATAGACACGTTTAATTGATAATGGTTCAGTTTCGATGAACTCACCATTTTCAAAATAGCTTCCATTAGCTGTGATTTCACGGATGTTAATTTCAGGATTAAAGTTAGTAGCGAACGGATAGCCGTGATCACCAGCGTTTGCGTCCACAATGTCAATCGTATGAATTTCATCGAAATGATGCTTTAGTGCATGCGCAGAGAAGACACCTGTAACGCCCGGATCGAAGCCGCTTCCAAGTAGGGCAGTGATGCCAGCTTTTTCAAAACGTTCTCTGTAAGCCCATTGCCAGCTGTATTCAAACTTAGCTTCGTCAAGAGGTTCGTAGTTTGCTGTATCGACATAGTCAACGCCAGTAGCAAGACATGCATCCATGATCGTTAAATCCTGATATGGCAATGCAACGTTAATGACGATATCTGGTTGGAATTTATTAATAAGTTCAACCAGTTCTTCCACATTATCAGCATCTACTTGCGCCGTTTGAATTTTAGTACGGCCGCCATCCAGTTTTTCTTTTAACGCATCACATTTAGATACTGTACGACTTGCGATACAGATTTCTTCGAATACGTCAGGAACCTGACAACATTTATGAACAACTACTCCTGCAACTCCACCAGCACCAATAATTAACGCTTTTCCCATAATGAACACCCGCCTATAATATAGTTTTTTTAGATTGAAAAGTTGAAGTAAAGAATTCCTTCAAATCTGCTGCGGCGCTAGGGGATGCCTCCCGCCAAGATTAGTCGAGATATCCTTGAACCTAAAGGAAATAACCTCTGGACATTAACTGTATAATTTCTGCAAAGTACTCAGAAATTATACAAACCGAACTCTTCGTTGTTCGGTTGGCTATCCCTTTTAAGGCGCCTACGCTCAGTTTATACATGTATCCAAACGCCACACCCCGGTGCCAGTTACTGCCACCGAATTCAAATTGCCAATAACAATTCGCGTAGTACTTTACATGCTACCGCTGTCGAGACACCGCTTTGATCGTAAATCGGAGATAGCTCGTTTACATCACAAGCAACAATATTGAGTCCGCTTACTGTTAACATGGCATTCAGTAATTCCATAAAGCTGACTCCGCCGGCTTCAGGTGTACCTGTTCCAGGAAATACAGAAGGGTCCAATACATCCAAATCGATGGTTAAATAGACTGGTTTACCTTTAAGCTTTTCAACGACTTCTTCTAATCCGTTAAAGTTAAACTTGTTCGTAAACACATGGTCTTTACCCCATTGGAATTCACTGCGGTCTCCAGAGCGGATACCGAATTGGAAGATCTTGTCGTTTCCGAGTAAGTCCCATATTCTGTGAATAACGGTGGCATGAGAAAGGGTTTCCCCAAGATAGTCCTCACGTAAATCTGCATGTGCGTCAAATTGAATGACATGAAGGTCAGGATGTTTTTTGGCAACAGCACGCATTGCACCGAGTGTCACCAGATGTTCCCCGCCAATCATGCAGGGAATCTTGCCGTCATCCAAAATTTGAGTTGTGAAATCTTCAATTTGTCCTAATGCTCTTGTCGTGTTCCCAAAACTTAATTCTAAATCGCCACCGTCAAATACAGCGATATCCTCTAAGTCTTTATCCTGATAAGGGCTATACGTCTCAATTCCAAACGATTCACCACGCATTGCTTTACTTGCGAAGCGTGTACCAGGACGAAAAGAAGTTGTAGAGTCAAATGGAGCCCCAAAAATAACGATTTTCGATTCTTCATACTCATTGTCACAACCAATAAACGTTTCAACATTTCTATTCAACATCTTTTAATTGCTCCTTTACATAGTTTGGAAGTGCAAATGAACCAACATGAATGTCTGTATTGTAATACCTTGTTTTCAGGTCAAGGTCATTCCATGCTGTTGCATCCAAATCTTGAATAGGGTCAAATTTCTTCGACGCAAAACCAAACAACCAATGACCGGATGGATAAGTTGGCATGTGAAATTGATAAACTTTACAAACAGGGAAGAAGCCCACGATTTTTTGGTGTGCTTTCCTCATACCAAGCGCATCCTCAGCGTAAAAGGGACTTTCATGTTGATTCACAAGAATTCCATCTTCTTTCAGCGCTTTATAACAGTTGCCGTAGAATTCTTTTGTGAATAGCCCTTCACCTGGACCGAATGGATCTGTCGAGTCCACAATGATCAAATCATAATCATTTTCGATTTTACGAACAAATTTTAGCCCGTCTTCAAAGTACAGATTAACCCTCGGGTCATCTAATTTCGAGGCTGTCTGCGGTAAATATTCTCTGCAGACATCAACAACCATCTTATCAATTTCAACCATGTCGATTTGTTCAATAGTTGGGTAAGCAGTCAATTCACGGATTGTTCCACCATCACCAGCCCCAATGACTAGTACTTTTTTTATAGTCGGATTGGTTGCCATTGCTACATGCGTAATCATCTCGTGATATATAAATTCATCTTTTTCAGTACACATTACGAGTCCATCTAGTGTGAGAACACGGCCAAACTCCGACGTTTGTAAAATATCGATTTTTTGAAAATCACTTTTACCCGTGTAGAGGTGCTCTTCCACTTCCAATGAAAAACGGACATTAGGCGAATGATTTTCTGTATACCATAAATTCATTTCGCCAACTCCTTCAACACATTAATATTTGCAATGTCGCTGTCTTCAGTACCTGTTAAGAAACAGCCTTTATCTTTGGAGTATTGAATGAAATCCAAAATTTCCTCTGTAATCCGTTCACCAGGCGCCAAAATCGGGATACCTGGGGGGTAACACATAACGAATTCACTGGAAATATAACCTGCGCTCTCCGAAATGGGCAACTTTTGCTTAGGCGCATAAAAGGCTTCTTGCGGTGTGAAAGCAACTTGCGGACGAATGTAATCATGGATGAAAACGCTGTTTTTATTCTTAGAATAGCGGCGTTTTATTTCAGCGAGTGCTGCGACTAACCGTTCCAAATCTAGATGCCTGTCACCGACAGAAATATAAGCCAAAATATTACCGATATCGCCAAATTCAATTTGAATATCATACTCATCTCTAAGAATGTCATAGACTTCAATTCCGGCTAAGCCAATGTCGCGGGTATCCACCGAAAGTTTCGTAACATCAAAGTCGAAAATCGTATCTCCATTAATCAATTCTTTCGAATAGGCGTAATAGCCGCCAATCTTATTGATTTCAGTCCTTGTATAGTGTGCCATTTCGGCAACCTTTTGAAATATCTCTTTTCCGTTAAGCGCTAAACTTCTTCTCGAGATATCCAGGGAAGAGAGCAGTAAATAAGATCCACTTGTCGTTTGTGTCAAATTGATAATCTGCCTCGTATAACCTTCGCTTACGTCATTGTTTATCAACAAAAAAGAGCTTTGTGTCAATGACCCGCCGGATTTGTGCATACTAACGGATGCCATATCAGCACCAACTGACATAGCAGAAGCGGGAAGATTATCACCAAAGTAAAAATGAGTACCATGTGCCTCATCGACAAGGACGAGCATATCGTGTTGATGTGCAAGATCGGTAAGAGCTTGCAGGTTTGAACAAATCCCATAATAAGTAGGATTGTTGATGAGAATGGCTTTAGCATCTGTGTTTTCTAAGATAGCTTGTTCTACATCTTTTACGGCCATTCCTAAAGGAATGCCAAGTTCACTGTGTACGCCCGGATTAACATAGATAGGAACGGCACCACTTAAAATGAGGGCATTAATCGCACTGCGATGTACATTGCGTGGCATAATGATTTTATCCCCAGCTTTGCATGCCGTCATGATCATTGCCTGTACTGCAGATGTGGTACCATTCACCATGAAAAAGGCGTGCTTAGCATTAAATGCTTGAGCTGCTAATTCTTCTGCCTCTTTTATAACCGAAACAGGGTGGCAGAGATTATCAAGTGGTTTCATGGAATTGACATCCATACTCAAGCATTGTTCACCTAAAAATGCAGCTAATTCAGGATTACCTCTTCCACGTTTATGACCTGGAACGTCAAAAGGGACGACGCGCATTGATTTGTATTGATTCAGCGCCTCCATTATGGGGGCTTTATGTTGCAAAAGATGTGTCACGTAATCACCCCTCATTCATCTATATTAGAACCATTAAAAATTTCAGTCATCTCTTTTCGTAGCATGGTTGTGATTTCGAGCCTTTCATTAAGAGGTAGCTCCGAGACATCTGTATTGAACAAATAGTCCTGCAGGTTTATGTCTTTTATAAGTAGCTTTGTATGAAAGATATTGGATTGGTGTACATTTATATCTTTCCAATGGTATTTCAGCAATGTATTGCTGTCAATATAATCCCGAATGGACTCTATAGAATGATCTATATACAATTTTTCGCCTTCCATATTGCGTGTAAATCCACGCACTCGGTAATCAGTTGTAATAATGTCTGAGTCGAAACTCCCAATCAGATAATCAAGTGCATTCAACGGAGAAATTGTGCCGCACGTTGAAACATCAATATCGACTCGAAAAGTAGCGATAGAATTATCGGGATGATATTCCGGATATGTGTGAACGGTAACGTGACTTTTATCGAGGTGACCAACGACTGTTTTACGAGTTCCCAAAATGGTTCGTTCACCTTTATTACACGATTCATCAATCAATGCGATTGGAAAGGCTTCCTCCGAAATAAGAATGGTCACACTTGCACCTTGTGGATCATAATCCTGTTTACTGACATTCAAGACATGTGCCCCGATAATATCAGTTACTTCGTACAGGATACTGGTTAATCTATCGGAATTATATTGCTCATCAATATAAGCAATATATTCACTTTGCTCCCGCTCACTTTTCGCATAGCAAACATCATAGATGTTGAAGCTAAGAGTCTTTGTGAGGTTGTTAAAGCCATAAAGCTTCAGCTTATTTTCCAACCCTACCATCACGCCTTTCATGTAAAACAAATCTTATTATAAAGTATAACATTTCTTAGTCAATAGAATTTATTCTTCTTAAATTAAAATAAAGAATCCCATTGAATTCGCTTCGGCGCTAGGGGATGCCTCTCGCCTTAAGCCAAGCAGCTTCGCGGCCAGTCTTAAGGCTTCGGCTACCCTTAGTAAGGCGCCAACGCTCGGTTGATATAGGTATATGCAGATAAAATATTTAGTAGGCATTCACTAGAGTTGCAGTAGAAAAAAAGTGGAACTACTTTAAAATATTATTAATTACTTGCGAAAAAATGCCCCTAATTAGTAGTAAGGAAACGACGACTAAATCAGTTACCTATACTATTAAAAGGAGCTTCATGAAAAGTGTAAACTAAAGTTTAATCTTTCGTCAATAGTTTTTAAATTCAGTGTTAGTTGACTGTGAAAAAAATGGGATAGAAAATAGGTTGAAGTAGTGTAAATAAAAATGGAGAATTAATATTTTTGTAATATATATTAATTGTAAAAATTTATTTATTAATTAATTTTGTTCTTCGGGAAATAGGATGCTTTCAAAATGTTAGTAGATTATTTCCTGGGAAACTAATTTTGATTATTCTTAATACAAGGAATTCTTAACGAGAGTATGTGTATTTTAAAGATTACTTTGCGTTAGATAATTTATCTGACACAGTAAAAGATGGGAATAATAACTTTCATGGCTGTATTTTCAGAAAAATACAACATGTTAATAAAGTGTATCCATTCCGCTTGTAGTTCATACGCTATTGAGTGAGTATGAAACGGAGGGAATATTGCATGATAGATGTTGTGAATTTACAGGCGATTATTGAGGAGCATCGAAGACAAATAAAGCCTAGGAGAATGACAAGTGGAGAGAAGCGAGTTCTTTCACTGCAAAAAGAGGACAGACGACTTAACGGGCAAAAGCCCTGACAGTCGTTTTTTTGATTATTTTAAAGGACGTGTGTCGTAGTATAGATGAGTATCCATTGTTCTAATAATTATCTTCAAAACTGATTCTGATTAGGGAAGAGTTATAAATCCATACCAATATAAACTGAGCGAAGGAGCTTTACAAGGGGCAGTCGAAGCCCTAGCGTCGTAGCGAATTCAATAAGGTTCTTTATTTCTACATTTATAGTACCGTAAATACACACGTTGTAGATGAATACAGCAAACTGGCAAACTAAAATGTACACTTATTATTTTTGTATAGTCATGTTACACTTAAATGTATTCTTAATTAGTTAAAGGACGTGTTTATGTGATTGGACGTAATGATCCATGCCTCTGTGGCAGTGGGAAAAAATATAAAAAATGTTGTGAATCGAAAGCGACATTTTCAATAGAAGAAGTGCAATCGGAAGAGCTTGAAAGAATTTTGCAAGCGTTTTATGAAGAGTATCCTGAAAAACGTGACCTAAATGAATTCTTGAGCTTGGTGAAAAAATGGAGTGAGCCACTTAAGGAATATTTAGTCGAGGAAATGATTGAAGCGATTGTCATGGATGAATTCTTTTTCCATCACAAACCGGACATTTGGACGAATTATATGAAGAAACAACAAAAGAAAATTATCCGTCCATCTGTAGTGAAAGTGTTAGAAACATGGTCTGATCCACGTATTTTCATTGGAGAAGTAGTAGCTGTAGATGATACATATATGTCCATTAAAAATATATTAGAAGACGAAACGATACGTTTACGACGTGAAAGTGAAAAGCCTGTTCCAGTAGGCGTCCATGTGTATTGCTTCATTTTACCGGATGGCTCATCCAAAGATAATCACTATTTGGCGATTTCAAGCTTGATTTTCTTCCCAACCGATTATACAAAAGCATTCGGGAGATTTGTGAAGCAATTTGAATCACAAGAAGAACAATCTGTTCCCTCATTTTTAAAAGAAAATGGAATTGC
Source organism: Sporosarcina sp. FSL K6-5500 (assembly GCF_038005665.1). Lineage (NCBI taxonomy): Bacteria > Bacillati > Bacillota > Bacilli > Caryophanales > Caryophanaceae > Sporosarcina > Sporosarcina sp. FSL K6-5500. The sequence goes on from NZ_JBBOTP010000001.1 coordinate 3,863,029, forward strand.
ATTTTGGAAGCTACTTGGTGAGGATGGCTACGACGGAGGAGAATTTACAAACTTTGAAGCGGGTGTACTCCAAAAAGCAATAGAGTTTTTAGAGGAAAATGAACGTGAATCTGAGCAATTAATAGAAATAATAGAAGATTATTTAGTAGAACAGCAGCCGAACGCACGTAAAGAAGTGGCGATTGCAGCTGGAGCAATTCGATTTGGCCAAGAAAATGCCTTATTTGAACCTCTTACGATAACTGTGAAAGAGATTGCTGAATGGTTTGAAGTGTCTACCTCTTCATTGAATAAATATTATAATGATTTAAATGCGTATTATACTAGCAAAGATTGATCCATATTTTTATAAAGAACATCCTACTCATTTGAAAAAATGGAGTGGGATGTTCTTTTTTTATTTCATCAAAAAATGAATTGATTTGTATCTTAAACTCGTTATAGCAAGTGAATATGCTGACTCTTCACGGGTGGCATTGTCATTCAAAGTCTTGGAGAAAAACAAAAAATCATAAAAACTGTATTTAGTATGAAGAAGACAAAGAGAAATGGGAGGTGCCATTATATAGGTAGATTCACATATTTGTTTTGTCATGAAGCACTGCAAAGGAGGAACTCCATAAATTTTGGAGTCTTTTTTTTATTGCTTATAAGTGTTGGGATTTTCTTGCAAATGTTGGTAAATGGTAATCCTTTAATTGTAATGAAATAATTTAAGTTTGTTAGGGCAAGTGCTGATATAATGGAATTTAACTCTTTGGAATAATCGGTTCTCAGTAAACGCAGGAGGTGACGTAGTCATTTAAGTAATTGGTTATTATGTTAATGGCATACATAGAACTTCTTAACTGGAACGTACGTACTTTTGTGGAAGGGAGTAGAATACATGAAACTGCATTTTTATAATCATGCTTTTGCTAAACTCATAGAAAACTATACACTAACTAGCGAACAGCAACGATTTACGGGAACCCCAAAAGATTCTATTGATCTTTCGAATACGGAAGAGAATCGCTATTCGATTTTAGCGGTAGAAAATGAGCAACTTGTAACGTTCTTTAGCTTACATAAAGGTGAAGGGGTTAACCCTTTTTCTCCTAATGACGATGCTATATTAATTAGAAGCTTTTCAACGGATTTTCATCAGCAAGGTAAAGGTTATGGGAAGAAAGCATTGATGCTTATACCAGAATTTGTTAGAAGTAATTTTATTGGCATTGATGAGATCGTACTAGCTGTAAATATTAAAAATGAGATAGCTCAAGCCCTGTATAAAAAGTGTGGCTATATTGATGAAGGCGTTCGGGAGATGGGGAGAAGTGGTGAACTCATTGTGATGAGCTACCACCTGTAGGGAATTCTTTCATAACGAGCAAGTGGAGGGAATAAACAGTGGACCAACAAGTAATAGTGGAAGAATATCGTAATGACATTTTAGAAAACGTTCATATGGGTGTTATTTGTGGAATCAATGCAGATGGCGATATCCTTTATTCTGTTGGCAACGAAAATCATATGACATTTCTTCGTTCGGCAGCAAAACCATTTCAGGCGATTCCAGTTATTCAAAATGGAGTAGATGACAAGTTCGGACTTACATCCAAAGAAGCTACTTTATTTGCTGCTTCGCATCGTGGAGAAGACTATCACATTGAGGCGCTGGATTCGATTTTACAAAAGGTCGGAATTAATGAAGAGCAATTTTATTGCTGTCCAACCTATCCGCTGAATGAAGAAGCAAAAGCGGACTATCATCGAAAGCACGGGAAGCAGCGAAAGCTTTACCATAACTGTTCAGGAAAGCATAGCGGTTTTATCGCTTTGGCAAAAGTGCTGGGATACGACATTGACGGTTATTGGAAGTTGGAACATCCGGTACAGCAGCTGAGCTTGGCCGCGATGGCTGATATGGCCAATTATCCGAAGAAAGACTTTGGCATTGGAATTGATGGATGTGGATTCCCTGTGTATGCAATGCCGCTTCAGAACATTGCTCAAGCGTACCTGAAACTTGCTTGTCCAGATTTGATTCAGCAACGAGAAATGAGAGAAGCTGTCGTTAAAATTACTCGCTATATGAATGCACATCCGGAAATGATTGCGAGTCATGATTTCATTTGCTCTGTTTTATTGGCGGACCCAAATATCGTTGCTAAAGGTGGAGCTAAGGGCGTGTATGGTTTTGCACTTAAGAATGAGCGAATGGGCTTTGCATTAAAAGTAATGGATGGATCCGAGCTTGTGTGGCCAATCATTATTGCATCTATTTTGGAGCAGATCGGTTATGAAAACCATGAAACGATTGAGCGTTTGTATAAGTTAGCGCCAAAAGAAATTATAAATGATAATAATGTGATTGTCGGGGAAAGAAAAGTCGTATTTGATTTACAAAAATAAAATGCATTCATAGGAGGTGTAACCAAAATGATGTTAGAAATTATAGCTACAAGTTTGACGGATGCAATTGCTGCAGAACGAAGTGGTGCCGACCGATTGGAACTTTGCGCAGCTTTGACTGAAGGTGGCCTAACGCCAAGTTTGGGATTGGTGGAAGCAGTGGTTGCAGGTGTAAATATTCCAGTCCATGTAATCGTTCGGCCACATAGTCGAACTTTTCACTATGATGACAACGATTTAGCTGTAATGATAGCTGACATTCGCCATATTAAACGTGCGGGAGCTGCGGGAGTTGTTGTTGGAGTACTAACTGAAGAGCGTAAAGTGAATACGGATGCCCTCTCACGTTTGTTGGAGGAAACTGGAGAGATGAAAGTCACTTTTCACCGTGCATTTGATGAGATAGAAGATCAGCTGGAAGCTTTAGAAGTCATTGCTCGTTTCCCACAGATTCAGCGGATATTGACTTCAGGGGGACAAGCACCAGCGCCAGAAGCTGCTGAACAGCTGAAAAAGTTGGTGGACAAGTCTAAAGATACTTCTGTCCTAATTTTAGCGGGGAATGGTATGAACCCTGAAACGCTGTCTTCATTGGTGTCTGCAACAGGGATAGAAGAAGTTCATTTTGGGTCGGCTGTCCGTGTTAACAGGAGCTTCATGTATCCGATTGATGGAGCGATTATTACAGCGATAAAAAGTGAACTTGAGCATAGTTAAATTTGGAGAAAAGTGAAATTGTACCTACAAACATTGGGATTACGACAAATGAGATTATAGAAATAATAGTTGAAATAGGTTCGGAGGATCGAATGGAAAACAAAACCTTTATTGGAAATGTGAAATTACTAATACAAATGCATGCTGAAGGGTTGCTTGGTGGTGAAATAATGCCAGAGGATGCTCTGATTGGAATTGTTCCCAAAGATGATTTAATGAATGGACTGACATTAGGAATGGCTTTAAATTATCAAAGAAACTCATATAAATTATGGGAGTCGGTTGCACAAGCTTATTTGGATAAAAGTTCTCGTTGGATCTTTAATCCAAAAGTCGTATCTGAAAGTAATTTGGATGAATTACGTAGTATTTTGGTTTATTACCGAGTTGCTTTACAACCCAATCGCCACCCGGAAATTTGGCAACGTGTGTCTAAGGGAATAACTCAATCATCTCAAAGAGGTGACGTAATAGGATTGATTGAATCTGCTCAATTTGATATAGCCATCTTAAAAAGCATTATGGAAATCAATAGAAAGCCAGAATTTCCATATCTTTCTGGACCTAAGATTTTCAATTACTGGTTATATGCCATGGAAAGGTATACGGGAGTTTGCTGGAGGTCTCGAGAATTGATTACAATAGCTCCTGATACGCATATTTTGAAAGCTAGCGTAAATTTAGGTCTATGTTCTTCTGAGGTATTAGATGGTTCGTCGGATAATAGACAGATAGTTGCTAAATCATGGGAAAAGGCACTAATTGATAGTGAGTTATCTCCAATTGATGTTCATACCCCTTTATGGTTGTGGAGTCGTGCGGGTTTTCCATCTCTTTCAGTCTAATAACTTTGAAATGTTACACAAAAGCTAGCTATTAAAATGAATAGAATTATATGTTTGAGTAAGCAGTAACTGATAATAATAGTGTAGTTACAACTAGATAAGTAAGAGAACCGCTTGTGTTATTAGAATCAAATTATTCCCTTGTATGACATCGGGATAGCAGGATACTTTGATACAAAAGCTAATTAATCTTGACTGACTTTTTGTTCTTAAACCAATTGAATATAGGACGAGTAATCAGCCATTTAACGAAAGTGACTGATTTTTTTGATTTCCCAAAACTGTTGTGATCTCACTATCATTCTGCATATATTAGTGAATAGGGGGATTAGAAAAAAATCTAGTCTTACTCTCTTTATTTATTGACAAAAAAACAGCAAGTTATGTAAGATGATAAAGTTGATTCATAGCTACTAGTACTAGATAAGCTATTGGTCACCGCGTGTAAAAGGAGTGAAAATCGCGCGTTAAATGTAAATCGGAAAACAGTTAAAGCGCCAGTGCTGAAGAAATCGGACGTTACTAATTTTCAGCAGACGAGGTGGAGGAGTATCGAACTTTCGGCGGAAGCCTCCCAATCGCAATTGCCCGGTTGTATTTTTTGCTAGTAAATCATTTGAGCAATCGAATGGACAAAGGAGCAAAAAGGCAAAATCATTCAAGCAATATGTAAGGACACTTCGCTAATTCAGCTGAGGTGTAGTTAAGTATTGCTTATTTTGCAAATATCGGAGGAAAAAATATGTGTGGAATAGTAGGTTATATTGGTGATTTAGATACGAAAGAAATTCTATTAAAGGGACTTGAAAGGTTAGAATATCGTGGGTATGACTCGGCGGGAATCGCACTCCGCAATGAAAAAGGTATTACTGTTATAAAAGAAAAAGGACGTATTGCAGACCTACGTGCAGCAGTGGATTCAACAGTGTTAGCGTCAACTGGAATTGGTCAAACACGCTGGGCGACTCATGGCGTTCCAAATCAAACGAATGCACATCCACATCAAAGTACATCGAGTCGGTTTACACTTGTGCACAATGGTGTAATCGAGAATTATCATAACCTTCAAAAAGAGTATTTACAGGACGTTCAAATGATTTCTGACACGGATACAGAAATCATCGTACAACTTGTTGAAAAGTTTGTTAAAGATGGTATGACTACTGAAACAGCTTTCCGTCACACACTGTCTTTACTCCATGGTTCCTATGCAATCGCCATGTTAGATGCTGATGAGGCAGACACTATTTTTGTTGCCAAAAACAAGAGCCCATTATTAATAGGAGTTGGAGACAACTTCAATGTGGTTGCTTCTGATGCGATGGCGATGTTACAAGTAACAAACCAATACGTTGAACTACACGATCAAGAAGTTGTCATTGTTCGTAAACAAGCAATCGAACTGATGACATTGGATGGCGAAACTATTGATCGTGCACCTTTTACTGCAGAGCTCGATATGAGTGATATTGAGAAAGGCACGTACCCTCACTTTATGCTGAAAGAAATGGACGAACAGCCAGGTGTTATTCGTAAAATTCTTCAAGCATATGAAAACGAGCAAGGTGAACTTGCAATGGATGAGAATATTGTAAATGCGTTTAACGAAGCTGACCGTCTTTATATAATTGCAGCGGGCACAAGCTATCACGCTGGTCTTATCGGCAAGCACTATTTTGAAAAAATTGCTGGTATTCCGGTTGAAGTGCATATTTCAAGTGAATTTGGCTATAACATGCCACTTCTTTCGGAAAAACCGTTATTTCTTTTCATTACACAATCTGGAGAGACTGCGGACAGCCGTCAAGTATTGGTGAAAATAAAAGCGTTAGGCTACCCAAGCATTACGTTAACAAACGCTACAGGCTCCACACTTTCTCGTGAAGCGGATCATACATTACTGTTATACGCTGGTCCGGAAATTGCTGTAGCTTCGACAAAAGCATATACAGCTCAAGTAGCAGTTCTTGCTATCGTAGCTTATGTTGTAGCCAAAAAACGAGGGAAAACAGTAGAAATTGACTTGAAGAAAGAGCTTGCCATCACAGCGAATGCAATCCAAACACTTGTGGATTCAAAAGAGGAAATGGAGCAAATCGCACATGAATTCTTAGCAGTTTCTCGAAATGCTTTCTTCATCGGGCGGAACCTAGACTATTACGTTAGCTTAGAAGGTGCACTTAAAGTAAAAGAAATTTCCTACATTCAAGCAGAGGGCTTCGCAGGTGGGGAATTAAAACATGGGACGATTGCGCTGATTGAAGAGGGCACACCTGTGTTTGCAATTGTTACACAACAAGCAGTGAGTCTCAACACTCGTGGTAATGTTAAAGAAGTTGTCGCGCGCGGAGCGAATCCTTGCATACTGTCAATGGAAGGGTTGGAAGAAGAGAATGATCGTTTTGTTCTGCCCAAAGTGCATGCCTTACTTACACCTCTTGTTGCCGTTATCCCCTTGCAGCTAATTAGCTATTACGCTGCTCTTCATAGAGGATGCGACGTTGACAAACCTCGTAATTTAGCAAAATCAGTTACGGTGGAGTGAGGTTAGTTTGAGTATCAATTTTTTTGATGTGATGTAGCTTTGAAATAAAGTTGTGGATTTAAAATAAAGTCGCGATGTTTGTAAAAAAATGCGACGTTTATAAAAAAGTTACGAAACACCCCTTTGGATTTTTATCCAAAGGGGTGTTTCGTTGTAAAAGGGCTTATTTAATGAAATAGTTGAGTGTAAACTGGATTTATAGAAATAAATGAAATGATATATGGAAGTTTGTTGAGGAATGTACTTAAACTCCTAGGAAAATAAAAAAACTCATATTATTGATAATAGTGCATAAATGTACGAGGGGAGTTGAAACTGTACGGGTTCATTAAGGGAAATCTAAAGTAGAGAGCTTCATTCGTACTCGTTTAGCGCATATGGTGATCGCAATGAAGCCGTACTTCAAGACAGATTAAAGGTATGGAAATTTTTTCTTGGATGCGGAGATATGAATCATCCAAAATGGATAAGATGGTAAACAAAATCATTACGGAATTAATCAAGAAATAAGTTCGGAGTACACGAGTCTCTTTGAATGACTAATGGTTTCAGAACCTGGTATCATTCAATAAAAAGTATACTCGAAGTATTCTATAATTAAGGGAATATAGATTTTAAGGAAGGAGACATTTTACAATGGGAACTTCAAACAGGAGCTTACGAATATGTAGCAACGGACACAACTATTATAAAAGTAGTGATTGTCCAAGCTGTCCGATATGCGAGGAAGAACGTGAGCCGGACAAGGGATTTCTCTCAAAGCTCTCAGCACCTGCAAGGAGAGCGTTAGAGCATCACGGTATTGGAACGTTACAACAACTATCAATGTTTAGCGAAAAAGAAATTTTACAATTTCACGGTATTGGCCCAGCTTCTCTGCCTATACTTAGAAACTCTTTGGAGGAAATTGGATTAGTATTTAAACCTTAAAGACAGGATCGGTCTTCTTATTTTTGCGAAGGTACCAAAGCGAATTCAATGGGATTTATTGTATGAGTGTATCTAGGTCGGTACTACGTGTTTGAATTATGAAATCTGCATACCAATCATTTTCAATTAATGTGGCAATAAATGCCACTTTAGTAATCAAAGAGGAGGTTAATCATGTATATTCCCAAGTATTTTAAAGTTACAGACGTAGATGAAATTAAAGAATTTGTTCAAGAGAACTCATTTGGAACTATTGTTACAATAAAACAAAATAAACCAATTGCTAGTCATTTACCTTTGGCGCTAAATAAAAAAGGAGATGATTATTATATTACCGGGCACATGGCATATGGGAATCCACAATGGAGAACATTCGAAGGCTGTGATGATGTACTAGTTATGTTCCAGGGGCCACATGCTTATATTTCTTCTTCTTGGTACGGGCATGAAAATGTTCCAACATGGAATTATCAAGCCGTACATGTATATGGCATTGCGAGCATTTTGGATGAGGAAGAGTTAAAACAAGACCTAATAATGATGCTACAAAAATACGAGAAGCATCGAAAGAATCCGGTTTTATGGAACAAACTATCTCCTCAGTTAGTAGAAAAAGAACTAAAAGGAATTGTTGGATTTAAAATTAAAGTAGGAGAAATTCAAGCTGCCTATAAATTAAGTCAGAATCGCAATGAGGAGGATTATCTTAACATCGTTGATAAACTGCATGGGGAAGAAGAAACAAGTTCCCAACAAATGGCGAAGGTGATGAAAAAGAGAGTAGAGAATTACGGAGATTCTGATTAATATGTTAATAAATCCGGTAATGGCGTGGAAAATCCTTTCCCTAAACGCCAAATAATGCTTACTTGAAAATCAAAAGGGTATTATTTGGCGTTTAGAATAAGAGGTTCACTAAATAGAAATACAAACAACAAATTGGAACTTCAAATCGGTATAATATCTTTTGGTCATGTCCTAACAAAATTTCTTTCGAGTAAAGCCCAATATAATATAGTTAAGTAGAATAATTCACTTGTGAATATAAGTGTATTCTTATATGATGATTTGAGGAGGGATGACTAATGAATGAAACAGTAACGATTGATATGCAGCAAGCATCGCAACTCTTAAAATTACTCGGAGATCCAACCCGTTTGACCATGATGCAGCTACTCAAGTCACATGAATGCTGTGTGTGTGAATTTGTTGAGATTTTTAATATGAGTCAGCCAGCAATCAGCCAACACTTGCGTAAACTTAGAGATATTAAGGTAGTGAAAGAAGAACGTAGAGGACAATGGATTTTCTTCTCGATTAACAAAAATCATGAAGACTATCCGTTTATTCAAAGCATTCTTGAACAGCTTCCTGAACAGAATGAGTCTATAGCTAGACTGGAAGCGCAAGGGCTTAGAGTTTGCTGCGAGTAGGAAGGGGAAAGGGCGTTGGTTTCAGTAATAATGGCATCATTGATATTCATCATTACAATTATTTTTGTTATTTGGCAGCCTAGAAATTTATCAATTGGATGGTCCGCTTGTATTGGAGCAATAATCGCTTTATTAGTAGGAGTGGTTAACTTTCAAGACGTTATTGATGTTACAGGGATTGTATGGAATGCTACTCTTGCTTTCATCGCCATTATAATCATCTCATTGATCTTAGATGAAATCGGATTCTTTGAGTGGGCTGCCTTACATATGGCTAGATTAGCTAAAGGCAGTGGGATTCGCATGTTTGTTTACGTCAGTATTTTAGGTGCAGTTGTTGCGGCTTTGTTCGCAAACGATGGGGCTGCATTAATACTAACGCCAATTGTTCTTGCAATGGTAAGAAATTTGAATTTCAATGAAAAGATGATTTTTCCATTTATTATTGCCAGTGGTTTTATAGCTGATACCACTTCGTTGCCATTAGTTGTGAGTAACTTAGTCAATATTGTTTCAGCAGACTTTTTCGGTATCGGATTTGTTGAATATGCAACCAGAATGATTGTTCCGAATTTATTTGCATTAGTTGCGAGCATTTTAGTGTTGTTGTTATTCTTCCGTAAAAGTATTCCTAAAGACTATGATGTCTCGGATTTAAAAGAACCGAAGGATGCTATCAAGGATATAAAAATGTTCCGACTAACTTGGCTGATTTTAAGCGTATTACTCTTAGGGTATTTCTCTAGTGGGTTTACGGGATTGCCTGTTTCTATTATTGCTGGGCTTACGGCGATATTCTTTATGGCCATGGCACAAAGAAGTCCAGCTGTACACACGAAGCAAGTACTTAAAGGGGCACCTTGGGCCATCGTTTTCTTCTCTGTTGGGATGTACGTTGTTGTCTACGGATTGCGTAATGTTGGTCTTACAGCTGTATTGGGCGATGTCATTCAATTGGCAGCCAATCAAGGACTCTTTATTGCAACGATTTCTATGGGATTTATTGCAGCGATATTGTCCTCACTTATGAATAATATGCCTACGGTCATGATTAACGCGTTAGCTATATCAGAAACGACTACGACAGGTCCTATTCGCGAGGCTTTGATTTATGCAAATATCATCGGATCGGATTTAGGTCCCAAAATAACGCCAATCGGTTCGTTGGCCACTTTACTATGGCTACATGTTTTATCTCAAAAAGGTGTGAAGATATCTTGGGGTAGCTATTTTAAAATCGGAATTATTTTAACGGTTCCTACACTTCTGATTACACTAATAGGACTGTATTTATGGCTGTCAATCATACAATAAAACACAAAAGGTGGCTTTAATTATGTCGAAAAAAACACTCTATTTCTTATGTACAGGTAACTCATGCCGTAGCCAAATGGCTGAAGGTTGGGGCAAAAAGTATCTTGGTGAAGAATGGCAGGTTCTCAGTGCTGGAATTGAAGCACATGGAGTTAATCCAAATGCTGTCAAAGCCATGAATGAGGCTGGCGTCGACATTTCGAATCAAACTTCGGATAGTATTGATCCACAAATCTTAAATGATGCAGATTTTATCGTCACGCTTTGTGGGGATGCTGCTGACAAGTGTCCGATGACACCACCCCATGTAAAGCGTGATCATTGGGGATTTGATGATCCTGCAAAGGCAGAAGGAACGAATGAAGAGAAGTGGGCTTTTTTCCAACGTGTTCGTAATGAAATTGGTGATCGTATTAGGTACTTTGCTGAAACTGGGAAATAAATAATTAATAAAGGTCGAGAGAAACCATCTCTCGACCTTTATTCCGAAATGCATATAAGTATATTATTATCTTTTTATGAAGGGGTCGATCCCAAGATGAATATCTAACGTACGACTTTGAATCAGAACAAAAAGTGGAACTGGATTTACCAAAAACAGGAGTATGCAATGTGAATCTGACACCAATAAGCAAGAACAGTCTTGATGCTGTTAAGTCAGCTAATGATTCTGCAATAATATAGGCGTTAGGTGATGAGATGAATAAAGAGGATCATGATTTTTATGCAAAAGGAAAAGTATTGTAAACCATTAGTCTTAAAAATAGAGTTGGATTAGTATTGAAGGGAAATCGAAAGCCTCAAGAACGCAACTGGGAGGGGATGGAAGAACGTGATATGCATTGACATACCATTAGGAACAAGTTAGTATAATTTTAAGCTTTGAAAGGAGCGATAGAGGTGGGATTTTTACAACTATACTGATCGATATGTACATATTTTGTTAACCACTCTTTTGAGGGGTTATTTGTTGTGCGTACTAGGTTAGATAGGAAGTAGAAGCTTTATCGCTCTACAGATATCTTTACCATTTTTTAAGTACGCAGTAAAATGCGTACTTTTTTTATAGACTCAGGGAGACAGGTGCTATAGTCGTTTCTAAGCAGTCGCATTGTGATTTTATGATTTGGAGGGATTTCACTATGATGATGTTACTTTTCTATTGATACGGGCTTAGTAAGTCAAGCTCGTATCGGTGAAGAATCGATACGCAAATTCAGGAGGTATCGATTATAATGGAAAATAGAAATTGGAAACGAAAATTTATTGCGTTATATACAGGACAGTTTTTCTCATTGCTGAGTAGTGCCGCTGTTCAATTTAGTATTATTTGGTGGTTGACAGATACAACGGGTTCTCCACTTGTATTAGCACTGGCAGGGATAGCCGGCTTTTTACCGCAAGCCTTGCTCGGTCCATTTGCAGGGACGATTGTTGATCGTCATTCCCGTAAAGTGATGATGATTTTAGCAGATCTGATTGTTGCACTGGGTAGTTTATTCTTGTTTTTATGGATGTATTATAGCGAGCCAAATATCACGTTAGTCATACTTGTGTTAATTGTTCGATCCCTTGCGACTGCTTTTCATATGCCGGCAATGCAAGCTTCTGTACCATTGCTTGCACCAAAAGAGCATCTTACAAAGGTTGCAGGCTGGGGGCAGATGGTGAGTTCAATGACCAATATTGCAGGACCCGCAGTAGGGGTGTCGTTACTGGCAGTTAGCTCCCTTGAATGGGTGTTATTGTTCGATGTTTTTGGCGCTATTATCGCTTGTAGCGTGCTATTGTTCATCCGAATTCCGAGCGTAACAAGAACAGAAGAAATGGCCACTGATAACTTGATAGCTGAAATGAAAGAAGGCTATCATGCGATTGTGAAACATCGCCTTGTCCTAAAGCTAACCATCGTGATGATCGTTGTAGCTGTTCTATTCATTCCCGTTGGAACTTATTTCCCGCTTATGGTACGGAATCATTTTGAAAAAGGCGTAGTAGAAGCAGGTATCGTTGAGATCGTATTTGCAATTGGTTTGATTGTAGGCGCTTCGTTTTTAGGTGTACTGGGAGATCGGTTCGATAAGGTTAAAACAATGGCAGCAGGCATGATCTTGATGGGCATTTCCTTATTTATTTCCGGTCTGCTTTTGCCGTCGATGTTCTATGTGTTCGTAGTGATGAGTTTTTTAGTCGGTTTAGCTGGTCCATTATTTTCAGCGCCATTCTATGCTTTTATCCAAGCGGAAATTGAACCTCAATTGCTTGGACGGGTATTCAGTTTTGTGACAAGTCTATCGTTATTGGCAGCACCAATTGGATTAGGTTTAGCTGGATTTTTTACGGAACTCACGAATGTAGCCGTCTTCTTTAGCGCGGCAGGTCTCCTTATTGTTCTAAATGCGGCAGTGACTATAAAAGTGAAGTAGGAGGAAGCGACATGCAATTTTTATTATTCTTTTAATACGAGCTTGAAATAGAAGCTCGTATCGATTCTAGCTATCGGTACGAAATTATAATATTTCGGAGGTAGTGAATTTGGAACAAATCTGTTTTGAAATAAAAAATGTTGAAATGACTTATTTAGATAAAGAAATATTGAAAATTGAACGGTTAACTGTCCATCAATTTGACCGGATTGGTATTGTTGGGAAAAATGGTGCTGGGAAAAGTACATTATTGAAATTGCTAGCTAATAATATTAAACCGACACGTGGAACAGTGAAACTTCATGTGGAGGGCGGTTACTTTGAGCAACTGGAAGCCCCACTGTTGTAGAAGCGGACGGGGCCTTACTTGGAAGATTGGCAGTTCCGCAATATTCTGAAGAGCTAAGTGGTGGTGAGCAAACAAGGTTGAAGTTGGCACAGTTGTTTACGCATTATTACGAAGCACTATTGATTGATGAGCCGACTACGCATTTAGATCAAGAAGGTATATCTTTTTTACTCGATGAACTGCGATATTACTACGGGCACTAGTATTAATTAGCCATGACCGCGCTGTTTTAGACTCGCTCGTTACCACAGTATGGGAAGTGAATGACGGAGAAGTACATGTCTATTCAGGAAATTACAGTGATTACCAGACGCAAAAACAGCTCGAACGTGAACAACAAAGTCAATCGCACGAACAATTCGTAAAAGAGAAGAACCGTCTTGAAAAAGCAGTGCAAGAAAAAATGAAAATAAACAATTGAATCAAGTGTAATTTCTAGTGAAAAATAAGCCATTGAGAATATCTCAACGGCTTATTTTTCAGGGGCCTGATGGAGAATATTCTGTTCGAGAACTGTTCACATCAGTCAAACTGATATATTGTACAGTAGGAAACCCTTTTTTTATATTAAATTTCCCTAAATTCGCTAAGAACCTGGTTTTCACAAAATTAGTAAGGATATCGATTGCTTATGCTTAGATAGTAGCTAAACAAATCCGCAAATGATTTGCAGAAGAGGGGGTTAATTTTAGATTGAAGTAACTTTTGCAAGCTATGGATTTGATTGAGGGGGATAGGTTTTGCTTGACTGTCAAGGCTATGGTTCGATTTTCCAAGAAATTATCATTGTAATATATAAATACGATTAGTGTAGAGTGCTTCTCGATTCTTGTGGATAAAACAGTTACATGTGCATGAAAAGATAGAGCAAATCCCACAGTGAGTGGAATAGAAAAGCATTAGGAAATTAAACGTAGCAGGCAAGATTAATAATTGCATTGGTACAAAGAGGCTGTCCCATCAGCCGATAATTTACAACTCATGGACAGCCCCTTTTTAATTTGGGTAGTACAATACCATACTTAAACGAGTCAATGTTTCTCCTGAATTATGATAGCTATGGGGTCTGTCGGCTTTAAATCGGATGGAATCACCGCTTTCAATGGTATACTCCTCGTAATTTACACGTACCGTTAGCTCCCCCTCAAAAATTGTTAATAGCTCTTCGGTCCCCTCCATATGTGAATCTGCACTTAGGAATCCACCTTTATCTATCTCAACTGCATACACTTCAAAGCGTTTGTCTTCATCAAATGGAAAATGGGGGTATACTCGATATTTTCCATTATCTTCGGACAAGATTTGAATATCACTTTTCGATACTATTATTGTGTCGGGCTGAGGGTGATTGATGAGTGAAGTAAAAGAAACTTTCAAACCATTGGCTATTTTCCAGATAGTTGTAATGGTTGGAGCTGATTCGCCACGTTCAATTTGACCGATCATTGTTTTACTTACACCAGTCAATTCAGCCACTTTTTCAAGACTTAATTTTTTACTCTCCCTTATTGCTTTTAAATTCTTGGCAATGATAAGATGAATTTCCATTTTTAAAACACTCCTATTTGTCTGTACAATATAACGTCTGAACTGTACAATAAAAAGAAAACGTTATAGTGCCCGTTATGGACAGTATAACATATTCATTAGGGGGAGGTCGAATATGCCAGTACTAACATTCTTGTTGTATGTTTTTGTCATGAGTTTTACGCCAGGTCCGAATAATTTTATGGCGATGTTATTTGCGAATCAGTATGGATTTAAGAAGACACTTCGATTTTGCCTAGGTGTAGGCGCAGGTTTTTTTGTCATCATGATATTATCGAGTTACTTTAATCTAATCCTACATAACTTCATTCCGAAAATTGAGTTGCCTATGATGCTTCTAGGTGCGGCCTATATGCTGTATCTGGCAATCAAAATAATTACTAGTTCGACTAGTACTAATGGTGATGAGGGCGGTAAATATAACAGTTTTTTGGCAGGGATGCTGTTACAGTTTGTCAATCCGAAAGGTGTTTTATATGGTATTACGGTAATTGCAACGTTCATTCTTCCATATTATAGTTCAACAAATGACTTACTACTATTTTCGTTGTTTCTAGGTTTCGTCGGTATAATGAGCACTTGTTGTTGGAGCCTTTTTGGTTCGATATTTCAGAAATTCCTCTCGGATTATAGAAAGCAATTTAATATTGTGATGGCATTGTTATTGATGTATAGTGCAGTTTCGATTTTTTTGTAATAAGTAATATTAAGTGCGAGGGTTACAAATGAGGCTGTTGTTAAAAGATGCGCGAAGTGGATTGAATACTCTGAAGTACGCAAAACGCATTTAGAACTTGTTTTATCATGGAAGTTAAAATGAAAATACTGAGCTGTCAGTAATAATCTTGATGTTGTTTTCATTCAATTAAGATCTCCCTAAATAGAAAATCCAATCAAGATATAAAATATCTTGATTGGATTTTTAATAGCTATAAATTTTCAGTACACTTTATCTCCATTAAAAATGGAGTTTTTTACAATGACATAATCCACTGTTCGGATGGCTTCAAGTTTGCTACCGCCAGCATAGGAGATGGACGATTGTAAATCTTGTTGCATTTCGTCTAAAGTGTCCATTAGTGGACCTTTATATTCGACGTACATTTTTTTACCTTCAACGTTTTTCTTTTCGCCCTTTTGGAATTCAGAGGCTGATCCAAAGTATTCTTTGAAACGTTGTCCATCTTTTTCAATTGTTTGACCGGGAGATTCTTCGTGTCCAGCAAATAGAGAACCGATCATGACCATTGAAGCACCGAAACGTACCGATTTAGCAATGTCACCGTGTGTACGTATGCCGCCGTCTGCGATGATAGGTTTAGTAGCTGCTTTCGCACACCAACGTAGTGCAGCTAACTGCCAACCGCCTGTACCGAAGCCTGTTTTTATTTTTGTAATACATACTTTACCAGGTCCAATACCAACTTTCGTAGCATCTGCCCCGGCATTTTCAAGTTCGCGTACGGCTTCTGGTGTGCCAACGTTACCAGCGATGACAAAGCTTTCAGGCAGATGCTTTTTAATATGTTGAATCATATTAATGACTGCATTGGAATGTCCATGAGCAATGTCGATTGTGATGAATTCAGGTGTAAGTTCGTCAGCAGCTAGTTGTACAATAAAAGTGTAGTCCTCATCTTTAACACCAACGCTAATAGAAGCGATTAAACTACGTGATTGCATGTCTTTAACAAAGTTTGCTCGTTTTTCTGGGTTAAAACGATGCATAATATAGAAGTAACCACTTTCAGCTAATTGGATAGCGATACTTTCATCAATAATTGTTTGCATATTTGCTGGTACAACTGGAATTTTAAATGTATGTCCGCCAAGTAGTATAGAAGTGTCACACTCAGAACGACTATTTACCACACACTTTGCAGGAATCAGCTGGATATCTTCGTAATCAAATACGTTTTCCATAGATAGCACCTCGAAATCCGAATAATATCATTCGTTTAGTTTGGAACGTTCGCACTTTAATAATTTACAACAATTTAGGTAGTATGTCAAAATATTTAATAGTGATTGGCAAAACGTATAAAATCTGATTCCATTTCCTTTTGAGTTTAATAACTACTTTTTGTTATACAAATAATTAAAAAATAAGCAAAAAGAGCTTTCGTGGACTCTTTTTGCTTATTCCTATGTGTCGATAGCATCTACTGTACAAACACGCAAAGAGAGGCAATGAATGGTGAGTATCCCATATTACCGAATCGGGGGTATCGAAGTTTCAATGGTTTAAAAGTCTGTTATCTTCTTACGAGACCTTTTTATCAATAGATCTTCATATAACGTTCAACTTCCCAAGGGTGTACGGTAATTCGGTAACTTTCCCATTCTAATTTTTTCTCTGCCATAAAGTTTGTGAAAATGTGATTGCCAAGAGCTTCTTGGATAATTTCATCCTTACCTAGCGCGATGAGTGCATGGTCAAGGTCAGTAGGTAGTGTCCCGATACCTAATTCTTGAAGTTCGAAAGGTTTCATTTCGTAAATATTGCGGTCGACTGGCATTGGCGGTTCGAGTTCACGTTTAATGCCATTTAAACCTGCTTTTAATATAGCCGCCATTGCAAGATATGGGTTTGCAGCCGAGTCGACGGAACGGACTTCGATGCGAGTGCTTATTCCCCGAGATGCTGGAATTCGGATAAGAGGGCTGCGGTTTTGGGCAGACCAGGCGATGTAACAGGGCGCTTCGTAGCCGGGAACAAGTCGCTTATAAGAGTTAACTGTTGGATTTGTAATTGCTGTAAATCCAGGAACATGTTCGAGAACGCCAGCCATGAACTGATATGCTGTTGTACTTAATTGTAATTCACCATTTTCGTCAACAAAGGCATTTTCACCGTCTTTGAATAGGGAAACATTACAATGCATACCTGATCCGCTGACACCGAAAAGGGGTTTTGGCATGAACGTTGCGTGCAAGCCATGTTTACGAGCAATTGTTTTGACGACGAGTTTGAATGTTTGAATGTTGTCACAAGCGGTAAGAACATCCGCATATTTAAAGTCGATTTCGTGTTGTCCTGGAGCGCACTCATGGTGCGATGCTTCAACCTCGAAGCCCATTTCCTCTAACTCCAAGACGATATCTCGTCGACAGTTTTCTCCAAGGTCCATTGGTGCAAGATCGAAATAGCCGCCGTTGTCATTCAATTCCATTGTCGGTTGCATATTTTCATCGAGCTTGAATAAGAAGAATTCTGGTTCTGGTCCCAGATTGAAATCAGTAAATCCGAGCTCCTTCATTTCTGTCAATACACGTTTTAAATTCCCACGAGGATCACCTGTAAACGGAGAACCATTGGCAAGAGAAATATCACAGATAAGACGTGCTACCCTTCCTTTTCCTGAGGGCCAAGGGAACACCATCCATGTGTTAAGATCTGGTATGAGGTACATATCGGATTCCTCGATACGCACAAATCCTTCAATTGAAGAGCCGTCGAACATCATTTTATTGTTAAGCGCCTTATCGAGCTGGCTGATGGGAATTTCCACGTTTTTGATCATACCTAAAATATCTGTGAATTGAAGTCGAACGAAATTCACATTTTCTTCTCCTACAAATTTGCGAATGTCTTCTTTTGTATAATTCCTCATCATACCACTCTCCTTAAGTATCATTAATTACGGATTACTCCATAACATTTTTCTATAATAAAGCAAAAAGTTACCATTAACAAGAATTTTATTTAAATCTAATTAATTTGTATAAAGCTGGCTTTCAATAATCTAATCATAATACTGAAAATAAACCATTTGTTGGAAAAATAAGGAAGGGGATTGCTTATTATTCTTAATCTTCATTTTTAGGGTGAACCGGAAATAATTCAACAGTAATTGAGATAAAAGAGTAAATAGGCTTGCGTAAGCAAATTAAAAAAAGCGAAGCCTCTTTTATTGAAATGGGCTTCGCTTTTTTTTTGACAGAATCTATTATACTATAATATGTTGGCATAAAGAATCCTCTCAACAACGCTCGGGGATGCCTTTGCTGGAGATTATATAGAATCATTAGTTCAACATATAAATATATTTTTAGTTCGTTTTCAAGTTTTTGAGTCGTCTGTCCAAAATGAAATTGCCAAAGGGGATAAATGCTGAAAGAAGGGCACCAATCGTAAACCTAAACGGCCATTTCACCTTAATCATCGTATATACAATTGCTGCGATATAAGCTAGAAATATATAGCCATGAAGTGTTCCGACGATTGTTACTGCACTCTTCATACCGAACCAATACTTTAATGGCATTGCGATAAACAATAGGATCAGTAGTGAAATGCCTTCCAATATACCAATCAAACGAAAACGTCCTAAAGCATTTTTTAACATGATTCCACTTCCTCTACTTACTACATTTCATCAATTACTTTACAATATGAAAATTATCATGTACAGGAATGTGACTTGCTGTGAAGGAAAGGGGCAGGGAGAGTTGAAACTCAGGATTATTGACCTTCAGCCTGTAGCACCTATACTTCAAAGTAGAAATACAGTTAAAATCGTCGATACATTATTTAATTCTCTGGCTTTATTTTAATACCAACGATTGTTGTTTGAGAGAGCTTGCCAATTGTTCGGTGATTTTTTTCATCTTTCATTAATTTGTGGAGGTTACTTTTGAACACTTTTCAAGAACTTGCAAAAACAGTTATTATTAGAAAGGAAAATCGTTGCATTCCTATATAAAAAGGACTCTTGTCATCATATAGGTCATGATTTAGGTTTTATTGTTCAAATTGAACGCATTATGGTCTAGGGACTAATCGTATGCTATTTCCGTATGTGAATTGACTGATAAAATAGAAAAACTATAGGTTTTTTAATTAATTTTAGAAAATCCCCAGTAGTCATCGAATTTCGGTTATACTAGAGAGAAGTAAAATCAATCATTATTCAATAGTAAGGAGGATTTTAAATGACTGAAAACAATGAAACAAATGAACACGAAGCGCCAAAGAAAAAGATAAGCTTAAAAGAAGTGATACAACAACAGTTAGAAGCGAAGAAGAACCAAACTGCTGATAACAACGCAAAAGGCAATCCAGCACAATCTGCTAAAAAAATGCAAAGCCAACAAGCAAAAAAAGTTAGCAGTGCCCGTAGAAAAATGGGATCATAATGAAACAGCGCAAACCGATTACCTATTGGTTTGCGTTTTTTTTGGAGAAATAAAACGTCTGTTGATTAACCATTTTATTGAATTACGTGCAGGTAATAAAGGATTGAAAAACTCCATATTCACTGGATCATTTCCGGTCCGCTTTCGATGAATTATTCAAGGCATCTCGATAATGGTATAGAAGTGGTTCAATTCAAAGCGAACCAAAAGCAACTATACACGGAGTACTTGATATTTGAGTAAGTCTTTTTGGTGAATTTTGGTTAATCAACACATGTGTAAGTACAGGGGAGATCTAGTACTTTATGTGTTCCATTAATTAGAACACAAAGTTCGAAAAGCTGGCTAAATTGAAGAAGAAACAAGCTCATTTTGAATGGTATACTGGCAATATTGGAGATGATGAACTTTGAGTTTACAGACTGAAAAACATAGATTACATCTAGAAGCCGAGCAATTCATACATAGATGTTATGCAGAACTTGGGATGACAACAGAGCAACAGATGAAGCGAATAGAGGAAGTGCGAAGTGAAATAAATGAAACTGGAACGTATAGCCATACTTCGCAAGAACTTCAACATGGAGCTAGAATGGCATGGCGTAATAATAATCGTTGTATTGGACGTTTATTTTGGGACAGGCTTCAAGTGTTTGACGAGAGGGCATTAGAAACCGCTGAAGATGTGTACAGCGCATTATTGAACCATATTGAATATGCGACAAATGACGGAAAAATTCGTTCATCGATTACGATTTTCCCACCACGACATGGCGGAATTGATCCGATACGAATATGGAACCATCAGCTTATACGCTACGCAGGATATGAAGAGGCTGAACAGATTATTGGAGATTCTACATCAGTTGAATTTACGAGGATGTGCGAAATGTTAGGGTGGAAAGGGGAGAGGACTCCTTATGATGTTCTTCCTCTTGTCTTTCAATTGGAAGGAGAATCGCCCCGAATCATTGAAATACCAAAAAGACTAGTAAAAGAAGTGCCGATTACCCATCCACAACTAGAGTGTTTTGAAGAACTGGGTATAAAATGGTATGCGGTGCCAATTATCTCGGATATGCGGTTGGAGATTGGTGGGATTAACTATCCGACCGCTCCATTTAATGGATGGTATATGGGAACCGAAATCGGTGCGAGAAATTTGGCGGATGAAGATCGTTATAATCTACTCCCAAAAGTTGCAGAGTTGATGGGACTGGATACAAGATCAAACCGTTCACTATGGAAGGATAAAGCGCTAGTAGAACTAAATATTGCGGTGTTGAATTCTTATCAAAAAGCGGGTGTTACGTTAGTCGACCATCATACTGCCGCCAAGCAATTTAAAAGCTTTGAAAAAAATGAGTGTACAGTAGGGCGAGGTATTACAGGAAATTGGACTTGGCTGATTCCACCACTTTCGCCTGCAACGACTCATGTCTTTCACAAACCTTATAGCAATGACATCGTTAAGCCTAATTACTTTCATCAGAAAAATCCGGGTGAAAGCTAATAGGATTTTATACTTCCGCAAAAAATAAGAGTATCCATTTGCACACTTGTTTGAAAAACATAAATATATGAGATAAGAATAAAAACAGCCATGTAAGAGAATGGCTGTTTCGGGCAATCTATATTCAGGATATAGTAAGGGGAAAAATTAACTATACTTTCATGGAAATCTATCTCGCAAAAAATATTTGAGCGGTTTTATCACTTTTAATTACCCGGTTATACAAGGGTGCATTTTTCTAAGATAACACCAATCCATCTTTCATTGTAATGATATGATCCGCAAAAGAAAGCATTTCTTCATCATGAGTTACCATCAACGTTGTAATGTTCAATGTTTTCGTCAACTCACGGATCAATGTCATGACGTCTTTCGATCTTTTAGAATCTAGGCTTGCTGTCGGCTCATCTGCAAACAACATCTTCGGTTTGTGGATAATCGCACGGGCAATTGCCACACGCTGTTTTTCACCCCCTGATAATGAAGCAGGGTAGGCATCTTTTCGATGATTCATATCCACCAATTTGAGGATTTTTTCGACTTCCACTTTTTGTTCACGTTTTTTAAGCTTGGTTTCAGAAACGTCAAGCATCAGCAATAATTGTTCTTCTACGGTTAGAAAAGGGACTAGGTGTGAGGATTGAAAGACAAATCCGAACTCGCTCGCTCTAATTTTTCTGATCTGATCCTGATTCATGTCAGTCATGTTTTGACCTTCAAATAGCACTTTTCCGTCCGTTGCACTTTGAAGTCCCGCTGCTATTGTAAGAATCGTACTTTTACCAGAACCTGAAGCGCCTACTAACGCTGTTATTTCACCTTCTCGAAGTGAAATATTAATCCCTTTTAATACTTGTTCGTCCACTTCACCATTCGTAAATGTTTTTGTAACTTCATCAATTGTGAAAATCGTCATATTAAACCTCTCCTTGTTGGATAGCTTGCAATGGTTCTACTTTTTTAATTTGCAGACCGGACAGCGTCGCCCCTATAAAGCCAATGATAAGGAATACAACCGATAATTGAACAGTTGTTTCAAGTGTTAAACTAAATGGCATTCCTTGAGGTGCAATTAAAGAGAAGCCTTGGCTTAAAGCAACTGACAGTCCAAGTGCAATCACGGTGATGAAAATCATCTGGTACCACATCATACCGAACAATCTGCTTGTTTTAACGCCAAGTGCTTTTAAGATGCCATATAATCCAATCTTTTGAACGTTCATCATGTAGAAGAATATTGCGAACAACATTCCGCTAATGGCAACCAAAAACCAAATGATCATATTAAGTGACATCTGTTCTGCACTGTAACTTGGAATTGTATTGAGGAATTCTTTATTTGAAAATGATTGTAAACCCGTCACCACTGGTGCTTGTTCTGTACCTGGTACAAAAATCAATTGCATTTCATTGACACGGTAAATTTCTTTATAGTTTTCCATGTTAATAAAAGCAACAGGCGCATGGCTGTATTTCTTTTGTTCAACAAAGCCCATTACTTTAAATTCACCACTGAACTGATTATTGGTTAATATATCGCCAACCTTAATCCCTTCATCTTCTAATGAACGATCTAGGATGACTTCTCCTTTACCGACAGATTCAAACGATTTTGAATCTGTTGAAGTAACGAAAGCTATACTATACTGCTTGTCGTCCATATCGTTGACAAAACCCATCTGAATGGAGAGTGCAGCTGCATCTTTTTGTTCATTTAAAACAGTGGTTTGTACGCTTTCATCTATTCTTGAAAGGTTGTATGTTTCGTTTGCATCAGCGTTCATGTAAAATTGACCATCTGGTAAATCTTTAATTAACGCTGCGTTATCTTGTGATAAACCGTTCGATAACCCCGAGATGATAAATGTTAAAAAGCTGACGAGAAAAATGATTGATCCTAAAATAATAAATTTTGTTTTATTCTTCTTAATTTCTTTCCATGCAATATTCATCTTTGCGCCCCCCGTATTTCTTAATAACTTAACTATAATCTGACTAGGTGAACGGAATATGAACAGATGATTACATGAAAAAAGGTATGTAGTTCAGCAGATAATGGTACAATACATATTGAAGGGTATTGTATTTAATATGTAGCGTTACCCTTAACTAAACAGGATATTGAAATAGAAGGAGATTGGATCACTTGACTAATGGAATTAAAAACGAAATGCCGCCAAATTACGATGAATTACGGAAGGCAGTTAACCGAGCATCGAATTGGAGACTACGTTTAGAAGCTATTGAAGAATTAGGACAATGGAAACATAAACGGACTATCGATGTACTTTTACACAGAATGAACAACGATGCCGTATATAAAGTGGTAGAAGCCGCTCACCGTAATCTTGTGAAATTTGGTGAAGATGTTGAATTACCACCACGAAATCGATTTGAACTGATTAAAGATGCCAACAAAGTTTTCCTTCGAATTAAGAAAAGCTTGCCAAGAGATCACTCGTTCGAAGAGTACAAAGAAAAGTTGAAAAATATGAGACTTGATTTGTATGATACCTATGAAGGTGACAAAGGCGATGAATTTGAAGCATGGCTTGAAAACGTTTGGGAGACGGCAAATAAAAAGTAAAACGTTTCAAAGTTATATACATACTGAAAAACGATTGCAAAATAGCTGCAATCGTTTTTCAGTATGTGTTGATTGTCATATTAAGTTGCGGGTAGTTCTTTAGTGGTGTATTATACCTATAGGAAATATGGAGATGAGTGAATAACATGAAATATAGTGGTAGAATAATCGCGATGTTAGTAGTTAGTTTATTCAATATTCTACGGTATTTTTATTATCATCAATATTTGGAGCTTCCATTTAAAGCGAACTTTTTTATTTTGACATTCATCTTTTTATCGGTTGCTTTGTGGTGTGGAATGCAGTTCGATCGAGTAAAATACTACTCTGAAAAAGATCCTTTAACGGATACTTACAACCGTCGAACGGTAGAAAAATATTTTCGGGAAATCACACGAACAAATAGAAATAAGAATCAAAAATTAGGTGTCATTATGATCGACCTCAACAAATTTAAAGAAATTAACGATACATATGGACATCATAAAGGTGATGAACTATTGATCCATCTTGCCTATATTATAAACAAGTCTGTTAAGAAGAGTGATAGGGTAGCACGTTGGGGTGGAGATGAATTTTTGATTCTAGTACCTACAAGTACTAATGATTTTGAGTCAGATTATATACAGGAATTTCAACAAAAATTGGAAAATGAGAACTTTGAGGAATTCCCATCTGTAGGAGTATCTCTTGGCTTTGCGATTTATCCGGATGATGGGCAAGATTTTCAAGAGTTGATACAAATTGCTGATGGGGCGATGTATAAGTCGAAAGGGAAAAGGTTGCTATATGAATATTAATGGTCACGTAATTTCCTTAAAACACGGTCATTTCTTTCAAATGGATCTGGAGTAACGTCTGTACTCCTCCTTCTAATGTGCTAAGTTTTTTGCACATTAGAAGGAGGAGTTTTTTAAAATTCATATCATATTTTTAGTGTTGGCTTTGTTTAGTACGAGGCGAGAGGAAAAAAGAATGAATTTCTCTTGTTAGGGACCTGTCCAAATTCCCGTTGTTTAGCACACGGCAATTTCCATCGGAATGGCTATAATTGGAGTTCCAAAGCGCTCAAAAGTCTATTAACTTGTTACGAATTATTGAGTAATCGATTTTAATTGGACTATATTCTTGTTCGATAATTGAAAAAAACACTGCCTACACCGCACGATGTTTAACGATTTATTGAGGATATGAATCTATACAAAATATGGTAATTTTTACTTGTTAAATTTACAGAAATTATTGAATTATTAGATATGTAGATTGACTTTCAAATACCTTTGTTCGATAATAAAGGAATAGGAAAGATGGTAGTTGCGCTACTGAGTACGGGGAAATTGGCAGGATAGATTATATTAACAGTGACTTTATCAGTATTTTAGTTGTATGATTCTTTAGTTTCTATTGCCATTCTAGTGTGTATGGAAAGCTAGTAAGCGTTTTCAATTCACATGAGACTAAACTGTTTTATCTGATGAAAAATGGAGAAAACAGATGAAAATAGTATGTAAATAGAAGGGGGAAAAGAAATGAAGAAGAATCTAATTTTGGTACTAATCACGATTTTTATGATTGGTATTATTGTGGGTTGTGGTACAGATAACGAAAAAGGGCAAGAAAAAGAAAGCAGCGGAAAAGGCGTGTTGGATCGTATTGAAAAATCGAAAGTATTGAATGTAGCTTTCGAAGGCACATATCCTCCTTTTAATTTTTTAAATGACAAAGATGAGTTTCAAGGTTTTGACGTAGATATCTCCAATGAAATAGCCAAAAAATTAGGTGTTAAAGCCAACTTTATTGCAACAAAATGGGATGGACTAATCGGCGGTCTAAAGGCCGATAAATTTGATATCATCATTGGGCAGATGACTGTAACGGAAGAACGCAAAAAAAGCGTTGATTTCACTGACCCGTATGTCATAACTGGTTCCGTATTAATAACTCGTGAAGATACCGATGACATTACAAAACTTGAGGACATTAAAGGCAAGAAAGTCGGCGTTGGTGGTGGAACAACTTTTGAAGAAGTTGCGAATAGCGTCGAAGGTGCTGACGTGAAATTATACAAAGCTGTAAGTGACTATATTCAAGACCTTACGAATAAAAGGTTGGATGTCATTATCAACGACCAGTTATTAATGGCCTACAATATTAAAGAAAATAGCCTTCCATTAAAAATTACAAGTGACATAGTAAATAAAGATGAAATAGGGATGGCAGTTAATAAGGGAAACGAAGATTTTATTACGGAAGTAAATAAAGCATTGAGTGAAATGAAAGAGGATGGAACATATAATGATATTTATAAAAAATGGTTTGGAACAGAGCCTTTAGACAAATAAAAGTAAGCATAGAGTGATCAAAGGGGAGATATTGATTGCTCTATGTTTTATTACATGTAAAAACCAAGTATTGGGGGCAGATTAATTTGCACATTGCCATATTGGGAACCGGAATGATAGGTACGACAGTAGTTAGTGAAATTGCTAAATTTACTGGTATTGATGCAATTACAGCTGTTGATGTTAGTCAAGGGAGTATTGATAAGTGTTTAGAAATCGCCAATAATCCCAAAGTGATAGGGAAAGTGGCCACGTTAGAAACTGAGGATGATATTGCAAAAGTGCTAAAAGATGTAGACGTAGCTGTGGCATGTCTACCACACTCTTTGAGCTTATTAGCCGTAAAAGCTGCAATAAAAGCAAAATGCCATCTAGTGGACCTTGTCGGATCAAACTTTAATGAAAAAATAGCATTGGATAACGAAGCACAAGAAGCAGGTGTAATCATCATCCCTGGCTGTGGTGTTGCTCCC
Organism: Sporosarcina sp. FSL K6-5500; assembly: GCF_038005665.1. Taxonomy (NCBI): domain Bacteria; kingdom Bacillati; phylum Bacillota; class Bacilli; order Caryophanales; family Caryophanaceae; genus Sporosarcina; species Sporosarcina sp. FSL K6-5500. The sequence goes on from NZ_JBBOTP010000001.1 coordinate 3,889,587, forward strand.
GGAATAACAAACTTTTTAGCTGCGCAAGGTATTGAGATGTTAGATGAAGCAGAAGAGGCAATCATGACTTGCGGTGGCATTCCAAGATATCCTGTTCCACCACTATGGTATCAAGTAGTTTTCCGTCTTGAAAGCGTATTAGGTCTTTATACAAAACCTGCAATGGCCGTTAAAGATGGAAAACTTGTAAAGTTGCCTCCTCTTTCAGGGCTAGAGAAGATTATTTTTCCAGATCCGGTAGGTGTCTGTGAAGCTGTTATTACAGATGCACATAGCACAGCGTTCATTTTAAAAGATAAAGTGAAAAATTTATATGAAAAAACGGTTCGCTATCCAGGACATTGGGGGAAAATGAGTGTTTTAGGCGAATTAGGTTTTTTAGATATCGATCCCATTACAATTGATGGAATTACAACTACGCCTCGTGCATTAGCAGAAAAAATACTAGCAACAAAAATGGTTGGAGATTCGAATGAAGATATTACTGTGGTAAGGGTTGAGGTAAGCGGGGTTAAAGGTGGAAAGTCCACAAAGTATACTTGGGAAATGATTGACTACTATGATCATGGCCGGAATATCACTTCAATGGCAAAAACTACTGCTATTCCTGCTTCATTGGCAGCCAAATGGATTGCTATGAAAAAAATAACTGAGACAGGTGTTGTTCCAATAGAAAGCATAATCATCAAAGATCGGTTTCAACCATTTATTGAAGAGTTGGCCAGTTTAGGAATTGAAATTGAACGCAAAGAGGAAACCATAGTATAGTCAATGGTTTTACTGAGTAGCTTGTCTGACAGGGGGAGGATGTATGGACGCCACAATCATTATTGATTCATTACCATCTCTACTTAAGGCTACGTTGATGACCATTTTTTTGGCAGCTATATCAATAGTAATTGCACTCATTATTGGTTTTTTCACCGCAATCGTAAGGATAGTAAAAGTTAAAATCTTAAATGGGATCGCTAGTACCTACATTTCAATAATCCGTGGAACGCCGCTTCTTGTGCAAATTTTTGTTATCTACTATGGTTTACCGCAAGTAGGAATTGCTTTAGATCCGATATCATCAGGGATCTTAGCCTTGAGTCTAAATGCAGGTGCTTATCTGTCTGAATCTTTTCGAGCATCAATACTTGCTGTGGACAATGGGCAAATGGAAGCGTCAATGTCAATGGGAATGACCTATTCACAAGCATTGAGGAGAATAATACTGCCACAAAGTCTACGAATTGCTATTCCCACATTGTCAAACACATTTATCGTGCTTATTAAAGATACTTCACTTGTCTCTGTCATCACTGTAACGGAATTATTACAAATGTCGAGCTTGATAATCGCAAAAACATTTGAACCCCTCACGATTTATTTAATTGCCGCTGCAATTTATTGGGTTCTCATAACATTCTTTACAACGCTATTAAACAAACTAGAGATTAAAACATCCAACTATTTAGTTCGTTAAATAAAATATTTGAAAATACTAATGTGAGGAGAAAACCATGAGTATTATTCAAATTACCAATTTGAAAAAGAGCTTTGGATTGAATGAAGTTTTGCAGGGAATCGACCTAACTATAAATAAGAGTGAAGTGGTCGTAATAATGGGGCCAAGTGGATCTGGGAAATCAACTTTTTTACGTTGTTTAACTTTCTTGGAGGAGCCATCCGATGGAATCATTGAAATTGGTGAGTTTACAGTGCTTGCAGGTGGAAAAATAGAACGCAAACGAAAAAAAATGATAAGAGAATTAAGGAAAAAAACAGGATTTGTGTTTCAGTCGTTCAATCTATTCCCTCATAAAACCGCCATTGAAAATGTAATGGAAGGGCCAATTACTATTCATGGAACTAAGCCGGTCGAGGCGAGGCAATTAGCAGAAGCATTGCTTATTAAAGTTGGACTTGGGGACCGATGTGATCATTATCCAGCCCAACTGTCGGGTGGCCAACAGCAAAGGGTAGCAATCGCTAGGTCGCTTGCATTGAATCCGTTGGTTATGCTCTTTGATGAACCTACTTCTGCTCTCGACCCAGAACTTGTTCGTGAAGTTTTGCAAGTTATTAAAGATTTGGCTCAAGAGGGAATGACTATGATAATTGTGACACATGAAATGAACTTTGCGAAAGATGTCGCCGATAGAATCGTATTTATGGATGAAGGATTAATTGTTGAGCAAGGAACGTCAGCAGAAATATTTCAAACTCCAAAAGAGGAAAGGACAAGACGATTTTTGTCAAAAGTAGAATAATTGCAGCGCCTCCTTCTATGGCATAAAGTCTTGAAAGTAGTTTTTATGTCTATAAAAATTACAAATTAACGCTTGATGCATATATGTTGAAAATACTTTTTCGCCTTTCATTTAATCTGAACTAATATGAGCGCAATGAAGGTTATCTTCAATCAGAGGGGGGATCCCACTTATTCATCTCGTGTCCTTGAAGACTTGAAGTGGGGGGTCTTACTGCCCGTTAGTGCGCAATAAAGAATATCATATTATAATCAATGAAAATGGCTACAATTTAATTACAGATGTCTGTATTTCTGATTAAATTGGCATCGTGTATGAGGCTGTTAGTTAAGTAATCTTTTAACCATATAATAGCTAATACCTCTTTCGATTTAGAAAGGGGTATTTTTTATCGTAAATTCATAAAAAAGCGAATTATCTTGACAGAGTAATTATTCGTAGCTTACTATTAGTTAAATTCCGATGAAACCTATCGGAATGATTAGCATAATATAAACTACTAATTAAAAGATAGCTTAGCTTCATTAGAAGACATTAGGGGGAGAAATGGTGAATAGCATATTTGTCAAAACAGAACGTCAAAAGACTTGGTTAGAGAAGTTGTATAAGAAAGAAATGAATTTCAAAAATACGTCAGCACAAACTGATGAGTTAGCCATCTTCCCTACGGAAAACATTCAAGAGTTAATCCAAATGGGTTATACGAGTAGTACAATTCCAACAGCTTACGGCGGAGAAGGGTTAAAGGTGTACGATATGGTACTCCTTCAAGAAACATTAGCGAGTTTTGATGGAAATACAGCACTTTCCATCGGATGGAATCTCGGAGTTGTCGGAGAACTTTTCGGAAAAGGGTTATGGAATGATAAAAATCTTGAATTCTTTGCCAAGGAAGTTCTGAATGGAGCTTTAGTGAACCGCTCTGTGAGTGAAGCACAAACAGGGAGTCCAACTCGGGGAGGACGTCCTGGTACAAATGCGGTAAAACAAGATGGTTCATGGGTATTATCGGGACGTAAAACATTTACAACGGCTTCTCCAGTATTAACATATTTTCTAACATCTGCGTGGATTGAAGAACAACAACAAGTAGGATTCTTCCTGCTTCACAAAGATTTAGAAGGACTAACAATTGATCATACATGGGACGTCATTTCAATGAGAGGAACTGGAAGTCACGATCTCGTTCTCGATAATGTCAAAGTCGAAGAGTCAAAACTTGTTGAACTTCCTGAAAAGCCAAGTGGCGCTCCGTTTAGTGGTTGGCTTCTTCACATCCCAGCATGTTATCTAGGAATTGCACAGGCAGCACGTGATTATGCTGTGCATTTTGCAAATAATTATTCACCTAACAGCCTGAATGGACCAATTAGTCAATTGCCAAATGTTCAACAATTACTAGGAGAAATTGATTTGGAATTAATCCAGGCAAGGCATCTGATTTATAGTGTGGCGGAGGCCTATGATGATGAATCACGAAGAGGCTATCTGACAAATGAGGTCGCAGTTGTCAAGCACACCATTACGAATTCAGCCATTACGATTGTCGATAAAGCAATGAGAATTGTAGGTGCAAAAAGTCTTCAACGGACGAATCCATTACAGCGCTATTATCGGGATGTCAGGGCAGGTTTGCACAATCCTCCTATGGACGATATGACAATTAAGAAATTGGCACTGACTGCAATTGAACAAGATACAATAAAAAACGCTATCCAAATGTAAGCATATTGGATTGAAGCGAAAAAGGGGATTTCATGATGAGAAGAAGAAGCGTGTTTCAACTTGCGGCAATTGGTTTAGCATTAACTACTATTTTAGCTGGATGTAACTCAAGTAAAGCGGCCGATGGTAATGATTCAGACATACAAAAAGTAAAAATCGCCTATGATCAAGCTTCAAAACCAATGTCCTGGTTGGATGAAAAAGGAAATGCAACTGGATATGATGTTGAAGTGATGAAACTAGTTGATGAATTACTTCCACAATACGAATTTGAGTACGTTGGAACGACAAGCGATGACCTACTTGTGGGTGTCGAACAAGGGAAATACCAGGTAGGGGTTAAAAATGCATTTTGGACACAGGAAAGAACAGAAAAATTTATCTTCCCGAAAGAATTTATCGGCTTAAGCAGTGCGGGTCTTGTGCTTAAGAAAGAGAATGAACATATCAAATCCCTATCAGACTTCGCTTCTGCCGGCTTTTCGTTGGCACCTATTGCAGCTAATAATGCTCAATACACTGTAATTGATGAATATAACAAAGAAAATCCAGGTAATAAAGTGCAGTTGAAAGCTGGAGATGCTTTCACAGTTGACGTTGTTCAGTGGGTGAATGAAGGTCGCGTAGATGGTGGTGTTATCATTGAGGGGCCTTTTGAAAAGCAAGTGACTGCTGAAGATGGCCCGTATCATAATCTGGCAGACGAGGTTGTTTACAATGAATTTGCAGTCATAAAAACATGGCCTTTATTCAATAAGAAAGAACAGGAATTTGCGGATGCCTATGATCAAGCAGTTAAACAATTGAAAGAAGAAAAGAAGACAAGTGAATTAAGCACATCGTTTTACGGCAGAGATTTGTTTGAAGTGTTGGACGCTGTAGAGAGATAACGCTAAAGATATAAAGGCTGTTGGGTGTGCGATATGCTCAACAGCCTTTGTCAATCAAATGGTTACAATTTGAAAATGAAAGCGGGGTGGATACATGGAGAAGTATTTTGACGCATCATATATATGGGAGTCCATCCCACTACTAATTCCTTTTTTAAAAATGACATTTATGGTTGCAGGTCTTTCCGTCCTGTTCGGTACGTTCCTGGGCTTTATCTTAACGGCGGCGAAAATAGGGAAAAGTAAATTTGCAAGGAAGGTAGCTAATGGTTATACAACGATATTAAGGTGTACACCCTCTATCGTACTCCTTTTTTTAGTATATTATGGACTTCCTGCAATCGGTGATCGTGTCGGTCTGAATTTGAACAATATACACACAGCTGTATTTGTCATAATCACTTTTACACTTCAATTTGCGGCGGCTATGTCCGAGGTCATGCGCTCAGCTTTTCAATCAATTGACAAGGGACAATTTGAGGCCGCAGTAAGTGTTGGGCTAAGCAATTCAAAGGCTTATAGACGAATCGTATTTCCCCAAGCTTTTGTAGTCGCATTACCGAACTTTGGAAACAGCTTGCTGGCAGTACTTCAAGAAGGATCGTTAGCTTATACAATCGGGTTGATAGATGTTGTCGGAAAAGCAAATCTTATTATTGCGGGCAACTATAACGCTCATGCATTAGAAATATTTCTTGCATTAGCAATTATTTACTGGATACTTTCAATAGCAATTGAACAGTTCTTCTTAAAATTAGAGAAAGTATTTAGTAAGGGGAAACAAGGATTGAAAACTGCATAAGGGGGTGAGAAAGTGTCTGAAGGATTAAATTACAAGTTTTTAGTAGATACATTTTTTATCGCATTATCAGGTGTTCCTATAGCGCTATTCATTACAATTGTAGCTTTGCTCTTTGCGTTGCCGTTAGGATTTTTACTGGCACTAACAAGAATCAATCGAATTCCCGTGTTACATCGTTTTGCACAAGTATACGTTTCTTTTGTCAGAGGAACCCCAATTATCATTCAGATTTTCATCGTCTATAGTAGTGTCCCCTTATTGCTAAGTTCACTATTTACAAAGTTTAATATTGGGATGAATGTGTATGATGTGAATCCAATTTGGTACGCATTCATTGTCTTCACTTTTAACACTACAGCGGTCCTGATTGAAGTTTTTCGCTCTGCACTAAGCACGGTGAACAAGGGGCAGTTGGAAGCTGCCCAATCAGTGGGGCTAACGAATGTGCAAGCGTACAGAAGAATTATTATTCCACAGGCATTGGTCGTTGCAATGCCGAATATCTGTACAGCGACAGTCAACTTAATCAAAGCGACATCTCTCGGGTATGCAATGTCATTACAAGAAATTACGCTGAAAGCAAAAGTGGCAGCGAACGTAGGCTACAATTATGTTGAGGCCTATATCGATATCTTTCTTGTCTATTTACTGTTATGCAGTGCAGTCGAATTCGCATTTAAACTATATGAAAAACGTTTGAGTAAATATAAACCGTCAGTCGTTTAAGTATGAAAAGGAGGGATCCGAAGCATGTTAGAAATTAGAGATATCCATAAGTCATTCGGTAAAACTGAAATCTTAAAAGGTGTTGACGTAACAATAGATAAAGGCGATGTTGTTGTTATACTGGGGCCAAGTGGATCCGGTAAGACAACATTACTGAGATGTATCAATTTTTTAGAAAAAGCGGATCAAGGCCGTGCTATTTTTGGGGATATAGAAGTGAATTTAAAAACAGCATCCAAAAAACAAATCCATCAGATTAGACAGAAAATCGCTTTTGTATTTCAAAACAATAATTTGTTCAATAATAAAACAGCTTTAGAAAACGTTACAGAAGGACTTATTATCGGAAGAAAAATCCCGACAGCAGAAGCGGTTGAGATAGGGAAAAAAGCGTTGGATAAAGTGGGGCTATCGGATAAATACAATGCATATCCTAGTGAATTATCGGGAGGGCAGCAGCAAAGGGTAGGCATTGCAAGAGCAGTTGCTTTGAATCCAGACATTATTTTATTTGACGAACCAACTTCTGCATTGGATCCAGAATTAGTCGGGGAAGTTTTGACAGTTATGAAGAATATCGCGAAAGAAGGAACAACTATGTTAGTTGTCACCCATGAAATGGGTTTTGCGAAGGATGTAGCTAACAAAGTAATATTTATGGATGGGGGAGTCGTAGTAGAGGAAGGAGCACCCCATGAAATCTTTGTAAATCCAAAGGAAGAACGAACACAGAAATTTTTAAAAAGGGTATTGCCCGAGGACTTTACGTATCATATTTAATAGTCGTTATCCATGAGGGTGACTTTCATTATATTAATAATGAAAGATAATTGAAATTTCATTCAAACTGATTCATTATAATAACTAGACCGTCTTTTTAGTAAACCTTGGCTTAAGGTTGCTCAGAAGAAATAAGTTCATAAAGGAAGTTTGTCAATGCAAGAGACTAACATTACGAGAATAGAATTAGACGGTAGAGAACTAATACTTATTGGAACTGCCCATGTTTCCAAGCAAAGTGCAGAACAAGTAAAAGAGGTAATCGACAAGGAAAGACCCGATTCAGTATGCATTGAATTGGATGAACAAAGGTTTCAATCTATAATGGATAGTAATAAGTGGAAAGAAACGGATATTTTCAAGGTGATTAAAGAGAAGAAAGCTACATTGCTCTTAATGAATCTGGCAATATCCTCCTTTCAAAATCGTTTGGCAAAGCAATTTGATATTAAACCTGGACAGGAAATGATTCAGGGGATTGAATCAGCAAAAGAAGTCGGTGCAAATTTGGTGCTGGCTGACCGTAATATCCAAATTACTTTTTCCCGAATTTGGGGGAATATTGGACTTAAGGGGAAAAGTCAGCTTCTGATGTCGGTTTTTTATAGTATCTTCAGCAAAGAGACGATTTCTGAAGAAGAATTGGAGAAAATGAAATCAAAGGACACGCTAAATGCCGTTCTAACTGACTTTACGGAATCATTTCCAAGGTTAAAGACGCCCTTAATCGATGAGAGAGACCAGTATTTAGCACAGAAAATCAAAGATGCACCAGGTAAAAAGGTCGTTGCAGTCATTGGTGCAGCACATGTTCCAGGGATTACAAAAGAAATCTATAATGACCATGATTTAGTCGCATTAGCGCAAACACCACCAAAATCAAAAATCCCAAAAATTATCGGATGGGCAATTCCGATTCTTCTATTATCAATTATCGCCTACACCTTTATCGCAAATCCATCTGCCGGTTTCGATCAAGCGTTAAGCTGGGTCTTATGGACAGGTAGCCTGTCAGCTATTGGTGCTGCGGTGGCTCTTGGACACCCGCTGGCCATTTTAGCGGCCTTTGTATCAGCCCCTATTACTACCTTGCATCCACTGATAGCGGCCGGTTGGGTTTCAGGAATTGTTCAAGCATTTTTTCGCCGCCCAAGTGTTGGTGACTTTGAAACGCTTTCTGCAGATGTTTTTACGATTAAAGGTTTTTGGGCAAATAAGGTGACACGGGTCTTGTTGGTAATCGTTTTGACTAACTTGGGAGGAACGTTGGGGACCTTCTTAGGCGGAGCCGACGTTATCCGTGTATTCTTTGAAAACTTAAAGTGAAATCAATTGATCAGCATTTTCTTTTAAACGTTTTATAGTAATAATGGGGTGGGGATCGGATGAATCGAATCAGTTTTTGCTTGTTAGTGATTTTGACGACTGGACTAATGGGTTCTTCTTTTACAATAGGGAAGTTAGGGTTAGCCTATTCATCTCCACTCCTATTAGTCGCTCTGCGTTTTACGCTTGCAGGGATTATTATGGCAACTATCGTTAAAATCTTAAACAAGCCACATCCAGTAAAAGCAATCGACTGGGTGTGGCTTGTTCTAATTGGACTTTTCCAAACAGCTTTTGTGATGGGCTGTATATTTATGGCACTGCGTACAATCACTTCTGGAGATACGTCTATCCTAACGTTTATGAATCCTTTACTCGTTGTCGTTTTTGGGACGCTTTTTTTAAAATCGCGTTACCATATTCAGCAATGGATAGGTGTACTGTTAGGTTTTATCGGGGTTTTTCTCACGTTAGGTTCACATCTTGACTTTAAAGTCGGTACCATATTAGGGCTTTTGTCGGCTGTTTCATGGGCGATTGCTACGCTATTGATAAAAATACATGGTTTCAAATTTGATACGTATGTAATGACAGCCTATCAAATGCTTTTTGGTGGATTAATTCTCTTTCTGGGAAGCTTACTACTGGAAGAGACTTTCTTTAAAATGACTACTCAATCTATCCTGATTTTGTTATGGCTTACCATTGCAGCCTCAATTATTCAGTTTTCTATTTGGTTTTATCTTCTCCAAAGAGGTAATCAAGAACGAACTAGTGCATTCCTTTTTTTAGCGCCATTCTTCGGTGTACTCACAGGATGGTTTTTACTCCATGAAAGACTAACCTGGTCTATCCTTTTTGGTGGATTACTAATATTTGCAGGAATCTTTCTTGTTAATTGGAAAAATAATTATGAAAAGGAAATAGAGAAAACCGATGAGAACAACGAAAGGTTAAGTGAGAGTTAACTAACATGTTTCCTAGCGCACTGAAAAGTAGTTTAAAGTGCCTATTATATGTGCAAGAAGATCGCCTTTAATTCCAACTAAACTGATATGATTGAAAATAAATTCTGATAAGTCATTGACTTTGAATTTTCGATAATGTAGTATTGGTCTCAACTTAATAGTTTATATCTTATCTAGAGAGGTTGAGGGACTGGCCCGATGAAACCTCGGCAACAGACTGTTTAGTACTGTGCCAATTCCAGTAAACGAAAGTTTAGCAGATAAGAGGAGTAATATGTGTTCGATTCTATTAACCTCTTCTTGCTCTATTTAGAAGTGGTTTTTTTATTTCTTTACTGTAAAGGTTGTAAGTCATTTATCATTTTAACAATTTCATACATGCTAATTAGACAACTAAAGGCAACTTTCTAATCGATTATTTGAATCGGAAAAAGGTGTCTTTTTTGTATATAAAAATTAAACTGAAACAAATGATTTAGGGGGGCAAACAATGACAGAGTCTACAAATATCGTTTGGCATGAATCAGAGGTAACAAAAAAAAATCGTCAAGAACTAAAGGGCCATAAGAGTGCTATTCTTTGGTTCACTGGGCTATCAGGGTCAGGGAAATCAACAGTTTCAGTAGCGCTAGAAACAGAGTTACACGCGAAAGGCATTCATACTTATCGACTGGATGGAGATAATGTCCGGCACGGTTTAAATAAGAATCTAGGGTTTAGTCCAAATGATCGGACGGAAAATATTCGCAGAATCGGTGAAGTTTCAAAACTAATGGTCGACGCTGGCTTATTCACATTGACAGCATTCATATCGCCTTATCAGGAAGATCGAGATCAGGTGCGAGAAATTGTCAAATCCGATGAGTTTATCGAAATATACGTTAAGGCAAGTTTAGAAACTTGTGAAGAACGGGATCCGAAGGGGCTTTATAAGAAAGCAAGATTGGGTGAAATTAAAGGCTTTACAGGAATTGATGCTCCTTATGAAGAACCTGTTAACCCGGAAATAATCATTGATACCAATCAATTAAATATTGTAGAGTCTGTCAAAGTCATCGTTTCTTATTTAAAAGAAAATAACTATATCTAAAAAAATTACAAAATGCGTAACATATTGGGGTTTTAGGAATAGAATGTATTTAAACCTACTTGACACATAGGATTAATAAAGTTAGTATAAACGCTAATCACATGCCGACTGGAAATCCAGAAGCTAATGGACAATCGTGAACATACGAACAATTCGCTGACTAAAAAATTAGAGGCGACTTTAATCAATAGTAGATTAAAGTCGCCTTTTTTAAAAAAAGATAATGTAATAGAGTTATTGAGTTTAGAGGGGGGATTAGTATGGCGAAGTTGACGTACAAATCTTGGGCTGAGACTAGTGAAGTTTTTCCAATCGATGACGAGTCAAAAGGTGCGTTAAACGTCTTGCGATGGGCTTACGGAGAATACGACGATGAACTTGTATATGCGTGTAGTTTTGGGGTTGAAGGTATCGTAATGATAGATTTAATCTCGCAAATAAAACCAACTGCTAAAGTGGTCTTTCTCGAAACCGGATTTCATTTTCAAGAAACGCATACCTTAATCGATGAAGTAAAGAAACGTTATCCAAAGCTTGTAATTGAAATGAAGACTCCCGGCTTAACGGTTGAGGAACAAGCTGACAAGTATGGCGATCGACTATGGGAAAGACAGCCGGATCGTTGTTGTCATATGAGGAAAGTAATTCCACTCCGTGAAGCAATGAGCGGTACGACCGCTTGGTTATCAGGACTTAGGCGTGAACAATCACCATCAAGAAGTCAGACAAACTTTGTGAACAAAGATGAAACCTTTCAATCGGTTAAAATTTGCCCGCTGATTCATTGGACGTGGATTGATATTTGGGATTATGTAAAAAAACATAATTTGCCATATAATCCACTCCATGACCAAGGCTATCCCAGTATCGGTTGTTCACACTGCACATTCAAAGGGGATACAACGACGGGGTCGAGGTCAGGGCGCTGGGCAAATCAGGCGAAGACAGAGTGTGGCTTGCATAATGCTAACGAAAATGGGGGAATTTAAATGAGTTTGAGTCAACCGCATGGTGGTACATTAATTAATCGCTGGAATCCTGGTTTTCAATACGAAGGAATAACTGAAACAGTTGAATTAGACGAAATTGCTAGTAGTGACTTGGATTTGATTGGTACGGGTGCTTATAGCCCTTTAAGTGGATTTCTTACAGAAGTAGACTACAATTCTGTTGTTACAACAATGAGATTATCTACTGGAGTACCTTGGACAATTCCGATTACATTGCCAACGACAGAGGTGAACGCACAAGGTATCGCTGTTGGGAAATTTGTGAAATTGGTGAGAGATGGAGTTGTCTATGGTGTTCTCGAAGTATCGGATATTTTCACACCAGATAAGGAAAAAGAAGCTAAACTAGTCTATCAAACGACAGACCGTGAGCACCCAGGCGTCAAGAAGTTGTTTGAGCGCCCTAATGTCTACCTGGGTGGAACCATCACACTGATTCAGCGAAGGCCGCTGAATGAGTTTTCGGAGTACCTATATGACCCGATTGAAACAAGAGGGAAATTCCAAGAGCTAGGCTGGGAAACAGTCGTCGGTTTCCAAACGAGAAACCCAGTTCATAGGGCACATGAATATATTCAAAAGACTGCATTGGAAATTGTAGATGGATTATTTTTGAATCCCCTTGTAGGTGAAACGAAATCAGATGATATTCCAGCAGATGTGCGCCTGGAAAGCTATGAAGTCTTACTAGAAAAATATTATGCGAAAGAGCACGTGTTTTTAGGTGTGTTTACAGCAGCAATGCGCTATGCCGGACCAAGAGAAGCTGTTTTTCATGCGATGGTTCGAAAGAATTTTGGTTGCACACACTTTATCGTCGGTCGTGATCATGCGGGTGTTGGTAATTATTACGGTACGTATGATGCTCAGAAAATCTTTAGCAACTTTACGCTTGGAGAACTTGGGATCACGTTATTATTTTTCGAGCATAGCTTTTACTGCAATAAATGCGGTAACATGGCAACACCAAAAACTTGTCCGCATGATGCCAGTCACCATGTGATCTTGTCGGGAACAAAAGTGAGAGAAATGCTTCGTAAGGGAGAACAACTGCCATCGACATTTAGCCGACCGGAAGTGATCGAAGTATTAATTGCAGGAATGCAAAAAGAAGAGATTCATTCATAACGATGATTTTATTGTAGAACTGAGCGGTGAGAGGAGAGATGAGAATGGGAAAAGTATTTATAGTTGGAGCTGGACCTGGAGATGTTGATTTAATCACCGTTAAAGGGATGAAATGTATTCAACAAGCGGATGTCATCTTGTATGATCGTTTAATTAATAAAGAGCTGCTCTCCTATGCAAAACCGGGAGCGGACTTGATTTATTGCGGAAAACTCCCAAATTACCATGCAATGATTCAGGAGACGATTAACCACTTTTTAGTGAAATATGCGAAGCAGGGAAAAATCGTCACACGCTTAAAAGGTGGAGATCCATTCGTTTTTGGCAGAGGTGCTGAAGAGGCAGAAGTTCTTGCAGACAACGGAATCCCTTTTGAGGTGGTTCCAGGAATTACTGCTGGAATTGCGGCTCCTGCTTATGCGGGAATCCCAGTCACGCATCGTGATTTAAGTTCTAGTTTTGCGATTGTAACTGGCCATATGCGTGCTGGAAAAAGCGATTCCATTCATTGGGAAAGTCTTGCAGTTGGTATTGATACATTAGCGATTTATATGGGTGTCGGAAACTTACCTTATATTTGTGAGCAACTGACTAAGCATGGCCGACCTGAAAACACGCCAGTAGCACTTGTTCATTGGGGGACGACAGAAGCACAGTATACGATTACAGGTACACTGTCGACCATTGTAGAGATTGCGAGAGAATCTGAAATTAAAAACCCAAGTATGATCATTGTCGGCGAAGTTGTGAAATTGCGAGAGAAGATTCAATGGTTTGAACAAACAGAGTTGAACCAAAATAGTATTAAAGAAGTATCTGCATACTAGCAGTTTAACTTCATTCAGCAGGGGTGAAAATCCCCGCTTAATAATAAAGAAAGGTTACCTTATTACGCCGAGGCGTACTTGATACGAGGAGGGATTAGCATGCAGGCAGTTTTATATGTGGGCCACGGTAGCCGAATTAAAGCAGGTGTCGAAGAAGCCATTCAGTTTATTAAGAGCAGTCAAGCAATGATCGATGTTCCGATTCAAGAGATTTGTTTTTTAGAACTAGCGGCACCAAGCGTGGATGAAGGGATTACGAAATGCGTGGAACGCGGAGCAACTAAAATTGCCATTGTACCTATACTTTTATTATCCGCAGCGCATGCAAATGAAGATATTCCATTTGAAATCGAAGTGGGAAAAATCATGTATCCCGATATCGAATTTACATACGGAAAAGCATTTGGCATTCATCCGAAGATTGTTGATAGTTTATATGACCGAGTTGTTGAACAACAAGTAGTGATTGCAGAAGATGCTCAAGTGTTAATCGTAGGCAGGGGGAGTAGTGATCCCGCAGTTAAGCATGATTTAAATGAAATTGCACAGCTTCTTGCTGACAAGTACGCCTTTAATAAAGTAACTGTTTGTTTTCTTTACGGAGCAGATCCTCATTTCGATGAAGCATTACTGCAACTACAGGAAGCACCTCAAAAGCAAGTTTTCATTATTCCGTACTTACTATTTACAGGTATTTTAATGAATGGCATTGAGAAAAAGATTGTGACACAGTCTACTAATAACCAGCAGCTTATTCTTTGTGAAAATCTTGGTTATCACAAATATGTCCAGGATGTACTTGTAGAACGGGTGAATGAGTTACTTGAAAAAGAGCAAATCAGTCAGCTTATTTAAATGAAGATATTTTGTCTGAGAGGATGAAAGGGACTATGGAGAAACGGGAACAAAATCTTGAACTTACTATTGAAAATGTTAAAAAGATGCTGAGCACGATGAATTATGGCTCTATCACATTGGTTATTCAAGACAATGTTGTGGTTCAAATAGAGAGAAACGAGAAAATTAGATTAAAATAATGCTCTTTTTATAGCTGTGTATGTTGAAATAAAGAATTCTTTTGAATTCGCTATGACGCTTGAGGAGACCTCAGCTTAGTTTATATAAGTATTCGCGTGTTCAGCATATATATGTAAAATACTAATTTTGCGGGGTGGGAAATTTTGGCGCTTCAAGTGATAAACAGTCCTTTTAATCAGGAGCAGGTAGAACTCCTAAATCAACTTTTACCGATACTGACAGAGACACAACAAATCTGGTTGGGCGGCTATCTGAGTGCGAGTCAATTAGCTACGCAATCAAACGCTTCAGGCAGCGTGGCTGTTCTGGAAGCTCCGTCAAAAAAAATAGAAGTCATCTCAAAAGAAGTGACAATTCTCTATGGATCTCAGACTGGTAACGGGCAGGCTTTAGCTGAAAAACTGACGAAGAATTTAAAAGCAGAAGAGTTTCAAGTAACGCTTGCTTCTATGAATGAATTCAAACCGAATTCGCTTAAGAAAATTGAGAACTTACTACTTATTGTAAGTACACATGGTGAAGGTGATCCACCAGATAATGCATTGCCGTTCTATGAATTTCTTCATGGTAAAAGAGCGCCACAATTGGATAATCTGCACTATTCGATCCTGTCTTTGGGAGATAGTTCTTATGAGTTTTTCTGTCAGACAGGTAAACAATTTGATGAACGATTACTGAAGTTAGGTGCAAAACAGCTTAGTCCACGTGTGGATTGCGACTTGGATTATGATGAATCTGCTGCGGAATGGTTTACGAATGTTTTAGCCACATTAAATGAGCAACAAGGAAGCAGTTCTACAACGGTCCAACAACCAGTCAACAAGGGTGTTACGGAACAGTTGGAGTATTCTAGAACAAATCCATTTAAAGCTGAAATCCTAGAGAATTTGAATTTAAATGGCCGTGGGTCAAACAAAGAAACACGTCATCTTGAGTTATCACTTGAAGGATCGAACCTTGAGTTTGAACCAGGAGACAGTTTAGGCATTTTTCCAGAAAATGATACAGAATTAGTAGATACCTTGATTGCAGAGATGGGCTGGAATGCTAGCGAAGCAGTGAAGGTCAATAACCAGGGGGAGCTTAAGCCCTTGCGCGAGGCGTTGATTTCTAATTTTGAAATCACTGTATTGACGAAACCATTACTACAAAAAGCAGTGCAATTTACCGCTAACAATGAATTAAAGGAACTCTTGGAATCAGCAAAGGACCAAGAATGCAGGGATTATCTCTATGGTCGTGATCTATTGGATCTAGTACGGGATTTTGCGCCATGGGAAGTCACTCTAAGTAATTTTGTCGCAATATTACGTAAAATACCCGCGCGCTTATATTCAATTGCCAGTAGTTCAAAAGCAAATCCAGATGAAGTTCATCTCACGATTGGAACTGTTCGTTATGAGGCACATGGTCGCGATCGGGTTGGTGTCTGTTCAGATGAATGTGCTGTACGTGCGCAACCAGGAGATCATTTACCGGTATATGTTCAGCGTAACTCGAACTTTAAATTACCAGAAGATCCTAACACGCCTTTGATTATGATTGGACCTGGTACTGGAATAGCTCCGTTCAGATCATTCTTGGAAGAACGCGAGGAGATTGGCGCCGAAGGGAAAACATGGTTGTTCTTTGGTGATCAACACTTCGTTACAGACTTTCTGTATCAGGTTGAATGGCAACAATGGCTCAAAGAGGGTGTATTGACGAGAATGGATGTTGCATTTTCCCGTGATACGAAAGATAAAGTCTATGTCCAACACCGAATGATTGAGAACAGCCAAGCTATTTTTAAGTGGCTAGAAGAGGGTGCTGTACTCTACGTCTGCGGTGATGAAAAGCATATGGCTGCTGACGTCCATACTACTTTGGAAAAAATCATTGAAAAAGAAGGTGCCATGAGTACCAAGGAAGCATCTGATTATTTAGCTGACATGCAACAGCAGAAACGTTATCAACGTGATGTCTATTGAAACAAGTGAGAGAGGAGCTAGTTACATGACTAAAAAAATAATTCTTCCGCCACAACCCGGTCCACCTAGTGATGTTGAGCGGATTAAGAGTGAGAGTAACTATTTACGAGGAACGCTTGTGGAGACGCTTGAATATCCGATTAGTTCGGGGATACCTGACGACGATAATCGATTGATGAAACACCATGGGAGTTATCTGCAAGATGATCGGGATTTACGCAATGAGCGACAACGTCAAAAATTAGAGCCGGCATACCAGTTCATGGTCCGTGTTCGCGCTCCGGGCGGCGTTGCAACCTCGGCGCAATGGCTCGCAATGGACGGTGTTGCCAATAAATTTGGTAATGGAACGTTGAAATTGACTACCCGACAAGCATTTCAAATGCATGGGATTTTAAAGTGGAATATGAAGGAAAATATTCAGGAAATTAATGCGGCATTGATGGATACACTAGCGGCTTGTGGGGATGTGAACCGGAATGTCATGTGTAACCCAAACCCTTATCAATCGGATATTCATGCCGAGGTCTATGGTTGGGCTCAGAAACTAAGTGATTATCTTTCGCCACGGACCAATGCGTATCATGAAATTTGGCTTGATGGTGAAAAAGTAATCGACAGTCAAGAAACAGAGGAAGAAATCGAACCATTATATGGTGCGCTCTATTTACCACGGAAATTTAAAATTGGTGTAGCAGTTCCTCCTAATAATGATGTTGACGTCTTTTCGCAGGATCTTGGTCTAATTGCCATTTTAGAAGAAGGTAAATTAGTAGGATTCAACATTGCAGTCGGAGGCGGCATGGGGATGACACACGGAGATACAGAGACCTATCCTCAGTTGGCACGGGTGATTGGATTTTGTACAACAGATCAGATTATCGAAGTAGCCGAAAAAATCATTACGATTCAACGTGATTACGGGAATCGTTCTGTTCGAAAGTATGCACGTTTTAAATACACAATTGATACACGTGGACTTGAATGGGTCGTAAAAGAACTCAATGAGCGATTAGGCTGGGAACTAGAAACCGCGCGTGATTATCATTTTGAACATAATGGAGATCGTTATGGCTGGATAGAAGGAAGCGATGGCACTTGGCATTTCACGCTCTTTATCCAAAATGGTCGAATCCAAGACTTGGATGATTATCCACTGATGACTGGCTTGCGCGAAATTGCCAAGATTCACACAGGAGATTTCCGCCTTAGCCCAAACCAAAACCTGATTATCAGCAATGTTTCGAGTCAAAATAAGAAAAAAATCGTCGAATTGATTGAACAGCATGGATTGACTGATGGACAGCATCATTCTGCATTACGTCGAAGTTCAATGGCTTGTGTTGCTTTTCCAACTTGCGGACTAGCGATGGCTGAAGCTGAACGTTATCTTCCTTCGCTGTTGGATAAGATGGAACTGATTTTGGATGAAGCGGGATTGCGTGAAAAAGAGATTATCATACGTATTTCAGGGTGTCCGAACGGTTGTTCTCGTCCTTCTTTAGGGGAAATAGCCTTTATCGGTAAATCTCCTGGAAAATATAATATGTATCTAGGGGCTGGCTTTGTTGGAGATCGACTGAACAAATTATACCGAGAAAACATTGGAGAAGAAGAGATTCTAGCACTACTTAGACCACTATTTTTCCAATACGCGAAGGAAAGACAAGAAGGCGAGCATTTTGGAGATTTTGTTATCCGTGCAGGACATGTGAAAGCAGTCCAATCTGGATTGGACTTTCACGATTAATAAGAAAAGTGCAAGCGCCTAGGTAGACCCGAAAAGCGCTGGAGGCCTAAAGATAAAGGCGTACTTTGCCTTTAACTTAAGGACTGAAGCGACTCGAGGGACTAGGTGCTGGAGTCTAGACAATAAGAAAAGCGCAAGCGCCTAGGTAGACCCGAAAAGCGCTAGAGGGCCTAAAGATAAAGGCGTACTTTGCCTTTAACTTAAGGACTGAAGCGACTCGAGGGTCTAGGCGCTGGAGTCTAGACAATAAGAAAAGCGCAAGCGCCTAGGTAGACCCGAAAAGCGCTAGAGGGCCTAAAGATAAAGGCGTACTTTGCCTTTAACTTAAGGACTGAAGCGACTCGAGGGTCTAGGCGCTGGAGTCTAGACAATGCTCCAAGTAAAAAACTTATACTTTCTAATAATATAAAAAAGCTAAGTAGGACCGTTGATTTTACGGTCTTTTCCAGAATAACTTTACAGCGGCAGGTGGATAAAACAATGAAATTCTACCCGATTATGTTGAACATCGAAGGCAAAGCTGTAGTAGTAGTTGGTGGTGGTCTGATTGCCTACAGAAAAATTACCGGCTTGCTACAGGCAGGTGCTTATATAACTGTGATTAGTCCGGTGATTCATTCGAAAATAGAACAACTCTTTATTGAGAACAAGATTTCCTGGAAAAATAAATTGTTTGAACCGGTTGATCTTGATTCCGCATTGATTGTTATTGCAGCCACAAATAGTGAAATCATGAACACATTCGTTGCATCGTCTGCTGGCAAGCATCAACTGGTCAATATCGTTGATAATCCGGAGTTAAGCACCTTTCATGTCCCTGCAAAGCTGACAAGGGGTGACCTAACGATAAGTGTTGCAACGGGCGGCGGAAGTCCGACACTTTCCAAAAGCATTCGTGATGAACTTGCCGTAATTTACGACGATACTTATGGCGATTATCTTGAATTTCTAACGCTGTCGAGAGAAAAAGTTAAGCATTCTATCTTTGATCAAACAATAAAAACGAAATTACTTAAAGCAATCACGAATGACACGTACAGGCAATCTAACAACATGCAAAATGCCTTTCTAGAATTAATAAGTGGATATCAAAACATGTCCTAAATGTAACTGGGAGGATGACAGATATGCGCGTCGTAAACAATATAGCTGAATTGATTGGAAATACTCCGCTTGTGAGATTGAATAGACTGCCAGATTCAGAAGGAGCAGCTGTCTATGTGAAACTTGAATATTTTAATCCAAGCGGGAGCGTAAAAGACCGAGCTGCTTACAATATGATTGACGAAGCAGAAAAAAGTGGGGAATTGGTTGCGGCGGCAACGATTATTGAACCGACATCAGGCAATACAGGAATAGGATTGGCAATGAATGCCGCGGCAAGAGGTTATGGAGCGATTTTCGTCATGCCGGATAATGCAACGATTGAACGCATTAATTTAATGAAAGCATATGGTGCGGAGGTCGTTCTAACTCCAAGTGAGGAAAGAATGCCAGGTGCAATCGCCAAAGCAAATGAATTAGCTGCACAAATTGAAAACAGTTTTATCCCCATGCAATTTGAAAACTCTGCAAATCCGGATATTCATCGGACAACAACGGCTGTTGAAATTAGTGAAGCGATGAAGTCCATTGGAAGAAAGCTTAATGCTTTTGTTTGTACATCAGGAACGGGAGGGACAGTGACAGGTACCGGAGAAGCACTTAAAGAACTTGATGCTAGAATAACGGTTCATGTTGTTGAGCCCGCCGGATCACCTGTCTTATCGGGCGGAGAGCCTGGTAAGCATAAGCTTGTTGGAACAAGTCCAGGTTTTATTCCTTCCGTTTTGAATACGAACGTCTATGATGAAATATTTATGATACAAGACGATGAAGCTTACGAGACAGTACGGTCTTTAGCTGCGAATGAAGGGATTCTTATTGGCCCTTCGGGAGGCGCCGCCGTATACGCGGCTTTGACTGTTGCAAGACGATTGACTCCAAATGATACGGTCGTCTGTATTGCACCAGATTCCGGTGAACGCTATTTATCGAGCGATCTGTTCGGATTTTAATACCAAATCTTCAATTTACGGAGTGCGTGAATAATAAATATTGCTACTAAATTAGTTGAACATATGAAAACCTATATAAACTAAACGAAGTGGCCTTAAAAGGAATTCTTTATTTCAACCTATATAGATTTACTTGTAGGGAATTTTAGGGAAGGGGTATTTGAATGTATTTAACAATAGACGGCATTGTGAAAAGCTTTCCGCACAAAGAAAATGGTCATGTCAAAGTGCTGGATAATATCTCGTTAGACGTGGAAAAAGGACAGTTTGTTTCAATTGTTGGTCCTTCCGGTTGCGGGAAGTCGACATTGCTCTATCTGATTGCTGGTCTTGAAAAGGCTGATCAAGGGGAAATTCGGATTGCTGGAAAAGTAGTGACAGATCCCGGACCAGATCGTGTCGTTGTATTCCAACAGGATGGATTATTTCCATGGTTAACGGTTCTTGATAATGTCACGTATGGCTTACGTTTAAAGGGTCTGCCAAAAAAAGAGGCAGAGGACAAAGCCAGAGAAATGTTGAAAATGGTCCATCTAAGTAATTTTATCGACGCCTATCCACATCAGCTGTCCGGAGGTATGAAACAACGTGTTGCTATCGCACGCGCACTTGTTATGGAGCCCGCAATTTTACTGATGGATGAGCCATTTGCGGCACTGGATGAGCAGACCAGAATGGTGTTACATAATGAACTTCTGGAAATTTGGCAAAAAACGAAGGTGACAATCTTTTTCGTTACGCATAACATTCGGGAAGCTGTCCTTTTATCCGAAAAGATTATTGTATTTGAAACACGTCCTGGAAGAATAAAAGAGATTTATTCTTCAAAAACAATGAAAGACGGCGTTATGCCAAATGATGTAACCTTTCATTTGGAAAAACAGATATTGGCATCACTGCAAGGTGAAATTGAGAAAGTGTTAAAGGAGGAAATGGGGGATGACTACATTTTTAAGACGAACCCTCTTCATCGGGATTCTAGCGGCGATATGGGAAGTCACATCTAGATTATCAAGCTTACCCGATTTCATGTTTCCGAGTCTCAGCCAAGTATTGCATACACTTTACACAGGTATTTTGAGTGGTCAAATAATGACTGCAATCCTTACTAGCATGAGTCGTCTATTAATAGGATTTACAATTGCGACAATCCTTGGTCTTTTTTTAGGCTACCTCATATGGCGTTCTGAGTTAGTGGAAGACACACTTGGATTTCTTGTCACGGCATTGCAATCGATTCCGAGTATTGTTTGGTTCCCACTTGCAATCATTTGGTTCGGTT
This sequence comes from Sporosarcina sp. FSL K6-5500, assembly GCF_038005665.1. Lineage (NCBI taxonomy): Bacteria > Bacillati > Bacillota > Bacilli > Caryophanales > Caryophanaceae > Sporosarcina > Sporosarcina sp. FSL K6-5500. Next base: position 3,911,211 of record NZ_JBBOTP010000001.1, read on the forward strand.
TGAACGATTTCTCTATTCTTTTTATTGTAACAATCGGAGCGACTTGGACAATGACAATCAATGCGACAAGTGGTTTCAAAAATGTGCCAAGGCTTTATCAACAAGTAGCTAAAACATTAGGTTCTAGCGGTTTTCACTTTTTGCGAACAGTTATTATGCCAGCATCTGTCCCCCAACTCATATCTGGATTACGAATCGCCTGGGCATTTTCCTGGCGCGCGTTAATGGCAGGGGAACTTCTTGGTGGTGGAGGAGGGCTTGGGTATCTCTTGGAAATGGGAAGATCACTCGGACAAATGGATTTGGTTATCTCAGTAATGATCATCATTGGTGTTATCGGTACAATCATGGATAATCTTGTCTTTTTACGATTGGAGCGCAGTGTGCAGAAAAAATGGGGAATTAGTTAAGGGAAAAGCGGAAACAGCATGCTACGACATGACAGGCATAAGCAGGATGACTTTGAAGGATGGTAGTCTAAATACGTGATATTCATGGCGCAACAAGGAGGGGGAAGTTCAATCCCCCCCACTGATGACCCGCATCGTGCAGACCAAGTGTCTGGGTGTTGAAGAATAGATAATAGATAAAAAAGGGGAGAGAACGGAATGAAACGTAATTTGTTCTTACTTGGGCTTATTTCTTTAGCTGTATTGGCAATTGTATCTGGCTGTGGAAAGACAGAAAAAGGAGCACAAGACAGTAAAGAAGTGAACATTGGTTATTTCCCTAATTTAACGCATATCGCTACAATTGTGGCGCTAGAGAAAGATTATTTCACTGAAGCATTTGGAGAAGATATTAAAATCAACACAAAAACCGTCAGTAACGGCGGCTTGTTTATGGAGGCGATGGTGACTAAATCCATTGATGTAGGAACAGTAGGACCCGGTCCATTACTGAACTTCTACGTAAAAGATCCCAACTATCATATTATTTCAGGCGCTGTAAACGGGGGAGCCGTCCTCGTCGCGAGTGAACATAGTAATATTAAAGAACTTGCTGATTTAGACGGGAAGAAAGTTGCGATTCCTGTAATAGGAAGTACCCAAGATGTAATGTTACGTAAAGCACTAAAAGATGTGGGTCTGAAGCCGACGTCAAATGGTGGCACAGTCGAAATGTTTGCTGCAGCACCAGCTGATACAGCAACGCTCTTTATTCAAAAGTCTGTGGATGCTGCAGCAACCCAGGAACCATGGGGCTACATTTTGGAAACGCAGGCGAACGGTCAATTGTTGTTAGATTGGGAATCATTCGCTTGGGGGAAAGAATCGACAAATACCGTGGTTGCAGCAAGTAAGAAATTTTTGGAAAATGAAACATTAGTGAAGGCCTATTTAACAGCACATGTAAAAGCAGTAGAGTTTATTGAGCAAAATCCTGAAGAAAGTCAAGATCTAGTTATAAAGCACATCAAAGAATTAACAGGAAAAGAGATTGATAAAACTGAGCTCGCAGCCGCATTTAAGCGCCTGAAAGTAACCACGTCTGTCAATGAAGAAGTTATTCAGGAGATGGCTGATATTAGTAAAGAGGCAGGGTATGTTACTGGTAATGATATTGACGGTTTAATTCAATTGAAACAGTTGAAGTCAATAGAAGCAAAATAATAAAATGTAAAGCGTTACTGATTTAGTAGGATTATAAACATCATAATGATGTTTATAATCCTACTGCGTTCGTTAATGGTGCAGTAGTCGTTTAGTCCAAACTGATCCGAAAGCACCTGTACATAGGGTATCTAGTGTTTTATCACAAAAGTAAGCAATCATTTACTGGTTAGCTTAGGTTAATCAACACATGTAATAGGTAATGATCATTATTGGCGGCATCGATACAAACGTAGATAATCTAGTTTTTTTCGACTGGAGAGCAGTGTGCAGAATAAATGGGGAATAAGTTAAGAGGTTATTTATAGAAACAGATGGGGAGAGAAAAGGATGAAACGTAAATTTTTCGTACTTGCGCTTATTTCCTTAGTTATATTGAGTATTTGTGCTGCATGCGCTAAAGCAGAACAAGGAGCACCAGGCAGTAAAGTCGTGAACATTGGATATTTCCCGAACTTAACGCACATGGCTACAATCGTTGCGCTGGAGGAAGGTTATTTCACTGAAGCGTTTGGGGAAGATATTACAATCAACACAAAGACCGTCAGTAACGGCGGACTGTTCATGGAAGCGATGGCTACTAAATCCATTGATGTGGGAACAGTAGGACCAGGTCCTGTACTGAACTTTTACGTAAGAGACCCTAACTATCATATAATTTCAGGCGCTGTAAATGGTGGTGCAGTCCTTATTGCTAGTGAAGATAGTAACGTTAATGAGCTTGCTGATTTGGATAGGAAGAGAGTTGCGATACCTGGAATTGGGGGTACTCAAGATATCATGTTGCGTAAAGCACTAAAAGATGTGGGTCTGAAGCCGACAGCAAATGGAGGAACAGTCGAAATGTTTGCGGCAGCACCAGCTGATACAGCAACGCTCTTTATTCAAAAGTCTCTAGATGCAGCTGCAATACCAGAACCCTGGGGCTATATTTTGGAAACACAGGCAAATGGTAAGCTTTTATTGGACTGGGAATCATTCGCGTGGGGGAAAGAATCACCAAATACTGTTGTCGCCGCAAGTAAGAATTTTTTGGAGGATGACAAGTTGATGAAAGCCTACTTAACAGCCCATGTAAAAGCAGTTGAGTTTATTGAACAAAATCCTGAAGAAAGTCAAAATCTTGTCATTAAACACATCAAAGAACTAACGGGAAAAGAGATTAACAAAGCTGAACTCGAAGTCGCATTTAAGCGCCTAAAAGTAACTACTTCTGTCAATGACGAAGTAATTCAGGAAATGGCTGATATCAGTAAGGAAGCAGGATATATCCCTAGTAGCGATATTGAAGGTTTAATTCAATTGGATCAGTTGAAGTCTATAGAAGGAAAATAATAAAACGTAACTAATTATAGTGAATTGGAAACATCATATTGATGTTTCCAATTCTTTTTTCTCGTAGTTTTGAAAATGTCACAAAGCTTTCCTTTGTCTTACTTGAAAACTAAGAGTAAAATGGAGTTAAGTATGCCAGCCACTGAACGAATTGGGAATCCACCAAATTGGAAAAGCACCTGGCTTTTTTGAGGAGAGACGAATTGATGACTAAAGTAATGGATCCTTCTTGGGAGAAGGTTAATGAAAAAACTGTATCGAAAGAACAAAATCTTTCAACGCTATTCGCAGATCTTAAATCTTTATTTAAGGCGATAGTCTTAATCTCTAATGTGCTACCTGTCCTTACTGGATTTTGGTTAGCACTCTATTTTACGAATGGAACTTTTTTAGCAAACTGGGATGTATTTTTGTTGACGATTTCAGGCAGTACACTTGTTATGGCTGGGGCACTTATCTTGAATAACTGGTACGACGTCGATATTGATACAGTGATGGAGCGGACCAAAAACCGTCCGACAGTTACTGGAAACTTTACACTTAAGTTTGTCTTTAGATTAGGAATCATATTATCTGTAGTAGGTTTAGTACTTCTAGCTTTTACAACAATTGAAGCGGCTGTCTACGCATTTATTGGATGGTTTACGTATGTTATTTTGTACACAATGTGGTCAAAACGTAGATATACGCTAAATACAGTCATTGGCAGTGTATCAGGTGCGGTGACACCTTTAATTGGATGGGCTGCAATTGCACCTGGTTATCATATCGTGCCAATCGTACTGACGCTTATCCTATTCATTTGGCAAATGCCGCATACGTTTGCTATTGCCATGAAGAAAGTGGAAGAATACAGTTTGGCAAAAGTGGCGATGCTTCCAGTCGTTCACGGGTTTAATTTTACAAAGCGGCAAATGGTTATCTATGTCGCATGCTTACTGCCATTACCATTCTTTTTAGGATCACTTGGTACAGTATTTGTTATTATTGCCTCGTTGATGAACATTGGGTGGTTAATTGCGACTATCGCCGGATTTTTCACGAAAAACGATATGAAGTGGGCGCATCTGATGTTCATGTGTTCGGTGAATTATGTAGCTATCCTGTTTACACTAATGATTCTTGTTACATTGCCAGTATTTAATTAAACAAGAAATTTCAAGCTATCTTAGAATGGTCAAACCACGTAAGTGTCAAGGTGACAAATAACACAAGTATGCAAAAATGAAAATCCTCTCGTGTCTATAATGACATGAGAGGATTTTTAAATGACAGGAATCTATTCATCCCGAAATTATTTGAAAACTTGTACAAATTATTTACTGAAATACACAGCTATTTCTTTTGTGATTTCTTCAGGTACTTTTAAACTTAGCGGTTCTCCGTGCAAGAAATTGAATACGTTCATATCACTTGTTTGGAGTGCGCCCATAGTCAATCGGGGAACAATTCGAACGTGAACACGGTCAGATGAATTCTTACTTACAGGGATAAACAGGGCGAGGTTAAAGCTTGCGATACCGATTGATTCAAAGTAATTGAAAAAGCCTGTGAGACTTTCTGCGAGATCCTGCCAGTTGGTATCCGTTAATTCACCTAACGAAGAAGCACCTAAAACTCCAATGAAATCAATATGACTTTTAGGTGCGAAAGCATGAACCCAGTCGATGGAACCCACCGTCGCGATAAAACGTTCACCAACATCTTGCTCACTTTCTATTAATGTATCATAATAGTTTCTTCCTGTTTCTGTGTAAAATTGCTCGCTGCTTGCTAATGTTATCAATTGATAGTTGGTCGGCATCTCAGAGGCCAGCACATGAATATGTGGGTGTAAAATGCTACCGCCTGAAGGGGGTAAGTAGTTCCAGTTGATGGATGCATATGCAGTTTCCGGATCCTGGGCAATAACTTTATTCAAATAGTTATGTGCGGCAGAAAAGGAGTTGGCAATCATTGGTGTTGTGAATTCATCGAGTTTAACGTAATGCTGATCACACATTCGGACCACCGCATTATGCTTGCTGTAAGGGAAGAGGTTTGGAAAAACGACGGCTTCTCCTTGAATTATCCTGCCGTCTTCGGTTAAATCATTCGGGAATTTAGGTGTGACTGTGTGTACGTTTTCAATGCAGAATGGACATTTACTACCCGCGGTTTGTGTTGCGAGCTCAGAATAATCTATTGACGTAAAGGATGCACCTGGGTCGAAAATGATTCGGGATGTTTCTCCTGTTAGCGGATCCATTCGAATTTCAGTTTTGCGGTCAATCAATTTTCCATCTTGCATCGGATCATGAAACGTAAAAAATTCTTCTTTTGCTATAAAAGTAATAGACATCTATAGTTTCCCCCTACTGTATATTCTAAATACACTTTCTATTCTACCTGTGATTCACTTAAAAGTCAGTAGTATCATAGTGAATGTCTAAAAGGGTGTAGGGATAGGGATTGCCTATAAAAAAAGAGTGTTCCTCGCATTATTATGCGAAGTACACTCCTTATTTGCTTCAATAATTAATCTTCAGAACCAACAGCTGCTTCCACCTCGTGCCAAGAAACACCAAGTGCATCTGCTACACCTTGACCATAAGCAGGGTCCGCTTTGTAACAGTGAACAATATGACGAAGCTGAATATGTTTCTCAACGCCATTCATATTACGACCCGTATTTTCGAACAAAACTTGTTGTTGTTCTATGCTCATTAAGTTGAAGAGTTTACCTGGTTGCTCAAAGTAATTATCGTCATCTTCTCTGAAATTCCATTGGTCTGCTGCACCGAAAAGATCTAGTGCTGGATCTTTATATTTTGGTTGTTCTTTCCACTCACCATAGCTGTTCGGCTCATAATGAAGTGTGCTACCCATATTGCCATCGACTCTCATCGCGCCGTCACGGTGGAAACTATGAACTGGGCATTTCGGTTGGTTGACCGGAATTTGGTGATGGTTCACGCCTAAACGGTAACGCTGTGCATCTCCATAGGAGAAGAGACGACCTTGTAGCATTTTGTCCGGAGAGAAACTGATACCTGGTACAACGTTTGCGGGTGTAAAAGCAGCTTGCTCTACTTCTGCAAAATAGTTATCAGGATTTCGGTTTAATTCCCATTCGCCAACTTCAATAAGAGGGAAGTCTTTTTTATACCATACTTTTGTCAAATCAAACGGGTTGTAAGGCATATTGTTGGCTTGTTCTTCTGTCATTACTTGGATGTACATTTTCCATTTCGGGAAGTTCCCATTTTCGATATTGTCATATAGATCGCGTTGATGGCTTTCACGGTCTTTCCCAACAACTGCCTCGGCTTCTTGGTCAGTCAAGTTTTCAATGCCTTGCTGTGAACGCATATGGAATTTCACCCAAACACGTTTGTTGTCAGCGTTGATCATACTAAAGGTATGGCTTCCGAAACCATGCATATTTCTGTACGAATTTGGAAGTCCGCGGTCACTCATAACAATTGTTACTTGGTGAAGTGCCTCAGGTAGTGATGTCCAGAAGTCCCAGTTGTTATTGGCGCTACGCATATTTGTACGTGGATCACGCTTAACAGCATGGTTCAAGTCTGGGAATTGCATTGGGTCTCTAAAGAAGAACACAGGTGTGTTATTTCCGACAAGGTCCCAGTTACCTTCTTCTGTATAATATCTCATTGAAAATCCGCGAATATCGCGTTCTGCGTCAGCACCACCCCGTTCACCGGCTACTGTTGAGAAACGAACGAACATATCTGTTTTCTTACCAATTTCAGAGAAGATTTTTGCTTTTGTATATTGTGAAATATCATGTGTTACGGTAAATGAACCATACGCAGCAGATCCTTTTGCATGCATACGCCGTTCAGGAATAACCTCGCGATCAAAATGCGCGAGCTTCTCCAATAGCCAAACATCTTGTAATAGTATTGGCCCTCTAGGCCCAGCAGTCATTGAGTTTTGATTATCCACAACTGGAGCACCAGCAGCAGTTGTTAATTTTTTATTATTGTCTTTTTCTGTCATAGATTCTCACTCCCTAGATTGTTTTAATTCCTACATGATAATCATACTAAAAAAGAAACAATATATCTACTAATAACATCTACTAAAATTAATTCTTTTATAAAGGCTGCATATCCTCAAGTCGTAAGTAGCTTCGTATACACTTTTACTGAATGAAGAGGGGGAGAATTACATATATCCATTCTCAATTAGAAGGTATATAAAAAACTTAGAAATGAGACGCAGGCAATTCGGAAAATAGGATTCTCCTTCTATATTAACTTTTATTAACGGAAAAGTCAGTAAAATTATACGGGTATGATAAAAATTAATTAAACGTTAAAGAGAATTCTGTGATTCGGCATATCTCAACAATGAAAAACTGCCTGAACAGTCAACGATAAGGTAGATTGTTCAGGCAGTTCATTTTCTCGATAAAGAGGCAATGTTAACTTGAATCAGCAGAAATCCCTACTGATTAGGAGAATTCAGACTAAAATCGCCTCGTCCTACGGAAACAAGCGCAATTCAAAATTCGGACGCAATTACACCTAGGCGCAATTGCTCTCGCTCGATTGTATGAAGAACTTTTTGAAATGCGTCTTCTATATTTTTCGCATCGATATCTACTTTCTGTATGTCAGTATTTTGATAACCAGAATGTTTATACCTTGGATCGTAATAGTGTTCAAGTAGCAACTCGACTACCCATGCAAACTCACCATTTTCCAAATGCGTTTCAATCTCCTTGGCAATGGGGGTATGTAATCGTTTTTTAATTAATTGAAAAGCCTCCTTGAAACGTTCCGGGTTGTTCCACGGTTCATAGTCTGCTAAAACAATTTTGACCCGTTCCTCAAGAGGGAGGTGAATGACAATTTGCATCCCAATTTCCTTTTTCTCATAAATAAATTGCGGTAAACTTACTTTCCCAATCCTTCTGCTCTCACCTTCTATGAAAACATACTGCTCAGTTTTAAAACGTTCTAATTCACGGACTAATAATGAGTCGAATTTTTTTTGATTGCTTGGCTCAAGTCCTATTTGTCCGAAAATAGAACCGCGATGACCAGCAATGTGTTCGAAATCGATGACTGGATAGCCATTGTTCGCTAGACGCTTCAAAATCTCTGTTTTACCAGTACCCGTATAGCCATTCAATACAATGAAGTTTGGCGGAAAGTTCTCCTTTTCCAATTCATGAACGATCCATTGGCGATACGAACGGATCCCTCCACTTAGTCGAGTGGTATGAATGCCCATTAAATCAAGGACAGTAGCCGCTGTCTTACTGCGCATGCCGCCACGCCAACAGAATACCGTCATAGGCGTTTTAATAAGTTTGAAAGCTCGAATAAAATCCGGCAATTTCTCTGAAAAGACTTCAAGCCCTCTTTCCATGGCAACTTCTTGTCCATTGTGTTTATAAAGAGTTCCGATTTCCGCGCGTTCCTCATCATCAAAGACAGGAATGTTAATGCTTCCAGGAATCGTCGCCTCATTAAACTCTTTAGGAGAACGGACATCAATGAATGTATGTGGGCCTTTTTCTTGCAATGTAAATATATCTTCCAACATCAGATCTCGAAACATTCAATACACCTTCTAACCAAAATTTACATTTTATCAAATGACAGTGATCCGTCCTTTATTATCTTCTGTTACTACGCCGATTACCCGTGCGTCTACGCCTTTTTGTTGAAGTTCATCCAACAGTTGACTCGCCTGGTCTCCAGGGAGTGCTATGAGCAGTCCACCAGAAGTAACTGCATCACATAAAATCCAACGGTCGAATTGGTCCATTGTTTCCGAGTACGTGACAACATCCGCTACGTGGGCGAAATTGTTCTTTGTTCCGCCAGGTACTTTTCCAGCTTCCGCCAGTTCTTTTGTGCGGGGGAGTGTTGGTACTTGGTCTGCAAAGATTCGAATACCCACGTCGCTTGCTTTCGCTATTTCAGATGCATGTCCAAGTAGTCCGAAGCCAGTTACATCTGTGGCAGCATGGACATCGTATGTCGCCATTGTTTCTGCCGCCGTTTTATTAAGTGTGGTCATAATTTTTGTAACATAGACAATTTCATCTTCCGATAATAAACCATTTTTCAATGAAGTTGTGTAAATCCCGACACCGATTGGTTTTGTTAAAAGTAATTTATCACCTGGTTGTGCACCGGCATTTGTTCGTACTTTATCGGGATGAACGATTCCGGTTACGGCAAGACCGAATTTTGGTTCTTGATCATCTATTGAATGTCCGCCGACGAGTGTAACTCCTGCTTCTTTTAATTTATCACCGGAACCACGAAGGATCTCTGTCAGGATTTTTTTATCCAGCGTAGCGATTGGAAAAGCAACGATGTTTAGCGCTGTAATTGGAGTTCCACCCATTGCGTAGATGTCACTGATTGCATTTGTTGCAGCAATTTGACCGAAATCGTAAGGATCGTCGACAATTGGCGTGAAAAAGTCGAGCGTCTGTACCATGGCTATTTCATCAGTCAGTTTATAAACACCCGCGTCATCGCTCGTATCGAGACCAACGAGCAAATTAGGATTGGGAGTCGCAACTGGTAGGCTACGTAATACCTCCGCCAAATCTGCAGGTCCGATTTTACAGCCACAGCCTCCTTTTTTTGTAAGGGAAGTCAATTTTACTGGTTCAGTTTTCTCCATTATTTTTCCACCTTTCGATTACAATTCTATTTATAATCTTAACACAATGGGAAAATAGATTTAGTATAGCAAGTCCTCGCAATCTATTTCTTATGGTAGAATATTCATAGTTCGTGCAAATTTTAAGGGGGTACAGGTTTGATTCAAAAAAGAATAGCACTATCGTTACTATCTGTATTATTGTTCGTTGGAATGCTATTTACAACGGTTCCAGAACATTCAACCGTGTCTGCAGCTGTTTCGTATGAGGGTTTGGAAAACACCATTAATACGATTATGGCAGATAGTAGAATGCGTGCAGCTTCTAGCAGCGTAACCGTGCGCAAAGCTTCAACTGGGGAAATCATCTACCAAAAACAGGGTGATAAAGGGATTACACCCGCCTCCACGCTGAAAATACTCACAGCAGCGGCAGCACTTGAGACACTTGGTGAAAATTATCGTTTCACTACAGATGTATTAACAAATGGCAAAGTAACAAATGGAATACTAGACGGAAATCTATACCTTCGCGGGACAGGCGATCCTACGTTGTTGAAAAAAGACTTTGATGATTTTGCTTCGAAGTTGGCTACACTTGGAGTCAAACGGATTTCAGGTAATCTGGTAGGGGATGACACTTGGTTCGATACGATTCGTTTATCACCAGGTATTGATAAAAATGATGAATCTTATTACTATGCAGCTCAGATTTCAGCATTGACTGTATCTCCGAATACGGATTACGATGCTGGAACGGTCATTGTAGACGCAAAGCCAGCTGCACGCGGGAAAGTAGCAAAAGTAATGCTAACCCCGGAAACTGGCGTTGTTCGAGTGGTCAATCGTTCTAAGACAGTTCCTAAGGGGACTAAAAACACTTTGAAAATTGAACGTCAATACGGTACGAATAACATTATGATTACTGGAAATGTCCCGATTGGTTCCGCTGGCAGGAAAGAGTGGATTACTGTGTCCAACCCAACTGCCTATGCACTTGATATTTTTAAAAAATCATTACTAGCAAAAGGGATAAATTTTGATCCCTCATCTAAAGTATTACCGGGAAAAACTCTAGAAGAATCCAAAATTCTCGTAACTAAAAATTCCATGCCATTAAAGAGCTTGATGAGACCTTTTATGAAATTAAGTAATAACTCACATGCTGAAGTATTGGCGAAGGCAATGGGGAAAATGAAGTATGGGGATGGCAGCTGGAATGCAGGTTTACGGGTGATGCGCGACTATGCTGAGTCAGTCGGTTTAGATGTGAACGAATGGTTGTTTGAAGATGCATCCGGTATGTCCCATGCGAATAAAGTGACATCTGCACAACTGACTGAGTTATTGTATCAAGTGCGAACGGCACCCTGGTACGGGTCGTTTGCGCAAGGACTACCTGTTGCTGGGGCACCGGACCGATTCATCGGAGGTACGCTTAGGAATCGCATGAAAACGGGAACTGCTAAAGGTAATGTCATTGCGAAAACGGGGAGCTTGACAAATGTCAGTGCATTGGCAGGATATGCACAAACAAAAGATGGAGAAACGCTCATTTTCAGTGTCCTAACGCAGGATCACAAATCCAGTACGATTCCTATCCTAGACCGTATTGCAACTGCTATAACTAATTCAACAATTAAATAATAATGTGAATTTGAACATCGGGATATATTTACCTCGATGTTTTTTTAGTGTCATGTATTTTTTTGTAATAATTACTTTCTGGACATTTTGGGTATAGCAAGAAATACATATGTACAATTTGAGTATTCAATGCATAAATCAGATGTCGGGAGGAAGTTATGTGGAGTATAAAGGCAGAAAAGGAAGTTCGAATGTTGAAGATCGAAGAGGCAAGGGAAAAGGGGGTATAGCATTAGCCGGGGGCGGTATTGGCGGCTTAATTCTTATACTTATTATTACTTTTCTTGGAGGCAGTCCAAGTGAAGTTTTGAATGACTTACAAGGTGCGGATTCGGGTCCCTCGGTTCCATATGAAGAAACGGCTGAAGAAAAGGAGCTTGCGGAATTTGTTTCAGTAGTTCTTGCAGATACAGAAGTTGTTTGGACAAAATTGTTCCGCGAACAAGGGTTGGAATACGAGGAACCAATCCTCGTGTTATATACAGATAGCGTTCAATCTGCGTGTGGAGCAGCAGGAGCATCCGTTGGACCATTTTATTGTCCAGGCGACCACAAACTTTATATTGATTTAAGTTTCTATCAAGAACTTCAAGACAAGTTCCAAGCTCCTGGGGATTTTGCGATGGCCTATGTTGTGGCGCATGAGGTAGGACATCATGTACAAACCCTTTTAGGCATCAATGAGCAAGTGAATGCTCTTCGCCCAAAACTGAGCACAGAAGAGTTTAATAAATATTCGGTACGCCTTGAATTACAGGCAGATTATTTTGCTGGTGTGTGGGCAAGGCATCAAAAGGACATGAATTTTCTTGAAGAAGGTGATCTTGATGAAGCCATTACAGCAGCGAGTGCTGTAGGTGATGACCGCATTCAGGAACAAGCCCAAGGGTATATTGTCCCCGACAGCTTTACTCACGGAACTTCTGAACAAAGGAAGCGCTGGTTTACTAAAGGATTTGAAAACGGCACCATTGAGGGTGGAGATACATTTAAAGCAAGTGGATTGTAAAAGAAACAGGGAGGTGACAAGGGTTTCCTCCGTGGCACAATGAAAAAATCTTGCTTAGGACATAATCGCCATAAGCAAGATTTTAGTTATCAAAAAGCAAGTTAGATAAGTAACTCAAATAACGTGCTATCATTGTTAACCTCTTTAAAAGAGAAACCGCAATCATGCATTCGCTGAATAAGTCCTTCGTAGTCTGACTTCCTCTTTACTTCAATGCCTACAAGTCCAGGGCCGCTTTCTTTGTTGTTTTTCTTTGTATATTCAAATGTAGTGATATCGTCGTCAGGTCCAAGTACTTCATCTAAGAATTGACGTAATGCACCAGAACGCTGAGGAAAGTTAACAATGAAATAATAAAGAAGTCCTTCATAAATCAATGATTTATCTTTAATTTCCTGCATTCGACCAATATCATTATTCCCGCCACTTATGACACATACGACAGACTTCCCCCTAATCTCATCTTTATAAAAATCCAATGCGGCGATAGATAACGCGCCTGCTGGTTCTACGATAATTGCATGTTGGTTATATAATTCCAAGATAGACGTACACACTTTACCTTCTGGAACTAGTACAATGTCTTCCAGGTACTTACGGCAAATTTCAAATGTGTGTTGGCCGGCACTTTGTACGGCTGCCCCATCAACGAATTTATCGATTGTATCCAAGGTTGTCACTTCATTATTCTTTAATGCTGCTTTCATACTAGCAGCACCTTCAGGCTCTACACCAATCATACGTGTATGTGGTGACAGGTTTTTAATATAAGTACTCAAACCAGACATAAGGCCGCCGCCCCCAATACTGGCAAAGACAAAATCAACAGGTTCCTCTATATCATTCATGATTTCAACCGCGACTGTTCCTTGTCCGGCAATGACATCGTAATCGTCAAATGGGTGGATGAAAATTCTGTCTTCAGCAGTCGCACATTCGACCGCTGAAGCGGATGAATCATCAAATGTATCGCCTACTAAAATGATTTCTACATAATTCCGTCCAAACATTTTCACTTGGTTAATTTTTTGCTTCGGAGTTGTCTGTGGCATGAATATTTTTGCGTCAATACCTAGATGCGCACAAGCAAAAGCGACTCCTTGCGCATGATTACCTGCGCTGGCACAGACAACACCTTTTTCAAGCGCAGCTGCTTCTATGGTTTTGATTTTATAATAGGCACCCCGTAATTTAAAGGAACGAACATGTTGTAAATCTTCCCTTTTTACATAGACTCGACAGTCGTATTTTTCTGATAGTCGTTCATTCTTTTGTAGAGGAGTATGTGCGACTACATCTTTTAGTAATTGATTGGCAATCAGTATATCCTCGACTTGAATTCCAGTTGGTTCCGTCTTTGTTAGATTCATAGTAATCTCAGCACCCTCCATATAAATAGATCATTTTTCTATACTAACATGACAGAAGGAGAATAAACACATCAATGTTTGTAATTATGAGTTAATTTCGAAAGGGAAAATGGCAATCTGTCTTATCTAGTTAGAATAAGATTCAATGCTTTTTCATGAATTGCAACATGGAGTGGGGTGGACTTTATAACTTCTCCATCGATGATTGCGAGAATTGGCCTGTCTGTTTCAATTGTGATTTCTTTTCCCGTTCTGTATGTAACGCCTTTCCTGAGAATCGGTTGACCCCGAAGCAAAGCAGGAAATAGGCGCATTAAGATATTCATCCGCCCTACATCATGAAGCATTGTAATATTTAACATACTATCTGTTGGAGAGGCTCCGGGACAAACGACTAATCCGCCGCCATAGGAGGAAGTATTTCCACAAGCAGTGAGCCAGGTAATAGCGTATGTATAGGTCATATCATCGATTGTGACTGTACTTTTAAACGTCTTAAATGACAGTAACTCAATTATCGCAGCAATGGTATAAGTGAATGAACTTAAGCCAAGCTTATTTAATATCGGTTTGTAAAATGAGTGATTTACAAGTTGACCAATCCTTGCATCAAGCCCGATTCCAGCGACAGTAATGCCAAAACGGTCATTTATGTTTAATAAATCAATGGCAACAGTCCGATGCTCTAATAGTCCTTTGATAAACTGATCAGGGTGAGTAGTTAGGCGGAACATCCGAGCAGTGTCATTTCCTGAACCAGCAGGTAGAATAGCGAGTGGAATACCGGTTCCAGCAATGTCTTGTATGACAGAACTCATTGTGCCATCTCCACCGATAACTGTCACAGCATGAATGGTAGTTGACTGAAGGTAAGTTGTGATGAATTTGCGTGCTGTAACTTCTGAATCACTGACAATCACACTGTATTCTCTATTTTTTTGCTTCAATTTCTTCTCGATTTCATCCCATAATGAGCAAGCTTGGCCATTTCCCGATAATGGATTTACGATGAAAAGATACATAACATTCCCCAATGCTACTATTTTCATAGTAGCACATTTGGATCTATAGGCTTACGAAGTTAAAGCTTCCTCTCAATATGATTTAATGTTAAAGTATATTGAGTGGTACTATCTAAATTGGAAATTGAGAGGGGTAAATTTATGGGAAGAGTACAGGATAAAGTTGCATTAGTAACAGGTGGGGCATCAGGTATCGGGTTGTCTACTGCTACACTTCTTGCAAAAGAAGGTGCAAAAGTGGTCGTTGCAGACTTTAATCTGGAAGGTGCGAAACAAGTTGCCCAAAATATCTTAAACGACGGTGGAGAAGCCGTTGCTGTATTTTTGGATGCTGGGAGAGAACAATCAATTAAAGATGCGATTGATTTCACGGTTGAACAGTTTGGTACCATTACAATCCTCTATAACAATGTAGGGACGACAAATTTGCAAAAAGATTTGGATGTCGTGAATATTGATTTAGATGAGTGGGATCGTTTAATGAATGTGAATGCAAAAAGTGTTTTACTAGGAAGCCGATATGCAATTCCACATATGCAAAAAGCAGGCGGAGGTTCTATTATTAATACTGCATCCATGGCTGCCTTTGCGGGGGATTCTGTCCGTTCAGCTTATGGTGCATCGAAGGCTGCAGTTGTAAACTTGACGAAATATATCGCAACGCAATATGGAAAAGACAATATACGTTGTAATGGAGTTGCTCCTGGTTTGATTTTAACACCTGCTGCAAAACAAAATATGTCACAAGAAGTACTTGATATTTTTGAGAAATATAACGCATTACCATACCATGGGGAAGCTGACGATATTGGAAATACCGTCTTATTTTTAGCTTCTGAAGAATCCAAGTTTATTACTGGCCAAACGATTCAAGTTGAAGGTGGTCACTATTTAAGTAACCCAAGTATTGCTGACTTTCATCAGTTAATGTCACAAGCGAAATCGTAAGAATTCAATAGATAATCCATATAGAAAAGTTAACAATAGACGTTTTAAGAGAGGGTTTGATTAATTATGAAACTTCAAGACAAAGTTGCAATTATTACTGGCGGAGCCGGAGGTATTGGTAAAGGGATGGCGACTGCATTCGTAAAAGAAGGTGCAAAAGTTGTCATCGTCGATTTAAACGGGGAATTAGGGGAACAGGCAATTAAGGAATTGCAAGTTTATCAACCGGAATCGATTTTCATCCAAGCGAATTTAGCCGAGCATGATAAATTGCCGGAAATAGTGAAGCAAACCGTCGAGAAATTCGGTAAGTTGGATATTTTAGTAAACAATGCACACGCATCGACAAATAAGCCATTCGAAGAGATTACGCAAGCGGATCTAGACTTATCGTTCAACACAGGATTTTATCCGACGTTCTATTTAATGCAGGCTGCATTGCCTTATTTAAAGGAGACGAAAGGTAAAATCATTAACTTCGCTTCTGGAGCAGGTATAAACGGAGACGCTAACCAAGCTACATACGCTGCGGCAAAAGAAGCAATCCGGGCGATTACGCGTGTTACTGCAAATGAATTTGGTCCATTCGGAATCAATGTGAACTTAATTGCACCACTTGCGGATTCTCCTGGGATTCAGCAATGGGCAAAAGCACAACCTGAAGCTTTCGAAACAATGGTGTCTAAGATTCCGTTAAAACGACTTGGTGACCTAGAAAATGATATCGGGAGGGCTGCTGTATTCTTGGCAGGTGCCGATTCTGATTACATTACAGGACAAACATTAATGGTCGATGGTGGAATTACTAAACTTAGGTAAACCAACTAATTGAACAGACTAAAAGAGCATCTCCGTTGAGAAGATGCTCTTTTTTCATATTAACGACTTATTTAACTTTGTGTAAATGGAAAGTAACGATTGCTGCTCTGTTTCTGTTAAATGTGAAAAGACCTTCATGCGGAGATGTTGACCGTCTTTTTGTGCTTGATTCAATAAATCTTCGCCTTTTTGCGTAATTTTCCAATAGATGATACGGCGGTCAGTATCGTCCTGCCGACGCGTGATTAGTTCTTTGTTCGATAGTTTAGTGGAAAGATGCGTGAGAGATGCAGGTGTAAAGTTTAATAGGCGGGCAAGCTCGGAAGGTCGGCTTTCCCCATTCATCTGTAATTCGTGCAAGGCAACAATATGCGATACACCAAGATCGTAATCTACTTGCTGCCGCCACTTTACATGCATTTTATGTGTTACTTGTTCAATCGTATGTAGTAGTTCAAAGATTGTCTGAGTAGACATGATTTTCCCCATCCTTTTCTCATAATACGTCTCCAAATAACTTTTTATTTTTTCGCGCATTACTAGTGTACCATCATTAAGGGGGATTTTGGGGTGGTAGTTTCGTTCAATTATGTATACCATCATAATGAGGTGAGATTAACATGCAAGGCAAAGAAACCAAACGATATGAAGTTGATTTATATAAACCAGTAAAAGAATATTTCACACAACAAGGTTATGATGTCCATGGTGAAGTAAATGAGTGTGACGTTGCGGCTGTAAGAGATCAAGAGCTGGTCCTCATTGAATTGAAATTATCGCTATCAATTGATCTTTTAATCCAAGCGACAAAAAGACAGCGGCTGACTAATGAAGTCTATGTCGCAATTCCTAGACCTAAACTCAACTTTCGTTCGAAAAAGTGGAAAGATAGTTGTCATTTGGTGAGAAGACTAGAGTTAGGCCTCATCCTTGTCTCATTCTTGGAAAATGATGCACAGGTGGAAATAGTGTTTCATCCCGCGTCTTTTGATCGGAAGAAAAGTATGCAACGTAGTAAGAAAAAAAGAAATGCGATGTTGACTGAAATGGAAGGCAGACTTGGAGACTATAATATTGGCGGAAGTTGCCAGACTAAGATAATGACAGCCTATAAAGAAAACTGCATTCATATAGCTTGTTGCCTTTTGGAATTGGGACCTTTATCTCCAAAATCGTTACGGAAGATGGGGACTGGGGAAAAAACGTTAACAATTTTAAATAAAAACTATTATGGTTGGTTTGATAAAATTCAACGAGGAATATATATGATTAGTGACATTGGAAAAAATGAGTTGCACGAATTCCCGGATCTCTTTAGCTATTATCATGAGGTGGTAAGAGAAACTGCTAGCGCTTACTTGGATATCGATGATGTCGGGGGAAATATGTGAAGGGGAGAACTTGCAATACGTGTTACTATTGAATTAGGCATTTACATATCAAAAGCAAGAAGCTTTTGAATTGGAGGATTATATATGTTAAAAGAAAGTCAATTAATTGCGATTAAACAGCTTCAAAAAGAATGTGAAAAAACGGATGGTATTCAACTGAAGTTAAATTGGGAGATGCTCAGAGAACGAGAAGGACGTCAAATGGATTTTTTTCATGAAGAGGATGGAGAACTTGTCGCTTATTTAGCTTTATTTGGTTTTGGCTCTACCGTTGAAGTATGTGGAATGGTTAATCCGAGGAATAGAAGGAAAGGGCATTTTACCGAACTATGGCAACAAGCATTAGCACCAATCGAACAATATGGTTTTCAAACAATTTTATTGAACACCCCGTCTTTGTCCAATACCGCTAAGGGATGGTTAGCAAGTCAGCCCTATTCCTATGCGTTTTCTGAATATCAGATGCGTTGGTCAGAACAGCCGATTGAAGCGAGCGACGAGGTTCTGATTCGTGTGGCGAAAAAAAGTGATGCGAACCTTGAAGTGAAGCTCGATGTCCTTGCATTCGGAATGGATGAAGAAGATGCGCGTTCTCATCTGGAGCGCATAAAAGAAAGACAGGACGAGCAGTTTTTGATGATTGAGGCAGATAACAGAACGATTGGTAAGGTCCGGATCAATCGCACGGATGGTGAAGCATGGATTTACGGATTCGCCATTTTACCCGAGTTCCAGGGGAGAGGGTACGGTAGGAAGGTACTCCGCAATATCGTGAAAAGTGAGCACGATGCTGGCAATCAAATCTGGCTTGAAGTAGAAGCGAAAAATAATCGTGCACTTGGCCTATATGAATCAGTCGGTTTCGTGAAAATGCAAGGTCAGGATTATTATAAAAAGAATAGGGGCAACTAGAAAAAAGCTAACCGGAATCAATGCTACGAGCCATTCCGGTTAGCTTTTTTTGTCATTTTTTATAGACGAATGTCAAAAACATCTTCTAAGAAGTGTACTTTCTCTTCTATTGAAAGTATTGTTTTAGTTTTAATATTATTTTCGGTTATAGTTACTGTCTGATCTGATAATGTAATTCGACCGGTAGTAGTGGCGCGGGTGACGATATCTGAGTGTGTAAAAGATGATTCTTTTGCAACTTGATTAAATACACAGCCCTCATGAAAATCGACAAGTGCTTTTGAGGTTAAATCGAATCGATATAACGTTTTTATCTCAGTGTCACTGATTCGTTCCAGATAAAATGATTGATCTAGCTGTTGAATAACCCTATATGTATCGCTTATATCAGTTTGTTCCTCCCCGTTTAGTGGAATCGGTAAAGAAGTGGAGTCACCAAAACCTACGTCTATAAGATAGGGTTGATCAAGTTGTACAATAATAGCTGCATGAGTATCTGCTTTTGCCCACTCTCCGCTTGGCCTTAGAACTGTAGCTGCAACTAAATGTGCATCGTACCCCAATTCGGTTAGTAGCCAACTGAAAAGCCCGTTCAACTCGTAGCAATAACCGCCACGTTTACGACGGACGATTTTATCATAAATATGTTGTAAGTTAAGATAAATTGGTACCCTGCGAATCACATCCAAATTTTCAAAAGGGATATGTTGGACATGCAATCGTTGTAACTCGGTTAAATCAAAGAGGGATATCTCTTTGTTCTGTGTTCCGCAAAACCTAGCTAAGTAGTTGAGGACTTCCATTTCAGCACCCCATTTCATTATTTCGAGAAAAATATACTAGTTAACTGCTCATTAAAAGTACGTATTAATTATTATACTCCATTGAAGTAGAATAATTAAATGAATCTATTTAAGGCGTAGCGGACTCAATGGAATTCTTTATTTCACCATATCTTTATATGTTGAACAAATGAATACGGCGTATGCGCTTAATAAAGGCTTTTAGGAGGTCACTGAAAAAGTCCCACTATTTAGAGCAAATTAGAATTCCTGCCAATACCGCTTCGACGCTTTGTGGATGCCTCCCGCGATAAGCCAGAAAGAAGACCCCTTGGGAGGGATTGAACTGCATCCCTCCTTAGTCTTATCGCTCCGGCTACCACGAAGTCGCGCCTTCGCTGAATGGTCTATGTGAGAAAGAGCATTTCATTATTTGTGATGAAATCTGCAACCTGGATTGGGTCTTTCTTGACTATAATTATATATGTTGAATCCGGTATATATTGAGCGAAGGCGCCTTAACAGGGGTAGCCAACCGAACAACGAAGAGTTCGGTTTGTATAATTTCTGCGTTCTTTGCAGAAATTATACAGTTAATGCCAAGAGGTTATTCCAGATAGGTTAAAGAATACCTCATCTGGCTTATGGTGAGAGGCATCCCCTAGCGCCAAGCGTTCTACAATCCACACCCCGAATTACACCTCTCTTATTATTGAGTGCCACGACAGATTCAATGGGATTCTTTAATTCAACATATCTAATTATATTATTTATCCGTAGGCAATACAGAAGATAATCCCCTCTTATCATAGAAGATAACATCAAAAATAACAGAAATTTGTCTAATTAGGCATGAAACGGACGAATAATCTATGTCTTACGGACTTTGTTTTTGTTGATTTATAGAGTATTATAGACTAGTAGAATAGTAGGGGGAAAAACAATGAGAAATACACTAACGGTACAATTGGGAACGATTATTGTCGGTATCATGGTTGCAATGTTAGCGATTACGTCCATCGCAACATATAAAACAGCTTACGATAAATTATATGATGCCGCAGGTGTTGAAGCGTACGGATGCGCGAGTATTACAACAGGTTTGATCCGGCCGGAAGACGTAGGAAAAATGCTTAAAGGTGACCGCGAAACGATGGATGAGGTTGGTCAACAGCTTAACTGGACACTCAATCATAAAGCTATTTTCGAGACTCAATACATCATTGATCTAGATGGGAAAATTCTAGCACTTGATGACCATTTAAGTGCAAAAGGATTCGAACCAGGTGATTCGGTTCCGGTTGATGAAAAAGCGCTTGCAATGCTCTTGGATATGAAGCATTCAACTTACACAGAGCTCTATGAATTTGCAGGTCTAAAACGTCTATCTGGTTATGCACCGATATTTGAAAATCACGATCCAAATGGAGAAATCATCGCAATCAGCGTTATCGATTTTGATGGTTCAATTGTTGCTGGAAGAACATGGGATGTTGTTCGGAATGGTATTTTAATCAGCCTTATTCCAATGATCATCGCATCGATCATTACAATTATGCTAATCAGACGTAAAACAAAGTCGATTTCAGCTTTAATCGCACATGCGAAAGAAATTGCGAATGGAAATCTCGGCATTGAAGATACAGTTGTAACAAGTAAAGATGAAGTTGGCGATTTAGGACGAACATTAAACATGATGACAGCGAACTTGCGCAATACGATTGGGACAGTCAAAACAACAGCTGTTCAATTAACGCAAAACTCACTTGACACAGCTGCTTCATTAAATGAAATGCAGATGGCGATTCAACAGGTCGCACACAATATGAGTGAAACCGCAGCTTCTATCTCCGACGGGACAATCAATGCAGAACATGCATCCAAAATCTTGTCTTCTCTGGCGAATGATCTTCAGGATTCAAAAGAGAAAGCTGAACTAAGTGCGGGGAACTCTGAGCGGACAATGAAAATTGCAGAAGAAGGTCAGCATAGCGTAAATGACATTAGTAATGATATGGAGAAAATCAGAGTCTCCTCAAATGAAGCAGGTGGTACGATTCAAAATCTAATTGAATCTACAACTAAAATTCAAAATATCACCAGTTCAATTGCAGGCATTGCTGCCCAAACGAATTTACTTGCGCTTAATGCATCGATAGAAGCTGCACGTGCGGGTGAACATGGCAAAGGATTTGCGGTCGTTGCGGAGGAAGTAAGAAAACTTGCAGAACAGTCCAATAAAGAAGTTCTTGAAGTAGAAAAGCTAGTGCAAGATATTACTGAAAGTATCGGTCGAGTTGTTACTTCTACATCAGAGAGCACAAAACTTATTGAATCCGGAACAGAAACGGTTCGTTTGACTGCAACTTCCTTAAGTAACATTTCAATTGCCGTCTCTGAAACTGTTAAGGAAATTAACTTAATTTCAGAATTAACGACAGCTGAAGCAGAAAGTTCAAATCGTGTAGTAGTACTCATCAATGACTTGACGCAATCGATTCATTCAATTGAAGATATGTCTAACAATATCTCGGCTGCAACAGAGCAGACATCAGCTTCAATTGAAGAAGTTGCAACACGTTCTACTGAAATGAGTCATATGGCACAAGATCTGGAGAAACTTGTCGGGCAGTTCAGATTGGAATAATTAAGAAAAGCGCCTGAAGCTAGACACTATTCTAAGTCGAAAAACTAATACTTTCTTATTCTTATTAAAACAAGACCCGCAAAAAGCTAATTGCTTTTGCGGGTCTTTACACATTTTAATTATGTATTTTCTTGCTACTTTTCTGTAATTTGTGGCTCAAATATGGGTATCGTTCTCCTCATCGCTAAAAATAGCCATGTACTAATGATAAAGGGAGATGTTAATACGGGAAGCCCTTTCGGATAAAGAATTAAATCCATACCTGCTGCAATTGGGACTGTCATTGCAGCTGCAAATATACCCATTAGGGGGAAATTATTTTTTTCATCGAACATTAGACCCACGGCAATCATTGCTAACACGGCATTATAATTATAGAGACCTAAATCTAGCAATTCAACATCGACCCCTAGCGAGTATGCAGTTAGCCAAGACACAAATGTCCCAATAATCGCATAGACACCAAATCTCCATCCAGCCACGAAGAGAGCAATTAGAATAAGCGAACCTGCCCATAGAGAGTCAATAATGAATACTTCACCTACACCTTTTATTAAACCGAGAAAGAAATTGGGTTTACCTTCAACTGGAAGATTCCAGTTAGCAGGAGATGATGTGACAAATGACGGGTTTACATGCATTGCGCTAAAACGATATGCCGCAAAAAGGCTAACCCATGTTACAAAAAGAAATGGAAAAGTGAGCAAGGGAATATTCCACTTGGCTAAAAACTTCGATAAGATAGCCATAAGCAAAGCAGCTGCTATTGCAGCAAATAGTGCAATAACCCAGTTCCAATCATTTTGTAAAAATAACATTACCGCGATACCGGAAAGGATGGCGTTAAATCCATATATTCCATGGCTAACTGCAATTTGGTCTCCTCCACAATATTTTCCCGTCACCGTACCAATCATGGAAGACAGTAGTGCCATTAATCCAAGAAGGGGAGAGTGCAGCATTATCCCTAGAAGAATTAGCCCTCCTGAGATTGCATTGTCGATTAACATTACTTGAGAAAACCCTTTGAGTGAAATACGTATCAGGTCTTTAATGCTATCCAACTTGAAAGATCCCCACATTTGGGAACATCTCCTTTCACTCTGAATATAAAACTAATTGTTTATGAATATACCATAATCCCATCACTATTTTTCATTTTTCTCTAATAAACCCCCTATTCTAAACTATCTGTATTCCTATTTTAGAATCATAAGGGTTACATCTTAACTAAGAATGTATTATAATTTTCAGTGGACAATTAGTTGTAAAATACTATTTTCAAAAGGAGAATCTCGATGACAAAAGAAAAACATCTTAGTAAAATCTTCATGTCTTTATTACTATTTTCAATGATGGTTGTTTTAGCTGCTTGTGGTGCTAGTGGCGACACAAATAAGGAGAGTGGTTCTAAAACTTCCGCTTGGGAGAACATTCAAGAAAAAGGTGAAATTGTTGTCGCAACGTCAGGAACTCTTTATCCAGCATCATACCATGACGGCGAAAGCAAGGAACTAACGGGGTACGAAGTTGAAATAATGAACGAGCTAGGAAAGCGTCTGAAGCTGGAGATCAAATACGTTGAAATGGGTCTAGATGGAATGCTTACTTCTTTGAATAGTGGGCAAGCTGATCTAGCAGTGAATGATATTGAAATCACACCCGAACGGGAAGAGAAATTCACTTTTTCTGAGCCTTATAAGTATTCATTCGGTACTGCTATCGTACGGAAATCGGATCATTCAGGTATTGAGTCTCTTGAAGATTTGAAAGGAAAAAAAGCGGCTGGGGCTGCAACTTCCGTTTATATGCAAGTTGGACGCGACCACGGTGCTGAAGAGGTGATTTATGATAACGTCACAAATGATGTGTATTTGCGTGATGTTTCTATAGGCCGTACGGATGTCATCTTGAATGATTACTACTTACAAAAATTGGCACTTGCTGCATTTCCGGAGTTTGAAATCATGATCCATCCGGATATCAAATATCATCCGAATGTCCAAGCAATCATCATGAAAAAAGACAATGATGAACTACTAAAGCAAGTGAACTCCGTACTTGTCGACATGCACGCGGATGGAACAATTTCTGAATTGTCGAAGCAATTCTTTGGTGGGGAAGATGTATCAGTTGAACAAGACTATGATTTTGAATAATCGAAAAGGCGGCTTGTAATGTGAGTGGAATTGAATGGCAACACATTTTCGATTTGCAGCTTGCCATCGAGTCATTTCCGTATATTTTGCAGGGGGTTGGTTACACCATACTCATTTCCTTTGGGGGCATGGTGTGCGGGCTGATATTGGGCTTCTTCCTGGCGCTAGGCAGAACGTCTAAATTAGTACTATTTAGGTGGCCAGCACGTATCTTCATATCCTATATGCGGGGTACACCGATGCTTGTATTCCTATTTTTACTCTATTTTGGTTTGCCTAATATCGGAATTCAATTTTCAGCTGTCACTGCCGCTTTAATAGGCTTCAGCCTTCACTCTTCAGCTTATATGGCTGAGATTATCCGATCGTCGCTTAACTCAATTGATAAGGGACAATGGGAAGCTGCCACTGCATTAGGGATGTCCTATTGGCAGTCATTGCTTTTTGTAATTTTACCACAAGCAACACGAATCGCAATTCCGCCATTGTCTAATGTTCTACTAGATTTGATCAAAGCATCTTCATTGGCTGCGATGATTACTGTGCCCGATCTGTTTCAACGCGCAAAAATCGTTGGGGGCAGGGAATTCGACTATATGACGGTTTATATTTTGGTAGGTCTAATCTATTGGGGCATTTGCTTACTTGTCGAAGTGTGGCAAAATTATCTAGAAAAAAGTTCTTTGAACAACTAATGATTCTGTAACCAGTTATCATTTCAGCAAAAGCACGGTCGTGTGATATAATTAAAAAATAAAAAACAATATTGAGGAGCATATAACATGTTAAAAGACTTCTTTATCGGATTGTCCCAAAACCAGCTTTTGAATAGCGCGGCAAAAAAATACGGCTTAAAAATGGGAGCACAAAATGTTGTAGCAGGAACTAATGTAGCTGAAACTATCCAAAGTATTAAAGAACTGAATGCACATGGGATTTCTTGTACGGTAGATAACCTTGGGGAATTCGTCTTTGAAAAAGAGGAAGCATTAGCTGCGAAAAAACAAATTTTGGAAGTCATCGAAGCTATTCACGAACACGGGGTCGATGCTCATATTTCTCTAAAACCATCTCAATTAGGTTTAGATATAGATATTGATTTCTGTTTGGAAAATCTAAAAGAAATTGCAGCTAAAGCAAAAAGTTATGAAATTTTTATTAACTTTGATATGGAAGATCATGCTCGTTTGCAACCATCATTTGATCTCCTCGATGAGTTATCTAAGGACTATGACAATATCGGAACGGTAATTCAAGCTTATTTCTTCCGCGCGGTAGAAGATATTCAAAATTACAAAAATTTCCGTTTGCGTATTGTAAAAGGTGCTTATAAAGAGACTGAAGAATATGCTTATCAAGATAAAAAAGAAATCGATGAAAACTATATTCAATTGATCGAATGGCATTTGTTAAATGGTAAATTCACGTCAATTGCAACACATGATCATCATGTCATTAATCATGTAAAACAATTTGTTAAAGAAAATGACATCCCGAATGATAAATTCGAGTTCCAAATGCTATACGGTTTTAGAAAGGACATGCAATTGCAATTGGCTAGCGAAGGGTATAATTTCTGTACATACGTTCCTTTTGGGAATGACTGGTACGGCTATTTCATGCGTCGCCTTGCTGAAAGACCACAAAACTTGAATCTTGTTGTTAAACAAGTGTTCAATAAGAAAACAAATACAATTCTTGGCTTGGCTGTCGGAGCTTTCGCTCTTGGAAGAGTTACCAAGAAGAAATAAGTATAAAAAACAAAAGCGCAAGTGCGAGTGCAAGTGCAAGTGCAAGTGCAAGTGCAAGTGCAAGTGCAAGTGCCTGTTCGGAGGCTTAGGAGTCTGGACGTGAAATCTCTATGTGCTAACTTATCCATAGTACGAGTTTTTATAATATCCTAAGAAACGGAAAAGGATGTAAAATGGGGAACCCCTCAATTTACATCCTTTTTTCAATTCATCCGACAGTCACGATCACTATGAAATAAATAACCATTGCAATCAAGCCAATCGGAACACCAAAACGAGCCCACTCACTGCTTTTAATATTAAGTTTTCCGGCAGCTATGATATTTGGGATGTTTCCGGGTATTAACATACCTCCGCTGATTAACAGTCCAAGTAAAAGGGCTTTAATTGTCGAATCATTCATAACAGGGCTGATTTCTGCTGCAGCTAATGTAGCATTATCAAGCACTGCTGAAATCATGTTAATCCAATATAATACAAGAGGGTTTAAATCTAATAGGTATCTTTCGATAAATGGTTCGAAACCTGCACCAAGCAGTGTAAGGGCCATTACGAACAGATATACTTTAATCCCACGAATAATAATATCCATATACGATTCGGTTCCTTGATTAACTTTTAAACTGTTCAACTTGTTTGAAGGCTTGATTATGATTGCGGCCAGTATTCCAAAAGCAATGACGCCTGGAATGATATCAGGACCGATTAATCGTAGTAAATAGAAAAAGTCTGCATCCAATTTGCTTGTTGCGATTGTTGATAGAGGTTCCCCGATTGGTGTAAGAACAGCACCAAGCCCAATTGAATAACAAGCAATGATGACAAGACGGATTTCTGATTTACGGTCAAGGCGCAAAACGCCTACTATTGCGACCAGGACAATTGCTGCAATAATTGCTGTAATGACACTAGAAAGGATTCCTAAAACGATAACGATAAGTGCTAAGAATAAGCGAAATGGAATTGCTTTGCTCATGCCTCGTATACTTTTTTCGAAAGGTTTTTGTAACCAGCGGAATACTAATCCAGCGATAATAACGGCTAGGGTTATATGTATCGGATCCTCCAGGGCTTTAACGATCAAAGTTGAGTCAAGTACTTGACTGACAAGGACCGCGGAAATCCCCATAATGAATAAAAACACTTCTAAGTTCCGTTCAACTATTTTTACAGTGAACGGCAAAAATAAAACTAGTATTAAAATAATAGACAAGCCAACAATCATAATTATCCTCCTTTTCATTCTAATCTAAAAATAGGGTCAAATTCATCTTATCATTGAAATAGTAATAGAAAAACAATTTATTATAAAAATGAATTCAACAGGATAATTAATTTCTTCTATTCTGAAATTAAAAAAGTATGATTGAGTTGAGATTCCAAATTCTCTATTTGAATGAAGCAAAAAAACAGAAGAAATCGTACTTTTTCAGAAGTTAAATAAACAAAAAAACCACCTAGATTCACTAAGTGGTTTAATTTCTCGCTAAATCTAAAAAAAATTTGTGTATAGTGCAAAAGATATGTTGAAATTAAGAACCCATTGAATTATCTAGGGGGAGGTGATGCCTACTTTCCTTCGTTAGGCGACTTCGCTCTCTATTTGTTCAATATAAATAAGTACTTTTTTATTCCTTCTAATGTTTCGCCCTTAACAGTTCAAATAGTAGGGGCGAAGTTATCGCTATTTTGTCGCTTGAATTTTTATCAGTCGTAATAGATGCTTGAAACGTAACAGGTTCTAAAAGTTAAGGTCTTAATCAAGAAACTCGAAATATAATAATTCTCCTTTTGTCACATTAGAGTTATCAGCATTCAAAAAGTCTTGTATATTGATTGTTCTGCGTTGAAAAGACTGCGATTTGTTATTTACTAAGCTATTTAGTTGTTTTGTCCGCCTCAAGGGAATTCATTACGCTTGTGACCGTGGTTTTGTAATTCATATGGAGAATAGAGGGACATGGTAGAATCGGTGGTTATTGCGAACTGGCGATGATTTAATCTTAATCAGTACAATTTGTTATCATAATCATAATATTGGAAAGTAGATGACGAATAATTTAGTGAAGCTTGTAAACGAATTAAAAACTGATATTTTCAAGTGAGTTTGAATCTTGCGATTTTACTCCACTCAATTTGCGTATTTAATTTTCTTTTGTATCGTCTTCCTTTTCTAAGCGTTTAACAATTATCTCCAAAAACTTATTGAGTTTCTCAATATCAGTACTCTGCGAGTTATTCTGTACTTGATCATTTTTTAATTCGTCAATTTGATTCTGTAATTTATCAAGTTCTTGTTGCTGTTGGATGTCAGAAATCCTACTTTCTTCGATTGAAATAGCGGCCCCTAGGGTTTGTAGGGCATCCCCTAAGGTAGAAATTGCTGAACCCCATAATGAAATTTTAGCACCAGTATCCGTTGAACTATCGTTATTTTGTAATCCCGTATTGAATACTGAGTCGCTTCTTCTCAAAGTTATCACTCCTTGACCATATTAACTAACGTATTATTTCATTCTATTAGATACTATATGTTCATCCAATAGAACGGGGAACTTACTGTAAACTATCCTATGTTTAGTTTACTCGAGGTTGTTAAATGCAAGATTTAAGACTTATGTTGAAACAAAACAAGCAGCCCTGTAAACTCACAGGGCTGCTTGTTTTGTTTCAATTGTATTAGCGTACGCCTTTCATAAATCGTTGGATAACCGGCGACATTGCGAATAAGAGGAAACTTAATAGAATCGCTGTTCCACCGATGATTCCAAAATACATCATTTCAGTTTCAGGTTTATATAATTTAACGATCTGTGCGTTAAGCGCTTGTGCAGCAGCATTCGATAGGAACCACAGACTCATCGTCTGCGCAGAGAACGCTACCGGCGCCAGTTTAGTCGTAGCTGACAATCCTACCGGAGATAAGCACAGTTCCCCTAAGACGACGACAAAGATGCTTAGGATGAGCCATAGTGGGTTCACGAGAGCATCTGTCCCACCTAAATAGCCGGGCACTAAAATAATGATGAATGATAAACCGGCAAACAGAAGACCTAACGAGAACTTCTGCGGAATATTCGGTTGCCGATCACCAAGTTTCATCCATAGCCATGCAAAGACAGGAGCCATTGTAATGATAAACAATGGGTTAAATGATTGGAAAAAGGCTGGTGAAATTTGATAGCCAAAAATATTAAGGTTTGTTCGTGTATCTGCATAAACTGCAAGAATTGTTGAACCTTGCTCGGCAATTGCCCAAAATACGACAGCTGATAAGAAGAGCGGGATGAACGCAATTATTCGGGACCGTTCCACATCATTTGTTTTTGGACTCCTATACATAACAATAAAATAAACCGTTGGGATAAGGAAGCCGAGAATACCGACAATTATAATGAATGATTCAAAAGTCAGCCAACCTCGAGGGATGGCAATTGCAACAAGAATCCCAATCACTACAGCCGCAATTGCGAAAATTGAGAATACTTTTCTTTTCTCGGACGGTTGTAATGGATTCGCTACTTGTGTACCCGCTAAGCCGAGACTTTTCTTTTTTGTCAAAACGAACATTAATAAACCGAAAAACATTCCAATAGCAGCAACACCGAATCCTAGATGGAAACTTGTTTTCATTAAACTACCAACGATAAGTGGTGAGATGAATGCACCTAAGTTAATACCCATATAGAAGATGCTGAATCCTGAATCACGACGGTTGTCGTTTTCAGGGTAAATATCACCAACTACACTGGAGACGTTTGGTTTTAGTAACCCTGTACCAATTACGATAAGAATCATCGAAACGAAGAACAGTGAAATGTTACCGGGAATTGCAAGCGCGATATGACCAAGCATAATGAATATTCCACCATAAAAAATTGCTTTTGAGGTACCGAATACCCGGTCAGCTAACCAGCCGCCAATAATACCTGACATGTAGACCAGCGAACCATAGATTGACACGATGGACAAGGCGATAGTTTTATCTAATCCAAGTCCGCCATTTGATACTTCGTAGTACATATAGTACACGAGTATTGCTCTCATACCATAATACGAGAACCGTTCCCAGAATTCCGTGAAGAATAATGTGAACAAACCTTTCGGGTGCCCGAAGAAGCCTTTTTGCGGAACACTCTCCACGATCTGTTTCTTAGTTAGCTGTGACATGATGATGCCTCCTTCATATTTCACTATAATACAATTAAACGTTTTCAATTGTCAAAAATAATTATTGGAAACGCTGTTATTTCAATTAACGTTTATATTACAACGTTTCGATATAATGATAATTTTCTAAATCTAATAAATAGATATTTTGTGATAATAAATTAATTATATAGTAAAAGTCTGCGAGATTAATACACATGTATCCATGTCACTTTTCATAGAGTGTAGGAGATGTAGATGCTAAATTCGATGAAAATCCTTAAAAGGTGCAGCTCAAAGTGCAATGCACGTCAGTTGTCATAGTATTCATGCACTCTATTTCCCGGCAAAGGCTGATTGTTAGTTCATTACATAACCATTGGCTCTATATGCAACCAACAATTCTGTACATTCACATCCAATCCGCTGAACCTCCACTGGATTTCACAAGTAAATTTACGTATTCATTTACTTTATTGAGCAGTTATCCGATTGTAGACTAATTATTCGAGGAGGAGAAACGTTGGAAATCTATGATGTCGTTTTAATTCCGCTTATCATCGGAATCGTGGAATTATTGAAGATGTATGGGATGCCAAGGCGGCTACTGCCGTTCATATCACTACTCTTCGGTGTTGTAGGGGGCATTATTTATATTTATCCTGAAGACATTAAGGCAGGTATACTTGTGGGTTTGATGATGGGCTTATCCGCAAGTGGGTTGTATGCGGGAGGGAGAACGGTAATCGAGAAAACTGAATAGAGAAAATGTGGAAAACACCTTAGGCAATGGATAGCTTAAGGGGGATCGATACCTATTTTTCATCTAGTAAAAGAGCGATTTTCAATAAAACTGCATCATGAAAGAGGGTTGGGTTATAGCCGCTTATTTCTTCTATTTTTCGAAGCCGGTACGTTAATGTGTGGCGGTGAACTTCAAAGGTTGCAGCAGCTATAGTGTTGTTCTGATTACAAGAAAAATAGATGGAGAGTGAACGTTTCATTTTTTCATTCAATCCCTTTAACACTCTACTTGAAAATCTGAACGTCTCACTCGATGAGGCGTTTTTTTTCAGTAGGGCCAATAACTCGACATCCTCAAAGTATATGAGATGTTGTGTTGGTTGTGCAAATTGCAATGCATTTTTGGCGGTAGTATAGGAGTAGCGAATTTCATCTAAAGAATTGACGGGATAGCCAACGCCAATTCTGACTAGGGAGTCTTTCTGCAAAGTAAGTAGTAAAATAGAAAGTTTTCTCTTCAAAGTAGTTTCAGTCATTCCGCTAATTAAAATGAATACCTCATTCAATTGTGAATGTCCAATGAGAACAGAGTTTTTTTCAAATTGATCCTCCAATTTTTCAATGATTCTTTGAGAGGAAGGTAGGAAGCTCTTAAATTCGATTAAAAGTGTTGTGTATGGATTTATTGTGCTAAATCCCAAAAGAGAAAGTCTCTCCTTAACAATCAACGAAAGCGGCTCACCGCTAATTAACTCTTCAAAAATCAGTTCTTTCATCTTCCGTTTCCATTCCGCCCGCGAGGTAATGAGTGACTGGTGAACCATCATTTCAGTTGTTAATTGTACAAGTGTTGCGATTTCTCGGAGATCTGCAGGATTACCGGTTATTCCAATGACACCAACTAATTGTTGCTGAAAATGAATCGGCATATTGACGCCTGGTTTTGTGCCATGCCAATTTACCATGTTTTCTTCTGTAATCCATAATATTTCCTTCGTTTTTGCGACGTATGCTGCACCTTCATGTATTTTGTTGATGCGCTGTTCTTCACCTGAAGCCAAAATCATTCCATTCGTATCCATGACATTCAAATTACGGTTTAACCGGACCATCGTTTGTTCAACAATTTCATCTGCAAGTTGCTTTGTCAGCATTATTCTATCCCCCATGTATAACTTTTCCGGAAATATTACGGGTAATTCTATACAATTAGCATAACGTATTATCTGAATAGCTCAACTATACTATTAGTAAGCGCTTTAGTTAAGGGGGAAGTATTTTTGAAAGTAGTTGTGGCACCAGATTCATTTAAAGGTAGTTTAACGGCCGTTGAAGCAGCTGAAGCGATGGTGGCAGGCATTTATGATGCTGACCCCTCTATCGAGACAGTTATGCTTCCTGCGGCTGATGGCGGGGAAGGAACGATGAGCAGTTTGGTTGGCGCTACGGGGGGAGAAATCGTATCCGTCGTCGTACAAGATCCGCTTGGCCGAGAAGTCGGGGCGGCTTATGGCGTTCTTGGAGATAGGAAAACGTCTGTCATTGAAATCGCGGAAGCATCTGGATTGATGCTGTTGCACGAAGAGGAAAGAAATCCACTTGTTACATCGACTTATGGCACGGGCGAATTAATTGTTCATGCACTTGACGCGGGCTTACGCAATTTTATTATTGGGCTTGGGGGAAGTGCGACAAACGACGGTGGTGTAGGAATGTTACAGGCACTTGGAATGCGTTTTCTGGGTGGAAACGGAGTGGAATTGTCAAGGGGGGGAGGTTCACTTGGTAATCTTCATGCAATCGATATGCATGATTTTGATAAACGAATTTCAGAAAGCACTTTCCTAATTGCGTGTGATGTCAGTAACCCATTTGTCGGGCCAACTGGTGCTTCCGCTGTTTTCGGTCCACAAAAAGGGGCTTGTCCTGCGATGGTAAATAGACTTGACGAAAACTTGATGAGGTTAGCCCATGTAATTGAACAACTAACCGGCATTTCTCTTCACGGGAAAAAAGGAGCAGGTGCGGCAGGGGGAGCCGGAGGTGCTTTTCAAGCTTTTTTTCCTGGGGAAATGGAACAGGGTATCGACGTTGTGTTGAATGCGATTTCATTCGACAAACAAATTACTGACGCAGATTTAATTATTACAGGTGAAGGCAAAACTGATAGTCAGACATTATCGGGTAAAACACCATTTGGAGTTGCGAAAGTGGCCTATAAAGAGGGAAAGCCAATCATTCTTATTTCAGGTGTGATAGATCAAGAGAGCCGGGATCTATTGGCGCCCATATTCAACGAATTACATGCGATTACAGACGGAACGGTTTCATCACAAGAGTCGATTGCGCATCCAAGTCATTATTTAAGAGCGAAAACAAAGTTGGTAATGGAGAATTATTTAACTAACTATACAAAAGGGGTGTAGAGATGTTATTTGCAGTTATTGCACTTAGTGTTGTGCTCGTTGTTGTGTTGACAGCTGTTTTTAAAGTTCATCCGTTTTTATCTTTACTGCTCGGCGCATTTTTCGTCGGTATTGCTTCAGGCATGCCGTTGCTCACGGTAGTGGAAAATGTCAATGAAGGATTCGGCGGATTAATGAAATCGATTGGGATTGTCATTGTCGCGGGGACTATTATTGGAGTCATTCTAGAAAAGTCGGGTGCGGCATATAGAATGGCGGAAGTCGTTTTACGAGTAATCGGTGAAAAGCGCCCTCAGTTGGCAATGTCAATCATCGGTTATATCGTATCAATCCCTGTTTTTTGTGATTCTGGCTTCATTATATTAGCAAGTTTGAAAAAGGCATTGGCGAAACGTTCAAAAGTGGCGATTGCATCCATGTCAGTTGCACTTGCAACCGGATTGTATGCGACACACACGTTAGTTCCGCCAACACCGGGACCAATTGCTGCAGCTGGTAATATCGGCGCGGAAAATTATCTAGGGACTATTATTTTAATTGGACTTTTCGTTGCGATTCCAGCAGTTATTGTTGGTTATTTCTGGGCGGTAAAAGTAGCCTCAAAAATCGAAGTACCGGAAGATACTGAGGAAGGCGGACTGAATTACGAAGAGATTGTTGAATCGTTCGGAAAAATGCCCTCCACGTTCAAAGCATTCTTGCCAATTGTACTGCCAATAGTATTGATTGGAATCGGTTCTGTGGCAGCACTTACTGGCGAAGACACTGCTTTTATCAACTTCCTACGATTTTTAGGAGCACCATCCGTCGCGCTTCTATTCGGTGTGCTGGCATCGTTTTTGTTACTTCCTAAATTTAATGAGGAAACGCTTTCAGGTTGGATTGGCGATGCATTGAAGGAAGCTGCTCCTATTCTTCTTATTACTGGGGCAGGAGGAGCATTCGGGAAAGTTATTTCAAATTCAGGTATTGCAGACCTTATCGCAAACATGAATATGGAGGCGTTAGCGGGTGGTGCTCTGTTCCTCCTTATTCCATTTATTATCGCAGCCGCATTGAAAACAGCCCAAGGATCTTCGACTGCTTCACTTGTCATCACCTCAACATTAATAGCACCACTATTGCCTTCAATGGGAATTGAAGGAGCGATTCCACTTGCGCTTGTAGTCATGGCGATTGGTGCCGGAGCAATGACTGTTAGCCATGTGAATGACAGCTTCTTCTGGGTCGTTACACAATTTAGTGGCATGACAGTGACGGATGCGTATAAGGCACAAACGATGGCAACGCTGTTACAAGGCGTAACAACAATTATAGTTACGATGCTACTTTGGACCGTTCTAGTGTAAAGCATGAGATAAGGAAGTCTGATCTGTTAGTGAGCTTTCTAGCTAACAGATCAGACTTTTTCCATTCTATTAATAAATCATATCCATATTAATTACTCACTAAGTTGAACAATCGCTAATGACAGAAAATTCAAGGTGTTATATACTATATCAAAATGGTGAGGTGATCTATATGAATATGCCACTAGTATTACCGCAATTTCTCGATCGAGCAGTTGCTTTGTATGGAGAAAAGGATGCGGTACATTGTGAAGAACGTGTTTTTACATACCGACAACTGAATAATAGAGTAAACCAACTTTCTAGAGGGCTACGCGAGTTAGGGATTGGAAAAGAGGACAGGGTCGCTTATTTAGCAGGGAATTCTCTTGAAATGTTGGAAGGGTTTTATGGCGTTTTTCAAATTGGTGCAGTAATGGTTCCGCTCAATATTCGTTTAAAGCCGGAAGATTACGTATTCATCTTAAATCATAGTGAAGCCAAAGTTCTTTTTGTCGACCAAGATCTCTATGGCTTAATTAACCCAGTGATCGATCAATTTGAAACGGTAAAGCATATTATTGTTCACTACAAAGATCAAGAAACACTAGAAACGGGCTATGACGACTGGCTTGCTACTTACTCATCTGATGCATTTGACCGTGCAGAACTGGATGAAAATGATGTCTGTAGCTTACTGTATACGAGTGGAACAACGGGAGATCCAAAAGGGGTCATGTTGACGCATCGTAATAATTATCTACATGCGCTTAGTACGATGCATCATTTGAGGGTCACTGACTCGGACGTCTATTTGCACGTTCTTCCAATGTTCCATGTCAATGGCTGGGGCTCTCCTTTTTACTACACGGCAAATGGGGCTACACATATATGTTCAAGAAAATCGACGCCTGAATCCATTTTTAAAGCACTTCAAGAACATAAAGTATCCATCTTGCATATGGCACCAACCGTATTAAATGCGTTGCTGCTGTATCATGATCAGCATCATCCGGTCATCAATCAAGACATTCGCGTGGTGATTGCAGGATCTGCACCACCTCCTGCCTTCATCGTCAGGGTCGAAGAAGAGCTGGGTTGGGAGTTCATCCAAGTATATGGTATGACGGAATCCTCTCCGCTTAGCCTCATTTCAACGATCCACTCGCATTTGACCGGGTTGTCAAAAAATGAACAGACTGAATTGAAAGCGAAGGCTGGATTCTCGATGATTGGTAGCGATGTTAGGATTGTCGATGAAAATGGAGTGGAAGTTGCCCATGACGGGAAACAAGTCGGGGAAGTGGCAGTGCGGAGTCATGGTGTTATGAAAGGCTATTGGAAAAACGATCATGCAACGGAACAAGCGTTGCAAAATGGCCGGCTTTTAACAGGGGACATGGGGACTATTGATGAAAATGGTTATATCAACATCGTAGACCGAAAGAAAGATGTCATCATTAGTGGCGGAGAGAATATATCATCGATTGAAGTAGAAGGTGTCCTATACGAACACCCTGCGGTACTGGAAGCTGCTGTCATTGCGGTTCCACATGAGAAGTGGGGAGAGACACCTCACGCATATATTGTATTACGCGAGCATAGAAACGCAACCGAACAGGAAATTATTGCTTTCTGCAAAGAAAAGTTAGCCCATTTCAAAGTAGTTACAGGCATAACTTTCGTCAATGAACTTCCAAAAACAGCATCTGGCAAAATTCAAAAAGTCCAAATTCGCGATGCTTACTGGGAAGCGCAAGGAATAACGGGACGTTTGGTGAATTAATGAATGACATAAAAGCTTGCACGTGCATTGAGGAACACCCTCTATATGCACGTGTAAGCTTATTTATTTTTCCTTCGCATAACAAGTAACGATAGTCCGAAAAAAAGCAATGTTGTACCACAGAGATACATAATACTAAATAACTGGGTAGTTTTTTTACCATTGATGTCGTATAACATGCCCATATCAATTTCGAATGCTTGCTTCATGGCAACTGGCGCGGTAGAGAAGGCCTCTAGAAGGGGTGCCTCCATTATTAATTGCCGAAACAGTGCGGCTGAATGGGAAACCGGGAACAGCTTGACAACTGATTGGATGTAATCAGGCAGTCCACCAATCGGAATATAGATGCCAGCTAAAAAACCAAGAAGTGTTCCGATAACCGTGCTTGCTGCGGCAAATGCATTTGACGTTTTGAAAAAGGAAACCAACAGAAGCACCATTGATCCGCTAGCTAATACGGATAAGATAATTACACCGCTTGCCGCCATCATTTTACCGAACGACAGCACCACTTCTCCGGAAACGAAGAGAAATAGATTTGAAACAAGAAGCGTAATCATACACATGATAAAACCTATAACCAATGCGCTGATGATATAGCCACCCACCAACTTTGTTCTTGAAATAGGGGAAGAGTAAAAATCCATGTATGTTTTATTTGCGCGATCTTCTACCAGGATGCCAAATGAGCCGAGTGTCGTTGTCATAGAGGTTACCGCTAGGATCCCAGCAATGAACCAGGTAGTGAGCACTGCCTTTTTTGCAGGGAAGTCCGGAAGCCCTTTGGCGGTCATATCCCCTAAGAATAAAACGTACAATGCGATTAAAATAATGACGGCTAGAAGTGAGAAAATGACAGTGGCTTTATCCCGAAAATACAATAAGATATTCCGTTTAGCAAATGCGATCATCCGGATTCCCAACCTTTCCATTGATGGTGATAAAAACATCATCCAAACTGGATTTCTTCACTTCAAAAGATGAGATGAAAGAAGTGAATTTCACCAAAATTGGTATCGCTTCCGTCGTATGATTAAGGCGGATAGTAAACAGCGACTTTTCGTCATCGAAATCCAATCCATCTAACATGAGCAAGCTTCGCAGCTCATCTGCTCGCTCCGTAGAAATTGTCAGTAAATCTGTTGAATAGTTATTTTTCAACTGTTCAGGAGTTCCTTTTGCCACGATGCTGCCTTTTTTCATAACGACAACATAATCCGAGTTTGCTGCTTCTTCAATGTAATGTGTCGTTAGAAAAACAGTCATACCTGTTTCTTTTTGAAGTTGCAGTATGGTAGCCCATATGTTTTTTCGACTTTCTGGATCAAGCCCTGTTGTCGGTTCGTCTAAAATTAAGATGTTCGGTTTATGAATAAGGGCGCGCGCAATATCCACTCGTCGTCGTTGTCCACCTGATAATTTCCCATAAGGTCGATTCGAAATAGACTGTATATCCACGATATCCATAACTCGAGTAATCGCAACGTTACGTTCTTGCCGCGGCATCCCATAAAAAGATCCCCGAATCGCTAAATTCTCTTTGACGGTCAATAAAGGATCAAGTAAGCTCTCTTGAAATACGACGCCGATTTCCTGGCGAATGGCTTGGTCGTGCTTGCCGACAGTATAACCATTTACATAGACATGACCACTGTCTAGCTGGAGGAGCGTCAAGAGAATTGAAATAGTCGTCGATTTCCCAGCACCATTCGTACCTAAAAAAGAAAAGAGGGCGCCTTTTTCTACATAGAAACTGATGTCGTTTACAGCTTTTATTTTTCCGAATGATTTCGACAATCCAATTACCTCAATTATGTTAGTCAATAGGGACTCCCCTTTTTTTACCTGCAATGGCGGCGTTAATTTGCGTAGCGCTCATTTGATTACCCATAAACGTAACGATAATGACTACGATATAAGTCAATATTCCAGTAGTGATAATGAACGGTGTATCATACCAAGTGAATGGGAAAACTTTGAAAACTGCACCTGCAACAAGAAGTACAATGATGACATCTAGTAATTCGATGAACCTTAAAATGAGCGGATTTTGAATGGGTAACTGATGCGTAATAAAAATCAAACAGATGATGCAAATTGAAATAATCAGCATATGAACAATCATTGCTTCATCCATAGGTGGGAAAACTTTTAACCAACTAAAAAAAAGATAAAATAGACTACTAAATGTGAATGAAATACAACTTGCTGAAATGTAGTGCTTAACTAGGTCCATAATGATCTCCTCCTCACGTTAAAAATTTTTCTTTGAAAGATTTGACGTAATGTCTATTGACGATGACTTTTTCACTGTTCATCAAAGACGCTTCAAACTTCCCATTAAATAAGGCTCGCACACTGTCAATTAGAGCTGTATTGACAATTAAGTTTTTACTAATGCGGATGAAATGTGTGCTTGCCAGCAACTTCTCAATCTCGTATAGCTTCAAGTCACTTTCGTAGATATCTTTTTCATTGTAAAGAAACGAGCGGTTATCAATCGATTCAATATAATACACGTTATCGACGAGAAGGGAATATGTCCGCCCATCTTTTGTTCCAGTTAAGGTTATATGTAGTTGGTTAATCTGTTTGATTAATCGTTCAAGTTCATTGTCAATTTGTGGACAGTTGATAGTGATTTCAACCTCGTTATAGGTATTGGATTCATTAACTGTCAAACGAATGATCATCACATCCTTTCGCGGAAATCTTATGGATAGAATCGTACCATTTTGTGGAATTTGGAACAATACTTCTCGGGTAACATGCATTTTTCAACTAATAAGATGCATGCGATAGTACAATACTCTTTTAAAAAGCAAGGTAAATCGGCTATGATAGGATGAGGTACATATTAGAAATGGAAGTGTTGTTATGAGTCAATTGATAATCGAAAACCTCACGAAGACTGTTGGGGAGAAAACATTGTTTAAAAATATAGCGTTTACGGTCATAAGTGGAGAAAAAGTAGGCCTACTCGGAATCAATGGAACAGGCAAATCGACGTTATTGTCAATCATTGCAGGAGTCGAACAAGCTGATTCGATTTCGGCCGAACATCCGAATAGATACCGTATTGTTTATTTACCACAAGAGCCAGAAATTGACCCGGACCTTACAGTGATGGAAACGGTGTTCAAGAGTGACGCACCGATTATCAAGGTCAACTTAGAGTATGAGTACGCACTTCAAGCACTTTCTGCGGATCCGGAATCTACACTAAACCAGGAACAATATTCAAAGTTTCAAATCGAGATGGACGATCTATCTGGTTGGGATATAAACTCAAAAGCACGGACGATTTTGTCGAAACTTGGTATTGAAACGTTCGATAAGAAGATGGGCGAGCTTTCAGGCGGACAGAAAAAACGGGTAACACTTGCAAAAGTATTGATTGAGCCTGCCGATCTCTTGTTACTCGATGAACCGACAAACCATCTCGACGTCGATTCAATTATGTGGCTGTCAGATTACTTGAAAAATGAACAAGGAGCTGTCATCTTTGTTACCCATGACCGCTACTTTTTGGACGAGTTATCCACCAATATTTATGAACTTGCAGATAAAACGTTATATGCACATACAGGTAACTACGGGAATTATCTTGAATCGAAAGCCATTCGTGCGGAGATGGCTGCATCGACGGACGATAAACTCCGAAATCGCTACCGTTCAGAACTGAAATGGATTAGACGAGGTGCGAAAGCGAGATCGACAAAGCAAAAAGCACGAATTGACCGCTTCGATGACCTATCGGAGAAAGTCAAAAAAGAAGATACGGGTGGAGAAATGGAAGTCGCGCTTAAGTCGACACGTCTTGGTAAGAAAGTGATTGAAGCGGTCGGCATCTCGAAGTCGTTCGGCGGAAGAAAAATCATTGATAATTTCTCTAGTATCCTTCAATCAGGTGATCGTATCGCTGTTGTCGGACCTAACGGGGCAGGGAAAACGACGTTATTGAATATGTTTTCTGGAGAAAGTCAACCGGACAGTGGAATCATCGACAAAGGAACGACAGTGAAAATTGCTCATTTCCAACAACACACGCCAATTATGGATGAGAAAAAGCGAATTATCGAATACATTCGTGATACGTCAAATGATATTGAGGGTGCTGATGGAGTACGAATTTCAGCTTCGCAAATGCTAGAACGGTTTTTATTCCCCACACAAGCACACGGGACACCCATCGGTAAATTATCAGGTGGCGAACGAAAAAGACTCTATTTGTTGAAACTGTTAATGGAACAACCGAACGTCATGCTTCTGGATGAACCGACAAATGACCTCGATCTTGAGACTCTTTCAGTACTGGAAACGTTCATCGATACATTCCCAGGCGTTGTCATCACCATTTCACATGATCGATTCTTCCTAGATCGAACATCAACAAAGCTATGGGTAATGGATGGATCAGGGGATGTCGACACATGGTTTGGTATCTATTCTGACTTCCTTGAAACCTATGTACCTAAAGAAAAAGTGGCACATGAGCCAATCGTTGAGGTAGAGATACCGGTTCAGCAGGAAACCAAAAAGAAAATGTCGTACGCTGAAAAGAAAGAGTACGAAACAATTGAATCAGCTATTGAAAATGTAGAGAAGTCAATCGAAGCTACGGAGGCAGAAATGGCATCCACTGGCTCCGATTACGATAAGCTAAGAGAACTGACGGCAACACTTGACGAATTGAACGGCAAATATGAAACACTCATTGAACGTTGGTCTTTTTTACAAGAATTGAATAAATCCTAACGAAAGGGGCAAATACAAATGAAAATCGTAACAATCGAACCAACACCAAGTCCCAATTCCATGAAAATCGTGCTCGACACAGAGTTACCAAAAGGGACGAGTCATAATTATAAAAAAAGTGATGCAGAAACAGCATCCTATCCAGCTTCAGCATTATTGAACATTCATGGCGTAAAAGGAATCTATCATGTCATGAACTTCATGGCCGTCGAGCGAATTGGTAATGTCGCATGGGAATCAATTCTTGCAGACGTTCAGGCTGTTTTCAATGAAGAGAAAAGTGATCAGACTGAATCTATGGAAGAGATTGACGACAACTACGGAGAAGTATACGTACACGTTCAGACCTACAAAGATATTCCCCTTCAAGTGAAAGTATTCGATAGCGAATCTGAGGAACGTTTTGGACTAAGTGAACGTTTTGTGCAAGCTATGGAAAAGGTTCATGGACGTGAAGTGGAAAACTATATATTATTGCGTAAATGGGCAGATTACGGAATCCGTTACGGAGAAAAAGCTGAAATTGGTGAAACGGTGATCCAAGAAATAGAGGCGGCGTATCCAGAAGAACGTTTGCTAGCGATTATCCGTATGGCAAATGAAGGACAAAGTGAAAATATCCAGCGCGGAAGAAAAATTTCACTGGAGGAGTTCTCAGTGGATCAATGGGAGACTAGATTCCAACTGCTGGATCAAATCCCTGACCCCGACATGTCGGATGCACCACTTCTCGAACGAGCACTGGACGATGAAAAGATGTCAATCAGACGCCTTGCAACGGTCTATCTTGGTATGATTGAAGACGACGCTGTCATTCCATATGTAGAAAAAGCGCTTAAAGATAAAAGTTGGGCAGTGCGTCGAACGGCTGGAGACTGCATGAGCGACCTTGGATTTGAAGGGTTCGAACAGGCGGCAATCGAAACATTGAATGATAAAAACAAACTGGTTCGTTGGCGTGCGGCTATGTTTTTATATGAAACAGGAACTGACAAGGCGTTGCCTGCTT
Organism: Sporosarcina sp. FSL K6-5500; assembly: GCF_038005665.1. Classification (NCBI taxonomy): domain Bacteria; kingdom Bacillati; phylum Bacillota; class Bacilli; order Caryophanales; family Caryophanaceae; genus Sporosarcina; species Sporosarcina sp. FSL K6-5500. The sequence goes on from NZ_JBBOTP010000001.1 coordinate 3,953,458, forward strand.
TGAAAGAGGCTGAAAACGATTTAGAGTTTGAAGTGAAACTCCAAATCCGGATGGCCATTGCACGAATTGCTGAAGGTGAAGATGCTAAAGGTTCTGTTTGGAAGCAAATGACAGAGGCGCGTACGGCTTCAAAAGAGTAATGTAACGACTACAATTATCAATATGTTAAACGTTAGTGGATGTGAAAAATTACATTCTGCTAACGTTTTTTCTAAAGAACAAAAACGCTGGAGTCTAGATATGAAATCTCTATGTTGCAGCTTATCCACGCTATGAGATTTTATAGTTTCCTAATCTATTGAAAATGGGAGGAAGACATATGAAACTGTTGAAGATCCTTCTCCTCATCGTATTAATTATTGGTGGAGCTGGGTATGGAATCTATTATGTTGGAACTAATATTGCATCCGACAAAGTAATGAACGTTGTAACTGCTGAATTAGAAAATAGCGGACAGTTAAACGAAATTAAACAAATGGTAGCAAATGACCCTGAATTAATGCGTTTCATTGAAGAAGGTGCAAATGTTGAAAGTAGTAATCTTCCTTTCACAACAAAAGAGCAGGCAACAAGAGTATTAATCAAAAAAATTGGGTTTAGTGAACTCCAAGCTATTCAATCCAACGCCCAAAAGGGAATGTCGAATGAGGAAATACAAGAGCTGTTAAAAGATATTGAAGGAAAGTTAACGGAGGAAGAAATTCTAGCATTAAAGGTTATCGTTTATAAAGAATTCCTTAAATAATGCTGATTTCATTGATAAAGTAGGGGGGGTGGTTTGAAACTAAATCATCCTTCTTTAATGTATGGCATTTTGGTGATATAGTAGGATACTTGTGATTCTTCTTTAGAGATTTCATCACATACATAGGAAGTTTTTAAATTATAGAAAGGTCGTTAGTAATCATGGGACCACTTAAAGGAAATAAACGAATACGATTTGCATTACTTCTCGGAACACTAGCAGCGATGGGTCCGTTAACAATTGATATGTATCTACCCTCATTCCCGACAATCGTAAGTGCTTTTGACACTACGGCTACCTATGTACAGGTAAGCCTAACCGCCTGCCTACTAGGTATCGGGTTAGGTCAACTTATTCTCGGCCCAATGAGTGATGTCCATGGACGGAAAAAGCCGTTACTTATTGCACTTATTGTCTATTTTGTCGCTTCAGTTTTATGTGTATTTTCCCCGAATATCGGGTTCTTCATTGCGGCACGTTTCTTGCAAGGCTTTGCTGCTGCTGCGGGTATCGTCATTTCAAGGGCTGTCGTCAGAGATTTATATAGCGGACGAGAATTGACGAAGTTTTTCGCTTTACTCATGCTAATTAATAACTTGGCGCCAATCCTCGCACCAGTTCTTGGAGGGGGCATCCTTGCGTTTACTGAGTGGACTGGTGTATTTGCGGTTTTAAGCGCAATCGGCTTTTTACTATTTGTCATTGTTCTATGGAGAATGGATGAAACATTGCCAGAAGAAATGCGCGTACCAAGTAATCTATCTCATACATTAAAAAACTTTCTGTCTCTGTTAAAAAACAGACAGTTCATGGGGTATGCACTTGCACAAGGTTTCATCATGGCCGGCATTTTTGCTTATGTCGCCGGGACACCGTTTGTTTATCAAAATATATACGGAGTCTCACCACAGACATTCAGCATATTATTCGGTATGAACGGATTTGGACTAATCATCGGGACCCAGGTAGTAGGACGCTTAACGGGTGTGGTCTCAGAAAAACGATTTTTGGAATCGGGTTTATTCATCTCTATCACTTCAGGTACATTGCTATTGATAGCCGTGTTAATGAATGGACCACTTTTCACAATTGTTGTACCTATCTTCTTTTTCGTCGCTTCGATTGGTGTCATTTCGACATCATCCTTTTCACTCGCAATGGAAAAGCAAGGGCATATTGCGGGTAGTGCATCCGCATTACTTGGTTTACTGCCATTCATTTTAGGCGCAATTACGGCACCACTTGTCGGAATAGCAGGGGAAGAAACCGCAATTCCGATGGGAGCCATTATCTTCGCTTCAAGTTTAATTGCAGTCCTCGCGTATTTCGGACTTTCAAGAGAAAAAGTCGAACAAAACTAACAGAGTTTAAAAGCAGCCACTTACTCATTTGAGTAGGTGGCTGCTTTTTATTGTCTGATAATGTAGACACTGTCTTTCGTGACCTGAATATAATGACTATATCGGCTAAATAAAGGAGAGAAGGCAGTGAAAGAAGTCATCATCGCGTTAGTCAGTTCTTCAATTACAATCATCATCACAAGTTTTTTTAACTATCATTTTCAACTAATGAAAGAGATTCGAAACGAAGCGGTTAAATATAAAACAGAAATCCTGAAAAACGTTTACACTCCAGTATTAAAGTTACTAGTAGCTGCAATTGTGCCAGGCGACGGATATGACGGGATTACAAAAGAGTCTTTTTTTGAAATTGAAGACGTTATTAAAAGAAACTATGAGCTAGTTGATCCTGATTTAGATTCGATTATTTGGTCCATTAAAAAGGAAATCCGATGGGAACACTACGAAGATAGTTTAAAGTTATTTGATAAAAATAAGCGTTTATTGCACCACGTCGAACTGAATTTCAATTTTTATAGGAAACAATTAGGATTGCCGTTTAACAAAACTAAACTCAAAAAGTCTTGAGAATCAACTAAATATATTTGTTGAAATAAAGAAGTCTAGTTCCGGTACAAGGGGATATCGCCGGTCTTAGGGCTCCGGCTACTTTTTGAAAAGCGCCTTCGCTTTGTTTATATAATTATTAATTTGTTCAATATAATTGAGACATCTGAAAACGTTAAGTTTTGGCATGTCCTCTACATATTTGTTTAAAATCGGACAAGTGCCGCCATTCAAAAACGCTTTGTGAATAGTATAGATAGAAAAGTATCTTTGGATTGCTGTGGCAATTTAAAAAAACAAATACTTTTTAATAGGGCACAAAAAGGAGGTGTCACAAAATGGTTAAAATCGTAATCGATGCTGGGCACGGATTCAATACACCAGGTAAACGTTCACCGGATGACGAACGGGAGTGGTCGTTTAACAATAAAGTAGCCAAATACGCTATTGCTAAACTAAAGACATACAAAAATGTGGAAATTCTACGTGTGGATGATCCGACCGGTCAGACAGATGTTCCGCTTGCTACACGCACAACTCTAGCGAACGAATGGCAAGCCGATGTATATGCTTCTATCCATCATAATACCCTTACGGATAAGTGGGGCAGCCATAGCGGTATTGAAACATATACAATGGACAACCCAACAGCGAATCCAAAATCAAAGGAAATTGCTGGTGCTATTCATCCTAGGATTGTTATGGCCATGGGGTTGAGTGATCGTGGTATGAAGCGTGCCAACTTCCACGTTCTTCGGGAATCTGCTATGCCAGCATTCTTAAGTGAGGGAGGCTTTATGGATTCAACAGTTGACATACTAAAGTTACGGGATGATCACTATTTGCAAGCCCAAGGTGAGGCAATCGCAGAAGGATTGGCTATATACTTTAAATTGCAACTGCTAACTGCTTCCGTAGGCAATCAGATACTTTCACCAAAGGAAGGAACAAATAAGTTGTATACACCATCATCGCAATCACTTATCAATTCGACAAGCGCCGTTTTAAAACGACTTGAAAAGATGCCAGATGGCCCGTTATCAGCAACTTGGCATGAAAAGTTATTGAAGGGAACATTGACGGACTCGGATGCAATTGGGCTCTTGTATGTAGCGATTGAGCGTAGCCTTTTGGTAGATGGTAAGTAATTGCGTGTCATTTATTTTGAGGAGTGTGAAATAAGAACCATCAGCTGCAATAGCGATTATGGTGAGTTTGAAATAGCATAAAGAGCGAGCTTAGAAAATAATAGCTGTTACTATCTCATCTTCATCGAATAAGGGGGAAATTATTGTGCCGCACAACGATAATGCCATCGAAAGGGATTTGCCAAACGGATTATCAAAACCGGCAACACGAGCGCTTTCAGGTACCGGTTACTTGCGGCATGAACAGTTCGCTAAACCTCTGGGAAGCTATTTACATGGTACGGGTCCAAAAGCCATGGATCTTATCAGTGATACTCTTGCCACCAAAGGGCTGTCGTTCGCCAAGGGTTCTTGAAAGATCCTAATTTTATGGTGTAAAACGAAACAAGCCATCTTTTCCTAATAAGGGAAGATGGTTTGTTTTAATTTTCATCAGATTACTCCGAGGGGAAAAAGGTGTACAACCCTATATCACGTATCCATAAATTTGCATTGCCACCATCAATATCAGCCACCCATAAATCACCTTTAGCAGAAACGAAATCGCTTTTTCGTAACCAAGTTATTTTATCGATTGAAGGTAAATATTCGGGCTTATAATCACCTTTATTTTTTGGTGGTGTCGTTATTTTTAGTTGTTTTTGACCAGCTAGCGTTAAAAAGTATAAGGAAGCTTTAGGGCGTTTCTCAGCGTCATTTGACCACTCACTTTCCTTTACCCTTGAAACAATAAGCGAACTATCATTAACCCATGAAAAATCCATCTCCGCATAGTTTTTTGGCGTTAGGTTTATAGAATGATAAGTGGAAATTTCCGTTACCTTTAGATTTTTATTTTTAAAACCAAAAACAATTCTTCCGCCGCCGGCAATATAACCGAGTAAGTTTTCGCTATATGCCCATTTTGGAGTGAATGCCCAGATAACTTCATCTAATACTTCAAATTCTTTTCCGTCTACAGAAATCACACATAGCATATCACTATCCATCGCCCATGAAGCTGTTGGAGTCACAAAGAAGGATATCCATTGTTTATCTGAAGAATAAGCAAATGATTCCGCGTTTATCGAAGGAACTTTCACGTCGTCTTTCACTACTTCTTTTGGAATCACGAAGAATTCTGTCGCGTTTTTCGTTAAATTTCCGATGTTTTGATAACCATTCGCTATAGAAATCGTATACAGGACAGGATTGGTCCATCCATCCGGCCGAAGAGAAGCACTAGAGGAGGCAATAAAACCCTTCCCATCAGGCTGCCATTCGTAATCGTTTACTCCTAAAGCAATATTATAGAATTTCTTAAAATCCGATACATTCAATACGCCACCATCACTAAAAGCAACAATATTTTCAGTTGGAGACCATTTTGGATTTCGTCCATCATAAAAGATTTTACTGTGCTTTTTTGTTTTCATATCATATACCCACAATTGATTTGAGGTCTGTTTATGTTCATTTACTAATTCCTCGACTTCTTTTTGATAAAGAAGCAAGTTCCCATCGAAGGACCATTGTGGAGGATAAGGGTATGTTGCTTTTTCAACAGTCAGTACTTCTTCTTTATCATCAATTTTCACCCACAAATAGCCATCCCTAATAAACGCTACTTTTGCATCTGAAGCATTTGTTTCCGAATAAATAATGGATGGAAAAATCAAGCATAAAATAACAAGTATATGAAATAACTTTGCCATAAAATCACCTCTTACGACGTATGTTCTCCCAATAATGAATAATTAGGTATGTAAAATAATGTTTAGTATTTGGGGTAGAATTTTCATTGCAATCCTCGAACTAATCGAAAAGTTGAAATTAAGTTAGCTATATAGTCGCTATTTAGTGAAAAAATACGTAGGACAAGGTAATATGAAAGATGGAAAAACCATTAACAACAAGCACTATTTAAATAGATTGAAAGGGGATTATTAAATATGAACGCTTACGATGATTACATGAAGGGCATCGTTAAACCGATGCGTGAAGAACTTGCACAAAATGGATTTACGGAACTGACGACGGCTGAGGCTGTTGAAGAAACAATGAAGACACTTGAGGGGACAGCTCTTGTCGTTATCAACTCGGTTTGTGGATGTGCCGCAGGTCTTGCACGTCCAGCAGTAAGGGAAGCATTACAGGAAGCTGAACATAAACCAAATCACTTGTTCACAGTATTTGCAGGACAAGATAAAGAAGCTACAGCTATGATGCGGGAATATTTCCCTGAAGTACCTCCTAGCTCACCTTCTATCGCACTTTGGAAAGATGGGGCACTTGCGTACTTTATTCCAAGGGAACAAATTGAGAATTTTGAGATGGGGCAAATTAAAGACCATCTATCGGAAGTACTCGATCAAGTTTGTAAATAATGAGTACAGTCATCACGACCGCTGGCAGGCCTGATGATCAATCGCTGCAGCTAGCACTAGAAGCGTCTGAAACTCTAGGCTATCCTATTGTCGAACGTAAAAAGCAAGCGGTTTCCCGAATACAAAACACGCACAGTTCGGATGTTATTGTAGCGGGAAAAAACCGCTATGATTTGTATCGTATTGGAATGGATGAACCATTTTTCTTTCATCCCAATTCTGCAGCGTTTAGATTGAAAAGGCTATTGAATGGTGAAATGGATCCGTTAATTGAGATAGCTCAATTACAAGAAGATGATTCGTTTCTCGATTGTACACTTGGGCTTGGCTCCGACAGTATCATTGCTTCTTTCGTTACAGGTGAAAGCGGCAAAGTGTTGGGCGTCGAAGCAGACCCAGCTGTCGCGTTCATAACCAGACGAGGACTGCGCTCGTTCCCATCTGAGTCGGAGCAACTAGTTCAGGCCATGACTCGAATTGAGGTCGTCCAGTCGGAAGCGATTGAGTTTTTGAGCGATCAAGCTGATTCATCGTGGGATATTGTCTATATGGATCCGATGTTTCATGCACCTATTACGGAATCGTCTAATTTTACGCCGCTGCGTCAAGCTGGGGTACATAGTGTGCTGACAGATGACTGGATCAAGCAAGCACTTCGTGTATGTAAACGACGTGTTGTTGTGAAAGACCGGTTTGATTCACCCGTATTCGAGCAATTCAATATGCAGCGAAAAATCAGACCGAATACGAAGTTTCATTTCGCTTTTATCGAAAAATGAAAAACGCCGTCCTCCTCAAAATAGAGGGTGACGGCGTTTATTGATATTAGTGGGTGAAATTCAATGAGCTTAGATACACAAGCAATGCCAGCATTCCGATACCGATAAACAGATTCACATCCATCAGTGATACCCTCCTTCAAAAAAACATACAATTATCTTCATTTTTATTGTACAATGAAAATAAGAAAGAAGAAACCTTTTCAATACTTTTTCGTCAAATAAACTATTGTAAACAAAAATAAAAACAATTGCAGGTGAGATGTTATGAAAAAGTGGTTACAAAAAACGCTCATTGTTGCCGTAGCATTATTGACATTCGGTGCGATTTCACCGAATCATGAAATTTGGACAAACTTGCAAGACAAAGATGTTTCGAAGCACGCAGTAGGACCATCACGAAGTAATGATTATTCAATTGGATTAGAAGACTCGTTAGTCGATGATAGTTTAGAAGATAATTCGGATTCAATAGAAGATTTATTTATCACGTCTGCGAAGAAGCTATCATACATGAAATTTGGAACAAAAGTCGGCCCGGTAATCGCCGATGAGTTTGACAGTGTTATTTTCCCGAAAATTGAGGAAGCCATCCAATCGACACTTGCAAGTTCAGGAGACGTACATAAACGCCGACTTGCTATCAGTGAAAAACCTGCCGGAGACTACTCAGAGAAAATTTTCAATGTATACGACCTAGAAGACAGAAAAGATCTTATCCGTTTCCACGTACGTACTGAAAAAAGGCCAAAAGACGGCTACTACTACAATTTTCACTATCATATTGCGGCTGATGAATTTACAGCTCATTATTCAATCGGTGATATCTATTGGGCAAAAGACACACCTCCTAAATGGTTATCCTAAAAATGTTGAAACATTCGTCTGAAAAGCGAGTGTTTTTTCTTTTATAAACATTGATATATCAACGTTTGTGGAGTTTCAACGATGCACACCCACCAAGTGATTTTGTTCATGATAAATGAGCAAAAAACCACGTACCCCAAATTGTACCCCAAATTCACTCTTTATCTTTTTCAAAAGAATTCAAAGTGACGATTTCGTCCATTAAATTAGATGCCTGAATTTCGTCTTTCTCAAAAGAGCGAGCTTATGTTTTATAAATCGTTTCGTGGGTATCTCCCACTAGCGCAGCAACAGTGGAAATCGGTATGTTATTTTATAACTGGATCGAATGTATGCCTAAAATAATGGAGTGAGAAGTGGGTAATTTTTTCTTTTTCGCATATCAAGTCGATCACACGCTTCATGTACCGTTCTCCAAGGGGTTCTCCGGCGTAAGTAATGATAATACATAGCAAGCGGGTTCCGGAACTGGTAAGGCGCCATAGACTGCTCATGCCACTCTTTGTAAACAAGTAAAAGATTATTGATATTTTCACTCATGGGAAACTCTCGGTAACTGTTCTTAGTATTCGGGCTCCTTGTCCCGAAGCGATTTACGCAGGAAATGGTCGAAGAGAAATTCGGCTACAACGCTGAATCCTTTACTGAGTATGACTAGTCACCGGAAGGAGCTGTGCAATTGCTCCTTTCGGAACTTGGCGAAGAGGAGGCGATGACGGCATGAAGCAAATGCAGTGGGAGGCTATGCGAGTCGAGAATGGCCGTAACGGGGAACTGTTGTCTGAAATCGGTCGGTCGAAGGCTGCTTTTGATAAACGAGAGAAAAATGTAATGTATTATGTGGTTATGCGGCGGAGGAATACGTTATAAACGGAGTGTGGGGTTGTTGTATCAGTGGGAGGGATGGAAGTTATGACGACAATGATTACTGCGTTTGAAGGCCGGGCATTTATTATTTCTGCCTTGTTACTCGCGTTAGGGATTTATTATATTGGTCGGATGCACGGTCGGGCAAATTAACGGGCTGGGTTCAAAATCCGATATAAATTAAAAAAAGAAAGAGTAAGTTACTCTTTCAATTGGAAAACAAAAATAATAGCACTAAAGATGTTGTTAAAAACTACTTCGAAATAATTTGGTTTTGGACTTTTTTAGTTAGTTTTTGAAAAACTAAATTATAGGAATGAAGAATTAGATTTTCTAATAGATCGTTGGATAGATTTGAATCAAAATAAATAGAGTTCCAGTGTGTTTTATTCATATAATGCCCAGGAATAATACCTTGATATGTTTCTCTCAACTCTTCAGCACGAGTAGGTTCGCACTTTAAAGTGATAATTGGCTTTCTTTGAGAGTCTCCTCCCATCATAGCAAACATCTTCCCGCCAACATGATAACGATCTGCTTGCCAGTCTACTTGGTAATCATGTGTCGTTCCGGGTAGTGTCTGACAAAATAATTGAAGTCTAGCTTTATCCATTTTTAAGTCTCCTTTTATAAAACGGTCACTAAATACACACGTTCGATTACATTTATTATAATCAATAACCTATGTATTTCAATAACATTATTGTAAATGCGGCTTTACTTGTAATAAAACATGAAAAAATTATGCGTAGTTCAAACAAAAAGCGAAGGAATAAAAAGACCACTGATTAAAAATAATCAGTGGTCTTTATCACAGTCATCTTGTGATATAGCAACAGTATTGGTGAACAAGAAAAACATTAAACGTAGAAGTTTTTGGCAATAGACATAATGATCGATTTTGGCTTTGTTAATAATTATTCATAAAATATAAAAACCAAACGGCATGATTTTGTTCGTCAGCTGAGGCCCGTGTAAAAGCGTCTCTAATAACTGGGTTATCGGTATTTCTTGAAATATCGTGATAGAAGTCAACGGTTTCCTGTTCATCTATAAATGCAGCGAGTACCCCACTTCTATAATCGGCAGGACATTGTTTTGTGATTTGAGGAGAAGGTTTTTTTCCTGTTAAAGAAATATAAAGATGCCAAAAGGTTTCGTAGTGTCTGATTTCATCACTTCTAATTTCAAGAATGCGTTTTTTTATTTCGTTGTTTGGAGCCTGGTTCGCTAATAGTTCATAGCAGTAAATTGCTGTGTACTCACCATTAATTGCTTTCGAAATATCATTTAGAACTTCTTTATTTGGGGAAGATTGCATGGAACTTTGATTCATTTTGTAATCAGCTCATTTACTCAGTGTATGAGTAAGACTAAAAATATGGACCTTGTCTTATGGGAGTGAAAGATTTATTCATAGATGAACAAAGTGATTATTGATTGCTCAAAAAATCAGGATTTAATTTTTGATAATTCACTTGTCAAGACGTCAATTTGTTTTTGCATCTTTTGGAATTTCTGATCTTGTTCTTTTTGATCTTGTTGTTGCTGGACATCATCGAGTATTGATTCTTCTAATGACATAATTGCTGCAATGGTTGAAATAGCATCACCAATTGTGGAAATCGCTGATCCCACAACGGCGAGTTTATCACTAAGATGATCTTCAAGATTATTTGGATTCAATTTTTTCGCCTCCATAACTTAGTCATTTTAAAAGAGCTTCATTGTAATTTAATGCATTAAATTACCTTTGGTGCGGATTTAAAACGAAAGTAAAATAATCAGCAGTAAGGTATGCCAAACATTTTGTGAAGGAGGGATAGTAGTGGTGCAGAAACTCACTATTTTTGATACGGTGCCAACAATAGCGTTTGGGCTTGGTGACATGGTTGAACTCGTCGTCAATGTGGAGAAGAAAGAGGTTGAGGATTATTACTATCTCAAATCGCATGAGGGACGGGTTATAAAGGTTTTGCCCAGACAGCCGTACGAGGTTTGGTTTACGAAGTCTAATCGGATTGGGATATTTCGGCATGGTGAATTGAAGAGGAGGAATTATGGATGATTCATAAATCTTTATTTTTCAACCGTTCGTATTCATTTAATAATAAATCAAGCAATTGGCTTGTTTCAACGACTTTTGGGTCAGATAGAGCTTTCTCCTTAGCTAGTTCGTTGAGTTGCTTTCTTACTGTTTCAATTTGATTGTCCATATCTTCAAGTTTTTTATTGGTCATGTTTGTACCTCCCGATTTTATCTTAGTATCTATAACGAAGGTAGAAAATATACATGTCAATAAAATTTCAAAAGTGCTTTATTTTCATATTAATTTAGATTTTTACCAATAATAAAATAAAAATCAGGTATAATTGATGACTACTTCTAAATTATTATTGGATCAAAATTCATTTGTCATATGACTCAGAAAGAGTGGAGAAGGATGAACAACGACCATGAACGTGAAAAGTTTAAAAGATTGATGGAGAGCTTTTCGATCGCTGAGTGTGCGAATGCTTTAGGGGAAATGGGGAAAATCAACTCTCGAAAACTTATGGCTGAGATGTCGGAAGGATCCAAGATATTCCGTCAATATTTGGAACATCATCCGAGTATTGAAACGGATATCACGGACGAGGACATGTTGTTGTTACAGACTGATATGGCGCTTGATGCGGGGGATATGGAGCATTTAAGGGGTGCGTGCGAGCGATATAACCTCTCTTACTAGCCCCGATACATACGAGAGATAAATAGAGGGTTTCCCCTTTTTATGACGAATGATGTCATGTGGAGGGGTTATATATTGAGGGAATAAATAGCTGTTTATTCCAAGTGTTAGTAATGCATGTTAATAAATTTTTGGACAAATATAATTAAATGAGTAAGGTTGTGATTCTAATGAGTAATGAAATTCCGTTTAGTAGATGTAGTTGGGCTGAAACGAATACAACTGAAAGAGAATATCATGATAATGAGTGGGGGGTTCCCGTTCATGACGAAAATAAACTGTTTGAGCTACTTATTTTAGAAGGTAAACAGGCGGGCTTAAGCTGGATAACGATTCTGAAAAAACGGGAAACTATAAATGAGGCATTTGATTTTTTTGATCCTAAGATAATCGTGAAGTATGATCAAGACAAGATAGATGAACTTTTGAGTAATACAGGTATTATCAGGAATAAGTTAAAGGTTAATGCTGTCATTACAAATGCTAATGCGTATTTATCATTAATTGATGAATATGGGAGCTTAGATTCTTTTCTATGGAAGTACGTGAATCATGAGCCGATTAAAAATAAATGGACTAAAATATCGGATGTTCCTGCGTCAACGGAATTATCAGATCTGATCAGCAAGGACTTAAAAAAACTAGGATTCAAATTTGTAGGCTCTACAACCATTTATGCATACATGCAGGCAATAGGAATGGTTAATGATCATCTTGTAGAATGTTATCGACACTCGATGTTGAACTAATCCATCTACTTTCGCACCCGTCGTGGTGCTTTTTCTATGCCAAAAATAACGGAGGTGGACGGTGATGTGCCAAACTGGGAAGAGATACAGAAAGAGTGGGAAACAAGTGAAATATAATTCAATGATTTAGCGGAAAGCATGGCGTGAAAGATTCCACCATTCGCAGTAGAAAGAATCGAGAAAAATAGTCAAGAGGAAACGTGAAGCGCGACGCAACGAAAAAGGTAGCAAAAGAAGTCTTTGTCGAGACGGATGATTTAACCGATAAGCAGAGGCTTTTTTGTATTTACTACATTAAGAGCTTTAACGCGACAATGGCAGCTATCAAGGGTGGGTATGCAAGAAATAGTGCTCACGTCGATGGAAGTCGGTTGCTTAGAAATGTTAAGGTGGCAGTCGAAGTCAGAAGACTGAAAGGTGAAATGCACCAGGAAGTCTTCATTACCGCGATGGATGTGTTGAATAAGTACATTCAAATAGCCTTTGCAGACATAACAGACTTTGTTGAGTTCGGAAGTATCGAGATGGAACAACGGCATCCGAAAACGGGCAAGGTTATGTTGGATGCTAATTTCAAACCGATCACCTATAAGATGAGTCATCTTGATTTCAAGAATGACGATGAAGTGGATGGAACTATAATCAGTGAAGTTAAGCAAGGTAAGGATGGAGTATCTATCAAGCTCGCTAGTCGAGAAAAAGCAATGGACTTCCTATCCAAACATTTCGATATGCTACCAGACCACTTCAAACGTCAACTTGAACAAGAAAAATTGAAAATAGCTCATGCAAAAGCATTCGGTAACGAGGATCCTGAACAGTACGAAGATGATGGATTTAACGAAGCACTAGATGCGACAAGGTTGGAGGTGTGGAGCGATGTCGAAAACCCAACCGAAAGCGACGATTAAGTATTTCGCGTTCCTCACGGAGATTTATCAGGTTCCGGTGGCTGAATATTTGGCCGGGCAGGTTGAAGCAGGGAAGTAAATGAAGGATTATTCCTCCTTTTGTAGAATTGTGGGTTAAAGGGGGGATTTATATGTTTTGGAAAAGTAAAAATAAAAAAGAGGAACGCATAATAAATATAAAATTCGAGAATAGCATGTTGATGGCTAAAAATATAATAAACGAAAATACAAATATATCGTTAGATGACTCCGAGCATCCCATTTACCGTGCAATTCATATTTTTGCTTTTTCAATACAGTCTAGATTGTTGCAACCTATTATGACAACTGTAGAGTATGATATTCCTAAAATAGATAATCTTTTTTATCCACCTTATCATGTTTTAAAAGAGAATAACATTCCATTAGAAATTTACGAAGATAGTCAAAATACAACTTCTGTAATGCTTGATTTTAGTAAGGATGTTGTGTTTAGTATTCCGTGGTCTCCGAGAAGATTCATTGGAGCTATTTCTAATATTAGTAGGGAAGAATGGTTATATCATGAATTAAATCATAGAGCAGTATTTATAGAGCCGTTTAAAATAGGATTGATTGAGAATGGATTTCACTCTGGAAGCGTAGGTATACTTAACAGAAAAGGAGTATTACCTGCTGAAAAGTTGAAAATGCATTGTCTGTATGATTGGATTGAAACTGACGGAGTGTATTTTTACAAAAAAGACTCTAGAAAAAAACTATGTGAGGTACAGTCCTTCGAAGAGGCTGTAATATTTGAGATTGGTAGATTGATTATTAATCATACAAGATGAATTCCGCATGTTTCTGTTATTCACTTTCGGACCATTATGCGTCGTAGTGAAATAGACAGGTGAATATAAAAGTACCATACGCCATGAAACCAGAGTATGTGACCATCCACAATACGTACAATGATGCGACGGCAGCTAATGAGATTGCTTACATGACAAGGAATGCAACCGTTGTAGGTTATCGCGTCGCAATCGATGACAAGCACGTTGTATTTACACGCTACTATCTATCATGCAGGGGATGGACAAGGCAAAGGTAATCGAGCATCTATCGGTATTGAAATCTGTTACTCACAATCAGCCGTTCCAAAGTATGTTTATGCGGAAGCGAATGCCGTCGACTATAATATTAAATTAAAAGCGGTACTTCCACAGATTAGATTATGGATGGGCAGCTTTTTTAATTTGTCAAATTCCAGAGGTATTCAAATGAATAAGGACGAATAGAGAATAATGCACTGTTTTTGTTTAACCAACACAGCAGTTTAGTGGAAGAAGAAAAGCTATACATAGTCAATTAGTTAAACAGAGGGCGGATTTTGGATATTATCGAAGCTTAGAAAAGGGAGGATGTCGTAAATTGGTTAAAAGACGTGGTAATTATGAAATAAGGATTGTAGGTAAACAGCTAAGCTGTACCCACTGTGAAGGTGTCATTTTTAGTCATCGGGAAGTATATATTGATGTAGTACCGTTTGTTGATGAAGAGCAAAAGCAGCAATTAACACTGCAGTCTTTAACTTGCAAAGACTGTGGTAATATTCAGCAGTTCCAACAACTAACGAAAGGGATGGAAACGAATATCGTTTACAAACAGGTAGATTAGATATGGTAGAAGATTTAAGCTGTGAGGAAAGTCGAATTACTATTTTGAACCGACCGCTTATTTGTCTTTTCTGCGCACATGATGTATTTATTCCGTATAGGACGTACAGAAATGTGGAAAAGCCAGGGATTGATGTGTTTTATGTAAACTATACGGCAGTTTGTACGCATTGTGGTGGGGTGATACAGTTTGGAGATCCGAGCTACTTTAATAATCGAGAGGGTGTTTACGTCTGGGCTATTGATCAAACTCTCCTTCATGCACGTCCCCCAGAGCCACCTGTTATCCGCATAGTAGATGAGGTAAAATTGCAGGCACAAAAAAAATGCTTACATTTAGCACTTCGGCTACTCGTGCAAGAGAAAAATGTAGTTGATACAGTGCTTTCCTTAGCCAAGGAGGAACAGTATTGTAAAGTAATAGCATTATTGGAGTCAAAAACGTGTAAGTTAGTTGAAGAAATCAATGCTGAAAAATGTTTAGCGTCAGCCCTACATCAGTTAATGACGCACTGTATCGTCGACAGTAATCAATTGCTCTCCATCGTAATAAATGAAAGCTATCCAGGAATTGAGCCATTTTTAAAGCAGTATATGAAATGAAAAAGCCTACAGTTGTGGTGCTTTAGTTCAACAAGAGGAGATCGTCAATTGACGGTCTTTTTTATTGGTCCAGTTTTCTGTGGAAAGGTTAAACAAGACCAAATAAAAAGCGGCCCCTCTACAGAATTAATTGTGGTTGGCCGCTTTTTATTGAGTAATGAAGTTAAATACTTCCTCATTCGGGTGTTATGTCTATTAGAAGTAAATGTACATACATCACCGTTTGGGTCAGATTATGCATCAAATTTCTGTCTCGCTGTTCAATTACATCTATTAAACATTGGAGAAAAGTGCCCAGCTGTTCGTTCAACTCCTTCATTCGTAATCCAACTTTCATCTAATAGCCGATCTAGCAGGAATTATTAGATGTTGCAAAACTGTAAGGTAAACGTCACCCGAACCGATGGATAGGTATTGGGATTTATCCTACAATGAAATCAGAAATGGAGTGGAGAAATATAGAATGAATAAACGAATTGAGGAACTGGATTATATACGTGGATTCGCCTTGTTGGGAATCATTCTGGTAAATATATTGGCTTTGCTTCAAATAGGTATTCCTGAGCCGCATACAATAGATGCAAGTTATCAACGATTTTTATTTTTATTTGTAGAAGGTCGTTTTTACTCCATTTTTTCATTTTTGTTTGGAGTGGGATTTTATATCTTTCTTACGCGGGCACGAAGTAAAAAACAAAATGGATATGTATTGTTTATACGTAGAATAGTAATTCTATTTGTATTTGGGATGGTTCATATGTTTTTTCAACCGGGAGAAGCATTAGCAGTTTATGCTGTATGCGGATTACTTGTATTACCGTTCTTTAAAGTAAACAAGCATGTGAACCTTGCTATAGGCATGATGTTGCTTGTCGTGTTTGCAGTTATGGGAGAGAAACTACTCTTAACATTTCCATTGATTTTATTGGGCTTGGTTTGTGGCCAATATCGTATTTTTGAAAACCTTGGTGAAAAAAGACGTTTCTTTATCTTTACAGCAAGCGCGTTAATCTGCAGTGGATTCGCCTTATATACACAGTATCAATTAGTACCTTACGAACCGTTTTTCAGTATGATAGTTATAGATGAAGAAGGGCCAATTGACGCGGTAAGTAAATTTTTGAGAGCCGGTATAATGGTCGGCCCAGTACTGTCAGCATTTTATGTAGGATTGTTGCTTCTTTTATTACAATCAAAAGTAATAAAACTTGTTCTTTCACCGCTAAAGCATTATGGTCGGATGGCATTGACCAATTATGTAGGACAAACTGCACTTATTCTACTTGCTGGTAGAGTTTTTAATCTATCAGCAAACCTTTCGTATATGGGAACCTTATATATATGCATAGTAATTTGTGCCATTCAGATGGTGTTCAGTATGATTTGGCTACGCTATTTTAAAATGGGCCCACTTGAATGGATCTGGAGAGTTATTACGTATTGGACAATCATTCCTTTGGTTAAAGAAAAATAATGTACCGGCACAACAGAAATATGTTGGATTTTTTATCGTGCGCCCTGCATGGGAGTAGTCTATAGGGTGCAAGTCCCGAACTTTGAAGGCAGAAGTAACAGTTAGCCTAACGCAAGGGTGTCCATGGGGACGTGGAATCCGAAAGAAAGATGGGTTTGCAAAAAAAACAACGACCAATCAGATTAGGGAAAGTTCGTTATATTTGTTTTATTGAACTTCTAATATAATCTCGTCAATTACTTCCTCTAACTCTTTCCTAAATATCGGACCCGTACATTCAAGTTCAAAGGTATCTTCAGTGATAAGGTCCTCTAGCGTGTGAATGTCATTCTTTTTAAGTATCTTAGTCAACCGTACACTTAGTTCCAGTATTTCAATTGGTTCTTTCAAATATTTTTCTTTGTCAAAGTGGATATCTTAACCGTGTGGGGGGGTTCTATTAACATGGTGTACGAACTGACAAATTAAAGTATAAACATACAGTAAAAAAGGTAATCCAACCTCGATAAGATTGAGGTTGGATTACCTTATTGAAAATTACATTGACTTTTCCAACAGCCTTCATCTATTTAACCTTTTTGTTGCCTCGATGGCGCATGAAATAAATAAACTGTGCCATTAATGTCGCGGGTAAATTAAAGAGATTACCTTGTAGATTAAGTTGTAACTGTTGCTGCTCAAAACTCATTACTTCATATGTAACGTTATGCGTTAAACCAGATTCTTCAAGCTCTTTTTTTGTAGCTACAATATTGCTATATTGAACTGGAATCATAACAAGAAAGTACATCACGAAAACCGAACCGATGATCCAGAATTCCATTACTTCGTTCTCCTCCTTGTCGAATAATTAGTAGTTAGTAGTTTTACGAAAGAAACTGGAAAAGGTTTCATTTTGGGTTATTAATTATTTCGAAATCGATTTTTTGCAGGAAACTCCCTGTCCTGCTATGATAAAGAAGTAAATAGAGAGGGGTTTGATTAACATGAATATGAATTTTGATCTTTATATGAATGATATCCTTAGACAAGCACGTTCAGAGATGGAAGCTAGCGGTTATGAGCAGCTGACAACGCCTGAGCTTGTTGAAGATGCGTTTAAACGTTCTGGCACAACACTTGTAATGGTGAACTCGGTTTGCGGTTGTGCAGGTGGTATCGCACGTCCAGCAGCTGCACACGCAGTGCATTATGACAAACGTCCGGATCACTTAGTAACTGTGTTTGCAGGACAAGACAAAGAAGCAACTGCACAAGCACGTATGCTTTTCGGAGAAGATCACCTGCCTTCATCACCATCATTCGTACTTCTGAAAGACGGCAAGCTTGTCGCTGAAGTTGGACGTTATGAAATCGAAGGACATGATCCAATGTCTGTTGTGACAAATCTACAAAGTCAATTTGAGGAATATTGCGAAGAACTATAAGAAAAGTGCTGGGCTTCTGAAAATGAACTTAGGCTAGACATATAAAGCAAAAAACAGTCCGTATGTGCTAGATTGCACATACGGACTGTTTTTTGCTTTTACATGATCATGCTAAGACCGAACATAACACTTGAAGCAAGCATTGCTCCAACCATTACCAAAACAACGACTTTCTGTACTTTACGATTGCTCATTAGTCAAAACTCCTTAAGCTTTATAATTCTATTTTAACAGAATTTATGAATATCACAACATCTAGCCGTTTAATGAGGTAAAATGTACAATAGGGGGAGGGGGAATTGTTATGCAAAAAGTAGACCACGTTGGAATCGCTGTCAAAAGTATCGATGTATCAATAGACTATTACATACATACGCTCGGGCTTACGCTTTTAGCAGTTGAAGAGGTCCCAAGTCAGAACGTGCGCGTCGCGTTCATTGACGCTGGGAATATTAAGCTTGAGTTATTGGAACCACTGGGGAAAGATGGAGCAATTGCGAAATTCATCGAAAAACGTGGTGAAGGAGTTCATCATATCGCATTCGGTGTGACGGATATTCGTTCAAGGATGGCTGAACTGCGGGAAAAAGGCGTTCAGTTACTGCAAGAAGAACCGAAACCAGGTGCTGGTGGAGCGGATGTGGCGTTCCTCCATCCAAAATCATCATTCGGCGTATTGTATGAGCTATGCGATAAAAGCGGCAAAGGGGACTGACAAAATGGATATCTATGATAAAATCAATGAATTATATGATAGAAAAAGAGTGATTGAACTTGGTGGCGGAGACGAGCGAATTGCTAAACAGCATGAAAAAGGGAAGTTGACCGCAAGGGAACGAATTGACTTGCTGCTAGATCCGAATTCATTTGTTGAATTAAATCCGTTTGTTATCCACCGTACGCGGGACTTTGGGATGGACAAGCAAGTCGGCCCAGGCGATGGCGTGGTAACTGGCTACGGGAAAGTTAACGGTAGACCAATATATTTATTTTCACAGGACTTTACTGTTTTTGGAGGAGCGCTAGGGGAAATGCACGCCATGAAAATCGCCAATGTCATGGATCTCGCTGCTAAAAATGGTGCACCATTCATCGGACTGAATGATTCGGGCGGAGCACGGATTCAAGAAGGTGTCGTCTCACTTGACGGTTATGGTGAAATTTTCTACCGTAATGCTATCTACTCAGGTGTTATTCCACAAATATCAGTCATTCTTGGGCCTTGTGCAGGCGGCGCTGTTTATTCGCCAGCCATCACGGACTTTGTATTCATGACGGATGAAACAAGCCAGATGTTCATCACAGGACCGAAAGTAATTGAGACGGTTACTGGGGAGAAGATTTCGTCTGAAGACCTCGGCGGTTCGAAAGTACATAACTCAATCAGCGGGAATGCCCATTTCCGTGGTAAAGATGAGAAGACTGTTCTCGAAAATGTCCGCAAATTACTTGCTTATTTACCGCAAAACAATACAGAAAAACCGCCAGTCGCAGCTTATGGCGAAGCAGATGATTACCGTGCAAATCTGGCGGATGTCGTACCCTATGAAACCATTCGTCCATATGACATACGGAAGGTTATCGAACAAGTCGTTGATACGGATTCCTTCATGGAAGTTCAAGCTGAATTTGCAAGAAATGCTGTCGTCGGATTGGCCCGTATGAAAGGGGAACCGGTCGGCCTCGTTTGTAATCAGCCGAAAGTAATGGCAGGTGGCCTTGATATTGATTCATCCGATAAAATTGCCCGTTTCATCCGATTCTGTGACTCTTTCAATATTCCAATCATTACTTTTGAAGATGTAACTGGATTCTTCCCGGGCATTAAACAGGAGCATGGTGGTATAATTCGCCACGGTGCAAAAATTTTGTACGCTTATTCGGAAGCAACTGTGCCAAAAATAACGGTTATCCTACGCAAGGCATTTGGCGGTGCTTATGTAGCACTGAACTCTAAATCAATCGGAGCAGATATTGTCTATGCTTGGCCAAATGCTGAAATTGCAGTTATGGGTGCGCAAGGCGCTGCGAATATCATCTTTGCCAGAGAAATTGCCAATAGCGACGATCCGGAAGCAATGCGCGCAGAAAAAATCGAGGAATACCGAGAGAAATTCTCAAATCCTTACGTTGCGGCATCACACGGCATGGTCGATGACGTTATTGATCCGCGTGAAACACGCATTAAACTATTGCAAGCACTTGACATGATGCGCAACAAGCAAGAGACTAGACCGAAGAAGAAACACGGTAATATACCGTTATAATTAAGGGGATGCTTTAAATGAATAAACAAAGACTACTAGAAGAATTTTTGGAACTCGTACAAATTGATTCTGAAACGAAAAACGAACGGGCGATTGCTGATGTTTTAACACTAAAAATGGAAGCACTCGGTTTTGATGTTGAGGAAGATGATTCTGACGATCGCACTGGACATGGCGCAGGTAACCTTATTGCGACGTTGAAAGGGACTACTGAAGGCATCGATCCAATTTATTTCACATGTCATATGGATACTGTCGTTCCTGGTCAAAGTATTAAACCGGAATTGCGTGATGACGGTTATGTCTATTCTGACGGTACGACAATTCTTGGCGCAGATGATAAAGCAGGAATTGCGGCTCTATTTGAAATGGCACGTACATTGAAAGAAAGTGGTAAACCACACGGCGATATTCAGTTCATTATAACAGCAGGTGAAGAAAGTGGACTAGTCGGGGCGAAAGAGATGGATGCGTCATTGATTACGGCGAAATACGGCTATGCTGTCGACAGTGACCAAAAAGTTGGCGGAATTGTAACTGCTGCACCTTTCCAAGCAAAATTATGGACGACAATCCATGGCAAAACAGCACATGCTGGCGTTGCACCTGAAAAAGGAGTTTCTGCCATCAATATCGCGGCTAAATCGATTTCTGCAATGTCCCTGGGTCGCATTGACTCAGAAACAACTGCTAATATCGGACGCTTTGAAGGTGGACAAGCAACGAATATTGTCTGTGATGAAGTTCGTATTTTAGCGGAAGCAAGATCTATCAATCAAGAAAAGCTGAATGAACAGATAGAACATATGATTCGTACATTTGAGCGGACTGCTGAACTAATGGGCGGAACAGCTGAAACAGAAGTTCAGCTGATGTATCCAGGATTTAGTTTTGAAGAAGACGCAGAAGTCGTGCAAACGGCGATGAAGGCCATTACGAATATCGGACTAACGCCACAGTTAATGACTAGCGGCGGTGGAAGTGACGGTAATGTATTCAATGGCGCAGGTATTCCAACAGTTACACTAGCTGTTGGTTACGAAGAAATTCACACGAAAAATGAGCGGATGCCTGTTGATGAGTTGAACAAGCTGACAGAACTCTTGCTTGAAATCATCCATGTAACAGCGAATAAGTAAAAGGGGGTAAAAGGATGAGTGATTTAAAAGCAGTTATTGTCCAATGTGGTAACGAGGAATACGCGATTGCTGTTGATACTGTCGTGTCAATTGAGCGTCTTGAACAAATAAACCCGATTCCACATCTTCCTGAATATATGCTCGGACTTATGCGGATTCGTGGGGAACTTGTTCCGATTCTGGATTTTGAACAGATTCTCTATGGTAAAACTGCACAAGGATATGAAGATGCACGTGTTGTTGTAGTTCAAACTGGCAGTTTATACATTGGTTTACTTGTACTGAATGCGAAAGAAATTCTTGATATTCCAGAAAGTGCTTTAACTTCCTCGGGACTTATTGCGTACTCAAGAACACCTTATTTCACAACAGTTGCAAATTTAGAAAACCGAATGATTACCGTTGTCGATCCTGAGATTTTATCCCAAACGCTTGCTGGGATGGATAAAATCGGCGAGTATGTGGAAGCACAACTAGCACAAGAAAAGTAATCTGTAAGCCGGGCAGTGGCATCTGTCCGGTTTTTGCATGTTATAATTAAATATATTAAACAAATGGATACCTAAAAAACTAAGTGAAGGCGCCCTAAATGGGGTAGTCAAAGCCCTAAGAATGGTGGCTAAGTTGCTTGGCTTAGGGCGGGAGATATCCCCCTTGCAGCTGAGCGAATTCAATGGCATTCTTTATTTCTACATAAGTAGTATTAAAGTGAAGGAGGGGAATATGTCTTGACGACGGTTAGTGATTCACAAGCAAAGGTCATTCTTCATCTGGATATGAATAGTTTTTTTGCATCCGTTGAACAAGCGCATGACCCTTCCTTGAAAGGTATCGCAATGGCGGTTGCCGGTAATCCAAAAGCACGAAAAGGCATTCTTGTGACATGTTCGTATGAAGCAAGATCGTTTGGCATTTACACGACGATGACTGTCGGTGAGGCGAAACGGCTATGTCCAGATCTGGTAATTGTCCCGCCAGATTTCGAAAAATATCGAATCGCTTCGTCTGCTGTTTTCGACTTGTTACGAACCTTTACTGACCTTGTAGAACCGGTGTCAATTGATGAGGCGTATATCGATATTACTGCGATTGGTGGATTGACCAATGCTGTGAATATTGCATCTGCTATGCAACAACGTCTTTTGCAGGAGCTTGACCTGCCGTGTTCGATTGGTATCGCGCCGAATAAGTTTCTTGCAAAGACTGCATCAGATATGAAGAAACCGATGGGTATTACGATTTTACGAAAGAGGGAAATTGAATCTATCTTGTGGCCACTTCCGGTTATTGAAATGCATGGAATTGGGAAGAGTACAGAGAAAAAGATGAATGAGTTGGGCCTTTTCACAATCGGGGATTTGGCAAAAACAGATGAGATCACCATAAAATCGTCTTTTGGGAAACACGGCATCCGACTGCATGAACGTGCAAATGGTATTGACCACCGTCTTGTAGACCCTGAAGCTGCTGAAGAACGAAAAAGTTTCGGCAGCTCAACGACATTACCGGTAGATGAAACTGATTTGGATGAATGCCTGAAGGTTTTCAAATGGTTGGCGTCCAAAGTAGCGGCCCGTCTTGATACTAAACAATTAGCCGGCACAGTCGTCATGATCCAGATACGTACAGCAGACTGGCGTAATCATTCTCGAAGCAGGACGGTCCTTAATCCACTTTATAAAGAACAAGATATTTATAAAGAAGCTGCTGATTTATTTACAAGGCATTGGGATGGCGAACCAATTCGTCTTCTTGGTATTACCGTATCAAATGTGGTTATGATGAATGAACTGCATGAACAGCTATCAATTTATAACTTTGAAAAACATGCGAAAGAAGAGACAATGGATACTTTGCTTTCGCAGTTGGAACAAAAATTCGGTCCTGGAACAGTGAAGCGGGGCATGAAATGAAAGGTGGATATCCGTTATGGAACTACAATTTTTAGGAACTGGGGCGGGTATGCCGTCCAAAATGCGTAATACGTCAGCTGTCGTTTTGAATTTATCGGCCGAAGGGGACGGTTATTGGCTATTCGATTGTGGGGAAGCGACGCAACACCAGATATTACATACATCGCTAAAACCACGGAAAATCGGCAAGATATTTATCACGCATTTGCACGGCGATCATATTTTCGGATTACCCGGATTGATTGGCTCGCGCTCATTCCTTGGTGGCGAGGAGCAACTTGACATTTATGGGCCAACTGGGTTGAATGAATGGATTAAGACAACGTTGCGCGTAACCAATACGCATTTAAACTATGAGCTAATTGTTCATGAAATCGGGGAAGGCGTTGTTTTTGAAGATGCCGATTACCGTGTAACTGCGAAAAGTTTACAGCATATTATCCCGTGTTTAGGTTATCGGATTGAGCAAAAGCCTCTTCCAGGAAAGTTACTCATCACCAAAGCGAAAGAAGCGGGTGTACCAAACGGTCCGCTACTGAAACAGTTGAAGAGCGGAGAAGATGTGATATTGGAGGACGGGCGAGTTGTTGCCAGTTCGGACGTCACCGGGGAACCGCAAGAAGGATTTATAGTTGCCATTCTTGGTGATACAAATTATTGTAGTGCCGCTGTTGAACTGGCGCAAGACACGGACATTCTCGTTCACGAGGCTACGTTCGATATAGATACGGGAAATCTGGCGAAAGAATATGGCCATTCAACAATCGGGGATGCAGCACGGGTAGCGCAAGAAGCAGGAGCTAAAACGCTTATTGCAAATCATATTAGTGCCCGTTTCATGCCTAGCGACGTGGCGCAATTGCAAAAACAAGGGGAAGCCATTTTCCCTGCACTCCATATTGCGGAAGACTTCTCACGGTTCGAATGGAAAAACGGTGAAGTTATTCGGGACTAAACATGAATTCAGAGTGATATAGGTGCTTTTCAGCCGTTACATCTACTTGAACATAGCAATATCTTATGTGAAAATATGTAAGCTGAAACCCGATTTTTCCTATTGCAGGAAGAATCGGGTTTAGTGTATGTATCAAACATTATTTTACAGAAATAACTTGTCCATTTGTCATTTTCTCGAGTTCATCTGGTGTTAATTGAAATATTGCTTTCGGATGTCCAGCAGCAGCCCAGATCGTTTCATACTTGAAAAGGTCTTCGTCAATTAAGGTTAGTACAGAGTTTTTATGCCCTAATGGGGGAACCCCGCCAATAACAAATCCTGTGGATTCACGGACAAAATCAGCGTCTGCTTTACCTAGTTTGTCATTTAGCGTTTGAGCAACTAGCTTCTCATCAATGCGATTGATTCCACTCGCAACAACTAATAGCGGCTCATTTGTACTTTTTAGTTTGAATATAATCGATTTAGCAATCTGCGCGACCTCACACCCTAAGGCATCTGCCGCTTCTTGAGCAGTTCGAGCGCTGTCTGTCAATTTGTTGACCTCGTTTGGATGTCCTAATTCCAATAGTTTCTCTTGTACTTGTTTAACACTAGTCGTTAACTTCTGCATTTATCTCAATCCCTTCAAACATTTTCGTTTAATAGACAATATTCTACAAAGTTATAACCTTTACCTTTATTTTTGGTGAACACTCAGAAAGGTTATATAACTCCATTAGGAGATATTTGGAACTACTACGTAGAATTGAATGAGTTAGACAAATACTTTATCTGGTTCGTGAAGTTTCCACGAATTTTATATCTCGAGTAGGTGAATAAATTATATTTACTATTGGTAGATACCTAAGAGGATACTCTACAGGCATATCACTAAAAAAGTAGTAGTGCGAACCCGTGCCAGGGTTTGCACTACTACTTTTTCATTTATAAATTACTGTCCAATATTGGCAGGATAACTTATTTAAAACATCCAGCCTCGCTCATACTGTTTCGGCGACTGGATCTCAACACGGAGGTCTTTTGCCGCTGTATATGCCCAGTACGGGTCGCGCAATAGTTCGCGTGCCAGCAAAATCATATCGGCACGGCCGTTTTTCAAGATTTCTTCTGCTTGGATACCAGTTGTGATCAGGCCAACTGCGCCCGTTAATATATCGGCACCATCTTTAATTGTTTCCGAAAATTTCACTTGATAGCCAGGAAATGAATCAATTGCGGCTGGGACGACCGCTCCGGAACTAACATCAATTAGATCGACGCCTTGCTCTTTCATCCACTTCGCCATTTCAATGTACGCAACGGACGTCATGCCTCCGTCAGTATAATCATGTGCGGATATTCGGACGAACAAGGGACCTTCCCAAACAGTGCGAACTACGTCGATAATTTCACGTAACAAGCGATAGCGGTTTACTGCAGAGCCGCCGTAATCATCCGTCCGTTTATTCGATAAAGGCGACAAGAATTCATTAATAAGATAGCCATGTGCACCATGGAGTTCAATGACGTCAAACCCGGCTTTCTTCGCACGAATTGCACCTTCCTTGAATGCTTGTACAGTCGTTTTTATATCGTCTATAGTCATTTCAACAGGCGATTTATACTTTTCATTGAATGCAATTGCGGACGGTGCATAAATATCGCCGTCGACTGTCGCTTTACGTCCAGCATGTGCGAGCTGGATGCCCGTTTTCGCGCCCTGCTGTTGCATGAGATGGACCACTTCTGTTAATCCCGCAATATGGTCGTCGCTCCAGATGCCAAGATCTTGTGAGGAAATTCGTCCCGCAGGTTGTACTGCTGTAGCCTCAACAATGATAAGGCCAACTTGACCGACAGCACGTGTGGCGTAATGTGTCTTATGCCAATCCTCAATCATTCCGTCTTCGTTATGGCTCGAATACATACACATCGGTGACATAACGATGCGGTTTTTAAATTCAACATCGCGTATTGTAAATGGTTCAAATAACTTTGCCATGTTTTTAACCCCCTAAATGATTAATACGATTAGTATAACAAATGCGGGAATATAAGGCGGGGGTCCCGACTTGGAAAGATGATTGGCATTAACACGATTTTTCAAAAAAAGTGTCAGAGAACGACCCCCTAAATAGCAGGAGAAGTTATCACCATTCTAGAAGAGTTATCTATCAAAGGAAAAGTTGGTGGGAAAATGGAGGCTTTTTTAGTTATAGATGTGCAAAATGGAATAGTGAATTTCGGTAATTTTCAAGAGAGCTGTCAATAATCAAGATTGTTATTAAGGATTTCAAGGCTAATGGAAAACCTGTTATTTTCATTAGGCATTGGTCAGATGTAATTGAAGTAATGGATTACGAGGAATTTGTCAAAGAGTATAAACTATCTAACTTACGTTGAAGCAAAGATATGACTTAAAACAGATACATTGGGGGAATAAAAGTGAACATAAAAATTACAGAGCAGATTGCAAAAATTCAAAGTAGTAATCATTTCTCAGGTACTGTATTTGTTAAAGATGGGGAAAGGATTTTGGCAGATGTAAGCTATGGTTATGCTAATCGTTCTGAACAATTAAAAAATCAAACAACATCTCGATATGGAATAGCGTCTGGATGTAAGCTTTTCACCTCAATTGCAATTTGTCAGCTTGTAGAAGAAGGAAAACTATCTTTTGATACGACTATAGGAGAATGTCTTGATTTGGATTTTCCGTATTTAGACGAAAAGATAACCATCCACCATTTACTGACGCATACTACAGGAATGCCAGATTATTTCGATGAAGAAGTCATGGATGACTTTGAGGAACTGTGGGTCAAAAATCCGATGTATCACTTAAGACGTTTGAGCGACTTTTTGCCACTTTTTCAAAATGAGCACATGAAATCTCCGAAAGTAGGGCGGTTTCACTACAATAATGCAGGTTATATTTTGCTAGGTTTGATAGTTGAACAAGTAAGTGGACTTGTCTTTACTGACTACGTTGAAGAACGTATTTTTAAAGAAGTCGGCATGTTAGAATCAGGATACTTTGCGTTTGATGCTCTTCCGCAAGGGACTGCTTTAGGGTATATAGATAATTCAGACGGAACATGGAAAACGAATATTTATTCACTACCAGTAAAAGGCGGTTCGGATGGCGGAGCATATGTAACAGCAAAAGATATGGTTAGGCTATGGGAAGCCTTGATGAACCATCGACTTCTAAATGAGGTACTAACCAATCAGTTACTCACGGCTCATACTCAAGTCGATGAAGATAGCTTTTATGGATATGGCATATGGATTAAGAAAAATGAAAAAGGTGTATTTAAGTATCATGTAATGGGCTATGATCCTGGAGTTAGCTTTCACTCCGCTTATTTTCCCAATTCATCTCAAATAGTTGTTGTATGCTCAAACAAGTCAACAGGAGCATCTGACATTATGAATGGAATTGAAGAGGAACTGACAAGGTTCCAAGCCTTTAAATAAAGAATGACTTGAACCTTATTAAAATTGACGAAGAGGAGAGTGGGAAAGTTAGATATGGGGATTTTTTTGATTGGGGAATATCTTAAAAGTGAAAGAGTAATAATGCGAGAAATTGAGGAGAAAGATTGGGTAGATGTTCATAAATATGCATCGCAACAACTAGTGTGTCAGTACCAACCGTGGGGACCAAACTCTGAGGAGGAATCTGAAGAGTTTGTAAAAAAAGTTATTGTAGATGCAAAAAAGAAACCAAGAAGTCGATTTGTATTTGCCATAATTTTAAGGGGAAACGGAAACATGATTGGGGCAGCTGAGTTAAATATCCAAGATTATAGCAATAAAATCGGAGAAATTGGCTACATTATAAATCCAGATTTTTGGGGAATGGGATATGCAACAGAGGCAGCGAAATTGGTAATTGAATTCAGTTTTAAAAATTTTAATCTCCATCGTATTTATGCGACATGCGACCCAAGAAATGTTGCTTCATCAAAGGTGCTAGAGAAAATAGGCATGACAAAAGAAGGTAGAATACGTGAGGATTTATTACTAAAAGATGGATGGCGTGATTCCCTTTTATACAGTATTTTAGTTCATGAGTGGAGTGGAAAATAGAGTGCTAAATTTTCACCAAAAGATGATAAATAACTTTAATACCGAATCGATTTCTGTGCAAAAAAAACGAGTGAAAGTTACTACTATATATAAATATAGTTTTGACTGATAGAAGGGGAAATTATGAATAGAGAACATTATTTATATGAAGAATTTATATGTATTTCTGGATTATTAAACCAACAGTTAGACATTGTACCCGTCTTATATGGTTCATTAGGTCTTGGAAAAGTAACAAATATCGACTTTTCTCCTCAAGATATTGATATACTTGTGCCCTTAACTTATTTAGAAGAAAAATGGAAATTTCTCCAACATACCATGGAACAGCTAGGCTATAGAATGGTTAACTTACAGGAACATGAATTTATTAAAAATGATATTAAAATTGGGTTTGCTTTTACGGAAGATTTATTGGAATTTGCGGATGTAGATTATACAAGTTTAAACCTATTTGAAGATGCTGGTTCAGAATACTATTTACCTACGATTTTGGATTTCGTTAAAGTCTATAATAAATCGCTAGAAGATGGCTATAGAAGAACAAAAAATAACAATAAGGACTTGGATAAATTAGAGATTTTAAATATAATTATACAGAATACATTATAATTACAATGAATATAAGTTCTCAAAATGGCATACTCTAAATGAGGAAATAACTTACATAAAAGTAACTAGATTAAGTTTTACAATCGAAATAATTTTTGGGGCAACTCATTATTCACAAATCCCATATGTAATGCATGGTGACTCCTTTACTTGTAATAATCCACTGTAGTGTATCGCTGACGTTGTGATACAAGTATGGTTAACATGACCACGAAATACGTTTATTTATTATTTGCATTTACACACACACTTCTCTATAATCAATTCAAACCTTATATCAAACGGCAATGACGAGGAAAAGTAATGAGACGATGTTATATAGAGAGCTTCTGTTGGTGGAAATGAAGCAAACTAGTCTGATGAACATGATCTCCGAGCTTTGCACTGAAAATCCGCGGATGAGTAGGCTGCAACAAGATTTGGCACTTGTTACAAATGTCAAAGTATACTCGCAGGATTTGTAGCGACGTACTTACTAAGACAAGTGGCGTGAGCTATTTGTGAACTAAGGTGGTACCACGAGTGAAATATTAACCTCGTCCTTATCGATACGATAAGTGGCGGGGTTTTTTGTATGCCCTAAAAAGGAGGAATTGGTTTGAGCATTTTAATTGGGGGCGCGTGGCCATATGCCAATGGGTCATTGCATTTAGGTCATATCGCAGCGTTGTTACCGGGGGATATTTTAGCGAGGTATTACCGACTAAAGGGTGAATCCGTCTTATATGTGTCTGGTAGCGATTGTAATGGTACACCTATTTCGATTAGGGCCAATCAAGAAGGGCTAGCGATTCAAGATATCGCAGATCGCTATCATCAAGAATTTATAGAAAGCTTTGCGATACTGGGATTTAGTTATGATTTTTATTCCAGAACGGATAGTCAACAACATCATGAAGTTGTCCAGCGGATTTTCTTGCAGCTACTTGAGAATGGATATATTTATAAAAAAGAGATTGAACAAACCTATTGTGAGTTTGACTACCAATTTTTACCAGATCGCTATGTGGAGGGAGTTTGTCCGAACTGTGGACATCCATCTCGTGGGGATCAATGTGATAATTGTTCAACCATCCTTGATCCGCTTGATTTAATTGACCGTAAATGCAAAATTTGTGGCAATGAACCAACCACAAAGGCAACGGAACACTTCTACTTTTCATTAAGTTCATTTCAACATGAGCTAGAAGAGCAAGTTAAGAAGGTTCGGGCAAACAAAGCGTGGAGAGAAAATGCCATCCATTTATCAGAAAGATATTTGACAGAAGGTTTACATGACCGCGCTGTGTCCAGAGATTTACAAAATGGAGTTAGTGTCCCAGTACAAGGTTATGAGGATAAAAAAGTGTACGTTTGGATTGAAGCAGTATCAGGTTATTATTCGGCCAGTCAACAATGGGCGATTGACACTAATCAAAGTGATGAAGCTTTTTGGAATGAAGAGACCGTATCTTACTATGTACATGGGAAAGACAACATTCCCTTCCACTCGATTATTTGGCCATCTATTTTATCGGGTATTGGAAAGGACGCTTTTCCAACACATATCGTTTCAAACGAGTACTTAACATTAGAAAAAATGAAACTATCAACGAGCAAAAACTGGGCTGTGTGGGTTCCCGCCATTTTGGAAAGTTATGATCCTGACTCCATTCGATACTTTCTAACTGCAAATGCACCTGAAAATAGAGACGCTGATTTTTCGTGGCGTGAATTCATTTTCAGTCATAATTCTGAGCTTCTTGGTGCTTACGGTAACCTCGTAAATCGGACGTTGAAGTTTATTGACAAATCATTTGAAGGGGCTGTTTCTGGTAACCTGGATTTAGATATTGTAGAAATGACTCAATCTAGATATGGTGAGATTGGTCACTTGATTGAACAAGGTCATTTCAAACAAGCGATTGAAACGATTTTTGAAACCATTCGCTTCGGAAATAAATACTTTGATACAAAACAACCTTGGAAAGAAATCCATGAGAACAGGGAAGAGTGCAAGAATATTTTACTTACATGTGTGCATATTATTGCAAATTGTGCTCAGTTATTATCGCCATTCCTACCTTTTTCAAGTGATAAAGTAAAAGCAATGTTGAATTTAGCACCATTTACTTGGGAACCCATAGAAAAATCAATATATCAAACCTTTCAAGTAAGTCCTTTATTTGAACGAATCGATTTAAATCAGATTGAGATCGAATTAGAAAAGTTGAAATTGAATGCAATATAAGCAAAGGCTCGAGAGTATAACAATAACTAAACCGCTATTCAACGTTGTAAGTTAATAACATCGAGGGCTTTCTCCCTAGGAAGCGTTGATGGGAAAAATCAAATGCTGGATAAGGCTAAATCTTTTGTCAGAAAGTCTTCAATACTAAACTATTTCACAAAATATGAGTTGCGCTATATCCCTCAAAAAAATCATTTCATATTGAGTGGTTCCGAAATGCGAAATATTATGATAATATCTATGTATCTATGAAAGGTGGAGTTTATTATGAAAAAAACTACTATTATCTATCGATGCAACGTCTTAGGGGAAACGATCGGCGACTAATCGGGTAAATTAAATTGTTTAAAAAGACTATTTTTAAATAAAAAGGAATGCTCGATTGCTCGTTCGAATTATAGGGGGAGCATTCATGTTAAATCAGCAAGGATTTAATTTATGGGCGAATGACTATGATCAAACAGTACAAGTGTGTGAAGAAAATAATTTGTATCCGTTTGCTGGATACAAAAAAATATTGAATACTATTTTTAATGAGGTCATGCAAAAGCAGCAATCAACCATTTTAGATATAGGGTTTGGCACAGCGGCTTTAACGAGTCGACTTTATGAAAATGGGCATCGCATTGATGGTTTAGATTTTTCTACTCAGATGATTGCGGTTGCTCAGTCTAAAATGCCAATGGCAAATTTGGTGGAGTGGGATATTACCAAGGGCTTTCCTGATTCTTTTGAAGTCAATAAGTATGACTTTATTATAAGCACATATGCGCTGCATCATATTGCGGATGAAGAGAAAATCACCTTTATCAAGAGTTTGCTACCTCTACTTTCAGCGAATGGGAAAATATTCATTGGGGATATTGCATTTCATACACGTAAGGAGCTTGATATTTGTAGACATAATAGCATTGAATATTGGGATGAGGATGAGTTTTATTTAGTCTCCAATGAAATCAAATACTCGTTAAAAAACGTTTGTAAATGTGAATTTCATCGCGTATCGCATTGTGGCGGTGTATTCATGGTTACGAGGTAAATATAAAATTTATAGTCGAAATGATAAATTGAGTTGTTTCGGCAACTCATTTTTTCTGTAATTAATGAAGGTGGTTATTAACTTTGAACTCGTGTAAGAGTCAGTGGCATTTAATGGTTAGTTTCGATTTTTCTACACTATAAAATAAGGAGGTTACACTACGTGAATATTTAAAAAGCGACTTTCAATTTAAAAGTATTCTAGGCGATAAATCTATCAATAAAGTAAATTGATATGGGGGAAACATAATGAATGGACTAGCAGTATTAAAAAGATTCGGCTTTCAAACTCAAGAAGAACCGAAAAGTATTTATCCTTTCTCCCCGGTATATCGAGTTAACAGTGAAATGAATGATTTTATTGTTAAGAAAACACAGAGACCAATTGAGCGTGCACAAAGACTGATGAGGTATACGACCAACTTAAAAGAAAATGGAGTAAATGTGGTAACACCAGTTAGTTTAAGTGTGGAAAACCCTCAATCAATCGGAGAGGATACATATGTAGTTTATCCATTTATTAAGGGAGCGCAGTATTCCGGTAAAGATGACGAAATCATAGCAGCAGGCAAACTATTGGGGGAAATACACAGCCTTTCGCCCATGGAAAATACGTTTGAATTAGAAGAATATGATGTTTTTGATTTTAATGTGGACGAAGTGGCAGAGAGTGTTCAAAAGATAGAAAAATACGCTGCACGTTATGATTTTAAAATTGAAGGTATTCAACTGAAAAAGAAATTAGTAGAAGTAGTTAATCAGCAAGAAGAATTGAAAAATAGCGGTTTGCAATTTGTACTCACTCCACATGACTTCAAAGCGAATAACTTAATCTATACACCAGATCCTTATTTAATAGATCCTGATAATGCCAGTTGGATTCCACGTATTTTTGATGTAGCATTAGCCCTACTTTTATTTCATAATGAATTATCAACCGCTCCAGACAAACCATTTACGCCTGAACAATGGCAATTATTCCTGCAAGGCTATAAAAAATATAGTAGTCTTACCGATCTAGATTACGTTTATTGGGAAAAAGCAGTAGAGCATGTTTTTCTAGATGAGGTTATGTGGTTAATGGCCGATGTAGAGGATGATTGGGCTAATCCATCCCAGAGACACCTTTTTGAAGGGCTTATCAAGATCGTATACGATCCTTCAAGCTATAGTCTAAATTGTTAGGTTAAGTCTGAATTTATTATGCGTATTTCAATGTTGCGGGAATTCTCGTTTGTGGAAAAGTAATTTTGAAGGTTGCTTTCCTATTGCTACACCATTGGAATATGCAATTGTGGAGGGAAGAATGTATGAGTAGGAATGTATTTGAAGAAAACTTTGAGAAATATGCTGATCCTGAAATGTATGACCACTTATATGAAGGTTATCAGAAGGATTTGAACTTGATTTTAGAATTGGCCAAGCTAGATCATCCGATTATTGAATTAGCGTGTGGTACAGGCCGACTTACCATTCCTATGGCAAAACGTGGATTTCAAATGGTTGGTGTTGACCTGCATGAGGGTATGTTGGAACGTGCAAAGCAAAAGGCGAAAGAACAAAAGGTATCGATTGAGTTTTTACTGCAAGACTGCACGAAGTTGAATTTACCCGTCAAAAGTTCGTTAGTTTTTATGACTGGGAATTCCTTTCAACATTTCCTAACGAATGAAGTACAAGATGACTTAGTACAATCTGTCCGACAACATCTGGTAGAGGATGGAATTTTTATTTTTGACACGCGAAATCCTTTACTACATGAGTTGGCAGCTGTTGATGAATATGAGCAACAGTATAGCGATAATAATGGTAATCAAATTATCGAATTTCACCGTGAAGAATACAATTCGATGACACAGATCTTACATTGCCATACTGATCGACAAATTTATCAAGGAGAAACCTTAATTGCTAAAGAGCAAGATGGCATTTCATTACGCTATTCATTTCCACTCGAAATGGAAAGAGTGCTTAAAGAGAATGGGTTTGAAATCTTGCAGGTATATGGTGATTGGGATAAAAATGAGCTCAATGTGAAAAGTACTTCTATGGTGTATGTGTGTAAAGTTAGAAAATGAAAGGAGCCCAATTCTAAGATACATCGAAATCCGGCTCCTCTCTAGTATTAAATCGGCGCAGCTTTTATTGTATTTTGCTAATAATTTGAACCTTTTGTCATACTGATCGTCTAACTAATGGAAGTAATTTGCAACCCATTGACAAAGGGGGGATATGTACTATGAAGCAAAGGAAATATGTTGTTATTTTAATGTTTTTGCTTGTATGTGTAAGTTTACTCGTTATGAATCCTTTTAAAGAAGATATATGGGATTCTAATTTCAAATTACTTAAAAATGAAATTTCATCAAAAAATGCAACTAATAAAAAGGTGAATTTGACCACATTTACCCCATTTGAATGGGATAAAGTTTATTCATTCGATCCATATCTTTCAATAGAAAAGATATATGAAATAATAGGATATAAGTGGGATAATATCAGTGAAACAGTCAGTGAGGGCATGAATCAAATCGTTTTCATGAAAGACGGAAAAGTGGTTTGTTATCTATATGGTTATCCTGAGAGTAATAAGTTTGGGATATTCTTTGAAGGTACAAATTCTGTAGACAACGTGAAACTTTATATTCAGAAGATAACGAAGTTTTTGATGTGACGAAAAATGGAGATATTGTTTATTTAAAACACAGTAAATAGGATTCATTGTACTAGTGGAGAATTATGCATTTTTATTAAGGGGAGAACTTGATGCAGCAATTACCAGTTGTTGTACAGACCATTCTAAAGGACTACATCGCCTTGTTTCATGAGCGTTTACCAAACACACTCGAAGGATTTTATATCCAAGGATCAATTGCACTGAATGCCTATGTGAATGATTCAAGTGATATTGATTTTATTGCAATAATAAATCGCCGTTTGTCAGGAGAAGAAGTGGAAGTATTAGCCGAAATTCATAGTATTATTGCCAGTAACTATCAAAAACCAGAAATGGATGGAGTCTATGTTCTTTGGGAGGATATTGGTAAACTAGAAGCTGATGATAATATTTATCCTTTCTATAACGATGGTGAATTGAGTTATGGTGCTTATTTTAACTCTATCACTTGGTGGATACTGAAAACGAATGGAATTAGCATTTTAGGTCCAGAACCAACTGCGCTAAGATTTGAAGTTGATCCACAGCTCTTAGTTTCTTATGTACATGAAAATATGAATACGTATTGGGCACAACGGATCCAAAGAATTGAGAGTTCATTGGGACAGTTACTTCATCTATCAGCTGAAGAGATTGATTTTGAAATTGAATGGTCGATTCTCGGATTGTTACGCCAATATTATACCTTAAAAGAACATAACGTACTATCAAAACTTGGTGCTGGCGAGTATGGATTGCTGCATCTACCAGAGGAATGGCATCAGATAATTAAGGAAGCAATAAATGTTCGTAAAGGTGCTGGGATCGAGTTTTTCACTTCTGATGAGCAGAGAATTGAAATGGCTTTAAGATTTTCGAAGTATATCATTAGTTACTGCAACAGCAGCTTAATCCAAAAACGTATAGTATGATTTAATGTCAATTTTCTCACTTTTCAACTTACTGCTACTGAAGGGGATTTTTATGGCTTACAAAATTGTGTTTTTCGATGTTGATGGAACAATTACGCACCATGAAGATGGGAGTATTTCAATTAATACTAAAGAAGCAGTCAAAGCATTAGTGAACAAAGGAATAAGGGTAGTAGCGGCAACAGGAAGACCATTATCTATGTGCGAAGAAATAAAAGCACTAGGAATAGATACGTTCATCACTGCGAATGGAGCGTATGTCAAACACAATCACCAGGTTATTCATAAAGTGCCGATGGATAAAAATGTGATTCAAGATGTCGTTGAATTTTCCTACACAGAGAATCAAGGTCTTTCATTCTTCACTGAAGATTTTAGCATGAATGGTGTAAAAGATACTGAAATAGTAAAAGCGTTGAAGGAAACTCTATCATTGAATAACTATCCTACAATAAATAAACTGATTAATAATCAAGAGGTTTACTTAATGTGTTTGTATGCAACTGACGAAATGGTTGAGAAATATATTCAAAATTTTCCGTATCTAACATTTAAGAGATGGCATCCTTATGTATTGAATGTACTACAAGAAGAAGTATCTAAATCATTAGCCATTATAAAAGTTTTAAAGTATTTCGACATTGATAAATCAGAGGCTATTGCGTTTGGTGATGGAGAGAATGACATAGACATGTTGGAATTAGTAGGACTTGGTATAGCTATGGGGAATGGGAATGAAAAAATAAAAACAATTGCAGATTTCGTAACTAAAAAGTCAAGTGAAGACGGAATTGAGTTCGCGTTGAAAAAGTTTGGAGTGATTTAATTGATAAATATGTTTCAGTATAATTGGCAAATCAGAGAAGACTGGTTTAAGTGGTGTGAAACCATTCCATACGAAGAACTCACTAAAAAACGTATGGGGGGTATGCAGAGCATAATACATAATCTATTTCATGTAATTGACTGCGAACAAATATGGGTTAATCAAATGCAAGGTACATCTGTAATCATTAAAGATATAAATAGAATATCAAGTCTTAATGATGTTAAGTCATTTTCTAATCTAACCAAACCAGCAACAGAGAGCTTCATAAAATCACATACGTCTGAATCTGAAGATAGAACTTTGGTAGTAAAGAGTAGAAATGGTACTACTAATTCATTCTCGTTTGATAAAATAATTACACATATACTATCACATGAAATTCATCATATTGGACAATTATCTGTTTGGTCTAGAGAAATAGGATTGAAACCTGTATCGTCTGATTTACTATTTAGAGATTTAATTTAGTTAACAATTAAATTCAACAAACTGTTTAAAAAAACGATTCCACCATGTTGAAATGGGGAATCGTTTTTTCGTGTGCGCCCTGCATGGGCGAATACTCGGTGGTGAAAGTCCACTACAGGCTTGGCAGTAGGAACTGTTAGCGAAAGACAAGGTGGCTATCGTGAGGTAGTGGCTGAAGGAAGTCGGACGCAAACTCCTGAACTGACGAACAGAAACTAGATAGAAGGCTGAATTAGGTCGGATAAGGTTGCATGACAAACCGAAGTCCAATACTGCCCGAAACCTATACAGTAAATCTAGCAGTTACATGGGAGGAAAGTATTCGCTCTTACCGGGGGAGGTCTTACGAGGGCACAGTGCAAGTTAAATGATAACGAACCAGTGCAATCTCTGTGGTGACATGAAGATGAATCGTAAGAAGTCAGCAGAGGTCATAGTAGTGTTCACTGACAGGACATGAAGGACTGAACAATAATAATTTTGAGGATACAAGGAGGTGTGGAAATTGCGAAAACCGCAGAAAATAGGGAAACCTAGCTACCGTCAGAGAGATAATGTGGAACATGAAGGGTATGACGGAGTGCATAGTAATTTCCATGGTGAACTGAACAATCAAAATGGTGTACATCTGTTTGAGAAAATCCTCTCAAGGAATAATCTCAATCAAGCTTACCTACAAGTTGTCAGAAATAAGGGAGCCGCAGGCTCAGATGGTATAACCTATGACCAGCTACTCCCATACTTGAAGGAGCACAGGGAAGAATTACTAGTGAAATTACATAACGGAACTTACCGCCCGCAACCCGTGTTGCGGGTTGAAATTCCTAAACCAGACGGTGGTGTAAGAAAACTAGGAATTCCAACTGTAATCGACCGGATGATTCAACAAGCAATCAATCAAGTCTTACAACCCATTTTTGACCCTACGTTCTCCGATAATAGCTTTGGGTTTCGTCCAAAGCGTAGTGCACATCAAGCTATCACCCTAGCGAAGTCGTACTACGAACAAGGATACAAATATGTTGTAGATATGGATATGAAAGCTTATTTTGACACAGTAAACCACGATAAACTTATGCACTATATTGAGGAAAAGGTTCAAGATAAGCGTGTTTTACGTCTTATCCGCCAATATCTCAAAAGCGGTATTATGGTAAACGGTTTATTTCAAGCATCCGAAGAAGGAACCCCGCAAGGGGGGAACTTATCGCCGCTATTAAGTAATATTTACTTGAATGAATTCGATAAACTCCTCACAACACGTGGGCACAAATTCGTCCGTTATGCGGATGACTGCAATATTTACGTCAAAAGTAGACGGGCAGGTTATCGAGTGATGGAGAGTTCAACCAACTTCCTTGAAGGCGAACTAAAATTAACCGTAAATCGTGAGAAAAGTGCGGTAGGAAGTCCACTGAAACGAAAGTTTCTAGGGTTCTGCCTATTGGCAACTAAAAACGGCGTCAAAATTCGACCACATCAAAAGGCGAAATCTACTGTGAAGCAAAAGTTGAAGAAAATAACAAAGCGGAACAGAGGGAGAAGCATTGAAGTTCTATTCAAGCAAATCAAGCAGCTAATGACGGGGTGGATAAACTACTACGGTATTGGTGAAATGAAAAGCTTTATGAATGAATTAAACGGTTGGTTGAAACGACGAATCAGGCAATACATTTGGAAACAGTGGAAAAACCCACGAACGAAATGTAAAAATCTAATTCAACTAGGTACCGAAGAGCGAAAAGCCTTTGAATGGTCAAATACCCGAAAGGGTTACTGGAGGATTTCTTCCAGTTATATCCTTCATAGGTCTTTAACAGATAGAAAACTGGCACAACTCGGATATATGGATATATCCGTGAAGTACCAGTTTGTACACTCAAATTATTGAACCGCCGTATACGGATCCGTATGTACGGTGGTGTGAGAGGGACGAACGAATCAAATTTCTGATTCGTTCACTCTACTCGATTTAGTGAGTAACATAACTCGATCTATCAATATTTTTTATTAAGCATATGAATGCAGCCCAGCAATTACAAGGTTCACGAAGACTTGATTGAAAATAATTATTCCAAAACCAATGACTGCCATCCAAGCAGTTCTTTCTCCTTCCCATCCTTTCCCTACCCTTAAATGTAGCATTGTGGCATAAAATAAGAAGGTGATTAAAGCCCAAATTTCTTTCGGGTCCCACCCCCAGAAACGGCTCCAAGCAAATTGGGCCCAAATCATAGCGAATATCAGTCCACCAAGTGTGAACAAAGGAAAACCAATGATGACTGCTCGGTAAGTAATTTCATCCATAGAGTTCGCATTTACTTTATGAGTAAGTGGTTTGAGTAGAGAAATGATTTTTCGCTTCGTGAAAAGACGAATTACTGTGTAGAGCACAGTCCCTACAAGGAATGACCATATTATTGTATTCAATTTTAATGCATCAATCGAGTTTGGAATCTCTATAATACCGTTTTTTTGATCGACAGTCTCATAAGAATTCGCATCCACTGATTGGGCAACTACTGAGTTTTTAGGAACGGTAATGGCTGGTAATTTATAGTTATAAACGTCCACCTCAGATTTATGATTTTCGAATTGAAGATTTTTAGTATAACCGACTGCATTAAATGTGCTAGTCATTAGAATGAAGCCCAATACAACTACCATAAAATACATGACGAGCTCCAAACAGAATGTATTCTTGCTTTTTTCAGTTGGATTAACTATTTTTAAAAGGTAGATAATACCTGTAACAAAAGATATGGACAATACCGCACTAGAAAAGGCTACTGTTAGTACGTGTATTGTTAACCAATTACTTTGCAAAGCGGGAATAAGGGGCGTTATATCTTTCGAAAATGCATTTGCATAGCCCAGAATTAGCAGTGCTATCGGAAGAGCAAAGAGTCCAATTACACTTTGGCGATATAAATAATACATAATCAGGAAACTTCCAACGAGCATAATGCCAAAGAAAGTCATGAATTCATAAAGGTTGCTGACTGGTGCATGTCCGGCAACAGACCATCTAGTTATAAAATAAACAATCTGTAAAATGAAACCTACCCAAGTCAGTGTTATTCCAAGTATTGAAAATATCTTTCTTTTCGACCTAACTGCTAGTCCTAAAGGAATAATTGCTAGTAAGTAGATAAAAAAGGATATATAAAGTGCTGTACTGCTTAAACTGATTAATGAACTTGTAGACAAGATGGAACGCCTCCTCTTACATGTTTTTAAGATCTCTTTAAACTACAACCTGAGTAGAATGACTGATGTTTATGCATAAGTCTGATTTTCAATACCGATAGTAACCTCCAACTCACTGTTAATATTGTTTATCTGATTTACTCAGATAAACCAATTTAATCCAGTGTAGCATTCGCAAATTCGAAATGGAGGAAGAGTTCCGACAATTTCATGACTTGAAGTCATCGTATGAATTAGGTTTTACCATTCGAGATGTATTATTGTTAATTTCGGCCCGAAAACCGGCTGATTATGTAGGTTCCTTGATTGCTAGATAGTCGACTTATCATATTTTAAACAACCGTATGATTTCATCGCCCCAATACAGTTTTA
The DNA here is from genome assembly GCF_038005665.1 of Sporosarcina sp. FSL K6-5500. Lineage (NCBI taxonomy): Bacteria > Bacillati > Bacillota > Bacilli > Caryophanales > Caryophanaceae > Sporosarcina > Sporosarcina sp. FSL K6-5500. The sequence goes on from NZ_JBBOTP010000001.1 coordinate 3,994,371, forward strand.
GAGCTATTCTATATAACGGTTGAAAAACAAGATATTGTATTAGAAGACTAATAGTAAGCCTTTTCGAAATAATGAGGGATGGACTTTTTATTCTTTGATTTACATACTGCATGGGGGTATGGTAAATTGAAAACATTAATAAAACAGGAGGTGTTCAAAATGAGGGGTCTAATGCAAGTACAAGAGATGTCTTGCACTAGTTGTGTCAATTCAATTGAGGGTGGAGTTGGCAAACTTATCGGTGTGTCTTCTGTCAAAGTCGATGTATGTGGTGATGAGGCTGTGGTGGAGTTTGATAATGCTCAAAGAACTGAAGAAGGCTATAACGTCATCTAATTTCAACATAAGTAAATCAACAGTTGCAGCCTTCATGTACGGGTAGAAAGTAGTTTAGGGGATTATGCCTTTAGGTATAATCATTCTTTTTAAATAAATTATACCCCCATTATGTATATGGGTAATCTACATAATTATAGCCAAACATAAATGAGTAGCTCGACAGTTATACTGGAGAACGACTAAAAGATAAGGAGTGATTTATCATGCATGATCACGACCACGGACATCATCACAGTCACGCTAGAGAAGGAAATAAAAAAGGACTTGCGATAGCATTTATAATTACTGCCGGGATTATGTTGTTAGAGTTTTTTGGAGGTTTGCTGACGAACAGTTTGGCTTTACTGGCCGATTCGGGGCATATGTTGAGCGACGCGGGGTCATTGGCGCTAAGTTTAGTGGCAATTTGGTTTGCTGCGCGTGCGGCTTCACCTAAAAAAACATACGGTTATTATCGATTTGAGATTTTAGCGGCATTATTTAACGGGGGAACGTTGTTTGTCATCGCAGGAATGATTGTTTATCATGCGTATGGACGTTTCTTTGAGCCACAGATTGTTGCGAGTGGTTCGATGATTATCATTGCGTTCATTGGGTTAGCGGCCAATCTACTTAGTGCTTGGTTTTTAATTAGCAAAGGCGATGTGAAGGATAATGTGAATTTACGCAGTGCCTATCTGCATGTCCTTGGTGATGCACTTGGTTCTGTCGGAGCGATTATTGCCGGGATTGTTATGTACTTCTTTGACTGGTATGTTGCAGACCCAATTATCAGTGTTGTCGTGGCATTGTTAATCCTAAAAGGTGCATGGGGGATTATTAAACAGACGATTCATATTCTAATGGAAGGGACACCGATTACAATTAATCAGCAAGAGGTCAAGCAGACATTAGAAGCGATCGAAGGAGTTATCAATGTACATGATTTGCATGTATGGACAATTACATCCGGATTGGATTCACTTACTTGCCACCTGCTAATAGAGGATAATCAAGATGAACAGCGCATACTTCAACAAGCGATTCAACAAATCGAGAAGCAGTTTAAAATCATGCATACAACGATTCAAATTGAAAAGTCTGATTTGCAACATGCAACACCTATCGTGTAACTAAAGAGATGAAGGAGGATTTAGTTTAGAGAAAATGGTTAAACTAGCAGGGAATGGTGGAATCGCATTTGGATCAATATTAAATGCCAAGCAACTAGCAGTCATGGCAGATTATATTGGTGAAGGCGATGAACTGGAGTTGACGACGTCACAGCAACTGTACATTGAGGTAGTGGAAAGAAAAGTTGCAGGGATGACGGATCGATTTAAGGCAGCCGAAAAATATAGTGAACATGGCAAAAGAAGGGAACCTTTTTTCAAATTCGTGCATTATTTTGAGGAAAATAACTTAAAAAGCGAACTCGTTGACCCACACCAAGTAAAATGCTAATATAGGGGTACGGGGTATGCGCACCTGCTTAAGGAGGCAAAATCATGGAGGAATCAACCAAAACAACAGTCCAACCAAATAAACAACAGCTTCTTAACCGGTTAAAACGTGTAGAAGGACAAGTAAGAGGCGTTCATCAAATGGTCGAGAATGATCGCTATTGTGTCGATATTTTGCATCAGATTAGCGCGATTCAATCAGCCATGAACAAGGTTTCTTTAGCCTTGTTAGAAGATCATACACATCACTGTGTAGTCAATGCCATTAAAGGTCAGAATGGTGATGCGGCTATTAAAGAATTGATGGACGTTATGAAAACAATGACGAAGTAAAAATACTCCTCGCTTGACATACCTAACAGGGGTATAGTAAGTTTAGGGTAATAACAAAAACAGGAGGTTTTTAATTTGAAAGAAACGTTAAAAGTAGAAGGCATGTCATGTAATCATTGTGTTAATTCAATCGAAACGAGCGTTGGGGAACTTACGGGTGTTTCAACAGTCAAAGTAGATCTTGGCAATAATGAAGTATCAGTAGAATTTGACAATGCAACTACATTTGCGCAAATCAAGGAAACGATTGAAGAGCAAGGCTACGAACTCGTTTAACGAATAGACTGTCAGCTTACACCACGTGGGGGTATATAGTAGTAGAAACGATTATACTTTTTGGTATGATCCTTCTTTTTGAAATAAATATACCCCTACCGAGTATTGGAGGAGAGACAAATGGCTACGTCTGAAAAAACGTTACAAATTACTGGAATGACTTGTGCAGCATGTGCGAATCGCATTGAAAAAGGGCTCTCAAAAATAGAGGGTGTTGAGAAAGCAAACGTTAACTTTGCATTGGAAAGTTCAACAATCGTCTACGATCCAGCTAAAACAAATGTCAATGAGTTTAAGGCGAGAGTTGAAAAACTTGGATTTAACGTCGTTCAAGAAAAAGTAGCTTTTGACATTTCAGGTATGACTTGTGCGGCATGTGCGACGAAAATCGAAAAACGTATTGGCAAGATGGATGGTGTTTCCAACGCAAGTGTTAACTTTGCGCTAGAAACAATTGCAGTCGAATATGATAGTAAACAAGTTGAAACAACAGAGATGATTACGGCCGTTAAGAAAATGGGCTATGGTTTAATTCCAAAACAAGATAGCAAAGACAAAATGGATCACAAGGAACAAGAAATCAAAAAGCAAGAGAAAAAGTTCATTGTTTCACTAATTTTAACGATTCCATTACTATGGACAATGGTGGCGCATTTTGAGTTTTTATCATTTATTTATATGCCCCATATTTTAATGAATCCGTGGCTTCAGCTTGCATTTGCGACGCCTGTTCAATTTATCATTGGCGCTCAATTTTATAAAGGTGCTTTTAATTCACTACGGAATAAAAGTGCCAACATGGACGTATTGGTTGCTCTGGGTACGAGTGCGGCATACTTCTATAGCCTTTATTTATCGATTGAATGGATGAATAATGGCAAAGTTGGAAGTCCCGAGCTATATTTTGAAGCGTCCGCTGTCATCATTACATTAATAGTACTTGGTAAATTATTTGAAGTTCGTGCAAAAGGTAAAACGAGTCAGGCGATTCAAAAGTTGCTAGGTTTACAAGCTAAAACAGCGAGAGTCCTAAGAGGTAGCGTTGAAATGGAACTGCCGATTGAAGAAGTTATCGTGGGAGACACAATTCTTGTGAAGCCAGGTGAAAGGATTCCGGTGGATGGCGAAATTATTGAAGGACGTTCAGCCATCGATGAATCGATGATTACAGGTGAAAGTATCCCAGTTGATAAAGTTGCAGGTGATAAAGTCATTGGTGCGACAATCAATAAGAATGGTTCATTGCAAATCACAGCAACAAAAGTTGGAAAAGATACAGCATTGGCACAAATTGTAAAAGTAGTGGAAGAAGCACAAGGTTCGAAAGCTGAAATCCAACGTTTAGCAGACAAAATTTCAGGTATCTTTGTACCGGTTGTTGTCGTTATTGCAGTTGCAACGTTCCTAATCTGTTTTTTCATTGTAACACCAGGCGATTTCCGTTCGGCATTGATACCAACAATCTCGATTCTAGTTATTGCTTGTCCATGTGCGTTAGGTTTGGCAACGCCGACATCGATTATGGCAGGGTCAGGTAGGGCAGCTGAAATGGGCTTACTCTTTAAAGGCGGAGAACATTTGGAAAATACCCGTTCAATTGACACTGTCGTGTTGGATAAAACAGGTACAGTGACAAAAGGTCAACCTGCGTTAACAGATATTACAGTGACAGCAGGCTTTACAGAAGATGAAGTGCTGCAATTAGTTGCAACAGCTGAAAATCAGTCCGAGCATCCTTTAGCACAAGCCATTGTTTTAGGCGTCAAAGAAAAAGGGTTATCACTACTTGACGTGTCTGATTTTGAAGCATTACCGGGCTATGGTATCCGGGCAAATGTTAGTGGTAAAGAAGTATTAGTCGGTACTAGAAAATTGATGAACGACTATAAAATCGCTATTTCAGACTCGAATGCTGCTATGGAAAAGTTTGAAAGTGAAGGGAAAACAGCGATGCTGATTGCTGTGAATCATAAACTTGCAGGTATTGTGGCAGTCGCGGATACAGTGAAGGAAACATCGAAAGAAGCCATTGCTAGAATGCAGGCATTGGGTCTTGAAGTAATCATGCTGACAGGCGATAACCAACGAACTGCGGAAGCAATAGCTCGTCAAGTTGGGCTATCTCATGTCATTGCAGAAGTGTTACCAGAACAAAAAAGTGATGAAATTAAAAAATTGCAAGACCAAGGTAAGAAAGTTGCGATGGTTGGGGACGGTATCAATGATGCGCCAGCACTTGCGATGGCGAATATCGGAATGGCTGTCGGAACAGGTACAGACATTGCGATAGAGGCAGCAGATATTACACTGATGCGTGGAGACCTTAATAGTGTAGCTGATGCGATTATTATGAGTCGCAAAACGATGCGCAATATTAAGCAAAACCTATTCTTTGCATTCTTCTACAACACAATCGGAATTCCTATTGCGGCAATTGGTTTATTAGCCCCTTGGGTTGCGGGGGCAGCGATGGCATTCAGTTCGGTGTCCGTTGTATTGAATGCATTGCGCTTGCAAAAAGTGAAATTGTAAAAGGAATGAAGCCATGCGGAAATTCTGCATGGCTTTTTTTAGTGTAGAGGGGGATTTAAGTGTAAAAATAGGTAACTGAAATTGTACACTAGACCTATGTGTTCAGATTGCCAAGATGCAAAATCTTATCTAGCTAAGCAAAAAAAGGATGTAATAATATGGGTAATGAGTTACGATAGGCCTTAAGATTATTCAATGATTGAAGCTGATAATGAGCAATATTTTGCATAGACTGATAACAACAGGGGAAAGTGGGGATTAGTTTGCTAAAAAAACCAAAGAAACTGCAACCAGGAGATAAAATTGCAACAGTAAGTCCTTCTTGGGGAGGGGCAGGTGATTCAGAACTTAGATGGCGTTATGACCAAGGGGTTAAAAGAGTAGAAAGTATTTTTGGCCTTGAGGTCCTCCCGATGCCGAATAGTTTGAAAGGTTCAGAGTACCTTTATGAACATCCACAGGCTCGTGCAGAAGATCTAATGACGGCATTTAAGGATAAGAGCATTAAAGGAATCTTTGCGAATATTGGTGGGGAAGAAAGTATTCGTTTACTTCCATATATTGATTTCAACATAATACGAAAAAATCCAAAAATATTCATGGGCTATTCTGATGTGACGATTACTCATCTGTTTTGCCATAAAGCAGGTATATCTTCTTTTTATGGTCCGGCGATTTTAACTGATTTCGCTGAAAACGTTGAGATGGATTCCTATACAGTTGATATGTTGAAGCGGATACTTTTTTCTGATGAAGTTATCGGTAAAGTTAAACCTGCTCTAAAATGGACGAGTGAACGTTTGGAATGGCATGAAAGGAATAAGAATAGACGCCGGAAAATGCTACCAAATCATGGATATGAACTGCTTCAAGGGTCGGGAGTTGTACAAGGAAGATTGATTGGTGGGTGTATCGAAGTACTAGAATTCGCGAAGGGTACAGAGATTTGGCCCGAACAGAAGCATTGGAAGGACAGCATTCTGTTCTTCGAAACATCGGAGGAAAAACCCGAACCTAGTTTTATAAAATACTGGTTGCGTAATTATGCTGCACAAGGTATTCTTCAAATGGCAAATGGCATCATTTTTGGGAAACCACAGGACGAAAAATATTATGAATCCTATAAAGAAGTTATTCTTCAGGTCATGAAAGAGTATGGCTTAGAGGATTTACCGATTCTCTATAATTTGAATTTCGGCCACACAGAACCAAAAATTGTTTTGCCCTACGGTGTGATGGCAAAGATCAATTGCGATAAGGGGACTTTTTCGATTTTGGAAAGCGGGGTAGAATGAGGTAAGTGGTACTATCATTGTTGGATAAAAGAGTTGCTGATCAATTTAATTTGAAACGAACTCTTTTTTCATTAAAAGAGTTCGTTTCACTGTATTTATTCCAACAATTCATTCAATTAGGGTGCAATAGTAAATAAGAGTTTGACTTTACGAGGATGGATTAGTGTGGGGACAGAGTATCTAATCTGGATTGGTAGTCTAGCCTTATATTTCGTGAAGATAAAAGAGGAATCCACGATATTATAGGTGGTACGTATGTTGCCACCGTTAAACAGGGCGAATAGTGGTGTGAAAATCGAATTGAAGGACGTGTTCATTATCAAAGCGATTATATTTGATTTTGATGGGACTTTAGCGAATACCTTACCCATTTGTTATTATGCTTTTCAGTGTGTCTTCAATGAGTTTGATAGTAGAGATATTTCCATAGAAGAAATAAAGGCAATGTTTGGCCCGTCAGAAACTGGGATTATTCGAGAGAACCTATCCAATAGTAATAAAGACGAAGCTATTGAGTTGTACTATGCAAAGTACTCTGAACGCCATAACCAATTAGTTACACCACATAAGGAAATTGTTGATCTAGTAAAGCACTTAAAAGAAGTAGGACTCAAAATTGGGATCTTTACTGGAAAGGCAAAAAGAAGTTTAGATATATCTTTGAAAGCTTTACAGATGGAGGGGCTGTTTGAAGTCATCATAACAGGGGATGATGTGAACAAACCAAAACCTGATCCAGAAGGGTTATTAAAAGCTTTATCTCTTTTAGGTGTCGAAAGCAGTGAGGCACTATTTATCGGAGATAGTGATGCAGACATAGATGCTGGCGTTCAAGCGAATGTACATACTGTAGGCGTCCAATGGTTACCTGATTATCATTCAATGGAATTTACGATTGAACCTGATGCCATCTTTAAAAGTGTAACAGAATTCATTGATTCTATGAAAATTGGTGTCACTAATGAGTGCTAAATGGTTGGAATGGGCGAAGAGAATACAAGCAATATCTCAATCAGGATTAACCTTTTCAAAAGACATGTATGATATCGAGCGTTATGAAGAATTACGCATGATTAGTGCAGAAATCATGGAAGAACACACAGGGGTAGAAATGCAAAAAATCAAGGATTTATTTATGAATGAAACAGGTTATCAAACCCCTAAAGTCGATGTTCGTGGAGTAGTTTTTAAAGATAATACGATATTAATGGTAAAAGAAAATATGGATAATAGATGGTCTTTACCTGGTGGTTTTTGCGATATAGGGTTGTCGCCGTCTGAAAATATTATAAAGGAAATAAAAGAAGAATCTGGCTATGATGTAGTTCCTACGAAACTGCTTGCTTTGTTCGATAAAAATAAACATCCGCATCCTCCGCAACCGTATCATTATTATAAAATTTTTATTCAGTGTGAAATTGTTGGAGGTATTCCAGCTACCGGAATCGAAACGAGTGGTATTCAGTTTTTCTCTGAAAACAATATACCAGATCTTTCTGAAGATAGAGTGATAGAATCACAAATAAAAACACTTTTTGAGTTTTCAAGGGACCCTGATAAAGAGACGTTGTTTGATTAAATAGGGGGATGGCAGGCTTGAAAATCAATAAAAAAAGGGTTAGTAAACTTTTAGAGATATCTTTTTTCACTGTTAGTGGAGTCTATTTACTAGTAGCAGGGTTAGGATTAATTATCATGATATTTTTTACTAATTCTTATTTTTCGCAATGAAGATGTGATTTATGCGGCTATTATTCTAATACTTTTTAGGAGAAAGAAAGAACTAGCTTTCGTTAACGGGGACTATAATTTTATAAATGAACAGATGAGCCCCTGTTATTATAATTCTTATACTGTTCATCAGAATAAACATCATCGTTTAATAAAGCTATAAAAAAATGATTTATTGAACGACGGAAAGTGAGATTTAAATGAGAATAGTTGACGTTAAACCTTATGATGAACAATGGGTTTCAAACTTTGAAGAAGAGTCCCATAAATTGCATGAGATTTTCGGTTCTGAAATTATCGAGATACACCATATCGGCAGCACTTCTGTAATTGGACTGCTGGCAAAGCCCATTATAGATATAATGCCGGTAGTGAGGGACATTAATCGAATTGATGAATTTCACAAGGCAATGGTTGCCATTGGCTATGATCCAAAGGGGAAAAATGGTATACCCGAACGTCGATACTTCCAAAAAGGGGGAGATAATCGACCTCATCATGTTCATATTTATGAATCCGGGAATTCTGAAATTGAACGTCATCTTGCATTTCGGGATTACTTACGGGCACACCCAGATGTTGCTCAAAATTATGGGGATTTAAAAGAGAAGCTGTCTCAACGTTTTCCCTATGATATTGAATCATACATTAAAGGAAAAGAACAACTAGCATTGGAGATTGATAGAAAAGCGATAGCTTGGTATAGTTGATTATTTCACTTTGTTAATAATGACCAAGCATAAAGGTAGGCATGAAAATAATGAATTCCTCAGTAAAATATAAAATCAGAACGCTTTTAGGCTTCACTCTATTCATTATCATAGTGGGCTCTCTGTCATATCTTGCTGTCTACAAGCTTTCATTTTTACCAAATGGTTATGATATTGTTTCACAGCAAAAAGACAGTGTAATCGTAAAAAAATTTAATATAATTGGGTTAGAAAAGGATATCATTACCTTATCATTTTCTGGAAATAATTTGTGGAAAATTGAAGAATTGAACTATGGAATAAAGCGGCAGAAAGATTTTTGTTGGTTTCTATTTACTGCAAGTAGCATTTCGATTCTCATTCTTATTTTAAAATTGCGTAAGGGAGAGAAGTTTTGGAATGCAGTCTGGGGAAGTCGTATTTTTTTCGCTACACTGTTTCCGTTACTTATCCTCATGAACTCTTTGAATAGAATACAGGATTTTATTTCCTAAAGTCTCAGCTACTTACTATTTGAAAAAGCCAAATAAATTTATTTGGCTTTTTGTGAAGAACAACGATTTTCGAAGCTTTAATTACAATAAAATCGTTTATAACGCTAATGATAATATGTAGACGAAAACAGAGCAGATTATTGATATGGATGAACAAATAAATGGTGAAGGGGAATACACGATGAAAATTAACAGGCAAGAAATTAATGTTAACGGGACGAAATATATAATTAGATCTGCAATACATAAAGATGCACGGGCTTTGTCTGAAATCAGAATACAGATTGACGGAGAGACTCAAAACCTCGACAGAGAAAAAGGTGAAGATTTCATAGATGTACAAGGTTTTGAACAATTAATCAAAGCAGACATAGAAAATAAAAGGAACCTTTTTTTAGTTGCTGTAGTTCATGATAGGATTGTCGGTTTTTCAAGATGTGAAGGAAATCAATTGAAACGTTTTGCTCATAAAGTAGAATTTGGTGTCTGTGTTTTAAAAGATTATTGGGGCTATGGCATTGGCAAAAATCTTTTAAAAGAGTCCATCGCTTGGACTGACTCAAATGGAATTAAAAAAATAACCTTAAATGTTCTTGAAACAAATGAAAAAGCGATAAACCTTTATAAACAGTTTGGTTTTAAAACCGAAGGCATTCTAGAAAATGACAAAGTCCTTTCCGACGGCCTATACTACAATACCTTAGTTATGGGAAGATTTAACGTATGATGACTTGTGCACAGTTCGTGTTTTAAATTGAAAAATAGAATGAAACAACTTTACTGTTCAGGTGCACTAGTGAAAAAACGGTATGGCAACTGCCTGCCGTTTTTTTATGGAATTATTCAAAGCTTTTTAAAAACCTTCTAATAGGGCATCTCGTCTATTAATTAGGGAGGAGGGCTGAATATGGAAGAATTGATCGTTGGAGCGTTTGAAATAGAAGACAAGGTAGTACTAATGGATGAAATTATGAATCGTCATGGACAGGATATATTAAGGCTTGTTTATTCTTATGTCAGTAATAAAGAGGTAGCAGAGGATTTAACGCAGGATATCTTTATAAAATGTTATAAATCTCTTCATACATACAGTGGCAAATCAACGTTAAGAACATGGTTGTGGCGAATTGCTATTAATCATTGTAAGGACTTCCTAAAAAGCTGGTATAACAGGAATGTCATTATTACCGAAGATGAACCAACACATAATAGGACTACAAAAGAAATGATTGAAGAGGTCGTGATCCAGCAGGAAGAGGATGACCAATTAATCTCTGCAATCATGACACTGCCCATTAAATACCGAGAAGTGATTTATCTTTATTATTACGAGGAATTGCTAATCAAAGAAATCGCCTTGGTCACTGAAGTGGGCGGAAATACTGTTAAAACTAGACTTAGACGTGCTAAGGAGCTTTTAAAAGAACGATTGGAGGAATAAGTAATGGATGATCGTTTAAAAGGGCTGAAAAAATCAATGGATGCTAGTACATTTAGCCAACTCAATTTTACCGAGCAACATCGCAAGGGAATTCGGGACAAAATCAGCAAAAGTGATGACAGTGAAGAAGACATCTTATTAGCCGTTATGCAACTGCTAGTTTATGAAAAAACGGGCTATGAATTGGTGAATTTCTTGCGCGGACGGGGAATTCGTAAATTTGAGGATAATGAAGGAAGCTTATATGCCTTGTTGCACAAGCTAGAACAGGATGGCAGTTTACAATCCGGCTGGAATGAGTCGACTATTAAATATTATCAATTAAACAATAAAGGTAGGAAGTTATTACGAAAAACAGAGAAACAGTCTACAACTAAACGGTTTAATCGGAAAGGATTAGTGGAGGGGTGACAAACGAGTGGGAAAAAGAAGACTATCATTTTTAAACGAAGTTAGGGATCAAATTAAATCCAGAGAGGCAAAGGATTTTGTAGAGATAGAATTAGATTATCACATAAAAGAAGCGAAGAGTCACTTGTTAACGAAAGGGATAGATGAGACAGAGGCAGAAGAAAAAGCTGTCGGGCAAATGGGAAGTCCGGTAATGCTTGGTCAACAGCTGAACAAGCTTCATCGGCCAAAGGTGGATTGGCTGACAGTCGTTTTATTGATAACCACTATGGGGATAGGGTTTTTGCCACTGTTTTCTCTTGGTTATATGAATAATGGACATTTTGCAATTTATAAGATCATCTTTGTCCTTCTCGGTGCTGGGGTAGCTTTAGGGTTAATGTTGATTAACTATAGGGAATTGGAAAAGTTAGGATGGTTGTTTTACACAATAGGAGTGCTTGTCCTCATAATGATAAAAGCTCTTTCTAAAGGCTTTGTATTTGGGACATCTGTAGTAGAGATTGGCCCAGTAACAATTGAAAGCGTAATGTCTATTCCGTTCTTTTTCCTTGCATGGGCATCCTTTATCAATAACAAAAGGTTGAAAATTTGGCATTTGGGCATGTTGTTTGTCCTTTCTTTTTATTTACTCTTTACGATACCTAGTACTTCAACTGCCTATATATACACTGTCATGGTGTTTGCGATGGTTTGGTGGAGCAAATATAGTAGGAAAACTATTCTCGTAATTACGATACTAACGTCTAGTTCATTCATTATTTTTGGCTTAATCCTCTGGCCGTTATTAGCATTTTATCAGAAACTAAGGTTACTGGAATTTATCAATCCAGAAAAATATCCAACTGCTACGACATTGTACATTAAAGAGCGAATGTGCCAAGCAGGATGGTTTGGTAATTCAATGAATAAAGAGACCATAGTAGATGCTCACACCAATTTTGTTTTTGTGAGTTTTACTTATCATTATGGTTGGCTTTTTGGCATTGCACTTGTTGTACTTCTTTCGCTGTTTGCAAGTAGGATAGTGGTTGTCTTGCGTAAAATCAAGGTTCCATATGGGAAACTTCTACTGATTGGTGCGATTGCTCTTTATACAATCCAGTTTGTTAGCAATATTGGAATGTCACTCGGATACTTTCCGATGATCTCTATGTCATTGCCATTCATCAGTTATGGATTAATGCCAATTCTATTGAATGCCTTTTTAATTGGGGTCGTATTAAGTGTCTATCGAAGGAAAGATTTGACGTCGAGTCATTTTAGTCATATTGAAAGTGGGGAAATTTAGTTATATGTAAACTAGCTCGATAAGATAAAAGGCGAGCTTCTAAAACTTGAACGATAGCTCGAATAGTAGACACGTTTTATAAAAGTGACCTATTATTCGAGTTTTGCGTTCCACTATTTAGTGCAAAATGAATAGCTTTAAGACTGCGCCCCTAGCTCACGAGAACGCGCCTCCGCTTTCCCAATACATTGCGCAATCGTTTCTTTGAACTTCCCGTTCTCCAACGCATTCAATCCGGCTTCCGTTGTACCGCCTGGGCTCGTCACGTTTTTCCGTAGTTCCGCTGGCTCTGTACCTGTTTCTTTCAACATTGCCGCTGCGCCTTCAAGCGTTTGGATGATAAGCGCGCGCGCAATATCTTTTGAAAGCCCTTTGCCGATCGCTGCTTCCTCAAGTGCTTCTGCTAAATAATAGACATATGCAGGGCCGCTACCGGAAAGAGCAGTGACTGCATGTAAGTCATCTTCATCTACTTCTTTCACCATTCCGATTGACTCTAACAGACCGAGGATATGTTTTTTCAACTCTTCGCTAATCGCATGATTCCAAGCGATACCACTGGCAGATTTTCCGATTGTAGCGGAGGTATTTGGCATGGAGCGTGCGATAGGTCTTGCACCAAGACCATTTTCGATTGTCTGAATTGAAACGCCTGCAATAACCGACAAAACCGCTGTTTTATCATCCAAATAAGGAAGTGCATCCGCCATCGCCTGATGGATATCTTTTGGTTTCGTCGCAAGAACGACGAGATCTGCATTTTTCAGCGCCTCTTTTTCCTTGCAGACAATGGATACACCATATTTATTGTGTAATGAAAGTAGCCTTTCATCATCAGATCTATTCATAACAAAAACATTATGAGGTACCACTGCACCTTGTTCCACAATTCCTGCAATAACAGCTTCTGCCATAGAACCGGCACCTATAAATACAATCGTTTTCATTCAAATTACCCCTTTCATTCCATTAATAAAAACGTACGCACCTAGGCGCTGAAATCTGGACAATAAAAAAATGCGCTCTCGTCCCTACTAAATAAGGACGAAAACACATGTTTCCGCGGTACCACCTAAATTTACCGGCATAACACCGATACATCTCGTTCTTTCTTAACGCGAAAGGCACGCCTGTGTTTCCACAGCAGCTCAGAAGGAGGTTCGAAGCGGGAGAGGGGATGTGGCTTTCAGCCGGTGACCACATTTTCTGTTCTCCATTGCCGCAACTACTTGTCTTCGTCAACGCCTATATGTACTTGAATTAGACCGATTATTGCACGTCGTCTAAAAAAAGTCAACTATCTAATTTTTATCGAGTTATCGTTAGGTCATTTTCAAGATAAAGTAAATCGCAATCATAATCGCAATAACTATCCCTACGGCAATCGATACTTTCACGGCACTCACAGGGGATTTCCCGCTTACTTTGCCAGTTTGTCCATTGACGAGGAAGCGATAGACCTTATTGTTGAACTGGAATGATGAAATCCATAAAGGCAATAGAATGTGTTTGTAGGTAATGCTGTCATAGTCGGTGGAGACACTGACTATATTAACAACATCGCCATGAACTCTGCCGTGTATACCACTTGTAATTCCATCGTCTATGACAACTTTGGCATCATTCCATCCATCCATCAATGGAATTGAATACTTTTCTGCCAAAAATCCAGATAAATAGTCCATTTTATAATCAACAAGTCCATTTAGATGAAAAGGTTCCACTTTATCAATCAATCCACTGGCCACATTACGTGAAGCTTTCACCAATACATCATCGAAGAACTTGCTATAATGACCATGTTCTGTACGCCACCTGATTTTTCTCACTTGTTCTGTTACTTGTTTGGGTTTGCCATCTTCAATTACAGTCCGTGTTTTTGTAACATAATAATACGTACCAATTTGGACGACGTAGGATGAATTTGTCTGAGAGTCGAATGTCCAGTATGGAATGTAAGCACCAGCCAAATGGTCTAATTTATACGATTGGATCAGCTTGGAAGGAGCAAAATATTTCTTTTTCATCCACACCTTGAATTTTTCGACCGCTACGTCTTTTGTAATTTGAAAGGGGAGGACCAAAGCTGGTTTGATACCTGCGTGGTTTTCCGTTACCGCAATATGCGACGATCCACAAAACGAGCAAAAATCTGCTATCTTATCTTTATCTAAAAGGGTTTCGGCACCACAATTTCCACATTTGAAAACTCGCTTTTCATCATCCCAACTGTGGTCTTCTTTTTCTAGTGCCTGTAAGAAATCAAGTTCAATCGTGTTTTCTCGCGATGTCGAGATTTCTTTTTCACTCCCACAAAATGGGCATTTAAGTGTTCCACTTGAAGGGTCAAAAACTGTATTACCACCGCAGGAAGAACATTTATTCACTTCCGTTTGTTCAACTATCATCGCTTCCGCACGCTCATTGTTTTCTAAACTGGACACTCGAACACCTCTCTATCCATCACTGTTGCAGATTGTCGCCACAGTCCCCACAAAACTTTGTATTCGGGGCATTTACCTTGCCACATTTCGCACATGTTTTTTCGGTCACTTGTTTTGCGCCACATTCCCCGCAGAATTTTGCATCTTCATTTATTGCCGCCTGACAGCTAATGCATGGCACTTTTTGCTTTTGTACAGTTTCCCCACATTCGCCGCAAAACTTTGCGTTCGTATTAATGAGTGTCTGACAATGAGGGCAAGTCATTTTTTCTGGTTGCGGTGCTGAAGGCGAATTAATTTGTTGATGGTTGCCTTGGAGAGCTTTTGCCATCACACTGCCAATCGCAGCCCCTGCACCAATGCCTGCACCTGCACCTGCTAATCCGCCGCCTTCATTTTGCGCCGCATCTCTAATTGCTTCTGCCGCCTGGTATTGCTGATACTGATTCATGTTACCAATAACACCCATTGCAGTTTTTCGATCCAATACTTTTTCCACTTCTTCAGGGAGTGATAAGTTTTCAATATACAACGAAGTGATTTCAAATCCGAATGTACTGAATCGTTGCTTCATCTTCTCTTTGCCTTTTTCACTTAATTCGTCGTAGTTCATCGCTAGATCTAGAGCAGCAATATTCGATTCAGCAAACAGATCTGTAAGTCCCGACAGCACCATTTTTTTCAACTGCCCCTCAATGCTGCTGGTGTCATAGGATGCGCTCGTGCCAAACAGTTCTTTTAAGAAAACAACAGGTTCGGATACGCGATATGAGTATATGCCATAGCCACGTAATCGAATGACGCCAAATTCCGAATCGCGCATCATGATTGGATTCGAAGTGCCCCATTTCTGGTTGATGAACTGCTTCGTATTCACAAAATAGACTTCCGCTTTGAAAGGGGAGTCGAATCCAAACTTCCACGACTTTAATTTCGTTAAGATGGGCATGTTTTGTGTGTATAATAGATGACGTCCTGGCCCAAATACATCCGCAATTTCACCTTCATTGACGAAAATGGCAACTTGTGACTCCCTAACGGTTAATTCTGCACCCATTTTTATTTCGTTGTTTTGGACGGGGAAGCGGTAAACCATTGTACTTGCGTTTTGGTCCGTCCATTCAATGACTTCAATAAATTGACTTTTGAAAAATCCGAATAATCCCATGCTTAAGCCCTCCTAGTAATTCTATATCGTCGTAAATAACTGTTAAAATAGATACTTTGATTATACCATTTTAAAACTTCATGGTAGAGAATTGATTCAAAAGATGACGCTTGCTACTAAAAAAGGTACAATGGACTGAATACTCATTCATATTAATAAAGGGGATTTTACATATGATACAGAAAATTGTTATACCAACACCATTCGCAGTTGGCGATGTAAATGCATTTCTGATAAAAGGAGATACATTGTCACTCGTTGATGCGGGGCCGAAAACCCCTGAAGCATTTGAAGCATTGCAACAGGGCATCAAGGAAGCTGGGTATGCATTCAACGATATTGAACAAGTCATTTTGACACACCATCATCCTGATCATGCTGGCTGGATTGACGCGTTTGATAACGCTAAAGTTCTTGGTCATGTGTATAACGATTTATGGCTCAAACGGGATGAAGCTTTTTTCCGCTATCATGATGCGTTTTATCTCGATTGTCTTATCGAAGAAGGAGTGCCTGAGCAGTACCTTGGTTGGGTTAAGAAGATGAAACGATCCACTGCACTTATGGGGGAACGTCCACTGGATAGTATGCTTGCCGAGGGTGATGCGCTTCCGGGGCATCCTGGCTGGACAGTTATGGAAACACCTGGCCACGCTCAAAGCCACATCGTCTTATGGGATGAAGAGAATAGAACAATGATTGGTGGAGACTTAGTGCTTGAAAAAGTGTCTTCAAACCCGCTTATTGAACCACCACTTGATCCTGCACAGGGACGGCCGCATTCTCTATTGCAATATAACGAATCGTTGAAACGTATACTGACATTGCCTGTAGACATTATTTATACTGGGCATGGCAATGAAGTACGGAATGCTCACGAACTTATTGAAAGTCGACTAGTGAAACAGCGCGAACGTGCGTTAAAGGTACTTGCTATGATGAACGATGGCTCAAGGACAATTTTCGAATTAACCCGAGAACTGTTCCCGGCTGTCTATGAAAAAGAACTGGGTCTTACACTCTCTGAAACGATTGGGCAAACTGATTACCTTGTCAATGAAGGGCTAGCTCGCGAAACAAGGGATGAAGGCGGCGTCCTGCATTATGAACAAGCATAAATCGATACTCATAACAGGTGCGACTAGCGGGGTTGGATACGCACTGACTAAACGGCTGTTGGCAGTAGGTTACGAGGTGTGGGCGACAGGTAGGGCACTTGCCGTTTTAGAGGAGTTGCAACGTGAAGGTGCACATACGATACCTGCGGATTTTTCGAAAAAAGAAGATGTTGAGCAATTGATGGCAAAAATTGGTTCACCCGATGTCGTCATCTTTTCGGCGGGCGTTGGTTCATTCGATTTCGCTCACGAAACGTCTGATGAAGCAATTCAAAGCATGATGACAGTCAACGTAATCGCACCCATGCAGCTGACTAAACTTCTGTTGCCGAGCATGATGGAACGCCGCAGCGGACATTTGATTTTTCTAGGTTCACAAGCCGGAAAAGTGGCAACACCCAAGGCTTCTATTTATGCTGCGTCTAAGCATGCGATTATCGGCTATACGAACGCGCTTCGTATGGAAGTGGCTCCATTCGATATCCATGTGACGACTATTAACCCAGGTCCGATTGACACACCCTTTCTGGATCTCGCGGATGAAACAGGTACTTATCGCACATCACTTGGCAGGCATTTATTGACTGTGGAAACCGTGGTCGATGCGGTGTTTAAAACAGTAGGGAAACCAGTTCGCGATGTGAATTTACCTTGGTATATGGGTGTCACGAGTAAACTCCACGCAGTCGCTCCGACGCTTGTCGAACGGTTGGGGCGGAAGTATTTTATGAAGAAATAATAGGAATAAGCATTTTGCGAAAGCCGGCGTAATTGCCGGCTTTTTACCTTGAAAAACATATTTTTTGAAGAAAAATTTTCTGAAGCAACAAAGGATCGTGAACAACTTTAGAAGTTGTTAGAGTATCTACGAGGAAATTACATTATTTACGTTATAGACTTAATTCGGATCACTCGAAGTACGCAGAATTTATTTGAATTGATTGATTTAATACGAGGGAAAATGCAAGATTAAATCACTCAAGGATACAGGGCTAAATCTATTAGAAAATAATCCATATAGCCCAATTCCATTAAAGAACCGGATAATAGAATAGCAAGGGAATTTGACATGTCACCTTTAGGTGTCCTATAATAAATAAGACAACAAAAGGTGTCGTAATTATTATGAAGTTTAATCAGTGACGTTACAGGAAATATTAATGAAAAGGCGGGGCTGATTTTGAACGAAAAAAGTCAAGTGAGGGATGTTTATGACGCTGTTGCCGATCCAACAAGGCGAAAGTTAATTCAAATGTTGGCGGATGTTGAAGAATTACCCCTACATGAGATAACCGTTCATTTTCAAATGGGGCGTACAGCAGTATCTAAGCATTTATCGATCCTTAAAGAGGCGAATCTAGTAATTGCTCGAAAGGTCGGTAGGGAAACAAGATATCGGCTGAATGCAACCCCGTTGAAAGAAGTTCAAGATTGGGTATCCTTTTACGAAGGATTCTGGAATGAAAGAATTGCTAAATTAAATCTTTTATTGGAGGAGAAAAAATGAAATCAGATGTATCATTAGATTATCAATTTACAACTTCTATCGAGCAGGTGTGGAATGCTTTAACGGATTCGGACACACTTGCGAAATGGATATGGGATAATGATTTTAAACCAGTCGTTGGACATAAATTCCAGTTTCGGACAGAGCCTAACGAATGGTGGGATGGCATTGTAGATAGCGAGGTGCTCGAAGTGGACGAGCCTCATAAATTATCTTACATTTGGCTAAGTGCCGGAGAAAGCACTACTGTTACATGGACTTTGAAAGAAGGTTCAGATGGAACTGTCCATCTACATTTCGATCAAACTGGATTTAGTGAAGCAACAAAAGCACAACCAGGAGCCATCGAGGGAGCTACATATGCTTGGACGCAAATGGGTGAGCAACTCGAAAAAGTATTAGCAGAACTGTAAAAATGATTTCTTCATCCTTTATGATGTCTGCTTTTCAGGACTAACTTTATTATAAAAATAATCCATTCTTCAACAATATGGCGCTTTTCCGGAACATGGAAAGCGTCATTTTTAATGGAAGTAAGGATTAAGTAATCTAACAATTTTTGTTTGAATTATAATTTAGCAAACGTGGCAAGACTAAATTTAGAGAATGGAGAGGACAATACTGTGAAAATAAATCAATTAATTGCGAACAATATTAACAACTTAGATGCAACACTACCAGTAGATAAATCGTTAGGAATTGCTGGTTTGTCTGGATCTGGTAAAACAACTTTTTGTCAAACAATTGGTGAAGAATCCAAGAAGCGTCTCGTTTCCTTATTGCCAAAGTCTGAATATCAGTATTTATTTCCCCGTATTATGGAAACCAATTTCAGTGCCATCAAGATGGAAGAAATGCCTTTAGTCCTTTTTCTCGGAAAATCAGCGATTTCTTCCAATCCACGTTCTACAATAGGTACACATACAGGCGTATTTAAAGACATTCGTGTTACCCTTGCTGAAAAATTTGAACTGTCTCCAGAAGTTTTTTCATTTAATAATGAGCTAGGCTGGTGTCCAGGTTGTAAAGGTCGCGGAACTACTAAAAATGTCGAATGTAAAAAGTGTGAGGGCAGGCGCTATAATCCTGAAGTTGAGCAATATAAGATAGATTTATTGGAGCAACCACAGAGCATTTCTGATATCAACAACTTAAGCATTGAATCAATTCTTTCTCTCGGAGAAGAATTACATATTAGTGAAGCGAAACAACATATTCTTAAAAATATTATCAATATGAATATTGGTTACTTAACTTTAAATCGCATTATGGGTACATTGTCAGGTGGAGAATTAACACGACTTTACTTGGCAGAATTCATGGCAACAAGTGAAAATACGGTAATTATAATTGATGAAATATCCGTGGGTCTTGATCACCAAACACTATTGAAAATTTTAGCAGAGATTAAGCAATTGGGGTATAAGAATCAAATTTGGCTCATTGACCATTCTGACACGGTGCTCGATACAACGGATCAGCAATTGTTCTTTGGGCCTGGTAGTGGTAAATATGGCGGGAAAATTGTTGAAGAATCCCCACGTCCAAAACCAATCTCTTCGGAACGAAATCAGTCAATGCCGACGGAGTGCTTCCAGTTTCATGATCTTTACTGTCGTAATATTCAAATGGCTGAAATTCAGATTCCCCAAAATAGACTTATAACTTTTACGGGTGAGTCTGGATGTGGTAAATCTACACTTGTCAATGAGTGTATGGCCAAAGATTTTCTGAAGCGATATCCAAAAGATAAATTGGTAATGGTGGGGCAAAATCGCAACCAATCGATTACCAGTCGGTCAACAGTTGCGACTTTTCTTGATATTAAAAGGAAACTCAAAAAATATAGTGAAGAAATTGATGATATTTTTCAGCGCTCGATTGAAGACATTATTGATGAACTGCCGAATGAAGACATCGCTTATAAACGCCTAAGCCTATTAATTAAACTTGGACTTGGTTATTTGACGTTGGAAAGAAAAACACAGTCTTTATCGAATGGTGAATTTCAATGTGTCCATTTAGTTTCTGAGCTGTTTGCCAACTCGAGAAACCCCCATACGCTTTTTATTTTCGACGAGCCTTCAAAAGGGTTATCACAAAATATTTTAAATCAATTCATTGATAGTATTAGGGTCATTCTGCAGGATGAATCTGTCTCAATAATTATGATTGAACATAACTCTTATATGATGGAAAGCTCTGATTTTATCGTTGATTTTGGTAAAAGACAGCTTGCACCTGTTCAACACCTTGATATTGTGAGTCATTATGATTATTATCGTCAACAAAACAGGACGGATAGAGTTACTCCGTTGCAAATTTCTTCAACCATCCATCAACAAAATGGCGTAAACTACTTAAAAGAAAATCAAATTGCCTATTTTAAAAATGCAGAAAACGTCTATAAGGGCGGTATCTTAAAAAGCTTATCATCAATGGCACGGTTGATTTATGGTGAATACGAATCCGAAACAATTGCACCCGTCATCGCCATTGATCTGGAACGACATTTGTATAGTCAATATAGTTTTCTCTATGAAATGGGTGGATTGATCAACCATATTGTAGCAGCTCATCCGACCAATAAAAATACGCAGAGCTTCGATTTCTATAATCAAGACAATCATTGTCCAAGTTGCTCGGGCCGCCGAGTGATTGAAAAGTTTGATATAGATGTTGTGATTCAAGACAAAAACGCTCCGTTCTGGGATGGCCTATTGCATCCAGATGTGATGGAGGTATTAAAACATTATCAATATTCAAGATTGGAATTCATTTTTGATGAAATTAAGAATGAACTCGGTCACGATATGAGTAAAAGTTATAATGAAATGACAAAAGAAGAAAAGCATACCTTTTTATATGGGTATTTAGAAAAGTCGTTTTATGATAAAGCAGCTAAGGCGCAGAGAACATGGCAAGGCTTCAATAGTATAATTGGGATGTATATGTTTATTTCAAAATCGATTATTAAAGAGCATATGAAAGCATCCAAAGAGATAATTTCATGTCCAATTTGCGAAGGGTCTGTGTTAAACCATCAAAATCAACTCAAGTTTGGAGATACGGATATTCGTGAGATTATAAGCCAGCCGATTGATCAAGCATTGAAAACGGTAGGAGCGTTACCTGAACTGATAAAATTGAAATCTATTGTCGGCGGAGATATGACTTTGACTGAAGATGTCTCTTTACTGCCTAGGGAAACACAAGTCGCGCTGAAAGTATTTGAATTGGAAATGGCAAGCTTTGCTGGTTATGAAGTGGTGTTACAAAATGCCTTACCATTCTGGGATAAAATTAGCAGCAATATCGAATCCATCAGCACGAATAACCAGGTTACGATCTGCGATTTTGATAAGATCACTGAGACCAGAGAAACGATCATTGATAAGTATTTCACCAATGGAAAATATAAAAAGCTTGTCTATGTCTATGAAGCCTTTGGATATAAAAAAATTGTAACCCAAATTAATAAAATTAAAAAAAGTCATCCATGTCCATTCTGTAAAGGAAAGAAAGTCATTACAGAAGATAATCTCCATGATGGCGTATATAAATTAACGATCCCATGTGTGAGTTGTAATGAAAGTGGCATCACTGAAGGAGGACTTCAGGAAGTTGTCGAAGGTATAGCAGTTGAAACATGGCTTACTGGTAAAGTAAGTGATGTTGTTGAGAAAAACCTATATACTGAGGCCGTTGCAGATATTCCAATCTTCAATCGTATAAGTGAGTTAAATAAACGTGATTTGATGGCGGTTTATCAATGCTTGGCTTAAAAGAATATTAAAAGTTTCAATCTAGATAGATGAAAGAACTTCATTAAAGCCCAATTTCTCTATTTTAATTTCCAGAGAAATTGGGCTTTTTAATTTAGAATTTCCTTAACGTTGAAAATCCATATTTTACTGCCAGAACCTCTAAAAATATAATTAAAGGTTACTTTATATTATTCTGAATAGTGTATATATTAACGATAAACGAAACCTCGCTAGTGCATATAAAAATACAACGCTCGCTACTAGTTTGTTCTCCACTTATAAAACACTCCCGTATAAAGTATTACTGACATCTACTAAGGAGGAGGGATAGCTTGAAATGAGGAAGAAACATCACAACCGATAATAATATTGATATATGTACTAGCGAGGTGTATAATTATTAAAAATATTAGGAGTTGTCTAATTATGAAGTTACCTTCGTTTCAGCAAGCTGTTGGATTTAGTGTTGGTGATGCCCTATCCTTGTTCTTGTTAAGAACTATTCTTGAACGAGAAAATTATTCAAAAGCACTCTATGAACACTTCAACTTGGATTTCCCAGGACGTTCCGTTTCCTATGAATATGTCGCACGTACTACCAACGCTTTAGAAAATAATGGTTTTCTTTTTTCCCGAACAGAAGGCCGCAAAAAGGTCTTTCAAATTACTGAAAAAGGAAAAGCTCGTCTTCTGGAATACGAAACTATTTATGCACTTCGCTTTAGTGAAGTTTCGATTGTTATAGATAGGTTCTATTACTTTTTAACTAAAAATGGATCGCTACCACAAGCCTCGATTGAGCCACTACACGAAGACTTTAGATTATTTATATCAAAATTGCTATCTGTAAAGGATGTTGTACGATTTATGGCTCTGCGACTTAGCTTAAATCGTCAATCTTTTCATATGGCCGAAGTTCAGGAGCAATTGAATAGTTTGTTTGGTTGGTCTCCATCTAATGGCTATTTGTACAATATAGCGCGTGAAATGGAAGAAACAAATTTATTGGTTGGTTTCTGGCCAGATGAAAGAAGAACTATTCGTAAATTATATAAAACGGATGAAAGTGAACAATTCTACATAATCGTATCAGCTTCATTGACTGAACGAATCATCCAAGTTCGTAGATACTTACATTACGTTTTAAAAATGGTATGAATTACGATTACATTTACATTCAGCCATAAAAAATAATCCATCCTTGAGGTAACGGCTCAAAATGGATGGATTATATAATCCCGATGTCGATTTACTTATAAGGAAGAGACTTTTTCATTGCTCGGTCGGAATTCGCTTTCCGACCGGGCTTTTTTATTTTATTAAAACGTGTAAACTATTTGACTTGTCTTGCAATCATACTCGCAAATTTCTCCGGTTCCTCTGTAAATGGTAGGTGGTTACTTTCATCGAATGTGATTAGCTGAGCATTGGGTATTGCATTAGCAATTTGCACGGAAAATACACGCGGACATTGGGCATCATGCAACCCGCAATAGACGGTTGTCGGTATCGAAATGGCTGAAAGCTGATCCGTTAAGTCGTAGTTCGGAAGCTCCGTGTATGAATAATAATCAAGTCTCTGAGGAACGGTACTCCCACTATTCGGTTTATTGAAATACTGCTCATAGTTTTCCGGTCGGTAGAGGGACATTTCGGTCCATTCACGGCTTAATGGGCTCTTTTCTTCAGCGGGTATTGTTGGATTATTGATGGTCCTAATAATTTCCCCTATACGTTCGTTATTCAGATTCTTTTCACAATAAATACTGCCAGGATGGTGCATGTACTCCTTCGAGGCAGCAGCTCCGCCAATGACCATTTTAGTGAGGGAATCCGGCGCCTGGATGGCATAGACGAGTCCTAGCATTCCGCCCGTTGAATGGCCTGCAAATGCCCATTTTTCAAATTTAAGGGCAGTCCGTATCGCTTCCAAATCCTTAATCGATTCCTTCATACTCAAATCATCTTTATTTACAGATCCAACCGAGTTACCCGCTCCTCGCAAATTGACGAGATAAACGGTGTAATGTTCTGTGAATGGATTGGCAAACGCGTTACCTTTCTCATTGTAGGCACTATATAAGTGCGTTACACAAATCGGTTCACCTTCACCCCTTACAAAAAACTCAAACGAACCTCTTGTTGTTTCAATGAATTGCGGTGTCCACATATGCTCTTACCTCCTGATTTTCTCTTGTTTTTGCCGCTCTTTAATATTATTGGCTTCTATTTCACCTTGTTCGGACAGTTTCCGAATTCTTTCTTGACCAAAGATAAATGGTGATTCCGCATGTCTAATCATAAAAAATGCCGTTTCCATATAGTCCTCCTCAACTTTCGTGATTCTTTTGACGTATTCATAAATCCGATTTATAACTTCAAAACTAATTCTATTATAAGGTAAGTAAAGATGAATGACATATGCGAATTATTAGAGTTATAAATCACTAAGCGCTAATACTACTAATTTTCTCTTCTAAATCTGGTCCTACCTTATTTTTGTTGAGTAAATTGGGTGATACTTTAATAATAGTAGAGCGAAAAGTTTGATAATGTAGTACAGTAGTTTCTATAGAACTAACAGAAAATACAATTAACGGAATATGGCGAACGACTTTTATTTTTTATCAACATACTTTTGAAGAGATGGGAGAGTTATAACATTGGAATTAAAAGAGTTGATAGAAAAAGACCTTAAATTTAACTACAAAATTTATTAAAGAGGTGGAATTATGACAATTAGACGTTTAAACCCATTGGATGCTGAAGCTTATCTCGGTATACGATTAGAAGGTTTAAAAAATACACCCGAAGCATTTGGCTCAAGTTATGAAGAGGAAAAAGACCATCCTGTTGAAAAATATAAACGTAAGTTTCAATCGAACAACTCGTTTACTTTAGGTGCTTTTGAAGACACTCAACTAGTTGGAATTGTTACATTGGTTAAAGAAAAATTGCTTAAACTCCAACATAAGGCAACTATTATAGCTATGTACGTTTCTCCTGAAAAACGCGGGTTGGGTATCGGAAAGTCTCTAATGGTAGAAGTAATAAATGTGGCAAACGATATGGAAGGTGTAGAGCAGATCTATTTAACTGTGGTGACAACAAATGAGCCTGCTAGAAATCTATATGCTTCATTAGGCTTTCATGTCTTTGGCACAGAGAAAAGGGCATTAAAAGTTGACGACACTTATTTTAATCAAGAGCATATGGTTTTATTTTTATGATAAATTACTAGTAAGATATATAGGGAAATTCAATCTCGGGAAGGGTGTTTAATTTGAGTAATGTAGATTTGAAAGCACGGTCGCCGTGGTCAATCTTAAATCAAGTTCAAAGTGTAAGTCTATCTCCACCTGAAGTGCAATCCATTAACGGTGAAATAAGCATACCAGGGAGTAAAAGTCTCACGAATCGAGCATTAATACTGGCTGCTTTAGCTAACGGAACTTCAACATTATCCGGAATCTTAAAAAGTGATGATTCATATTGGTGTATCGATGCACTCAATAGCCTTGGCATCAAGACCGAACTAGAAAGGGATACGATTACCGTTCATGGCAATAATGCAGTTTGGCCAAATGAAAATGCAGACTTATACATTGGGGCTGCAGGCACGATTGCTCGTTTTCTTCCTGGTGCATTAGCAGTTGCGAAAAACGGAAAGTGGGTTATTGAGGCAAGTAACAGTATGAGTGAACGGCCAGTAAAACCTTTAATAGACGCACTTACCGAAATGGGAGCAAAGATCGACTATCTGGATAAAGACGGTTATTTCCCTCTCCGTATAACAGCCAGTGAACTCACGGGAGGTTCAGTTAGTATTTCTGGAAAAGTTTCAAGTCAATTTATAAGTGGCGTGCTACTGGCAAGTCCGTATGCAAAAAAAGCTGTAACTGTAATGATCCCTGATCACATTGTTCAGCCAGACTACGTCGAAATAACATTAAATCTAATGGAGAAATTCGGAGTAAAAACACAATTTACTGAAGATCTTAGGGAAATTGTTATTCCTCA
Source organism: Sporosarcina sp. FSL K6-5500 (assembly GCF_038005665.1). Lineage (NCBI taxonomy): Bacteria > Bacillati > Bacillota > Bacilli > Caryophanales > Caryophanaceae > Sporosarcina > Sporosarcina sp. FSL K6-5500. Next base: position 4,020,690 of record NZ_JBBOTP010000001.1, read on the forward strand.
ATCAGAATACAAGAGCTGTGATCTCGAGTTAGAAGCAGATGCTTCAACTGCAAGTTATTTTTTAGCCTTAGCAGCTATTACGAATGGTCGCATTAAGATCACCAATCTTTCTCCCGAAAACAGTCAACCTGATATTAATATGATTAATGTCTATGAAAAAATGGGGTGCACTGTTACTAGAGGAGAAGGCTTTATTGAGTTAGTTGGAACACCTAAGTTGAAGGGCGGGTTTGAGATTAGCATGCTCGATATGTCAGATCAGACGTTGACACTAGCCGCAATCGCTCCATTTGCAACGGGTCCGATTACAATCAGAGATGTTGAACATATTCGCTATCATGAATCAGATCGAATAAGTGCTATTTGTACAGAATTACAAAAGTTGGGCATTAAAGTCGAAGAGTATAAAGACGGGTTAACCGTTTACCCAGGAACACCACATGCTGCAACATTGGATTCCTATGACGATCATCGAGTGGCAATGTCATTAGCATTGATTGGCGCAAAGGTTCCAGGGGTGGTCATTAATGATCCAGGGTGTGTGTCAAAGACTTGTCCAACTTTTTTTGACTTACTGCAGCAATTAGGTGTGAATGTTGAGTATTCAAATTGATTGGTTGAATAAGGGCTTTTGATCAAGAGAGTATTCATGCAATCGAGAAAAGCATTGCTACGAACAGGGAATTAACCAGTTGAAAACAAATAGGAGATAATGAAAATAATATGATTAAAGGATTATACGAAGCCCATTTACCCGTAAGTGACCTAGAACGCTCAATTAAATTTTATGAAAGTTTAGGATTAGAATTTGACCATAGAATAGAGGCTCGAGTAGCATTCCTTTGGATAGAAAAAGACAAAAGTTGGTTAGGTTTATGGCAAACAGACAAAGTAAATCTCGACTATCACCCATCAATCCGACATATTGCTTTCCATGTAGAACTAGAAGATTTACGGAATTCGCGAAAATGGCTTGCAGAAAGAAACATCGAGGCTAGAAAAGCGTTTGGTTTTGAACCAATCGAACCATTCGTTATGCCTAATGAGGGCTATGGTCATGCCAAAATACATTTTAATGATCCAGATGGAAACAGTTTAGAATTTATCTGTAAAGTGGAGAAAAACGACCCTAACTTAACTAGTAATATGTATTTGAGTGATTGGGAGAAAGCTAATTTCACTCCTAAAGGGGTAGCGTTAGCAAATCCGAAATAATAATCCGGATTTCTTAGTGTTGTCAGCAAGAAATTAAGCTTTATTTACTTCATAAAAGCATCAGATTCTTGTTGAATAGAACCCGCATATTTTAGTATAGCTTTTAGTTAAATTCTACCTATATGAGTTATGGATTGGACGAAATAAGTCTTCATCTACATTTCTGTCAACTGAAAAGTGTTCGACATTGTAATGTACTAGTATGATTTGCTCCGCATTTAAAACCTTATTGTCCGTTGTTGAATGCCCACCGCCAACTAATGTTATATCTAAACAGCCCATAACGACAACATGTTAATTTAGTTGAGATCATAAATGATAAAGGAGTGGACATTATTGGACAATACCAACCAGCTCAAACAGGCGATAACCAAATTAAGCGATATAGACGCCAAGTCGTTGCTTTTTCAACTGTTTTTACAAGCTGAAACGAATGAGCCGGGACAATTTGTCAAAAAATTACGCGAAATAAAACAATCGCTAATGATTGTACAACCAGCTGGTCATCCACAAACAGTACATATTGTTTTTGGTGATTCGACAGCTGGTAGCTTACAAGTTGCATTTCATGGCACTGCTTATGAAGAAACTGAAGAGGTCCTTGTATTACCTGATATTTTATCGGTTGGTCCTGTGAAAGGCTTGCATACAAAAGAAGGGATTCAAGCGCGCTTTCAGTGGTTGAAAGATCGATACCAAGATGCAATCAATGAGCGGGATGCATATATGCATGGGATGACAGAAGCCATTGATAGAATCAAAGCAATTCCATCCTATCAAGATATTGTGATCTGGACAGGCAATAACGCCCATGAACAATCTGGATTACGTATTGTCCTTGCATTGCTGAAAGACAAATGGAATACCGTTTCTATCCTCAATACCTTTACTGCTTTCCATGAGCTCTATACATATCCTGCGCTAGCAGAAGAGAACTATCCGCAAACGTCAAATGGGCAGGATTTATTATTATTTTACGAGCAATTCGACATGCGGCCTGTACCGCCGGAAAAGCGAGAAGCCTTATGCAAGGAAGGCTGGAACATGTTGCTTGAAGAAGGCCATAGTATGCTGTCCAATGAACCATATCTTATTCGTACATGGGGGGACAATGAGCTCTGGCATAATACGAATATAGATTGTGATGATGACTTCATCATTACTTGTGCCGAAAGGATGCATGCGGAAGAGGAAACGTCCGATTTTCTCAAAGCCGCGCGTATTATTGGTGAAGTATGTGGCCATATGGAGCAATACAGGGGGATTGAATGGATTGAGTACCGACTTCGTTGTTTAATCGAGCAGGGGACCTTTGAGTATGAAGGGGACTTGAAGGCGATGCGGTTATATCAAGTTAAGTTAAAGATGGTTGATTCATTTGTTGGCTAAATGCATAACATTTCACGAATTTGGAAATCCAGAAGAGGTTTTAAAATTCGAGGACAAAAACATTCAACCTCCTTTGAAAGGCGAGTTCCTTGTGAGAATGAAGATACGCCCTATCAATCCTTCTGATTTAATTCCTATTAAGGGTGCGTATTCACATCGTATTTCTTTGCCAGGCATTCCTGGTTACGAAGGTGTTGGTATTGTAGAAGAGGTAGGACCTGGGGTTTCCCAACAATTTATAGGCAGGCGTGTTCTGCCATTGCGAGGGGAAGGGACATGGCAGGAATATGTTAGAACAGCAGCAGATTTGGCCGTACCTTTACCAAATACAATAGACGATTTTACAGCTGCGCAATTATATATCAATCCCTTAACCGCATGGATCATATGTACAGAGGAACTAAAGTTAAAACAGGGGGATACTTTACTCGTCAATGCTTGCGGTTCTGCGATTGGGCGCATATATGCTCAGTTATCCAAAATTATAGGTTTTCGACTGATTGCTGTCACAAGAAATAATGCCTATACAGAGGAGTTACTTCAACTGGGAGCTGACCATGTCATAAACACTTCAGAAACTTCATTACATCTCATAGTTATGGAGCTTACAAATGGCTATGGTGCAACGGCTGCCATCGATTCGATTGGCGGAATTGAAGGTACGGAGTTAGCATTTTGTGTTAAATCCAATGGGGTATCAGTTACGATTGGTCTTTTGTCAGGAGAACCTATAGACTGGGCAGCCATTTCGAATAAGTCAAAGGTACATATTATATTATTCCATCTACGACATTGGAATCAACGGGTTTCAGTACAGACATGGCATGAAACATTTAACCACATAATCGAATTGATACAGAACAAAAGGTTAAGACTGATGAAACCGGAATTTCAATTTGATCTACTGGATGTACAGGAAGCCATTCGTATCGCGGAATCCTCGAAAAGTAATAGAGGGAAGGTCTTTTTAACGAGTATTTAAGTTGGAAGACGTCTAAAGAACGTATATATGGTGTAATTGAATAGGTAGCTCAAGGGTGGTCGGCACACTCCCCGAAAAGAGGATCCTTCCTCAACATGCATACGAAAAAACGCTAGCAGCAAAAATTGCAGAATTGACCGTGATTGAACTGGATGAAGTATTAAGAATTATTGGAACATCATAATTAATACCTACTCATTCAATTCAAGTAAAAAGGTAGCACCTCCGTCATTCTAAAGACGGAGGTGCTACCTTTTTTCGCCCCTAAATATACTCCCCAAAACCTTCCGATTTCCACGAATGAATTGCATGACGTTCCTTCTCGAAGACCTTTTCCAAGTAAATCATTGTCGTTTCAATCTTCTCGTGTCCAAGGGATCGCATGATGTCGTAATTAACATGAATTTAATGTATGCCCAAAAAAGCCCTGAGTCCTTGGTATGTATAGGTTTCAAGGTTTTTTTATCATATCCGATTCACTTTGAAAGTGCGATTAACGCAATGCATTAACTGTTATATTCCTAGAAGTACCAGAAGCTGAAGATGCAACTTGAAAAACCATCTTACCAGTTTATCTATCATTCGGATTTTTATACCAATCTAATCATTTATAGTAAGCATATTCTTTTTCGACATTAACCAAAAAATCCAAGTCATCGTAAATTTTTAGAAGCAGTCGGGCTTGCTGGATACAAGTGGTTGCGTTGGTTCTTCCTAACTTATTATTGCAAATGGAAATTCTAGCAAAACAAACCGCAAGTGATTGGTATGACATCGATTTTTTATGCTTTTGAATAATTATAGTTAACATTTCTAACGCTTTTAAAAAGTCTCCCTCTTTAATAAGTAATAATGTGAGATTAATTTTAAATGAAATTATTAATTTTTGTGAATTCTGAAATCCATCATAAAGTTCAAGTCTTTCAATAATACGAGAAGAAATTGCAATTGCAGTATCATTTGGAAAGAAATATAAAATTGTATTAATTAGAAGAATATCACTTAAATACCATTGATTAAGTTTTGAAAGCCTATTCCAAACTGGTTCAACAATTATACGAACGATATTAATATCATTCTTAATATTAAGGGATATTAGTGCTTCACATATAAGTTTAATATCCAGTAATAAAATGTTTTGGTGTTTTTTTAAAGCATTATTAATTTCTATTTTTATCTTTTCCAATGCAGTTACATCATTATAGGGTAATGAAAAGAAGTTATTGATTATTTGCTGAACCTGTCCATGTTTGAAATCATTATTAATAAATCTTACTTCTTCCAAAGTCATATCTAATCTATCCAGAAAATTTATATAGGCAATAGAATGAACATCTGATAGTTCAGCTTCAAACTTAGAATATGATGACTGGGAGAGGATGTCTTTAGCAACATACTTTTGTGTATACCCTTTATTTATCCTTATTTTTTTTATTGTATTTCCATTCAGCAAACTATTTCACCTCAACAATATTCTTTTTTGAATATTATGTAGCTATTTAATATTCTTACTTTACTATAGATTCAGGGGGTGCACAATGGAATTTATACTAGTTTTGTTAGATATATGGATTATTGGAGGTGGTTAAAAGAATTGACCGGTAAACCAAAATAAATTAAATTTAGAAAGCAGGGTGCAAATTTCATGCGTAAAAAAATAATTTCTTTATTCGTAATACTTATTGTATCTCTTAATTTGGTATCCCAAAGTGCATATGCTAATAGCGATGGAGAAATATTAACACCTATTAGCAGTGAAGAAACATTAACACCTAGTGCTGTTATTAATCCTGGTTCTGCTGCGGTTGGCGTCACGTTAAAAACAAATCAATTTGTTGCTGTATCGGATAGTATAAAGATTATTGACGGAACAGGAAATGTTGTCAATACCGGGTTAAAATTCCCCAAAAACGCCGGACTAAAATTCCTCACTTCATTGATTCTGATACTGAAGGCAGAGGGAACACCCCAGCCTTCTTTTTCTCCTCCATGCGATATGAATCGCCTTTAATACTAAAAGTTACAGAGTGATGCAAGAGACGATCTAAAATCGCTGTTGCTAACACATCGTCTCCAAATATTTTTCCCCATTCTAAGTAAGATTTGTTTGAAGTAATGATCATAGCCCCTTTCTCATATCGCTTGGAAACGATTTGAAAAAACACATTGGCTGTGACTTCATCGAAGTCAAAGTATCCAATCTCATCCAAAATAATAAGATCCGGTTTACATAAACGTTTCATTAAATAAGAGAGAGTACCTTTTTGAGAAGCTTTTTGACATTGCTCGCCTAATTCATCTGCCGTCATAAATAAGACTTGGTAGCCTTTGGCTAACGCTTCTAATCCAAATCCGATGGCTAGATGTGTCTTTCCCACCCCAGGTGGGCCAAGGATGATTCGATTCTCTCCATTTGCGATAAAGCGACAGGTACAGGTTTCTTTGACACGTTGCTCACTAATACTAGGCTGAAAGCTAAAATCGAATTCATGAATCGTTTTCGTATAAGGAAACTTCGCCTTTCGTATTCGTTTTGCCAATGCCTCTGATTCTCGATTTTCCCATTCCTGTTTCACCAGGGTGTCAAGAAAGTCAAAATATGATAAAGTATTGGCAGAAGCACTTTCAACCAGTTCATCTAGTTGTTGTGCTGTCTGTTGCCATCCGAGCGTTTGTAAGCGCTCTTCGAGTAATGAATGCATGAGTTATTCTCCTTCCTCGAGCGCAGCGTATATAGCTAACGATCGACTTTCAACAGTCGGTATTGGAGTAGGAGAATCTGGGGTCGCCAAACCATCTAGATTCGTTTCCTGCTCTTTTTTTGTTCCAGGTAATCCCTGATAATGCTCAGATTTCATCGTCATTTGATGTCTTCCGTCTAGTAGCGGATGCACGGCTATGCGCTCATACTCATCGTATAGTTCAAGCATTCCTTCATTAGTTTCATGTAATTTAACTTGCTGTCCGGCGTACCGATACGGTACGGAATACTTATTCTGCTGATAGGAAATAAAACAATCCTTACTCACTTCCCGGAGTTCCCATTGTCTTACTTGATACAGCGGTTTTGTATTCCATGTAATTAAGAGAGCACGCTCTTCCTCAAACCGATCACATGGACGTTGTTGCGTAGTTTGATTGCGCTTTTTGTGAACCACCTCATCCAACCATTTACGTACTTCTGAATTCAAATCTTCTAGATTTTCAGGAAGGCGACGCTTAAGGAAATTTGATTTTAAATAAGCTACAGCCCTCTCTACTTTTCCTTTCGTTTGTGCCCGATAGGGCTTACATGCTTTCGGAACTACACCATAATAGGATAGAAAATCCTCGAACTTTTTGTTAAACCGAATCTGGCTGACACTATGTTTCGTGACAACCGTTCGCATATTGTCGTAAAGAAGCTGCTGGGGAATGCCATTGAAATAGCTAAAGGCATTCATATGACATTTCATCAGCGTCTCCTGCGTCATATCCGTTGTAAACTCAATGTAACGTTTACGGGAATAACTCAGGATAATAATAAAGGCGTACAATGGACGTTTCAGACCATCTACATAAAACTCTCCGACATTCTCTGCCCAATCTACTTGCGCCTGCCGTCCAGGAATCGTTTCAAACCTAACGGTTGCTTGTTTCTTAGGTGCCTCCCGGTAGGGCTGGACAAATTCTCGAAGAATAGTACTTTTTCCTTCGTAGCCTTTCGCTCGAATTTCTTCCATTAAGACTGCACAATTCGTGGTACCTTCCTTTATTCGTTCCAGTAAATATGGTTTGTATGAATCCAGCTTACTTCCTCTTTTTATTCTTTTTTTTGATTGAGGGGTTGTTGCGGCCTCTAAATATTTCCGGATAGTTTTTCGATCAAATCCTGTTTCCCTTGCGATTGCACTAATCGTCCAACCTTTCTGTTTCAATTCTCTTATCATAAAAAAATCCTCCAACAATAAGGTCATTCCTACACTTCCAATCTATCTCTATCTGAAATAGATTATCTGTGAAAACTGGGGAATTTTAAACCGTTATTATTGAGGATTTTAACACCGATATTCACAAATGTGTACATGCAAGCAGAAAATGGAGCTGTTACAGTAGGTATTTATTACGTTTATGCTGGTGGTCCTGATAAATTACTTAAAGAATATGTAGTTCTACCAGGAAAAACTTTAAATACTACCATAAAAGACATGGTACCAGCAACTTATGTAATTAAAGTATATAGAGGAAACCCGGATATCACTAATACTTCGGCTTTTGGTTATCTTGCAGACTAATAATGAAAATAAAATTTACTCGCTTGATTTAGTGAGTACTGAATATGCCAAAAAGGGGAATGGAAAATATGTATAAAAAGAAAATCATGTTATCTCTAGCATTAGCAGTATCTTTTTTAGCAACGAATCAACAAAATAATGTCAAAGCAGAAGAAGTCAATGACCAAAATATTGAATTTAAGAGCACAATACCTGAGGGTTACTATGATGAAGTTTTGGAAGGACAAAAAGATACCGCTGAATACATTAAAAATATGCAGTTAGAAAATCAAAAACTAACTAACTCCGATGTAGAAACTTTTGCTGTACCTATACCAGATGGCTCTATGGGGAATACAGGCGATATTCTTTATACTCCAAGTGGATTTAGTTCTACATCCCTACCTGTAGGAGGCCACGCAGCAATTGTTGTTGATCGTTATTCAACAATAGAAGCTATGGGATTAAGGCAGGATACTGATGGGGTGAGATATTGGACGAATAACTTTAAAGAGCGATATAAAGATGCTCGGGCTTATACAGTAATTGGCGCAACTGCAAGTCAAAAGCAAAGTGCAGTTAACAATGCTAAATACGAACTTTATGATCCTTATAACTATTCATTCTATGAAAAAACTAGAACAGATGCTTTCTATTGCTCACAATTAGTATGGAGAGCTTGGTATGACCTAGGAGTCGAACTAGATTATAATGGAGGAACTGCAGTCTGGCCTATCGACTTAACTAAAGGCAGTAAAGTGAAAGCAATTTAAATAAGTGAAAAAGAAAGCAGAATTTGCTTTCTTTTTTTAATAGGGGAATGTGAAATGAAAAAATCTATCTTAATTACTGTAATCCTTTCTCTGCTATTTATGCTGGGGTGTAATCAGAAACAAAAAGAAGACTTTGTACTATTGGAAAGTAATTTAACAGATGAAGACAGTAAGTTGTTGTTCTTAGATTCTAATCTCAAGGAAATAGAAACAAAAGTGATTAAAAGTAATGGGTTAACGTCATTGATCAATGATGAAGAAAAATTGTTATCAATAAGCCCTTATAAATCTGAGTATATTACAGTTAGTAAAGATGAAATAGATATAACTGACTCTAAACTCCCTCACCCCTTATTTATGATTCCGTTTAATAATGAAAAAATGTTTGTCTATAATTATGATAAAGAAAATGATATGAATTATTATACTTATAAGATGGAAGGGCGAAAAGGTTCAGAGCCATTCAGACTAAAAGGAATTCCTTTTTCAATAACTTCTGATAAAAAATCATTATTTATTTACAGTAGAGATTTTACAGAACCTATTGAAAATCAATTTACATTAAGTGTTGTCGATACTATAGACAATAGCATAGTCAAAGAATTAGTAATAGATGGACCTTTGGTTTCGTCCGATTTGTCTGTTCATGACAATCAGTTATATATATCCCTGGTAGACATGGATAATGGTGATAGTTATATATATACATTGAACCTTGAAAACTGGCAGTTGGAAATAAAAAAATTAAAAGAAAAAAATATTCTTGGAGTATATATACAGAAAAATAACGTTTATGCTATATATTCTAACTCTGGGAAGTCATTATTAATTAAATATAATAATGATTTTAGTAAATTACTAGAAAGTACGGAAATAGGGTATACTATTGAAAAACCGAAGTTTAGTAAAGATATGATGTATTTTATTTCAAATAAAGATGATAATTCTACTTTTTTTTCTTTTGATTTAAAAAAATTAAAAATCAATAATGTCACGGAAATCCCTAGTTCAATTATAGATTATGTTATTCTAAGTCAATAAAAGAGATACTAGAAGATTAAGTAAATAGAGAGGTTGATTACAAATGAAAAGGAAATTTAGTATTTATTCATTATTACTAATTATTATTGGTATTTTCATGTCGATTATGTCGTTCCCTCCATTGAATATAACTTTTCTTGGATGGACTGGTATCTTTATTGGATTTAGTATTTACCTACTTGGAATCGTACTAGGTTTTATAGCTATATATATAAAAGAAAAGGGTTTCTTGAAGTACATATCTGTAATCTCTATCTTATTCGGAATTGTATTTGTGACATTTATATTTGCTATTGTTGGTCAAGTATAAAAACAAAGAACTTTGACGGTAATTATTACTTGTTTACATTATTTATCGATGTTCTCTTAGGTTACGGGGCTAAAAAGGGAGAGGACAATAAGTAATTTGATTTTAAAACAATCTGGAGGATTGTTGGACAAATGTTTTTTAAAAAAGGGTGGCTGCGGTTACTCTTTTTTTATTTCGCCAGTGGAAAAAATAACGGGAAGTGTCAACGATACATTCTTAAAGTTGAGTAATAAAGATGAATCTTTGTGGTAGAAATTGAAGGGTGTAACCGTCAAGGTCAAAACGACAGTTTCTGCTCGTTTGAAATGAACACTTTTGCTTAAAATATATGCTGCCTATTTTTCATTCGATAGCTATCACTATTCATGTGAATCACTTCGACACGATGTAACAGCCGATCTAGAATGGCTGTCATAATCCCTTGATCCCCCATTAACTCCGTCCATTGTTCTGGGCTCTTATTCGACGTTAGAATAATCGAACTTCGTTCGTATAGATAATTGATGAGCTGGAAGAATAGATTTGCCTCACGCTGATCCATTGCCATGTACATTAAATCATCAATAATCACTAAATCAGATGTTTGAAGTCGTTTCATTTGAACCTGCGATTTATACGCAAATTCTTGGGTTTTCAGAAGCTGAATTAATTCTCCCATTGTCACAAAGTACACTTGGAACCCTTTATGAATAGCCTCTAAGCCTAACCCTATCGCTAGAAATGTTTTGCCAACACCAGGTGGGCCTAATAAGATTAAGTTGTATTGCTGCTCTAACCAGCTGAACTCTTGTAACTGTGTCAGTTGACGAGATGTAAGAGCTGTTTGCTCCTCTACTTGAAATTCTTGTAACGTTTTAATGTAGGGGAAGCGCGCCCATTTAATACGACGTCCTATACTTTTTTCCTCGCGTTTGCCTAGCTCAAATGATGTGATAGCTTCCAAAAATTCTAAGTAAGTCCATGATTCTTTTTCAGCTTCGCGAAGGAGCTGCGGGAGCTCCTCTGCCGTTTCTGAAAGCCGTAGCTGACGAAAATGATTCTGTAAGTCTTTCACCGTTTTATTCATGAGACAATCCCTCCTAGAATTCGTGTATACGTTTCTAAGGGGCGTGTTTCTACTTGAATATTCGTTGGAGTCATCGAAACATTCTGTTGCTCATGGAGTAGGGCTGATTCCTCTAGATTCGATTGCTTCAAGTAACGCACTACGTCTCTAAAGTCATTCGCACTATATAATTTTTCACGCATACACTTTTGAAGTGCTGAATCAATCCATTCGGGTTCTTCTTTAATCACCTTTTGTAGAATTATTAATTGATCTCTACGATAACGCACGTATTTCATACAAATTTCGTCCACATACATCAATGCGTCTTCTTGTTCTTCAAAATATGAAATGACGGTTTTCTTTAACTCTTCAATTCCTTTAGAACGGTCTCGGGTATGATTACGATTTTGAATAAGCTTTCCTTTTTCGCTACTAATTTGATGTTCGGCCAGCACTTCACCGTTTGACTGCTTACGAATAACCAACGTATCTTGTTGCTCACCTTGTATGTCTAAAACAACCTGATTCTCTGGTGATACTCCATAAGTTCCTAATGGAACTGAGTAACGGTTGGACGCAAAGCGAATCGTATTGTCCTTGCCTACATTTCTTGTTATAATACATGCATGTGTACTTTCATTTGAAAGTAGTGAAGAGACTGGTTCTAAGTGTTGCTTTTCGACGAGAAACACTTCGACTGGGCTCTTTTTTGTTGTGTTATGCACATTTTTATTTCCTGTGCGTTCCAACCACTGGAGCGCACGTTCATTCCAGTCCTCAATATCTTTAAAAACACGGCTGTCTGCGAAATTTCCCTTTATGTATTTCACTACATTTTCAATCATTCCTTTTGATTCAGGATCGGCTTTTCGACATAAATGAACACGGAACTTTTGATCTTTTACATACGCTTGGAATTCTGCTGTTAACACGATATCCCCAGCGTTTTCGCTGACTGATAGTAAGTGATCTTGGTCATACACAATTTCTTCCGTACGACCACCAAAAAAGCGAAAGGCATTTTCATGACAACGAATGGCATCCTTCGTAGTGAAAGGTCGGTCTTGCCACTCCATGTACTTATACCGCGAATGTGCTAAAACAAAGGCAATGAAGTATAATTTCACTTCTTTTTTCGTCGTCGTTTTCTGTCTTGTTTCTCCCCAATCCACCTGTATCTGTTTGCCCATCGGCTGTTCAGGAACGGCCTCATATTGCCTAACAATCGCTTTTTTCTCAATTTGATAAATCTCACGGATCTCTTTTACATAGGTACGAACTGTGCTTTCTCCGATTACCAAATCAGGATAGCGCTCGATTAACCAATCTTGAATTTGTGCTGCACTTAAATGTGGGTATTCTTCTAGCCATGCGACAACCCAATCCTTGTAGGGATCCAATTTCTTAGGTTTCTTCAAAGGATTCCCCAAATATTCTTGTGCTTCCTCAAATGACATATTCAAATACTTATAAACAGTTCCACGCGTTACTTTCAAATGTTTTGCAATCTGTGCAATCTTCATTTTCCGTTTGTATAGTTGCTGAATCTCGATGTATAACACTAACTTTTCCTCCAAGTCCTTACCTCCAGTAAACTAATAATCCTAGCTTACTAGATGGCATGATTGTTGGCGAAAGTGTTCAAGTGTAAACGATAAACTAAAGTGAGCAGTTTTCCACAAATAAGATTGAGCAGTTTCCCTCTAAATAATTCACTTCCTTTATACTAAACGTGTAAAAGGAAGTGAGGAAACTGGAGTGAAGAAAATCATGGTTTATATGAAAATCTGCGAGTTATCCGAAATGGGCTTTTCTAAGTCGGCAATTGCGAGAAAGTTGGACATTTCAAGAAATACCGTTTCTAAATATCTAAAGAGTACATCTGAAGAATTTGAGGATTATTTAGTCTCCTTACAATCACGTAAAAAGAAGTTGGATCCCTACAGGGATGTCATTGTTGGATGGTTGAAGAAATACCCTGATATGAGTAGTGCCCAGGTCTACGACTGGTTGAAAGAGAATCAGGGGTTGAATGAAGATAATATTGTGGAGAATACTACTAGGAATTATGTGAATGAGTTACGTACTGCATACCATATACCGAAAGTGTCTGAACAAAGAGTTTATGAAGCAGTTCCGGATAGTCCGATGGGTTTTCAAGCACAAGTAGATTTCGGTCAAGATTTGGTGACTTGTAATGACGGAATGAGAAGAAGGCTTTATTTTATTGGGTTTGTATTATCCAATTCTAGGTATAAGTACATTGAATTCTTAGATAGACATTTCCATACAAGAGATTTAGTCCGCTGTCATGAAAATGCTTTTGAGTTTTTTGGAGGCATGCCTGAAGAAATGGTATATGACCAAGATGCTTTACTAGCTGTAAGTGAAAATGCGGGTGACTTATTATTTACCAAGGAATTTGATAATTACCGTAAACTAAGAAAATTTTCTATTTATTTATGTAGAAAAAGCGATCCCGAATCAAAAGGGAAAATAGAACAAGTCGTCAAGTTCGTGAAGCATAACTTCATGAAGAATCGTGAATTTCAAGACATCCATTTGTGGAATCAACAAGCCATTCAATGGCTTGAGAGAACCGGAAACTACAAAGTGCATCATAATACAAAAAAAAGACCTTCTGAAGTGCATACAGTCGAAAAACTGCACTTAAGAAAAGTCTCTTCAAAATTCTCTTTCGAGAATTCCCTAATAGAAAGTATAACAAGAACAATTCAAAAGGACAATGTCATACGCTTTGAATCCAATCGTTATTCCGTACCTACAGGTACGTACGATGCGAAAACTAAAAACATGGCATATTTAGAAGTAACCGCAGATGACCACCTAAATATTCGATTACAGACATCTGGAGCAATAATCGCGAGACATTTACTCTGTAGTTCGAAAGGACAGTTAGTTTATGATCCAACTCATCATAAGAAACCAAGTCCAAAGAAAACGCTATTGAGAGACGAAATTGTGATTAGGTTTTCTAATAAAGAATTGATTTGTTGGTTTTTAGATGAATTGAATAAGAAGTATCCAAGACACTTATTAGACCAGTTGAAAGTATTACAAATGGTCATTCGAAATCATCCAGAGCATATAAATGAAGCGCTGGAAACTGTGAAAACTTTGCATATGATTAGTGCTAATGACTTCAGAGATGTCGCTTTCACGCTACATAAAGAATCACAGACGCAAGTAAAAGAAGTAAGTACCAATTCACCAAAATATCAAGAATATAAGGCAGCAGAACGATCAGAAGATTACTACACCGATTTATTATCTGGGGGTAAAAGGTCATGACCTCTCCTATTGAACTATTACAAGAAAAATGTAGAACCCTGAGACTCGCTGAAACCGCAAAAGAGCTTCCCGCTCTTTTGCGTAATGCAGAATCGGGCAGTTGGACTTATCACGAGTTTATTAATGAACTCCTTACCCATGAAATGGTGTGCAGAGAAAAAAAGACCATTCATCGACTAATGCAATGGGCAGACTTTCCCTATCCAAAAACACTGGCAGATTATCGACTGGAAGAACAAAATGCGATTGGCGATAGACAGTTTAAATTATTAAAAGATTTAAATTGGATTGAAGAGATGTTTACCCTAATTCTAATGGGCCCACCTGGGACAGGCAAAACACATTTGTCCGTAGGACTAGGCACTTTGGCTATTGAACATGGATATCAAGTGACCTTCGTTTCAATGGGAGAACTAATATATATTTTAAAAAGCCGTGATTACGTTAGTAAATCAAAGACACGCTATAAACGTATTACAACATCAGATTTAATAATTATTGATGATGTTATGTATATGACTGTAGATCCAAAGGAAGCAAGCCTGTTTTTCCAGTTTATATATGACATGTATGATAAAACCGCATTTATATTAACTTCGAATAAGGGTCCAAATGAATGGGGTAAATTTTTAGGAGATACCTCACTGACAACCGCTATATTGGATCGCCTTCTACATCGAAGTGAGGTGATTTCCTTCGGAGAAGACGAAGAAAGTATGCGTATGAAGTACAGAAAGACTTTGTTTCCCGAAGTAAGTGCTCAAACTTAATTGTGGAAAATTGATCAAACTTAATTTGTGAAAACTGCTCAATTCTACTTGACGGTTACATCAAGGTATTCGAGCGAAAACTGTCTATTTTAGTATAGCGGTTACAAAGGGTTACAAGGGCTTCTCACGATGTGAAGCCCTTGTAACCCTTTTTATATGTCTTGTTTTGTGATGACGACTTAAGAGGAGTACCCTCGCGCAACAGCTCTAAAACTACGGTTTTAGTTCTGTTATGTGAGTTTTTTTATGCTTAGATGTATTCCCCAAATAAGTTTGGTTTCCATGCATGAATCGCATGGCGTTCTTTCTCAAAGATCTTCTCCAAATAGTTCATTGTCGTTTCAATCTTCTTAGAACACGATTAAAAGGATCCAAGATACTCAAGCCTACCTCAAATGAGGGGAGTGAAGTAGGTTTGTTTTATTATGTTCAAGTTCCCAAGGAGTACACAACCTACTCTACACCTCTGCTAAATAAAAAATATAGCAGTATAGACCAAGGCATTGGTCTGTACTGCTATAATTGGTATGTATTGATACTTTTAAAAAACCTGTATAGCAAGGAATCAAAGTTATGAAAAAAATTCAGTCACAGGAGTATTTTTTATATTCAAGTTGAATCATCTGTTTAAACAACTCATCCTCATAGATTTCTAAGAGAAGTTCTATTTTTCGATTGATTGTGTTTTCTTTTCCCCTTGATGTATACGAATAACATATTGCCATACGATTATAACAAACTGCTAATGGTTTATAGGATAACTCTTGCAAATGTGATTCTATAAGTTTTTCCAATCTATTAAGTGCTTCCGAAAACATACCGTTTTTAATGAGTAGTAACGATAAATTGAGTGTAAGAGTTGATCTTAGCCTTATTGCTTCTTCAAAGTTTTTATAAATTTTAAGTCTTTCCAGAAGTTTATCTGTAATATATATAACCACATCATCATCAAAAAAGTATAAAATTACATTCATCATTTGTATATCCAATAAATACCATTGATCATAGTATGAGATTCTTTCCCATACTTTATTCACTTTTTCTCTTGCCTTCTTAAAATCACCAGTAGTCTCTATAATTAATAGAGATTCGCAGATACTTCTCAATTCCTCTAAGACAATATTTCTATTTCCAAAAAGATGATATTCATCTATTGAACTTATAACTTTAGAAATTTCAGTCTTATTATTATACGGTAAACGGATAAAACTTTTGACTATTTCTGTGGGTTTATTGAATTGATAATCATTATGAATATAACTAAGTTCATCAGTGGTTAATTGGAGTTGTAACAAAAGGTGCATGAAATTTGTCGAAAGAATATCCGATTTGTCAGATTCGAAATTTGAATAGGTTGCTTGTGTGAATAAGTTTCCTGTAACCTCTTTTTGAGTATATCCTTTACTTTTTCTAATCTTCTTAATTGTCCCGCCATAATTCGACATAATTCCCTCCATTTATTATTTTTCTTATATTTTGTAATTATACCGTACTTTAGATTTATTATATAAGAAAGGAGGGAAATAAATTGGAAATTATTTTTATTATTTTAGATATTTGGTTGATTTCTGGAGGCTGAAAATTAGTTTAATTAATTTTTTCATTTGAAATAAGCTTGATAAACAAAAGTGAGATTCATCCACAATAAAAAGGAGTGAGAAAAATGAAAAAAATCGTATTTGTATTTTTATTAGCATTAATTGCTTTAGTGCCTAACACTGTATTTGCATCTAGTAACACAGGTAATTTTGAAGAAATAGTAATTTTTGAACAAGAGGAAATTACGGACAGAGACAAAATTGTAGAAAGGGCTATTAAAGGAGAGACAGATGTAAATGATTTTGATTTTGAAGTGGTGCCTTCTGTAACTGAAATCACTACCAAAGATGGCTTGAAAAATGCAATTGAGCCATCTTTAAGTAAAAGTGACTCGAAAGATATAAATGAAGAAGACTTTGAAGTGTTTAAAACTACACAGAAACTCAAAGAAACTCAATTATCAGACGGGTCAATAGTTACTGATTATGTAACAAATGCTGTAGTAGTATACGATGAAAGATCATCGGGTACCAAAACAGACGGTTCATATACCGTAAGTGGTGAAGTGTCTATCCGTTGGCAGCAAATGAATGACGGGAAAATCAAATGGAAAGTTTTTAGCACCAAAGGAAGTTGGACAGTATTAGATACAGCTTTTTCTCTATCAAATAGAAAAGTGCACTACGGACAAGTGGGATTAGAGGCATGCATCTATAATGATTGTAATGAAGTTAAATCCCCTACCTCAAATTCTTACCTATATCACGCTCCAACAACTTGGCCGTGGTTGAGCATGTTTACTGGAGCAGCCAGCGTGTCATCTAATACTTCAGTTAATGTGAATAGAGGGTCTTCTACATTTGTGTTCAACGTTCAAATAATAAAACATGGTAACTCGGCTGTCGATTAATCAGGAAAAAACCATTTTGAATATTGCATTCAAAATGGTTTTTTCTTTTGCTATTTTATTTTTTAAATTATAATTCAATATATTATGTGTTTTATGTTATAATTGCGAATATCTAGAGAGTTAACGCGTGTGAGAATTATAATCTTTAGCTTATTTCTATGAAAAGGTATGAATTTTCACCTTTGGAAAAGTAATGATTTTATATGATAATTAATTTTCTGTTCAGCATTAGGGACTAATTATTAATCTATTAATAAATACAGTAGAAAGGAGAATTTCATGAATAGAATAAATTTATTAATTTTAATAGTTTTCGTTTTATTAACAGGTTGTTCTAGACAAGAAACCATTCGAGCTGCTGGTGAAGGTGAATATTGGAAAGCGCATGTGGTATACGAAGTGTCCAATTCAGAACTCTCTGATAGAGGGGGGATTGAATATACAGGAGATGAAGAACTTATCTATGTCACTTTTGCGGTAATTACTAGCACCGGAGCTAACCGGAAGGGAGAACGATATCCTGAAGAAAACCAAACCGCTATATCTTTTGGAACGTCCGTAACTAATCATCCACCAACTAAAGATGAAGCAATTATTGACTTAAATCACACTTATATAGAAATTAAATGGCAGACTAAAACTGGAGATTATGAAGAGAAAGTAGAATTGAAAGTTAATTAATTCCGAAAATACTGTATAACAAAGCCTGGACTTTAATAGTCGAGGGGTCACAGGAGCAGAAAAAAATAGTTGTACAGTGAAGTAACTTAGCATAACCCGTCCTTAATTTAGAACGGGGTTATGCTTGTTTTATGTTTTGGTTTTAAATTTAAATACCATTATTTTTACAAATGGGTAGCAGTACGCAAATGATCTGGCTTGTTTTTTTAGGGTAAATTTGATTAGAACTTTTAGTCGAAAGTTGCGGTAACTGAAATGATGATTGATGACAATGGCGATTATGGTATAATAGACTCATAAATCATATGCGACTCAAGAGGAATACCCTCGCGCAACAGCTCTAAAACTACGGTTTTAGTGCTGTTGAGCGAGGGTTTTTTTATTAGATATAATCCCCAAATATATCTGGCTTCCATGCATGAATTGCGTGGCGTTCTTTCTCAAAGATCTTCTCCAAATAGATCATTGTGGTTTCAATCTTCTCATGTCCAAGACTTCTCATAATATCGTAAATATCTACGCCATTTAGCTTTGAGATGATTGCGAAGGCATGGCGGAATACGTGTGGGGTGATCTTCATCGTTTGATCCGATAACTTCAGCTGTTCTAAGCTTGTAATCTCCTTTTTCACATACTGCGATAAATACGAGGGGGAATATGCTCGTCCTGTATTCGTTGTAAAAAGCGGATCATCCAGATGCGCTCGTTCGATTGGCAATAGGCCCCGTGCATTGCGAAAACTACGAATGCTATGGACCACTTTCTCTTTCAACGGAACATGCCGTCTCTTATTCCCTTTCCCCAACACATCCAAATAATAGCCGCCTTGAATAGAATCCACTTTTAAGTCTTTCAACTGTAATGTACAAAATTCTTCATTCCGAATCCCGGTTGTTGTTAAGACGTGAATAATCGTAAACATGATTGGGTGCTGCATGTCTCTAAATGTGTTCAGTAGCATTACGACATCGACTGGTCCTAAATCCCGATTAGGTCGATCATCTTTTCGAACGGTCGCAATCCGTAATCCCTGGTGAATCGGTTCCTGAATATAGCCCACACGATGCAGAAATGCAAAAAATGCTTTGAGTATCGTTGTTTTCCGTTCTAGCGTTGCAGGGGAGTATGGCCCTTTGCTCACCACATACGGACTTTCAGTTGCTAACCACTCTTGATACCTTCTTAAATGACGTGATTGAAGTGATTTAAACAGAGAACTTTCTATTATATAGGCGACATCTACATCGATTTCTGTACTGTATGTAAAGAGCTGTTCGATGAAGTGCAAAAGTTCACGCTCATACTCTCTAACTGTCCTCTCCGTCCGATCATTTTTTTGGTTTAAGTGGCGGCGTTCGTAAAGAAACCATTTCATCATGTCTGGATCCGTAAAATCATGAAAAGCCTTTTGTCCATCTTTCTCTGCTTCATCTAAACGATTTTGAAGAGCCGGCAAAGTTGATAGATCCTGTAGCTCCATTTTTAAAACACTTATTTGCAACTGTTTAGTTACACTCACTGAAAATACGATAGACTTAACACCCCTTTATTCAATTCGCCAAAATACTCATTACGTAGCTTTAGAATACAATCATTATTTTTAACACCAATTCCGCCTTTTAAGTCAAACTATTTATAATAAAATAAAAATTTAGTATGTACTGTAAATAATTCAAAAATAGTCAGTTACAACTATTATATCCACCTTTAATATAGTAAAGATTAAACACTTTTTATTCAAAATCTATATATTTCTAACAAGTCCCTATAGAAATACATTCAACATTTAATTAGATACTTTAATTTTCAATCAACCTATCTATTTTAACACAACTTTAATATAACATAAAAAAACAGTTCCTTTGTTTATGTATAATATTTTATTGATTAAATTCTATTGTATTTCGATATGATATTAAGTTGCTATTAAAGTTGAGTTATTTTATAGTATATAAGAATTGAATTTATTATTAATCGAATTATGTCACTGACTTTATCATTGTGAAATTAATTGAATTACTAAATATAATTTAGGCTATGTCAAATAAAGTAGTAATGCTCATTTAATTTTATTTATTAAGTTTATGCACTTAAGACAGGAGAGATTGAATTGAATGATTGGTACACAAGACTAGAGGTAGCGGATATACTTGGTATATCGAAGGCTACTATCTACCACTATGCGAAACAAAAGAAAATCATTAAAATAGAAGACCCACATCGCCTGATACGAGAAGTGAGGTACAAACGGGAAGAAGTCGACACACTTGCTGCAGAACGACAACGCAATCAACCGATGGGGCTTCGGCCTTCTGAACTCGCTAAACAATTGGGCGTGACAACGCAGCGCATTTATGCCTTAATTCGAGAAACTGATTTACCCGTGGATGAATTGCCTGTTGGAGATGAACGCACAATCTATTCCATTCCAGATGAAACGGCGGTATGGATCACACAAGAAATCGAACGGACAGCGTCTGTGCGGGGGACACGGGTTGAATTTTATGATGCTAAATTTGACATCGTACTATACCAGCTTTTCCGTACTCAACAAGGACAAGATATGCGTGTATTGCGTAACGACAACCAGGAATGGGGCTTCTATTTACAATCGCGGACATGGATTCCTTTTACGAATGGTATCCATATTTATCAGTATGAAGCGGTGTATCCGATTCATCGTCCGAATAGTAGAGTTAAAGGGTATACAGACTTTTCACTACCAAAAGACTTACAGGAATCGTTTGATTTCCTTGATTTCGTCTATCAAATATGGGGGATTGAAAACATTCGCATCCGTGAGCACGACACACATATTGATTTGTCGATAAAAAGCGGAGAAATTGAGCTATCTATACCTGTTCCGGAGATACTTACAGAAAGTATTATAAAAAGATTTCTCGTATTAGGCGATGTTGTTCTTAAAGAAGGCGAGTGGACGCTTATTAGCGGATACAGGCGCACGACATTTGATTTACCAAACAATCTGCTGGATAAATTGCAGGAGATTGCCAAAGAAAAAGACCTGTCAATGAGTGAATATGTGGAAGAGGCAGTGCGGGAGAAATTTGAAAGGGAAGAGAAAATGGAATGATAAATATCTTTGGTTATGAGGATTATATAAGGAACAAAGTGTCAAGTTAAGTGGGATAGAAAGCTAAACAAATTAAAGTTACATAATATTATTATGTAAACTAATGATTATTTTCAACCTCGGATAACAGTTCAAAGAAAACAAGTCAAACTATTAGCTGGACAAAAAGAAAGGCTGGTTCGAGGACAATTACAAATCAATTTATGGTAAAGTTGATTAATTCAGAAATATAATAATTATAAGGGGGATTCACGTATGAGCATTCTAAAAGCAACAGGAAATGACCTTGATTCATTAGCAGAACTATTGGACTTATACAGAGTATTTTATCAACAAAAATCAAATATTAATGGTGCAAAAGAGTTTATTAAAGACAGATTAAGCAACGAGGAATCTGTTATTTTTATAGCCTTTGATGAAAATAATCCTATTGGCTTTGTTCAATTATACCCTTCTTTTTCGTCTGTTAGTCTGAAGCGGACATGGATCTTAAACGATTTGTATGTAATGGAAAGTGTTCGTGGCAAAGGGTTTGGCGAAAAGTTAATTAAAAAAGCCATTTCATTTGCAGCGGACACAGGTGCAAAAGGAATATTACTTGAGACCAATGTAGAAAATATAACAGCACAAAAGCTTTATGAAAAAATCGGTTTCACGAAAGAAAAAAACTACTTCTATTTCTTTTCAATTTGAGAAAATACTAGTACCCATTAAATATCTAACACAGAAAATCAAAAGAAGTTTTAGGAGGGACTTAATACAATCCGAAAGTCTTCATTATCAGCATCCTTATCTACGGAGGTTCTTACATGAGTAAACTACATAAACTAGATTATGAATCACCGATTGGAGTAATTGAAATAATAGGTACAGATGAGGCTATATATTCAATAATGTTTTCTGAAGAGGATAGTGTGACAAATAGGATGCAAGCAGAAACTCCCGCGTCTTTAGTGGATTGCTATGATCAAATTGAGCAATATTTTAAAGGTGAGCGTCACGAATTTACATTTCCTTATAACTTTGAAGGAACAGACTTTCAAAAATCAGTTTGGAGCGCTTTGACAAAAGTATCCTGCGCCGAAACGGTATCCTACAAAGATATTGCTGTTTCAATTGGGAATGAAAAAGCCGTCAGGGCAGTAGGAACTGCAAACGGAAAAAACAAGCTAAGTATCGTGATTCCTTGTCATCGAATTATCGGTTCTAATGGGAAATTAACAGGTTATGCAGGTGGTTTGTGGAGAAAGGAATGGTTACTTCAGCATGAGAGGACCTTTTACAAGGCATAACCCACATCCTCTAGGACAGTGTTGTTCGTGAACTCTTTCAAGCAATCGTCCTTATGATCGCTTCGCTATTCAAATCGCATTAGTACAAATGAAATAATCCGCCCTTGAGTCTCCAAGAAAATGAGCGGATTATTCTGTAGAGTTTGCTAATCGCCTTTGGAGCGATATTATGTTATTAAAGATCGTTTGGTAGTTGCACATCAAACGGTCTTTTTTACTGTGTATTACTTTACCAATGATATCCGTCGTACTCTTCGCATTTTGGTAAAAGAACTCTTAATCTGTTTTCTTTTGTTTCAGAATCAATACCAGAAGGAAGGGAGTACCAGATGTGGATGCCACTACAAGAAGTGTTGGAAAATCAGTCATTGTATAAAGTATCCATCAGCCATACCTAATGCACGTGTTCGTCCACATGCTCTTTCGACACGCTTAGAATCGTAAAGCTTTCAGCGGATGAATCACATCCTTTAAGTGTGTAGATAAATAATTGTTGCCCTTCCTCTTCTAGGAGATCCGTACATGTCATATTCGTTTTGACGGGATCCTTGCCTCTATTTTTATTTTTTGAACGATCTATCTCCAAGTGGATCGTGGAGTCTTGGAAAGAAAGATTATATAATGTTGGATCTCCTTCAAGCGTGTAATTCGCAATACGGACTGTAGCTGCTTCCTCCATCTCCATACTTTCCAAGAACGATTCAAACGCCGGATAGTTATAGACAGGCCCGTGCATATTGACGATATCACCGTTTAGAACAGCTTTTTCACTAGTATACGAACAAGCTGAACTGACTATCATGGCTATTAGTACAAGTAAATATAAGTGTATTTTGTTCCTCATATTTATTACCTCCTTACGATCCGCTAGCGTTTCACCTCAATTATATGAAGAAGCAGCATACATTATCCCATTTTGAAAACTAAAACTACTTCTGAATCCGAATTATTTGAATCTCGGACCTTTTATATTGTTCAGACTTTTGCTAAACTAATCAAAGGTCTAATTTTAATGAAAAGTAGGGGGAGTAGCGTGAAGGTTTTATTACAGCTTGGCTGGTTTTTTAAACAGCGCAAGAAGCAGTATCTTTTCGGGATTGCGATGCTTGTTTTCGTTTCCGTATTGCAATTGTTGCCTCCGAAAATTATCGGAATTATCGTCGATGATATTACAAAGGGTTCTTTAACAGCTGAAGGGCTCACAAAATGGCTTATTATCCTAGCTGTAGCAGGTATCCTCATGTACATTGCGCGCTATTATTGGCGTGTTATGATTTTTGGTTCAGCCGTTTTGTTATCCAGAACAATGCGTGAAAAGTTATTCAATCATTTCACGAGAATGTCGCCATCTTTCTACCAAAAAAGACGTGTAGGAGATTTAATGGCTCATGCAACAAACGATATAAATGCTGTGCAGCAAACAGCCGGTATGGGGATTTTGACACTGGTCGATTCCATCTCAACAGGTGGATTTGTCATTTTGACGATGGCCATCACCATCAATTGGAAATTGACATTAATTGCACTTATTCCACTGCCATTCATGATTTTCCTGACAAGCTATTATGGAAAACTATTGCGCAAGCGATTCCGGTTTGCCCAAGAAGCATTCTCGAATTTGAATGACAAAACGCAGGAAAGTATATCTGGCATTAAGGTCATCAAAACATTCGGTCAGAAAAACGAAGATATTGAAGATTTTACAAGCCTGTCTACAGATGTAGTTGGTAAAAATATGCGTGTCGCCAAAGTAGATGCATTATTTGATCCGACGATTACAGGGATATTTGCAATTTCATACATTTTGTCTTTCTATTTTGGAACGAAGTTTATTATTGCAGGCGACATGTCAATTGGAGACATGGTAGCGTTCAGTACATACCTTGGACTTCTTGTCTGGCCAATGCTTGCATTCGGCTTCCTATTTAATATTGTAGAGCGTGGAAATGCATCTTACAGCCGGATTACAGAATTGTTGTCCGTTGCACCAGAAATTAAAGACGTAACGGGTGCGATCGATAGAAGACCAGAAGGCGATTTACACTTCGATATAGACGAGTTTAAATTCCCAGGTGATGAACGCGCTGCATTGCACAATGTTCACTTCACGTTAAAACGAGGAGAAACAATGGGCGTTGTGGGTAAAACAGGATCAGGTAAAACAGCGATTTTAAAACTATTGCTTAGAGAGTTTGAAGGATACAAAGGAAGTATCGTCTATGGAGACAAACCTATCAATCAATATAAGCAGCAACGTTTAAGAGAGTCGATCGGTTATGTACCACAAGATCACTTCCTATTTTCAACGACACTTGCTGAAAATATAGCCTTTACAAACCCTAGAATTGGAACAGAGAAAATTCATGAAGCTGCACGGCTTGCGCATATCCATGAAGACATTTTAGGATTTACGGAAGGATATGGCACTATTGTTGGAGAACGTGGTGTATCGTTATCTGGTGGTCAGAAACAGCGAATTTCCATTGCCCGTGCATTAATTATGGAACCCGAATTACTGCTTTTGGATGATTCCTTATCGGCTGTCGACGCCAAAACGGAAGAAGCGATTTTACAATCACTCAAACAAACACGTACAGGCGAGACGACAATTATTACCTCTCACCGATTAAGTGCCCTCCAACATGCACATAAAATCATCATTCTGCATGAAGGTACGATTGTCGAAACTGGAACGCATGAAGAACTACTCGAAATGAATGGAAGATATAAAGAAATGTATGACCTGCAGCAACTCGAAGTGCTTGTCGAACAAGGAGGCGAGGAATAATGTCAGCAGAAAAACAACCAAAATTAACAGCGAAAGATCAATGGGTTGTCTTAATAAGATTGTTGCGTTATATCATCCCTCATAAAAAGAGCGTAATTATTGCGCTTGTCCTGCTTGTTTTGACGGTCGCGGGCAGTATCGTAGGACCCTTAATTATTCAACAATTCATTGATAACCATCTAGCTACCATGAGTTTTCAAAGGAGTCTCATCACGAATATCGCAATTGTCTATATAGCTATTCAGATATTCATGGTTATCGTCTCTTATTTTCAGTTGATACGTTTCCAAGATATTGCACTGAAAATCATTCAGCAAATGCGCATCGACGTGTTTTCAAAGGTACAAGGGCTCGGCATGCGTTATTTTGATAAAACACCTGCTGGAAGTATCGTGTCACGTGTGACGAATGATACGGAAGCAATCAAAGAAATGTTCGTCAGTGTCATTGTCACGTTTTTACAAGCTATATTTGTAATTATTGGCGTTTATATTGCATTATTTTCACTTAATGCAAAGTTGGCGTTTATTTCCTTGTTATTATTGCCTTTGTTTTTAGCCGTTATTGTCGTCTACAGACGCTATAGTGCTGATTTTTATCAAGATATTCGTGAGCGATTAAGTCAGCTCAACGCTAAAATAGCTGAATCATTATCCGGAATGGGGATGATTCAAGCCTTTAGACAGGAAGATCGGTTAGAGGCAGAATTTGATGATATTAATGAAAAACATTTCCGTGCGGGAATGCGTAACATCAAATTTGACAGTGTCCTGCTGGGCCCAGCAATCGATTTACTGTACGCTGGAGCAATCATTTTTGTACTCGGATACTTCGGATTTTTATCACTTGCCAGTCCTGTGGAAGTGGGGATACTCTATGTATGTACAACTTTGATTGGCCGTTTATTCCAACCTGTTCAACAAGTAATGCAACGATTATCTATTTTCCAACAAGCGATGGTTGCAGCATCGCGAGTCTTTAAGTTAATGGATGATCCTGATATGGAACCGGAGCAACAAGATAATAAACATGCCGAAATTCAAAATGGTAAAATCGAATTCCGTGATGTATCGTTTTCCTATGACGGACAAGCCGACGTACTGAAAAATATTTCATTCACCGCGAATGCAGGTGAGACTGTTGCCCTCGTCGGTCATACCGGTAGCGGTAAAAGCTCCATCATCAACTTGCTAATGCGTTTCTATGAATATGAGCGTGGTGGTATTTATATCGATGATGTTTCGCTGAAAGAATACCCGAAAGAAGAATTGCGGAAGAAGACAGGACTTGTCTTGCAAGACCCGTTTCTATTCTACGGGGACATCGAAAGCAACATTCGTTTACATGATAAGGAAATGACGTCTGGGGAAGTAAGAGCAGCAGCTGAGTTCGTCCAAGCAAATGAATTCATCGAAAAACTACCAGACAAATATGCTCAAAAAGTAACAGAACGTGGCTCCACATTCTCAAGTGGGCAGCGCCAGCTAGTTGCATTTGCACGTACAATCGCGACGAATCCTAAAATTCTCGTTCTGGATGAAGCAACTGCCAATATCGATACAGAAACAGAAGTGGCAATTCAATCGAGCCTTGAAAAAATGAGAAAAGGGCGCACAACAATCGCAATTGCTCATAGGCTCAGCACAATTCAAGACGCAGAACTAATTCTCGTCCTGCACAAAGGCGAAATCGTCGAACGTGGAACACACCAGGAATTATTACTGAAAAAAGGGCTCTACCATAAGATGTATCTCCTTCAAAACAATATTTTGGAAGATGTTATCTGATAAATGACTTGAGCTGCAGTGGGTGGCCCATGCAATGAGGAAGGGTTGAACTACCTCCTTCTATGCACCCGTAGCACGTGGCGAATTTAGATTGCCTTCATATTGTCACGAACTAAAACCGCCTGCCCATATTGGGTAGGCGGTTTTTAAGCCGACAGTATATAGGTTTTAAGCAGTCATTGCAGCGAGAGACAGAGACCTGTGACTATGTTCCGCGGAATTGTCATAAACTGTTCACAGACATATTAGACGTAATTTGACGCTTCTTTTGATACGATTGAGGAAGAAAAATTGAAGGGGAGAGAATAATGGCAACAGACTTAAATCTATTTCTCGCTTTCGGTGCCGGTTTCTTAAGTTTCATCTCTCCGTGTACATTGCCGCTGTACCCAGCATTCATTTCGTATATTACGGGCATGTCACTGGATGATCTAAAATCGGATTCGAAACGCATGAGCAGAAGCGGTACACTACATACACTGTTCTTTTTAATCGGATTTTCAATTATTTTTGTCGTACTTGGTTTCGCTACGTCGTTGGTAGGGACATTTTTTGTAGAAAATCAAGAAATACTAAGACAACTCGGGGCAGTCTTTATGGTGTTATTTGGCCTTATGATTGCAGGTGTATACACACCTAAGTTTCTTATGGGCGAAAAGAAACTACAGTTTAAAAACCGTCCTTCTGGTTATTTTGGGAGTGTATTAATTGGGCTTGCATTCGCCGCAGGTTGGACACCGTGCTCAGGACCGATAATCGGGGTAATCATGGGACTCTCTGCGACAAACCCAGGATCAGGAGTTATCTATATGCTGATGTATGTCTTCGGTTTTGCGATTCCATTCTTTGTTCTGTCGTTCTTTATAACGCGTCTCGGTTGGATTAGGAAAAATAGTGGCTTGATAATGAAAATTGGGGGCGCCGTCATGATTGCATTCGGAATTTTGCTGTTCTTCGATGGATTGACGTATTTAACAAGTTTGCTCAGCCCAATTTTCGGAGATTTCCAAGGTTTTTGAGTTGAATGGGAGGGATTCCGATGAAGCAAATCGGATCATTCGGTGAATGGATGGAATACGTTGAAAGAGAAAGCGCGTTACTCCTTTTCGTGAAAACCGATAACTGTTCAGTCTGTGAAGGACTATACCCACAAGTGAAAGCACTTAAAGTAGACTTTCCAATTCCATTTTATACAGTGAATGTGGCAGAAGTGCCAGAAATAGCGGGACAACTTTCGTTATTTACAGCGCCAGTTGTCCTCCTGTTCAATGAAGGGAAAGAGTATGCGCGATTTGCACGTTTTATTCGAATAGAAGAATTGAAGTATCGCTTGGGGGAAATAATATGAACGAACTAATTGAAACAGTTTTCACAAAGGTGCCCCCGGTTTACCTCATTATCGGTTCAACCGTACTTGCGCTAGTTATGGGATTGATTGCGCTGATTGTTAGGACGAAAGCGGCGAAGAGACCTGTTACCCCACTGAAGATCATCTTGCCGCCCCTCTTTATGTCGACGGGTGCGCTGATGTTCATATTCGAAGAATTTCGGGTGCCGCTGTCCCAGGTGCTAGAAGCCCTCCTTGTTGGGATACTGTTCTCAATTATCTTGATAAAAACGACAAATTTCGAACGTAAAGATGACGATATCTATATGAAACGGTCAAAAGCATTCCTATTTATTCTACTTGGGCTTCTTATTGTTCGGCTCGTCGGGAAACTGCTTCTAAGTAATACAATAGATGTAGGGGAACTGGGCGGCATGTTCTGGATTCTTGCATTTGGCATGATTATCCCTTGGCGGATTGGTATGCTTATCAAGTACAATAAAATAAAAGAAGGTAAACAAGTAAAAGGTGTCCGCAATTAAATGCGGACACCTTTTACTTGTTCCTTAGAAAATAATGAAATCTCGCACAGGGAATAATTTAAAACTCAAAGATTTTAGAAGCCCTTTGAGCCACTTTTGTTCAATCAAAATAAATGTTCATATGGTGTTAGATCAATCTTCATTTCGGCCATTTTCTTGCGCAAAAATTTATGGTCCCGTTTTGGCGTTGCTTGTATATATCCGCGGACAATAAGATCGGAATCAATTTTCTTCGCATTTTCCTCAAGTGCTATCTCGCCAATCTTACCCGCGATTTTTTGCTTCGCTACGGGGCGGAATAATTCCGGTACTGGGACAACTAGCTCATTCAACAAAAGTTTCGCCTCGTCATTCCAAAGGTGCAGAGAGCTCTCCACATAATGCTCTTCCCAGTCAAGTGTAGATTTTCCGTCCGCTTTTGGGAACACTTTCAAAAATTTCCGGAACATGAAAAAGCCGCCGATGCCGAATAGCCCTATGAGGACAACGCACCAGAAAATGATGAACCACATAAATAGATCTTGCTGCAACAGTCTTCACCTCTTCCATTCTATTCACCATTATAAGAGCTTTTGTAAAAAAACACACGGACAATGTATTCCTTTCTTTAATTTCAGACTATATAAGGACACAAAGAAGGTGATAGTCATGGCAACCCGCAAATTTAAGAATGCGGTTGGAGGAATTTATTCTGATGCTTTCGAGGTAAATGACTCTCCACTTTTTTTCATTTTATCCCGCATTAAAGGGCAGTAAGACCCCCATTTCAAGTCTTCAAGGACACAAGAAGAATAAGTGGGGGATGAAGCCCCCCCTCTGATTGAAGATTAACTTTATCTCTTGCACCGAATCGAAACGAAACTTGTCGATATATACTATGTACTCTTTTCCTTAAAGATGAAGTGAACTTCACAAATAAGTCACGGATTCGTCATGGAAGCAATCAGCTCCTCGCTTGTTTGAAGCCATTACTTCCGATATGATGAACGTATCAATTGATAGTGGAGGAAGACAAATGAGAAAAAAACTTTTACTACCTTATGTATTACTTGTTGTGCTTATTTTAAGTGCGTGTTCTGCTGGTGGGTTCAAAGCGGAGCATAATTATAAAATTGAACCGTTTGAATTTACAAACCAGCACAATGAAAAGGTTTCATTGGATGATATGAAAGGGAAAGTATGGCTGGCACAATTTGTTTTCACTGTTTGTACAAGTGCATGTCCGCCGATGATGATGAACATGGCAGACCTTGACAAAAAACTTATTGATGAAGGCATTGAAGATTACAAAATCGTATCATTCAGTATTGATCCCGATGTGGATACACCGGAAGCGATGCAAGATTACCTTGACTTGTATGACGTCCTGGATCAAAGCAGATGGGAAATGCTGACTGGTTATACACAAGAGAAAATTACTGACTTCGCTGCGAAGTCCTTCAAGACGCTTGTTGCTGATATACCTGATTCGGATCAGGTAATGCACGCAACTTACTTTTCTCTTGTCAATCAAAAAGGGGAAGTCGTCAAAACCTATGACGGTATGACAGATGTACCATTTGATGAAATCGTCAAGGATATGAAAGCACTTAGTAAAGAAGGTGCGTAACTAAACAAAAGCAATACTGGATCTAACGGGGTGGAAAGATGAAAAAACAAAAACGTAAAGGCTTATCTATAAAAATGAAAGCAATGCTTATCATCCTGCTTATCCCGATTACTGTTACTATCTTCATATTAACAGCTATTATTTGGACAGGTTTGAACAATCCAGAACTCATTCGGAAATCTGCAAGTGCATTGCTCGACATAGGGGAACGTCACACTGCAACGTCAATTCCGGAAGAGTACATTCCTATCTATAAAGAGGCGGCGGAGGTTTATGGTATCCCGTGGACACTCCTTGCAGCACATCACCGCATTGAAACGCGGTTTTCAACGATGGATCCGCTTCTTTCACCCGTGGGTGCAGAAGGACATATGCAGTTCATGCCTTGCACATTTGTCGGCTGGACTTACCCGGGATGTAGCGGTCTTGGAAAAGGCGAAATTCCTGAAAAAGACAAGACAAATCCCGCTATCATCAAAGAATACGGCGGATACGGTGTCGATGGGAATGGTGACGGCATAGCCGATCCATATGATATCGAAGACGCAATTTTTAGTGCCGCCAACTATCTTTCAAAAAGTGGCGCAGCAGATGGAGACTTGGAAAAGGCTATTTTCAATTATAACCGCAGTGAAAAGTACGTACAGGACGTATTGCGATTTTTCAATGAATTCGAAGTCCAACGAGTTGACATGGAAGCAGCCAATAAATAAAATTAAAAAGATGGACCGCCAGTATATTGGGGTCCATCTTTTTATTGCTTTGTAAATTATAAAATTCTTGGCCTAGGGATCACCTATGAAAGGCGATATTTCACGTCTAGACGTGGCAGGCGTTTCCGCTTTTGTACTTCGTTATTAATTGGAATTATGAAGCTTTACGCATTGATTTCATAATAAAGCTCACAATGAACACGAGGATAATCGCTCCAATGAAAGCAGGGAAAATATAGAAGTCAGAAATTTTCGGACCCCATTGCCCAAGTAGCATTCCACCAATCCATGCACCAATAATACCAGCGATAATGTTACCAATAATTCCACCTGGGATATCTCTTCCCAAAATCATTCCTGCAAGCCAACCGATAATCCCGCCAATAATCAAAAACCAAATGAAACTCATACTGTCCATCTCCTTTTTAGTAATTTAAAATTTCCTCTATAGTCTTTGCAATAACCTTTATTACATGCCTTTAAACATCTTGAAGGAAAAAATTACCGAAACTTCAAGAGTGTTAGCGGACAACAGTAACACCTAGCGTATTTTCAAAATGACGAAGTGCCCATGCATGACCTGCAGGATCGAAGCTCGCAACTCCTTTTTCGTGGACGACAATATCAAATCCGCGGTTGTATGCATCGACAGCTGTATGAAGGATGCAAATATCCGTACAGACACCAACCAGATGCAATTCGGTAATTCTGCGTGCTCGAAGAAGCAACTCCAAATCTGTGCCCGCAAATGCACTGAAACGTGTTTTGTCCATCCAATGGATTTCTTCTTTGTGCTCATCATACAATTGTTGAAGGGAACCATACAGATTCCTGCCGGTAGTCCCACGTATATTATGTGGAGGAAATTGTTTTGTTTCAGGATGGTACAAATCGTCTAAATCATGCACATCAACTGGCATCACAACGAAATGATTGTCGTCTAAAAATTTCCCCGTTAACTCGGTGATATATTTTTCCAAGTGAATTCCTGGTTCTCCGCATGTAAGTGCACCATCTTCAGCCACGAAATCCATTGTATAATCAATAACTAACAACGCTTTCTTCACTTTATAACACCCCTTTTCATTCCATCATGCCATAATTTAGTGACTACTTCATTAATTTCTGCTAAAAGTGTTCCAAACGCTCCAAAAAGGGGTATGTATTATTAAGTGCTCCCTTCACCGCAGCTCGTCAAATTCACAGAGACGAAATATGCGATTCCCTAGCGTACTTTTGAAGCTTGCATCGAAGAAATTCATGACTTCATGCATGCACATCCATTTTGCGTTCATCCCCCAATTGAATGCATAGTCGCTACTGATGATGATGTTCTTCTCAGTCCCACGCAAGAAGAGGAAACGGAGTTCATCGCGTTTCTTATGTACAAAGAATTGGACGCTTGCCTCTAAATTTAATGGGTATACATGCTAATCGAGATATACAACGGGCGGCCACATTTCGAAAAAGTGAACGATTTGAAGAATGAACAAATGCGGAAACTGTCACCAAATCTCAAATGGTTCATGAACATATCCGACAGCAATATGATCCTTGTCGCGTTTTTATGACAAATTACTTGCAAACTATCTTACGTATTATGAAGAGTTCTTAAGAGGGAGGGGAGTCATAACATTAACTTATGATAGACTATAAAGTTAATGTATTTTACTTATGTGGGTTGATATTATATGATGAAGTAGAGAAAAGACGCTTATTTATAGCCTTTTCAGTAGTTTTCAGCAGATAGAAGGAGGAATTCAATAATGGCAAAAAGCAATTTGCACAACAGCCGTACGTCATTCGATCTGAACGGTAAGACATATAACTATTATCGTCTTGCCGCACTCGAAGAAGCCGGTATCGCTAAAGTTTCCAATCTACCTTACTCGATTAAAGTGCTACTTGAATCCGTCCTACGTCAACACGACGGCTATATCATCAAAGACAATCATGTCGAAAACTTGGCGAAATGGGGGAAAGATGCGGACGCGGATGCAGAAGTACCATTCAAACCGTCACGCGTTATCCTTCAAGACTTCACGGGTGTACCTGTTGTTGTTGACCTTGCATCACTTCGTTCAGCAATGGCAGCAATGGGCGGCGACCCTAATAAAATCAATCCTGAAATTCCAGTTGATCTTGTTATTGACCACTCTGTACAAGTTGACCGTTATGGTTCGGCAGAAGCGCTTAACCTGAACATGGAACTTGAGTTCGAGCGTAACGCAGAACGTTACCAATTCCTAAGCTGGGCACAAAAAGCTTATGACAACTACCGTGCAGTACCACCTGCAACAGGAATCGTTCACCAAGTTAACCTTGAGTACTTGGCAAATGTTGTCCATGCAGTTGAAAACGAAGATGGCACATTCGAAACATACCCGGATACACTTGTAGGAACTGACTCCCACACGACGATGATCAACGGTATCGGTGTTCTTGGATGGGGTGTTGGTGGTATTGAAGCTGAAGCGGGCATGCTCGGACAACCTTCATACTTCCCGATTCCAGAAGTTATCGGTGTAAAACTTGTTGGTCAGCTTCCAAACGGAACGACAGCAACTGACCTAGCGCTGAAAGTGACACAAACACTTCGTGCACATGGCGTTGTTGGTAAATTCGTTGAGTTCTTCGGACCAGGTGTTGCACACTTACCACTTGCAGACCGTGCAACAATTGCGAACATGGCGCCTGAATACGGTGCAACATGCGGATTCTTCCCAGTAGATGAAGAAGCACTTGATTACATGCGTTTAACTGGCCGTGAAGATAGCGATATTGCAGTAGTTAAACAATACCTAGTTGAGAACGATATGTTCTTCACTGTAGAAAACGAAGAACCAACATACACTGATGTTGTCGAAATCGACCTTACTGGTATTGTAGCGAACCTTGCTGGACCGAAACGTCCACAAGATTTGATTCCTCTTACAGAAATGCAAAGCTCATTCAACGAAGCAGTTGTTGCACCTGAAGGGAACCAAGGTTTCGGATTCTCTCCTAAAGAGCTAACGAAAAAAGCTACAATCGAATTCGAAGACGGACGTTCTGTCGAAATTAAAACAGGTGACCTTGCAATCGCTGCAATCACTTCATGTACAAACACATCTAACCCATATGTTATGTTGGGTGCTGGACTTGTTGCGAAAAAAGCGGTTGAAAAAGGACTTACACCACCAGCTTACGTGAAAACATCACTTGCACCAGGTTCAAAAGTCGTTACAGGGTACCTGGAAGATTCAGGACTTAATGTGTTCTTGGATCAAATCGGATTCAACACAGTTGGATACGGCTGTACTACATGTATCGGTAACTCTGGACCGCTACTTCCTGAAATTGAAAAAGCAATCATGGGCAACGATATGCTAATGTCTTCAGTTCTTTCTGGTAACCGTAACTTTGAAGGACGTATTCACCCACTTGTGAAAGCAAACTACTTGGCTTCACCGCCACTTGTTGTTGCTTATGCACTTGCTGGAACAGTCGATATCGACTTCGAAAAAGATCCAATTGGTAAAGACAAAGAAGGCTTTGATGTCTTCTTCAAAGATATTTGGCCTACTACGGAAGAAATTCAAGCAGTTGTTAAATCAACAGTTACTCCTGAGTTATTCCGTAAAGAATATGCACGGGTATTCACTGAGAACGAAGCATGGAATGCAATTGAAACTACAGACGATTCATTGTATGATTTCGATGAAAACTCAACGTATATTCAAAACCCACCATTCTTCGAAGGACTTGCAAAAGAACCGGCTGACATTCAAGCACTTTCAGGGCTTCGTGTCATTGGTAAATTTGGCGATTCAATCACAACGGACCATATTTCACCTGCAGGCGCAATCGGTAAAGATACACCGGCTGGTAAATACTTGATCGACAATGGCGTAAGCCCTCGTTTCTTCAACTCGTACGGTTCACGCCGTGGTAACCATGAAGTAATGATGCGCGGTACATTCGCTAATATCCGTATTCGTAACCAAATTGCGAAAGGCACAGAAGGCGGATTCACGACTTACTGGCCAACAAAAGAGATTATGCCAATTTATGATGCTGCTATGAAGTATCAAGAAGAAGGCACGGGTCTTGCAATCATCACTGGTAAAGACTACGGAATGGGTTCTTCACGTGACTGGGCTGCGAAAGGTACATCACTTCTCGGTATCAGAACAGTTATCGCTGAAAGCTACGAGCGTATTCACCGTTCAAACCTTGTTATGATGGGCGTACTTCCACTTCAATTCATGAAAGGCGATAGTGCTGAAACACTTGGCCTTACTGGTGAAGAAGAAATCAACGTTAATATCGCAGAAGGCGTTAAACCACGCGACATTCTGAAAGTAACAGCAACTGCGAAAAACGGTTCTGTCAAAGAATTCGACGTACTAGCACGCTTTGACTCAGAAGTTGAAGTTGACTACTACCGTCACGGCGGAATCCTGCAAATGGTTCTTCGTGATAAAATGAAAACGAACTAATTTTAATAGGTAGAGGTGTCCGATTTAATCGGGCACCTTTTTTCTGCTTAGACTTCAGTTCAGCTTTTTCAGCATGGCTTTTGTATAATGGGTAGTGAGGTGATGGTAGTGTTTATCAGTGAAAAAGAAATTGAAATCAGATATGCAGAGACAGATCAGATGGGAATCGTCTATCACGCGAATTATTTAGTATGGATGGAGATCGGACGTACGAAGTTGATTGAGGACTTAGGCTATACATACGCGCAACTGGAGGCAGATGGCTTCTTGTCGCCGGTGACGGACTTATCTATTCAATATAAGGCAGCGATGAAATACGGACAGAAAGCGACTGTACGGACGTGGGTAGAGTCACACGGAAGGCTACGTACAACTTATGGCTATGAAATCCTCCATGAGGACGGCACAATTTCAGCAACAGCAAAATCGGAACATGTCGTCGTGAGAAAAGGCTCATTTCGTCCCGTTTCCCTAAAGAAAATCGCGCCAGATTGGGATGCTAAATATACAGAAGTGAAGCGATGTAAAGACTAATGGCATTTGGGATACAGCGTGTAGAACTGCGAGCTTGGAAAAAAGCAGTTAGTGAAGGGGAAATGGCATTTTTAACTCATTACTGGCTTGATGAACGCTTTCCAGGATACAATACAGTAACCAAAGCAGGTTGCGCAGATATCAGCAAACTTGTCGAATGGGGCAAGCAATATGGATTGAAGCGGGAGTGGATCGATATGAGGGAAGATTATCCTCATTTTGATTTGTTTGGTAAACACGAACGAGACATTTTACTTAAAGAAGGACTCCATAATCAATTAAAACGGTTCAATCTACTTTAATGAGTGTGTAGTATAACAGTTTCAAGTTTTTTGGAGTTAATAATTGTCTATTGTCAGCAAAGCCTTACCTACTCATAAATAAATGAAGAAAAGCGTGAGGCATATGGCCATCACGCTTTTTCGTATGAATAAATAAGTTCATGCAGTTTAGGATCCACATTGACATGTAGGTCATGACCAAGGAAATACCATTTGTCTCGGCTTTCGATATAATAACGAACACTATTATGCTCTGTTTCAATGGCTACTTCATCCGGTTGCTCTTTCGTTACACCAAGTGAAAAGCCTGCCTGAATCGAACTGGATCCACCGTATCTTGCAAAAAAGCGGATAGCATCACCAGGTTCAGCTTCCATCTCCTCTTTAAACCACAAAAGCGCTTCTTTCGACAAAATAATCTTCATTGGAAACACCAGCCTTTCCGTTGCTACATCCATTGTATTATAACCACTTCACTTTTGGCTCGGTTCCTGCTTTGATCCGACCGATATTCTCCCGGTGACGATAGAAGATAAAGGCACCGAAAAGACCAATCATCACCATCAAATAAATATCGCCTGTTCGGAGGTAAAAATAGATACTGTATACAAATCCAACGACAGATACGATCATTGATGATAAGCTCACCATTTTCGTTACTTTTAAAGCGATGAAAAATGTTGCGAGCACAATGATGAAAACAGGCCATTCATAGGCAAGCAACACACCGCCGGATGTCGCTACAGCTTTGCCACCTTTGAAATGGGCGAAGACGGGATACATATGTCCGACGACTGCAAGAAGTCCTGGAATAAGAGGGTGGACGCTAACACTGTCGAAAATAGGCAAGAGCGGCAATAATGCAGCTGCAGTACCTTTTAAAATATCCAGAATAGTTACGGTAAGTCCCGCTGTTTTGCCGAGTACACGGAAGGTATTCGTACCACCTAGGTTGCCGCTACCATGTTGTCGGATGTCGGTCTTGTAAAAAAGTTTCCCAACCCAGAGTGCAGAAGGAATTGAGCCAATTAAATAAGCAAGTAGTAAAAGTATGATAAGTTCCATTGACGTACTCCTTTTTTAGTTTGTCTATGTATAGACCTAGTTTAGCAGAACCGTGAAGTTGCGACAATGGGCTTCATGTGAAGAATGAGCGAACCAAGTTAAGCAGTTATAGCCTGATTTCTGATTTTTGTACCCCTAACAGCTGATTTGAGAGACGAACAATTTCCTGTCTTCGTTGCAATAAAAGTCTATCTTCTATACAATTAATTGAGCAAGCTTCCGAAAACGTTGATTTGACAAGCTTTAAAGGAAGCAGTACGATTATATAATAGAGAACATTTGTTTGATGGAGGTTGCACTTTGACGAAAAACGTAGATAATTATACGTATGATGATGATTCGATACAAATACTTGAAGGCCTCGATGCAGTACGAAAAAGACCAGGTATGTACATTGGGTCAACTGATTCCCGTGGACTTCACCACCTTGTCTATGAGATTGTAGATAATGCGGTAGATGAGGCGCTAGCGGGATTTGGTAATGAGGTAGACGTTACACTTCATAAAGACGGAAGCGTCAGTGTGCGGGACTACGGGCGGGGGATGCCAACAGGAATTCACC
This sequence comes from Sporosarcina sp. FSL K6-5500, assembly GCF_038005665.1. Lineage (NCBI taxonomy): Bacteria > Bacillati > Bacillota > Bacilli > Caryophanales > Caryophanaceae > Sporosarcina > Sporosarcina sp. FSL K6-5500. The sequence goes on from NZ_JBBOTP010000001.1 coordinate 4,058,988, forward strand.
AGTCGGGTAAACCAACGACAGAGGTAATCCTGACCGTTCTCCACGCAGGCGGCAAGTTCGGACAAGGCGGATACAAAACAAGCGGTGGACTTCATGGCGTTGGCGCATCAGTCGTAAACGCATTGTCAGAAAAACTCGAAGTCACGATTTTTCGTGACGGCAAAAAGTTCTGTCAACGCTTCGAAAAAGGTGGTAAGCCAGCCACTACACTTGAACAAATTGGAACAACACGTGAAAAAGGGACGCTCATTCATTTCAAACCGGATGCGACGATCTTCTCTACGTTAAAATATCATTATGAAACGATTAGTGAACGCTTACGGGAGTCTGCATTCCTGTTAAAAGGCTTGAAAATCGAGCTAAAAGAAGAAGGAACGGACAAGCATGAAATCTTTCAATACGAAACTGGCATTGAAGCTTTCATCTCTTATCTGAATGAAGAGAAGGACGTTTTGCATGAGGTAGCTTACTTGGAAGGCGAATCAGAAGGCATAGAGGTCGAATTTGCGTTCCAATTTAGTGATGGTTACTCAGAAACGATTTTATCATTTGTGAATAACGTTCGAACAAAAGACGGTGGAACACATGAAACCGGTGCCAAAACCGGTATGACACGTGTATTTAATGAATATGCAAGAAAAGCGGGTTTATTAAAAGAAAAAGACAAAAACCTTGAAGGTGCGGATATCCGTGAAGGTATTGCGGCAATCGTATCAGTCCGTATACCGGAAGAAATTTTGCAGTTTGAGGGACAGACGAAAGGCAAACTCGGGACAAGTGAAGCAAGAGGCGTAACCGATTCAATCGTTTCGCAAAAACTTCTGTATTTCCTTGAAGAGAATGCAGATTTAAGTGCGTCCCTCGTACGTAAAGCAATTCGGGCGCATCAAGCACGTGAGGCGGCGCGAAAAGCGCGCGAAGATGCGCGTTCAGGTAAAAAGAGAAAAAGATCAGATACACTACTATCGGGTAAATTAACACCTGCGCAATCCAGGAATGCTGCGAAAAACGAACTCTACCTGGTCGAAGGTGACTCTGCCGGCGGCTCTGCAAAACAAGGACGGGACCGTGTATTCCAGGCAATCCTTCCATTACGAGGGAAAGTACTTAATACTGAAAAAGCAAAACTCGAGGATATCATGAAAAACGAAGAAATCAATATGATTATCCATGCAATCGGGGGCGGCGTAGGATCAGACTTCCAAGTCGCAGACATCGCTTATGATAAAGTAATCATAATGACGGATGCGGATACGGACGGTGCACATATTCAAGTGCTGTTGTTGACGTTCTTCTACCGTTACATGAAACCGCTAATTGAAGCAGGAAAAGTATATATTGCATTGCCTCCTCTTTACAAAGTTTTCAAAGGGACAGGGAAGAGCGAAAAATTTGCATATGCATGGACTGAAGGCACAGAACTTAATAAAGCGATAGAGAAAGTCGGCAAAGGATATATGCTCCAACGCTACAAAGGTCTTGGGGAAATGAATGCCGATCAGTTATGGGAAACGACTATGGATCCTGAAACACGTACATTGATCCGTGTAACGATTGAAGACAGCGCTACAGTTGAACGTCGAGTAACGACACTAATGGGCGATAAAGTAGAGCCAAGACGACGCTGGATTGAAGAGAACGTCGATTTCGGTACACAGGAAGAGCACAATATTTTAGACAACGAATTTTTGCACGTTGAGGGGGATTTTGAATGACACCATCAGAAAGCTACCAAGACCTTCCCCTGGAAGAAGTGATCGGTGACCGGTTTGGACGATATAGTAAGTACATCATCCAGGACCGGGCATTGCCTGACGCACGCGATGGCTTAAAACCCGTTCAGCGGCGTATTTTGTATGCGATGTTCCACGAAGGTAATACACATGAGAAAGCATTCCGGAAATCCGCAAAAACAGTCGGGAATGTCATCGGGAACTATCATCCACACGGTGACACATCCGTCTACGAAGCAATGGTACGGATGAGCCAAGATTGGAAACTGCGTCATATGTTAGTGGAAATGCAAGGAAATAACGGTTCAGTCGATGGAGATTCGGCTGCTGCAATGCGGTATACAGAAGCACGCCTTTCCACAATAGCAGGGCAAATGCTACGTGACCTGGGTAAAAATACTGTCGATTTCATACCAAACTTCGATGATACTGAACCTGAACCAACTGTTTTACCCGCAAGATATCCAAACTTGCTCGTCAACGGTTCAACAGGTATTTCTGCAGGATATGCGACGGATATCCCGCCACATGCGCTTCATGAAGTACTTGATGCGGTCCTTATGCGGATGGACAAACCGGATGTTACGGTCGATGAATTGATGACAGTTATCAAAGGACCTGATTTTCCAACTGGCGGTACTATCCAAGGAACAAACGGTATTAAAACAGCCTACGAGACCGGAAAAGGACGCTTTATCATCAGATCGAAGTCGTTCATCGAACCCTTAAAAGGCGGTAAATCGCAAATCGTTGTGACGGAAATCCCATATGACGTTAACAAGGCAAATATGGTGAGGAAGATGGATGAGCTTCGTCATGATCGAAAACTAGATGGTATCGCAGATGTCAGGGACGAATCGGACCGGACTGGCCTCCGTGTTGTCATAGAGCTAAAAAAAGACGTCGACGGTAATGCGATCTTGCAATATCTTCTTAAAAATACAGACCTGCAAGTGACGTATAACTTCAACATGATTGCCATCTCTGGGCGCAGACCGACATTAATGTCACTGCCGATGTTGCTTGATGCCTATATTGGCCATCAAAAAGAAGTTGTCACACGTAGATCCCAATACGATATCCAAAAAGCGCAAGACCGACTCCATATCGTCGAAGGGCTTATGAAAGCTTTATCGATTTTGGATGAAGTAATCAAAGCGATTCGCGCATCAAAAGACAAACGTGATGCTAAAAATAATATCATCTCAAAATTCGAATTCTCCGAAATACAAGCTGAAGCAATCGTTTCGCTACAGCTTTATAGACTGACGAACACGGATATTACTGAACTTCAGCAGGAAGATGCTGAACTCCGAAAACTGATTGAACAGCTTGATGCAATTTTGAAAAGTGATAAAAAACTTTCTGCAGTCATCAAAAAAGAGCTCCTTGACATCCGTAAACAATTTGCAGAACCAAGACGCTCTGTTATCGAGGAAAAAATCGAGGAAATTAAAGTCGATCTTGATATCCTTGTTCCAAGTGAAGAAGTTATTGTATCCGTCACAAAAGACGGCTATGTGAAACGCACTAGCGTCCGCTCTTACAGCGCTTCAAACGGCACGGGACAGGAAATGAAGGAATCCGATTATACGCTATTAGAAGCGCCAATGAACACGCAGCATCATCTCTTGCTGTTCACTTCTGCAGGGAACTATCTCTATCAGCCTATTCATGAGTTGCCAGATATTAGATGGAAAGATCTTGGGCAACATATCTCAAGTATCATCCCACTTGGGCAAAATGAAACGATTGTTGCAGCGATTGGCCTTGAAAACTTCGATGAAGAAGCGTTAATCGTCACAGCATCGCAAAATGGGCTAATCAAACAATCAAAACTTGCCGATTTTAAAGTCCAGCGCTATTCAAGGTTGTTTAAAGCGATGGGCGTGAAAAAGGATGATGTAATGATTGACGCAAGGCTCGTTAGGGGGGACGAAGATGTTATCCTCTTCACACAGCAAGCCTATGCGCTACGCTTCGCGCTTACTGAGTTATCAGTAACAGGTATTAGGACTGCCGGTGTACGCGGCATTAACCTTAAGGATGATGACCTGCTTGTTGCTATGGAGATTAATTCAGATGACGGGGCTTCCGTCTTAATCGCGACACAGCGAGGCAGCGTGAAAAGAATGGGCTTAAAAGAGCTCGAAAGTGCTTCCAGAGCGCAAAGAGGTAATGTTGTTCTGAAGGAACTGAAGTCAAATCCGTATCGTGTTAGCGGGGCGTTAATGGTGAAAAATGATGAAATTATTGTTTTAGCGACGGAAAAGGGAAGTAAAATCCCTATCTTAGCAGGATCATTGCGACCAGTTGACCGCTATTCAAACGGTAGTAGTTTAGTCGATGAGAAAAAAGATGGCAGCATAACACATATCTACAAGGATCCAAAAGCTGAAATTGAATAAATAACTTTAAAAGTCATGGGAGTATCTTCCCATGACTTTTAATTTTTTCTAACGTATAATAGTTCGATAAGCGAAACAAATTGCACGTTCAAAAAGAGAACTTGTACTAGATAGGTTGAATGATTGATTTCATTGAATTACGCTTCGGCTACCACTGTCAGGCGCCTACGCTAGTTTATATACCGCATTCAATTCTTCAACCTATATAGAATATGGCACACCCTATAAAAGTGTGAACTTTTTGAGTAATTATTAATAATAGAACGGGGATAGGGTATGTGGAAAAATAGAAACATTTGGATAATATTAACGGGGGAAATGATTGCAGGCTTAGGATTATGGACGGGAATAATCGGAAATCTCGAGTTTATGCAAGAAAAAATCCCTTCCGATTTCGTTAAAGCACTAATAATGTCAGCAGGACTTCTTGCGGGAATTATTGCGGGACCGCTAGCAGGGAAAATCATAGACCAATCAAAGAAAAAAACCGTACTTCTTATATCAGGCGCAGGGCGTATGCTCAGTGTTATCTTTATGCTGATTGCTATATCAACCGGATCTGTTTGGTGGATGGTTGCATTCATGGTTAGCATTCAACTATCTGCTACCTTTTACTTCCCTGCACTGCAGGCAACCATTCCGCTTGTCGTCAAAGATGATGATTTGCTGACGATGAATGGGTGGCATATGAACGTTGCTACGATCTCACGTGTGCTTGGTACGGCCTTAGCGGGCATTATGCTCGTCTACTGGTCGCTCATGTCGCTCTACTGGATATCTATGATTGCTTACGGGGCCCTACTACTATTTACAATGATGTTGCGCATCGATGAGGGAGAGGGAAGAGAGGCCAAAGTGAAATCGGTGGGTAACAAGGGTGGATTCATGGAAGTTTTTCCTGTGTTGAAAGCATATCCTGCTGTCGGCATGACACTCATTATGACGCTTATTCCATTGCTTTTCATCGGATCATTCAATCTAATTGTCATTAATATTAGTGAAATCCAGGATTCTGCATCGATTAAAGGACTTATTTATACATTTGAAGGGGTAGCATTCATGGTCGGAACATTTGCCGTGAAGTATATTTCTAAAAAATGGCGCACGACGACAATCTTATTTTCCTTTGCAACGATGGTAGCAGTAGCAGAATTCATGCTCTTTTTTGCAGACAGTATAGTAATTACGTTAAGTGCTTTTGCCGTACTTGGATTTGCCTTAGGTTGTTTTTTCCCAACAGCAATGGTTATATTTCAGAAACAGATGCCAAAAGAGTACCATGGCCGATTCTTCTCGTTCCGCAATATGTTAGAACGGGTTATGTTCCAGGTCGTTTTACTAACAGCAGGTGCATTTCTCGATATTATCGGATTGCAATCAATGGTTATCATTTTCGGATTAATCAGTTTAAGCATGACAGCAATTTTCTTTGTTCAGATGAAAAAAAGAAATATCATATTAGAACAACCCAAACAAATCGCCGCAAAAAGTATTTAACTTTTTGCGGTTTTTTCTATACATAATGTAAAAAACGAACTTTCCATTTTGGAAGTTCGTCGGCATTTAATCTATGGGTTTTAATGTATCTAGCAATAACTTTTCAAGGAAATCTTCACTTGTTACTGCACGTATCATAGCTCGCATGTATTCGTCACGATCGATTTTGTCATATGTCCATAAAAATCTTTTGGACTTCGCAAAGGCTTGTAGGAAAATACGAATTGTTCGACCATTACCTTCACGAAATGGATGCAGCATATTCAGCTCTGATTTGAAATAAGCCAACCTTTTAACTGCATACTCTAGAGTATCCCAGTCAGGTTCATTGTCTAATTGAGTGAATAAACTAGACGCGTACGCCTCCATATATTGTACTTGGCAAAAGCGAGTATTACCTTTCATCAATTGCAAATCACGGAATTGTCCCGCAAACGAGTAAATGTCTTGGAATAAATGTCGGTGAAGTCCAACAAAATTGATGAGCGAAAAATCCATGATGTTGTATGCGCCTTGTTCAATTTGAGTTGCACGAATCGAGAAAGTAAACGCCTCGGCCTGCTCAAGCTCAGCAAAGTTTGTCACACCTAACAAATTTGTGGTTAAAAGATAATCGTCATTTTCAAATTCATTGTATTTCGCCATTTGCCAAAGCTTCCTTAATCAAAGCAGGCGTTACTGGCATACCCGAATTGACAATTTCAAGAGCTTTTTGTTGCAGCGAATGACTTAAATGTAAGTTTTCAAGCTGCATATTTTTCAATACGCGGTTAAACTCAGGAGAATTTAATTGAATTTCCTTCACACTAAACGACTCCTTTCTATACTCTTTAATTATAAGCTTTTTAGCAGAATTTATCCACTTAATCAAGTGGGGTTCAACTTTTCACCCCATAATATCCACATTATTGCCCCAAAACTAACTATTTCTACCCCAAAAATTTGATAAGCTTAAATTAGAAATTTAGGGCATCGAAGAATACAGGGAGATTTCAATGAAAATTTGGAAGAAGTACTCACTTCTGTTAAGTGGTATAGGCGTTTCATTTTTTGGAAACTGGGTTTATTTAATTGCGTTAAATATTTTAGTACTAGATATGACTGGTTCAGCGGCTGCGGTCGCAGGGATTTACATTGTCGGACCAATTGCACGAATGCTGACAAATTTCTGGGCAGGTTCCATCATTGATCGTGTTAATAAACGAAAATTGATGGTCTTAGCAGATGTCCTAAGGGGTTCGCTTATTTTACTTGTTCCATTTCTTGATTCGCTGTGGATTGTCTACTCCATTCTATTTGCGACAAATATCGCTGGAGCATTTTTTGGTCCAAGTTCGACCTTTTATATCACAAAATTTGTGGTTGAAACCGATCGAAGAAGTTTTAACTCGATCATGAGTATGATGAATTCAGGTTCATTTTTAATCGGACCAGCACTAGCCGGTGTACTCATCGCCTTATTTGGTACAACTTGGTGTGTGATTTTAAACGCGGTTACGTTCTTTTTCTGTGCATTTTGTATTGCAAGGTTGCCTGACGTAGAAAATGAAAACTTAAATCAACGTGAGCCAATTACTTTGAAGATACTGGCTTCTGATTGGCAAGTTGTAAAAGGGTTCATTAAGCAGGATCCTTATTTTATGAAGGTTTATTTGCTGTTCCAGACCTCGCTTATGATTGCTTTTGCTTTAGATTCCCAAGAGGTCACATTTATCAAGCAGGATCTAGCACAGTCTGACCAACTATATGGCCTCATCGTCAGTATTGCAGGTGTAGGTGCATTAATAGGCGCAGCGGCTTCAGCCGCCTTTGCAAAGCGCTTCTCATTGCAATTGTATTTAGGTATTGGAATGGTCTTAACAGCAGTCGGCTATTTGTTGTTCTACAGTACAGTTGATTTTTTGACGGCAACAGTGGCTTTTATCTTTTTAGGATTCTTTATGGCATTTTGCAATGCAGGCTATGATACTTTTTACCAGAGTAATGTACCGACAGCGATCATGGGACGTTTTGGTAGTTTGGCGTCGATGTTCCAAAGCTTTATGCAAATTGTATTTACCTTTACCCTAGGACTGATTTCTGAGTGGTTCTCACTACAAACGGCAGCTATTGGATTCGCTAGTATCGCAGTAGTCATGACGCTGTTGCTTTGTATTCAAGTCTTTAGTCAGCAGCATAAACATTATTATGAAGAAGCAGATTGAGGGAACTAAGTAATGTAACTTAATCAATAGGGAAGAAGAGATTTATGTTGGTATTTATCGATGTAATAGGTGCAGGTTACTTTACTTTGAAAGGGGTGATTACATGGTATTAATACGATATGCACATGGAACAGATTTAGCTGATATAACTTCTCTTATGTCTGAATTAGGGTATGAAACAACCGAAAGGGAAGTAACTAAAAGATTATCGAAGTTAAATTGCAATCCTGATTATCATACTCTTGTTGCGGAAATTGATAATCAAGTAGTAGGACTACTGGGATTATACATTGGGCTATCATATGAATTTAGTGGTTGTTACGGTAGAGTTGTCTGCTTAATAGTGAATCAACACTATAGAAAAAATGGTATTGGTAAACAGCTCATCGCAAGAGCAAAAGAAATCATTATTGAAAAAGGTGGAAGTGCAATCACTTTAAATAGCGGAAATAGAGCTGAAAGGGAAGATGCTCACTCATTTTATTTGAAAAATGGTTTTACTGCTAAAAGTACAGGATTTGTAATGAAGTTCAGCTGATTTACTTTTTTAAATCAGCATAGAGTGACTTAAAAAACGTTCATCAAGCATCGGTAAATGCTTGATGAACGTTTTTTAAGTTTTTTTACAAGGACAGGAACCTCTAAACACTTGGACACGAGGTCCGAGTTCACCACATATATTCCCCAATGACTAGTAAAATCCATCTTTTAATCTGTGCTACAGAATGAAATACAACATATCGGCATCCTGAATTTGTAGAGTTAACATTACAGAAGCTTTAATCCTGCAATAACATACTATAGCCACTAAATATAAAGATGTATAGTTACATGAGAAAACGTGAAAGGAGTTTACTCATGAATATTACATCTTTTTTAATATACTGTTTTATTATTACTTTCACACCAGGACCGACTAATATCGACATACTATCCACTGTGAATAAGCATGGGACAAAAAGGGCAATGCAGTATACATATGGAGCAACGATTGCTTTTGGTTTATTGCTTGCCCTATCTGCTATGTTGAATACAATGCTTATAACGGTAATTCCGAAAATTTTGATTGTTATGCAGATAATCGGAAGCATTTATATGCTCTTTCTTGCTTATCAAATCTGTAAAACGGATAAATCAAAACAAACCGTAAACCAGACTGGGACCTTTATGTCAGGATTTCTCATGCAGTTTTTAAATCCAAAAGTAGTAACATTTACAATGACTGTATTTCCTAGCTTTATTTTGCCCTATTATACCGCAATTCCTGCGGTAACAATAAGTGTTATAGTTATAACACTTATTGGGTTTTTAGCATTTATGACATGGGTTCTTTTCGGTACAATCTTCAAGAAGTTTTTACAGAAGCATGAAAAAGTTGTTAATATTATTATGGCATTATTTTTAGTTTATGCTGCAATCATGATATGGTTGTAGGAATGCTAATGTTGAGGTGAATTAAATGGACAAATTTATCTATAAAAAATCGGCGGGTATTACTGCGTTGGCTGCAAGTATCACTGACTTTACATATAAAAAGCACTCTCACCAGGAGTATGCAATAGGGGTAACATTGCGTGGTATTCAAGAGTACAATTTAGATGGCAGTTTACAATTATCCTATCAAAATGGTGTGATGCTTTTTAATCCAGAACAGGCACACGACGGAATGGCACATGATGAGACAGGCCTTGATTATGTCATGCTCTATATTGAACAACAACTGCTGTTGGAGGTCATTGAGAAAAAGGATTTGGTGCGTTTTTCAACCCCCATTGTGTATGATCATGGACTTGAACAAAGAGTATTACGTCTATCCCATGCGATATTAAATGAAAAAGACGAGACTTTGTGCAGTGAATTACTAATATCCCTCACAGATAGCCTAATTCAAACTAATCTTTCCACGGACACTAAAAAAGACGACTCTCTAATTAGAATAGCAAAGGATATGCTGCATACCAACTTGGAAACTGTCATTAAACTTGACGAGATCTGTGCAGAGCTTAATATATCGAAGTTCCAGTTTATCAGGTTATTCAAGGCTCATACTGGTATCACACCATACCAATACTTTCTTAACTGCAAGATAGAACATGCAAAGCAGTTATTAGGTAAAAATGGAGATATTTATTCAGCAGTAGCTGAATGTGGTTTTGTTGATTTAACCCATTTTAATAGACACTTTAAAAGCGTCTATGGAATAACGGCATTTGAATATATGTCTCATTTAAATTAAAGAAAAGATTTTCGTATTAATTATTATTTCATCACCAATGTTAATGGAATAGCATGCTGAAATACTACTAGACAGATATCATATTGTTAGACTTGGTTCTTGTCAGGTCGGTGTGTAAATAAGGTTAATTCAAATCTGATAGATGTGGCAGAAAGAATTGTTTAGTCATTGAATTTAAGGAGGAATGGCTTCTGAAAAAATCCAATATTATTTTCTTTGAAAGAAAATTTCCAAGTGCAAATATGATTCTTATTAAGGATCAGCTCCCGATTCTTATTGATACTGGTTTTGGAAGTGATGTGAAAGATACTGAGCTATTAATTAAAGAAGAAGGTGTTTCACCAGAAGAATTACATCTCATCGTTAACACGCACTATCATAGTGACCATGTAGGCGGCAATTATCAACTTCAAAAAAATTATGGCGTTAAGATTGCTGCTCATAAATGGGAAGCCGATTTAATTAATTCTTGTGATACTGAAGCATGCGGTTCAGAATGGTTAGATCAGCCTGTGGAACCTTATCGGGTCGATCTAAGGCTCTTGGATAACGATGAGATTAATACGGGAAGGAGAACCTTCAATGTCCTGCATACACCTGGACATACGTTAGGGCATATTTCTTTATATGAACCTGAAGAAGAGATATTAATTTGCGGGGATCTCTTTCACAAAAATGATATCGGATGGTTGAATATCTTTCGCGAAGGTGTTTCATCTATCCAACGATCACTAGAAAGTTTGGATCGATTGTCTATGCTCCGGATTCAGCAGGCATATTCAGGGCATGGACCTCAAATGGAGAATCCCCTGGCCGCCATTGATGCAGCGAGGAAACGGTTTGAAAAGTGGCTTAGTATGCCAGACAAAGTTTCATGGCATGCCTGCAAGAGGATTTTTTCATTCACACTAATCATTAAAAACGGATTGGCAAAAGAAGATATCGGTAACTATCTACTAAAATGTGGCTGGTTCCAAGATTTTGCACGCTACTCTTTCCAGGTTCAGCCAGAAGAATTTATTCAAATCCTGCTCGATGAAATGATTCGTTCCGGTGCAGCTAGCTGGCACAACAATTATTTAATCGCTACCGCGCCATACCAAGCACCACAAGAGAAATGGATGAATAAGAACATAAAACCTAAAGATTGGGAACCCCATTACTTTCTCACATAAATAAAATAGGTGGGAAGTGGATGGAAAACTGTTGAATCTTACCTGATAGTAATAGTCTCTTTTTATAACGAAGAAGGATAGTTGAATACCGCTCTCAATAGTCATAATATTCACACCTAATAAACGACACAGTATAAAACCTTCAGGGGGGAAATTTATATGCCATTAAAAGTAGGAGATATAATTACGTTTGAACGGTCATTTACAGTAAGGGATGTTGAATTATTTATAGAGATTTCAGGTGATGAAGGGATTCATCACTTGACCCCAGATGAACAAGGAAGACTTGTAGTTCAAGGGTTACTAACGGCAACTTTGCCAACAAAAGTAGGTGGAGACAATAATGTGCTAGCTCGTACGATGAATTTTGAGTTTTTAAGGCCTGTTTTTACTGGTGATACAATAATTTGTGAAGTTAAAATCGAAAAATACGAAAGGCAAGAAAATAAAAACAATAGAACAGCTATTACTGCATCTTTTGTATGTGAAAATCAGGATGAAAAAGAAGTATTAAAAGGGGACTTTTCAGGCGTAATACTTTAACATTTTCAACTTTCATGAAAACTCTCGTAACAGTCTGTGGTACAGTGTTTTTGCTGTATGGATGACAAATGGGTAGCGTTAGTAATTATCAGGGTCTTGTAATTAAGATGACGAAAGACGATTGAAAATTAAATGGATTAGCTAATATTTATTAGATGCCTGAATAAATAAGTGTTAACCAATGAATCCATAGGGTTTTGTACAAATAAACTAAACAAGAAAGTCTAATTAGTATAGGTTTTCTTGTTTAGTTAGTTTAAACATTCTTGTCATTGTACAATTTCCGTTTTATCTCACTGTTTCAAGTATACTTATCGAATGAAACGCAACTACCGATAATATATATTATGACCATGTAGTTCTATGAACTCGTAAATTCATAGCTCTATCCTGTATCTATGACTAGATTTCTTTGCATCTTCAACATCTATGAACTGAACGCTATATTCTATCACATCATTTAGGAATAACTTATGCGCTTTGGCAAACTGCTTAACCTCATTAAGCAATTCTTTATCACAGCTGTTATTGAATGCTATTCGATCTTTTGGCCGAGTATCTTTATTATATGAGATTTGATTTTCAGACAATAATGACTGTAATCCACTTTCAATTAAATAGTTAACGTGCGTGTTATTTTCTTTTGCAACGGATCTAAGATCTTCCAATATTGATTGACTAATATTAGTGACAAAATTGGTCCTTGCTGTATCCGTCGTTTGAATCAATCTGCCATCTACAAGCTTCCACATAATTAATTCACTCCTTATCAAATTTCAAATTTAATTCTGGACTCTTTACTTACTATATGAAATAACGTTGTGACATTCGCTGTCTTTTGTGTAAGATAAAATTATCAGATGCTGCATTATTATATATAATTTCCGCAAGTTTTGGAAGCTCGTATTTGCCTTTTACCCAAATACGATAAATATAATTTCCAGCCGGACTTACTGTTATCGTGATTTCTGAACGTAATTGCCATGATTGAAATACGAACAAGAGCCTAGCTGCAAAATCCTGACTGCCTGACGTAACATTCATAACGTAACCTGATTTTTGTACCCAGCCATCCCCATCAATAACGCCTCTTACAAACGACGCTAAATATTCTTCTGGCACATTGGGAAATGGAACTGATAATGATTTATTAGAAATTATCCCCAACATTTTAAGATCCTTTTTAATCTCTTTAGAATTAATGATTAAAGTTGGTGTAGTTTTTGTTGGCCCTGTAGCTGCAAGCACATAGTCTGCCTCCATGTACTTGGCAATCAATTGAAGAATACGTTCATCTTTTTGAGAAAAGTACATGCTATGGAGTTGTTTATTCACATGTCCATCTGTCACGAATAAACCTAACACCCAAGCCATTTCGTGTGTCCATACTTTAAAATAGTCTTCATTCACTTTATGCTTTCTAGGTTGGCCAGAGTATTGTTCTCGATTCATTGAAATCCCATGCTTATACATCACATTCCGAATTGCCGGATCGGACAGGCCGACGATTGGACCCATTTCTTTAAACGACATGCCACTTTTATACATTTTAATAATGGCTTCGTCTGTCATACCTGGATTTCTCGACACAGCCTTCACTTCCCTCCTATTAGCTTGATAGATGAGCCATTTCTTAATAAATGAACGATTTTTCGTTGATTACATTCAATACCCTCAACAAAATATGCTCATTTACAGGGTATAGAACTAGTGTTCTATTCGGGCTATATATACCCAAATTACGAGTTTTTAAACAAAAGAATCTAAAATAACTTTTTTACTTGGATAATATAGACTGGTTTTGTTTAAAATATCGTTTTGTTTCCACAATAAATTTCGAACATGGTTTCTTACCTCTCAATTATGTTCCTACCGATAGGAACATACGTTCAACCCTCGTGATTTCGGCACTTAAATTAGAATAATCCAATTTACCCCAAAACCAAAACCACGTGTGCTCTTGGTTTTTCCACAATGAATAGCCGTATAGACCAATGTTTTCGCCTGCATTAGGATTGCTAAAAAAAATAGCATTCCCTTATTTAACAATTCTGCTTCGTTATTACGGACGACTTTCGCTTCCGCCGCCTTCTCATTAATTTGTACTCCTACGAGCTGTAGAGCATCTGATTCTTCGTAATAGGCTAACTATATCCTTTTTCGAGATTGCCTGCTTATACGAGCTTGTACGCTGGTCTGCGATGAAGATTTAACATCGTTTGAACACATTGTTAGTTAAAACCTTCAAAACTTAAATTTCCTCAACAGTTAACTTACTTTCAACCTCATTAAACAATAGTTGTTTTTCTTCTGCCGTTCAGTCACTTTGTGTTTTTAATTAGTGTTCTTTTAATTCGCTAATATAACAAACGTTTACTGCATTGGAAATGTTAAATAATTGGTGTTAGTTGGATAAACGCTGTATGCTCCCCTATTTTCATTTCCGCCCCCACTATATCGTGGTCTTCACAATATCAATGCGCATTTTGATTGTTTACCGAACTAAGCGCCTTATTTTTTATGATGATGTTAATAGAGTTAAGGTGCACTTAATTGATCGACTTCGAGACTTCATAAAGAGTCTGTTAGGCCGCCTTATCAAAATTCATTTTAATTGCCCAAAAGCGTCTTCTCGATTGTCTTACGTGCCATTACCAATTAAGGCGTTGGATTGTATGAACTATTATCGACTTACTTAAACTCACAATAGCTCATTGATCAATATTTTATATATGGGGTTTCCAATTTATTGAGTACATTTCCCATGAAAAGAAGGTCCATTGCTATTTTATTAGCAATGGACCTTCTTTCTTTTATAATGCTTTTACCGATTTGACCTAAGTAATTGACAATAAAGCGGAATTCCTTAATAAGCGCATTCTCTTCCGCCGCCATTTGTATTTCCTCACTATTACTTAGTATCTATGTAGTCAATATTGAGATCTGCTTTTATGATTGAGTACATATATAAATCATCGAATTTACCACAAGTAAATTCATAATGTCTCAGTAATCCCTCTCTTCTAAATCCTTGCTTTTCTACTAGCTTTTGTGACGGGAGATTCGTCGGTTCAATCAAAGCCTCAATTCTTTCTAACTGATAGTGTTGATAGCCATACTTAACAACGGCTTCCAATGCTTCACTAGCAATCCCTGTACCCCAGTGATCTTTGCTTAATTCATATCCGACTTCAGCTCGATGATGTTTGGTAAGCATATTAAGAAAGCCACAACTTCCTATAACCTCACCAGAGTCTTTTAGCGTAATCCCCCATCTAATTCCTGTACCATCTTCGTATATCGATTTATACCACCTTATTTCATCCTGAGCATCTTCTACTGTTTGGCAAGGTGCTAACCCCATAGGTGTCACAACCTCTTTATCCGATAGATATTTAAACACATCATTAGCATCCTTCGCTGTTACTTCTCTTAAGATTAATCTTCTAGTTCCAATTATTGGAAATTCTTTTCCCATTAAATTAACCTCCACTCAAGTTTTATCACATTGAAACCTATCATCCATTCTTTAAGGGTTCTTTTACTATAAGAACCCTTAAAGATTTTCAACTGTTCAAATAAAACCTCATTATTTATTACTCTTGTTCCAATCCTTAGCTAGCATTCCATAAATAATATGGTCCACGTAATGGTCACATAGCCATTCGGCTTCTCGAACACGGCCTTCCTCTGTGAAATTCAATCTCTCTGGAATAGCTCTACTCTTCGTGTTTTCTTCAGCCGCCCGGATCTCGACTCTGTTTAAACCCAACTCACCGATCGCATGATTCACAAAAGCCCTAACCGATTTAGTCATTAATCCTGAGCCTTCATACCCTTTTCCTAACCAGTACCCCAAACTCGTCGATTTGTTGTTCCAATCAATTTTGTGAAATCCAATTACACCAGCAATTTGTTCTTCAAACCAAATTCCTGCTTGAAACCCATTATTATCACTAAATTGTTTCATGGTTCCCCTGATAAAGGCCTCCGTATCTGCCGAGGATTTAGTACTATCAATGAATGGTAACCATTCTCTCAAACTATCTTTGGATTGATTTGTTAACATAAATAATGGCTCTGTGTCATTTAGATTTAGCATTTTCAATTTTGTTTTTTCATCAATTTTATAAGTAAACATAAAAACCTCTCCTTTAATCAAAATAGCTGAGTCATTCCGTAGATAGAGTCTAAGTTATCAAGTCCCCCCTATTTAGCACTAACTGTGTGTACCAACAATCGTTTACAAGCATATTCACCGAATGTCGACTCAAGAAAGAAGACTATTGTTTTACCCAAATTGCCTTTGTATAGACAATTTTCATTCCTACTCTTTCCATATTGTTTTGACTAATGGAACCGAATCTGGCTTGCCCTACAACTAACTTGCTGTTTAGTGTATTAGCATGACGAATACGTTCTCTAATCAAAGCATTTTGTACTCCTTTATATCTTAAGTGTGGAACAGTAGCTGCCGCCGCAAGAGTAGCTATCCCGTCTTTAATGAACAACACACCAATTCCAGCGGGTTCATTTTCAACAATTGCAAGATAAAAAGTCCAATCTTCATTGTCATATAAGATTTCATTATTTTGAGCAATCCCACTTTGTAAAAATCCAGGCATTTGAAATCCTTTTGCATAAATTTCTGCAAACGTATCAAATTCATTTTTCTCCAACCTGCGGATTAAAATCTTTGGATTAATTGGCGCTAAGTCTTGGGACAGCGAAGCATATAGAGTTGTATGAAAGTCTGACTGATAAAATCCTGCCTTATTGAGATAAGTAAGGAAATCTGAAGAAACGTGTGCAGGAGTCAACTCAAAACGCACAGGAATTTCTCTGTCATTATAAAATTCGATTAGTTGATCTACAAACTGCTCATCGCCATCTTTTAACCCTTTAATCGTATTAAAAGATGGCCCTGGAATATTTTTGACTGAAAATGCTGTGGCATTTCCAAACCTTTGTATGTCGACTCCCATAGGGTTACCTTTTATTTCTTGTACAGCAGTCAGCCTTGAAAGCAGTGCATCAACTTCGGATTGTTCTATTTTTTCAGCTAGTCCTTTAGTCAATATAAGATTCACACCTGACACACCCTTCCTCAATTTGATTACTACTGGGCTCTATTAGTCTACTAGTTATACCTTCCGTCTAATAAATCACTAAATAATTCTTTTTTTATATTCTCATCCCATTCACTACTATTCTCCAACACAAAAGCACAACAACCACTTAAAAAATAACGCATATAATTCGGATTTTTTGGTTATTTAATGTAAGCTGCTTGTCCGTCAATAGCTATAAATTTATCCTCTTTAGACAATTAATCATTCCTACATTTAACATTTCAGAAAATTATAGCATATATAATTAGTCGAGTAACCCATCTCGTAAAACAGATATACTATAAGTAATGACTCCAAGTCCTATCACAGCTAAACATTTTAGTAATAAATTATTAGATTCAATTGGAATACCTATGGATTTTGAGACATTTCTTCGCTTTAATCTCATTAAAGCAAAAAAAGAGCTTAAATTCAGCTCTTTTTCTTTATAGGGTAACTATCATTCTGTCTTCTCTTGCCTTTCAATCTTCTCTCACAGTGCCTCTTCTGCATATACACTCATTGACCATGTCTTCTTCTTTGAAAATCACCTGCAATGTATTCAGTAGATTATTTGGCAAATTTCCCGCTCGGTTTCTTCAGGGTGATTGTAATCCCACAGCGCATCGAAGTCTGCCATAACTCACTATCCACATAGTATTCTAGATGTTAACGGATCTGGTAACTGACTCTATCCGTCTCTTTCAACTCAGCCAGCGAAGCCGACCCTATACCGAACATTGCCATCCGTAGTTCCAATTCCCTCGTTTCCATCACTTCCAAGACATCCTCCATAGACTGCGTGGCTTCCTTCAGAATCGATCTGCCGAATCCGACCATGTCTGCACCAAGTGCAATGGCTTTGGCTCCATCTAGGCCAGTATGCATTCCACCGCTTGCGATTATTGGTTGCTCCACAATTTTACCCCTTACCGAAGTAATGCATTCGACTGTTGGGATGCCCCAATCACTGAACGCTTCAGCTGCTTTTCTCTTTACTGTAGATGTTGAACGAAACTTTTCGACCTGACTCCATGATGTGCCGCCTGCCCCCGCTACGTCGATAAAGGAAATGCCTGCATCGCATAAACGTTTAGCTGTGGCCCCGTCAATTCCCCACCCAACTTCCTTCACACCAACTGGCACTCCCAACTCACTGCAAAGTCGTTCAATTTTCTCCAATAAATCTTTGAAATCCGTATTTCCTTCTGGTTGAATCACTTCCTGAATACTGTTCAAATGGAGGACAAGTGCATTCGCCTCTGTTATGTCAATGATTCGGCGACATTCATCTACGCCAAAGCCATAGTTAAGCTGAACCGCGCCTAAATTAGCGATTATCGGGATGCTCGGTGCATATTTCCTTACTTGAAAAGAAGCTCGATGTTCCGCACTTTCTATCAGCGCTCGTGTCGAACCCAAAGCTAATCCCCAGCCTCTTTGTTCTGCAGCTTCGGCAAGATTCCGATTAATTGTTTCTGCAAATGCAGCCCCGCCCGTCATCGAACTGATAATAAATGGTGTTTTGCAATCATGACCTAAAAATGTCGTATCGATTGCGATATCATTGAAATTGATTTCAGGCAACGCATTATGGATAAATTTAACCTTCTCGAAGCCGGTTGTGATAGTGTCACCCGTTACTTGCTCATTCAACGTGATTTGAATATGCTCTGATTTTCTTTGGTTAATTGGTATAGTCATTTGAAAACACTCGCCTTTCTCCATGGTGTTAGTGATTACTCATTAATTACTTTAATTAGTAGAAGTCACTGTATTGCTCTGGTGCCTCTCCCCTTGTCTCTTGCACATAAGGATTAAGTATTTGTTCAGCATTCTCGTTTATGTCATCTACTTCTATTAAAAATGTCCATTCGTCACCATAATCGTAAATATACAGAAACTTTTGCCTCGTGATAAAACCAACAGCACCAATTTGTATTTTAGAAGCATCCGCATGACCAAAGTCATCATTAGGAGATGCGATACAATCATGTGACCATTTTTCACCATCCATGAAAAAAGAATACAGATGATCATCGTCAAATTCAAATGCTTTGATAATGATTTGATGGAAATCGTCCATTGTATGCTTAGCTGAAAAAGTTAGTTTTCTCCATATTTTATTTGTTAGTGAAACCTTAAACGTGTAACGACCATCAATGAATTGCTTTCGGTTTCTAGGCAAGGTATGCATCAATTCATCTTTTGAAAATAAATTTATAAAAGGTTGAAAAAATGGCTGGGCGCTTTGGTCTTCATCGGATAAATACGCACCGAATCTCCCATCTAATATTGAACCTGGTATAACATTGAACTCTCCATCTTCCCGACGCAACGCGATATTCCATGCACATACGTTTCGCGAAATAAGTAAAATAGGCATCATTTGAGTACCGAACTGCGTAACCTCAATCTTTTTGGCGTAATATACACTTTTGCTATCACGTTGTTCTTTACGTTCTACATCCTCTTCGCAAATCCATAAACCCAACCACTCAAAATAGAGATTGAAGTAATACCAATCATATGTACAACTTGCTAGTATCCGCCCGACATCGGTTTTGGGTTCTTCACTACCCAAGTTCGTCCTGGCTCATCCCGACTTAATATAGAAAACACTTCGGGGAGCGTTAAAGCTATTGAATTATGTTGTTTATCCTGAAGTCTCGCCCAATTCACATCGACCCAGAACGTTTCGAGTAAAAAAAGTATTTTTCTACATCTGTTAATTCTTTATACAAATCCATTCTTTCTGTTACTTTCAGTTGGAGCGGTCCCGATTTTACCGACACCTTTTCCAGCAAACATCCGCTTAAAGCCAAGTGATAGATGAAATGGATGAAAGAATAATAGGCCTGTTCAGTATACGATGTACAATCCTTGGTTCTTATGGTCATACGTTCATTAATCGCGGGCAGATGCTTTCTTGATATGTACTCTTTTGCCTTTGTTAGCTGAACTACATGTCCGCTTATATAGCTAACAAACTCATCAAAATCAGCTACTAAGTTGATTGGAATTGATTCATTATTCATAGCGTTCAATTTTATAACCCCTTTTCCCGTTGGATCAGATAGGATTATTATTATTCCAATAGACAATTCCTAAAATGCTTTCCTACGCTTTTGTCTAATTATACAATTTCCTCACTCGAAGTTGTAGTTTCGTCTCGCCTCTTAGAGTCATCACTGGTTAAGAATACGAAATGATGGCTGATAAAGAGGATAAGCGATTACATATCTTATAAGGAGTGAATTTATATATAAGCGAGTACCTCTTTGAGATTGTCCAGAACGTAAATGTTTTTCATATTGGAAGATGAACCTACCCCTATTCCAAACCCCTTCATCTTCATGTTGATAGCTAGTTCTACATCAACGATTGAGTCGCCAATCATAAATGATTGATCAATATTTATATTTGGGTATTTCAGTATTGCATTCATAATCATCCCGGTTTGAGGTTTTATACAATCACAACCTTCATCCCTACTGTGAGGACAGTGAAATACATCCAGGATTTTTATTTTATGACATGATAATTCATATAGCATCTTTGCTGTAATGTCATGGTACTGCTCTAATGATATAAATCCTTCGTTTATTAGATATTGGTTCGTGATGATAATTATTTCATAGCCTCTTTGGTCAACGCTCTTTAAAGTCTGAACTGAATCGGCTAAAAACACAGGATTCTTTATATCCGTCCACTTGTGGTCAGGATAGTCTTCAATAATAGTCCCATCCCTATCAAAAAATGCGACCTTCAATTAAATCACTCCTTATTTTTTCATTGATTCATGGGTGATAACACCGCCTGCCTCGTCAACTTGCGTGAAGCTGAAAACTCAAGTAGATTTTAACAAGAAGCCAATTCGAGTATAGAAAAATTTGGAAGTCGGCTAGTAAGCGATGTAAAATAATAAGTGAGTTTCTAGGGTGGTAAAGATCGGAACTATTCCCTTTAAGCTATTTACTTAAATCCAAATATACTAATAAGTTGTCAGGGGCGCAATTCAAACGTATAATGAGGATATAGCTTGACTAGAATAAAAAAAGATTGATCGATGTTGTCGCATCAATCAATGCAATAGTCGGTTCCCTACAAGGGGATCAGCACTTACGGAGTGAGAATAACCCATCCCTATGAGCCGTTAACTCAAGGATGGGTTATTTTTTATGGTTAAATGACAGAATCAACACAATTAAAGTTGCGAAAGCTACAGCAAACATTAACGTTTCAAAAACTGACATCGACATCACCCCCTTTCATGGGGAGTGAGCCGACCACCCTTGAGTCACCTATTCTATTACCTCTTAATTATACCATACAGACGTTCTTAGATTAACTAATAGTTCATGATGAAATAACTCTTCCACTTTTGTCTGCCAGTACTTCCCCAACGATAGTCTCTTCAGATTTCATACTTCATACCGTCCCGCTGTTATTAAACCAGTTGACTAACCATTCGTTATCCAAGTAATACACCACCTAACTTCCCTGTTTATCTTAAATATCTATTCTAACGACTTTTTTAATACATAACTCACTTTGTCATACTCCATTTTCTCTTCATAGAACCTATGTGCGCTGTTCGTTGCAAGCCTGATGACAGCGCAACACTTTCATAGCCGTTGTCTTTTGCCCACTTATGGACATAGGTAAGTAACTTCTCCCCATACCCACTAGACCGTTTCGTGGTATCCGTCACCAAATCACAAATCCAAATGAATCGACCATAATAAAGTGTGATTATTGGCTTGAAACCGATTACTGCAACGATATCCCTTTCACTTTGTACACAGACAGTTGGTAACGATCTTTCTCTGTGCTTCACAGACTAATTCCAAGTAGGTATCTTCATCCAAATGTGTTCGCAACTGCCTCATAATCGGATATGCTTCAACAATTTCATTACGTGTTTGAAGCTCCTTAATCGTTAATTCATTCCTCACACACAGCAACCCCTTTTTCATTAATATACCATGCGGTTTCATCGCAACATGATTAAATTGTTTGCCGAGCTCATTCGAGAATACAAATATCCAAAAGCTTATTCGAATCAAACACTTGAAAGTTAAACCCCTCAAACGTATAATAAGAATAAGATTAGAATACAATAAAAAAGACCGCTTGGTGCGCTAACACCAAACGGTCAATGTAATAAGCAGGTTCCCTACAAGGGGATTGGCAAAATGACAGGGATAACCCATCGAGCCTTTAACTCAAGGATGGGTTATTTTTTATGGTTAAATGCAAGTACCAATACGATCAATGTTGCAAAAGAAATTGCAAACATTAACGATTCGAATACTGTCATTGGCACCACCCCCTTTCGTACGGAAGTGAGCCGACCACCCTTGAGTCACCTATTCTATTACTCTTCTATTATACCATACATACGTTCCTCCAAACCCAAATTCCACAATTCCTGTATGAAAGATTTATACCTCTATCATCATTTTTATGTAAATATAAAGGCATCTAAAAAGATGCCTTACATTTAAAATGAAAAAGTCGTTTAAAGTAGCCTTGTAAGCTTATCTATCCCTGCAGTTTTTACATACTTTAATGAGTTCTTTCGCTTCCGTTTTATGATTGTATAATAACTTAATTCTATTTCGAGTACACAACGGACAGTCTCCTCTTCCTTTTGAAGGGAGCTTTTTTATTGCTTTTCCTCGGTTTCTTTTCGCCATGACCATCCACCTCCAGAATGAAAATTCTTCTTTCTCTTTATCTAATGATGGCATGGGGAGATCTTATGGGTATTTTAATAATTTATTTATGAAAAACTATTCTTGGTAATTAGATATCATGATTAGGAAGTCCGTTAATTGCCATAGTCCGTCCTTTTTTACTGAGATTATCTACAAGTAGTGACATATATATATTCAATCATTTAACAGCGGGAATAATACCTGCAAAAATACAAAAAGAGGTATTTCACACTCTTGCAATACTATCCCCCGTCCCTTTTGAATATCATAAAAGAGATGAATATATGAGGAGAGAACTATATGCAAATTCATGTAGTACATCCAGGGGAAACATTATGGTTGATTGCACAACGTTACGGCGTCACCGTAACTCAAATCGTGACAGCCAACCAGTTGGAAAGTCCAAGCAAACTAGTAAGTGGGCTGGCTCTAGTCGTTCCAACACCTACTCAGACACATACTGTACAACCTGGTGAGAATTTAACACAAATTGCACAGCGTTATGGTACAACTGTCGAAGAAATTAGTAAGATAAATCAAGTTCAAAATCCCAATATGATTTTATCCGAAACTATTTTAACCATCCCCGCCCATAAACCAGTTATTGATGTGAATGCCTACACAATCAATACTGGGGAAACAGGCGCTAGGGAAATTCAAGAAGTAGGCCAATATTTAACCTATTGGATGCCTTTTGTTTATACGATTCGTGAAGATGGTGGGCTAAGTACCATCGACGATACCGCTATGCTTCAATCTGCCGCTGCCGAAAGAGTTGTTCCTGTGATGGCCATTACAAATTTCAGTGCCACGGCCGCTGGATCTAGTCTGGCGCATTCAGTCCTTGCAAGTACTGATATTCAGGATGTTTTATTAACAAATATTTTAAAAGTCATGAAAGAAAAAGGCTTTCAAGGATTAAATATTGACTTTGAAAATGTGTTGCCGGCCGACCGTGAAAACTATAACCAATTTTTGCAGCGTGCAGTGGATCGCTTGCATCCGGAAGGTTATTCCGTCTCAACAGCCCTTGCTCCAAAGATTAGCGATGAGCAAAAAGGGTTGTTATATGAAGCACATGATTACGCAGAACACGGAAGAATTGTCGATTTCGTCGTATTGATGACCTATGAATGGGGTTATCGATTAGGTCCTCCACAGGCAATTTCACCGCTAAATGAAATAAAAAGGGTGCTGGATTACGCTGTTACCGTAATACCAAGAAACAAAATCTTGTTTGGTTTTCAAATCTATGCGCGCGACTGGTTACTTCCTCATGTGCAAGGACAAGAGGCAGAAACATTTAGCCAACAGGAAGCAATTCGCCGGGCTATTCAATATGGGGTGGCCATTCAATATGACCCAATAGCGCAGTCACCATTTTATCGCTACACGGATGCAGAGGGGCGTAACCACGAAGTCTGGTTCGAAGATGCCCGCAGTGCACAGGCAAAGTTTGATGTGGTAAAGGACTATAATTTACGCGGAATTAGTTACTGGGTTCTTGGTTACCCATTCCCACAAAATTGGTTGTTACTGGAAGACAACTTTACTATCCGAAAAATACGCTAGTTTTCATTATCGATACTTCCAATAACCTTAACCGTACAGAGTCACTGAACATAGGATAGGATACCCGATACTTGGAATGGAGGCACTCTTATGCACTATAACCCTTATCCACACTGGGCCAATCCTTATTCTAATCCACGGTGGCTGTACAACGAGCATGTTCAACCACAGACCATTTTAAGACCGCCAAGTCCTTTTCCATCTATAAATACGCAAGTGTTGAATACTTCGGCCCTAAGATTTCAAGATCTATTGAAACAAGCGGATTTATTAGCAAGCAAGATCGTTAACTCTAAAGAATTCGCACATGAGTTAATGGAAGCAGCACAACTATCAAATACAAAAAAGGTAGATGAATTAATTGTATCAACAGGCATCACATTAAAAATCAAAACATATTTTAGTCCAACTGGAATTCGTATTGAATTAAACAACGATGAAAATCCAGGTGAATGTTGTCATTTACTAATGACATTAAAGTGGTAAGGTTGAGGAATCTTTTTTGTATTCCGGACATAATTCACGCGAAATTAGATTGATTAGAATAAAAAAGACCACTCAATCAGCGTAACAACTGCTTACCAATAAGCTTAAATAACCCATCCTAATGAGCTATTTACTCAGGGATGGGTTATTTTTATATCGTTTTGAATTGTCAAATCTGTCCCTATAATCATTGATTAAAAAGGACTGATTTCACTAACACTAACGAGGACAAGTCTATTTCAAACGAAAGGAGTCTTCCTCTTGAAACAACAGTCTGATAAGAACCAAGCACATACGGAGCAACAATTCCAAGGTCAAAAGAAACAAGCACTACAAGCAATGCAACAGGCAATGCAAACGATTCAGTTGAGCACTTCTACGACTGACTTCCAATTGTTGCAACAAGCACAGCATCAACTTCAACAAGCATCACAGCTGCTGGATCAAATGCAAGGGACTGCGGTTACCAAATCGACTACCGCAGTTCAGCAACAATTGGAGCAAGTTCGGCAACAAATCGAACAGGCTGCGCAAACCTTACAGCTTATCCACTCGCTAAATAGTGGAAATAATAGCTTCAAAAAAGGTTAAAAACCTGCCATCGACTCATTCAACCAGTCGAAGGCAGGTTTTTCTTTTCAAGTAACGCCGCTTTTACTGCTTCTTTAATCTCCTGATAGCCCGTACACCTGCATAAATTCGACTGAAGCCACTCTTCAATCGTCTCATCTTCAGCGTCAGGATGCTTTTCAATAAGGGCATGTGCATTGACGATAACCCCTGACGTGCAGTAGCCGCATTGAATGGCCCATTTCTCAATGAATGCTTTTTGAACCGGAGAATCCAACAACCCCTCGATTGTTATAATTGGTTCATTTACCGCTTCAACTGACAAGGATAGACATGAATGCATTGGTTCCCCGTTTACAAGGACTGTACAAGCCCCACAATCGCCGTTTTCACATGCTTTTTTTGCACCAGTTAAGCCAAGTTGCTCGCGTAATGTATGCAAAAGCGTATCGGCAGACCGGATGACCGCGTCATGGGTTTCACCATTCACAAGAAGTTGAATAATTGTTTTTGTTGTATCAATGGAATTGATCACTTTTTCCCCTCCAAAACTTCAAACGTATCTACTAACAGGTTTTTTAACACGAATCCACAGTAAGCTGCGGATGCATGCGAGTCATCCACAATTGATGCTGGAAGATGAGAGGCTATTTGTTCTATTCTCTCCCTCTCAGATAATGAATCATCATTAACAATCGCTTCTATCTTCTTTGAACGAAATGGAAAACTACACAACCCGCTAAAAGCGACTCGGATTTGGTTCTCTTTCAACAAAGCCGCCAAAGTGACGACAGGATAACCCACTTTAGTCATTTGAGTCCGTTTCAAACTAAGATAAGGCAAATCGATAAATGATGCATCGACGATAATTTGAACAAGGAATGTGCCTTCATCTAAAGTCATCTTTCGATCGAATATTTTTTTCAATGAAACAACTTTTTCTTCTCCCTGTGAGGCGATCTTCACCTTTGCATCCGCTAATAGAAATGGTAAAACGCCTTCCCGATATATCAATTGACTATTTATATTACCGCCTATCGTAATTTTGTTTCGTGAAGAATGATTGGCAATTTGCTTAACAGTTTGGCTTAATAAGGGAAACAGATTTGTTTCCACCAGTTTATTTAACGAAATCGCCGCACCAATAATAAGCTGCCCTCCCTGGATTTCACATATATTGCATTCAGGAATCCCTTTAATATCAATTACCACATCGGCATGCATTTTATTCGTCCGTGCGAACGTAATGAATTCTGTTCCTCCTGAATAATAGATAACTTTTTTCCGGAGACTAGTCGCTGTAATATACGTCTCTATAGCTTCCGCAATGGTTGAAGGCTTATAGTAGTTAAAATCGAATGCAATCACTGTCCGCTCTCCTTCTTTGTTTTCCATATTAATTCTGGAATGAGCGGTAGTTCGTTCAATTCAACTTGCGCAGCCTCGGAAAGTCCATTCGCTAACGCCGGTGCCATACCGATTACTCCGTGTTCCCCGATTCCCCGTGCACCATACGGTCCGTCCGCAAATGGTGTTTCGATAAAATCGACCAAATACTCTACCGGCTGTTCCCCGTAACGAAGCATATGATAAGTGCGCAGATCCGCGTTTTCTACTACCCCATTTTCATCAAAATGAAACGATTCACTGCTAGCAAAACTTAACCCTAAATACATGCCGCCCCGCATTTGCTGCGTCGCCATCATGGGATTAATAATGGTACCGCCGTCAAGCACCGTGACAGCTTTAAGTATTTTGTACGTGAAATTACGTTCATCCAATTCGACTTCTACCGCCTGTGAACCGACAGACCACCATGACCCCGGTTTCCCGAAACCAGTCTCCTTATCCATCGGTGTCAAATGGCGCTGAATATAAGAACCAGTTCCTATAATCTGCGCGCCTACCGCATGGCCGCTAGGTAATGTGTAACCTAAAGCAATGTCCTTTATTTCGACTCCGTAAGCGGGGTCAGGTACTAAATAGACGCGTCCGCCTCCCACTTCCAAATCCTCTTCAGAACATTGCAATACGATGGAAGCCGTTTTTTTCATTTGCTTAATTGCACTTTCAGCGGCAGCTAGTACTGCACGTCCCGCCAAGAATGTCGTGCTGCTCGCTACGGTGCTCCATTGATGTGGATCATACTGTGTATTCACTTCCATGATCACGTGAATTTTATCCATCGGCATATTCAACTTTTCAGCAAGAATCTGTGCAAGGGTGGTTTTCGTTCCTTGTCCAAGCTCAATCGCAGCACAGTTTAAATTCACAGCTCCATCTGGTTCAAATGTGATAACTGCTCCTGCTTGGGCATTCGTCGCAGTCTTCGACGTTTTCCAAAACAAACTGATTCCCTTTGCGCGCACTAAATTTTCACCAACTGCGATTCTTTGCCCTTCATCCCAACCAATCAATTCTTTTACTCGAATAATACATTTTTCAGTATCCCCTATATTATTTGTAGTGAGTACTGTTTGGGTAGGTGTTGTGTCTCCAGGTTTAATCACATTCAATATTCGTAATTCAATCGGATCCATATTCAATTGCTTAGCTAATATGTCCATCGTTCTCTCAACAGCAAAAGTCAGCTCGGGATGCCCATAGCCTCGGTATGACGTTGCGAACGGATGATTCGTATACATGCAGTAGGAGTCACACCATACATTTGGAACATTATATGGCCCCGTGCAATCGAGTGCAATCGCCTGCGTTATACCCGCCCCATGGTCTGTATAAGCACCTGAATCAACGAGGAAGGTATACTGCCCCGCCATCAATTTCCCTTCTTTCGTCACACCCAGTTTTATCGTTGCATCAAGTCCGATATGACACGGGGCGGTTATCATATCCTCTTCCCGCTCATACTGTAGCTTGACCATTTTCCCACCGACAGCTTTCGATGCCAAATAAGCAAGTGGCTCTAATTGAATAGCTCCTTTTCCACCGAAAGCACCACCAATCAACGGGATGTGGACGATAACATTGCCTACTTCAATATTAAAAAACTGGTTAAATACCTTTTTAATCATATAGGGGGATTGAGAACAGGAATGGATAATCACTTTCCCGTCCGGATTGATCTCCACCCGGGTACTTCGTGTTTCCATCGCGGCATGATCGGAAAGGATGATTGAATAAGAAGCCGATATCGTTTCTGCACAATTCGCCCAGATAGGTCCGATATCTCCTTTACGGATTTTAATGTGACTGCCGATATTTGTACCAGGAACAGGATAGACGTTATCGATTATTTTTGTATAGTCTCCGGAATTGTCATGTACTAATGGTGCGTCAGCTTGGAATGCCTGCTGGACTGAATTCACGACGGGGAGCGGTTCGTATTCTACTTTTACCTTGTTTGCCGCCAGTTTTCCTTGATGTTCAGAATCCGCCACAACAATTGCTATCGGCTCCCCATAATACCGCACCTTGCCGAATGCCAATGGTGGGCGGTCTGCAAGAATCGGGCCAATATGAAATGGGAAAACCTCTCCTGTCACGATTGCACGCACGCCAGGCATTTTCCACGCTTCAGTCGTGTCAATGGATTTGATCAAGGCATGTGCTTGAGTGCTTTTCACAAGTTTCGCGTGCATTAGGCCAGGTACCGAATAATCCCCAACATATCTAACTTTGCCCGTCGATTTTTCTACCACATCAATTCGTTGTTCAGACTTGCCAACCGTTGTCCATATTTTATTCGTCATTCACAAACGCCTCCTGGACAAAATTTAACGTGCAACAATAACAAGTGTATCCGTGTCAACTTCATGCGCTGAAGCATCCATTATCTTCTCTAGTGTCATGCTGATTTTCTGTAATTCCTTTTGATCTTTCACAATGAAAACAGGCGCGCCGCCGCCCTGTAGTGATTCTGGTTTTATCGTGATGATAGCGACAATCTTTGCATGCTGATTTTCCAAACCACTCAACTCCTTATAGTACAGACTCCAGATTACTGTCCTTTAAACGTCACGCATTTTAGATTTAGTTCCCCTATTTTCCTTTATCCGCTTCTTTAGGCATCCGGATTGCACTATCCAATACGGGGACATTGTCTAATACGGCCTTGATTTGATGGAAATCTTTTTCCCGCGGCAAAAAGAACAATGCGATTCGCCCGTCCTCCATATCTCTTTTCGTAAGTGGAATCAATGCCGGTTCACCGGAATCTAGATAACTGCCCAGTACAGTAGCAACATGGTGCAACATTGCTTGTCGCTGCCCTAGGAAGGACAAAGTGACAATACTGTTTTGATTTTTCGGGATGATAATTGCACCAACTGCCTTTTCGGTAATTATTTTTCTTGTATCTTCCAGTCCTACATTTTTAATAAGGATATCACCCACAAAAAGCGTCGGACCTTCAAAACGAATCTCTGCTTCTGTAACATCCGCGATTGCATTCAATAACTGTCCTGACATATTGAACTTCACCATGACTAGCATGACAATCCCACCGATAATTCCCAACCAGAAGGAAAACACAGCACACAATGTTGTGATAAGAGCCGTGAACATCACTAAATAATTCCGACTTTCAAACGCTTGTGCCATCCCCTCAATAAATGGCGTCCCACGCTCTACAAGTTCGAAGTTATCGATATTTTGAAGTGACTCCCTTTCCATCTTCCGAACTTCACGAAACTGTGTAGCAGCAAGACCAAGGAATGTCACGGCAGTCCAATCAGATTCCAACACTGCTGGAATCGCTACGGCACCGATGAATGCCGCAATGAAACCAAAGGAAAGGTGAATGATTCGCCCTGTCGGATACGTTGGGTATTGCCGAAAATCAGTACGTAACAAGAGTGTTCGTGCCACAAATCCAAAAACAATTCCGACTACGACCGGAAGTAAATAGTTATCCAAATACTACACCCCCGAAAAGTTATATACTTCTCTCGCATTCTAACCAAAACAACGACAGATTATAATGTGGTAACGATATTAGAGAATGAATAGAAGGTTAGCTAAATGGCGACAGTGGGTGGAAAGAAATGAGGTGTGGATTTGCAATCGATTCAGCAAATGATTGAAATTGTTTTGATTGATACCCAACCCGTTGTACTTGCGATGATTATTCAGGTGGAAGGATCAGCTTACCGGAAAGAAGGTACTTGGATGCTCATTCAAGAGGATGGTACACATACAGGTATCATCAGCGGTGGTTGTCTTGAAAGTGATTTACATAATCGTGCCATAGAAATGTTTAATACAGGAAAAGTAGAAATTGTTCACTATGACTTAAGTGCTAAAGATGACCTTGGTTGGGGGCGTGGTGCGGGATGCAATGGAGTTGTCTCAATATTTGTGCGCGATATCGATAATGATTTCCGGCACTTTCTAACCTTAATGCACAAACAGTTCTTGGCCATGGAACCCGTTTTATTTATCCAATCAATAAGTGAGTTTGACAACTATGCATTTTTAAATGAAAGCAAAAACTGCCTCGACCACTGGCAAAGTGAAATCCCCTTCGAACTAGATGCCTTCACTCCGTTTCAAAACAAAGTAGGACAAAAAAGTAAGGACGACGAAGACGAAATGATGTATTTTCAACTTATATGGCCTCAACCTGCCCTTTATATAATCGGTGCAGGCGTTGATGCACGGCCGCTTGCACGACTTGCTGGAAACGTTGGGTATGCGGTTCATCTGCTTGATTCTCGGAGTGCACTTTGTAATGAAATTCATTTTCCTACTGCAGTATCTTTTCAGGTTGGCGACACCGAGAAACTAATTGACAATATCTCTTTAAGTCCACTCGATTCAGTTGTCATTATGACGCATGATTTCCAGTTGGATGCGAAACTAATGCATAGACTCCGCGACCATCAATTATTGTACCTTGGTATTTTAGGGTCAAAAAAA
This sequence comes from Sporosarcina sp. FSL K6-5500, assembly GCF_038005665.1. Taxonomy (NCBI): domain Bacteria; kingdom Bacillati; phylum Bacillota; class Bacilli; order Caryophanales; family Caryophanaceae; genus Sporosarcina; species Sporosarcina sp. FSL K6-5500. Next base: position 4,090,123 of record NZ_JBBOTP010000001.1, read on the forward strand.
CGAACTGAACGTTTACTAGGCGAAGAAATTCCCAATTGGATTCATTCACCTATAGGGCTTTCTATTGGTGCAGATGGACCTGAGGAAATTGCTGTTAGTATTGTAGCAGAACTTATAGCAGTTAGACGCGGGGGAATTTCATGAAAATCGCAGGTATTTATCTTGCCGCTGGAAACAGCAGCCGTATGGGGAGTAATAAATTAGCACTACCTGTTGGAACCATGACAGTAGGTAGCTTAGCGCTTGAAACAGCTTTGAAATCATCGCTCGATAAAGTCTATATCATTACAAAGGATAAGGACGATGCAGATTGGCTTCCCGCTGAAATGAAACTAGATGCGAAATGTTCATTCATAAAATGTCCAACTGCACATCATGGCCAATCCGAATCATTGCGCTACGGCATTCAACAGGCACAAACTGATCGCATGGATGCCATCATCGTCATATTGGCGGATCAACCTTTTATCACCGTCCAAATGCTCGAAGAAATGATTGCGTGCACGAAGAACAACCAGATGTGCAGATTCGTCGCTACCACATATGAACAGACAATCATGCCGCCTGTCCTTTTTTCGTCTTCCATGTACAACGAACTGATGGAGTTACGTGGAGATAAAGGAGCAAAAGCAATTTTACAAGGTGATTTTCTCCAAAAGGGAAAGCTATTACCCTGTGCTGATAAGAGGCTAGTATTCGATGTCGATACAGAGGCTGATTACGAAGCACTCCAATTAATAGAAAAAACGAAATGATAGAATGTATCCTATCATTTCGTTATCGTTATTCTTCCATTATCCGTTCTTAATTTAATTAAATTCTCACCATTTCCGAACTTCGTATGTTTGTTTTCATATCCAAAAACATTGATTCTTCCGTTGTCCGTTTTAACGTCAATCGTAGCATTCGTCGGTTCCTTTTCAGTTTGAATCTCGATTTTACCGTTATCTGTCGTTAATTCAATCGGTCGATCTAAATTGTTTGTTACAAGGGAAATTCTCCCGTTATCTGTTCTTCCGACAATCGTACCATCAACATGATCTAGTATAATTGCTCCGTTATCAGTTTTAACATTGACAGCTGTAGCATCAATGGTTTTTAACTCAATCGTGCCATTGTCTGTCTCCAGTGCCAACTCTTTCGTTTGAATATTCTCCACTTTGATCCGCCCGTTATTGCTTTCCGCTTGAATTCGATCATACTGTTTTTCAGGCACTTTCACGATTAGCTTTAAGTTTAACGAGGATAAGCCAAAGTTAATGAAACTTCGCCGCTTTTCTTTGAACTGAACAGATAGTGTGTTTTCTTTTACAACAGCCTCGAAAATGAATTTCGACCTTTTCTTTGTCTTCCCTGAATACGACACTGTCGTTATCGAATCTTTGGTTGGCACAATCTCGACCATTGCATTGGTCGTCAAAATTTCAATACTGGTAAATGATTGATCATCAATCACTTTTTTCTTGGCGTTATTTTCAAAGTGATTCCCGGAATTGAACATCAATGCAATTCCACCAACAATAAGCAATACCAACGCTACGATAATGAACACTTTATTTCTAATAAACATTTTATGCCAAACCTCCTTATTTATGATTTCAAGTTTTTTCTGTATCCGAGATTCTTTGCATTAAACGAAGCCGATATGAATTCATAGCCGCTTCCCCGAGCTGGTCAAGCAGATTATAGTTGGCAAACGCGCCGACAATCGCGCCGAAGCCAGGAATTAATTGAAACATTTTCACTAAATCAATGTAATCTCGGTATTCTTGCTGAAAGTCCCTCCAATCCATATCAGCAATCAGAAGTTTCTCTTCTTCCCAATTCTCAATAATAGATAATGTCTCTTTCCTTGTTTCCTCACTTGAAAATGCAAGCTGGAACACATGTAAAATGAACAATCGCTCTTCATATTCATTCGTATCAAATCCATAAACCGCAGCGGCTTCAAACAGAAACTTCATTTTAATGGATAATAGAAGCGGAAAGTCGACAAGGCCTAGCATTATTCCCCCTGCTCCAGTTCCTGCACCTTCAATAACAGCAGTTTTGCGGAATGACGAAAGCTTTTCCTTAAATAACTCATCCCTCTCATATAGACTTAGCACGGTTGATTGCCTTTTTTTCGTCGTGATAGTAGAGCCGACCAAAGTGGCTTTCACCATGTTTTTTATGCTCTCTGTCATTACCTGATGAAACTTTTCTGGAATAAGACCATTCACTTTCATTTGCGCTTTTTTTGACGTACGGCTAATAATGCCTGATCGCTTTGTCATTTTCCGCTTCCAAAAATGCAACTCCTCTTGAACTTTCATCGTATAGTCAACCATAATTCTGTACCCTTCTCTCTGTTGCAATCAATTCACTGATTACAATTTAGTATAATGGATAGGATTTTAATTCAAATGGACCTGAGAAGTGATTGCAACTCAGTCTTAAGATGTAGTTAACGTGACCCATCACGAAAATGCCACTTTCTAAATAGTAGCCACAAACAGACGAAGATCAAAAATGCTACTCCTTCGAGCGCTAAAATGTACCACGGATAGGGTCCTAAGTAGTCAAGCAAACTTCCGTTGACTGGTTTTTCCCTTAAGAACATATAGTTGCCTTGGAAAAACACATTAACCGCAAATATAAGTGGCAACAACAAGTTTAAAATAATCATTGTCTTGATGATTCCTATAAAAGTAGGTCTGTATCCTTTCATCCACGTAAAGTATAGTGCCGTTATTATGATTCCAATATGCGTGTAAAAAAAGTGGAAATACCTGAAATGCGGGAATCCAACATCTAATACAGGAGTCGCCATCGCTTGAAGCGCCCCTCCAATACCTGCAAAAAAGATGAAATCATACAAATGCCTATTCCCTGTCCATAAGAGAACAATCGCAACAAGTAAACTAATGCTGCATAATTCTAGCGGCAACGAATCGCTAAGTCCCCATCTCCCAGTTACAATCATCCCAACATGATAAAGGACTTCCATTACCAATAAAGTCAACGCAAAAAGGCGTTCATACTTCGACGACACCGACCATCGCCTTCTTAAAATAAATAACAATAAGATGGATAGGCACAACACGCCTATTGCCGCCACATGCTCCATTGAAAATAATAAGAAGGAAGGTTCACTATAGCCAGCCATCCTTGTACCCCGTTTCTGTAAGTCCTTTTATCTTGATTTATAAACAATATCCACTTTCCCGACCTTATTATCCATTTTATACGTTTTTGCTGATTCCGGATAGGCTATCTTTATGCAAGATACCTTTATGTCGACAGGAAAACCATTGAAATACTCGAAGTTGCAAGTTGAATGCTAGGCGTAGCATTCATGTATCCAAAGACTTCTCCGGATCCTTCAATATGTTTTTTTGACTCTTATGAATAGCTTTCAAAATTGGGCCGTTCATATTGTCGTTAGCAATTACGCGTATCTACATTCCATACACGATTAACTGTTCATTGCCGAATATTTCATCGAACGAAACGGGTTTTCCATTGATAAAAAGGTTTATCGTATCATATTTCTCTACCGTTTTGATTTTATATAATACTTGATATTTTAATTTGGTGTTTGAGTAGTCAGAATCATATTCTTGATTGATAAACACGTTCAATGTGTCTTGTTGAGCACTTACGTTAAAGTCACTAAAATAAACGGCATCATTTCCTTGATTAACGTAAATTCCATTTATAAATACATACATATTTTTTTCACCATCAAGGTAGAGATAATTACCATTCTTCACTTCAGCATATTCAATAAATTCCTGTACAGCATCATTTGCATTACCTATGCTTATTTCTGAAAATGAAAAATCCGAATTACACCCAGTTAATAGAAGGATCAGAACAATTAACGATAATCGCTTTTTCACATCAGCACTCCTTGTAATAATAGTGGTTTATTTCTGTTCAGATAACTAACTCTGCTAAAAGTATCTTTTATCATTAATACGTTACTAACAACCTATTCATTTCATTAATTGAAAATTAAAAACGATGCCTTTATGAGATTTCATTTACTCATAGAGACATCGTTTTCATTATTTTTTAAAACCTGATGAATTGATAGCCAATATTCAATTGAAAGGTAGGATTCGAAAACTTATTACTCAAGTGGAATATCCACTTCTACCTTGCCGTCTAAATACAGAGGATAGCTATTAATATTCAGACGAATTGGATTCACTTCATTCTCAAAATCAAATGTAGAGACTGTTGTGACATAAGGTGCTTCTCTGCTAGCATGCATTTCGATTAAACTATTACTTAAATCATCGCCTTCTTTGTCAAATATTCCAGCCAATAGTAGCCAACCGCCAGGTCGATAAGTGACTTCCAATGTATTGCGGGATGGCACTTGCACAGCAATATCCAGTCCACTCGGCACATACAGCACTTTCTGTTGCTCAAAATCGACCTCGATATAATCCGAGCCTTTTGGAAGTGCTTCGATCCTCTCCATCACTAACGTTAGTTTTTTCGGCTGCCTGAAGTAATTGCTCTGCATGAATAGACTTACTTCGCCATCACGCAATAGACCGCCATCTCCATTTCTCGGTTGACCCCAATCTTCACCATTCTCATCAATCAAACGAACCGATGTAAACTTTAGTAAATGCATTGTGTTTTGTTCGTCAGTAGTTAGTCGGATTTCTGCGCGTAACGGCGAAATTTTCAACTGTTTAATGTCAATTTTTTGACCATCTACGACAACAGATTGGTTCACTTCATATACTTTTGGTTGTTTAATGGGCTTGGTGAGTGTGAATGGCACGGCGAACTTTGTCTCTGCTGGATCACTCAAGAACAAATTAAATTCAAATGACATATTAGCATACGATAATTCATCAGCAGACGTAATTTCAACTTTGTCTTCCTGTACAGTTCTTTCACCCGATCTAGAGACATTGTATGAACTTGCGACACCAAATGGAATACCTTGTTGAGACACCTCTAAAGAAGTTATACTCACTTTGGAAAGATCAAAGGGGGATTCAAGCTTATAAAATATCGTCATGCCCGAATGATCAGCTACGACATTCTGTAAAGTCAAGGTATAGTCGCCCTGCGTTACTACAATTCCGAGTTCTTCATAGTAATTATTTTCAACAATGTCGCTGATTCCTTTATCATAAGCAATCATGCCAACGATAGGAGAAAACCCTGGAATTTTGGCCACAGCTTGTGCAAACACAGGGGAAACGCGAATCGACGTCACAAATAGTAGCAGTACAATAGCAGCTACACTGGCGACTGAATACAGACCGCGCTTTCTCTTCTTAGTCAACCGATGCTGATGCACGGCAGTTACACGTGCTTGATGCAATTCTTCTTTTGGGATTTCAACCGCTTCTAATTCCTCCGTCAACTTCTGCCAGTCCTGCTCATTCAAGTTGGTCATTATAGTTCCTCCTTTGCAATGAGTACGCGTAATCTTTTTAACGTCTTATGTAGCCTCGATTTCACAGTACCTTCGGGAATTTGCTTCAAGTGTGCAATTTCTCCGTTCTTCAAATCCTGGAAGTATTTTAAATAGATAAGTTCTTGTTGTTCTGTTGGCAGACTTGTGATAATATCGGCCATTTCAAATGGTTGATGATCTGTCGACGCTAGTTCAATTTCATGATTGTAGACTAATTTCTCTTGTTTCTTTTTCATATCTAGGCAAATATTGATGATAATTCGGACAAGCCAGGTTGCTATGTACGTTGGTTCTTTGACGGTATGTATCTTTTTTAAAGCTCGATACGTCAGCTCTTGCATAGCTTCAATAGCATCATGCTCATTTTTCAAATACGCATAAGCCGTACGATAGAGCGTATCTTCATGTTGTGCCAACAGCTTCACCAACGCCCGTTCATCACCCGCAATGGTCCTTTTCGCCAAATCCAGCTCCATACTCCCACCCCCTGTTACCTATTAGACAGTTCAAACTGGTAAATCGTTCATTTTATTTTTTTCAATAAAAAACGAGTTCAACTAAATTTAGTGAATTCGTTGCTTAACTCCCTCTTATATTAGCATTATCATGCACTTCATAAGAAAACTATTCATCAATTTACATAGTGGTACCAAGATAGAGGAATAAGGAGCTTTAGTGGCGAAAACAATCACATAGAGAGATATAAAATCACTTCTTTCCCAGGTGCTTTAGCACTTAGTGTATCTGTAACAGCGGAGAGCGGCGGACGAAAGACCACACATACGTTTTCGAAAAAACTGTGTAGTGAGAAACCTCGCTAATGGTGTAGTAGCCGTTCAGTCCAAAGCGATTCAAAAGTACCTATACATAGAGCGCCTGGGATTTAATCACAAGAGTAACTAGTAATTTACTGGTTGATTTTGGTGAATAAACACTTGCGATATAAAAGCAATCTATCTGATAGGGGATGATTTAACTGAAGCTTACATATAAAAATAATCACATGTGGACTATCACTGGGTTTATATGGTCGATAGTTGCTGTATTGAACGTAGGTTTGATATTTTTTCTTTTGAATGGTAGTAATGGTGCATTTGGTTTAGTAGTGGGCCCTATACTCCTATTGAACATTTTATTGTCTACTATGCTGGCCGTATATTACTTCAAATTACAAACAATCGATTATCTCAGGTTAAAAGACAACTCGCTTTCTATTCATAAAGGGTTAGTTTTTCGAAGAAAAAGAGTAGATCTATCAGAAATTGAACAAGGGCGTGTTAGCGCAAGCAAACTGATCTTGATATTAAAAAACGAAAAAGAAATCGACATAAACTTGAATCTATTAACTATAAAGGATTACGAAAGACTACATTCTACGATGCTTCATTTTTGTCCAATTCAACCTCATTATTGAATTAACAAAACTAAAACGTAAAAACGACACCACCATGAGAACTTAATTTCTCATAGCGATGTCGTTTTAAATTTGTTTTATATCGATATATTTGCTTTCTTTTTCGTGAAGTCCACCTCAGGATAATACGCTTCTTTAACCAATAGATTCGGCCCTAAGCAGTTAACCGCGGGACAATGGCAACCAATCGTTTTTGCAAGTGGGCGCTCAAGCCAGCGGTCGAGCATTACAGGAAGCGATTCAGTCTGAATATTGCCCATTGGCGGTGTATCACCAAAATCCGTGACAATCACATCGCCAGTGAAAATATTGACGTTCAGACGGGATCTGCCATCTGGGTCATTACGTACTGATACGTTTTTACTGTTGTAAATTCGTTTTAACAGCACCAAATCCTCTTCGTTATCACTGCACGCATAAAATGGCAATGTACCAAACAGCATCCAGACATCTTCGTCACGATGATCCAGTAACTCATGAATCGCTTTCCGCGTTTCATCTAATGAAAGCACTTCAAGCTGAGAAGCGAAATCACTTGGATACATTGGGTGCACCTCGTGGCGCGCACATTTCATTTCCTCTACGACTTGTCGGTGAATATGTTCTAGATGCGGCAACGTTCGTTTATTCAACATCGTTTCCGCTGAAACCATGACACCTGCTTCAGCCAATGCTCGGCTGTTATCGATCATCCGCTGGAATTGCTCAGCTCGGCGTTCCCGAGGTGGTTTACGTTCCATATTGGCGAATCCACCGTCCACGAAGTCGTCGACTGTGCCCCAGTTATGTGAAATATGTAAGACGTCCAAATAGGGTGCAATTGCCATATAGCGGTCGAGTGGCATCGTTAAGTTCGAATTCATTTGTGTACGGACTCCACGTTCATGCGCATACTTCAATAACGGTAGAACATAGTTCTCTACCGACTTTTTAGAGAACATCGGCTCTCCGCCTGTGATACTTATAGTTCTTAATTGTGGAATTTCATCTAGGCGAGACAGTAGCAATGCTACTTGTAATGCGTCAGGATCTTTATGCTGTAACATATACCCGACTGCACAATGTTCACAACGCATATTGCATAAATACGTCGTCGTGAATTCAATGCTCGACAATGTCAGTTTGCCATGCTCCTGTACATCCAAGTATGCTTCCCATGGATCGTAAGCAGGCGTCATTTTTTTGAGTGTTGCTACATCAGTTTTCATTTTTTATTAACTCCTATACGTATAATAAGCTACTAAAATAGTATGCACCTCAAGCGGACCTTTCGCAAGGCATAAAAAATACCCCATCCAAGAAACCAACTCGTGGATGGGGTTTACCTAACTTGTCTAGACTAAAGCGCCTGTCTCGTCCAGACTCCAACGCCTTGCCCCTCGAGTCACTTCAGTCTTGCTGATAAAGGCAAAGGGCGCCTTTATCTTCAAGCCTTCCAGTGCTTGTCGGGGCAGAACAGGCGCTTCCGCTTTTGCTGTTACATTGCAGGTTTATTGGAAAACTGGCTGTTGTACAAATCTGCGTAAAAGCCGTTCTCTTCCAACAGCTCGTTATGTGTTCCTTGTTCAATTACCTTCCCTTGATCCATTACGATGATTAGATCAGCATCCCGGATCGTTGAAAGTCGGTGAGCAATGACGAAGCTCGTTCTCCCTTCCATTAAGCGGTTCATCGCCTGTTGAATGAGGAGCTCTGTCCGTGTATCTACACTCGAAGTCGCTTCATCCAAAATCATAACAGGAGGATTTGCCAGAACGGCACGAGCTATCGTAATAAGTTGCTTTTGTCCTTGTGAAATGTTAGATGCTTCCTCATTCAAGACTGTATCATAGCCCTCCGGCAATGTTCGAATAAAGTGATCGGCATGAGCCATTTTGGATGCAGCGAAAATCTCATCATCCGTTGCGCCCTCTTTTCCGAAAGCGATATTGTCTTTAATCGTCCCATTAAAGAGCCATGTATCTTGGAGAACCATTCCAAAAGTCGTTCGAAGATCTTCACGTGACATATCACGTGTGTCGAGTCCGTCAATTGTAATCTTCCCGCCGTTCAGTTCGTAAAAACGCATTAATACATTAATCAATGTCGTTTTCCCGGCACCAGTTGGCCCTACAATGGCGACTGTTTGACCTGGACTCACGTCAATGTTCATATCTTCAATTAACAAATCGTCCCCGTAACCAAAGTCGACGTGTTCAAATGTCACTGTACCTTCTGCACGCGTTAAACTCGCTATCGTCACTTCTTTTATTTCTTCTTCCTCATCAAGTAGTTCAAAGACCCGCTCCGCTGCAGCGACAGTCGACTGAATGATGTTCGCGATATTTGCCGTTTGCATAATCGGTTGTGTGAATTGACGTGTATACGTAATGAACGCTTGAATATCCCCGATTGAAATAGCACGCTGTGTTACTAAAATACCACCAACTACACAGATAACGACATAGCTGAGGTTGCCAATCAAAGACATCACTGGCATGATAATCCCGGAAATGAATTGGGCTTTACGGCCAGCATCATATAATTGTTCATTCACCTCATCAAATTCGGCAACGGACTTTCGCTCGTGGCCGAATGCTTTGACGACTTGGTGGCCTGTGTACATCTCTTCAACATGGCTATTCAATTGACCAAGCGTACGTTGTTGGGCAGCAAAATGCTTTTGTGACCTCTTCAAAATTGGCCGAATGCCAAACAGCGATAGGGGTAAACTGACGAGCGCAATAAGTGTTAACACAGGGCTGATCGTTAACATCATGATAAGAATCCCAACAATTGTAACAACTGATGTGATAAATTGCGTCAAACTCTGTTGCAATGTGCTTCCAATTGTATCAATATCATTCGTTACCCGGCTAAGTGTTTCGCCAACCGGGCGGCCGTCGTAATATTTAAGCGGTAGTTTCTTAAGCTTGCCGTTGACATCTTCCCGTAAATCATACACCGTTTTTTGTGCCACACTCGACATGATGTATTGTTGAATATAGCTAAATAGGCTACTGATGATATATAAACCTGCGAGTAAAAGGAGTAACTTACCGATTGCCTCAAAATCGATTCCTGCTCCAGGCACACCTGTGGCCTTGCCATAAGCACCTTCAAATAATTCGGTAATCGCATTCCCCATTATTTTAGGTCCTACAATCATAAAGACTGTACTTAAAATTGCTGCAAAAAATACAGCGATTAATGAATTGCGACGGGGTTTTAAATAACCTATCAGGCGGCGTAATGTACCTTTAAAGTCCTTGGCCTTTTTCCCTGTCATCATCATCATATTTCCTCCGCCAGGTCCCATTGGGGCTCCGCCTTGAGGTCGTGACTGTTTTTGTTCACTCATGCGATTTCCTCCTCCGAGATCTGTGATTCGACAATTTCACGATAGACCTGATTATGTTCAAGAAGTTCCTCGTGCGTACCAATGCCGGCAATTCCACCGTTGTCTATAACGATGATCTGATCCGCATCGATAACGGTACTAACACGTTGTGCAACGATGAGGACAGTCGCTTGCCCCGTTTCATCTTTTAAAGCAGCACGTAAATTTGCATCCGTTTTGTAATCAAGTGCGGAGAAACTATCATCGAAAATATAAATATCTGGTTTACGAATTAACGCACGTGCAATGGATAACCGCTGCTTCTGACCTCCTGACACATTCGATCCACCTTGGGATATAACAGCATCGTAGCCGTCATCCATCCTAGAAATGAAATCTTCAGCTTGCGCAATACGAGCAGCATGCTCGATTTCAGCTTGCGTTGCATCTTGTTTGCCGAAACGAATGTTTTCAGCAATCGTACCGGAAAAGAGCAGCGCTTTTTGTGGAACGAAGCCGATTTTCGATCGTACTTCTTCTTGTGATGATTCGCGAATATCAACACCATTGACGCGAATCGTACCGGAAGTAACGTCATAAAAGCGTGGAATCAAGTTAATAAGCGTTGTTTTTCCCGCGCCTGTTCCGCCAATAATAGCGGTCACTTTACCCGATTTTGCCGTAAAGCTAATATCCGATAATGCTAGCGCCTCGGCACCCGGGTAGCTAAATGATACACTGTCAAATTCAAGTGTTCCCGGCTCTTTGTCCGCTTTTTTAGTACCTTCATCCAGAAACGTTGGTTGCATCGCAAGAACTTCGTTAATCCGTTTTGCTGAAACAGCGGCTCGAGGTATCATAACAAACATCATCGATGCCATAACAAGTGCGAACATAATCTGCATGACGTATTGTATAAATGCCATCAAATCCCCAATTTGCATGGCACCATTATCAATTCGAAGTCCACCAAACCAAATTACACCAACAACGGTTAGGTTCATAACGAGCATCATGACAGGCATTAAAAATGCCATCATCTTGTTAACCTTGATTGATACATCAGTCAAATCTTTATTCGCTTTCTTTAGGCGAACCTGCTCTTGTTTTTCACGGTTAAACGCACGAATCACACGAATGCCTGTTAAGTTCTCACGTAAAACAAGGTTTAGCCGGTCCAATCGCGTTTGCACTGTTTGGAACAGAGGTACTCCTTTATAAAGAATAAGTAACACTGAACCGATTAATATAGGCATCGCCGCAACAATAATTAACGATAACTTTGCATCCTTTGAAACAGCCATAATTATACCGCCAACCAACATAAGCGGGGCACTTACTACCATCCGAAGCATCATAATGACCACTTGCTGCACTTGCGTAATATCATTTGTCGTTCTTGTAATCAGTGATGCCGTACCAATTTCATCAAAATCTTGAAGTGAAAAGTTCTCCACATGATCAAATACTTTTCGGCGAATATCCCGACCTAATCCCATTGCCGCTTTTGAAGAGTAGTAACTTGCAACAATAGATGCAATCGCCCCAAGTGCAGCAACCAAGAGCATGATTCCTCCAATCTTCCAAATATACGGGATATCACCAATAACGACTCCTTTGTCGATAATATCCGCCATTAGCGTCGGCAAAAATAGATCCGACATCGATTGAATGAAAACAAGTCCTAATATCGCTAGTACAATCCATTTGTAGACGGATAAATTTTTTAACAATTTTAACATTCCACAGATTCTCCTTGTTCTATAGACTTCCTGACAATCACTTTCTTAAATTAGCAAAGTAACTGTAAAAATGGTGCCTTCATTCAATTTACTTTGTACTTGAATAGAACCATCATGCATGTCGATGATTTTCTTCGTAATGGACAAACCTAAACCGCTTCCACCTAGCATACGATTACGTGATTTATCCACTTTATAGAAGCGCTCAAATATATGCGCTTGATCTTCCTCAGCTATACCCATTCCTGTATCCGCAATGGTCACAACTGCTTCCTGCGCACGCTGATATAGAACTATTTTCAGACTACTACCACTAGGTGTGAACTTGATACTATTGTTAATGAGATTAATCCATACCTGACTCATCAGCTCTTCGTCAGCGATGATTTCCACTTCATCTAATGAAATATCCAACTCCAACGATTTAGCAACCCATTGAGGTTCACAAGATAGAATGATTTCACGAATTTGTTTATCCAAACGATACGCTACTGGCTCAAAAGGGTGATGTTGAGATTCTATGGATGTTAGCTTCAGTAAATTATCGCTTAGATTGGCTAATCGCCTACTCTCGGTTTCAATAATCCCAAGATAATGTTCCCGTTCCTTTAACGTTAAATCGCTTTGCTTTAAGACAGTAGCAAAACCACTAATCGAGGCAAGTGGCGATTGAATTTCATGCGAGACATTGGAGATAAACTCTTGACGCATTTGCTCTATTTGATTCAGCTCTACCGCCATCTCATTAATGCTCTCTACTATTTTTCCAAAAGGATGATTCTTTTTATGTTTAAATTGATTCGCCAACTTGACATCATAATCGCCCTTGGAAATTCTTCGCATGGCATCTATCATCATTGTGAAAAAATCCATTCGGCGTGGAGAAACAAACCTCGAAAAAATCCAGCTAGTGACAATGAACAGAAAAATCATCGCAAACAATGTAATCAACCCTCTTGAGAAGTCACTGATATGCAAATCCCATTTCTTATGAATGAACGAAGTTCCTAAGTAAGCTAGCGACCAGTAGCAAACAGTGACGATTAACCACGCAATTACAGCCGTTCCAATACGCAGCACTTTTCTCAACCTTCTACCTCTAGGCGATAACCTAATCCGCGAATGGTGCTAATCTTAAAGGAATCACAGTGATCGGAAAAACGCTCGCGCAATCGATTAATATGCACGTCAACCGTTCGATCTGTACCTTCGTAATCATACCCCCATATATCCTCAATCAACTGCTCCCGCGAAAAGGTTTTACCTGGATAGCTCGCTAATTTAAACAGCAATTCAAATTCTTTCAGCGGTAGCTCCACGTTTCGATTTTCCAAGAACACTTCATATGTTTTGCGATTCATCATCAGTTCGCCTACCTGAACCGTCTGCGAAATTGCAATTCGATAGCGTTTAAGTAGCGCTTTTACCCGTGCAACAAGTTCAGCTGGCTCAAATGGTTTCACAAGATAATCGTCTGTACCCAACTCAAACCCTTTGACTTTCTGTGTCGTATCTCCTTTGGCTGTCAGCATCAGCAACGGGATATCATACTGCTTTCTAATTTCTCGGCATAACTCCCATCCATCCATGTTTGGCATCATTATATCTAATATAACTAGGTCTGCCTTAAATGACTCCAGTGCTGCCAAAGCTTCAACACCATCACATGCTTCAACAATTTCAAGGCCGTCTGGACGTAAGAAAAGTCCCACCAACTCGCGCATATGTGGATCATCATCTACAATTAATACCTTTGCCATGCTTGAACACCTTCTTTCTTTGCTCAACAATTAATTCATTTTAATAGATACATGTAAACTCAATATAAACAACGGTTATCAAATGAAGGTATTTATTAATTACTAACCCAGTAATATCAGCGTTTAGCGCTTCTTCACATTATACAGCTTTGTAAAAGAAGTGATATAAAACAGGATGGTTGGGGAGGATTTTTAAAAACGCTGATAGGCGCACAACCCATAACGAAAAAACAGCTACCATCTCGATTGAGAAGGTGACTGCTTTTATTTCCAAGTATATTGCTGACTTTATCCCACACGTCTTCGGATTCTTCTATAAAAACTTCATATTCAATTTACCGATTAAATAGTCTTTCGCCATGTACATCCTTTACAATGACTCGTTATATTCAACAGACGTAACTTATTAATTGCACACACTTGCTTCCCCTTTTGATTCACCATACCGAGTTATTGTTTGTATTATAAATAAAAAACTCATTTCCACTAAGAAATCGAAGTAATTATTTTCCTGTTTATAGCACTGAGTTTAAGTGAACACTATAAGTTCAAACAAAAAAGGGAGTGTTTTTAGTGGATATGAAGGATAAAGTACAAAAAGAATTATCTCAAATTGACGTCGAGAAAAAGGACGAAATTTTAGAAAACTTTAATCGATTCAAACAGTATCTTTCGGAGAAAGTTGAGTTAGGGGAAAACATGGGCTTGAGTGAAGAAAAACTTGCCAAAACTACAGAATTAGTTGCAAATTATCTCGCCAAACACGAAGAGCCCCGCAATAGGGAGGAAAAAATGCTAATGGAACTTTGGAATTCCGGTTCTAAAGAAGCGCAACACACATTAGCGCATATGTTACTGGAAATGGTACGGAAAGCTTAGCAAAACGAGTAGTTCATGTTTATATTAAATAGATGACTGTAATTAATCAAAATGCGACCTATCCGCTAATCTGTGGATGGGTCGCTTTTACTTTATCTTACTTATTTATCCCAACAAGTATATTAACCGCTAACACCCATACAGTTACAGCTGCGGAATATTTTGGACCACCGGATTTCAATGCGAATAGATGGCCCGTATATGATCTCACGCCCACCTTCAACTAAAGTTCCTTATTAGTTGAAGATACGATTTGTAAAAATAAACATTATAGGCTCCATTAAAAAATAAAATCAAATCGCCAAGTGTACCAACAAAAAAACACAACATAATAACTTGCAATCGTGATTTCATTGTTAAACAGTTCTTTGGATGCCTGAATAAACAACGAATTAAACTTAAACTAACTTAATATCAAACGATTAAAAGAAAACTTACAATCATCATTGCTCTTTCTTGTCCCCTTCTTTAAAACAAATAGATTCGCTATCTTCTTATTCATTTATTATCCATGCTTCAACTAACTCTGAGGCTAACTCTCCGTTTGATGAAAAGCGTTTATTGATTTTCTAAAGCTACGATAGTCTAAGTTTACCTAGCGACACCATTAAAACGGTGAGTATATCCGTTCGTAGGTTTTCTTTTGGGTACTTCTTTAAATACGGGTTCATTAACATCATGCCGCCCGTGAGTTGAAAGTGTGTAACATCGTTAACGAGAGGTGCAAAAAGCGCGGTAAATCAACGTTTTGGATGTTTCTTACTGTAACATCTTTAACGGGGATTTACCGCTTTTTATGGGATTGCGTTAGCAAAGTGTTAGCATCTAACTAATAATATTCAACACACCATATGGGCTGGATAGTGATGGCAGTGAAATATGGGTGTGGCAGTGTTTACCTTACCTATTTCCATGTAGCGATTAGCTCATATAATTCTCTTCGCGCATTCCATTACTCATGAGCTGGAATTATGCAATACCATTAACATTTGCCTTACCCATTTTTATGTTTTGTTTGCAATGTAAAAAAGTGATCCCTATTCCCCCAACTGGTAACCAATCATATGTTTATACAGTTAAAAATGCATGATTATTTATCAAGAGCATTACGGTATACTGCATCTTTCATGTTAACCTTCATCGTATTCAAATTGTACTTTGAAAATTTATAGCGGATGTATCTTGATGTTTCCTGCTCATGTGTAGACAAGATAATCTGCTTTTGCCCAAATTCGTTTCTTAATAACTCGACCAATGAGGCTATATTTATTTCATCCATCGTTTGTACAGGGTCATCAATCATTAGTACATCAATGGAACTTTCTTCATATACTTTATTTAAGGCTAACGTAAATGCGATTACTAGCCCAGAAAGTTGACCAGAAGAAAGATAATTTATTGCATCATGATTCGATTTTATATCAGATACGAACCTTATACTCTTCTGCCCGAAACTTTCATTTTCATATATAAAAAGTCCGCATCCCCTTTGATATGCCTGAAGTATTTTCCCGCTGTATATAAAAAACGGTATTTCTATATCCGTAATTATTTTTTTCCAATGGTCAATTATTTCCTGCTCATATACATCAATTGATATTTTAATCTTTTTAGTAAAGAGTTTCATTTTATCCAACTTTATAGCCAGGTCATGAATTTCTTTTTCTAAGGCTTTTATATTTTCGGAACTTCGATAATAATATTTGTAATTTATATACCCAACCTTGTTTACAATCTGCTCCAACGTAATTTTACTTACTTTATTTAAATCACTATTAAATATCCTGTTAAAAGTTGAATTATTGATTTCATGATTTAAATAGGTTTCATCAACAGGTCTTATTTGTAATAGCAAATATTCCACAATACCTTGCACCCTGTTATCCAACCCATCCGCCATTTCAATCCCACTGTTTAAAAAGGGGTCAATATTCAATTTACTATCTGTACACCATTTAAAAAATTCAAGAATTGCGTTCTTATTTTCCATCGCACTAATAAACCTTTTATAAAAAACATCATCAATTATATTTTCGCCATTAGCCAAGTATTTTTCAATTTCTAGTAATATAATATTAACGTGGGAAGAAAAAAAGCTATTATATAAAGTTTCATACCTTTTAGTAGTTTCATCGTACATCGTCGAAAACTTTTTGCTCTTTTGATCGATGGCTTCTATCAATTCTACGTACGATTTGAAGTGTGTACCGCATAGCGGACAGTCTCCCTCATCTGATTCGCCTTTTATTTTATTAAATTGGGAAACAAACGTTTCTCTCGTTGAATTTAAATTTTGTACAATCTCCGAAACTTCTCCCATTCTCATTTTATAGCTGACAAGGTCGTCCAGAAATTTTTCCATGGTAGAAATATCTAAATTTACATCCAATAGTTTTTCAATTTCCTTGAAATGGGTTACAGTTAAACTTTTTCCCAGATTATCTTTAGAAATTGTCTTTTGCATTTTTACTAGTTTCTTTTCTTTATCCTTTAACCTTTTAATTCGTTCATAATCCCCGATTAACTTATACGTCAAAACAGTATTATATATCAGATCCCTATTTTCAATATATTTATACAAGGCGTCGTTAAAATTAGTATTGGTGAAACTTTTTAAATCTCTTACCAAGACATATATCTCACGAAGTTCCTTTAAAAACTTATCCCTACTATCCTTATTTAAACTAACTTCCTGTTTGTCCCACTCTTCCACATTATTTTCCTTTGGGATAAGGCGGAAATACTCCGCTTCTTTCAAATCCTTCTGATTAATATCCTTAATTCCAGCAGTAAAAGTATTTAAAATTTTCCTTTTTTCGGCTATTACGCCCGTTTGGCCACCCAACCGCCTAGTTTCAACATCTACTTTTGACTTAATATCCTTTAGCTTTTTTAATTCAACTTCTTCATTGTATGTATCAAAAAGTTGTGATATCTCATCCATTCTTTCTTTGGCAGATTGTTTTAGGAATAAAGTGTTTTCTTCTTGTTGCACATAATAAAAAAGACTAAAGTATCTGTTTAAGTTGTCTAAGGATAACCTTTGACCTATTTCCTCCACCGTAATAGATTTCCCCTTATTTATAGGCGTATCAAAATCAGACAAAATATATGTATCAAATATTTCCCAGTTATCCGGTTTCCTTTCAGAAGAGGTTAATTCCTTTTGGGAATTGATCCTTTTGACAATTGCAAATTTATCACTATCTCCAATAAATTCTACCCTAATTTCAGTATCACTATCGCTTTTATTGGAAAACAGTATATCACTATATCCATAACGCCCATCTGCAGTATTCTTAATCCTACTTATCTTACCCGTTAATACCAGTTCAACCGCATCGAATATAGTTGTTTTTCCAAAACCATTTGGACCATCTAATACTACTAATTCCTTATTCGAGAAATCCAAAATCAGGTTTTCGATATGTTTAAAGTTTTGTATTTGGATTCTACCTATTTTAATATTACTACTCAATAGTTTCACCATCCATTACAAACATGATTTCTTCAATCGATAACTTCTTAAGATCATTATCCAACCCAAGCAATGATTTATTAAATTCCTGAATTCCTTCTACTATTAATCTTTCGGCAATTTCCTTTGAAAGATCCTCCATCTTTTCTGTCTTTTTTTCCAATCTCAAAAAAGGAATTTTTATCATCAAATTGGAGCCAATCTCATATAAGAGGCTTTCATTTTTACTTTCGCCATTTTTATAGCTTAGAAAACTTTCGGTATCATTCACTATCTCATTTAAAATAGTATTGGAGTCTTTCTCTTTCGTAATGAACTTTTTATTTAGTTCTGTTAAATTGTTGTCATTATACACGATGACATACTTTTTAAAGAAATACGGATCCTCTTCAATTTCAAAGGTTATCCCGGACAGACTTTCTTCATCAAAGTTATCAGCTTTAACGCAAACAAGCATAGAAAGGTTTTTATCCATTCTTTCATCATATCCAATTTCAATTTCTTTTATCGCCCTAAAGTAGGATGGGACATGTTCAGACAAAAAATCCGTATTTATATATTCCGGGTAAACAACTAAATAAAAATTGGTCGCATTGCTACTGTAATTGGCATAGAACGCAATTTTACCACCTTGAAAATCATCCTGGATCGTAAGTTCCACAAATCCATTGTCTGTGAATATCCTTTGTATTATGTTCCTCAATTCGATAAATCTCCTTTCGCGGCTTCTATGTCAATCAAACTAATTCTTTTGATTTTTGTAATCCTATTATAGTAATCTGTACTTTCTTTACTATTATCTTCTTCGGGTTCCGGAACGTCAGAATACACTTTGTAATCTCCTAAAGTCGATAAGTTTATGGACTTAGTGATAATTTTATCAACCTCACTTAACATATCTGGTTGGGCATTATCAAGAATTCTATTTACCAATCTTCTTGTTCTAGAAGGATGTTGGGATTCTATAATAGTCGAGGGTAAATATGTGGTATTCACCCCGTCTTGTCCCCTTTTACTGTAAGTAAACTTTTTGTATTCCAATTCTCTACCTATTTGTTTGATTGCTTCAAAAAAACTTTCATTTAAGCCAGTTTCATTTAAACATTTCTTGATTGTTTTCAGAATGTGTTCCGGTATTTCCTGACTGACTTCATTATCTGGTGTAATCTTTAGGCAGAACTCTATAAACTCGGATTCATTTAACTCATTAATGTATCCAAGGGTATTGTTTACTCCCCAAATTGCTTCTTCCGATATTAGCCCTTCCGCAGACTCAAATTTCAAATCCTCCAAAAGGGCCAAGGAAATTCTATGAAATTCATTTCTCAAAAAGTAAGCAGCATATTCCTTACTCATTAATTCAAAGTTTTGATAAACTACATTATAAATGGCTTGAAAGTTAATAGGAACCTTAACTTCCTTGTTACCTTCCTGAATATCCAAGTGCCTTCTTCTAATATTATTATCCACGAGACCAAGTAGATGATAGTAGGCCCTGTCTATCCTTACATCCGTAGTTGCCTCTTCATTAATTAACGCCTTTAATTGTCTTTTTATTTTTTCCTCGATGTCTTCCTGTGAACACCAACATTGTAGCGTATCATAATTATATAACGAAAATTTCAAAAATAACTCGTGGTATTCTCCAGATGCCTTAACATGATCATGGCATTCTTTGGGAGTGGCGTATTTTTTTATTTTATGACTTTTTAAATCTTTTTCTTCTTCCTTTTCCGCATTCCCCATGACGTATGTTAATAAATTTGTCTCTAAGTCCTTGATATTGGTAAGCTTTTGGGTTACATGCAGATGAGCAGATTCTAATTCTTTAAAATCCAATAGTTTCGCTAATAAAAGCCATATTGCATCCTTATATTTGGAAGTAGCTGTGTCTGCATATGTTTTAACCTGATGTATCGACTTATATTCCCCATTCTTTTTAATAGAAAAGTCCTCAAACCACTCTAATTCCAATTCATATTGGGTCATATCCTCTTTTTTTATATCCTTCATCATCTGCAAAACCACATAAATACCAACTTTTCCTTGATGATTGTAACCATTCCAACTTGGACTAGCATCGGTCGTATACGGAGTTAATAATTCGGTAGAATTTATAGTATCCGCCATTACCTTCCACCTCATTTCATTTAAATTTTTGATATTACCTTATTAATCTGATCCAATAGTTTTAACATTCACTATATCTGTTTTAAACCATTTATGAAAGACAATCAATTTAATAGTTTTGAAATTTATCCTTATCTGCTTTTTTTTGTCTATAAAGCATCAAGCTTGTCCCCTGAATCACCGCCGTTCCCCGTGAGCAAGCTGACATGGCTAAACAGCATATTTTTTAACAACCTAGGCTTGCTCATAAAGTTAGCAAGCCATTAGTATCAACCCTTTCAATTCTCCATTAGTTCCCTAATCCTTGCTAACTTTCCACACTCAATCCCTTAAACGCTCGCCCAAGCGCAATCTTACCAAGCTTGCTTAATCGTCCCCCTACCATCATTCAAATTAAAATGACCTTTCATACTGAAACTCCATCGTATTTTCTACGAATGAAAAATGTTTTTCTTTTATCTACCTCCCACCTTATCACGGAGACGCAAATCGGTCATTTGAAGCCATATATTTCATGTGCGTATGTTCGATTAATTACAGTCTGACCTTTTTTCTAATTGGGTGGGAATGTATGGCCGAACTGTATCTCGTCGTAAAGGTTAGTTACTCGGAAGAATTGCCATCGGAATTGGGATTTACTCCACTCCTTTCAAAAAAAAAATTTAAGTTATCCATAAAATAAGTACTTATACCTATTAGAATAATACCCATCACTAGCTAAACTGTTTCTACTCAAAACCAAGAGTATTTTTTAACAACACATCTTAGATTAGAAAGGAGGTCCTTCGGGTGGAGGACATAGATTATCTTATAAAGGCTACATGGCATGAACAATGCTTAAACCATTGTGAATCCTTCGGTATTTCTAGTAATATTATTAATTTATTGTTCCACCTTCAGGGAGAAAGCCATGAACAAGATAATGAGAAAACTACAAATTCCAGGGTATCAAACGAAGGCGGTTTTGATTCCAAGAAAGAATAAATCTTCGAAAGTAGCAGCTGGTGTGCAATTATCATTAGATTTTAATAGGTACGAAAAGTTAGAGTCGAAGAATTAAAGTATAAAAAGTTCCCATCCAGTCAATGATTATTACAATATCGCACTGGAGGGAGACAAATTGAAAGAACAATATCGGGTTGTCAAAGTGAGTTACTCTGAGGAGCTGTCATCGGAATCAGAGCTATGGTTTAGGCTTTTTATTGAAAAATTGCTATTAGACCAAGTAGCGAAAGATGATTTTAGAATACATGCTTTACTAATAGATAAGGAAGGATTTCGGCAATGACATACACAAACAAATTAACCGTTGTATATACACGAGTCAGTTCGGCAGCGCAAAGTCTCGAATTACAAGAAAGTGCTGCAAAAAGATGCCTTGAATCGATTAATTTAAGCGGTGACGAGGAAACAGTCATTTTTCTGTCTGATCACGATGTATCCGCAACAAAATTAAAAATGGATGAGCGACCCAATTTGGTTAAATTAATTAACCTAATTGAAGAAGGAAATGTAGAAAAGGTAATCATTTATAAACGTGATCGCTTAGCGCGGAACTTTTATGAATATGTGGATATAGCGAATGTTTTTATTGAAAATAATGTGGAAGTTGTCTATACAGGCGGTGATGAATCACCTTTTAATAAAAAACTATCCATAGAATCATTCTACGGGATATTTGGTCAAATTGAGGGTAAAAATATTCGTACACGTACGGATGATGCCCGCAAACAATATCCATCAAAACTTTTTGGCTACACAAAAATAAAAGAAGATGAACAAGTTCGTTACGACATTAATGAGGATAAAGAGGATGTAATACATTCGTTATTTGAGGATTTTAGTAAAATCCAAAATAACAAGGAGTTTTTAAGCTTCATATTGGTAAAGCGTCCGGATCTTACTAATCCTGAAAAGGTATTTCGTATTTTGGCAAATCCATTTTACGCTGGACACTCCGAATCAAAAAATGGTTATCAGAAATTAGCATATGTAACACCCATAATAGATTGGGATCTATTCCAAACATGCAAAGATAAACTAGATGAGTATTACACCTATTATCTAAAAGCCTTGGATGATACCAGCAACTCATTATTAGTTGTACCCTATTGCGAGAAGTGTGGATGTGAAATGAAGCATCGAAAAGAAAATGCACTCGATATTGGCTATTTTGTGTGCAGACAGGGCCATAAACGCCTTTCCATCACAGTTGACGAGTTAAATAGTTTGGTTACGCAACTATTATTGGAACACATCCAATCGATATCAAGCAAACAACTAAAAAATATCGTCTCCAAACGCATCCTAGCGGAAAATAAAAGGCTACAAAAAGAATTGGAGATTGCAAAGCATGAAATTCTAGATGATTCACTAACACTAAGTACTATTGGTGTAAAAGGAAAAACAGCTATACCAAAATTATTAGCAAAGATCCTATCAGTAAGGGAAAGATGCAACGACCTGGAACAGGATTTACGAAGCCTCCAGAATCTAACTAAAGAAATTGCAGAATTACAATTTCTCTTATCTGATCTTACTATAGATTTCGTACAAGATGACCTTCAGCGACTTTCAAAATTGCTTATCGATAAAGTGATCGTTCACGAAAGTTTTGTACATGCTGAGTTATTTCTTTCATCATTTGTAAAAGAGGAAAGCGTATCATGAATAAACTAAAAGCTACAGGCTATTTACGTTATTCTGACCAGAAACAGCATGGGAATCACTCTTTAGAAATTCAAAAGAGCCATATCCAATCTTTAGCGGATAGAGAAAATCTTGAAATCGTTGAATGGAGAGCCGATAAGGCTACTAGTGCTTTTCATAGTAATGTTAGTAAACGAAAAGGAATTCGACTTATTTTTGAAGATATTAAAAATGGCGCCGAGGCTGTCTGCTTCTACGAAGAGTCTCGTTTAACTAGAAGCATTTCTGATTTTTACAATGAAGTTTACTTGCCGATTAAAGAGGAATTTCCACATGTAAAATTTTTTAGTACCCACTCTGAATCAGAATGGGATCCAGATAATCCGATGACACAAGCGAAGCTTACCTTTGCTGCAGCGGAATCGGAAATAAAATCTGATCGCACAAAAGATGCTCAAAAAAGTTTACTTGAACGTCAGCAACCGACAAGACCTGGGAGTCGCACGCCTATTGGCTATGACATGATTGACGGGGTTTTATATCCCAATGAAGACGCCCCAGTTGTTCAATTAATATTCCATCTTGCTTGCTGGGGACACTCTCATGGAATAATAGCTGATTATCTGAACAAGAGCGGCGTTACATCTAAAAAAGTGAAGTATTGGAACAGTAGCACGGTAGGTTATATCCTTTCAAATAAGGTTTACTCGGGAAATCTAGCTTGGAATGTTAGGACTAGCTATAGCTCTAGTAAACCAAAGGATGAAGCAGAGATTGATTTATTTGAACATACACATGAACCAATTATCAGTTCAACCGTATTTTACTTGGCTAAACAAGTAAATGATTTGAAAAACCAATACGGGATCATGAAAACACCCTATTACCTCCGCTCGATTATTAAGTGTAAAAAATGCAATGATGTTTTGGTTGCAAAAGATAACTCTCCAAAAGGGAAAAAAGGTCAATACATGATTTACAAATGCACAGGTTGCAATAGTTCTGCACCAATAATACCCATTCATCATGCTGTATTGAATGATCTGCAGAAAAAATGGAGTACACAGCTTTCAAGCTTTTTGGCTACATCTAAAAAACAGCTTCGAAGTTGGTCTGCTAAACTAGCTACTACCAAAAGCAACATAAAACAACTGCTTCAAAAAACACAATTTAACCAAATTAGTCTGGAGACAGACATTCAGAATGACACTCTTTTGGCAGAGGTTTTTGACACAAGCCTACAGCATTTAAGAAATGAATTAAGTTATACGAATGGGACGCTAGAAGAAATAGCTTCTCTACTCGAAGATGATTATCTCGACAAAATTCTAAGGGTACTGATGCAACAAAGCTTTTTGAATTTCACTGATACTGAACTAAGAGTATTTTTCCTAATGTACTTTGAAGAGGTTACAATTAATTTTGATAAGAATAACGAGATCAGTATCAATTATCGTCTTTCTCCGTTTGTTTCATTGGAGAATTCGATTGGTTACATTACCGAACAATTCAACTGAAATGGAAATTTGACTGGTTAGGAAACCGAAGTGGATTGCCCAAAGTCCAGTTTCCTAAACGCTCCTTAACTCGAATCCCTTGATACCAAGGGATTTAGAGCTAAGTCATTCGGTTTCTCAACCATCTTGGAATTCCTCGATGGTTGAGAAACCGAATGTTATAATTTAATTATGGTCAAAGAACCGAACAATTAAACTCAATTTTTTTTATTAAAGGCCTTCGAATACAAAAATACAAGGATATAATGATTTAAGTAATATCGAATCCAATCATAAACCCCAAAACAAGCGAAAACCGCAGCGGGAACTATTCCACTTTACTTTATTGTGGAGTTAGTTCAGTTGCGGTTTTTTGTTTTGAATCCAAAAAAATTACCGGGAGTGGAAACTAATACAATGGCTAACACACACAAATACACAACTTGGGAATCATTACCTGACACACTAACAGCACAGCATATTTCTCAATTCCTTGGGATTTCTAGAAGAAGAGTCTACGAATTATTTCAGGCTCATATAGAACACGGGGGTATCCCAAATTTCGAAATTGGTACATCTAAAAGAGTCGAAAAATCCGATTTTAAGAATTGGATTACACAGAAAAAAGAAGAAAAATACAATCGTTGAATTCATAAAAAAATACTAAATTAGAAAGGTGAAAACAATATGAAAGGTCATTTCACAAAAAGAGGCTGCACATGTAATCCGAAGCAATGCACTTGCGATAAGACATGGTCGTTCGTTATTCCTGCAGGGAAGGACACAAAAACGGGAAAGAGGAAACAAGCAACTAAGGCGGGCTTTAAAACAGAGCATGATGCTCAAGTTGCAGCTGCCGCCCTATTTACGGAAATAAATCAAGGGACCTACATCAAAGAATCAGATATTCTATTCAGGGATTTCGCTGATGAGTGGTTACACGCATATACTGAAAGAAACGCCCCTCAACCCGGAACTATAAGGTTAAGGAAATACAGTATCAATAAATTATTAAATTACTTTGATCATATGAAACTCAAGGATATTACAATGGAAATGTATCAAGTAGCACTTGATGATCTAAAAGATCTGGATTTTTCCAAAAGTACAATTGAAGGTGTTCATACTACTGGTAAAATGATTTTTAAATTGGCTATGGATAAGAGAATAATCAAATTAAATGTAACAGAAAGTGCCTATATTAAGCGTGATCCGCGGACCATTATAGAATTCGATGAAGACGAACTACCCATTTACTTTGAAAAAGAAGAACTCGCATTATTTTTGGATACAGTTAAAGAAAAAGGTCTTTTTATGGATACACTGATTTTCCATACATTAGCTTATACAGGTATCCGCGTGGGCGAATTAGTTGCTCTAAAATGGAAAGATATTAATTTTGAAAAACAAATGATTAGTATCACGAAGACGTATTGCAATCCCAAAAATAATACGAAAAAGTATGAGTTAGGCCCACCTAAAACTAAATAGTCTAGACGTAGGCTCGTTGTGGATGAATTAGTAATAGATGCATTTAGAAAACATAAAGGGGAACAGGAAAAACTCATTAAACGCTTTGGTAACAGCTACTACAACGAAGAATTTGTATTCGCTAATTATCATCGTTACCCGGGCTATCCTATTTTGATCAAACTAGTGGAGACAAGGATGGCTAGGTTATTAAAAAAGGTTGATTTAAATCTTGGGGTTACTCCCCATTCCTTTCGCCACACACATACATCGCTTCTTGCTGAAGCTGGGGTAGGACTAGAAGAAATTATGGACCGCTTGGGACATCAGGATGATGAAGTAACAAGAAATGTATATCTGCATGTAACAAATGAAATGAAAAAGGAAGCTTCAAACAAGTTTAGTGAATTGATGAGAAGCATTGCATGATAAAAGGAGTGACAGCAAAATAATATTATTTTGCTGTCACTTTTCATCGAGATTACTTATTCCAACTACCTATCAAATATAAGGACTCTTTAAATTGCGGTGCTAATAAATACTGTTTTTCAACTAAAGGTTTTTTTAGTGAATAATTATATCTAAGTCTCTACCACAATTGCATCCGATTGTTGAATATCATTTTTCTATTGAATAGTATGGTCGTACTACGCATTAAATAAAATATTGGTTTTTCGTCATTCCAAAAACAAGACAAATAGATACCCCCAGGCCGTTTTGGCCGGGAGAGTATCTATTATTTATAGAGCATCTTCTAATTCTTTTTCAGTATACCCAAACATGTATTCTTCATCTTTTCCGTGTGAAACCCATATATCTGCGGCTTCGTAAACGCTTAAAGATTCATCATTGTCGTCGTCATCGTCATCTAATCCATAGCGACAATTTAAACAGTACATTTCACTATAAACATATCTTTTAGTTAATGACTCACCACATTGTGGACAAGGTGGAGTCTCACCTGTATATACATCCTCTTCTTCCCCCTGTTTCCCTTTAAATATATCAAATATCCCCATATCAATTTCCTCCTTTGTTATTCAAATTAACATTAATTAGCTAATGTTTGTTCTAGTTCGCCAAATTATACCACATTCAAGGCCCTAATTTATATACAATTATGAATCAATCAACAATACAGCCTGTTTGTTGAACATTAGTTAAACAACGCCCTTCAATACCCTTCCCTAAACTTTAATACGTTCGAAATTAGTCAAAGTTTCAAGTTCAAGTAATCTTTCCATGTAGGATTTCTTAAAGGTCAATTTTATTATTGATTTAAACTGTTGCGCTAGTTTATGTACCTGCTTTCACAATCAATAAAATTATTTCACATCTGCATTTATTTATAGAAAGGGAATGAGCAGTATTAATGACGAGGAAACTAAGAAGAAGCTGAATCCATCACACCTACATTGTAGTAATATTATCGAATCAAAATCATAAATGAATTCAAACTACGAAATGTGGGGCAGTCGTTATCAATTGCGACTTATATTACCCTAAATGCATTTTTGGTTTGAATCCAGCAGAAGAACATTAAAGGGTATTGGAAAAGTATGAATAACGGGAAGGGTGTTTGAATTTAAACATGTTCTTTCTAATTCTCCTTCTACCTTTCTAGATTTATTAAACCAAATACCCCAAGTCTTTTGAATTGTTAGCTTTCAAAATGGAGAGAATAGATATTGCAATAAAAAATATTAAAGAAAGTGAGGGCATTCAATGAAAGGACATTTTTACAGGAGAGGTTGCAAGTGCAAGAAGAAAAAGTGTACTTGTGGTTCCAAATGGGCTTTCACCGTGGACATTGGGATACATCCAGTCACCGGCAAAAGAAAGCAAAAGGTTAGAAGCGGTTTTCAAACTAAACAGGAGGCGGAAGAAGCAGCAACCGCTCTCATCCATGAGGTAAACCAAGCAACATATTTGGAGGAAACGGATCAAACGTTTTGTGAGTTTGCAAACGAATGGCTTAAAATCTACACGGACTCAAAAGACGTAAAGCCGGGTACGATTCGTGTAAGGCGTCATGAGATCAGCAAATTATTGCCTTACTTTGCACGGCTCAAGCTAAAGGATATCACCAGACGGGGCTATCAAGATGCCTTAAACGATCTGAAGGACCTTGGATACTCCGAAAGCACAATGAGTGGTGTGAATCGTACTGGGAGGATGATATTCCGAAAGGCTTTGGAATTGGAGATGATCAAAAAGGATCCAACCGAATTCGCTTATCTGAAAAAGGATAAGAAAACAATTGAACAGTTGGAGGAAGAGGAACTTCCAAAATATCTAGAGAAAGAAGAGTTGGCCCTATTTTTAAAAACGGCCAAGGAACATGGCCTGGAGCCTGACTATTTGATGTTTCTGATCTTTTCCTACACGGGCATCCGCGCCGGTGAGTTAGTCGCTTTAAAATGGAAAGATATTGACTTTGTGAACCACACAATAAGTATTACGAAAACCTATTACAATGAGAAAAATAATACATTTCAATATCAACTGCTGCCACCAAAAACAAAAAGATCACGGAGAAAGATTATTGTGGATGCAGAAGTAATCAACACATTGAAAAGCCATAAAGAAGCCCAGAATCGGGTAATTGAACGGCTAGGGGATGCTTATTACAACAAGGATTTTATTTTCGCAAAAACAAAACGCCAATATGGCTATCCAATAGTCATTAAAAATTGTCAAAACAGAATGGGAAGGTTATTGAAAATTGCCGGTCTCAATAAAAAACTTACACCACATTCACTAAGGCATACGCATACCTCGCTACTCGCTGAAGCAGGCGTTTCCCTTGAACAAATCATGGACCGTCTTGGCCATACGGATGATCAAATCACCAAAAATGTTTACCTCCATGTCACGCAAGAAATGAAAAAAGAAGCCTCCCAAAAGTTCACTGAACTGATGAGAAGCCTCGATTAAAATCCTCTATGTTAGCAAATTGTTAGCAAACCACTTTTATCTTACTCACAAACCCATA
The DNA here is from genome assembly GCF_038005665.1 of Sporosarcina sp. FSL K6-5500. NCBI lineage: Bacteria > Bacillati > Bacillota > Bacilli > Caryophanales > Caryophanaceae > Sporosarcina > Sporosarcina sp. FSL K6-5500. The sequence continues at coordinate 4,118,889 of NZ_JBBOTP010000001.1, forward strand.
CATATCAAGGGTTGGTGGCACTTATTACATCATGCCGCCCATGATGTAAGAAAAAAAACTCTTTTAACCTATATTGCCCCGCTATAAGTAGCTTTCTGATTTCTACATTCATTACCTTGGAAATCATCCAAAACAATTCCGTTCTCTATTGTTTATCCCAGCAAAGCAAGGGCGTACGTTCTCATCAGATTTTAACAAAGCTACACCTAAAAAAGAGTAACGATTACTCGTCACTCTTCTCTACAGTGTTTTTAGCACTTGAATACAATCCTGAGGCTGATAACCCTAACATTGCACCAACTAATATACCCTGTTTTAAATCAAAGTCAGCCACATAAATCACACCTACAGCAATACCGATTACTAAAGCGATAAACGGCAACACTTTTTTACTCACGCCAGCCCTTTTAAACAACTCCACAATCCCCAATATCAGAGGAATTAAGACTACATCGTAAACTTCAAACATTTAATCACCTCTTTCCCTTCTACTATTTTATGAACTACTCGTCCTTTCGGTAACGGCCTATTTCCTGTATTTCCATTGAAGGTTTTGCCACAACAAAGCTACCATTACTACAATGTGGACTCCTACAGTCACTGTGCCGTTCAACATACAATATCGTCTTACCCCCTTATCGAACTTGTAATAAGCCGAATTAGCGGATTCTAAAGCTTCAGTCATGTCATTTTTTAACCATTGTGCTAAAAAAGTCTTAATGCCCGTTAGATGATCATTTTAACGTCTCCGTCAGCCATTCCATCACTCCTTATTTTGGGTAAATAAAAAGAACGCCCGATTAGACGTTCTTGATTTGTCCCTTACTATTCTTTTTGAAGTCCCTCTTTTTTTACTACTGGTAAATTAATCGCGAATTCTTTCTTCACAAACTTATTACGAAATTCAGCAAGCGAGATTTAAAGCAAAAGCTATAAAAACCTTATAATAGTGTTTGGTGACAGCTATTCAAACCGTCACTTAAACACATTTCGTTAATAAAAAGACCATGAATGAACGGCTAGAGCTGTATGAACCCTTTCCTTTATCAATCTTATTAAAAAGGCCTGTCCATAAATTATTCTTAATACGTAAACACCAAGTAGTTAGTAACTCGTATACATATAAAGAATAGTTGCACTCTACAAATAATTAGCAAAACCAACCTACCCTCACGAAAAAAGCGAAGTTATTCACTTGCATTTTGCAAATTATTTACCTCATCTATTTACATGCCGCAATTTATCGACAATTTAATCACTTGCAATATGCAAATTTCACACATAGTAATCCCCTCATCCCTGATTACTACTTAGTTCCCTCGCAGCTTTACCTCCAATACATGCATAGAGCGAAGGACTGTTTCACGTTCAAAATCATTCATAGAAGCCAAGGCATTCTCCATTTTGGAAGCAATGATTCCATTGATGGCCACCACCATGTCACTGCCCTTTCCAGTTAACGACAATAAATATATTCTCCGGTCTCCTTCATAAGGAGTTCGGACGACCAGCTCTTTCTTCTCCAACGTACCAATCTGTCTGGAAAACGTCGTGATGTCCATACCGACAGCTTCAGCCACCATTTGCATGGACGGTTTATTCATTAATGAAATCTCATAAAGTATTGAACTTTGAACGATTGAAATCACATTGCAGCTCGACTTATGAATGCCACGCATGCTTTTAGATAACGAGTGAAAAATAGGAATAATTTTTTCCATTAATGAATTCCCCCCACCAACTCTTTCTACAATTATACAGCAAGAAAAGTATAAGTAACTGTATTGATAGAAAATTCAATCCCTTGCATATGAGTGGCTTTGGCGAAATGCAAAAACGCGTCCATATAGTTGGACGCGTTGGATATCATGTATATGTAATTTCGCCTTCATCTTGGATATCAATTCCATTTTTCAGATGAACAGTGGTCTTTAAAATAAGCGTTTGGATTCGAGTTTCCGATTCGCTCTCCCATCGCTCGTCAGGTACCATTTCAAACGAAATCATCCATGTTTCTTTTGATTTGATGTCACTCATTATTTCAATAGATTGTTTTGCAATAATCACTTCATCAATTTCCGACCGTTTCAACAACTCAATCACAATAAAATCGACGAGTTCATCACTGGCATCCCCATCGATATAAACCGTGCCGGAAAGTGTTTCACCAAAAGCGACATTCGGTCCATCGACGTTTGTATTAACGGTCATTTCTCCATATTCAATCGTTGATAAAAACTGCCTTACCATGTTCTATTCCCCCAATCTTCGACCATCCGGATCTTCATAATATAAGCCTTCAGCAGCTACATGTTTATTATACCGTATTTTGAACAATTTAAATAAATGTGTTACCCCAACTTTAATGAGTGCATATCCCGGGATTCCGAGAACGACACCGGGCACACCGAACAACGATCCTGCAGTGAGTAAAACAAAAATGATAGTGACCGGATGTGTATGCAATGATTTCCCCATAATTTGCGGTGAAATAAACTTCCCTTCGATGAGTTGAACAATTGTCCAAACGATTGCTAACTTGATAAGCATGAAGGGCGATGCCACAGCGATAATGACTGCAGGAGTAATTGCGATAAGCGGTCCTAGGTACGGGACGACACTTGTAAACATTGCAATGACACCGAGCAGTAACGCGTATTTCATTCCGATGATAAGAAACCCAATTGAAACCATGACACCAATGCAAATCGCGACAAGAATTTGCCCCTGGATATAAGAACTAATTTGGTGATCCGCATCGCGAAGAATGGTTTTAGCGTCATTACGCATGTGCGGAGGCAGCATCTGAACAAAGTAACGTGGCAGCTTCTCCCCATCTTTCAATAAATAGAAGAGAATAAAGGGCACCGTAATAATTGCAAGAACAAAACCAGTTAAAGCAGAAATGAAAGAACTAAGACCACTTGCAATTCCACCGACCGCATCCGTGAAATACTTTCCGATATCCCCTTGCCCAGATTCAAGGATATTTTTTACGTTAATATCCAAACTTTCATAATAAGAAGCGAAAATCGATGTTCTTAAAAACTCATCGATTTTCAGCACCATCTGGCTGAAATATGTAGGGAAGTCTTCGACAAGGTTATTAAACTGTATTTTCAAGAATGGAAATACCATAAAGACCAGCAAGGTGATAAGACCCACGGCTCCGATGAATAGAATTAATATACCCCAGATTCGTGGTATTTTGATTTTTTCTAATAAACGTAAGATGGGCCTTAGTAAGTAATAAGCAATTGTTGCAAGAATGACTGGCAATACTACCGTCGAGAAAAAGACAGTAATCGGATAAAAAATGAAAGAAATCCGATTAAAAATAAGTATGATTAAGCCAATCAATAATAGTGAAATGAGAACAAACAACGTGCTACGCCCACCTAAAAAACGAATTATATTCGAAATCGGTTTATTTCTATTCTCATCAGCTTCCATGGGCATCCTCTACTCTCGTCAAGTTTGTGCTATTAATCCAACTTCATATTAAGGAATTTTGAGATCGCCTCTTTATTTTTCACTTTATCCACTTCAATAACAGATCCAGCGTGTGGATACGAATTAAATGAATAGGATCCCTCTATTGGAACAGTCATCGTTTCAACTTCTGCACCTTTTTTCATTATAAGGGAGATTGCACGTGAAATTTCGTCTTTTGACGTTAAGTCCGTATTGATGAAACCTGATAACGCTCCTGCAAGCTTCGGCACATTTGCAATCATTCCTGGTCGCATCGCTTCGTCCTTCATCGCAGAGATTACTTCTTGTTGTCGTGCAACTCGACCAAAATCACCTTCTTCATCTGCACGAAAACGCGCATAGCCAAGTAATTCCTTGCCGTTCAACTGTTTTTTTCCTGGCATAAGTGTAACGCCAATCTTTTCTGACATTTCTTTTTTAACATCAATCTCTACTCCGCCTGGAAACGCAATATCAACAATCGATTCAAAGTTAGCAAAATCAACGATTGCATAGTGATGAATAGGGACACCAAACATCCCTGTTATCGTGTCTTTCGTAGTCTGCAGTTTGCCGAGATAATAGGCGGTATTTAACTTATACGACTTGTATGCTGGAATCTCCGCATAAATATCACGCATAAATGAAATCACCCGTATCTTCCCAGCACCCTTATCCCAAGATAGCACCATCATCGTATCTGTCCGCGATTTCCCACTGCCATCATCGTCCACACCGAGCAGTAAGTAATTTTCAACGGATGTATACTTCGGATCTGTAGCATCCCCTTTAAACGGACCCGGGTCAATCCCATTGTTTTTTGCCAACGATTTCCCCGCATTGTATTCAGTATATGAATACAACCCAGCTCCGATAAAACAGAGTGTGACTATTAAAAAGATGACCCTGCCGATGCGAAGTTTTTTCTTTCTTCTTCTTTTCGGTACTGGCCCTTCATAATGTTCTTCCATTATTGATTCCTCCAAAAAGTGATATCTCCATTAGGACGAACAGGAAGTCTCTTGGTTGCGTCTAATTATTTCAATTATAACACGATGGGCCCTTGAGGTTAACCTTAACTATTTTTTGCGCGGATCTAGGTCTGTTAATGTAGTTATATCCATTAATATTTATTCTATAATGGTCGATTTACAACAGTTCCCCACTCCCCCCATTACATCCCTGCATATGTTACATAGATGTTGGTGAAGAAAGGTGGTGTAAGATATGGGACGTGAACATGGTGGTGGAGAAGGTAGCTCGTTTGCTTTGCTTGTTGTGCTTTTTATACTATTGATAATCATTGGCGCAAGCTTCATCTATTAATATAAAAAATAATCCAATCTCAACCGCTCATTAGCATCTCTCAACTGTAAGAGCGCTTAGTAGGCGCTCTTTTTGCTATTGTACTAAACAGAGGCAAACAACTATTTTCTACTATTCTAATTATGATACAATTTACTTATATGCAATGAAAGGGTGTTGGTAACGATGACTAAAGAAATAGTTGAAAAAGCCACATTTGCTGGTGGTTGTTTTTGGTGTATGGTGAAACCATTTAAAGAGTGGGACGGTATCCACGACGTCGTATCCGGTTATATGGGAGGACATGTTGTGAATCCTACATATGAAGATGTCAAAAAGGGCGACTCTGGTCATTTAGAGGTCGTCGAAATCACATATAATCCATCCGTTTTTTCCTATGATAAATTGCTGGATGTATTTTGGCAGCAAATCGACCCGACCGATGCAGATGGACAATTCCAAGACCGCGGACATTCATATTCAACAGCTATCTTCTATTATACAGATGAGCAGCGTCAAATTGCCGAAACGTCTAAAGATAAACTTGGTGCAAGCGGTACATTCTCTAAACCGATTGTGACACCAATCCGTCCCACTGAAACATTTTACCGTGCAGAAGACTATCACCAGGATTATCACGCAAAAGAACAAGAGCATTACGAAGAAGACCGCGCACTTTCTGGTCGGGATGAATTTATTGCAGGGCACTGGTCGTAACAGTAAGAACTGGAGTGCCCGACAATGTATTTCGTTAAACTACTAGCAATTTCTATGATATTCTTTATTTTTGGGATTAAAGCAGGACTTCCAAGCTAAGTCCCATCATATATGTAAAAAACTGAATAATGAGCGCTTATCAAAGTACTCATTATTTAGTTTTTCCTGTTCTAAAAGAATAATCATTTTTACTAGAATTAAGATTGATAAACTTCTATTATTTAACTACAAAATGTTGGATATACGGCGTCATATCTTTTAAAACGGCACGTAAACATTCAGGGTATAATGCGAATTCATTCAGTTCTTTGATTGGTGTCCATTTAAATATTAATCGCTCGCCTTCAATGCCATGAAAAGGGGCTTCGTTATATGAAGATGGATTCCCCTTTGATGTTATCGCATAATAAAAGCCAATTTCATGAAAGTCTCTCCCGCCATGTTCAAAGAAATTCTCGATGACCAAAGCCATTCGGTCCACATGCACGTCAATTCCCAATTCTTCACGAAATTCCCTTTTAAGGCTGCTTTGCGAATCCTCCGCAATTTCAACTCTTCCCCCAGGAAGCGACCATTGCGACTCATTTACATCCCGATGTAATAAAACATGCCCATTTTCAATCCAAATTCCAGCTACTCGATAATTAAATACAGCTTTTTCAGTTTTAAACACAACATCCATGAATTTCATTCCCTTCAAGTCAAGCATTCTTATTTTCATTTCACATAAAATAATAGTAATAGTATCAGAAAGAAAAGATAAGTATTAAGTAAACATATGCGTCAAATTATGCCTACTCAGAACTGAAATGACTAATCCAGGTAAATGCTGTCGCGATGGATGCATCTTGCAGCCACTATTTACTGATATCAGGTCGCCCAGTCATAACAATCGCCACTTGCGCAGTAGACAGCCATTTCATGAAGGGTGTCGTTTTTTCCAAACAGTCAATTGTCCCACGTTTTTCAATGACGATAAATTCACGATAAGGAAAATTATTCCTCCAAGGTGCATAAAGCTGAGTCTATGATTTGATACAGTATGCCTTAGGAATTTCTTTCTCCTGAAAACTAGTGATTTCACGTCTTGAACGTATAACTTCTACTATAGACCATTAAATCCCCCTATTCTTATTGGAAAGATATTCTTTTAATCAATTATACCGTCAATTCCAACTACTCACAATTTCGAAGAATTAAGATTCTTAAAGGACACGCTGCTCTATCTGTTGTTTAATTAGCAAAGTAAAGCCTTCAATAGATAAACACTCCGTTTTCTGACTACCAAATTCCCGAACATTCACCGTTCCATCACTAACCTCTTTGTCACCAAGAATAAGTGTATAAGAAACCTTCTGAAGTTGGGCTTCTCTTACCTTGTAACCTAACTTTTCGTTCCGCTGATCAATTTCAACACGTATGCCTTCATTTCTTAAAACGGACTGTACACACAATGCGTAATCCAAATGTACACTTGAAACAGGAACAATTTGTACTTGCCTAGGAGCGAGCCATGTTGGAAAAGCACCTGCAAAATGTTCAATCAGTATGCCGAAAAAACGATCGATTGAGCCAAAAATTGCACGGTGAATGACCACCGGCCGAACTTTTTCGTTGTTTTCATCAATATACGTGAGGTCAAACTTTTCAGGCATTTGGAAATCGAGTTGAATTGTGCCGCATTGGTGGCTGCGTCCAAGTGCATCTTTAATATGAAAGTCAATTTTTGGTCCGTAAAATGCACCATCCCCCTCATTTAATTGATAAGTAACCGCTAGATCCTCTAATACATTCTTTAGAGCCTCTTCTGAATCATTCCAAATCTCATCACTTCCTAGTGATTGTTCTGGCCTAGTTGAAAGTTCAATCGAATATTCAAAACCAAAAGTTCGATAAACTTCATCAATCAGATGAATAACTTGCTTTATTTCGCTTTTAATTTGATTATGTCTCACAAAAATATGCGCATCGTCTTGGCAAAATGTTCGAACCCTTAATAGTCCGTTAAGAGCACCACTAAATTCATGGCGATGGACTTGACCGAATTCAGCCATACGTATTGGTAAATCACGGTATGAATGAAGACTATTTTTGAATATTAGCATATGGCCAGGACAGTTCATCGGCTTCATCGCAAATTTTGCGTTTTCCACTTCTGAAAAATACATATTCTCATGGTAATGATCCCAGTGCCCCGATTGCTCCCACAAACGTTGATTCATCATGAAAGGCGTGCGGACTTCTGCGTACCCCGCCTTCGTCTGAAGTGCACGTGAAAAGTTCTCTAGCTCAGTGCGTATTATCTGCCCATTCGGTAAATAGAACGGCATGCCTGGTGCTTCCTCAGAGAACATGAATAATTCAAGTTGCTTTCCAAGTTTTCGATGATCCCTTTTTTCTGCTTCCTCCAAAAAATACAAATGCTGTTCTAAGTCTTTCTTTTTCAAAAAGGAAATTCCATAGATACGTTGCATCACTTGATTATCACTATCTCCCCGCCAATAAGCACCTGACACCTGCGTTAACTTGAATGCTTTTATCCATCCAGTTGACGGTAAATGTGGTCCGCGGCAAAGGTCTATAAATTCTCCTTGTTTATAAAGGGAAATTTTCTCGTCCGCTGGTATGTCTTTTAATAGTTCTAACTTAAACAATTCGCCACGCTTCTCAAATAGTTCTTCTGCCTCTCCATACGTGACTTCTATACGTTCAATTTTCAAATCTTCTTCGATAATAGCTTGCATCTTTTTTTCAATCATTACTAAATCATTCGAAGTGACGCTTGTATCCGATAGAAAGTCATAGTAAAAACCGTGTTCAATTATGGGTCCAATCCCTAACTTCGAATCGTCATAAAGTCTTTTAACCGCCTGCCCTAGCACATGTGCAGTTGTGTGCCTTAGAACTTCGAGTCCTTCTATCGATTCCTTTGTGAAAAGTGTAATCGCAGCATCCTCCATAATGCATTGTGATAAATCATATAATTGATCATTCACTTTTCCCGCTACAACATTCTTTCTCAAACTTAAGCTAATGGACTGTGCAATATCCGCTAATGTAATACCTAGAGGAAAATTCTTTCGGCTACCGTCTGGAAATCGAATCTCAATTTGCTTGTCATTCATCTTAAAACACCCCATCCAATTTTTTATAGAACAAAAGCTTAAGCGCCTGTTCAGCCATGATAAGCGCTGGAAGGCATGTAGGTAAAGGCGTTCTTTGCCTTTACCTACATGACAGAAGCGACTCGAGGGGCTAGGCGCTGGAGTCTAGACGTAAAATCTCTAAGTTACAAATTATCCATAGTACGAGATTTTATAATTTCCTAGACAAAAAAATACCCGTCCCAAATAAAGGGACGAGTATGATTTACCCGTGATTCCACCCAAATTTCTAACACCATCCAACAATGGTGTTAACTCATGGCGCTGTAACGTAGCATTAACGGAATTAGTTACTTCATTTCACTAATACAGCTCAAAAGTGGTAAATTATTTTCTGCGTTAGGAAGTTCTCAGCAATACTTCCCTCTCTGGAAACCATCAAAATAATTCATGTCTTCGTCATCGCTTTTATCGTTATTCAGTTAAATTTCTATACAAATAAACACACCCATCCCTAGTAAAGGGACGAGTGTGTTTGCTCGTGATTCCACCCAAATTTCTAACACCATCCAACAATGGCGTTTGCTCATGGTGCTGTAACGTAGCATAGACGGCTTCATGCAGCTCAAAAGTGGTAAATTGTTTTTCTAAGTTAGGAAGATTTCAGCAATACTTCCCTCTCTGGAAACCATCAAAACAATTCATGTCTTTATCATCGCTGTTACAAGTATAGTTAAAATTCATTGAAATCGAATTAGTTAATATCCTACAACAAAGAAAATGGATTATCAAGCTTTTTTTGGTTGCATCCAATACAGTTTATGGATGATTAGTTAAAAAGGATACTCATAGTTAGGTTCATCCTGGCCCGTATCCTCAAATCATTTCATACCTAAAAAAGTAAAGCCGACCTTTTCCAATACCTTTAGTGACCTTTGACTATCAGGACTTCCAGATCCTGTGACCACGTGCACTTCCACATGATTTCTGGCAATTTTTAAGTAAGAATGCGCTGTTTCTCTTGCGAAACCTTTGCCACTATATTTTTCATTGTAATGATAAGTTAATTCTATATTACTTAATAAATTCATACAATTAAATTCAGCAGTATTTATAATTTCATTAGCTACGTCAAAGGAGTAATTAATTATGAATATATCCTGAAATCCATGTTCATTTTGTGGTTATATTCTCAGGGGTTTCCTCTCTTTCTTAAGGTAAGCGAAAAAACCTTTTGAACGAAATAATATGGGAATAATAACCCCAAGGATTATTCTAATTCCCGTGGGGTTACTTTATTCACACGTCAAGCAAGCTATATAAATGAGCGGAGTCACTGACATAAAACGTTTGCTGCTTGCGGCCACTTAAAAACAATAAAGAACGAAGGAGATTAGTTATCAATGATGTTTATGTTGTAGTTTACTAACCACATGTTAATTTGGGATAGGTGGGCGATGAGTTGGGGGCCTGTCATAAGCTGACCGAACCAAGGAACTTTGAATGAGGATCCGTCTGAATTGATGATGTCCTTGACTCTTTGTTTTGAGACAAGTTCTAGTAGGGGAGATGTTTTATTATCTAGGATGTTGTTTAACTTAGTCTTTACGAGTTTCATATATGTTTGATGATGTGTTTTAGGGTACGGACTCTTTTTCCGGTATAGAATTTCATTAGGAAGTACTCCTTCTAAAGCCTTTCGTAATATTCCTTTCTCTTGGCCGTTCAGCATTTTCATTTCCCACGGTATGTTCCAGGCATATTCAACAATTCGGTGATCGGCGAATGGAACCCGTACTTCTAAACTTGCTCCCATACTCATGCGATCTTTTCGCTCCAGAAGCGTTGACATAAACCAAATCATATTTAAATAAGACATTTCCCGGTGCCGTGCTTCTATTTGGGTTTCTCCCCCTAGAAGAGGCACTTCACTAATCGTTTCGTTATAGCGATCCCTCACATAGCCTTCCAAATCGAGTTTCTTTTGCCAATGTGGAAGCAACAGCTGCTGTCTTTCCGTTTGTGACCGCATCCACGGAAACTCCTTTCCGTGCAGCAGTTCTTCTTTATAGAACCATGGATATCCTCCGAAGATCTCATCCGCACACTCACCAGACAATGCAACTGTATAATCTTGTTTCATCTGTTCGCAAAACCATAACAATGATGAGTCTACGTCTGCCATACCAGGTAAATCTCTCATCATCACTGCTTCTTCCAACAGATTTGCCAGCTGATCATTATTTATAATAGCCGAGTGATGAATAGACCCCAAATATTGTTGCATTTTCTCTATCCATGGTGCATCTTGATCAGGCTGAAAGGAACTCGCTTTGAAATATTGATTGTTGTGCTCGTAGTCAATGGAGTACGTATGAAGAGTACCACGTCCCTCTTTTTTAAAATATTCAGAAGCAAATGAACTAATAGCACTCGAATCAATTCCTCCAGATAAGAATGTACAAACAGGTACATCAGCAACTAACTGGCGCTCAACGGCATCCTTTACAAGAATTTTTACTTGTTCAGCCGTCTCATCTAACGTATGATGATGCTTTTTGCTTTCTACATTCCAATACCGCCAATTTTTCAGTCCATTTCGATTGTAAATTAATGCATGAGCTGGGCGAAGTTCATTAATGCCCCGAAAGACACCATGACCAGGAGTCCGGGATGGACCTAATCCAAATATTTCCTGAAACCCCTCCCTGTCCACTTCACTTTTCACTTTTGGATGTGCCAGTATTGCTTTAATCTCTGAACCAAATATGAGCGATCCGTTTTCTTCACGGTAAAATAGAGGTTTGACACCAAGTCGGTCTCTTGCCATAAAAAGCTGCTCTCGGTGTTGATCCCAAACAGCAAATGCAAAAATTCCATTTAGATGCATTACGCAATTTTCTCCCCACTCGATATATGCCGTCAGTAACACTTCCGTATCGGAATATGACTGAAAAGAGTACCCTCTTTGTAGTAATTCCTTTCTAATTTCTTCTGTATTATAAAGCTCTCCGTTATATACGATAGTAAAAGTATGGTTGTTTTTTTCTATTGACATCGGCTGTATACCTCCGGCAGGATCGACAACTATAAGCCGGGTATGACCAAGTAACAGATGGCGCGAACTCCATACATTAGAAGCATCCGGACCACGCTTCGCCAATGAATTCGCCATCTTTTCCACAATGAATACTTGCTGTGTCAAATCTTGATGCCAATCAATCCATCCTGTTATTCCACACACTCGCAATCACTCCTTCTCATTAGAAATTTACATATTAGCTTTTTTTCACTATCCACCGCTTCATTAATATTGCGACAGATATTGATCGCGTTCCCATGGGTGTACTTGTGTCCTATACATATCCCATTCAATTTCTTTTGCTTCAATAAACCGTTCCAACAAATGGCTGCCTATAGCTTGAGTAATCACTTTGTCTGCTTTTAATTTTTTTAGTGCCTCAGCTAAAGTAGCCGGCAAATCAATGATTCCGGTTTTTTCCCGCTCTTCTTTTGACATCACATAGATATTTTTGTTAATTGTTTCAGGAGGTGTTAATTTATTTTTAATGCCATCTAATCCCGCAGCTAACAAGACAGCCATGGCTAAATATGGATTTGCAGCAGGGTCAACACTACGAACCTCTACACGTGTACTCATTCCACGTGATGCGGGGATTCGAATAAGTGCACTTCTATTTCTTGCTGACCAAGCCACATAGCATGGCGCCTCATACCCGGGAACTAACCTTTTGTAGGAGTTTACAGTAGGGTTTGTAATAGCAGTAAAACTCTGAGCATGTTTCAGAATTCCTGCCACAAAACTTCTTGCAGTATCACTTATTTCTAGCAACCCGTTTGGATCATAAAATGCATTTTCGCCATTTTTGAATAAGCTCAAGTTACAATGCATGCCAGATCCATTTATGCCGAATAATGGTTTAGGCATAAATGTCGCGTGTAGCCCATGTTTGCGAGCAATAGTTTTAACGATAAGCTTAAAGGTTTGAATATCATCACAGGCTCTTATGGCACTTTGATATTTAAAGTCAATTTCATGCTGGCCCGGTGCTACTTCATGATGGGAAGCTTCAATCTCAAATCCCATTTCTTCCAGTTCAAATACGATATCGCGACGGCAAGTTTCCCCTAAGTCAGTTGGTGCAAGATCAAAATAACCGCCATGATCATTCAATTCCAATGATGGTTCACCCTTGTCATTGAGTTTAAATAAGAAAAATTCAGGTTCAGGTCCAACATTGAAATCAGAAAACCCAAGTACTTTCATTTCATTTAAAATCCTTTTGAGATTATTGCGAGGGTCACCTTCAAATGGTGTTCCATCTGGATGATAAATATCACAGATGAGACGCGCGATCTTTCCTTTTTCTGTTGTAAAAGGAAAGATAATAAACGTATCTAAATCTGGGTATAAATACATATCAGATTCTTCAATACGTACAAATCCTTCAATTGATGAGCCATCAAACATCATTTTGTTATCGAGTGCTTTCGGCAACTGACTAATCGGAATTTCAACATTTTTAATTTTCCCGAATAAGTCTGTAAATTGTAGTCGAACATACCTTACATTTTGCATCTTAGCCAAATCTAAAATAGATTCTCTGTTCATACTTAGATCCTCCCCTTTTGTCTAAAATCATTGCCTTCATCGATTACTGAACCATTAATATAGGTGTCTCTCCCCAATTCTCCATGGCAGATATATGTTGCTTTACCTCTTTTCCAAATGTGGCCATGTTCATCCCAACTTACCGTCAAATCTCCTCCAGGTAGATGAACGGTTATCGGAAGATGTCTATCCAACATATCGTTTAATGTGGCAGCTACTACCGCAGCGCAAGCCCCTGTTCCGCAAGCCATTGTTATACCCGATCCACGTTCCCACACTCGATAATCAATTTCTTGGCTGTTCTTGACATGAACAATTCCGACGTTTATTCGTTCCGGGAACAAATCAGAGTGTTCAATTACAGGACCTATTTTATCTAATGGCACTTCATTCACATCATCAACAAACATGATTGCATGTGGATTCCCAATCGATACATAAGTCATGTAATACACATCTCCTCCAAAAGAATGCGGTTCATTTATCGCTACCGAGAATGGATCTCCTTGCATCGGTATCCTATTTTTTAGTAGTTTGGGCTCGCCCATATCAACAGTTACATACTGCACGTACTTTTCATGGTCTACATCTACTTCCAAACGCACCACCCCACCCAACGTTTCAATTGTAAAATGGGATGTTGTAGCGTACTTTTGATCAAAAAGAATCTTTGCTACACAACGCAATCCGTTGCCACAATTCCTTGCTTCCGATCCATCCACGTTAAAAATTCTCATTTGAAAATCTGCTATATCCGAAGAGCCTATTATTATTATGCCGTCAGACCCGATACCGAAGTTCACATCAGATACTATTTGAGCAAGCTGATTATAGTCTTGGTAGTCCATTTCAGTTTCTAATTGATTGAAAATAACGTAGGAGTTTCCCAAACCATGCATTTTAGTAAACAACAACTTTATCCCCCCCTTAAAAGATGAATTTGGATGTACTCAACCTCGCTTTGATTTCAGTGATTACTCGTTGCTCTTCTTTCACTCCTTTCGCTTGAAACGTAACCGAAAATCGCACATAGTGTCCGGCATCATCCCATGGAACACTGGATATTAAATGTTCACGTAATAAATATTGGCTAAACTCTTCCGCTGACTGAAAGTGAGGACCGCTTGCTACCGCTTTTGGTATCTTTGTATATAAGAAAAATGATCCTTTCGGTTTTTTAACATTAAAGCCACACTCACGTAAAACTTTTTCCAAAAGATTGTGACGCCGTGAATACTTAGCTACAGTTTGTTCTGTAATTTCTGGATGAGAAAGGGCAAATGCCGCTGCTTTTTGTATGGCGATAAATTGACCAGAGTCAATAGTGTCCTTCACTGTCTTAATCACTTTGACAAGTTTCGAATTTCCTGCCATAAAACCAATGCGCCAGCCTGTCATATTGAATGATTTCGATAAGGAATGAAGCTCTATTCCAACCTCCTTTGCCCCGGGTACAGAAAGGAAGCTTAACGGCTTTTCATCATCGAATACGAGAGCAGCATAAGAAGCATCATGCACAACGATCAATTGATTTTTCTTTGCAAATTGGACTACTTCCTCAAAGAATTCTACAGTTGCTACAGCCCCTGTTGGGTTGTTCGGATAATTCAAGTAAAGTAGCTTCGCTTTCTTGAGAATACCCTCATTCAATGAATCTAGTTTTGGCAGAAATGAATTACTCTCCAATAGCGGCAGATGGACAATTTCTCCTCCGTAGTATTCTGTGTGAGTGCCTAAAATAGGATAACTGGGCGATGGCATAAGTGTAATATCACCAGAATTGATGAAGGCTGCAGGAAGCATCGCCAAGGCTGACTTTGATCCGATCGAATGGTTGATCTCGGTTTCTGGGTCGAGGTCATACACTCCAAATACATGTTTCATATATTTGGCAGCTGCATGCTTCAACTCAACTATCCCATTATCCGCATACATGCGATTTTCAGGCTTCTTTGCTTCTTCTGCCAATATTTCCACAACTGCTTCATCTGCCATTGCATCAGGCTCTCCAACGCCAAGATCGATCAATTCCATATGAGGATTTGCCTGCAATGCTTCTTTTTTTATTCTTTTTATTTTTTCAAATTTATAGATTTCCTCTTTTAAACCAAATTGCGGACCCCCTAAACGGTCTGCAAACAGTTGTTGTATATAATCAGCTGACATATCTATTCCCCCAAAACATTCATGACATTTTGCTTATGATGTACTCATTACATTCAATGACTACCTCCATACTTCTTGAATAGCCCAACCTACCTCTGTTCTCCTCTACTATTTGAATTCATTTTCTACTTTTATAATATCGATTATTAAATGGAATTGATTTAGACTTATTGCTTAAACATTTGCACTTTTTTAGTGATACCGTAAATTTGCAATAAAAAAAGCCAAGCATAAGAGCCTGGCGAGTTTAACGAATTTCTGAAGGGTTTTTACCTGTGTACTTTTTAAATTGTCTGCTGAAAAAATGGAGATCGCTGTATCCAAGGACATACGCAGCTTCTGTCACTGTCATACCTGAATAACGGAGTAAATGTTCCGCTCGTTCAATGCGCGAACGAATGATATATGATCTAACCGTATGGCCAATTATTTGTTTAAACTTCAGAGAAAAATATCTTGGAGAAAGATTGGCTCGAGCTGCTAAACTTCCAATTGAATGTTGTTCACCGGGATGCTGCTGAATATAGTTAGCTATTTCCCGAACAGTTTCCAGCAAGATATTGCTCGTGTAAGCCATTTGCTCTACCTTTTCTTCTTCTGCTCTCAATAGGTGAATCATTAGTTGCTTTAAGATGAGCTTTGCCTCTATTTCCATTCCAAATGTTTTCACTAATAACAAGCGAACGTATTGAGTTAAGAGTGATTCAAAACTGAAAGTATTTTCAACCATCCGATGGGCGGTAGGGACCAATTGTGGTGTTTCAGTTAAGTCGAAATGAATATAGGTTAATACTAGGGGGTCTTGGGGATTATGCGTGGCAGTTGTCACGTCTCCATGTTTAAAAAGAAAACAGTGCCCTTTTTGTATATCATAAGACTTTCCGTTTAGTACCAATATTCCTTCACCGCTCCAAACATAAAATAAATCATAATTAGGGAACGGTTTATCGCGCTTTTTCCATTTCCAAGTCGGCTCACAATGAATAGTGGCAAATGCCGGTTTCAAAATAAATTGATCCGGATTCAAATCTAACATGCAGCACCCCCTTATTTTTCAGCAAACCTTTTTAGGTAATTCCTAATAATGCTCGTCTACCTTTTGTCTTCGTTTAACTCTATGTAACCATATTCGATAAAACTCGCTAAAATTACTATCAACAGTGTATTCAATACAGTCTTGAATGGATAGAAATCCTTTACTTGCTATTATATGTCGTAGATGTACCGCATAAAGCTTCCAAGCACAGATAGCAAGTAGGTATGAAAAATTTGCCCATCTTGAGGTGATTGTCAAACTGTTTTTTAAAGCAACAGTATTTCAACCGTTGATACATACGCGCGACGGTAACATAAAAAGCGAAATCAGAGTTGCGCGTGAAGCATAAGGGACTACTCTATCACGAAATAGGAAAAAAAGAAAAGAGGTTTTAGAGATTTTTTTATTATCAATTCATTATAGTTCGTAGATTATTTATAACTTCTATATCCTATATTCATAATAAAGTTCTTCTTGCTCTGTATCTTCAAACCATTTCATGCATTTAAAAGGAAATCCAATCTTTTCTAATACTTTTAAAGACCCTTTATTCTCTGGACTTGCAGAAGCAGTGATAACCTGTACTTCCCCATGATTTATGGCGATTTCTACACAAGCATACGCCGCTTCTGTTGCGAAACCTTTGCCCCAAGATTTTTTACTATAATGATAAATTAATTCCACATCGCTTAATGAATTCACACAATTAAATCCAGCAGCACCTATAATTTCTTTAGATTCTTTATCTTTTACTGCGTACACGGATAAACCGTTAATTTCATGACATTTCCTATAGCCTTCGATAACTCGGCCCAACACATCACTTGAAGAAGCACCATCGCATAATGCCATCACTTCTTCATCACCCCAAAACTTTTTCACTGAATCTAAGTGAGAGTCATTAAACACACATAGATATAAACGTTTAGTCTCATATATAATTTCCATTTTTTTCACCTACTTATTTATTGTTAACTCAATTTCTGTGATTTTATCAGCTTTGGTAAATGTTATTGTTGATTTTTCTCTCCAATTTTTCACAGTTAAACGTAGCTACTATTCTAAATTCTACCTTCTTATTGTAGAATCACAATAAATAGAACAACATTAAATTTTCACAGCGCCAAATCAATAAATCAATTCTTCATATTTAAATAGCCTCTTTCAATACAATTTAGCAATTTCATCCTTCAACTTGTTCAGTGTTCCCTATTTTTAAGATTGTGAAAAGCATTACACATAAAATAATCAATAGTCCTCCCAATGCTGGAACAAAATTATCAAAAACATCAATTGTTAATCCAATAAATGCAGGACCGAGGGCCCCGAGTAGATAACCACCAAATTGCATCATCGCAGACCAAGACACTGTTTCTTCACTATTTTTGGCCTCTTGAATAGGTAGAAGTAGTGCCAAAGGAAACAAACCACCAGCCCCAATACCAAGGAAAACTGTAGCTATCCACGGAGAGTAATTTAGCAGTAAAATCAAAATCCCTACTATTTCTGAAAAACTACAGACTAGTAACCAAACTTTTCTATTACCCGTTTTGCTAACGAGTATAGGTAGTAAAAAGCTTATGGGAATTTGGATTACTGTAAATAGAGTCAGAATCAAACCGGATTGAGAATAGCTGAAACCCATTGATTGTACGATTGGTGCTAACCAAGCTGTTAGCGAATAAAAGATAGCCGCCATGCATCCAAAAAATAACATGAATAATGTCACCCTTTTATTTTTTACAAAAAAAGCTGAAATAGGCAGGGTATCTGTACTCTTTTCCGCTTTTTTTAGAAGTGGAATAAGTAGTAAAAATGCAGGAACCGCTAATATACTCCAGAAACCTAATGCGTGTTGCCAAGATTCATTCATCCTCTGGTATGTAGGCACAGAAAGACTGGATGCAACCGCTGCACCAATCACCATTGACACGGAATAAACCCCCATTAAACCATGATTGTTGGGAAAGTATTTTTTTATAAATCCTGTAATTAATGGTCCAGCAATCCCTATTCCAATCCCCGAGAATAAAGCTGTCGCAAACAACAAAAAGCTATTATGAATGAACATACGAAGGAATGTAGCAACGAATATCAAAGTCATTGCTATAAGCAGAGACTTCTCCATTCCCAAACGCTTATTTAACTTAATGGCCAATATGGAAAATAGCCCCATACAAAAAACCGGTAGTGCGGTTAGTAAACTAGCTGTCACCCCGCTCATACCTAAATCCGTTTGGATGATATCAAGTAAAGGCCCAACAGAAGTAATCGACGGTCTTAAATTTAATGAAACAAAAAATATAATCATCACAAGATAAACAAAACGCATGTGAAACATCTCCTTCATTAAGCATTGCATTCATTGTATATTTGCGCTTATAATAGTTCAATACTATTTTTTCTATACAAACCATAGCTGTAAGCTATCATAAAAGGAGCATGTTAAATGGAAATCAGGCAGTTACACTATTTCCTTATGTTATGCAAAGAACTTCATTTTACTGAAGCTGCCTACAAACTAGGTATTTCACAACCAACCCTAAGCCAGCAAATACGGGTATTGGAAGATGAATTAGGCCTACCTCTGTTCGATCGCCTTGGAAAAAAAACCGTTAAGACCGAAGCAGGTAATCTCCTTGAGCACTACGCATTGCAAATTGTTCAACAACTAGAAAACGCAAAAAATGCTATAGAAGATCTTACAAATCTGAATACCGGTCACTTACGTGTAGCAGTATTACCATCCGATCTTGATTATCGATTAACAGCATTACTAATCGATTTTCACAAAGAATTTCCAAATACTAAAGTGCAAGTGATTCCATCGATTGATATTTTAAATAAGGTGTTAGAAAATGAAGTTGATATTGGTGTTGGACTAGCGATTCAACCAGACAGTCGTTTAAATCGCATCCCTTTTTATACCGAATCGTATAGTCTTTTCGTTACTAAAGACCATGAATTAGCAGACAAAGGTATTATCTTGCCTGCTGACTTAGAAAATCTGCCTTTAGTTATGTATCCGAAGGGATTCTCTGGACGAGATTTGATTGAGACTTGGTGTTTAGGTCAAGAAATTGCTATCGATGCCCTGTTGGAAACAGGATCAGCCACATCTTTGTTTCAACTTGTAAAAGCAGGGATTGGGGCTACTATTCAACCTAGTCAACTAATTGAAAGTTTCCAATCACTCGGTATCCGTGCTATTCCAATCAAGGATTCCCCTACTAGGAACTTAGAGATGTTTTATCGTACTGATAAATATTTAAGTCAATCTGCAAAAGCATTCTTGAACCGAATGGAAACCTTTTTTTAATGTAAAAATACCATTTAAATGTTTATTTATAGCTGAAGTGTAAAAATAGTTCTATTCTAAAAGCTCTTAAATTGAATAAACCCCACAAAGAACATATTTCTCTGTGGGGTTTTCACTCTATTTACTTCATTATTCTTCACGCATTTTTTTATCGCCAATCATAAACGTCAGGATGAGCATCATCACATACAGTAACATGATAATGCCGAACGTATAATGATGGTTCGCCGTCCCGTCATAAACAACTGCAATCAGAAGAGGCAATAATCCCCCTATGATGAAACCGCCTGTTTGCATCATTGCAGTCCAAGAACTTGCTTCCTCAGCTGTCTTTGTCTCGTCAAGTGGTAAAAGAAGTGCTATGGGGAATAAACCGCCAAGTGGTATCCCCATGATGAATGCGCCTGCCCACATGAGTGGATGGATCCCTGTCCAGAACAGCGCGACTGCGAGCATCCCCGCAATAAGCATTAGCATAAGCCAAAACTTTCGTGCTGGAAAACGCTCCATCAGCAAAGGTAGGAGAATGTTTAAAAAGATTTGGACCGTCGTCATAATGCTAAGGAGAGTTCCCGCCTGCAGCAATGTCATTCCGGAAGAAATTGCAATTGGCGCGAGCCAAGTAATAATTGAAAAGAATGCAGATGACTGCAAACCGAAAAATAGTAAGAATAGCCATGCCTTCCGTGTTTTCCATGGGGATCTCACCTTTTTCTGTTTCCCCTTTACGACAACGGAATCGAGTTGACGTACTTCCATGTTCCCTCTCATTGCTAAAAACCAGGCAACTAGACCGAGAAGTGCTAGCATGGACCAAATACTAAGTGCAAACAAGTAGGATCCTGTTCTATCAAAAAATACAGCCGTCAGTCCTGCACTAGCTGCAGACCCGACCCCCATCCCGAATGAATAAATTCCGATAACAGATGCAGCGCGGTCCGGGAAATACTGCTTGATCATTGCGGAAAGGAGTGGCCCGATTACTGCAATAGCGATACCTATAAGGAAGGCTGTTCCGATTAGAATTAAAAAACTGGAAATGAACCCGCGTAAAGCGGTCATTAGTCCAATTAGTATAAGCATTGCATAGATTGTATACTTCAATCCAAATTTCCGGTTCAACACCGGTGCCATTGAGGCAAAAACGCCCATACAAATGACAGGTACCGCCGTCAATAGACTCACCTGTGCATTAGATAACGTCAACTGCTCACGAATTGTTTCAAGCATGGGCCCAATGGAAGTGATAGCTGGCCTCATGTTAATGGATATCGCAAAAATCGCGAAAATAATAAGAAATGCGTTTTGTTTAGTTACTTTTTTAGACATTTACTCGTTCCTTTCTTTCAGTAAAACAAATAGCTCTGGGCGTTCATTGCTGAGGGAAACTCTGGTCATCCCCCTAAAACGGACAAAGTAGGGTATAGTCTAGTCTATGCAAGAACTCTAATTATCCTATCTAGGATGGAAGGTTTTCTTCTCCATATTGATCAAGGAACTGTCTTTACATCACTTCAACACCATAAACAATCAAAGAAACTTGGCTTTATTCCAAGCATGTCAAGAAGAGAAAACTGCTGGGACAACACTGTAATGGAGAGTATCTTTTCACACTAAAGTGGCATGTAACACTAAATAAAATAAGCCGTCTTACAATTAAATAAATCTTCATAGACGGCTCTTTGTCATGCGTACCCAAGTGGTTCGCTATTTTTTATAATTCGAGCTTTCTGTCTAGCATAGCAAACCGTAGATTTAAAATAATAATTAGTGTGTGGTGCTACAATCACATATCCCAGTGAAAACACAAAATAACCAAACATTCAATAGAGTGTCTAGTTTACATTCTATCACGTTATGAGGGTAGTGTTGCGAATAGTGCCATGTGTGTATAGCTAACCGGAGTACTTATCCACTATAGCAAACTCTATTATTAATTCCGCCATTACCAATCCCCTCCCAGTGTTATACGAGAGGAATTCGGACTTTTTTCATTGCTCATAACTTCTCTTTTCAAACTTATATGCTGAAACCTTATAATCAATAAATGCACCAATGAACCCTATAGGTATACCGCCTGCAGAGGTTGAAAGTAAAATAATAAAAAGATCTACCCTCCCTACTTTTTGGTACAAAAAATAGAAGACTAAAACGGTTCCAATTGCTGTGAATATCACCGTGAAATAATAAGTTATATTCACACATTCTTCCTCTCCCGTCAATTTCTCACTCATACCATACCCTCATTTCTTGGAACAACAATAATGTACTTTTATTATTCACTTACTTTTGTTGTTTCAATCAATTTAGGCATGATATCCGTATTATCCTCACTCGGAAATACGTGCGCGATATGCGTTTGATATGTTTGCTATTAAGTTTATCGGATTCATATATTGCTCTTTCGCTTAATGTTCAAACTGCGTATTAAACAGTTTTCATAATGTGTTCCGATTGCCTCTGTGGTACTATCATTTAATACATAATGAAAGGAACTAAAGCCATGATTATATTAATACAGTTGATCAGCTCAATACCCAGCTTGTAGGGCGTGCTGCAACACCCCTTGACGTGCCTTGCAAGCTCGGGTTTCTCCAAGGGAGCTGATCCAAATGAAAAACCGTTCCAAAGCCTATACTCGCCATCAGCGAGAGAGAATCATTCAAAGAAAATGGGCAATTCTAAAAGATGCTCTGCAACGAGAAGGCGAGTCCATGCCCGTGCGTGGAACATTAAGCAAAGGAAAAGTCCATTGTTCTTGTAGAATGTGCTGCTATGAACAGTATCATGGCATCCCAAAATCTAAACATAAAGCACAATGGGCAGCGATGCAGAAGGAAATAGACGATTAAGTCTATTTCTATTTTTAATGGCTTTTTTTATTTCACATAATGTGTCCACTGTTTATCGGACCGCACATGTATCAGCGCAAGAAAGTAAATGACCCTTCACACTAAAGTGGATTCATACATATCCTGTAAAAGTATGCTACCAATGCATATTTGACATCATATAAGGAAGGATGTACTTATGAGTTCGAATATTGATTACACTTCACCAGCAACTCAGTTCACTTTTGACGTAAATGACAGTCCGATTTTCAAAAAAGACAATCAAAATTTTATTAATGTGTTAGGTATCAAGCAATTAAACACATTAGAAAATGTGTCATTACTTGATATCTTTCTTAGCGTTGGCAATGTCATCGAGCCACATTACCATCAACATGCTGCAGAGCTTGTTTATTGTATTTCTGGAGCTTGTACTGTTTCATTTCTGAATCCTTTTACAAAAGAAATCCAAAATTATCCTATTACCCCTGGGCAAGTTGCAAACGTGCCGCAAGGATGGTGGCACTATATAGTAGCTACTGCTAATAACACTCATTTTTTAGGTATTTTTGATGCACCAACTCCGGAAGTAATTCTAGGGTCTGACCTCTTAAAATTAACGCCTTCGAATATTATGGCACATACCTATTGTATGGATGAGAGTCAATGGAAAAAAGCAATTGCTCCCGTTGAGCCTTCTACATTTATCGGACCCCCAAAGGACTGTAACAGAGTGAAAGAAACCACCTCATATCCAGTCCCACATTCTGTAGAGCAATACGCCGACCAAATGTGTCCATATACTTATCAAAAATAACAATTTATCGTTCTTTCTCTTTGAACGCGTCCATCCCATTCATTACTTTACTTGATGTTCGAATTGGCGACCTCCTCACTAATCTGTGGACGGGTCGCTCTAGCTTTGTTCAATTTAACCTTCTCACTGACAACGAATCGAGCTGCTGACGATTGTGTCGGTCATTTTTTCACTTCACGTTGAACTTCTTAATAGTTCTACTCCAGACTGATAATCCTCTTTTCCTGGGCCTGTACTATATCCTGCATGTTCTTCCCCTCCACTTGTCTCCTCACTCCCCTTTTCTCTATTTATGGGTAAATAAAAAAGAACGCCCGGATAGACGTTCTTGTTAATCGATTAATGCATACAGTTATTTGTTTTTTATATAGTCCATCCCTTGCGTTGTTATTGCTAATACTAGATTATCTGACCCTTGCCCACTGTCTATGGCATATTCCTTTTCGATTAGGTATTCAATAGCCAGTTTGCTGTTTACGTCTGCATTTATCATTGCTTTGGGTAATTTATAACTTCCTCCATTATTAGCGAAATGATAATCATAAAGACTTTGTAATAGTATATCTGATAATTTATTTCTTTCTTCATTAGTCATATGTAATCCCTCCTCTTCCTTCTACCATTCGACAAATGAGGAAGGAATCCTTTAAATAAATAATCGCCAGTGATGGACGAACGTTATAGTATTACTCGATTTCACTTAATTTCAATTCCGTAAAACTTTTTCTGATAATTTCTTCAGAATAAAAATTTATTTTCCCACATTCTGTAACCTCTTTGTATTTTACTCGGTAGCATTTATTGCTTATCCTAACAATGTCCGCATCCATCATCAATTGCGCAGTTTGAAAATCAACAATTCCTTCACTGCTCCCTCTAGCTCCCAGTCCAAATTCAGTAATAGCATAAACTTTGACAGCCCCACTCATAAAACCACTCCTCATATATCTAACACTTTAACACTCTAACACCTTAATGCTTAAATACTATAATATCCGACAAAAAAAGGAATATCAATCCTAATAAAAGGATTCAGATTGGTCATAAAAAATACACCTCTCAACCTAGGTGTTCGTTTGTTGTAGAAATAGAATCAAACCAAGATATTTTATAGAATTGATTAAAGCTGAAAATCATATCACCTTGACTATGGTGACATAGTAATTCAGGTTCCCCCTTAATGATTGCATTGAGTTCTGTCTTTTCGCTCGCAGGTCTTTTAATTTTCTACCATCATCTTCAGACACATCTTGCCCAAATACCCATAACTTTCTATTCTGAGTATCCATCGATAACAAAAATTAAAGTAAAATGAATACTTTATTTTCTTGATGTTGATAAGTTAGCGTTGGAGAAACTTCGCGTATTTAACTGAATCTCGCCGTTAATTTAAGAAAAGCTCCTAACGTTGCACACAGATTCCCTTAAAAATATAGTCTTTTATAATAATCAATAATAGCTTAGAGTTGCTATTCAAGGGATGAAGTTCTTTCCTTAAACAAATGCACAAAATTTATATTTGAGAGAGGTAGTTAAATGAAAATCGATTCACCAAGAATACCAAACGATTTACCTACAATCAATTTCCAAGATATTTTTTACCAAGAAGATCCAGAACTTGAATTATGTATAATTAATGATTCCTTTTTTGCTAATGAAGTGTTGCATAGAGTGCGATTATCTAAAATGTCTTTAAAAAATTGTAAGTTTAACAATACTAATTTTAGTAATATCGACATTACTGATGTTATTTTTGATAACTGCGATTTTTCAAATGCTAACTTGAGTAGTTCTTCTATACATAGGACGGTATTTAAAAATTGTAAATTATTAGGTCTGGATTTTACAGAGTCTCGATTTGGCAATGTTGAGTTTGATAATTCTTCACTGAACTTAGCCTCATTCGGAAATTCAAAACTAGAAAAAGTTAAATTTCTAGACACATCATTAGTAAGCTCTGATTTTTATGATTGTATATTTAAAAACGTCGAATTTAGATTATGCAACATAAACAGTGCAAACTTTGAAAAGACACCACTTAAAGGAATCGATATTAGTAATTCTACTTTTGAATCACTTACAGTATCTCTAGCAGATCTTAAAGGCTGCAAAGTGAGTTCTTTCCAAGCAATTCAATTTGCTTCTCTATTAGGCTTGATAGTTACTGATTGAATTTATTCTAGTTATATAATTAACTTTGCCAACTAAACTTAGACAAAAAATGGCCATTATAAAATCCCATTCATCATAGTCGTTAGCTGACTAACAATAAGAGGAATTTTTATAATGGCACACCACTGAATATCATACAAAAACGTAAGATGTTTCTTCTATAAGATTGATGTAAGGCCCCTTTAATTGGTTTTGCATAGAAAACAATTAACACGGAATGATACTTCTCCAACCTGTAGCACATTTATTATGCACACTAGTTTCCTCTTTTCACCAAACGCACAGAATGAATGCTCTTATTCCGAACAAACAAGAGAAGACCGTCAATAGACAATCTTCTCTTGTTCAACTATTACATCCATTAGTGAAATATCATATTTATTTTAAAGTTGTTTTAAACACATAACTAGTTTTGGCATACTTCATTTTATCCTCATAAAAACGGTGTGCATCTGTACGCTGTAATCCTGAAGATAAAGAAACACTTTCATAATTATTTTCTTTTGCCCATTCATGAACATATGTAAGTAGTTTTTCACCGTATCCTTTTGAACGTATAGTAGTATCTGTAACCAAGTCACAAATCCAAATAAATCTGCCACTAGAAAGTGTTATCATCGGCTTCAAACCAGTAACTGCAACAATTTCACCACCATCTAGTAAAGCGAACATTTTATATCTATCATTCTCTTGCGCAGCAATTACTATTTCAAGATAAGTATTTTCATCCAAGTGAGTTCGTAACTGCTTCATAACAGGAAATGCTTCAATAATTTCATTGCGTGATTGAAGTTCTTTAATTGTTAACGTATCCATAAGTGGAAACTCCTTTCCAATTTTTCGCCGAATTGAATCTAACATAGTTTTTCGTCTACCTTACTTATTGAAGAAGAATCGGCTATTCTTAAAGATTTTATCCTTTTTCCAACTGATGCTCCAGTAAGTTGAATAAGTATTAATTTGAATAAGCCCTAATTAAAAACACAAATACTATAATCATAATGAATGAAATAATATTTATTAAACAGCTACCACTTGGTGCACCTGTGGTTGCTTGTGCCCACGTATTATTTAAAGTGCTACCTGGATTTTTCTGTTGTTCTTTTGCCTTTAATCTCTCTCTTTCTTTTTCTTCTGCAGACATATTACCACCACACCCATTACATTTTTTATATTTACTACTATCAATAATTTGTTTATCCTTTTTTGATAATTCGTTATTAGTGAATGATTCATCATTATATTTTCGACAAGGATAATTTGCAAGGTCACTTTTCATTAATACGATTAAGTTGTTTCTATCGTAACGCATTTACATCTTCCCCCACACTTGTAATTCGACTTACAGTGAGGAAGTCCTCTTTTTGGTTTGATATTACGCAACTTTTTGCTTAACGTAAAAAAGCGACCCAGCCACAATTTCAATTTGTGGACAGGTAGCTTTGGTTTTGTACTTATTTAACCTTCTTATGGATAACTAGGCAACGTTGACACAACAGTGTTCTCGGATTGTCCATATTAAAGACTGTCAATAGACAATCTCCTGTTGTTCGACTAATGCGCCTGCTAACAATACATATAGCGCAAGGCCAGAGCTACACCATAGAGGATGAAAATGTGTGCTGAACGGGTATTGGGTCGATCTACTATGATGGGCAGAGAAGCCCTGGCTCCAACGACCACAGTGCATCACAGACTGTCGTTCCCAATATTGGCAGCACTTACGGGAGATCAATCCTACTCTGGTTACTGCCCCAGCCTTGCCTATATTCTAGGGTGGGTGGATGTATGGGGATGATTTTTCATTTACCTATCCATTCCATATTATCATTCTTATAGCTCAGCTTTTTTGGTTATGCGCTATTATCAATAAGCTTATTAGCTCAATCCCCTATTTTCTTTTCGGTTTTGGTTAAGAATTTTTCCAATGCTTCACTAATATCAATATCCGTGCGGTCAGCCAAATTAATCAGCCACCACATACATTCACCAAGCTTATGTTCAAGTTCAGATTCAGTTTCTCCATTTGTTGGCCAACGCCCCTGTTGAGACATTGTTAGACGACCTACCAAACCAGCATCTGTCAGGAAAGCTAACGCATCTTCTTCTACTGTCCATTCTTTTTCATAATACTGTCGTTCCAAATTATGGTAGGTTTTTCTTATTTGTAAAGAACGTTCAACGGCTTCACTAAAATTCATATTTTTCATTTTGCTTCCTTTCTTTTATAGACATGTATGGTTCATCTGTTTGTATTTTGATAAGGGCATCTATCTTACTCCCATAAAATAAAAATAGCGCCAATTTCTCTTTAATAGAAATCAGCACTTCATTTATTCACTCTACGCTGCGTGATGCTTTTGGCGGTTGGCACACGTCACATTTACGTTGGTTATTATTATTAAATTTCGTAAATGTTTTTTCAAAGTTGCTACCACATGCACATTTAAATTGTAACTTTTGAGAAAAACCGAGATATTCAGTCGTTAACAACTTACTTTCCGAATTTTTCTCAACAAATTCTCTAATTTTATCGATCGTCCATCGTTTAATCATTCTCTTACACCTCCATATTTTATCTATAGGCGGAGGCTTTTTTTGGGCATCCGTTCAATTATGAGTTAAAGTCGTAATTATCCTAAGCTCCTCATTATAACATGAGCTGACACACAATCAAACAGATGGAAGGGATCTTATTTAACGAATCAGTCCCGCCAGTTGAATAAGAACAGAGCATTGTTCTTTATTCGCCCATATTTATACGAATACCACTTTATAATCAATGGATTTATGGTTGATTCTTAGATTGATCAATGCCTTTCTTGGAGCACCAATACCACCAAACAATTCAAGTATTTTATTCACTACTTTCACCTGTCACTTGGTTCCCCCATTCGTTTCTTCTTTGTACTGATCACTCACCTTTAATTGACTTTATGTCATACTCCTTTACGAGTTAAAAAGGGAGGGATATCCAATAGGGTCTTTCACTCCGATATTTATTTTCATTATTTATTTGGTTATTATCTGGTTCGTTATCAGTTTTATCAATGTCCAAAAAGAACGAAATACTATACTTAAAGAAATTCCAAACAAATTTAACGGTAAGAAGACAGAGTGTATTTGTCTCTTTTCCTACATTTAATGTTCGTACCGTGACTCAATTATTATTGAAACATTTGAAACTTATTGGTTTTACATACGTAAATTAGATAACTCCCCCTATAAATGTTGATGCACCAACGGTTATCACCATTTTTCAGAGTGCCAAAAAATATTTTTCAACCTTCCTAGAAACACATAATGTAATTTGTGTTAAAAATTGCGAGTATGGTAGTACGCTTCGCCGAAACCAGTTCTAATAACTGGTTTTAATCCAATATGTTATGCACATTGGATCTCTGCGTTTTCTTATGTCGACGTACCCTTCCAAGTCTCTTGACATCATGTACCCACATTCCTTCGTTCCTTCGTTCCTTCGTTCGGTCTATTCATAAGGCAGAGGCCAGCGAAGCTTATATTTAGAAAGTTGGTGTTCTACTTGTTTATATCAGAGGTAACTAACAAAGTTATAAATATTTTCCTTTTACTTGTATTGATATATGTAATTCTATTCCTCCAAAACGGAAGTATACTGATGAAAGCGTTAGCAGTCTCTATATTCTCAGTTAGGATTTTATATGACATCTACCAAATAATAAAAATTAAGAAACCAAAAGCTGATTAAACCTAATCGGCTTTTTTTTATATGCGCTTTGTTTGTACTGTGTGTTACCTTCTTAGTTCTTCAATAGGGAATCCGCGTTTTATAAAGTCTTTAAAATCTTCAAACTTAGACCTATAACAGAGTTCCAAATATATCAAATGTAAGTCCTCTCCGCTTAATTCAGTATGAAAGTATTTATTGAGTTTTTCTACCAACCTATTAGCTTGTTTCTTTTCTAAACCCTTGCCAATCTGACGACAAAGATTAAATACAACTACCATTTTCACATTCTTTTATATCCGCATAAGTGTTGCTTGCTACGTCTATAATCAACTCGTTGTACTGGTTCAAGACGTTAATTCCATAATTTTGCATAAACCGAAAAACCTCGCTGATTTTCTATATCTTTAACGACTCCTGTAAATGATTCATACCGCTTATGGGCAAATATCATGATTCCAACTTCTACGGCGAATTCTATTGATTCACCAATTCTCCCGCCAACTTCAAGAACATATGTTCCTATTAGTTTTGGGCCTACCGCTGCAGCCTTTGATTTCGGTGGTTTTGGAAGTGCTACCATTTTCATCATTCTTTCTGTACCAGTCTCTTAATTCCGCTAGGTGTTCCCTAAACATCAGTGATATGGCCAACTCTTCAGCGCTCTGATCAATCACGTTGTAGCAACTCCCCTTATGCCTTGATTTTCTACCATTGCAAAATAAATACCAATCAATTCTTCCGTCCTGTTACGTAGCCGTATATTCAAGTAGCGTCTCTTGTCCTCATAGCCGCCATGAATAAATGCATACTCGGTGAACGTCCCATCTTTTCCCCTTTTAATTAACTTCATGTTTTTTCTTCGTGCATAATTATTCGTTTCTGCCAATTCAGCTCGAACGGTCTTTAACGCACTTTCAACGATATAGGTGTAAGGTCCTTTCAACTTGAATGAGCTTGTTTCAATCACTTCTCGGTCTCTCTCCAAGATACTTATAATCATCGGTAAATAAATCATATTCTCGAAATACGGTAATGCTTCTCCTGGGATTAACGGCATTAGATCACCATTCTTTCTTTATATACGATGGGAACAAGCGCCAGCACGTTATCAAGTGTAAATTTCTGATTGGGGTTACGTAGAAACACTAGGCATGGAATGATACCTCAGCGACCTGCAGTACATTGATTCTTCGTTTGCTAATTAGATTCGTCTGCAGCCATGTATATCCATATCTAGGGATTCGTCATATTCAACTGACTTAATTAACCGATTGCGTACATTCGTTCCCTGTCTTGATTCATTATACCGAATAAACGTTCGTCTAGCAAGCAAATGTAAGACCGTCAATAGAAGATCTCTTTTTGTTCAACTAACGCTCCCGGTTATTTCAAAAACTATTTCATTTGCATTAAGCTTGTCCACAAAAACTCTTCTCCGAAAAATTCACTTGGTTGAATCAATTTCATAATGCGTACTTTTAAAAAATCATAAAGAAACAGAATTTGAAATGATTTCTTAAAAAAACGAATGAAATAGACGATTATGCTGTTGCGGATAGTTGAAGCTGTGTAAGACGATCAACTGCAAGTTTACTGGCATTGTATGCAATATGAACCAAGTCGAAATGAACTTTGGCTTTGACTCCGGTACAATGATAAATCTGATCTAGCAGAAAAAAGCCTTTTAGATAAGCATTTACACGTTCAACGGAACTTCGTTCCTTATAAATTTCATCCCATTTCATTGACCCACGTGCTGGTGCTGTGTAACGTCTTAGATCGCCAGAAATTTTCTTTTTATAGATTTTCTGACATAAACTGTCGTTAGCTAATGGGCAGTCCTTACATTCGTTTGGCCGTGTGTATTTCAACGTTTTGTACTTCGCATCGAAGCTATCATAACGATAGGAATGTTCCCGCACGCATGTGGGTGCGAAATGCTCATCAAAGCCTATTGGCTCGGGCTCGTTCTTCTTATTATAAGCAATGATAGATTGCGCTCCATTACGATAAATCTGTTCATAAATTGGTTGGTAGTCGTAACCAGCATCCATTGTCACATGTTTTATTTTCAATAACGGAAGGCGTTCTTTAGTACCTTTTAATAATGGGATTGCAGCTTTTCCATCGTTAAGATTACCAGAGGAAAACAGAGATTGAAGAATGTATTGGCTCTTCGTCCCAACTGCCAGATGACATTTGAATCCGTACCAAAATACGTTTTTCCCTTCACTGTTCTTCTTTATTCCCCACTTTGGTTGTGTGGGAACTGAGGAACGAAGTTCCTTAAGCGGTATATCAAGTTGGTATTCAATTTTCTTTTCGTAAACCGGAAGATTCGCTTCTATTTCGGCTTTATCAATTAGCCATTGTTCACGTTCCTCTTTCTTTTTACGCCCTCGTTTTTGGGGTTCTTTTTCAACCTTATCTGATTTATATGGAGCACGATCACGTGCTTCTACATGCGTTGCATCAATGGCTATCGTTTCATCTGAGACGAAACCTTCTGATATAGCCTGAAGAAGTAGGCTTTCTTGAACAATTTCTAACGCATCAGAATCGCTAATCAATGTGATCATACGTGAATAAGAAGCTTCGGATGGGATTTCATCTGATACCAAGAATCCACAATCAACTTTAAATCGTAAGTCTGTAGAGAGACGTTTTACTAAGTCTTTAATAAAAGGAATACGCTCGGTGATTCGGATGATCAATGAATAGATCATTGCAGAGTAATTAAGCGATTGTTTAGGTCCGAATCTAGACTTTTTCATTACTACGTCAAGGATCGGATGAATCTCAATACCGGATAAAATTGAATTAAATCGATGGGTAGGTTCCAAATCAAATAAAACTTTCATGTCAAACAGGCTTTCTTGTCGTATAATAGGCATAGAGCATTTCTCCAGTCTGTTAATGTGTGTGTCAGAACTCTCATTATACAGGATTTGGGGAGGTGCTCTATTTTCTTGCCGTTTTATACTTAGAGCCGCAAGGGCTCAGAGATATGAAATTGATTCGGTTGAGTAATCTTTTTCATTCTCCTGAAATTAAGGATGTCAAAGTCCTTTGCTAATACTTCTTTAAGTCTCTTTTCTGTATAACCTATACCTTTATTTAAACTACCCGCTCTATAAAATTCCCAATCAGAAGTATCTAATGCACCATCTGTATTGAAGCACACCAAACCAAAATAGCCATTTGGTTTAAGTGCTTTTTTAATTACTTCTAAATATGATAACCGCCTATGTGGCGCTAAATGATGAAGTAAACCACAATCGTAAACAAAGTCATATGAATTAGGTTCAAAGGGAAAACTAAATAATGAATGGCAATAAAAGTTTATATCTACTTCATCTTTTCTTGCCCTTTCCATTGCCCAATCAATAGCATTCTGTGAAATATCTAGAGCATCCACTTTACAACCTTTTTGAGCCATATAAATAGCGTTTCTACCTGGTCCACAACCAATTTCTAGTACACGAGTTGGATTTAGACCATTCTCGTAATACTCAACTAAGTTCTCATCAGGACCTTTTATTTTAAAGAATGGTATTTCCTTATCACGATTAGAATAAAAACCTTCCCAAAATTCTCTAGGTTCTCTTAATTGATTATCTAACATATTTAATAAATCATCGTAATTTAAAATAACTTCTTTCGTCATTTTGACAACCTCTTCCTTTTAGTTATGCCGAAAAATAAGTAATTGGAATAGTTAATTAGTTATTGATTACCACTCTTTAATTGATTATTTTTTTATTGTTAAGATCAAACTTGAAAACATCAATTTTTTGACCTTTATCATCTGTAATAGTCTCGACAAAACTCCATCCTCTATCTCGATAGTAATCTGAAGCATTTTCTGTTCTTAAATATAATTCTTTATAACCTAATTTCTTTATAACTTTTAAAGTTTCAGTTATCAGCTTTTGCCCTACTCCTTTACCCCGATGCTCAGGTTTTGTATATAAAGAAGCGAGCCATGGTTTGTACAATTCCCGTTCCTTTAAATCATTTTCAAATATTGATATAGTACCTGTACACTCGTTTTCTTCTATTGCAATTAAAGTAATTGGAAATCGTTCGGAATTTGTATTTGAAAAGTATATACAGACTTCTTCAAAAGTCATTTTACTACCTGTATTTACTACAAATTCTTTATATATCATATTTGAAACATCATTAACATAATCAGACCGGTTCGACAATAAATCAATAAGCATTATTATCCCCCTCGTATTTCTATACTTCTACAATAACTGATTGTTGTCCTAATCTCCCCAATAGTTGAAGAAAAACAGAGCATCGCTCTTTATTCGTCCTGATTCATACGAATACCTTTTTAATTCGACAAACAAAAAAGGCACCCACTCTACTCTGTATGATTAAAGACAAGAAATTGTACATGATGTTTTATTACATCATAGATTGTTTATAATGTTACACATATTATTAATATGCACATTACCAAAAGGAAATTTTAGAGGTATACATTTTTATTTTACAATTACAAAGTGCTTACTCCCCTTTTTTAGTGGCTAGAGGAAGAAATTAACTATCGGGAAAACCGGGTGGGATGGAATGAATCGGAAGGAAAGATACGAGTAGCTGTTGAGGATTATTTGCTGCATGAAATGAGCTGTAAGGTTCGTGATAAAGATCGTTTCGTTTTATGAATTTAACAAACAAACGCCCTAATACCATTGATTAATAGCGGTTGAAAATACATTGTGAAAAATCAAGAGCGATGGGTAACTAATCAATTTGAGCAGTTCAAATAGAAGCCGCTCACTCTATAAGAGGGTCAAAAACCTATCTTGGAGCAATGTATAGGCGTACAGCAGCACGGAAAGGAAAAAAACGTGCAGGTATTTCTGTCGCCATGCCATTTTGAAGATTGCCTATTATCTCTTAATACGCAAAGAAATTTATGTAGACTTAGGCGAAGATTATTTCGACAAACAAAAACAACAATCCATTGTACGGTATTCTGTTCGAAGGCTCGAAAACTTAGGGTACAACATTACAATCACTGAACCAGAAGTCTCCTAATCCAACAAATAATCTGAGTCAGGAACTAGACGCTGCACTCTTTTTTAAAAAATATTGAGCAGTATCTCCTTTAGTGTTGTCATTTTTGCGAAGTTTGGCGTTTAATTTTCATTGGAGTTCAAGTAAAAAAGGAGATGCTTTAGCAACTCTATGATCTTCCACTTAAGCAGCCTTTCTTTAATGGAATAACAATGAATTGAAAAGTTCTACCAGAGAGGTTCTTCTTCATTGCATAATTAATAAATGAATGGCATATGAACGGTTGCTAAAGCCAGCAAAATAACATTGATTCCTATAATACTAGAATAGGATAGATGCGAAGTTAATAAAAAGAATTGAATAATAAGGACTGGAAGATATAAAAGAGAAGCACGTACCCTTTATTTTGCAGATAAATACTGGACACCTTCACAATAAGGACATCTCAAATTGATTCTAAATACCTGAGTGATCGTGTCTTTCCAACTCCATTTCCGACCACAATTCTGACAAGTTGGTATTTATACAACTCCCCTCTTTATTTAGTATCCTGCCCCGTAAGCTTAAAAAGTGTAAATGGCAACAAAAAATAAAAATGCTGCTGCAAGGATAAAAGATATCGCACTTGTTTTCTTTTTTGCTTGTAGTTCCGAAATCCCCGTAACCAACATAAACACACCTAAGAACAACATCATATATGGCATAAACTCAAAGTTTTTAGTAATTAGACCATAACCTGCTAATGCTATAACAATAACTGATAAGATAACTTTTATTATTTTCAATATTTCCATCTCCCCTATTAAGCCCCTGTACAATTTCTTGTTTAATCATATTATTTCGAACTCTTTTTTGTTATAAAAATGGAATCCCTTATTGAACTAACATGCTGCGTTAGTTCAATAAAGGAAAATGAGAGGTATCATTAAACTTATTTAAAACATTCTGCTGAAAACTATTTTGACTTAGAACTGTAATACCTCCTACTGATGAAGAAAAGTATGCGTTAACAATCCTTTTAGGTTCAAATTTCATCCACCAAGCTATAATATAACCCAAAGTACCACCATGTGTGACAATCAATAAATTTCCCCCCTTTTCCATTTCATATATCCTATCCATACAACTACAAACACGACTATAAAACTCTCTCCATGTCTCTCCATCTTTAAATTCTTGATAATCTAAATCAAATCCACTATTTTTCCTTGGTATTCTATTTTCTCTTGCCCAATCCTTTGTTTTTCCTGCTGCAATACCAGTATTTATTTCACGAAGTCCTTTATTTTTGATGACTTTTAAGTTTATCTGATTGCCAATTATTTCTGCTGTTTGTGCTGCTCTTAATAAATCAGATGAATAAAAAGCATATTCGTTATTATCTACTATTTCCTCTTTTAATTTGTCCCCTATAAGTTTTGCTTGTTTTCTCCCTAAATCTGTTAAAGGTGTATCTGTCCATCCTCCTGACATGTTATTTATATGGTGTTCTGATTGACAATGCTGTATCAAGATAATGTTTCTCATTCAGACTTCCCTCCCCTAAAAATTAATTTATTTCAAATTATCCTCACTTGTAGAATTATATCAATATTTTAATATCTTATTAAGCTAAACTGCTTCGTTAGTTCAACAAGAAAAAAAGCTAACTAAGACCTCTCGATCTTAAACTAAAGCATCCGTTAGTCTGACCCCCATGATCCCGGTGCATCACAGACTGTCGCATTCTATACGAATAGGACTCACGGGAGATTAGTCCTACTCTGGTTATTGCACCAGCCTGCCTTTATTCTATGAAGAATGGAGTTGGTTACTGACTAACTTTCAACTTAATATAATCATTTTGTAGGCTCAGTCTTTTTTGTTATGCTATTTTATTGATTTTGTTAGTTCTTTAATTTTCATGTGAGTTTAAGAAGAACAGAGACACTTATTAAACAATTGCACACTATTATGGAATAACGAATATAGAAACAAGAATGCTAATTAGCTTTATTTTTCTTCAACTAACAGTCTCTTATTATAACAAAAGCCCCTTTCAGTTGGCGCTGACTGTCGTTTTTGAGACAGTAAGAAAACACCTTATAGTGCAGCCAGTTGACGGTATTTTACCGGCGACTGGCTGTTTAATTTCGTTTGAATACGGATATTGTTATAATAATCAATGTAGTCTTCGACGATTTGGATGACATATGCATTTGTTGTCCGGTGAATTTCGTCGAGATAGAACGTTTCAGACTTTAGTGAGGAGTGAAACGTCTCAATTCGGGAATTATCAGCGGGCGTGCCTTTGCGGGACATGCTCATGGTAATTCCTTTTTCTTTCACTGCGTGTTGATAGGCATACGACGTGTAAACCGAACCTTGATCACTATGCAAGATACAGCCCTCTGGCAAGTCTGGCAACTGCTTGAGTGTATCTAAGACAAATTGTGTATCTTGCGTTTGCCCAATCGTTTCGGCAATGACCTCGCTATTAAACAAATCAATAATACTTGAAAGATATAACATGGATTGACCAAAAGGCAAGTAAGTAATATCTGTGACCAGCTTCTCAAACGGTTTCTCCGATCTAAAATTACGTGCTAATAAATTCGGCGCAATATAAGCTAGCTGTCCAGTACGCTTACGTTTCTTCACTTTCACACGACATTGCCACCCGTATTTTCGCATCACATCTTGGACTGTTTTCTCACAAATTACTTGTTCACTTTGTAAGATGCTTGTCCTTCTTTGTTTCAATTCCACTTTCCTTTTTCCAACGGTAATAGATTGAACGAGGTACACCCAGATGCTTACAAATTTCCGTGATTGGCATAATTTCGCTTAATTCCTCGACAAGCTGCACGACTATTTTGGGAACCACGTCCTCTCCAACTCTGCGTACTTTTTTAAGACCTCAATCTGTTGTTTTAAATAACGATTTTCTACTTGTAATTTAGCTGTCTCCGTTTCGTACTGAGGACCTTTGCCGAAGGCATATTGTTTTCCAACTGGTTGTTCTAGGCGGTGTAATTGACCCTCACGATACAATTTCATCCATGTCTTTAATTGAGAGTGGTTCCGAATAGTTAACGTCGCTAATACCTCTTTCACGGGTATTCCGGCCAAACGCATCTCAATTGCCTTCATTTTCACTTCTACTGGATAGCTCACTCTTGTTCCCATAAAAAAACACCTCCACGTTGTCTAGTTAGGGTATCAATACCCGTTTTTCAACGAAAGGTGTTTTTATTTGTCTCATATTTCTAGGTCAGTGCCGTTTACGGTTGAACTAAAAGGAGCTTTTTATTATTTGTTATTATCATATAAATCTTTATACATAATACCAACAAGAGTAAAAACAAATACAGGGATTAAAAAAAACCTATTATTTGTCAGG
This sequence comes from Sporosarcina sp. FSL K6-5500, assembly GCF_038005665.1. Lineage (NCBI taxonomy): Bacteria > Bacillati > Bacillota > Bacilli > Caryophanales > Caryophanaceae > Sporosarcina > Sporosarcina sp. FSL K6-5500. Next base: position 4,156,588 of record NZ_JBBOTP010000001.1, read on the forward strand.
CTATTCGCGGAAGTATTATCGAATAGTATACTTACTATTAAAGCAATTATAATAATCACGCTAAAAATAATAAATATCATTTTATTTACCAAAAAATACTCTTTTTTTATTTGAATCACTAAAAATACTATTGTAAAAACAATTAAAACAATACGAGTTATAAATAAAAATTCATATTGAAGAAAAAAAGTTGCAAATAAATATAAAAGAACTATTAAATTAAAAATTATAGGGAAATTAATTTTTTTCATAATAAACTCCTAAAAGTAGATTGATTGGCGTTGTTCAACAACCTGGTCCGATTGTTGAACACAAATTATAAAAAACTCTTCAAGTAACCTGCCCCGTTAGCCATACATGTAGCGCAAAATCAGCGCTACACTACAGAGAATGAAAATGTGTGCAGTACGAGTATAGATTAGGACGGCTGGCGAAGAAGGTCGATGAACTATGATGCCGTAGAGCCCTATCCGTTAGTCTGACTCCAACGACCACGGTGCATAACATAATGTTGCCCCCAATAAGGGTAGCACTTATGGGAGATTAATCCTACTCTGGTTACTGCACCACCCTTGCTATATTTTTTTTGAAGAATCGAGTTGATCCTTGATCTACCTTTCAATTCAATTTTATCTTTTGCAGGGCTCAGTCTTTTTTTAAAAATTTTTTCTGAGCTTTTTATTATGTGCTATTATCAATAATAAGAGTTTTTTATTTTCACGGGAGTTGAATAACAGTCCACTAATACTATTCAGATTTTTAAGCATATATCTTTCAAAAATCATATCCCATTAATAATTAGTACCCTTTTATAGACTGAACGGCTTAGCTATAACTAATGCTTTCTATTTTGAATACGTTTAATAATTCAACTAAATTAAACCTACTCGTTAGCTGAAGAAGGAGTCTTACATTTTACGGTTACTTTAACTTATATGAATGTCTGTTCCATACCGAAGCAATTCTAGCCTCATTGCCAAAGATTGGGATGCAAAGTTATCCCACGATGTGCTATATAAAGCAATTCGTCCTTGTTTTTGCACCTCTGTTGCCCAAACATTTGTAACATCTATACCGTATCCTCGTCCACGGTAATCTTCATGTGTGAATATACTTGCTTCGTCTGCTTTTGTGGTACTCCTTGCACTACAACAAATGGAAACTGGAATATCGTCCTCAACTATTACAAAACAAGGTTGCTTATGCTCAAAATCCTCAAATGTATATGGAAAATAAGGCTTTAAAAGTTCTTTATTTTCATGAGTTACTTGTATTGCTTGTGTATGGGCCTTGTCCCTTACAACAGAAAACACATACGCTGGTCCAATCCATAAATTATTTAATTTACTGTCTATGCTTAAAACATTGATTACTTCTCCTAGATAAGCATCAGGATTTGTACCAATAACCTGTTCTAACTTCCCTACAAGGCTCGCATCCAGCTTATTTGAATACCTTACTACACTCCCCAGGTTGGTGCCGCCAATGAAAATTCTTGTTGCAACATCGTATGGTGGTTCATTCACGACTGTTACTCGATTTTCAGTATCGTGTTTAAATAACACGTTTACATAATTTTCCATCAATTCTAAGTCAGATAACATAAACATTCCTCCATAATTTAAACCTATCAATCTAGGCGTTGTTTTTGTATTTTGATGTACTGACCTGTCCGTTAGTTGAATACAAAAAACTAACAATAGACCTTAATAAAGCCTATTGTTTCAATGCAAATACAAAATACCCTCTCTTTCTATACAATAATAGCTTATTTGACTACGCCCAATGAAATGTACCCTCCTTGACATAGTTATTACCACTTCATACCTTCTGGTTGATCAAAGATAGAAAACCAGATTTTCCGGAATTGATAATGTTATACTAGTTATATAAATTTGACTGATTTTCAATAAGATCAACCTTTCGCAAACGGACCAGATTGATTGTTAGATAGAGTTTTAAATATCAATATTTTTGGGGGGATAAGATTGTTAAAGATTTCATTAGTGCCACATAATAAAATCTATGCAAAATCAATGTCTGCACTATCATCGGCACCTCAAGTAAAAGATGCATTAGGACTTACCAATGACCAAACTTCACTTGGAGGTACTATTGATTTTATCAAGTTTATTCTGGTGCAAGAAAGACTAGGTAAGCAATATTCAAGAGTCATTCTTGATGAAACCGAAAATTTAATTGGCGTAATTACACTAAAAGACATTGATAGCATCACTAAAACTTGTCATATTGGTACTTGGATAGGGCATCAATATTGGGGAAAAGGTTATAACGCATTAGCTAAATCAGAAATTCTATATATTGCCTTTACAATATTGAATTTAGAACATGTATTTGCAGGAGCGAAGTTATCAAATGTCCGTTCTCAAAAGGCCCAAGAGAATCTTCCTTATATAAGAATTGGTGTACAATCAGAGTTTCTAGAGGAACATAGTAAGTTAGAATCGCAAGTGAATTCACCATGCATTTTGAATGTAATAGAGAGAGAAATGTTTTTGAAATGGCATCCAGACAACAAATAATTACTCTTCCACAATCGGGCCAGATAATTAAGTAAGGATTAAGATATTTATTGACTATACAATTTGTTAATTAATATGCACACAAAATAATAATTTGGGGGTAAATATGGACTTAGAATTATTAAAATTTCAAGAAGATGATTTTGATAGTTATTATAGTCTTGTTTCGAACGAGAGTGTAATGGCGCAAATAACAGAGCGGGCTATCCCTTATGACGAAGCCAAAGTAGATTTTCAAAAGTTGTTAAAACGCAATGAAAAATATGAAAAATACGGATCGTATAAAGTCTATGATTGTTTCGATGAGACCTTTGTTGGACTTGGGCATTTGACACTAAATGAAAAACAAATTAGTGAAGCAGAAATTGGATATATGTTGCTACCAGAATACTGGGGGAAAGGTTATGGGACAGAGACGGCCAAAAAAATAATTGAAATTGCAAATCAATTAGAAATTATGGTGTTAAAAGCTATTATTGATCCAGAGAATCTCCCTTCTAAAAAGATATTGAGTAACCTGGGTTTTGAATCCCAAGAGTTTTGTGTAATAGACGGTTTATCAGGGGAAGTCCTAAGTAAAAAAATATAAATCACTTTACCAATCCATTGTTCCATTAACGGGTGCGATTATGGAAGATCATAAGCCTAATTCCTCTTTCAAGATACGATGGGATGAAATGTATGCAGAGCGGGTATAGATTAGGACGGCAGGCGAAGAAAATCGATGAACTATGGTGCCATAGAAGCCAATCCGTTAGTCAGACTCCAACGTCCACGGTGCATCACAGACTATCGCTCCCTTATGGGAAGCACTCATGGGAGATTAATATTTGTTAAAAATGCCAAGCATGACCTAATTCATGTGCAAGTCTTCTAGCACTCTCTATGCTATTATCATAATTTAATGAAATCCGCGATTCGCCTTCTGGAGTAAACGGAGCACAAAACCCACCCGAAGATTTTGTTTTACGTTGTTCTGCATCTACCCATCCCTTTGTAATTAATTCTTTTACAAATTCACACATACTGCTATCAATATTTACAAGAGACTTTGTTATTCCATCGCTCGCTTGTGAGAAAATAATCTGAAGAGAACCTTCTTGAGATGAAGTCATCAACTCATGCCAAGAAATATTCTTTTTCCCTACTTCTTCTGCTTTAATTCTTAAATAGCCAGAAAGGTCATGTATATTGGAATCTATTGTATCCCACATAGCATTAAGTGTTGGTTTGGATATGCCATTCAATTGTAATGATTCATCAAGGTAATCTACTTTTCTTATCGTGTTTTCATTAAGTCTTAGCCCAACCATTTGATTATAAATAGAAGCAAAAATATTTGCTTCTATTTCAAGGGTTTTGTTTAGTTCTCTGAATACATTGTGCCTTTTATATCGTTCCGTCTTAGACAAGGATATTCACTCCCCTTCGCTATTTTTGAGCAAAGAAAAAGAACGCCCAGTGGAACGTTCTGACTTGTTGCATATAATTAATTTACAAATAAAATACGCTAGTTTACTACTTAGTAATACCTTCAAATTCCTTCATTGTCTCATTAATTTTAGATTGAGTTGAAATAACCGCCCTTTGCGAATTCTCCGTTACTTCACTGACCTTCATTACTTCTTTTGTAATGTTGTCTACGTTGGCATTCACTTTTTTATCGCACCTTCGACATCACCAGCCAATTTTCGAACCTCTGTTGCCACCACATTAAAACCGAGTCCATGTTTCCCTGCTCGAGCCGCTTCAATAGCTGCATTCAATGCCAAAATATTAGTTTGCGAAGAAATGTTTCGTATTGATTTAGAAACTTCACTTATTAAATTGGTTTGTTCCTTCAAAGATTGAAATGCTTTTATGTTCTCCGTAGAGTTATCAGTAACCATTTCCCCTAAGTCCTCAGACAACTTTTTTAATTGAGAAACTATTTCTATCGTTTTATTTTCGCGTTCTGTAATATTTGTTGCGATTTTAAGTACAGCATTTACTTCACCTTTATCGTTTAGAACGGGAATATAAGTAGCTTCTAGGCAAAGTAAATCCTTTGCTTTACTAACCCTATGAATCTTCTCTTGAAACTTTTTACCTTTCCTTAGATTATCCCATAGCTCAGCATATTCCTTACTATTCCAGAATTCTAAGGTGCAAAATTGTTCATGTGACATATTCTTCATTACGTCGACACTATACCCCAAAGTCTGTGCAAAGTTCTGATTTGCCCAAATAACCTTCCCATCCAAATTGAATTCTATCATAGCTAAATTAGATTCTAGTGAAGCTAAAACCGCTCTTTCATTCAATACTTGGGTACTAATATTAATATTTGTAGCAATGTTCATGTTCATGTGCCTACTTCCTTTATAATAGATTTCCTATTCTTAAAAACATAATAGAAAAGAGTGGAATTACAGATTTTATTTCCCATAATAATTCCTCTACACTATACTACTACAAAGGAGGACGAAAGACCTTTTTATCACCATCAAGTATTACAGTGCCAAATTACCTAACCCATCACCTCCACCATCATCGACTCAACACAGCATCGGTTTACAAATGTAAAAAACGCCCGAATGGACGTTTTCACATTAATAATTATTCAATTTCACTACTTTGCAGTTTGTTCCTGCTGCGCGTTACGCATTTACACTTTCGGCTTTGCGACCCTGTCTTGCATGTAATCTTTTCATCGCAAATCTTGCTATTGGCTGTGCAACCAACAGTTCAATCCAAAATGCTATACCAAAGTTTCTTGGTCAAATGTGAAAGAAATTTTTAAATGGTTCTAGGCTTATTTGTTTCGTACCAACCCAAGTTCCGATAATCGATAGAATAATAGATAATACCGTAACATTCAATAAAGTATTCAATAGAATTCTGGCATTAAACCCATCTGATTGTCCCACGAATTTTGGTATCAGCTTACCAACAATCGGTCCCGCAATCAATCGTACTGATAAAATTACGATTATCCACATAAACGGAATAATCTTTAATGTATCTAGATATACCTCTTTACTGAAGCCACGTTCCAACCCTGTAATAATAGGGGCGATTGTGTTTACTGAAATAATTGAAATGATTAATAAAAATAATATACCTTCTCTTCCGTTTCTAGGTAGTCTTGTTTCTCCATGCATGTTTGTCATCTCCGCGAATAATATTTCAGATGGCAGACGTATCATGAGACATATATTTTTGGTTAATGAGAAAGCCAATATCTCTACACACTGATTTACTAATCATAGCATTTTCTTCAAATGAATGTCACCTCTCCGTCAGCCATTCCACACTCCTTATTTTTGGATAACCAGACTAATCGCATTGCTATCCTAGCCTTATACCTTCTCTATCTTTCGGCTTTCGTTTCGCGTATGCAGCATGCCGTCAACGGTAGATTTGTTTTCTTTTCCCTTAATTAATAGAAAACCACCAAACGCATTGTTTGCCAGTTTTCTTTTGGGAAAGTAAAAGAACGCCCGGTTGGACGTTCTCCATTTGTACTTATTCTTAGCGCTGAACCTTAACGTATAAACGCCAAATCTCTCTCAGCCAAAGCATCTTTCAGCCAGCAAGGATGCATTTTCAACAAATCTGATGGCAAATCTTGTTGTTCGAAATATTGAATATCGAGTGATTCCGAAGAATTGCATCGAAGTTCTCCGCTTATAATTTCAGCTAAAAAACAGGTTGTTATAAAATGAACTATTTTTCCTTTAGGGTATGAAAACACCTGTGAATCTGGATCAGAGTAAACACCGATTAACTTAGTAATTCGTATATCTAAATTCGTTTCTTCCTTCATTTCCCTAATAGCTGCTTCGGATACTGTCTCCCCGATCTCTACATGTCCTGATGGGATCCCCCATAGCCCTACATCAGCTCTTTTCTGCAATAATACTCGATTATCTTCATCTAAAATAATAATAGCGACTCCTGCTTTAAGTTCGTTAATTTCCTTCATTTCAATTATCCCCTTAAGTAATAAAATAAGGCTGATTGAGAAAGTTTCAACGCATCATATGCAAAAAATTTCCTCCTCGAACCTTTTATGTCAATAGGCACCTTATGCAACTTGAAAAGGTATGATCCTTGGTTTCAGACTTTTATTAGCAGAACCCTAATTACAGTTCTCCAATTTATTGATTTGACGGACTATAAATCATGATACCTATAGTACTATTTAAATTCAAGAGATACTCCAAGAATTCATTCAACGCCAATCAAAATCTCGCGAACACACGTAATTGCATTGTTAGCCATGAACCTCAGCTCCTCGATTCGCTGCTTGTCGCTGAATCTGGGCGCTAATAATAATGCGGGGTTTGAATCGGATGGTTGCTAAGCAGTTGGGTTGGGTTGGGTTGGGTTGTAACTTCGGAAATTGTTTAGTTGGCCATTGTTGCATCGAGATTACTGGTCAGGTTCAATCGGTGTATGCAGCAAGCAAGCCCACGAAAACACTTGACTGAACGTAAGAAAAGCACCCAGCAAGATGCTAAATAAACTCATAACTTTTACCTCTTGGATACATGAAAACGTTGTACCATAGCAAAATTATATCCTTTTATATAGGAATTCCCCATTATATCTTGATGAATGTGTTTATCTTGTATCATTTGAGTAACTTTTATCGACGCATCTTCTAGACTACTCGCAGATAAGTTCATAATGAAAGTTTCATTATCATTAAAATGAAGTGTTATCTGAAATTCAAGCATTTTCTCACCTCCCGCAACCGATGTTATCAGAAATATAGGTAAACTAAAAGTTAACACTCGTATGTAATTGGACTGTTGCATAGTTCTACATACAAATTATCGCACTCCCGACTTGCCTTTAAGTTTATCTTCTTTATTCTCTAAGAACAATATCTCGACGTATTTGGCATTTCTGACATTTGCATCACGATGGAGCCTTTCAGGTGTCGGATGGGACGTGCTTATCCAAGAGTACTTCTTCACCTCAAGAATCCAACGAAGAACTTCTATCCCTCTCACATTTCCAACTACGTGGATACGCTCTTGAATTATCCTTAACTTCGTTCCTATCTAATGACTTGTTGGAGATGCTTACTCCTTCGAAAAACATCTCTAATCCTTTCAGTTTGATTGATTCCCATCGACTTTTCCTACTTTGGTGCCCCATTAGCTGTTTTCGGGCAAAATAAGTGCAAAGACTAAAATCCAATAATAAAACTAAAAACAACCGTTAAGTTGAATCAGTGTCCTCATTTTTTCCGATAGACGATTATTTTGATTGTGAATAAAATTTTCATTTTGCTTGATACTACGTTAGTAAAAATATATAAATGAGGTGCTAAATGTGTATTACTACAAAGAAGAATTGATCAATCCCGTCACTCCTCCCGATAAACCCGACCCTGAAGCTGCAAAAGTAATGCAAGAAATTCTAGGTGGGCATTTTGGAGAAATGCGTACCATGATGCAGTACTTTTTCCAAAGCTCCAATTTCAGAGGTAAGGAAACACAATATCGCGACTTACTTCGTGGTGTGTTTTTGGAAGAAATCGCTCATGTTGAACTTGTCCAGAATACAATCAATCAATTGTTAAATGATTCAGGTGAATCTGCTGTACCAGGTAATGCTGGCGTCGATCAAGCACCTCTCGATGATGCCGTTAGACACGCAAATCCTCATCACTACATTATTGGTGCTCAAGCCTCTCTCCCTGTAGATGCTACTGGGAATCCTTGGAACGGTTCTTGGGTTTATAGCCATGGCAATTTGATTAGTGATATGCTCGATAACCTGGTGTTAGAATCAACCGGTGTCTTGCAAAAAACTCGAATTTACGAAATGAGTTCTAACAAAACATTTCGCGAGACATTAGCTTTCCTAATCGTGAGAGATAACGCACATCAGAATGCGTTTGCAAAAGCATTGGAAACGCTCGGCGTTGATTGGGGCAAGCTGTTCCCTGTCCCGAATTACGATATAAATAAATATCCTGAATGCAGAAAATATGTGGAGTTAGGGTATCATAATGCCCAGTTCAATTTCAGATTAGACCCAACTAGAATCGGGGAAATTTTCCAAGGACAGTCCCCTAGCAGAAATAATGGCGAACTTAAAGTTACTCCTCCACCTGCTGGATTCCCGGTTCCTTTACTGCCTGACATGCCAAATGAACATAGTCCAGGTATTCAAGACATGAATAACTAAATTCTTTCAGTCCCTATATAAGGGACTGTTTTTTTATCTCTTCGTGTAACTAACCTCATTAAATAGAACCTCACAGAACTCAGATTTATAGGATTGTTTCCAAACTGTCACCGATCCATAACTGACTAACCTATAATTAAGCAGATTTCGTAGTAAACTTACATTAGATAAAGTCAGAATGGAGACTATCAAATGACAGTTACAACATGGATTTGGATATGGATTTGTATTATTATCTTTGTTTTAGAACTCATTTTCATCTATTTCGTCGTCCATAAAAGTTATCGATATAAACATACGATTGATCCGATTGATGATCATATAGAAGAAATGAATAGAGAGTGAATCGATATAGATTAATGAATTATTTCTATGAAAATTAATTTATACATATAGAGCGGACCGGCATATGACAGTAAAAGTCCTTTCTATCATTTTGACAGCGCATCAAAAATAGTAAGTTGCTGCACCACGGTTAACACTCCCTCACAGAATGTTTGGTGCTGACGAATATACGGATCGTCCTATCGCTAGCACTCCACATCCAATCCCTGGTGCGTCGTTCAATATCTTTCAGCACCTCTAACAGTAACCGGGTTAAAAGTTTGATTATTTCTTCGTATGCGGTCATTCAGTTATCTACTTCGCTTTTTGGTCAGACTATGCGTTCCCACTTATTGCACTAGCTTGTAAATTTGAAATAAACTCCTAAAAAAAACACTTTTAGTTACAGTAACCATGGTACAATCATTCTAAAGGAGGGATATCCTTGAGATACATTCTAAGTGTTATTATTTCGATTCTTGTAATAGTTTTACTGCTTAAGCTAATAGGCGTACTGTAAACAGTCACATTATCTTTAAACTAAAAGTCAGTGGTTTTTTTCCAGGTTCTGCTTCTATATCGCTTAGGTGCCTGGGGGAAGAAATTGATTTCGTTATGATAATATCTAGTCCTCTTCTTAATTTACTGCATATAATGGGTCTCCCATTTCCTCGTACTGTGCGTTAAAGTAACGAACTGTCAGCCTGCAAAAAGCCATTTGTGGTGCTTTCAAATTCCTGTAATAAATCCCTATCTGTGTGATCCTGCGTATTAGGCGCATTCATGAATTTCATAAATGCATATTCTTTAGTCCGTAGATTCAGTTCGGCCTCGTTTAAAATTTCATCCACACTTTCCGCTACAATGACTTCGATATACATTTCTGTTGCCTTTTTATAAGGAGTTGTCTTCAAGTCGTTTTCCTCCACGTTTACCGTACCAAGCCTTAATGTTCGTTTTTATTACATTCGCAATAAAATTGTTTAATAAGTTTCCATCACATCTGCTACATATTTTGGTCGAACTGCGTACTACATTTTGATGGCTTTCACTGCATTTTCACTTTGCAAAAAAGCAAGAATCCTCAAGGAACATTGAATGTAATAAGCTAATAAAAAGCATAAAGAATATTAAGGTATAGCCAGTCATACATTTAATCAATGTTGTTGTTTGTAATAGATATCAAAGTATTACAGAGGGAGAATAGCTATGAGCGTTGAGTTTGTTTTAATGGCACCAACAGCTCTTCAAGTGTTTAAGGCAGGAGAGTCCAATCCAAAAAAAGTAAAGCGGATTGTTTATGGGCAAGCTACATCTGACGCAAATGGTATAGCCACACTTTATTTCACAGAAAACGGATTATCTAATGGTATTCCATTATTAACAACTATTGACTATGCTGTATCAAGCGTATATTCTACAAATCCTTCGATAAATGCAAGACCGAGAGTACAAATGCGAGAAAAGAATGTTGCTGCAAAATTCGTCTCTGCTAATGTCACAAATAATAGTAGTATAGTAGTACTAGGAATTAATGTATTAGGTTCAGAAAATCCAGTGAGTGGAATTCTTGTAGATTTTATGATTTTAGGTAGCTTTGATAGGTAAGAGAAAGCGACAATAATTTTGAAAAACGTGGATTAACAATGGTTGTTCGAAATTTCCGGGCATAAATCTCAAGATGACTGTGATAAAGACTGCTGATTATTTTTAATCAGTGTTCTTTTCTTTTCGGACAGCACATGTTAATAACCCACCTATTTGCCTACTACTCCTTTGTATTAGACTCTTTCATAAGATTGTTCTATCAAAGTATGTTAGTTTGTATATAGGCAAACTTATCGAAAGGTAAGGACGCAAAGCCAAGGGCCTAATACAACTATTTGTAATGGTAGCCGGTTACCAAGTGTATTGCTTTCTATCACTTGTTAAAAAGGATGAGGATCGTTTTCAATAAATCAGTAATGCTCGTAGATGATTCAAAATTCATGAGAAATCTATTAAGAAAGATTATCGTAAGTAACGGTTATTATGTCGTAGCTGAAGCTGGGAGTGGAGAAGATGCTGTGCCTCTTTATAAATCACACTTCCCGCATATCGTTTTATTGGATATCACTTTACCAAATATGAACGGTATCGCTACGCTAAAAGAAATTAAGAAAATAAACCCCAATGCTCGTGTTGTTATGTGCTCAGCCTTAGGGACTCAAGATTTAATAATTGAGGCTTTAGAAAATGGAGCCGCAGATTTTATCGTGAAGCCTTTTTTTGATGGACTTATTACCCAATTAAATAAAATCTATTGAAAAACATAGTACACTAACATAAAAGACCAAGAAATTACGGTCTTTTTTTCATCTTAAATGTACAATTCGTGTTTACTCCATCATTTCGCCCGCCCATGCATCCAACCAATTTAATAAAATCCTAACGCGATTAACAAAGTCAAAATAATGAATATCCATCCTTCAAACGAGGTCATTACTGTCGCCATAACTTCCAAGCCTCTTGCCTTTTCTCATACAACTCCCGCTGCAACAATGGCTCGTACACCACAACCTTGTAACGGGATGGCCACTCATTTAAAAACCTCGAAGTCAAATTAGCGAAAGCCTACAGTGACACATTCACTTTTCAAATTGGTGGAATATTTGGAGATTTTTTTCATTTAAACCCCTCATAAGCCTTGAGGCATAAGCATTGTTGCTACTATGAATTATTTCGTGCTAGACTAATCAGCCGTTTCGTACGTACGTTCTACAGGTGTGAAAATATGATAGTTTCAGCATCCAGGTACTAATCGACTATGCCACGCCGTTAAAGTAAAGTCCTAGGAAATCTTTTGAATTCGTGTGGTTGGGGGACATTCAGGGGGACACATTAAATGCGGACAGGCGCACGACTTATAACATAATAACAGCCACCTTCTCAATCGAGTTGGTGGCTGTTTTTATACTCACTTTTCATTTCCCAGCTTTTCAAACAAGTGGTTGACTTTATCACACATTTCTTCAGTTTCACCAGGATCAATCTCTTGTCTATTTCTTTTTTAGTAATCAACAAGGAGTTTGCCCTTCATTTCCTCTTTTGCAAGAATAGGATACTACAGATGGAGGTGAAAGAATGAATTTTAATAACCACTTCTCTAATCGTAAATGTAGTAAATGTCACATCAGTCCATGTTCTTGCAAAAATATATGTAGAGTACCAAGAGTGTTCATGGGGCCAATCAGGGCTATCGGGCAGGCTGGCTCCACTAGTACTATCGGAGCCACATGCGGGTTATGCGAATACGGGTATATTTACAATCTAACTCCTCAAACGGTACCTATAGAAGCTGATGTCTTGTTTGATTCAAATGGATTAATGACACCTGGAATTGTGCATACCCTTGGAACCTCTCAAATTATGATTAACGTTCCGGGAGACTACGAGGTTACTTTCTCTGTATCAGGTACGGAACCTAACCAATTTGCACTGTTTTTAAATGGATCGCTGGTTCCCGGAACAGTCTATGGTTCAGGTGCTGGCACTCAGCAAAACAACGGGCAGGCTATTATTGCCATAGTAGCCAACGATGTTCTTACCCTTCGAAATCATTCTTCTGCTGCAGCAGTTGGTCTTGCGTCTGTGATAGGTGGTACACAAGCTAATGTAAATGCTTCTATTGTCATTAAGATGTTGAATCCCAATGCTTAGGTAGAAATTATTCGGTATAAAACATCTTGGTTTCACTGGATTTTAATACAGGCTTCAACAATCACCTGATGCAAAACTTCTAAAAATAGAGGTGAAAAGTCGGAAGTAATTACTATCCATAGAAGAAACTCAAAAACAAATCGACCTTTCCCTATTCGGATTGGTCGTTTTAATTTACCGGTTCAATTAAACAAGTCGATGCCTCCATAAATAAACAAATGATTCTAATTTGCGCACCGACAAACTTCAACAAGTTCGCTGCACTACAAATGAATGCAATATTCAATAAATTCCTATCCGGTATTATCCCAGATACCAGATTGAAAAGGCGACCTTCTTTCGTCGAGAGGTCGCCTTTACCCTGTTTATTATTCAACACATTCCACTCCGATTATGTCCTCCACCGGCATACGGTCCCTACCGAATGGACTATCGACCGTAATCCACATCGCCTCAACATTTATTTCTTTTATGACAACCATGTAAAAAATGACTTTCCCTTTATCCCACAACTTTACGTGTACTTTGCATTCCCTTTTTTGCGCAACTTCTATTTCCATGCCAGCTGTGGACGGAAAATTTAAAGTTTCCAGTATTTCCGCTTGTATATCCTTGACTGTTTGTTCTGGATCACCCCACAACTTTTCAGTTCCAGTTAGATCAATAAATCATTCATCGTTTCTGTTGTCAAGTAATTGTTTACTATTTGTCTTCTAAACCTTGGATTTTGTGTCACTTAGAAGTAAATTTCGGTCAACAGCGTCATGTAAACCTGCATTTTTCTGTAATTTAAAAGAATCCATTTTGAAAAATTTAATCAAAATAGATTCTTTTTATTAAAGCCTGAGTTTACATAAAAATTTTTTAATTAGAAACTTAAACATCTATTAAATATACTAAAAAAGATTTAGGGCATCTTGGGATAAGTCTGTTCAAAATCCCTTTTTTACAAGCCGCTAAATGGAAACTGAAGGTTTTGAAAGAAGAAAAACAGTAAAGACTTTAAAGGGGTTCGAAAACAATGGATTTGGATTAACCGGTTGTTTGATTGGTCAAGTATGAATAATTCAGGATGAAGATAGTTTTTCAATCCTACTTATTCAGCGTGTTGTATCCAAACGATTTCACATTGAATTTGCTCCCGACTTCCCCATAATAAGTGAACCAGAAACTTCCCCATTTAAATTAACCATTAAACATTGTTGCTATTAGCAAAATATTCACGAGTATCTTTGCGCGATTGTGGGGTTAATACGCGATCAAGCTCTTCATTCAACCAAGTAAGTGACTTGTTACGAAGAATATTGCGCATACTATCTTCTGCTTCGAGCATAACTAAGTTAATCACACAGGGAGAAGCTAGAGCGCATGCTGCATAGTCTTCATCCCGGCATAGGTAGCTATTATTTTTAATATTTTTACATTGAAAAATGGGGGAAGCACCTTCAACAGCTTCAATTACATCCCAAAAAGAAATTTCCGCAGGAGACTTGGCCAGTTTATAGCCTCCTTTTACACCTGGAACAGAACTTACGATACCCGCTTTTGTTAATTTACTAAAAATCTTCGAAAGATAGGTCTCTGAAACGCCTTGAAAAGCGGAAAGTTCTTTAATCCCAATTGTATCATTAGGAGGAATATCAATTAAATATACCAAGCAATGCAATCCATATTCAACACCAATACTATACTGCATGCAAACACCTGCTTTCTACATATAAAGATTGCTACTAACCATCTTAGGTGGATTTAAAACCCTTGTCAAATATGGAAATTTTCAGCTATTATTTTTTATTGACAGCCATAAACTAAAGAGTTATATTGTGGTCATAACCTATCGTCGATTGATGTTATCGGCGATAGGTTGTAGAGGCAAGGACAAATTTAGATTCACGGAGGAGATTACTATGAAGGTTAGATTAAATCATATCAGTGCAAGCCCAGGTGCTTTGCAGGCAATGATGAAACTGGAAGGGTTTATTAAGACAAGTGGATTGGATGCTAAGCTATATGAATTCATTAAGATCAGAGCATCACAAATTAACGGGTGTGCTTATTGTATGGACATGCATACACGGGATTCAAGGAAAATGGGCGAGACGGAGCAGCGGATTTATTTACTTAACGCGTGGCGTGAAGTACCCTTTTATTCCGACAAAGAAAGAGTGGTGCTTGAGCTTACGGAAGCTGTAACCCGTATTTCAGAGCAAGGTGTGTCGCAGGATTTGTATGAAAGAGTTCGGGCACATGTGGATGAGGCAGAATATGTGGCAATCATTATGGCGATTAATACCATTAATGCATGGAATCGAATCGCCATCTCCACGGGGATGTTCCCTGAAAAGGAGTAAAGAGAAGCTTACTGAGAATAGTGAAATTTAATAAGAATAACTTTAGGATAGCTCTTACAATTGTATGTCCATTGAAGACCGAGGCCGGTCTTCATGGCTTACCTTAATGAGCATCGCTAATCAATTAAATTCAGGTCCTAGTTAACCTCAAGGAGAAATCAATCATGTCAACCGTCTTATACGTAACCGCACACCCACTAGATAAGAGTGAATCCAATAGTTTGTCTGTAGGCCACGAGTTTATCCAAGCTTACCATGGAGCAAACCCAAACGATGAAGTTATTCATCTAGATCTATATAAAATAGATATCCCGCAACTAGACACCGAAGTGTTAAGTGGTTGGGGCCAATTGAGAAGCGGCAGTTCTTTTGATCAATTGAGCGCGGGTTCTCAGGCTAAAATAGTTCGTTTGGGTGAACTGGTTGATCAATTTCTCGCTGCAGATAAAATCGTCGTCGTCAATCCAGTTTGGAATTTCTTATTCCCACCTGTATTGAAAACTTATATTGACGCCATATGTGTACCAGGAAAAACAGTTAAATATACGCCAGAAGGCTTTATTGGCTTAGCATCTGACAAAAAACTGCTTCATATTCAAGCTTCCGGCAGCGTGCTCTCCGAGGGACCAGTGGCAGGGTTCGAATTCAGCCACCGATACTTGACAGCTGTATCTAAATTCATAGGTATACCTTCAATTGATATTATTTATATCGAGGGTATGAGCGCTGCACCAGATCAAGCACTTACGATTAAAGAAAAAGCTATTCAACAAGCGATCGAACTAGCCAAAAGCTTCTAAAGTTCGTGAACTAAATAACTGAATCGGGTGTGACAATGAATCAAATATTTCCAGTATCATCGCACCATGCTGTATTTGGTTGGTTAAACAGTAACTTGAGTTTCTCATTTGCAGATTACCATGATCCTAAAACTACGAGTTTTGGACTCATGCGGGATTTGAATGGTGACTTTATATTAAGTCTTCGTGGTTTAGCGATACACCTCTATCAAAACAGGAAAGTCGTATCTATCGTTCTGAGGGGCCAGTTAGAACTCAAAAAAGCATCGTGAAATACATTTTATTTGTTTTAGCTGGGGCATGCAACTTCGGTTTATTATCTAATTTTGTAAAGAAGACTTATGAGTCTGGTTTCCATGCCGGTGATGTCGTCGGTAGCCATGTACATCATATCTAGGTGTTCACGATATTCCACTGACCTAACTAATTGATTATGCACACTCGTTTCCCATTTTTCATCAGCATACAGAACAATAGTTCCTATCACAACTGAATATCAGAAATTAATAAATTATACCAAATGATATTTGGACAAATAAAAAAGCGGCATTCCACAATCTAATCTGTGGAGGAGCCGCTTTTGCTATGGTCTTATTTAACAAAAGTCTACTTATTGATTAAGTCTGTACCATATGAGTTGTCGATTGCACAAAGCCATTCGCCTTGTGAATTTTTCTTAAACACATAGGTTGACCTTCTATCCATAGAATATTTCGTTTCATTTTTATCAGCCTCAAGTAGCGTTTGAGAAATAACTAATGCAGTATCTCCAGCTTCTAAAATAATCATTTCTCCCTGTACTGGGACAAGACTGTTATTGAAATATTTCGCGATTTTAATGAACGCTTGCTTAATTTCCTCTTTTCCTCGTGCAATCATATCTGGTTTTACTACCAGAATCGCATCATCAGTATAGTAATTCTTCAGAGTGTCAAAATCTTCCTGTTTTATTGCTTTATCACACTTCTTGATAAACTCCTTTAATTCGTGTTCCAAAATACACCACTCCTTATCTTTATAATTTTAAATTTCCCAATTAATCTCTAATATCCTGTTAGTTGAAGAAGAATAGAGCATTGTACTTGATTCGTCTCCATTAATACGAATACCTCTTTTGTTCGACAATTGAAAAGCGACGGTCCATGTAGAAATACTTCTCCTTTTGAATTTTCGCATTGCAAGCAAATAGAAAAGCACCTCGTGAGAGATGCTTGAATAAAAATCAATGACAAAATGGAATATTTATTTTATCGACTTACGTGTATAGAAAATATATCTATTTCTACTAATTGGGCGTTCCGTATGTGAATTTTAAAGGAGTGAAAATGCGACAACAGCAACATTTGTTTAATTGAAGCGCCACATCATGCCGCTTAATGTGAAACGTAAGAGTTCTTATGAAATCGTGTAACTGGAGGACTATGCTGGGGGACGTTTGGGGAAACTTTAAATAACGCGGGCAGGCGTACGACTCATAACAAATAACAGCCACCTTCTCAACTGAGTTGGTGGCTGTTCCTTCTATTACAATTAACCCTTCACATTGCGCCCCGATGATATCCGACACCGGAATCCTCTCGATGTTATCAAGTATGACAACCATGGTCCGTAAATCGATTCCTTCTATAATCCTCCGTTTTGATTCCCGCCATAGCACCATGTGCGGCACAAAATCCTAAAGTGCAAGCTGTATCAATACTAACTCCTGTATAGGTATTTCACTCCAATTAACAATGTGATGTTAACGGGAACATAAAGTTACCCTTCAGCAATGACTTTTTCGTTAAGACGAATAAAGCATCATCATCATTTGGCATAATGGTTGCTGTCATGCCTTCGATTGTAAAATCAGGTGTGAAATAAAATACCACTTTTTTCGTTGTTTCCTTTACAATGCTTGCTAATACAGCCTCTATATTTGGCACATTTAACGAAATGATATCGAAAATATGCAGTGTATCTTCCTCTTCCTCCATTAGCACAATCGTTTCTAAATTCTCCACATAGAAAATGGCTTCACGGAATGCTAATGTGAAATAAAACATTAATAAACTTTCATTATTCTCAACATCTAAAATCGTTGAGTTTACATGGCGATTTTTCGCAAATTTTTCAAGTAATGCAAGGTCAATTTCAATAGTAAGCCGCTTTACTTTCGCATCCTTATTCATTTGAATTGAACTTTTTGCTAGGTCTAAGCTAAATTCACTTTCATTTAGACGTGTAAATCCAAACTTCGGGTAAAAATCTAATACAGTATCATTCGCAAAAAGATACATGAAATCACAAGTATTTTCGTATTCTTTCATAATATGCTGCATTAATTGCTTAGCCAAACCTTGATTGCGATAATTTTCATCTGTCATTACTGTACCAATCTGAATCCCTCCACACATTTTACCATTAATAACTATTGACATTTTATTAATTGAAGCATTTGCGATAACCTTACCTTCATCGACAAATGAATATGGTATATATTTGTCATCCCAGTACCCTTTGTTATACCAGCCTCGAAAATCTAATTCGAATGTTTTCATAGCTAAGGTATTAAATTTCTCCTTCAAGCTTTCATTATTACGATAATCACTTACTAATTCATATTTCCCCATTTAAATTCCCTCCGATTTTTGTTTCATTCACCTTGGTGCATTACATGTGTATATGGGAATTATCACCTCCTAAAAACAGAAAAAGACTTTATGAGAATAAACTCATAAAGTCTTCTTATACGCAAAAAATAAAATTAACCGGCCTAAATCAAGTGTTTGCCTTTAGTCGGATTAAATATATCTGCTTATATGAATTAGACATTATATTGCTTCTCTTAGTTATCGCAAAAGGACATCACAAATAAATCTATAAATAAATTATAGAATAGCCCTCCTATTAAATTCATTGGAATTTAAATTGCGATAATAAGTTTTAGCATAAAAGTCTAATCTCCCATCTGTTTTTAAGAATGAATCTATAGTAACACATTGTTAGATTTCTGTCTTATTTTTGTTTCATGATTTTTTAGTATCAATGCTCTATAAAGAACGACTTATACTGAAGTAGTTTTATTTATATAAATTATTCGTTTCTCACCTTCTTCTCTTCGACATAAAAACACCCCTTTGGCTAAACGCCACCAAATAGGTAAAACAGTATAACTTTTTTTGGCAATTTGTATATCTTTATTTGTTGAACTCTGCAGACTTAATTAATTTATCACGCACACTCGTTCTCTCCTTTTGATTCAACATACCGAATGAACGTTCGTGTCGCAATAGAACATTCTGGATGTATTGTAATATTATTTATTCACTTTCAACTGCCAAGAACAAGTCTTTCCTACCTATCTTCTTAATTATTTATGAGAGCTACCATTCCTTCTACTGTAACGCCTTGCTTAATGCAATGTGTTTTCCGGGTATTTTGTGTAGTAATGGAATTTGCGTTAATTAAAGTAAATATATTAATTTGGAGATAATTATTTATGAAGAAGATGCAGAGGGTTCTTGCTTTATTATGTCTATTCGCTTTATTCACTACTACTATCTCAGTTCCTTTGGCCGGTGCAGAAGAAAGAGAATTACCAATTTCTAGCGATTTTAATCAACTTGAAGGGGTTTTCCCTAACAGCATTGATGAGTCTGAGCAGAAATTACTTGAAATAATTAAAGAGTTAGAACTATCCCAAGGAGAGGTTCTTGGAGAAGAACCTCTAGAAGAAGACTTAAATACACTATCTCTTCGTGGAAGCACAGTGGCAGGGGAATATCAGCTCGCAGGTATCGGAACGGTTACCGTGCTTGTATCAGGTGCTATTATTATTAATAATGTAATATGGGAAGCCGGATCAGCGATGGCGAAGAAAGTAATGGATCTAATTTTCCCCGCTAAAGCCGAACCTGTATACAAGACAGATGCAGAGGCAAAAACAGCCACAGACAAACTAGATTATACTAAAGTAAGTGAACGATGTAGTAAAGTTGCGATTTTCAGCAAGGATAAAAAGACCAAAAAGGGACCTGATTATATTTCTTGTGATATAGATGGTCATATTGGTGGAGCTTGGAAGGGCGGCTCTTCACCCAAAAAAATCTGTAATGAAACTACTAGGAGTGGTACATATGATAAGGACCTCAACCGTATTGGCAAATAAATCCATTAAGGCAAAGTCTGGAGTTACATTAACCGAGCCGTGGGGTTCTTCAATGTATTTTGATTCACCGATGGAAAACCGTGTTAGATTTTCAACGGATTATTTTAGAGAAATTCGAGTAAAAGGGATTCAAATGTTTATCGATTACCTTACAACGAATGAACCAACTGTCGATTTATTCATTTCTCTAGAATATAATACAAGAAATAAATATATCACTAATAACTTATCAAAGCTGTAACCGTCAAGTAGAATTGAGCAGTTTTCACAAATTAAGTTTGATCAATTTTCCACAATTAAGTTTGAGCACTTACTTCGGGAAACAAAGTCTTTCTGTACTTCATACGCATACTTTCTTCGTCTTCTCCGAAGGAAATCACCTCACTTCGATGTAGAAGGCGATCCAATATAGCGGTTGTCAGTGAGGTATCTCCTAAAAATTTACCCCATTCATTTGGACCCTTATTCGAAGTTAATATAAATGCGGTTTTATCATACATGTCATATATAAACTGGAAAAACAGGCTTGCTTCCTTTGGATCTACAGTCATATACATAACATCATCAATAATTATTAAATCTGATGTTGTAATACGTTTATAGCGTGTCTTTGATTTACTAACGTAATCACGGCTTTTTAAAATATATATTAGTTCTCCCATTGAAACGAAGGTCACTTGATATCCATGTTCAATAGCCAAAGTGCCTAGTCCTACGGACAAATGTGTTTTGCCTGTCCCAGGTGGGCCCATTAGAATTAGGGTAAACATCTCTTCAATCCAATTTAAATCTTTTAATAATTTAAACTGTCTATCGCCAATCGCATTTTGTTCTTCCAGTCGATAATCTGCCAGTGTTTTTGGATAGGGAAAGTCTGCCCATTGCATTAGTCGATGAATGGTCTTTTTTTCTCTGCACACCATTTCATGGGTAAGGAGTTCATTAATAAACTCGTGATAAGTCCAACTGCCCGATTCTGCATTACGCAAAAGAGCGGGAAGCTCTTTTGCGGTTTCAGCGAGTCTCAGGGTTCTACATTTTTCTTGTAATAGTTCAATAGGAGAGGTCATGACCTTTTACCCCCAGATAATAAATCGGTGTAGTAATCTTCTGATCGTTCTGCTGCCTTATATTCTTGATATTTTGGTGAATTGGTACTTACTTCTTTTACTTGCGTCTGTGATTCTTTATGTAGCGTGAAAGCGACATCTCTGAAGTCATTAGCACTAATCATATGCAAAGTTTTCACAGTTTCCAGCGCTTCATTTATATGCTCTGGATGATTTCGAATGACCATTTGTAATACTTTCAACTGGTCTAATAAGTGTCTTGGATACTTCTTATTCAATTCATCTAAAAACCAACAAATCAATTCTTTATTAGAAAACCTAATCACAATTTCGTCTCTCAATAGCGTTTTCTTTGGACTTGGTTTCTTATGATGAGTTGGATCATAAACTAACTGTCCTTTCGAACTACAGAGTAAATGTCTCGCGATTATTGCTCCAGATGTCTGTAATCGAATATTTAGGTGGTCATCTGCGGTTACTTCTAAATATGCCATGTTTTTAGTTTTCGCATCGTACGTACCTGTAGGTACGGAATAACGATTGGATTCAAAGCGTATGACATTGTCCTTTTGAATTGTTCTTGTTATACTTTCTATTAGGGAATTCTCGAAAGAGAATTTTGAAGAGACTTTTCTTAAGTGCAGTTTTTCGACTGTATGCACTTCAGAAGGTCTTTTTTTTGTATTATGATGCACTTTGTAGTTTCCGGTTCTCTCAAGCCATTGAATGGCTTGTTGATTCCACAAATGGATGTCTTGAAATTCACGATTCTTCATGAAGTTATGCTTCACGAACTTGACGACTTGTTCTATTTTCCCTTTTGATTCGGGATCGCTTTTTCTACATAAATAAATAGAAAATTTTCTTAGTTTACGGTAATTATCAAATTCCTTGGTAAATAATAAGTCACCCGCATTTTCACTTACAGCTAGTAAAGCATCTTGGTCATATACCATTTCTTCAGGCATGCCTCCAAAAAACTCAAAAGCATTTTCATGACAGCGGACTAAATCTCTTGTATGGAAATGTCTATCTAAGAATTCAATGTACTTATACCTAGAATTGGATAATACAAACCCAATAAAATAAAGCCTTCTTCTCATTCCGTCATTACAAGTCACCAAATCTTGACCGAAATCTACTTGTGCTTGAAAACCCATCGGACTATCCGGAACTGCTTCATAAACTCTTTGTTCAGACACTTTCGGTATATGGTATGCAGTACGTAACTCATTCACATAATTCCTAGTAGTATTCTCCACAATATTATCTTCATTCAACCCCTGATTCTCTTTCAACCAGTCGTAGACCTGGGCACTACTCATATCAGGGTATTTCTTCAACCATCCAACAATGACATCCCTGTAGGGATCCAACTTCTTTTTACGTGATTGTAAGGAGACTAAATAATCCTCAAATTCTTCAGATGTACTCTTTAGATATTTAGAAACGGTATTTCTTGAAATGTCCAACTTTCTCGCAATTGCCGACTTAGAAAAGCCCATTTCGGATAACTCGCAGATTTTCATATAAACCATGATTTTCTTCACTCCAGTTTCCTCACTTCCTTTTACACGTTTAGTATAAAGGAAGTGAATTATTTAGAGGGAAACTGCTCAATCTTATTTGTGGAAAACTGCTCACTTTAGTTTATCGTTTACAAAAGCGCTTACGGTTAACAAATTGGAAGGAATACAAATTCACTAGTGAAGAATTTGATCTTCATGAGGGGTTTGGCAAAATTGCTTTAATAAAAGATGTTTCAGTAAATGAAACGATATTATATACAACAGACGCACTTCTCTACAAAAATAATCGCGCCACCAAAGCTTTGTTTATTATTGTCACAAGTAAGTATCTGATCCATATCGGAGGGAGTGGAGACGTAATCAATATACTTTCTAAAGACCCTAAGAATATTGAAAATTTAAAAATGAAGTATAAAGGTATTTTCGATACTTTTTACGATGAACCTTTAGACTAATTTCAGAAGTTAGAGTGAAAAAACTTTATAAAACTACCACTTAGAACCGAACAAAAAAAGCGACCATCCACACAATCTGTGGATGGTCGCTTTTACTTTGTACTTATTTAACCTTTTCACAGACAACTGGGCAAATAAAAAAGACCGTCAATTGACGATCTCCTGTTGTTGAACTAAACTAGCACCCGTTAGTTTAAGTACAACCTCTCACAACCTGGAGAGAAACTGCCAAAATGGCAGCTATGCCCCGTTCTTAAACTCTTGCGTCTGAGGGTTGAATATAAGTGTGCTTATATGTAATTTTACATTCTATTTTTCATCAGCTCCGCCATTTGCTCCGAATTTGAATTCCCTTCATTTTGTAATTTACTAATGATGTTAATATAATCCGATTCATTTCGGTTCTGACTTAATTTATATGCAGCCTGAATTTCTCCCACCTTAATCTTAAATCCAACTATCCCTTTCAGTTCCTTTTCTAAAAGATGAGTAGAAAGTTTATCCCATAAAACAGGGTTTTCACGATTTCCTTCATATTTTTCCAGCATTTTTGTTAAATCTTCTATTAACTCATCATTCTCTAAAATGATTGCTTTACCATATACATGGACAGCTTGATAGTTCCACGTCGGGACATTTTCCTGATTATACCAAGAGGAAGAGATATAAGCGTGTGGTCCTTGGAACATAATCAATACATCTTTACAGGTTTCGAATGTTCTCCATTGAGGGTTCCCATAAGCCATATGTCCAGTAATATAGTAATCATCCCCTTTTTTATTTAAGCCTAAAGGCAAATGAGTGGCAATTGGTTTACCTTTTTTCGTTGTGACAATCGTACCAAAAGAGTTTTTTTGAACAAAATCCAATATTCCATCAACATTTTCAATTTTAAAATATTTTGGAATATACAAAGTGATCCACCTTTCAAAATGGTTATATGAGTGTTTTGGTCATTATAAAGTCCAATTGTTCATCCTCACCCATATAAAAAGAGTGGGCTCCAGTTTGAACAAACCCCTTTTTCTTATAAAAGGCAATCGCATTTTCATTTTTTTCCCATACGCCTAGCCAAATTTTATTTTTCTTACATTCCATCGCAATTTCCATCGCTTTATTTAGGAGGCACTTACCAAGTCCCTGTTTTTGAAACTTGTTCCTAATATAAATCCTCTCAATTTCAAGTAATTCATCGCCCATTTCTTCAGACTGAGCATTATCAGTGTTAACCTTCAAATATCCAGCGACTTCATTATTAAAATAAACAAAATAGAATTGCGAAGAAGGATTGGATAATTCTTTTGTTAATTGCATTAAGTTAAATGCCCTTTCCAAATAGACATTCATATTTTCGGCTGAATTATGATGCTTAAATGTCTCATTATACGTTTCATGACTAATTTCTCGAAGTTCACGTGAATCTTCAAGGGTACACTTTTTTATATTTATAACCATTTGAATATATCACTCCTTTATATAATCAATAATTTCTCTTGTTTCCTTTTTTTACAAATACCCAGTCTTTTTCTACATTTTTTCTTATTCTTTGAAGAAGATTGAAAGTGGTTTCTGCTTCTTTCTCGGAAAATCCTTCTAATGCCATGACATTGGAATAATCATTTTCTCTTTTTATGAAAGGATAAACATTTTCCCCCTTCTCTGTTGGAATCAGTTGTTTATTTTTTTTGTTATGTGCATCTTCCCTCTTTTCAATAAAGCCATTCATTTCAAGTTTTTTTATAGCACGAGCTGCTGTAGTTCTATCTACTTTTATCATCTCAGCTAACTTTTCTTGAATGATTCCTGGATTTTCACATATTCGTACAAGGTACAAATACTGCCCTTTTGTAAGGTCATATTCTTTAAATTCTATATTACTAATAGAGTCTAATGCCCTTGCTATCATTCCAATTTCACGAAGAATTCCCTTCATAACTTTACTCCTTAGAACATATTTTTATTGCTTTTGCGATAAAAATAACATACATTAAGTTTACCTTATTATTGTTGCATTTGCAACATAAAATAATAAAGGGGTCGAGTGAAGTGAAATATGTTTTTTATGTATTATGTATTATGTATTTTAATATTAACTCTAGGTATTTCTTTCACTATACAATCAGACCTTGGAACTTCACCTTTTGATGCACTATTGGTAGGGCTGTCTGTAAATGTGGGGCTTACTGTGGGAAGTTGGGAAGTAATAACAGCTTTAATATTGATATGTTTTAATTCTTTTTTAAAAAGAAAAAGGCCAGAATTTTTGGGGTTGTTAACGGCATTTATAACGGGTATTGGTATTGATATGTGGCTTTTTTTATTACACAATTTGATAACGCCTGAACTATGGTACAGCAAAATTGTTTGCTTTGAAATAGGCTTAGTTGTGATTGGAATAGGAACTGCAACATATTTACACACAAATTTCGCACCGATTCCAGTTGATCGATTAACATTAATCATACAAGAATTAACCAGCACAACTATATTTTTTTCGAGAACATTCATTTACCTCTTATTCTTGATAATGGCACTGATTTTTAATGGACCAATTGGCGTTGGTACTTTATTAACTGTTTGTTTAGGGGGGCAAATACTTAATTACTTTATGAGATTTACTAGAAAAGTATTAGACCACATATTAACACAATCCAATACATCACTAAATTATGATAAAGATTAAACCATTAACTATAGAATGGTTTTTATTTTTCTTGTTGAACTAAACTGCTCCGTTAATTCAGGGAGTGTCAATATTTATGTGTAAATGACAATCGGACCTCTTCTTAATGATCATCACACTTTTTATTCTTTCACTTCAAACATCTCAGCCAGCTCTGCGCGTGCTTGATCGAAACCGATATGGCATCGTGTGGAGAAACGTTGGTTGTACTCTTCAAACTGCGAGACTAGGAAGCGTTCGAGTGCTTCTTCGTTCGGAAACTGCTCTTTGCGCTTTGTATATTTCTTGATTTGCTTGTTAAATGACTCGATTAAATTCGTTGAGTATATGCTTCGCCAAATTGACTTTGGAAAGCTGTAGAAGGTAAGTAGATGGTCATTTGTAGCGAGTGATTTTGTCACCTTTGGGTATGATTTTTTCCACTTTTCACAGAAATTATCTAACGCGACTTGCCCAGCTTCCTGATTATCAGCTCGGTAAACCGTTTTGAAGTCATCACAAATCTCAGCACGGTCTTCAACACGTACTTTATGTGAAATATTGCGCGCCACATGCACTAAACATGTTTGGAATTGCGCTTTAGGAAATACGCTTGTAATCGTGTCAACCATACCTGTTAAGCCGTCTGAAAGGAATAGAAGGACTTCTTCAACGCCACGCTCTTTTGTTTCTAGTAAGAGCTCTTTCCAATTAAATGCTGATTCTGTTGGAGCGATTGTGTAAGCAATTACTTCTTTTGATCCATCTTCACGAATGCCCACAGCTATATAAACAGCCTCTTTAGAGACCGTTTCACGTCGAACAGAAATATAGGTTGCGTCTAAATAAACACAGACGTAGCGCGCACTGAGTTTCCTTTTAGTAAAGGCCTCTACTTGTTCACCCACTACCTGTGTCATATTAGATATTGTTTGACGTGTGTAATGATGGCCATACATTTTTTCGATTAAATCGGCAATTTCCGACATGGTCACGCCTTTTTGAAACATGTGAATGACAAATGATTCAAGTGTATCATTTGACCGCTTATAAGGTGCGACTGTCTGTTGTTTAAACTCGCCGTTGCGATCACGGGGAATTGTGATTTGGAGGTCACCATATTCCGTGTGTAGCGTTCTTTCATATGAACCATTACGTGAATTACCTGAATTAAAACCGATTCGGTCGTATTTTTCATAATCTAAAAAAGCCGTCAGCTCCGTGGCGAGCAGCGCATTTACCGCTGTTTCTAAATGCGAACGAAAAACTTCGGTAATATCTTGTTTTTGGACTAGTGCTTGGACAATATCTGCTGTAAACTGAGTCATAGGGAAGACCTCTTTTCTAGGATTGGTTGTGGTGACTTAATTCTACCAAGAAAAGGTCTTCCTTTTTGTATTTATTCATTTACACAAGATATTTTACACTCTCTTAATTCAATAAGAACAGAGCATTGTTTTTTATTCGTCCATATTCATATGAATACCTCTTATTCGACAAACAATAAAGGCATCCGCTTAATTAAATGAGTAGTCACCCTTTGCTCTCAATAATCAATTTTATCTTTCCACGTTTACTTTTGTAGGGATAAGTGAATTATGTATGTAAACCAAGAATAGATGACTGTGTCTTGGCAAATAAAAAAAGCGGCCTACCACAATTAAGTCTGTGGAGGTTCCGCTTTTTCTTTAGTCTTAATTAACCTTTCCTCAGATAACTGGACAATCAAAAAAGACCGCCAATAGACGATCTCCTTTGTTTCAAAAATTGTTTTCGTTTGTTCAAAAACAACAGGTTAGAGAAATAGATATAAATTGCCTCACTGGTTGGTTAACAACTTTCCACTTAATTCATAATCAAACCACATTCTAGAATAACATTTCACTCAAATTATTAGTACTACTGAACAAGAATTAATTATAGGTGATATTGTAATTTGTATTTTAAGTATATTTAGATAGTACCCATCTTCTAGTAACTTCAGAAAATTTTTTAGTTGCTGGTGAGGGCGGTTTTCTTACTGCTAATCCAATCGTTCGATAGCTATCTATTTCAAGTGGAATAGCCTTTATAGAATCGATAGATTTCGGGATAATCATTTCTGGCATAATACTAATCCCCAGATTATTCTCTACCATCGAAAATACCGAATTCTCATTCATATTTTCGAATCTAATATTAGGAGTTACTTTGTTCTCCTCAAAGATTTTTTGTATATCATGATAGCATTGATAAATTGGCATAATAAAAGGGACACTTTCGATTTGTTGAATAGATATTTTTCTTTCCTTACTTAATGGAGATTGGTCTGATACAACACATAAGAGGCGGTCTCTCTTCAATTGCGCGATTTCAAACGACTCTAAATATGTTTCATTATTAATAAACCCACAATCTAATTTCCCACTTTGTAACCATTGCTTAATCTCTGTATAGTTGCCTTCCAATAGTTCTATTTCTATATTAGGATAATCATCTTCCATTTCTTTAACAATACTTGGAATCCAATTTGTTGAGATACTAGTAAAAACCCCCACCCTTACTGTTCCTTTGTTTAGACCATTGATGGCGTCCACTTCTTGTCTCAACATGTTGTTGTAATATAGAATTTTTTGAATAACAATTAATAGTCCTTCCGCATTTTTTGTCAACGTAATTGTTGAGTGATTACGAATAAATAAAGGGAGAGAAAACTCTTTTTCCAAACTGGTTATAGCATGGCTAACAGCAGATTGAGTAACTCCCAAAGCTTCTGCAGTTTTGGTAAAACTATTTAGCTCTGCTACCTTGTTAAAAATTTCATACTTAACTAAGCTCATTAACGCTACCTCCTCATGAATTTTATTCATGAGGTTCATTATAATTTTTCGCTTTATTAATTACAACCCTCTACTTATACTAAGTTCATGCTTTATTTTACAAATTGTTTTGATAGATAATTTAGTGGTGAGAGGATGAGATATGATGCAAAGAGTATTAATAACAGGTGCGGCAGGTAGGATTGGTCAAGATGTCGTAAACATTTTAGGTAGACAGAGAAACTACCAGTTAAGATTAGCAGATATTAACTTATCTGCTTTAGAGGTTTTCAAAGATGCGAGTCATGAGATAATTTATTTAAATGTATCTGATTTAGCAGCTTGTCAAGAGGCTATCAAAGGGATGGATTTAGTTATACACTTAGCTGGTGATCCTTCACCAGAAGCTGATTTTTATGGCTCATTATTAGAAAATAATATAAAGGGGACATATAATATTTTTAGGGCCTCTAAAGATAATAACGTATCCAAAGTGATAGTTGCTTCTAGCGCCCAAACAATCGAAAGCTATCCACTGGATTACCAAGTGAATACTAATTCACCTATTAGACCTAAAAATATGTACGGAGTCAGTAAGTGTTTTGTAGAGGCGGTTGCTTCATATTTTGCTTATGCAGAAGATTTGCAAAGCATTGCTATCCGCATTGGAGCGTATGATGATTATAACCCAAATGGAAAACCTCTCTCAGCCCGAGATATGAGTGCTTACCTAAGCCCTGAAGATTTTATTGACCTTCTTTTGAAGTCAATGACTGCAAAGAACTTACCACCCTTTTCGATTTTACACGGCATTTCGGACAATAGGTTTAAACGGCTTGATATTGAAGAAACGAAAAAATTAGTTGGGTACAACCCAAGTGCGGATGCATTTGAACTAAGCGGGGTTAAGTTATTTGATAAATAGAATGTCCAAATAAGGAAAAGGTTAAATTTTGATTGTCCTTCAAAAAGGTCATACCCCGCGAAAACATCTTGAAAAACCACGACATATTGTGTCAAAAATCCATTTAAACCTTTTTGGGTTTGAATCAAATTTTAGTGAATTCTTGGTATTGACTCTAGAAAAGAAAAAATATAGCGGCTCTTCCACAATCTAATCTGTAGAGGAGCCGCTTTTTACTTTGTTCTTACTTATTTACCGCAACAGTATATTTAACCGCTAACCCCAATACATCCGCGTCTGTTAGCGTGCCATTCGCTAACTTGTCAGCCCACGATGCATGAGCCCCGCCTCCACAGCTGCAGCTACGATGATTTGACGATGCGCTTTACTCGCTAGAGATGTTTCTGTTTCAAATTTTAATGCCGGGCTTGAAAATTTCAATTCCTCATCCTCCTCTTTTGGTGGTGTAGGCGTGGGTGTCGCCGTTATTTTTAGTTTCAACTTGAAGTACTGAAGTACACAGCTAGACCATCCGCGATAGCCTCACCTTGCGCTTTCAGTTTCGCATCACTTCTTAATGCGCCGATGTCTGTTGTCGAGTCCATGAAGCCACCTTCCGTTAAGATAGCGGGCATGCTTGATTCTCTCAACATGTGAAGGTTGTCGGTTTTTACTCCTCTATTACGTAGGCCCATTGCTTGTACAATGCGTGGCTGAATAATTGCCGCGATTTCTTTCGATGCTTTACTTACGGTAGTCTCTTGAACAAGTGGTTCAACACCTCCGTGACTGCCCCACTTACCATCAAAAGCATTGTGATGAATAAGATACAAGCGCATCTGCTCCCCAAGCATTTGCCTTATTGGTACGCGTCGCAAGGGATACATCTGTGTTTCCAGTCGGGCCATCCAGTCTGAGGATCTGAACGTCCTGGTATTTATTCAGTCAGACTGAACATGCCAATAACACTTTGTTATTAAATGACCATTCACGTTCACCATCAGGTGTGAGTTTGCCCGCAGTATTGATACCATGTCCGGAGTCTAGTGCGATTTTGACCAAGTTACCATCCTCCTTGTCGTATTTAGTTAGCTCATATCGCTCAATCAATTTATTAAGCTTTTCAGGGTAGTTAACATCTGTTGCATAACCGGCGTCTTTAACTGCAGCTGTTGCCTTCATATAATCTGTTTGATTTAAAACTGCTGCGTATCGGTTGTGAGACTCCCATCCAGTTCCGTTAACGTATTTACCGCATAAATCAATAACACATCCATCTAGGGCTGGATACTTCCTGAATTCTGCGGTTACACGATATGGCGTCTCGTCGGTTCGTTTTTCGTAAACGGGACCAGTCCAGTCACTGCCTTTTTTTATTCCAAAATGGTTGTTTGCGTTCTTGGCCAATTCAGATGTCCCGAATGCTGATTCCAAAATGCCCTAGGCGATAATTAAAGAAGGAAGGACTCCATGAGCCCTCCCGTGTTTTATTGCATATGGTGTGAGGGTGTCAATGAATGACATTAGCCCTCATCCTTTGTGTAGCCTTCATTTTTATTCCGCAACTCAAATAGTCCAGTTGCTGATAATCCCGCTAGTCCTCCTACCCACAATCGCAAGACTAAATCCAAATCCGTAAACAGAGATGCTGCAAATCCAATAAAAATGCCCACCACGAATGCGATGAGCGGAACGAAATTCTATTTTATTGGTGCAGTTATTTTAATCAGTTGGAGTGCCGCCAAAATGATTGGTGCTAGAATTGTTGCGAAAATTAATACGTCTGTAATTATTTTTCCTCCTTTTAATTAAAAAACTGTGTAGCAGCATAAATGATGACACCAATAGTTCCGGATGCTACCGATAAATTAAGTGCCATTTTTCAAAACTGTGACAACTTAATTTTATTTGTGTCGAGATGATGGTCGATTAGTCTATTGAGTAATGCTTTT
Organism: Sporosarcina sp. FSL K6-5500; assembly: GCF_038005665.1. NCBI lineage: Bacteria > Bacillati > Bacillota > Bacilli > Caryophanales > Caryophanaceae > Sporosarcina > Sporosarcina sp. FSL K6-5500. The sequence continues at coordinate 4,188,014 of NZ_JBBOTP010000001.1, forward strand.
TGTTCGGCTCCCTCTGTTTCCACTGCGGTTTTCACGCTATCCATTTTGTGAGATAGCCCGGAAACTGTTGTCTCAAGAATAGTTATACGTTGTTCTTGATTTTGTAAAATAGGCGTGCCTTCCGATATCCATTCAATCACTCCTTAATTTTGGATAAAGAAATAGAACGCCCGATATGGACGTTCTTGTTAATCGCTTAATGCATACAGTTACTTGTTTTTTATATGTGACCGCAAAACTAAAAAGCAACCAGTCCATACGCTCTTTCGGGTGATCGACCGGATATTTCAGAAACTTTTCGTCATAAAAACTTGTGATACTGGAGTATTTTCAAAACCACTTGCCAGTAAAGATGAAACTACACAACCATTTCCTTTTAAGAAGTTATAAGTTGTACGATTGACAGATTGGTCATATTCTAATGCGTAAGCAAGGAGTTTGTTTAGAGCATCTTCATTCCCATTTTCCTTCACCTGAAATAAAGTAATGCTTTCCGTTTTATTGCCAAACACACGTTTTTTCCGAATAAGACAAGCTGCCTGCACCTCTCCATTCTTTGATATCATCACAGCTTCTCCACCTAGTTTTGACGTGTTACTAGCATCCGTTTGCCAAGGGACGATAGTTGAAAATAAATCTGATCCAATAGATTGGGTAGCCGGAATTCTTATTATTTCATAATCGTCTAGATCCGGTAACTTACTATCTAAAATTTCATTTGCACGTAAAAAGAGTAAATCGTCCTCTACTTTGTAACCACACTTTTCATATAAAGATATAGCAGCCTTATTTTCAGAAAGCGCCTCTAAAGTTGCTATAGAAACATTAAGTTCCTTTATGATTTTTTCCGCTTCCTCCATCAAGGAATAACCCAATTTCCTCCCCCTGTATTCTCGATTAATACCTGTTCCACCATTCCAAGAAATCTTTTGACCATTCACTTCTCTAATTCCTTGGAGCACAAAGCCGATTGGATCTGTTCCATCATATGCAACGATGGATAATGCCGCAGATAATCCATCATTACCAAAACGACTTACGAATGTATCAAAAGTTAAATTCATCGGCACTAAATAACCTTCAAATCCACGATTAAATAGGATATGCGCTTCTTTAAAACTTAATGAAGACATCAATTTATACGAAATGTTCATGGCTTACCCTCACTTTTTTAATAAAATACGAAACACCTTATGATAAATATTTTCTTAATATTCCCCTTGATAATCTGTCTAGCCTACAAATTTATTCAGATCTAAAGCCTTGTTTAGCTCCTTCAACTAACACTTTAGCTATCCCGCTGCCAAAACCTATTTAACCATAAAAAAGCTTTAACAATAAGGCTACTTTTAAAATGAAGTTAAGCAATCTTCATTGACTGGAGATATCTCTAGGAGCACTGCATTTACTTCTTCTCGTTTATTATAATAACGTATAAGGATCTGACTATTCCCATAGCTAATCTAACCTTCAGGCATCGGTGCGCCTCCTTCTAACAGGTCGAGTTAGGGAAAAACAACAGGTCGGAAGTATGAAATCACTTGGAATAGGCTATAGTAAAAATGCTGCGCCCCCCGAAAGACAGGCGGGCGCCATTTATCGCTTACTTTTATATTGTCCATACATTGCGTTGTTATTGTTTAAACTAGATTATCTGGCCCTTTCCCACTATCTATGGCATATTCCTTTTCGATAAGGTATTCAATGGTTAGCTTGCTATTTACGTCTACATTTATCATTGCTTGTAATTTATAGCTTCATCAATTATTAGCGAAATGATAATCATAAAGACTTTGTAACAGTATATCCGATAGTTTATTTCTATCTTCATTTGTCATGAGTATTCCCTCCTTCTTTTCATCATTCTACAAGAGAGGAAGGGAATCCTTCATTCACTTTTCTTTCTCAACATGCCCCACCAAATACTCAGCAACCGGAATCTGATACTGCTCAGGCAAACTATCAAACTCAGGTGTGTACACTTTAACAAGTAATCCGTATACTGGCACCATGTATGGAAATACCATTACTCGCCACCCCATTTTCAATTCGTTCGTAAGCTGCATAAACAACTCCATATCCCCCGCATCAAGCGCCATATCAATCTGCAACAACAGCATGTCCTACTCCGTGATACCCGTTTCAATACTCGGATGATGCTCCAAATATTCACGGGACATCTTGGATTCTTCGGACAGTTCAGCCGTGAGTTTAGGAGAGTTTAGTTTCCCCATTTCCCCTAAAGCATTCGTATACACAGCGAGAGAAAAGCTCTCTATCAATCTTTTAATCTTTTCACGTTCATAATCATTGTTCATCCCTACTCACTCCTCTTCAATTCATCCTGCCTAACTGTCACCAACCCGTAACTGACTAGCCCATATTTTTGTAGTAAACTTACAGCAAGAAAGGAGACTATCAAATGACAGCAACGACTTGGATGTGGATTTGCATTTGTATTGCTACCTTGATTTTACAGTTCATTTTTATTTTTATCGTCCTCCATCAAAGTAAGCGATTTAAACATACGATACATACGATTGATCCGATTGATGATCGTATAAAAGAAATGAATAGAGAAAAAACCGACATTGAGTAATGATTGTATACTTACGAATGGGACGATACACGACAGTGAACGTCCTTACTGTCATTTCACTCCTCCTCAATTCACCATGCCGAAATATCCTAACCTGATTAGACTTAGCAAACAAAACCTCATACTGCCGTTTAGGTAAAAACCTCACAATTCTTCCCTTCTTCCCCCATACAATTTGAGATAGGAATAATCCTCAACATCTTTCTCCTCCACATTGACGACGACTTCAACCATGTCCCCAAGCTCAAACGCTATTGTTGGCACCGCATCAAAAATAGTAAGTTGCTGCACCATGTCGTCACTCCTTCACAAATCTCTTCGCATATCGCAACTACTGATGAATATAAGGATCATCTTCATTGCCACCGCTCCACATCCAGTCACCAGTACGTCGTTCAATATCTTTCAGTACCTCGAACAGTAACTGGGGTAAAAGCTTGATTATTTCTTGATATGCGGTCACTTGGGTTCACTTCCTTTAATTCACTATTAATCAAAATACTTTCATGAGACAATGAAATATCTTAAGAAAGGATGATCCGCGTGCTAATTATTTTCGAAAACGTAGGAGTCTTTTTCTCACCAATTTTATGTTTCGTTTTCATTTCCAACTGCGTTGCAATAGCTAAAAAGATTAAAAAAGGGGATGATAATACTTCAATAAACACTTTTATTACCTGTCTTTCTTTTACGCTGATTGTATATTCAATTATCTTGATAGCATATTAGAGTTAAAAAAATAATTACTGAAATGCACTATTGTTGCTTGTCATTGTCGAATTATGACTCATTTATTATTAAAATATTTGAAACTTATTGATTTTAAATGCGTATTCTGGATATGCTTAATTATTGAAAGTTGGTGTTCTACCATGTTTAAATCAGAAATAACTAACAAAGTTCTAAATATTATCTTCTTGCTTGTATTAATGGCAGTATTATTATCCAACGACTTAAATACCACATTTTCTAGAGTATTTGTAATCCTAGTATTGTCGGCAACGATTTTACATGATTTATATCAAATAATAAAAATCAAGAAACAGAAAGCTGATTAAATTTAATCGACTTTTTTATTTGCGCATTCTGTGACACGCTGTGTACTAACTTGCTATCGTATCTACCCATTTCACAAACGCACTCATTAAAGGTGGTTTGTTACCACTGTCCGCCCAACCTGCAAATCCTATAAAGCCGTCTGAATTAAAGCTGATTGCTTCTCGTTGAGTGAAGTAATGACTATTCAAGAATAAATAACATTCCTTTACATTTCCGGTTGTATTGTACTTGCTTTTTATTTTTCGACTCATTCTCATAGTGTTTGTGGACATTATGCCTGCCTTATTGGCTTCCTTAACGTGCTTGTTAAGGAAGGTGAACAAAACACCAATATCGCTTTCTGTAATATTTTCATAAGTTAGTCCTTTTTCGGAGAAAAGTTCTCTAGCTTGTTCTGAAGTCATTTTCTCAGCTCCTTTTGGTTGTATTGTGCTTTATAGTAGAATATTTCTAAATTAATTACATTTAAGATATAGTTGAAAGAAATGCTAAGGAGGTCTTTATATGTCTGTTTCTCTTCAGGAAATTTTTGAAAATGAAAAAATAATTTTACGCAACTTATATTCCTTTTATCTTCATGATCTGTCCAAGTTCACAGCTAACATTACTATTGATGAAAATGGATTTTTTAATTACGAGGATCTAAACTCATTTTGGACAAATGATGGCATTTCTCCTTACTTCATCAAATTTGATGGCAACATTATAGGATTTATTCTTCTTTTAGAAAGGCCATTTTTAAAAAAAGAAAATGATTTCGGCATTAATGACATCTTTATTCTAAATAAGTACAAAGGTAAGGGTTTTGGAATACAGGCAGTAGAAGAGTTATTTGAAAATAAAAAAGGAAAATACTTTGTTATTGAACTTGTTAATAACCTTCCCGCTGTATCCTTTTGGAGAAAAGTATATAAAGATTTTAAAATTGATTATGAAGAAAAAAATCAATTAATTGATGATGAACCTTGTATAATCCAAACATTCAAAGTCTAAGCTTTATTAAAGAACGGTAACTAATAAACCGTTCTTTTTTATTTCTATTGCTTCACATAGTGTGTCTACTTTCACTTACTCAACCGCCCACACCCATAACTACGAGTACAACTCCTTCCCAAAATGGAATAACTGTCATCCCCCCCATTTCACTTCCACAACTTCCAACCTTCTTGCCTCTTGTCGTACAATTCCCGCTGCAGCAGAGGCTCATATGTCCAAACCTTATAACCGTCCTCACACCGAAACAACAATCGCCAAACACCGTTCATTGCCCTCCCTCATTTCAAGTCAGTATTTGATACAAACAACAACTTTTGGTGACAAACTGTAATAATTCTGAACCGTCAGATTCACCACTTGACTGTCATCCTGCCAAATGACTTTTGTAAGGCCGTCCTTGATTGCCTTCACATAATTGTCGACATCCGGTTTCGTCGTCGGTCGCAATCACCCGACTTGATAAGAACCTGCTTCGGCTTCGTTTGAAGCGCCTTAGGCCGTGATTACCACGGAGTACGTAAAGCAAAACGAAAAATAGCAATCGAACAATTTTTGTCGACGATTCCCTTTTAAATCTATTGAAGATGTATAGAATATGGTGTAAAAAGATCATGCTCACTTATGGGAAACGATGGATGAAAACAGATTACATACTGACATCAGAAAGATTCGGAACTCCCGTTAGTGAAAAAGCTATTTCAAATCCAATTAAACGCAATCCCAAGAATCAGGAATGAAATCTATTTCTCACACAGTTTTAGACATCCCAATGCAATAATTGGGTTGAGGAAAGGTATTCCACTACAGACTATGGCAGAACGACTAAGAAATACTTCTTTGATGATTTTAAGTATATATAACCACTCATAAATAAAACCTCGAAGTCAAATTAGCGAAATCCTACAGTAATGCATTCACTTTTTAAATTGGTGGAATATTTTGAGGTCGTTTTTATTTAACCACCTCATAAGCCTTGAGGCATAAGCATTGTTGCTACTATGAATTATTTCGTGCTAGACTAATCAGTCGTTTCGTACATACGTTCCACAAACATACAAACATGATAGTATCAGTATCCAGTTAACTAATCGGCTATATCACGCCATTAAAGGCAAGTCGTAGGAAATCTTTTGAATTCGTGTGGTTGGGGGACATTTAGGGGACACATTAAAAGCGGACAGGCACACAACTCATAACATGACAACAGCCACCTTCTCAATAGAGTTGGTGGCTGTTTTATGTTCTCTTCTATTCCTCAGTTTTAATGCAAAACGCGATTACTATTTACACCGTCATCAAAATTAAAATCCGGATTATTCATCATGAGTATTAATTCTAATGCAGACATATTCGGTAGATTCGTTAAAAATTCGTATGCGGATTCAAGGTCATTAAAAGCAAATGCCTCTAGCTCCATTTCTATATAGTATTTGAAGTTTCTTTTGTTCAATAGATATAGCCTTATTACTGATAGCCCATTCGTATATTGTTTAGGTTCCATATTTTCGCCCATAATCAAAATGCCGATATCTTCTTTCGTCGGACTCATTACGGTACTAAGGATTATCATATTCGCTTTCAGTTCTTCCGGGATTACAATTTCATTATCTTTTATCATATACACCCCTCCTATTGTCACTATTCGAAAGATGGGAATTAAGTACTTTTATAATATTTAGACAATTAACAACAAGTAAAAGTCCCCATCCAAGACAGGTTAGGGATTTTATGCATTACTCTGCGCATTGGACACATATAATATCCTCCACCGGCATACGGTCCCTCCCAAAAGGACTATCAACCGTAATCCACATCGACTCGACATTTACTTCTCTAATGGTCCCCATGTAAAACACGACTTTCCCTTTATCCCACAACCTTATGTGTACTTGTCATTCCCTTTTTTGAGCAACTTCTATTTCGTACTAGATAGCTTGTAAATCATAATCATCAAGCTCAGGACGACCTTCGTAGTTATCTTCATTTTGCCATCTATGCAACTCTGCGACGTGCTCTGATAGCATCATCGCAGTCCATTTAACGTCTCCTCTATCCCGAATGTTTTCTAGCATCTCATTTCACGCTCACTATATTATTCATGTTGATTTTTATGTTTTCGTAGCCCACTTGTAGCGACAATTTGCCTTGTTGGCCATCGATTTCTGTAACCATCCCTGTAACTGACTCGAACCGCTTTTGGGCATAAATTGTGATTTCAACCTCTACGTCGAATTCTTTTGATTCCCCGATTCTCTCGCCTATCTCAAGAAAATCAGTCTCTGTTAGTTTTGGACTTGCCACAACCTTTGATTTTGGTGGTTTTGGAATTGCTGTCATTTTCATCATCCTTTCAGATTTGGGCTTTCTGACTTAGCGAAGTACACATTTATCAATTCTTCCGTCCTGTTACGCAGTCGTATGTTCATGTAGCGTCTTTTGTCTTCATAGCCGTTATGGATAAATGCATACTCAGTGAACGAACCATCTTTCCCCTTTTTAATCAACTTCATATTTTTGCTTCGTGCATAATTATTTGTTTCTTTCAATTCTGCTCGTACATTCTTTAATGTATTTTCAATGATATTGATATAAGGCCCTTTCAATTTGAATGAGCTTATTTCAATCACTTCTCGGTCTCTTTCCAAGATACTTATTATCATTGGCAAATAAATCATGTTCTCGAAATACGGTAATGCTTCGGTTGGGATTAACGGCATTAGATCACCATTCTTTCTTTATGTACGATGGGAACAAGTGCTAAAACGTTATCAATTGTAAAAATACGTTTGAATTTACGCAGAAAACAGTATGCACGGAATGATACCTCACCAAACTGCAGTACGTTGATTCTTCTTTTGCTAATTGAACCGTCCGCAGCCAAGTACATCATATCTAGGTGTTCACTGTATTCCATCGACCTCACTAATTGGTTACGCACACTCGTTCCCCCTTTTCCGTTAGTATATAGAACAATAGTTCTTATTGCAACTGGATAACGGAAATTATAAATATTACCAATTAACCTTTGATACGATACATCTTAGATATTTGGGCAAATAAAAAAGACCGTCAATAGACGATCTCCGCTTGTTCAACTAAACATCTGTTAGTTGAACAAGTGAGTCTCTCAAAATTTACTTACTACGAAATAACTACTGTATTATTGTTTACCAGTTTTTCAGCAAGTTTAATATTTCCCTTTAAATAAATAGGTAAATTAGAGTTATTCAGAATTTGCTGGGTAGTCATCCAAATAACGTCGTCAACTTCATCAGGACTCTTAGCAAATGCTTCGCCTGATTCGTGGTCACAAAGAAAAACAATGTCAACCACATTTATTCCTGAATCAGTAACGAATGATGAGCTATTTACATATCGAAGATTCGAAACCTCTATACCCACTTCTTCAGCAATTTCTCTTATTAGTGTCTTTTCTAAAATGTCTGATGAGGTACCTTCTTTTTCTACCTTTCCCCCAACAAGAGACAATGAACCTCCAGCGTGTTCTTCTTTCTCGCTTCGTCTTATTAACAACCATTTTTTATTTTTGTAAATTGCACCCTCTACATTAACTATAAACACAATATCTCCCCTTTAAAATAACCCTTAAGTGTATTTCTATAATTCAAGACATTGCTTAGGTGCTTGTTCAACTAACCTGTTTCGTTAGTTGAATAAGAACAATGTTCTGTTTCTTTATTCGTCTATATTCATATGAATACCTCTTTACTTCGACAAATAAAAAAAGCGGCCCATCCACAATCTAATCTGTGGAGGACCGCTATTTTGGACTTACTTAATTATTCATCTATTCCCCAGCTTTTTTGCAACTTACGAATATAAATGATTTGACCAATATGATATGCGTTATGGGTTGTAATATTTGCGAGTATCCCCCACCACTTCACAGGTTCAGAAAAACCATTAACTTTACTTTCACCTTTATCTTCAGTTAATAATTCTTGCCAATGCAACAGTACCTCTAAAAGTTGTTTTTTCAATTCGATAAATGCGTAACCCTCAGGAATTACAAAGATTTCATTATTATTTTCTATGGCTGGAACAGCATTGACATTAGACTTTTGGTACCTCGTTTGCCATGTTTGATTCCAATATAAAAGATGCCAAACAATTTCAGCAATGCTATTACTATCTTCATTTGGCTTTCAGAATGCTTGTACCTCGGACAAGTTTTCCACAGAATCCGAAAATGGCACATACCAGCTAGGATCATTAGCATTTGCTAACAATTGGTCAAACAAAACATCTTTGGAATGAAACATATTTCCACCCTCCTGCTATAAAATGATTTATCATTAAGAACAAAATCCTGTTCCTTAATTCTTTAATTTTATTATTCTATTCTATTAATAGGAAACCCTCTTTTGGTCAAATAAAAGGCGACCCGTCCATAATGGATAGGCCGCTTTTTCTAGGCGTATTAGATGTCCTTCATACTTTAATTATATCACACTCTTACTTATTTACAGTCACAGTATATTTAACCGCTAACCCCAATACATCCGCATCTTTGAGTTTAATATTAAGCATCTGGTAAAGTTTCTTTTAGTTCTTCTCTATTGCCGTCGATATATAAAGCGGATATCTCCATTTATACTGTGATTCGGAAATTTCCTTCGTTTTTATGTTCGAAGTGAGTATCAGTAATTCTCCTTCTCTCTTTACGGTATTACTCACCTGCAAATAAATGGATAATTGATTACAATTCGGTAACAAAATGGTAACAATTCTCCGATAATGTATACGAAAATATTATTTGATGAGACAATTCTTTTAGAACAAGTCATTGTTCATGCCATAAATTGGAGGTGACTCATGTTTGTAATCATACGAAACAATGATGGTGAAACAGAGTTCTTAAAGGACTCCAGTACCCAGTCAGACAAAACCTTTGCTGATTTTTACACAGCGGATTTGTTAATGCAGCAACTGAATCAAAACGTAATTCCTTCCAAACATTGGACTGTTTCTGAAAAGTTACAATAAGTAGCTTAAAAAGTGCTTAGTTACTTAGCGTTAATCTTGGATGTTTATTGACCGGGTGATTCGCCAATACTGTCGCTATATCACAAGGTGACTGTGATAAAGACTGCTGATTATTTTTAATCAGTGGTCTTTTTGTTAGGAGTACGAATTAACTAGCTATTGATTCTACCCATTCCGCAAATGCATTTGTTAATGGCACCATCATCTGCCCAACCTGCAAAACCTATAAAGCCATCTGGATTCAAGCTGATCGCTTCTCATTGAGTGAAGTAATCACTATTCAAAAATAAGCAGCATTCCGTTACCGTTGTATTTACTGTTAATCTTTTGGCTCACTCTCATGGTGTTTATAGACATTGTGCCAGCTTTATTAGCTTGCTTAACGTGTTTGTTGAGTAAGGATAACCAACACACAAATATCGCCTTCTGTAATATTTTCATAAGTTAGTCCTTTTCCAGAGAAAAGTTCTCTAATTTGATCCACTTTGTAAGTCGCGAACTCATTGCGTAATTTTTTAATTTCATTCTGTAATTTAATAATTTCCTGTTTCCATTATCAGTCGTTATCCACTATGACCACTCACTTTCAAAGTTTCACTAGACTGCTAAGATGTAGTACAACGTCATTTCCCGTCGATTCTAAACGCCCTACAGTTGATTTGGTGTAAACTCCATATTCACTTTGACCTACTAAAGCTGATAAAGGCCTGTTGTGCTGGATTTCAATGGAATAAAATAGATTTCGAAAAAAAGACCATCACAATCAAGCGAACCCGTATTACCATGGAGTTCATAAACCAAATAGCAAATTAACAAACTTTGTCGACGATCTTCTGCTAAATCAATTGAAGATATACAGATTTTGGCGGAATAAGACTTTGCGCATTTTTTTGGAAAGAAGTCTGGAAACTGATTATGTACTTACCTCAGAAAGACTCAAAACTCCCAACAGCGAAAGATCTGTTTCAAATCCAATTAAACTCAACCTTAAGAATCAGGAATGAAATCTATTTCTCACACAGTTTAAGACATCCCCAAGAAAAAATTATGTTGAGTAAAGGCATTCCACTACAAACTATTACAGAACGACTAAGAAATACTTCTTTGATGATTTTAAGTTTATATACCCACTCATCAAAAAACCTCGAAGTCAAATTAGCGAAATCCTCCAGTGATGCATTCACTTTTTAAATTGGTGGAATATTTGGAGGTTGTTTTTATTTTAACCCCTCATAAGCCTTGAGGCATAAGCATTGTTGCTACTATGAATTATTTCGTGCTATAATGGGAGCATTGTGAATTTAGGAGGATTTTGAATGATAGCAGTCAGTAATGTAAGTCTTCAATTCGGCGACCGCAAGCTATTTGAAGATGTGAATATACAGTTTAATCCGGGCCATTGTTATGGTCTAATTGGTGCAAACGGTGCGGGAAAATCGACATTCCTTAAAATTTTGTCAGGTGAACTAGAACCACAATCTGGAAATGTAATTATGAACAAAGACGAACGTCTTGCTATTTTGAAACAGAACCATTTCGAATACGAGGAAAGTGTCGTACTTGATACAGTCATTATGGGCCACAAACGTTTATATGACATTATGATGGAGAAAAACGCCATCTATGCAAAAGAGGAATTCTCAGATGAGGACGGCATGCGCGCAGCTGAACTTGAAGGTGAATTTGGCGACTTGAACGGTTGGGAAGCTGAATCTGAAGCAGCAATCCTTTTACAAGGACTTGGTCTCGCAGATGAATATCACCAATTGAAGATGTCTGAACTAAACGGTTCTGATAAAGTGAAAGTGCTTCTTGCACAAGCTTTGTTTGGTAAGCCTGACGTTCTTCTTCTGGATGAGCCTACAAACTCACTTGATCTGAAAGCAATCCAATGGCTCGAAGAATTCCTTATGAACTTCGAAAACACGCTTATTGTTGTTTCCCATGACCGTCACTTCTTAAACAAAGTTTGTACGCAAATTGCGGATGTCGACTTTTCTAAAATCCAGATTTATCCGGGTAACTATGATTTCTGGTACGAGTCAAGCCAACTTGCACTAAGAATGTCACAAGACCAAAATAAGAAAAAAGAAGAAAAAATTAAAGAGCTTCAAGCATTCGTTGCCCGCTTTAGTGCCAATGCTTCGAAATCTAAACAAGCTACTTCACGTAAGAAAACGTTGGAAAAAATCGAATTGGATGATATTAAACCATCTTCAAGACGTTATCCTTTCGTCAACTTCCAAATGGGCCGTGAAATTGGAAATGATGTTCTAAGTATCCAAGAAGTTAACAAAACACAGGATGGCAGAGTAATGCTTAAAGATGCTTCATTTACAATTGACAAAGAAGACAAAGTCATTCTTCTTGGAGATCCTCTTGCAAAAACAGCGCTCCTTCAACTGCTTGCCGGAGAGTCTGAGCCTGATTCAGGAGCTATCAAATGGGGAGTTACGACAACACATGCATACCTTCCTATCGATAACAGTAAATACTTCCAAGGTTCGGAAAGTTCACTTGTTGAATGGTTACGTCAATATTCACCTGACGACCAAACCGAGACATTCCTACGCGGATTCCTTGGCCGTATGCTGTTTTCAGGTGATGAAGTGAACAAGAAACCATCCGTTTTATCCGGTGGGGAAAAAGTTCGCTGTATGCTTTCAAAAATGATGCTGACAAGTTCGAACGTTCTTCTTCTGGATGAACCGATGAACCACTTGGATCTTGAATCAATTCAAGCGCTTAACAACGGACTGATTGCATTCAAAGGTGCAATGATCTTCACATCACATGACCAACAATTCATCCAGACGGTTGCGAACAGAATCATTGAAATCCATGATGATGGTACAATCTTCGATAAATTGATGAACTATGATGAGTACCTAGAGTGGAAAGAACAACAAGAAAAACAAAATAAAAAGAAATAATTTTAAGCCGTTTCCCTTGATTGGGAAACGGCTCTTTTTATTGCTAAATGATGTTGGATTTCCGATTGCAATTCCTACACTTGCGTATGATATCCGTCGAAATGGGTATAACCAATAGAAAGGAGTGTTTTCATGAGGAAAATAAATCTTTTCATTTTTCTGTTAGTAGCGGTCCTTGTCTTTTCAGGGTGTTCGAAAAAACAACCGACTGCCCTTGATAATTCGGGGTCAACCAATGGCACAATTGGTGAAGGTATCGTCAAAGAAAGCGAAAGTGAGAGCGATGGTGAAATTTCTTTAACTGATCTTTTTCTACCGGATGGTTCAAAGGCGCATTATCTAGGTGAAGGAAATGAATTTGCAGAACTTGATGTTGAAGTCGCACGACCATTTGAAAATTATGTTGTCGTCCATGAGAATAATGGCGGCTCCCTGGTTCGCCATATTTATAAAATCGAACCTGACAAAATAAGCATCTTAGACGAACAGACTGTCGAATTAGTCAAAGACTTCCCCACCCTGGCAGAACTGGATGCAATGGATCCAACTGGTGTTTATCTTAAAAAACCCATAAAAAAAGGAACAACATTTGATACGTGGACGATTGTTGAAATAGATACAACTGTCGATACACCGTATAAGAAGTTTGATCATGCTTTCGTCATCGAAATGAAGACGGATGACTTCGTCAACCGTAAGTATTTCGTTGAAGGGTTTGGTGAAGTCAAACGGGAATCTATCATGCAGACGGATGACGGTGAATTCGTTGTTACCTCCACGTTGAAGACAGTCGACAAATAGCGATGTAAAGAAGCGTCCCTCGTTAGGACGCTTCTTTACATCGCAGAATAAATTCACATCTTCCAAAAGGTACCGAAACTAACGATTACCTTTTGGAAGATGCGAATCCGTATTTATTTCCAATGTTTTTTTAGCAGAAAGCATTGGGCATCCCGTCCTTCATTAAGATAACACCATGATACAGTTGGAGATCTTCATCACAGCCTTCACAGAAATTTATTTCGTCTTCAGACCAAAAGGCAAAAAAACAGTCTTTTTTCATAGCCTCACGTTTATGCTTTTCTCGTAATTCACTAGTCAATTTTTTAAAGTGTACCTCAGCAAGTACTCTATCATCGAATGAATGGCGTGAACGGATTGTTTCTTCCCACTCCTCAAACATCCACCATGGCTCATAATCTGCTTTCATATAAATCACTTCATACATTTCCTAAACCTCCTATGTAACTCTTAGTTGAATGTCCTTCATTTTAACAAACTCCCTCCTGATGTCCAATTAATTGCTTCCCTTTTGAATTCAAATGGTAGGTGTAGATTGCATTTATCGGGTATAATTGAACTACTGACATGAAACTTTATTCGTTTTGAAACGTATACAGTATAGGGTCAAAGGAGGTATGAATATATCATGAAAGAAGTTAAACAACTTTTTATAAGACATTTTATAACAGCACCAATCAGTTTTGGATCCTGGCTCTTCTTTGTTATGGGTGCAGGTATGAATATTTTTGCGGCTACTGGCCTTTTGGTAGCGATCTACTTTGGCGGAACGTTTACCCTGAAGCAGATTCAACTTTCATCCAACTTAAAAAAACTCGGGATGTCCCGTTCTGAATACAGTCATATAAAAGGTCAGATTACTGGTGCGAAAATGAAAATCAAACGACTGAATGGTCTTTATGGACAAGTTAGGTCAATCCAGGCATTTAGGCAACTTCATGAAATGAATAGCCTATCTAGAAGGATTCTTGGCCTCGTCCGATCAAACCCTAAAAAGTTTTACGACGTAGAGAAGTTTTTCTATGCCCATCTTGATTCCGCAGTCGAATTGACTTCGAAATATGCGTTGCTTGTCAACCAACCATTGAAAGATAAAGAACTTCGCATCGCATTACAAAATACGCGTGAAACGCTTGGGGATGTTAACAAGCAATTGGAGCAAGACCTACGAAGCGTTTTAGCGTCTGATATCGACCAGCTCCAAATGGAAATTGACTTTGTTGATGTATCCATGAATAATAAAAAGCCGCTTCTTGAAATGAAAGGAGATCCACATAATGACCGAAAATAATCCTATAAAAACAATTGATGATTTACTTGATAGTCCTTTTGATTTTCAAGAACCCCTTCTTCCTAAGGAAATGCAAACAGAAAAGAAAGAGGCTGAAACAAGCGTTAAACTGATTGACCGTCTATCTCCTGAAGAGAGGGAGAAGGCAAAAGTCCTTGCACAACAAATTCCTGTCGGTAACTATGAAGCAATTATTACGTACGGCGCAAATGCTCAAAGCGAGCTTTCAAGGTTCTCCACTCAAATGCTCGATCATGTTCAAGGCAAAGATATTGGACCTGTTGGAGATGTATTGAAAGACTTGATGGGTAAACTTTCTGAAATAGACCCTGACGATTTATCAGACAAGAAGAAGTCGGGTCTAAGCAGATTGTTTAATAAAGCAACTCGATCTGTTCAAGAAATGATGACGAAATATCAGAAACTTAGTACTCAAATCGACCGGATTGGTGTTCAACTTGAGCATTCGAAACGTGGCCTTTTAGAGGATGTTAGAATGCTTGATAATTTGTATGATCAAAATAAAACCTATTTCCAAGCGTTAAATATCTACATAGCCGCAGCTGAATTAAAACAGGATGAACTCGCCAATGAAATCATCCCTGAAATGCGCAAAAAAGCTGAGCTATCGAATGATCAAATGGCATTCCAGGAAGTGAATGACATGGCACAATTCCTTGACAGGTTGGAAAAACGCCTTTACGATTTGCAGTTATCACGACAAATCACCATTCAGAGTGCACCTCAAATCAGGATGATTCAACAGACAAACCAAACACTTGCAGAAAAAATCCAGTCATCCATTATGACATCCATTCCCCTATGGAAAAATCAGATAGCAATTGCCTTAACGTTAAACCGACAAATGAAAGCTGTAGAATCTCAAAAACTTGTTACGAAAACGACAAATGACTTGCTGTTGAAAAACTCGGAAATGCTGAAAATCAATTCAATTGAAACAGCTAAAGAGAATGAACGCGGCATCATCGAAATTGATACGCTGAAAAAGACGCAAGAAAACTTGATTCAAACTATTGAAGAGACACTTATTATCCAAGCAGATGGTCGTGCAAAACGTAAAGCTGCTGAAATAGAAATCGGACGAATGGAAGATGAGCTGAAACAGCGCCTTCTTGCTGTTCATGAAAAAACACAAAACCGTCCTCTCTAAGGGCGGTTTTGTGTTTTCACCTTGTATATTTTCTAGGAGTTTACTCGCGGTTCACGTATTTCTTATTACAATCGCGAGTAATTTTCTAAGTATCCGCAATGTCTGATCTGTGAAACTATCGACCGAGTTGGATGATGCGGTTTTATTGCCAAACATCATTGAAAAAAGTGCTTTTTGGTCAACAGTCGGTTCTTCAGTTGAAAGGAATAGATGAATGATGGAAATACCTTTTTTTTCAGTTTCCATTACCGCTTCTGCTGTATCTAGGATACCGTTCCGATCATAACCAAATGCCGATGGCTCCCCGTCTGAGAAGACTAGCAAAAACTTGTGCTTCTCCTGCCTCATAGCAAGCTGATCGGCCATCCATCTAATCGCGAATCCGTCACGGTTGTCTTCATTAGCATCAAACGACAATATCGATAAACCGTTATCCTTATTGCGATCTGTAAACGTATGCATAAGCTCAAATACATTCGGTTGCACTTCTTTCGTAGCGTTGTTTGCATCCTCATAATAGGACGAAATTTCATGAAATATACCAAGTTGACGGAGTACATCATGAAACAATAGTACAGCCTGTTTTGTTTCGTCTAATTTGTCGAGCATCGAAGCTGAACCATCAACTAGTAGACCGAATACCGCATCTAGATTAACAGATGGTGCACTCTTCCTATAAAATGGTTTCGGTCGTTCATCCACAACCATTGTCGTTAATTTCGTAGACAGTCGTCCCTTCATAAGGCGCTCACGTTTTGAATCCTGTTTCAAATCGATTCGTTTCTTCATCTCCTCGACGAAGGAACGAACATACGGCTTTTGCTCTTCTCGCCAAACGGTCAATAGTTGACGATTTTCAACCTCGTCTATGACTTCTATCCGTTGTTCCTCATACACGACGTTCACATGCTCTTTTCCAAACATCTTACCCGCTTTCATCTTTCGATCGCGTTTGTCTGTCTTATCACTGGTGTCATCCGTCCAACGATCGCTGTCATTCCCCTCTGAATCACCTGAGCCCGTCTCTTCGACCTCAGCATCTTCATGGCCTGGCGTTGCATCGTTGGCATCACTCTTCCCAGAGCGTCCGTGTTCAAGTTCAAATTCAAGGTGGACGCCTGATTCACTCTCGCTTTCACGATGCCAGGATCTAAACACTTCTTCGATTGTCTCTTTTGGACCTTCCTCGCCTTCTTCGGCGTCAGACATCCCTTTATGATAATGAAATACAGTATTTTCTTCTGTAATGGAATCCCCCGCTGAATAATACTGTTTGACAAGATCCTTGTCAATTGACCTTTCTACAATCCCTGTAATTCTATCCGCAATAAATGTATTGTCCTCTGTACTTTTTGAATCGTATGCGTGTTGCAGAACGGATTGAATGAGATCATAGTCGATGGAATGAGCATCCCAGTCGATGGACGTTTCTGCAAATAAGCCTTCATGGAGAGATATGAATAACTGATTCATCATTGCATCCGCAAGTTGATTTTTCTGCATATTCGAAGACTGTGCATTGCGGTGGAGGTAAACGTAGGCTTCCCTTCTAACTTCGAATGCACTTGCGGTTCCAGGTCTTTCCTTCGTAATTACATCAATTAAACGAAACTCTTCCAACATCAATAATAATTCAGATGTGAATTTCCGGAGTGGATATAAGCTAATTGACCGGCTAAATTTAATCCATGACTTAACACTAAAATGCTTCCAATAACCTGATGTTAACAAATAGATATCAGACAGACGGCCAGCGTGGAGCACTTCGTCTGTTCGATGACGCCAAAAAACACTCATCGAGATAATACCTTCTTGAGGTCGGAATTCAAGAAGCTTTCGTTCCGTTAATTCAATGAATGGTGCATCTGCTAATGCGCGCCCTAATCGTTCATACAATAAAAGCGTCTTGGCATCGACCGTTTCATCATTAAATTGAATGAATCGATTCATCTTCACCATAGCAATCGCCTCATTTCACCCAAGTATCAACTAATTCCATGACTAGTCTACGTTCAATTGTATCATCTAGCTTCTCAGCGATGGCATACTGGACTGCACGTTTTACAGGGATATGTTCTGCAAGTGCCATAGCGTCTAGCAGACTTCTCACGGATGCTGCCTCATCGGATAATAATCCGTTCATTACTTGTTTCTTCAAATCGTTACTGATATGAAGGAATGTCTCAACAAGCTGTTTTGTGGCAAATGGACACGTATCCTTCATAACTAATTCTAATTGTTCTCCAGTCAGGTACGGAACCGTGAACGATACAAAACGGTTTTTCAATGCTTCATTCATTGGAGATGTTCCAACATATCCTTCGTTTATGGCTGAAATGACCGTAAAGTCTTCATGCGCATAAATGACTTCACCTGTAAACGGATTTGTCAGCATACGACGATGGTCCAAAACACTATGAAGGATGGGTAACGTTTCAGGTCTGGCCATGTTGATTTCATCAATATATAAAATATGTCCTTTTTTCATAGCTTGTACTACGGGACCTTCTACAAATTCAATAATAGTCTCTCCGTCTTTGCTAATTATCGTTTTGAAACCAAGCAATGCTTCAGCATCCAAATCAACCGAACAGTTTATGCTTTGCATTGGCTGATTGAAATAATGTGAAATTGTTTGGGCTAACTTCGTTTTTCCAGAACCAGAAGGCCCTTTCAATAACACTGGTTTTTTCAATACAATACTGATAAGGACGTCATCCCATAAATGGGGACTTGGGGAAACGTAACCACCTTCTTGTATTAATCGTACTGCTGCGGTGTCATGCGTTTTCGTTGAACGAAGCTGCTGTTCTTTTTCTACTAGCGAGTTCATAACCTTACCTCCTTATAAAAAAGCCCGCACACCAACAAGTGGGTAGCGGGCTTTAAGTTCACGTCTAGAAAACAGTAAAATCTTGTATTGTGAATAAATTCTAACATGGAGATTTCACGTCTAGACTCCGGGCGCCAAATGCTCGGATCATAATTCAGCCCAGCTAGGAAGGATTGAACTGCATCCTTCCCGGGCAAAAACGCCGCGTCGCCGTTCCTCGTCATGCCTGTCACGGGCCTACAGGATGTAGGTCACGTAGCCTATTGCCACAGGACGTGGCAATGGCTGCGTACCTTTATAACGGCGCCCTGTGCCTTTGTTTATTCAAAATACGTTTTATAATAGCCTCCGACTTTACCGGAATTATCGAGAATGAAAATGAATTCATCTGTTTCGTTTTTCACTGCATACTCTTTACCTGGTGTCAGAACATTGTTCACTACATACTTTTCAGCGTCTGCATGCTTACAGACGACAGTACGGATTGCAGGTGCAGTCATCCAATCTTTGAATGTCATTGTTAATCACGCCTTTTCTATGGAGTGTATAAGGAAAAATCGACCCGCTAACAATAACGGGCCGATTACCTAACTATTTTTTGTCTAGATTTCGAGCGCTTTTCTTATTAAGAACCTAGAAGTAGATCTTCCGGATTTTCAATCAATTCTTTTACCATTTTCAAGAAGCCAACTGAATCTTTACCATCGATAACACGGTGGTCATAAGAAAGAGCCACATACATCATTGGACGGATTTCAACATTATCACCAATAGCTACTGGACGCTTTTGGATTGTATGCATGCCAAGGATTCCTACTTGAGCACCATTCATAATTGGTGTTGACATAAGTGATCCGAAAACACCACCGTTTGTAATTGTGAATGAACCGCCTGTCATATCTGCGATTGTCAATTTGTTGTCTCGTGCTTTTTTCGCAAGTTCTACGATAGTTCCTTCGATTTCTGCAAAGTTTTTACGATCAGCGTCAACTACGTTTGGTACAACTAGTCCGCCATCTGTTGATATAGCGACCCCAATATCGTAGAAGTTTTTAAGAATGATTTCATCGCCATCGATTTCTGCGTTAACATAAGGATATTTCTTAAGTGCAGCAACAACTGCTTTCGTGAAGAATGACATAAATCCTAGACGAACATCATTTTGCTCGAAGAATTGGTCTTTCTTACGTGAACGAAGTGCCATAACGTTTGTCATGTCGATTTCGTTGAATGTTGTAAGCATTGCTGTTGATTGTTTAACTTCAAGAAGTCGTTTTGCAATTGTTTGGCGACGACGTGTCATTTTCTCGCGAGTTACACGTCCGTCCTCTACTACTGCAGCTGCTTTTGGTGCGGCAGCTGCTGGTTGTGCTTTAGGTGCAGTACCGTGTGCTTCAACATCTTGAACACGAACGCGTCCCATTGGGTCCACTGGTGATACCGCTGCAAGGTCGATGCCTTTTTCACGAGCTAGTTTACGTGCTGCTGGGCTTGCGATTGTACGGTCTGATCCGCTTGCATCTTCAGTAGCTGCTGGAGCAACTGGTGCTGCTTCCACTTTTTGAACTGCTTCCGCTGCTGGTGCAGATGGAGTTGCAGCCGGTGCGCCTGAACCAGAACCAACAATTGCGATAACTTGGCCGACTTGGACTGTATCGCCTTCTGCTGCTAGATGTTCTTGGACAATTCCTGCTTCTTCTGAAATGATTTCAACGTTTACTTTGTCTGTTTCAAGTTCAACGATGAATTCACCTTTCTCAACGCTTTCACCTGGTTGTTTCAACCACTGTGCAACCGTTCCTTCTGTAATCGATTCTGCAAGTTCTGGTACTATGATCTCTGCCACAATAAATTCCTCCTCGAGTCTACCGTTAGTACGGTGTTAACAATCAATATTTCATATGTTGATTAAATTAAACTAAATAAGGCTTACTTCTTCAATGCCTCATCTAAGATGCGGTTTTGTTCGATCTTGTGAGATTCGCCGTCACCTTCTGAAGGGCTTGAACGATGAATTCGTCCAACATAGGATACTTTCTTACCATCCGCAACTTCACGGATATAAGAATTTGCAAAATGCCATGACCCCATATTTTTCGGTTCTTCTTGTACCCAAACAAGTTCTTTGGCGTTTGGATAACGAGAAATGATATCACTAATTTTATCAGCTGGGAACGGGTAGAGCTGTTCCACACGAACGATATGCAAATGATCGAAGCCTTTGCCATCTTTCACACGTTCAGCAAGATCAATCGCCACTTTACCGCTTGCAAATAGGATTTTCTCAACTTTATCAGTATTCTTGCCTGTTCCAGGTTGTTCTAGCACCGTTTGGAAGTGGCCCTCTGTCAAATCGTTGACATCAGCACCGACAAGCGGGTGACGAAGAAGTGATTTGGGTGACACAATAACAAGTGGACGCATCGATTTATCACCAAGCATTTTTGCTTGTCTGCGAAGTATATGGAAATAGTTCGCCGCGCTAGAAAGGTTAGCGACCGTCCAGTTATTTTCCGCACAAAGTTGCAGATAGCGTTCCAGTCTTGCGCTTGAGTGTTCAGGTCCTTGCCCTTCATACGCATGCGGTAATAGCAAGACGAGTCCGGATTGCTGACCCCATTTAGAATAGCTTGAAGAGACGAACTGATCGAACATTACTTGTGCCATATTCGAAAAGTCTCCATATTGCGCTTCCCAAATTGATAATACTTTTTGGTCTTCTAAGTTATAGCCAAATTCATAACCGACAATTGCAGCTTCTGTCAATGGACTGTTATATGCGACGAATGATGCTTTCGAACCGCTAATATGGTGAAGTGGAACAAGTTCGTCACCTGTTTTTTCATCGTGAAGGACTACGTGGCGGTGCGCAAATGTACCACGTTGAACGTCCTGACCTGTCATACGGATTGGATTACCGTCTTGAAGGATTGCACCGAATGCTAGTGTTTCGGCATGTGCCCAATCGATTTTCCCTTTTCCGTTGAACGGATCTTCACGGCGTTTCAGGATTTTTCCAAGCTTCCCAAATACATTGAAGTTTTCAGGATAAATGAGTAACTCTTCATTGATGCGGCGAAGATTAGCTTCGTCCGTGCCAGTTTCAAGATCTCTTGGATACCCTGCAAGTACTTCTTCAGGCGTAGCGTTTGAAATCAATGTTTTTTCTGAAGTATGTTCTTTTACTTTGTCGTATGCTGCTTGCATCGTTGCAAAAACTGAAGCGTCCAGTTTCGTTACATCTTCTTCTGTCAAGATGTTCTCAGATGCAAGTTCAGATCCGTACAGTGCACGAACTGTTGGATGTTCATGGATTGAATGGTACATAACCGGATTCGTCACAAGAGGTTCATCCATTTCATTGTGTCCATAACGACGATAGCCAAGAAGATCAATCAGAATATCCTTGCTGAACTTTTGACGGTATTCGAATGCGAATGATGCAGCTGCGATAACTGATTCAGGGCTATCCGCATTGACGTGTAATACTGGAACTTCATAGCCTTTTGCAGGGTCTGAAGAATAATGTGTTGATCTAGAATCGTAATATTCAGTTGTGAATCCAATCATGTTATTCGCGATGACATGAATAGAACCGCCTGTTTTGAATCCACGAACACGGCTATAGTTGAATGATTCTGGCACAATTCCTTGTCCTGGGAATGCTGCATCCCCGTGGATAAGTACTGCGTAAGCAGCATCTGTTTCTAGTACAGGAATACCCGGGTTATCCGTATTTTCCTGTGCAGCCCTTGTTTGTCCTGTAACAACAGGATTGACGACTTCCAAATGGGATGGGTTATACGCAAGGAAACGCTGCATGCCCGATTGCCCCTTGTATAAGGCACCCATATGGTATTTCACATCGCCGAACCAACCGCGTGTAGTTTCAAGTGAACCATCTGTTGGAAGGAATGGTTCTTCAGGAACACCCGCAAATTGTGCAAACATTGTTTCGTAAGGTTTATTTAAAATATGTGTAAGTACGTTTAGGCGACCACGGTGGGCCATCCCAATCAATACTTTTTTCATTTTTTGTTCTTCAGAAAGACGAACAAGTTCGTCAAGGAAGACAACTAATGTATCAAGACCTTCAATAGAGAACCGTTTCGCTCCGACGAAAGTCCGGTGGATGAATTTTTCAAACCCTTCAATTTTCGTCAATCGTTCGAGAAGTGCTTTTTTCTCATCTACAGATAGTGTAGCGGAAACATTCCCGTTTTCGATTTTAGATTGAATCCAGTTTCTTTCTTCTTCGTCAATAACATGATCGAACTCATAGGCGATTTTACCTGTATATAATGACTTCAAATAATTCACTGCTTCAAGCCCATCTTCTACACTTGCAGGAACATTTTTAAAGAAAAGAGATGCTGGCATTGCTTGTAAATCACTTTCTGTAAGTCCATAAGTGGAAAGTTCAAGACGTGTTGAATCTTTTGGACGATCGCTAAGCGGATAGATATCTGCTGCAAGATGTCCGTATGTACGGATGGCTGTTTGCAACTGATAGGCGGAGAATACTTTACCGAAATCGCCAGGAGCTACTGCCCCGACCGCTTTGTCTTGCTCTGTGTTGCTCATTGTAGGCGCACCAAAACGGCTGAACATCTCGGCAAGTTCAGCATCTATAGATTCAGGTGACGTTTTGAACAGTTCGTACATTTCCATTATATACCCAAGGTTCGGACCCGAAAAAGCAGCATAGGGGGAACGATGAGCGTCAGCATTGTTCGACATGTAAAATGACCTCCACATTTGCCAAAAGGCATATTGTGTTTATATTTTTTTATCCTCGTTAATTTTAACACGCAAACACTTTAACTTAAAGGGTTTAGCGTTAACTCTTTAACTTTATTACCGTCAACAAGAATACACTGGATTCTCATTACTTGCAACCATTCATTAACCCACCGAAAAACTGAGAATAGTCTCTTCCAGCTATTTTCGGTGTGACAGGATCATTTCAACCATTTCTTCCGGTATTTTGGGTGTTGCTACTTTCTTCATATTCCCGATCAAACTGTCTTTCTCATCTACAAAAGATGCGAATTCTTCGGATAGTGGGCGTAGCTCCACATCTTCCTCTTTCAATACATGTGCGAGTCCGAGCGATTTAAAATGATTGGCATTCAAAATCTGATCCCCTCTGCTTTTTGCAGCAGAAAGTGGAATAAGCAGCATCGGTTTACGTAATGCCAGTAATTCAAAGATTGCATTTGATCCAGCTCTAGAAACCGCAAAATCAGACGCCGCTAATAAATGTGGTAACCCTTCTGTTACGTATTCAAATTGTGTATAGCCGGGTGTACCTTCAAGCGTTTCATCTAGATTCCCTTTCCCGCAAAGATGAATAATATCGAAATCATGCAAAATGGCAGGTAAATCTTTTCGAACAGCATCGTTGAGTATTGAGGAACCCTGACTTCCGCCCATTATAATTTGGACAGGTTTCTCACCTGACAGGCCGGCAATGCGCAAGCCTTCTTCCCGAGTGCCATTGAACAACTCGGGTCTGATGATTGCACCGGAGCAAGTCGCTTTGCCAGCGGGTACATAATTTAGGGTTTGTTCGAACACTGTAAAAATATGATTTGAAAAAGGTAAAGCCATTTTATTCGCAAGTCCTGGCGTTACGTCAGATTCGTGAATGACAACAGGTACTTTCGCCATTTTCGCCGCCAAGACGACAGGCACTGATACGAAACCGCCTTTGGAGAAAATTATTTCTGGTTTGACTTTCCTAATAACCGCTAACGCTTGTAGAACCCCCGCACCAACACGGAACGGATCTGTAAAGTTTTTCATAGAGAAATAGCGCCGCAGTTTACCACTTTGAATGGGATGATAGACAACTTCAGGATAACCATCGCCAATCAGTTCTTTTTCAATCCCTCGATGCGACCCAATGTAATGAATTTCATACCCTTTTTCGCTAAACACAGGGATAAGCGCTTCATTCACGGACACGTGTCCTGCCGTGCCGCCCCCTGTCAATAATATAACCGGCCGTTTCATGGGCCATTCACCTCTTCTATATTAAGAAATATATTGTAACTTAACTTTACCTCATTGCCATTATAGCAAAGGAGTCATGATATAATGATGTTTAATTGAAGAATAAAGGGTGATTAATTTGGAAACTGCAGTTCCACTGAAGAAAAAGCCGTTCAGATTGGCAACAATCGTCTTGCCAATCCTCGTTACACAAGTCGCTCTGTATATGATGACGTTCTTCGATATTCTTATGACAGGGCGATATGATACATACCATCTTGCCGGAGTTACTATTGGATCTTCTTTCTGGGTACCCGTTTATACAGGGCTTGCTGGAATTTTAATGGGGCTTACACCGATCATCGCTCAATACATCGGAGCACGCCTCCACGCGGAAGTCCGACCTTCCGTTCAACAAGGCCTTTACGTATCGGTCGCACTGGCTGCAATCGTCTTTGCCATTATTCTATTCGCAGTTGCACCTATACTAGAAGCAATGCCGCTCGAGGCTGAAGTACGCATTGTAGCAGCGGACTATTTGACAGGAATGAGTTTCGGCCTATTTCCCCTCTTTGCCTACACAG
The DNA here is from genome assembly GCF_038005665.1 of Sporosarcina sp. FSL K6-5500. Classification (NCBI taxonomy): domain Bacteria; kingdom Bacillati; phylum Bacillota; class Bacilli; order Caryophanales; family Caryophanaceae; genus Sporosarcina; species Sporosarcina sp. FSL K6-5500. Next base: position 4,213,285 of record NZ_JBBOTP010000001.1, read on the forward strand.
TGCTACGCTCATTTTTTGATGCGCTTGGAGCGACACGCGTTTCGATGTTCATCATTTTATTGTCTGCCCCTATTAACATCTTCATAAACTATTTGCTTATTTACGGGAATTGGGGCTTTCCTGAACTTGGCGGAGCTGGGGCCGGATATGCATCCGGTATAACGTATTGGCTCGTATTCTTCATTGCTTGTTCTGTCGCGTGGAAGCATAAGCCCTTTAAGGAATACGCACTTTTCAAAGGATGGGAAAAGATTTCATTTAAAAAATGGAAAGTGATTTTATTCATTGGTGTGCCAATCGGGATTTCAATTTTTGTAGAGACAAGTATCTTTTCCGCCGTCACACTGATGATGAGTAACTATTCAACGGCTGTAATTTCCGCACACCAGATTGCGCTTAACTTCACTTCGTTGTTGTATATGTTGCCGCTAAGCATTTCGATGGGGGCGACAATACTTGTCGGTCAGGCCGTCGGTGCAGGACAGATGCGCGATGCTAAACAGTACAGTTATCTTGGTGTCGGGCTTGCCGTTGCGTTTAGCTTTGTGTCAATTGCTATTCTTCTCGTTTTCAGGGCGCCAATTGCTTCGCTTTATACAACAGACGGACAGATTATCGGATTGGCAACTCAGTTCTTCATCTACGCTGCACTGTTCCAATTATCTGATGCAATTCAGGCTCCGGTCCAAGGCGCCTTACGAGGCTATAAGGACGTCAATATGACATTCGTCATGGCGATTGTCTCCTATTGGGTCCTTGGTTTACCCATTGGTTATATGATGGCAACGTTTACTGAACTCGGACCATATGGCTACTGGGTTGGCCTTATTGCCGGATTGACAGTTGGCGCGATTACACTGACTGTACGGTTAATCTATATTCAAAAAAAGAAATTTATATAAACACTAAAACCCGTAATGCAGTATGCATTGCGGGTTTTCACTAATTTAATATACCGGTTCTTAAAATCTCAGTTTTCACCTTGACACTAATGGGCAGTTCGGAAAATGTGTCATTCCAATCCCCTTTTTCCCAAAGTGCGGGATGGAATGCACGGACTGGTCGGCCGAACCCTATAGCATCACTGTTAGCTGCTTGTAGTTTTTTAATCACTTTAGTAAAATCCTTTGTTAATTCCTTTGATAAGAAATCCTCAACTTCCTTTATTGTTTTCTTTTCATCTAGACTGTCATGCGGAAATTCCTCAACGGAAATTTTTAATTCATAGGTCGCATCGATCTTGTTATCTGAAATTTCCCAGTCCTTATTAATTCTTATCACCTCAACTGTAAGTGGACTCTCTGCCTTACCACTTTTCCACATATAAGAAAGCCGTGTATATTTGCCCTGTTTATTTCTTAACAAATTGAAAAGGACCGATTCCTCTTTATCTAAATTTTCTCCAGTATATTCCCTTTTATTAAACAACGCAGTACCGGCAATTTCGGGTATACCGCTTTCTTTCCCAATTTTAATATAGGGAAGTGCCAGAGATATATCTTTTTCAAAAAGTAGTCTACATACTTGTTGAATATCCACTTTAGGGACCAATGTATATCGGACCGCAGTATCAATCAGCTCTGAGTAATACATTGAAATATCATTCCCTAGATTCTCGTGCTGTTCAAAATAGGGAGCCAGTTCCCCTTCGACAATTGCCAAATGAGCGCTAAGTCGATTGCGTGGAGCTCTGTATAACGCATCGATATACTTATATAAGTCAGATTTGGCTGATTCCTCCGTTATAAGCAACACTTGAAGTTCAGCTATATCGAGCCCTTCCGTCGTATTCGTGTCGTTTTTCGCGTCAAGAACAGTGGCACCACTTCCTGTGATTGTTGTATAACTTATAGACCCATCTTCAAATATCGGAAACGCAAATTGCGCCTTGATCTTCCCCGGCTGACCTTCAACCCCAAAAAGAGATACATTGGTTACATCCTTATAATGTTTTTCATCCCAGCAGCCGCTTAATAACAATGAACAGACCAATAGGATTAGTAATCTCTTCATTTCCTTTTCCTCCTGTTCACGAGTATGACTATAGTTGGAACAACAATTATGAAAAACAAATGGAAATAGACGAGTGAATTTTGAATCATATCAACACGTTCTTTCGAATTTAAGAACAGCGGTAATATGACGAGCAGGATATGAAAAATAATCGTATTTCTTTTCCGGTGACCTTTCGCATGTAGCTGATGCACGTACATTGTAGTAAAGGCAAAAAGGGATATCGTGATGATACTCCACATCATCCACATATAAATGAAAAATAAATCAAGCCGTTCTACAAACGAGAAAGTTTGCGATTTCAAAATATACATGATTGGCTCAGGAATCCTTTCTATTTCCTTTAGTGGGAAATAGAGAAGGGTTATCAAGACCGTACTGAAAAAAAAGAACATCCATAGCATTTGATATATGAACAGTGGTAAGCCTTTAATTTTTTGTGTGCTATCTACATGCTTCCTAAAAAATAAAAACAGTTCAATACCAATGAATGTAAACTGCGAAGCGAGAATCCCTTTTAACAAATCTGAACCATCTATTTTAGCTACAGGGAATAAATTCGTCCATACGAATTCTGGCCATGCGAGTAACAAGACAAAGTAAAAGATCGGTATCAGTGGGACGAGGATGACTGTTAGATTAATGACGGTTTCGGAACGACTTAAGTTTGCATACAACGATACGCCTACCATGATTGAAATGACGACAATCTGGGGTGTTTCAGGGAATGCCCATACCGCAAGCGTATAATCAATATAAGCAATGAAGGAGACGATAATAAGGAGCCAATAGCCTTTATATAGCCAAGATACAATCGGACCTGGCGTGAAGAATATATAATTCCTTTCATATAACAACAACAAAACATAATGAAAAATGCCTACTCCGATGAAAATAATCCATGCATCACGCCCTGTTACATTGATGAATGGCGTTTGAAAGGATAGAAAAACAGTGCCTGTTTGTATAACAAACAGAAATAAAAAAAACTGGGTTCTTGACAATTTAAACGTCAACGTCCACCACCTTCTTTATTTGCACCATGCGTAAACGTTTTCTGTTGTTTTTTAAGACGAACATATGGTGACCTGAAGAAAGCATCTTTAAATTTCGACGGATCAAAAGGAACGATAGGCGTAAAATAGGGCTGTTTCAATGATGATACATTCATCAGATGGATGAAAAGCACAAGTGTACCAATTGCTATGCCGAAGAAGCCAAACAGCGAAGCGGCAAGCATAAATGGAAAACGAATAATTCGGATTGTCATATTCATTTCCCAAGAGGGAATGACAAAACTCGAAATGGCTGTCATCGCCACGACGATTACCATGAAATTCGATACGAGACCAGCATCAACAATTGCATTACCAATAACCAGACCACCGACAATCCCTATCGTTTGCCCAATTGGGGTGGGGAGACGGATAGCTGACTCCCGAATGAGCTCGATAAACAATTCTAAAATGAGCGCTTCATAAATAGGTCGATACGGAATTGCATTCACCGCCAGCTTCACTTGTTTACCTAATTCCAGTGGAATGATTTCAGAATGAAAACCGATGACAGCTATATAAAATGCAGGTAAAAAAATGGCCGTCACAAAACTTAATATGCGAAGAATCCGATAAAATGAACCCACTAGAACACGTGCATTATAATCATCTGGAGACTCATAAAAGGAAAAAAAATTGACCGGTGCTATCAGTGCGGTTGGAGAATTGTTCGAAAAAATCGCTATTTTCCCTTCCAGCAAATTTGCAACAACACGATCAGGTCGTTCCGTATTGAGAAATTGTGGAAACGGCGACCAAACGGAATCTTCTAAGTAATCCTCTATTTGACCTGTACTAATAACTTTATCCGACTTAATGTTCTCCAATCGTCTTTTCACATCGGCAACGACATTTTCATCCGCTATTGAGTCAATATATATATAATTAACAAGGGTTTGAGTATCATTCCCGATCCTCAGTGAATGGACGACGAGATCTGGAATCGCAAGCCGTTTGCGAATCAAGGACATATTTGCATCAAATCCCTCGACGAACCCTTCGTGCGGACCGCGGATAACATGTTCATTTTCCGGTTCGTTAGGGCTGCGAACAGTAAACTTCGGCATCATGATTTGCAATAACAAATTTGTTTCAGGAAAAATAACGGCTACGAAACCTGAACTAATACTATGGGTAAGCATAGAAACGGAAAAAGCATGAACAGACGAGATTGCAGTTTTTCCCCAATCGGCAAGTCCGTCCGCTGCCCTTTTCCTGATTAGTTCAAGCTGTCGGTTCACTTCTGCCCCTTCAGTCATTGTAGTGAAATAACAAATGACAGCTGGACCATTCTGCCACTCCATTTCTTCAACATATAAATCGGAAGAATTATGAAATACCTTTTTTATGTATAAAATCAAACTGTCAGTCGATACAATGTCCCCCATCATGCTCACCTCCTAAGAAGAGTTTGAGCATGCCAGAAAACTTTTAAACATTTACTTGGAGAAATCCGTTTATAAGTACGACGGTTTAAGACAGTATGTACACGAAAAAATAGCAGAAAAAAAGCTATCTTCCAAACCGAATTAGTATCAGTCTGGAGGATAGCTTTTAACTTCTCTTATTTTTGAATGAACTGTTGTGTCCAGTAGTTGCCGTTTTTGTCATAGCCGATGCCGATGTGTGTGAATCCAGGCGTTAAGATATTTTGTCTATGTCCTGGCGATTCCATCCATCCTTTTACAACTTCCTCAGCCGTACGTTGCCCCATAGCAATATTTTCCGCTGCCGATTTATACGTTATACCATTAGACTTCATTTGATCAAACGGTGAGCCGTATGTCGGGCTTGTATGTGAAAAGTATCCTTTTGAAGCCATATCTGTTGATTTTTGTCGTGCAGAGTTCATCAACTTCGCATCTGTTTGTAACGGTTGAAGACCTGCTTTTTGTCTTTCAACATTTGTAAGGTCAAGTACTGCTTTTTCAATCGCAGAAACAGATGCATCTGATGTTGTTTCAGCAGGTTTAACTGGTGCTACTTCCGCAGGTTTTTCCGGTGCTGGCTTAACCGGTGGAGTTGCTTCCGGTTTTGGTGTCGGTACTGGCTTAGTCGTAGCTGGTTTTTCTACCGGCTTGACTGTAACTGGCTTATTCACCGGTTTCTTGATTGGGTTGACTGTAACTGGCTTATTTACATGTTTGTCAACAACCACTATATTTTTTGTATAAGACTTCGCTAAACTGTAAAGTTGCTCAAAATTTATATTTTTTTCAAGCAATACTTTATACATATCGGGTTGTTTGTCCCCCCCTATGTAACTTTGAATGTACTGTTGTGCTTTTTGCACCTGTACATTGTTGTCCAATTGTGAAGCTTCTACATTATTGTTGTTCGGCAGTAAGAGCGCCGAACCGAGCATGAGTACTGCAATCGATTTTTTCATCTCATTACTCCTCCCTTCGCAATCTATCATAACGCGTGGGAGATTTAGAATATCGGGTTTCTTTTCCAGTTCATCCAGTTCTTAAATAAATACCCTAGCAAAGGACCTCATATTCTATGGAAATGGATAAGTCTGGTCAACTATCTTTAATTTTCATCTAAAAAGGGGTTGACGGCCTTATAATTCAACGTTTCGATCCCTTCCCCGATGATTACAATACGGGCTTCCATCTTGACATATTCGGGGAGCCAGTTGACCATCCCATACGCATATTGAAATAAAAACGGATTTTTATAACCGCTAATAGGTACATAACCTTTCATCCGATAAACTGTATCAGGAAGGGATTTCACCCAATTCTCGAAATCTTCTTTCGTAACACTCTCAGTGAATGTAAGGAGTTTTGAAGAAAGCGGTAAGCCTTTTCCTGATATGATTTGCTTATCAGTCCCTTTTTTCGATGAACTTAAGGTTTTCTCAATGAAGGAGAATGCAACTTTTGCGCCCACCGTTTGTATAATTGGAGCAGATTCATTGAAACTCGATAGTTCAAATGTTACTTTCGCTACTTCCTCTTCAGTTAGAAGATCGACTTTATTCGCCAGTAGTAAATGAGCATGCCGAATTTGCTCCATGAATAAAGCGCGTACTTGCGGAGATAGCTTATCGCGTTCCAGCCAACGCTTCGAATCGGCAACCGTTACAATTCCTTTTATGTTAAGCCGGTCTGCGAATAAAGGTGAGTAAATAGCGTCTAGTGCTTCCACGGGGTGTGCAGCACCCGTTGTTTCTATTAAGATGACATCGATATCATCGTTTTCTTCAAGCAGTCCCTGAAGCTGTGCCTCTGTTTTCTCTGAACCTGTACAACAGATACATCCATCTAGCAGTTCTTTAAGCGGAACTTCAGCTCCCCCTTCTACAGTATTTGAATCGAAAGGCAATGCTCCAAATTCATTCATTAATACAGCCGGTTTTTTTCCTTGTTCTTTCAATTGTGCAATTGTATGAAGTAACAGTGACGTTTTACCGCTTCCTAGAAAACCACTAAATAAGTAAACATCAATCATATGTACGCCTCTTTTCATTTTATTAGAAAAAGTCATAGCATCCTATCGGATTAGAACACGATGGACTAGATGGGTTGAAATAAAGAATTCCCTAGAATCCGCTTCAGCGCGAGGGGGTGTCTCTCGCCCTAAAACTAGCTAGATTAGCACTATCTTAGGGCTGGGCTCCCCATGAAAAACCCTTCGTTCAGCTTATATAGACATTTAAAAAAGCGTCCGGCCGGATTAGGACTGGACGCTTTTTAGTTATTTCCCTACTTTTTCAAGCAGAACTTCTTTTGCTTTCATAAGCTGTGGATCGTCTTCTTGAATTTTCGTCCGAAGTTTTTCCATCAGACCGTAAGTTGTTTCTCCTAAGAGAATACCGTTCGTGTCCAGCGCTAAATCTTTTTGCAGCTTTTTGACAGCCTGAGTTGTTTTTTCATCAAACATGCCATCAATTTCACCTGGTTCATACCCAACGGCTTTAAGCATTTCTTCCGCTGATTTAATGGAAGGTGAAAGCATGCCCACTTTCATTTCTATTGTTGGATCAAGAAACGGAAGCATTGCATAAGATGGATACGGCACTTCAATATCGGGCTTAATTCCTTCTTTATGAACCCAATTGCCATCAGGCGTCAGCCATTTTGCTGTAGTTAGTTTTAAATTCGAGCCGTCAGGAAGATTTTTAGGTGATTGAACTGTTCCTTTACCGAATGTTTTCACACCAATAAGTGGCACATTGGCAGATTCTTTTAACGCACCTGCCAGTATTTCTGATGCCGAGGCACTACCGTCATCGATGACGAGCGTAACCGGAACTCCTATTTTTCTTTTTCCAGAGGCTGTAAAAATTTCTGGTTGTATACCTTTTTCTTTATACTGGAAAATGTTCTTTCCATTTTCCAAAAACAGATCGGATATTTTGATGGCTATGTCGAGTCTACCGCCTGGATTTTGGCGTACATCGACAACTAACCCTTTCATTCCTTTAGCTTCCATCTCATCAAGGGCAACAAGCAACTCATCGTATGTTCCTTCCGAGAAGCTTGTGAGGTGAATATGTGCAATTCCATCGTCAAGCATTTCAGCATAGACTGTTTCAATCGGTATAACGTCACGTTTGATTTTTACGTCTACTGGCTCAACTGCTTCTCCACGTTTAATGCTTAAAGTGACAGTTGTCCCTTTTTCTCCTCTAATTAGAAGAACCGCTTCTGATGATGACATTCCCTGTATACTTTCACCATCGACCGCAATGATGGTATCGTTCGGTAATATCCCTGCACGTTCTGCGGGTGAATTTTTGATTGGAGAAACAACGTTGATGTATCCGTTTTTCTCTTGAATTTCAGCACCAATTCCTTCGAAACTTGACGAAATACTCTCGTTTAATTGTCGAGCTTCCTTCTGATTTAAATAATCGGAATACGGATCTCCTAGTGCATCAATCATCCCATTGATGGCACCATCGATGACAGCTGTTTCATCGATATCTTCGAAGTAATTCCCTTTCATTTCATCATAGGCATTATATAACTTTTCAAATTCTTTTCGGTCCTTTAGCGATTGCTTTTGTGGACTCACAACTTCGACAACTTTATCATCACCTGTTGTTAACACGAAAAACGTTATGGCGGCAGTGGCCAGTACAAGTCCGAATACAAGCATGACAAAAGAGAACGGTTTTAATTTTATATATCGGTTTGCCGGCGGTTGACTATTTGGTTCAATTTCTTGTCCGTGGCCATTATTCTCTTCCATCCCATTCCCCACTCTCTACTATTAATACAAAATTCAATTCAATCTTATCCAGCAGTAATGGCTTAGTGGCCCAACATCCTATGGACCTCCGAGCGGCTAGCGCCTGGAGCTAGATACTATTCTAAGTCAAAAAACTAATACTTTCTTACCTGCTAAAAAAGGACCGCTGTATAGTGGGCGGTCCTACTTCACGATTATTCCTGAATTGCTGCTTCGAGCGCCACTTCAATCATGTCGTTGAATGTTGTTTGGCGCTCTTCTGATGATGTCGCCTCACCTGTTAAGAGGTGATCGCTCACAGTAAGAATTGCCAGTGCTTGGCGGCCAAATTTCGCAGCAAGTGTATACAAAGCTGCAGCTTCCATTTCAACAGCTAGGACGCCATACTGAGCCCATTTTTCATGTTGTGCATATTCATTATAGAAAACGTCTTCTGTAAATACATTTCCGACCTTCAAATCAAGCCCCTTTTTAAGCCCAGCATTATACGATTTCAAAAGAAGATCGAAGTTTGCAGTCGGTGCATAGCTGATACCATTGAATATGATTTCGTTCATTTTAGAATCGGTCGAAGCACTTTGTGCGAGAATAACGTCACGTACATGAACGTCTTTCTGAATCGCACCACAAGTTCCGACACGGATTAGTTTTTGCACGTCGTATTCTTGCATCAATTCCGTTACATAAATAGAAATGGATGGAACACCCATACCTGTCCCTTGAACAGAAATTCGTTTTCCTTTGTATGTTCCCGTATAGCCGAACATATTCCGGACTTCGTTATATAGTGTTACATCTTCCAGAAATGTTTCGGCAATGTATTTTGCACGAAGCGGGTCGCCTGGAAGTAAAATCGTATCCGCGATGTCACCTTTTTTTGCATTGATATGTATACTCATACTAAATAGCCTCGCTTTCAAATTTTCTTTTTTAATCATACATTCAACTAATCCATTATGCAAAGAAGATGCAGGTGCAACTTATAAAAATCTCTCTTCATATAATAGAAACAATTCATCGAAAACGACGGATGGCATTTTAGCATCCGCCTTTTCTTCGATATATCGCGATAATGGGTCAAAAGATTTTTCTTCTTTTGGAAAACTCGAATCCTTAAACATATATTCCGCAAACGTTGATTTTAAATCATCCATCGCCCCACCACGGAAGGATAGGGCGAATCGATAAAAGGACCGATCCATCCGTTCATCTCCCTTCTCAGCTTCAATCAATTAAAATAGTTTCGAGTACTCTCCGAAGCCTTCTTTTTCAAGGTTGTCAATGGATACAAAGCGGAGTGCAGCTGAATTGATGCAATAACGCAATCCGTCTTCACCCGGTCCATCCGGAAATACATGACCGAGATGTGAATCCGCGGTTTTACTGCGCACTTCTACTCGTTTCATGCCGTGGGTTATGTCTGTTTTTTCTATTACTTCCATTGATTCAATCGGTTTCGTAAAGCTTGGCCATCCACAACCAGCATCATATTTATCTTTTGAACTAAAAAGTGGTTTTCCTGAAACGATATCGACATAAATCCCATCTTCATAATGGCTGTCGAATTCATTTCGAAACGGTGGTTCAGTCCCATTTTCCTGTGTGACGTGGTACTGTATTTCGGTTAATTTCTTCTTCAATTCTTCTGTCATGATTCTTCACCCCAGTTGTCAGATTTGAATCGTTCACGGCCAGAGCCAGTTGCATATCTATTATAATGTGTCGGGTTTTTCATGTAATAATCTTGATGTCCTTCTTCAGCCGCGTAAAATGGCTTCGCAGGTATAATATCCGTTGCGATGGGTTTGTCAAACTTCCCAGAAGCATCTAGTTCAGCCTTTGTTTGCTCAGCGAGTTGTAGTTGTTCAGGTGTATGATAAAAAATGGCTGTCTGATAGGATTCACCCCGGTCAAAAAACTGTCCACCCGAATCAGTTGGGTCAATCTGTCTCCAAAAGATGTCAATCAGTTCGCGATAAGAAATAACTTCATCCTCAAAAGTAATTTGAATTGCTTCACGATGACCGGTCGCATTCGTACAAACCAGTTCATAAGACGGATTTTCGACATCGCCGCCCGTATAGCCAGAAATGACTGAATGGACACCTTCATATCGGTCAAACGGTTTCACCATACACCAAAAACAACCTCCTGCAAATGTGGCCAATGCTTTCGCCATTTTAAAACCTCCCTATTCTTTTGGAATTATAATTTCCAAGATAATCTCATCATCCGCCAAGTTAAATGTTTTTGCTTTTACTTGTAAATCACCTGATAACGGGATTGCAGAGAGATCGATGAACAGTTCTTCCTCCTTAGGACGAACAATCATCCAAGGGGGAAGCTTCACAGAATCCCTTAGTACTTTTAAAACAGTCGCAGGCGGGATGTTCAATTGTCCGATTTCCATCGACGATTGTTTTAATATTAGATTACCGTCTTCTCTAACAATTGGGTCAAAATGCATAATAACCGGCAATGTATAGGAAAACACCGTCATTTCTGAAAACAAGACCACATCATCTTCAACTTTCATCGTAACCGGAAGCGGCTCACCTTTTACTGCTTTTCGTATAAATGTGTTTGCAATACCTTCAAAATCTTCTTTTGTCGCCCTCACTGTTAAAACATGGTCCGCTTGATTCGAAACTTTCATTTCAGGAAGCGGAACCGACTCGGCGGAAGATCCAATAAGTACTATAACAGCTGCAAATGCTGCCGCAATAAGTCCTGCAAGTACAAAAAAACTAATTTTCCATCGATTCATGCGATCAGCTCCTACATTTCCAATTCCCCGTCCGATAGTTTTTGCAAGCCACATTCTTTCAGCTTTTCAAGGTAACGTTCCGCCATTGAGTCATAGCCCTTTGCATTCGGATGAAAGAAATCGGTGTGGTACACCATGTCTGTATTTGAATCAAACAAGTCCACAACTGGTACAAAGCATGACCTTCCGTCCATCATGGCACGAACTTCAATCGCTTCATTCCAGTCAGCAATAATATCTTCAAATTCATTTGTTTCATCCGTCACAATTGAAAACGGATTATAAAGACCTGCTACAATAATGATCGCATCGCCATTCAAGTCTCGGATAATACTAAATAATTCATCGAGCCTGTTTTCAAACTTACCGAGTTCAACGTAAAATGGTTCCGTCTGCAAATTGAATAGATTGGACTTAACGACTTTCATAATATCGTTTCCACCAATTGTTAAAAAGATTAAATCTGCCGTTTTCACAGAAGATTGAACTTCAGGGTCTAACAGTTTGTCAATGAGCTGGTCACTTCTTCGACCCCGCTTTGCCAAATTGGCCGCATCGACATCCTTAACCCCTTTCCATTCATCCATCTTGTTAGTTACTCGGCCAAAATAACCTTCTTTTTTCAGCTCATCCCCGACACCCTGGGTCAGTGAATCACCTAAACCAATCACATGGATATTTTTAGGAATGAAGTACCCTGGGATTGCCCACTCAGTAAATGCAATCTCTTGTCGATCAGAAAATGCACCTGTTTTTTCGATTAGCGTTTGTTGACAGCCGGACAAAAATAATGAGAAGGCGACCACAATCAGAAATACTCTTCTCATACGTAGAGTTCCCCTTTTCTTCAATAAAGAATCATTTATTAATCTGCGTAATACATAAAACCTATCGCTCCCTCACCAGTATGCGTACTGATGATTGGAGCAGTAAATGTAAGTTTCACATCTTTTATGCCCGAGTCTTGTATCATTTTCTTCAATGGTTCACCCATTTTCAAACCATTGGCGTGTGAAATGCCGACTCCTCGAATAATCTTGCCAGCAGTCTCTTCTTTGAAAACTTTGAATAGATGGGCTACAACTTGTTTGTGACTGCGTGCTTTTGCGACGGGTGTATAGACGCCATCCTGCAAAGTCGCAATCGGTTTTATATTCAACAAGGAACCAATCATTGCTTTCCCTTTTCCGATACGGCCGCCTTTCACCAGATTATCAAGTGAATCGACAACAACGAAAAGCGTTGTATTATTACGGATTGAGTTCAACCGTTCAACGATCTCAGTAACTGACTTTCCTTGCTCGGCCAATTTCGCCGCTTCCATTACCTGAAACATCAACGCATGTGAGATGAACATCGAATCAATGACAGTAACTTTGGAATCCGTCATTTCAGCGGCTGCCTGTGCAGATTTCACAGTACCACTCATGCCACCAGTCATATGTATGGAGATGATTTCACTGCCATCCTCACCCAGCTTGTCATATAACTCCTTGAAAACACCTGCTGCCGGTTGGGAGCTTTTAGGCAATTCCTCAGAACTTCTCATCATAGTTAGAAATTCTTCGGGTTGTATATCTACACCATCGATATACGTTTTGCCATCAATTTGGATGGTTAGTGGAACAACATGTAGGCCATATTTTAGAATGTCCTCTTCTTTTAAATCGGCAGTTGAATCCGTGACGATATGGACTTTTTTCATAATGCGCACTCCCCTCGATTAGTAGCAGTTCTCAATAAATTTTAGTATAGTAAAAGGTAAGGAGGTTAAAATCATGACTGTTGCATTTGATTTTAAAAATGGACGAGAAGAGTTGTGGAATGCGATCACTCACGGTATCGCACTACTTCTCAGTATACCCGCCCTTGTGTTTTTAGTACTTGACGCTGTTCGGCATGGCACAGCGATGCATGTGGTCAGCTACACCATTTTCGGTTTTTCTATGCTTCTCTTATTCCTTATGAGCACACTGTTGCATAGCATGCCAATAAAATTCAAACACTTGTTTTCCATACTGGATCACTCAGCCATCTATATTCTGATTGCAGGAACCTATACGCCGTTTCTCCTTGTCACTGTAAAAGGAGTTCTAGGCTGGACACTGCTCAGTATCGTCTGGGGTCTGGCCATTGCAGGTATTCTATTCAAAGTTTTTTTCATTCATCGTTTTGAATTTGTTTCGCTTATCTTTTACATTGTTATGGGCTGGCTTATACTAATAGCCATCAAACCATTATACACCCATTTAACACTCGCTGGTTTCGCGCTACTCGTTATAGGCGGTCTATTGTATACGTTTGGTTCGATTTTCTATGCGTGGAGAAAGATCCCGTACAACCATGCAATTTGGCATGTGTTTGTTATTGCGGGCAGTGCCTCAATGTATTTCTGCGTCCTCTTATATACATGAGGACGTTTTTTATTTGTCTTGACTCCAGTGCAAAACCTCTAGTCGCATCCGCTTTAGTTATTCCTTTTCGTACATGAGAAATGAATACGGAATTTCATCTTCTGTAATGTGTTCTTGCGAAGACGATATGAGTTTCCATTCAGGGCCATATGAAGGGAAAAAAGTATCCCCTTCGTATTGTTTTTGAATATACGTAATGTAGAGGCGATCCGCTATTACTAGTGCCGCATGGAATATTTCCGCACCACCGATAATCATCACTTCATCTGCATACTCTTCTGCTCTTGCAATCGCATCATTTAGATTGTGTACGACAACAGCACCCTCAGCTGTATATGCTTCATTTCGTGTAACGATAATGCTAAGCCGCCCAGGTAAAGGTCTACCGATTGACTCAAACGTTTTACGTCCCATTACCATCGCTTTTCCCATAGACATCTTTTTAAAGTAAGCAAGGTCCTCTGGAATATGCCAAGGCAAATCGTTGTTCATACCAATGACCCGGTTCGGATCATGGGCTACAAGTAGTGAAATCATGGAAATCCACCTTTCTTTAGACAGCAATTGGTGCTTTGATTTTTGGATGTGGTTCATAATTTTCAAGTTCGATGTCTTGCGTTTCTAATTCAAAAATCGATTTGCCTTCAATATTCAATTTTAATGTCGGAAGAGTTCTCGGTTCCCGAGTCAATTGCTCATTCACTTGATTGACATGATTCGCGTAAATATGAGCATCCCCCAATGTATGGACGAATTCGCCAACACCAAGTTCGCATTCATGTGCAATCAAATGAACCAGAAGTGCATAGGATGCAATATTAAATGGTACGCCAAGGAAGATGTCCGCACTTCGCTGGTAAAGCTGGCATGATAGCTTTCCATCTGCTACATAAAATTGGAACAACGCATGACACGGTGGTAAAGCCATATCTTCGACTTCAGAAGGGTTCCATGCAGTAACAATATGCCTGCGGGAATCGGGATTGTTTTTGATGCCTTCAATTAAATTGGCAATTTGATCAATCGATTGTTCTCCATTTGACCATGATCGCCACTGTTTACCATATACCGGTCCAAGATCTGCGTATGTCGCAGCAAATTCTTCATCTTCCACTACGCGTTTTTTGAATGCATCCATTTCAACTTTATAGACAGCCGCAAATTCTGGTTCTTTTGCAGCGCGACGTCCGAAGTCTCTCATATCTGGACCACTATATTCGGAACTTGTCACCCATTGTTCAAAAGCCCATTCATCCCAGATAGGATTTCGATCTTCAATAAGCGTTTTGACATTCGTATCGCCTTTTAAGAACCATAACAATTCAGATGAAATAAGACGGAAAGCCGTTTTTTTCGTTGTCATAAGGGGAAATCCTTCATTTAAATCGAAGCGCATCTGATAACCAAAGACACTGATTGTCCCTGTCCCTGTGCGATCTTCTTTTTTTTCACCTGTTTCAAGAACGTGTTTACATAATTCTAAATACTGTTTCATTAAAAAGCCTCCTTGCGCTAGTGTTCAGTATATCAAATAAGATCTAGCTATCATAATAAAAAACACAGCGCTGGCGTGGTTATTCTAAATAACCATGTCAGAACTGTGTTTTTCGTCATTGATAACGAGAAGACTCTTGGATTACCCCATTGTTCATTACACTTATATGAATATTTACTCAAGTAAACTTCTAGCACAAACTAAACCCCTTTACCATTTGAGAACTCCAATGGTAAAGGGGTTTTAAAAAATCACATTGGGATGCCTAGATGGCTATATTTTAATAACCCAAGCCTCTGCCTTTTTCAGTCATTTTGTGAGCAAGACGAATAATTGAAACTGCCAATTCTGCGTATGTCGCTTCTCTATCAGGATTAAATTGGTTTTGTTCTGTCTTTAACAACCCTAATGAGTTCGCCAAGGCAACATGACCAATGTATTCTGTTTGGACTTTATTTGCATCAGCAAAACTAAGTTTATAAATACTATTATCTTTAGCTGCTTGTTCAAGTCCTAGAACGCGTATATACCAAGCTGCTAATTCATCCCTTTTGATTGGAGAATCAAGTGAAAAACTTTGACTATCCGGCTTAATAATGCCCATTTCAACTGCCCGTTCAATCGATTGATATAACGGATGTTTCGGGTCTATATTCTCAAAAGTTTGGTTTTTGTTTTCTTTTTCAGAATAATAACCACCGTAATAAATATAAGTGAGTGAATTCATGATGACTTTTAGTGCTTCTCCTTTTGATACTGAGGCATCCCCATTAAAGTCTTTACTATCTTTTATCTCTAAGACTTTAGCATTGATAAGATAATTAAGTTCCTCTTCTGCCCAAGGATGTGAAATAACAGATGAATTTTTCTCACCAAACAGACTATTCCATTCTCCCGTGTTGGCATTTAAATAACTAAACGGATTTTCGTTAAATACAGGTAAATATACTAAATCATAATGATTTTCGTCTTCACTTTTCTCTTGTTTCATATAGGTAAGTTTTAGACTAAGTGCCTTTTTCAATAGAACTATTGCTTCTTCCTCAGAAATCACTTTATTAATCGTTGGCCATTGTTCAACTTCTTGATAATTGACATTAATGCTATTTAAGGAGCCATCAGCTGCTATGCCAACATTAATTTGATCACCTATCACAACAATGCCATTCTTAATTCTAGGGAAATTGAATTGATAGGCACCTAGTCTCTCTTCAAAATAGGGTTCTTCTACAGGCATAGCATAGTTGTGCAGAGAGGAAGGAGCCCATTCTTTCACATATTTTACTGCTTGCGCAAGGGCTTCCTTACTAGAAAGAGAGTCCTTTTTATTAGGTTTCTCTCCAATTTGCTCTAAAATCTGGCTTGTTATATCATTATATTGAATAATTTCTCCGGTATTTTTACTTATTTCCATACTTGTTCCGTGTCCGCCATTCTCATAATTATACATGTACTGAATACTAATTACTGCCTGTCCATTATAGTTTTCTATCTCATCGATAGATTGAATACTTAATTTAACCTTTTCAGAATTAATTTTAAGGAATTGCTCTGCAATTTTCTTTGCACCCTCTAAAGTCATTCCATCTTGTTTTGGCGGTAGTGGGTTAGCTATAACCTTTACAATCTTTGTCTCCTCAGGTAAATCTGCTGAGTACCCGTTTGCAGTTAACCACTTACCTGAAGAAGCATGAACTCCACGCAACTTTGTTGTTGGTTGGTAAACAAGTTGAACACTGCGATCACCCGTTTGATAATCATGATTAATTTGATATTGCAAATCGACTGAAAGATTTCCTTTTACTTTCTCTAAAGTTTCATTTTTATCTTTTATTTGTTTTATATCATCATAAGTTGATGAGTCCAACTTCTTAGAATCTCTGTAAAAATTAACGACTTCACCATTTCCAAGAACAGATACTTCTATTCTTTGATCAGAAATGGATATTTGATTTTTAGTACGAGAAAATGAGAATGAGTACCGAATTGGTTCTGTTAATATTTGTTGTGGAAAGTAGTTGAAGGGATCTGTTTCTAATTGATAATTCTCTCCATCAATAAATTTCCCAACAAAATCAACTGCTATTTTTCTAGCCTCTTCCTTTGAGGTCTTTGCGGGAAATAACGCTTCTGCTTCATTAGACGGTTGATAGTAAAATTGCTCAATTTCTAATTCCTCTCCAACAAATACAACACTACCATATAACTGCTTACCATTAATTGTTTTAGTGAACACTAAATCATAACGTAACTTATCGTCATTAGGATAAAAGTGACTGCCACCCATTTGAAAATCACTTTTCGTTAAGAAGTCAAACCGATTAGGAAAAAACTCATTAAACCTCTTTATTAAATCGTCTTTTGTGAAAACTGTTTCTGTTAAAGCAACTTGAATTTGTACTTTTCCAGGCTGCCCACTCACTGTGGTTGAAGCACCGGCAACAGACGCAAACATTCCAAAAGATAAAGCAGAAGAGCTTAATACAATACCAATTTTCTTTAAATTAACCAATATAACCCTCCTAATATCAGTAGTCCCTAAATCGTACATCTAACTCCATTAATTGTTAATTAATTCCGCATTTCATTTACTCTTTATTAAAATATCCCTACACTTCTTTAAACAGTACCGAAGTTTCAGGAGTAATTAACCATTATTAAAATAATATCTGAACAATTCCCCCCTTTGCGCACAGCTTGTATTAAAATTATTCAATCCTCCATTTCTATTGTTGATTTTAAACAATTAAATTTATTTTATGATTGCTACTAATATAATATACCTATTTTTCCCACCTATTTGACAATTAGAATGACCCAGGTATGCAATAGTGTACTTCTTATTCTTAGTTGCGGGATATGATTGGTCCTGGATGTTATATGATCGGTTGGCTACGGGGTATGATTGGTCCCAGTGTTATATGATCGGTTGGCTGCGAGGTATGATCGGTCCCGGCGTTATATGATCGGTTGGCTGCGGGACGTGATTGTTCATATACTATTCTCGTCAAAAATCAAAAAAAACATCTGAGATTTACCAATAAATCTAAAGGCGATAAGAGACTATTTATTAGAAGGTATTGTAATTAATTTTCTACAAGTACTACTCTTATGTAACTGTTCAAGATCATTATTGAACTGTTAGTGGAACTGGTTTTGAATGCTTAAAGGGGATTGACATCAGAAAGTTGAATCATTCTTGTAATGATTTTTCGAGGTTGTGCTAGAAGGCCAGACTATGAAACAGTAGATTAGGTAATAAATATTAAGTATGTTTGCACCAATTGAAAAAGATGCTTGAGTACAAGATAACCAAATCAGAAAGATCGACTTCCCTGATAAGCAATCGACCTTTTAAGCTTAAATGCTACATGCGTGTAATAGTAGACATCACATCCGTTATGGGAGCTGCTGGAGTATTTTTTATTAAGAATTATATCCAAAAGAAATTATAAAAATCAATGAAAATAACGAAAAGATTATTAATAATCCGAAAATTATTATTGTTAGTGTAGCTAACGATTTAGGGATGTTGACACGTTTTTTCCAAATGGAACCTATTATTAATAAGCTTAGAAGCATTATGATTATAAAAATAGAAATAAATACATAACTTTGTTAAATTATAATCCATAGGTCCATTTTACATCTCCTTTGTCTCAAAATTCTTGAATGTCTTTGATCAGGATTAAAAGCCATGATTTCACATCTTGAATAGTCCTACTTCTGTGTAAATAATATTTATGAAATAAGATCTGCTCATCAATAGAAGGAATTTTAGGTGGCTATCTATAATCCCGCGACTAATACTATTTGTTTAACAAAAATATACTCCTCGTCCACCAAATATCCATCACTTTAGATGGAACATACAAATCATTAGATATTGTTTCTACTAATTAAGTTTTCGTAGAATAGCTACAAAGTTCAATTAATGTTCCATCAGTTGAGGCGGGATTAATATAAATGAGTCTTCTTCCACGTGCATTAGTACGTAATGTGTCCTCTAGAAAACGAACTCCATTTTCACTTGCCTCGAGTATTGCTTTGTCCAAATCGTCAACTCGATATGCAATATGATGCACTCCTTTTCCCCGTTGCTTTATAAACCTAGCCATTGGAGAGTTCTTGTTGGTTGGTGCGAGTAATTCAATTACTTTATCATTAGTTCTGACAACAGCAACGTGCACTTCAACGCCAGGTGTATCACTTGTATAACGGTCCTCTACTAATCCATTTAACACTTTAAGATAAAAGGGAAGAGCATCATCAATACTTCTAACAGCTATTCCAACATGATCTAAAACATATTCCAATTTACTTCCTCCGTTCAATATTATTATCCTTAATAAAGACTTATTCTATTTAAGTTGAATTTATTATCATCCAAGTTTAATAAATTTCTATTATAATTATTTGGGCACTAGTTTTAATATAAATTGAAATCCCCTTCTAATCCCACATTTAATTATACTGTATCTTTACTGGAAGAAGTAAAGATACAGTATAATTGTCCGAGTAATGCACTCATTAGTTTAAGTGCACCAATTCACATACTTAGTTGAATTCACTTAGAAGTTACAATTTGTTTCAAACTCATTTTCATTAAAACATCCCGATTCCTTAGTTA
Source organism: Sporosarcina sp. FSL K6-5500 (assembly GCF_038005665.1). NCBI lineage: Bacteria > Bacillati > Bacillota > Bacilli > Caryophanales > Caryophanaceae > Sporosarcina > Sporosarcina sp. FSL K6-5500. The sequence goes on from NZ_JBBOTP010000001.1 coordinate 4,232,864, forward strand.
CTATGCCAAGGAATCGGGATATTAATCTCAATATTTTCAATTACTAGCAAACATTTCCGTATTGCACTCTTAAATTATCTATATGAATCATGACTTGGATGAAACAAGTCTTCCTTTGCATTTCTCACAATTGAAAAGTGTTCAACATTGTAATGACCATGAAGTGTTTCATTATGGTGCTTTATTATTTGTTCTGCACTAAAAAAACCACTGTCTGTTGTTGAATGGGCATCACCAACTAATGTAACATCAAAACCATTAATAGTTGCTGTTCTGACTGCACTATCTATACAGTGTTGTGTTTTACAACCCATAATAACAATATGTTCAACCTCTTGCAATCTTAAATGATTGAGAAGTCCTGTCCCATAGAAGGAGTTAGTTGCAGTCTTATCGAAAAACTTTGTATCAGTAGGCACATTAATTTCATCGTGAACTTGAAACCCTTTACCTTTACCTTCAGCAACATCTAAATCCCTAACAAAGACAACTGGAACATCAGATTCCCATGCTTTTTCGATCAGAACATTTATATTCCTAATAAGTTGCTCTTTATTAAAAACTGCACTTTCTACTTGATTCCCATCAATTAATTCTTGTTGAGCATCAATAATTAACACTGCTTGATTCAAATGTTTTTCCCCTTTCAAGTGTCAGGTAACGCAATAAAATAAATTTATTTAGACGTATACCTCTTAGTATTTTTTTGTTATTAGTCATAATATCTACTCTTGAATTAGCTTTCAAAATCCTTAGATGATTTAATTTTAGCACAATTTCTTTTAATGATAAATGGATGATTTTCACACACTTATGAGCTTATACGGACAGATTGAAACGGAAGTGATTAACATCACACGCAGCTACCAATCCACAAAACAAATTATCGAATTTACACGCAGACTGGTACCTAACGGATTATCCCTTTCGAACGCGACGGCGAGCTACCCGCGCTGACACAATTGCTCGATCACACAGAACTCCACCGCAACATCGCATCAAAAGTCGTGGATTTACGAGATCTTGGCTATAATAGTATTGCCATAATATGCAAATCAGCTAAGGATAGTTAAAGTGCATATGAAGCCCTGTCTAACATTAATGAAATTATGCTCTTGAAGAACGGCTCCATTGAATATGAAAAAGGAGTTATTGTCATACCGTCGTATTTATCCAAAGGTATCGAATTCGACGCTGTCATCATTTATGACGCATCTGAGCTAGTATATGGTGATGAGACCCTGCGTAGAGTTTTTTACACAGCCTGCACCAGGGCTATGCATTTTTTACAGCTATACAGTGTAGGTAAACCGAGCCCATTCTTGCGAAACGTTTTGCAAGAAAATTTTATCCAAGCTTGAATTAGTCGTAATTTTAACGATAAACACTTTGGGCAATTAACAGCCCCACAACTTAATTGCCGAATTTAAAAATGTACATTTTCTCGTCTTCAAGGGTAACCTGTACATCTTCAAGATGTTCGTTCAAAAAAGCTAATCACTCATTTACATTTTCTGTTTTACCTTGTTTCACTCGATATCGCGTGTACTCAATATTCACTGTGAATCTTTCCTTCCTATTAGTGGGTCCATATTAGGTTTACTATATTTTAACGGAACTAACCTTATCTCCTTCTACAACTATAAAAGTACGCCTCTACTTATTGTAGAAACGCACTAGTTAGTTTAAGTATTATCCTGCACAATGGTATTGAGCCCATGGACTAAATTGGATCTTTAAATTTTCTGGTTTTAAAATCCATATAAAAAAAGATCGGGGTTACTTTATATAATCAATAAAGTACGTATCATATGACTCTTTAAAAATGTATCCAAGTTTTTCAGCTAATTTAACAGATTCATTATTGGCTCCATCCCAACTTGGATATATTCCTCTCTCTAGACAGTCTAATATCAACGCAGAGGCTGTTATTATTGCCAAGCCTTTTCTCCTATGTTGTGGATGTGTAGCAATTTCAATCTCAATTCCATCATCATAAATGCTAAATGATGTTGCTCCACATACCACTTGTCCCTCCTTCAAAATAGCAAAACCTACACCTCGTTCTATAAAATCATCTATCGAATTAAACTGAGTTATAAAGTCTTCTGATAGCTCATGCAAAGATGGTTCTTTTGCTATCGTCGCATCTATTTTTTTCAGTTCATATCCCTCTGGTAATGGAGTTAATAATTTCTGTATGTGGGTTTTATCAAGGTGTTCTGGGTTTTTGTTAAATTTATACCGTTGAAACTTCTCTATTGAACCTTTATGTATTGTTTCGATACGATTTTTCCATTCTTCAGTATTAACAATAGCAAGACTATACTCCGACAGATTATATAGAAGTTCTTCCGCTATCTTTGTATTAGGATTTCCAGCAAAAAAAACAAAAATCCCCACTGTTACTTGAGCAACTGTAGGATTTTCAAGATCGTCAACCAACGCGGTTCCCATATGCCCTTGAAGACATGAAAGAATAATAGTGCTATCCATACCATCGAACATTGGGATTAGCTTTTTTCTCAAATCATTACTTAATTCATAAATCATTCAATTCCTTCTCTCTATATAGAAAATATTCAATCTTTACGACAATGATATCATTAATTATTTATTTAATGTGAATCCTCTCTAACATTCACCACATTTTTCAGATAAAGATTAAGATTAAAATGAAAAAGTAATAACTTATTAAAATAAACTCGATCTTTAGTTGAACAAGAAAAAAGAGTAGCATTGCAACTCAATGATCTACCAATAAAGCACCAATTAATAGTTCTTAATTAGATATACATTGAAATTAAATACAGTAATATGGTTCTAGAATCAAAGCTTTTAGTTTAATTATCTTTTAAATCCTCCTTCCGAGTGTATAATCTGACCTGTAATCCAATCTGCTTCGTCGCTCACTAGAAATTTAATCATTTTTGCTACATCTTTCGGTTCACCAATTCTACCAAAAGGGAACATCGGTTTTAATTCACTTTTTATTTCCTCTGTCATCCACCCTGTATCAGTTGGACCTGGATTTATTGCATTGACCGTTATTCCCAAAGGGGCTAGTTCGGCCGACAATGTGATAGTTAAAGCATCGACGGCTCCCTTTGTTGTTGCATATGCTAATTCACCAGGCATCGGTCCTTGAAATTGACCTGAAGTAATATTGACTATCCTTCCACCACATTTCTTATCAAAATTTTGGGCAAATTTACTACTTAATAGTGTCGTCGCACGAACATTTACCATATAATGTTTATCTAATTCTTCGCCAGTTATATTAGAAAAATCGTTATTAGTTGAATATGCTGCGTTATTGATCAAGATATCGGGATAACCAAGTTGTTCAGAAACTCTACTTAAAAGTTGTTCAGGAGCATCATATTGAGTTAAATCCAACTCCATACTTGATACCTTAACACCTTTTTTTATTAATTCTTCTTTTAATATCATTGGCTCATTTAAATCAATACTCCAAGGCATTTTTTTATCATATTCTGTCCAATAGGTAAAAAATATATGATAGCCCGCTTCAGCTAACTCTTTACAAATAGCCGCACCAATCCCTTTTAGGCGGCTTACACCTGTAACAATAGCAATTCCCCCTATTATTTGGTTCATTAAAACATTCCTCCATTACAATATTAAATTTAAATACATCTCTACGATTGCCCGTTAGCCATACATGTAGTGCAAAATCAGCGCTACACCTAAAAGGATGAATATATATGCAGAATGGGTACTGGAGACTCCGGTGCATCACATAGACTGTCGCACCCAATACGGGTAGCACTTATGGGAGATTAATCCTACTCTGGTTACTGCCCAGCCTTTATTCTCTGAAGAATGGAGCTGATTCTTGATTTACCTTTCAGTTCAATATTATCCTTCTCAAGGCTCAGTCTTTTTTCAAAAAAACTTTATCTGAGTTTTTTTCTTATGCGCTATTATCAATAATAAGAGCTTTTTTTTTATTTTCATGGGAGTTTAACAAGTAAACTTATTTTTTCTCTTTTTCAAAATAGAAACCCGTTCCATTTGCTTGTGGAATAAACCCTTGTTGAGCTGACATATTTTCGACTATTTCTTGCTCTTTCGCTGTTATAACTGTGGAAACTTCTTTTCCTTCAGCTAACATACTTCCTCTAATTTCTTGTTCCTCTCTTGTTATTACTTTGTATTGATCTTGGCTATTAGTGTCTGTTTGTCCATCTTCTACTCTTGGTTGTTCATTTTGTGCAAATACCTTTGTACCTTGCAAGTCTTTCATAAAACCAATTGATAGTGCGAGAACTCCTACAAAACCAAGAATAAGAACTGATTTTCTTTTCATAAATAAACCTCCCAATATTTTTCTGAATTGTTACATTCTATTACTGTAAATATAATACCATGAATAAATTATTTAACCATAGCTCACACTTGTAGCTCCTTCACTAGATTTGTTCGTTATACGGGCGAGCTGTACCGCCTATTTAATCCTAAATAAATAATTTCGAATATTAAATTGACTTATTATTTAAATTTTTTATAACTACGGGGAAAAATGACAACAATTCAAGCCCACAAAACGCTAATCTGAGCGGGCTTTTCGTGTGTCTATAAAACGGAGGTTAAAAATTCTGAAAGTTAGAATCCCGAGTTGTTTAGAAAAGAACAAATTTCCCAAAAAAATTATCAAATATTAAAAATAGAGAAAAATATTGTTTTTTTATTCAATAAAACAGTAAATAAGTTTCTCTTAAATAGAAAAAATTAAAATTATCTTGAGAGGAAATAAAGATTTGTTCGTTATAGTAGTAAGGAGGTGAATCGGATGGAGATGGATGAAGTGATTGCACGAGTAAAGCACGGAGAAGATCATTACTTTGCACACGTTATCAAACATTATGAACAGAAAGTATTTAACACTGTTATACGAATTGTCCGAAATCGTACTGTCGCAGAAGATATCGTTCAGGATATTTTTATTAAGGTGTACTATAACCTACATAAGTATGAAAATATAGGGTCATTTAATGCATGGCTCTATCGAATTGTGGTCAATAATTGTTTTGATCATTTACGAAAGCATAAGTATCAAACGACACCAATCAATATCGAAGTAACGGATAGTCGTTATCCGGAAAAAATATTGTTATTACGTGAAACAAATGAGCAATTAGAGCATCTTCTTCAGCAGTTAGATGAAACTGAACATTCCGTATTGTTATTAAAATATGTGAATGGGCTTAGCTACGATGAAATCGGGCAAGTGCTACAAATTTCTTTAAATGACGTTCGTAACAAACTGCACCGTAGTAAAAGAAAACTAAGGTCAATCGGAACGACAAAGGGAGGTTATTATTATGAAATGTAATTCGAACTTGTTGGAAGATTATATAGAAGGTTTTTTAGAAGATAGTGAGCAACAAAAAATGGAAGCTCATTTGCAATACTGTAAAAATTGTCAGAGTGAATATGAGCAATTAGTAAATGAACAAAAATCTTTATTTGCACAGCTCAATAAGCCAATGATGACACATAGTCAAGCTGATTTCATTATGCAACGTATTCAAACAAATACAAAGCGTAAAAAATCTTGGCATACATTAAAAATTAGTGTAATCGGTGCAGCAGTTATTGTGTTAAGCTTCGCACTTTATTCTTTAAATCGTACACCGAATGAAGTAGCACAGCAGATTGACGAGCCAACTCAATTAGCTGAAGCTAACAGTCGTGAGCAGAAAGACCTTTCAGCAGCCGAACAAGTTCCTAACTTAAATGAGCCATTTTTGGATGTTTCGATTAATGAAGTTGTAGAAAATGGAGATAACATTGATATTCATTTTCGAGTCAAATTTAAGGATAAATACCAGCAATATTATGATAATTTATACAAGGAAATTCGAACTCGATATCAATATAAAGTGAGTGCTGACCCATTGCTACTCGATACGCATTACGCCTTTTTCGGTAAAATGAGATCAAAAATTGAATTTGCGATTAGAAATGAAGCAGGACAATTAATTATACGAACAAAGTATTTACCAGAAGGCGAACGACCTATGATCAATATTCATAGTAGTAGTGGTAGAGGTACAGATGTATTAGGGGAAATGATTTATACGACTTCTGTTCCGAGACATACAAAGCCAGCGACATTCGAGGTGCTTGAAATGAAAGCGGATGTTTTCGATTTATATGAGACGGAAGTGAATGCAGCACAGTTACAGCCATTTCAATTTGAAAATGAAACATATATAATCGATGCATTAGAAATCAAACAAGACATATTACATTTACAAATTTCTACGGAAGGTGAGCCAGAAGTTCGTGCAAGTAGTTGGGAAATGGTCATTAACGATCGATTAATTGCTTCTGACCGAGCAAATGTAGATTTTATTAATAATCGTACCGTTTATAAACTACAATTTGACGGTTACGAACAAATTCCAAGTACATTCAAATTAGTGCCGGTTACTGTAGAGATAAAAAAACAACTTGAACCGATCGTATTAGAATTAGACTGATTACAAGACTCTCACTTAGTAAATAATTGTAGTGAGAGTCTTTTTAGTGATGAAAAAAATTTTAGTTGTTCAGCATTTTAAAATTGATAATAATCTTTAATCATCAATAGCAAAATTTCTAGCGCAAAGAATATTAATAGTTTTATTATATGGTATCCCAATTGAGTCAAGTACTATTGTGAAGTACAGCCAGTCCGAAATCATGATATCTAGTCCGACTTTTTATCAATAGGTTCACTTATATTGCCATGAGCTATATAGTTTCTAATTTTTCCAAATCATGTAGCCCGTATCAATGAGCAATAAAAGGATGAAGTATTTCTTTAAGGCATGTCCCCCAATTTCATAAATCGAAAACATTATGTTGCTAAACGGGTTTGTATACGCCATACACAACAGATTGACATAACACCGATTCAGGAAAGTAGTTAACTACATTACTCAATAAGAACATAACAATAAGTCAATAAATATTCTTGATTAATCGAATTATCATTCTCGGTATAAATAATAAAATACTCCAAATTAATTCAAATAAGATTGAATTTTGAATCTCATTTAGTATGTTTTTTAAAAAACCTTCTTGACTTTTTTCTTTTTTCATCTTCTCCCCCCTTTAAATCGCATTTCACCATATTTATCTAAAATATTTCTTTGACTCCCTTGCCAGTTCTAAACGATGTATATTATGGTTAGATGCCCATTGTTCCAACTCTTTAAATAACTTTCTTCCCCTTCCTTGTCCCCTATAATCCTCTACTATTCCAATAACAATATAGGAAGAATGTTTTCTTCTTCTTGCATTACCGCCAACAGCCATAAGTACCCCACTAACACATTGTCAGTTTCAGCAACAAATATAGTAGAGGTCTCGTTTTCCTCTATACCCTCTATAATTTTTCGTTGTTGTTCGGGTTGAATATTTCTTTCTCCTACTTCCCAGAGCATATATTCAGTACTTCCCTCGACTTGCCGAGTAAGATAGACAAAATTTTCTGCATCTGAAGTTTTTATTTCTCTAATCTAGGTCACTTACTGCTTAATGTACTTCATATAATTCTGTTATCAACAATCACACCTCTTTTTTAAATATTATATTCTCGCAACAGTTTGCCACGTTTTTAAATTAATCACTACAACACAATACTTTTTCACCCATTATCTCATATTAAGTGGCTTTAGTGACTTTAGTGACTTCCGTTTTTCACCTAATTATGATTAAATGAAAGTATAACTATTATTTTCAGCTGCTCCTAGAAATAGGGGTATATTTGGGAAGTTCTAGGATTGTTATTTAACGTTCCCTTGAAAATCAGATTTTTGCATCTAACTAGTTAACACTCTAGGTACCTTGAGTTTCAGTTATTGAGCCTGCGTTCAAAGTTATAATGACAAGTCAACAAAAAGCGTAAACATGCTAATTAATCTACTAACACTGCCATAGGTTGAAGGGGGATAATCTCAATGAGTAATGAAGCTAAATTACAAAAAGAAGCTATGCATGTACTAAAGCTAACAAGTAGAACCTTTTATATTCCAATTAAGCTGCTCAATCCGACATTAAGAAAGACGGTCGGCTCTGCCTATTTATGTATGCGTGCGATTGATGAAATTGAAGATCACGAGGACTTAGAAGCTGAAACTAAGCAGCACTTGTTGCGTTCTACTAGTAAACTTTTACAGACAGATTTTGATCACGTAGCCTATCAACAACTCTTAAAGCCCTACGAGAATCTTTTACCAGAGGTTACGTTAAGACTGGGTGATTGGCTTTCCGTATGCCCGGAAAGTATTATTGACAAGGTTAAAGAGTCAACAAGTATTATGGCCGATGGTATGGCCCGTTGGGTAGAAAAAGACTGGGTTGTAAAAACGAAAGAAGATTTAGATGAGTATACATATTATGTAGCTGGCTTAGTTGGCATTATGTTATCTGATATATGGGAGTTGTATGACGGTACGATAACGGATCGAGACTTAGCGATTGGCTATGGCCGAGGCTTGCAAGCTGTCAATATGCTACGCAATCAAGATGAAGATGCTGATCGCGGCGTCCGTTTTATACCCGATGGTTGGGATAGAAACGATATGTTTGCCTATGCAACAGCGAATTTGAATAAAGCAGATGAATATATAGAATCGATTGACACAAAAAATATTTTGTTATTCTGTAAAATTCCACTTGCCTTAGCAAAAAGCACTTTAAAAACATTAAAAAATGGTAAAGAAAAAATGTCACGTACAGAAGTAGAATCCACTGTGGACGAGATTATTAATGATCAAAAACACGTTTAGATTGTTTCAGTGTTTTTAATGACTTTCGAAAAAAGACGACTGTACATTCGAATTTTGAATGCGCAGTCGTCTTTTTGATTAGCCATTAGGCCACTTATGCTTTTTGTGTAAGCATTAATCTAAATACTAAATCCCCCCTCTTTTAAAAGCAAAGAGCAGAATTATAAAAAAAGAAATCAACCACATTATACAGCTGAATTCTTCCTCCCTTTCTTCTGTCTATTTGGAAATGACAATAGTTGACGAATTTTAAAACCATAGGAATCCATCAATGCACACATATTCCCTTTTATATAATCACATAACAATACCAATGATAGTAGCCGAAATTACAGAGGCTAGTGTTGCACCTAATAACAGTTTTAAAGCAAATTTCGAAACATAATGACCTTGTTTTTCACTAATTGATTTGATTGAGCCAGCAACAATACCAACAGTTCCAAAGTTTGCAAAACTAACCAAATAAACCGATACAATTGCCACTGTTTTATCAGAAAGATTTGAAGAAATTTCACCAAAACTCAACATTGCAACAAATTCATTAGTAACAAGTTTTGTAGCCATAATTCCACCCGCTTGTACAGCTTCTGCCCATGGCACACCCATCAAGAAAGCGATTGGTGCAAAGATATAACCAATAACTGTTTGGAATGAGACTTGAAATACGCCGAGAAAAATCACATTAATTAATTCCATCAAAGCAATAAACCCTAATAGCATAGCAGCAACGGTAACTACGAGTTTAAAACCATCCATTACGCTATCTCCAACCATTTGGAAGAAAGGAACTCTCTCATCTTCATCCACTTGAATTAATTCATCATCACTTTCTAAATCATACGGATTAATAATATTTGCAATTATGAGTGCACTAAAAATATTTAAAACAACAGCAGTTACAACATATTTCGGCTCTAACATCGTCATATAAGCTCCAACCATTGCCATACTTACTGCACTCATCGCGGAAGTACAAATTGTATAAAGTCTTTTTGAAGATAAATGAGGTATTTGTCTAATAATTGTCAAAAATACTTCTGGTTGTCCAAGTATTGCAGTAGATACTGCAAAATAGCTTTCAAGTTTACCCATTCCAGTTATTTTACTTAAAAATAAACCTAGATATTTGATAATGTAAGGTAATAATTTGATATAGTTTAGTATACCTATTAGGACCGATAAGAATACTAGAGGTAATAACGCTACAAATATAAAAGATATTTCACCTTCATTCACGATACCACCAAATACAAATTGAATTCCTGTATCAGCAATAGCTAACAGTTTCTCAAAAAACTTACCAACACTGGTAATAGCAATTAGACCTATACTAGTATTCATCATGAAATAAACTACAACGATTTGTACAGCTAACATAATCAGAATACGTTTATATTTTATCTTTTTTCTATCATTACTAAATATAAACGCAATAAAAAAAACAAGTAATATCCCTGTTATTAAGAATAGAAATTTCATGTAAATCATCCCCTTTTATGTTAGCGCTTTCAATTAATTGATAATACTAGTTCCTTTTCATATTTTTGTAAAAATACGAAAAGGAACTAGATGAGTGAATTTATAGTAGTAAAGATCAGCTTATCTTAAGTAATAGTTTTATTGTTCGTTTGTTTTGCTGTTTAAATTAACTGCAATTTGAGCTCCTACTTTAGCATTGTGTTTTACTAATTCAATATTTACATCAAGGCTTTTACCATCTGTTAATTCTTTAATTTTACCAAGTAAGAACGGTGTAGTATCTTTACCAATAATATTATTTTCTTCTGCTTCTTTGATTGCTTGGTCAATAATTCCATTGATATAGTCTTCATCCATAGCAAATTCTTCAGGGATTGGGTTAGCAATTACTACCCCACCTTTAAGATTTAATTCCCATTTAGTTTTCAATACATCAGCAATTACATCAATTGAATCCGTAGAGAAGTTTAATTTAAATTCACTATTTCTTGTATAGAATGCTGGTAGACACTCCGTTTCATAGCCAAGCACAGGAACCCCTTTTGTTTCAAGGTATTCCATCGTAAGCGCTAGATCTAGGATTGATTTAGCTCCTGCACAAATTACCGCTACGTCCGTCTGAGCTAATTCTTCAAGGTCAGCTGAAACATCCATTGTAGTTTCTGCACCTTTATGAACGCCACCAATACCGCCTGTTACAAAGATTTTGATGTCCACTAATTCAGCACAAATCATTGTAGTTGCCACAGTTGTTGCACCTAGTTTTTTTGTAGCAATAATTTGTGGTAAGTCGCGTCTTGACACTTTAGCAACATCTGAACTTTTACCGAATAACTCCAACTCTTCATCTGTTAAACCGATTTTGATTTTCCCATCAATAATAGCAATTGTTGCTGGAACAGCCCCGTTATCGCGAACAATTTGTTCAACCTCTCGAGCCATTTTTACGTTTTGGGGATAAGGCATCCCGTGAGAAATAATTGTAGACTCTAATGCCACAATTGCTTTCCCATCCTCTTTTGCCTGTTGTACCTCTTTTGATAATTCAATATACTTTTTCATTTTAAATTTCCTCCATATCTAGTTTAAATTGTTTTTGGGATAATTCTTGTCTAACTGTATGCTTTGACAAAATTGTTTTTTGGGCATTGACCAAACCGGACTTAATAATGTAATCAAAGTCTTTCTTTTGTAACCAGGAATAAATAACTCCCGAACAAAATGAATCCCCCGCACCTGTAACATCCACAACTACTGGTTCTTCGATAGCTGGGAAATAACGAATCTCGCCATTTTCACTACCTGTAAGCACACCTTTTGATCCGTTAGTTACAATAACATTTTTAACTCCTAATTCTAACCATCTCTCAACTGATTTTTCCCAATCTTTATCATCATTAATTTTTATATTCATAAAAGTTTCTGTTTCATCTTTATTTACGATGAGCCAACTAACCGCATCCAGTGTTTTGGGAAGTCGATTCATTTTTGGAGACGAAACAGGAATGATAACTAGTGGAATAGTATGCCCAGTTGCGAAAGAACAAAGAAATTCAACCGTTTCAACCGGACAATTCAAATCAACTACAATACATTTAGCGCATTTAAGAATATTGCTGTCTTTTTCCAATAATTCAGGAGTAATTTCTTCGAAAATATCCATATCTGCTAATGCAATTGATAAATCACCGTTCTTATCCAATACCGCGGTATAGGAACCTGTTGATGCATTTTCAAATTGAGTAACATGCTCTAAATTCATAAATGGAGAAGACATATCATAAATCTCTTTCCATTCTAAATCGTTACCACTTGCTGAGATTAATACAACTTGCTCACCCAGTCTACCTAGATTTTCAGCAATATTCCTTGCTACTCCTCCAATCGTTCGAGAAGATTTTACTGGATTAGACGTTCCATTAGATATCTCAAACTTTGCATAGAGTTTTCTATCTACATTAGCTCCACCTATACAAATAATAGGTGAGTTCTCATTTAAAACATAAGCATTCCCGGAAATATGCTCATTCTTGATTAGCCCGGAAATAATTTCAGCAATTGAAGAGTTTGGTAAACCTGTTAGTTCCGACAATTCGTGTTGAGAAATAAGTGGTCTTTCTTTAATCATACCTAAAATTAAATCCTCATTTTCATTAGCGATTTTTTCACACCCCCTCACCCTTGAAACAAAAGTTTATATTGTAAACATATGTTTAGTATACGACTTTTTTATAAATTGTCAACAATAAATTGCTCTATTTCCACTATTGTCTCAACAAGATGAGAAAAGAGTAATGCTCCCGCTAGACGTTACAGACAAAAGCCGATCCAGCAACATAACTCTCTTTGCCACATAGCTAACGCCAAGTGTCTAAACACTGATCCAATTAGAAAAACTTATCCTTATCTTTTAAAATAAAAAAGACTCATTCCAATACATCTTCTCTGTTAAGCGATAACCTCAACAATAGAACTTGTAATTATTCGTGATTCAGAACCAGTAATCGAATATATATAACTAAAATAACCCATCTGAAAATCTACTCTAAAAAAAATACCCCACCCTTTTTATCAAATTGGATGAGGACTTGTCTATTTACGATTATGTTTAAAATGCTTTAAATTTTTTTCAATCTACAATTTATCCTTTTTTAAGACTGTTGGTAAAATGATACCCATAATGATGATTACTATACCTACTATTTGTAGTGGAGTAACGATTTCACTTAATAATATAACTGAAACCAACACCGCAATCGGCAATTCAAAAGCACTCAATATTGACGACATACCCAATCCTACTTTAGGAACTGCGATGGTAAATAAATAAACCGGTATGATCATACCGAACAATCCTAATGCCAAACCATATACCCAGAGTCCCTCACCAAACAGTGTTCCATTCCAAATGATTTCTGGAGACTGAAAAGTAGCTGTTGTCATAAAAGCAAAAAAGGAAACCAATAGTAATCGGTTAGATGTATTCATACTCTTAATTGGCTTGCTATTAACAAATAAAAATAAAGAAAAACAAAGAGCTGCAGTTAAACCCCATAACCAACCTTGAATAGGTATTTGAGATAAATCTACATCAATCAAACCTGCAGCTGGTATAGTTCCTGCAAACAAAACGATTAACGAAATAAACTCGATTCGACTTGGGAGTTGCCGTTTTGCTATACAAGAAATCAACATACCTATCCACGTAAATTGAAACAGAAGTACCACCGCTAAAGAAGCAGGTAAATAGATTAAAGAGCGACCATAAAAAATATTCGTCAATCCTGTTAATACTCCTGCTAAAATAAGAATTTTAATCCCTTTAAAGCTTATTTTTTCTCTATTTGTTAGAAGAAAAATACATACCGCTATACAAAACCCTATAAAAAATTGGCTTGTAATTGCTTCTGAGACCGAAAAACCACCTTGTATTGCAAGTTTAATGATAGTTGACACTAAACCATAACTACTAGCTGCTAAAACTACTAACAAAGGGTATAACCACATTTTCATTGTATTATTTCCTCCAATTGTTTTGTATATATATGGATGTAGTGCATTTACCAAACGATAAGATTGATGTATGATTGTCGTATCAGGTTTCCTTTATAATGGATTTGGACAAGCGTACCAATTCCTAAATAAAGGATCTTTTTATACTTAATGCGTAATTTTCAGGTTATGAACGAGATTCTCAACACCCATGAATTACTTTCCCTTATTTCAAATCAGCATTACAGACAATAGTTTACATTGTAAACTATTGTCTAACTAAAAGCGAGGTTATTTTAATGTCTAAAGAACATCAAATATTACATCATATTAGAATAAACCCTTTTATTTCACAGCAAGAACTATCAAATAAAGTCGGTTTATCACGTTCAGCGGTTGCTAACTATATTGCTACACTGACAAAACGCGGTGAAATCAAAGGGCGTGCTTATATTCTCCAAGAGGAATCTTCCATCGTGTGTATCGGTGGAGCAAACACAGACCGGAAAGCGCGATCGAATCAAAAAGTGCATTTGTATTCATCCAATCCCGTTGAAACAACTGAAGTTTGTGGTGGTGTGGCACGAAACTTTGCCGAAAATTTAAGTCGGCTTGGGTATAACACTTCTCTTATGACTTCTGTGGGAGACGACAAGGAAGGTAACTGGATACTGAGGGAAACGAAAAGCCAAGGAGTAGATGTCAGTCAAGTATGGGTATTGCAGACAGAACGAACAGGTACTTATACCACTTTATTGGATGTTAATGGTGAAATGATTGTCTCTATGGCCGATATGAACATCTACGAAAAAATAACGATTTCTATGATCGAAGAGAAATGGTCCTATATAGTGGCCTCACAAGCCGTTTTTTTGGATACTAATATTTCTAAGGATTGCATAAGTTATTTAATTAAACGTTGCAGGGATGAAAATATTCCCTTGTACATTGATCCTATATCTTCAGCCAAGGCGCAAAAACTTCCTTTTCAACTTGAAGGAGTAGAACTATTGCTCCTCAATCAAGAAGAAGCAGAAATACTTGCTGAGTTGAAAATTACTTCGTTTGAGGATTGCCAAACTGTCTGTGAAAAGATTAGACTACGCGGCGTACAAAAAGTTATTATCACGCTTAATGATAATGGAGTTTATTATTCTTCACCACAAGAATCTGGGCATTTATCCCCTTTCAAAACTGAAGTTGTAGATGTCACAGGGGCTAGTGATGCATTTTCTTCATGCGCAATATATGGGCTTATGAACGAAGAATCACTATTGCGGGCTTGTCAATTGGGGCTTGCAGGTTCTGCACTTACCCAGCAAACTGAGGAATCTGTCTCTACACTTTTAAAACCCGAAAAAATTCATGAAATAGTTGAGGGATTTATGTGATAATACATTGTTCTACTTTCACCGTGAAGCGAAACTTTAGTATGAAGTGCATGAATAAACGCAAACCATTCATTTATATAATCGAGTAGGAGGGAGTGATTAACTCCCGACCTCTCACACCACCGTACGTACCGTTCGGTATACGGCGGTTCAATTAAGATTGATAACGCAAAGTTTCGTAACGTGACAGTAGACTTTTGAGCCCTTGGGAACTCCAGTAGGAGTTTCCGAGGGTTCTATGTAATACGGGACTTTTAGAAATTCTCCAGTAACTTTTACGTGAGTTACCCCATTCGTATGCCTTATCTTTCGGCGCACCTAATCCAATGAGTTTCCTCACCTTCGTACTTGGCTTTTTCCAGTTCTTCCACATACACATCCGGAGTCTTCTTTTAATCCAAGAATCGAATTTAATGAACACGCTTGGCGTATCTGCCAATGCGAAATAGCCACACCAACCCATCAGATATTGATTGAGTTTCTTTATCCGATATTCCATGGGATAAGGTTTCTTCCTTGAAGTGATTTCGCGAATTTTATTCTTCATCCGTTTCACACTTTCTTTGGCGATGCGAACCTTCGGTTCTTTACCATTGGTGAAACTGAATCCGAGAAATTTCCTCTTCCATGGACGGTCAACTGCAGATTTACCCAGATTCACTTTCAACTTAAGTTTCCCTTCAATAAATGAAGTGACAGAACTCATGACCCTATTACCTGCTCTCTGTGTTTTCACATAGATGTTACAGTCATCAGCGTATCGGACAAATTTATGTCCTCTTTCCTCCAATTCTTGGTCTAGTTCATCAAGGACAATATTGGAAAGTAATGGACTGAGTGGGCCACCTTGCGGCGTACCTTCCTCACTGGTTGTCACGATACCATTTATCATGATTCCTGATTTCAAATAGTCACGGATTAGCTTAAGCAGACGTTTGTCTTCGATTCGTTTCGAAAGTGTTCCCATTAACCTATCATGGTTCACTTTGTCGAAGAACTTCTCCAAGTCTATATCGATTACCCACCGATTACCTTCCTGTATATATCCTTTCGCTTTCCTTATTGCGCCGTAGGCGCTTCGCTTTGGTCGAAAACCATAGCTATGGTCGGAAAACGTTGGATCATACAAAGTAGATAATACTTGGGCAACGGCTTGCTGAATGAGACGATCCGTCACGGTAGGGATACCTAATAACCGCACGCCACCGTCAGGTTTCGGGATTTCGACCCTGCGGACAGGTTGCGGCTTATAAGTACCCTCAAGAAGTTCCATTTTCATGGATTCCCAGTGTTCCAAGATGTGCTTTCGTAGGTTTTGTACGGGCATTTCATCTACACCATGGCTCCCTTTATTGCGTTCCACCCGTTTCAGGGCAGAAAGCAGATTTTCACGCGACAGTATTCGTTCCATCAACATTGGTTACGCCTCTTTCCGTGAACAACGCTTCTTCTTATACCAGCTCTGCTCCACCATCTCGAAGTCCCCCGTGGGATTCACCACTTCCTCCTTCAAGCATGCCTTATCGGTTATCTGTGTTCTTCGCAGGTTACTGAATGCCAAGATGTTGTTCTCTCTTAATTGTTCAGCCCTTCCCATTCTTCTCGAGTTCGAATGGTACTATGGCTTCTGCTGACTTCTGATTGTTCAGCTACCCATCACTGAGTAGGTTACCAAGTGTACTTGGCGTATCAATCAGACCTCCCCAGGTAAGAACGTAGTCTTTCCCTCCACCTATCTGCTTCATTTACTACATACGACCTTCGGCAGAAAGGGCTTTGTTTTGTTTGGCAAACTCACCCAATCGTACATAGCCTTATATGAAGTTCGTGTTCCTCAGACCGGAGGTTTGCTGCTCGCTTCCTTCAGATTCCACGTCACCATGGACACCCTTGCGTTAAGCTAACTGTTACTTCTGCCTTCACAGTTCGGGACTTGCACCCTATAGACTACACCCATGCTGGGCGCACCAAAAAAGATCAGACATTTGTGTAAATGTCTGATCTTTATTTTATTATTATACAATTGTAGTTTATTTATAGGATAGTATCGTGTTCGTTTATTCGTTTTATTTGACATCCACTTGAACAGCAAAAATATCTCATGCCATTAAACGGCCTTCTTATATCTTGGAGCTTTATCCAAACAAACGATCGACTGCGCCCGTCACAGTAAGATTTCCCTCAAGTAGCCCCTTCTCGAGTTTTATGACTTCCTCTTTCTTCCCAGGTTGTGCAAAAAAACTATCGATAAGTCGATCATTAATCATGGAACGGAACCAATCTTTCGTCTGTGATTGCCTGCGCCCTTCCCAGAATCCGCTATCATCCATTGTCTCTTTAAATGATACTATCATTTCCCAAACCTCTTCAAGACCTGTATTTTTAATTGATGAAACAGGAAGTGCAGTCGAAGTCCAACCGGGTGATGCAGGCTGGAGGAAGTGAAGAAGCTGACGGTATTCCCGTACTGTCTTTTTCGCCAACCTTAAATTATCACCGTCAGCTTTGTGAACAACAACCCCGTCTGCCAGTTCCATAATCCCTTTTTTCATCCCTTGCAGTTCATCTCCGGCACCAGTTAGTACCAGCAGCATGAAATAATCGACCATTCCACGGACAACCGTTTCACTTTGCCCGACTCCGACCGTTTCTATTAAAATAACGTCATAACCTGCCGCTTCACAAAGTAACATCGTCTCGCGCGATTTTTTGTGAACACCACCAAGTGTACCTGCAGACGGTGAGGGGCGAATGAACGCGTTCGGATGCCTTGCAAGTTCTTCCATCCGCGTTTTATCACCAAGGATACTACCGCCTGTTACAGTTGAGCTTGGATCTATAGCAAGCACGGCAACTTTGTGGCCTGCATTAGCTAGCATTAAGCCGAATGCTTCAATAAACGTGCTTTTCCCTGCACCTGGAACTCCGGTGATGCCAATCCGGATGCTATTGCCCGTTTTAGGAAGCAAATTGAGCAACAGCTGCTGCCCGGCAACTTTATCATCTAGAATAATACTTTCGAGAAGCGTAATCCCTTTTGCAAGATGAAGCCGGGAGCCATTTGATATCTTTTCCGACAACTCTTCAACCGGGATTTCGCGGCCCTTTTTCACAAAACGTTTCCGCGCCGTTGCTGCCATGCCATCATGTGAGGAAGTAATCCCACCCATCACATTCAATGCACTGTCATCAGTTAAACGGTTGTTGTCTTTCAATCCGCCACTTCCTCATAGCCAAGCCTACGATAGATTTCTTCAATGACTTTTTGCGCTGCAACCGGAATGACGGTTCCTGGACCGAAAATTGCCGCAGCACCATTTTCACGTAGGAATGCATAATCTTGCGCAGGTATAACCCCACCGACGACAATAAGAATATCTTCTCGACCAATTTTGGCAAGCTCTTCACGTAGTGTCGGAACAAGCGTTTTATGACCCGCAGCAAGTGAACTTACACCGATGACGTGGACATCATTTTCAGCGGCTTGTAGTGCCGTTTCTTCTGGCGTTTGAAATAATGGCCCGATGTCTACATCAAAACCAAGATCTGCAAATGAGGAAGCGATTACTTTTGCACCGCGGTCATGACCGTCTTGTCCCATTTTTGCGATAAGGATACGTGGACGACGCCCTTCATTTCCAAGGAAATCTTCTGCCATCATTTTTACTTCGTCAATTTCTTCTGTGTTCGAGAAATTCGAACTGTAAACGCCACTCACCGAACGAATCACCGCCTTATGTCTACCTGATACACTTTCAATCGCATCTGATATTTCACCGATGGTTGCGCGTGCACGTGCTGCATTAACGGCACATGCTAAAAGATTACCGTCGCCACTACGTGCAATTTCAGTCAACTCGGCTAGGATAGTCGTTACTTTCGCTTCGTCTCTGTCTGCTTTCATCTGATTGATACGATCGATTTGTTTCTGGCGTACTAGCGTATTGTCAATGTCCAAAATATCGATTGGATCTTCAGTATCTAAACGGTATTTATTTACACCGATAATTGATTCTGCACGGGAGTCGATTTGAGCCTGACGTTTTGCGGCCGCTTCTTCGATTTTCATTTTGGGAAGGCCGGTTTCAATCGCTTTCGCCATTCCGCCGAGTTCCTCGATTTCTGTGATTAATTCCCAAGCTTTATCCATCAACTCATCTGTCAATTTTTCAACATAGTATGAGCCGCCCCATGGATCAATCACTTTGGTCATCATCGTCTCTTCTTGCAGGAACAATTGCGTATTCCGAGCAATCCGTGCTGAGAAATCTGTCGGCAATGCAATTGCTTCGTCAAGCGCATTGGTATGGAGTGACTGTGTATGCCCCATCGCTGCAGCATTTGCTTCTATTAATGTTCGCGTTATATTGTTGAACGGATCTTGTTCCGTCAAACTCCAGCCTGACGTTTGTGAATGTGTACGTAGCGCAAGTGACTTTGGATTTTTCGGTTCAAACGTCTGCATCATTTGCGCCCACATTTTCCGTGCCGCGCGCATTTTGGCAACTTCCATGAAGTAATTCATGCCTACCGCCCAGAAAAACGATAGTCTAGGTGCGAATGAATCGATATCAATGCCTGCTTTCAAACCTGTCCTGACATATTCAAGACCATCCGCAAGTGTATAGGCAAGCTCGATATCCGCCGTTGCGCCCGCTTCTTGCATATGATAGCCAGAAATTGAAATCGAGTTAAATTTCGGCATTTTAGTGGATGTGTAATCAAAAATATCCGCAATGATTTTCATCGACATTTCTGGCGGGAAAATATACGTATTTCTCACCATATACTCCTTCAATATATCATTTTGGATGGTACCAGCAAGTTTTTCAGGTGACACTCCCTGTTCTTCAGCCGCAACGATATAAAACGCCATAATTGGCAATACCGCGCCGTTCATTGTCATAGATACTGACATCTGATCGAGCGGAATACCATCAAATAGGATTTTCATATCCTCTACCGAATCAATAGCAACGCCTGCTTTTCCGACATCCCCAGTCACACGTGGATGATCAGAGTCATAGCCGCGGTGAGTCGCAAGGTCGAATGCGACAGATAATCCTTTTTGCCCCATTGCCAAATTTCGGCGGTAAAAGGCATTGCTTTCCTCAGCAGTTGAGAATCCGGCGTATTGACGGACTGTCCACGGTCTAGAAACGAACATTGTCGGATAGGGACCCCTAGTATTTGGTGCGATGCCAGGTAAATCAGGCAAATGGGATAGGTTCTCCGTGTCTTTACCGGTATAGAGCGTTTTAACATCGATACCTTCATTTGTTCTAAAAAGTTGCCCTGACTGGGTTACTGTTTTTGCCGAACTGCTAGCAATCTGCCGCAAGTCTACTTTGTTGAAATCAGGCTTGTTCATCAGACGCAGCCCCTTCCAATTTGTCGTTGATAGCTATTAGTTTTCCTACTTTATCTTGACCCGCATAGATGAAGCCATTTAGACCGGCATTAAGCCATGTTTCTGACAGTGCAGAATCGTACTTTCCTGCCACATCCAAGACAAGTCCTTCTGGGCGTCCTGCCAGCAATTGTTCCATTATCGTTTCAGTTAGGCTGGATGTTGCACAAACAATTGCATAATCCGGCTTGTCATCCGCAAGCCATGTAACAGCTTGTTGTGCATTATCGAATGTTGGACCCCATTCAGCGCGCATACCACCTGTCGCTAAAAAGCCGCCGACAAAATCTGCACGTGGTTTGAAATCTTTTAACTCGCCGAACGTCAGCAATGCAATTCGCGTCGCACTATCTTTTTGCAGTGCAGCTAGTTTTTCGAAAGGTTCTGCAAGACGTCCTTCAAATTGAATGCCATCCCAATCAGTAAAGTTCGTATCCGTCAATTCAGCGTAAACATTTGTACCAATCAACGACTGTTTCCCTTTCGAAACATCGCCCCTACGTTGCTCAAGTAATTTCCCGAACTTGTCACTGGCAATGAATGCATCATAGCCGCCTGTAGACTGTATTTCCAAAAAGAGTGTCCATGATTTATCAACAAGTTCAGACGTCAAGGTTTCCATGAAATAAGAACCGCCTGCAGGATCAATTACTTTATCGGAATGAGTTTCTTCTTTAATAACAAGTTGGATATTTCGTGCCATACGTACAGAACTGCTTGTCGGTCCAGTAATAATATTGTGTGGGTGAACTGTAATAACGTCAGCGCCGCCAAGAACTGCGGCGAATGTTTCATTGCCTGCACGCAAGACGTTGACATACGGATCTAGTTTTGAGTAAGAACGCAACGATGTTATTGCAATGATTGGTACATATGGAGCTTCAGCTACCCCATACGCAGAACTGAATGCTTGCCAAAGAACACGAAACGCACGGAACTTTGAAATTTCCATAAAGAAATGCGTATCAACTGCAAATCGAACAAAAAAGTCATCGGCAAAATCACTAAAATTGTCCACTTTTGAAGCTTGATCCGCTGCATATGCGAGGACTAATGCAAGTTCAGTCACTGCATCCGCGCCTTTGTGATGTGCAACCCACATATCCGCGCTAGCTGTCCGGACGTTTGTGTATCCTGCTGGAAGAGTCCAACCAGAGACCGAAATTGCCCCGTTAACGGAGGAACGATCCATTTCTGGGACAAGGGAAAACGCTTTCAGAAATGAGTTATCATGCTTCATATTTGTAATGAAAATCGGATATTGCTTCATAAGTTGGGCGATTTCAGCGAGAGAAGACTCTTCCCAGTGAAGTGTTTTTGCCCCATCGTAAACAATCGCTTCATTGCCACGTTCAATCGAACTTTTCAGGTCAGCGACGAACTTTTGTCCATCCGTAGCATATGGTTGCTGTGCAACAATCCAGCCTGTCTCTTTTTTTGCCGCACGAATTAGCTGTGCACGTTTCGCAAGACTTTCCTGCGTATATAATGGCTGAAGGTCAATCCCTTCAATCGTTTTCGTGATAAGCGAATCGAAAGGCTTTCCTTTCAATGACTGGACAGCGACTTCTTTCCATTGTTCAAATCCCGCTTTATCGAATGTTGTTGTTTGCATGTTATGTATGGTCATATTTTGCGCTTCCCTCCTCAAAATAATCAATCTATTACTAGTTTACCCGAGTAACGCTTTTGTTGAAAGATAAAATAAACCCCAGCGCTATATTTTACGGCACTGGGGTTTACAATTTTGATCAGTAAATGGATGTATTTTCTGCAGTTACGTTTTCGAGTATCGCTTTCACTCGTGCGAGGAATTGTCCGCAAACAAGACCGTCAAGAACGCGGTGATCGAGTGATAGACATAAGTTCACCATATCACGCACACCGATCATGCCGCCGTCCATCACAACAGGACGTTTAACGATTGATTCGACTTGTAGTATTGCTGCTTGCGGGTGGTTGATGATACCCATTGACTGAACAGAACCGAATGAGCCGGTATTATTCACTGTGAATGTACCACCTTGCATTTCGGATGATTTCAGTTTACCTGAACGCACTTTACCTGCAAGCTCCTGAATATCACGTCCAATGCCTTTGATTGTTTTTTCATCAGCATTATTGATGACTGGAACGTAAAGGGAATCTTCCGTCGCCACTGCGATGGAAATATTGATATCTTTTTTCTGAATGATTTTGTCGCCGGCCCACATTGAGTTCATCATAGGGAATTCTTTCAATGCTTGAGATACTGCTTTCACGAAGAATGCGAAGTATGTCAGGTTGAAGCCTTCCTTCTTTTTGAAATCATTTTTCAAGGAATCGCGGTATTGAACAAGACTCGTAACATCGACTTCAATCATCATCCATGCGTGTGGAGCTTCGTGTTTTGAGCGCAGCATATTGCTAGCAATGGCACGACGCACGCCTGTAACAGGGATTTCGATATCGCCTACTGCAACAGGTACATTGGCTGGCTCCGCTGCTTTCGGTGCAGGTGCCGCCTGTGTAACCGACGTTGGAGCTGCCGTTTCTACAACAGGCGCTTCAGTAGTTACTGCTGCTGTCGGAATGTTGCCACTCTCGATTATAGCAAGCAAATCTTTACGCGTGATGCGTCCTTCTTTCCCTGAACCTTCCACAAGTGACAAATCAATGCCGTTATCCTGTGATAGACGAAGTACTGCAGGAGAATAGCGTCCTGCTGCCGTTCCTTTTTCACGATTCAAAGATGAAGCCGGTTTTTGAGAACCTGCAGCAGGCATTTCGTTTGCAGGTTCTGCCTTAGCTGGTACCGCTTCTACTGCGACTTCCGCAGCTCCTCCACCTTCAGTTTCAATCGTACAAACAAGCGCTCCAACTGCAAGCGTCTCTCCCTCCTGTGCGATCAATTCCTTGATGACACCTGTAAATGAAGAAGGTACTTCTGCTGTTACTTTGTCTGTATTAACTTCTGCAAGTGAATCATATTTGTTAACTGTATCCCCCGGTTTGACAAGCCATTTCTCGATTGTGCCTTCTGTCACACTTTCACCGAGTTGGGGCATTAAAATATTTTCAATAGCCAATTGATTGACCTCCTTCCCGATTAAAATTCTGCGAGTTCACGCGCTGCCTTCTCTACTTTGTCTGGATTGACCATGAAGAATTTCTCCATTGTCGGTGCATATGGCATCGCTGGAATATCTGGTCCAGCAAGACGTTTAATTGGCGCATCAAGTTCAAACAGGCAGTTTTCAGCAATTATTGCTGCAACTTCTCCCATAATGCTTCCTTCTTTATTATCTTCAGTAACTAAGAGGACTTTCCCTGTTTTCGAAGCTGCTTCAATGATTGCTTCTTGGTCAAGTGGATAGACAGTCCGAAGGTCAAGGATATGAGTAGAAATTCCATCTTCTGCAAGACGTTCAGCGGCTTGCAATGCAAAATGGACACATAGTCCGTAAGTGATGATTGTAATATCATCGCCCTCACGTTTAACATCTGCTTTGCCAATTGGCAATACGTAGTCATCTAAAGGCACTTCGCCTTTAATTAAACGATAAGCGCGTTTATGTTCAAAGAATAATACTGGATCTTCATCGCGGATTGCCGCTTTAAGAAGCCCTTTTGCATCATATGGCGTTGACGGTATAACGATTTTTAATCCCGGTGTGCTTGCGAACATCGATTCGACAGACTGCGAGTGATACAGCGCCCCGTGGATACCGCCTCCGAATGGTGCACGAATAACAATTGGACAAGACCAGTCGTTATTCGAACGGTAACGTATTTTTGCTGCTTCCGAAACAATTTGGTTCACAGCCGGCATTATGAAATCAGCAAACTGCATTTCAGCAATTGGACGTAACCCGTACATTGCTGCACCAATTCCGACACCTGCAATTGCAGATTCCGCAAGCGGTGTATCAAGTGCGCGGTATTCTCCGAATTGATCGTAAAGACCTGCCGTAGCCTTAAAGACTCCACCTTTACGTCCAACGTCTTCTCCGAGAACGAAAACGCGGTCGTCTCGTTCCATTTCTTCTTTCATTGCAAGTGTGATTGCATCGATATAAGACATAACAGCCATTATTCGTTCCCCCCATCTTCAGCATACACATGGAGCATCGCAGATTCAGGTTCAGCGTACGCAGCGCTTTCCGCATAATCGGTCGCTTCGTTCACTTCTTTCATGATGCGTTCTTCCATTTCTTTTTCAAGTTCATCAGTTAGTGCGCCTACTTCTTTCAAATAAGCTGCGAACATTGGAATCGGGTCAAGTTTCTTTTCATTTTCAAGCTCTTCTGCATCACGGTATTGGCGTTGATCATCATCTGATGAGTGAGCCGTCAATCGGTAACAGATTGTCTCTACAAGACTTGGACCTTCTCCACGTCGTGCACGATCTGCTGCTTCTTTGACCACTTTGTATACTTCAAGTGGGTCTGTTCCATCAACTGTAACACCCGGCATTCCGTAACCGATTGCACGGTCGGAAACATTAACACAGCCAAGTTGTTTTTCAACAGGAACTGAAATTGCATATTTATTATTTTCAACCATGATAACAGTCGGTAATTTATGGACACCTGCAAAGTTCATGCCTTCGTGGAAATCTCCTTGGTTAGATGAACCTTCCCCAAGTGTAACGAAAGTAATGAAATCTTCCTTCTTCATCTTCGCCGCAAGAGCTACCCCAACTGCGTGCGGTAGTTGCGTCGTAACAGGAGATGATCCTGTCAAAATACGATTTTTGCGCTGACCGAAGTGACCAGGCATTTGACGACCACCTGAGTTCGGATCTTCTGCTTTTGCGAATGCGGACAGCATCAAATCTTGCGGAGTCATTCCAAAATGTAGAACAACGCCCATATCCCGATAGTATGGTGCAATCCAGTCTTTATCTTTATCAAGAGCGAAAGCTGCTCCAACTTGTGCTGCTTCCTGCCCCTGACATGAAATAACGAATGGAATCTTTCCTGCACGGTTAAGGAGCCACATACGTTCATCAATACGACGAGCCATTAACATCGTTTCAAAAATTTGCAGTGCATCTTCATTTGTTAAACCTAGTTCTTCATGACGCGTTTTTGCCATTTCT
Source organism: Sporosarcina sp. FSL K6-5500 (assembly GCF_038005665.1). NCBI lineage: Bacteria > Bacillati > Bacillota > Bacilli > Caryophanales > Caryophanaceae > Sporosarcina > Sporosarcina sp. FSL K6-5500. Next base: position 4,258,526 of record NZ_JBBOTP010000001.1, read on the forward strand.
AAAATCCCCCTTCTATGGTTCGCAGTCTTGTGTCTTAGACTAATTGAGACTCTTTTTTACATATGAATTGCTTTGCCATCTACGGCTAAAGCGGCTTCGCCCATTACTTCAGAAAGCGATGGATGTGGATGAATCGTGCTTGCCACTTCCCACGGCGTCGCATCGAGCACCATCGCGAGTCCTGCTTCGGATATCAAATCAGTCACGTGTGCACCTATCATATGAACACCTAGAATATCGTCTGTCTTTTTATCGGCAATGATTTTTACAAAACCATCCGAATTTCCATTGACAAGTGCTTTTCCGATGGCCATAAACGGGAATTTCCCGACTTTGACATCAAAGCCCTGTTCTTTCGCTTGCTTCTCTGTTATGCCGACGCTTGACGCTTCGGGACTAGAATAAATGCAACGCGATATTTTTGTATAATCAATCGCTTCATTTTTTAGACCTGCAATATGTTCAACAGCCGCAATTCCTTCGTGAGAAGCAACATGCGCTAGTTGCAGCCCGCCAATAACATCACCAATTGCATAAATATGATGTTCTTTTGTTTGAAATGTTGGTCTTGTTTTAATATAACCATTGATGATTTCAATTTCCGTATTGTCCAGACCAATTCCTTCGACATTTGCTTGACGACCGACAGAAACAAGCATTTTTTCAGCTGTGAACGCCGTCGTTTCGCCATTCATTTCCGCAGAAATTGTGACAGTTCCTTCTTTTTTAACGAGGGTTTCTGGGAGAACTTTCGCACTTGTCACAAATGTGATTCCTTTTTTCGTCAATAGCTTTTTCATTTCTTTCGAGATGTCATCGTCTTCAGTCGGAATAATTCGATCTGCATATTCGAGAACAGTGACTTCGACACCGAAATCATTGAGCATAGAAGCCCATTCTATACCGATGACTCCACCACCAACGATGATAATCGACTTAGGAAGTGCTTCCATAGAAAGCGCCCCATCAGAAGACATGACTTGATTTTCATCAATTTCCAAACCGGGTAATGTACGTGGTCTAGATCCTGTTGCGATAATCAGGTTTTTCAAGATGAGCATTTCGTTTTCGTCACCATTGTTCATTTCAACCGAAATAGTACCCGGCATTGGCGAAAAGATTGATGGTCCAAGCATTCTGCCAAGTCCATCAAATACGTCGATTTTCCCTTTTTTCATTAGGGCAGTCACGCCAGCATGTAGCTGTTTAACGATACCGTCTTTTCGTGCTTGTACACGACTGAAATCCAGTGATACGTCTTTTGTATTTACCCCAAACTCTGCAGCCTGATTTTTTGCCGTATCGAATACTTCAGCACTTTTTAACAATGCTTTACTCGGGATACACCCTTTGTGCAAGCATGTGCCGCCTAGTTTCCCTTTTTCAACAAGTGCTGTTTTCAGTCCCAATTGAGCGGCGCGAATCGCAGCGACATAGCCACCCGTTCCGCCTCCTAAAATAACTACATCATATTCCCTCGCCATTATAGATGGCCTCCCTCACAACGACCCGTCAAGACGGGTAGATTTTAGCTATTTCTTCACCAGTTAGAACGCGGAGTGCGCCTTCTGCAAGTGCTTGTAGTTCATCTTCTCCAGCATACACAACTATATCCGCTATCCAGTCGATTCTGGATGTAATATCCTTCACAAATCCTTTGCCGTAAGCAAGGCCACCCGTAAGGATAATCGCATCCACTTGGCCGTGAAGGACAGCAGCCGCACTACCAATTTCCTTAGCAACTTGGTAGGCCATTGCCTCGTAAACTAGTTTTGCTTTTTCATCACCATCTTCAATTCGTTGTTCAACGCGAACTGCATCGTTCGTTCCGAGATAGCCAACGAGACCACCTTGACCAACAAGTTTTTTCATTACTTCGTGACGGAAGTACTCTCCAGAAAAACATAGTTCGATGAGATCCCCCGCAGGTACGGTTCCCGCACGTTCAGGGCTGAATGGTCCATCTCCGTGAAGTCCATTGTTTACATCAATTACTTTGCCGAATTCATGTACACCGACAGTTATACCCCCGCCCATATGGGTGATAATCAACCGGAGTGTGTCGTATTTTTTACCGACTTGTTTTGCGTAGCGTCTTGCAACCGCTTTTTGGTTCAGCGCATGGAATATGGATTTTCGATTAATGGCCGAAAATCCAGAAATTCGCGCGATTGGTGCAAGTTCATCGACGACGACGGGGTCGACGATGAAAGCGGGAAGGTTTAGGCTGGTTGCGATTTCATGCGCAATTATGCCCCCGAGGTTCGATGCATGTTGACCTGAATAACCTGTTTTCAAGTCTTGTATCATCGCTTCGTTAACAGGGTAAGTACCACCTTCGATCGGACGGAGAAGCCCGCCCCGACCGCAAATGGCAGCTAGTGTAGTGATGTTAATGCCTTCTTTTTCAAGTGACTCAAGGATTGCCTCTTTACGAAAACTGTATTGATCGATGATGGAAGGGTACTGTGCAATTTCTTCTGAACTATGCCTCAACGTACTTTCCATCAGTTGACTTTCGCCTTCAAAGACACCTATTTTTGTTGATGTAGATCCTGGGTTAATAACTAGGATCCTATGGTGATTCTCATGCACAATAGGTCCTCCTTCCATATCAATGCAGCCTTTTCTTTTCTTTATGTCTAGCTACTGCGACTAGACGCTCGGGTCATAAGCTATCTGGGAGGGATTGAATTGCATCCCTCCTGTGCACGACAAAGAACGTCGTTTCGCCGGTCTATCTTATGCCTGTCGCGTCTAAACAGGTCGCTTTCGCTTTTCTTTATTAGCGTCTTGAAAGTACGCTTTTTTCGTTTTGTAGGAAAGTGCTTCTTGTATTAGCAACACGTGCAATACGCTCTTCCGCCATGCGGTCAGCTGCAACATACGTTGGGATATTATCACGTTTTGAGATTGCGAAAATTTTCCCGATTACGTCATAGATTCCTTCTACGCGTTTAAGTGCACGTTCACGGTTATAACCATCAAGCTCATCTGCAACGTTGATAACGCCGCCCGAGTTGATAACGTAGTCAGGTGCGTAAACAATACCCATTTCATGGATTAAATCGCCGTGACGCGTTTCTTTCAATTGATTGTTAGCAGATCCTGCAATAACTTTTGCTTTCAATTGTGGAATCGTCTCATCGTTTATGATTGCACCTAGTGCACATGGTGCGAAGATATCTGCTTCTTGAGAGTAAATTTCATTGATGCCGACTGCTGTTGCACCGAATGCATCAACTGCACGCTGAACTGCTTCTTCGTTGATATCCGTGATGATTAGTTTTGCACCTTCTTCGTGCAAATACTCACAAAGTGCATAAGCAACGTTTCCGACACCTTGTACCGCTACTGTTTTGCCCGCTAGCGAGTCGTCTCCAAATGCTTCTTTTGCTGCTGCCTTCATACCGTAATAAATACCATAAGCAGTAACAGGCGAAGGATTACCAGATGAACCCGCTCCAGCAGAAGTACCTGTAACATAATCTGTTTCAAGATTAATTAAGTCCATATCCGCTTCAGTTGTTCCTACATCTTCTGCAGTGATATAACGACCGTTCAATCCTTCAATATAACGACCGAAAGCACGGAACATTTCATCGTTTTTGTCTGTTTTTGGATTCCCTATAATAACTGTTTTTCCGCCACCAAGATTCAATCCAGCAGCCGCGTTTTTGTAAGTCATACCGCGCGCAAGGCGAAGTGCGTCTTCAATTGCTTCTTCTTCACTTGCATACGTCCACATACGTGTTCCACCAAGCGCCGGGCCGAGTGTCGTATCATGAATAGCGATGATCGCTTTTAGTCCTGAAGCTTTATCCTGACAAATAACAAGTTGTTCATAATCCTGATGTTCCATATATTTGAAAATTTCCATTGTAAATTCCTCCTAAGGGTATCGTTCATTTTTATTTTTAAGAAACTAAAAATCTCGTACTGTGGATAATTTATTCAATAGAGTGTTCACGTCTAGACTCCAGCGCCTAGAGACTCGGGTCATAAGTTGGTCAAGCTGTGCGGCAAAGAACGCCGCTTCGCCAGCCCGTCTTATGTCTGTCGCCTCTGAACAGGCGCTTACGCTTTTGTTTTTTACTTTATCGAAAGAATTGCTAGTGCTAGTGAGTAAAGTTTACTTTCGGCACTGTCCGCCCTTGATGTAAGGACGATTGGTGCTTTGGCGCCTTGGATAATCGCACCGACTTTCGCGTTGGCGAAGTACATAAGTGATTTGTAGAGAATATTGCCTGCTTCGATATTCGGAACGACAAGAATATCGGCTTTACCAGCTGTTTCCCCTGTAATTCCTTTTTGCGCAGCAGCCTTCTCTGATACTGCATTATCAAGGGCAAGTGGACCGTCAACAATGCAACCAGTGATTTGACCACGTCGATTCATTACTACTAGCGACGCGGCATCTGTCGTTGGTGTCATTGCCGGATTCACCGTTTCGACAGCAGCCAAGGGAGCGACGATTGGTTCAAGCACACCACACGCATGCGCAGTAGCAACTGCATTACGAATGATTTGTGCTTTTGCTTCTAGGTCAGGTGCGATGTTCATTGCCGCGTCCGTCACGAAAAGTAAACGGTCATAACCGGCAACTTCGAACGCTGCGACATGCGACAGTATTTTCCCTGTGCGTAAACCATAGTCGCCATTCAACACCGCCTTAAGGATGGTAGATGTTGCTAAGTTCCCTTTCATCAGGACATGTGCTTGTCCACTTGAAACCGCTTTCACTGAGAGTGCAGCTGCGTAGCTATCGTCTTCAGCATGATGGATACTAATTTTTTCATTATCTAGTAACCAAGGGAAATTTGTTTGAATCATCTCGCTGATACGACTTTCATCAGCGAAAAGCATGAATGAAGCAATGCCTTTTTCACTAGCAATACTAACCGCTTCAAGCACTTCTCGATCTGCTGCAGATGCGACAGCAACAACCGGACCGTTCTTCGATGCGGCCAGACTGATGAGTGAGTCAAGTGTAACCATTGTCTCTCCTCCTTTGACTACATGACGATTAAATGAGGCTGAATTTCTCAAGTTTATAATAAAGTGAGCGCAGTGAAATACCAAGCCTATTGGCTGTTAATGATTTGTTACCAGTATTTTCACGGAGAGCCGTTTCAAGTATGGTTTTTTCGTATTCATCCATAATCGAAGTAAGTGTGCTTTTTTCAGGAAGAATCTGTTCCTCTTCCTTGTTTTCCCTAGATGATAGGGATTTAACCACATCTATCAATTCGATAACGGCATCTCCCGACTCCATGTAAATCATGGCGCGGCTAAGTACATTTTCAAGTTCACGTACATTTCCTGGCCAGTCATATTGCTTAAGACGCTCTTGCGCTTCATCGGTAATTTTCTCAATATTCATCCCGAATTCCTGATTTAACCTTACTAGTAGGTGCCCAATAATGGATGGAATATCTTTTTTCCGAGATCGTAGCGGCGCAATTTGGATTGAGAGTCGGTTTAACACATAATAAAGTTCTTCAATAAACGCTCCTTCGTGCATTGCCTTTTCTAAGTTTTTCGTAGACGCTGCAATGACACGAACGGACAAATGAACGGGATAGGTCCCCCCATTTTTGAAGATTGTTCCGCTTTTTAAATAGTTAAGCAGCCTCGCCTGAACCACAAGCGGCAAGTCAGCCACTTCGTCAAGGAATAACGTTCCCTGTGCAGACTCTTGAAAAAGGCCTTGAGTGCTACCATTCCCACTTTGAGAAACCTCAGATTCTTGTCCAAATAGCTCCGCTTCCAATTTAGATGAATGCATTGCCGAACAATTCACACGGATAAACTTATTAAACCGTCGTTCGGAGCCACTGTGAATGGCATGCGCAAACAATTCTTTCCCAGTTCCCGCTTCTCCTCGAAGAAGGACTGGAATGTCAGATTTGGCAGCTAACTTGGCCTGCTCGATTGAAATTTCAATATCAGACGAACCGCCGAAGATATCATCGAATGTATAGGTTGATTCAAGTTTCCTAATAATTGTCCGTGCCTGGTCAAGTTCTTTCATCAAGTTGCGCATTTCAGTGATGTCATGAATGACACCAACACTACCCTTCACTTGGTGATCGACAATGATTGGTGCAACATTGACAATTACTTCCCTGTTATTTTCACCTATACGCATATTGACGCCACGAACCGGCTTTCTCGACTTAAGTACTCTCATATGAATACTTTCACCTTCGTTGATGTCCGCATTCGCGGGCTTACCTATTATTTCATCTTCAGTAAGGCCCGTAATCCGTGTATAGGCTGGATTGACAAGGATACCATTCCCCTTATCATCAACGACTGAGATGGCATCGTCACTCGAATGTATGATTGCTTCCAGCATTGTCTTCACTTTTTTCAAATCTGTGATTTCCTCCGCTAGCGCAACTACTTCCGTAATATCTTTAAACACCGCGAATGCACCGACTTTTTTCCCGGCGGAATCAAAGAGTGGATAACGAGAAGTAACTATTTTCAAGCCATTTCCAAGAATCTGTTCCTCATTCAATTCCGCCACGCCTGAATCGAATACCCTTGGAAGCTCTGTCGTCGGAATTACATCCGTAATCATCCGACCAAAAGCCTCTTCAATTGGGAAACCAATCATCTTAGAGGCACTTTTATTGAAGAAATCAACAGTTCCTTCTTCGTCGATTCCAACCATGCCCTCTTCAATTGAATCAAAGATCATTCGCTGCTTATGCATTTCTATATGAATGCGCTTAATGTATGTATCGTTCTCCTCAAGCAGCCTTACAAGGAGATTTGCGACGGAACCAGGTATAAGTACGGTATGGGCAGGCCTCGCTTTTAATAGCTCAGCGAATACAGACTTGTCACCGGTCACATCGAAAATAATATGCAAATCGTCGGTCAGGTAACTTGTCCAATCCATCCCATATGCGATGCCCTGTTTTTTTGCACGTATTATTCCCGGTGCATGTTCATCAGTATCAATGATTGCGTTTACATTCATGAATTCTAAATTTTGGAGAAGGTCCAGTATTATCGATCCGCCTGTCCCCGCCCCGACAATGAGAACGTTTTGCAAGGATGTTCATTCTCCTTTTTTGAACCATGCAATCTTTTGCAATTACAATTTCATCATACATGAAAGCGCTGTTCTTGACAATCAAATTAGAGTAGGTAAAATTAGATTCGGTAAGGAGTTGTCGTATATGGCACGTCTAGCAGCATTTATGGTCTTGCTAATCCCCGGACTTTTTGCGGCCGGCGGTATAAAATTAATGCGAGATTCGATATTTGGCGTATTATTTAACCCATTTCCGTTCATTTGGCTTCAATTCGTTGTAGGCTTATTATTGTTCGCGGGAGGTCTATGGTTTTTTGCGGGCTTTTTATTACGTCGCGATCGACGAAAAGGACGCGTGCAAGAACGGTTTAAACAAAAGTAACAGTGTATATCGTAACTAAGAGCAATCGTCTACAATCTATTTGAGCGAATTGCAAAAGGACCAAGACTGAACAGTCTTGGTCCTTTTGCTTATTTATTGAATCGATTTGGATAATCCGTTATCCAGCCATCTATATAAGGAGGCGGATTAAGAGTGATTGGTTCTGTTCCAGTCATTCCATAAACCCGAATCTTTTTCCCGGTTTGAAGGAGATTGGTCAAAAAGGGCTCTTTCAACAACCGTTTGTGAAAATGGAATCCATCTGCACATGAATACTGTTTAAGATTAGTCCAATCTACGCTTTTCTTTCCAATAAGAAAGGCTGTTTCCATTCGTTCGCTTTCCTCTTTGACCACTTCAAGTAAGCGATAATCAAATGAGGAAATATGAACATTGCCCATAACAGAAACAATATCAACAATCATTTTGATCAATTCAGGGCGATCCGAAACCGTTTCTTTCAATTCAACATTAAGTGCTAAATCATGCATTTCGCAAAATGACACCGCTTCTATCAATGTCGGAATGCTATGACCACAGAATAAACGTCTATATCTTCTTCCAACTCGAATTCTCATGAGCTCTGTACTTGTCATGGATGAAATCATTTTCCGAATGCCAGCAAGCCTAGATAATCCTGGATCGTGGATGACAAACGGCACTCCATCTTCTGTCAATTGGACATCTAGCTCGATGCCGCCAGCACCTTGATCGACAGCCTTCTCAAATGCTTTCATTGTATTTTCAAAGCAGATGCCAGAAGCGCCTCGATGTGCAAAAACTGTAGGATTAGACATTTAGGACGCCATCTACGATTTCAAAAATGCCTTTTGCACCTACATGAAGCGTAGACGATTTCAATCCAATTTGAATGATTGTACCTGGATAAGCTTCTCTTGTCACTTCAATTTGAGCGGGAACTGCTTGCTTAATTTTACGCAACCCAAGTTGAATTTCTTTATCTAGTTCAACTATGGCATCTCTATTCGATTCAATCGTTTCCAACATTTTTTCAAAGGCTTCTGCCTGTGGCCCCTTCAGAAGACTTCCACTATTCCTAAATGGGAGAGCGTGTTGCTCAAGCTTTTCGATGATTCCTTGGCGTTCTTTCAAACTTTTAGCCATTTCTTGAATTTCCATATACATTACTTCCTTGTCAATCCCTTTTGCACTAAGGATTGTCTTCCGTTCATGACTGTTACCCGCAAATGCACATTCAATTTTATAAAGTGCCTCAATTTTCCCGCCAATAATTTTACCTTTGTTTTTATCAATAAATACAGATTCTGCGATAACTTCTGCGCCGAGTAAATATAAACCGACATGTACTTCTTTTCCATACAGTTTGCAATTGTTCGCGTGTTTAACAAAAATATTACCTCGCGCTTCGACAATCGTCAATCCACCGCCGAAAATCCCACCTTTTATGTAGATGTCTCCCTCAGATGACTGTATCTCCTTCGCATTTATGATACCTTCATTACCTTCTACAGAAATATCTCCAGTCGCATTTACTGAAAATCCTGCAATGACTGTTCCTAATACAACAACTGATCCGTCAAATTTAATCGAGCCAGTTTCAGGTCCTACATCCCCGCTGACAATTAACTGCTTCCCTACACTAATGATACCGTCAATGCTTTCCAAAGCCCCACCGTGTGACGCCCTCAGAACTACTTTGTCCGCTTCTTGTTCATCAGTCACTGATTTCCTGTCAAAGTAAAGTTTCACATCATCCCCTCGCCGTGCAGGAAGATCGTTACCTAAAACATCCTTACCATCAATGCCCTCTTGTGCCGATGTTTTCTCGCCAAGCCAATCACCTTGCTTGATAGGCGTAACGAAATTCATTTCAAAATAATCAGCAGAACCGTCTTCACGGATCATCGGCCTTCTTTCAGGTATTTCTATATATGATACGACTGCATCTTTACCTTTTTGTGGCTTTCTCCCTACAGCTGCGATAATCGATTCACCCGGTTTAAACGGCTCATCTTGCAAAGTTGTTCTGCCGTAAATCACTCCGGCATCATCAAGCACTTTATCAGCCTGATTTAGGATTGATTGTCTATTTTCTTCAAATTCCTTGGTTGACACGTTTATGTAAAGTTGAGCAATCATTTTATCAGCAGCAATAGCTATTTCTATAGTTGGAATCCAATTGCCTATTATATGTTCTGCCTCTAGTTCAGTAAGCGCTTTCCTTAATATCGGGAATGAACTGATTTTTAATCGTGGATGTTCACGCGTAATTGAATCGAATGATTTAAGTGGAAAACCATTCTTCTTAGTGCGCAAGATCACTTTTTCCTCTTGTACTAAAAGATCGAAAAACTCATTTTGAACTAACACTGCCGCTTCATCCTTTCCCTCTTATCCATTATATAACATCCTCAACCTATTTGTCAGATTAATTAATCTCTAGTTTAAAAAAGCCTACCACACGAAAATAGATTCGGAGAGTAGGCGTAGCTATTACCATAACTAGGTGTTTTTCAATCAGCTAGCCATATGCTCAAGTTGGAATTAATAGGCTTTTCATGCTCTCACTGACAACGATATATTAATTTATGAATGCAGGTGCATCGTCATTTTCAACCTTAGTTTATCACTCGATTAAGCAAATAGGAACCCACCTATGGGATAATTTCTCATGAGTTGTTATATCTTCTCCTATGGCTCTTCTCTGTTTATAATTTAGTACCAAAGTAAATAGGTTGTTTTTCCACTATTTTTTCAGTCCATATAAAAACAGAGATTCAATTCTTATTTTTAAACATTTAGTTAGCCCAAATGTACTTATATTATGAGTTTCATTTTTTCTATCACTTTCGTTAAAGTAGAAATTGAGGTCAATGTGTCAATTTCTACTTTTTCTAAGGAATGGTTTGCCCCTAGAATTAGCTCAATGTAAAAAGTGGTTTTCTTTTTTTATTTATTCAACTTGCTCTAAGTTATAATGAGGGTCTTTGTCACAAATAACTAGCAAGCCTTGGTGATTACTTCTTAATATATCTTTATATAACATTTTTGTAATCTATAACATCACTATATCCGATTATTCTATTAAGCTGCCTTATAATTGAACTGTTATATCCTCACTATTGATATGTCCCTGTACAAAGGACCTGTTACTTTGTCCAAGTTCTAGCACGCCAGAATACGTTGTTTTTGCCAATCTCTTACACTTGGAACACAAACCTCTTTCCGACTGCTTCCACTAATTCACGAAAAATCATCTCGGTTAGAAGTTTTCGCCCTTTACTGGATCGTTTACCTTTTCCTACCTTTAAGAATCCTGGAGCCAGGTGACTCGATGTCACGGCAGTTCATGATAGCTATCAACCGCAAGTATCGAAAACCGTTTAGAGTCGTCAGAACAGCGTCGTAATGCCTGTAAACGTAAAAATCGACCTGTCCGCATTTACGCCGATAGGTCAATTTTCGATTCCGCAGAAATATGTGCTACACTACGGGCACGTACGGTTCGGTAATTTGTTGCAAAGATTACGTAAATTTCATAGGAATGATGACCGGTTTAATAATAATAAAAGTGCCAATTCACTGTTTCAAATAACATAAAACGCTTTCATAGCAACGATTAGCTCGCCATATGCTCAAGACGAATTTTATCTGCGATCATCGCGATGAACTCAGAATTCGTGGGTTTGCTTTTCAAATGGTGCACAGTGTAGCCAAACATTTTGGAAATGACATCGTAATTTCCACGGTTCCATGCGACTTCGATTGCGTGGCGAATTGCACGCTCTACACGGGATGCTGTCGTATTGTATTTTTTTGCGATCTCCGGATAAAGTACTTTCGTCACTGAACCAAGCAAATCGACGTCCGTATAAACCATTTGAATCGCTTCACGAATGAACGCATAGCCTTTAATATGAGCGGGTACACCAATCTCTTTAATAATTGCTGTAATTGTAGTATCTAGCACTTTTTGGCTTACTGTTCCTGGCGCATACTCTCCGCTAGCTTGGGCTATCGGAACTATCGGTTTTCTTGTTCCTGCTACTTGGAATATCTGGTTTGCAAGTCGGTCGAATTCAAACGGTTTAAGCATGAAATAGGAAGCTCCCAGACTCGCCGCTTGTGTCATAACATCTTCCTGCCCAAATGCCGTCAACATAATTATATGAACATCGGCAGTTTGTGCATTTCCACTCAACGTTTCCAAAACCGCAATTCCATCAAGATGTGGCATGATGATATCAAGTAATAAGACATCTGGCTTTTTTTCTTCCAACATCGACAGACATACTTTTCCGTTATGCGCCGTCCAAATGACTTCGATTTCAGGATGTCTTTCAAAATATGTCATCATAGTCCTCACTAGTTCCTTGTTATCGTCAGCAATCGCGACTTTCAGTTTATCCATTCCCATTTCCCCCTTGTACGTTTATGACGACTTCTTTCCCTAAACATTAGCAACATTCTCTTAACTACACAAGGGAAATTTCGACGAATAGTGGAGTAACCCTCTTTTATTTAGCAAAAATGAAACTTCTGACATATGGTTTCCCTAAACTTCGACTAATTCTATTCTTTTCTCAACGTTTGTCGAATCGTTCTCGCTAAGCTTAACACGACAGGACAAAAGGGCCAACTCATTATACGAGTTGGCCCTTTTATTAGTTTTCCCCGCTACGCATTTTCTCCAAAAATAGGGCTGCACCTTTTTTAGGATCATCGACAAACATATGCGTTACCGCGCCTGCAAATTGCCCGTTTTGGATAACGGGACTTCCACTCATCCCTTGTAAAATTCCTCCGGTTGCTTTGAGCAATTCGGGATCTGTTAAAACGAAATGGAACTGGTCTTGTTCTACTTCTATAATTCGAATTGAAAAGGATTCAACTTTTGTCCCTTTAATCGTTGTGTAAATTTCAGCAGCGCCTTCTTTTACTTCTGCTGGCTGCATAATCGTTAAAGGTTCGGTTAACACTTCCTTATAGTCGCTGTTCCACGACCCGAAGATGCCATAAAGACCGTTTATTCGAATCGTCCCTAAAAAATCATCATCATCGACAATCGTTGAAATTTTATAACCTGGAATTCCGGGCACGCTTTTTTTAATTTGATCGATTTCTGAAAGATAAATCGCTCCTGTTTTAAACGAAGGTGGTGATTTCAGTGCACTGTCGATGATCTGATGACCGAGCGCTCCGTATGTCCCTTTGTCCGGATCGACATACGTCAAGGTACCTGTCCCTTCTGTTCGATCTTTCAGGAATGGAAGGAGACGTTTCATCGCTTCGCCATCTGCTAGGATTTGACTGCTTTCCTCGTTTCTGATGACGTGCAATACGATTTCTTTTTTGTCTCGCATTGAGGATGATACTTTTTCGTACTCATGAAGGGTACTGACTGCTACATCGTCTAATTGTCCGATTAGATCACCTGCCTTCAACCAGTTATCTTTACTGATCATGACATCATTTGTGATGTAGACTCCCGACAAATCCATTTTAATACCAATCGATTGTCCCATCGGTATCAGCGTTCCATCTTTAGCAAATGCTGCATTTGTAGTGAATGGCATGACAAGTAAAAGCACAGAAAACGAAACGGCCAACTTAAACTGTCTACTCCATCCCATATTTCACCTCCCTTAATAAGATACTGTTGGTATGTCCGTTCAGGGGAATGTTATGAAAGGGTAAATAAAGCAAAAGTGGAACGTACATTAATTTCATTGCATTTTGTAACCGATGAGTAAAAAAATAAAAAAACGTGCATAATGTAGTATGCACGTTAAGTGATTATCTAAACGATTTCTTACGTTCTGCGGCCAATTTCAACAACTCTTCCGCATGCTTTAATGTTAATGGCGTAGTTTCAGCTCCAGACAACATCCTGGACAATTCTTCAGTCCTGTCTGATTCGATGACATCATGAATTTCCGTCATCGTCCTATCACTTATTACATTTTTTTTAATGAGGTAATGGTGATCCGCCATTGCGGCGACTTGCGGTAAATGAGAAATACAAAGCACCTGAGAATCTGTTGCAATTATTGCTATTTTTTCCGCAATTGCTTGTGCAACTCTTCCGCTTACACCCGTATCCACTTCGTCAAAAATAAGTGAAGTAACTCCTTGATGTTTAGAGAATATTGTCTTTATCGCTAACATTATACGGGAAATTTCACCGCCCGACGCTACTTTTACAAGTGGTTTCAACGGTTCCCCAACGTTTGTCGAGATCAAGAAGTTCACATCGTCATATCCATTTGAATCGAAAGTACCTGCTGCTTTTCGAGTAATTTCCACTTTAAAAGAAGCTTTTCCCATATGAAGTTGCTCCAGTTGTTCCATAATTGCATTTTCTAATTGGATAGACGAATTTTGGCGGATAATTGATAACTCTTCTGCTTCGATTTCAAGATCTTGGAGAAGTTGCGCAAGTTTTTCCTGCTCGGCAAAAAGACGTTCATCCCTACTTACTAAGTTTTCAAGTTCCTCTGTGATTTTATCACGATACAAAAGAATGTCTTCAATCGTTTTGCCATACTTCCTTTTCAAGGAGATGTGGAGTGCTAGGCGCTCTTCAACTACTTCGAGTCTTGCAGGATCAAATTCCATATCATCAAGTATACTTTTGAGCTCGTGTGCAGTATCTTGTAAGGCATAGAAACTTGTTGCAATCGTTTCAGCATGCAGTTTCAAGCTTTTATCGACCGACGCTGCATCCTCCATATCACTCATCGCAGAACCGACCCAGTCAAGCGCATGTGTATCTCCACTGATTGACACATATGCGGTATTCAATCGCTCAAATAAGCGATTGAAGTTTTGAAGCTTTTGTTTTTCTGCTTCGAGTTGGTCCTCTTCACCAATAACGAGTCCAGCTGCATTAATCTCTTTTAGCTGGAATGAATACAAATCGATACGTTGTGCAACTTGTTGCTCATTATCGTCTGCCTTCTCAAGCTTCCGTTTCAGTTTTCGATAGCTTTCATACAGCTCGAAATAGTTTTCATAGGCATGCTCTAGTTTTTCACCCGCAAAATGATCGAGTAAATGAATATGACTTCTTTCATGCATTAATTCCTGATTTTCGTGTTGACCATGTATGTCAATCAACTGTGAACCAATTTCTCTCAAAATTGCGATCGTCACAAGCTTTCCATTGACACGGCAAACCGTTTTCCCATTTGAATTCAAATCGCGCCGCAATATAACGACGCCATCCTGTGCATCAATACCAAATTCAGCTAATTGTGCAATAATAGGATGCGATTCTTCTTCAATAGTGAAAAGCCCTTCCAGTTCGGCTTTTGTTGCTCCATGACGGATAAATTCCTGTGATCCTCTTCCACCCGCAAGTAGTTGGACAGCATCGATAATAATAGATTTTCCCGCGCCTGTTTCTCCAGTTAATACGGTTAGGCCTTCATCAAATGTTATTTCAAGGTTTTCAATGATTGCAAAGTTTTTTATGGAGATTTCACGTAACAATTGCTTTCACCTCTTTCAGAGCATCGCCAACAGTTTTTCTTTCACTACTCCTGTCAGTGATTCATCACGACAAATAATCAAACTCGTATCATCGCCACAAATCGTTCCAAGAATTTCATCCCATCCGAGATGATCCATTAAAGAACCGACAGCTTGTGCATTGCCAGGAAGCGTTTTCAAAACAATAAAATGACCTGCTGCATCAATACTGACAAATGCATCAGTTAGCATTCGGTGAAGTTTTTGTTCTGTATTGTACTTATGTACGGGTGGCAAACTGTATTTATAGCTACCATCAGACAAAGGGACCTTAATAAGATGCATTTCTTTTATATCACGTGAAACGGTCGCTTGTGTTACGTCCACTCCCGCTGCTTTTAGGCTATCTACGAGCTGATCTTGTGTTTCTATTTCAAAATTCGAGATAATATCACGAATACGAATTTGCCTATGCCCTTTATTCATACTAATCACTCCCATACCATAATAATATCTTACTTCATACTGTACCACCCATTATTTCATCCAACAAGAATAGCACGCAAATTAATGCGTGCTATTGCAGTTCCTTGTACGCTTCTTCGACAAGATTGTCGAATGAACCATCGTCAAATGATGTCAAAGCATGATCTTCCGAAGTCAGGTGGAATAGAAACTCAATATTCCCTTCCCCGCCAGTGACAGGAGAATATGAAATTCCGCGAAGACTGAAACCTTCTTGTATAGATGCATCAGCGATTTTTCTTAAAACTTCAAGATGAATGGATTTTTCCCGGACAACACCTTTTTTCCCTACTTTTCCTTTTCCAGCCTCAAATTGAGGCTTTACAAGGACCATGACGTCGCCACCGTCTGCAAGAATGCGTTTTAAAGCAGGTAGGATAAGCGTCAATGAGATGAAGGATACGTCTATTGTTGCAAATTGAGGTATGCCCTCGGTGAAAAGTTCTGGTGTAGCGTGTCTAAAGTTTGTTCTTTCCATTACAGTTACGCGCGGATCCTGACGTATTTTCCATGCCAGCTGATTGTACCCAACATCAAGCGCGTAGCAATGTGACGCGCCATTTTGAAGGGCACAATCTGTGAAACCGCCCGTTGACGACCCGATATCCAACACAATTTTGCCGTTAACGTCAGCATCAAACTGCTCAAGCGCTTTTTCGAGCTTCAGGCCACCCCGACTGACATACTTCAGTTTCGAACCTTTGACTACAAGAGGTGCATCCGCAAAAATTTTTTCGCCTGGTTTATCGAGCCTTGTTTCAGCGGTAAAGATGATGCCCGCCATAATGGAGCGCTTTGCTTGTTCCCTTGTTTCAAAGAGACCACGCGCGACCAGAAGGACATCTACCCGCTCTTTCGGTATACGATTTGTCATACTTGTTCCCTTTCCACTGCTTGCATTTTAATAAATGATTCCATATTCTCAACTAGATGACCTGCAGTCATACCGATTTCTGCAAGTAGTTCGTCAACATTCCCATGTTCAATGAACTGATCTGGAATGCCCATCCGTCTAATTGGGGCAACGTTCTGAAGTGTGTCATGTGCATATTCAAGTACAGCACTGCCGAAACCGCCAGCGAGAACCGCCTCTTCAACTGTTATAATCGGCATTCCTGTTGCAAAAATTGTATCTAACATTGCCGTATCAAGTGGCTTGATGAATCTTGCATTTATGACTTTTACATGAATCCCTTTAGCAAATAATATGTTGGCGGCTTCCAATGCCATCGGAATTGTTGTTCCAAATGTCAAGATGACGCCATCATGGCCTTCACGTAGTACTTCCCATGAGCCAATCGGGATTGGACGTAATGTTTCATCCATAGTTACACCGAGTCCATTTCCTCTTGGATAACGCATTACTATAGGTCCTTCATCATAATCTATAGCCGTTTTCACCATATGCTGACCTTCGTTTTCATCTTTCGGCATCATAATAACCAGATTCGGCATATGCCTTAAGAATGCAATATCGAAGACGCCCTGATGCGTTTCACCGTCTGCGCCAACCAGCCCAGCACGGTCAATACCGATAAAGACGTTTAGGTTTTGTCTAGAGATATCATGTAGCATCTGATCGTAAGCTCGTTGCATAAATGTCGAATAAATTGCTAAGAACGGTTTCATCCCTTGCGTCGCAAGACCTGCTGCCATCGTCGTTGCATGCTGTTCAGCAATACCGACATCAAAGAATCGATCCGGGAATTCCGCTGCAAATGATTCTAATTTCGAACCGACAGGCATTGCCGGCGTTATTGCGACGATACGTCTATCAACTCGAGCAAGTTTTTGAACCGTACCTGCAACAAGTCCACTCCATGAAGGTGCCACTGAAGAAGATTTGACGAAATCACCTGTCTCGATTTTATAAGGTCCTGTGCCATGCCATGTACCGATTTTATCGTCTTCGGCCGGGCTATATCCCTTGCCTTTTTTCGTAATAACATGAAGCAAGACAGGTCCATCCATTTTCTTGGCGTATTGAATATTGCGTTCAAGATCATTGAAATCATGCCCGTCGATTGGTCCAAGATATGTGAAGCCAAGTTCTTCGAAAAAGACACCCGAAACGAGAAGATATTTCAAACTATCTTTCACACGCTCCGCAGCAGCAGCAAGTTTACCGCCAACCGCCGGAATTTTTTTCAATATATATTCAAGTTCATCTTTTGCACTATTATATTTACCGGCAGTTCTTAACTTTCCAAGGACTGCATGAAGCGCACCGACATTTGGAGCAATTGACATCTCATTGTCATTCAAAATGACAATCATGTTGGTTTTTGCATGACCGATATGATTAAGTGCTTCAAGTGCCATACCACCTGTTAGCGCACCGTCTCCGATGACCGGTATTACATAGTTCGAATCTCCCTTGACATCTCGTGCAGCCGCCATTCCCATAGCCGCCGAAAGAGAGGTAGAACTGTGACCTGTTTCCCAGACGTCATGATCGCTTTCAATCATTTTGGGGAATCCGCATAAGCCTTTGAATTGCCTAAGCGTATCGAAATCACCAGCACGACCTGTTAAAATTTTATGGACATATGCCTGGTGGCCGACATCCCAAATGATTTTATCATCAGGACTATCAAAATGACGATGCAAAGCAATTGTCAATTCAACTACTCCAAGATTAGGCCCTATATGACCACCAGTAACTGATAACTTTCCAATAAGAAATTTCCGAATTTCTTCTGCTAATTCCACCATCTGATCCCTATTGAGTTTTTTAATAAAAGATGGATTAGTAATTTCTGTGAGTTCCATCATTATCACACACCTTCACATATTAATTGCCACGGATAATTCTGAACTGCATACATTATATCAATAAGGACGATCAGCACAACAATTTAGTTCGCTTTACGACTCTCGTTCGACGATATAATCCGCGAATAACCCTAGAAGCGGATGCTCCGCTTCCAAAAAAGCAAGAGATTCTCTTGCGGATTGGTGATGTTCTGCCAGACGTGCCATTGCACCCTCTAGACCAAGCAGTGATGGGTACGTGGACTTCTCACTTAACGCATCGCTTCCTGCAGTCTTTCCAAGTTCTTCAGTCGTAGACGTGATATCTAAAATATCGTCCTGTATTTGAAATGCGAGTCCAATATGGTAAGCAAAGTCTTTCAACTTTGCAGACTTTTCTTCATCTAAACCGGCTAATATGGCACCAGCACCAATACAAAATGACAATAAAGCCCCTGTTTTATTTACATGTATTGTTTCAAGCTCCGATAAAGACACGCTTTTTGTCTCGCCTTCAATATCAAGCATTTGTCCGCCGACCATTCCTGTCGCTCCAGAAGCGTCCGATAGTAAACGGATGATTCGAATAGTGTCTTGTGCGGATGTATCTGATAAGTGAGTTAAACTTCCAAATGCCAGCGTCTGTAGAGCATCTCCTGCAAGTACAGCAACCCCTTCCCCATACACGATATGGTTCGTCGGTTTACCGCGCCTAAAATTATCATCATCCATACATGGCAAATCATCGTGAATGAGGGAATACGTGTGCAGCAATTCAGCAGCACAAGCTACCGTCAAAGCATCTTTAGATTCCACGCCAAGATCTTCGAGCGTGGCTAGAACGAGGAGAGGTCGGATCCTTTTTCCACCGGCATTGATTGAATAGGCCATCGAGGATTTCAATGTTTCAGATACATTCGTAGCCGCAAGCAAGCTATTCAATTTGGCATCGATAATAGGTAATTTTTTTGTGATAAATTGTTGTAATTCCTTATGCATTCGACTCAGAACCTTTCGCCGGATCAAATTCTGCCTTATTGCCATCTTTGTCGATAATGGAAATGAGCTGTTTTTCAGCATCCTGTAATTTCCCGTGGCAATAAGCGGATAGTTCCATCCCTTTTTTGTAAAGTGTAATTGCATCCTCAAGTGGTACGTCGCCTGTTTCAAGCTTTTGGACAACTTCCTCTAAGTTAAGCATCGCTTCTTCAAAGCGGATTGGCTCTTTTCCCAATTAAATTTCCTCCCCTTCATGCAATGTAATCTTTTGGACCATCGCTTCTACGGTTCCATCTTGCAAGCGTATTTGAATGTTTCCACCAACCTCAAGCGATTTGGTAGAATTAGCAACTTCGTTGTTCTGATAAACAATCGAATAGCCGCGCTCCATAATAGTAAGTGGGTTAAGTGCCTTTAGCATACGAACAGATGCATGGAAACGATCACTTTGTATGCGAACGTCTTGATGAACTCCCCTAGTCAAACGTTCCGTGAGTGCCACTATATTCTTGTGACCTTCTTTGATTCGCTGTTCAGGTGAGAAAGTGGACAGCATACTATTTAACCTTTGGTATTGGGATAGCCGGTGGCCTGTAATATCTTGTCCGCTTCGTAAGAGTCTGCCCTCAAGTCCAATCAATCTATCAGTGAACGGACGATAAAGACGCTCGGGAAATTGAAGTGGATAGGATGTTTGTAAGCTTATAAGATGTTTGCGTTCATTTTTTATCTGATTGGAAAGTGAATTATAAATAGCACGTTTCCGGTCCAATAGCCTTTCAAACAACTCGTCACGTGCAGGAACGGCCATTTCAGCTGCAGCTGTCGGAGTAGGTGCCCTTCTGTCCGAGACAAAATCGGCAATTGTCGTGTCGGTTTCATGCCCGACAGCGCTGATAACCGGAAGTCGGCAAGAAAAGATTGCTCGTGCTACCGACTCTTCATTGAACGCCCACAGGTCTTCTATAGAACCCCCGCCGCGTCCAACGATGAGAACATCGATGGAACCATATGTATCTGCCTGTTCAATTGATTTGACAATGGAAGGTGCTGCTTGCGGTCCCTGAACAATCGCAGGAAACAAAATGATTTCTGCAAGTGGATAACGTCTTTCAATTGTTGAACAGATATCTTGAATTGCGGCACCTGATTGCGCCGTAACTACACCGATTTTAGTTGGAAACAAAGGTAGCGGTCTTTTCCAACGCGCATCGAACAATCCTTCTTTCCCCAGACTCTCTTTCAATTGTTCAAACGCGAGATAAAGCGCACCGATACCATCAGGTTGCATTGATTGGACATATAATTGATAGTTTCCGCTCGTTTCAAAAACTGTTACATCGCCTGTAATCAGTACGTTCATGCCATTTTCAGGCTTGAATTTAAGACTTGATGCGCTAGAACGGAACATCGCTGACTGGATCCTACTTTTTTCATCTTTCAAGGTGAAGTATATATGTCCGCTCGGATGACTTTTAACGTTCGACAGTTCCCCTTTAACAAATACATTACGTAAATGGGGATCTGCATCGAACTTCCGTTTAATGTATTTCGTTAATGCTTGTACAGACAAGTGTGGGTGTCCGGCCAACAGTCCCGCCTCCCGTTTCTTGACGTATAGAAACGCTGTCTTTTCAATGAAAAACAGCGTCCGTCCGGTTTTTTATAGTTGTTGTGAACATCTTCCCTCTGCAGAAGCCTGTTCTGCACTATGAAGTGTGTTTTTCAGTAACATCGTAATTGTCATCGGACCTACCCCACCTGGAACCGGTGTAATAGCTGAAGCTTTCGTTTTTGCCGATTCGAAATCGACGTCTCCGCATAATTTACCATTTTCATCGCGGTTCATACCAACATCTATAACGACAGCACCTTCTTTAATGTGCTCATCTGTGATGAACTTTGTCTTGCCTATTGCGACAATGAGAATATCAGCCTGTTTCGTAAATGAAGCTAAATCCTTGGTTTTAGAATGACAGTATGTGACTGTCGCATCGCGCTGTAAAAGCAATTGACCCATCGGTTTTCCGACAATGTTACTGCGTCCAACGATAACAGCATGCTTACCGCTGATTTCAGTATCTGTTCGTTCGAGGAGTTTGATGATACCGTATGGCGTGCATGATAGAAATGCTTTTTGACCAATAATCATTTTCCCAACATTTTCAGGATGGAATCCATCTACATCTTTTGTCGGGTCAATTGCACTGATGACTAGGTTTTCGTCAATATGGTCGGGTAACGGAAGCTGAACCAGAATACCATGAATTGAATCATCATTATTCAGCCGTGTGACATGATCGAGTAACTCCTTTTCGGATACTGTGACTGGAAGTTCAATCAGTTCCGATTTCATGCCCACTTCCGAACTTGATTTCTGCTTGTTCCTAACATATGTACGGGAAGCCTGATTCTCACCAACCAGAACGACCGCAAGCCCCGGCTGACAACCGTGCTCTTTCAAAGCAGTTACTCTTTCCTTGATTTCGTCTCTGATCTCTTGCCCGATTACTTTTCCATCAATCAGTTTTCCAGTCATCATGATACCTCCAAATGGTTTCAATTATTTTTCTTCAAACTTGGATAGTACACCGTTCACAAAACGGCCTGATTTTTCATCGCCGAATATTTTACATAGCTCGATTGCCTCATTCAAGACTACTCTATGTGGTACTTCCTCATTGAACAGCAATTCATAAACTGCGATTCTCAAAACAGTCCGCTCAATTTTCGGAAGTCGGTCCAATGACCAGTGTTCCAGTTTTCCTGTGAGGACCTCATCTATTGCTTCTTTATTTTGCACAGTTCCCCGTACAAGCTGTTCATAAAAACGATTTGCTGGTTCTTCAACAATGTAGTTAATTGCTTCATCTACACTCAATTCTGTATTATCAAGTTGAAAAAGGGTTTGTACTGCTTTTTCACGTGCTTCTCTTCGTTTCATCTTCTTATTCTCCTCCACTACCATATCTCTAGGGCATTATCATAGCATAAACAGGTTGCCGGATACAGTAAGACAAGTTGAAAAGCATCATCCGGCTGGACGATGCTTTTCAGATCATTCCGTTTCCGCTCCAGCCTCAAACTGGATCCCTGTAATATGGACATTGACTTCTTTCGTTTCAAGGGAAGTCATGTGGAAAATTGCATGACGAATTTGCTTTTGGATATCCACGGCAATGGCAGGTACAGAATAGCCGTATTCGACAACGCAATATACGTCAATCGTCAGACCCTCTTCAGACCATTCCGTTTTGACCCCTTTCCCATGGTTCACTTTACCGAACTTTTCCGCAACTCCAGTGGCAAAGTTTCCTCTTGTATTCGCGACGCCTTTTACTTCCGTCGTCGCAATTCCGATAATCACTTCAAGAACTTCGGGAGCAAGCTGGACACGTCCGAGCTCACCATCCCCCGCCGGAGCCATCCCGACGAATGTTGGAATTGTTTTATCAGTCATTCCAAGTCCCCTCCCTTTCAGTTCATAATCGTGTATCTTTCAAGAAATTTCGTATCGAAATCTCCTGATTTGAAGACTTCATTATCCATAAGCTTCAAGTGGAACGGGATAGTTGTTTCGACACCCTCAATGATAAATTCATCAAGTGCACGTTTCATCTTAGCTACCGCTTCTTCCCTTGTATCTGCATGAACAATTAGTTTCGCAACCATCGAATCGTAAAACGGCGGGATTGAATAGCCCGTATACATGGCAGAATCTACCCGAACACCAAAGCCGCCTGGAGGCATGTACATAGTTACTTTCCCCGGTGAAGGCATAAAGTTTTTCGACGGATTTTCTGCGTTGATGCGGCATTCGATTGACCAACCATTGATTTTAATATCTTCTTGGCGATAGGCAAGTTTTTCACCTGACGCAATTTTCAGTTGCTGTTGAACCAAATCAATTCCTGTAATCATCTCTGTAATCGTGTGTTCTACTTGGATTCGCGTATTCATTTCCATGAAGTAGAATTTTTGATTGATATGATCGAAAATGAATTCAACTGTTCCAGCACCCTCGTAATTGACAGCTTCTGCCGCTTTGACCGCCGCGTCGCCTACTGCTAATCTCAGTTCAGGTGTCAGAGCCGGAGATGGCCCTTCTTCAACAAGCTTTTGCATTCTGCGCTGAATCGAACAATCACGTTCTCCTAAATGAATTGTATTACCATATTTATCAGCAAGTATTTGAACTTCGATATGGCGGAACACTTCAATAAACTTCTCAATGTAGACGCCAGGATTGCCGAATGCAGCAGCAGCCTCTTTTTGAGTGATTTTGATCCCATTGATTAACTCTTCAGCATCCCTTGCAACACGAATTCCTTTACCGCCGCCGCCTGCTGTAGCTTTGATGATAACTGGGAAACCGATTTCTTCAGCGATTCGGAGACCATCTTGTTCATCAGCAACGATTCCAGTAGAACCTGGAACAATTGGAACACCTGCTTCTCGCATTGTTTCACGTGCTACGTCTTTCGTACCCATCCGTGAAATATTGTCCGCAGTAGGTCCAATAAATTCAATGTTAACCTCTTCACATAGTTCGGCGAAACTCGCATTTTCCGCTAGGAAACCATATCCCGGATGAATTCCATCGCAACCAGTTAGTTTTGCAACACTGATGATATTTGAAAAATTTAGGTAGCTGTCTTTAGATAATTTTGGACCGACGCAATAAGCTTCATCTGCTAATTCGACATGAAGAGCTTCCTGATCAGCTTCTGAATAAACCGCGACTGTTTTCATACCAAGTTCTTTACAAGCCCTGATAATACGTACGGCAATTTCACCGCGATTAGCTATTAAAACCTTCTTCATTTTTCATTCCTCCTTAATTAGCTCTTACAAGGAAGAGAGGTTGTCCGTATTCAACGAGCTGACCGTCTTTTACGAGAATCTCAACGATTTCCCCTGAAACTTCCGCTTCAATTTCATTGAATAGCTTCATTGCTTCTACGATGCACACGATAGCTTCCGATTTCACGCTATCACCTTTTTGTACATAAGCTGGTACATCAGGGGACGATGCTGAATAGAATGTTCCAACCATCGGTGATGTAATTTTGTGCAGCGATGGATCTTCCACTTGTACTTCAACAACGGGTACAACTGGTGTTACCTGTTGAGGAGCAATTACTTCTTCTGTTCTCTGAACTTGCTCAGCAGACACTCCCTGTTGAACAGATTGTTCTTGTTCGACAACTGTTGTAGCTACTGCAGCTTGTGGCGCACTACCTTTTTTTAATACGAGTTTTGCACCATCTGATTCATAAGTGAATTTTTCAATTGAAGATTGATCAATTAGTTTAATAATTTCACGGATTTCTTGAATTTTTAGCATGATCGATTCTCCTGACTCCATTATAATTATGTTCTTTAACTATTTTAGCTGTTTTCGTCCCATATTGAAATAGATAATGGTTATTTACATTAAAGTTTGCTGTTAAAGAACAAAAGCATATGCGTATGTTTAGCCCAGATATGTAGGAGGGATGAAGTTCAGTCTCAGCCGGAAGGTCTGTAGGCAATGGCCTAAAGTGACAGAGGAAGGCAGTTTAATTCCGCGACATCCTGTTGCAATAGCTGCATGACCCACGTCGTGTGGGCCAAGGGATAGGCGCTGGAGTCTAGACGTAAAATCTCTACGTTACAACTTCTAGACAGTATGATATTTTATTATCTCCTATATAATAAAAAAAAGACCCTATTTAGGGCCTTCATTTTCCATATTCATTCCATGTCACCAGTAAAAGTAATATTCACTGCTTTTGCGTCTTTCCAGCTCGTCATGACGTAATGAGTAATCTCTTCCGCCATTTTAGATGAATGGCCTTCGTTGGAAAGGACAGTAATTTTTACTGCACCGTCTTCATTGTAGACAAATGCTTCAGGATATCCCATTGCTTTAATTTGTAATTCCATTAGCGCCTCAGCCGATTCGCGTTTAGTCAGCTGACCCATCTCTTCGTACACCTTGTTTTTTTCTTCGGCTGTATCAGACGTTAATATTTTAGACAACAATTGCTCCCCAATTTTGCTTCGTTCATCACGGATCTGCATTCGCATTTCTTCGAACACAACTGCTTCTGCGAAGACTGGTTGTGTTTTTTCTGCATCATTCGAATTTTCGACCAGTTGTACAGCGCTTTCTGAGTCTTTAAAAATGTTGATCCCATCGAACGGCATTGGTGATTTTTCCTTGATGTAATAGATGGAAATGACTGCAACTAGACTGAGCAATGTTAAAAACCATACTGTTCTTTTATTCGTTCTCATTAGTGTTCCCCCTATTATTCATTTTAGCGATGACAATTCGATGTTCGGGCAGCTGGAGGACGGTTGACAGGATCTTCGATAGTTCGTTTTGAATTTTGAAGTCTTCCGCACCTTCCGCAACGACAAGAACGCCTTGTAGCTCACTTCCCTTTTTAGCCGATGCAGTGGACGTTGAAAAGTAATCGGTTAGCTGATTAGTAGACTCCCTATTTTCATAATGGAAATATAACGAAATTTCCCCGATCCCTTCAATTTTCATCAGCGCCTCTTGTAGTGCTGCAAATTCCCCGCTCTCCTCCCTCTTTCCCTTCTCCCCCCCGATGACCCCAAGACTAGAATTGATGAAAATGATGACCAGGAGAACAATCGTCCCGAGGAGGATCGTATGGGTTTTCCTTGTTGGTTTGTGCATATTATCACCATTTCCACTCATTGTGCCGCTTGTACGACCTGTCATCAATGAATCATTTTATGCAGTTTCATAGAAGGCTATGACCAAAAATCTTGAAGAATGATTGAATCATCCAAATGCCCATAGCGAGTTTAACAATTGGCAGGAAATTTTCTTCTGTTTCATTTGGAAATAACAACAGAATTGTTGAAGCCAAAAGGGTGATAAGAAGAACACCTATTAAAAAAGACTCCATTCCACGCCTCATTTCATCGTAGTAATCAACTTCACAAGGATTATTGAAAAAAGTGCAGTATAGATAAACGCAAAAGCTATTAAAAAAGAAACAGCACATAACACAAATAACGTTCTACCAATATCGTCCAAAATTCCAGTGATATCTTCATTCGCAAATGGTTCAATGAGTGCTGCGGTCCATCTGTAGAAAAACGCGGTAAGGAGTGTTTTAAACGATGGAATGAGTGCAACAGTCCAAATTGCCGATATAAGCCAACCTCCAGCGAAAACACTCGCCCCCGACGAATAGCGACCCATCGTTCCCAAGCTTTCGGTCATAAATGAACCAATAAGGGGGACGTTTTGACGTATCAGCTCTTTAATAGGTTCGCTCGCTAGCCCAGTGAGCGCCCAAGTCATCGTGCCCCCCACGGTTATAAAAATGGAGTAAGCTGCAACGACGGCCGAAACCGTTCCCAGAAGGGTCGTCCGAATTAAATCTGCCATTTTAGTAAACGGAACGGCCGGTAGTATCCTAGATACAAGATCTAAGATAAGTGCAGCTGTTAAAAGTGGTATTAGTACTTTCTCCGTGAGGACAATTGCACCATTTGCAAATAACAGCATTGCAGGCTGAAAGTTCAGCATACTGAATGCTCCACCCGCAGCAACCATGCTGGCAGTCAATATCGGATAAATAGAAATGAACATCATCGATATCGAGTTTGCAATATCACGAATGAGAGTTAGATGTTCAAATGCGGGTTGCAATACAACCGTTACAACAATAAATATCAAAATCATCCTCGTCCATTTTGCAAACGATGGGAACAAAAAATCTACCAACAATGCCATAAAAGTTGCAATGATGATAATGACAAAGCTTGACAATACGGTTCCGAGTATCGATTCTATAAAAGAAATCATGGATGCCCCGCCTGTTCATTTTGTAATGAGTTTTGAAAGGATTTCGATTAATGCGGACGTCTGCTGCATCCACAAAGTCAGTATGACAATTTTTACAGCGAAATGAGCTACTGCGGCAAGTGAGCCGTATCCTGCCTCTTCGATATGTTTTGCGATGAGCTCAGAGACATAAAACAGAATGGCACTGCCGATTAATAATTTCGCAAATGGATCTGGTAATGGTTCAAACAAAGCGACAAAATATTTCCCGAACGGAAAGACGATTGTATTAAGCAGGTGGAAGAGAAAATAGAAAAAAATAGATGCATACAAAATTGGCTGCAATTTAGGTACAGTAAATGAAATGAGGAGGAGAATAAGGAAGACAACAATTAACTGAATTAAGGTTAACATCAGACTGACATCGACAACCACTGGAAAAACTCCGTGATTTCAGTGAAAAAAATCTTCAGGAAGCGGAGCATTTCAGCAGTGATATAGATATAAGCGATGAAAAAAAGAAAAAAGGAAAACTCTTTCCTGCCAGTTTGTTCGAAAAAGATATGCAGAAAACCGATGACTAATCCGATACCGGCAACGCGTAGCAAATCATTTAGTTCCATCCGGTATTCCCCCCATTGCACTATCCTATGTGCAGGGGAACTGTCATATGCAAAAAAACACCTTGCATCCGATTTGGAATGCAAGGTGTTTTTTGAGTTTCATAAAGTAAACTGGCAAAAAGAACGATTCTTCCTTATGCGCGAGAAACGTATTCAGATTCCACTGTGTTGATGATAAGTTTATCTCCGATGTTAACGAAGAATGGCACTTGTACAACAACGCCAGTTTCCATTTTAGCTGGTTTAGAACCACCGCTCGCTGTATCGCCTTTAATACCCGGCTCAGTTTCTGCAACTTCAAGAACAACTGTTACAGGTAGTTCAACACCAAGTACTTCATCTTTAAACAAGATAACATGAACTTCCATATTTTCTTTTAGGAACTTCAATTCGTCTTCAATCTGCTTCTCTGGAAGTTCAATTTGTTCGTACGATTCGTTATCCATAAAGACATGCTCGTCTCCATTTGCATACAAATATTGCATGCGGCGGTTATCAATTTGTGCTTTCGCAACTTTTTCTCCAGCACGGAACGTTTTTTCATTGACGTTGCCTGAACGTAAGTTGCGCAGTTTCGAACGAACGAACGCCGCGCCTTTACCTGGTTTAACGTGTTGGAAATCCATTACGCGCCAAATATCCCCGTCAAATTCGATTGTTAATCCTGTTTTAAAGTCGTTTACTGAAATCAAGATGATTCCTCCAATTGATAATAGATTATAAGATAAGTAGTTCTTTTGTTGAATGTGTTAAACGTTCGTTACCATTTTGCGTCATAATGATATCGTCCTCGATACGGACACCGCCGATTCCAGGCAGATAGATACCTGGCTCAACTGTGACAACCATATTTGGCTCAAGTACCGTTCCAGAACGGAAAGATAATGCCGGTCCTTCGTGTACTTCAAGACCGATACCATGTCCCGTTGAATGACCAAATGCTTCACCGTAGCCTTTAGATTTGATGTAATCGCGTGCAATTGCATCCGCTTCTATTCCTGTCATACCCGGTTTAATCTCTTTTAAAGCAAGTTCTTGTGCTGCAAGAGTCACTGCGTAAATCTCTTTCAGTTTATCAGAAGGTTCACCGACAGCGACAGTACGCGTAATGTCAGAAATATACCCTTCATACAATGCGCCGAAATCGAGCGTAACAAGATCTCCTGATTCGATTACTTTGTCCGTTGCAACTCCGTGTGGAAGTGCTCCGCGTAAACCAGATGCCACGATAATTGAGAAGGAAGATGAAGTTGCCCCTTGTTTACGCATCGCAAACTCAAGTTCATTTGAGACTTCTAATTCCGTCACGCCCGGCTTGATAAATGTACAAATATGCGTGAATGCATCATCTGCAATTTTAGCTGCTTTTTTCAAAATAGCTAGCTCATCTTCTGTTTTCACCATACGCAGTTTTTCGACGAGTCCCGAAACAGGTTTTAGCTCCGCTTCGACTTTTCCATTATATAGTTCGTAAAGACCAAATGACATATCATCTTTTTCAAAACCGATTGTCCGAAGCTTCATGTTTTTCGCTTGCTCGGCCACTTCTTCAATGATGGTAGTCGTATGCTGAACGATGCGGAAGCCATTGATTTCTCGTTCCGCCTGTTCAGTATAACGGAAATCTGTAATGAACACTGCATCGTCAGACGAGATAAGAGCAAGTCCTGCTGTCCCCGTGAAGCCAGTCATATAACGACGGTTGTACGAGTTCGTAACGAGTAGTGCATCAATGCCATTTTCTGTTAACAGTTCACGTAGTTTTGTCAATTTCACAGTTTCATACCCCTTTTCCCCGGAGAAGGAAAGCGTGGAAGGCGAGTTCATATCCGTCCGTGCCGAATCCAGCTAACTGGCCGATACAGACTGGCGCAATAACGGATGTCTCTCTGAACGGTTCACGGCTATGTATGTTCGAAATATGGATTTCGATGACAGGTACATCAACAGACGCGACAGCATCACGCAGAGCGATACTATAATGCGTAAACGCACCTGGATTGAAGACAATACCATCCAAGCCAGCGTCTTCTGCTTCATGGATTCGGTCGATTAAAGCACCCTCCCAGTTAGATTGGAAGAATGATAGTTCAACACCATGTAACAAAGCCACTTTGTCTAATTTACGTTCAACGTCTTCCAATGTTTCTGCGCCATAAATACCCGGCTCTCTCTTTCCGAGCCTGTTAAGATTGGGTCCGTTCAGAATTAGTAACTTCATCGCCACACCATTCCCCTCACCGTTGTCTATCCCATTTTATCATATCGTTCTTTTGTAGCAACTCATTTTACACTTTCATCCGAAAGTTTCTTCATAAAAACGGCCGTACCAGTAATAAACCTGAAAACTATAGCCATAACGGCAAAATATGGGAGTGATATGGATTTTATAGCTTCTAAAGGCGTTTTCGGTGAGCCAATCGTCCATTCGACTGCAAAAACAACGATAATTCCGATGATTAAGGCAGTAATAGATGGAGGAATTGACGTTGTGAATGAAACCGCAAAATAAACAATAATATATAACAATACTAGCGCTACAAAAAGCAAAGCCCATTTGATTGTGAAATGTGCCGAAGCGAACAACTGCCACTTTTTTGCCCAGCCAACAGGCGACCAGCTTATAAAATTAAATGACTGCAAAAATTTTAGTGCTATTGTAGTGAAAATGGCGCCAATTAGCGCGGTCCATATTAATGTTTTATTAATCATGAAAATCCCTCCTATACAAAGTGTCGGGAGGTTCAGAACATTTTAAACATCATTGTGGAGTGTATGGCTGTTTTTTAGTATAATGAATTATAGGATTTAGTTGATATAAAAGAAAGCGTGGGTAAATGTATGGGAAAAGAACAACAACCTCCCGCTTACGGGGGACAAGCACTTGTCGAAGGGGTAATGTTTGGCGGTAAAAATCATACTGTGGCGGCAATTAGACGGAAGGACGATACAATCGATTACTTCCATCTGCCTAAAGAAAAGAATAGTGTCCGGATGAAACTGAAAAAAATCCCATTTGTTCGGGGGATAGTTGCATTAATCGAATCCGCTGGCGTCGGATCGCGGCATTTAACATTTTCGAGCGAACGGTACGATGTAATGCCGGGAGAAGAAATAGAAAAGGAAGAAGAGACTTCAAAATTAGCGATGGTTCTTGGTGTCGCTGCGGTCGGAGTATTATCTCTGCTTTTCGGGAAATTTGTTTTCACACTTATCCCAGTTTTTCTTGCACAAGCATTGCAGTTTGTTGCTCCAGGGAAAACTGCCCAAATTTTACTTGAAAGTTTGTTCAAACTTATTTTGTTACTGACGTATGTTTCCCTCATCTCGATGACTCCCCTTATTAAACGGGTATTCCAATATCACGGGGCTGAGCATAAAGTAATCAACGCTTATGAAAACAATTTGCCCATGACAGTCGAAAATGTTCAGGCACAGTCAAGACTTCATTTCCGTTGCGGCAGTAGTTTCATGCTATTCACTGTAATTGTTGGGATGTTTGTCTACTTCCTCGTGCCGACCGACCCATTTTGGTTACGCATTGTGAACCGGATTCTTCTTATTCCGGTTGTGCTTGGTATTTCTTTCGAGGTTTTACAATTAACAAACTCACTTCGTAACGTTCCAGTACTGAAATATTTAGGTTATCCTGGATTGTGGCTTCAGTTATTGACGACAAAAGATCCGGACGACAAGCAAGTAGAAGTTGCAATTGCTTCATTCGAAAGATTGTTAGAGATTGAAGAGCATGGCGCTGTGGCTATGGAAGTTGTAACGAAGAGCGATTCTGAAACAGAAACAGAAACTGTTCCTGTAACTTAAGAAAAGCGGAAGCTGCCAATTATGGCTACTTCCGCTTTTTCATTTAATTAGGTATTATTTCTTAAATGTCCAGTCGTCATTTGCATATTTAGTACGTTCAATTTCGAAGACATATTGGAGCTGTTGCTCTGTTAATTCCATAGGTTCCAGTTCCATATCGAGCGCTAATTCAAATCCTTTTGAAAACGCGTCCGCACATTCGCTAACCGTCACTGGACGGTCAACCAATCTATCGATCGCTACCGCTTTCTCAGGCAAGCTTGTACGCATTTGTTCACGCTGCACTTCTGACTTGAATGTAAAAAGGGAAACGAGCTTATCAACATCCAGACTTAGAAGTATCGCACCGTGCTGCAAAATGACACCTTTCTGTCTCGTCTGCGCACTGCCAGCCACTTTCTTTCCTTCAACAACAAGTTCATACCAACTAGGCGCATCAAAACACACGGCGCTTTTTGGTTTTTTTAAATCATCGCTCTGTTGCGCCGTTTGGGGCACTGAAAATGTTGCATCCAGCCCAAGATTACGGAACCCTTCAAGCACACCACCCGAAATAACGCGGTATGCTTCCGTAACCGTTTCAGGCATATTCGGATAACTTTCACTGACAATTACGCTGTATGTAAGTTCATGTTCATGGAGAACGCCTCTTCCTCCAGTAGGTCGCCTGACGAAACCAAGCCCATGTTTTTTCACTTCATCCAAATTTATTTCTTTTTCAACACTTTGAAAATAACCAATCGACAGTGTCGCCGGCTCCCATTCATAAAATCGAAGCACTGGACCAATTTCCCCTTTACTATGCCATTCCAGCAATGCTTCGTCGAGCGCCATGTTGAACGAAGCGCGGCATTTCCCTGAATTAATGAAGTGCCAAACCTTTTTCCCCATCCGAATTCCCCCTTCACAACGACTATCATTTTAACATTCCCTTCAACACTTAAGCTATCTATTTTCATCATCTAAGATCAAAACACCATCCGTCATGTTATATACCTTGTCACAATAGCCAACTAAACGTGTATCATGCGTGACCACAATAGTCGTAGTGTTCTTATTCTTAGTTTCATTTTTCAACAGTTCCATCACTTCATAGGCACGATCTGAGTCTAGGGAAGCCGTTGGTTCATCAGCTAAAATAATAGATGGATTACTATAAAGTGCTTTGGCAATTGCCACTCGCTGACGTTCACCACCGGACAAATCAGCTGGATATTTAGAACGCAAGTCACCAATTCCCAAGTCTTCATAGAGTTCTTCGAGTTGTTTTTTTGTCATATTGTCTTTTTTCACTTGATCCAACAGTTTTAATTGATTTGCGACAGTTAGGAATGGGACAAGATTAGACGCCTGTAAAATGAATCCAATTTCCTTCAGCCGAATTTTTGACCGTTCCTTTTCATTTAAATCCGCAAGATTCTTATCGTTAATTATTACATCTCCTGAAGTAGGCGTAAGAAGCCCGCCCACAATCGTAAGGAATGTGCTTTTGCCCGAACCTGAAGGACCGATAATTGCGATAAGTTCTCCTCTTTCTGCAATGAAGTCAGTTGCCTTCATTGCTTCAACTTGTTTATGACCGCTGCCAAATGTTTTTTTCACTTGAATTAATTCTAAAACTGCCATCATTTATCCTCCTATCGCTTTCAATGGATCGATTCGCACAATTGTAAGGACCGAGAACAATGCGCCCAATATCGCAACGGCAATCAGAATCAGTCCATAGATGAGCATACTTACAAGGTCAAATGCAACAGGCACCGCACTTGGTAAAAATGCTCCCGTAATTAACGCGAATCCAAAACCTATGGCTACACCAATTGCCGACAATAGGAATGTCTGTGCAACGACTGAGCGAGACAGATACCTATTCGAGATGCCTTGTGCTTTCATAACACCAAACATACTTATCTTCTGGACTGTCAATACGTACAAGAAAATTGCTACGATGACCGCCGAAATAACAAACAAGAAATAGATCATGAAATTCAACGTCAAATTCTGTTCTGTATAACCAGGTAAACTCCGTATGAAAGTTTCAATCTCAATAGCTTCGAGTGAATCATCCCGAATGAGACCTGAAGTATCCCCAGTTCGGACAACAATTCCATTTATGCTTTCCTTATTCGCCTCAGCCGCTTCTCCAAACTTGACCCGTTGGAAAGTGGTAAGGTCACTATAAAGTACTGGAGCTGCATTAAATCGCGCTTTGTCTGTGAATCCGACAATTGTTAAAACTTCATCGGAGGAAGATAGTTGCAATTCATCGCCTACTTTAAATCCGTCTTCCTTTAATGCATCACTCGCGACCACTTCGTTACTGCCTGCAAATACTTCTCCTTCCGTAACCTTTGGCATTATGAATTCATCTTTATTTATCCCAAAAATAGAGACGTTGCTCTTCTGATCTCCATTTCCTGCGATAGCATTTATTTGACCAATTACAGCAATTTCCTTTGTATCGATATTATCCACATCAGCCAGTTTAAGAGATGATTGATTCATACTTCTGTCTGATTCCTCAGTCAAAATGATTGATGTCGCTTCCCATTTGTCGACGGATTCTCGATTCATATTTTCCAAGCCATTTGCGAGACCTGATAGAAAGAATACTAAATATGAAACGAGCATTAATATTCCTATGATTAATGTAAATCGCAATTTATTCTTTTTAATTTCATTCCAAGCTAAAAACATTGACTCACATCCATTCTTTTTATATAGTAATATACCATAAATCGGCTTACACTTCGTTTCATACAATTTTACAAGTTCTATATCCTATGAGGAAGACTAATCTAGTCTAACTTGTTTCTCTATTTAGGATATGTATACGGATTAACCGACAGCATCGATAGTCGTAATTTAGCTTGTTCGGACAGTAACACTTCTTCCATAATACTGTTTCTATATGCATATTGCAGATTTAAACCCTATCCCGTAACCTTTTCCCCTTTGAATAGTCAGAGCGTAAACAACTATTTCCTTTAAAAAGGATTCCAATCTATTATAAATACACGAAAAATTAGCCCTAAAAAATGAGCGCACCGATATTCACCTTATCGGCACGAGTGCAATCGACTATGCAACTAAGAATTTTTTTGGCAATCCTATTGATCAAAAATAAGGCACCGGCTTGTTTAGCCGACACCCGCTATTCATAATTCAATCATTTGCGGTTCTTCACCATTGTTATTCATTAAGCGTATTGAATCGGGTAAAACTTTCAAAATGATGAGATTCGGATCTTCTGGACCACTAAACCATGATGCCATATGCTTATTCCAAACCTTCTCTTTAAAGCTTTCATCGTCTGAAATAGTGACAGTCCCTTCAATTTCTAGATAGTCATCTCCAATACCTTTACCATCGTAGCCGATTAATATGTGCGTATATGGATTATTTTCAAGTTCATCCACTTTCTGCGTTTTTTTCGATGTTGCGGTGTATAGTATAAATTCATCACTGAAAAACGTCATGTATCTTGTATGGGGCTTATTCTGTTGAATAGTCGCCATCGTACCCACGAAGCTTTCTTTTAGGATTTTCAGCGCTGTTTTTTTGCATTCATAATGATCTACTCCCTTTTTTCAACATTATTGTAGTTTGCCTCACTAATTAAGAAGCTAAACACAGTTTGTGTACATGGAAAAATTTAAAAGGAATGATGGCATGATTTTAACAAAGACAGGATTGAAAAATGCTATTTTATACGGATTACTCTCCGGTTTAGTTTTAGCAACATTTTTGAAAGGCGTTGAACTAATTACTCACTTAACAGTTTACACACTGTTATTAAACGTCGATTATATTCCTTATATCAACACGTTCGCTTTTCCAGAACTAATTGAAGTAGGTTTTCACCTACTCGTCTCAATCGCTTTAGCAATTTGTTTGTATCTGTTGTTTGTTCACCTAAAAATATCTTCCCGAAAGCAAATCATAGTTACGGCTACTACTGTCTGCCTCATTATCGGTATCGCCCTTTTTCCTACAACAACCTTTTCAGACAAAACACCAGACTTCAGGAGTTTTCCTTCTTTTTCATACTGGATGGCTGGGCATATTATTTATGGTTATATATTAGGTTATTTACTAGCTAAGTCGAAGGACAACTAAGTACCTTACTCACTCCGCTCTCTTCTAGTGAAAAAGTATCTTGCCACTTTTACTTCCTGCGATAACACCACATGACCGAAATCCGAATTATAAAAGGAGGGATTAACCAGTAAAAGTTCAAACTTTTGATCATAATGGCTTTTTAACCGACATCAAAAAAGAGCTTGCCCATTGAACAAGTGCTGTTCAATCTTTATAATGAAAAGGTAGAGAGAAAGGGGAAAGTTGTTTTGAATTATATATTTTTAGGAGCCGTCGCTCTCATCGTAATCATTTATTTCGTTGTGACGATGCTACGTCTGCGTAAAGCCGTTACAAACTTGACGCAGGAGCAATTTATCGAAGGGTATCGGAAAGCACAACTGATTGATGTACGTGAGGCAAAAGATTATGATGCCGGTCATATTTTAGGTGCGCGCAATATCCCTTATTCTCAGTTCCGTCAACGGTTTAAAGAGATCCGTTCAGACAAGCCCGTTTATTTGTACGATCAAAATGGCGGAAAAAGTGCACGTGGAGCATTATTCTTAAAGAAAAAAGACTATCAACAACTGTTTCACCTGCAAGGCGGTTTCCGTCAATGGACAGGTAAAGTGAAAAGTAAATAAAACAGAAACTTCTTCCTTCATTGGAAAACGTTCGTAAGTGTGTAAGTTTATTGGAATTTAAAAAGATGATATTCCGTTCGTATTCGAACGAAATATCATCTTTTTGTTTAGAGTTTCTTGCTCTGATTTCGAAGAAAGCTATAATTGTGAACAAGATTCCCAAAGTTAAAAAGAGATCACATTAACGTTCAAATAAATTCTTACTTCCTGCATTTCTACCTTGAGTAAAATGTAAAACAACTACTAATATTAATGCTAACGCGGGATAAATCATCAATAATCTGACTGCAATCGCCTGTGATTGTTCAGTCATAGAAAACACAAGCATAAAGTTAGAGTAAACAAAAAAAATCAAAAAGAAGAGCCCGCTTATCAAAATTACTTCCGTAACTTTTTCACAATAATTCTTGCTGATCAATAAATATAATAGAAATGGTACCACACATAAAAGAGTAAGTAATAAGTAATTCAGATTGGTTAGTCCACCATCTAATAAAAAATTCCCTAATAGAAGTCGTAAGACGATGGCTGATCCGTAAACTACTAGAAAAACGCCTACAATACACAGTACAAATAAAGTCCTTTTTGACTGTTTTATCTTCCCCACTCCTTTTCTTTAATTATATGTAGTAAAGAAAAGTAAAATCACTTCCATAATGCGAATTGAATATGATCGGACAAAAAGAGAAACCAATGGATTTATAATTGATTTCTCTTTTTCCTAACGAACCAAGCTACGTTTCCTAACCTCCACTAATTATTACAGTACCAATTCAGCATTACCCTCGGGATATAAAGAGAATTCAAACAAAAATTGTTCCAATGTGATCATATCCTTCTCCATTCAAAGTTACTCCTAAAAATGACAAAAAAGCATGCAGAGAAATAAATTACTTTCTCTGCATGCTTTGCTTTTTCACTAGCGACTAATTACAAACTTATGCTTTTGTATAACGAAGTACAGGGAAACGTGCCGCTTTCGTTTCATCAAGACGATTGATAACAGTTGTATGCGGTGCGTTTTGTACGATTTCCGGGTTTTCTTCCACTTCTTTCGCAATTTGAATAAGTGCATCACAGAATGCATCGAGTGTTTCTTTCGATTCTGTTTCTGTAGGCTCAATCATCATGCCTTCCTCAACGTTAAGTGGGAAGTAAATTGTAGGCGGGTGATAGCCAAAGTCAAGCAGTCGCTTCGCCATATCCAGCGTACGCACGCCCAGTTTCTTCTGACGGCGACCCGACAGAACAAATTCATGTTTACAATGACGGTTATATGGCAAATCGAAATGTGGCTCCAATCTGCGCATCATGTAGTTCGCATTCAATACGGCATATTCCGTAACAGCTTTCAGGCCATCTGGCCCCATTGAACGAATATACGTGTATGCACGCAGATAGATACCGAAGTTACCGTAGAACGGTTTAACACGACCAATCGATTGTGGTAAATTGTATTCAAATGTGTAAACTTCATCTTTTTTCACAAGGACTGGTTTCGGCAGGAATGGAATAAGATCCTTCTTCACGCCAACCGGACCTGAACCTGGTCCACCGCCACCATGTGGTCCTGTGAATGTTTTGTGCAAGTTTAAGTGAACAGCATCGAAGCCCATATCGCCAGGGCGTGCTTTAGACATAACCGCATTCAAGTTTGCGCCGTCATAATAAAGTTTTCCGCCAGCAGCATGAACGATCTCAGCCATTTCAAGAATTTCTTCTTCAAAAAGACCAAGTGTATTCGGATTCGTCAGCATAAGCGCCGCCGTGTCATCCCCTACATGTCGTTTCAGGTCCTCAAGATCTACAAGTCCGTCTTCACCTGATTTGACTGTAATCGTGTCGAAACCAGCAACTGTAGCTGATGCCGGGTTTGTACCGTGTGCAGAATCGGGAACAAGTACTTTTGTACGTTTGAAGTCGCCGTTAGCTTCATGGAAAGCCCGAATCATCATCAATGCTGTCCACTCGCCGTGCGCCCCTGCCGCCGGCTGAAGTGTCACTTCATCCATTCCTGTAATTTCTACAAGATGCTCTTGCAGGTCATATAAAACCTCTAGTGCACCTTGAACAGTCGACTCTTCTTGCAATGGATGAATATTCGCGAATCCAGGATAACGTGCAACGGATTCGTTGATTTTCGGATTATATTTCATCGTACATGATCCAAGTGGATAAAATCCTGAATCGATACCATGGTTACGATTGGAAAGTGCAGTGTAATGACGCATAATGTCAAGTTCAGAAACTTCCGGAAGTTCAGCAGCTTCCTCGCGTACAAATCCCTTTGGTAATAGATTGGAAAGGTCAAGTTCAGGGACATCAAGTTCAGGAAGACTATAACCTATCCGTCCTTCTCTAGTAAGTTCGAAAATTAACGCCTGGTTATCTTTATGCATGAAGGGCCTCCATTTCCTGCACAAGTGCATCGATTTCTTCTTTCGTACGCTGTTCTGTAACGGCGATTAGTGCATGGTTAGCAAATTCAGGATACGTCAGGCCTAAGTCATAACCACCGATAATCCCTTTTGTAAATAGGTTTGCATTTACTTCTTTTACAGACCGTTTGCAATCAACGACGATTTCGTTGAAATGTGATCCACTAAATTTAACGTCGAAGCCAGCTTTTTCAAAGGTTTCTTTCGCATAGCGTGTTTTAACAATGTTCTGGTAGGCGATTTCTTGTGCGCCTATTTTACCGAGCGCAGTCATCGCTACAGAAGCAGCAAGTGCGTTCAACGCTTGGTTTGAACAGATATTAGACGTCGCTTTATCACGGCGGATATGTTGTTCACGTGCTTGAAGTGTCAACACGTAGCCACGACGGCCTTCATCATCAGTTGTTTCTCCAACAAGACGACCTGGAACTTTACGCATCAACTTTTTCGTCACCGCAAAATAACCACAATGTGGTCCGCCAAATGATTCAGGAATACCGAATGGTTGTGCATCACCAACTGTAATGTCGGCACCAAGCTTACCTGGTGGTGTTAGTATGCCAAGTGCAAGCGGATTTGATGAAACAACGAACAGTCCGCCTTTAGCATGTGCAATTTCACCAATTTTTTGAATATCTTCGATTTGACCAAAGAAATTTGGGTATTGTACAAGGACTGCAGCTGTATCCTCATCCATCATTTCTTCTAGCTTAGCCATATCAGTTACGCCATCTTTTTGTGGAATTGTGACCACTTCGATATACTGCCCAGACGCATAAGAAAGTACAACATCACGCGATTCAGGGTTAACTGTTTCAGAAATAAGAAGTTTTTTACGGCGTGTATGACCTGATGCAAGCGTACCCGCTTCTGCAAGAGCTGTTCCGCCGTCATACATAGATGAGTTTGCAAGATCCATACCTGTCAGTTCACAGATCATTGTCTGGAATTCAAAGATAGCCTGCAATTCACCTTGCGAGATTTCCGGTTGGTAAGGTGTATAAGCCGTATAGAACTCGGATCGTGAAATGACATGGTCGACAATGATCGGCTTGTAATGATCATAGACACCTGCGCCAAGGAATGATGCATATGTACGCGCATCCGCATTTTTCGCTGCAAGTTTTGAAAGTTCTTTTGTCAAAGAAGACTCGGATTTCGCTTTTTTAATATTGTACTCGCCTTTAAATCTAACCTTTTCAGGAATATCTTCAAAAAGTTCATCTACGGAAGTAATTCCGATTGTTTTCATCATTTCATCGCGATCGGTTTCAGTCATTGGAATATAACGATGCTGCATGTCCTCTTAACCCCTTTTCATAGATGGTATATGATTAGCGTTTATAAAATGGTGTAGCGATAATTACTGCTTTCAAACGCTTAGCACGAATTTCGACTTCAATTTCAGTTCCTTCAGCAGTGTGTTCACTGTTTAGAAGTGCAAAACCAATGTTCTTTTTAAGTGTCGGTGATTGTGTACCCGTTGTTACTTCACCAATTTGTTCTTCGCCAAGGAATACTTTATAACCTGTACGCGGAATTCCTTTGTCGATCATTTCCACGCCGACAAGTTTACGCGGCACACCATTTTCTTTTTGGGAAGCTAGAACTTCTTTACCAAAGAAATCCTCTTCTTTATTCAACTTCACAACGAAGCTAAGGCCCGTTTCAAGTGGTGAAATATCTTTTGATAGTTCTTGTCCATATAGTGGTAAACCAGCCTCAAAACGTAGTGTATCACGTGCACCAAGACCTGCTGGTACAACACCTTCACTTGCGCCCGCTTTCAGAATAACACTCCATAATGCGACAATTGCTTCAGGAGAGCCGTAAATTTCGAATCCATCTTCTCCCGTGTATCCAGTACGCGAAACAAGAACTTGGTGTCCGGAAATGTCAACATTTTCTTTGAAACGGAAAAACTTAATGTCTGCTAAAGGCTCATCCGTCAATGTTTGAAGTACTTCTTGCGCAATAGGTCCTTGCAATGCAAGCAGTGCGTAAGAAGATGATGCGTCCTCAATTTTGACATCGTCCGTAGTATGGCTATTCATCCACTCAAGATCTTTGTCGATATTTGAAGCATTGACTACCAAAAGGTAATTATTATCCCCACGTTTGTAGATTAAAAGATCATCCACAGTCCCGCCACTTTCATAACACATAGCCGTGTATTGAGCTTGTCCGTCTTTAAGTTTCGATACATCGTTCGTAACCATCTTTTGCAAATATGATAATGCGCCTTCTCCTGTGACAAGCACTTCGCCCATGTGCGAAACATCAAAAAGACCTGCTTTTGTCCGTACAGCTTCGTGTTCAGCTTTAATGCTTGAAAACTGAACAGGTAATTCCCAACCACCAAAATCAATCGTTTTACCGCCGTATTCAGCGTAACTGTCAAAAAGAACCGTGCGTTTCAATGACTCTGACAAGTTCTATTCCCCCTTAAAAATTTGATAAAAAAAGACAGAGGTCCCCTAATTAGGAAACCTCTGTCCTTGTACCTGAAAGTTTGACCTTGCGGCTTTCCTCGTTGGTGACCAGCTTAACCGGCGCTCTCCAGAGATGCGTCATGTATGAGTCTTGTTACCTGAGAGATTCATAACAATAAGTTACTTGCTCCTTCGGCGACGCCATTGCGTGCTCTCCCCATACAATCATTCGCGTTATTCAATTGAAATAAAGATAACTAAGATTCGGACAACTAATGCCCTTTCGCCTTATATCTTAACATTTCATTTTTAAAAGCGCAATACTTTTTAATTGACAGTCGTTTTAACGAACTAAAATAGATATTAACTATAAATCGTTCGTCTTTTTGGTCATTAATTAAATTTTCGTCCAATTAAAGGAATAAGAAAACGATAATCGGTGGTTTATTTTCGTTTTCATTTATATTTCCCCTTTAAGTCTTCCTATTTGGAATGCGATATAATCCACAATGTCACGCAAAGATCGATTTTCCGTTTCGACTTTAAAATGTGCACCATGTAGATATTGAGGTTTTCGATTATTAAACAACTGTTCAAGGTCGGAGCGTGTCGATCTTTGTACAATCGGTCGGTTTCGGTCCGTGGAAATCCGTCGCCATATGTCACGAAACGGAGCATTCAGAAAAAAGACAAGACCTGTTTCCCGCATAATCTCCCTATTTTCTTTACGCATCGCCACACCACCACCTGTCGCAATGATACAAAATTCATCACGGAACGTGCGAAGGAACTCCGTTTCCATTTCACGAAAACGTTCTTCACCATACATTTCAAATATTTGGGGGATCGTCAAACCAGTCATCCTCACGATTTCAGTATCCATATCATAATATGGCATTTTCGTCGCAAAGCTGAGTCGTTTACCGATCGCACTCTTCCCACATCCCATATAGCCAATTAAATACACTTTTTTCATGTCATCACCCACTTGGCAGAACGAATAGTTTTATCCGTTCCGTTTCATTGTTCTCACCGTTTCGTTTTCATAATACGTTTCAAGCGAATCATAACTTCTTTGAATACTATCATGCCATGAAACGAGGGAGAAAAGAAAGAGACTAACGAAAAATAATAAAATAATTGCGGCAGCAAGCATGGATCCATGTTCATTTCGGATAAAATCCAACCGCAAAACCCCTTACTTTAATGGAATCATTCAACATTGTCACATTAGCAGTTATAGTTATTCCATCAAATGTAAACGTGACTGCCTTTACTCCTGTAACTAAAGGAATATGCCCAGTTGTGTCTACTCGCTTCCGGATAACTGTTCCGCTTTGTTCAATATCAATCAGCCCCCGATTGTTCTTAAGCCGGATTGCACTTCCACCGTTAACCAATCGGATTTCGTTGACGTCAGATAGAAGGTATTGTAAATCGGCCGAGAATAATTCCCATTCAGTTGATGAGTAATCTGTATAGTGTTGTTCTATCGAGCCTTTCCAGAAGAAAAATAACAGGAATAGATGAATGAAAATGGTCATGATGATTAGTTGAAAGATACTTTCTAAAAATGTATAGCCCTGTTCATTTGGTTTCTTCACGAATGAACGCATTTATTGAACACCTTCTCGACTATCTCATAAGACACACAAACGGATTGTCCGTCAATAGTCCAATTATAATCCACTCCATCAACTCGACGGACACCCTCCATCAAACCATACGCTCTAAAATAAATAGCCCCTTGATGAGTAGTTTCCGCCGCATACATATGCGCCTTCTTTATTTGTAACTTTGAGGTCACTATTGAAGCAAATGGAAGTAGTGTCCCAAATATTACAATCACAATCGTCAATGTAAGTACCGCTTCCGGCCATGAGTATCCCCCTTCATTCATAGATAATCATCCTTCCACGCTGAAATTGAAATCGTATTTCGATAATTCCGGAACTCGTTAAGAATGCCATTGTACCAGACTTCAGGATATCTCCATTTCCACGAAATTCAATCGCCTTCAATTGGCTCGTGCCTGCCAAACGCATCCCATTAGGAAAAACGTTTCGTGCAACTTCAACTTTCACTTCCCCGTCCACCAAATAAGATGTGATATATTCAGTTCCCGAATCCTTGAATTGCAATCCTGTTGTTACATAGTTTGCCATCGAATAAGCTTGTAAATTATAGACAGTAGCTATAAATGCTTGAAGCGCGTCATCCTCAGATTCAGCTTGTATCCATTTGTCACCTATAGGCAAAATGATTGCTGTTATAATTGACAAAACAGCTAATACTAGAACCATTTCAAGGAACGTGAATCCACTTTCCTTAGTCTGCTCCAAAACTGGCGGTTCCCCCCACCTTATCCACTTTCCCATCTCCATCAATTGACAATTGCGTTCCATCAGGGCACTGGGCATTTTCGGGCAGATATTCCTTTTCAGTCATTTCTGCAAGGGAGGTCGGCAGATGTTTTTCATTCATTTTAAACGCCTCAATTTGTCCTTGAACCATTTGCATATAAGCATCACACCCCTTTTCATCAATTGACTTAGAATGCTTTGTGACATTCGGGATTGCAATGAGAATGAGAACCGAAATAATCAAGAGAACGATCATCATTTCAATTAGCGTGAACGCTTTTTCATTATGAATAAATTTCATCAAATTCTCCCCCTCATAATTTATCCATCATTCCGTAAACCGGTAAAAGTAAAGCGAGATATGCTGCCAAAATACAGATTGCAATGATACTAAATAAAACTGGC
Organism: Sporosarcina sp. FSL K6-5500; assembly: GCF_038005665.1. Lineage (NCBI taxonomy): Bacteria > Bacillati > Bacillota > Bacilli > Caryophanales > Caryophanaceae > Sporosarcina > Sporosarcina sp. FSL K6-5500. Next base: position 4,302,318 of record NZ_JBBOTP010000001.1, read on the forward strand.
TGAAGTAGCGCCAATGCCTTCGCTAGCTTCTCATCAATCGCTTCACTTAGATGTTCGCTGTAAATCTGAAGTTCTTTCGGTAGATAACCGCTGTCTTCACCATGCTTGGCGAATGCAGCCAGTTGGTCCATCAATCCTTCTGTCCTACTTATCGCGGTGTGGAGTGAATCTCCAAAAACTACCTGCTCTTTGACATTTTTCGTAATTTCACTTAACACTAGATCCAAATTTTGATCAATTAATACATCCAAAGCATTTTGCAAGGATAGGCCCGACTGAAGCAATCCCCCAATTTCACTAGAAAAGTCGCGAGTCTTTACTATCGAAAAGAATGTACTAGCGACAGGGATGGACATTAATACGCGAATTTTTGTTGCAGGCGCAAACTTTTTGTAGATAATGGTGCATAATACCGTTAGTAATGCAGAGACTAACACCATACTTATGATGAAATCGGGGATTCTCGTCACAAGCGAGGGTAATGACGAAACAAATCCATCCCCTTGACCTTTTCTAGATATCGCTAACGCTTCCATGTTAGGTAAAAAGTACCTTCGGAAGGCCATAAGCAATGCGGCAATCAGAATAAAAAGAACCACAGGATAAATAAGTAGATTTTTTAACTTCTTCCTTTTTTCTTCTGCTTTTCTCATACGAACAGCCATGCCCCTCAAAGCCTGCGCTACTCGCCCATCCACTTCAGCAATCGCGATAGGAAGAAGCGTTCCGGATGAGAACCCAAAACTAGCAAGGATATGAGTGACACCGAACCCTTCCTTAAAATCTTTATTCATTGCTTCCAGCACAGGATTATAATCTTTCAAATGATGTGGTACTAACAAAGTAACTGAATCATGAAATGTGTATCCCTCAGTTAATAACACAGAAAGTCTTTCTAGAAATACCGGTCGATTTTGGAATTTTTCTTTTTTGTGAAATAACAATCTTTTTTTTGATTTATCCATCTTGCACCACACTTGGCCTGTTATATTTCTGAAAAAGCGACTCCACTTTATGTTCCTCAGGAACAATTACTCTTTCACCTTTCATGATGGTGTCCGTCATTCGATTAAGCGTGTCTCCTTGAATAATTTCAAATACCGCTCCCCTTTTTCCGGAAGCACTGCGAATGAGACGTTGCGCTGAAATACAGACAATGGTTTGTCTTAATTCTTCGGCAGAAATACCAAAATCCATCATCCTATAAAAACAGCCTGCTGGATCTTTAGAGTGCACGGATGTCAGTACTAAATGTCCAGTCAAGGCGGCTTGAATTGCAATTTTTGCCGTTTCACTATCACGTATTTCTCCAATCATGATGACATCCGGTGAATGACGTAATATCGCCTTTAGACCTGCCGAGTACGTCATACCGGACCGTTCGTTTACTTGAATTTGAAGCAGATGTGAATGATTATTTTCAACAGGATCTTCCAATGTGATTACATGCCGTTCTAGATGATTGACAGTAAGGCGTGGTATGAAAACATGTTAATGACGTTGATTTACCAATAAATAAAACAGTCACTCTCTATATAGAAGGTGGCTGTTTTATTTACCATAAAAGCCAGTTCTCAATAGTAGGTTTGCTACTCTTATATTTCGGAGGACCATCGCGTTGCTCTAACCAGTTATAGAAAGGTACTGGACGTACATTTGAAGCCTTGCCCTCCACAGATGATGTACTAACCTTCATATTACTCCTACGCTCTACAGCCTCGCTGTGTGCCCCTTTATACACTGCTCGTAATGTAGTAGATATTGTTAGTACACCTTCATTAACATCACGAATAATATTTAGCAGCACATCTTTAGCGCGAACAAAATCACGCGCATCATTTATTTCAGATGACAATACAACTTTATGCAATTCGTCCTTCAATTCATCTTTCATTGGTAAGCTGTGCATGAAATCAAACAACGTCACTTGCCATTCGTTCATATACTCTTTTTTCTCCTCAGCTTGCAAAGCTAATTCGTCCCCGACGCTTATAATATTATTTGCTTGTATAGATTTTAAAAGATTAAAAGATTTAATGCTTGGGTCATTTTCAATCGGCTCTGAAACCTCGTCATAACTAGTCTCTTGGACTACCTCTCGCTGTTTCATAGTCGCTGTGTCAGCAAAGGGCAATATTTTATAAACGTTAGCTCCCATGATGCCATTTAATTTTGTTTGGTTTACTTTTTCGATAATGCCGACTGCAGCTAACTTTTTAATCGCTCGCATAAAAGTACTTCGCGAGATCCCAACAGCTTTACAAACCGTTTCAGCTTTAAGGTGTGAAGCTCCAGGGTACATCAACGAACGACCAGCAATGGCGAAAACGATAGCACGTTCATTAGCCGTTAAATCTAATCTGTATTTATCAATATGTTGTTTTACGTTTGAATCCATATCTGCTACTGATTTGAATGTTGCGTATACTGCTAAATATTCAAATGCCATCGTTTTCACCTCGCTTTCTTATTTTAGTCAAACTACGATATTATACTTTGAAGCGTTTAGTTGAGTAAGGTTCTGAAAATCTAGAATCATCAAAGGAAATAATAACTCTTAAAGCATTAGCAACTGAAACCATTCTGTTATAACGATTCTTCCAATAGACAAGAGACTTTGCGTTTTTATTACCGTTGTTAATGGCGATTTTACAAATGTCGCAATCTGTTTGTATATCTTTTAAAGCACCAGTTAAATCTAGTTTTTCGAAAGTCCAATTAACCTTCACATCAACTTCCTCTACCGCATTACTTCTAACCCATTGATCATCCACCCATGGCTCCAATCCACATTCACTGCACTCATATAGATGCTCATTCACTATTTCACCACAATCCTCATACGTTCCGGATTCACCAGTGAATTTAGCAAGCGTCTTATCGTAAGACTGTGGATGACACTCCATACAAATGCTGTTGATGTATCGACTTGGCTTACACACGTTACACGCACCTCCACTTCACTTATTAGTGAAAATAATTCACTTGTTAATAACAATATACACCTTAAAAGTGTAGTTGTAAATAAGAATACACTAATTAGTGAAATATAATTTTGTTTCAGTGAACTTATGATGTATAATAGTGACAACAAGAAAATTTAAGGTGGTGTAATACACGTGGGAATGGCGAAGAAGATAAAGCTATTAATGGTAGAACGTGATGTGACTGCTTCAAAACTCGCTGATATGATGGGAACTTCGCAATCAAATATTTCTAACAAGTTGAAACGGGATAATTTCAGCGAGAATGAATTGGAGGTAATCGCGGAGATATTGGATGCTAAATACGAAGCGCACTTTGTATTAGAGGATGGCCGTAAGTTTTAAAACAGATGACTAATTACTAGTTGTCTGTTTTTTCTTTTACCCATTTATTCCTAAATGACGTACTATTGAACTATCAGAAAGTTTAGGGGGAATTAAATTGACTATGCTATTTTTTATCATCTTCATGTTTTCGCTACCCGCTGTCGTATTTTTCGTTGTAAGATTCTTCATATTTTTCATCAAAAAAGATAAAGAGAAAAGTACAAAGCAACTCAAAAGTGTCATCATTGCATCAATAATCACGATTGCATCCGTCACTGTATTCGCATCCACTTATGAGAGTGAAGACACCGTTCAAGCGGTCACACCCGCGGATAACCAAACACCGATTAAAAATAATTCTAGCTCCGACGAAAAAGACTACTATATAAATAAATTAAAACCCGATATCGAAAAGATGATAGGGTCGTCGGATGATATTTGGGATGTTCATTGGGAGGCTGCATTTGAAACTGTTTTTAAATCAGAGGTCAATAAAAATATTTCACTTGGAAGTTTGAAACAGCTAGAGCCCAAATATGAACAAATTCGTAAAGTTGCAAAGGGATTCGATCACGGGGACTTGAAGAGAGAAAATAAGAAGCTTTTTATTGAATTTCAGGAGGAGTACGAAAAGTTCGCAGAGGGACGCGTTATAGCTGGTAAGATGGCCGTGAAGATGATTGAAAGGTCAACACTCTCCCAAAAGGAAGCGGATGACATCAAAGATGCTACGAGTGATGCGGATGACCATTTAATCACAGCGCTGCTAGCTCTCACTAGACTAGAAAGTAATCTGGGCTTACTTGTAGCCGAATGAAAACAACGACCTTTCCCTAATCGGATTGGTCGTTGTTTTGTTGCTTCATACTTCACAAGTCAATAAACAAACAATTCAAATTTACATATTGACAATTTTTGATAAGAGAGATATATTGAAGATTGGTTTCCTAACCGAACCAATTAAATGCAATCCGGTATCCGCAAAATATCGGATTAAAAGGCGTCCATTCTTAATTGAGTGGGCGCCTTTCCCTGTTCACTATTCTTCACAATGAACCCCAACTATATCTGAAAATAATAACCGTTCTACCCCGAATGGAGTATCTAATATCATGACCCTCGTCTGTTCATTGATATCCTCTATCTTTCCGCCAAAGTGTTTAACTTTTCCATTACTCCACATTGCCACATGCGTTGAACATTTACGCATATATGCGATTTCAATACTTTCTTGAATTGACTGTAAATCAAAATCATCCAGCTGTGGTCGTTCCGTGTAATGATCTTTATCCATCCACTTTCTAAGCTCTATAACATGTTCAGGTAACATCATCGCCATTGACCACTTTTTGGTCCCTCTGTCGTGAATATTTTCTAACATCATTGCCCCTCCACAATGCTGATAGTACGCGGGAATGAATCGATATAATTTATATAACCATTCTTCCTCATTTTGACCAAGTGGCCATGAACTGTGGAAGAAGAATTGAGACCTATACCACTTGTTATTTCCCGTGTCGTAGGTGAATAACGATTCTCTGCGATATAACTTTTAATAAACTCAAAAATCATTTGTTGTCGATTATTCATTAGACTTCATCCCCTTTTCAAAGTAATCGTTCATCAACTCTTCCGTCCTGTTGCGTAGCCGTATGTTCATGTAGCGCCTTATGTCTTCGTAGCCATTATGGATAAATGCATACTCGATGAACGATCCGTCTTTCCCCTTTTTAACCAACTTCAAATTTCTGTTTCTTGCATAAGTATTTGTATCTTTCAATTCAGCTCGTACGGTCTTTAAAGTATTTTCAACGATATTAATATAAGGCCCTTTTAATTTGAACGTACTTGTTTCAATTACTTCTCGGTCTCTCTCCAAGATACTTATAATAATCGGTAGGTAAATCATATTCTCGAAATACGGCAATGCATCTCCTGGGATTAACGGCACGACTCAGATCACCATGCTTTCTTTATGTACGATGGGAACGAGTGCGAGTATGTTGTCGATAGTGAAAGTCCGCTTTGACTTCCTTAGATGACAATAGGCACGGAACGAGACCTCACCGACCTGTAGTACGTTGATTCTCCGTTTGCTGATTGAACCATCCTTTGCGATATACATCATATCTAAGAACTCGTTATACTCTGCAGACTTAACTAATTGATTACGCACACTCGTTCCCCCTTTTCATTAGTATAGAGAATGAATGTTCGTATTGCAAACAAATAAAAAATAGGTATATTGGTAGTACCTAGGTATAATAGGAAAGTATTAGAAAAAGGGGGACTTTATAATGGAAAATGCGTTGAAAATGATTGAAGAATTTCAAATACCTATTGTAAAAATAGATCCTAAAAGGGGCTACTGGTTAATTAGAACCCAAGCCGGTCTATATTTTGACGAATTTCATTTGGATCAATTCATTGGAGTCGGATGGAACGAGTTTAATGAACCTGGACATTTCAAAGAGAGTAATAAGGAACGCACTATGGAAACGATTAAAGACACTCTTGAAGACGTTCAAGCGTGGAGGGTATTCACTCAACTTAAAAGGTTCTTTCACGAAATAAAGGTTGGGGATATAGTCATGATCCCCAGTGTCAATTCTACACATATTATTTTTGGTGAAGTCATGTCTGATGTCTATTTTGAAGAAATCACCGAAGAGACAATAGAAGAGGAAACATGTCCTTATGAAAAGAGACGTAAAGTTAAATGGATTAAAAGCGTAAAAAGGAAATCATTAGACCCGTACCTATATAGAATGATGCAGAGTCATTTTTCGATAAGTAATGCTAGCGAATACGCCGATGCAATTGATAGAACCCTGCATTCTTTTTATTACAAAGGTGATCAAGCGCATTTAATTTTGAAAGTTGAGCAGGAGAACGATATTCCTTTGTTGGATTTACTTGATGCATTACAGGCTCCCTTAGCACTGGTAGATGTAATAAATGAATTGGATCCAGGTTCATCCAACTTTAACAAACGTGATTTAGATGCAAAACTAAGGGTTCAATCTCCTGGAATGATTGAGTTAGCTTCTGCCGGACCAGCATTTGCGTTAGTCGCAATTTTAGGAATGGTTATTGTTGCCATAGTTGGTGGTAATCTCAGTTTTAAAAAGACTAAACAAAACGGAGACCAAACGGAAGGAGCACTTCAAACAGAAGGCTTATACGAGAAGTTATTAAAATGGAGACACCAATCCCATAAAATTGATATGGATAAAAAAATGTTAGAAGTCGACGACGCAACTTTTAGTAGAATGATGGCCATTCAATCTCAACTTAACCGCGCAACCGAGACTTTAAAAATGGAGTTACCAATAGAATTAACCAATCTTGAAAACGAAACTGACATTGGTACTACAGAAATCGTGGTGGTCGAAGAATCAGTTGTAGAGGAATCAGATATAGTGGATTAATTTAAAAATGCTACCTCATTTATTAAAGAGGTAGCATTTTTATTTATAGGGGGATGAAATATGAAAAAACCTCATTATAATAAAAATCGAACATAATGAATATAAAATAGGTAAAGGGTAAAATCCATTATAATTCACATTATTAATATTTAGGATGATACCTACAGTGAACATTTGCAAGAGGGATAACACACCAAATAGAGCTAAAAACACACCTGATACTGAGACTAAATGCAATATTTTACGTGTACGCGGATTCATCTCTAGGTCCATTTGATCCCCCCCTTTATTTAATCACTTATTATATGGTATGCATGTATATCCATTATAGTTACAAAAAACGAAAAATACAACGATTTAAAATAGCGGCCTAATAATAAATGCGACCGATCAATAGTTTTTTTGTGGAACGGCCACCTTTTACTTAGGTCTTATTTATTTACCGCAACCGTATATTTAACCGCTAACCCCAATACATCCGCGTCTGTGATCGTATTGTTCCCTAGCTTATCAGTCCATGACGAATTAGCTCCTGCCTTCACAGCTGCAGTTACGATGATTTGACGATGTGCTTTGCTCAATAAAGAAGTTTCTGTTTCGGTTCTTAAAGTTGGACTTGAAAACTTCAATTCGACAGCCTCCTTTTTAACGGATGCCGGCACGTCTGCAGCTACGTTATTCCCATTACCTAACCTAGCACGAACCAATGTCATATTAATGCCAGGGCATGAAGTGGACGTGCCACTAAACTCGTTATGACCTAGTACGTCTGTAGCAAGTAATCCAAAACGTTTCATGGCAAGTTTACACCGTTCATCAAACGTTTTTTCTTGCGCATCCGTGAAAGATCCGTCACCAACAACACAGATATGGTAAGTATTCGTATTATGGTTACCAATTCCGTTAGTGATTTCAACAGGATCATAACAAAGCTGTACGTCACCATTACGCAAAATGATTTCGTGATAACCACCTGTTCCCCAACCTTTTGTTTTATTCCAGTATGGCCAGAATGCTTCCCAGCTTCCTGTTGGAGTAGCAGAGTGATGACGGGCAATCTTCTTAATGGCCGATTCTTTTCTGGTGCCGTTAGTCCGAGGTGTTACGTTTCGAATATCGATGATAACCATTATTTATCACCTTCATTTTTATCATTTATTAACTCTTCCACTTTTGCACTAATTGCATTATCGATCTTAGCGGTGTTTAATTGGTGGTCTACTTTCGAACCAATCAATTCCTCACGAATCTCCTCTGAGAATGACTGATTGCTTGATTCGATGACTTTCAATTTGGATGCTAATCCTGCCGGAACTAGAACGCCGAGTTCAGCCATATTTTCCATGATGCTGAGTGCTTCATTTACGATATAAAAAAGAACGGTCGCATATGTTACCGCTCCGCTCATACCAAGTATTTGGTCGATAATATTAGCCATAATTATCATGACAAGGACTAGCATTTTTCTTGCATATCCAAACAGGCTCTTTCGACTCCACAAATTCTCATTCTTATAAGCTTTAAAAATGCCTGTGATGATATCAAGCGCCATTAAGATTAATAAAAAATGTAGAAACTTAACTCCCCCGAATAAATACATGTGAACTATTTCTAATTGACCCAAATTAAAACCTCCCATTATTTTCACTCCTTATTTTTTGAGTAAATAAAAAGAACGCTCCCATTACGGAACATTCTCGGTTGTTACATCGGTGGTAACACGAAATCATATGTTATTTTCATGGTTTGTTTATTGGTTTTTGTAATTGGAACGTCTAGCAATGAACGGGAACCGATGAAGAACTTCGGCAGTTCATAAGATGCTGCGAATAAGATACCGTCCGCAACCCCCCGTATGTTGTGATCTGTCATAAGTGTCACATACTTAAAGTCGGAAACACTGTTTCTCCCCAAAAACAATTTATTCTCTTCGTCGATAAGCAATTTCCCTTCGCCGTACGAGCCACCACTTTGCGCAAGGTTACCTAACAGAACCCTTTTCAGTTCAACGAAATTAACATCGTAGAAAATTAGTACGGCCGAGCTAGAGGTATAATCACCAACAATAAATTCTTGTGTTACTTCATTGAAACAAATACCTCCAGTATAACCCGTCCCAAAATCTTTAACATTTGTTACGGCAGTAGGGTCACTAAGAGCGGCTTTAGTTATTGTGTTTGCGCCGTTGTCCCTAACGTAATATATTGTATCGTTCGTAATACAAAAATCTTTTACACCGTTTCCACCAGGGACTGTATATGTGTTAATTAATTCCCAATCTTCCCCATACACTTCTAATTGTGTTTTCAACAAGTAATATTTCCCCTTATATTTTTGGAGGCTTAGCAATCCTGTTAGTCTTGGCACAGTCGCAGGTGTTGCCCTAAGGGCACTTGTTTTGGGATGAAAGTAAATACTCTTGAATGTGCCGTTTCCAGCATTTGTGGGAAAATCAAATACCATACGGACACGTTCAGCCTTTGTAGAACTCTCAGCCACATTATACCCACCGCGCAGCAAGTCAGGTCCGGTGTATGTCACATCTGAATAAGCGAACCCAATTAACTCGCCCTCACGAAGCCATTCTTTTTCTGGCGATTCGTCATGCTCTGCAGAAGTCAACGACATCTGCGCAAATGGATCCGAGTACCGGCTGTACAATGAAAACCCTCCAGCAGGTTTCATCTCTAAAAAAACATCTCGCATCTTTGCTTTAAATAAAACATCGTATACACTTTTTGCAATAAAATTATGGGTATTAACTTCATCACTTTTCTTCCCTGTCAATTCATCAAACAGCTCTATTTTTATTAAACCTTTAGGCTCGAATTTTGGCATTACGATATTTTCAATCATGTGACTTCCTCCAATACGATTTTATGCAACGCAGACACGTTCATGGTATTCATGGCAATGTTTTCGACGACAGTGGCAGGACCAATCGGCACACCTTCATTCCCCCCTGCACCACCACTTTCAATACGTCCAATCTTAACCGCCAATTGACTAAATGAGTCAGCCGGACTTGCTGACACACCTTTCGCAGTTACCGCAACAGCAACTAGCGTTTTTCCGTCATTGGCTTGCGTAAAAGCTTCTTCTGCTCTATCCATAGCGGACTTCACTTCGGGTTTAGTAGCGAATAGGGAAACGTCGGGTGCAGGACCAGGTTCACCTTTCAGTCCGCGTTCACCTCGTAAACCGTCAGTTCCTTTTGGTCCCGTGTCGCCTTGTAATCCTTGCAAACCCTGTTCCCCGGGAGTTCCATCGGCGCCCTTTTCACCTTGAATACCTTGTTGACCTTCGAGGCCGTCAGCACCTTTGGGACCTGTTTCACCATCAGCGCCAACAGGCCCCTGTAAACCGTCAATGCCCCGTTCTCCATCTTCACCTGCAGGACCGGGTAGTCCATCTTTTCCATCACTACCGTTTTCCCCTGGTAAACCCCGTTCGCCCGGATCACCTTTTTCACCTTGCAGACCAGGTAAGCCGTCTTTACCGTCAGTGCCATTTTCACCCCGAGGACCAACAATACCCTGCTCACCGTTATTACCTTTAGGACCGGTATCTCCTTGCTCCCCCGATTCTCCTCTTGGACCAGGTTCACCATCGGCGCCGCGTTCACCCTGGATACCTTGCTCTCCTTGGTCCCCTTTGTCACCCTTAACCCCTTCACCTATTAATTCTTCCATTTGTACTACTAAATCTTTTGCTTGACCGATAACAACCGGACCATCTACAAGTACCGATTCAATCAGTGTTTTTTCCGACTCTGACGGAACATAATCTGACGATAAATCACGCATGACGTTGTAGGTGAAAGAAATAGTAGATACACGACCATCCGCGTGATACATCTGTACAGATGCACGTACAGTACCTACTACCTCTGTCTCTGTCGTGCCCAGTAAAAATGTAACTTCATTCTCACCAGTAACGATTCCCGTTGGCGACAGCACTGCTACGCCGTCTAACCGCAAATTGGATAACGTATATATAGTACCGTCCAGCAAAGCGTCATCTTGTCCATTGCGCTGGATTTTAACGACAAACTGTATTGCACTGTCACCTTTTGTCACTTTGATATTTTGTGATTTAATGACTTTTTGAGTATCCAAGGTAATATGGACAGATTCCAAATTGTTTCATCTCCTTTTTTGTGATTAAAAAGAACGCCGATTAAGGCGCCCAATGTATATTATTCAGGTGGTGAATCCCCACTATTTGCAGACAAAATAGTAGTAACAATTCCGTTTACCACCATCACAATAGCCGAATAAACGGCATATATCTCATGCCAACCGATGGCTGTTTCGTCATTCTCCCAGTATTTTCTATCAAAGAACTCCATCACATCTAACCCGACCGGTAACCATCCACTATTGTTACTATCTCCCGTAAAAGTGATAAATGCTTCTGCTCGGCGGTCGTAACCCGTCAAATCAGGAATTGGAACCACTCCCTCGGGTGGTTCGGAAGAAAGTAGGTCGTTTGAATTGGCGAACAGTGACATCATTCGACCATGGTCTTGAGAACGGCGTTTCAACCTTATTTTACTCACCTCACCAAACGCTATCAGACCCGGTATATCTATAGGTTTTTCAGTAACTTCAGTCTTTAACCCGTATATCTTATACTCCCCATCCCACCAACTTTCTAGATTATCACTTATGATAATTTCTATGCGTCCCCTCCCGTTCTCCGGAAACACACCTGGAATGAATATTTCTCCACCTACCAATATCCCTTCGTTATAGCCGACCCATCCGTCACCAAAATCAACTGAAATATTTACATAGTACAAAAGATATTCATCTTTCAGTCTGATAAAAATTCCATCTAAAGGTTCCTCAATTTCCAAGATACCTCCGCTACCGCCGTCTGTTTCATCCAGACCCGGCAAACTTAAAACACTTATTCCACCAACGTCATATGATTCTAGCCAAGTATCATTCTCGGTATTATCAATGATATTAACGGTCGCATCCAGCCGCGAAGAACCACGGATGTAAATTGTGTCATCTATAGGAATGGGAATGTCATTAATAATATTTTCTTCCAATTCATCGACATAATCCGTGAAATCGCGAATACGATTACCGATACTCACTTGGGGATTAATCTTTTGAAACGGATTTCGACTATACGTAATAACGCGTAGACGTGTATCAATATCAAGTGGAGGATCTAGTACACGGACCACATCACCAAGATTTACAGTCGCTAAAAATGCATACTCGGCTAAGTGCTTTAAATCTAGCACGTCAACCTCATATGCATAGCTTGGGTAACCGTCAATAATACTTATTTCTTCTGTAACTCCGATTAAGTTTTCACCGAGTACAAATTCGAGATTATTATCCGTACCACGACGTTGCACAAGGCTGACGGTGTATTTATGCCACAATAGTTCAAAGTCGAGGTAGTTAGCTAACTCAATCAGCGCTTCCCTCACGTTTTTGGAGGACGGTTTAAATTCAACATTCCCTAACCATTCTACCGTCCCCACTTCAAATCCTGTCCCACCCAGTAATTGATTCATAATGATGTCGGGTGATGAATCGAATTCTTCATCTTCTTGAATGGGATAGCGACTTAATTGATAGGATACGTGATCACATGCAATACGTACTGATACAGTCGAATTCCTATTTTTTATTATGCGGGAATGTTGAAAGTAATCGCCGTCCACCTCTATTAGATTTGGATAGTTTAATAATACTGTTTTTTCATCCATTACCGTTTCAAAAGAAAAGGTGTAACTCGCATTTAATTCTTCGTTAATTTCGGGATTGATCACATTGACGATTTCACCAATTATGCCCGTTGCGTTATGAATTATGAGTTTATTTCCATCCAATTAACTCACCCCAACGTAACTTTTATTTGTCCGAATTTCACCTCGACGGCCATCCCTAATTTCAAGTCAATCAAGTCATACAGCATGCCGTGAAATAGTAAATTCCCACCGCTCAATGCATCACGGATACCGAGGTGTGTCACGAAACCGATATTGCGTTGCACGACAGGGAATACAATCCGATTGGTATTAGTCACAGACGTTTCTCCCATTGCCGAAACAGGTGGAGAGAACGTCACAGGTTGACGCGCGTAGCTTGTATCGGTAACTTCTGCCCCTGTATCCCCATCGGTTGGGTCAGAAGTATATAACGCGATAAATGCCCCATTGAGACTTTCAGCTAATAATTTTTTCTCTAAATATGTGCTCATATTTGTCATAAAATCACTCCTCACCTTGTGGAAGACTACATCTGAAACTCACAGTGAAATCTCCGATACTTTCAAAATCTGCAACCTGTTCAATAGTCAAAGAACTGATTACTTTTGCGCTGTAAATATAAGTAGGATCATCATCAAAAACTAACGGTTTCCTCGCAATTGTGGACAGCCAGGCACCGACTAATCTAGCAGTAGAATATAAATTTTGTGTTGTATCCTTCACAATTGTAAAATCTGCCTCCACAATAATATCCCCGACCGATTTGTCAGCAATTAATATGCTGCCATTACGATGGGGGATATCAATGTAAGTATCTTTTGATTCGGGCAAAATGGGACGCCGTGATGCAGTCATAGTGAGTCCTAATGTACGGCAGTGTATACCGTTAAAGGTCAACCCGACAATCATCCTTTTCCACGCCCCTTTCTCTTTTGGTCCTGTTTAGCTAATAATTCACGTGCTGTATATTTAATCGTTTTTCTCGCGATTACTTCACCGTCTAATTCGACAGTTAAATTAGTATCTCCACCGCCGAAATTGCCGCCCATAGCATCCACAATGCCTTTTCCGATGTCGCCTAATGTCTTAGCATTAAGAGGTAGAACAGCTTCAGGTCCAGCTTCTCCTGCGCCTTGTAACTGTCCATTCGATGCCCCGAATATAGTAGGCTGCTGGAAAATGGCGCCTTTTGCATTCCACTTAATATCGAATTTCGGAACACCTTCGTCAATCCATTTCAGTGGGTTCATTGTGCCCTCAACTTTGAATTCGGGCATTTTTAACTTGGGCCATTTGAATTCGAAATTGAAGAAACCTTTAATTGCATCGATTGCTTTTTTCACAGCTTTCCTGGCATTTTCAAACATATCGGTATTCAATTTCGGGAATTTCAGCGTCAAGCTAGAGAAGAATCCTTTAATGGCTTTAATTGCGCCATCCACAGTATTCTTTGCAAGAGTAATCGGTTTGGATATAGATTTCTCAATTCCTAACCAAATTTCGGTTATTTTTTTTGCCAGTAATCCTAAAATATTCAATGTCGTATCTTTAATTTTCCCGAAATTTTCAAGGACGAATTTAACAGCTAAGCCAAGCGGGCCAGTAATTACCGCTAGTATTGTTTTCCAATTTTCACGTAAGAAATTAAGGATTGACGTACCAACTGATTTAATGGTGCCCCAAATTCCGTCCCATAATTTTTTGAAAAAGTTGCTAATCGGCTCCCAATTTTTAATGACGACAAACGCTATCGCGGCTATTGCGGCAATGGCTGCTACAGCTATACCAATTGGACCTGTTAAAGCGGTAAATACTAACCCGAGTTTAGGTATAAGTCCGACTAGGAATCCGAATGCCTTGGTTAATGGGACGAGTGCTCCGGTTATGGCAGGTAACAATGCGGGTATGGCTGCGACTAAAGGGGCGAAAAACGCGAACGCTCCAGCTGCAATTGTGATAACTGCGGCTAAACCAACAATTATGGAGGTTAGCCCGGAATTCTCTGCCGCAAAATTAGCGAACACACCTACTACTTCTGCAACTTTAAGCAACAGCGGTGAGAGTGCTTCCATTAATTCCTCAAACGCTTCTTTGATTTTAACGGTCGGCGTATTATCAAGTTCACCCATCGTTTTATTGAAATCTTTTTGCGCTTTTTCCATTTCAGCCAGAGCATTTTCACCGTTCAAGAGTGTGTCAATAAGTTTGTCGCCTTCGTCCTCCCATTTTGAGCCAAAAACCTCAACTCCTAGCGCATTCCGCAACGTTGCATCTTCAATGCTGTCCAACCATCTGACCATATCCTCGAATGCTTGGGTACCCTCTGGTCCACCTTTGGCAACCGCTGCGCCCCAACCTTCCAGTTCGTCGAATACCGCTTGTATTTCCGCTGTATCGGGTGGATTCTTCGCTAATTCCAACTTTTCGGCATTCATTTTTTTAAATGATTCCATTTCAGCAGCGTGTGATTCTCGTACCGCATCGGCTTCATTACTTAGCCGCTCACTCAATGCTGATTTACGTTGATCCTGCTCTTCTTTTAGCGCTTCTAAATTAGCAGAAGAGGATTCTTTAGCGGCTTCCATTCGCGCTTTATTCGCTTCACTAATAGCTGCTAAACTTAATGTATTCTGCTCTTTTAATGCTTCTTTCTGAGCGTCCTGCTCTTCTTTTAAGACTTCTCTTTTAGCGGCAAGCATAACTTTAAGGGATTCTAATTCAGCCTTGTTTTCTTCGCTTAATGCATCCAGCGCATCTTTAATTTCCTGCTTGGATATTTCTTTTTTATCATCTTGACGTTCTTTTAATGCCTTTTTCTCGATGTCAGATTGCTCTTTTGTCGCTTCTTTTTTTCCATCAATTTCTTCTTTAAGAGCTTCTTTTCGAGTATCCGATATTTCTTTTACTGTTTCTTTTTGCTGTTTTAGTGCATCAGTCTGAACTTTTCTTTCTTCACGAATAACATCCAGTCTTAACTTTTCTTCAAAATCGCGTAATGCTTTTAAAGCCTCCGCGCGTTCTTCGCTAGTTGCAGCAATGGCAATTCGTTTCTGTAATTCGACACGTTTTTCAGCATCTTCACGTTGTTTGATTGCGCGATCTTCCGCCGTCGTTCTAGCATCTAATGCGTCAATCTGACTATCTAGTGATTTGAGCTGATTATAACGCTCTTCATCCACAAGTTTTAGACGGGCATAATATTCAGCATCAATCAATTTCATTTTTTGTTCAGACGCTTTTTCAAACGCTTCGACTTCAAGTTCTAAATTCTTTTCGAGCGCCTTTTGTTGTGCTTCGTAATTTTTAGTTACCTTGTCGTAATTTGTGGACAGTGATTTTTCTAATACCTTGTGTTGGTCGTCATGACTTTTGGAAACCGCCTTATACTCAGTTTCCAATGATTTATCCAATGCTTTCTGTTGGTTATCATATTTCTTAACCGATTTATCATAACTAGCAGATAGTGACTTTTCTAACGCTTTCGCTTGATTATCATAGCCTTTTGACACGGCTTTATATTGAGCATCTAGCGACTTGGATAATGCATTTTTTTGTTGGTCGTGACCTTTTGATACCGCTTTAGATCTGGATGCAATCGACTTAGACAATGCAGTTTCTTGTTTAGCAAATCCTTCTTGCATTGCGGCAAGTTGTCCCTCAGACGCTTTTTCGACACCGCCTTTTATCGCACGAATGGAATCCTTCATAGCATCAGAAATGCCTAAACTGAATTCCCTTGCCTTAACAATTCCTTCTTTTAATCCGTCTAGCAATCCAGTTACATCACTAGAACCTGTAGAAACTGCGGACGCAATTAACCCTTGAACTTCTTTTACTGTGTAGCCCATTCGCTGAAATTGATTCCCGAATTCAGCAATAACACTAATTTGCTCCGGTGGTAAACCGACATTAATTAAGTTGTAAATCAAGTCCAGCGCTTCTTCATTGGTGCTACCTAACACCTTCGAAATATTGTTAACTTCTTGGATGACATCTACGAAATCAAGACTAGTATACATTCTCGTCAGTGCCGCTGATCCTTCCACAACACTACTATTCATGTCATCAGTGGCATCTTTATTCAGTGCCCATTGACGCCGCATACCTTCTAACGCCGCTTCTCCATCGACACCGTACTTTTTAATGTCGGATAGTGAAGACCGTACAGCTTCTTTTGATTCTTCGGGAACATTAAAAGTAATGTCGATTGTTGATGCAATATCGGCTTCCGCAAGTGCTGCAGCTATGATTGCACCTAATCCGAGTCCTGCGACTATTCCGCCTAACGCTTGGAATGCACCACCTAGATCACCAACCGAATCTTCTGCAGCTTCGGCATCATCAGGAATATCGGATAAGTCATCCCCAAATTGATGTAAAGTAGTTCGGGCATTATTAAGTTGAGTTTCCAACCGCACGACTTCATCTGAATTGTCACCATATGCAGTACGTGCCTGGTCCAACTGATCCTCTAAAATTGATACCGCGCGTCCGGCCAAACTAGTTTGTGCGGCTAATCGACGTTGAGCCAATTCCAGTTTTTGCGCTTCGGTGGCATTGGCGCCCAATTGTGCGGCTTCTAATTCAAATGCACTGATCACGTTACGTTGTTCTGCTTCCAGTGATCGTCCACTTGCTTGTAATTCTCTTAATGCACCCTGCGCCTCACGTGCCGCTATAGCTTCATCTGTCAGCCCCTCGTTGACTCGTTGCATAGATTGTTCAAGTCGTGAATGAGCGGTTTCAGCGGATAGCAATTGATTATATAGTTTCTGTAATTCAGCAGCAGTTGTATTCGTATCTGCAGACATTGCATCGTATTCAGCACGTAGCATTCGGACTTTTTCAGTAGATGCGTTCATTTGCGTTTCAAGTTTCTGTTTTTCAGCAATTAATTTTTCAGTCATTGTAGCGTCACGCCCCATTGCAGCGACGTGGTTAGCGTACTCTTTAGCAGCAGTCTGCATGACCATATTAATTTGAGTGAGCGTCTGAGCGTACTGGACCTGTCCATTCATCTGAAAATTTAATACTACGTTACTAGGTTGTTCGGCCATTTATTTTCACCTCATCTCTTTCTATAAATGTGGAGTCTGATCAAGCGTATAAATTTGTTTGTTTTCTTCTTCGTTGAGCGCCTCCGGATGGTTATATTTCAAATGCATAATGTACTGTTTCATTAGATGGTTTGGTGTACTTTCGAAAAAATCTACCCTACTCCAATTGAGTAACGTATTTCCTACATAAAAATAAAAATCCCAATCTAATGTTTCGGATTGGGATTTTAGCCTGTCAGTAAATACGTTCTTTACTTTTTTTCAGTTTTTAATTTCTCCATGTCGGTAAATTGGAAGTTTTGATTGTTAAAAATACCAAGTACCGTCTGGAAAATAGCGGGCAAATCAGATGGTGGAATCGACGTCTCGATTTCATATGGCGTACAATCTGTACCTGCGCTTTTCACCATTGCGTAAATCAAGGCGTTCATCAATTTCACTTCTTTTTTACCAAGTACGACCTTTCCGTCTTTCAACATATTGTTCAATTCTTTTTCAAATATGCCATATTCTTTTCCGTAAGCTTCTTCTACGAGAGGAAATGCTGTAAATGTGAAGAGTACAGGAATTTTGACACCTTGAATTTTAATAGTGTCTTGGTTAATTTTTATATCGATTAAGTCGCTAAGTTTCGTCAATTGTATTTCCTCCTCAGACTATTGTTAATGTCGATGTGCCTTTTTTCGCGGGATCTTCCACAGACGACGCGGTGATGGTTGTTACCTCACCAGCAATTACATCTGCTAGGACAGTTGCTAGACCAGATGAATTAATAGTTGCGATAGCTAAGTCACTCGATGTCCACGTGACCGCTGTATTGCTTGTACCCGTTACCGTTGCAATGAACTGTTTAGTTCCCCCTGACGCACTAGTCACGTTTGTAGGACTAGTTTTCACGACAATAGGGTCAACCGGGAAACAATGTTACTAATTGAGATTCGTCGCAAACAACTTGTTCCATGAATTTCTCAGCTGTGATACCTGTTGCACCGTCACGTGCCGAATTGAAATCCGCTTTCGTTACGTCGTTGAATAAAAGTGGTGAGGCAGTCATAACTAACTGTTGTGTCGGGATAGTAGTTTCTTCTGTATTCGTCGTGTAGCTTTCTTGTGGAGGAGTAACCTGTACACGTGGATACCAACGCGCCACTTTCGAATCATCATTTAGTGGTGCAATAAATCCTAGTGCAAAGTACGGATATTCTTTAGGTTTCGCGGTGTCAAAAACGATACCTTTTGTTGCAAGATAGCCCAAGACTAAATCCATAACTTCCACAGGGATTGAAGTATGATCAAGTGTTAATGTGAACGTACTATTTTTAGTAACGTTTACGAACATTTTATTTGAAGCCCATTTCACCGCGTTTGTCTGATTCCCTTGGATGCCGATTGTTTCAATTGTCGGGATTCTGTAAATTTCTTCATCGTAAGTCGGGTAAGCTGAATCTGTATCTTTCCCGCCTGTCATAATAGCAATATATAAATCCTCTACCCCAACCGGATATAACATTTCTTTTGCTTTCATCTTCTATCATCCTTCCATATGGTTAATTATTTCACTGATCATTATTTCTTTAATATTGCCCATTTCGGAATCGATTGTGTTACGGACAAAATGCAATCCTGCAACTCTACCTTTCCCGCCTGCTTTTTTATGACCATGTTCGGCCAGGAACCAATACCATGCTTCATCCTCAAATGACACGACTACTTTGTCGCCTTCAATAACTACTTTTAGGCTGTTGTGTAAATGAGTTTGCCTATTTCTGTCCGTTATATTGATTCGCGGTTTCAGTTTTTCGGCGAAGTATTCAGCAGCATCTTTCAACACATCCATTTGGACTTGTTGATTTACATTTAACAGTGTATTTATGCGATTGAGTCCATCCGCAAAGCCATTATTATTTGTCACTGTACGCACCTCACGTTCGTGATGTATTGTGTGACAGTGCTGTCGTTCTCATCGTATGGTCCACCGCTGAACATGCCGTATTCAACTTCGTGAGTATTAAAAACGGTTTTCAATGGTTCATAATCTGACTCGGTACCATTGGTAATAACGGCGATTTGGTATAAAGGCAACGACTTAATCACCTTGTTGGATACACGCCTGTGCTGTTCGTTTACAAACTCGTAAACAATGTACGGATACTTGGCAGTCGTCGGTGCATTATCGCGATAGACGGGGATGCCAGACTCTTTCATGATGCTTCGTAATTGCTGTAGATTAATCTGCATAAGAGAGTGACACCTCCATAATGCGCTCGTGTTCTTTTACGTAAATACGTTCGATATTGTAGATACGCTCATTTATTTCAACGCGATATTCTTTTTGGTTATTTTCGATTTCACGATCAATGCGCACTTCGATTTTCTTTACAACTTCATTGGTAGGACGTTCTGCAAATATCTTATCCGTGGAAGTAACGCCGATATTGTTGTAGTTCATTTTGCGTTCGAATGGATATCCCATGACTACACGATCAGTTTCGGGATCTATATATTCGCCAAGTTTCAACAAGTCGGCAATCCATTTAAGATTATTAGTCTGTCTCGTCGCCATCAGCAAACGCCTCCTGTACAAAAAATGGAGTCATCGCATCTAGTGCTTCACCGAGTTCTTTTTCAGCGACTCGATATTCATAAAAAATACCTGCAGTCATGATGATAAGATATTCCGTTTGTTTGCCAGTTGCCGTTTTCACATATCTTTTAGCTTGTGACAAATAAAAAGAGAGCATAGAATCATCCATGCCCTCCTCCCAGTGAATGTGAGACTTTAATTTTTCGGTTAAAGTATCCACCTTATCACTCCTCTTATGCAGTTGTTCCAACTTCGTAACGGTAAACAGCCGGTTCGATCGGTGAGTAAATTAACTGACCATCAAGCAAGTTGTAAATCTGGAAACCGATTTTATTCTGTCTTGCGTATTGCTCAACAAGACGCTGAATTTCCAATTGACCAACAACATCCTGAATGTGGAAGGCAGAGAAATCGCCGAAGTAGAATACAGCTTTAGTCCGGTCTGGACCATCTGCCGCATCCGTGAAGTCGACATTGTGACCAAGAAGACGATAACCTACACCATCAGCAGGTTCGTGTAGTAACGGATTGCCGTTTCTGTCCGTCATATCTTCCAAAATAGTTAGTGCCGCGCGGTTGATAATCCACATTGATTTCTTCAAGACTTCCGTAACCGGCTGCCCTTTAAATCTTACAAGTTCGGAATAAAGTTTTTGAGAATATTCATCTTCGTATAAAACGATTGGCGTTGATTCGATATATGGTACTGCTTTTTTAGCAAGCGCTCCAGGGTTCTCGTTTCCTGCATCATTACCATTAAACATGTAGCTAATTTCTTTACGTACATATGCTTTTTTCAATTCTTCCAAAACGATTTCTTCGATATCTACGCCTGACATTTTGATTAACTTTTTAGTGACAGTTGCAAGCGCATCGAACTCAGCTGGATCGAGTAGAATCTCGTCAAATTCGATATCGGTTTCGGGCATATCCGTGGAACGTTCTTTCTTACTAACATTTGCTTCTGCCTTTTTAACAAGTACTGGGTATTTAATGTTTCCAGTCGTTTTGTGGGTAGAACCATATTTACGTAACAAGTTTTCTTCTTGCGCATATGTGATTACTTCGCTTGCGATTTCATCCGGAATCGTTACCGAACCACCGCCGACTTCGATTCCTAGAGAGCGAGCTTCCTGTTCGGAAATTTGACCGACAACAAATTTAGCGAATGCCGAACGAATTTCAGCGCTACGTTTTTTCGTTGATTTCGCATTTTTGGTAGATAGTGCATTCCGAATTGCGGCAGATGCAGCAGGATTCTTTTTGTTGCGCGTAGATTTTTTTCGACCTTTTCCGCGTGCTTCATCATCAACAATTTCATCTTCAACGTCGCTCGCTAGGTTATCTACGACGTCGAGGCTGTCGTCGATTTCTTCTACGGCATCTAACAAGTCTTGTACTTCATCTACCAAGTCAGTGATTTCCTCTTGCAAATCTGTCACTACTTCTTCGTCAACGCTGCTACGCTTTTTATAGTTTGAGCGTTTTTTTCGTTTAGCGCGCAATAATTGCTTTTTCAATTTCAAACGTTCTTCATCGGCAACGGTTTCATCTTCCAATTCTTCTTCAATCGCAACAATTTCTTCGTCGATTGTTTCAAGTTCATCGTCGATGACTACTACTTCTTCTTCAAGCGCTGCGACTGCATCAGTCAGTTCCGTGATTTCAGTTTGAAGATCATCCACTTCCTCTTGGACCGCCGTTACATCTTCTTCACGGACTTCGCCTTTTTTCATGCGTGTGTCCAGCTTGTTCAATTTAGCCTGTTTTCTTTTAAGCATAGCCAACATTTGTTTTTTATTCATAATCCGATACCCTCCAAGGTTTGATTTATTTTTTTTATTTGGTTAATAATTTTCATGCGTTTTTCAACATTTGCAGAAATTTCTTTGCTGCGGACAACAGATGCTTCTGTGTCGTCATATGCGGGAAGTGACACTATCGAGATTTCATAAAGCTCCACTTCGTTAATTTTTCTGTGAGCGGGTTCAACTGAATAATCCCATTCTTCAATCGTGGGATAGAAACCGAATGAACATTGATTGATATCACCACGCTCCATGCTCACCACTAAGTCGCGCGCTACGGAAGTATCAGGTAATTCGATTTCAAATTGCAGCCCTCTTTCATCTTCTGAGAGTTTCAAAGTGCCGCTTTTCATTCTTCCTAGCACATTGTCCCAACTGTGATTGAATAAGGCGCGAACGTCACTTTCTGAAATAGCTTTCGCGAATGCGCCTGGTTCAATTTCTTCCGTAAACCAATCGCAAATTTCAGCCCGCGAATTAAATACAGCAGCGTAACCACTCACCGTTACAGGTTCATTTTCCAAGCCGTTTCGTGTAGTCAGATTTTTAATTTCAACTACCCGTGTCTCCATCTTTTTCGGCATTTTCATCTTCACCTCCCTTCAAGGAATCGTCAGTCACTTTTCCTAAATCCTCACCAGCAACTAAATCTTTAGAAATATAAAGTTTAGTAGCTTCAGGGGAGTTCAACTTTTGGAATCCAAGCATTCCTCTCGAGTCATCCGGTGTCGTGATCATAGTGCGGACCAAGTTAAACGCGATGTTCGTTTTCGTGGAATACGTGACGAAATCCAGAATATTAATCACAGCTTTAATACGCAAATCCGAATTCGGACCGAAAAAAAGAAGACTCAAATGGTCTTCGAAGTTTTTCATTATTGGTTTAACTGCTTTGTTATGCATGTACATCATGGCTTTTTCCAAGTCCGCTTTAATTAACGCGGTATAGGTATCCACATTCATGCCGAGGAATTTCCCTAAATCTTTTTTATAAACATTGAGATAGGCAAGTGTCTTATCATCGTCGATTGGTGACTCCATCGCTTCGATTACATAACCTTTTCCGAGAGGAATCATTTTTACTGAACGTGATTCATCAATCTGTTCTAACTGATCGAGTACCGCTTTAATAAGCTTGGATTGCGCACCATTAGCCGGGTTAATATGAGCATCCAGTTTGAGCAGGAACGCCATTAACCCACCTTTGGAATACTTGTCAGTCAATACTTTTTCAGCGCTCATAACACCTTCTAACGTGCTCTTGCCAAGTTGCATTAATCCGACACCATTGAGGTGATTGATTCCCATATTTTTTATATGTCGAATCATCGAACCCGGTATCGACTCGCCGCCAATTTTAAAATGCTCAATCAATCGGTCATCCAATTCCGTGTATACGTTAGTTGCCAAATGGAGTTCATCCATATCCAAAACGGGGAACACTTCACCTTGCAATAAATAAGTATTCGTCATCAGCTTCATAAATTCTGAACCCGTCAAATAATTATTTGGATTCCGCAACGTTCGCAATGCTGAATGATTCTTGACTTCGTTCCCGTCGCCATCTTCCACAATCCAGTTGGCCAACATTAGCTGATTCGAAATATCCTGCATCAATTCGTACACATCCGATGACTCCAAAATGTTGTCATCATTTACATATCGCCCACCGTATCGAATTGAACCGCTCATAGCCTTTTCAAACCATCCGCGCTTTTCGGCCTGAGTATATAAATAGTTAGAAAAACTATCTCTTAATCCCAATTTCTCACCTACTTTCATTTACAACTACTGCTACATAACGGTGTAGCGAAACCGAGATTTGGATCAACTCCTTTCTCCGCATATTGCGATAATGCTAGACAATTTATCATCCACGAAAATAGCAACGGTTGTATTGGTTATAAAACAATATTGGATTTTGATTCGAATATCTTTCACAACAACCACCTCATCGATAAATATCAGCTAATAACTCATCCATGCCGTCTTCATCCACATCATCCATGAGCATCATCGTTTCTTTATGGGCAACTAAAAAGGCAACTAATCCATCGATTTTCTTTTTAGACATTCGCTTGGAAGGTCCTTTCATGCCGTTGATATTTGTGATGACAACTAGATTCAATGCGCAATAGACAAACAAAGGATTATCCGTAATTATTTTTCTTTCATAAAGTAATCGCTCTGTATCATCAATCATGGCATTCATGACGTTTGGATATTGATTGACTACTAAACATTCCAGTCCAAGATTCTCACATTTCTCAATGAGTTTTTGCGACATTGCAGGGTCATAATTAAGCTGCTGCACATCATAAAGTTCCATGCATTCTTTGATATAGTCCAAGACTTGATCCTGGTCAATCATCTTCCCATCGCAAAACGTAACAAATCCCTGCGCAACTAAATCGGTGTAAGGCACGTTATCCTCTTTTTCCCTAAATTCAATGTCGGCATTCGGGATGAAGTACATTTGTTTAACTTTCAGAATCGCTTTTCCTTCATCATTAAAGGATGGGAAATTCAAATTGACACAAGTTAAATCGGTGGTTTTCGATAGGTCCAATCCGAGGTAACAGGTTTCACCGGAAAGGTCCCCGAGTTCTTCAGTCGATACCAATAC
The DNA here is from genome assembly GCF_038005665.1 of Sporosarcina sp. FSL K6-5500. Classification (NCBI taxonomy): domain Bacteria; kingdom Bacillati; phylum Bacillota; class Bacilli; order Caryophanales; family Caryophanaceae; genus Sporosarcina; species Sporosarcina sp. FSL K6-5500. The sequence goes on from NZ_JBBOTP010000001.1 coordinate 4,326,875, forward strand.
GTGTTCGACTTGTTCCTGCTCAAAGTAGTTTTCCGCACCGTTGACGAACACGTCCAAGTGCTTCGATAAAAATTCAGCTTTTTTATGAGCTGATTTCATTGCTGAAATAAATTCTGTTTCAAGCGCACTCATGGTTACTGATATACCAATATTCGGATTGACCATCGCCCATACTTTACGGTCTGTCCAATCGTACTTTTTGTTCGGCTCGTAAATCATGACAAAAATCGAATCGTTATCATCGGCTTTTAGCGTGTCTTTTGCTTCGCGATATACGCGCATTCCAACAGACGAGGAGCCTTTTCCTGCAGTAGATATACTAAACATGATAGGTTCATCGCGGCTGATTTGAGCCGACTTAAAGTTGTCGTATTGGTCCATATTTTCTTGTGCATGGAGTTCGTCGTTTAATACAAAGTGCGGATTCGAACCCTCAATTGATAGGATGTTTTTCGACATAACAATGAACTCATTTTTAAACGCTAAATCATCATGAATGTAGCTATATGTGATAGATGCTATATTGCCTTTTGCGCCCGCGTAAATACGACTAACTTCTAATAAAGCATCGTGATTCATGATTGTTGCTGCAAACGGTTTGGCTGCATATTGAGCCTGGTTAAAGTCGGACGCACAACAATAGCAATCCGCACCAAGCGCACCCTCACCGTACATCGCATAGCCTAATGCGCCTACCGCAATTAATGTTTTCCCATTCTTTTTCGGCACCTGGATATAAGATTCACGAATAACACGGACAATATTTCCGTTTTCATTTTTATGAACCCAGCCGTAAATATTTGAAAATGCGAACCGCTGCCAATCTTCCAGGACAAGCGGTTTACCCGCAAGATTCCCTTTGACGTGTCGAACGAAAGTCTGAACCCAATCCAACATTTCATTTGCACGATCAACATCGAACCAAATATCTTTTCGTTTTTTCCATTTGTAATATCTGTCCACCATTAATTTAATAGTATCGGGATATTTCTTTGGATTCTTTCGAACTTTCTTTGCGAATAAATCTGCGTAATTTACGCCTTGCTCGATACTAGTCACATGATCGCCACCTCCTAAGTTTTACGCCACTTGTTACGGTGATCGTCCAATTCGGTTACAACCGCTTTCGGCTTTTCAACTTGTTCATTTTTTCCGACGGACGAACCGCCAGTGACAATCCGGCCAGCTTTAGATTTATTTGTTAATCCTAATAAATCCAGGGCTTTTGTTTTTTTATCGGACCACGTTTCAACCTGTTGGGCCAAAGGATGTTTTGAATTATTTGTCGCGCCAGCCTTGTTCGTATGTCGCTGTGTGGACGGGAAACCTTTATCTTTCCATTCGACAAACATTGTTTGATAGATTTCGAAAATGTCCAAATAGGACTCAATCAGCGGATCAAGGGTAAGTGTGTAAATTTCAGCATCGCGCATGATCTTCAATATACGCCCTTTTTCGGCATCTGTTTTTTGGACTACGATTTCACGCCGCTGCTTTTTCGTGGACAATTTACACACCCCCCTTTGTTTTTTAAAAATCTTGTCTAGCGCGAAAGAAGCCCCAATTGTAACCTATCTTTTCCTAACCGACTTTTTTATTTTTGGGTAGGGGGGCTTCAACTTTTTATTTCAGAAAACTTTTTTAAATTTTATTTTATTTTTTATAAATTATTTTCCGAAAAACTTTTTTAATTAAAGTAACTCGGGAAAACTTTTTGGTTTCCAATATTATTTTCTTCGATCGTGTGGCACACGCTGCAAAGTAATCTAAGATTGTTCTCATCTAATTTCATCAGCGGATTCTTTTTAACAGGTACTACGTGATGTACATGTGCGTTGCGTCCGAATACAAATGACTTGCACCGTTGACAGCATCCTCGCTCTCTGTCGTACACGTAGGACCTTGTAGACTTCCACACCGCTGAGTTATAGAAGGATTTGTTTTCATGATGGTAAATATTTTTCTTACTTTTCTTTTTCGGTTTAACACGCTTATGATCTGGACAATATCGACCACGTTCTATTTTTGAATCACAACCGTTGAAATCACAGTACTTCATCTGGTTCAGACAGCAAATTAATAATGTCATCCTTCTTCTTCACATGGGATGGAATCTCTATTTTTAGTTCAGCAGCATAAGCCCGTAATTGTTTTGGTGTCATATCTTCCAAATAGATTTCACTCTCATCAACAATGCCAATACCTGGATTCAATCCATCTGGTTCAGACAACATAGATGGTGGATCTACTGTAATTTCAAAGTCAGGTTTTTTACCTGCAGGTACAAATACCGATTTCTTTAATTCAGTGTCCCAGTACTCCGTACCGTTAGCTGTCTTTCGGGTTTCTACAATCATTCGATATCCTCTCCTTTTTTATAATAGAAAAAGAGCAACTACAATGAGCTGCCCTTTCGTCGGTTCTTTATGTTCTTACTATAATCCCTTTTTTCAATGGTTTCTATCGCTCAAACTCTGCATAAGTAAATGTTAAGTCGAAACTTCATTTGCGTATTTCATCATCCTCATGATCTGCGCATGCTTACTATAAATATAGTTAGGACTGTAATTCAATTCAGCGGCCACGGTTTCTAATGTCATTCCGTTTATATATTTCATTTTAAGGATTTTATGTTCGAGTCCGCGGAATGTACCTATCAATTCGACAAGTGTAAATAAATCATCCCGCTTGCATTGTAATTCATTTCTAATGCGTTCAATAGATTCTTCTAACTTGGCACCATTAGACTCGGCCGTCAATTTAACATTTGACAAATCACCTTCAACCCATCGCCTTAACTCACGTATTGAACGATCGAGATTATATTCAATATAAGCAATTTCATCTTCTAATTTCCGATAATCACGTAGCCACTCATACATTTGACGTGTACACCTGCCTTTTTGAGCAAAATGCGTTACCTTCTGCTACCTTCTGTTACCGCTGTGAGCCCTTGGTGTTACTGACTTTATAGCGTATCAAAAGTAAAAAGGTAACGCATTTACCCTATATTTCTTATAGACATTAGACTTTTTGTTTTTTTAACTTAAAAATAATAAGAAAGTGGTTTCATCTGTTACCTGTTACCGACACCCATTAAAGCCCGTCGTATCAAGGTTTATAGAGGTAACGCATTCGGTAACAGGTAACGCATTTACCTCATTTTTAGCCGATTATCACCGATTTTAAGCGGAAATAACGCTTTTTCGTGACCGAAAACGGTCAAGGTCATTTTACAAACCCAGTCGTACCAAGGGTTTGAAAAAGGCGTGTGACCGAAAACGGTCACGTACTTTTGACCAAGAACGTTAATCCTCTCTTATAAACAACCGTTTATTTTTACCATCGATTTTTTGTTGAACCGATGTGTATCCAAATAATTGCTTAATCGATTTACTAAAACTGATATTACTAATGGCTTGATATCCGTTAATCGAACAGTACGCTTTGTATTGAATGTATACGTCACCGATTACTGCACGTTCCAATTCGACTTCTTCAGTATTAACAAATGATATAATCGGATTATTTTCTTCCTGGTACTTAATCATTTCATCTTCGACAGATTTCGATTTCGTGAATTGTTGATTTTTGAGTAATCGTTTCAAACTGTTCAATGCAAGATTCAACACGTAGTGCATCGACTCATCTGATAGTAATTTGTCGGTAATGAACGGATCATAGTCCACATCATTAATGCTGAATTTCGCTTTGAACGGAACGATTTGCAAACGTCTGCCTAACCCATCTGAAAAATCATTAATACGCGGCATTTCATTTGCACTGAAAATCATTTTTGCATAACTAGTGAAATCAAAGGGATCTTTACCTTTTCGCTCCACGTTTATCGTTTCACCCGTTGAAAGCTTTTTGAAGACGGACGTTTCTTTAATGTAGCCTTTTGAAATGTCATCTCCGATGTTAACCAATTTCCCAAACAGCTCGGCCGTTTTAAATCGTTGATCTAGTTCCTTTAAATCCAGGGACGCGGTATTCTCAGAGCCTACTAACTTACGAATGATTTTTAAGTAAGATGATTTACCATTAGATCCATCACCAGTCAAAATAAATGTTGCAGCAAACTCATTTCTTCTGAACAATATGTAACCGAGAATTTCCTCTAAAATGGCGCGAATTTTTTTATCGTTCGCGGCCAACTTAGAAAATGTATTGTCGGTTACTTCGTAATGTGAATTCGGGACATAAGCAATCGGGATTTTATTACGTGTGATAATGTCAGGACTGAAATCTTCAAGCTGCCACGTATCTAAATTAAATACGCCATTTTTAACCACGACATATTGGGTAGACGCGAATTGTTTTTCTTTCGCATTTAGTTGAATGTAGAATAGTGTTTCCTGACGCCTGGCACGTGTTAAGGATGAAATATGTTTTACCATGACGCGCTCAATGTTTTCTTCCTTATCCGAGTACACACCATCTTGGTAAATGTGCAGCACGTTAGCTATTTTACAAATATGATGTTCGTTTATAAGGAAGTCACCAAACTTATCGTGGTGGAAAACACCTTTAATGAAGAAAGACTCTTTCATGAACGATTCATCACGGAGTATTATATTTAACTCTGACTGATCTACAGGTTCTTCCAAGATGAAGTTATTAATGATAGAAATCGTTTCTTTAATATCTTTCTTGGCCATACCCTGCGATTGCATTTTCAAGATGTAGGTGAACAGTTTATCGTTCCGGCCATCACCTTCAGTCAATTTATTTAGGCTGGGGTTTTTCTTTTGATACGGATACAACCACGCTGGCAATGGCACATGTTCAGTTGCTTTACGTATCCAATTTCGCACCTTGCCATCTATCTTTAATGGATCAGCTGTATTTTTCATTCCTAGCTTGTAATCGCAATGAATACCGATATTGGAATACCACTTAATTTTATTGGCCGTGATGTCGTATCCTTTGAAATAGAAGTGCATACCATTGTCGGTTTCTAGGACTGAACATCCAATGTTGTTTTCTTCGACAATTTCAAACAATATTTCGGCTTCATCCATATCATCGACATCAACCATGATATAGTCATCATCCAAAATACCGACAAATGAATCTTCTTTTCTAGCTGTATGGTAGGACAGTAGCTTACCACCACTTTTAAATTCAGTAGCAGCATGCTTACCGTTACCTCTCAGATAACCCTTATAAATTTTATTCACCTACTTTCAATTCACGAACAATCTGGATCCGGAACGCATAACATCGTTCGGGATTAGCATATGGCTACGTAATTGGACAAGCTATTATCCACATTTATGACAGGTCTTCAGCTTTAACGAATACACCGTTTTTCATTTCACCTGTACGGTCTTTGATTTCGTTGTAAGCTAATTGGGTGCATTCTTCAATGCTCGTACCTAGCTGCATAGCTAGAATAGTTATCACCACCTGTACATCGCCTATTCCATCTTTAATCTCATCCATATTCCCTCTTGCCAATCCTCTCGCTATTTCTCCGACCTCTTCTACAAGTTTCAGCATTTGCTTAGTCGGCTCTGCCTCATCTAAATTACGCATGATTGCCCATACTCTGATTTTATCCGTTAAATCCTGCATTGTTTTGCACTCCCCTTTTTATATTTGATAGTTCCCACTCTTGCTTTAAAAGTTTTCGTTCGCAATACGCGCTTCAACTTTGACGCGTATTTGTTTAACAAGTACTCCCACTCGTGCTTTTGAGATCCCCATCTCTAACCCGATTTCAGAATAACTGTCTTCCTTTATCAATCTATCTACTATAAATAGTTCGCGCGGATCCAACTTTTCAATGTAATAGCTAACATTCGGGTTTGATAAATCTTGTTCGTAACCGACTGTTTTGTATAAATCGTTTTCGCTATCTTCTTCACTGTTATCCGCATCCGTACTCAGCACGGATTTAATGTTGAAAAAAATTCGGCAACTTTCCACATGTCTAGGTTCGACATTTAGCAATTTCGCAATAACGGAATCCTCGGAATCCCATAAATCTTGTTTATCTATTTGCCAGGCTGTCGATTTAACTCCCGCTGGTACATGCACAATTCCATTTTCACGATTTAGATTCCGCATGTAACCACGGATATATTTGTAAGCGAAGGAGATGAATTTCACATCAGACTTGACGTCATACCTTTTAAACGATTCCATTAATCCAATAAACCCGACTTGTGCTAGATCGTACTTGTGGTGATAATCGTTGCCGCAAAATCTGTCCGCCAACTTATAAACCAGTCTTTCATATTTCGTTATGATAGTTTCGATTGTGTGCAAATCACCGTCGATGAGTTTAGCCATCGCGTTTACCTTCTAGGGCTTGTCGCGCCGTATCTTTCATAATCATCGCTTGCGGATTGGTAGCTTCAAAATTCCACGCAATAGTGTTCAGTGCTCCGCGTAATCGCTTGATTTCTTGCTCCACAGCGTCGTTATTAATCAAGTAATACTCTTGCATTTCAACAGCTTTTTGAACTGAATTTTCTAGCGCCTTAATTTCTTTATGTGCTTTTTCCAATTCCAGTGCCCGAGTCACTGTTTTCATAACTTCTTGGTAAAGTACTTCATCGACACGCTCACCATTATTCTTATAGTCTGTAATCATTTTCTTTAACAGCTCGGTCATCTATTTTTCCTCCCCTATGAATGCATTTATCCGTTCAATCGCCAAGTCCCAATACCACCAGTAATCAAGCTTTGTTGGTACGGCCATATCGTTTACGTCATCGTTGATAATGAAAGATAACTCTGGTGCATATGCTATTTTGTTGGCAACACCGTCTTTCACTTTCCGTAATTCCTTATCGTTTGGATCCACACTGGCGAACAAGCGAAATACTTTCCCATCGATGCGCCTGGTCCCGTATCGAGCATAATCATATTTATTACTGACCTTCACGATTTTTTGAAACTTTATGAGTTCCTTACAACCGAATATGGTATCTTCAGGATCAATGCCGTGGACAAACCAATTTACAACTGCTTCATTAACAATGGGTAGATCGTTATCAAGTGGGCTCAGCTTCTTAACCCATCCACCTGCAGCTTTATAATTACCTTCCGCATCGACGACAATATAATTATTCACATCCTTTTGAATCACTTTTACATATTCATCAAACTCTAATTCCATCCGTGTCCGCTGCTCCCACTCATAACAAATGTCATCGATTAAACCATAGTCATCGGGATGTTTTATTTTAACCAGGACACCGTCAGTATTAGATTGGATAACCTCACAATGCGGCTCTAGGTTTTCGATTAAATCCAGCATCAATGTCATGCCTGCAATACATATATTATTAGCTTGTAACGGATCGTACAGCGCATTATATTTATCCTTGGATGCTCCGTACGTTCCATTAATAACTATTTTAAGCGGTGCCTGGCGTTTATCTTTAGCAGCTTTATAATTAAGCCTGGTGTCACGAATCTCTCTAAACTTGTCGGGATTCTTGACGTTCCGTGACAGATATCCATACTCAATCATCAGTGCCGGATAATAGGATGCTACGTCGATATTTAAAAAGTAACCTGTCCCAATGTAATTGTTCCTGGCGCCATGTAGGCCACCCCAAGCAAGTAAATGGGGAACCCCAGCAACTTCTAGTTCTAATACCTTTTTGTAGTCTTTATTTTCTTTATAGAAGTCAATGACCTCGGCATATTTATTCAGCTGCAGTGTTGGGGGAAACGTGAAATCAAACTCATCGGTACGTTCCACTTTCGGTTGCTTTGCTTCCAAAATGACTGCAGACAATTGAGCCTTTGTTTTGGACACATTACGTATGGGTAAATTAAACATTTTGAGAAGTTCCAACTGGGACTGAAATTCCTCAATATTTACACTGAAGATGTGCATGGTTTCATGAACATCATGCCGACAATACTTAATAACATCTTCTATCTCATCAGGAGTCAATACACGATCGATTGTAAAGTCCACACTTGATTCACGGATGTCATGCCCCATGAATCCTTCCAGCTGCTTCAACGACCTAAATTTATTAGTCATGATGTCGAAATTTAAAAGGGTTATTTTCCAAAAGTCCTTGAAGAATTTCCAACCAGGTTCACGCTTGTTGATAATCCAGTGGTTAATTTCCTGCGGTGAAAATCCACAGATGATTGCTTTCAAAATGTATTGGTCATAGTGCCTGGTGTTGTAACCAATCCAAATGTCTTTTTTATGGACATTGTAATATTTAATCAACCCTTGCTCGTCATTGTGGAATATGGTTTCAGACTGATTATTTGAATCTGTAATGACCACTAACCAATCTTCAACGAATACTTCAAAGTCATAAAAGAGCATCCTCTCACTCCTTCATATAATGGTTCGAACGGTTCATCTATATTTTGAAACGAATGTAAGTTGAATCTTCAATATCGTAATCAATTAGGTGTTGTGGAATTTCTCCATCATACAGTTCGATATCATCTTCCCTGGCTCCAATAAACGGACTGTCCTCACCATATCGAACACGGTAATAATTCCATTCTTCATCGAACCATACAATCTTCCCAATAGAACCCTCACCCGTACCAAACACTCCATCAAAATATGAAGTTCCCTTTTTAACAACATAGTCACCATACTTGAACTTTTTCGTTGATAATAATTCTCTAATTTCTCTATATTCATTTTGTCTATCCCGATACTGCTTAATGGCCATTGCAGCTACGCGTTTTTCTGTATCATTTACCATTTATTTTTTCACTCCCTTACACATACTTAGCTTGCGTCCAAAAACCTTTACTGCCCCGACCCTTATTCCGATTATTCACCATGAATTTTGCATATTGATCTTGGCCGTATTTATCAATAAGCACCTTACGGTCATACACTACTTTTTCAACTAATAAATTAATGTCTTGCATCGGAAAGTAATAACGAACTACACCTTTATCATCTCTTTTGTAACGATAACTACCTTTTGTTAAATTGTATTTGTACCGCAAATGCTTTTTCCCTTTATGGTCACTGATACGCAAGGTACCTACTACACCGTCATCCAGCTTTAAGTAGACACTTTTAGAACTGTACGAATCGTAGCGCATCACCTTAAAACCCAGTTCTTTAAATTGTTCTACCAGATAGTCGGTTGCACGTTTAATCATTCTAATCACCCCTAAAATAAAAAGGGAGCCGCTAAGCCCCCTCTATTTAATTATTCAACTTCAAATACTTCTACGATTTTAAAATTATCGTATCCATCCTTGTTAGTTTCTTTTTCAAGCAAGTATTCAAGTTGGCCATCAATGTCTTCATGGATATCTAGCACAAGATCAGCGTAGTCTTTGAAACTTGTAAACTGGACTTCATCTTTTTCACAGTCCCAAAGTCCGCGTAGCATCTCGTTATTTTGATGCACCTGAAGCCCAAAAGCTTTATCATTTTGGGGTTGCATTACTTTGTTGTAAAACAGACGTTGCTTTTCATATTCGCCAGTCAGAATGATGAACCAAATCGTCAACATCGGGTCACCTTTTTTGGATTCGGTCAATTCCAATTTCTCAACCGAAACTTCATATTGACCGTCAGGAAGCGGTTCGAAATCTCCCCCACCGTTTTCTTCAACGTCTTTAACGTCACCTTGTAACGCTTCAAGATCTACTTGCTTATCAAACTTGTCCCAATTAAATTTAGTCATTCTGCTTCCCCCTCATTCTTGTTTTCAATATCGTCAATTTCCATTTGATTCGGGTCTACCTGAATTGCACCGTCAACGACAACCACTTTTACACCTTCATGAGTCGGTCCGTGGTCCGATTCATGGTCCGATTCCTTGTCAGGTGCCGACTCCATGATTTCTCTTGGAGTGTCGTAGTTAAACTGAAGGTCCACCAAGAAGTACGTACCGAGTTTATTGTGTTTCTCAGAAATTTTATGCATCGTCAGATAAATATCATCTTTCGCTTCAGTTACAATCTCTTCAGCTTCCTCACGAGAACCCGCATAGTGTTGTTCCTTCACGTTCAATTGTTTTTTAGTCATCATTTATTCCTCCAATTTTAGGGTTATGTCGCAAATGAAACTACTACCAACTCGAATTCCAATAGTCTCTACTTGAACGAACATACCAGGGTACTTAGGGTGATTAAACAATTCAATCAGAATTGTTGGAATAGACATTTCGGAATCCATGGAACTGATATTTAACCCTGGTACATCTAAATCTATTGTTGTGGTGTACTGATCTGTAGTTAACCACGCTGTTACTTTCATGATTAACCCCTCCAATGTTTTAATTTTTTCAGAAAGGTAAATCGTCTTCATTTATTTCAATACGCGGATTATTTTTTGCAAATGGATCATCAGTCATTCGACTGCTCGTTCTACCGAGACCTCCGTTGTCTACGTGCAGGTGCTTCTTTCTTCTCTTCCGGTTCATCATCACCTTCACCTGGTGGTGTTCCATCTTCAACCGGAGTTCGTTGACGACGTTCACGTTTCGGTGGAGCATCTTCAACTGGTGTTTCTTCCGGCTTAGTACGGGAACGACGCTGACGAGCTGGAGGTTCTTCTTTTTTCTCTTCCTGCTCTTCCGCATCTTCAGACTCATCTTGGTCTTCCAACCACTCGTCATATTCGGCTTTAGTACGCTCATCGAAAATATCGTTATTTAAGAAATTAAGTGAATCTCCTTTTTTCACTATAATCATGTCGCCCGTACCATCATGTTCGAAGTACATACGTTTCTTAGCTACATATTCTTCAACTTCATCAGTAGACTTTTCTTCAACCGCTTCAGTCTGTTTAGTACGCGGAGTCCGTTGTCTCGGCTCATCTTTCGGCTTACGTGGCGCTTTCTTACCAGTTGATTTCAAATCTTGTGCTGCAGTTAACTCTTCAAGAAACACTTCCATTTCTAGTGGAATCACATCAATTTGGAAATCAAATCTCCCTCCACCAAATACATTTTGCTGTTTCTTCAGTTGTAGAAAACGCTCATCGTTGGAATCTACATAAGCCCGTAATGTTAAATCGACAGTACCGGATAAAAAGTTGGCCACTTTATCATTAATATTTGGTTTGAACGTACTACGCTTGGCTCCACCTTTAAGCGTAATTTCATCAACCTTTTCCTTACTGATATAAATAACCTGGTATCCGAGGGCCTTCAGTCGTTTCATGACATTGTTAAATTCAGTCGTGACCATTGACCAACCTTTACCGTAAGTTCCATCGGATTCATGTTCCCATCCATTTTTATCAAACGTGTAAACTCGGCAATGTTCATATAAATCTTCAACTAGATCGAGAGCGACTGCTTCGTAATCATTTTCAACCGTTTCTAATTCACCTACTGCATCCAGGAATACGTCCCAAGCAAATTTACGAGTAGTAACCCGTCCTGATTTAGTTACTACATCTTTAATCCGAATTACTGGAGCAGTCGTATTGTCTGTATTTCCATCTGTATTTAGGAAAAGTACATTCTCCACATTATCTATAAATGTTGATTTACCAACATAGGAATCTGCGTAAATCCACAAGTCTGGCTTCGTATCAATCTTTCTTTCACGTCGTTCATTTTTAGGTAATACCATTTTTATCTCTCCCTTTTCATTCATAATAGTTTCGAGGTAATCCGGTTTAAATCTTGGTATGCAAGCGAAACATTTACCACTCACATTCTTTGGATATGTCTTAGCATCTTCAATTTCCTTAATAGAGTTGATAAAGAAAACGGTTTTCATTTCATCGAATTCAATTGGGACAAACGTCACATTTGATTTCGCTACTTCTTCAACAATCCGTTTTCTAAATTCGTATATCCCTTCAGTATCCTTTTTCTTAATGCTTGTTTTGGGTACGAATAGATATGCAAGTTTTTTAATATTGAAACCGTCTTGCTCCAAGTAGTCTTTGTAAATGTGAAGCTGGCCGGAATCCAAGTAGTTTTTAATATGATTGGAATACTTGAAATCCATCACCATGCATGTACCATCCGGTGCCTTTAGAATTAAATCTACGTAACCAACATAATTGGGATGGTCGATTTTGTATTCATGGATAAACTTAAAACCTTCGAAGTTTGTTTCCAGGTACTCTTTCACTTTTGGAATTAAGATTTCCATTTTCATAGCTTCCTCAATGATTGCATCCGTCATCACTGGAAACGCATTATAGTATTGTTCTAACGCTGTTTCCACATCCGTTTCAATACCTAAGTGCATTGCATTACCAATGATTAAAGCGTTGTCTGCCTCCAGTTTAGGTAACTCAGTAAGCTTGTCGATGTACTTTAATTTAAAGTGGTACGGACAATCTTCGAATAGTGATACACGGGAGTAACTGTATTGGGTCATTCGATAACCTCCCGTTTGAACCACTGCTTATCTTTTAGTAGTGACAGATTATAGGTGGAATCACCGATGTGACATATCCCGACCCGGTTAGACTTAACATAAATACTGCTAAATTCACCCTTACTTATTAAATCGAGCATTTCAGCTAGTGATATTTCTTTATAACGTTCCATCAAAACCACCTCTCTTTCCAGGCTTCGAAGTCTTTCGGTCTAAGAATATAGGCCTGTCCTCCGGAGTCTTTTATTTTTCGAATGTTATAGACCTGCAGCTTACTTGCCACACCCACATCCGTTTTTAATTCGATACCGTGAAATGTTCCATCGATGCAAGCGAGTATGTCGGGGATACCTTCCTTAGTGAATTGACTTCCTGCCCAGTATTTAATGTGCCAGGCTTCTTTCTCTTTCAGGAACTTAATTACTTTTGCTTGGAACTGATTCTCACGCATCGACAATCTCCACCCATATCAGCCCGTGGTTACTCATGTATTCTTCCAGTGCATCCAGTTGGGATTCAGTACCTGTCACTTCGTACTTTTCAACAAATGATTCGTCATCTGTTTTAGATACAGGTGTTGGAATAACAATGTCATGACCTTTAGGCATAGGGATTATTTGTACAGGAGTAGCCTTTTTCAATTGACCTTCAACATCATAATTAATACGCATTTTAATTTCATCAACAGGTTCGAAGTCTAGCAAGTTAATATAAGTAGATTCGATTAAATTCAAACCACTCTTCGTATTGGCCAGTTCGACAAACCCTTTAATGATTTCAATATCAGCTTCTTCCTTGTCCTGCTTAATTCCAAGATGTTCAGCCGTTGTCGCCAGTTCTTCACCTATCGCTTTTAACGTTTTGCTTTTCGTTAGATATTCATCTTTGATAATGAGTTGGGCCATATATTTATCGTTCAGACCTTCTTTTACAATTAACGCACTAATGAGGTCATTGACCTTCTTTCGTTTCGCATCCATACGATCCGCTTCAAAGTCATCTGCCTGTTCTTTTAATGGACCAATGACAGCATTAAATTTTGCGTCGAGTTCCTTACATTGGTTTTCAAAATCAGTGACGGAAACCGTAAGTTCTTTTTTTGTTTCGATACGATAAGCACTTAATAACTTTTTACCTTTGTTGAGTTCAGCGATAACCTTTTTACACGCTGCTGCATCCTTATCTGTAAATGTGAGACCGGTATACTTTTTTAGATTCTCATCCAATACCGCAGCCAATTCGTCAAAGTTAAATTCGACAACTGCAGGTACTAAATTAATAGTCTTTACCTGTAATTCATTCATGTTTTACCCTCCTTAATCATGTTTATCGAAGCATTCGATAATTTGTAATGCTCAATTGCAACAAAACCCGTAGGTTCGATACCCAGTAATTCATGTTCAATAACTCCACCGTCAATCAATGCTTGCGCCATGCCTTCATTTTCTGACCATGTTTTTATACCCACAACACCATCCACTAATTCCAATTCACCATTTACAGAAGCTACAGATATCAATTCAGCTTCATATTCGGTACCTTCTTTACCTATAAGGTGAATGGCAACATTGCCGTTATAGTAGTGACCAAAATGAACATTGCACTTGTAACTCTTATAATTTACATTCACTTCGTTCCATCCTCCTCTTCAAAACTCTTATTAAATTCCATTTCAATCAAAAATGTCACTCTTTCAATAGTTGGCTTAACATTTAAAGGATCGTCAGTGAAATATGCCCCAGTTAATAGCTCAAAGTATTTGAATAACTTTTCTAATTTAGGCTCATTCATAACTCTTCCTCAAATAGTGCATCCGTGTAATCCTTGCGCTCTTTCAGCACATCCAACATTCGCCACTCAATTGATCCCGCTGCTAAGAGATAGTAATAGAAGCAAGGTCTATCTTGGCCAATCCGATGTATCCGCTTCTTGCTCTGTTCAAACAGCTCACTTTTGTCAGTTAGACTGAAGTAAATAATCTTATTGGCCTTTTGCAAATTAAGTCCCATAGCCCCTGCCTGGTACTGAATAAGCGTGATACTGTCTTCGTGATCGTTATATGCTGACAAGTCTTTAAGGTCACCGTTGATGGTACTGATTGGTTTATCAATGAGACTTACCAGTGCCGCATATTCCTTCTTAAAGTTGTAAAAGATGATTACACGGTCATTCGTACTGTCGATTAAATCCTTGACATACGATAATTTATTTTGATTATAAGCACTTGCCAATTGACGCAAATACAACTTTTTAGCAGTGGCCGTATCACCGACAAGTAGGTCTTCACCAATCTCAATAATGTGATGTCTAGCAAATTCCAGATATTCTTTGGTGCCCTGGATTTTCACAATGACATCGTTCATCTTGGGAAGGTCAAACACTTCTTCAGTCTTCATAAATATGGCGCCATGCTTCCGTAACTTTGCTTTGAGCCGGTCCACATTTTTATAACCAATGATTTTATTTTGTTGATTCAGTTCGTCCCAATCCATCACCATGAATTGCTTCAAGAAAAGCTTTTTCGTAATGGTCCAACCTAGTAGATGCAGCTGGCTCCAAAGTTCCTCATACTTTCCACCAGTAGGTGTACCGGATAACAAAATGACATTGACAGCACGAAGCTTCAGGATAAATTTACTTCGATGGGACTTTTCATTTTTAATGGTCGATGACTCATCCAACATCAAGGTGAAGTTTTTTAATCCCATCAGTTCATCCCTACGCCAAACCTTGTCGTAATTTATGATGATTACCGATTCAGCTGGAACGGATTCTAACTTTTGTTTATCGAACACGATTACTTGATAGTCTTTATAGAAGGTTTCGAAATGCTCTTTCCAATCTTCTATTTTTGACTTTTGACAAATTACTAGATTGAAAGGTGTGTTAAGTTCCCACATCTTTTCACTACCAACGAAAGTTTTTCCTAAACCCATGTCCAAATAGTAAGCGACTTTATTTTGTTCGTAGGTATCATTTAAAGCCCTATCTTGGTGCGGAAATAATTTAATGATTATCACCCACTTGTGTTATACTGTTTCTGAAAATTGATTTACTTAGGGTCACTTTGCAGAGTGGCCTATTTTTTTTCGATCACTAATTCTTTGATAAATATCTGCCACGATAATCCCCGTCCTAGTTAAATCAGCATTATTTGCGAGTAAGTCCTTTTTGTTTAAAGTGACCAACTGCTTACGAGTTATCAGGATTAAATTATCTAATGCTAAATTTTGTTTATTTTGATCTGCAAATAGTAAGACATGTCCAGGAGGTATTGGGCCGCATTCTTTTTCCCACATCACTTTATGTTTATGTCTCCACCGCTTGTGCCAAGGTCCATCATCTTGAACTTTAACCAACACATAGCCGTCACGGTCTATTCGCTCATATCCAACAGGCTTGTAATTAATAGCTCTTTCCCCTGGTTTGAAAGATGTACTATTCCCACCGACGTTGTATAATCCCTGGGTTCCTTTATTAACGGGAACTTGACCTTTTTTAAATCGTGTATTCAGCCCACTCGTAAATCCGTTATTTTTAACAAAGGCCCTTAACTGGTTAATTTTAATTTCTGTTCCGAAATGTTCGTTAAACATTACTAACGTATCTTTTTGTTTCATGCCCGTTAGGTTATCTTTGACGAACTTGCGCTGTTCAGCTGTCCAGCGATGCACCATCTCTACCCCTCCAACATTGTAGGTATTTTTGCTTCAGCGTTGATAAAGTCTCCAGCCATCTTTTGCGCCTGTAAAACCAACGACCCATTTGAAATGATTTGTGATGCTACCGCAGTTATTGATTTAGCTCGATTCATTTCCTCAACTAATTCCTCACCGGTCAAATCTTCGTCGCCTAACCGTTCGAGTTGCGCAAATAAATGGTTGTTTAAATCGCCAAGCGTATTTTTCATTTCTCTCACCTCCCTTCAAGGATTCCATTTCACCAACTGACTTTGAATTGACGAGTTGTAAGCTTCATTCCGAAAAAATTAAATTCATTATTCATATTAATTTCGCACTCATAGCCTTCTGCTTGTAACGCAGTTTGGATTATTTTCAGTCCTCGAATATCTTCGAAAGGAACGTTGTTAATACTCCATGATGAGTAACCATTCAATGCGGCTTCTTCTATAGAAGTAACTACGTTTTTAAACATCGGTCCTTCAAGTACATTTTTTTCAAATTCCATTTGACCTAAATTTGATAATTCTTTGGTGTCTGAAGCTTTCATGATTTGAGTCATACTGCCTCCACCTGCACTTTCGACTGGATATACTCCCACTGTTCAGGAATTGTCGTTTTTAAATCGACAACTTCTGAAACCGACATTATGGCTAGAAATGTCACCCCACCGATAGAGCTTGTAAATTCGTATGGGAATTTATCACAGTCCCTAATTCTAATTCCAAAATCGATGAATTCAGTAAGGTAAGGGATGGGTTTCATATGGATAATCGAAGTCTTATGCCCACTATAGAATGAAAGTACGTCACCATCCGCATCATCCATGTGTGAGTTAATTCGTTGTACTAATGAAGCTATTTCATTCAAACTCACCAATTTACTTTCACCTTCCGTGATAGCTGCTATTTCAGCACGTTTCTTATCGCTCAATCCTTTAATGTTATTCATTTCATTTCCACCTCTCATTTCTTTGATTACTTTCGTGAAGCAAAGTACAGTAGTACCAATTTCTGCTCCAGTGATAGATTGTTCCAAGCTTTTATCTTGATGGACATTGAGAATCACTTCCTTTCTAAGCGCTCAATACTTCCAGTGCTTCGTTTACTTCAGCCCACAACACGCGTAACGGCTTCGTACCTTCTCCCCAAGCTTTTAATATGCCAAGTGCTATTTCCGGCTTGTCCACTGCTAGCTCAGCCAATTTAACGGGCAGATAAGCATTCATCTTAATTAAATCCTTTGGTATAACCACGACAGACAGCCCCTCTCTATATTTATAAAGTGGCACAATGTTCTTTCACACTACAGAAATTCTGTAGTTGACCAGCAAAAAAAATGATGCTATCAAATGAAACATTTACATTTTGCGCAAATCTATAACCTTGATCCATCCGGAATACCCGACGATATTTTTCGTATTGAATGTACGTTTTCTCAGACATCCTCATACATTTAGCCATCTCAATTTGAGTTAGGCCCGTAAGGATTCTTGCTTGTTCTAAAGTGTATTTCATTCCCGCTCACCTCCTTGTATTGAATATTACTACAGATAAAATGTAGTTTCAAGTCGAAAGTACAGATAATATGTAGAATTTACAATAAATGATTACAAAGTTTCATAAATACTGTACCTTTCTACAGTATTACTGTACAATAAAACAAAGGAGGTGCTAAAGTTGAGTGTAGGTCAAAAGATTAGGACGCTTAGAAAAAATAAACAGTTAACACAAGTGGAACTTGCGAAGATACTAAACCTTGCTCCTACTGCTGTTTCAGCTTGGGAGCGCAACGCCAATAAACCAATGATGGATAAAATCGTAATGATGTCAGAGTTGTTTGAGGTACCAGTTACTCATTTCTTCGATTTAAAGGATGGGTTATCCAACATAATAGAGGTATCGCAACGAACTGTTCGCATTCCGGTACTTGGTGAGATCGCTTGCGGTGACCCTATCCTTGTGGAAGCGAATTATGAAGATTACCGCACAGTATTAGAAGAAAACCTTCCAGCAGGAGATTTAGTATATCTTCAAGCGAAAGGTGATTCGATGAATCCGACGATACCAAATGGCTCAATGGTATTGATACGAATTCAAGAAGAAGTGGAAAATGGAGAAATAGCAGCTGTAACTTTTAATCTAAATGCTTATGCCACACTGAAGAGAGTTAAAAAGCAAAATGGCATAATTATATTGATGCCAGATAATCCATTACACGAACCAATCGTTGTTACAAGAGAAAATCCAGTAAGAATAATTGGAAAAGCGATTAGGTCCGAACAAACACTTTAATTCCAACCGGGTGCAATTAAAAAGGAAAGAGCAGTTCCCCATTCGGAATACTGCTCTTTTCTTATAGAAAGGAATATGCAGAATGTACAACGTTCTCAGGGTGGCTATCTATATCCGCGTATCATCCAAGATGCAAGAGGGTAATTTTAGTTTGAGCGCCCAAACTCACGAATTAACTAAGTACTCAAACGCCCAGGGCTGGGAAATAGTCGACGTTTACAAAGATGCCGATAGTGGAACTAAACTTGATAAAGATGGACTGGAAGCGATGCTAGACGCCATAGAAGAGGGATTAGTGGACATAGTGCTATGCATCGAACAAGATCGCCTTTCACGCCTGGACACAGTCAAATGGGAGTACCTTAAAAGCGTACTTCGAGATAACGATGTTAAAATAGCTGAGCCAGGCAGTATTGTAGATTTAACTAATATAGATGACGAATTCGTATCTGATATTAAAAATCTTGTCGCGCAACGGTCTCGAAAAGATATGTTACGGAAAATGGCGCGCGGAATAAGACAGCGAACTCGCGAAGGCAAAGTTTGGGGTCCTCAACCTGAGGAATACCACTACGATAAAGCGACCGGATTATTGAAGATTAATGAGAAAAGGGCCTGGATAATACCGTTCATTGACGGAAAGTACCTAACAGAAGAATTGAACCCTACTGCCATCGCAAGGGAGTTAAATAAAAGATGTAAAACCGCCGAAGGCAAAGAGTGGACTGATTCCCAAGTTGTCGATAAATTAAAACGCAAAGCGTATCACGGAGACTTTGAACGAAAATTTAAAGCTGAAACGATTACCGTGCCGAATATTTATCCAAAATTAAGAACGGAAGAAACTTTTAACCGGATACAAGCCGAGATTGAAAGAAGGTATAATTGGAAGCCCGCAGCACCTCATATACTGCGAGGTATAGATATTAATTGTGCAAATTGTGGAAATGCCTTAACCATCAGTAAGTCTACTTCCTCCGACAATAGTGGTGAACAGGAGTACACCACATATACCTTAGAACACTCAGGTTATTGGAAGCAGAAGGACAAATGCAGCAGCAAGCCCTTCGTTAATGTAAAACGAATCCAGCACAATTTGAAAGAAGCTGTTAAGGATATTCTTACAGACCCAGAAAAAGCGAAGCTCTATATAGATTCCGGGTTTGATGCTAACGAAGTTTCAAAATTAAGCAAAGAAATCAAGAGACTCAAAGCTCAAAAGCAATCAGTTCAAGAAAAAACAGACCGCTTACTGGATCTGTACCTCGACGGAAAATGGTCGAAAGAACGACTTGATGGCAACCGTGTAAAATTAGACTCCCAGCTCGCTTATTTAGAAACAGATTTAAAGGATCTGCAACAGAAACGTAAATTAATTCAAAAAAACCAACTTAATTATGATTCTGTGTCAGAGTTTCTTGCTGTGGCCGAGCGCTTTGAGGATTTGTTAGATGTGGAAGACCAGCAACGTTTATTAGGTAGCCTATTCCCTTCGGCGACCTTAGATGTCGAAAAAGAGTTAGTGACCTTACACGCCTATCTGCCGCAAGAAGTAACCGTAGATATAAAAATTAGGATTGATACGACTCAAGAGATGAGAGACCGGGAGACGTTTGAACGGTCCAAGACCCGATATGACCGAGCGCAAAAGTATTTGAACAAACATCGAGGATTAACTATGAAGGATTTAGGATTGGCGGTTGGCCATCAACCATTTATTTTGAAGCAAGACCAGGAACGTTTCGGTCCATTCAAACATTTGGCTCGTCATTGGGCCAGTCCAGAATTAAGACAAGAAAGAGTTAATGCGATAAAGAAAGAATTGGCGATAAACCCAAAAGCGAGTCTGAGAAAACTCGCAGAAGATACGGGGATATATCGAAAAATGATTAGTAAATTGATAGAGGAAGAGAGCTTGAGACATTGATACAGGTACCTTTAAGCCTTGGCGGATAAACTAACGCATTAACATACTTTTATCCATTGGTATACTACGCAATGAGCTGTTAAAGAGTATATAGTGGTCGTTTTTCCACATCCTGTCGGACCGGTCAGTATAATTAGCCCTTGCGGCTCTGATACAGCCTGGCGTAATTTATCGGCCCACTCTTTTTCAATGCATAATTCATCGATTGAAACGATTTGGTCATGCCTTTGCAATCTTATAACAACACTTTCTTTCATTTGAATCGAAGGGATTGTTGAAACTCGGAAAGAATAATTCTCACCTCGTATCTGTTTATGAAAAGAACCACTTTGGGGTTTACGCTTATCGCTAATGTCGAGTGAGGATAGGAATTTGTAAAATGAAATCATGCGGCCCGCCAACTGTGGGGGAAGAATACCGGACCGGTTCAGCCTTGAATCTTTTTTGAATGAAACATCATATCCTTCTTTCATAGGAACAAGGTGAATGTCAGTCGCTTCGTACTTAATCGCTTTCTCTAATAGTCGAAAACTTTTCTGTTCTACGACGTTATCATTCTTAATCATTGAACACCCCTCTTTCTTTTGGGTTGAGTGAAGTTCAATCCAACCCAGTCGGATAAATCGCAATTCATCCTTGGGCACAGTATACGACTTACAAATACGTATTGGAATACTTTCCCTCAAAGTCGAATTGTGTATCCCCAGAAAGAGGTCGATATTTGAAATTCGCCCCACTTTTCGACAGCAAATATCATTTTTCGTGACAATCACCCTTATACACGTGTTTGTCACAATGAAAGAACGATTGGAGTTTACATCTGCTGTCGTTATCCCTTATAATGAATGGGAGCTTATTGTAATGTTTTATTAAGGAGGGACGCACACATGGATAACATGTTCAAGTTGATGGGCTTCTGGACAGGCATATTCGCAGTTATGTTTTATATGGGAGACATGCTGCCAGCCGCACTTCTTTTTGTTGCGAACACTGGGTTCTTCCTGCTACTTGGATATTTGAACCTAACAGAGCGGATGTACATGTACTTATTCGGAGCATATCTGATGATATTTATGGTCGGATTCAGCTACTACACAACGTTTATACACGTACCAGGCGCTGGCCACTAAAAGAAAAGTACATACAAAAAACAGCCTTTTTTTATTGGCTGTTTTTTTGTTTTTCTATACTTATATTGGTCAAAATCCATTCAAAAAAGGATTCGAATCTTTTTCCTCTTCTGGAGTTGTAGACGGTCCATGACCTGGATAGATGATAAAATCATCATCTAGGGAAAGCAACTTATCATGGATAGATGTCAGCAAAACCCCTGTATTCCCCCCCGGTAGATCTGTCCTTCCGACTCCCTGCTGGAAAAGTGTATCGCCAACAACGGCAAAACGAGATGGTCCGAAGATATACGAAACACTCCCCGGAGAATGACCGGGCGTATGCCTCACTTCAAACTCGAACGGGCCCACAGTCATCATTCCCTCATCGCTGATAAGTTTATCGGCTTTTCTAATGCGGACGTCAGGTAATCCTTGATACTTGGCAGAACCGTTTAATCTCGGATCAGACAGCCAGTCTTGCTCCTCTTCATGGATATAGACCGGAATAGTATAACGGTCCCTTATGCTGTCAACCGCCCCAATATGATCAAAATGCGCATGTGTCAATAAAATCGCGACAGGAGTCAACTCTTTACTTTTCACTTTATTAATAATACGTCCACTTTCTTCACCTGGATCCATGATTAGACAATTCCCTGATTCGTCACTGATGATGTAACAGTTTGTCTGGATTGGTCCGAGCGGATATGTATTAACTTTCAACATGGTCGGCACCTCCTGCAACTTATATTACGCAATGTGAAATACGATTTCAAACAATCGTCACTAATATCCCTCGACAAATTTGATTGCAAACAGTACAATAGAAGAGGAATAGCGCTAAATCGGACTTGCACAGTATGTGCTGACTTCTGTATTGCTCACAACAGTTCGTGAGCGGTTTTAGCAGAAGTTCCTATTGAAAGGAGTGTCTTCCCTATGAACTTATTGATGATTATTTTTGGACTCATCGCAATTTTAGCGGTGGTCGGTACGGTCCAAGCATTCAAAGAACGCAACGTTTTAAGTATTCTGTTCAATCTTGGAGCTGCAGTCGTTTTTGGAGGCTTCACAATTGCCACACTTGTTTTCCAAGGATTCCCACCAACTCTATAATCGAGAAAGTGTAAGTCTAAATTTGGACAACCAAAAACACCCTTTGTGTATTTATACACAAAGGGTGTTTTTTTGTTTCCTTAAAGTTAATAAAGTCTTGAGCTGTGAGTAACAATTAGCAGATGATTTCACAGCTAGATCCAGCAGCTTGCTACTTGCCTCATCTAAGCTTGTTTTATTTTTACTCAGGAAACGTTAACCACGTCGTCTGCGTTTTCTTTTTTATATCAATCAATTTTTCCGCGGAGTAACCAGTTAAACACTTTTGCCCCGACGGTGAACATCGAAGAACACCCGCCGTGATATCATCGGCTACAACGTCTTGACGTCCTTCTATAACGCGAATAAGTCGATATGGTGATAGGAGTTCATCGAGTTGCCCCCCCTCGTCAGGAGCGGGTATGAACACGGTTTCACTTGAACCCCATTCAACATCAGGTATTACCCACTCTGAATAATTACTAATGACGGGCATCGTCCATTCCGAGCTAATCATCCCATCCTGTCCCATGATGGTGTAGTGCGCATCCTTGTCTCCATTTATTCGCACAACGAGTAGCGTATCTTCATATGTATCAAAGTAAACAACACCGCTAATATCTAGCTGCCCCCACTTTTTAGTAAGTGGTTCATATGTATGTATCTCTCCACCATCAAGTACGTGGCCTTCGACATATCCTACAGCAATTTTATCCTCACCTAGCCATTTCGGGAATGGATCTTCAATCGCAAGCAGGTCCAAACTCTCTACTTTTCCGTTATAAATAAATAAATCAAAAGTCCAATCTTGATGAAAAGCCGTTAGAAGAATAAGTGAGGGGTCAGTATCGTTCCATTCAATCGCCAACTCTGTTGAAGCAACTATAACTTCATCTTGTATCGCACCATCCATAGTCACGATTTTAATCGTTGCAGATGCAGCATTATCACTAGTATGTAATAATAGATATTTTTTTGAAGGATGAATGAGGAGGTCGATGATTATAGATTCATCCTCATATAACGTGTCTGTTTGACCTGATTCAAAATCAAAACTATTCACTTGATAATGCCCATTTACCTTTTCGACGTAGATAACTTTTGACTCTGTTAACCAGTCCGCAACGAAATGGAACTTTGATGGATCAGCAACTAACGTTTTAGTTACTTCCTCTTTAATCAGTTCGTTATTCCCTGGTTGTTCAACGGCAGTTGGTCCATCGATAATTTCATTCGTCTTCTTTGAACAGCCCATTAGTAACATGACTGTTACACAAAAGATGAATATTCTTTTTCTCACCGCGCCTCCCCCTTTCTGTATTTAAACTGAGTAAAGCGCAAGGTCCCGTTCCAGATACGACAGGCATAAGACAGACCGGCGTTTTTTTGCCCGGGAAGGATGCACACAGTTCAATCCTTCTTCCTAGCTGGCTTGACTTATTGCCAGAGCGTCTGGAGCTTGACATTGTCCCTGTTAAAAAACTTATACTTTATCTTAAAAAAAAGGCTGCACGGAAAGTTCCGTGCAGAACCTTATCATTCTTTACTTTTACTGTTTAATTTCGGTGATTGTTCCTGTTCTTCCTTGAATCTAAGTAAATCTCCATTAATGATCATATCGGAATAATTTAGCTCAGTGGCAGCCCGTTCGATAAAAGGCTCACATTCAGCCATATCAGTTTCTTCACCAGTTTTACTATCATAACAGACTTCTTGCGCGTAAACATTTTTATCAGTTACAAAACGGCCATCACGGAAAATAGTAAACGGTTCATGATCAGGCGAGAATATGTCTGAACCAAGGTACATATCGTCTTTTGTTTCAAGCCCCATTAAATGTAGGAGAGTAGGCTTCAAGTCGATTTGTCCCGATACTTCATCCATTGTCTTCCCTTTACCATAGCCAGGAATGTGAATGTACAATGGAACCCTCTGTAATTTCGCATTATCATAAGGGGTAATTTCCTTATCTAAATACATGCCCATTGCCTTGTTATGATTCTCGGATATACCATAATGGTCTCCGTACATAACAATAATCGAGTTGTCATACAAACCGCTTGCTTTCAAGTCTTCGAAAAGAACTTTTATTGCCTCATCCATATAGCGTACCGTTTGGAAATATTTATTCAACGTATTTGAATTTGATGTATATTCAGGAATAAGCTTATCTTCTTCATCCAAGTCAAATGGATGATGGTTTGTCAATGTAATCAACCTTGAATAAAAAGGCTGCGGCATTTCTTTCATCAACTCTACCGATTGGTTCATGAATGGGATATCTTTCATGCCCCAGTTGACCGCTTCTCCTTCTCCGACTGTATAACTTTCAAGATCATAAAACTTATCGATACCGAGAGCACCGTACATGATATCGCGGTTCCAGAAACTTCGGTTATTTGCGTGCATTACATTCGTGAAGTAGCCATTTTCACCTAGCTGAGCCGCCATCGATTGGTAAGTGTTTCCACTATGCGTGAAAAATACAGCACTACCATTTCTCGGGTACAGTGAGTTTTCAATGATAAACTCTGAATCCGATGTCTTTCCTAGACCAGTATTGTGATAAAAATCAGAGAAATAGAATGTATCCGGATCCTTCGTTAATTCATTCAAAAATGGCGTAATGACATGTCCATCCATTTCCTCATTAATGACAAACGACTGCAAGGATTCAAGCGAGATTGCAATAATATTACGACCTTTTGCAACTCCGTACATCTCAGGATCTGGAGCAGCGTAATTCGCATTAATATAGTTACCTACTTCTACTAGTTCACTGCCATCCGCAAGTGCACGTTGAGCATGGGATTTGGATTGAATGAACAAATCGTAAATATGGTAATTATATGTTCCGATATTTTTCACAAGAAGTTCTCTATCAAAACTGCGTGTTAATAGTTGTGGTCTTTCCATTTCGGCTAGACCAAGGTTTACCATTATAACTGCAGCAGTCATAACGAAGTAAAGTTTACGTCCAATTTTATTTGATTGTTCCACCCGATCAGTCTTAGGTATAAATTTGATTGCCAAAAAGATTATGAACACATCTGTGAAAAAGAATATGTCCGTGACCATTAGATTAGCAGTAACTGAAGATGAAAGATCTCCGAAGTTACTCGTTTGGAACAAGACTGGCAAGGTAATAAAATCATTGAAAAATCTATAGAAAACTGCATTACTAAACATAACAATTGAAGTCATCACACTTATTGTCAGTATATAAATGTTGCGTCTTTTCGTACTCTTGATGAATAGTGCAATACCATAAACAAATAAAAGGAAACTAAGAGGATTCAGAAAAAGAATGAATTCCTGCATTATATTATCGATTTTCATATTGAAGCTTGTAAGATAACCGAAATATGTTGTCAACCAAGTCGCCACTATTGCTACTATGAGTACGGAATGTTTTGACCATACTATTTTGTTCACTCCATCTCTTCCTTTCGAAAATAGATTCACATAAAAAACGTTCGAACTAAATCTTACTACATAATAGACGGGGTAGCTGAAGAAAAGTTTCACTAATTACCAAAACAAGTCCAAATGAACGATGATACTGGGTCTATCCTCATAGTTTTGCTATTTCACTACGCAAGATTAGCACCGCTTTCAAATAGTCTTCTTTCATTAGCAGTCCATTGTCATAAAGATCCTTCACTTCTGATTGCACCATATCGATGTCATCTTTTCGATTCCCCGTATAGACATAAATCCCGAAACGCTTCAGCAATTGGAGGACACCCAGATAGTCTTTCATATACAGATAATCTCTTTTTCATCTGTAACTATTTTGCTAACAGGAATATCGTGACTTTCAACAGGTATCCTATGACTCGTTTGAGCTACAAATGCTAACGACAATGTAGCACCATTGTAATCCGACATGTAGCGGTCATAATATCCTCCACCAAAACCAATCCTATATCCTTCGTCAGAAAAGACTAGCCCAGGTACAATTTGCAAATCAATCTCGTTTTTCTCAACCGACAGTGTTTCATCAGTTATCGGCTCAAAAAGGCCCATATAGACCGTTTCCAAACTTTCAAATGATGTAATAAGACGAAAATCCATCTTCCGGGTTGCATGGATGCATTTAGGTACAGCAATTCGTTTACCAGCTGCCCAAGCCGCTTCGATAAGCGGGCGTGTGTCCACTTCGGGGTAACGAGAAATCGTTACCCCGATTGTATCCGCACTTCGAAATTCATCTGATGCAAGTACCCTGTCTGTAATCTTCAAAGATTTTTTTAGATGTTCAGTTCGATTTATATTATTCAATGTAACTAACACTTGATTCCTAAAAATCTCTTTACTCATTTAGTATCCCCCCGTTCTGAAATGAAAAAACCAAAACCGGTGAAGGTTTTGGCCTGAGCGATTATTTCGTTTCACGGTGCAAAGTTTGTTTCTTTTCACGTGAGCAATATTTTTTCATTTCAATCCGTTCTGGATTGTTACGTTTGTTTTTCTTAGAAATATAGTTGCGTTCACCGCATTCTGTGCAAGCAAGTGTAACATTTACGCGCATTGTTGGTCCCTCCCACTCATCAAGAATGTAAAGTTTTATATGAGCATAACTTATACGACCTATCAAGTATACCACATCAACAGCAAATGTCCACTAAAAAAACCATAATTTCCACAACAGCTTTCTTATGATAAAATAGTAGCAAAATGATTCACCAGAGGAGTGGTAAAATGGACATCACGATAATACTGATTATTATTGGACTTATATGTATAATAACTTCATTTTTCCTCGGCAATTCTTCATCCAGCTACGCCGATGAATTGGAACAGGTTTCAATTAGTATTCATCAGGAAACGAATGGCTTAAAGAAAAGATTGAAGGCTGTTGAAGAAGAGTTAATGATTGGTGTTGGTCCGCTAACTACAGTCGGCAAAACGCAAACAACTGCAAAACCTGTTCACGTAATCATTGTCAATCAAATTCTATCATTGCATTCCCAAGGTTATTCTATCAGTGATATCGCTGTACGTTCCTCCTTATCAAACGACGATGTAATCGCAGTGTTACAATCGAAAGGCGTGATTACATGATCCGTGAAATTTTACGGGCAGTCGGGATTGGTTGTATTCTTGCCGCGGGAATCCTTTATTTCACCATTGATAGTAAGGTTCCTTCAGACAATGACACGCAACAATTGCAGGCAAATGTTGAGAAACTCCAAAGCGAACTTGCTAAAACGAAAGAGCTATTAGCTACTGCACAGACAACATCTTCAGTTAAAGAAAATGTTCCAAAAACAGATGCAGAGAAAGCCGTTAGCAAGGAAGATGACGCAGCCAAAAGTAACCCCTCCTCCGATTCGATTGTTAAAACCATTTTAACGATTGAAAATGGTTCGAATTCGACAGTTGTCTCAGCAACCCTAGAGGAATTGGGTATTATCGAGAATGCAGCCATCTTCGAGTCATATCTTGAAGAATATAACTTAACTGGCAAAATACAGATTGGTGAACACCAAGTCGATTCTTCAATGAATTTCAAAACAATCGCCAAAGAAATTACGACAGTAAAAAAGTAGGAAAACCAAATGGTTTTCCTACTTTTTAATTGGACTCTACTTTAGGTGCTTGTATGATAGGTTGTTTAGCCGCTGTGGACGTTTCTTCTTTAGCTCTTTTTGCTTTCAATTTAAAATATTCATCCACAGCTTGTTCTGCAATTTGATTGTTTGCATATGTGTAGCCACGCGGAACTGTAGAGATATTAGGAATGACGACTGCATAAGCTATTTCTGGGTTTTCATAAGGCGCAAAACCGACATGTGATAGGTTGATTGTCGGTTTTCCAGAGCTAAATGCCTGCGCCGTCCCCGTTTTCCCGGCTCCATCATATTCTTTTCCAGCAAAGAAATTCGGGGCCGTCCCTTTAGCCCCGTAATACACGTAGTGCATTCCACGCTTCACTTGAGCAATTTCCGCATCAGTATTCTGGATCCTATTTAAGATATTGACCTCTGTTTCTTGAATAAGGGGACCAAGAATTTTACCGTCTTCAGATGGTTCGCGAATTTCTTTTAATACTTTCGGAGCCACCCGATAACCACCATTTGCAATTGTTGAGACGTATTGAGCAAGTTGTAGTGTTGTATAAGTATCGTACTGTCCAATGGATAAATCCAATAAAATACCGATTGAATTACTATCCCCAATCAGCCCGCCTGACTCGCCCGGTAAATCAATGCCGGTTTTTGTTCCAAGTCCGAAAGAAGCGAAAGATTGTCGGAACGTATCGAATGCATTTTTTCTAATAAGCGCCGAGTCTTCAGAGCTATTGTTAGAATTCGCCAAGGCCAATGCAATACGGAACATGTATACGTTCGAAGACCTACCGATTGCTTCAATATCAGTTACAGCAACCCTAGAGTTTTGATTAAACAGCGATCTTTTTGTAATACCACCGATTCTAATTGGTTCATCTATCTTCGTTTCGCCGATACGTACCACATTTTCCTGATACCCTGTAAGAAGCGTCGCCATCTTCACTGTTGATCCAGCCTCGTGAAGTGCAGTGAACGTACCAAATGCATAGTCCCATATTTCGAGCTTGCCTGTTTCTGGATTCGTAACAACCTGCTTGCCTACAAGTGATAGAACTTCACCGTTATTCGGATTCATCATGACTAAGAAAGCCCTGTCCAATTCTCCGGTATTTGGTTTTCTTTTTAATTCCAACAGTTTATCCGAAACTATATTTTCAAGTGTCTCTTGCAGTTCGCTATCAATCGTCAGAATAAGATCCTTGCCAGGTTCGCCTTGTCGGATTGTTTTCGTTTCGACGACACGGCCGCTACGATCTTTAATATTCTTCACAATTGTTTTTTGCCCTTTTAATAAATCTTCATAATATTGCTCAATATAACTTTTTCCAACACGGTCATTTCTTGAATAATCCCGTGCCAGGAAATACTTCTCACGAGATTTAGGAATACCTTCAATGGGACTCGTGGTTGTCCCTAGAATCGTATTGTCTGATTTCCTCACACGCTCCCAATCTGTCGTTGTATCCACGCCCGGTAACTCTCCTAGACGTTCAGATACAGTTGCGAATTCCTCATCCGTCACATTCCCACTTTTAACGATTTGTGGGGAGTACGCATAGCCCGACATCATTTCTCTGTAAATCGCAAGTACTTCTAGCTCCTCTTCCGTAAAAGAATCAATTTCTTCGTCCGTAATTCGTTCTCGTGTAAGCCTATTAATCTCCTTCTGCAATTCCGTCCGTGAAAGTGTACTATCCTTTTCCAGCGCCTCTTGTTCCTTTATAGAAACCTTTTTCAACGCAGCCTCAGAATTCTTTAAAATCCAAAAATCTCTCTTATCCCCAATGGTAATCCTTTTCGTATCTTGTTCAATCAAGATCGCAAGTTGCTCAGCGACTTTTAGCATATCTGCTGAAGTCGTCGACGTCATTTTCGTATATGTAATGGCGTTTTTCGGATCATTATCAACAAGAACGCGTCCCATGCGGTCAAATATTTTCCCCCTTGGCACGCTTGTATTGATAGGGATTTCTTCCTTTTTTTCCAACTCGCGGGAATATTCTTCCCCTTTAACGATTTGTAAATAACCAAGGCGAAAAATGAGCAATGAAAATAGGACAAAGATTGAAAAGAATAGGAAGTTCATTCGGAATGCGATATGTTTTCGTTGGCGTATTTTAGCCTGATCCGCCTTACGCACCTGTTTTTTCATAATGTCCCCCCTCGTTAATCATTTTGAATTATAACACTCAAAACAACAAAAGCACACATCTTGACGAACAAGATGTGTGCTTGGTTCCTTCTAGATAAAGTTATAAATTTATTTACCGAAACGTTTTGCAACTTCGTCCCAATTAACAACATTCCAAAATGCTGAAATATAGTCAGGGCGACGGTTTTGATAGTTTAGATAGTAAGCATGCTCCCAAACGTCTAGTCCTAGAAGAGGCGTTTTGCCTTCCATGATTGGTGAATCTTGGTTTGGAGTTGACATAATTTCAAGTTCTCCGCCATTCAGTACGAGCCAAGCCCATCCTGATCCAAAACGAGTTGCACCCGCTTTTGCGAATTCTTCTTTAAATGCATCAAAGCTACCAAACTTGTTGTCGATTGCTTCAGCAAGTGCGCCTGATGGATTGCCGCCACCTTCTGCTGATAAAAGTTCCCAGAAAAGTGAATGGTTTGCGTGACCGCCACCGTTGTTACGGACAGCCGTACGTTTGCTTTCAGGTACTGCATCAAGGTTCGCAATAAGTTCTTCGATAGATTTGTTTAGAAGTTCTTCATTTCCTTCAAGAGCGTTATTCAAGTTCGTTACATATGCATTATGGTGTTTAGTGTGATGAATGTTCATCGTTTCTTTGTCGAAGTGTGGTTCAAGTGCATCATAAGCGTAAGGTAGTTCTGGTAATTTGTAAGTCATTTGTCCATTCCTCCTCAAGAGATTCATAAATATGCTACCTTTCAACATTATCAAAATTATGAATAACGTTCAAATAAAATGGACTATTTAGGAACGTTTCATTTGATAAAGAAAATAAAGACTGCAATCATCACAACCATGACAAGTCCTTTTGTCACAACCGAAGTGAGAAATCCAACGAGCGAACCAATGCCTGTCTTTACAGACTGCTTCACTCCGGACCGAGATACGACAAGTTCCGCAATGACCGCACCTAAAAATGGCCCAACTAAAATACCAGCAACCGGAATGACGAAAGGACCGATAAGAAGTCCAATTGTACTTCCCCACATCCCCGCCTTAGAGCCACCGAACTTTTTCACACCGACGAGATTCGATAGTGTGTCTGCACCGAACAGCAAGATAACGAATAATACCTGAATGATCCAAAACCAAATAGTCATCCCTTCAAATGTATCGATGAGTCCATATAGAAGGAAACCTCCTACAATGAAAAGAGCCGTTGGAATGATCGGATATACGAGTCCGGCAAAAGCAATAATAAACATGGCAATTGCAATAATCCAACCTATAACTTCCAAAAAACCATCCCCTTATTCGAACGATTATGCTCTGTTTCCAAGAATTGCTTCGGCTATATTTACGGCATGGTCACCGACCCGCTCTAAGTTAGAAACAATATCGACAAATACCATTCCAGATTGCGCTGTACAACGACCTTCATTAAGCCTCAAAATATGATTTTTTCTAAATTTCCGTTCCATCTTGTCAATGAGAACTTCTTTTTCAGCAACCGTTCTTGCCATTTCCATATCATTTTGATTGAGTGCGTCAACAGCTTTCTGAACGGTTTCAATCGTTAGCGTGAACATTTCCGTCAAATCATTCATCGCATCTTCCGTCAATTTTACGCGGTTAACATCACGATAGTCAATGAGTTCAATGATATTTTCGAAATGATCACCAATGCGTTCAATATCACGAACCGTATCCATAAGCATAAAGTGACGTGCAGATTCAACTGGCGAAATACTAACTGAAGTAATTTCAACAAGATAGTCCGTAATCTTGCGGTCCAAGTTATTAATGGCATCTTCAATTTGATAAGCAGTCTCTGCGTGTTTTTTATTACCCGTTTTCAAGTATTCGAAAGATTCCTGTAAACCACGGACACCGAATTCACCCATACGAATAATTTCTTCTTTCGCTTGTCCGATTGCAACTGCAGGTGATTGTTCTATAAAGTGCCTGTCCAAATGCTTCGGCTTGTATTCTATTAATACATCTTCACCTGGGATCATTTTTGTAACCAACCAAGCCCATGCTCCAATTAGAGGGAATTGGATGATTGTATTGGCAATGTTGAACGAACCGTGTGCAAATGCAATTTGCATTTTATTTTCAAGGGTCAATACCCCTGATATCCACTCGACATACGCAGTGAAGGGTATAAGAAGTAGCATGAATATGACCGTTCCGACAACATTAAATAATACGTGTGCTGCGGCAGCACGCTTTGCCGCTACCGATGCTCCGATTGAAGCAAGCACAGCTGTAATCGTTGTTCCAATATTATCTCCGAATAAAATTGGTAATGCTCCATTGATATCGACGAGATTTTCTGCATAAAGCCCTTGCAAAATACCAACTGTCGCACTGGAGCTTTGAACAATCAAAGTAAATACCGTTCCAACCACGACGCCGAGCATAGGCTGGTCACTCATCGATATCATTAGATCTGTAAACGTTTCTAATTCCCTAAGCGGCTTCATCCCACCACTCATTAATTCAAGTCCTAGAAACAGGCCACCAAATCCAAAAATAACTTCACCTATATTTCTAATTGAACTCTTTTTAATGAAAAAGATTAGGAACGCCCCAAACGCCATAATCGGAAGTGCATAGGCTCCTACATCTAATCCGATGATAAAAGCAGTAACAGTCGTTCCGATATTCGCTCCCATTATGACGCCAATCGCTTGACGAAGCGTCATGAAACCTGCGCTCACAAGTCCTACGGTAATAACAGTCGTCCCAGAACTCGATTGAATCAAGACTGTGACGATAATTCCGACAAGTACACCCATGAACGGATTCGTCGTGAATCGGTCAAGGATTGCGCGGAGCCTATCACCCGCCGCTTTTTGAAGGCCATCTCCCATATACTTTATAGCGAACAAGAAAATTCCGAGTCCACCAAGAAACTGAAACAGCATTTCCTGCCAGTTTACCTCCATTACGCAGTCAACCCCTCATTATGCTTTATGTATTGCATCTCATTATGAGGATAGTCACCCCAAATTGTAAATAGTAGTAGTCGAATCTTTACATTCCCTTTACAATTGATTTACGAAACGTCATCATTCTGTCGAAAATAGTAGCGCGCACAATTGCGTCGTAAAATGATAGACTGTTATTGATGGAGGGGGTTTTATAGTGAAGTTCCACCAACTAGTCAAAGCAGCAATCCATGAACCTAAAAAATTAGCAGCCTTTCGCCTATTACCTATCGGCAAAGTGTTTCGCTATATTTTCATTTTCGTTGCGTTGTTCACATTGCTATCATTCACCCGTTATATAGCAGGAGATGCAGTCTTATTCGAATCATCGCCAGAACTGCTCGAACATGGAGAAACAATCGGTGGACTCATATATCCAATTGCATTTCTTCTGCAGCTCGTTATCAGTACGACTTATATCTTCATCCGAATCAGTATTTTTGGTTACGTGGGAATCCTGTTGTTAAAACTGATGAAAAGACGAGGAGAATACCGTCATATGTGGAGAACTTCCGCTATCGCGATTACCATCCCTATTCTTCTGACCATCGGACTTGATTTCTTTCCGGCAATGAAAAACGTTAGTACAGGTATTACATCCCTTGTCCACTTCGCTTATATTGCGGCGGCGGCTAAGTACTATCCCAAAATACCTCGATGAATACTTCCTCTTTTCGTGCATATAGTGGCGAAAGGGGGAATTTCCATGAGAATACTACTACTCGCAGCCTTATTATTCGTAACCGTTCATTTCATCCGACTCGATTTAATGGAAGGCACAATCCCGCTTGCTTCTTTTGTTCAAGAACAGCCTGCATGTGAAGAAGAACAAGTCAAGACGATACCTGTCACAACAGTTGATGGAGATACGATTGAAACACTATTCTCATTGTATCCCGATCCCGAATCTGGCTTCATTGATAGATTGGCTTCCTTCTATTCATTGAACCCACATCTTCAAAATCAACAGATTATTGGAGGCGAGAAAATCGTACTCCCACTTACGGTTATGCAAACGGAAAAATGCATAGAGTCTAATCGATAAGGGTTGTCCCTTGTCTTTTTGCTATGAAGATTGCTAAAATAGTTATAGTTATGAGGCTAATGCCGACTAAGGAGCGAAATAAATGAATGCTATGATAAACAGAAAAAACACACGTCCTGTACGAGTTGGCAACCTGACAATCGGCGGAAGTGATGAGCTTTTCATCCAAAGTATGACAACGACCAAGACACATGACGTCGAAGCAACAGTCGCAGAAATCATGCGTTTAGAAGATGCCGGATGCCAAATTGTCCGTGTTGCGTGTCCAGATGAGCGCGCGGCATATGCTATCGGTGAAATCAAAAAACGCATCAACATTCCTCTTGTAGTCGATATCCATTTCGACTATAAATTAGCGTTGATCGCTATTGAACAAGGGGCAGACAAAATTCGGATTAACCCTGGTAATATCGGAAGACAGGCAAAAGTCGAAGCTGTCGTCAATGCAGCTAAAGCAAAAGGTATTCCGATTCGAATTGGTGTCAACGCCGGTTCACTTGAGAAAAAAATTCTTGAAAAATATGGCTATCCAACTGCCGACGGAATGGTAGAGAGTGCTCTGCATCATATTAAAATATTGGAAGACCTTGATTTCCACGATATCATCGTGTCGTTAAAAGCTTCCGATGTAAATTTAGCGGTCGAAGCGTATCAAAAAGCTGCGGCAGCATTCGATTATCCCTTACACCTCGGTATTACAGAGTCTGGGACGTTGTTTTCGGGGTCTATTAAGAGCTCTGCGGGTCTCGGCACCCTTCTATCAGCAGGCATCGGCAACACGATGCGTGTATCACTGAGTGCCGATCCTGTCCAAGAGGTTAAAGTGGCACGGGAGTTGCTAAAAATATTCGGTCTTTCCTCAAACGCCGCTACACTTATTTCATGCCCTACATGCGGACGAATTGAAATTGACCTTATTACGATCGCAAATGAAATTGAAGAATATATTTCGCATATTAAAGCTCCACTTAAAGTGGCAGTGCTTGGCTGTGCAGTCAACGGTCCCGGCGAAGCGCGTGAAGCGGATATTGGAATCGCGGGTGCACGTGGCGAAGGCCTTCTCTTCATGAAAGGAAAAACAGTCCGCAAAGTACCGGAAGCAACGATGGTTGAAGAGTTAAAAATCGAAATCGACAAGCTTGCGGAAGAGTATTTCGAAAAGAAAAGACAGGAAGAACTCCTCCTGCAAGGTGAGACAGCGGAATGAGAAACCTCCGCTTCGGCATCGACATTGATGGTACAGTGACATGCCCCACTTCTCTCTTGCCGCATATCAATGAACAGTTCGGATGTAATCTTGTCCTTGATGATATTAAAGAATATGACTTAACAAAAGCATTTACAGTAGATGAAAAAGCATTCTACGAGTGGTATAAAGGTGCGGAGGCACATATTTACAAAACGTCTCCCGCACAACAATATGCCAAAGACATTTTAACTAGCTTTCAAGCGCAGTTTGAACTGTATTACATTTCTGCCCGTGGCCATCATGTCTATGACTCCACGCTGGACTGGTTCAAACAACAGGAAATCCCGTACGATCATATCGAACTTGTCGGAAGTCATTATAAAATTGAGACCGCGAAAAAGTTCGGTGTTCATGCATTTTTTGAAGACAAGCATGACAACGCGGTTGAAATCCATGAAGAACTCGACATTCCTGTCATACTATTTGACACACCGTATAACAGGATGCCGATTCCTGAAGGCGTCATCCGAGTCTACGATTGGCAAGAAGCGAATAGTTGGATCAAGAAGTTATTTCCTATAGAAGAACCATCATTTAATTAAAAAAACGGTGTGAAACTCTCATGATAGAGTTTCACACCGTTTTTTCGACTTAGAATTATGTTTAGCTTCAGCGCCCTAGACCCTCGAGTCGCTTCAAGCCTTGTAGAGACGCCACTACGTACCCGCAAGGCTGCAGGGTACGTAGTGGGGAAGGATTGAACTTCATCCCTCCTTGTCGCGACAGGACGTCACGGTTTTAAGACCGCTTCCTCTTAAGTGGCGCACTTATGCTGCGTTCCTTTTAGGCGCCTTCCGCTTTTCATTGTGTCTAGCTTCAGGCGCCAGCCGCTCTGGTCATAAGCAATCCAGCTATGTGGCAAAGATCGCCACGTCGCTGGATCGACTTATGCCTGTCGCATCTGGAAGGCGCCTTCCGCTTTTCATTGTTCCACACATAGCGGACATTTTCCGTAGATTTCGAATTTATGTCCTTCCACTTCATAGTCGGGTAAATTAACAGTAATCATTTCCATAGGGCAATGCGGGATGCTGCGCGTCTTACCACATGCAGTACAGATGAAATGATGATGGTGGATGCCTGGATCACATTGCATACGGAAATTTCGTTCCCCATTCAAATCGGTTTCTTCCAGAATACCGAGTTCAGAAAACGTCGTCAAGTTTCGATAAATTGTATCGAAACTTATTCCAGGGTTATCCTTCGCCATGAAATTCTTCACTTCAAGAGCCGTTAAATAGCGGTCTTTATGCGAAAAGAACTGTAAAATTGTATCTCTATTTTTCGTCCGTTTAAATTGATTTTCCTGAAGAATCCGCCATGCCTCATCGAGTGTCATACCAACTCCCCCTTCACTGTACGGGCATTACGTCCGCCTTGTATTTTCTTCCAAGCGAGTACCACTAACAAAATAACTATCGATGTGACGACAATCGTTCCCCCCGGAGCAATATCAAGATAATAGGCAGAAACAAGTCCAATGATAACCGCTAACTCACCGAAAATAATGGAGTAGATCATCGCGCTCTTAAAACTTTTCGCAAGTTGGATAGCTGCCGCTACCGGAATCGTCATAAGTGATGATACAAGTAAAATACCGACAATCCGCATAGAAGCCCCAATAACAAGCGCTACAATGATCATGAACACCATCTGGATATAGCGTGAATTAATACCAGAAACCTTGGCATACTCCCCATCGAATGATAAGGCAAATAGTTCTTTATAAAGAAATCGGATATATGTGATGACAATGATTGCAATGATGATAACAACGAAAAGATCCTGCCTGCTAACCGCTGACACTGAACCGAATAAATAGCCAATCAAATCAGAGCCATAGCCTTTCGATAATGAGATGAAAATAGCGCCAAGGCCAATACCTGCCGACAAAATAACCGGAATTGCAAGTTCTTCATAATGACGGTATGCCCCCCGCAACTTCTCAATCAGTAGTGACCCACCTACTGCAGATGCGATCCCAAGGTAAACTGGGTTCAGCGCAGCAAAGAAGAGCACTTGCTGGCTTAAATAAAGGCTTCCAGCGATTCCCGCAAGTGCAACATGACTGAGCGCATCCGCAATCAGGGAAAGACGTCTGACGACGATAAACAAGCCAAGTAAAGGAGCGATGACACCGATGATTAAGCCGGAAAGAAATGCATTTTGCAAAAACTCATACGATAAAATATCATTAATCATCGTTCCACCTCATCCGTGTGCTGATGGACGCGGCGAACTGGGTGTCCATACCATCTAGAAACGTCATCATCTTCCATCTTTTTATAATCGGATTGTTTACCGTGAAAATGAATTGTTCGGTTCAAACAAGCCACATGGGTTGCGAGATCAGTAACAAGGTCAATTTCATGTGTCACAAGTAAAATCGCAATTCCGTGCTCACGATTTAATGTATTGAGCATAGAATAAAACGACGCGACATTTTGCTGATCAATACCAACTGTCGGTTCATCCATAATAAGAAGATCTGGTTTTCCTGCAAGCGCTCTTGCAATGAACACACGCTGCTGCTGGCCACCGGAGAGCTCGCCCATATTCCGTTGTGCGAAAGTGTCCATACCGACTATGCTAAGCGCTTCTAATGTTCGCTGCTCATCTTTTTTTGAAAAGCTTTTGAACATTCCTACTTTCCGAGTTAATCCGCTCCGCACAACTTCAAGAACGGTTGCTGGGAAACCAGAGTTAAAAGAATTGGATTTCTGTGAAACATAGCCAATCCGTTCCCGGTGCTTAAATGATTCTATTTCCGAACCGAAAAGCTTTACTGTTCCACTC
Source organism: Sporosarcina sp. FSL K6-5500 (assembly GCF_038005665.1). Classification (NCBI taxonomy): domain Bacteria; kingdom Bacillati; phylum Bacillota; class Bacilli; order Caryophanales; family Caryophanaceae; genus Sporosarcina; species Sporosarcina sp. FSL K6-5500. The sequence continues at coordinate 4,365,106 of NZ_JBBOTP010000001.1, forward strand.
GTTGGTTGTAAGAGACCGAGAATAATATTGATGAGTGTTGATTTACCAGAACCATTTGGCCCTATCAACGCCCAAAATTCACCCTCTCCTACCTCAAGAGAAATATGATCAAGGGCGATTGACTGTTCATAATTGAAACTGACATCGTCCAATTGAATAAGATTATTTGTCATTTTACTATCCTTTCTTTGAAACAGGAATCATTCCGATTCACTCGTCAAATTATAAACCATGACACGACCGGATACAACCATTTAAGAAAGAAGGGATTATTAGTGGATTATGCTCAACTACTGAATGAAGTCAAAATGAGAAGTGATGATGAAGTGAAAATCATTGCAAAGCAATATGGAATTGACTTATCTAAGACAGAAATAAGGGCACTTCGACCATTGCTTGATGAAATTTCTTTCCATTGGCTTTTCACCGGTGTTCCTGAAACGTTTATCAATAAAATCCGTGGAGCTATTGGTGATAGAAAGACTGAAATCCTATTCAAGAAGTATTTAGACTCCACCAAGTGATAAATTTATTTAAAAGAAGAAAACCCGCCTGCGTATATATACTTTGCAGGCGGGTTTTCTATTTAAATTCTTAGCAGATCAATCTTATCTGGTTGAAACGATTTCGCCTTAAACATTTCTATCTCAAATTTATAAGGTGCCGATGTTTTCTTTGGATCCAGACCCACAAATGGTGTTTCAAGAATTTTAGGAATCGATTGGAATCCTTCATGATGGACAATATAAGAAAGTGGTTCAAAGCCGATATGGCCGAAACCTATATTTTCATGTCGGTCCTTCATTGCACCGCGCTCGTTCTTACTATCATTAACATGAATAACAGATATTCTGTCCATGCCCACAATTTTATCGAACTCGTTTAGCACTCCTTCAAAATCACCAACGATATCATAGCCCGCATCATGAACGTGACAAGTATCAAAACAAACCGATAAACGCTCGTTATGTGTGACTCCATCGATAATCGCGGCAATTTCATCAAAGTTACGACCGCATTCAGTCCCTTTCCCCGCCATCGTTTCGAGAGCTATGCGGACGGGATAGTCCTGGGAAAGCACTTCATTTAGTCCTTCGATAATTTTCGCGATCCCTAGGTCAACACCAGCACCAACATGCGCGCCTGGATGAAGAACAATCTGGTCAACGCCAAGTGCAGCTGTGCGCTCGATTTCACTTTGAAGGAAGTCGACACCAAGTCTGAATGTCTCGGGCTTTAACGTATTAGCAATATTGATAATATACGGAGCATGGACGACGATATTTGACTGACCATTTTCCTCCATACTAAGATGGCCCGCTGCAATATTCAGTTCCTCAATCGGCTTCCTCCGTGTGTTCTGGGGTGCACCGGTATAAATCATGAATGTAGTTGCTCCGTAACTTGCAGCTTCCACGCTTGAGCCTAACAACATTTTGCTTCCGCTCATCGAAACATGGGAGCCAAGCAATAGTGGCTTATCATTTGTCATTTTTTACGTTTCAGTCTCCTTTCTCTCTTTTTGAAGCTCTCTACTTGCTGAGCCATTTTCTTTTTATAGCCTGGTTTCACTTTCGACGGCTTTGGTACGAATGAGATTGCTTTACGGTCAATATCATCTACTTCTTTTACTCGATTTCGTCTTGAATGACGCTCTTTTACTTCAACCCACTCACCATTTTTTACTTCTTCATGAACAAATGGAATACCCATCTTTTCAATTCTGACTACTTTATCGTCTTCAGAAGGTTCATACAGTGTAATTGCCGTTCCCTTAAGCCCAGCACGTGCAGTACGTCCCACGCGGTGAATGAAAAATTCAAGGTCATCAGGAAGTTCGAAGTTAATAACGTGACTGACACCAGGAATATCAATTCCGCGTGCCGCAAGGTCTGTCGCTACTATATATTGGAATTCTAGATCCCGGATTTGCTTCATCATTCGTGTCCGTTCACGCGGTGTTAAATCGCCGTGAATTCTTCCGACTTTAATGCCGCTTTCTGCAAGGTAAGTTGCGAGTCCTTCAGCGTTTTGTCTTGTATTCATAAAGATGATTGCCAAATAAGGATTGATCCCTTCCATTACTTGCAGTAACTTTTTCTTTTTACTCATACTGCGAACAGGTACTAGGGAGTAGTGCATCCCTTCCGTCAATGGTTTGCGTTCACCAATTTTTACATGAACAGGTGATTCCATGTATTTAGTTAGGAACGGTTTTAGCTTTTCCGGAATCGTTGCAGAAAATACGTACATTTCAAGTTTAGCAGGCATTTTTGCTGCGAACTTATCGATATCTTCAATAAAGCCCATGTCGAATGCAAGGTCCGCTTCATCTATAACCAAGATTTTTGCTGTATGAATTACAAGTGCCCCATTTTCGGACATATCGTTAATTCGTCCTGGCGTTCCAACGATAATATGCGGATTCGATTTTAATTTCCCGATAGACCGCTGCTTGTCCGTACCACCTATGAGCAGCGAACTGCGCACCTCCGTGCCTTCTGTCATCTTCGCAAGTTCATTGTACAGTTGCGTCGCCAACTCTCTTGTCGGGGCCGTGATAACTGCTTGCAGTTCATCGACAGTTGCATCTGTCCGTTGTAATATCGGTATAAGGAAACTGTGGGATTTCCCCGTTCCTGTATGTGCTTGTCCGATTGCATTTGTACCCTTCAGAATAAGCGGTATGATTTCCTTTTGGATCGGTGTCGGATTTTCAAAGCCGAGCCTCCCGATTGCTTCCCGTAAAAACGGTTTAAATTGATAGTCTGTAAATTTAGACATTCGTAACCCTCCTAATGTACACCTATTATAACACGATTTCGTTCCGCCGTATGCGATTTTCGCATAGTATACTATGTGAAAGTCCATTCTGATTTATTGAAAGGAGATAATTATGAGATATGAATCCTTTTATCCATTCGCGCGACAACAACCGCCACCGGCTCCTATGGGACAAATGAACTTCGGACCACCTCCTCAAATGGGGCAATTGCAGGCACCTATACAACCATTCATGAATGGTCCACAGAACGATCCATTTGGTGGCCCTATGGGGGGTCCACAGAACAATCCATTAGGTGCTCAAATGAATGGCCCGCAGAACAATCCATTAGGTGGTGGCCCTATGGGTGGTCCAGGAGAGCAACCAATTCCATCAAAAATGGAATCGTATATGCAAACGGCAAACCAATTCTTAAACACAGCCCAGCAATTCGCTCCTGTGGTCCAACAATTCGCGCCAATGGTTCAAAACTTGCCCGCAATGTGGAGATTGTACAAAGGCTTTCAATCACTTCCGGTAGCTGGTGCCGCTAGTTTACCTACAAGTGGAGCAGCTGCCGCACGGTCAGTTGCTAATGTCACTTCCGGACTGTCAGCCCCCCGTATTTTTCAGCCGCCCATCCGATAATTTTGAATCCGCCGTCCAACTCCGTTATAATGGATGGTAGATCCTATTAGAGGAGTGAAACGACATGAAAGTATTAAAGATTACCCCTAGAGGTTATTGCTATGGGGTTGTCGATGCAATGATCATCGCAAGAAATGCGGCACTCGACAAAACATTGCCGAGACCCATTTATATATTGGGAATGATTGTCCATAACAAACATGTTACAGATGCGTTTGAAGAAGATGGCATCATCACGATTGATGGTGAAAATCGTCTAGAAATTCTTGAAAAAGTTGAGACAGGTACAGTGATTTTCACAGCACATGGTGTTTCTCCTGAAGTGCGGGAGCTTGCGAAAAGAAAAGGCCTTGTATCGATTGATGCAACTTGTCCTGATGTAACTGTCACCCATGACTTGATTGGGGAAAAAACTGCAGAAGGCTACGACATCATTTACATCGGAAAAAAATATCATCCAGAACCAGAAGGTGCAATCGGTGTGGCACCTCACGCGGTCCATTTGATAGAAACGATTAAGGATGTCGAAAATCTTACTGTACAGAACGCTAAATTGCTTGTCACAAACCAAACAACAATGAGCCAATGGGATGTTGTTCACATTATGGACGCACTTAAACTGAAATATCCACATATCGAAGTTCATAAGGAAATTTGTCTTGCTACTCAAGTAAGGCAGGAGGCCGTCGCACAGCATGCCGGGGAATCAGACCTTCTTATCGTCGTAGGAGATCCGAAGAGCAACAACTCGAATCGCCTGACACAAGTCTCTGTCGAAATTGCCAACACTCCATCATACCGAATCTCGGATCTTTCGGAACTCGATGTGAAGTGGTTGGAAGGTGTTGAAACTGTCTCTGTCACTGCGGGTGCTTCGACACCAACTTTGATTGTTCGTGAAGTAATTGCTTTCCTTGAGAAGTTCGATCCTGAAGATACTTCTACACATCTTCCAGAACGGAAATTCCTAGTAGAAAAAATTCTACCTAAAATTAAAAACCCTACACCTGTGATACGAATTGAACCGTACACAACAACTTAATATAAGCTTCTGGCGCTTAGAGCTAGACACTATTCCGTGTCGAAAAACATATTTTATCTTTAAAATGAACCAGCCTCTTTTACAGAGGCTGGTTTTTTTCATCAAACATTATCAAATGAAAGTAAACGGTTCTGTGACAATTTCCGATTCGATAAACAAGACATTATAGCTAGCCTGCGCGCAAGCTGCCTGCATATAGTCCGCAACACCTTGAATCATTACTTTCTCAATATTGTGCCCCGGGTCGATGACAGCAATACCCATCGCTTCTGCGTCATGTGCAACATGGTAATACAAATCCCCGGTTACCAGAACATCCGCTCCGCTTCGTTTAGCAGCTCCTATATATTTATTCCCATCTCCGCCCAAGACAGCAACTTTTCGAATCTGCTTGTTTGGATCACCCACAAATCGAAGTGCCGGGACATCAAAAGCTTTTTTTACAAGTTCCGCAAATTGTCCAAGTGTTGTCTTTTCCAAAAGTTTCCCAACACGACCAAGACCATAGTCAGTTGACTGTTGATCAAGAACGACTAAATCATACGCAGGTTCTTCGTATGGATGGACTTCTAACATCGCTTTTAGTACCTTACTGCGAATAGGTCCAGGGACAACCACTTCGATTCTTTCCTCTTCAACTGCCTCACTTTTACCCATTTCACCAATAAACGGCTCAGCCCCCTCGACAGGTGTGAAACGCCCAATACCTGATGCGCTAAAACTGCATCCGACGTAATCGCCAATTGCACCAGCACCCGCTTTTTCCAGCTTTTGTCTAATGTCATCCGCATGTGTTGCGGGGCTGAAGACAACCAGTTTATAAAGTGACTCAGAATGCGTCGACTCAACTATTTTCGTGTCAACCAAACCAAGTTTTTCAGCGAGCATATCATTCACTCCGCCCGGTGCAACGTCAAGATTTGTATGTGCCGCATAGACAGCTATATCATTTTTAATGCACTTTTCGATCATGCTACCTTGCGGCATGTCTGTTAATAGGCTTTTCAACGGCCTGAAGATTGGTGGATGGTGCGCGATAATAAGGTTGGCACCTTTTCGAATCGCCTCATCAATCACTTCTTCATTGACATCCAATGTAACAAGCACATTTTCTACAGTTCGATTCAATTGCCCGATATGAAGACCGACTGGATCTCCATCCATTGCAAATCGTTTTGGGGACCACTTTTCAAAAAGCGCAATAATTTCATGACCATTCACTTTTTTCACGTTGTCAACACCTTCCTAACTAACGCAATATGACGTACCAACTGTACTTTTTTCGTTTTTATTGCCTCTGTTTCAATTGTTTTTTCGAGGGAATCAAGTACGCGATTCCATTCCGACAATTCACTTTCCCACTTTTCAATGAATACGTCGGTTTTTGAAGTCAATAACAAAGGTCCTGCCATTAATTCTAGTTCCTCATAGACCGCTTGCCCTTTTTCCATCACGATAATTTCATATATTTTGCCGTCTTCTTTCAAAATGTGTTCTTTTATTATTTTCCAACCGTTAGAAACGGCCCATTCTCGGATTGCTCTAGAATATATATTCGGTTGTGCGATGATTCGCTTCACTTGAGAAAGACGGTCTTTTCCGCTCTCCAAAATTGTAGCGATGAGCGGTCCACCCATCCCCGCGATTGTCACCGTATCGACAGCATCATTTTCTTCAATAGCGAATAAACCATCTGCCAATCGCACGGTAATCGCATCGGAAAAACCTTCACGTCTCACATTTTTAACCGCAGACTCAAATGGCCCTTTGGCTACTTCTCCTGCGACTGCCCTCTTCACTTTCTTTGTATGAATGAGGAAACATGGCAAATAAGCATGGTCGCTGCCGATATCTGCAACGACTGCACCCTCGTCAACGAAAGAAGCAACCGCCTTCAATCTGTTAGATAATCGTTCGGAATTCAATTGATCGCCGCCTTTCAATACTTTTATTGTATTGGATTTTGTCGTATTTTGCACTTTATCCTATTTGTTGAAATTAAGAATCCTATTGAATTCGCAGCGGGGCTAAGAGTAACCTTCGCTTTGTTTATGTAAGTATTCAATAGTTCAACATAAAAAACAGAAAAAGCCATCAGTTTACAGAAATGCTCTGCTAACTGACAGCTCTTCCTAATTAAGGATTATTTAAGTGATAAAATATAATCTGCCATAGCGTCAAGCTCGGCATCATCCGAAACGAGTCCTGCTGGCATTCCGCCATCAGTACCGTCTTTTATGATGTTTTTAATTTCATCCTTAGACAGTTTAGTTCCAACCAGTCCTGGTCCCATTCCGCCTGTAAGGTCTCCACCGTGACAGCCGATACATTTCCCTTGAGCAACTGCTTCAGCATCAAATTCCGCAGAACTTGGAGCTTCTTCAGTTACCCCCTCTTCGCCTTGTTCAGCGATTTCACTTTTCTGTTCAAGTCCATAAAGGGACATGAAGAAAATAAGACCGATTCCAAGCGCAAAAATAAGAATATAAGGAATTATTGGATTTTTTCCCATTGAATTACCCTCCTTTATCAGGATCTATTCTGTAATGAATACAGTACACAACTATTATTGTACTGTATTCAATAGAAAACTGAAAGGGTTAACGATGATCTTTTCGGTGTTTGTGACAATTTCGACAAATATTTTATTATTATCTAGCTACAGGCACCAAATGCTCGGGTCTAAGCGGGTGCAAGACGCTTTTATTGTTAACAGCCAATTAGTCTGGCAATGACCATTCTTTGGACTTCCGAAGTTCCTTCTCCAATTTCAAGAAGCTTGGCATCCCTCATATAGCGTTCGACTTCATATTCTTTCATATAGCCATAACCGCCATGAATCTGGATTGCTTCACTCGCTACTTCCATAGCAATTTCCGATGCATATAGTTTACACATGGAAGCTTCTTTCGAGAATGGACGTCCTTGATCTTTCAGCCATGCTGCTTTATGGACCATATTGCGTGCAAGCTCAATTTTCATCGCCATATCTGCCAGCTTAAATTGTGTTATCTGGAATTCAGAAAGAGTTTTGCCGAATTGCTTACGTTCTTTAGAGTAGCGAAGTGCCCGGTCAAATGCCGCCTGAGCGATTCCTACTGCCATAGCACCGATCCCAATACGTCCACCGTCTAACGTTACGAGGAATTGTCGGAAACCGTTACCTTGAGTCCCTAGCAGGTTCTCTTTTGGTACTCGGACGTTGTCAAGCACAAGTTCTGTCGTATTAGAAGCATTTAGCCCCATTTTTTCATAGTTATCAATAACCGTGAAGCCTTCTGCATCAGTCGGAACGATTATTGCACTAATTTCTTTCTTTCCGTCTTCATTCCCAGTGATAGCAGTAATTGCAAGGTGCTTGGCATAGCTCGCATTCGTGATAAACACTTTAGAACCGGTGATGACATAATCGTCCCCGTCTTCTTTTGCTGTCGTTTGCGTCCCCCCCGCATCCGAGCCCGCATTCGATTCTGTCAATCCAAATGCGCCTAATGATTCCCCTGTACAAATTGGCGTCAAATACCTCTGTTTCTGTTCTTCAGTGCCAAATAGGTTGAGCGGTGCCCCTCCCAAAGAAATATGCGCCGAATATGTAATTCCTGTTGATGCACATGCCCGGCTCAGTTCTTCCGTAACAATTGCGAAACTTACTGTGTCGGCTCCTCCGCCCCCATATTCCTCAGAAAACGGTAAACCCATCATTCCCATTTCGGAGAGCTGTTTAAACACCTGTACTGGAAATTCTTTTGTCCGGTCGCGGTCGATTGCACCTGGTGCAACAACTTCATCTGCGAATTCCCGAATCATTTTTTTAATCATCTGTTGTTCTTCTGTCAAATCGAAATTCAACATCTTCATCCCCTTTGTTGTGAACGCTTACAATTTCAATTATAACGAATTGTCTACCGTTTTCACAACTATTACTGAAAGAATAGGAGAATTCAGAACGAAACAAGTAAAAATACGATGATTAATAGTAGCCCAGCTGCACCAGAGATTGTGAAATACTGTAATTTTAGCATACGTCCTGCAAATAGCCAGAGCGCACAGTTCAACATAAGTAATCCGATTAGTAACATCGTATGCCCATCGAAAAAGACAACCCATAGCTTCAGTGACATTAATAACAACATTAAGGATGCCAGTATGTATAAAATAGGTGCTATTCCCATTTGAATCATTGATTTACGCATCGTCAACAGGAGAAACGAGAACAAAACAACAGCCGTCAAGGTAAGTGTCCACCCTGGGTATTGGGTAAATACGAACATGCCTCCACTAACGATTATCGCTAGTATGGTCATCAAAACAATTTTCCGTTCCAATTTCTTTTTTTCCTTGACAAGAATGGCTTCGGTGGCTTTCACTTCCTTCTCATCCTGCCCTTGAGCATAGAGAGTAATTAGAAAATCACAGTAATGTTCCGGCAACAACTTATTCTGCTTCCAATATTTTATTTCCGAAATAATCATTCGTTTTCGCTGTGGATTCATAGTATAAATCGCTCCTTGAAAAGTGTAGGTAAATCAGAGAGCGCCAATCAGCTGCCCTGTTGCTTAACAGTGAAAAAAGCATCGGCACAAATTATGCCGATGCCCTTTTTTATTCAAGAAAGTCTTTTAGTCGTTTACTTCTAGATGGGTGACGCAGTTTGCGTAATGCTTTTGCCTCGATTTGACGAATTCGTTCACGGGTTACGCCAAACACTTTACCGACTTCTTCAAGTGTTCTTGTACGACCATCATCAAGACCAAAACGCAGACGAAGCACGTTTTCTTCCCTGTCTGTCAACGTATCGAGTACGTCTTCCAGTTGTTCTTTCAATAACTCATATGCTGCATGATCAGACGGTGACTGAGCCTCTGAGTCTTCTATGAAGTCACCGAGGTGAGAATCATCTTCTTCCCCAATTGGCGTTTCAAGTGATACAGGTTCTTGTGCAATTTTTAGGATTTCACGTACTTTTTCAGCAGTTAAATCCATTTCTTCTCCAATTTCCTCTGGAGATGGTTCACGACCAAGATCCTGTAGTAATTGACGCTGAACACGAATCAACTTATTGATGGTTTCAACCATATGAACTGGAATCCGGATTGTACGGGCTTGGTCCGCGATTGCACGGGTGATTGCCTGACGTATCCACCACGTTGCGTACGTACTGAACTTGAAGCCTTTCGTATGGTCGAATTTCTCGACTGCTTTAATGAGCCCCATGTTTCCTTCTTGAATTAAATCAAGGAACAGCATGCCACGTCCGACATACCGTTTTGCAATACTTACGACTAGACGCAAGTTGGCTTCTGCAAGCCTCTTTTTCGCCTCTTCATCGCCATCCAGGATGCGAATTGCAAGTTCAACTTCCTCCGCACCTGTCAGTAAATCAACACGCCCAATTTCTTTCAAGTACATTCTTACAGGATCGTTGATTTTAACACCTGGTGGGACACTGAGGTCATTCAAATCGAACTTTTCTTCTGCCACTACTTTCCCCTCATCGCCGGCTTCTTCATCGGCTTTGCGGTCCATTTCAATTCCTTGTACTTCAATCAAATCAAGGAATTCTTCGAACTGTTCAGGTTCCATTTCAAACACAGATAACTTCTCAGTTACCTCATCGAGCGTAAGTTCACCTGTTTTCTTTCCGGCCTCCAACAGGTTTGCCTTCACTTCTTCAACAGTCATTTCAATTTCCATATCTTCTGTTTGCTCTTTTTTGCTCATCTTACCCGTTCCTCCTAAGTACACCGGAAAACGACTACAATGTCGTCAATGATTTCCGGAGCTGTATAATTTCCCTGGCCAGCTCCAGCGCCCGGGTATGATCATTTATTTTTTCTGCTTCTTTCGATTCATGGATCTTTGCATGGATTGTCAAACTAATTTTATATTTTTCAAGGTGACTGATACAATCAGCTATTTCTTCCGCAGCGTGTTCAGGATCTCTTTCCACCATTGCAGATTCTAATACAATTTTTCTAAGTTCTCGGTCTTCCAACGATTCCGCAAACCTGTGGAAATCAGGTATTCCGTGTTGTTCATAAAACCCAGCGAGCCGAATGAAGATAGCAACATAATCTTCTCGAACGAACAGGTTTTGCTTGTCCAATCGTATTCGATCAAACAATTCCCCATCACTTAACAGGTGAAAGAGCAACAATCGCTCTGCACGCTCAGTACCGGTCTTCTTTCTGATTGGAACAGTAGGTTGAGGACGCATAGTTTCCCCATGCTTTGGTTCTGTTTTTGCTTTCTTCGCTTGATGTCCCGCCATTTTTATAAACTGCTGATTAATGGCTTCGATTGATACACCAGTCACGGTTGAAAGCTGCCGGAAATAAAGATCCCGCTCTACTGGCGATGAACGCTTCGCTAATTCTTCCAATACTTCATGGATATATTGCAACACATCGTTTTCATAAGATAGGTTCTTTGATCGCTTTGCATATGCCATTATGAATGACATGAATGAATGGGGATTACCGATGACCTTTTCGCGAAATGCATCACCGCCATGCTCTGTGATGTAGTCGTCGGGGTCCATCTTTCCAGGCAACAACGCGATTTTAACATCCAACCCTTTTTGGGTGGCCATGTCTGCGAATCGTTTTGCCGCTTCCCATCCAGCATCATCTCCGTCACAGCAAATGATAAGATCTTTAGCAATTCTTTTTAATTTCAGCAGATGTGTATCTGATAAAGATGTGCCCATTACGGCAACACTATTCGTCACACCAGCACGATCAGCAGATATCGTGTCCATAAATCCTTCAAACAGTATTACTTTACCCGTTTTCCGGACGTTAAGACGTGCATTGTGAAAATTGTACAGAATATGACTCTTTTCGAATATTGGGGTTTCGGGACTATTTAGGTATTTGGCTTCCTGTTTTGAACCGGTAAGTATACGTCCAGAAAATGCTACAACGTTACCATTGTCGTCATGAAGCGGGAACATGATACGTGCTCGAAATCTGTCAAAATAGCCAGTCCCATCGTCTTTCATGATGCAAAGCCCAGCACGTTCCATATCCCTCATATCGAAACTCTTACGCTTTAGTAGACCCGACAGCGCTTCATTATCATTTAGCGACCACCCGATTCCATATTTTTCGATACTCTCTCTCGTAAACCCTCTTTTTTCAAGATATTCTAGTGCTTCTTCACCTTCTACAGTGTTTAGGAGTAGATGACTATAAAAGTTTGCAGCAAGAGCATGCGCTTCAATCATAGATTTAAATTCATTATGCTGCTTTGCTCCGGATCCTTCACCCACTGTAGCATCGATTTCAATACCAGTTCGTTCAGCGAGCTTTACAACGGCTTCGGTGAAAGGGCTATTTTCAATATCCATAATGAAGGTAATCGCATTTCCACTAGCGCCACATCCGAAACAATGGAAGAGTTGTTTATCTTCTGTAACTGAGAAAGAAGGTGAACTTTCATCGTGAAACGGGCAAAGCCCGAACCAGTTCTTTCCTCTTTTTGTAAGTTGCACATATTCTCCAATTAAATCTACAATATCAGTCTTTGATCGGACGGCTTCTATAGTCTCTTCTGGTATTCTCGTCATCCTATCACCAACCACTCTATCAAGATTAAATTCGAGATAGTATTCAAAAACCCTTCATTTTCGACAAAATATTTTCGATTATGCTCGGAATCTTTCATACTACACTAATAGTAAAGCTTTATCTCTATATGAACCTCATATTTCAAAAAAAAATTCTTCATCCGCAAAAGAAGAACCAACCCGTATTAGCGGTCGGTCCTTCTACATCACTGTGTCCTGATTATGAATACCCTTCCACCTCAGGATTAACAGTAACTCCCACTTCTTGCTTACGAATGACGATTCGTAAGCTCACTTAGTATAACATTTGCAGTTTCCTCTACAGCCCGGTTTGTTACATCGATAACATTGCAACCGATTTTCGAGACGACATTATTAAAATGCGTAATTTCAGCTTCAATCCGCTCAACTCGCGCATAATTCGCATCATCTTTTAAACCAAGTGCGATGAGACGTTCTCTGCGGATGAAGTTTAGTTTTTCCGCAGAGATAACAAGTCCGTAACATTTAGCTGGGTCAATCATAAATAGTTCTTCCGGCGGCTCGACTTCAGGTACTAGTGGAACATTCGCCACTTTAAAACGTTTATGTGCAAGGTACTGCGATAAGGGTGTTTTCGACGTTCTTGAAACACCTACTAGAACAATATCTGCTCTCAAAATACCTCGCGGATCCCTACCATCGTCATATTTAACGGCGAATTCAATTGCTTCAATTTTTTTGAAATAATCTTCATCAAGTTGCCGCACAAGTCCAGGTTCTTCTAATGGCTTTTCACCAAGTTCCATACCTATCCGTTCGATAATTGGCCCAAGGAGATCGATGCACTGAATTTCTTTAATTCGACATTCTTGCTTTAGTTTTTGACACATTGCACTTTTCACAAGCGTATAGATAATGATTGCATTTTGCTGTTTCGCTAAATAGACGATTTCATCAAGTTGCGATTCATCCTCTACATGTGAAAACCTTTTAATTAATACGGTTTCTAGCCCTTGTCTGAATTGACTTGCCGCTGCTTTTGCAACAAGGTCGGCCGTTTCACCGACTGAGTCAGAAACGATGAACAAAATTAGCTTCTTCATAGTATCCCCCTCATAATTCGTGATCATCCGCAAGTGATAGGAAGGCTGCAGTAATATTGGTTTTGGTTACCCTACCAACAACTTCAAGCCCTTCCCCATTGTCAACGACAACAGGTAGCGAATCAATTTGCTGGTCTATCATTTTCTTCGCCGCATGAAGGAGCGTATCCTGCTTATCACAATACGTAATATTTGGCATTCTCGTCATAATGACATGGACCGGAATTTTCTCCAATTCATTGTTCCCAAGACTCGTTCTTAGTAAGTCTTTCCTCGAAAGAACTCCGGTAAGAAATGAAGATTGATCGACGACGAATAATGTCCCAACATCTTCTAGGAACATTTGACAAATTGCATCATAAACCGAAATATTTTCTTCCACAACGACCGGAATTGACTGAAAATCACGCACCCTCATGCCGGTCATACTGTCAGCAACTGATTGGGCAGGTCTTTTTCCCGAATAAAAATAGCCTACTCGAGGTCTTGCATCCAAAAAGCCAGCCATTGTTAAAATAGCTAAGTCAGGACGGATTGTAGCCCTCGCTAGCTTAAGCCGCTCCGCGATCTGTTCGCCAGTAATTGGGCCATCTGCTTTAACGATTTCAAAGATTTCCGTCTGACGCTTATTCAGTTCCATATATGTCACCGCCCTAAGCGTTCAATTGTTTATCCTTGATTATTATATACGAAGACGCGAGCTATTGCGAAGAAATCGGAACCATGCTAAACTAAGTTAGAATTGAATAGGCGAAGATAGGTCTATGAGTAATGTCAAATTGAAGCGAGCGGGGATAGTGAAAGCCCGTACCGACATGAAACGGCAACCTGGAGCTAATGCACTATTAAAGAGGGCTGTTCGTCAGCCAATTAGGGTGGAACCGCGGGTAATCATGCACTCGTCCCTGGACATATGTCCAGGGATGGGTGCTTTTTAATTTGTTTCAGCATAAGCCCCCGCTGAACAAAATTAAAGCCTCCGGCGGATGTCACAGATTTTGAGGGGAATTATTTGAGCAAGCTCAATTCAAAATCTGGACGCAAATCCGCCAAGGCGTATTTGATTAATAATTGGAGGGATTTATTATGTCAATGGAACAAGTCGTTAACTTAGCAAAGCAAAGAGGTTTTGTTTTCCCAGGCTCTGATATTTACGGAGGTCTTGCAAATACGTGGGATTATGGCCCACTTGGGATTGAATTAAAAAATAATATCAAAAAAGCTTGGTGGCAGAAATTCATTCAAGAATCGCCGTATAACGTCGGTCTTGACGCGGCTATCCTCATGAACCCGAAAGTATGGGAAGCTTCAGGTCATATCGGAAACTTCAACGATCCGATGATTGACTGTAAAAAATGTAACACACGTCATCGTGCTGACAAACTAATTGAAGATGCACTTGATGCAAAAGGTATCGAAATGGTTGTCGATGGTCTATCTTTCGATAAAATGGCAGAACTTATCAACGAACATAACGTTGTCTGCCCTACTTGTAGCGCTATGGACTATACAGATATTCGTCAGTTCAACTTAATGTTTAAAACATCACAAGGTGTTACAGATTCATCAGCGAATGAAATTTTCCTTCGCCCTGAAACTGCACAAGGTATCTTCGTAAACTTCAAAAACGTACAGCGTTCGATGAGAAAGAAAATGCCATTTGGTATTGGACAAATCGGAAAAAGCTTCCGGAATGAAATTACACCTGGAAACTTCACATTCCGTACGCGTGAGTTCGAACAGATGGAACTTGAATTCTTCTGTAAGCCTGGCGAAGATATGGAATGGTATGCTTTCTGGCGTGAATTCTCAAAGCAATGGTTATTGAACCTTGGTTTGACAGAAGGCAATATGCGCTTACGTGAACACGATGAAGACGAACTTTCGCATTACTCAAAAGGAACTGTTGACATCGAGTACAAATTCCCGTTTGGTTGGGGTGAACTATGGGGCATTGCGAACCGTACTGATTTCGATTTGAAACGTCATATGGAACATTCCGGTGAGGATTTCAACTACCTAGACCCTATCACAAACGAGAAATTTGTACCTTATTGTATCGAACCTTCACTTGGTGCGGACCGTGTGACACTTGCGTTCCTATGCGATGCATTTGATGAAGAAGAGCTAGAAGGCGACGACAAACGTACTGTTCTTCGTTTCCACCCAGCGCTTGCACCGGTAAAAGCTGCGATTCTGCCATTATCGAAAAAACTCGCGGAAGGCGCAGATGAAGTCTATGCGGAACTGCGTAAACATTTCAACGTACAATACGATGATGCACAATCAATCGGTAGACGCTACCGTCGTCAAGATGAAATTGGAACACCATTCTGTATTACGTATGATTTTGATTCCGAAGAAGATCGTCAAGTGACAGTTCGTCACCGCGATTCAATGGAACAAACACGTATGCCTATTTCAGAAGTGAAAGATTATATTGCAAAACAGCTTGAATTTTAATCTATCCTAACGTGAAAAAATTCAGATGAAAGACTAAACCACCTGCCACCAATGAATTTGGTGGCAAGTGGTTTTATTTTATTCAAATTCGTATTTCTAAGGGAATAATTATATCTATTTTACCACTTTGATACTATAAAAAATAACAGGTACAAATGTCAATTTGACCAATAAGGGGGACGTTGAAATGAAAAAAAATTTGATCACTCTCCAATTTTCCATCCATCCGATGACTAACAACTTTATCGAAATCATAAAAGGTGCACTCCAAGGAGTCAACACTTCAAATGTGACAATGTCTACAGACGACGTAGCTTCAACTATGATTGGCGAGCAGGAAGCTGTCTTTGACGCTGTGAAAGCGATGATAATTCACGCCTCAAAAAGTGGGACTCATATAGCATTCAATGGTACGTTTTCCTCGGGATGTCCTTCGGTAGTTCATGAATTCCATGAACCTTCCGAACAAAAATTCCGTATTAATCAAGAATCATACGCTCCATTTCAACAATATGTTTCCGCTAAGTTCAATTTATATCCTTTGGGTCAACCTGATTATATGGATAGTATAGGCTCCGAAATTAGCCGGTTGAAAAACAGTGATTTGTACAATGCGACTTCAAAAAATGGTAGTGGTTTACACGGCGATGTTCACCCAGTATTTTTATTCTTAGAGGATAGTTTTTCAAGTGTTCAGTCACATGTAATCATGACCGTGAATATGAGTGTGAATAGTCCCTCGCATAAGAACGTTTAATTTTAGGTGACAATCGGCCATACATCGAATTTCGATTGACTGATGCACAATGATGAGGACCGTATTTTGGATTAAAAGCAAAGCGTTCTCTAGCGGTGCAATCGGCACTGATCAAATCCAGGCAATCATTGAGAAAGAATTACTAAAACATGCCAACTGACATCATTCAAAAACCCCTTGTCTCTTATTGAACAAGGGGTTACATTTTCATTACCATTAAGAACCGATTTCACGATCTAATTGTTTCAAAAAACCTTCCATATAGTCATGTCGTTGCTCCGCGAGCCGCTTCCCTTCTTCTGTCACCATCAACTCTTTTAACAGCAACAACTTTTCATAGAAATGTGTAACTGATGCCGTTTCCTTGCTACGGTATTCTGTTTCAGACATATTAACACGAACCATCTCGTCTGTATCGTATAGCTTCCTTCCCCTTGCACCGCCGAACGCAAATGTGCGTGCAATCCCAATAGCACCGATTGCATCAAGCCGGTCTGCATCGCGCACAATGGCTCCATCGATGGACGTGATGTCCTTCGCATTACCACCACTGAATGACACGCTTTCAATACACGCTACTACTTTCTTAGTTAATTCATCTTCGAGACCAATTTCCTGTAAAATGTCTAGGATGGATGGGTTGTCATCTGATTTATATTTAGCATCTTCGATATCATGCAACAAAACAGCAAGACGGACAACTTCCTCATTCGCTGAAGGCTCCCGAACCAAGATTTCTTCCGCATTTTTCATTACGCGTTGGATATGAGCGAAATCATGACTTGCATCGAACTTATTGTAAATTCCAATGACTATCTGCATGCATTTTTCAATCGTTTTTATCATATAATCACTCCTATAAAAAGATTTTTTATGTGAAAATGCGTCTGAATATTTAGGCATATCGTTGACGCACAATGTCGATTCATGTATAGTTGATGCATCCATGTATCTAATGGATGGGACATCGAATCGCCGAGGAGGAATATACATGTACCAGGGAAAAGTCAAATGGTTCAGTAATGATAAAGGCTATGGTTTCATCGAAGCGGATGACGGGGAAGATGTGTTTGTCCACTTTACCGGTATTCTATCTGAAGGCTTTAAAACGCTTGATGAAGGACAATCCGTATCCTTCGAAATCATCGAAGGGAATCGCGGTCCTCAGGCAGCGAATGTCTTAAAACTTGGAGATGAATGATCGAACACAAAATCCCGCTGATGCAATTTCCAGCGGGATATTATTTTGTGTTTTTATTCATTTCCTGGCCTAGAAACCGAAGCTGCTCTCCGATTGTACACACGGTAATACAAAACTTATGTGATCCCGACTTCCCTTTGTCTTTTGACAGCTGTGTTTTCAGGAAGCAGCCATCGCAATAGGCATCTAGAATTCCATCTATTTCATTCATAATAATTGTTTTATTCATAATGACTACCCCCAAAAGACACGATTCATATATTCTAATACTATTTGAACACTGGTGCAACAATCCAATTAAATCGAGGTGCTAAATCAAATGATTGAGTTGTACGTAGACGGCGCAAGTGCAGGAAATCCCGGGAAAAGTGGTATTGGAATTTTCATAAAAGGTGAGGGCCATGCAATAAAGTTATCCGAAAAAATCGAACCTACGGATAATCATTCTGCCGAATTCCAAGCACTGTTACGCGGCTTGGAAGAAACATCCAAACTGACGACTGGCATGGTATCAGCTCGTTCTGATTCCCAAATCGTTGTCATGGCCGTGGAAAAGAAATTCGTGAAAAATGAAGCATATAAAGAATACTTGAAAAAAATACTTGAGTTTGCAGACACGTTTGACTTTTTTTTCATCAAATGGATTCCCGATGTAGATAACCGCGCTGCAGACGCACTTGCACGAGAAGCAATTCATAAAAAAGACTGAACAGTTATCTGTTCAGTCTTTTTTGTTAGGCTTTCATAAAAGTAACCGTATTCTCCGATACATTATACAGCGCCCATTCTCGATCAATGACGACTGCCCCTACATTCACGAGGACCTTGTCACCACTTACATCATATGGAATTCCAAATTCAATTGCTTCATTCACACCATTTCGGGATAATTTGGACGTATGACTATGCCCATAAAACACGGGAGATTCATCCACTTCCGCTTGAATAAGCACCCACGGTTCACCGCCCCATTTCCACTGATGACCATGGATTATTTTAGCCGTCGCAATGTCCAGCATTTCCGGCATAGTGCCCAGTTTTTCTCGAAGCGGATCGTCTGTTTCTGTAATCATCATTATTCGGTCTTCCTGATTGCCGCTAACCGACAAGAATGTTAATAGCTCGGTAAACCCTTCTGGAATGATCATAACGTCTTTAAGTTTCGTAAACTTCTGATCAGTAATATTCTTTTTACTAATTATGCATTCAAACAGATCGCCCGTCCCGACACGGACTGCTTCCGGATACTTCTCCGAAATATCCATGAGTACTTTTTCTAAATCCTCTTTAGAGGAATGTATGTCACCAAGAAGTGCATAATGCATTTATAAGCCTCCTGAAAGTCAATCTTTTTCGACTTTGACCCCTTGTTGTGATATCCAGTCGCTATAGCTTCCGACATACAGACGGGCCTTCTCATAGCCATTGTGTTTGAGTAAAGCATATAATGGGGCTGCTGTTACACCGCTACCACAATAAACCGTTACTTCTTCTGCCGGTTCCACCACAGTATGCAATTGCTCTCTTACAGCACCATCCAAATTGAAGGCGCCTCCTTTTTTTAATTGCTCCCAGTCAAAGTTTAGCGCTCCTGGAATCCGTCCAGCGATCGGGTCGATTGGTTCCTTCTCCCCCCGGTATCTCTCTGCTGAGCGGGCATCTAGCAGGACACTCGCTGTTTTTCCAGCCACTATTTCTTCAACGTGCTCTCTAGGGGCATAGATTGTTTCATCCCACTGAGGAGTAACTGAAGTCCTCAGTGGCTCCGGTGGACGATTATCTAAAGGTAAACTCGCTTCTTTCATTGCCTGGAATCCTTCAAGTGCGATATATGAATTGTTAAATCCAGCATATTGCAATAGCCACCAAGCACGAGTTGCAAAAGGGCTTCCACCGTCATCATAAACGATGATTTGGTCGTCAATTGAAAGTCCACTCGTTCTGAAGAGCTCGGTCAAAGTCGCCTTCCCTGGCATCGGATGTCTTCCTTCCGATTTCGTCATGTCGGACAAATCATGTTCGAGATCCCAGTAAACTGCCCCTGTTACATGGCTTTTTGTGTATTTCTGCTTGCCTTCATCCGCATCTTGCAATGAAAAACGTGTATCTACCCATTTGAATTTAGCATGATCAATATCTTTTATCGAAACAAAAACGGTAGCCAATCAAACCCACTCCTCAGTTTGTAGTTTCTCATATACTGTACGCCATTCGCTTAGTTGTTCCGTTCCTTGAAGAAGTGTTCGCTCAGAGGCAATCTGATTCAAACTCTCTTTCAACAAGTGCTGTCTAAGCCCTTCCGCTTCACTGTCAATCCAACGGTCTGCCCATTTTTCAAGCAGTTCTTTTTCAAGCCCAAGATAGATTGATGCATCTGTCTTCAATAATTCTTCCAGTCGTACTTTCAAGATATCGCGCTCTCCCTTTTCGAAGAATGCTTTCTGATTTTTGAACAATCGGTTGACACTTCTATATTTATTAGAATCAGTGTATGGAGCTCCGAAAGACAACATATCAGCATCTTGTGGTTCATACGGTGAAGGTGCTATGGAGTTATCTTTTTCATATAACCCCGAAATTTCTAAACGCTGCCGATTTGTCAACTGCTTTTTCATGAAGTTTAGCATCCGTAAATTTGTCACCTTAAGCTCTTGTGTCAAATCAAATCCAATCATCTGCACGGTTTCAGCGAGTGCACCATTCAATGCCCGGTCTGCTGAATTGTTAACGAAAACAGATGGACTGTATGCCTCTTTGAAGAAATCACCAAAACGTAAAAATACACGTTGTAAAATGTAATAGACAAGTTCGCTTAGTTCATCATGAGTCGCTTTTGTTAGCACTTGTGTAAACTTATGTGCGAAATGTTGACGCACTTCTCCTTCAAGTTTGTTCAATTCGTCCAATCTTTCTGCCTTACGAGTTCGATTCGTTTCTGTCCGGCTAATAAGTGACGAGAGTCGTTCAATCGTTTTTAACGCCTCTTCTTCGAGTGCCTGAACAGCAAGTCCTTTTAGATCGTATTCAAGGAAATGATGGAATTCTTCTTCAAAAGGCGCCATAAATGGATCCATCCGATTCTCCACTTTCGCCTCGAGTGCCTGCAAACTTGAAATGCCATGAACTCTAGGATTACGGATACCAAACTTCCGTAGTTCATCCCCTACGAACGTTTTAACTGCTTCCGCCTCTTCCGCGTCAGATGCAAGGTCAATTGCATTGACAACAAAAAACATCTTATCAAGCTCGAAAGCATCCTTCACTCGACCAAGCTGGACTAGGAACTCCCTGTCTGCCCTCGCAAATGCATGATTATAATACGTGATGAAAAGAATCGCATCCGCATTTCGGATATATTCAAATGCAACATCGGTATGACGCGCATTAATGGAGTCGGCCCCTGGTGTGTCAACGAGGGTGATTCCTTTCCTAGTCAATTCACAATCATAGTAGAAGTCGATTGATTCGACGAAACAGCTTCGGTCTTCTTCAGCAACAAATTTAACGAATTCTTCCTGCCCGACCTTAATAATTGTGCCCAGTGCTTCATGATAAAGAGGATACCCTCTCTTGAATGCGGCAATAAATGCTTTATGGATATGGAGACTCTCATCCGTCAATTCTGTATTTAGTGCATCATCTGCTTTTTGAAAAGCATCAGTCAACGATGTTGCGCCAACACCAAGTGCTTCAAAAGAGCGGAAAACATCTTCTGTCATCCGGTCTGTTGTTTTCAATAAAATATCGGCCGTTTTATCTTCTTTTCCCACTGAAATCGGACGTATTCGATTGATGGCTGCAGTAGTTGGATTTGGAGAAACCGGTAAGACATTTTCACCAATTAATGCATTGGAAAAAGATGATTTCCCTGCACTAAACGCACCGAATAGTGCAACAGTGAATTCTTGCCCATCTAGTCGGTCAGCTTTTTTTCGAAGGTAGTCTGCTGTTTCCATAAAACCAGGAATCGCTTCAACCGAATTCGCGATACGAATAGCGTGCTTAACCACTGAATCTGAATCCAAAGTAGCTACTTCTCGCTGAACTTGCTCGACTTCTGCCGTGTGGTCAGAGGTATTCTCTAGGATAAGTACTTCTTCCGCTTCGTTGTATTCGACTAATTGTAGCGTTTTCTGTACTTTCCACTGTTGAAGAAGTGCATTGACTTCCGCAGTCGAGCCTATAATTTCATGTTCGAGATTTGCCAATTGAGCTTCCACTTCACTTACCTGTTGGATTGCATGTAACTTCTCATCCAATCGGTACACTCTTTGTTCAAGAATACCAGCGTTGTCATTCCCCGCTACTAATGCAATTTCGGACATTGCGTGTTTCCAATCCTCGGTCATTCGTCTAAATGTGGCTTGAATCGTTGTTCTCATGCGTTCAGAATAGTTGAGGACGGTGTCGCCAGTTATGGTATCAGATACATTAAACTCTTTTTCTATATCAGAAAATGGGATCGTTAAGTTGATTTCGTCAATCACTAGTGATTGCTCATCCGTTAAAATCCCCGCTTCTTTCAACGATTTTTTCATAAGCGTCTTTAGATGGACTTCAATTTGGGCATGAACAAGTTTGCCCATATTGTCAGCAAGTGCATCTTTCCTTCGTGCCTTTTCTTCCGCCGTCTTTTTCGCACCGAACAAAATACCAACTTTAAATCTAGACGACAGCGATTCCAAATAGTTTTTCAGCAGTTCACGTGTTTCATATGGTGTAATTGCCGCCCCTTGCAATAGGTCATTTCGTTCTTTTTCAAATGTTAAAGAAAATGCATCACCCGAGAGAAGCTTCAGCATTTTTTTAGATTCTAAAGCCTCTTCTTGAAGCTCAACTAGCTTTGTCCATTCATCTTCTAAAACAATCTCGGAGAATGTGTTTTTTCGTTCCACGATTTCATCAGACAAGAATTGGCTATGCTCATCCTTCAGTTTTACTAACGTCATCTCAGCATTGTCGACGAATCGTTCTTGCCAGTTTTCCATCGACCCATCAACAATCGCTTTCACGGCACTAAAATCATTATGCGGGTGCGTTAAATCTTTCAATGAGGTATAAAAAATCCCTTTCGGTACGACACCCCACATTTTAAATGAATCCTCAACCGATTTTTTGAACTCCACAAATGGTAACTCACTGTCACGGTGTTTATCAATTTGGTTGACAATCAAATAAACGTTATCGTTGTAACGCATCAATTCTTTCGTGAAACGGAAATTCAATTCCGATTGCACATGATTGTAATCCATCGTGTAGAAGACGAGATCCGCGAGATGCAGTGCGGATTCTGTCGAAAGACGATGTGCATCATCCGTTGAGTCCACACCGGGTGTATCCATAACAGTAATTCCTTCTGGTAAATTCGATTCCGTATGACCAATTTCAACGAGTGAAACGGCCGCACCATCCTTACTAAACGACTTAACGGCAGCCGGAAATCCGTGCCCGCCGTATTTCACTGCGGTACCGTCCGTATGATGGATAATAGCAAAATCCGTTTCAGTTTTCCGCACTTTCACAATGTTAGCACTTGTCGGAATCGGGCTTGACGGCAGTAAGTCTTGGCCTGTTAGCGCATTGATCATCGACGATTTACCTGCGGAAAAATGACCGGAAAATCCAATCGTATATTCTTTATCTATGAGTTTTTTGGCGAATAACGCCGTTTTCTTAAAGCGGTCTTCATCATCATTTTTTTGGAAAAGTAGGCCGTATGTCGCGGCTTGTTGTAATAAGTTATCTAATTCTGGCATTTATCTTTCGATCCCTTCGTCAATTGCTCTTTTTATCATACCATTTATCGGCGTTCGAATTATCAACAAATTTTTCTGTGCATATTTTGTCGTTTTTTGTTTATTCTACCTTTCGTCATGATATAATCGACCTATCGTTATATTTCAGAAAGGCGGAAGCTAAAATGAGCACTTCGAAGAATGTACAAATGATTTTAAATGGGACAATCTCTTCACTATCAACTGTTATTCCGGTCAAATTGGATGTCCTTGCTCCGTCGATTACAGTTCAACCGTATGAACAAAAAGAGATAAGCGTCTTAATTGGACTTGTCGGAGGCATAAAAGGAAGGCTTATCATTGATGCATCTTTAGACGCCATTAATACGATTGGACAAGCAATGTTTGGCATGTCAATCGAAGGTGAAATGATTGAATCATTCACAGGCGAGCTTGGCAATATGGTTGCTGGAAACTTATGTACAATACTCGAAAAAGACGGCCTCATCCTTGATATTTCCCCCCCTACCGTGATGACGGGAACAACGAAATTTTATGGTTTCAAACAGGCATTTAAATTGCCAGTCAAGATCGACGGCGGCGGAATGTTGACCGTCCTGTTAACAATTGATGAAAATTAAAGTTCACTAAAAACAGTCCCTTCCCTGGATTATTTCGGGTTCACGGGACTGTTTTTTACTTTTTTATAAGTTATATAACTTCGTGTATTTTTCAGATAAGTAATCTGCTAAATATTTGGCGTTCAATCCTTCACCTGTCGTATCTTTAATAATTTCAAGTGGCTGTTTCATCTTGCCGTATTTGTGAACATGTTCAGTTAACCAGTCAAGAATCGGGCCAAAATCACCATTTCCACAAAGTTCATCAAAATTAGGTAGGTCTTTTAACATTGCCACTTTCAATTGAGCTGCGTACATATAGCCAAGTGCATATGACGGGAAATAACCGAAGGATCCGCCAGCCCAGTGAACGTCTTGTAAAATACCTTCACCGTTATTTTTTGGACGGATACCCAGGTATTCCTCATATTTATCATTCCAAATTTCAGGAAGGTCTACCACTTCATAATCGCCGTTAAAAATCCCTTTTTCAATTTCATAACGAATCATAATGTGAAGTGGGTACGTCAGTTCATCTGCTTCAATCCGAATAAGCGATGGTTTTGACACATTGATTGCACGAAGGAAATCTTCGAGCGCTACGCCTTCAAACTGTTCAGGTGATTGGCTCTTTAATAAATCAAAATTATACGTCCAAAAGTTTTCATTATGTCCGACAAACTGTTCATAGAATAATGACTGCGATTCATGAATCCCCATCGAAGTACCATCTGCAACTGGTAATCCTTCAAGTTCTAAATCAATATTTTGTTCGTAAAGTGCATGTCCACATTCATGAATTGTTCCAAAAACGGCGGAACGGAAATCATTTTCATCGTACTTCGTCGTAATTCGGACATCCCCTATATTGATGCCTGTGGCAAATGGATGAACGGTTTCATCCAATCGACCTGCATCGAAGTCATAACCAAGTTGCTTCAATATCTCATGACTGAATGCTTTCTGATTTTCTTTCGGAAATTTTTTGAATAAAAATGAAGTATCGGGTTGGTTACCTGATTCTGAAATTTTCTTCACAAGTGGCACGATTGTCTCTTTCAATTGGCCGAAAACTTCATCGATGATGTCTGTTGTCATCCCCGGTTCATATTGATCGAGCAATGTATTGTACGGATTGCCATCTTTTTCTCCCCAATAGCCAATGAACTTTTTAGTCGTTGCCACGATTTTCTCAAGATATGGAAGGAACATGTCAAAATCAGCTTTCTCTTTCGCTTCTTCCCATGCTGATTCTGATTGAGAAGTCAGAACGACAAATTCACGGTACTCCTCCGCCGGAATTTTTTTGCTTAAGTCATATTCTTTTTTTACTTCTTCAACTGTTTTCAACAAAATTGGGTTAAGTGTGTCTTTCCTATTGCCTAGTTCCTCGAGATAGCCACCCATTTCCTCTGAGACACTCATTTTAAATAGTTCAGTCGACAATGTACCGACCGCTTCCGATCTTGCCGGAATGCCTTTTTTCGGTGCGCCCGTACGCATATCCCAATACATGATTGAAACGGCTTCTGAGTATGCACTCATTTTCTTTAGCAAAGCTACGAAATTCTCTTCTGTAGACATATCCATTCCCCCTTACTTACTATACTGGTCTTTATTTTAACATAATTCGGGCAACTCATATAGTCTCCTAGTAGGAGATCAGTTTTATTTCAGTAATTAAACTATGCTGAAATAAAACAATTAGCTAATGTCATGTCTGCTGATTAACCATTTTCTTGCATAAAAAGCAGGTAAGAAAGGCTTGAAAAACGCCATTTTAACTTGATCATTTCCGGTCCGCTTTCAGCGAAATAGTCATGACAACTTTACCGAGGGGCGAGTGCGGCTACAACGTTTAAGTGAAAAATACAGCTACTTTTGAAAAAAAGAGTAGATGACTCTTTATAAAGGTTGTAAGTGCCCGAAGATACAATTTCGGGCACTCTAGTACTTTGTACAAGGTGTTCCTTGCTTACTTTTAGTAAAGATTACGCGTATTATCATGCGATGTACTATAAGAAAGTGACTCTTCCTTAACTAAAAAAGACAAGACTATGGAGAAGACTTCAGCCGCCAAAATTGTATCTTTGGCGGCTATTATCCAAATAAAAAGTTCCGCTATTCTTTCGTTCCGAAAAGTTTAAGCACTTTGCGTACGTATACATTTGGAGAGCGACGGATGAATAAGCACCATACGATTATCGAAAAAGATGTTTAGGGATGCGATGAAGTCACATCCCTAAACATCAAGAAATCTCGATAATCGTAGAGAGGCCGTTCAATCCAAAGCGATCCAAATATAATGTACATGAAGCGTCTGCTGTTTGATTAAGTTATTTACGGGTTGTTTTTGGTTAATCAACACATGTGAGTTAATGTAGAACCCCAAATTATATGTGCATGACTGAATCTTTTTTATAGGACCTATTCAGACCCTTAATAAGTGTTTTTTATTTATTGTCCTTCACAACATTTATACATTTCTTGTATAAACAGCACGAGCTGGACAGTCCTAAATAATAGCGTTTCCCTCAGAAATACAAAAAGGCCTCCCAATATTACTAGGAGAGCCTTACAAATTATAATTAAACTGTCATTTTCATTTTAACAGGGAAAATACTTTCAATTTCAGCTTTCATTTCCTGTTCTTTACCTTCTAGTAAAAGATGTACTGTTCCAGAATCGGCTGACGTCCGTATGAGTCGTCCTGCACCTTGGCGTAGCCTTAGTAGCATGAATGGTAAGTCTACTTCACGGAAAGGATCCTTAGCGTGCTGACGTCTCGCGTCGAACAACGGGTCCGATGGTGGTAATGGCAAATCGTAAATAATGACGCGTGTCAATGCATCTTGGGGAATGTCGAGCCCTTCCCATAAGTGATAAGAGCATAAAACAGGTACTTTCTTCTGTTGGAAGTCACGCACGATAGAAGACAATTCTCGTTCACCTTCGAAAGCGATACGGTCTTGCCACTCGCTAGGAACGCGCTCTTTGAAATGGTTCATCGCTCGTTCTGACTTGAAGAGAATCAGTGTTTGCTCTCCATCTTCTAAAAGTTCAAGCGCTCGCTTCGCTTTGCCACCGGCTTCTACATCCGTCGCAAATACTTCCATCACTTCATCATAATCAAACGGAGATTCCACTGAGAATGACAAGTAATCTTGGATACCAAGACCATCTGCCAAATAAGTAAACGTTTCACCGACTGATAATGTAGCGGATGAAAAGACGATTGGCGTGTTGGATGAAAACAGTTTCTCTCTTAAAATGTCCGTCACTAGACGTGGCATGATAACCAGTGTGGATTCGCCTTCGCGACCTTCAAGCCAGTCGACTGCATCATTTTGAGAGGTGAAGAGGTCCATTGAGTAAATGTATTGATCCAGATATTCCTCGACCATTCTCAAATCATATGCCGGAATGATATAGAGTTCACCTTCAAAAACAAATTCTTCAAGAAGCGCATTCGAGATTTTCACAACCTCTTTTCCAATTGCCAGAAGTTCAGGTGTTTTCTCAATCGCTTTCCGTTCATTCTCCGTTGTATCCGCAAGCGCATCGAGTAATTTAAAAAATGCTTCATGCGAATCAATTAGGCGCTCCATCAGTTGAAGTGTCGACTCTCTAATTCCATCGACCATAATTCGTTCAAGCAGATTTAGCAATGTACTATTTTGTACCTCATACGTCAAAGCACGCTGAGCCGAATACTCAAGAAGATGGCCTTCGTCGAAGACAATCATTGACGGTTCTGGTAATAATGGTAATTGTCCCTGTCTTTTACGGGATTCTTTTGTCCAAATATGCTCCATATAAAAATCGTGAGAACAAATAACGAGTTCGACCGATTCGCGATAATGATTTCGGTGAATTGTCTGACCACATCGATTACGAACATCACACGCAGCACATTGCTGGATGGGATGGAAGTTCACTGTTTTCCACTCTTCATCACTTAAATTTGGATAATCCGAACGTTCTCCGTAAGGAAAAATCGATTGCAATGAACCGGAACCGTAAACGAATTCAGGTAGTTCATCTGCCACAACATCAACATAGTCTTCGTCAATCGTATTACCCGCCTCTTCCAATCGTTTCAAGCATAAATATTGGTCACGTGATTTAGCAAGTCGAACATCGATATCAAGGCCGAGCGCTTCACTAATTTTCCGGATATCACCGTCTTCTTTTACAAGCTGGTCAATCAGTGTCTCATCCGCACATGAAATGAGAGCCGGTTTGCCAGTATAGCGAGCATAAGCGATTGCAGGAAGTAGATAAGCAATTGTTTTACCTGTCCCTACACCCGCTTCCGCAAAAAGAACTTTCTTTTCTTTCAGTGCTTGTTCAATTTGGAACGCCATATAGATTTGCTCATCACGGCATTCAAATCCTTTTTCAGTCAGTTCATCGTATAACGTATCCCCTATCCAGTCGTTCAGTGACTCATAGAACGATTTATCTTTTGATAACGGGAATGGCATCTTGCTCTTCATCGTTTACCCCTTCCTTATTACATGCAAAAGGAAGAGGAGTTTCCCTCTTCCGCATTCTATCAATTATTGACGTTGGCCCCAGAACTGATACAAATCAGTACGAATAAAACCATTGAATAATTTCCTTTTCTTCGTTGCTCTATGTCCGTACATTTTTTCATAATTTTCCAATGAAGACAACATATAAACAGACCATGATGGATAGTTTTTCATTATACGGCCAAGTTCCTGCGTAATTTCTTCAGCCTCTTCTACCTCACCAAGACGTTCACCGTATGGCGGATTCCCCACCATAACTCCGTTCAAGCCCTCTAACGTCAAGTCCCGCACGTCACATGTTTGGAACTTGATCAAATCCATGAATCCAGCTCCTGCCGCATTCTCTTGTGCCACTTTAATCATTCGGGGATCATAATCAAATCCTGAAATATCAAGTGGTTGGTCGTATTTTGCGAGGTCTTCCGCTTCTTCACGAACTTGATCCCAAATATTTTTATTGATCCATGGCCACTCTTCACTTAAAAATTCACGATTGTATCCAGGTGCAATGTTTTGCCCGATCATCGCAGCTTCAATTGCGATTGTACCTGAACCACAAAACGGGTCAACGAAAGGACGATTTGGATTCCAACGTGACACTTTCACAAGCGCTGCTGCAAGTGTCTCTTTCAACGGTGCATCCCCTTGTGCAAGTCGATATCCGCGTTTATGTAGTCCCGTTCCACTTGAATCGATCGTTAATGTTACTTTATCTTTTAAAATCGATACTTCCAATTTGAATAAAGGACCTGATTCATCAAAGAAACCAATTCGTTTATAAGCAATCTTCAAGCGTTCAACAATCGCTTTTTTTACAATGGCCTGGCAATCAGGCACGCTGTACAAAGTAGATTTCACTGATTTACCCGCAACTGGAAACTCTGCGTCAACTGGCAAAAAACGTTCCCATGGAATCGCTTTTGTCTGTTCAAATAAATCATCGAACGTCGTAGCTTCGAATTCACCTGCAACAATACGAACACGGTCCGCTACTCGGAGCCATAGATTCGTTTTTGCAATCGCCAATTCATCGCCCTGGAAATAAATCTTCCCATTTTCCGAAGTCGTTTTATAACCAAGAGCTTTTACTTCATCTGCCACAAGTGATTCAAGCCCCATTGCAGATGTTGCCACTAGTTTAAATTCCGTCATGCATTTCCAACTCCAATTCTATACCATCAATCATTTCCATGAATTCATCAAGGGTTAACTTTTTATAGTATTGCCAATATAACCATATTTTTTTCACACTTTAATTCTCCAAAAGAAAAGCTCCCCATCTTATTGGAGAGCAATCAATTTAAAAATAATACCATAGGAAATTCGATAAGCCATGTTTTGTTCCCGTGTACTCAAACGGCTCACGCCTCGTACTTAGGGTGGTAATCATCTATCTACAGGTATACACCTGTCTCTTCCTACAGTTCATTTCCCTCGGAAGAGTGCCCCTACCATAGTTTGGGTTTCTCACTCGTGGGGTTTACCGCGTTCCATCTGCCCCGTTTCCGAGACAGCTACGTCACTGTGGCACTGTTCAGGGAACCTCATCCATATCCGAAGACTTAGGATTTATTCCCGCCGTCAACGCGTTATACGCGAAGCCACGGCTTATTCTTTCGCCGAGCACGAACACTACGGTCATCTCAGATCCGTGTGAGCATGGACTTTCCTCTACAACATAGGATGTTGCAGCGATTACCTAAATTCCACTATGATATTTTTAGTATACCGTACTTATGTTTCATTTACAATATATTATTCTTGGTCGAAGAGTTTACTTCCGAAAACATGCTTTTCCAGATTTGAAATCCGCTTCAATATATCAAAGTTCGTTGTTCCAGCACTTCCAGCCGCAGGGCGTTTTTGTGCAGATTCAAGCTCTCTTTGCATGCGTTCATTTTCGGTACGCAATTCTGTAATCGTCTTTTTAAAAGCTTCATAGTCATGAATAATATCATCAAGGAAGAGATCTACTTCTTCCTGATTATAGCCGCGAAGGCCCGTTTTGAATTCCTTCTCAAGAATCGTTTTTGTATCCAATTTAGTGTCCATGAAAAATCGCCCTTCCGTCTCTGTTTACATACCGTTGATTATAACATATATTGTCCGACTTTGTCTTACTAAAGCCGACTTTCAACCGTTTTTTGTCGCTTCGTGCGCTTGCCTGGGAAATAATTTTCTAGTTATCCTTATTTCCCTTTTCAAGAAATCATTTCTCGAACGTGCCCGAAATCTTACCGCCAAGTAGGAATCCGCCTTCAGGAGCTTAATCGCCTCTTTCGTGGAGTCTAATGCCTTGTTTAACTCTTTCAGCTTATGCTCGTAAAGCTTCGCTAATTCCTCTAATGCGATAATTCGTTCACGTCCGGTAAGACCTGTTGCCGCTATCTTGAATGAAGAGACTGCGTCCTCGTAAGCCTGTTCCTTTTTCAAGATGAACCCGAAGTGAAAATGTGTCGCAGGATGATTGATCCCATACTCAGCAATGACACTTTCAAAGATTTGTTTACTACGGTCATGCGACTTTAAATCACCAAACCATTTCCCAATATTCGTATGGGTCACGGCCGATTCTCGGACATCGCTTTTCAATAGCAAATCGGTTGACCGTATATAAAGCGCAACTAGTGAAAGGATATCCCATTCATTATGGACGAGAACTTTCATTAATAGTTCCGCGCGACCATTCTTAACAGCATCTTGGTAGATGATTGGCGCCATATGCCCTGGGATATCTCCTTGTCGGAAGAAACCAAGTTGTTCCTCCTCAATTGCAGGTAGTCGAAACGTTGCCATCTCACCTTTCCAAATACGTCTGGAACCATGCAACAAATCGATTTGGGTATGCTTGAGAAGTGGCGGTAATTCTTTACGGTTCATCGTCCACCGTGTTTCCACCATTGGGATATCAAAACTTTTGCCATTATACGTAACGAGTGTCGACGGCTTTTCCCATAATCCAGTTGCATAAAGGAATGCCGCTTCGTGATCAGGACCCGGAAGGACATACTGCGTCATTTTAAAAGATGATGCAGTCTGTTCAATGAACCCCATGAGGAATATCAGTGTGCCTGCACCTTTTAAACCTGTCGTTTCTGTATCAAAGAAAACAAGCGGTTTTGAAAAATCCGGTGACAGTGGATGCACTTCACCGGACTTCTTCCATTTATCGATCGTTGACTTCAAACCCGAAAGAATAATGTTTCCGTGCTGATGGTCAGTGTCGTATTCAACAATACGTTTATAGACGATGCCGTGTTTATTTACGGCTTTTGTCAAACCTGCGTCCAGCCACTGCTGTTCATAGGCAGGTACTTTTGCAACGGGTTTTACAACTTCTGGCACATCTTCAGCTACCACTTTAGAAGTTGTTTTTTTCAACAACTTCTTCATTTGCATCAGTTTCTGTTCATATGACATTTCTTTCCCCTCCCGCTAGCGTCTTAAGAAGGGATCCGACATCCTGTTTCATGCCCATACCAGCCTCTTGTGCACCGATGCAAACAGGACAACCCGACTCGCAGCGACAGGTGGACACATGATCGGCTGCTTTTTGCAACAGCTCATCCCACCGTTCAAAAATCTTTTCACTCAGACCTATTCCGCCTGGATAACTGTCGTAAATGAAAATAGTTGGCTTTCCGGTATGAACAGCTTTCACTTGCGGCACAACATGGATATCCGTTTTATCGCAGCGGACGAATAACGGGATAAATGACTGGATCGCATAGGCTGCACCCGTCATCGCATCCGTCAGTCCAGCGCCAGTCCATCCTTCAGGTATGTCGAATGTGTACCACGTGGAAGACGTATGTAATTCTTCTGCGGGTAATGAAATCGGACCAGAACCGATATTATCATGTGTATCGAATCTAATTTTAATGAAGCATGTATTAATCACACGAGAAAGCATGATTGCATCCACCTTTCTATTTAGAAGAAAATCACAGTTAATCTTTCATGAACTATTATAACAAAGAAGCAACTTACTTATTATAGAAGGTGGTTGTTTTCATTTTCAACAAAAAGAAAGCGACAAAGTCGGAAACGAGCATTCCTGGTGTAATCTCTTTCGGCAGGAATCTTGAATTTTATTTCCTGGGAAACGATCCTAATCGCTCATCCACTATAAACTAGGCAAGGCTGCTACAGGAACAATTATTGGTACAATCCTCGTGCCGGGCATCGGAACTTTCAATGGCTCGGATACGATTATCTATTTTTCTTTTGCCCACATATAGCCAATTTCCACAATATGTCGTACCATAGAACTAACAGAAAACACTAGGAGGAATTACTTTGGATATGTTATTTTTCGTAATCTCGTTTTTATCAGTCCCTGTACTGATTTATTTTATGCTCAGGATGCTAATGTCGAAGGTGAAGAAAGCTGAAGACGGCAAAAAGAATTATAAAAAACAGGCTTTAATAACCGCCGGCGTGATGGTTGTGTCATTTATCTTGTTCATCTCTCTAGCAGATACAGTTGAGCCAGAAAAAGTTGAGGTATCGGGATCGACGAAAGAAGTTGCTGATAAGGTTGAAAAAGAACCTGAATTGACAGAAGAGCAAAAGGTAGCAGCTGATTTAAAGGCGAAAGAAGTTGCTGAAGCTAAGGCAAAAACAGAGGCTGAAAAGAAAGAGAAAAAGGCTTCAATTGAAAAAGATTACTATTCGAAGGAAGTATCTCCTCAAATTGATGGCTCTATGGCTTCGTATGACCTTATATGGAGTGAGTTATGGGTGCCGACATTCGAGGGTATTGCAGACGGGTCGGTCGATGTATACACAGCTTACGAAAACATGAAACAGCTTGAATTGAGATACGGTGCACTTAACGATCAAATATCGAATATCAACGGCGATAAACTTAGTAAGGATAATAAAAAACAACTCACTGAATTTAAATCAAATTTAAAAGACGCTGCATTGACTCGGAAGTCCGCTGGTAATGAAGCTAAGAAAATGATGGATAAAGGTACATTCGCCCCATCGGAAATAGATAAGGTTATGTCGACAGTTGGGTATGCAGATGCACCAATGCTTAGCGCTGTTATCAATAAAACCGCATTGGATGTTGGTTTCGGCCTAATAAAAGAATAATATAAAAAAGCGGCCATCCACAATCTAATCTGTGGATGGCCGCTTTTTGCTTTGTTCTTATTTAGCTGTTGCTTTTCTACGACTCTCAATTTCTACTTTCAAAGCCACAAGGTCATCCAATTTCAACTTTCCTTGTTTAGCTTGCTTCAGCCATTTTCCGTCAATGATTTTTTCGTGTACAGCGTTATCTAAAAGGTTAATCACGCTATCTTTAAGCGTCTTTGATGTTGGATTAAACATTCGTATCTCCTCCTTTTTAATAGGTGTCTGTGTAGTCAGTGGCTTGTCCTGCGAAACATTACTAGCGGGCGCTTTCCAAGTCGTTTTCACTTCGAAATGTGGACGGTCGATACTACTCTTCCAATCCCCGCCCCATGTGATACCGAGTTTCCGCGCGATTGCCCCTGCTTTATTAAGCGTAACGACATCATACAGGTCAGCAGGCTTGCTAACCGCGATATCCCACGCTAATCCTCCCTTATGGTTACTGTTAAGTGTCCACGTGATTTTATTACCAGGTCTTGTTCTTCCCTGCTCATATAAATAATTCTGCCTAGCTTGACTTCGTTGCGTTTCAGTAATGAAAATATTAATTCCTGCTCTTTCACACTCAGCTAAAAAGAGTCGGCAAGCTTCCTGTGCAACCTTGTGGAGATCGTTAACATTTCTGTTTGCGGACTTCACGCTCATTACTTATCACCGTCCCGGTTAACTAAGTGAAATGCTGCTGTATTATTTTTCAGCATATCGCGCATTTCGTCAAGTGCGTCATCGACAAGCTCAGAAAACAAATCAAAACTAATCAGTCGAGACATCCATGTAAATTTCGAGATAAATAGATCGTATACAAATCTTAGTTTTAATTGGCCAGTTCCGTAACCTAGTTCAATCTCAGCTTGCGTGACCGCCCACAATAGCCAAGCTTTAACTTTCCGTAGTTGCGTTTCGGATGGTGATTTTAAAAACGCAAAAATAATACTACCCACGATAGTGAGTAGCGCGATTAATACGGTGACGATATACCAGTATTCGATTAGTTGATTCATATGTTTTCATCCTCCTTTTCAAAACTTTGTTCGATTTTCAATAGATTTTCTTTTTCTGCTTTTTTGTAATAAAACGCCGTGCCGACCGACAACTCGACGAAAATAGATGGGATTAAATAAGCGTACACATCCGTAGTTTGCGTCATGTATGACATAGTGATTGCACAAGCAACAATAATTAGCGTTATTAAGAACATCACTATGAGGATTTTTTTTGAAAACTCCATAGGTTGTTTCGGATTTCGTTTAACTCGTGAAATCTTAATCACTACGACCACCATCAATCTTGTCGATACGTTTGTGCGCCTGCTTCGCGCTTTCCTCCACACGGATGACGCGATCCGACACTTCGGACATACGCATCGAACTCTTATCCAAATCCAATTGTATCGAATGAACCCCTACACTGATGTGGTCAAGTTTAGTACGAACAACAGCGTCCTCTGAAGCATTCGAGCGTATTTCTTTATCTCGATTTCGTTGAAACGTGAAATAGCCAATCAACATACCAATAATTGCCCCGATTACTCCGATTTCCAATGACATTCAATCACTCCTTATTTTTGGGTAAAGAAATAGAACGCCCTGGTGTGGACGTTCTATTCCGGCTTGTCCCTATCATTCATGGTTTAAAATCTCGTTCACTCATACGGCACTTTGACAATTGTTTTAAATTGGATGCTGTTTGCCGAATCTCCAGCAGGCCTCTTAGACAGAATATAAATACTGGCCCTATCTCCCGCTTCGAACTGTAAGTCTTCTGTAAATTCAGTAGGTGTACCATTAGTGAAATTCTTAGTTCCGTAAGGTATGCCGTTCTTATACCATTGACCATACACGTCTGCTCCTGTAGTGCCTGCACCTATTGTGAACGAAAGTCTATAAACCCCACTAGTTCCAATTATTCTATAAGCAGTTTCCGACATAACCGTGTGAAACGTTACAAAATTACCGTTAAATTGCGGTATCAATAAGGTGTTTCCAACTACTAATTTAAACTCACCCCCTTCACCCTGTAAGATAAAAGACGTACCGTTATATCTAGCTGTATAAATACTGTTCGCTTTTAAGATGTTAGGGGGTATCGCAGTACCATCAGACCTCACTAGTGGTTTTGCGCCCAAACTATTTAAGTTCAATGTTACCGAACCTGTATTAGTGGTGACGTTTTTGAAAGCCACGCTCATCCCTTCAGTATAAGTAGTCGGGACTGGTGACAATGTTACATTTTTGGCGTTCACACCACTCGCAGAACCATACCTAGTATGTTCGACAAAGTTACCCATATGTGCGTTGTAAGTTTCGGTGTTGACACTTAAACCGGCGATGACAGCGTCTATTACATCTGAGTTATCATTCAAGTCTGAGACATTCACATAATCCGTCAAGTCTGGTTTTTTTAAGTTTAAATTCTCTGTATATTTCAATTAAATCACTCCATCCCACATGATAAATTCTAACCATGTTAACTCGCTTGCTTCGTTCCACGTTAACCCCTTGTTAGATTCCCACGTATTAAACGCTAGTGTGTATTTAATACCTAAGTGTGCGGGGAAAATAACTTCAATTGCTTGTTTAAGTCCGTCTAGGTTATTCGGTATTCCATTACCAGAAAACACGATTTCGTATATGCCCACAATGCCAGTCTCGTAAATGTCAATTTGGCCGTTACCGTAGGCGTTCGCTACATTCTTGATAGTTTCTTCGGTTGTTTGGTCAAAGCTTGCTCGATTACGGGAAAATATTTGTTCTCTGCGCTGATCGTAACTTAAAGAAGGAATCGTTTTAATTCCTAAATCACGTTCAGATAACGGTAATGTTTCGATAGCAGTATCAAGAAATATATTTCGTTCAACAACCGTTAATTGTTGTTCTGTATGGCGAAATTCTCTGTCATACGAATTCAAAATCTGATTAAATGTCCTTGATTTACGTTCGTACAAGGGTAGATATTTAATCATCTCTGTTTTGTAATCACGTTCGGAAGTAACTACACTTGTAATCATTTCTGTTCGTGTTTCCATAACTGTGGATGACCTTACTCCCCTTACACCTTGGACTTGCATCTCTGCTAATGTTTCAGATGCAGAAGAAGCGTTATGGATAATTACTGGTGTAAAATCTAATTCAGTTTCAGTCTCCATTAACGCAAATCGAAAGCACTCCCACTGATGAACGGATAAATCACCCCAAGCGTGTACAACAACTTTCTCCCATTGTGATTCTTGGACTGCCTGCATTTATATCACCTACTTCAATCTATTAATTAGATAGTTTTTAGGGATGCTATATTGGTTAGATATATTGATAGTTTCCAAAAATTCCGAAGGAGATTTGAACAATAGATTTCCTTCAGTAGCACTATCATAAATACCTATATGTGAAATGGTTCCCCACGATTCAGTAGCTATCGGAAATGAAACATCTGCATTGTTTGATGTTTGACCATCCACAGGTTCTATAAACGAAACTGCTTGACGTTTATAGCTTGGTTGCGCTATTTCCACATCATTGTTAAATAATGCAACATATACAGGTGTTGTACGTAAATTGTCGGTCAGTAATTTATTTTTTAAATAAACACTCATATGATTCATTCGTTTTTACCTCCTTTTGATATAAAAAAGAGTACCCGATGTGGATGCTCCGATTTTTGATATAAAAAATACACCTTACTCTGTAGGTGCGTCTGATGGTGCCGTATATGCAATTGTTTCCTGGTATTCTTGTTCGG
Source organism: Sporosarcina sp. FSL K6-5500 (assembly GCF_038005665.1). Classification (NCBI taxonomy): domain Bacteria; kingdom Bacillati; phylum Bacillota; class Bacilli; order Caryophanales; family Caryophanaceae; genus Sporosarcina; species Sporosarcina sp. FSL K6-5500. The sequence goes on from NZ_JBBOTP010000001.1 coordinate 4,402,412, forward strand.
TAACGTATCCTTTTACCACCGCATTATCAATCTGCTCAAGCGTATATTTATCTGCTGCGTACTGTTTTACTGGTTCGTGATAATCAGCAACCACAGTTTCGAATTTCCGTGTCCCGTGCACATACACACATACCGCGTATTGCTTTACTAGCATTTGATGAATTATCATTTTACATTCCTCCTAATAATACTAATTCCATTAATTCCAATACTGTTGAATCGGTTTCTGTTTGTGCTAATTTCAATTCCTCGACTTCTTGGGATAAAGGCTTTCTGAATTCTTGTGGCGCTTCTGGTTCATTCGGATTGGGATAACTAAATTCAAGTATTTTTGTTTCGGGATTAACTCGATACCCATTTGATTCTGCAAATTCTTGTGCATATTGACCGTATTCTAATTCTAGTACATCAAATGTACCTCGGTTGCGTTCCGAAAGGGCAGTGTATGCCGCGATGTCTTGTTCGATTGTTGTTTCGATTACATCTCCTTGGCGTTCACCCGTGTCCAACACTATATTTCCTGTTGCTTTGTCATAGTATATTTTTCTACCTATTTTCATCAATTCATCTCCCCTTACGTTTTATCCAAACGCCACCCATTTGAGATTGAAATACTCAGAATAACCACCCGAAATAATGAAATATCCCGCACCTGTGAGATTACTAGAAAAAGGAGAAATTTGATATGAATAATTATTCCTTTCTAGCGTATTAACCCCGAATATTAGATTGTTTCTCCAGAACAAACTCGAGTTTGCTACAATAACGCTAATAAAGCCAGCGTTTCCTTGGTCAAGTGTACTTGACTCTGAATAAACTATCACATATTCAGGACTAAAACCTAGCCCTGTTACTACGAAACCATCTTTTGGTTTAATGAGCGTCCCACTAGCCGACTTTTTCCCTGTGCTAATTTGCCCTATTTTTGTGACTAACGAAGCTAGAGTATCAGCACTACTAGCACTTACACCTTTCGCATTTATAGCTGTAGCAACACTATTCCGTTGAGTTACAAGCGTGCTTGCAAATGAGCTTAATGTGGCTGTATTTCCCATACCTAACGGTGTAGCCAACGCGTTCTTACTGTTTTGGATATGAGTTATCAATTGAGTCAGTGTGTCGCTTTGGGTGGCAGGTGGGCCGACAACAGTAGCGACACCTTTTTGTGCGTTATCGGCATTTGTAAAAAGCTCATTTAGTACAGTTTCAACATTTGTACCTACAAACCTGTTGCTTGCATCCACAACATTTATCGCGCTTGCATCATGCTGATGTACAGATGGTGGGAATACTGTTGGTTTATTAGTAATTTCATCCCATTCGCTTGTTCCTGTGTTACCTTTTTCACCGTCGAAATAATCTACACCCTTAACAGGAGTGTAACCATCCTTGCCTTTAGGACCTTGCTTCAATTCCAATTCATACATACGATCTAAAATCTTTTCAATATTCTTCTCGTCCACAAATACTTTAGTCGGCACACTCGCTATAGGTGTGGAAGGGGTTGGCGTATCGTTCGTTGCTTCCTTTATTTCAAGCGTTTCATAGGTGATATAAATTAATCCATCCTCGCCAAACACTTTTAAACGAGTGTCATCAATACCGCCGCTTGTATAAAAATTAGTTAATTCAGTACCACTGAGTCGTTTACCAGTAAAAACTTGAACAGTACCTCTATTAACTCTTCCAATATTACCTTCCCAAACACCATTAACGACTGTCTTTTCTAAATCCAATACGTACACTTATATCACCCCCATGATCGCCACTTCTTCTTCACCAATCATTACATTCGATGTACCGCCATTTACAAGTAAATTCGAATAGTCCAACACACCTTCACTGCCGATAATCGCATTACCAATTTTCGCGTAGCTGACGTAATCTGTATTGAACGCTATTTCTGATAAGTATTTTGTGATATTTGATTTAATCGATTCTTTTACAGATGATTCTGCATATCCGCTTGCTAATGAGAGAGTGACAGATACATTAATCGGTTTTCCTGTAGCACTAACAACGTTGACGGTCGCCCCAAATGGTCGCTCACTTTCGATGTAATTAAATACGTTTTGTACTAATTCTGTACTTGCGGGCTGTTTATTGCTATCGATTATGACAACTTTCACAGTCAATGGACCATTCCAAAGGGGCAATACTTTAACATCACCTACACCAGTAACAGATTTCGCCCATTCTTCGTAGTGATATTTATTTCCTGCTTTACCTGGTCGTTGCAACTTATCGTAATAACGTTGTCGTAACTCGTTATCTGATTCAGCTTCATATCCGTTTGTAACAGGTTCGGGATTGTACACGTTGACTAAGCCGCTGATTGAAACAGGAAAACGATTGATAGAGTTAGCCGGCACATTACCTACACTTCCTAGTATTTCACTAGATACGAAAACGGATACTTGTCCAGTCGCATCAATGATTCTATCTTCGAGAGATAAGAAGTTGACTGTATCGGTACTGACCATATCGCCTTTACTGACAATCGCACCTTCTTGACCACTTATAATAACTGTTGTCAATGCTCTGGTTGCGTATTTATGCGTAACACCTGTACGTTGATAAACAAATCTTGATAATTCATCATCAAATAAGTTCTCAATATCCATCAGACTCTCAACATATTCCACTTCTTCTTGCAATGTTGAAAGTTCAATAGCCGCCGCCATATTCGCATCCCAGATGAAGCTCCCTGCGGTTTTGTCGTGTTCGTCATCCGTGTTATACATCATTCTTTCGTGTATCTGTTGTTCAGTTTCAACCATTTAAATACTCACCTCCATGTCGAACGTGTTGTACATAGGTGATATGACTTTAAAGTTTATCCGCATCCATTTCCCATCACGCTCAAACTGCCAACCTTCCAGTCTGTTAATGTACGGACTAAGCAGCAGGGATTCAGTCACTTCTCTTGCGATTTCTGCTTCAATGTAAGCACGTGGTAAAGATGAACCAATCAGTGATTCAATGCTAGTGCCATAAACGGTTTCCTCATAGATTCTAAAACGGAAACTCTCAGTCTTCATGACTTTCAATATCCACATTTTCAATGAATCTAATTCGAATAACTCCACTAGCTTTCCACCGCGCATAACAAAATCACCTTTGTCAAAATCATAGAGAAATGTTTTACCGATAGGTTCCAATTCTTCTTCGAATTCTACTTCGCTAAACTCTAGTTCCGTTATTTCTGGTAGATTCATTCAAACCTCACCGCCTTGTCAATCACGTGGTATAACTGTCCGTCCGCAACAGGTATCACTATAACCTCGTCGCCTATCACTAGGGTGTCCGTCCATTGCATGAGCGTGTCTACGTTTAGCGTCTTTATTCCGTGACTATGAGGACTAGCATTGTCGCCACCATCACTATCTGTTGTTGTGATTCCACAATCTGTATCGGTAAATTTAATATTCCGTTCGTAGCCACTTATCAAGTTAGATGCAAACACAAGTTGTGTTTTATCCAATGTGATTATGTCGCTAATTCGTATCACAGGGGTAGGAGGTAGCGCTTCGACTATTCCAGTTGTGATCGAAGGTATTGTTTTGTTCTCATTTTTTTTAAACAACTTAGCCAGTTCCGTCAACCCATCTTTCTCAGCCATTCCACACCTCCAAATTCAGCGACATCTTGTGTATACCGTTCTCGATACTGTGGTCTACATCTTTGATTAAATAAGTTCCGTCAATACCCGTTATCGGCTCAACTACTTTGAATAGTCGTCCAGCGCGTACATTATCATCACCGATTAAATCAATGCTGATTTCTTCGGTCAGTTTGGACAATAGTTTTAGTTCATTTTCTGCAACTTCTTTAGCGGATTTTTTTTCTTCTTGATCCAGTGTAATAACCTTTTGAATCTTACCGTATTTTTTAATCATCGCATCGTCGTCTTTATTCAAAACAATCTTGTCATTATTGCCGACTACTTGAATTGAATTCACCATATCCGATATGCTCCGACTGCGACTAGGGTTCATGATTGCGTCAGTGGCGTTATAACTTTTACCACCCAATTCAAACTTAGCGGTAATTATTAAGTCCTTCTGTTTTTCAATAAAGAACTTGCCCTGCCGCATTTCCATCAGATATTTAATGCCTAACTTCTGTTCAGCCATTTCAAGGATTTCTTTAATGATGTCGCTCGGCTTCTTGCCGGGGAATATCTTTGTAATCGGTACAGGTATTGAATCGATGTTACCTATCGGGACACCGAAATCTCCTAGTATCTTTTTGATACATTGATCCGCAGCCATTTTACTAAATTGATAAGTCGATTCAGACTTATTTAGGTAAAACGCAAAATCAAAAGAAGTATAATCTACTGGACTTCTACCACTTTTTTGTTCGTCCACAATCAGCGCCCTAGTGATTTCCACACCATTGTTTTTTAACATGACCATATCACCTATGTCACACGGGTTTTTAGGGAAAAACTCGACATCTGTAAACGCGATATTAAAAGATAGTTCGTCCCCCAACTCGTCCATATTGCTACGCCAACCGATTGAGCCGACCAAAGGTGTAATGTTTGTCATGGTTGCGCCTTTTATAAGCCACAATTCATGTGCCATTAAACCACCTTCTTTTTAGGCTTTGCGACTACTTTTTTCTTGATAACCTTTTTTGCTTTCGGCTTCTCTTTTCCGGCAGGAGTACCTTTGTTGAGACTAGACTTAGTAATCTTTGGTTTACTTTCTGCCGCAATTGCTTTCTTTTGCAACTTTATGTCTTTGAATTCGGATAGAGATAGCGTGTAATAGATATCACCCGATCCATCTTGTACGCCGTATTCAAAGCCATCTACCGCCATCACGATGTTTACAGGCGATCCGGTAACAACTAATCTCACGCGCAACTTTCTGTCAATCCAACTTTCAATCATTTCAACGTACTCCCACGCTTTGTAATCGTTTGAACGCGCGAACGAATACTCTTTGTTAGGGAAAAAAGTTTCAATCGCCAAGTCTTTCAGTCCGCGTTCGCCAAACAATTTAATGTCACCTTGATTGATAGTGGTAAACGTTTCGTTATTTACGGGACTGTTAATCTTAAACTCACTAGGAACAATAGGAAGTTGAATGATTTGCTCTCTATTATTCACACTCAGAAAAATATCCATCATCCAACCTCCTATAAATTTGCCAGTCTGAGTTTAAGCATTGGTATTAATTCATTCACGATCTCACTTGTGGATTTGTTATGACCGTCTATGGTTACTTTCACATCACCTTTAGGGGTGTTTTTCAATAACTGGATCAATTGCATTATTTGTTGAATTAAATTTGGTAAATCCGAATTTTGAACGTTTGTTGTCGCAATATTGGTAACGGTATGCTTATCTTCATTTCGAGTCTGATTATTAATTGATGAACGATTATCTTCATTCCGAGTTACAAACGTACTACCAGCACTTTTAGAAACTACAGGTTCGATAGCCCTTGGCATAGCTCCGTCAATATTATCAATCGTCACGCCCTGTTTACGTAAATTCCTAGACTGCACAGCAGGAATAATCATTTCGTCTTTATGAATATTAGCTACCATGTCGCGCTTAACGCGGTTCGTCCCGACCGCAAATGATTCCATATTTCCTTTTATCGCCTTACCAGCATTCGCGGGTTGTGCAGCTTGTCCCCATTCTACTTTCGCGACTATCGGAATTTTTACGCCAGGTATTTTATTGATAACACCTATCATGGTATTAATTTTATCAATAATGAAATTTAAGCTATCCCCTGCAGCAGTTTTAACGACATTCCACGCATTAGAAAATCCTATCTCAATTCCCATCCACACTTCTTTCAGTTTGTCCCACAGACTTTGGCCTAATGCTTTGAGGGTATCCCAATTCTTCCATAATAGGATACCTACCGCCACTACGGCTCCGATAGCAAGCGCAACCCAAGTGAGCGGGGATAACATTAGAGTGCCGTTCAATAACATTGTAGCGATTTGTACGCCGGTAGTAACACCTTTCCAAATGGCTGTAGCAGTGGTCATGGCCACGACTCCGATTTTAAACGCCGCAACCGTAGCGGCCACACCTGCCACAACCGGACCAATTAATGCCCAGTTATCTTTAATGTAGTTATACAAATCCGTCGCTTTTTCAACTACAACTACGATAGCATCACCAACAGCCGGAAATGCAACGTCTTTCAACCAATTAAGCCCCGGTTGTGCAGCAGTGTACATCTCCACTACTTTGTCTTTTACTGCTGGAAGCGCAGTATCCTTCATCCAATTTAGCCCTGGTTTGACAGAATCGAACGCGCCTTTCACAACGCCTCCGAATTTGCTAAAACCCCCGATAATCTTATCGGTATCAACGTTCAGCATTTCTGTTGTTAAATATTTAATCCCTTTTATAACCGGCTCCAGAATCGGCGCTCCGAATTTCTGTTTTAGCAAATCCCATGATTCTCGCATATTACCCATCACGTTTTCGAAACCGTCACCTTCCCGGGCTGCCTGCCCCATGGCTCCAGACAACTTGTTGCCGTCTTCAACCATTTGCAATAAGGTCATTTGCTTTTGGTCCTCGGCTAAATCTTTGAATGATTTCCCATATAACTTATTGGCCGCCGCGTTCCGGGTTGTTTCTGTGGCCGATATACCTAACGCCGCATCATTCGCAAAGTTACCTTTTAGGAATGACTGCAAACTCTCGGCAACTGAATCCACTGATTTATCATAGAATGCCGCACCGTCCGCCGCGGCCAACGTCGCACGTTCCGTCATTGCTAACGCGGACGCTGTATCCATGCCGGATGTTTTGGCAAAGGCCGCAATCCCTAGAAAACTACCCTTCAGGCGACCAGACAATGCGTTAGTTTCGCTCGCAATACCTTCTAGACTTTTGGTTGCCGCCCCTTCCATATCTCCGAATACGGTGGAAAATTGCGCATTCATAGCCTCTGCAGACGCCGCACTTTGAATCATTCCTACACCAAGATCTTTAATTGCGTTAACACCCATGTAAGCCGCTGCCATTCCTGCGACTCCCTTAGCAACGCCAGCGAAGTTTGAAACGGCTGATTGTTTAAAGCGACCAATCTGATTACCTGTCCTTCTGAGGTTCCGTTCCATGTCGGACATACCACTGTTAAAGTTGCTACTATTCAGCCTCAATATAGCGGATATCACACGATTTCCAGCCATTTATTTCACCGACTTTCATAGAAAAAAAGAGAGGCTACACAGTCCCCTGTTTAGCGCTCTCCTCAAAATGTAAACTCATACTTGCCATCATGAATTGTTTTTGATCTAATGGTACATTCATCAAATAATCAAGTGTAAATCCTTTTTGCAAATAGTGATGAAGTAAATAAAAATCATCATCACTTTCAATTAGTTTTTTAGGTTTTCAACCACCGTTACATTGCTTTCAAATCCGGCTAATTTCAATCCCGCTTTAGCAATACCTGTAACAGTACCAGGGTCGAATATTTTAGACACAATATCTATAGGTTCCGCACATCCGTATGCCTTTTGTAAATCTTTATCCTTTAAATCTGGTTCAGTGACCATGCTGTATACCAAGTAATCATCACTTTCTGATTCAATGGCGTCCAAAACCGTTTGGTGATTTGGTTGAATGATTGTCACGGTGGCATCTAACTTTTCTAAATATAATTCTTGCGTAACATCTTTTTTAACAAGATATTGTTCTTTTTTATCTATTAATTCTGCTAAAGTTAGTTTTTTCTTTTCAATTTTAGTCATTTGATAGTCCCCTTTTTTATGCTGTAATTAAATCAATTGGATCGTAGTCTGCAAAGTTGAATGGAAGTTCTTCCGTACCTAGTGCTTTTTGTTCGAATTTCATTAGCATGAATTCATTAAATGTTACGTCGTTGATTGCCACACGTTCTGAACCAAAGGCATCAGGGTCAGCGAGTTTACCGACTAGATTAATCTCTGGTAACACGCCGGTTTTTACAGCATTGGCAAGTAGTGCAGCGCCGCGGCTATAAACCTTCTTGACTGTCAACGATCCTTCTCCTGCCCAACCCGTCATCTTCTTGTGGGTAGCCAAATCTTCGGCCATGTTCACATCTTCGTAATTGACTGTTACCTTTGCCTCAAAAGCATCGACATCTAACCATTTTTCGTTGTTTACCCACACAGAACCAAACGTTCCGTTAATCTGTTTATTACTGCGAATCTTCGTCATTAGTTACCCTCCTTAAATTGCAATGTCGAAGTCTAAGTCTTCCATTGCATCGACAATTTTTATTTTCCCCGCTAAAAACACATTCCGTTTAAACGATGTTTCTTTCACTTTCTGGTCGTCCCATTCGCTTGTATCTGTACCGATACCTTGCCAAGCTAGACGTTGTGCGCGAACATTTACACTAGCCTTGTTCTCTGCGCTAGGATCAAGAATCTCGTCATCTGATAGACCGGAGAAGTAAGCATTTACCGACGTGATGAACAACACTTGATTGTCATAGATGTTATTTAGTTTTCCGACATAGAATTTATCAAAAGTTGTGCGAATATCATCTTTAATCATATCCATGACTTCCACAATACGGATTGATTTAAAGTCTTCTGTCTTGCTGCCGGTAGTAGTAGTCAAGCTATTTACTCCACGACCAATTTTGATGTTTTCGCCATCATTTATTAGGATAAGTTCTCCGTTATCAATTGCCGCGTCCGGATCTTCAATTTCTTTGATTGAGTCAATTTCAGGAAATTCAAGATATGTGGATGAACGTGTGAATGGTAATCCAGCCATTGCTCCGGCAATACGTGCCGTATATTCAGCTGTTGTGTATTCCTTCTCACCAACTTTGATTTCCCTAGCTGTGAAGTTAAGAACGCCTTCGTGGTCGCCTTCCATATTGGGCAAGACTGCTTTAAACGTTTTCTTCTCAATATCACGCTTAGTCTTAATCCAAGTAGAAATAAGGGTAGTATCTACTGCTTCGATTTGTGGAATGGCGAGATAGTTGAAACGCTTGTTGTTCAGCCGTTTCAATGCTTCGTTGTAATCGATTGCTGTTGTGTCTAATCGTTCAATGATGACTTTGCTTGGCGTTCCCGCAAATGTCTTTTGAATGTAATCCAAATTGTCAGCAGACCATTCGGTCGTTACTACATCTTCCACACTCTTGTAAACAAGCGTGCCTGCTGTTTGTGTATCGTCTTTTAGAATCAATGCCACGATACCTAACTGACTACGTTTAATAGCTGTAACGGCTTTACCGATGAATTCAATATTTATTTCTGGTAACCCCATTTAATTCACTCCTCTACTTTTTCGAAATCCAATTCGTGCATTAATTCCGATGGATATTGTTCATATTTATTTCTTTCTCGACCATCATAAAACGCTAAATCAAATGAACAGTTTAAAACACCATCGACGGTACCAGTGTTTATATCCTCCACATTAATTAACCTATCTTTAATAGCTAGTTTCAAATCAAACATGTTTTCCAACGTTTCTTGCATTTCCAACACTTCGATAGCGTACTTGTAACGATCTGTGGGGAAATAATAGATTTGTACACTCAATGATTTGTGGACTTGGTTCTCATCAGATGACCGAGCAATATTTAAAAACTCCACAAAAAAAGAAGGTCTATTAAAGCCCTCCGATACATCTTCACTATTCACTTCAATTCCGGTAGTTTTTAATTTGCGATTAACGGCTATTCGTAAATCTTTGTAAGTGATCATAGCTTTCCGTCCCTTAGTAGCTTATCTAGCCATTCCTCAATCATCTTTTCGAACTGTCCGCTATTTTCGAAGTTTTGCAAGCCATGAACCATGACTTTTTTTCCGGGAACAAAACCTATTTCCCTACCACCTCTTACTAATCTGTGACCATGCTCAATTAAATGGGCGTGTGGGGCGCTGTTAATAACCCGTACCACGATCTCACCATCTGCACCTTTAAATACCTTGCCTCGCTTGAATCGCTTGTGGTAATCCCCTGAATCCTTTTTCACTCTACTGCGGGCTTCCTTTGCCACTACTGTCCGGGCTTTACTGCCGATTTTACGCATGAGTTGAAAAGATTCACGAGGAAGCCTATTCTGCGCGACATCCAACAAATCCTGTTGCAAGTTAGTTAGACCGCTCATGTCGAAATCCATCATGTTATCAACTCCTGACAGAAGATTTCAAGTTTCTCATTCGCGAAATAAGGGTTAAGGATATATTTAATTTCATAACGATGGACCACGTTGTTTTTATCCTTAAAGAAAATCTGCATATCTTTAGTTATGTTCTTACCAGCGCTATATCGGACAATGACTTTATGCGTAACATTTGTTAATACAGTATCAGCTTGCTGTTTTTGCAAAGTCCCTGTTTGCGGGATTAGACTCGACCATATCGTATTAATCTTCATAAACTTATAAGTTGTTTCTTCCAGTTCATTAGTCGTTTTCACATTCGCGTAAATGTCGATACGATTCCGCAAATCACCCGTATTCACTTTAGGCTTATACTTAAATGGTTGCATCGGGATCACCCACAATGATGATTTCATCAAGCGCTTTCGCAATTGACAAACTGTTAATCTGACTTAGAAAGTTGGTATTAAAATATTCAAGAGCATCATTATAAACATAACGGGAGCGCTCAAATACCAATTCCTTGAATACTTCATCTGTATTGATGTCATAATTTCCACAGATGCGGGTGAGCTCTTTTTCAGATGCGGTGAGGATACGTGTTATATTGGCATCCTCGTCACCCTCCAAGTGCATACGGTCTTTAAACTGAAGAAGAATGTCGGAGGTGATATCCATTTTTCGTCACTCCTTCTTCTTTTCAACTTCTTCAATAAATACAACTTTATATTTCGGATGAACATTTGATAATTCTTCAATACGCTTTTTCGATGGTTTGTGTTTACCTTTTGGGTACCCGTCGCCAATTTCGTAAAGAAGGTTATTATCCTGCGAATCATTGAATTTATTTACTACTTTGTAACTCATAAAAACTTACCTCCTTTTTGAAATTAAGGCGCTGGAACTACAGGTGTGAAGTCAATATCCAAGTCATAAACTAATGCGGCTTTATTATCCTTCGGTTTACCGTTCGCAAACTGTTTAATTGTGAATAATGTCGCATCTTCCATTGCCAATGTTTGATCATATTTCTTCAATTTGTAACCACCAGCAATCGCCGCGATATATTCACCTTTTACAAAGAATAGTGCTTTTCCGACTGGTACCTCCTCGGACTCAACAACTTGCAAATTGTAAGGCAAGGACATTACCCATTGACCATTTGCAGTTTGGATAGTATTCCGGAAAGAAACGGCGATTGCATCAATAGGGTTGATTACCATTACAACTCGGTTATTTACTTTACGTGATTTACCTGCTGCATCTGAAGATAATGCTTTCACCACTACGTAAAGTTCACCAGCAACGACTTCACCACGTTCTGAAGGCGCAAAAGTTAATGAACCGGATGAGACTTTATCAGTAATAGCACCTGTTGAAGGATTTTTATCTTTCATAAGACCAATTGGTTGAGATTGCCCATTACCATTAACAAAACCATATTCAAGACCTACAGAAATGGTTTCAACGGCTACAGTACGCACATAACGTTCAATCCAAACTGGACCAAGTTCAATCATGTCATTTGGCAATACCGCGAATGCTGTTAATTTAAGCTGAGTAACTGTTTCTTCACGGAAGTTTGCGGCGATTTGACCTGCAATTCCTCCGAACAATTCACCCCATACAAAGTTCTTTTCAGCATCTGAATAAATAAACCGTGTAACAGCTCCAAGATCTTGTAAACCTAGCGCATCAAGTAACGGGTGTTCAGTAGTAAGATCTTCAAAGATTCTTTCTTGAGTAGTAACAGGTAGAATCTTTTCATCATCCAATCCACCCTTATCAATTGCTGCATTGAAAAATTTTGTTTCTTCAGATGTCAGTACGTTCTGACCACGTTGTTGAAGAATAGAACGATCTAACATTTCATCGTTTACTTGATTACGAATAGACGAAGCCACTTCTGTTTGTAACGCATCAAAGTAATTCTCATACGCTTGTGTTGTTTCCTGTTCTGTAACCTCCTCTTTTGATAAGACCGCCGTTAGTGCTGCTTTAGCACTTTGGAACTTTTCTGATTTATTAAATTTAATCGTCATTGTTTAATTCCTCCATTTTTTGTAATTTAAAAAAGCCTTGCTGCTCTGTTTTGTTTAACAGGCGTCGGCTTTTCAGGTTCCGCATTTTTTAATTGTTGTATTTCGTTTTGCATTGATTGCATTTGTGCTTTTAATTGAGTGACTTCTTCGTTGTCGTCCACATTTGATGGTGTGGTAGCGGATGTAGCAAAGCCAATTCCAATTGCCTCACTTGCACTAAACCACGTTTCATTTTCGACCATGGTCTTTATTTCATCACGTTCGACATTCGCTTTTGTCATGTAAATATCAATGATACCGTCTTCGAGTTTTTCTAACACGTCCGCTTCTTTACGGAAATCTTTTTTCGTCCCCCACACAATCGTGCTTGCTTCATGGATCATGATCATTGCACCAACACCCATGATTAATAAATCAGCTGCCATCGCAATAACCGATGCCGCAGAACATGCCCAACCATCAACGTGAATTGTAATCTTTGCGCCTGTTGTTTTTTTATAGTTCATCAAACGGTTATAAATAGCAATTCCGTCAAATGCATCTCCGCCGGGTGAATTTAGGTGGATAATCAAATCATTCGATCCAGATTCTTTTAAGGCAATATCAACATCAGCTGCAGATGTTGAATCATCCCACCATGAATCTCCGATGAATCCGTAAATGGTTAAAGTAGATTCTTTCTTTTCGTTATTATGAGCTACAACAAAATTATGAGGAATACTTTTTAATTGTTCTACGTATTTTTCGTTTTTAAATTTCAGGAATTTCATTCTTCATTTTCACCTCCCTCAAGGGCTTTCGAACTTTCTTGGTAGTTCTTGGTGATAAAGTATTTATCCATAATCGGATCGTCTACCCTTCCTAAACCTAGTTCCTCCCTAAGCTCATTCCCGCTCATCACACTGGATCCCCTCAACTTATCTACAGATGTGGCCAAGTCGAAGATATTCTGATAGGATGCCTTTCGAATATCTACGCATTTGCCGCTCAGATACTCTTTCTGTGTGAAGAATTTAACGTTTGCTTCGTCACTTATTTTCTTCAGCAATGGTGAAACGGTAAAGAACATATAGTTTTTCGTTTGTTTTTCCACATCGGCCATGTCGCCGTGAAGTAAACTGACAGGGATTCCAATAGCCATGGCGACCTGATCTAAAAAGCCGTTTGTCACTTTATTGATTTCATCCACACTTTGTCCGCCAGAACCGCCATTCGTCATTTCCGTATATTTGAAGCCCGGCTGTTGCGGAATAATAGCAACATCGTTTTTACCGATAGCCTTATACATATTGTTAATAAACTCTTGGAGCTTGGATTGATGCTCCGACGATTTAGCTGATAGCATGTCCATATCCACGGTCCCGCGTATCTGGTTCTTTCGTTTTTGCGAGGTTAGTATTCTGCCGAAGAGATCGCCATAGTCCTTAAATAGTCCATCTATCAATGGAGCTAGATTTTCGTTGCTATATTTCAAATGGATAACTTCACTTTGCTTGAAGGTTCTTTTGAATTCAAAATCCTTAACGACTACATTCGAAAATATATCCTCGTATACGGCATACTCATTGTGAGTAAAATCATCCGCAATCAACAGATCACCGTCATCAGCTTGAATGATTAAACATTCATTGTCGTAGAACAATTTATAAACGAACGTTTGCCAGAATGTACTTGCGGTTGTGTTTTTGCTCGGCCTAACATTCAGACGGTAATAGAGTTCATTTTTTTCAAATGTGTCACCATTTCTTACACGAAACTCCGACTGACTGATAGTGCGTCCTAGAAACGATATACATGTATCAATTGCTAAACGCTTCATATGTGCTCGGTTAGAAGTCTCTTGAAACAGTTCTACGTCGAACATAAAGCCTAGTTCACTATTTCGTTTGAAGATTGCATCTAGTAAACCCAATTTATCACCCCCTAAAACGTAATGATTCTATCACCCTACAAGTGCTAGTACGTAGAACTCGCGCCCATTAATGTTTTTACTTGCAAACTCTCTTGCTTCCTCAACTGAATCAAAACGTTTAATCCCACCATCTTCTTCCTTTACTGCATCCCAAATACCGAATTCTGGATTCTTTACATTCAGGTGCCTAGGAAGCACCATATAAAATGGTGCAAATTCGTTAGCCGTCGCTAATTTAAATTCTCTATTACCAATTCCCAAAGTCCTCAACTCCCCTAAAACTTAATATCCGCAATGAAGAAATCTAATTCTTCTTCCAATAGATTATCTGCTTGCCACAATGCGTGAATGAACGCTTGAAATCCGTCCGTTTTCCGCCTGAATTCATCCTTCTTCAAATACTCCTTGTTGCCGTCCTTCTTGATGTGAACATATACGTTATTCGTGTACCAGCGCATCAATGGGTTGTCTCCGTAAATAATGTTATGATTCGCAAACATCGTTTCCACCCGCGGAGCTAAGAGTGAGTGGATTGCTTTAGGATTGCGGATATATAACAAGATAAACCCTTCTGCTTCCAGTGCTGACTTGACTAAATCCAACCGGAATGTATCAGCTACAATAGTGTTGACGCCGTATATTTCACGCATTTCAACAAACCAATTTACAATGTGTTGAATGTTAATAACAGGTTCGTCCACGATGGTCAACAGTTCATCTTTCTCCCAATCTTTTATCGGCGCCTTTAATTTCGCTGTGTCCAAAAAACCTTTGCGAACAAACGAATGAGTCTTCCACACATAATCCTCACCAACTTTAAAAAGTAATCCTACTGAAGCAAAGTCTTTGATGCTAGCGAAGTCTAATCCGCCAACCGCTGTCCTGTGCTTCAATTCCGGGAAAGGTCTGTTTGTAGCAAGAATGTCTTCCCACGATGCCACCGTCTTGTTTAAATCGACTTCTGGATAGTTCATCCGCTTCGTCATGAACTCTTCTCGGTTCGATGGATTGTTAGCCAACTGCCGCCATTGTGTCCGTACTTTTTTGAACAAACCTTTTGCGTAAAAGCTTCTGGGTTCGCTAAACATCGGGTTGGCTTTCTCCCACATTTCCGGATTATCGATTTCACCAGGTTCGTCGATTTTGCAAATGAAAGGGAAAAGAGGATCTTCTAAGTCTTTTCCATCGAGAATATTCATGGCCCGTTCTTTCAACTTATCCAGGAAACCTTCACGAACGAAGCCGTCTGTTCCAATAAAAAATTCCCTAGCATTGGGCACTTTACCAAGCCCACTAGAGAATACGTTTACGACATCTGAATTTTCATATCTGTGAATTTCATCATAGATTACCGCGCCATCACGCAATCCATCTTTAGATCCCGCATTAGAAGTGTGATATTGGAGAACGCTTTTTGTGTCATTACCCAATATTTCTACTTTAGTGGGGTAAAACATTTCTCCTAATATTTCATTCGTCTCGATAGCTTCATAAATTTCTCTGAATGACGTTTTCGCTTGAAGTTCACTATTTGCCACGATTGATATATTGTATTTCTGGATTCCGTGGAGTGGGCTAATAAAGAAGTGGCCCAATGCAGAAATCAAACCGTTCTTTCCTGCTCCCCTCGCCATCAGCCAGAGATGCTGTTCGTAGAAAACCGAATCATCTTCTTCGTAGAGTAAGAATACAAATGCAGCTAAAAATTTTTGGAATGGAGATAAAAGAAAATACCACCGCTCAGAGAATTTAATAAAGTTCTCAATCATCTTATCGTCGAAGTATATATCATCCCGTACCAATACGTATTTTTCCAAGTAGTCAATCAGCATGATGCGCTCTTCATTTAGCTTGATCTTGCCTGTTTTATATTGGTCAATATACTCATCTACGTACCGATTGCTAATCATATGAGATCATCAGCTGACTTCTTTTTCCCAGGAACTACAGGTTCAACCGGATTCGCTTTTAATCCAAGAGCGTCTAAGACCTTCAACATCCTATCGTTTGTTTTATGTAAATCGTTGATGGAGGGATTCGATTTTGGACCATGCATTCCAGATACCTGTATTCCGGTATCTTCAATGTCCTCAATAAGACTGCATTTTAAATCCCACAAGGAGAGGTAATCCTGCATCATGTCAATATAATGACTCCCGGTTATTTCCTTCTCCTTCAGCTGTTTCTTCAAGTCTTTTTCGATTCTATTTCTCAACTTATCTCTAGGGGTGTTCGCCATCGTTTCCCTCCTCCCGGTTTACAAATAGTTCCAAAATAGTATTACGCGCAAAAACTCCAATAAATCTGGTGAAAAGAGACCCTACACGGTCTACCGCTTTTTTTAAAAAAACCAAAATATTTTCTGGGGGGGTAAAATAAATTAATTATTATTTTTATTTATTTTTTTAAAATTATATTATAAATAATGTAATTTAATTTACCACTTTTCATCCCGCCACTCATCAATCTTTCTACTACCGTAAAACCTTTTGTGTATCTCGTTGTGATGGAACAGGCAGACCGTCGTGACGTTGCTTAACTTTAAAGCTAACTCTGGATGGTCTTCTAACTCCATGATGTGGTGGACGTTTAGTTGTACGCTCTTGCGTTCGCCTTCAACCTTAGCCGAGTCAACGTGAACACGCCCTGCCTTCTTACACTCCTGGCACTCCCAGTTGTCACGCTTCAATGCTTGTTGTCGTATGCCTTGCTTGCCTTTCCATGCAGCAGAGTTATAGAACTTCTTCTGTTGTGCCTTGGTTTTGTATTCAGCCTTCATTGTTAATCACCTGCTTAAAGTTAGCCACAACGATGACATCGTTCATCCTTTAGCCTTGTTTCTTCGCCATTTAAAAATAAGGATACAGCTTCTAGATATCCTCCACAGGTGTCGCAGGTGTTACGTTTGCAGTCATCACGGGTTTTATCAATGAGATTCAATCTGTCCAACTGACCTACTCTGAACTGAACGAATGTATCATGAAGCTTCTGCATGTTGGCCATACGCTTACTATGCTTACCGACTCGCGACGCTATAACCAGACGATCTATTCGTTTGCTAAGAATATCTATCGTCATCTTAATGATGTCGCGACTGCTTATTCTTACTTGTAACATTTTGGTTTCCATCTTTTACCCCTCCACAATTAAATGATGTCGTGTATAGCTGTTGCTCCACCGAATGACAGACCGAAGATGCGAACCTTACTATTCATCACGTGAACTAATTCATCGCTGTATGCATTCATGTAGAACTGTTCTTTAGCATCGAATGAGAATAATGGTACAGCAATAGCTTCTTTAACACCTTCTGCTTCGATACCCACGAATATGAATGAAGCGTCCTCTTCACGTGCTGACTTGAATGTATTGATTAGATCCTCTTTAGTTAATTGCATATCTGTTGTCCTCCACAATTCATATTAGTTACCCGTTAAATTATCAGCTGCATAACGGAGCAGCCAACCGAGATGATGGATCAAATCCTTTCCGTTGTATCTAGATGAACAGCGAACAGTTTGACCACCACCTTTCATATGTATAAGAAAAAGCCCACTCGATTGAGTAGACTTTGAATGTTCTATTGCTCGGACTGTGAACTAATTTAACGTGTCAAAGCATAGTAAATTACATACAGCCAGCTAAACAATCCGTGTATACAAGCCCATAAAATAGATTTGTGTAAACTCCAAGAAATAGCAATAGCTAAAGCTGAACCGAATGTAATGCCTGAAGAAACTGTTGATTTAGTGTTGTTTTTCATTTCTGCACGTCCCCCTTTGTTTCCTATTTTTCATCTACTTTTTTAATGGTATCAGTTATCCCACCACAAATTATAGTAGTAGTTTATTAACTTTTTTATACGTTCAAGACTACATACTACACTCAATAATTCATTAAAGTAGTTGCTACTTACTAGCCCGCGATTATTTTGTGACTGTATGGTATATAGTCTTCAAGGTATATAAAAAGCCCGCACCCGATTGGATGCAGACTTTATGTATCAGTCTTCTTTACCCGTTAATAATTCAATAAAAAACTTGGTCTCCTCCTTCAAATAAAACTGATGAACATAACCATCATCATCTGTTGGTGGATTTAATATCTCTTCAAGGACATCTTCAGGAATGTTAGGCATTGATAGTTCAGGATCCATAACAATCATCATCAATTCTTTCACTCTTCCTGTGAGTACGTATTTATCCATATCATTTACTTGCATGTTGTTCACAATCCAAATCTTCGAATTCCACTTTAACGACATGATCTAGGTTTATTAATCTGTTCTTGTACAACGAATATTTCTTTCTGTTTTTACAAGCAATCAACAAATTAGCCCAAAACACATGCGTTGCTTTAAATACATCCTTTTCACCTGTTGAATAGGTAATGGTCATATTAAGCGTTTCGGGTATCTGTTTACCCTCCACTTCCTGTACATGGTCTTCCAATGTTTCGAAGAATTTATCTGTCTTCACTTAGATCCCTCCATCATGTTCTATTGATGGATATTATAACACACATTCAGAACACTTGTTTCCTTCAATAAGAATTAACACTTTCCCGAGCACTAAAAAGGACAACTCCAATGAGCTGCCCTTTTCGTTAGTTTTATATGTTATTCAAATGGACCGTTAACCAAACCATCCAACACTACTAGAATACCACTCTATACCCACAATCTTCTGCCGTAATCCTGCCAGAAGTCTGCCACTTTATTTCCCACCACAAAGCGTGTGCCTCATCATGATATGAAATCCCTTTAAATCATTGGAAAGAATATGGGCTGTTTCTATTAAATCGTCCAATGTACCCTTTTTATGTGAATAAATTTTAACGGCATTGATTTCACCGGATGTCGTAGGTTGATCTGTATATACCATATAGACCCCACCATCTTTCACTTCAAGGTTTTCTAAACCATCCACCTCTTGCATCAAGAACTTTTCTGCATCTCGATTCTTATCATCCTTTTTTACAAAAGGATATCTGAAATAAGAACTATCTTTATCGTATGAATGAATTTCATCAATCATAGCTTCCCATTTTTGATTCAACAACCAGCTACCTTCAGCGGCTATTTCCTCTAATTTCTCTCGGTTATCATTTATTAATTTTGACCAATACCAATACAATGCGTTCAACCAGTGACAATCATCTATATTTCTCCATCTGCCGTCCTTCAATAGAATCTGAGGTTTATCTGAAGATTCTCCGTAAGGAATTTCCAACTGTTCGTGAAAAATTACAATCATTGACTTTAAATGAAGTTCAATTGCATGTCTATACAAATACCCAATCGGCATATGGATATGTGCTAAAAAGCTGTTTTCTTTGCTTTTATACAATTGGTCTGCAGCTTCTACGAACGCATCTCCTAATATCCCAAATCCTTTATCTGCTTGCTCGTCAATTCCATTTAAAAAATACACAATATTATCCCCCTACCCATTTTATCTATAGTCTGAATAGAAGCATACCATCAAACCAACAAGATTGTTCATTGATATCCCCCGCTTATCCATAATCTATAAACTGGGTAACTCGTGAAACTGCTGAATCCCTTGATACCACTCTTCTAACTCCTATTGGCTATTTTGAGTTACACAAGTGTTTTTTATGGCTATCTGATAAGGGTGGAAACGAAAAGACATTTGTTATTGATTCTTTACCTGGTCAAATTGGACAAATAAAAAATCCATCCAACAATTAAGTTAGATGGATCATATCTTGAAATCTTTCATAGCTCTATCCATTGAATCCTGGTTAACCCCAATGTAACGTAACGTGATCTTTTCATCTGAGTGATTAAATATCTCCATTAACAATGCCACGTCTTTATGCCTCTTGTAGAAATGGTAACCGAATGTCTTACGTAACGTATGCGTACCAACTCCATCCAGTCCAACATAGTCAGCTGCTTCCCTTAGTATCTTATATGCCATACTGCGGCTAATCGGCTTGTTCAGGCCTTCCCGACTCTTAAACAAGTATTCATCATCTTCCCTTCCATCAACATACTTTTTCAATTCCCTCCTAAGTCCCGGTGTCATCTCAATCCGTTTCTGCTTCCGCGTTTTTTGCTCACGAAGGTCAAAATATGTTTTCTTAGCATCCTTAACTCTCAATGGCAATAAGTCGGAAATACGAAGACCACTGTTAATGCCAGTGACAAACAGCATGTAATCGCGTTCGGATTTTCTTTGCAAGTATTTTTTCATCTCAGCTATCTGGTCGGTGTCTCGCACAGGATGTACGTAGTTCATGAAATAGCTACCTCCTCATAAACTTCTACTTTTAAAGCAAAGGCTAACTTATAAAATATTCGTGACTTGATTCTGTAATACTTTCTTTCAGACATATTCAATTCCGAATACACCTCGTAATCATATAGCTCTTCGTCAGACAAATAGCGCATGACGATAACTGAGCGCTCCACATAAGTTAAACGGTTTACCGCACGGGCAACCCATTCAATGAATTTGGCGCGCTCCTGCTCATAGTCAACGTTTGCGATAGCCGCTGACTCTGTTGATGACCCCGGCAAACTATTTGAAAAAGGCATTAGCGAATATTTAGCCGTGATTGCGGGTAAGCGATCCAAGCTGACTTGCAAGGCATACATTCTGTATCTTTCCAGTATCGACTCAACGGCTTTCTTGGTTTCGTCTCTATCGATGGCCGGTAAATTAAATTCTATCTGCATATAGGTTGCCTCCTCGATATAGTATTGAAATGCATAAAAAAGACAGTAGCAAACCTGTCTTTTTTATGCTTTATTAATAATTAATCGATAATGTATACTTTCTTTTCTTTGATTTCTATTGCTAAATTAAATTCAAGGTATTCAGCAATATTAGCCATTGCGTTAAGCTCCCATGCTCCTCCGTCTGCTTGGAATAGACCTACCTGAGCGCCCTCTTTTAATCTCAAGATAAATTCCGACTCCGGTTGCCCCACTTCCACAAAAGTTCTAAAAGGCTTTAATGCTACTGGATTAGGCACATTCGCATTCCCTACCGTTGCCACTCCCGTTTTAGCTGTAACGCGTTGAGAGACACCATCATCATTCTGAGTTACTGAATTTTCTTCGATGATTGAGCTGATGACTTTTAATACCCGTTCTTTGTCCTCATTGCCAACAAAGCAAGACTGCAGCATTACATTAAAATTCTCACGAGACATATAGCGCTCAAATGTGATGTCTGGCAATAACGCATTTGCCTTCACATAGATTCGGCGGTCATTAACGACGTTAAGTGAATCGAACAAATTGACGCTTGTTGGCGATTCCACATGAATCATCACAGGCCGTTCATGGTCAAAGTTTGATTTCACATAATCGACAAGTCCAGAAAGACTTCGAATTTTAATAGCTGCAACGTCATGCTCTGGATCTAGCTGTGTAAGATTAATAGTCGAATAGATGTTTCCATTTGCCTCGACAATCTCCGGACGCTTTAAACCTAACAAGTACTGAGTGAATTCTTTCAACATTTTACATTCCTTCTCTCTTTTTGTTTTTTATGTTTTTTATTTAAAGGCAACGACTTTATCAGATGACTTCGATGATTCTTCTTCTGGTTTCTCACCACGATCATCGAGAATTTCACCATTGCCATCAACATACATCTGTCCCGGAGCTCCACTTTTCAGCTCTGCACCAGTTACTTTGCCATCAGTACCAAAGTCAATAATCATTGCTGTTTCAATTGCCTTTGCAGGTGCGATTGTACATTTTGCTTCTATCTGCACATCTGCCAAGCTTCGATTTTCATTGCTCTTCAAGGTGATATTCACAGTAACCTTCCGCGATTTCTTCGGGTCTGTATTCGGGTCCGCAATATTTTCAAGCACTTTCAACAATTCAATATTTACCTTCTCAGCCAATGCACCATTTGCAAAACTGTTTAAATCAACAATGTTTTTCATCAGTTTTCATCTCCTTGTTTTTGAATTACACGATTATATATGTTCAGTAGTTCGTCATATCCTAAAGATTCAAGATAGATTTCCGAGTAGTTCGCCATCGTGCTGCAGGTGAAAACCATTTGATTACGGTCGAACTCTTCTGAGTGTGTAATATCACCACTCATTGCGTTTCATTCTTCCAGTCAACTAGCCTTACATTGCCACTGAATGCCGACATTACAGAATCTTTAAAAGGTGTATCTTTATACATGTACTCATATCCAGCAAGTTCAAATTCGATTGATCCCTTAAATTGGGTCGGTGTATGGCCGACGGTGATTCTTAACCAGTGGTAATCCTCAGTGAGTGGACAGTGTATCAATTCTGGAATCTGTCCTGGGTTTGTTTCCATTAAATCATCGAAAGTCATTTGATCCATTCAACCTCACTCCTTCACTGTTAATTTGTAAGGCGTATTAGTAGACGCTTTCTGCAGGTACTTCTAACGCCCACTTTCTGCCTTCATCACCGTTAAGCCAATCTTCAATTTTGGCGTGTTGATTAATACGCGTAACGCCTGCTTTTTCCTTTAACTCCAACAACGGTAAAAGTTTGCGACCTAGCCCATGAATGGATACCTCATAGCAACCACCCACCAACTTACTCCCTCTTTTTTTAGTCATTGTTGCTTGGTGTTTTATTCTGCGGTCTACAACAACCTCCCAACCACATTTGCAACTACGCGTAAAAACTTCATCCTCAATGATCAATGCACCTTGTGAAGGATTACCGCCAACCTTGTCATTACCACACTCTGGGCAATCTCCGTACTTTCTTATTAGTTCATTTGTTTCACGCATAAACATTTTATATCCCCTCTCTTACATCGCATTTTGTGTCTTTTGTGACGCTATATGGTTGATCTGCGTACTGCTAAATCAGACCACCGCGTAAAATTGGGCCAACTGAATAACTGTCAATCGCATAAGTGGTCCTACATTTGCGGCAATACAGATTCGAATGTTGTAAATCACTGTTACAAGTTTTTACGGGATTTTTAAAAGGCGTTCCATCACTTTTGATTTTATAAAATCGTTCTTGGGTAATTGAATCCGAATAAACTAATACTGCTCCGCAATTACATTTCGGGACTTTGTAAGTCATTTCGCCACCCCTTCCACACTACGGAATTTGGTCGTACTACGAATCAAGAAGCATCAAAGTGCATTTCGAACTCTTTCCCGCAACCTTCATTAATTTCATCATCACAAGTAAGTGTGTAGGTTGCGCCTGGTTCGTCCATATCATCTTCCATCCATTCTTCACCGCAATATGGACACTCTATTTTGGTTGCTAACACCGAGACCTCTGTATCTTTGTAATACCGATAAATAGTTTTCAAACTAACACCTCCTTGTCACGTGCTGTTCAACAGATCAGTTGCAACTGCCCTGCGTCGTCAGTAGTGAAAGCTTGTTGCATAATCACCAGAAAGAATAACCTCGAATATCGCTTCAAGCACACATACAGCAATGCTGTTACCAGCAAGCGCATAAAGCGTGGCGCTTCGATTGTTCGGTTTGATTGGAAATACACCCAACATCAAATCGAAATCCTCATCATCAAAATCCATCAAGCGCCACCATTCTCTTTCAGTTGGATATCGATATCTGCCATCATCCATTTTGAATACTCCAGCAGCAGGACAACGATCCGGTCGCTCGGTAATCGTATTGCAGACATCGACAATTGTTTTCACATAACGAAATTTCGATTTGTTGCTTTCAATTTCTTCCGCGGTCGCTAAATCTTCTAAACGATTCAACATAGATGGTATTTTCACCACATATTTTTCTATGTCTTCGATTTCGCTTTCCGGTTGCCGAAATTCACTCATTGGACGTAGCGGCTGTTTCTTCAGCTTGTTGAAGTCGAACGTTTCATCGCCCAAAACCGATACACAAAAGACTCGTTCTCTTGTTTGAGGTAGACCGTAATTCATTGCGTTTTCTACATTGAAATTGTTGGTATATCCAAGGGTTGTCATTGCGGTTAGGTATTCGTCAAAGATCGGCCGCTTCTTTTTGAATAACGCCCCTTTCACGTTTTCCCAAATAACGAATTTAGGTCGCCATTCACCCATTTCTTTAATGATCCGTATCGTTTCAAGCAGTAATTCCGAACGCCCTTCGTCATCATTGTGGTTTGCGGCCGAATTGTCTTGGCACGGGCTACCGTGAACTAAAATGTCTGGCTTTAAATCCCATGTACGAACATCTTGTGTTTCATAACGGAAAGGATTCATTGCGTTATATGCCTTCACCCGATTTGCTGCCCATTCCACGTAATCTATCGTTTTCACTTTTACGCCTCGGCGTTTAGCTGCTTTGATATCCGCGCCTATGCCACCATAAAGCGACAACAACTTTAGCGGCATTTATAACATCATCCTTCCTATACGTAAAGTGTCTATACTGTGCTACTCTCACCGCCATCCACATATACTGAAAGCGTCACCTCTCTCTCTCTCAGAAAAGGAGGTGGTATTATGAGATTCAAAAAAATCTGCAAAGAAGACGTTTTCCGACTACTAGAAATAGTGATTGAAATCGGAAAACTACTCTTCGGTAGGGGGTGATATGGTAAACGCACCAACCAATGTGAACTTGCATTGGTTCAGGCTGATTAGTTAAATGATAGACTTTACGTAAGGTAAGCCAACTACATAATTTCCTTCTCAATACTCCTTTTACGTCTACTCCATCATTTCTTTTCCAAACGATTAATCCGGTTCTGCAACTCGATAATCTTAATACCGGATAATAATCCCGCAACAGCAAATGTCAGAAGCGCGATGTCCATTATCATTTTGATTCCCTCGCCTTCACCCTACGTGATATTTCTTCTTTCGCTTCCCGCACATAGGAGTGAAACCGTTCATCTCCCGTTTGGATATACAGTGCCCCGTAGCCTTCGATGCGTGAAAACAAGTTATCAATTGACATACTTGCTAATCGCTCCATTGTTAAGTCCCTCCTCGTCCTCTATTTTTGTTTTACATACAACCTGCAAAATAAGGAAAATGTAATACGTTTTGCTTCATTTCGCGAAAAGACTCAATCTTTTTCGTTTCTTCGCAGTAAACCGATGTATCCATTTTTTCAGTCATATTTATTATTTGATAAGGAATGACGCCATGAACTTTATGATGTTCTGCCCGTGCATCATCCTCTTTTTCTGCTAAATAGAATGCGAACTTGCGAGAACCCATAGGGACAGTGAAAAGCTTTACATTGCTCATAGACAGCACGTTGTCATCCCTCATCTTCATAACAATTTGATGGTCTAACTTTTCATAAGGGATCTTGTTTGCTAGGTCTTCCAGCGTCACAAAATTTTGTTGTACCGCGTAGTAAACAGCATGAGCAAGATAAGGCTCGTCCCATTTCACTGCATCAAACAGCAGTTCTTTTACTGTCTGCTTCAAGATTCAGCACCTCCCCGGTGAATTTGTTGTATGCAGTAAGAACAGTGCCCACTGGACCATTTCGATTCTTTGCGACAATCAACTCAAGAACATTATCAGCTTCTTCTTTCGTGTAATACGAATCCCTATAAAGGAAAACGATGACATCGGCATCTTCTTCGATGCTTCCTGACTCACGTAAGTCAGACATGAGTGGCCTTTTATCCTGTCGCTGTTCGACTGCACGACTTAACTGAGCAAGCACGATAACAGGACATTCAAACTCTCTCGCCATACCTTTCAGACTTTTAGTAATCTCTGAGATCCGTAAATGATTATTACTCTCTTTTTCTACCGAACGAATCAGTGTTAGGTAATCGATTATAATAATCGGCTTCAACCCTTTGTGCTGGTTCATCATCTTTCTAGTCTTCATTCTCATTTCTGAAATGGTTTGTCCAGGTCTATCGAATATTTGGATTTTCGTGTTACTCAGATGGCCGATTGCTTGGGACCATTTCGATTTTTGCGTATCCGTCAGCATCGTGTATGGATCGCGCATTCTGATCCGTGAGAAACGGCCCGTTGAAGCAATCAATCGGTCTCGTAAACTCTTATCCGGCATTTCAAGTGAGAAAATAATGGGTAGATAACCTTGCCAACCGGACGATTTGGCAATGTGCAGCATTACATCTGATTTCCCCATACTTGGGCGTCCTGCTAACACTGTTAATTCTCCGTCTTGGAAACCATTCATCATCGTATCCAGCTTGACCAATCCGGATGGTGCTCCGCTCTTAATCTCACTTTTAATAAATGGAGTTTCATATACGTCAACGAGTAAAGTTTCAATATCAGAGTGGTCACTTACACGATTATCAGTCAATGCAGCTAACTCACTGGTGACACGATCGATGTCCCAATCTTCCATTGCTGCCAACTGTAATATGTTTTTCTTTTCGCGATTTCTCCAAACTTCGAGCATTGCACCTACATGGCTATCAAACTTTTCAACTTGCGAATAATTTGATAGGTCGCTTAGATAATTCGCTCCCCCTAAATCTATTGGGTCGTTGGAGGTTAGTAGAGTTATGATGTCCACGGCTTTGTTTGCTTTTCGAAGTTCTGTCATCGCCCGGAAGATGTTCCGGTTTGTCGAATCCCCGAATTGTTCAACGCTTAGATTCGATTCTGATACCAAGTAATTTTCTTTCAGCATCGAACCGAGAACAGCTTTTTCTGCAATCATTCGTCTTCACCCTTTCCAATGTCCAACGAGAATTCTTTTCGTGGTGTCCCTTGTATCGCTGAAGCCCCATCATGTCTCGGTGTTTCGTATTCATCGTTAAAGTTCTCGCCGTTTAGGAATGTCAGCGGATTCTTCTGTTGTGGAAGAAACTCACCTCTCGCCAACAGTTGTTTCCGATGCAACATGTACTTCTCAGTTCCAGCCATTATCAATTCATGCTGATATTTTTTTAATAATCTTTTGTACTTTGCAAGGCAGTTGACTTTTCCTTTTTTATTACCGTAGAAGTTCCACCATTCCTCAAAAAGTTCATCTTGATGAACAATGCTCTCTTTATCTTCTGTAGAGTCATATGAAACATCTTCTGTTAATGTTTCTGACAAAATGTTAGGAACGTTACTGACATTTTGTAAGCTACCATTCTCACAATTTGTCATTATCCATTTGACAAGTTTGTCAGAGTGTAATTTGTAGTGGACAGTCGGTGATCCGTTCGCTTTTAGGAGCTTAGTCTCAATAAGCCCCTTATCTTTCAACTTTTTAGTCGCATACCTAACCTGCCTTTCAGTCAAGCAAGTTTCTTCTTCCCACTCCTTATACGACTTATAGAAAAAACCATCTTTTCTTTTAGACTTGTCCGAATAAAAAACGATCTGATTTAATAAAATGGACTCTGCCAAATTCCCGGTGATTTCGATGTATGTTTTTGGTATCGTAACTATACGGTCGTGACCACTTAATTGAGCAAGAACCTTTCTTATTTCAGTATGAAAATCCACAATCAATGCCCCTTTCTATCACTTCCATTTTTAGATAGAAATGTGGTATAATTAAACAAATATTTTATTTAAACAGGGCCACTTTGCTGAGTGGCTTTTTTGTTTGGTTTCCACGATTCAATAAAGTGAATTGTGGATTGTAATTCATCCCTCCGCAGAAACTTATAGGACTCTACACCAAAATGATCTTTAATGTCCCTATGAATCGCACTAAACAATTCAGGTCTTAAAACCGCTTTGTTTTCAATCACATATACCCTTTGACCAATCGCCTTTTGCAACCTAATTTGTTCCCCGCGTTCTAACAAAGATTGATTGTAGGACATCCTTTCGACCTCCCTTTCACCAGCTAACTTTGAATTGACGAGTTGTAAGCTTCATTCCGAAAAAATTAAATTCATTATTCATATTAATTTCGCACTCATAGCCTGCCTCTTGTAATGCCGTTTGGATTATTTTCAGTCCTCGAATATCTTCGAAGGGAACGTTGTCAATACTCCATCCCGAGTGACCATTCAATGCTGCTTCTTCAATTGAAGTAACTACTTTTTTAAACAACGGCCCTTCAAGTACGTTCTTTTCGAATTCCAATTTACCTAAATCGGTTAATTCTTTGATGTCCGAAGCTTTCATAATTTGATTCATACTGCTTCATCCTTTCCTGCCTCGAATTTCATCGTGGATTTCATTATATTTTTGTAAAACATAGGCCGGCATTTTTTCACGATTCTTCCCAAGTCCAATGGGATACAAAACAAGCTTTTTACTATCGCTATGATGCTTGTAAATATTGATGCTTCGAAACGGGAAACTAGGATCATTCACATCCGGTTTTACTTTCCCGATGATTTTCCACAAACCGCTTTGACTTGTCCATTCGATTTCTTTTTCATCAAACATCGGTATTAATTTTTCGTTGCGTGTGATTGCCATATCAATCACCTCTTTTCTTTTTATCGATTCCATCAAGAGTAAAGCGCCTTCCTTTACTTGACTTTTAAGTCGAAAACAGAGACAATATATCTACTGAATAATTTCTTAGCCGCTTACTCGCATGCCAGTGCTTGTAGGCCTTTTTTATGTCTTTTTAGACTAACGTCATTTTTGCGTGCAGCTATTGCTATTGAATAAAAACGCTTGCTAACATCCATTGCTAGCCATTCTTTCACGTTTATTTTCATTGGTAATCACCGTCCTCCCATAAAATAAATAACCCCTCCAACCAAATTCGTTAACATTTGGGACAACGCCACTATATCGACGCCGTGTATCAACGAGATCCCAGCTTCGAGAGGTGTTGTATTGCTGGACATCCGAGTCTTCGATTGAACCACCTGAAGCCATCTGATTAAGTCCTCTGCCTTGAGCGTCATTTCATCCCTTTCCAATTTAGAGATAGTACTTCTTGAGATATTCACCAGCGGAGCGATTTGCTCTTGCGTCAAATTAACCGCTTTTCGCGATGTAATTAGAAACGACCCGAAATTCATAGTTTTCTTCCACCCCATTGAATGTTCAAGTTCTGAACAAGTTCAAGATTTGAACAGTATTTTTTTATTAATCTAGTAAAATGTTTAATAGAAGGAAGATTAAATGATTGCAAATCACATTTATGCACTGAGTAATTCTAATGCGTCCGACACTTCTTTCCAAAGCACTCGTAAAGGTTTTGTGCCATCGCCCCATGCTTGAAGTATTTCAAGTGCGGTTTGTGGCTCGTCCTTTGACAGCTCTGCCAGTTTAACC
Source organism: Sporosarcina sp. FSL K6-5500 (assembly GCF_038005665.1). NCBI lineage: Bacteria > Bacillati > Bacillota > Bacilli > Caryophanales > Caryophanaceae > Sporosarcina > Sporosarcina sp. FSL K6-5500. Next base: position 4,431,629 of record NZ_JBBOTP010000001.1, read on the forward strand.
GGCAAGTTAGCATTCATTTCGACCAATTCACGTGTAATCATGGTTGCACCTCCTATCCGACTTCTTTCTCATTCTTCAAATCGTGGTTTTCATCTTCAAAAAAAAGAGTCCAATGAAAACCAAGCGCCGCAGAAATCTTCTTCGCATTAGCAACTGTAGCGCCTCGCTCTCCGGATTCGATATGTCCGTAAGTTGCTCTGGCTATGCCAGACCGTTCCGCAATTTGTTCTTGTGTGAGACCCTCATTTTCACGAATCTCTTTCAACCACTTCCTCACGTCGCCACCTCCATTCTTCGTTTCGTAGCTTGGCTCTAAATTAAATATAAACTACATATTGTAGCATGTCAACTAATATTCTTCTTTTTGAAGAATTATCTTTATTCTTCTTTTTGTAGAGTTAAAATAAGAGTAACGAATAGAAGGAGTGGCGAATCGTGGAGTTCAATAAAAGACTGATCAGTTTAAGAAAAGAAAAGAAACTTCTCCAAACTGATGTAGCAGAAAAAATCGGCGTCGCCCGTGCCACTTACGGTGCGTATGAGCAAGGTACGAGGCAACCGGATTTTGATACACTTCAAATAATGGCCGATTTTTTTGAGGTTACTACTGATTACTTGCTGGGAAGAATTGACGATCGAAATGGAATGCTAAATAACCATTTTTTGAAAACTATGATGGAAATGGTTGAAAGAAGACAAAAGTTGGAACTTATGAACAGGGCTCTGACCGAGAGTGAAAAAGCGGAATATAGACTTCTTTCGAGTTATTTTCATAAGAGTTCCTACAATTTCGAATTAGAGCCCATTAAAGAATGGAAAGATTTAATGAAACTCAATCAGGAATTCGAAAAAAATCTTCAGATAAATATAGTAACCGTAGCTGGCCAAGATATTAACCTCTCTATAGAAGAACTAAAACTTTTCGAGGAATTGAAAAGACACCCTGCCCTTTTTCATGATCTCGCTACGGATCCGGAACGCAAAATTAAAGAGTTGTTGAAACTTTATGAAATGAAAAAGATGCTACTAGAAGAAGATACTTCGGATTATGGTGATGGATTTGGAGAGTTAAAGGATTAAAATCTATTGAGGGCCGTGACTTCATGCTACAAATAAAAACCCAAACAGACTATTGGGAAGAGCGGGCCGAAAAAGTCCTCTCACACTTTCACTACGAGTTTCCCGACGAAATCAATATCTCTGACATCTGTTGGCGCTACGGTATTCGAATTCTTCCACTGGACCATCCGTTCATGGACGGATATGTCGAAAACACAGATGACCAACTGAAAGCAGTTTCTTTTCCCAGCACAACAGACCGTCGTGGTACGATTTTTATCAAAGAAAATTTGAATGCTGTCGAAAAAAAGTTGCTGCTTACAGAGGAATTTTGTCATATCTACGCACATCAAAAATCACAAGTTTTTATGGATAAACACCAAATAGGTAAACTTGAAAACCAAGCAAAAAGAATGGCTGCCTACTTATTAATGCCAAATAGATTTATAAAAACTGTTTATGAAGCTGCTTATGATGAAGCTGTTGTCATATCTGATATCGCAGATTACTTTCTCGTCACTGAAGAATTTGCGCAGTATCGGTTGGAATTGATATTTAATCGCAAGGTTGATGCGTTTGTGTCGTATTGGGGCATGTTAGGAACGTTTGAGTTGTTTGAGTGAGGTATTTTAGTACAGTCCCCTAACCCGGGCTTTTCTTTTAATTAATAAACGAACATACGTTTTAACAACGTGAAAGGAGTGAATTTCATGAGAGTAGCAATCTACATACGTGTGTCTACCAAGCTACAAGAAGATCGGTACAGTCTGAGTGCACAGAAATTAGAATTGACGCGTTATGCAGATGCACAGGGTTGGGAAATCGTTGATGTATTTAGAGATGTGGACAGTGGAACGAAGTTAGACAAAGACGGCTTGGAAGCAATGCTTGATTTTGTCGAAGATGGATTGGTGGATGTAGTGCTGTGTATCGAGCAGGACCGTCTATCTCGCCTGGATACAATCAAGTGGGAATACTTAAAGGATATATTACGGGACAATAACGTAAAGATTGCCGAGCCTGGTAGCATTACTGATTTGTCTAATGAAGACGATGAGTTTATTTCCGATTTAAAAAACTTATTTGCGCGAAGGTCACGCAGAGATCTATTGAGAAAAATGATAAGAGGAAAACGTCAATACACGCGCGAAGGAAATGTGTGGGGCCGACAACCAGAAGAGTATACATACTACCCCGAAACCGGTGTGTTGGAAGTGAACGAAGAACGATCTTGGTTAATCCCTTTTATCGATGACTTATATTTAGATAAAAATTGGGGAATCACAAAAATTGCCAATGAGTTAAATAAGCATTGTAAGACAATCGAAGGTAAAAAGTGGACGAGCCAACAGGTGCTAGCTAAATTAAAACGGAAATCTTATCACGGCGTTTTGGAAAAGAAATTTAAAACTGAAACGATTACGAGGCCGGATGTTTATCCAAAATTAAGAACAGAGGAAACTTATGATCGAATACAAAAAGAACTTCGGAAAAGGTATATACGCAAATCCGCCGAACCCCATTTCCTACGGGATACCGAAATCCTTTGTGCAAGTTGCGGCAAAGTAGTCAGCGTCAAAAAGAATTTTACGTATGGAAAAAAAGAGAATCAACGTTATCCTATGTTCGTCATTTCTCACACAGCTGAGACCAGCCATGACAACTGCGTGGCCAAACCTTACGTTAATGACAAAAGAATTAAACACCGCATAATAAAGGCCGTCAAAGATATATTAATGGATAAAGAAACAGCTCATAAACACATCGACTCGGATTTTGATGAGAACGAATTAATAGCGCTAGACAAAGACGTCAAGCGACTTGCAAAACAAGAACAATCTACCCAAGAAAAGGTAGACCGTCTTCTCGATTTATATTTGGACGGCAAATGGCCAAAAGAGAAACTGGATGAAAGTCGTGCACAACTGGATGCACAACTCGCATTGATAAGAAATGATTTAACAGAACGAAAACGGAAATATGAACTGATTAAAAATAACCAAATTAACTATGATACGATCGCAGAATTTTTAAGCGTTGCAAATCGATTCGAGCAGTTACTTGATGAATCGGATCAACAAAGATTGATTGGTAGCTTATTTCCTTCCGCTACAATGGACGCAGAAAAAAACTTGCTAATTTTGCATGCCTACTTACCTCAAAAAGTTAAAGTTGATATAAAAGTAGCAATTGAATCCATAGAAGAAATGACAGAACGTGAATTGATAGAGCGGTCCACGGCACGACACAAACAGGCGCAAAAATATATGAACAAGAACCGTGGCATATCACTAGAAGCCCTTGGAAAGGCAGTAGGCAGTCAACCGACTACACTAAAGATAGACCAAGAACGCTTCGGTCCATTCAAACATCTTAAACCAAATAAACTCAGTCCAGAACTGCGCGAAACAAGAATAGAATTAATAAAAAAAGAATTGGTGAATAATCCGGGAATCAGTGGCAGGCAGATGGAAGAGAATACAGGTATCAACCGAAAGATGATTTATAAATTAATTGATGAAGAGGGTTTGAAGGATTAAGTTTACTACTTACTCCTGCCCTCTTCGTAGATTTAATTTTCCATTGCTAGAGTTCGAAGCAACAAACTGACATCTTGCTTCATGCCCATCCCTGCTTCTTGAGCTCCTATACAAACCGGACATCCTGATTCACATCGACAAGCAGTTACATGATCAGTTGCTTGGCGTAACAGGTCGTCCCAGCGAGCGAAAATACTTTCACTTAATCCGATTCCTCCTGGATAGCTGTCGTAAATGAAAAATGTCGGTTTGCCAGAATGGACTGCTTTCACTTGAGGCACAACATGAATATCAGTTTTATCGCAACGTACAAAGAGTGGAACGAATGATTGAATAGCATAAGCAGCGCCTGTCATAGCGTCTGTCAGCCCTGACTCCGTCCAACCCTTTGGTACATCGAATGCATACCAGGTCGAAGATGTGTGCATTTCCATGGGTGGTAACGATATTGGACCCGAACCTATATTATCATGTTTTCCATGTAACTTTATTTTCTTGAAAATCGTCGGGATTGCAAGTACAGCGATATCACCATAAGCGGCCTTGTTATCTCCGAACTGTTCAGCGATATCTTCATTCATCACTTTTAGTTCCACTGCAAGATTGGCATCCGTGAAGTAATCGACATCGACTTCTGTGACATAGGCTTTCTTTTCATCCCAATCCAATTGCTCAACTTGGAACTGGGTTCCTTGATGGATATAAATTGCTTCTTCATGGAGGAGCGTCATCGCACTAAAACGATCCATCTCCCCTATGACCTTCGTTTCTTTTGGATACGTTTTATCAATAATGATGACGTTTTCCTGTGTTGCAGAGCGAAGACTCACTTCACTTGCTGGAAAACTGTCTGTCATCCAATGCCATTTGTCTGTAGTCTTTATCAAAACTCCTTCGCTTTCAAGGAACGCGAGTAATTCTTGTACGTCAAATTCACCATATGTTTCTGTCGAAGAAAATGGCAGCTCAAATGAAGCACATTTAAGATGATCCATTAAGATAAACATATTATCCGGATGAATCCGTGCTTCTTCCGGTGATTGGCCAAGAAGATAATCAGGGTGTTCAATAATATATTGATCGAGAGCCAGGGATTGGGCGACGTAAATAATGAGCGCCTCATCTTGCCGTCTTCCCGCACGCCCTGCCTGTTGAAATGCACTCGCAATATTTCCCGGGTAACCCGTCATAATACACGCTTGTAGTTGCCCGATATCAATGCCAAGTTCAAGTGCATTCGTACTAACAACCGTACGGATAGCTCCATCCCGAAGCCCTTTTTCAATTTTCCGGCGTTCTGAAGGTAGGTAACCTCCCCTATAGCCCATTACTGTTTCATCGAACAGTTTCTTTTTCGTCAATGCTTTCATATACGTGACAAGCATTTCAACTCGTACTCGGCTTTTTGCAAAGATAATCGTTTGGATGCCTTCCCGGTATAAAAGCGCGGCGATATCTCGCACTTCAAGTACAGCACTTCTTCGAATACCAAACGTTGGATGAACGACCGGTGGATTATAGAAGACAAAATGTTTCTTTCCGGCGGGTGCTCCATTTTTGATGATTACTTGAACGTCCTCATTTATCAACGACTCCGCTAGTTCTTGCGGATTTGCAATTGTCGCAGATGTGCAGATGAACACTGGATCACTGCCATAATAGTTGCAGATTCGTTTCAACCTTCGCAGCACATGTGCGACATGACTGCCGAAAACACCTTTGTACGTATGCAATTCATCGATGATGATGTATTTTAAGTTCTCGAATAACGACACCCATTTTGTATGATGTGGCAAGATACCTGAATGCAGCATATCGGGATTTGTCAGCACGATATGACCCGACTTTCTAACCTTAGAACGCAAGCCAGGTGCAGTATCCCCGTCGTATGTATAACTGAGGATGGTTTCCCCACTCGCTTCAATCAGCTCATGGAGGTCCGCCAGCTGATCTTGGGCCAGTGCTTTTGTTGGAAACAAATAAATGGCTCTCGATGTATCATCTTCGAGGATACTTTGCATAACAGGTAAATGATAGCAAAGGGATTTTCCGGAAGCTGTCGGTGTAACGGCGGTAATAGAATTTCCGGATGATGCCAGGTCGAAGGCTTCTCTTTGATGGCTATATAATTTATCAATTCCTTTGGATGCAAGTGCTTTAATAATCGATGGATGGAGTTTTCCCGGAAATTCGGCGTAGATTGCTTCTTTCTCAGCAATCGTTTTAGTATGGATGACGTTAGCGGAAAAAGAGGCGTCAGTGCGCAGTTTTTCTAACACTTCGTGAACCGCTTTCTTCTTTATCATCGTACATCGCCTTCTTGTTCAAGACGTAGTGCGTCCAAAATTGTTTTTAACGTATATTCAGCTGAATTAATCGATAAGATAAAACGTTTTTTACCTGTCTTTTGATAAAATGACTGGACGATGAATTGCTTCATAGAGTCAGTCAGTGTTTCAATTTGAATTGGATGAACATATTTCGGCTTGGCTGTCTTGATGAATTCAGATACTTCCTCTGTCCATTCATCAAGCAACGTATGATATTGATCTGCATATGGTTTTACTTCTATGAAAAAGTCGGGTTCCCGATCGAGTTCTCTCATCTGCGCATGGCGCTCGAAGCATTCCTTACAAACAGCAAGTAGCGCTTCAGTTTTTTGTTGTAGATTCATAATGATACACCCTTTCCGGACGTTTCTTTTATTTTAACAGATATGACCGAGATGCACCAAATTCATAGGAACGTATATTCCTTGGTATTACTAATCCTTCATTACTAGATAAAGTGCTATTTAGGTTGAAGTATTGAATACGTCATATGAACTGAGCGCAGGCGCCTTACAAGGGGGCAGCTGGAACCATAAGACTGGCAACGAAGCTTGTCAGGCTTATGGGAGGGCACTGAAAAAGTTCTTTTTTATAGTAAGAACTAGTTGATTGTAGTGAAGAGCGGCGACTCCAGCGGGAACAGCGCGAGCTGAAGACCCCGCAGGAAGAGCCGTTACGAAGAACGGCTCTTGCGAGCAAAAGCGCTAGCGTTGGGAGCACGGGGCAAGAATGCCTTAATTTCTGCAAAGAACGCAGAAATACGGCCAATCGAACCCTCTGCTGTTCGATTGGCTGAAGCCGTGCCCGCGGAAAGCGTCCGCTCGGAACGGAAATCAACGGGATTGAAGGAAATCGTACTTTTTCAGTGCCTTAGTTTATCGCGGAAGGCATCCCTGAAGCGCCGAAGCGTTATTGAATGGAATCATTTAGCTCAATCTATATAGTTAATTTTCAACAGGACTAAATGTAATCTCCACTTTTCCCCAGCAGAATAACGTCTTTGATACAAGTGTACATCATAATTATGTTCAAATTATGTCACAGAAATTAAAACTTCTTCTCTATATGACAACTAATACTAGTGCTCCTTTAACGTGTAAGGTACATTAACGATAATAGATAGCTTGTTTCAACGTTAAAATATGCATCATTAAGGGAGAACTTTGTTAATGGCTACGAAAATCGCTTGGATTACTGATACAGCTGCACAACTAGACGAATCTTTTATACGAAAACATAACGTACATATATTACCATTGAGTATCGTATTTGCTGATGTTGTTTTTAAAGAAACAGTCGATATGACACAGGAAGAGTTTTACGACAAATTACGTGTTGCCAAAAATCCCCCCAAAACATCCCAACCCGCTATTGGTGAAATGGTTGCCCTTTATGAAAAACTACAGGAGCAAGGCTATGATTGCGCAATTGCCTTGCATGTGTCTAGCGGCCTATCCGGCACATTTGATAGCTCGCAAACAGCTGCACAAATGGTAGACTTCAAGGTCTATCCAATTGACTCGAAAATCGGCTCCTATCCGATGATCAAAATGATTGAAATTGGCAATGAACTACTAGAACAGGGACATGACATTAAAGAAGTCGTTGCAGCCATCAAAAAAATGACGGAAAATTCCAAGTTATCCTTCATACCTGCTAATCTAAATCAGCTCCATAAAAGCGGTCGTGTCTCTGGAACACAAGCATTTCTAAGTAATTTGCTAAATATTAAAGTGGTCATCTCGTTTGAAGATGGAAAACCAGTGATGAAAGAAAAAGTTCGTGCCAATAAACGAGCTAAAATAAATGTGACAGATTTACTGCGCAGCGACATGGAAAATAGCAGCATCCCAGAAATCGCAGTGATCCACTGTAACAATGTAATGAATGCTGAAAGTTGGAAAGAAGAGCTATTGCAGGAATTCCCAAACTTGAAAGTACAAGTTCTCCCCCTCAGCGTCTGTGTGGGCGTACATGCAGGTGAAGGTACTACTGGGCTAAGCTGGGTGAGGTATTAAAATGTAGGAACTAGTTTATGTTTACGAAAATAATAAGCTGACTGCCTTGTACTAGTCGGCAATCGGCTTATTTTGGATTGTAATTGGATGTCCATTCTTCTATGATATAACAGCTTTATCGTTACATTTTATTCACATACCTTGTTCCCTTTCTTGTATCCACTCCCCTTTCTACTCTTATCGGCTGTCCTAATTAGTAGCCTTCATTATCTATATCGCCACATTTTTTACGCCCTATATGATAAATAATTATTTCCGATTTATTGAATAGGTTTAAGCTTGTTCAATATCTGGACATTAGATTGCAACTTTCCGAGCACTAATCCGTCCAATTGATATGGTATGATAGTGAGATGCGAGGTGATACCTATGACAATACGCTATCCGAACGGCAAGAAATATATACCCATTCAGAAGATAGGCCATCAAAAAAAAGTCGATCTTTCATTCAGTAACCGAGGGAAGTCATTGGAAGATGAATTGAATGAAACGAATGAGTTCTATTTAAGTCGCGGCATTGCTGTCATCCATAAGAAACCCGTTCCAATCCAAGTCGTAAACGTGAATTATCCGGAGCGAAGTGCCGCTGTCATAACCGAAGCCTATTTTAGGACACCGTCTACAACTGACTTTAACGGAGTATGGCAAGGGAACTATATTGATTTCGAAGCAAAAGAAACCAAGAGTGCGACATCTTTTCCATTGCAAAATATTCATGACCATCAAGTGGAACATATGCAATCTGTGTCAAAGCAAGGTGGAGTTGTTTTTTTCATTGTCAAATTCACTTCGCTTGACCGCTATTTTATCGTCCCTTATGATAATTTTGAGAAATATTGGGAAAGAATGAAAAAAGGTGGAAGAAAATCGATCACACTTATAGAGTTTGAGACCATGTCCTTGGAGATTCTACCACGTTTCAATCCAAGGCTCGATTATTTAAAAGCGGTGTCTATTATGACAACGACATCAAACAATGCAACTGAAAGGCAGGAAGATGTATGAGCGATAATATAAATTCAAGAGCTGGACGCCGGAAAAACATTGAGGCAGAACGCGCAAAGAAAAAAAGTAAAAAGACGAATAAGGGAAAAGGCATCATTAAGAAGATAGTTCTGGCAATCGTCGCCATCGGAGTTGCCATACTAGTTGGCGGCGCGGGCTTATTCGCTTTTTATGCAAGTTCTGCACCTGATCTCGACGAAAACCTTTTAAAAGACCCCTTATCATCTGATTTACTTGATATCCACGGTGATGTCTTCATGAAATCGGGCGCTGAAAAAAGGGAGTTCGTTCCCTACGCTGAAATCCCGGACCCGATGCAAGATGCAATACTTGCAACGGAAGACGTCCGTTTCTATTCCCACCACGGGATGGATTTTTGGAGGCTTGGTGGTGCAGTCATCGCGAACTTTAGAAGTGGTTTCGGTTCTCAAGGAGCGAGCACACTTACCCAACAGGTCATTAAGAACTCATTCCTGTCAGAAGAGAAAACGTTAAAAAGGAAGGCACAAGAAGCATGGCTCGCTTTCCAGCTTGAACGTAAGTATGAAAAAGAAGAAATCTTTGAAATGTACTTTAATAAGATTCTGATGTCCGGAAATAACTACGGATTTGGAACAGCTTCAAAATACTTTTATGGTAAAAATCTGAATGAACTTGAACTACACGAAGTCGCTATGTTAGCAGGACTTCCACAAAGTCCAAACGGATACAATCCTTATAAAAACCCGGCTCGTGCTAAAAAACGACGCAATATCGTACTTGGGCTAATGTACCAGCATAAAAAAATTACTAAAGTCGAAATGGAAGCAGCACAGGCGATGCCAGTCACAGGAACATTACTGGCTGACGACAAAAGACAGGTTAGCAACACAAAATACCCAGCTTATGTCGATCTTGTGCTCTCTGAATTGGAAGAAGCGGGTATGTCACACTTGCTTGCTGAAGGCGTAAAAATTCAAACGAATTTGGATCCTGCAGCTCAGCAATCTGTGGAGAATGCATTAAATACGAACGATTTATATGAATCCGAAAAAATGCAAGCCGGAATGACCGTTCTTGATACCAAAACGGGTGCAATCGTTGCAGTCGGTGGAGGGCGTAATTATTCTGGAACGGACTGGAACTTTGCTACAGACCAAAAACGTCAACCCGGATCGGTGATTAAACCGATTCTCTCTTACGGCCCAGCCATCGAAAACCTTAGCTGGTCAACAGGAAATACGGTCGTAGATGAACCTTACAACTATAAAGGGACAGATAAAGCCATTCGGAACGTCGACGGTAAATATCAAGGGACCATGACAATTCGAGAAGCATTATACAAATCCCGCAACATTCCTGCAGTAAAAGTGTTTGAAGAGGTCGGAACTGCAAAGGCAGGCGCTTTTGCGAAAGGGCTCGGACTTCCGTTTGATAAATTGAATTCTTCCAATGCACTTGGCGGCGGAGAATATGATTTTTCTACACTTCAAATGGCAGGAGCCTATTCAGCCTTTGGTAACGGTGGGAATTACACAAAACCGTATGCCATCAAGGAAATTATTTTTAGAGATGGAAAAAAAGCACCTAACATGACACCAAAATCAGAAACAGTCATGAAAGATTCGACTGCATATATGGTAACGGACATTTTACGTGAAGTATTAACAGCCGGAACAGGAACCAAAGCAGCTATTTCAGGTCTGGATATTGCCGGTAAAACCGGGACAACAAACTATCCATCTGAAATCATAACAAAGAACGGCTTGAAAAATTCAGACGTTCCCGATTCATGGTTTGCTGGCTATACGACAGATTACACAATTGCCGTATGGGGTGGTTACGAGAAATATGCAACACCTATCACTACATTCGATAAAGGCAGGTATGTCCCTCAAAATCTGTTTCGCATGGTCATGAGTGACATTTCTGCTGGGAAAAATACATCACGGTTCCAAAAACCTGACTCTGTGGAGGAAGCGACGATTGAATACGGTTCAAATCCACTTGTTTTAGCAAGTCGGACGACACCTAGCAATAGGAAGCGTACAGAACTATTCGTCAGAGGAACTGCGCCCGTAGAAGTTGCTGAAGAAGAAATTATCGAACTTGAAGCACCAAATAGTTTGGCTGCTCAATATAATGAAGAAACGAGTTCTATTGATTTAAACTGGTCCCATAATGCTCCAGTTTCGGAAGCTATCATAGGCAATGTAGAGTTCACCGTATTAGTGGGTGTGGATGGTAGCGATATGCAAGAAATGACAACGACAACAGACACGTCAGTTACATTCTCAGGAGCCGAAGCTGGTCGGAAATATACGTTCTCCGTCGTTGCTAAACTCGACGACTTAGTTAGTAGTCCAGCTACTACGACCGTTCAGATTGAAGAGGTTACCGAAGAAGTCCCAGTACCTGATGAAGAAATTGATACTGAAAACCCAGATGGTGAAGACTGGAACAATGGCAATAACGGTAACGACTGGAACAACGGCAATAACGGTAACAATGACAACAACGGTAATAACGGTAATAACGGCAACAATGGTAATGGCGGTAACGAGGGTACGCCCCCCGATGATGGGACCGGCACCCCGGTTCCACCAGAACCAGGAACCGGGACTGATGGAACCACTACTGATGACGGTACTGGTTCCCCGTAACTAAACTAAAAAGCAGAAAGCGAAATGCCTAATCAGCATTTCGCTTTCTGCTTTTTTATTTCTTTTGTATCGCCAATCTGGCAACTTTCTTTTTGGTTTCTGTAAATAGAGCATCCAGTTGAACATGAGCGTAATGGCTCGTTATTTTATCTTTCACAAATTCGAAACGCTCTATGCCATTCAGTGGAAGTAACGTATAAACAACCTTTCCTATACGGTCATCTAACACTTTCCCACCTTGTTCAAGTAATTCACTATAATTGTCAATCGCCACATTCATCAACTCAACTGCTTGATGATCTTTTTGGTCATAAAAAGCTTCAATTTGATCCCGTACTGTTTCCCATTGATCAAAATAAGGTGCCAGTAGCTCCTTACTTATACGATTTACTTCATTTGGCATTTGCTTTCATCCTCTTCTTCCCTTCCCTGCATAACGGCAGGAGTGGACAAACATTACATCCGGGATTTTGCGCTTTACAATGATACCTTCCGAAAAAAATGATTTGATGATGCGTATCTGTCCATTTTTCCATTGGTGTCCAGCGCATGATTTTTTCTTCAACAGCTAGTACTGAATCTTTCCACCTGTTCATACCAAGTCGCTTCGCTACACGCTCTAGATGTGTATCGATAGCAATAGCAGGTATGCCAAATGCATTCGATACGACAACATTCGCCGTTTTTCGGCCAACGCCTGGTAACGTCATCATAACGTCACGATTAGCCGGTACTTCCCCATCAAAATTATCAATAAGCATTTGACTTAGGGCTTGAATATTTTTCGCCTTATTGCGGAATAATCCAATCGACCTGATATCCGTTTGTAGTTCCTCGACATCAACCGCTAGATAATCTTCAGGTGTTTTATATTTTTTAAACAGCTCCGCCGTCACCCGATTCACGAGAACATCCGTACATTGGGCAGATAGCAGCGTTGCTATTGTCAATTCAAAAGGATTGTCATGCACCAGTTCACAATGTGCATCTGGGAACATTTCGCCAAATTGTTCAAGGCAAAATTCCCATTGTTTTTTTGTCAGCATGTACTCCCACCTAATCCCGTTCTTCCAGCCAGTTATAGAAAGGAACACGTTTTACCGAAACAGTTTTTTCTGGCTGCTGTGACGGACGTGTTCCTACGGTCCGGAATGACTTTGTTTGACGTTCAACATCAGACAATGTCTTAACATTTTTCTTTTTCCACTCAAAAAGAATCCGATCGATATACCGGAGACTTAATTTTTGTGCTATGACAGCTTCTTTTAATGCTGCACGGATAATTTCGACTGTATGTCCATCGTCATCCAGCCACATCGTGATTGATTCGCACTCCATTGGTGACAGAAAGCGTCCAAACTCTTGTTCAAACAGCGAAAAAATTTCTCCTTCCGCATTCTTATGGGTCTCTTCCTCAGCCTCATTCGTTGCGAATGCAATCTGATCGACTAATCGATCCCACAATGGCTGCAAAGAAAAAGTTTCATGTAAAACCCCTTTTTGATCTTCACTTTGACCAATTCGGAGTAAACCGTGTTGCATTAAACGTTGTAAAACCATGGATACTTCATTTTCCGTTAAATCCATACGACTTGCAAACTCGTTAGGAGTTGGGAAATGATTGCCCTCGGATTTATATGCTGTCATATGCATGATTAGCATTGCGTCCAAATCTTTGATCCCGAGACTTTTATAATTGTGAAAAAAGAGCTGGGAAATGTTTACATTCCCCTGCTCAATCCAAATTCGGAGCCGTTCTTCGTGTTGCATGTCCGAACTCCTCTCTTCTATTTAGGTATTAAGGATACAATCTGTTCAATAGACGTGGGAACGGAATCGTTTCACGTACGTGTTCTACACCGGAAATCCAAGCGACAGTACGTTCAAGTCCGAGCCCAAATCCTGAATGCGGTACTGCCCCATATTTACTAAGGTCCAAGTACCATTCATAAGCAGACTCATCTAGGTTATGCTCTTTAATTCGTTGTTTCATCAGCTCATAGTCATGAACTCGTTCAGAACCACCGATGATTTCTCCGTAACCTTCAGGAGCTATCAAATCCGCACACAAGACAACGTCGTCTCGGTCAGGATGTGGTTGCATGTAGAACGGCTTGATGCCGATTGGGTAATGTGTGATGAATACTGGCATATCATAACTTTCAGCAATCGCTGTTTCGTGCGGCGCTCCAAAATCTTCTCCCCATTTAATGTCATCAAAGCCGTTATCATTCAGGAATTTGATGGCATCATCGTATGAAATACGTGGGAATGGCGCTTGAATTTTTTCAAGCTTAGACAAATCACGATCAAGTCTTTCTAGTTCAATTGGACAGTTTTGTAGCACTGATTGAATAACATGCGTCACATACTGCTCCTGTACAACCAAGCTTTCTTCAAACTCAACGAAAGCCATTTCAGGTTCAATCATCCAAAACTCAATCAAATGACGGCGTGTTTTTGATTTTTCTGCACGGAATGTCGGCCCAAATGAGAACACTTTTCCAAGTGCCATAGCCGCAGCTTCCATGTAGAGCTGACCTGATTGTGAAAGAAATGCGTCCTCATCAAAATATTTTGTTTTGAACAGTTCAGATGTCCCTTCTGGTGAAGAACCTGTCAAAATGGGAGGATCTACTTTAACAAATCCGTTCATATGGAAAAACTCATACGTTGCACGAATTACTTCGTCGCGGATTTTCATAACAGCATGCTGTTTACGAGACCGGAGCCATAGATGACGGTGGTCCATCAAAAACTCAGTTCCATGTTCTTTCGGTGTGATTGGATAATCGACTGCTTCATGAATAACTTCAATTTCTTTCACTTGTAGTTCATAACCAAATGTAGAACGCTCATCTACAGTTACTTCTGCTGTAATATAAAGAGAGCTTTCTTGTGTCATTGATTTTGCTTTTGCAAAAATATCTTCGCCGACAACTTCTTTAACTACGACTCCTTGGACGAATCCCGAACCGTCACGTAGCTGTAGGAAAGCAATTTTTCCGCTAGAGCGTTTATTGGCAAGCCATCCACCGATACGAACTGTTTCACCAGCGTGGTTTGGCATTTCATGTATCATGATTGTTTTCATAATAACCTCCGAAAGTTAAACTTCTCTATTTTTTAAAAGACATGAAAGTATAAGTTTTTCAACTGGAGTAGTGTCCAGACTCCAGCGTCCAGCCCCTTGGCCCACAGGACGTGGGTTATGTAGCTGTTGCGACAGGATGTCGCGATCCTAAGATGCCTACTACTGTCGCTTCAGGCCTTAAGTTTTAAGGCCCTCCAGCGCTTGTCGGATCTACCAAGGCATTTGTGCTTTTCTTATTCTTTCCAATTTGCTTCTACAAATGCATGAATACGTCGAATTGCTTCTTCAAGTAATTCGATTGATGTTGCATAAGACAACCTAATAGTATCCGGAGAACCAAAACCAGATCCAGGGATTACAGCGACATTTGCTGTCGTCAATAATGCTGCTGCGAAATCATCCACATTCGCAAACCCTGTTTTCTTAACTGCTTCTGATACATCCGGAAGAAGATAGAAAGCGCCTTGCGGCTTAATAACGTTAAACCCAGGAATAGCCGATAGTTGCGGATAGACCTGTTCCAAACGAGACTCAAAAGCTTTACGCATCGTTTCAACTGCATCTTGCGGCCCGTTATAGGCTTCGATTGTCGCATACTGGGAAGTTGTCGTCGGATTTGACGTCGAGTGACTTGCAAGATCTGTCATCGCATTAACAACTTCTGCATCACCCGCTATATAACCAATCCGCCAGCCAGTCATTGAATGTGATTTGGATACGCCATTAATAAGCAGTGTCCTTTTTTTCGCGTCATCGGAGAGCTGGGCAATGGAAACATGTTTTGCCCCATCATATACAAGTTTTTCATAAATTTCATCCGAAATGATCCAGATGTCTTTGTCTTGACAAACATCGGCAATTTGCTGTAATTCTTCTTTTGAGTAAATCATGCCTGTCGGATTTCCCGGCGAGTTGATGATGACTGCTTTTGTTTTAGATGTAACCGCGTCACGGATTTGCTGGGCCGTCACTTTAAATTGTGCTGCCGCAGTCCCTTCGATATGTACAGGAACTCCTCCTGCTAACTTCACTTGTTCTGGATAACTGACCCAATAAGGCGATGGAATGATTACTTCATCGTCCGGATTGAGAATAACTTGGAACAAAGTATATAGTACATGCTTTGCACCAATCCCAATCATGATTTCTTTTCTAGAATAGTCTAATCCCTGGTCTTTTTGTAGCTTTTGAATGATGGCATCTTTTAGAGCAGGCAGACCACCGGCAGGCGTATATTTCGTCTTGCCTTCTTTCATCGATGTATACGCCGCTTCAATAATGTTAGCAGGTGTATTATAATCAGGCTCTCCCGCTCCAAGACCAATTACATCTATACCTGATTCCTTCATTTCTTTCGCTTTTGCCGTTATGGCAAGCGTCGTTGATGGCGAAAGAGTATTCACCCTGGATGCTAATGATTTCGTCAATTGTATCGCTCCCTTAGAGATTCAATATTCGTTTCCACCATTGACCGTTCTCGAAAAACACATAAACGTAATTAAGTTTTCCGTTATCACTTTTAAATGCGACTTCCCAAACTGGGCCCTCTTCCTCTTGGCCAAGCTTTACATGAAGAACTTTTTTTACATCCAGTTCCTTTTTGACGTTTGCAACAGCCTTTTCTGCCGAAATCCCATCCGTCAACTTCACTTCTTTAAAACCATCTTTTGAGTTTTCATCAACGAAGACCGCTTTTTCTTTGCCATCCGCGTCCACACCGAATACCGTTACAGTCGGAATTGTACCATTGAAAACATCAGCAGAACTTACTGATGCGAGTTGTCCCGATTGAACCGCGGATTCGATTGCTGCCTTTTTAGCCGCCGAAAAAGGTTTTTCGGCATTAACTAAAACCATGACGGTGATGACCGAAGTTAACATTATAAGGAAGACGACGATGAATTTAATCCAATTCAGCATAAATCTTCACGTCCTGTACGTCGTAAAAATGTTTTTTTCGAATCATTATGACTCGCTTCCTTTAAGATACCTATTCATTATAGCAATTTTCGAGTTCATTAACCATATGTTCGAGTGACACTTTTTTCACAGGTACATTTGGAAATGCCTCCAAGAAACGCGGGCCATACGACTTTGTTTCAATCCGCCTATCCAAAATAATGAAAAAGCCCTTATCTGAAGATGAACGAATGAGTCTGCCGAAACCTTGCCGTAATCGCATAACCGCTTCTGGTAATGCATGCTCAGTGAATGGATTCAGCCCAGAAGCCGTCAGCTTAGCTGCCTTCGCCTTGTAAACTGGCTCTTCTGGGGATGAAAACGGTAGCCTGACGACGATAACGGCAGCCAACGCATCCCCAGGTACGTCAACACCTTCCCAAAAGCTGTTCGTTCCAAATAGAACGGAATTAGTAAACTGCCTGAAAGACTTCAATAATCGGATCCGACTACCTGAACTAATTCCTTGTGCAAACAACGTATAATCCTCTAACTGCTGACTTTCCGATATTAGATCATAGGTTTTTCTGAGCATATCTTGTGAAGTGAACAAGACAAAGAGCCTTCCGCCCGTGGCCAAGACAGTCTGAACGACCGCATCTGTAACGGCTTCGATATAATCTGATTGACTGACTTGCTGAATATCAGGCATATCATTAACAATGAATACTTCCGCACCTTCATAGAAATGAGCAGGCGCATCAAATGTTAAGAGTGGTATAGAATCAGTGATACCCAGCTGTCTTGCAATGAAACGCTCATTTTCCGGAATCGCAAGTGTTCCAGATGTCCACACAATGCCGGTTTGTTCATCCTTCAGCCTGTCAATGAGCGCACGAATCAGCCCAGATCCATCTAGTGAACGTTTGATAACAGTTAGACTCCCCGGAATACTGCGCATATCTTTTTCCATCCAAACTGTAAAATCATCTAAATTTTCATCTACAAAGACTTCAACCCATTCTCCCGCTTTGATGGTCATTTCACGGACCCAAAAATCCCATTCCGAAAGTAGTGCCTGTTCATTCTTGGTCATATTGTCAAGATGAATTGCTAAGCCACTTGTGAACAATTCAGCTTGATGAATGTAGTCTGACATCGCTTCAGCAACTTTTAAAAAATCGTTTCTACCATAGTTCAGTTCAGCTAACGAATAAATGATTCTGTTGCCCTGTTGCTTCTTGCGCTTTGCAGGGTTAAATGTAGTCAAGATGCCTACCGCATAATCGAACAATGTCAAAAATTTCATGAATGCAGAATCCAACTGAGCTCTACTGCGAGATTGATTTGTTCCGAATTGAGTATTAAGCCTATCAACCTGATGCAACAGTTGTCCCGTCGCATCAGACGTTATTTGTCCCATTACATACTTCCAATTCGTGTAGGAAAATACGGTTTCATTCATAAATGTTGCCGCTTGAACAAATTGATGGGCCTCATCGACAATGAGTCCAGCGAGTGAGCTGAAAATCTTTTTCTCTCTATTCATATCAGAAAGGAGCATGGAATGGTTTGTAATGATTAAATTTGAATGTCCGCATCTTTCCAGCAACCTGTAATGATAATCAGCAACTTGTTCATCTTTTGCAAGCACATTGGACCGCTTTCGAATTCGGTCTACAAACAGCTGGCCTCCACCCGATACATTCAGTTCTTCCAAATCACCTGACACAGTTTCCGTAAGCCAGACAAGCGTTTGCATGATGGCAAACGTTTCATCGTACGACTCATCAGCAATTCGTAGCAGTTCCTCGAATTTACCAAGTGAAATGTATTGTTCTCTACCTTTCAATACGGTCGCAGTCACATCAAATCCAAGTATTAGTCTGGCTTTACCTAGTTCTTCGTCCAATATTTTATCAGCAAGATGATTGGTGTATGTACTGATAACCACTGGTTTCCCAATCGCTATTGAATGAATTGCTGCTGGTAAGAGATAAGCCATGGTTTTTCCGATTCCAGTCGGCACTTCTGCAATAATTTCTGATTGTCCAGACAATGCATGCCAAACTGTATCCATAAATCCAAATTGCGATTCCCTTCGCTCAAAATCAGGATAAGCTTTTTTCAATTGAGCAGTTTTCTCCTGATTGTCAATTGGGTACACAGGATGATCAAAGTGATTATCCCTTGCAATGGACATATTCCGATAAGGGATTCCCCGGAAAAATGAATAATCCGGGTTTACTTTTTTCATCCGCGCCATTTTTAACGCTTCGTAGAAAAGGGTCGAAAGATCGGATTTCAATCGAAACGATCTACGGTGCAGAAGATTCAGCGTATCCTCTGGTAATGTATGCAATTTAGCCATGCAAATAAGAAACAGCTTTGCAGTCGCCTCTGCATCATCATCAGCGCGATGGGCCGACCCCAGCGGTATCCCAAGCTCTTCAGTAATATCTTGTAACCTGTAACTTGGAGCGGATGGGATTAAGATTTTAGAAAGTTCAACCGTGTCGATTTTCTTCCCTGCCCACTTACCAACACCGCATCTCGCAAACTCACTTTGGAGGAAAGACAAGTCGAAGTCAGTATTATGTGCTATAAATACCGTCCCTTCCAAAAGGGTGGCAACTTCTGCCGCAATTTCATCAAAAAACGGTGCGTCTTTCACGTCTTCATCGGAAATAGCCGTCAATTGACGGATGAAAGCTGGGATTTTTTGTCCTGGATTTACAAAACGGACATACTTCTCCCCAATTATTCCATCTTTTATAAACACAATCGCGATTTGAATCATCCGATCCCCTTTAGCCGGTGAATGGCCGGTTGTTTCAAGATCGACGACTGCATACGTTTTGTTGTGCATTCAATCATCAACTTCCTGTTTAACATACTACTGCAGATTGTATCACATTCTGGCTTTCGAGTCGGTACTAAGCCCATATATATGTTGAACAAATGAATACTTCAATCAACTGAACCAAGACACCTTATAAGGGTCAGCCGAGAGCGGTGGCAAATTCAATGAAGTACTTTATTTCAATATATACAAATTGACAAGAAATATAAAAGGCTCATTCGGAATCATGCGTACCGATTCAAAATGAGCCCTCTTTAATTAGATAGTCATACCTTGTTTTTCGCGAATAACTTCTTTCACTCGGTTTTTTTCATCCATGATAAGAACGGTCGGTTCATGCGTACGCGCTTCTTCATCCGTCACATAGACGTAAGATAGGATGATAACGATATCGCCACGCTGCACTAGTCGTGCAGCCGCACCGTTGACGCAAATAACACCGCTCCCGCGTTCCCCTGCAATGATATACGTTTCAAAGCGTGAACCATTATTGTTGTTAACTACATGTACTTTCTCATTTGGCAACATACCTGCTGCGTCGAGGAGATCAGCGTCAATCGTAATGCTCCCGACATAGTTTAAATCAGCCTCTGTTACAGTTGCTCGGTGTAATTTACTGTTCATCATCATTCTGAACATGATAACCATCCTTTGTTGACATAATAGTATTATCTATTAACCTTGTTCTTCCGAATTTCACAGCGCATGCAAGAATCGCCTCGTCTGACGAATCATCGTATTCTGTAAGTTCCGGGTAAGACAGCAGCGAAACATAATCCATTATGCCCGAACTATTTTCCGTAATATAAGCTGTGATTTCCCGTTCAATTTCATTGATCGAAACACCTTCATTAAACAACAATACACCCTTTTTAAGTGCTTGCTGGATAATTGGTGCCTCTGCACGTTCCATCTGAGTAAGATTGACATTCCTAGAACTTTTCGCAAGGCCATCTTTCTCGCGTACAATAGGAACCCGTTCAATTGACGTTCTCAAGTTATAATCACGAACAAACGTCTCAATAATCGCCAGTTGCTGCGCGTCTTTCATACCAAAATATGAACGGTCCGGGTCAACAATATTAAAAAGTTTCAAGACAACTTTCAGAACGCCGTCGAAATGACCGGGACGGGATGCTCCGCATAGAACTTTTGACTGAGGTCCCGGCAAGATGCGAACACCGCCGTCTTGCGGGTACATTTCTTCTGAAGTCGGCATGAACAAAATGTCGACCCCTCCCTCTTTAGCCAGACTTTCATCACGTTCTACATCACGAGGATAGGCTTCAAAATCTTCTCCAGGGCCAAACTGTGCTGGATTGACAAAAATACTCATGACAACGATATCATTGTGCTCTCTTGCATGCTTCACAAGCGTCAAGTGACCTTCGTGTAAAAACCCCATCGTTGGCACGAATCCTACTGTACGACCCTCGCGTTTATTACGATCAATCATACCTTGCAGGGTCTCAATCGAGTGAACGACCGCCATTTCAATTGCCATCCGTATTGCCTCCGTATAACGCCGTTAATTCTTCCTCTTTCATCGTAAAACGATGGCGTTCTGCCGGGAATGACCCATCTTTCACTGACGACACATACTTTTTCAAACCTTCATGGATAACTGTTCCAACATCCGCAAACGCCTCAACAAATTTCGGGACGTGATGACTGCCATACTTCACAGTGTCATGGTATACAAGTACTTGGCCATCCGTTCCCGCTCCTGCACCAATGCCGATTATTGGTATCGAAACTGCTGCAGCAACTTGTTCCCCGAGCTGATAAGGAATACATTCTAAAACGATCATAAATGCCCCTGCTGCTTCACACGCACGTGCATCATCTATAAGTTGCTGAGCCGCTTCCGCCGTCTTCCCTTGTACTTTATAACCGCCGACAACGGATGCCGACTGAGGCAATAGACCAAGATGTGCCACAATCGGAATTCCTGTTCCAGTTAGGAGGCGAATCGTATCGACCACGTTCCCTGCACCCTCAAGCTTTAATGCATTAGCACCTGTTTGTTGAAAAATGTGGACCGCATCTGTTAGTGTTCTGTCTGCGCTACCGTGATAAGATCCGAATGGCATGTCAACAACAAGAAACGTCTCCTTCGCCCCTCTTCTAGTCGCGCTGCCATGATGGATCATGTCTTCCGTGGTAACCGCGATTGTCGAATCATAGCCGAGAACGACCATTCCTAGTGAGTCACCCACGAGAATAATATCGACTCCCGCCTCCTCCGCAAGTTTTGCTGATGGATAATCATAAGCCGTCAGCATGACAATCTTTTCATTGGCCTTTTTCATTTTGATAAAATCAACTGTGCTTTTCATAGTATTATTCCCCTCTCTTTGAGAAGAAACCGGATATAAAAACCCTTCTGCGCCAAAAAATGGACAGAAGGGTTGTATCATCTTGTGATGGTTTCCTCCGTCCCTGTCTTTTAGTAAAGATCAAGGCAGATCATATTGAATTTAAGTTTACCGAAATTTCTAACAGGTGCAGTTCACACTAGATACCGCCCTTCGAAACTACTATAACAAATTGGATGTTACATGTATAGCGATCAATTTGAAAGTTCGATATCTGCCGAATAGATACCTCGGATGGTACCATCATCAAGTTTAAGTTCGAGTACACCTTCTTCAGAGATACCGAGAGCTGTCCCGACAATCGTTTCATTGAGCATAACCGCTCGAATTCGTTTCCCAGTCGTATTAGAGTAGCCTTCCCATAACATCTTGATCGGCCCAAATCCGTGTTTAACATAGAGTTCAGTATATATTTCAAGAAATCCAAGCGTTTTTGCGATCAATTGCGAACGATCAATGGGCTTCCCGGTTAGCATTTTTAGTGATGTAGCTATGCCTTGGAGTTCCTCCGGAAAATCCGATTCGTTCTGGTTAACGTTCATGCCAATCCCTAGAATGACTGCCTTTACTTGATCTGGATCTGCTTGAAGTTCCGTTAAAATACCCGTCACTTTTTTTCCCTTAATCAGGATATCATTCGGCCATTTAATATCTGGATCAATTCCTGTCATTTCCTGAATGGCACGTGTTACAGCGACCGCTGCAACTAACGTCATCTGTGGGGCTTGTTGTGGTGTTAGTGATGGCCGTGTAATTACACTCATCCAAATCCCTTTACCCGCTGTGGAGCTCCATGGACGCGCCATACGGCCTCTACCAGCAGTTTGTTCTTCCGCTATAACAACAGTTCCATCTGCCGCACCGTTCTGTTCTTCATCATGCGCGATTAACTGCGTCGACTTACACGTTTCGTAATAATGGATGTGCTGACCATACTTTTTTGTTGTTAAATATTTTTGTACATTCGCTTCGTTCACCCGATCCGGTGATTCGATAAGATAATACCCTTTTTTTCGAATCGTCCCAATCACGTAGCCATCCTTTTCGAGCTCTTTTACGTATTTCCAAATGGCAGTCCTTGATAACCCGAATTGATCAGCAATTTCTTGTCCGGAGACGGGTTCGCCTTCTGCTTCGAACAGTCTTTTCAACAATTCATTTTTCACGATTGAATTCATATAGAAACCATTCCTTTATGTCGTTTGGATCATTTTTACATGTCCCGTGCAAGACGGCTTGTTCGATTTTCCCTATCCATTCACCGATCCATCTGCCGCCCTTTTGGCTTGTCCACTCCATCAGTTTTTTACCGTCCACAGAAAGATCTGCTATGGACTGAATCGGTAGTGACTGTTTCATCTTTTTAATTTCCGTAAATGAAATTGCTTCGCCATTAGCGTGAATTGATCGAATCAACTTTTCAGCTGTAATCAAAGTAGCTAAATCATAATTGTAATAATCATCAAGCGTAAATTGATAATCCATTCGATTCACGTACGCATCTTTTACGGTTGATAGAAATGTTCTTTCAACGTTTGATAATTTATACGCTCTTGCAACATCCGACGGTGAAAAGTTACCTACAATCATAAAACAAGCCCAACCTTCAACTGCCGATTCGAATGGCACAGTACGGTTGAGTTTTTCGGTGTCTGTTGGAAATAGAGGCAAATGTAAATTTAATCCTGTATTTTGTATGTTGTGAAAAGCTTTAACTACATAATCACCTGCAAATAATTTATCCATTTCAGCTTTTAGTCTTTCTACGGATATGTAACGAATTTGCGTAGCATTATCACGAATCGCTTTAAGTGTCTGTTCTTCTATATCAAAACCAAGGACAGCAGTAAAACGGATAGCCCTGAACATTCTGAGTGCGTCTTCGTTAAACCGATCTGCTGCGTTTCCTACAGCTCTAATGATTCGTTCAGCCATATCTGCCTTACCACCGAACAAATCGATTAGCTCACCATCTTTTGTCATTGCCAGCGCATTTATCGTAAAATCACGTCTCCGTAAATCTTCCTGTAAAGATTTGACGAAATGAACTTCATCCGGTCGACGATGATCTGTATACGTGCCTTCTGTCCGGTAAGTAGTCACTTCAATCGGTTCACCATTCATCAACACAAGGATCGTACCATGTGCTGTACCAATATCTACAGTTGTCGGAAATACTGCTTTTACTTCTTTAGGTTCCGCAGAAGTTGCAATGTCGATATCCGTCGCCGTTTTCCCTAAAAGGTGATCCCGTACCGCACCTCCGACAAAAACAGCTTCATATCCTGCATTTTCAAGGATATGGATAACTTCGCGGCTCGGCACGGTTCCGAATGATGTCGTCATTTATTACCCGCCACCTCATAATAAAGTTTTTCATACTGATTAACGATTGTAGATGAATGGAACTTGTCTGCCGCTGTTATCAGTCCGTTTTCCCTGAATGTAGCACGTAAGTCATCGTCTTTCAGTAGTAGCAACGCTTTTTGTGTTGCCGCATTTGTATCACCCACTTGGACAAGAAAACCGTTGACACCATCTTCAATCACTTCCGGAATCCCACCGACATCTGTCGCAACTGAAGGTAATCCGCAAGCGAGCGCTTCCAGCAGAACAAGGCCGAACGCCTCTTTTTCCGACAAATGAAACATGACATCGCTGATAGCTAGAAGTTCGGGTAAGTCATCCCGTTTTCCCGTGAAAATAACTTGAGCCTGCAAACCTAATTCCATAACGAGCGCTTCCATCTCCACTTTTTCAGGTCCGTCCCCGACAAGAAGCAGTTTTGCATCGATTTCTTTCAATACGCCCCTGAAACTTTCAATAATATCGGGAATTCGTTTCACTTTCCTGAAATTCGAAATATGGACAATCACTTTTTCATCCGACTTAATCCCAAAATCGCTTTTTAGTGTACCAGGATTGACCGGATGGTATTTGTTTTCATCGATGAAATTATAAATAGTTACCAGATCTTTTTTCGGTTGAATCAATTCCAATGTCTCTAATCGAAGCGATTCGGACACAGCTGTTGTAATCGTAGATTTATCGATTCCATAACGCACTGTGTTTCGCAGTCCCGGATCATGTCCAAGAATAGTTACATCTGTTCCATGTAGCGTCGTGATGACGCCAATCGTGGAATTCGCCATATCTTTACCAAGTGCAGCCGATACCGCGTGAGGTACAGCATAATGGACATGAAGAAGGTCAAGTTTTTCTGTCTCGATTACTTCCGCAATACGGTTGGCGAGCGCAATATCATAAGGTGGATATTTAAACACCGAGTAACCATCGATTTTCACTTCATGGAATTGTATATTTTGGTGTGCATCCAGAAATCTGAACGGTTTACTCGATGTGATGTAATGCATTTCATGGCCCTTATCTGCCATCATTTTTCCAAGCTCGGTTGCTACAACCCCAGACCCCCCTAGAGAGGGATAGCAGATTACACCGACTTTCAACTTTTCCAATAACAGTGCCCCTTTCGACTTACAGTACTATTTCCTCACTATTAGTCGATAATATTTTCAAGCCCATAAACCAAATCTAGACGTTCCATAACATTGTGTATCGCCATAAGAATCCCCGGCGCAAATGATTTTCGATCGAAAGAATCGTGGCGAATACTTAGCAATTCACCTTCGCCGCCTAGCAGCACTTGCTGATGTGCAAGTAGCCCTGGCAATCGGATGCTATGTATTTTCATACCTTCGAAATCCGCTCCACGTGCTCCGGCTTGATGTTCTTTTTCGTCTGGATGTCCTTGTCTATGTGAGTCCCTAACCTCGCTAATCATTTCAGCTGTTTTTACTGCCGTTCCTGATGGAGCATCGACTTTATTGTCATGATGCATTTCAAGTATTTCTATATCACCTAAGTAACGCGCTGCAATGGCCGAAAACTTCATCATCAATACCGCTCCGATTGAGAAGTTTGGCGCAATGATCCCGCCAATCAGATTCTTAGCTGCTAAATCTGTCAAAAGGGCAATATTATCCTTAGAAAGCCCAGATGTCCCTACTACAGGTCGGATTCCAAGTGTGATGGCATCATGTACATTTTTGAAAACAGCATCTGGATCAGTGACGTCAAGAAGTACATCTGGCTTGTTGGCAGCCGCCAACTTTTCTAAGGATGTATAAATCGGGATCCCGCTCGCATCATCATTCACTTCAGTTCCATGTAAATACTGACCTTCATACTTATAATCGAGAACAGCAACCAGATCCATATTGGGAGCCTTCATAATCGCAGTTAACGCCGCGCTCCCCAATCTGCCTCGTGCTCCGGCAATTGCAACTTTTATTGTCATATCGTTTCCTCCTTTTTTGTCCAGCGGTCGGCATCCCGATCCTTGAATTTATCAAGAACTGTTGAAAGTGCCTTTTCCAAACTAATTCCCTGTGAATTGGCGAAACAAATAAGAACAAACAACAAATCTCCAGTTTCTTCTTCCAGTGATTTTATCGCCTCACTCGATTTTTTCTTTTTCATGCCATATACATGTTGTACTTCTCTCGACAATTCCCCAAGTTCTTCAGTCAACCTGGCAACCAGTTCCATCGGGGGGAAGTAACCTTCTTTAAAGCCGTTTATGTACAAATCTACTTCTTGTTGTAGTTTTTCCATCGTCTGCGATTGCTCCATTTGCGTCAACTCCCTCTACCATCGTATAAATTAATAACACTATTGTCAAAATAAAAATTATAGCTGATAATAGTTATATTGCTTGAAAAAGAAAGGTGTGCGCTACATGCTCGACGGGATCAAATTCAAAAATATTTTTTTCATCATTCTTGGCGCTGCAATTTTCAGTTTCGGTCTCGTCCATTTTAATATTCAAAACGAACTTGCCGAAGGTGGTTTTACAGGAATTACACTGATTCTCCTGTTCGCTTTCAAATGGGATCCAGCGATTATGAACCTCATTTTGAACATTCCAATGTTTATTATCGGTTGGAAACTATTGGGGAAAAAAGTATTTGTCTATACAGTCATTGGAACAATTGCTGTGTCTGTTTTCCTTAAAGTATTCATGATTTATCAAATTGATATCCATCTAAAAGACGATATGTTCCTTGTTGCCCTGTTCGCGGGTGTCTTTATCGGCATCGGGCTCGGTATCATTTTTAGATATGGCGGAACAACTGGTGGTGTAGATATTATCGCACGTCTTGCTCATAAATACATCGGTTGGAGTATGGGAAAGACAATGTTTCTATTCGACGCGCTTGTCATTCTCGTTTCATGGGCTGTCTATCTAGACCACCGCTCGATGATGTATACGCTTGTTGCGCTGTTTGTTGGCGCCCGCGTCATCGACTTCGTTCAAGAAGGCGCATACGCAGCTAGAGGTGCTTTCATCATCTCTGATAGCCAAGATGATATCGCAACGAAAATCACTGAAGAAATGGATCGTGGTGTAACCGTCTTCAGAGGATACGGTCATTTCACTAAATCTGATCGAGAAATTCTCTATTGTGTCGTCGGAAGAAATGAAATTGTTCGTTTGAAAAACATCATAACGTCAGTCGATCCGCATGCCTTCGTTTCACTCACCGATGTTCACGACGTAATGGGTGAAGGCTTTACGCTGGATGAACAAAAACAGCCGCTTGAGCGATAAGTAAAGCGGAAAGCGCAAAAGTCTTCATTTGGACTAGTATGTTTCCAGCTCGCTTTCGGCTAAACTAATCACGACAGTGTTACCGGGGCACAAGGGTGGCTAGCAGTGACTTCGTCACTACTAGCCACCCTCTTTTCTATAATCCTGTTCCGATTAGTTGCCTGTCGCGTACCTACAACGTTCGAGTGAATATTGAAGTTGCTTGCAAAATAAGAATAGATGACTTTCCACAGAAGTTACAGGTGCCCGAAGATACAATTTCGGGCACCTTTGCATTTTCTACAATGCGTGCCTTTCTTATTTTCAGTAAAATCACGCTTGTCCTCATGTGATTTCCTGTAGAGGTTAACGCTTCCTTAAAATAAAAAAAGAAAAACCATAGAGAAGGAGTGAGCAGCCCAAATTGTATCTTTTGCTGCTTTTATCCAGATAAGAAGCCGACTATTCTTTCATCCAAAAAAGCTTTAGCACTTCGTGTACCTTTTCAAAGCGACGGATGAACGACCACCATACGATTACCGAGATATCTTAATCTATATGAATCGTTCAATCCAAAGCTATCTAAATCAACTGTACTCGGAGCGCCTAGTGTTTGATTCAGTTGTTTTCTGGTTGCTTTTGGTTAATCAACACGTGTGACTTTCTTTTCTACTAAATGTAACCGAAAAAAAATCCGTTCCTCAAAATATGAGGACGGATTTTTTATATTCTACTTAGTCTCTGCCCCTAAAAATCAGGATAAGACGAACCAGTTCAAGTACTGCAACAGCAGTTGCTGCGACATAAGTCATCGCCGCTGCGCTCAATACTTTTTTTGCACTTTTCTCTTCTTCATTGCGAATAATACCAAGTGTAACAATCTGATTCATCGCACGTGTAGATGCGTTAAACTCAACTGGTAATGTAACAACTTGAAACAGAACCCCGACTGCTAGTAGCGCGATACCGATTCCAAGCAAGGAATTCATGCTTGAGAAAATCACACCAATCATAATGAAAACCCACGATGCATTGGAAGTGATGCTCGCAACTGGCGCTAAACGGTGACGGAAACGTAAAAATGAATAGGCTTCCTTATCCTGTATTGCATGACCAACTTCGTGTGCGGCAATTGCTGTACCTGCGACAGATGCCTCTCGGAAATTATGTGTGGATAACGCAATAACTTTCGTAATCGGATTATAATGATCAGTCAGAAATCCTTGGCTTTCAATCACTTGCACATTTTGTAACCCATTTTGGTCAAGGATAAGACGCGCGACCTCCGCACCTGTCATTCCAGATGTAGAACGCACTTTAGAGTACTTTTTGTATGTGCTTTTCACTTTGAATTGGGCATAAAGCGGCAATAGTATAATTGCACCCAAGTAAATCCAGAACATAGTCAACTTCCTCCCTTTTCTCTATATGACCTATTCTATAGCGGTCACACTTCATCCGCAACTATTTACTATTACCATATAACAGTTTTCGACCTCTTCTTCAATACCCAAAAAGCAAGTGAAATACAGGCAATCGATAACCAGAATGTAAAGTAACCAATATGATCCATATGCTTCATTAAATCATAATAGATTGGCATTTGCCCGTAAACGTAATCGATGACATCGTTATGAAGTGTCCAAACCGCCGCAATTGCAATATGGACAAATGAAAACCTATACAACGGACTGTATAATACTGCCTGAAGCGCCATCGCGAAATGCGAACCGATAAGCATCCAGCCCATCCAGCCGATTGAACCTGTCTCGACAAGCGTCAATAGATTCATGACGACCGCCCAAAGTCCGTATTTTACAAGCGTTATAAGCGCAAGCGCTTCGATTAACTTAAAGTTCCTACCGATTAGCCAACCGATGATGGCAAGTGTGAAAAACAAACTGGCCGTAGGACTGTCTGGCACAAAAATCCAAAACTTTGGCTCCGTAATTTTAAGTTGCCACATATACCAATCATAGCCGAACACCGTTCCACTCAAGTTAATAAATAACAGAATCCAAAGAAATGATTTATGAGAAAGCACGAGCCAAATTTTCTGTATAAATAAACCCATGGACACCTCTCCAAAATAACTTAATATGTATCAATAAAAGCGTAAGCGCGTGTTACAAATAAAAACAACCTAAGTACGCCACTTCCTGTGACAACAGCTGCATGATCTACATCCTGTAGACCCGCGGCAGGCATAGGACGTGTAATGGAAGGCGGTCTAGTTTGTGACATCGTGTCACAACAAGGAGGGATGAAGTTCAATCCCTCCTTGTTGGACCGACAAATTAAAGAACACAACCATGGTACGCCACGTCCTACAGCAGTGTCTGCGTGACTCACATCCTGTGGACTATCCGAGTCTATAGGTGCTGAAGTCTGGACGTGGAATATCATCTCTCCTAGATTACCCACTATCCTCGAACTTTATTGTTTCCTAAGTAATAAAAAAAGAGTCAGTTTCCTGACTCTTTTTTGTTACTAGTTTTTCAAGCCTTCAATAAATTCGGCAAGTATTTGTAAATCTTCATCTGAGCCTTCCCATGTTCCAGGAGGCATGTCGCCTTGTCCATCATGAGCAATTTTCACGATTTCATCGGCAGCCAGACCAGTATTTACTAAGGGCTTACCTAGTCCACCCTGGAATGCATCACCGTGACAACCAATACAGCTCGCTCCAGCGTAGATTTGATAACCTTCAGATTCAGTGTCGAATTCAACTTCTTCGACAATCGCACCTTGTATTTTCTGTTTATCCCAGTCATGGTTCACGTATGATTCCCATGTCAAGTAGAACAAAGCTGCGAATGAAAGAAGCATGAATGCAGTAGGTAGCGGACGTTTAAACGGACGGCGCTCCTTTGTAGTATCCATAAATGGAACAAGCATCAGGGCACCCATTGCAAGACCTGGCATGATAATAGCACCAATAATATTAAACGGTCCTGAAGCAAATTGATACTTTAACAATTGATACATAGATAGGAAATACCAGTCTGGAACCGGCATATACATCGTATCCGTCGGGTCCGCTTGACGTTCAAGCGGGGACGGATGAGCAACTGTCAATATTAAATATCCAATAAGGAAAACTGCACCAATCAGCCATTCCTTCAAGAGGAAGTTTGGCCAGAATGCTTCCGTTTTACCCGGATATTCTGAGTAATCTTTCGGGACGTTCGGCATCTTGTTATTAGCCTTAATGCGCGAATCTCCGACAAATTTCATCCCTTTTCCGCGGTGCATAATGTCCCCTCCTTATTAATTTCATTGGACGCCAGTCAATCTTATAGCGGTCCTGAAATACCTTGTCTTCTGATCATGATAAAGTGTGCTGCAAGCAACCCAAGCAAAGCAGCCGGTAAGAAGAATACATGAATCGCGAAGAAACGTGTTAGTGTTTGTGCACCAAGAATCGTTGAGTCTCCTGCAAGGAGAACTTTAATTGATTCACCGATGAACGGGACGGAAGCCGCAATTTCGATTCCTACTTTCGTAGCAAACAATGCTTTCATATCCCATGGCAGTAGATAACCAGTGAAACCAAGGCCAAGCATGACCATGAAGATCAATACTCCGACAACCCAGTTAAGTTCACGTGGTTTCTTATAAGAGCCCGTAAAGAATACACGCAGCGTATGTAGGAACATCATTACGATAACCAGTGACGCTCCCCAGTGATGCATCCCACGCACAATTTCACCGAATGCTACTTCATTTTGAAGGTAATAAACGGATTTCCATGCATTTTCAATGTCCGGTGTGTAATACATTGTAAGGAACATACCAGAAAGAATCTGGATGACAGTGATAAAGAATGTCAGTCCTCCGAAACAATAGATGAATGCAGAAAAGTGATGTGCAGGGTTTACGTGCTCAGGTACTTCGTGGTCAGCGATATCGCGCCAAATCGGGGTGATATCCAACCGTTCGTCAACCCAATCATAAATTTTATTTAGCACTTCGGTCGTACCCCCTTACATTTTTAAACTAATGTGTTCGGTTTTGTTTTTCCAAGATACACGAATCCGCCTTCGACTTTAACATCAAATTCGTCAAGTGGTCCAAGCGGTGGCGTTCCTTTTACGTTGTCGCCATTTTTCATATAACGTCCTGCGTGACATGGACAGAAAAATTGGTCTGGATGCTTTTCATCGCCGCCCCAGTTCACTGTACAACCAAGGTGTTTGCAGACAGGGGAAAGCGCGATAACCGTATCGCCTTCTTTATAAACCCACGCAGTGTTTGACACGTCAGATTTATACCAGGCATCCTTACGATCTTTGATAGTGAAATCGACACGAACTGGTATTTCCGTTAGCTCGTCCACTTTTTGCGGAGTCGGAATGAAGTCTCCTTCATCTTTCTTCTGCAAGACAGGGTCGATTGCAAAACGGACCATTGGCATCAACATACCTGACGCCATGAATCCACCAACACCCATAAGTGTATAACTCATGAATTGGCGTCTTGACACTTTCTTGCTCATTAATTTCCCTCCTCTTACTTAAAGGTCAGTCCAACGGACATTCTTTTGCTAATTGTAATACTAGGACATATCTATGATATATCAATACTAAAGGAAATTCAATCCTGCTTTCCGAACAGATGGAAGTTTGTGAACAAATATCGAATTTTACTGCTCCGACCATTTTTCCGTGAAGCGTGGTAAAACCTGTCGAAGCTGATCTTCAATGATTGTTTTTCTTAATTGTGGATCCATGCTTTCCAGCGGAATTGACGGTAACCAGATCACTTCACCATCTAATTTAAGGCTTGTCCACGTAACATCAGTCGTCAAGAAAAATACGTGTTTAAATGGTGCCGCCGCAAAGTCCCGAGACAGTGTTGCAGCCAGCTCCGTCAGATCCATTGACTGCGTATAAGCAAATGGTGGCATTAGCATCATACGCCCTTTGAATTGCGTTTCGATGAAAGTCGTAAGATGCATCAGAAACTCTGAAGATGACGCGCTGGTTTTCATATTCCCCGGCACAGTCTCTACTTTAAGTAAGGGTACTATAAGTGTATCGATATATTCTTTCTGTTGCAAATATGTATCCATATCTTGTGCAATCCAGTTCATTGCAAAATTACCTCCTTGAAAAATCAATAAAGAACTCCACCAAATTGGGCGGAGTCGTTAGTTCTTCGATACCTTCATGTCATTCAACAGCGCAGATAATGCGATAAACCGTTCCTTATCGTTGTTATCGAGGGCCTCATCAACCCTTTTCATAAGCATATCAACGGTCATTAAAGCAGCACTTTCCTCCAGTAATTGTTCTGCAATTTCCCGATCGCCTTCACTTACCTGTAAATAATCCGGAAGAAAAGGATTTTCCTCACGAACACTCGCATATTCTGGGCAAGAGTGGCTGTTCGAAAAATTTAATTGTATATACATCTTATCATCTGGATGAAGTCTTAAGTCATGAAATGACTTCTCGGCATCAGCAGTCATTAAGTTCCCTTTATAAAAACGAAACGGAATGCTCTCCGAACCCGTTGTTGACATCACCATCGCCCTTGGACAGTAATGTGCTTCATCCGTAAAGTGGACGTTTTGCAGAAGCTGTTCGTGGCTTAGAAGGTAATTCAAAATCCACACACATTCACGGCGCTTCAATTTGTAGCGCTTTAAGAACCATCGCACAAAGTCCTTTTTAGCAGCGACAGGAACCATGGCCGTCATGTCACACCTCCTCGTCATTTTGTGCTTCAAGATAAGCTCTCCAATTCTCATCGTCAGGGTCAAGTTCAACCAATTCCTTGACTATTTTGAGGGCTTCGTCACGTTTTCCTTCTTCAATCAGGAATTTCGCGAAGTTTCCAAGAAAACTGTGGTCATCCTTCATCCCAATATATGCCTTACCATAGGATGTGTATGCATCTTCATATTGTTCTTCACGTTCATATGCATAGGCCATAAACGCATCCAATAAAGGTATGTCAACTTGATTATCTTGTGAGTACGTAAGTAGATCGAGCAACTCAGGGCTCTGTTCTCTCTCATTATACAGCGAGGCAAGCGTAATAAGTGCTTCAATGTATTCTGGATCGAGTGCCAATGCTTCTTTCAAATGTTCTTCTGCTTTTTCTGGAATACCTAATTTCAATGCTGATTTCCCAGCGGTCAATTGCAATTCCTTATCAAATTCGTCCCTGCGGATTCCATCTTTGAACATATCGTATGCTCTTTGATCATCACCTAAAACTGACAAAGACTGTCCTGCCAGCATATAAGCAGAAAAGTAATCTGGATCCATTTCAATTAAATCGTCTAGCAATGTGACTGCTTTTTCTGCATTGCCACTTTGGAAGTAAGCAAATGCCGCCCCGAAAAGTGTATCTGGCAAGGCGTTATCCTGTAGCATTTCTTCGTAGTAAGGTATTGCTTCTTCATAAGCAGCACCAGCGCTATATGTTTCCGCAAGTCTTGAAACAATACGAATGCCGCCAATTTCTTCCGTTTCATCATTCAAATCAAGATACATCCGTGTAGCCTCTCCGTACTTCCCAGAATCAAGGAGCAATTCCGCATACGCAAACCGAATGACAGGTTCATCAGGTACAAGTTCATGAGCTTCCTTAATCTTCGCAAGAGCTGCTTCCGCCATTCCGGACATCTGATAATAATCCGCTAACGCTAAAAGGGCTTGGACATATTCTTCGTCGTCCGGCCCTACATCCGTGAGAAGAAGAAGCGCTTCGTCCTCTTCCCCGAGCTCAAGTAATGTACCGGCGCGATCAATTTTCAACTGGGCTTCATCCGGTAAATGAAGGCGCAACGTTTCAAAAAGGCGATCAGCCTCCCCCATAAATCCATAACTAGCAAATAAATCTGCCGCTTCATAGAGCAAATCGAAATCGGTCGACCCCGTTAACTGATCGATAACACCGGTGAGTACTTCTACATCACCTTCTAAAATAGTTCGTTCAATTTCTTCTAACTGTCCCATATTTTCACCTGAACTTTCAAAATGTATACATCAAGCTGTTATCCTTTTGTATTTATAGAAACAGCGAGCTTTTCCAAGTCTGTGAAAAATCCTGGATATGAAATAGCTATGCATGACGGATCTTCGATTTGGATTGGAGCTGAGGCGACAAGTGCTGCAATTGCAGCCATCATACCCAATCTATGATCGCCGTACGAAACAAGTGTGCCACCCGAGAGTTCCGTAGGTCCATGAATGATCATCCCATCGTCCGTCGCTTCGATATTTGCACCCAATTTTTTCAACTCTGTTGTTACCGCAGCAATTCTATCTGTCTCTTTGACCCGTAGTTCCCCGGCGTCTTTGATAACTGTTGTTCCTTCGGCCTGCGTTGCGAGCAATGCGATAACAGGCAGCTCATCGATGAGCCTTGGTATTAAGTCCCCACTGATTTCAGTACCATGCAAACCTTCGTAGGATACTTTTACAGTACCATACGGTTCGCCAGCCCCGTTAACTTCTTCAAGGATTTCAACACAAGCACCCATATTCGTAAGCACGTCCAATATCCCCGTCCTTGTCGGATTAAGCCCGACATTCGTAAACGTAACGGAACTTCCCTTAATCATTGCAGCTGCAACCATGAAAAATGCCGCTGATGAAATATCACCTGGAACTAACACATCTTTGCCCCGGAGCACATTCCCGCCCTTGACACTAACTTTAGTTCCGTCCACCTGAACCTCTGCTCCAAATTGCTGCAGCATACGTTCAGTATGGTCGCGCGAAACTGTCTCCTCACTAATAACAGTTGTCCCTTCCGCATTCAAACCAGCAAACAGAATAGCCGATTTAACTTGGGCACTGGCAACAGGCATGTCGTATTCAATTGCAGAGAGCGGTCCACCCGTAATTGTGAGTGGCAGGAGATTGCCATCTGGTTCTCCTACTACAGAAGCTCCCATGGACGACAAGGGTAGTGTAACTCTATTCATTGGACGCTTTGATAGTGATTCATCGCCTGTCAGAACAGACTTGATAGTTGAGCCCGCAAGTATTCCAAGAATTAGACGTGCTGTTGTCCCAGAATTACCTGCATAAAGTTCCTCAGACGGCGTTTGCCACCCTTGCATTCCAGGGCTATCTACCGTGACGTTAGTACCATCCCTTTCAATTGATACGCCGAGTTGTCGAAAAATATCAATTGTTCGTAGGCAATCTTCTCCGTCCAGGAATCCGGTAATTTTTGTTTTACCTTCGGCGATGGAACCGAGCATCACGGCCCGGTGCGATATCGATTTATCACCTGGAACTACCACATTACCCTTCAATTCTGGTTTATTGAACGCCACTAGTTTCGTCTCCACCAAGAAAAGCCCCCCATTCAAACTATGTACATGCTAAAATTCATTGTTTTGGAAAGAGCGGATTTTGCTCGTTCCCGGTCATCAGTAGTTTGGAAGCTGATAACAAGTATTCCAAAGACATCCGTCCGCGTCTCAACGATTCGGATATTTGTTAAACTGATCCGTTCATCCGCAAGTATTTTTGTGATTTCCGAAATGATACCAGGGTGATCAGGAATATCAATATGCAAATCGAATGTCATATAAAATGCACCCTGAGACGTAATCGGTAAGTCGTCTCGGAACTGTTTCGCCCCTGCAAAATAATTATATATTTCGTCGGGGTCATTCGATTTTAGCATATTTCGAACATTTTCCATCTCTTCAAGCCATCCGTCCAGTTGCTTTAACAACTCTTCCCTGTTCTGCGTCGTAATATCACGCCACATGATGGGATCTGCAGATGCAATTCGAGTCAAGTCACGAAACCCGCCCGCCGCAAGTTTTTTAACAAACGGTTGCTCTTCTTGTTGTGCTGATAGCCTTCCAACGAGCGAAGAAGCGACGAGATGTGGAAAATGGCTAACGATTGCCGTCATCCGATCATGTTCTTCAGAATCGAGCACGACAATTTTCCCTTTCGTTGGACCAAGTAGAACGCGGAGCTGTTCGACCTTTGCACTGTCTGTTTGTGAATCTGGTGTCAATATGTAATACGCATTTTCAAATAGATGCTCTTTAGCCGCAGTTACTCCACTTTTATGAGAACCCGCCATTGGATGGCCACCGATAAATGTAATTCCACGTTCAAGCAATTGTTTTGCAGCATCCATTATTGGACCTTTTGTACTGCCCGTATCCGTCATAATAACGTCAGTTCTCAATTTCCAGTTGACCGCTTGATGCATCATTGCAACCGTCGTATTGACCGGCGTTGCAAAGATGATGACATCCGCATTTTCACATGCATTCTCAATAGATGTGGCAATTGTATCAATGATCCCCCTACGGAAGGCTTGTTCCAACGTACTGAAGGATCGGTCGTACCCCGTTACTTGCAGACCGGGGTTACGTTTCAAAGCAAGCCCGAGCGAACCACCAATCAGGCCAAGTCCAATTATCGCGATATTCGGTTTCATACGGCTGAACCCTCGGATTGCAACAACGTATCAAATGCTTTGAGGAAGTTACTAGTCTGTTCTTCCGACCCAATTGTCACCCTTATATAACCGGGGGTTCCAAGTGCATTTCCGCTTCTAATGATGAATCCCTGCTGCAACAGTTTTTCTGAAGCATCATCTGCATCACCTGGCACTGCAATTAAAACGAAATTTGTTTCGGAATCGAATAAATGCAGTTTATTGTCCGAAGCATACTTTGTAAACCGTAGCCTTTGTTCATGATTCAGGTTACGACAATGTTCGATGAATGCTTCATCTTCGAGCGCTTTTTCCGCAACTGCTAGACCAAGCGAGTTATTGTTGAACGGGCTCCGCACTTTATTGAGATTAGAAATGACCTCCGGGTCACCAATTGCATAGCCTACTCTGAATGCTGCCAATCCGTATGCTTTGGAAAACGTCCGTAAAATAATGACATTCGGGAATTTTTCCAGCCATGAAATCGAGTCGATATGCTCAGAGCCAGTAATGTATTCGAAATACGCTTCGTCAAGAACAACTAGGATATTTTCTGAAACTTGTTCAAGGAATCCTTTTAACGTGTCGCTAGGAATCAAGTTACCAGTCGGATTGTTCGGATTGCATAGCCAAGCAACCGAAGTCTCACCATCGATAGCTCCCAAGAACCCCTCCAAATCATGATGACCATCCTTCAGCGGTACTTCCCGGATTTCGGCACCTTCTATTCTTGCATTATGAGCATATTGAGGGAATGTCGGTGTCGCCATAACAGTATTTACTCCTTTGCCAAGGAGCGCTCTTGAAATGATCATAATGATTTCATCTGAGCCATTTCCGAATAACAAAGAGGTTTCGTCAACTCCGTGTTTCTCCGCAAGTTTCTTCCGTAGTCCCCCCGCATAGCCGTCTGGATACAATTCATGCTGGATTGCGGCTGATGTCAAATAGTCTCTGACGGATGGTGCACAGCCATACGGGTTTTCATTTGAAGCAAGTTTTACAACATCATCCAGACCGTATATTCGTTTTGCTTCGTCAATCGATCTACCTGGTTTATAAGGTTGCATACTATCAAGCGCTTTTTTCCAGTTCATAAAATTCCCTCCGGTCAATAGATATGGGTTATTTTTGTAAATCCGGTCGTAACTTAACTGCATTTTTTTGATAAATATGTTTTACATAACGTTGCGGAATATCAGTATTCACATGCATAAGCGCTCTGATGCATAATGGCATTGCTCCCGGGACGTCCATCTCATGCGTACACATAACCGGTACGTATATCCATCCATCAATCGACCGAACTGCTTTTGCAGGAAAGGTCGATTTGATGTCCGTCGTAGTAGAGATAAGTACCGAAATGATATCCCCAGGTAAAACACTGTTCTCTTTCGCCATTTCTTCGACCAACGCTTGCGTCGCTTCAAGAACAGCTTGTTCTTCGTCGTTCTCGACTGTCGTTGCTCCCCTTAATCCTCTTACCATCATTTCTTCACATCCCCTTTCGTTCTTTGTCTCAATTGATAGAATGCTTGTTCACATTGCGCTTTTGACAGTTCTTTTACATAGGGTTTTCCTATCCCATCAAGCAAAACAAAATTAAGCTTTCCGAAAGAGACTTTTTTATCTTTTTCCATGTAATTCATAAATACATCGAATCCATGTTCATGAACTGGTTGGAATGTATAGCCATGCGTATTTGCAAATTGGATGAATCGAATTGTCAACGCTTCATCAACCGCGCCAGTGTCTTCACTTAAAATAAGACTGTATACCATGCCAATCATAACCGACTCTCCATGGCTTAACCCCCCGAAACCACATACACCTTCTACAGCATGGCCGAATGTATGACCGAAGTTTAGATACTTTCGAGTCGAATGCTCAAATTCGTCTTCTGAGACGATTTTCGCTTTAACTTCTATTCCCCGTAACAATTCGTGTGATAACCATTCAATGCTTGGTTGAGAAAAGGAAGGGGTAGACAATAGCTCAAGCGTCCATTCCTCATTTGAAATAAGCGCGTGTTTCAACAATTCTGCCATACCCGATCTGATTTCTCGAGGCGGAAGCGATTCGAACAGCCTCGTGTTGAAAAGAACTCCGACTGGCTGATGAAAAGAGCCTACCATATTTTTCCCTTCCGGCATATTGATTGCCGTTTTGCCCCCCACTGCACTGTCATGAGCCAAGATTGTTGTAGGGCATTGTAAGTACCTAATCCCCCTCATGAATGTCGCAGCGACGAACCCAGTGAGATCACCGCATGCGCCTCCCCCAAATGCGATAAGGAGAGAATCCCTGGTGAATTTTTCATTTAACAAAAAAGATAGGCAATCGACATACACAGCGGATGTTTTACAGCTTTCTCCAGCTGGGACTGTTTTTACACTAATTTCACAGTTTACAGACTGCAACGACTTTTGTAGCAGCGGCAAGTAGATAGCTGCTACCCGCTCATCCGCAATGATAGCAATTCGGTCGACTGTGCCTAGAAGTTCAGCATATTCTGTGGCGAATAGCTCGTACGTATCTTGACCTATATGGACGTTATATTGATGATCCCGGACAGCAACTGTAAGTTTCCCCATATTAAAACTCCTTTACATACCGTCTATATTCTTCAATATCCTTTTTTA
The DNA here is from genome assembly GCF_038005665.1 of Sporosarcina sp. FSL K6-5500. Taxonomy (NCBI): domain Bacteria; kingdom Bacillati; phylum Bacillota; class Bacilli; order Caryophanales; family Caryophanaceae; genus Sporosarcina; species Sporosarcina sp. FSL K6-5500. The sequence continues at coordinate 4,471,145 of NZ_JBBOTP010000001.1, forward strand.
GACCGCCCATCGTGTCCGAACGGAATTCTTCCATAATGGCTTTTGCCATTTCAGTTGCAATGACATGTTCTGCTACAACAGAAGCTGCGGGTACCGCACAAGGGTCCGAACGTTCGATTGTTGCAACAAACGGTTCTTTCGTATCAATATCGACACTTTCAAGCGGCTTGTACAAGGTAGGGATAGGTTTCATGACGCCCCTGACTACAATCGGCATACCTGTCGTCATTCCGCCTTCAAGGCCACCCAATCGGTTTGATTTACGGAAATAGCCTTGTTCTTCACTCCACGCAATTTCATCATGCACTTTACTGCCTGGCATTTTTGCCATTTCAAACCCGAGTCCAATCTCAACGCCTTTAAACGCATTGATGCTCATCATCGCTCCCGCGAGCTTCCCGTCCATCTTCCGATCAAATTGAACATAGCTCCCGATTCCAGGTGGACATCCTTCAATAACCACTTCTACGACGCCTCCAACCGTATCTCCACGGCCTTTCGCATCATCAATGGCTTGTACCATCAGTTTCGAAGCCTCAGGGTCTGCACAGTAGACAGGGTCATTCTCGATGATATTGCGGAGCTCTTCCGTCCCTTTTCCTGCATATGTATCTGGATTTGTTGTGAATCCCCCAATTTCTGTTACATGTGCGACAGTTTCAATACCCAGTTCGCGTAGGAACTGTTTCGCGACCGCACCGATTGCCACACGCATCGTCGTCTCACGCGCGGACGATCGTTCTAGAACATTGCGCAAATCTCGATGACCGTATTTCATGCCGCCCACAAGATCTGCATGACCTGGTCTTGGACGCGTTATTTGTCGTTTCACATCTTCTGGCTTAACATCATCAGCGAGTGGTTCTACCCCCATAATCGATGTCCAATGCTTCCAATCATCATTAACAACCGTCAACGTCACCGGTGACCCAAGTGTTTTACCATGGCGGACACCTGATGAAATGACAACCTGATCTTTTTCTATTTGCATACGTCTTCCGCGCCCATGTCCACCTTGACGCCTTGAAAGTTCCCCATTTATCATTTCAGCAGTCAATTCCATTTGAGCAGGTAGCCCTTCAATGATTGCTGTTAGTTGCAGACCGTGTGATTCACCGGCTGTGAAATATCTCATTCCATTTCCTCCTCCGACGAATGGATTAACATTCGTTTTATAGCACTCTACCAAAGTAAGATGCTTTTGACTATATGTTTATATTAAAAATATCCGGAAAGTTATCCGGATATTTTAAATTTTCCTATAAAAGAATGTGTCTTCTGATTCTAATCCGTATTTTGAAGGATTGAAAATCTGTTCTGTACTTCCCACAAAAAGAATCCCACCCTGTTTCAGCGACTTGGAGAAGTTCGTGTAAATCTGATCTTTCGCTTCTTCTGTGAAGTAAATCATTACATTGCGACAGACAATTAAATCGAACCCTGTATCGTATCGGTCTTCTAACAAATTTTGTTGCTTAAATGTCACAGTCCGTTTGATGTCATCCTTCACTTGATAAAAATGACCTTCATTGACAAAGTGCTGTTTCACGATTGAGGCAGGCACTTCCTTCAAAGCTCTTTCAGGGTATAAACCGACTTTCGCCCGTTCAATTACGCCTAAATCCAGATCTGTCGCCAAGATTGATATATCACGCAGTGGCACATGCGATAATAAAACAAGCGCGATCGAATATGGTTCTTCACCCGTGGAACAGGCAGCACTCCAAATCTTCAGTTTTTTACTTTGAGCAAGGAGCTTGGGGAATATCTTCTTTTCCAGCACGTCCCAGCGCTGGGCATTGCGGTAGAATTCAGAAACGTTGATGGTCATCCGATCAAGGAATTCCTCAAGTAGCTCTTTATCATTATGTATAGCTTCATAATACTCTATAAAATTTCGGTACCCTCTTTTCTCATATAGAGAAGTGAGTCTTCTTTTCATCTGTGCTTCTTTATAAAGTGACAGATCGATACCCGTCTTTTTCTTGACGTTTCCAATAAATACAGCATAATCCGGCAACCTGCGTCCCCCCGTTCATATATTCTTACTATTATAACGGATTGGAACCCATTTCGAAAGAACAAAAACAGCCTAGCGAAATTCGCAGGGCTGTTTAAGGTAATTAATTGATCCAGTTGTTCATTGATTTGTCATAAGTAACAAGTTCTTCTTCCTTGAAGAAAAGACCGATTTCACGAACAGCTGATTCTGGAGCATCTGAACCGTGAATGATGTTTTTGCCAACAGTAACAGCGAAGTCACCGCGGATTGTTCCAGGTGCAGATTCTTTCGGGTTCGTTGCGCCTGTCATTAGACGGCCAACTGAGATAACGTTTTCGCCTTCCCAAACCATTGCGAATACAGGACCTGATGTGATGAAATCAACAAGCTCGCCGAAAAAAGGACGCTCTTTATGTTCGCCGTAGTGTTGCTCAGCAAGTTCTTGTGAAATTGTCATAAGCTTAGCGCCTACAAGTTGGAAACCTTTACTTTCGAAACGACCCACGATTTCACCGATTAGATTACGTTGAACGCCGTCTGGTTTAACCATTAAAAATGTTCTTTCCATATTTAACACTCCTTCTTATATATGTATCAGGATTTCTCCTTTTCGATCGTACCACCCGATGCCTGATTTTTCAACTGTTAATGCACTAATACTTACGTCTGCCAATGAAAGCAGATATTTGCATGAATGCCTTTTTAGCATTTGCATCACCATCAGGCAACTCATTTATTTCATCCATTGCTTTTTGCAAATACAAATCGCTCACAGCTTGCGCCATCTGAATGGCCTCTGTTCCGCGAATATAAGTCAACATTTCTTCACGATCAGATTCCGTTAAAGTCCCGTCAAACGACCGCTTCATATAAGGTTGGAAATTCACATCGTCTTTTATGTATAGGATGGGCAAAGTCAGATGACCATTCAACAGATCACTGCCTGCCGGTTTTCCAAGCTCTTCATCCGTTGATGTAATGTCAAGAATATCATCGACAATTTGAAAAGCCATGCCTGCAAAATAACCGAAGCGACGCAATTTCCTTACATTCGCAGGGTCCGCTCCTGAAACAAGCGCACCAAGTTCACAACTGGAGGACAGGAGAAGTGCGGTCTTTCGTTTAATGCGGCGCAAATAATCCCGAATCGTCTGATTGGTTTTTCGCTGATGATCAATCTGGATGACTTCACCTTTACAAATTTCAAGCATAGTCTCTGCAAGTAGCTGATGAATAGCAGGAATTTCAATCTCACCTATCGATGTAAGTGCACGTGAAAAGATGAAGTCCCCCGTATACATCGCAATTCTGTTATCCCAACGCGCCCTTACTGTTTCGAGGCCACGACGCATATCTGAATCATCGATAACATCATCATGGACAAGAGACGCCATATGGACAAGCTCAAGTGAGACAGCTACCTTTGCCACATCCTCCAACGAATAGTTGCCAAACTTGGATGACAGGATAACAAAAATAGGTCGAATCCTTTTTCCACCCGCACGAAGCAGGTGAAGTGATGCTTGCCGAATGATAGGGGAAGATGAATTGAGGGATCGTTCAAGTTCCTTTTCTATATAAGCGAGATCCTTTCGAAAATCACCATAAAGTGACAATAACTTCAATTTCTCCAAAACGATTACCTTCCCCTGCTGTCTTTATTGTTTATATCCAACGTGACCAGCCGCGGCGCCGCCACTGTATGACTTAAAGGACACTTCAGTGAAGCCCGCTTCCGTAAATAGCTGGGCAAGTTGTTTCATCCCTGGAAAATCATTTGCCGATTCTTGAAGCCATGAATATTCTTTGTAACTTTTCGCAAAAATTTTCCCGAGAACGGGCATGATGAAATTGAAATAAAATCGGAATAATTGCCTGTAGCCTGGAAGTTCAGATTGAGAAGTTTCTAGACATGCAATCATTCCACCAGGCTTTAAGACACGATTCATTTCTTTTAATACTGTTAAATAATCCGGTACGTTACGCAATCCGAAACCAATTGTAACAAAATCGAACGAGTCGTCAGGGAACGGCAATTCCATCGCATTCCCTTGTACAAGCGTAATAGTTGGATATGCTGCAACTTTCGGCCGGCCGGCTTCTAACATGCCTTCACTGAAATCGAGTCCTGTCACATGCCCAGAGGCACCTGTCGCCTCTGCAATAGCGATCGTCCAATCAGCAGTTCCACAACACACGTCCAATGCACGAGCACCTTCGTGGACGTTCATGCGTGACATGATGTCATCGCGCCATTTCTTATGTTGGTTGAAACTGATTACGGAATTCATCTTATCGTAATCGACGGATATTTTTTCAAAAACGGTGTGGACTTTCTGTTCTTTTGATATCGACAAGAGTTATACCTCTTTTCTTCAATTCAGTTTACCAATTAGCGGTGTCACTAGGTTACGGATTTTTCGCTGTAAAAAAGGCTGAAGATAATCTGCTGCATCAAGTGCTTTTTGCATTTCAGCATGAAGCTGAAAAACCGCATGATCCGCATCAGCAGCATTCATTGTGCGGCGTGAACGCTTATCCGAAATAGAATTGCATTCAGCATTCCCTTCTTCAAACCATAAAAGCGACAATGCTGCACTGGCTAGCGGGACATATTGTGCAAATCCGAATGTATATAAAAAATCAGTTATACACCCTGCTTCGATGATTCTAACTGTTTCAATCAACTTTTCAGGTCCATCTGGTAATTGGTCGTGAAAAATCGTCTTTGTCTCGTTAATTTGTCCGATTGTTTCAGACAAGGAACGGATGAAACCAAATTCAGGCAGAGAGGCGAGTAGCCGATAATGGATTCCGCTGAAATAATCCCCCGACAAAACAGTAAGTTGCTGTTGCTTTGATGTAGCGTCAGATACATTAATCGAATCATGCGCATCAAAAGCAGCGTGAACAGCACCAACTGCGATTGACGCTGTATGTAAACGATTGTTCCACCTTTCCCCGTTCAACATTGGCAACAGGAGAATAAAGGCTTTTACAGCATCGATTGTTATTTGACCAACATCTCTATCCACAATCGGCTCGCGAATTGCATTCTCTACTTCACCTATATAATTTTCGATATGCAGTTTAATTTTTTGGGTTTCCATCGTCGAATCTCCATTCAAAGACGTCTACGGAAAAGTGTGTCAAATACGAATTAGTCTTTCCCTTCGCTTGACAAGACACCGTATGCGGTATGAACGTCAGCTTTGCCACGTATTTTCATTGCTGACGTATGATCAGTAAATTGTGCGATCATCACTTCACCACGGTCTAATTTTTCCGTATGATGAAACTTCGTATCGTTTCCTCGTGTCAGACCGATTACGTTCACGCCGTCTTCTTTCGCTTTTATAACGATATAGTCGGTTTGTGTCATTTTCACCTCTCCTGTCTATTCTTTTATGGTCTTATCATATCATAGAAAAGGCGTTACTCGCAAAGGCTTCAAGACATCTTAATAAGTGATAGGATCTCAGCCCGTTTCACATCGTCCTGTTCGTAAATACCACGCGCAACTGTAGTCACTGTCTTCGCCCCTGGTTTCTTGATGCCTCGCATCGTCATACACAGATGTTCCGCCTCGATTACTACGTAGACACCAATTGGATTTAGCATTTCCATCATCGCTTCCGCAATTGTGGATGTGATACGTTCTTGAAGTTGTGGCCTTTTGGCAGTCGTTTCGACGGCTCTCGCTAATTTACTCAGGCCAGCAACAACTCCATCACGCGGTATGTATGCAATATGCGCATTCCCAAAAAACGGCACAAGGTGATGTTCACACATCGAGTAGAACGGTATATCTTTTACAAGAACTACTTCATCGTGATTTTCATGGAACACTGTTTTGAAATAATCCTTAGGGTCTTTATTCAAACCTTCAAATACCTCAGCGTACATCTTTGCGACACGCTTTGGAGTATCTATCAGCCCTTCACGCTCGGGATCTTCACCGACTGCTTCCAAGATCATTGAAACTGCCTTCTCTATTTTCTCGTAATCGACAACATTCATCATTCGAAACCTCCCAATCGGAAATAAAGCTATTCCAACAAAAATAGTAGCATACTCGCCCATTTCCGTACAGTTCGTTCACTCTACATTGGACAATAAGATAAAAATGGAAAGAAGTCCGCCCCAAGTATCTAATGAATTAGATACGACGGACGGACTTCTATGTAAACTTGAGAATTATTTCACTGCGTCTTTAAGCGCTTTACCTGCTTTGAAAGCTGGTACCTTGCTTGCAGCGATATCGATCTCTTCCCCAGATTGCGGGTTACGTCCTTTACGAGCTGCACGCTCACGTACTTCGAAGTTACCGAAACCGATCAATTGTACTTTCTCACCACTTGCAAGAGTAGATTGGATCGTATCGAATACAGCTTCGACAGCTTTTGTAGCATCTTTCTTAGTTAGTTCTGCTGCTTCAGCTACAGAGGTAATCAATTCTGTTTTATTCACACCATTCACCTCCTCTCAAAGGGCATTAGCTAGCTTCTAATACTGTAAAAAGAGTATCACAAGAAAATCCCTGACGCAACAATATTATCGCGTAATCGCTAATATCATGCACTTTTAGCTAAAAAAACGGAAAAAGATCCGCTTTTGACGGATCTTTTTCCTTTAGACGATAAATGTAATCATGCCTTTATTTCCATCATTCACCATCTGTTCAATCGTCTCCCGCAGACGTTTTCTTGCCTTCATCGGAACAGAAGCTGTTTTGAAACGAATGCTTTCTTTCATGACTTCATGGAGCGGTGTTCCGAATAGCTGTGTTTCCCATAATGCCTCTCTATCATGCAAATAAGCATTCTTTAATTCTTTTAATAAATGATGGCTATGAAATTCGGAACCGATTAATGGAGAAAATTCGGCTTCCATATCAACCCGAATAATGTGAAGCGACGGTGCCGTTGCTTTCATGCGAACGCCGAAAAAGTTGTTCTGTTTGATAAGTTCCGGTGCAGAAGGATTGAAATCCTCAATTGTCGGAAGAGCAACACCGTAGCCTTGCTTTCTAGCTGTATCGATTGCTTCCGAGTACATGTCATACGACTTTTTCGCTTTGGCCGCTTCCTGAACAAACAACAACCAGTCTTTTTTCGAGCCGATTTCCTGTCCCATAATTCCTTCACAAATTTCACGGAAAGCCTGTTCATCCATAGTAATTTTCACGATTGCTTTCCCTTTACCAGCATCTACTTCAATGACTTCTGCATGCCTAACATATTTTTCATCTTTTAAACTTTCTGCCAACTCCTGTATTTTACGGATTTTTGATACACCCAAAAATCCCTCATTAATCACTCTGTCGATGTTGGCATTCAGTTCATGTTCACTTCCGAGCACTTCCATCCAATCTGGTTTTTGGACTTCAATATCAGAAATCGGGAATTCGTACAATGCTTCTTTTAAAATAAGTTGAATTTCCTGTGCGTTTAACTGATCAGCACTTATCGCAATGACAGGAACCCCATATTTTTCATGTAGTTCCTGTTTTAATGCGATCGTTCTGTCATTGGCCGGCATTTTAGAATTCAGAACAATAACAAAAGGCTTACCAATATCTTTCAACTTATTAACGATTTCCTCTTCAGCAACTTGTGCTGCTGCCCGCGGAATATTGTTTACTGTTCCATCCGTTGTAACAAGAATACCAATCGTAGAATGATCACGAATCACCTTATCCGTACCAATACGCGCCGCTTCTTCAAACGGTATTGGTTCGTTGTGCCATGGCGTGTGAACCAATTTCGGGCCATTCTCATCTTCATAGCCTTTTACGCCGTCTATCACATAGCCAACGCAATCTGCAAGCCTGATTTGAAACTTCAGCTCACCATCCCCTACAGATACCGAAGTCCCTTGGGCGGGCACAAATTTCGGTTCTGATGTCATAATAACTGAGCCTGGTGAACTCTGAGGAAGCTCATCCTGCGCACGAATTCGATCCGATGCTTCCGTCATATTTGGAATAACGACTTCTTCCATAACTCTTTTCACGAACGTAGATTTTCCTACACGAACAGGTCCGACGACACCGATATAAATATCACCGTCTGTGCGTCTAGCCAGATTTTCATATAATTCCTCTTTCATTCTATCGTCCTCCTTTAGATGCGCATATTAGTTTATGTAAAAAAAAAACGTTTCATGCACGTGGCATGAAACGTTTTTCATTTTGATTTGTTCATGAATATTGGTTCGTTGTCTGCATTCACTGTATAAGGTAATGAATAAGCCGGTAAAACAGGATAGTTATCCGTTAAAAGGTGACGAATATCCTCCCCTGGTTTAACAGTTTGGGTCTTTTCTTGCAACACTCGGTTTAAGTCAATCGAATAATCGATGTAAAAAACACCATCCCCACCGATAACAATCGGCAAGATTGCATCTGAATAGGGGCTAGGAACCGTCAGCGGCTCTTTAAAGCCCATTGCTTCGAAATCGACTGTATAGACATGGTCACCCACGGACTCCTTGAATGGAGCTCGACCATTGACGTTTTTCCTTAGGTTTAAATCGCGAATATGTTCCGCTGAGCGCAAATCAACAAGCTTTACCGTTGGAGTCGTTTCAACGTCTATCAACACATATTGATAGATCCCACCAGTTTCATACGCATTTGAAGGCATTTTCTCCGTGTAAGCTGGTACAACTTTGGAGAACTCAATGGGATATTTGATGTAAATATCTGTTTCAAGATCACGTGTTTTGATAGGCAATAATCCTCCCGAATTTTGCTGATAAGCATCAACCGCTTTTTGCATTGATTCCAGCTGATCAGCATACGGGATTTCCTGTCCAGTTGTTTTTTCGGACGGGTACATACATCCAGATAGAACAAAAACCAAGGAAGATATGAAGAGTAGCCCGATTTTTTTTACTGACATAGTCATCATGCCCCTCCTGTCGGCCCATTAAATACGAGATAAATCATCGCAAAAAATGAGAAGATTAGTAAAGAATAGGCTATTATAGCAAATAGTAATTTCAAACCTTTATTTTGAAGCTTATGCCGACTCACATAAATAAGACCCATGGAAATAACCATGAATCCCATCGCATAGAACGACAGCCACATTTTATCCATCGAGGACAAAGGAAGTCCTCCTTTCGTATAATCAGTATTTAAAAGGCAGAAGAAAAGGACCAGTGAGCATAGCCCCAAGTCCCTCGCTTGCACGTAATGTGCTGGCTTTTATACGTGTGGAGCGGAGGGGGAGGCTAGCAACGTAATCTGACGTTTTTCACAAGTCTTTTTGAATTACAGAGTCAACGGTTGCCGAAGAGATCTTCAACTTCCTGCTTCTTCATACGGTTCATAAGTTGGTCCACAGCTTGTTTCGGCGGTATTCCTTCAAATAGTATGGAGTACAGTGCCTCTGTGAGCGGCATAGAGACTCCGTGCTGGGCTGCAAGCTGATGTGCCGCTTTAGCCGTCCGTACACCTTCGATGACCATACCCATGCCTGATACGACCTCGTCTAGACTATTCCCTTTTCCGAGCATATTGCCCGCTTTCCAATTGCGTGAATGAACACTCGTACATGTAACAATCAAATCGCCTAGACCTGTCAGACCTGAAAATGTAAGTGGATTCGCACCCATTTTCACGCCAAGTCTTGAAATCTCCGCTAATCCGCGCGTAATAAGCGCAGCTTTGGCATTATCACCATAACCTAGTCCATCAGAAATACCGGCTGCCAATGCAATTACATTTTTAAGCGCAGCTCCGATTTCCACACCAACTATATCCGGATTTGTATAGACACGGAAATAATGGTTCATAAATAGGTCCTGAATCTTTTCTGCCGCTTCCAAATCGAATGATGCAGCCGTTACTGTCGTCGGATGACGCAGAACAACTTCTTCAGCATGACTTGGACCCGAGAGAACAACAATAGCCTTTGTTTTCGAGGAATCTAGCTCTTCCGAAATCATTTCTGAGATTCGTTTTAACGAATCTGGTTCAATACCTTTTGAAACATGGACAATTAATTTAGGGCTAATCGCCATTGCATTCAGTTCAGAACAGACATCACGAATCGCCTTGGTCGGAACAGCGATGATGACAGTATCACTATGCATCGCCGCCGCTTCCAAATCTGATGTTGCTTTCAAATTAGTAGGTAAAGAAATACTTGGTAAATATGACTTATTTGTATGATTTTCGTTAATTTCAGCGGACTGGTCAGAACGCCTCGCCCAAAGTAAGCAATCATGACCATTTTCAGCAAGAACAAAAGCAATCGCAGTTCCCCAGCTTCCGGCTCCGATAACAGTTACTTTTTCCATTTCATACAGACATCCTTTCTCCCGTAACGTCGATCAGCTTCTTGCTCGAGTAATAATCCTGATCGGAGTTCCTTCGAAGCCAAATGACTCCCGAAGACGGTTTTGTAAAAAGCGTTCATAAGAGAAGTGCATGATTTCTACATCGTTCACAAAGACGACGAAAGTTGGCGGTTTAACAGCTACTTGCGTAGCATAATAAATACGCAATCTGCGTCCTTTATTATTAGGTGCAGGGTTTCTTGCAACAGCGTCTTCAATCACTTCGTTCAAGACACTTGACTGAATACGTAGTGCATGGTTCTCATTAATTAATTTAACTTTTTCAAACAACGTATTAACACGCTGTTTTGTTTTTGCTGAAACAAAAGCAATCGGTGCATAATCGAGGAATAGGAAATTATCACGGATATCCGCAATAAACTTGTTCATCGTCTTATCATCTTTTTCGACAGCATCCCACTTATTAACAACAAACATGACGCCTTTTCCAGCATCTTCTGCGTAGCCGGCGATGCGCTTGTCCATCTCACGTATGCCTTCTTCACCATTGATAACGATAAGAACGACATCAGAGCGATCAATCGCTTTTAGTGCACGAAGAACAGCATATTTCTCTACATTTTCATACACTTTCCCTTTTTTACGCATACCAGCAGTATCAATAATTTTATACTTCTGTCCATCATATTCATAAGCCGTATCGATAGCATCTATTGTTGTTCCAGGTATGTCACTAACTATGACCCGTTCCTCACCTAAAAATGCATTGACAAGTGATGATTTACCAACGTTAGGTCTCCCAATTAACGAAAACCGGATGACATCATCTTCAATTTCTTCAGCACCTGGTTCTGGGAAATCATTCGCTACTGCATCAAGCAAATCCCCTAAACCTAGTCCATGCGCACCAGAAATCGGATACGGTTCTCCGAATCCAAGGGAATAGAAATCATAAATCATGTCCCGCATGTCTGGATTATCAACTTTGTTTACAGCAAGTACAATAGGTTTTTTCGTTTTGTACAAGATCTTGGCAACTTGCTCATCAGCATCTGTTACCCCTTCACGACCATTCACAAGGAAAATGATAACGTCCGCTTCGTCTATTGCAATTTCCGCTTGTAATCGGATTTGCTCAAGAAAAGGCTCATCTCCAATATCGATTCCTCCTGTGTCAATAAGGTTGAACTCATGTGCGAGCCAATCTGCGGAGCTGTAAATACGGTCACGTGTAACACCCGCAACGTCTTCTACGATTGAAATTCGTTCACCAACGATTCGGTTAAATATTGTCGATTTCCCGACGTTCGGCCTACCGACGATCGCTACTGTTGGTTTATTCATAATCTAACATCCTTCCAGCTTATCTTCTGCATATTATACACAATAATCATTAACACGTCTAAACAGGCACATTTATAACTGTAAACACTGTCTTTGTCACACTACGACAGTATATCATTTTTACGTGAATTTAACTTACGCAAGGCTAAACTATTTGTATGTGGGGCTTTTTGAGAACTTTGAAAATGAAGTAAGTCCTACAATTCGTATTGATAATCGTAAGAGCGACTATCCCATTTCTGAGAAGTCGCTCTTTCTTATTATTACCAATTAACTTTCCGCATATCCACTATCACTGCTACTGATTCTCGCACAGCGTAAATGAAACCTGCCGCGCTATACTTTGCGAATTTTAAATTTATTTCTTCTATTAATAGCGCAACACTTCATACTACAATCTGTAAACGTCTAACTGTTAGATCACGGATCTTTCTTTTATAATGATGGGAACAAGCGCCAACACGTTGTCGTTTGTAAACGTACGATTCGACTTACGCAGAAAACAGTATGCTCTGAAAGATACCTCACCGACATCCAGCACCCTTATTCGCCTCTTACTAATTTGACCGTCATTCGCCAGGTACATCATATCTAATGACTCATTATACTTCATCGACTTGACCAATTGATTACGCACACTCATTCCCTCCCTTTCCACCAACATATGGAGCGAACGTTCTTATTATGACAAATAAGAAAAGCACAAGCGCTTGGTAGACCGGAAAAGCACTAGAGAGCCTTAAGATAAAGGAAGGCTAGGTGCTGGAATCTAGACACCGCTCCGCTGAAATCTTATACGTTCTTTTCTTTTGAAAATGACGACTGTCCTTGATGGATTTACCGCCTTTTGATCTTCCCTACCTTAATTACCTCATCTGCGCTGGTCAATAAAGACTTTTAGTGCGAGTGCATCATCTAGTGACAACTTACCTGCCCTAAAGTCCGTTAACCATTTGTCGGAAATTAAACCTTCTTTTACGGCATCCGACAAGTATTGTTCATAAGCAACTTTTAACGTTGCTGAGCTTGGATTAAACATGCGTGCATCCTCCTTTGGTAGCGTTGGGATATTCAATTCTGCCAGACGTTTAACTATGGCATTGCGAACGGTCGTCATACGCCCCTCATCTATGATACGGTGCGGACATTCTTTACCACTCCAATCCCGATGCCATTTAACACGATCTATACCCCAGCTGTATTGCTTAAGTATGCGTGCTATATAGTCGACGGCATTCGCTTCCGCATTAACATACTTTGGACCGCCTGATTGTGAGTAACAGATTTCAATCCCTATGGATTTCCGATTACCTGCCCCTTGACCATCCCCAGCGTGCCAACCGTTGCGTGTAAACGGGATAGCTTGCACTGCATGTTTATCATCGATTGCCACATGATACGACGTCGCAGTTGTGTTCCGCGTCATGAAAGCAATCTCGTTGATTGCCGTCGCATCATTGGCTGTATTGTGGATGGTGATGTATTCCGGCGTCATCGGATACGTTGCTTTCAGTGGATAAAGAGACGTCGGAATGTAGTTGTTGATTATTGTATATGGCATATTATTCACCTTCTTTTTTTACTAAAGCCCTGTCGGCGGAATAAAGGCCTCTTACTAATCCCTCACTTATCACGCCGACAAGAAAATACCTTGCTTACTATTATATGCAACTATTTAGACAACCCCTATGACAATTCCTACGTTATTAATTATCCCGGGATCGGGAATAGTATCATTTCCTATGCAAATCGAGTAGGAGGGAGTGATTAACTCCCGACCTCTCACACCACCGTACGTACCGTTCGGTATACGGCGGTTCAATTAAGATTGATAACGCAAAGTTTCGTAACGTGACAGTAGACTTTTGAGCCCTTGGGAACTCCAGTAGGAGTTTCCGAGGGTTCTATGTAATACGGGACTTTTAGAAATTCTCCAGTAACTTTTACGTGAGTTACCCCATTCGTATGCCTTATCTTTCGGCGCACCTAATCCAATGAGTTTCCTCACCTTCGTACTTGGCTTTTTCCAGTTCTTCCACATACACATCCGGAGTCTTCTTTTAATCCAAGAATCGAATTTAATGAACACGCTTGGCGTATCTGCCAATGCGAAATAGCCACACCAACCCATCAGATATTGATTGAGTTTCTTTATCCGATATTCCATGGGATAAGGTTTCTTCCTTGAAGTGATTTCGCGAATTTTATTCTTCATCCGTTTCACACTTTCTTTGGCGATGCGAACCTTCGGTTCTTTACCATTGGTGAAACTGAATCCGAGAAATTTCCTCTTCCATGGACGGTCAACTGCAGATTTACCCAGATTCACTTTCAACTTAAGTTTCCCTTCAATAAATGAAGTGACAGAACTCATGACCCTATTACCTGCTCTCTGTGTTTTCACATAGATGTTACAGTCATCAGCGTATCGGACAAATTTATGTCCTCTTTCCTCCAATTCTTGGTCTAGTTCATCAAGGACAATATTGGAAAGTAATGGACTGAGTGGGCCACCTTGCGGCGTACCTTCCTCACTGGTTGTCACGATACCATTTATCATGATTCCTGATTTCAAATAGTCACGGATTAGCTTAAGCAGACGTTTGTCTTCGATTCGTTTCGAAAGTGTTCCCATTAACCTATCATGGTTCACTTTGTCGAAGAACTTCTCCAAGTCTATATCGATTACCCACCGATTACCTTCCTGTATATATCCTTTCGCTTTCCTTATTGCGCCGTAGGCGCTTCGCTTTGGTCGAAAACCATAGCTATGGTCGGAAAACGTTGGATCATACAAAGTAGATAATACTTGGGCAACGGCTTGCTGAATGAGACGATCCGTCACGGTAGGGATACCTAATAACCGCACGCCACCGTCAGGTTTCGGGATTTCGACCCTGCGGACAGGTTGCGGCTTATAAGTACCCTCAAGAAGTTCCATTTTCATGGATTCCCAGTGTTCCAAGATGTGCTTTCGTAGGTTTTGTACGGGCATTTCATCTACACCATGGCTCCCTTTATTGCGTTCCACCCGTTTCAGGGCAGAAAGCAGATTTTCACGCGACAGTATTCGTTCCATCAACATTGGTTACGCCTCTTTCCGTGAACAACGCTTCTTCTTATACCAGCTCTGCTCCACCATCTCGAAGTCCCCCGTGGGATTCACCACTTCCTCCTTCAAGCATGCCTTATCGGTTATCTGTGTTCTTCGCAGGTTACTGAATGCCAAGATGTTGTTCTCTCTTAATTGTTCAGCCCTTCCCATTCTTCTCGAGTTCGAATGGTACTATGGCTTCTGCTGACTTCTGATTGTTCAGCTACCCATCACTGAGTAGGTTACCAAGTGTACTTGGCGTATCAATCAGACCTCCCCAGGTAAGAACGTAGTCTTTCCCTCCACCTATCTGCTTCATTTACTACATACGACCTTCGGCAGAAAGGGCTTTGTTTTGTTTGGCAAACTCACCCAATCGTACATAGCCTTATATGAAGTTCGTGTTCCTCAGACCGGAGGTTTGCTGCTCGCTTCCTTCAGATTCCACGTCACCATGGACACCCTTGCGTTAAGCTAACTGTTACTTCTGCCTTCACAGTTCGGGACTTGCACCCTATAGACTACACCCATGCTGGGCGCACCAAAAAAGATGATGATGCCCATAAGGGGCATCATCATCTTTTCAAATTCTCGTTCATTAAGTTCACAAATTAGTCACATCAAGTAAATTAAACAACATTTCTTAGTCAATCTTTAGTTGAAAAGTTCTTCAGCTGATCTCCGATGACATCGCTCAGTGAAAAACCTGATGCTTCTTCTGGCATCTCATAATTTCCATAAGAGTTATTGTCTTCTTTTTCAATAAGATCCTTAATGCTTAAAGATAGACGTTTATCATCCGTATTGACTTCTAGTACTTTGACATCGATTTTTTGACCTTCTTTCAACACTTCATGCGGAGTACCGATGTGTTGGTGGGATATACGCGAAATATGGACAAGCCCCTCGACGCCAGGGAACACTTCTACAAATGCACCATATGAGACGAGACGTTTCACAGTCCCCTCAAACTTAGATCCTTTAGGAGCCTTCTCTTCAATTCCTTCCCACGGACCAGCCAATGTATCCTTGATGGATAGTGAAATTCGTTCTGAATCACGGTCGATTGAAAGGATCTTCACATTCACTTTGTCGCCCTCTTTTAGAACGTCTGAAACTTTCTCGATATGATCATGAGAAAGTTGAGATATATGAACAAGTCCATCAATGCCACCGATATCAATAAAAGCACCGAATGTTGCAAGACGTTGAACAGTCCCCTCCAGTACTTCACCTTCTTTGAGATTATCCAAAACTTCACCTTTTTGTGATGCTTTTTCTTCTTGGATAACTGCACGATGAGAAAGAATTAAACGATTTTTTTCCTTATCCATTTCAACAATTTTAAATGTCATCATACGACCTTTATACTCTTCAAAAGTCTCGACGAAATAATCTTCAACAAGTGATGCCGGAATGAAACCACGTACACCAAGGTCAACAACTAGTCCGCCTTTAACAACGTCTTTTACTTCTGTTTCGATTGTTTCTTTATTATTGAATTTCTCTTCAAGAGAACCCCATGCATCTTCTGCATCGACTTTACGTTTTGAAAGGACATAATTATCTTCTTCCACTTTCGTGATAATCAGTTCAATTTCATCGCCTTCTGCAACTGCATCCTCAGCTTTTTCAATGTGAAGGCTCGATAGTTCGCTGATTGGAATAACACCATCAAAAGGTGCTCCCGCAATTTCAACTGTCACAGACTTTTCTTCGATTTTAGTCACTTTCCCAGTAACACGGTCACCTTCATTGTAGATGTTCGCTGCTTCTAAGTTCATGTCTTCAGTCATTATGTAGTCCTCCTTCATAAAGAATCCTACTTCTATATTATTCGAATCTATTCAAAATAACAAAAAATTACCCTTATCTTATTTATTTTGTTCGATAAGTTTTTGAATTTCACTCATGATGATCTCTGTCATGTCTTCAGCTGAAGTCCGACTTTCACGATAAGTTGTCAGATCTAGCGGTTTACCATAGACAACTTTCAATCTTCTAAACACTTTGTAAGGCCCTATAATTGCACAAGGCATAACGACCGCATCGCCACCCTTCAGCGCGAAGAATCCTGCGCCTGCAAGCCCTTTACCAAGTTCCCCTGTCTTACTTCTCGTTCCTTCTGGAAACATCCCGACAACTTTTCCCGATTTAAGGATTTTCAATGTATTCCGGAATGCTTCCCTGTCACTCATACCCCGTTTCACAGGATATGCATTCACTTGCGGAAGAATACTTTTTAGCAATGGCATTTTGAATAACTCTTCTTTTGCCATGAAGTGAACAGGCCTAGGACAAGTACTACCGACAACCGGAGGATCGACATTATCGATGTGATTCGTGCAAAGCAGAACACCCCCTTCTTTCGGGAAGTTCTCCGCACCAATTACTTTAATGCGATATAACGGATAAAATATTGCACTGCAGAGCATTTTACCAAGTGGATATAAGTTCATAAGTTCATCCTCTTTTCTGCAAGTTCACTGATTTTTTCCGCCACATCTGTAATTGACATCGAAGTCGTATCGATAAGAACAGCATCTTCCGCTTGTCTGAGTGGAGACACTTCTCTTTCACTATCCGCGCGATCACGTTCAGCAATTTCAGCTTTCAATTGTTCAAGAGACGTTGTGAAGCCACGTTTTTCGTTTTCAATATGACGTCTCATCGCTCTCTCCTCAACAGAGGCTGTCATGAAAATCTTTAGTTCCGCATCCGGCAGGACAGCCGTCCCGATATCGCGCCCGTCCATTACAACACCCGCACCTATAGCTAGAATCCGCTGTTTATCAACCATCAGCTGACGGACACCCATATGAGTAGCGACAGAGGATACAGAAGCCGTCACTAATTGTGAACGGATGTCTTCTGTTACGTCTTTACCATCTACAATGACCGCTTGGCCGTTTATTGATGGCCTAAGAACTATCTCCGTCTCTTCCAATAACTTTTCAAGTTCTTGTCCATCCCTAGTATTTATGTTGTGAACTAACGCTTTATGCGTTAGTGCGCGGTACATAGCACCTGTGTCGATATACGTATAGCCCAATTTTTCAGCTGTGATTTTAGCAATTGTACTTTTTCCAGCCGCAGCCGGACCATCAATCGCGATTTTTATCTCTAATGCCATTTCATCTACCCCCGTAGTCAATTAGACAATATTGTATCACAAGAAAAGCGTAAGCGCCTGGGTAGACCCGAAAAGCGCTGGAGGGCCTTAAGATAAAGGCGCTTTTTGCCTTTAACTTAAGGACTGAAGCGACTCGAGGGTCTAGGCGCCTAGAGTCTAGACACCAAGAAGAGCGTAAGAGCCTTGGTTAACTGGCTGGAGTTTGGACAATTAAAAAGGGAAAAGTCTCATTCACACAGACTTCCCCCCAACTAAATTCTATTTTTCATTTCTCATTTGCAACTGCCGTTCAAAACAGAATCGGATAACGTATTGACGCTCAACTTGATTGATTGTCTCAAATTGTAATGAGGCAATTAGTCTGCCATCTTTCTCAAAAACCCTTATAACCCGTGCATCAGCTTTGACATATTTAATTTCACGGTTCATGAAAGGTAGCACGATGGTCAGCGATAACAGCTCGTCTTCTTTGAAAGTGTCGGGGTTAAGGAGAGTTAGCGCGACTCCGCCTGCGCTAAGGTCTGCCGCCACAAACTGGCTGAAGCGTCCATCTTTCTCAACAGCAATATCAATTGCTGATTCTACCCGTACAAATTCACGTCGTTGAATCTTGATAAGCTGTTCATCACCAGGATAGGATAATTTAATCATTGGAATTCCCTTATTAAGGCGGCCGCTCACTTCAGTCCGGAAAGCATAAGACATTTTCATACTATCTATGAATGTAACGTGCAACTGCGTGCCATCCATAAAAAATGCTGTCCGTCCCGTCTCAATATGGCTTGGGTAGTCAATCATTACGAAACCGTCTCCTATATCAACCACTTTACTTTTGAACTTTTCGCTATCTTTTGTAAAGTCTTTATCGATAACAATAATCGTCCCAATCGAAAGTAGCATATTAAAGCACCCGCCATCCCTATGTCATATGGTCTAGCTTCAGGCGCTATCGGCGCGTGTCGCTATTCATAGATACTATTATGTCATGACGGGATGGAAATTCCAATGACTATTTACACTTCATTTTACTGTAATTTCTCGGTTTTGATCACTTCAGAGGTCTCCGTATCGACGATTACTGCATATGTGCCTATTTGCCCATTCTCATTTATCGTAACTGTCAAATAGTGCGTTAGCCTTTGTTCTAACCGATCATTTTCAACATATGCATATTCTTCTTTGACAATTTCGACGCACGAATGGAAAAATGTCTTCCAATTCTTCTTCGTGATCGGCTGTCGTTCAGTCTTCTCTTTCCGAATATACTCGGAAGCATCCAGACCAACGATGCCCGCATTATCTTTTGCAATCTTTAAATGGATTACATCTGAAAATACTTTCGCTCCATATTCCGGTTCTACTCTGACAAATACCATATGCCAAGCCGTATTATTTTCCCTTGCTTCCTCGTAAACAAGGTCCTTATAACCTGCATCTTTTAAAAACGTCTCTGCTTTCTTTTTAAGTTCGTCAAACGGCTGAATCTCCTTGCCAAATGGCCTTTCTGTAAGGAATGAAAGGACATGCCCCCCTTTTTCCGTGATATCAATATAACCGACTGACTCAGCTTCGGCAAAACGAATGTGATAAAACGGATAAGGTGAGCCTGGTTGACTCATTTCTACACCGATAGTCTCATTAGATAGGTGTGGAAAAAGTTTTTTGAACTCAGCTATGGCCTCTTCACGAGTCACTTCAGGATCCGCAATATTTTTCAAATCTTTTTTCTTCATAGAATCCGACTCACTTGCTGTCAGTGGGAAATCACTCTCCGTATACTGTTTAACACTAGTACCCATAGCGGTCCAATCATGGCCTGAATCAGCAACGTCCAATCTCTTTTTCCAACCGTCTATCGATAAATTCCCACTTACCATGCCCGCAGTTGCCACTTGCCACTCATCCGCCATTGAGCGAAGGTTCTTAGAAGCCAGCTCCATAACCCGGTGATATTCGACGTTATCGGCTACACGAGTTGCTTCCTTGGCATAATTACCAAGACGTCCAAGATAATTCAACCACGATGTTGAAAAGCTTGGATCCATCGGTAATGAAGAAACAGAGTTTTTAATATCGGATGACAGACGCCAAATGTCATCTCGCGCTTTTGAGGATCCATCCGCCTCATTAAATAATAAAGTCTTTTTCACCGCATTATCCAATTCTTCCAGTTTCTCCGATGCATCTGTCATTTTACTGGCGTATTGTCCACTTAGTGCGATAGATAATTGTTCATTTTCAGCTGCTTTACCGTAAGAAAAGATTGAAAGTGCTGCTATTGAGTACACTAATACAAAAATCATTTTTTTCATATTTCGGCAAAATATCGCCGGAAACTTTCGTTGTTTCCGGAAAATTCCGCCTCCCCTCCTTTATCACTAGTTTTCAATACTTTTCCGTATTGATTAATTGGCAAATATATGCAAACCAATTTTTTTAATTTGAGGTCGTGACCAAATCCACTTGCTCGTCGCTGTAATTGGATTGAAGTAGTAAATTGCATTTTCGGAAGGATCCCATCCATTAATAGCATCGAGAACGGCTTCTTTTGCCCGTTCGTTCGGTGTTAGCCAAATTTGCCCGTCAGCGACCGCTGTGAAAGCAAGCGGTTGAAAGATGACACCGCCAACTGTATCTGGAAAATCTGGATGTTCAACCCGGTTCAATATGACTGCAGCTACTGCAACTTGCCCTTCGTACGGTTCTCCTCTTGCCTCACCATAGACAGCATTCGCCATCAGCTTAAGATCCTGATCCGAATATTTTGCTGGCAATTGGATATTTTCCGTTTTACCCGCTCCTTGACCTACCTGAGATGCAAGCGGTTTACTTCCGTAATACGTGAACTTATTCCCTTTATTCAAATTATCTTTTACGAACTTCTCATCATACTGTGATGCATCCACCAATTTTTTCCGAGTCTTCAATCCTGCAATTCCGTCTACCGGAAGTCCATACTTCTCTTGGAAATTGCGCAATGCCCAATAGGTTCCATAGCCAAATGTTCCATCAATCGTCCCAGTGTAATAACCAATATACTGAAGTCTCGACTGCAGCTCGATTACATCATCTCCAAATGCGCCGCGTGCGACATTTTGGGAACTGAATGCTTTTATTTGGACAGGTGAGGTTGCATAAGCACATCCAAGGAGCAAGATGATTGTTATCATACGGATGACCAGTTTTTTCACTTTCATTCCTCCTTTTTCTATAGTTTGTCCAAGATCAGCAATATTATTAACAAATAAAAAATGATCCAGCAAAAGCTGAATCATTTTGTGTTTGTTCGTGCTTTGCGTCTGAATTGCTGCATTGCGAACGTATGTGCATATTTAACTCTAGTTAAGCCAAACCACCAAAGAAACAGCATGAAAGGTATAATCAGATAGAGCCAGAGATTATCTACAGCGAGGATGCCATTATAGATGAAGTGAAGACTATATGGGGCAAGGAATGCTAGAAACAAATACATATTGATGTTTGATTCTACTGCAAATTTTGCTCGGCCAAAATAATAGCCCATTACTACACCGAATAGTGCATGACTGGAAACCGGCAATAAAGCCCGAAGAAATGCGGTGTCCGCTCCAAATGTAAGTAGATAAATAATATTTTCAACCGTCGCAAAACCTAATGACACGCTGGCACCATATAAGATCCCATCGTATGCATCTTCAAATTCAACATGCCTATAAATGGCAAGCAACAGGATGAGCCATTTAAAGAACTCCTCAAGTCCACTTGTAAAAATAACATTCCGAATGAAAAAGTGGGAGAAGATGTTTTCCTCTTCAAATACGTGTTGGATAAACATTATCGGAAAAGTCATGATAGCGCCGTATATGAATGTATGAAATAATGTAAGTGATGGTTCTTTCGCAATCTGTTTTCTCAAATAAAAATAGCTAAAGAGCGCCAATCCCGGCGCAATCGCTACAGTGAACAATATGAACATCGGCCGGCCCCCATTTTGCTTTATTATACCATGATTTCCCTTAAACAGGAGGAACTACTATGAAGAAAAACATTCTGCTTGTTCATACAGGCGGTACGATCTCAATGGAACTGGATACCAAAACCGGCGGAGTAATGTTAAGTGCTGCAAATCCTCTCGCATTAGAAATAGACAACATCCAGCAATTCGCCAACATAACAGAAGTGGAAGCTTTTAATTTACCTTCTCCACATATTACACCAGCACGAATGCTTGAACTCGAAGAGCTGATCTCCCGTCTGACGGAGAATAATTCCTTTGATGGTATTGTCATTACACATGGCACAGACACGCTTGAAGAGACAGCGTATTTCCTTGAACTCTCAACAAATTTCAATATCCCAATTGTATTGACGGGTGCAATGCGTTCTTCCAATGAAATTGGATCGGACGGCGTCTATAACCTGATGTCAGCTGTCAGAGTTGCCGCAGCAGACGACGCAAACG
The DNA here is from genome assembly GCF_038005665.1 of Sporosarcina sp. FSL K6-5500. Classification (NCBI taxonomy): domain Bacteria; kingdom Bacillati; phylum Bacillota; class Bacilli; order Caryophanales; family Caryophanaceae; genus Sporosarcina; species Sporosarcina sp. FSL K6-5500. Next base: position 4,493,469 of record NZ_JBBOTP010000001.1, read on the forward strand.
ATAAAGGGGTACTCGTCGTACTTAATGATGAAATCCACACAGCGACGAATGTGACGAAAACACATAGCAGTAGTGTCTCTACTTTTCAAAGTCCGCAATATGGACCCATCGGCATTGTAACGAAGTCAGCCATTCATTTCCACCATGCACCATTATCAAGAACCTATCTCCCTGTCGTGTCCATCAACAAAAAAGTAGCCATGTTTAAAATCTATGCCGGAATGGAATCCGACTTGCTTGTTTCGATATCTTCTCTTGGCTATGACGGTGTCGTACTTGAAGGACTAGGACAAGGGAACGTCCCACCTGATGTGGTCGGCGGAATCAGACGTCTACTTTCTGAAGGTCTTCCAGTCATCCTAGTTTCCCGATGCTTCAATGGGATTGCACAGGATATTTATGCGTATGAAGGCGGAGGTAAGATGCTGAAAGATATGGGTGTACGCTTCGAACACGGGCTAAGTGGCCAAAAAGCACGCTTAAAACTATTACTCGAACTTTGTACGAAGTAAAATTGTTGTAGATGTAAATGTCAAAAAGCTGCCCTTCAACCTGTTTTCCTAGATTGAAGGGTAGCTTTTATTTTACACTATTTTGTTTTGCATCAATCGTACGCGCAATTATTTCACCATGAAACTTACCATTTTCGATGAAAATCTCATTGGCATTGTTCCCCGCAGCAATAACACCTGCAATAAAGAGCCCTTCGACATTCGTTTCCATTGTTTCTTCGTCAAAAGAAGGGCGACCGCTTTCTTCTTCAATCGAAATACCAACCTTTTTTAGGAAAGTGTGATCGGGATGATAGCCAATCATTGCGAAGACATAATCATTTTCAATGTCAAACAATTCCCCTTCGATATCAATCGTGACGGAAGCATCCGTGATTTTGACAACATCCGCATTAAAATGCATGGCAATTTCACCACTACGAACAAGGCTATCGAAACCAGGTAAAATCCAGGGCTTAACACTTGGTGAATAATCGGAACCGCGGTAAACAACTGAAACCAGTGCCCCAGCACGTTCCAATTCGAGAGCAGCATCGATGGAAGAGTTCTTTCCTCCAATTACAACCACTTTTTTTCTGAAGTAAGGATGTGCCTCTTCAAAATAGTGGAAGACATTCGGGAGGTCCTCCCCTTCAATACCGAGTTGATTTGGATTGTCGTAGTAGCCAGTCGCGATTACCACATTAGTTGCTAAATACTCGTCTTTATCCGTCAAAATATGGAATCCCGTACTTATTTTCGCAACATCCTCTACCTTTTCAAAACTATTGATAGGAATTTCTTTCAGTTCCGCAACTTTCCTGTAATAAACAAGTGCGTCATTCCGCTTCGGTCTATCTATAGCCGTGATAAATGGAATATCCCCTATAGACAACTTCATACTTGAACTGAAAAACGTCTGATGCGTCGGATAATGATAAATCGAATTGACTATATTGCCCTTTTCGATAACAAGAACATCCAGTCCCTGTTTTTGCAGTTCTATTGCTGCTGACAGGCCACATGGACCTCCCCCTACCACTATTACATCTTTTTGTATCATTTTATTTAATACACTCCTTTAGTACACTTCTCCATAATTTATGACGATGACGTGACATTCAGGCGCCGCACCAAGCCTCAGTGGCAACGTAGACGTGCCGTATCCATTACTGATTAGCTTCGCTCTACCCTTCTTCAATCGGAACGATCCTTTTTCCTGTAGACCGTATTTCCCGATTCGAATTTGTCCGCCATGTGTGTGCCCCGCAAGCATCAATCGAGGCTCATATAACTGCTCCACTTTCCTAAAAAGCGAAGGCGTATGCGTGACCAAAATAACATTGTCATACTGACTGACAACACGGAGGGTCGAGTCAATATCGACATTTCGACTTGACGGATCGTCCGTTCCAGCTATACCCCAACGCGGATGTCCAGGAATAACACTACTTTCGTTGTCAAGGATTTTCCCGCCATAACGAGTAATAATCTCTCGCATTTCTTCTTCTCCAACTTCACGGTCATTATTACCCCAAACATAAAATAACGGTCCCAATTGCGCTAACTTACGGATATTTTCAGCTATCCGTACTAGTGGTACTCCTCTTTCAGCTAGATCACCGCCAATGATAACAATATCGATATCATGGGCAGATTGAACTTTCGCTAGCAATTTATCATCGATTTTACGCCGATGGATATCTGAAATGAAAAATACCGACATTTTTTTGTCAGCCTGACTATCAGACGCAACATTCATATTATGGTAAATAACATTCCTTCTTCTAGCACTCATAAACATATATATTAAAAATCCAATCATCAGCGAAACAGATGACCATATCATTTTATTAACCGTAATCATGCCCACCCTTCATAAGATAAGCGCAAAGTGCCATGTAGATGCGACAGGCTTAGGGCGGACCGGCGAAGCGGCATTCTTTTGCCGATTAGCCGGGCTCACTTATGACCCGAACGTCTGGCGCTTGGAGCTTGACACAGTTCCGTGTCAAAAAACCCAGATTTCCCTATTATCATAAGAAAAAGGCAAAGAATCTATACTTCGCCTTTTTCATACTGCTATTCCTCAAGGAATGACAAGTCTCTGTCCAACCCCAATTTCATTCGATGTTAAGCCGTTTGCGCTTTTGATTTTTTCGACGCCTCCACCGTTACCATAATATTTCAAAGAAATACGATAAAGGTTTTCATTACTACCAACCGTATGCGTTTTTGCTACTGGTTTAGACTCCGGTTTTACTTCCGGTTTCTTCTCCGGCTTCGTTTCTACTTTTACTTCTGGTTTCTTTTCTGGTGTTGGATTGACATTCACTACTGGTTTAGATACTGGCTTCTCCTCAACTTTTGCTTCAGCTTCAGTTTTCACAGCACTCTTTTCGTCCTCATTACTAGTTGCTTTTTTTTCATCGTCTTTATCAGCATCAGCAGTTTTTTCAACTGGCTTTTCACTGTTCATTTCAAAGAGCGTGCCGGTTTCCCCACCTTTTGCTGACGTACGATCACCCGGAGTATAAAAATCGGAAATAATATACACTAAAATGAGTACCGGAATAAGTGTGAATAACCCAAGAATAACATTAATCATCGTATGGCTGGATTTCTTTTTAGGTTTACGACCTTTCCTATGCAATTCGCTACGCGATGGAAGCTTGCTAACCTCATGACCATCGTCTAGACCGATTTCCTTCCTGTGCTCTTCAAAGTCAGTCTTATAATCATCATTTTTCATCGCTACATTCTCCTATCACATCGTGCTATTCTTTCATTATGACGAATTTTGTCGTAAAAATCAAATACACCTTGCTGTATTTGCACCAACAGGATATTGGTTACTCAGAGGGGCGATTGAACTGCAACTTTCCTTGTTCCACGAGTCATCAGGCATAGTTCTTCAGAATGAAGTTAAATGGACAACAGGTTTCTTATCCAAGAAGCCCCGTCAACCTTTCCTCCCAATCCACCATTCGTTTATCCAACACGATTGTTTTTTGTACATCAAGCTTTAGACCATCCGCTGTTCCACAAACCGAACAGCAAAACTTCGGTTTCATTCCACATGCCTCGCCGAAAAAACCTAAAATCTCTTCCCGAATACATCTTTCAGAATGAACTAATCGAAGCATCGTCTGTAGTTGCGCTTCTTTTTCACGTATCAATTCAGACATACGAATAATGACATCTTCAATCGGCATCCGTTCGATGTAGTAGTCTATGACACGTTTTCCTGTTTCGCTAATCCGTGCCAGTTCAGCTGCTTCAGCAGGCGGATAGTTCTCTACGAGAAGACTTTTATAGTGCTTGATTTCCCATTCTTGAGGGAGATCGTCTTGGATAATGAAACGCGTTCTTCCTTCGTCATCGGACGAAAAAAGTAACGTCGCTGCCGCTAAATCACCATCACGTCCCGCACGCCCCACTTCCTGAATGTAACTTGCGATAGCTTGAGGTACATGTTCATGGATCACTTGACGGATATCGTCTTTATGTATACCCATTCCAAACGCATTTGTAGCACATATCCAGCTAATTTCACCAGTGATAAATTGTTCCTGAATGAACGCTCGATCTTCTTGCTCTTTGCCGGCGTGATAAGATGCCACAGAAACACCCTCCAGCTGAAGAAGCTGAGATAGTTCATCAGCCCGCTTTCGCGATGCCACATAAATGATTCCAGGACCCGCCGTCGTTACTATACGATTCTTAATCCACTCCGTTTTCATCATCCCATTATCAACTTTGACAATTGAATAAGAAATATTAGGGCGGTCCAACGAATGTTGATGAATTGCAGGCATTTGAAGTTGCAGATACCTGCAAATATCAGCCTTTACTTTATCATCGGCCGTTGCGGTAAGAGCCAAAATACCTGGTCGGTTTAATCCTTCAAAAAATTCTCCTAGCCGCAAATATTCTGGTCTAAAATCAAATCCCCATTGAGAAATACAATGAGCCTCATCAACAACAATTAACGACAAATGAATGTTACGAAAATGAGCAGTCACATTTTTTTGCAACAACATTTCAGGTGATATGAAAATGAACTTATAGCGGCCTAATTCCCCCATTATCCTGGTTTTCTCCGAATAAGAAAGAAATGAGTTTAACGCAACAACCCTTTTTTCACCGTTCCTTTTCATGATTGCTACCTGGTCTTCCATCAACGCAACGAGTGGTGAAACGATTAAGACAGTACCTTCAAGTACATAGGCAGGTAATTGGTAGCAAAGTGACTTCCCTATACCTGTAGGTAAAATTGCAATCGTGTCCTTGCCCGCAATCACATCTCGAATGACATCTTCTTGTCCTGCCCTGAATTGATCAAAACCGAATCTCTCTTTTAATAATTTGTGAATAGCCATTAGTTGCCCCCTCCCGTCCGCGCACCTAAGATGAGACGAAGTTGAAAATAGGAAAGCGTTTCGAATTCAGATTTCAGCAAGCGAAGTCTACGGGTTCCAATTTCCTTCACTTTTCCAGCTACTGCTTCTGCATCTTCCTCAGAAACAAACTGTGTTAGCGGAAATTCTGTATCATTAATAGACATTTCTACAAAATGATCTTCAATTGTACTCTGTTTCAAGTTGCGCGCCATCGCAATTTCTTCAAGAGAAAAGCCACGATCAAAAAGTTGCTTCGTTTTTACAGAGGAATCCGTCAAATATGTCGAAACCTTGACGCTTTCAGCTATTTTTCGCAAAAAAGGCAAATCAGGAGACAGAATAATGACAGCAAGCATCATATGTAGACCTTCTATAAATAGTAGACGGATATCGAATGGATTTAGTTTCAAATTATCTGCTAACTGATCCCATGTCCAGCCTGTCAGTCCGAAACCACTTAAGCGATGAGTGATAATTGTTTTTTGTCTTTCATCCATTTCACTTCGAGTAATACATAGCCGAATTTCTTCGCTGACGCCTTTAGCAAATACTGGATCACTGATTCGCTGATTATGTAGTAGCATTTTAACAAAAGTTTGAATATCACGGTCTTTTTGAGCGGGCATAAACGATTTTTCCTTTGCTTTGAAATTCGAAACCGTCTGCACAACAAGCGATAACCTTCCGAAAAAAATCATTTCCCTTCCTCTATAATCCCAGCCGTTAAATCGGTAGGACGGTAATTTGCCAACTTCCACGCGACCTTGCTCCGTCAGTTTGACGAAAGAATCATCCATTGTTGAGATGAAACCCCTATCACTTAACTGTTTAGCCGCCTCATCGAATCGTTCAGCTGTCAGTTTTGGTACAATACCAAAGAATTCCTTCAAACCATAATATTCAACATCTTGCAGTGTTTGTCCCGATCTTTTGCCGCGTAATAGGTGAAGTCCCGCATAGATTGTTCGTTCACCGTCTATTCTGCCTATGATGGTTAATAGTATTGAAGATAGTTTCATTTTGAATTCCTCCGATTAACAAATGTTTTTTGTTGAAAACTCTTGTCAACATCATTAGAATGAAAGGTGAAGTAAATTGTTTGTACGGAGAAAAGAGGAGAGAAAGACTATGCCTAAATATACAATCGTTGATCAGGATACATGTATAGCGTGTGGTGCGTGTGGAGCTGCTGCCCCGGATATATACGATTATGATGATGAAGGAATTGCTTATGTTATCCTCGATGATAACATGGGAACAGCTGAAGTTCCAGAAGAACTGATGGAAGACCTAGAAGACGCTTTCGATGGCTGCCCAACCGATTCTATCAAAACCGCCGACGCACCATTTGATGGCGATGCACTTAAATACGAAGATTAACTAGGCAAGCGCTGTCGATAACAGAAGTCGCTTTAAAACTACGACAACTTGTCGTGCTGGCTTCCAGACAGACGTTACTCTACAATAGTGTTAAAGACTCGTGAGTGGCTCTACCAATTGGCTGAGAGACCACTGTCACGAAGCTAGATAAATCGAACGTGGAAAGGTCGTCCTGGAAAATCCCGGGACGACCTTTTTTTATATTATGAAGTTAATTGGGTACGCTGTTTTGCAATCCATTTTTTCATACTCTTGAAAAGCAGCATGGAAATAATCATTAGCATAATTCCCTTGATCAAGTTAAATGGTAGAACTCCTAAAACAATAAAAGTAGCTAACTCATTCCCTGCCATGGCTGGGAAATTCATGAAATACGTATACATTGGTAAAAACAGTAGGTAATTCAAGACACTCATGCCAATAGCCATCGAGACAGTTCCAGCAATGAGGCCTCCAGCTAGACCAATAGATGTTTTAAATTTATTAAAGATAAAATAAATCGGCATTATGAAAAGCACGCCTGTTGCAAAGTTTGCAATTTCACCAACAGGAACACCTGTCGGGCTACCTGACATGAACCAGTGCATTATATTTTTAAGCAGTTCGACCGCAATACCTGCTACAGGTCCCATCGTCATTATTGCCAAAACCGCTGGAATCTCACTGAAATCAATTTTCAGGAATCCAGGTAGTGCAGGTAATGGGAAGTTAAACTGCATCAAAACAGTTGCAATACTCCCTAACATCGCGATGAGAATCATCTTTCGCAACTTTTTGTTATTCATTTGTTCCTCTCTCCTTTTGCGATTCACTTCAAAAGAGGAAAGGCCGTTCCACCTTGTTTATGTCGACAAAAAATCCCAAAAGCAAATAAGCTCGAGGGATTTGAAAGGTATACTCAAATAGAGAGTAGAAAAGAGACTGTTTCTTTCTCTTTTAACCCACATTTAAATAAGCACCTCTTTTTGTAGACAACACAAAAAGATGGCCGCACCTTCACCTTCTCCCATCCAGACTATACTGTCGGCTCCGGAATTACACCGGTATCAGCTGTTAAGCTCGCGGGCTTGGAAAGTGACTTTCCTTTACCGCCGGTCGGGAATTACACCCTGCCCCGAAGATGAATCAATATTTTGTTACAACCTTATTGTATACAAAAAAAAGACCTTTGTAAACAAGGCTGTTTACAAAGGTCTTTCTATTTACTTCAATATAAGTGGAAGTGGATTAGATCCAACCGGTACCGGTAAAGGCTGGCTGAAGTTAAAACCGTTCCATTCTTCTTGAACGACATTTTCGAATTGAAGCTGTTCACCAAAATCAGCTGCTGTCAGGAGCATGCCCTCAACCATTTGCATCGCTTTTTCCGGCTCCATCGCGTCCAAATCCAGTGGTTGTGTGAATTTGATGGTCGTCAATTTGTCATCTGCCTTTACTTCAAAATTTAAAGTACTTGGAATGACTGGCTTGAAAACATCATTCGGCTTCACTTTCATTTGCTGTAATGCCTCGTTCAACGATGGCTGCGGTTGGGAAAAGTTCGATGTAAGAAACTGCTGTCCATCTTGTTGTTCAAACATATAGTAATTCAAATGATTACGACCACTTTTCAAAATCAACGGTGTGCTCGGTTGACCTACTTCAGAGAACATGGTCGCAGTTCCATCCTCGTTCTCAAATCGGACCTCCTGATAACCGTAAAACGTATCTTGTAAAGAGTCGAGATAGACTTCCATCGATCCCGAACCTATGTCATAACCATGACCTTGCGGTAGCTGGTGGATAATTACATGATCCTCTGCGGCGATGTTGCCTTTATAAGGATGATACTCTTGAAAACCTAGTGCACTTTCATCGAGACGATCCGCATACTTTTTGTACAAATCATAACTCGATGGCTCCAAGAAACCAATATCCTCATTGATTTGACTGTTCGGAATGATAAATGTAACGGCAATGCTTAAAGCTTGATCACCTGCAAGACCTAAATGGAATAGTGTACTATCGGTAACGTCTTCGGAGTAGACAGCAAAATGGTGTGTCCTCCCTGTTTCAGATGCCATCTTAGTAGAAAATCCATCCATTGTGCCCATTTCCGCTTCTTCATCCGTAATCGATTCATTTTCCAAACTCGCACCTCTTGCAGAAGGTTCGGCGTCCTCACTCTGCATCATTTTATTGTCGGTACTTTGGTCCTTCATTGATAATTCATTTTCACCAAACATAGAAGGAACCAACAGGCCGATAACAAGCAAAGCAGCAACAGCGACAAGTGCTGGCATCCATTTCTTTGATTTTTTACGGTGAGGCGTGTTCAGCCGTTCATCTTGCTTCAGCCGTGCCAGTATTTCCGACATTTGACGATTATCTGATATGTCAGGCACATCACCGAGGAGTTTTTCAATCTTGTTGTCGTTCCAATCTTTGTGGGTCATCTAGTTTCCCCCCTTCTGTCGGAAGAGCATTCAATTTCTTTTGTAATGCTTTGATCGCCCTATGTTGTGTTGTCTTCACTTTGCCTTCTGTCCAGCTAAGAATTTCGGCTGTTTCAGCTATGGAAAGATCTTGGAAATAGCGCATGATGATAACCATTTTCTGATCACCAGTACATGTATTAAGTGCTTGCAGCAGCTCTTGCATCTCTTCACTGAGTGCTACGATTTCTTCCGGCAGGATACCTGTCGATACGAGTTCGCTCTTTTCCCAGTCGAATTTATCGAACAGATGCTTTTTACGAACTGTATTTTTCCTGAAATGGTCGATTGCTACATTTTTAGCAATTGAAAAGAGCCATGTCTTCTCGGAACTTTTCCCCTCAAAACCGGCGTAAGCACGCAGTACCCTCACATAGACTTCATGCATGAGGTCCTCAGCATGGTCACGGTCTCTCGTCAAATAGATAAGAAACTTGAACACATCCTGATGGTACTGTTCGTAAAGCCGATGGAAAACGGAGTCGTCCATGAAATTCCCCCGTTCTATCAATTAGTCGTATTTCAAGCTATTAAGTTACATCTTTTTTAAAGGCAATATACAACTGAAAATTGTTCCTTCAGTGTCACCTTTTGTTGCAGCGATTTTGCCACCATGAGAGTCGATAATACTTTTGGCGATGGCGAGACCAAGACCTGTTCCGCCTTTTCCTCTAGTTCTCGCTTTATCTGCTTTGTAAAATCGTTCGAAGATATACGGTAAATCCTCTTGCGGAATTCCAACACCTGTATCTGTCACTGTTATTTCAATCATATCAACTTGTTTTTGTATTCCAAGTCTAACACTTCCCCCATCAGGTGTATGGCGGATTGCATTGTCTATTAAATTCGTCAATACTTGCTCCATACGGTCTTCATCTACATTTGAAATGAGTACTGTATCTTCCAAGAATTCGAAAGTCAAATCGACATTTGCTTCACGCGCAACTTGCATGAATTTATTGACTATCCGGTCGAGAAAAGGAATCATCGATAGATCGTCTTTGTAAAGTCGCATATGTCCTGATTCCATCCTTGCGAGATCGAGAAGATCCGTCACAAGTCGGCCCATCCTTTTCGATTCATCGTGTATGATCTGTACCATTTCGTCGCGCTCTTCATCACTTGTTATAACTCCATCAATAATGGCTTCACTATACCCCTGCAACATAGATATCGGTGTCCGAAGTTCATGAGATACGTTTGCTATGAAGTCGGATCTAAGTTTCTCAAGCTTATGCTGATCTGTCATATCACGTAAGACAGCAACTGCCCCACGAATACTATTTCCGCTATACAACGGGCTAATAGAGATTCCATAAAACTGTCCACCTAATTCTAATTCATCTTCAACTTCCTCAGCGAACGTAATAACATGTTCAAGCATATGAAAAATCGCCGGTGGGATATGATGGTTACCCTCTTGTGCGCCATTTTTAAAATACCAATTCTGCAATAACTGTTCAGCTTGTGGATTACTTAGCAGGATTGTATAATCTCGATTAAATGTAATGACAGCATCAGTCATCGATGTAAGGATGCTTGAAAGCTGCTCTTTATCCTGATTAATAAGTTCAACGTGGTATTTAAGCTGTCTACCCATCTGATTGAATGCAGTTGCAAGCTGGCCAATTTCATCATTTTGCATTACAGGCAATCTTGTATCGAAATTCCCTTTCGATAATTCAAATGCCGCCTGCCTCAATCCACGTAAAGGGGAAGTAATTCTTGTTGACAGGAAAAAGGCGAAAAATGTTGTTAAAATAAAGGCAATAAATGCTGATAAGAATACGATACGTGTAGTACTTTCTGTTGTCCTATGGACGGCTTCAAGGCTTTGATAAATGATAACTGAGCTACCGAGTTGCTCTCCTTTTTCAAGTGGATAGGATAGAACAAGGTATTGTTCCATGACATTCTCTTCATTAATCGAAGGTAAGATCATCTCTTTTACAACTTGTTTATTATTCTTTTCAGCTGCATAAAACATGGATTCATAGAGCACTTTATTTTCTATTCTATCCTTGTTCAATCCTTTATGGAATGAATGCGTAACTTCCCCATTGGTATCGACAATCATCGCATTCGTTTCGTCGTCAAGAATGTCATCAATAATCAAGTTCATCGAAGTTTGACTTTCGTGATCATTAACAATTTTCCCGATCGTTGTTGCTTCCCTTCGCAATGATTCCTCAGCCTGTTGTGTATGGAAGTCATCTAGGAATTCAAGGAGCAAGGCCGTAACAATAAATAATACAAAAGAAACGAGAAGCAATATGGTTGCCCATAGCTTCCCGACAATTGAATTCCATATTCTATTCATTAGGAATCTCGAACTTGTAACCGACTCCCCAAACAGTAACAATCATTTTTGCTGCTTGTTCAGAAACGCGGCTTAGCTTTTCACGTAGCCGTTTGACATGCGTATCTACAGTACGGAGATCTCCGAAAAATTCATAATGCCACACTTCTTTTAACAGCTGTTCTCTGTCGAATACTTTGTCAGGCGACTTCGCAAGAAAATAGAGCAATTCGTACTCTTTCGGCGTCAGCCCAACTTCTTCTCCTTCAGCTGTAACCCGGTGTGCATCGTGATCTATCGTTAATTGAGGGAAGACGACCAAGTCCTTCGATGTAGATGATGAAGCGGCACCTGGAAACGTAACAGACCTTCTAAGAATTGCTTTAACCCGCAGAACAACTTCACGCGGACTAAAAGGCTTCACTATGTAATCATCAGCACCCGACTCAAAACCAGTTACTCTGTCTGACTCTTCGCCTTTTGCCGTCAGCATCATGACAGGCGTCATAATTTTCTTTTCTCTTAGTTCTTCTAGCACTTCTAATCCATCTTTTTCAGGCATCATCAAATCGAGTAAAATACAATCATAGTTATTCATAAGCGCTTTTTCGAGTGCATCCGCGCCATCGACAGCCTCTTCGACTTCATACCCTTCACGAGTAAGATACATATTTAACAGACGACGGATTCTCTCCTCGTCGTCTACTACTAACAACGTCACTTTTTCTTCCATAAATGATTACCCCTTTCAACTAGCTACTATCCTCATTGTACAAGTCGTTGTGCAAAAAAGAAACAGAAAAGCCGTAGCGACGTTCTTAAGCGCAACTTCAAAATGGCGAACCGGTGTCTAGTAAGATCAAAAGTGAACACACAACCAAGCATATACTTTCGCCAACCGATCATAATCGACGCATGACCAAGCATATACTCTTGACTACCGATCATAAACCCCACATGAACGAGCATATACCCTTGCAACCAATCATAAACGACACACAAACGAGCATAACCTTGCAACCGATCATAATCGGCGTACGAACGAGCATATAACCTTGCCAACCGATCATAATCGACACACACCCACCATATACCCTTACCAACCGATCATAAACGGCCCCAACCACTTGACTTGAAACCTCGAAGTTACAACACATTGACATTACCGAATCTTATAATCCCCCTTTATATATGTTGAGCCAATGTATAGCATAAACTAAGCACCGAAGTAGATTTGAAGGGGATTTTTATTTTCACTTGAATCAATTTCATAATGCGTACTTTTAAAAAATCATAAAGAAACAGAATTTGAAATGATTTCTTAAAAAAACGAATGAAATAGACGATTATGCTGTTGCGGATAGTTGAAGCTGTGTAAGACGATCAACTGCAAGTTTACTGGCATTGTATGCAATATGAACCAAGTCGAAATGAACTTTGGCTTTGACTCCGGTACAATGATAAATCTGATCTAGCAGAAAAAAGCCTTTTAGATAAGCATTTACACGTTCAACGGAACTTCGTTCCTTATAAATTTCATCCCATTTCATTGACCCACGTGCTGGTGCTGTGTAACGTCTTAGATCGCCAGAAATTTTCTTTTTATAGATTTTCTGACATAAACTGTCGTTAGCTAATGGGCAGTCCTTACATTCGTTTGGCCGTGTGTATTTCAACGTTTTGTACTTCGCATCGAAGCTATCATAACGATAGGAATGTTCCCGCACGCATGTGGGTGCGAAATGCTCATCAAAGCCTATTGGCTCGGGCTCGTTCTTCTTATTATAAGCAATGATAGATTGCGCTCCATTACGATAAATCTGTTCATAAATTGGTTGGTAGTCGTAACCAGCATCCATTGTCACATGTTTTATTTTCAATAACGGAAGGCGTTCTTTAGTACCTTTTAATAATGGGATTGCAGCTTTTCCATCGTTAAGATTACCAGAGGAAAACAGAGATTGAAGAATGTATTGGCTCTTCGTCCCAACTGCCAGATGACATTTGAATCCGTACCAAAATACGTTTTTCCCTTCACTGTTCTTCTTTATTCCCCACTTTGGTTGTGTGGGAACTGAGGAACGAAGTTCCTTAAGCGGTATATCAAGTTGGTATTCAATTTTCTTTTCGTAAACCGGAAGATTCGCTTCTATTTCGGCTTTATCAATTAGCCATTGTTCACGTTCCTCTTTCTTTTTACGCCCTCGTTTTTGGGGTTCTTTTTCAACCTTATCTGATTTATATGGAGCACGATCACGTGCTTCTACATGCGTTGCATCAATGGCTATCGTTTCATCTGAGACGAAACCTTCTGATATAGCCTGAAGAAGTAGGCTTTCTTGAACAATTTCTAACGCATCAGAATCGCTAATCAATGTGATCATACGTGAATAAGAAGCTTCGGATGGGATTTCATCTGATACCAAGAATCCACAATCAACTTTAAATCGTAAGTCTGTAGAGAGACGTTTTACTAAGTCTTTAATAAAAGGAATACGCTCGGTGATTCGGATGATCAATGAATAGATCATTGCAGAGTAATTAAGCGATTGTTTAGGTCCGAATCTAGACTTTTTCATTACTACGTCAAGGATCGGATGAATCTCAATACCGGATAAAATTGAATTAAATCGATGGGTAGGTTCCAAATCAAATAAAACTTTCATGTCAAACAGGCTTTCTTGTCGTATAATAGGCATAGAGCATTTCTCCAGTCTGTTAATGTGTGTGTCAGAACTCTCATTATACAGGATTTGGGGAGGTGCTCTATTTTCTTGCCGTTTTATACTTAGAGCCGCAAGGGCTCAGAGATATGAAATTGATTCACTTATAAAAATCGAGTAGGAGGGAGTGATTAACTCCCGACCTCTCACACCACCGTACGTACCGTTCGGTATACGGCGGTTCAATTAAGATTGATAACGCAAAGTTTCGTAACGTGACAGTAGACTTTTGAGCCCTTGGGAACTCCAGTAGGAGTTTCCGAGGGTTCTATGTAATACGGGACTTTTAGAAATTCTCCAGTAACTTTTACGTGAGTTACCCCATTCGTATGCCTTATCTTTCGGCGCACCTAATCCAATGAGTTTCCTCACCTTCGTACTTGGCTTTTTCCAGTTCTTCCACATACACATCCGGAGTCTTCTTTTAATCCAAGAATCGAATTTAATGAACACGCTTGGCGTATCTGCCAATGCGAAATAGCCACACCAACCCATCAGATATTGATTGAGTTTCTTTATCCGATATTCCATGGGATAAGGTTTCTTCCTTGAAGTGATTTCGCGAATTTTATTCTTCATCCGTTTCACACTTTCTTTGGCGATGCGAACCTTCGGTTCTTTACCATTGGTGAAACTGAATCCGAGAAATTTCCTCTTCCATGGACGGTCAACTGCAGATTTACCCAGATTCACTTTCAACTTAAGTTTCCCTTCAATAAATGAAGTGACAGAACTCATGACCCTATTACCTGCTCTCTGTGTTTTCACATAGATGTTACAGTCATCAGCGTATCGGACAAATTTATGTCCTCTTTCCTCCAATTCTTGGTCTAGTTCATCAAGGACAATATTGGAAAGTAATGGACTGAGTGGGCCACCTTGCGGCGTACCTTCCTCACTGGTTGTCACGATACCATTTATCATGATTCCTGATTTCAAATAGTCACGGATTAGCTTAAGCAGACGTTTGTCTTCGATTCGTTTCGAAAGTGTTCCCATTAACCTATCATGGTTCACTTTGTCGAAGAACTTCTCCAAGTCTATATCGATTACCCACCGATTACCTTCCTGTATATATCCTTTCGCTTTCCTTATTGCGCCGTAGGCGCTTCGCTTTGGTCGAAAACCATAGCTATGGTCGGAAAACGTTGGATCATACAAAGTAGATAATACTTGGGCAACGGCTTGCTGAATGAGACGATCCGTCACGGTAGGGATACCTAATAACCGCACGCCACCGTCAGGTTTCGGGATTTCGACCCTGCGGACAGGTTGCGGCTTATAAGTACCCTCAAGAAGTTCCATTTTCATGGATTCCCAGTGTTCCAAGATGTGCTTTCGTAGGTTTTGTACGGGCATTTCATCTACACCATGGCTCCCTTTATTGCGTTCCACCCGTTTCAGGGCAGAAAGCAGATTTTCACGCGACAGTATTCGTTCCATCAACATTGGTTACGCCTCTTTCCGTGAACAACGCTTCTTCTTATACCAGCTCTGCTCCACCATCTCGAAGTCCCCCGTGGGATTCACCACTTCCTCCTTCAAGCATGCCTTATCGGTTATCTGTGTTCTTCGCAGGTTACTGAATGCCAAGATGTTGTTCTCTCTTAATTGTTCAGCCCTTCCCATTCTTCTCGAGTTCGAATGGTACTATGGCTTCTGCTGACTTCTGATTGTTCAGCTACCCATCACTGAGTAGGTTACCAAGTGTACTTGGCGTATCAATCAGACCTCCCCAGGTAAGAACGTAGTCTTTCCCTCCACCTATCTGCTTCATTTACTACATACGACCTTCGGCAGAAAGGGCTTTGTTTTGTTTGGCAAACTCACCCAATCGTACATAGCCTTATATGAAGTTCGTGTTCCTCAGACCGGAGGTTTGCTGCTCGCTTCCTTCAGATTCCACGTCACCATGGACACCCTTGCGTTAAGCTAACTGTTACTTCTGCCTTCACAGTTCGGGACTTGCACCCTATAGACTACACCCATGCTGGGCGCACCAAAAAAACTGCCTAGTAGTTAGATAACTACTAGGCAGTTCTCGCTTAAGCGTATGAATGCAACCCTGCGATGATCAAATTCACGGCAATCAGGTTAAACATAATGATGACGAAACCGATAACCGCAAGCCATGCCGATTTTTCGCCATCCCAACCGCGTGATAAACGCACGTGAAGGAATGCAGCATAGAATAACCATGTGATAAGGGCCCATACTTCTTTTGGATCCCATCCCCAGAACCTTGACCACGCTTCGTGAGCCCAGATCATTGCGAAAATGAGAGCACCTAGTGTAAAGATAGGGAAACCAATCATAACCGCACGGTATCCAATTTCATCCATTAGTTGCGAATTCGCTTTTTTAGCGAATGGCTGCAACAATGCCGCAATTGGACGACGGAAAATGAGTCTAAGAATCAAGTAGAGAATGATTCCGCTTGCGATTGACCAGACGAACGTCGTCAGCGTCTTCGCATTGACGATTGGTGGCATTTCAGCCCAAGGCGTCATCGCGTCCGGTGTTAGCGATTCATAGCCAGACATACCGAAAAGTGGTGGATAATTGTACTCAATTTTAGCAGCTTGTTCATTTTTATCAATATAAGTGAAATGTGCTTCATAGCCAGTCAATTTAAACGTTGACGAAGATAATACGAAACCGACTACTAAGATAAGCGTGAAAATAACCGCCTCTAGCCAGAACCGCTGTTTCGACTTTTTCGTCAAATCGATATTCTTCAATAAATAGATTAACCCAGCTACGGCACTAATCGCGAGGATCGATTCACCAAGTGCAGCTGTAATTACATGAACTGTCAACCAGTAACTTTTCAGTGCTGGAATAAGTGGTGTAATTTCCTTCGGGAACATACTTGCATAGCCGATAATAATAATCGCAATCGGCAAAGCAAACAAGCCGAGTGATGGTGTTCTATATAAGTAATACAGAAGAATGAATGCCCCAACGAGCATCATCCCAAAGGCAGTCGTAAATTCGAACATATTACTTACTGGTGCGTGACCTGATGCAATCCAGCGTGTGATGAAGTAACCTACATGGGTAATGAATCCGATGACCGTGATGGTAATCGCAATTTTTCCCCAACGGTTATTTTTATAAGATGCTTCAGATTTAGCGCCTTTCACCGCGCCGCCAAAAAATAGCGTCGCGACGAGGTAAGCGATAAATGAAACTAACAGCAAGTTAGCGCTTAACGATGCAAGTCCCATTATACTTTGTCCACTTCCTTATCTCGCAAGATAGATTCCTTGTCCTGTCTGTCTTCATAGGTCGGTAAATTAGCAACGTCTTTCACTTGATCTAACTCTTTTTTCAAGGAGAACCAGTTTTTATTCGTATGTCCTGCAACTAGTAGCTCTCCATTAGGTCCTTTTTGAATCCAGATTCGTCGATGATTCCAATAAGATCCTTGCGAAACACCAATCATAAAGATAATTCCTCCTAGTAAAAGGAGATATAATGTTTTATCTTTGCGTACTGTCAGCCCAGATATATCACGGGTTTCTGCACTAACGAATTTCACCTTATAATCGTTGACTTCCGTTTCAAGCGTTTGTTTGATGGCGACGAAACTCATCTCGCCGTCCGACTTGGCTGGGGTCACCATTTTAAAGATGAATGCTGGATTATTCGGTACTGGAGATTTCGATTTCGGTTCTCCGTCTTCAATCCCGTCATAATCCGGATAATAATCGCTCAAAATAACGCGCGCGCCATTATCAAGTTCATATTCACGTTCCGGATTAGTAAGATCGACTGTAAACTCCCCAAGTGAAGATTCCGTAGCTTTTTCAGTTAATTGGAATGTCATCGATTTTAATTCATCTAAACGAAAATCCATTTGGAAAACGTTGAATCCATCAAATTTCAATGGCTTATTAACAATGATAGAGTATTCTTTAACGAAGTCCATTTCATCAGATCCTGGAAGACCGCCTTCAGGTGTCTGATATAGAGCGACATCCGTCTGATAGTTTTTCGCAATCATGCCGACACGTTCAAGCGCATCGCCGAATACCTCATCAGCTTCCTCTTTCGTGTAGTTTTCCATAATGAAATTTTTGCTTTCCAAATAATAACCTTCTGCACCTGGAATAGAGCGTGTTTCCCCTTCGCGAATCCACATTGTTTCATCAACATAAAACCCAGGAATACCGCGTAGTAGAATACCAAACAGAAAAATGATAAGTCCTAAATGATTGACGTACGGACCCCATCTTGAAAAACGGTTTTTCTCTGCAAGCAAAGCTCCGTCTTCGATTTTCACATTGTAACGAAGTTCCTTCAGTTTCCCCTCAGCTTTTATAAGTGCAGCTTCTGGGTCTTCCGACGGTCCTTCACCATAGACTCGTTGTTTTTTCATGAATGAAGGATGGCGTTTTGTACGTTGCCTTTTCAATGATTTATAAAGCGGTATAACTCGGTCGACACTGGCAATAATGATGGAAGTTCCAAGCATCCCGACCAACGTAATGAACCACCAGCTATTATACATGTCATGAAAACCAAGTTTGTAATAAATCGTGCCTGCCAATCCATAAAGCCGTTCGTAGTAAGCTGCATACTCCGCCTCAGTTGACGCGGCTACATACAGTTTCTGTGGAAAAATAGTACCTATCGCAGCAGTTGCGAGAACGGCAACGATAATACTAATTCCAATTTTTACACTCGAAAAGAAATTCCATATTTTATCGATGATCGACCGTTTATATGTCTGCGATCTTCTTGCCGCACCTTCGTAACGCATGTCGACAAGTTTGCTTTCTTTCGCTTCTTCAGTCTGCGGTCTACCACATCGCTCACAAAGCACTGTGCCAAATGGATTATCATGACCGCACTGGCATTTGATTTTGCTCATTTTGGATTTACTCCTTATTAGGGTTGAATGCTTTCCATGAATGTAACAATCTCATTTTCAGTCATTTCCCTGGTTATGATTTGTTCTATTCTGCCATCTTTATTAATGAGGTATGTCGCCGGAAGTATCCCGACATTATAGACCCCCATGACACTTTTACCTTTGTCAATCACAATTGGGAATGTCATTCCATACTGATCCCTGAACGTCTCAACTTTCAACCGTGATTCCGCGATGTTAACGCTCAGTACATGGACGCCTTTTCCCTCAAAAGCTTTGTGTTGTCTTTCAATATAGGGCATTTCTTTTTTACAAGGGGGACACCAAGTTCCCCAAAAATTCAAGAAAACTCCCTCACCTTTATAATCAGAAAGTCGTTGTTTGTTACCTTCCAAATCGACAAGCTCAAAATCGGGTGCTTTATCTCCAACTGCTAATACCTTCACTTTATCTTTTGAAGCGATTGTATAGACAACTGCCGAGACGAGAAGTAACAGGACGATTGTCCTTATAATAAGACGTGTTTTCTTTTGATCCGCCTTAGCCATACGTAATGCCTCCTTACAATAAATAAGTTCTGCCTTTAATTATAACAAATAGACCTTTGTATAAACGCATCATAATTGAAGGGATTGTGAACAATTGCCGTAATCAGTAGAAGTCTCCTACTAGTTACGGCAAGCCCCAGGCGGATGTCACAAATTTTGACAGGAGTTTGGGAAGGCAACCTGAGTTCGCCGCGTCCTGCGGCTACAAGCGCAATTCAAAATTTAGACGCAATTAAATCGAGGCGCAATTGACTCACAATCAGCCTATTTTACCTGTTTCCGCGAGTACACGTAGCTGTTTCACTTCATGTTTTGTTAATTCCCGAGCTTCTCCAGCATTCATTCCGTGAGTTGTTACGTTACCAAATGATTCCCTGCGAAGTTTTTGGACCGGACATCCAATTGCATCGAACATACGGCGTACTTGACGATTTCTTCCTTCATGTATTGTAATCTCAATAAGCGCAGTTTCAGTTTTTTTATCTACTGACTGCATTTTTATATGTGCAGGGGCAGTTTTACCGTCTTCTAGGTCAATTCCAGTCTCAAGTTTGCGCAACGCTTCACGACTAGGGATTCCTTTTACTTTTGCAATATACTTTTTCTTAATACCGAATTTCGGATGTGTCATTAAGTAAGAGAAATCGCCATCATTCGTCATGATAATAACACCGGATGTATCATAGTCTAGACGCCCAACCGGAAAAATCCGTTGTTCGATTTGCGGGAATAGGTCTAACACCGTCTTCCTGCCTTTCTCGTCATCCACTGTCGAAATGATTCCTCTTGGTTTATATAATAAGAAATAGACGTAAGTCTCTTTAACAAGCTGAACTCCTTCAACTTCTACACGATCCGAACTAGATACCTTTGTTCCAAGCTCTGTTACGACGACACCGTTCACTTTCACTTTTCCTGCAACAATTAGTGTTTCTGATTTTCTACGTGATGCCACGCCTGCTTGTGCCAACACTTTCTGTAATCTTTCCATTAAGTCACCCCATCTTCATTCTGTAAGAAAAGCGGAAGGCGCCCGCTAGACGCGATGGTCATAAGTCAATCCAGCGACGTGGCGCTCTTTGCCACATAGCTGGATTGCTTATGAGCCAAGCGGCTGGCGCCTGAAGTCTAGACACTGTTCCATGTCAAGAAACTTATACTTTCTTACCTTTGAAAAAATTATGTCACACTTTGTAGCAAATGAAAAGAAGACTGACCTATATGGCGTCAGTCTTCCCCAAACCGTCACAATTGCATATTTTCGATTAATATTCGCTTGAAGTTTGCTGTGTTTTTTGCCATTGGTAACAAGTTCATTGTTTTATAAGTACTTCCGTCGTAATAAGTGGCTCATTACTGAGTGACACGGTCCAATGCCCTGTACTTTTTTCATTTTTTCCACGGGGGATAATAATAACATTTGATAGTTTCGATTTCTCCCCTTTTTTCAATAACAAACGGATTGGCTTGGACAGTTCTGCTTCTACACCGGGTAGAATATCATATACCCCTTTTTTAGCGACAGTCACCAACTTGAATGAGGAAAACACGTTATTGGCCAAACTTTTATGTGTATTCCAGTCGTCACCATCGTTCAGAGTGACAACGATGATGTTTTTGCCATCTTTCTCGAAATAAGTTGCAAGCGTTCTGCCCGCGGCTTTTGTAAAACCAGTCTTTCCTGCAATCGCAGTCGATTCGGAATGTAGGAGGCGGTGTTTGTTACGCCAGCTATAGGCTTGATCCTTCCCCTGATAACTAAAATTCTTTGTGGTAGCAATAGTACGAAACTGGTCATTTTCCATAGCATAATGTAGCATGAGCGCTGTTTCGTATGCAGTAGACAAGTGACGTTCATCATGCAGACCTGACGGATTCGAAAAGACAGTATCATTCAATCCATACAACAGTGCCTTGTCGTTCATCAGGTCCACGAAGCCGTCCATTGAACCGCCCGCGTGTTCTGCTAACGCACGCGCTGCATCGTTGCCTGACCGTAGCATTAGACCAGTTAGCAGGGCATCTGCTTCAATCTTCATCCCTTGCGGTAAATAAAGGGACGAACCTTCGGCCGAAGCAGCTTGTGGCGAAATTATGACGTCTCCGGGCTCTGTAACACTTTCAAGGAACGTAAAAGCCGTCCAGATTTTTGTTAGACTGGCTATCGGCAGTCTAACGTTTTCATTATGACCTTCCAACAATCTGCCTGTATCAGCGTCAATAACGGCCCATGCTTGGCCGGACGCAGCGACTTCTTTCAAACCTCCGCCAACTAGTAACGTGAAAAATAGGACAACGATTATCGCCCGTTTCAAGAAATGCTTCCTCCTCCATCATTTTCCATCGCAAACGCTTCTTGGAACTTTGTCATGAACAAGTCTGTTTCAACTGTCTCGCCTTCTTCTTCCTGCGAAAGGGGTGGCAATCCATTTAGTGATGCCAAACCGAAACGGTCCAGGAACAAGTCTGTTGTGCCAAAGAGAATCGCTCGTCCACTTCCTTCCGATCGACCTTTTTCCATTATGAGTCCCTTGGCAATTAGCGTATTGATAGGTCCCTCGGATTTAACACCCCGAAGATCGTCAATTTCAACACGTGTCACAGGTTGCCTATATGCGATAATTGCCAATACTTCAAGTGATGCCTGGGTCATGGATTTCGGAGATGGATTTTCCAACAACCGTTTTATATCTTCCGCGAAGTCAGCTTTCGTCACAAGACGATATGCCCCTCCAAACTGCTTCAGCATAATGCCGCTCTCTTTGCGCTCTTCATAACTCATACGTAGCCAGTCAATTGCCTCAGTAACCTCTGATTCTTTACGCTCAGCTAGAGATGTTAACTGTTTAATCGTTAACCCTTCATCCCCTACTATGAATAAAAAACTTTCGATCATCCCAGGCAAACGGTCTTTAAATTCCATTTCACTCATCCTCCCGTCGGTACGATACTGTCAAATCGTCAAAATTACCTTCCTGATTGACAATGATGTCCCGCCGTTTCATCAATTCAAGCAACGATAAAAAAGTTACGACAAGATCTGTTGTTTCGCCTTTGTCGAATAAGGAGTAGAAATCACATTTCCCGCCGCCCTTTTCTAGTATTGCCATAATTTCATCCATCTTTTCACTGATAGAAACTTCCGTCTTAGATATACTTGCTATCATAGGTGCCTTCAAACGTTTTCTGTTAAGCATCTTTTGAAACGCGCCAATTAAATCGAAAACGTTCAAACTTTCATCTGATTCACTCGCCACAATTTCACCAAACTCCGTAAGATCTTCGGGTGGTTTGGTAAAATGACCGGATCGCTCATCTGCAGACTCTTTCAGACTAATTGCTGCATCTTTATATTTTTTGTATTCAATCAGGCGCGCAACTAACTCGTCACGTGGATCGTCTTCCATGTCAAAATCAAAGTCGTCATCAAACTCATCTCCTTCGTGGACTGGTAGAAGCATTTTGCTCTTAATTTCAATCAGCGTCGCAGCGAGGACGAGGTATTCACTTAACTCATCTAATTGCAGTACTCGCATCGCTTGGAGGTGTTCTATGTACTGCGCTGTCAGTTCCGCCATCGGGATATCATATATATCAATTTCAAGTCGGTTGATTAAATGCAATAATAGATCTAGTGGCCCTTCGAAAGCCTCTAATTTTACTTGATATGTCATTCGTGACACCTACCTATCTTTCAGACTATGGAAAGGGCTGATTACATGCATCCGTATCATCATCCGCTATTCGTAAATTTTATTGTTTATTTCAATGGCAATCAAGACTATTTTGAATGCCACGAAGTACTGGAGGAGTATTGGAAGTCTATTCCTGACAGCGATAAAGATCACCCGTTGACAGCCTATATCCTCCTTGCGACAGGAATGTATCATTGGCGTAGAGGCAATAAACCAGGAGCATCCCGTACACTTAACAAAGCAATGACAAAGTTTCCGACTTTCCTTGCTAACTACCCTAAATACACGGAAGAAATTGATTTTGACCAATTAGTTTACGATGTTACAAAAGCAGTCAACCGTTTGGAGCAAGATCTGCCATTCGAATCGTTCCCCATCACTATCCTATCAGCTAACGTTACTGACCTGGCTAGTAAGTTGGAACAATCTATGACACTTCTACCATTCGGCAGTGATGCTGTCATTCATAAACATATGCTCAGAGACCGTAGTGATATTCTTCGGGAACGCGAAGAAAAGAAGAAGGGCAGACGTTAATTAGTCTGAACCTTCTTCTTTAGGCTTACATTTCTGTATGAATAAATCAGTTTCTTCAGTTCCAATACATGTTTTATCAGGGAAGAGCGCTTGCAGCTTCATGACCATTTCTTGACCAATTCCTTCACCACGGAAAGATGGATTGACAGAGAGATGCTGTAAAGTGTAGTCTTCTTCCCCTAATTCGATGCCTATCAAACCGATGAAGTCCTCATCTTTTTTCAAAAGATATAGTTGCCAACTATCATCTGTTTCATATCGTTGAATCCATTCCTGCAATTTCTTGACGGTTTTATCGCCGGGCATATAAGAAAGCAGCCCCATCGCAATTTTTTCGTACGTTTTCTTATAACGCAAAAGTATCAATTGAATCCCTTCTTTTCTGAAAACACTTTGGTCATTGGATAGAACTAACTACGTTTTCCAATGATAAGCAGTTTCCTTTATCGCGCCTTAAATGGGCAGTAAGAGCCCATTTAAGGCCTACATATATTGACATACAGAAATCCCACCGTATTCGCTGCGGCGCTAGGGGATTCCTTCCGCCATCAGTCAGGCAGCTGCGCAGCCATTCTTTTGGCTTCTGCTACCCCTTGAAAGGCCGCCTTCGCTCAGTTTATATAGGTATTCATTTGTTCAATATATATAGTGATTTAACACATTAAGTGGAGGACCCACTTCCGGAAAAGCCAGATCAATCGGAACATAATCCCTGTGGCCGCAACTAACAATCAGTGGAAGAAAAGCCCCCTACTGATTGAAGTTTCACTTTATCGCGGATCAATAATTGGCATGACGAACTTCCAGTATACCGCTCCCCACATAATAGCTGCAACTACAATGAAGATGAAAAGGAGGATGTTGCGTTTTCTCAAATCCTCTCCTCCCGTCTTACTAGTTGCAACGGAATGTCTAATCTGACAATGTCTTCATAAGTTTCCCTGCGGACGACAAGCTGATGTTGTCCATTTTCACTGAATACAACTGCCGGTTTTGGAAGACGGTTGTAATTACTAGCCATCGAATAGCCATAAGCACCTGTGCAGAAAACAGCGATGATGTCTCCTTCAGTTGGATCAGCGAGTTGAGCCTCTTCAATAAGCTTATCACCGGATTCACAACATTTCCCCGCTATCGTCACTTTATCGACGTGAGGTTCGTTCATACGATTTGCCGAAACGGCAGTATATTTTGCACCGTACAACGCCGGTCGAATATTATCCGACATTCCACCGTCAACTGCGACATATTTCCGAATACCAGGCACTTCTTTTGAGCTACCAGCAGTATACAAAGTTGTACCTGCATCTCCGACTAGCGATCTGCCGGGTTCAATCCAAATTTCTGGCAATGGGTAGTTATGGCTCCGCGTCATTGAAAGAACAACCGTCGCCATTTCTTCGACATATACTGACGGTTCAAGCGGTTTGTCTTCTTCAGTATAACGAATACCAAATCCGCCACCTAAGTTCAGAACTGTGCAGATGAATTCATAATTATCGCGCCAGGCAACCATCTTATTCATAAGCGCCTCTGCCGCTAAACGAAACGCATCTGTTTCGAATATTTGAGAACCAATATGGCAATGCATACCTAACAAATTGATGTAAGGATGATTGTACAACTGAAGGAAAGCCTCATCTGTCTGGCCATTTTTCAAATCAAAACCAAACTTCGAATCTTCCTGGCCTGTCGTAATATAATCATGTGTAGAAGCTTCCACTCCCGGTGTTACACGGATAAGTACGTTCATAGACTCTTTACGAGATTCAGCGATTTCCTTAACCAGTTCGATTTCAGAAAAATTGTCAATAACGATACATCCTATTTTTTCATCAAAAGCATATTGTAATTCGGTAAAGCTTTTATTGTTACCGTGGAAATGAATTCGATTACGCGGGAAGTCCGCAGACACCGCTGTAAACAATTCCCCTCCAGAAACAACATCTAGAGAAAGTCCTTGCTGTTCGGCGATTTCGTAGATAGCAATAGACGAAAATGCCTTACTCGCATAAGCGACTTGCGCACGGATGCCCATCGATTCAAATGTTTTCTTAAAGGCGCTTGCCCGTTCACGGAACAAGGCAATATCATAGACGTTAAGTGGTGTTCCATAAGTATGTGCGAGATCAACCGTATCTGTGCCACCAATTGTCAGATGGCCACGTTCGTTGACTGATTGTGTTCCATATAAATGCATGTTGCCTGCCCCTCTCGAATTAGATAACTAAAATTTTATCATATAAAGAAGGGTTGAGGCAATGATCTAAGAGACACGGTCTCGATCAGGAGAATCCGTTATAAACGGTCTAGGTGCATCGGCAGTCATTGGAAACCTAATAAGAACACGTAACATTGCCTTTGGAAAAAATGGTACAGCGGGCCACAAATACGGTACCCCCATTGGCTTCAATGCACATAAGTAATAGAATAGTACGGTTATGGACAAGAAAAATCCGGGTGCTCCTAATAATGCAGTCGACAACAGAATACAAATCCTGAAGATTTTTGTCGTAAGACTTAATTCGTAAGAAGGTATTGAGAATGTGAAAATTGCACTTACCGCCACATATAAAACAACTTCCGGGGTGAAAAGACCAACGTCTATCGCTACTTGTCCAATGACAATCGCTGCAACAAGCCCCATCGCGGTCGACATCGGTGTCGGTGTATGAATAGCCGCCATTCGAAGTATTTCGATTCCGCCATCTGCGATAAGAAGCTGAACAAGTAATGGGATTTCCCCGATATCTTTCGGTCCTATATAACTGAGGAAATCGGGTAAGTAGTGTTGGTTCGTTGCGAGCAAGTACCAAAATGGTAAAAGAACAAGACTCATGGTAGCTGCAAACAAACGCATAATCCTGACAAATGTTCCAATAAGCGGGGCTTGACGGTATTCTTCAGCATGTTGTAAATGATGAAATAGTGGAGCCGGAACAAGTATAACAGAAGGTGATGTATCCACGATGATAGCGACATGCCCTTCCAATAAATGCGCCGCGCATATATCAGGACGCTCTGTAAAACGAACGAAAGGCATTGGATGAAACCGCTGTTTGAACAAAAATTCTTCAAGCGACTTATCCGTCATTGTCAGCCCATCATGGTGAATAGCATCCAGCCTTTCACGAATATAATCAAGATGTTCTTTACTTGCTGCCCCTTGCATGTAGGTGATTGTAACATCTGTTTTCCCATTCATCGTCACTTTATGCATTTCAAATCGTAAATCCTCAGTACGAAGCCGCCTTCTAATTAGCGCGGTATTTTGAATAAGATTCTCCGTAAATCCGTCTCTCGATCCTCTGACGACTTTTTCATTGTCAGGCTCTTCAGGTTGCCTGCCTGGATAAGACCGAATATCAATGGTAAACACATAGCCATCAGGCGTGATGAAGGCTGCCTGTCCACTTAATATTGAAGTAAGTAATTCGTCCCTATCTTTCACATTGGAAACGGCGTGATACGGGAAAAAGGAGAGGAATCGTTCCCCTCCATCCTCCTGGTTTTCGTCCTCTTTTCCTCTAGCCCCTTGCATTTCAGTCAATAAAGTCGTGATTGTTTCACTGTCTATGAGTCCATTAATATAAAGCAACAGAGCAGGCATATCCCAAAGATGCAATGATCTGGCAGTAGCATCGAACGTCTTGTCTTTACCGAAACAGGTATAGAACCACTCTTCCCCTTCATTCACCGATTGGAATAGCTTTTCCATTAGTTCAATCCGTCCTCACATTTAGTATAATTTCTTCCGAATCAACGCCCATCCATAATTTCAATTGGGCTAAAATTTTCTTTTCAAGCCGTGACACCTGGACTTGTGATATGCCAATTCTTTCTGCAATATCACTTTGCGTGCAATCCAAATAGTAACGCATATAAATGATCGTTTGATCTCGTTTATTTAATTTAGAAATGACATCCCGAAGTGGGATATGGTCGAACACTCTTTCAGACCGATCATCTCGCAACTGATCCATCAGCGTTAAGCTATCTCCTTCGCTTTCATATAGCTGTTCATGAAGTGATGCAGGATCACGTAAAGCATCAGATGCGAGAACAATATCGTCGACGGATACCTCCAAGACTGCTGCAACCTCTGAAATCGATGGCGATTTTCCATGCAATTTAATATAATCATCAGTTGCATGCCGGATTTTGAAACTAAGTTCACGGATGGATCGACTCACTTTCACCATTCCATCATCCCTTAGAAAACGCTGAATTTCTCCGACAATCATAGGTACCGCATAAGTAGAAAATTTCACTTCATACGACAAATCGAATTTATCAATTGATTTCATAAGCCCAATACAACCAATTTGGAACAAATCCTCGGGATCTGCGCCACGGGAAGCAAACCGCTGGACAATAGACCAGACAAGCCGCGTATTTCCCTCCACCATCATTCTTCTCGCTTCTTTATCACCTTCTTGAGAAACTTTAATGAGTTCTCTCATCTTTTCTTGGGTCAACAATGCAGGTTTCACTTCAACGGATGCGTCCATGGGTCACCTCATTCTGCTTGCTTCCGGGACCGGAGAAAACGTTTTCTCGAACTTGACGATTGTTCCATTTCCCAATACTGATTCGACGGACAAACTGTCGGCAAAGCTTTCCATTATCGTAAATCCCATTCCTGAACGCTCCATGAAGGGGCGTGTCGTAAACATCGGTTCCATCGCCTGTTCTACGTCAAAAATACCCATTCCTTCATCGCGGACCGTCATTGTAACTTTGTTTTCTTCAATCACAGCGCGGACTGTGACAAGACTCTTCCCATCACATTCGTAGCCATGAATAATTGCATTCGTCACGGCTTCCGACACAATGGTCTTAAATTCTGAAATTTCTTCAATAGTCGGGTCCAACGGCGTTATAAAACAAGTCATTGCCATCCTTGCCAGTGCTTCGTTTTCCTCAATTGCGACGAATGATAACGTCATTTCATTGTTCATGTAATACCCCTCCGATTTCACCGATCGCTAAATCGACCGTACTATGTCTTATATTTGGTCCAAGACCGGAAAATGTGAATATCTTCTCCATTGTCGTGGACGGATTCAAAATGAGCGTTTCCCCTTCCACAGGTGCTAAATCGCGCATCCTTCCAAGAATGAGCCCGATTCCTGCGCTATCCATGAAACCAAGCCTCGACAAATCCCAAATAATCGCTCGGACTTGTCCGCTATAAATAGATGAAGAAATGTGGGACCGGATTCGATTTGCCTCATGATTGTCCAATTCCCCTTGCAGTGTTGCAATTAAAATCCCATTGTCAATAATTTCGATGTCAGCCATGCTGAACCCCCTCCTTCCTGCGAAATATTCCACATTTGGAGGCCGAAACCCTTTCGCCTGACAGAACTAGTCACAGTCAGCGTAAAGTTCTTATGTTTCGACATTGCCCACTACTGATGAAAGTATGTACGTCTTCCATACGATTTACACATCCGATAAAAAAAGAAATGTTTTGGGGGCAGATATGCTCGGTTTGGCTGTGTGTATGATTGGGTGGGCTCGGATATGCTCGGTTGGGCTGCAGGTATGATTGATTTGGCTCGGATATGTTCGGTTGGCTGCAGGTATGATTGGTTTGGACCGGATATGCTCGGTTGGCTGCGGGTATGATCGGGTGGGGACGGATATGATCGGTCGGGCTGAGGGTATGATCGGGTGGGCTCGGATATGCTCGGTCGGGCTGAGGGTATGATCGGGTGGGCTCCGATATGCTCGGTTGGCTGCGGATATGATTGGTTTGGACCGGATATGCTCGGGTGGGCTGCAGGTATGATTGGTTTGGACCGGATATGCTCGGTTGGGCTGCAGGTATGATCGGTTTGGCTCGGATATGCTCGGTCGGGCTGCGGGTATGATCGGTTTGGGACGGATATGCACGGTTGGCTGCAGGTATGATTGGTTTGGACCGGATATGCTCGGTTGGCTGCAGGTATGATTTGGTTTTGGCCGGATATGCTCGGTTGGGCTGCAGGTATGATTGATTTGGCTCGGATATGCTCGGTCGGTCTGCGGGTTTGATTGGTTTGGGCCGAATATGCTCGGCCAGACTGCAGGTTTGATTGGGTGGGCTCCGATATGCTCGGTTGGCTGCGGGTTTGATTGGTTTGGGCCGGATATGCTCGGTTGGGTTGCGGGTATGATTGGTTTGGCTCAGATATGCTCGGTTGGCTGCGGGTTTGATTAATTTCAAAAAGCTACCCTATCAACCAAATTCGGTTGATAGGGTAGCTTTTATTTTCAACTACTATTTAGCCCGTAATCATGTCGCCTATAAGGCGTGGGCTTTCCACAGCTTCTTTTCCAATCGTTATATGTTTTTGGATCAGTGTCATGGATTGTTCTACAGCTTCAGTATTCGAATGGATAATGGCAAGTGGTTCTCCCTCTTGCACAGCATCTCCGATTTTTTTAGTAAGCACAATACCTACCGCAAGATCGATTTCATCATCTTTTGTTGCTCTACCCGCGCCAAGAAGCATTGCGGCAACACCGATGTCATCCGCTTCCATCTTCGTTACATAACCCGATGAAAGTGCAGGTACTTCAATCTGATATTTCGCTGTCGGTAATAGAGACGTATCATGAATGATTGCCCCATTTCCGCCTTGCGCTTCAATCAGTTTACCAAACAGTTCAAGTGCTGAACCGTCAGTAATGACCGCTTTTAACATTTCCCTAGCTTCCTCAACTGAAGTAGCTTTTTCGCCTGCAACAATCATCTTGCTACCAAGAACTAGACATAGTTCCGTCAAGTCTTCAGGACCATTCCCTTTTAGCGTTTCAACCGCTTCAATCACTTCAAGCGAGTTCCCAATTGCAAACCCAAGCGGCTGGCTCATATCCGAAATAACCGCCATCGTATTTCTACCGACTTGTTTACCAATCGCCACCATCGAATGAGCCAGAGCTCTTGCGTCTGCCTCAGTCTTCATGAATGCACCGTCACCCGTTTTAACATCGAGGACAATCGCATCTGCACCTGCAGCAATTTTCTTACTCATAATTGAGCTGGCAATTAGCGGGATACTGTCAACAGTTGCTGTCACATCGCGCAATGAATAGAGTTTTTTATCAGCAGGCGTCAAGTTGCCACTTTGGCCGATGACCGCTAATTTCAAATCATTCACTTGCTTGACGAACTGCTCTTCTGTCAATTCGATATGGAACCCTTCTATGGCCTCTAGCTTGTCGAGAGTCCCGCCTGTATGACCAAGACCCCTTCCACTCATTTTCGCGACAGGAACGCCACACGCCGCGACAAGGGGGACGAGAATTAACGTAGTCGTATCGCCAACTCCGCCCGTAGAATGCTTATCGACTTTAATCCCTTCGATTGCGGATAAGTCAATCTGATCTCCAGATTCGACCATCGCCATCGTCAAATATCCCTGTTCCTCTGCAGTCATCCCTTTAAAGTAAATTGCCATAAGGAATGCACTCGCTTGATAGTCCGGAATCGAACCAACTGTATAGCCGTTCACAAAAAAGGTGATTTCTTCTTTTGTAAGGACTTCACCGTTTCGTTTTTTCTCAATTACATCTACCATTCTGAACAATTTCATCACACCTTTTCTTTTAATAAACGCAAGAAACTCTTACCAAACTCAGGCATCTTTACCTCAAAGTTTTCCGCAATCGTAGCACCAATATCTGAGAAAGTCTCGTTCAGTGGCATTTCCTCACCAGTTTTTAATGAAGGCGAGTAGACCACGAGTGGGACATATTCACGGGTATGATCCGTTCCGGGATAAGTTGGATCATTACCGTGATCCGCTGTAATAATAAGTAGATCGTCATCACGCAGTGATTCTAAAATTTCTGGCAACCTGACATCAAATTCTTGTAGTGCATTGCCGTAACCAAGCGGATCTCTCCGATGTCCAAATAACGCATCAAAATCAACGAGATTCGTGAAACTGAGGCCCTTGAAATCTTTTTTCATAACATCAAGTAATTTGTCGACGCCGTCCATATTACTCACAGTGCGAACGGATTCGGTAATGCCTTCACCGTTAAAGATATCAGCAATTTTGCCAATCGCCATAACATCATAATCCGCAGACACCAATTCATTCATCACTGTACGATTAAATGGTTTAAGTGCATAATCATGTCGATTTGTTGTTCGTGTAAAGTTGCCCGGTTCTCCAATAAATGGACGTGCAATGACGCGACCAACTAAATATTCTGGTTCCAATGTCAACTCACGTGCGATTTCACAAATCCGGTATTGTTCTTCAATTGGAATAATCCCCTCGTGCGCCGCAATTTGTAGCACAGGATCTGCAGACGTATAGACAATAATTGCGCCCGTCTCCATATGTTCCTGGCCAAATTCATCAATGACTGCGGTGCCACTAGCCGGTTTATTGCCGATTACTTTACGTCCTATTCTTTGTTCAAGTTCCGCGATCAATTCCTGCGGAAAGCCGTTTGGATATACTTTAAATGGCGTGTCAATGTTAAGACCCATGATCTCCCAATGCCCCGTCATCGTATCTTTCCCTACAGATGCTTCCTGCATTTTACCGTAAAAAGCAAGTGGTTCTTCCGCAACGGAAATACCTTGAATTTCCCTAATATTAGAAAGACCTAGTTTGCCCATGTTCGGCATATGCAGGCCTCCCATTGCTTCCCCGATGTGTCCCAGCGTATCAGCACCTTCATCGCCGAATGCAGAAGCATCCGGTGATTCTCCGATGCCCACAGAGTCGAGCACGATTAGATGGATACGTTTGAATTGTTGTTTCCCCATAAGTTAATCCTCCTTAAAAATAATCTTTCCTGTAGAATTCTATGCTCTTGGATGGAATTTCACATAGACCTCTTTCAACCTCGAACGGCTGACATGTGTATAAATTTGCGTAGTGGAAATATCGGCGTGTCCGAGCATTTCTTGTACTGCCCGCAGATCCGCCCCGTTTTCGATGAGGTGAGTAGCAAAAGTATGACGCAATATATGTGGCGTCAACTCTTTCTGTATACCCGCTTTTAGGGCATGTCCATTCAACAGTTTCCAACAACCCTGTCTAGTAAGTCTTGTTCCCCTCATGTTGACAAATAATGCATCGGCACCTTTTTGTTTTTCTATAAAAATTGGACGTGCTTCTTCGATATAACGCTTACACGCCGTAATTGATTTCCCCCCGAGAGGGATAATTCTTTCTTTCCCACCTTTACCGAATACACGGACAAACCCCATCGTGAGATGAATATCATCCATATTAAGTCCAATCAGTTCACTTACACGCATACCTGTCCCATACAAAATTTCGAGCAACGCAGTATCTCTGACACCCTGTGGCTTTGAACGATCTGGCGCCTCGATTAGTCTGTCTACTTCGTCCATTGATAAAACACGTGGTAATTTCTGCTCAAGTTTCGGCAGTTCCAAATGGACTGTTGGATCCTGGGTCGTGACCTTTTCCCGAAGAAGGAATTGATGAAATGAACGGATTGATGAAATTTGTCTAGATATGGTCCTAGCCGATTTCCCGCCTTCTTTCAATCGATGTAAATGCCCCACTATAACAGGACGATCTACGTCATCCAATGATTCGTAACCTGCCTGTTCCATATAGTCTAGATATTCGGCAAGGTCACGCTTATATGAAATAATTGTATTTCCTGACAACTGCCGCTCCACTTGTAAAAAGTGCATGTAATCTTCAAGCGCAAAACGGATGTCTTTCATAACAAGCGGGAAACAGAAAAACCGTTTCCATTTGCCTTTAATTTGAACAAATCCCTTCCCCCCTTCGATTGTTACAGGTTTGAGTCCAAGACAAAAGTGCTGGAATCTGAACGTGGAATAGCTTTTCCTCAAGTTTTCTACAGACCTAAATTTTATAATTTCCTACCCAACGACAAAAGGGACAGCATTATGCCATCCCTCTTCTTACTTCTCACCTTCATCTACATCCGATTTACATCTTTTGCAAATACCGTGAAACGTTAACCAATGGTCCTTAATAGCGAATTCAAAGCGACTTTCAACAATCTTTTCGACATCTCCGAGAAGATCTTCTTGAATTTCATCCACTGTTCCACATTCGATACAAATAAGATGATGATGGAAATGGGCAGCACCTTCCTGCCGCAGATCATACCTCGATACACCGTCACCAAAATTGATTTTATCGACTACCTTAAGATCTGTCAGCAATTCCAACGTACGATACACGGTAGCAAGCCCGATTTCCGGTGCTTTCTCTTTGACTAGCAAAAATACATCTTCAGCACTCAGATGATCTTCCTCATGCTCAAGGAGGACCAAAACCGTCGCTTCGCGCTGAGGTGTCAGCTTGTAGCTGGCCCCATGCAATTGTTTTTTTATCCGATCGATTCGGCTCTCCATACGACGCCCCCCTCAAACTGTATCCATTATAACAAATGGGCTTTCCTTATGACAACAGAAAGGGAGCAGACAGATAATTAAAGACGAAAATATTCTACTTTAAAATGAATTGAAAGACGATAATTTCGATAGCAAGTATGGCAATCGACATGCCGACAATCATCGGTAATGCGCGTGTATTAGGGCCTTTCCCCATCGTTGAACGCATAAAGTAAGGTGGACTTAGGATTGCGCAATACACTAAAAACAGAAAACAAATAAGAAACTGAAACGGAAACCACCAAATTGAATAAGCCATTATTTTCGTGCCTGAAGCTAGTAAATAGGAAGAAGACAATCCGAAAAGAACACATTTCACTGCTCCGAAAAGTAATACGGTGAATCTTGTTTTCCTAAACATCGCCAGTATAAACGCAATGATAAAAAAGAGTGCTGCCATACCCACAGGTTTTATATAACCTGCATCATGCCCTAGAACGACCCGAGAATCATAAAATGTAACTACCCTCTCTACCGCAGTTGTAGGCATCTCGCGAAATAAGAGCGCTCCACCGATAAAGCCAATTGCAAGAATGACAAATAAGTGGATGAACGATAAAGAACGGACCAAAGCTTCACCTCCGCATAGTTTATCCTGCATTAACGGTGACGGACAAGCCGACTAGAAACACCACTTCCTGTGGCATCATCGGCATTAGTACGTCAAAAGAACCCCATTTAAGTTTTGGCGTAAGAATAAACGTAAATGGGGGTCAACTGTCCGTAAAAGCCCGATTGGTTCGGGCCAACGAGGAGGAATTGCAGTTCATTCCTCCCTGTCGGTCACTCAGAAGGGAGGGATTGAAATTCATCCCTCCTTTTTGCCATAGAACACGGCGTAATAAGTCTGAGTCCTGCCTCAATCCGCGGGGGGATAAGACTTCCCCCATCGATTGAAGTGTCACCTTATACAACATATGCTTGTCCGTTCAAAATTAGGTCACTTTGTTAAAAGGTTTTTGGCATAAAGAACAGCGAACGCAGTTTTTGCATCGAAAATTTCTCCTGACACAACCATTTCTTGCGCTTCTACGAGTGTCACTTCTAGTAGTCCAATGAATTCATCTTCATCTCCCGCTGCCGGGTTTTCGATTTTATATAGATCTTGTGCTAAATACATATGAATTACTTCATCTGCAAAACCAGGGGACGTTGCAAAGGACTGGATATAAGTAAATTCTTTCGCGCCGTATCCCGTTTCTTCTTCCAGTTCGCGGACCGCCGTCACTGCCGGTTCCTCTCCCGGATCAATTTTCCCCGCTGGAATTTCAATCAGCGTACGTTCCAGCGCTTTTCTATATTGTTCAACGAGTACAATTTTTCCATCAGCAGTAATCGGAATGATGGAAACTGCCCCCGGATGTTTGATCAATTCACGTGTCGCTTTCTTACCATCCGGAAGTTCCACTTCCTCAACACGCAGTGTGATAATTTTACCTTCATAAAGTGTTTCACCTGAAATTGTTTTTTCTTCATATTTATTCATCATTTCCGACTCCTTTTTATGGATAATAGTGTGACGTCATTGTACCATGAACAAAACAGGGGGTGCTTTCATGAAGAAAAGAGAATTGGGTAAAAGCGGTCTATACATTTCCGAAATCGGACTCGGATGTATGTCACTGCCAGATGATTTAACCGAATCGAAAAACATCGTCGACGCTGCGATTCACTCAGGCATCAATTACTTTGATACAGCCGATTTGTATAATAGCGGTAAAAATGAAGAACTCCTGGGGTCTTCGATAAAAGGAAGACGGAATGATATTATCCTTGCGACGAAAGCCGGCAATAAGATGAATCCGAGTGGTGAAGGATGGACATGGGATTCTTCAAAAGAGCATATTATGGAGGCAGTCAAACAGAGTCTATTGCGCCTCGACACAGATTATATCGATGTCTACCAGCTTCATGGCGGGACAATGGAAGACAATGTGGAGGAGACAATTGATGCATTTGAAAGCTTAAAAAAAGATGGACTTATTCGTCAATATGGCATTTCTTCGATTCGTCCGAATGTTATTAAGCGATTCTTGGATACTAGTTCAGCAGTCTCTGTAATGATGCAATATAACCTGCTTGACCGCAGACCAGAAGAATGGTTTCCAACGATCCACGAGGCCGGTGCCTCTGTTATTACGCGTGGGACCATAGCCAAAGGTTTTTTAACATCGGAAGGTTTATCAAGAGCTGCAAAAGCGAATGGATTTGTCGAATATAATGCGAGTGAATTAACACAAACAGTCCAAGCGCTGAGTGAACAATCAGAAGACCTGCACGCGGCGGCAATTGCTTTCGCCCTTCATGATAAAACAGTAGCGTCAGCCCTCGTTGGTGCGCGCACAACTGAGCAATTGCTCGATTCAATCATCGCTTACGAGAAAAAAACGACTGACGAAGAAATCACTCAGTTAGGGCATATTGCAAAAATACACAATTACAAAGAGCATCGCGTTTGATTCTCTTCTGAAGGAACAAACAAACAATTAACTAAATACATTACTGCACCTCAGATTCAAGGCATTTCTTGCTGGAAAAGCGACCGTCCATCTGATTATGACCGGCATGAGACCTGTTATGCTCGCCATGGCTCCGATTATGACTGGCATCTGCCGTATTATCACCGCCACGGGTTACCTACACAAAAAGGAGCTATAAACCGCTATGGTTTTAGCTCCTTTTTACTGTTCAATTAACATCTCTCATTTAATAGCATCAACAAACCTTTTTGTAATATCCATAGGTCTTGTTATTGCTGTTCCAACAACAGCAGAGTAAGCCCCCAGTTCGAACACGCGCTTAAGTTGTTCTGGTGTCCAAATACCGCCTTCTGCGATAATCGGGATAGGAAAATCCTTCACTAGCCTCTCAATTAACTCCATATCCGGCAAACTTGTCCCTCGCGTATAGTCGGTATAGCCACTAAGTGTTGTTCCTAGGCAATCAAATCCTAATGCATAAGCTTCTTTCGCTTCTTCATACGTTGAGCAATCAGCCATGAATAGTTGATCACTATATTTTTCGCGAATAGTAGGGAAAACCTCGCTTATGAGTTTACCGTCCGGCCTGATTCTATTAGTTGCATCTAACGCAATAATGTTCACACCTTCTCGATAAAGTAAATCTATTTCTTTTAGAGTTGGTGTGATGAAAACATCAGATCCCTTGTAAACACTTTTAATGATGCCAATGATCGGCAATTCCACATTTTTTTTAATCTCTTTAATATCTTCAACGCTATTCGCTCTAATTCCTTTAGCCCCGCCCTTCATTGCGGAATATGCCATTTTCCCCATTATAAACGAACTGTGCATTGGTTCTTCTGGAAGTGCCTGACAAGAAACAATAAGTTCATGTTCTATAGCAGCAAAAATTTCCGCTTTAGTTTTCAGTTAAATACACCTCCATGTAGCCCTGCTTTCATTTAAAATATTCCTTAAATTCATTTGCAAAATTATGCCCCATCAGCTTATAGCCTTCTGCATTCGGATGAAGTTCGTCCGGTAGTAAGCCGGCGTAGTCTTCCCCCAGGATATCCAACCCGTTCACATAAAAAAGATGATCATCACCATTTCTTCTAAATATCTCTACAATTTCTTGTATTTGTTGTCTCATCTTAATAAGCGTAAAGCCGACTAGATTAGGGGTCCCCTCTCTAAATGCTCCATAAATAGGAGAACTTAAAACTATTGGAACTTTCGACTGTTTTTCACGAATAATTTTAATAAATCCAATGATAATCGCTTGAAATGTTCGTTCATTATAACTGTTTGCACCGTATATATTTATGCCCGCACAGAGGGAAATAAAGTCAACGGGCGTATCCCTAATCGTTCTAGCAATCATTGGTTCATACTGGCATTGCCCACTGAATCCCAGGCAAGTTAAATCCAAATCTAATTCGGCCGCGGTAATAACCGGCCATGTCTGTGAAGGGCTTTCTGCCGCCTGGCATTGAGTAATGGAACTCCCATAGGCCAGCCATTTCCTCCTTAAAGAAGGGTAAGCGTTCCAATTCGCTTCTTCAGCAATATAAACATTCCTTACGGCCATTTTTTGTCGTTGCGATAAATAAATTTCAACAACTTTATTACTTGCTAAAAGACCATCCACTGTAAAAGACGTATCCTTAGATCTAACTATTATCGTTTTCACTAATTCCCTATCAATCATGACATCGAATTCTACTTCAACTTCAGATGCTGCAAATTCCACTTTAATCGTTGGGGAGTTTGTTTCAAACGTTATTCGAACGCCGGCAGGTATCTCTGCTGTTCGGTTAAGTTGATTTGGCGTATAAAAATCTTTATCTTCATGAAAAATTCTCCAAGGACTAATAAGCCCTCCACTTTTTTCAAGTGATATAGCGCCCAAAATCGTTTCTGAATTCAATACAATTGGTTTCATTTATCCACCGCCAACATTTTAATTTTGAGTCTGATAGTTCATTATTACTTCGTCAATCCTAGTCTTAATACCTTCAACTTTCTCAATATCGTCTCCAGATACCGGCACTAATGGGCCTCTTACGCTACCAATATTTACGCCCTTTAGTTTATAGATTTCTTTAATAACGGAATACATTGAACCATTCAATGAACATAATGCCATAATGATATCATTAATGTCATGTTGAATTTTCCGCGCTTCTGAGAAATCCCCGGCTGATACAAACTCTTCCGCTTTTAGGAACAACTCTGGCATCACACCATAAGTTCCGCCAATCCCGCTATCCGCACCAATTAACCTTCCGGATACATATTGCTCATCTGGGCCATTAAAAACAATAAAGTCGTCATGTGCTGCCGCTTTAAATCTTTCAATATCCATGACTGGCATCGAAGAGTTTTTCACACCAATTAGCTTGTCGTTCTGTAATAACTTCTTGAGTAAGTTAATGGAAAGATTGTATCCGGTCGTTTGAGGGATGTTATAAATAATAAACGGCAGGTCCGTTGAATCCATAATTTCCGTCCAGTACTTTTCAATTGCACATTCAGGCAGTTGAAAATAAATTGGCGGTATAGCAGACAACGCATCATACCCTAATTCTTCCGCGTACTTCGCTAATTCAACGCTTTCTTTTGTTGATGGTGCTCCAACATGGGCAATCAACGTAAGTTGCCCTTTCAGGCTTTCGGCAACATATTTCAATGTCGCCTTTCTCTCCTCAAGATTTTGATAAATACACTCCCCCGAACTGCCACCAACGTAGAGACCTTGTACTCCTTTTTCATAAAGATGAATCGCTAACGCTTTAATTCTCTCTGGTGATATTTCTCCTGCTTCATCATAACAAGCATAGAATGCTGGAATAATTCCTTTATACTTATCAAGTAACATATTCTTTTCTCCCCTCTTGACTATCTATGTAAACTGAGCGAAGGCGCTCTACAAGAGGCAGCCTTTCGCCGAGCGACGAAGCGGGTGTTTATTTGACTGAGCCCATCGTAATTCCTTGTGTAAAGGACTTTTGGAACAATGTGAATATGACAATCATCGGTACAGATGCAAGTGCTGCTCCAGCCATCATGACCCCATAATCAGTCTTATGCTCACCCTGCATCGTAGCAATACCTAGTGGTAGGGTCATCATTTCCGTCGAACGAGTGATAACAAGTTGGCTGAAATAATCGTTCCAACTTAACATGAATGTAAAGATTGCCAAAGCACCTAGAGCTGGTTTTAGCATCGGAATAACAATATGCCAAAACGTACGAATTTCACCACAGCCATCTATTTTAGCAGCTTCCAAAAGTTCATTGGGTATCGTTTGAGAAAACTGTTTCATAAGGAATACACCGAATGGCCAGCCGATTGCCGGAATGATTAACCCTTTATATGTATCTACCCAACCGAAATCCGCTAGCATTGTGAACAATGGAACAAGAATAACTTGTTTAGGTAGTGCCATTGCAGCAATTAGTAAAATAAAGATCAGCTTGCGCCCAGGAAATACTTTTTTGGCAAGAACAAAGCCCGCTGTAGCGCTTACAAAACAGACAGCAATCATTTCACTACTTGCAATAAAGAAACTATTAAATGTCCAGCGCCAAACCGGATTACTAAATAGTGTTACCCAGTTATCCAATATTGGTTTTAGTGGAAACCATTCTGGTGGTATCGTTATCGCAACAACTTGAGCTTTGAATGCCCCCGTGATAATCCAATAAAACGGAAAAACAAAGAATAGTGCAGAGAGAATCAGTAATAGTGTAGCTATTATTTTGAATGCGCTTAATTCACGAAACCTTTTTTTATTACTAGATCGATTAAACTTTTTCTTCATGTTTAACTGGGATTGTGCTTTCACGACGTTTCCCTCCCCCTAATACTCAACATCATTGCCTAAGTATTTAAATTGAATGATAGAAATCACTCCAATGACTAAAGCTAAAATGACCCCCATTGCAGAAGCTAAGCCAAAATTACCAAGTAGGAATGCTTGTTGATATACGCCATACATCACGGTCGATGTACTATAAATTGGACCTCCAGAGGTTAGCAATTGGATGAGAGCGAAACACTGAAACGAATTAATTGTCGTAATGACAATCACATATAAACTTGTCGGCATCAGTAATGGCCATATAATTTTCCGGAAAATTTGCCACGGTGTAGCTCGATCAATCTGGGCTGCTTCAATATACGTAGTCGGAATGTTACCGAGTGAAGCAACGTACAGAATAATTGGCTGTCCAACGGAAGTCGTGATTAATATAACTGTAATCGCCATCAAAGCTGTTTTAGGATCTCCCAGCCAGGAGACCGGCTCTATTCCAAAAAAACTAGTAATATAATTAAGAATTCCAAAGTTAGGATGATAGATCCAACCCCATACGACAGTAACACTCACCACTGAGGTTACAGCAGGTAGATAGAATATCCCCCTACAAAATGATCTTATAAATTCACTTTTCTTATAGATGGACATCGCTACAAAAATAGAAAAACCAATAACGATAGGAACAGCAACTGCAACAAGTACAATTGTATTAATCATAGATTTATGGAACGTTTTATCATGATAAAGAGTTACATAATTATCCCATCCAATAAATTCAAAACTCGTAATGTTGTAATCGAAAAAACTCATGTATATTCCTCGCAGCATGGGATACACAACGAAAATGAGGAAAAATGTTAACGCAGGTAATAAAAACAAATAACTCATCATCCAATCACGTAATTTGTTTTTGTTTGGTTTACGAATGGTAGCTAACAATTGTTTCACCCCAATCTAATTCTTTATGGAAAGGAGCAGCGAATAAATAATGCTGCTCCTCTTCACTTTATTTATTCGCTGCTTTCGCTTTCTCAATCGCGGCATTGGACTTCTCCGCAAATTCATCTAATGCTTCTTTAGCTGATTTCGTTTCAAGGATTGCTTCTTGCAGTGCTGGGAACCAGAAAGTACGCACTTCTGCATAGCCGTCTGCAATCGTTGGTGGATCTGTTATGAATTTACGTGCCAGCTCTGAATACTCATACTCAGACCCTTCATATAGGCCTGTAACTGAGTTCCGCGCTGACAAACCTCCTGTTTGAATCAAGTTTTTCTCGCCCCATTCAGGATCGTTCACGATGAAGTCAACTAATTTTTTTGCTGCTTCAGCTTTTTTATCGTCATCATTATTAAAGACTGCTAGACCACCAAGAAATGGTTCAAGCTTCGGATCGGATCCATCCGGTGTTGGATAAGGAAGTAAAACATCCTCAAAGTCCTCTGTTTTATTTGGAGCAAAAAGTGATTTAAGTACAGCAGAATAGTTAATAGCAAATGCCATTTTACCTTGCAAGAATAAATCATTATGATCCCCAGCATCTAATGAAGCAGCGCCCGGTGCCACCAGTCCATCTCTTGAAGCTTGAACAACCCATTCAAGCCCTTTAATCCCGCTTTCTGAGTTAATCGCAACAGCGCTATAATCTTCATTCAAAAACCGACTAGTTCCTAGATTAGTAATATATCCTCGTGTCCCTTGGTCTCCCGCAACGCTTTTTGCATAGAAACCAGATGGAATGATACCCGGAGCCTTTTCTTTAACTGCATGTAACGCTTTCTCATACTCCGCTACAGTCCATGTCCGATCTGGTCGATCTAATGGTAGCAAATCAAGTTCGCCAATGTCCTCAAATAAAGTCTTGTTGACAGCCATCATGAATGGCCCTGTATTGAATGGATACATATAAACCTGATCTCCAACCATCGATTGTTTCATTAACGCTGGAGATATATCATTTTTCACATCATCTGGCATCATGTCATTTAGTGGTGCAAGTAACCCTTTCTTACCCCAATCAATGATCCGCCCTGGAGCGTCGTAGATCATATCTGGTGCTGTGTTCGTAGCGATTGCTACATTCAGCTTTTCAGGTCCACCTTCAAAAGTAAGCATCTCTAACTTCACTTTAATGTCTGGATTTTTTTCATTGAAAGCGGCAATAATTTCTTTCTCATACTTACCCACTTCTCCATCTAAGGCTTGGAAGTTCGGGAAATTCCACCACGTTATTTCCACCTGTTTTTCGTTACTTGGATTTTTGTCTGTGTCTTTGCCACCTTCGCTTTCCTTTGCTGTGTCTTGACTACAAGCGGTCAAAAATAGTGATAATACAAGAGCCATTACAACTAACAAGACAGAACCCTTTTTCGAACCTCGCATAATATCTCCCCCTCCTTGTATTTCCGGAAATAGTGGTGAAGCGCTTTCATTTCCTGTTTTAAGCATAAAGTCAATAACCAGACATGACAATCCCATGAACTTTACATTCATAGCCCTATTCTGACATAAATGCTCCAAACCCCTTTAAATTATTTAATAATTCCAACTTCAATACGCCGCCATTAAAGATTAACCTCCACAACATGTTTGAATCTTCTACCAATTTCTTGTTGGGGAAACTTTTTTTATCGTGTACACTTAAAATAGATTCACAAAATGGCTGTTTAAGTAAGTAATAGAAATTTAGAGGTCTTTTAACACATTCCTAAAAAACAACAACTACTATCAAATGATTTTTGGGGGAATACGATGTATAAATTGATGATTGTTGAGGATGAACCTCTCATACGTTCTGGATTAAAACAGTACTTCGATTGGAAAGAGTTAGGGGTCCATACAATTATTGAGGCGGAAAACGGGAAAGACGGAGTGGATAGAGCTTTAATCGAGCTCCCCCACTTGGTGATTACAGACATTCGTATGCCTGTAATGGATGGACTTGAAATGATTGGACAGCTCCGATCAAAACTGCCCGATACCCTTTTTATTATCTTGACTGGCCACAATGAATTCGAGTACGCGCAAAAAGCCATTCATTATGGCGGTGTATATGATTATTTACTAAAACCATTGCAATACGAAAAAAGTTTTTCAGTTATTGTAAATTGCTTAGAAAAAATACGCCTAAAGCAACTTATGCCACAATCTTTCGAACGGCTGACAGATCGAGGTACAAATCAAGGGGTTGGAATTGCGCCTGAAGAAGGCCTTCAACTTTTCGAAAAAATAGAGTCCTATATCAAACTGCATTTGGATCAAGAATTAACACTCAATATGGTTGCCGAACATTTCTTTTATCATCCTTCTTATTTAAGTCGGCTATTCAAAACAAAATTAAATAAAAACTACATGACTTTTGTAAGCGAAATAAGAATTAATTATGCGCTACAATGCCTGAAGGTGTCGCAACATTCCATCGCCGACGTGGCAAGTTTATGTGGGTATAAAAGTTATAAACATTTCGTAAAAGTATTTAAAAGTATTACCCAAATGACACCAACAGAATATAGAAAACA
Source organism: Sporosarcina sp. FSL K6-5500 (assembly GCF_038005665.1). Taxonomy (NCBI): domain Bacteria; kingdom Bacillati; phylum Bacillota; class Bacilli; order Caryophanales; family Caryophanaceae; genus Sporosarcina; species Sporosarcina sp. FSL K6-5500. The sequence goes on from NZ_JBBOTP010000001.1 coordinate 4,537,120, forward strand.
GTTAAGGCAATGATATTATGAACCATTTGAAGCGCTTCTTACCATTTTTCCAATTTAAACATGTGAATCATCAAATTTTTGTCCTTATGATTTTGACGATTACCATCCCGCTGCTGATTTTATCCGTAATGATTTACATGTTTTCAATTCAATCAGCTAAAAAAGAGTATCAAAATAGTTCGAATCTCATTCTTAATAATCTATCTTTTAATTTCGATCAATATTTGCAGAGCATCGAGATGGGGGCGCTTACTGCACAGATGGACAGTAAACTACAAAATGCGCTTGAAAATTGGCAAGGAGATGACTCAGAACGAGACTATGTTCAAATTTTAGAATACGAAAATGCGATTGAACATTTTATCAGTACAATTGAAATAACAATTGAGAATGTCGATAGCGTCCAAATTTATATAGGTGACCATGTATTTTATTCGACACTAAAAAAATCCGTATACGATGTGAGTAACTTAACAAACGAAGAATGGTATAAACAAACCATTGAGCAAAAAGGTAGAATCGTCTTATTTGGTACTCACCAACCATTTAATAGGGTAAATTCCAATGAATCAGTGATATCAATCGCAAGGGTAATTAATAAAAATGGAAGCAGACAACCGTTAGGTGTTTTGCTTATTGATATCCGTTTAGATTCATTACGTAACATTCTAAATTTATCAGAAAATCATAATCGGAATTTCGTTATTTTGGATCCTCTTGGCAGTGTTATTTACGCTTCTGACCTAGATCAAATCGACTCCAATATGACATTTAAACCCGCTATCCAGCCTTTCCTTTCCGATTCAAATAAGGAATCCGGGAATTTTTACGCACCGGTAGACGGGGTTAATTCATTTTTCAATTTTGTCACTTCTCCCTACTCAGACTGGACAGTTATTCAATATATAGAAGAACAGGAAATGACTAAGCATGCGGAAATGCTTCGCAAAGTTATTTTAGGGTTAGCTTTCTTTTCGATTGGTATGGCTATGTTATTTATGGTGATCTTATACATACGTGTAACTGAACCAATTATCTTTTTAAGTAGGCAAGTGAAAATAATCGGTCGCGGAAAATTCGATGTTAACTTGACTAGCAAACGTCAGGATGAATTTGGCGGACTTTATCAGGGAATTAGCAAAATGGTCACGGACATACAAGATTACATTGAACGGTCCTCTGTGTTAAAAGCTCAACAAAAGCTAGCACATTACCGCGCGCTTAAAAGTCAAATCAATCCGCACTTTTTAGCTAACGCACTTGAATCGATTCAAATGAAAGCGGTGTTAAACAAACAACGGGATATTGCTGAAATGATTGGGGTACTCGGACAGTTATTTCGAATTAATATCCAAAGTGGGAAAGAAACAATCACATTGGAAGAAGAATTGACCCACATTCGCCTGTATATCCAAGTACAACAAATGCGATTCGGAGATAAAATTCAGTACGTCGAAAACTTAGCTCCAACTAGTGAATCTATACGACTTTTGCATTTCTCCCTTCAGCCCCTTGTCGAAAATGGTATTGTCCATGGGTTAGAGCGTAAATATGGAGCTGGAATACTTGAAGTTTCATCTATTTTTTCCGGCCAGGATATGCTAATAACGGTGAGTGACAATGGGGTCGGTATTGATGAAGAACAACTACAATACTTGAAAAATCGCCTTGCACAATCCTCCAGTACATTAACCGAAGAACATATCGGGCTTAAAAATGTCCATGATCAAATTCGGTACTATTTTGGTGATCAATATGGCATTGAGATTGATAGCTCGCTCGGAGTAGGCACGACTGTAACCATACGAATTCCAGCAAGACCATGAAGTTACTAGTTAGGAAACAGGACTCTAATTACTATGCTTCTTTCACCTATCTGAAAAATCTAAATGATTCACACGATAAAATGTGGGTATTACAAGAACATGCACCATTCATCTTAGACATACTCTTGGAGGAGATTTAAATGGATTTAAAACTTAAAGGCGAAAAGAAATGGTTAAAGCTAGGAGCGGCAACATTGCTCTCAGTCGGAATGCTTGCTGCATGTGGCGATGGGGATGACGACGATGTTGACGTGGATGTTAACGAACCTGTAGAAGATGTCAATCCTGAGGATGGAACAAATACGGATGTAGATTTAGATACTGATGATGAAACAGATAAAGATGTTGAGGTTGATGACGATGGCGTCGTTGATGATAAGAAAGATGACGACCATATCGAAGATGGCAGCGACGGTTAATTAGATAATCTGCTGTAGCACTTAAACCAAAAAGGACTGGATGGCATCGTAGCCGTCCAGTCCTTTTTGGAATTCAAAATTTCATTTTTAAATGAACATCCCTGCAATAGCGGCACTCAATAACGAGGCTAACATCCCAGCTGCCACCGCACGGATACCCAGTCTCGCAATGTCAGGACGTCGACTTGGCGCAAGAGCACCTAAGCCTCCCAGAAGAATAGCTAGAGAGCTTAAGTTTGCAAAGCCGCAAAGGGCAAAGCTAACGACAATAACCGTTTTAGGGCTAAGAGAAGCGATTTCCGGGGCGAATGACGCATACGCGACAAACTCATTCAATACAAGTTTTTGGCCAATGAAACCACCCGCTATTACAGCCTCTGACCAAGGAACACCGATGGCAAATGCGAGCGGTGCAAATAGAACGCCCAAAATCCCCTCAACAGTCAACGATGCATAGCCAAACACTTTACCGACTCCACCTAACATGCCATTCATCATAGCGATAAGTGCAATGAAAGCCAATAGCATGGCACCGACGTTGAGAGCAAGTTTTAATCCATCTCCTGCCCCACGTGCGGCTGCATCAATAACGTTCACTGATTCCTGGTCCTTACCCATTTCAAATTCAGCGACTTCTGACTTCTCAGTTTCGGGTATCATTATTTTTGCCATCACTAGACCTGCAGGTGCCGCCATGAAGCTTGCAGCAATTAAATACTCAAGTGGAACGCCCAAAAGCGCATAACCAGCGAGAACAGAACCAGCAACCGACGCAAGTCCTCCAGTCATGACTGCAAATAGCTCAGACTTCGTCATATTTGCTAAAAACGGTCTGATGACAAGCGGAGCTTCCGTCTGTCCGACAAATATATTCGCTGCCGCAGACACCGATTCTGCTTTACTCGTGCCAAGCAGTTTCGATAATGCGCCTCCGATTAGCTTGATAACCAACTGCATAATTCCAAGATAATATAATACGGAAATCAAGGAAGAAAAGAAAATAATGATCGTCAATACTTGGAATGCAAAGACGAAACCGAATTCATTAACATCCGCTGCTGGACCAAAAAGAAATGCAACTCCTTCACCAGCGTAGTCAATGACATTTTGCACGAGTCCGGAAAACCATATTAAACCAGATCTCCCCGCCTCCCATTTCAAGACGACGAATGCAAATGTCACTTGGATGATTAAACCAACAACGATAGTCCGGTAATTAATCGATTTCTTTCCATTAGATAAAAGAAATGCAATTCCTAATACCACAACTATCCCTAAAAGCCCCCACAATAAATTCAACTAGTACACCTCTTCATATGGAAGTTTTCCATTTATAATTTTGTTACTAATACGCCAATTCGCACTATGGAAAGCTCATTTTCGTTGTCTGACGTCATACAACTAAATGAGTTTAGCAAACGAAATGACATAAGTAAATAAATTGTGCGGAAAATAGGAAAAACTATGTTTTCCAAATGATTCAGCAGTTAGTATTCCACATTTATCCGAAATTACTCGTCGTTTTTTGAATACGCTCACATTTTAAGACAACAAAAAGACTACCCTTTAAGTCAATACAGCTGACCTATAAGAAAGTCTTAGTACAATCATCTTCTATATCCTGTTACCAATGTCTATTTTTACGAAGAAAAGAAACAACTGTAATTAAAAAAATGGATTAAACGATGGTAAGCAGTTGGTCTTAGAATGACTTTCAAAAAATTACCCATCCTATAAAAAAGGAGATGTCATCAATTATGAGAAAAATATTTATTGCACTTGGAATTATTATTGCAGTTAATTCAGCACCAACATATATCCCAACCATTGCTCATACACCACCAGAAATTCCAGCTTACGCTAAGTGGGGTAAACTCGCTATAAAAGAAACACAATCAAAATATCCCAATGCAACTATTATTGACTACCTTCATGAAGGAAGCGAATCTAGAAAGGATTCAACAATTGAAAAGTTTAAGCTATGGTTAAAAGATGGTGACCACGAATTCGGCGTTTTTGTAAGAATTGAGTATACTACCGAAACTGAAAAAGTAGTTACTATTGAATTTGAAGAAACTTCTAGGTAAAACTTCACAGTCGTGGCCATTTTTTTCGGAATTTGATAATCCCCATTTTTCAAGGGATATTATTTTTAAATCCAAATAATCAAGAGGCTTAATTAAATGGAAAAACTATGCCCTTACCTAAATTACTGAGACAATATAAAACACCTACGTAATTGACACACTTATTAAAAGTGCATCTATCGTAGGCGTTTTTTCATTAAGTAGCCCTATTCAACTATTTTCAACACCAAAGGAAGTTACCTCACCATCATTCTATCATTGCTCCCAAAGGCTTTAAAACAAATTTTTCGATTGCATGGAGCACTCCTTCTTCATTGTTCGTCAGTGAGATATAATCCGCAAGGTCTTTCAATTCCTGGACCCCGTTACCCATCGCGATACCTAAACCAGCCGTCTTAATCAGTTCAATATCATTGTGATTGTCGCCTATAGCGATAATTTCTGTACGATCGATACCAAGATTACTCGCTAGGTGCAATAAAGCACTTCCTTTGTTAGCTTCCGGATGCGTCACTTCAAGATAGTTTACTAAAGACTTGGCGATATGTGCATTCCCTCCAAACAATGCCCGCAATTCATCCTGTAAGGTTGCAAGGTAGGCAGGCTCTTCGATAAAGAGTGCTTTCGTAAATCCTAGTTTCGCAAGTTTGCCAAGATCCGGTTCTATTTTATACGGGACCTTCGACTTTTTGGAGTACTCAATAATCTTGTCATTTTCTGATGCAGCATAAAGAATATCATCTTGATAAACTTGCAAATGTATTTTTTTATCACGAGCAATCTCAACTAGTTTTTGTGCCATGTTAGGAGGAATAAGTCGTTCATACATCACTTCATCGTCATCAATGCTTTTAATGATTGCACCCTGATACGTAATAACTGGTACATTGATGCCAAGTTGCTGTGCAAATAATTTCGCAGATGGAAACATACGCCCTGTCGCAATCGTGACAACTGTTCCTAATTCCACCGCTTTTTGAATAGCCTGGATTGTTCTTGGCGTAATCAGTAATTCATCCGTAAGTAATGTCCCATCAAGGTCAATCGCAATTAGTTTATACATGGAATTCCCCCTTTACTTAATGCTATCTAGTTATCGTCGCATGTTGTTGCTTACACTGTCTAGTGAAGATACTTTTCATCTCGCAAAAATTATATGTTAAAATTGAGAGTTGGAAAACAAAATAGTTATGTCACTAACTTACAGGCGTTTTTTGTGGCTACCTCGAGTCACGATACGCAAACCTTCGATCCGATTGCCTAACTCCACTTCCCAGAAGCTAATCTTCGCAAAAAAGATGTAATTTATCAGCTTAGCATCCCCTTGGCTTTCACTTGAAGTAACCAGTCTGGAAACTCTGTAAGCAACTTATCATACAGCTCTTCATCGGAAACCTTTGCAATATTACTGATTTTAAAGAAATCTGCATTGTCTACATACCTGTCTTTAAGGTCGTCTAACTTTTGCAAGAAAGCAAATTTTTCTTTACCAATCCCAACAAACTGCCAGAAAATAGGTTGATTTGCGCTTTCACGCACAATCCGTGTTGCCTCACTTTTATCAGAGTTATTCCCATCCGTTATAAAGAGTACAAAAGTAGGATGTTCAGGCTTAATAGGAATTTCTTTTGCTTTCTTACTGAATAAACCACCAAACAAACTTTTCTTAGCAGGTTCTTGATTCCCACTCAGTGCAGTTCCATATTTACTCACTATCAATTCCATAACTGGAGCATATTTCGTTCCACCACTTACAGTCATTTTAGTGTCCTTTACAAATGTTGCATGGTTCGCTTCTGTTGCTGTACCAACAAAATTTGCACCGTTATTGAACTGAAATACATCAATTTCTTTATTAGCATCCATGTTCATACCAATGGCTAGTAAACGCTCTACAATCTGCTGTACAGTCCCATTCTTATATAGTGAACTCATTGAGCCCGATTGATCGATTGCTAATATGATTTCTGCTTCAACACCAGTTAGTTTCTTCTTCTCTAATACAATACCTGCTTTTTTAGTTAAATCTATTAAGTTTGTCATTTAATCATGCTCCTTATCGTTCTTTAATAGTTAATTTATGCCACACAAAATTATTATTTTCTCATTAAAAAATCTGAAGTCGTAAAAAGTACCAACATCTAAATATTCTCATTAATCCATCAACAATTACAACTGATTGTACCATAAGTTTATGGATAGCAAGATGGTGTCGCTGATTAACTTCCGCTTTTCAAGAAATAAATGTAGTTGTTTGTTTTTCTTATTAACTTCTCTCAGATGCATTATTTTTCACACAAAAAATGTCGCTCCTTAATCTAAATGATTAAGGAGCGACATACTTCATAGTCCATATCAAAACATGTGGACTATTTTATTCAGTTTTAAATTTCTTCTTACGTGAAGGCAACATATTAAAGAGTATATTCAACACAATCGCAGTGACACTTCCCGCGACAATACCGTTACTAGTCAAAATTTTAAGACCTTTAGGGAATTGTGCGAAAAGTTCAGGTACGACAGTCACGCCAAGGCCAATTCCGATTGCGCAAGCAATGATCATAGAATTCTCTTGAGAATCACTAATGATTTTGCTCAACATTTTAATTCCTTGGGAAACGACCATTCCGAACATTGCGATCATCGCGCCGCCTAAAACTGCATTTGGAATGATTGTTGTGAAAGCTGCGATTTTTGGAACAAAACCGAGCGTAATCAACATAATACCCGCGATTAAAATGATTTTTCGTGATCTGACACCCGACATTTGAATTAAACCGACATTTTGTGAAAACGTCGTATACGGAAATGCATTGAAAATACCGCCTAGTAAAACGGCAATACCTTCCGCACGATACCCTTTTTCAAGATCTTTTTTCTTTATATCACGCTCACAAATATCACCTAGCGCAAAGTAAACGCCTGTTGATTCAACAAGGGATACCATTGCAACAAGTATCATTGTCGCGATAGCAGGCCATTCGAAAGTCGGCATACCGAAGTAGAAAGGCTCAACCATATGGAAATAGGCTGCATCCCGAACGGCCGAGAAGTCAACTTTCCCCATAAACGTAGCAACAACAGTCCCGACAACCAAGCCGAGTAAGATGGAAATAGCCCGCATAAAACCAGTGGAAAACTTGAAGACTAGGAGGATAAAAAGCAACGTTCCGAAAGACAATGCTATATTTGACAATGAACCGAAATCACTTGCACCTTGTCCCCCACCCATATTGTTAATAGCTACGGGTATCAACGTAATACCGATAATCGTAACGACAGAACCTGTTACAACTGGAGGGAAAAATCGTACAAGCATACCGAAGAAACGGCTAATAACAATGACGAAAAGTCCCGATACGATAATTGCCCCATAAATAGCGGGAATTCCAGACTCGGTGCCAATCGCAATCATCGGGGCTACCGCTGTAAACGAACATCCTAATACAACGGGCAATCCGATTCCGAAGAAACGGTTATTCATAATTTGTAAAATCGTTGCAATCCCACACATTAAAATGTCGATGGAAACAAGATAAGTCAGTTGTGTAGAAGTTAGGCCCAGTGCATTACCGACGATTAATGGTACGAGGACCGCCCCCGCATACATCGCCAAAACATGTTGGAGCCCTAAAGCAGTTGACTTAAGTGGATTGCTCACTTGGAAGTTTCCTCCTCAATAAATGTCACTTGCCCATTTTCGAGTGAAGCAATATTCGCAAGTGACTCTACACGGATGCCGCGTTCACGGATGAGCGCCCCACCAGGTTGGAAACCTTTTTCGATAACAATACCAACGCCTGCCAACTTTGCTCCAGCTTGCTCAATGATATCTAGCAACCCAAGTACAGCTTGTCCGTTTGCAAGGAAGTCATCGATGAGTAAGACTGTATCTTGTGCTGTAATGAAATCTTTTGAAACGGAAATATCATTTGTTTCTTTTTTTGTGAATGAATGGACACTCGCCGTATACAAATGGTCCACTAACGTTAGTGATTTCCTTTTACGTGCAAAAATTACCGGTACCCCTAGTATCAAGCCCGCCATCATTGATGGAGCAATACCCGACGATTCAATCGTTAGAATTTTAGTTATTCCCGCATCTTTAAATCGTGTTGCAAATTCTTCCCCAACCGCCTGCATAAGAGGTGGATCGATTTGATGATTCAAAAATGAATCTACTTTTAGCACCTGATTCGATAATACTTTACCGTCTTTTACAATTTTATCTTTTAACAATTTCATTTTATTTTTCCTCCTTCTTGTTTTCACAATCAAGAGCCACAAAAATAAGCCCTATGACCATGCATCCAATCAAACCATGAGAGGAGCAATGTCATTCAGGCTTATTTGCTGAATGGAAAAGAAAGAGACATACCCAATTAAATGAGTACGACTTTTTCAATTCGTTGCTTCTCATAGTCGATTTATTTACGGTAAATCGGTAGATACTTGCGGGCCATATTCCCGCTATTATATGAGCGAATGCTATTAGAATGTTATTAGTATAGCACGGGAATTTCAGATTTCAACAAACTCAAAAGTTAAATAATGATTCATTCAATTCAATGAACGTACTATGTGCGGTGAATGTGTTATTGTAGATGAAATAAGTAGACTTTGGGGGCATTATCTTGACCAATCCACATTCCATGAATACAAATAAAAAATTAAAATTCACACGAAATACATGGTTTCTTCTTATCGGAATCATTTTCATCGCGTCCACACTTCGGTCGCCTTTAACATCTGTCGGACCATTAATCTCTTCCATTAGAGACAGTTTGGCCATTTCAAATGTATTAGCGGGATTCCTAACGACCATTCCTCTGCTCGCTTTTGCACTTATTTCACCGTTCGCTCCGAAAATTGCACGTCGCTTCGGAATGGAACTGACATTATTCGTATCACTCATATTATTGACAGCAGGTATTATTACTCGTTCTCTAGGCACAACACCTAATTTGCTCATTGGCACTTTCCTAATAGGACTTGCCATTGCATTTGGAAATGTCTTATTACCAGGTCTAATAAAACTCAACTTTCCACTGCATATGGGTCTCATTACCGGTATTTATTCGGTCTCTATGAATTTATCCGCAGCCATCGCGGTTGGCGTCAGTGCACCACTTTCTCATAATACACAGTTTGGATGGAGAGGCGCATTAGGAGTTTGGGCGTTGCTAGCATTTATCGCTCTACTCGTCTGGCTCCCGCAACTTAAAAACAAGAAATCACCAAACTCCTTGGATGTTCATTTGGAAAAGGCCAAATCACCCTCTTTATGGCATTCTCCATTGGCTTGGAGTGTTACCTTCTTTATGGGGTTCCAATCTTTGATATTTTATACAACTTCCGCATGGATGCCTGAGGTGTTAAAAACGCAAGGAATAAGTCCAGATAGTGCTGGATGGATGGTTTCCCTCTTGCAATTTGCGCAATTACCAATGACATTCATCGTTCCGATTCTAGCAGGAAAAGTAAAAGATCAGCGCTGGATTGTAGCGGGTGTCGCACTATTATACCTCTTGGGCTATGGCGGTATCATGGCAGGCACAACTGCACTTGTTCCACTCTTTATGATTTTGATTGGAATTGCAGGTGGCGCAGCATTTGGACTTTCAATGATGTTCTTCTCATTACGCACACGGACACCACATGAAGCTGCAGATCTATCAGGTATGGCACAGTCCTTCGGCTATTTACTTGCGGCGGTTGGACCAGTACTCTTCGGATTATTACACGATTTCACATCAGGTTGGACAGTGCCGATGCTGATTATTATCATTGCATCTTTAATTGTCCTCCTATCAGGCTTGAAAGCAGGGAAAAACACCTTCGTTACTCCAGAGTAGGTGCTTAGAAATCTTCTACTACCAAAAAAGTGCTGTAAACCAATATTGGTTTACAGCCTTTTTCAAGTTATCATTTTTTTACTCGGCTACAACATCCGTTTTGACCTTCTCCTCTTTATTCTACTGGGCTATCAAAAGAACCTCTCTATCAAAATAGCAGTTAATACTAACCCAACTATAAATCAAATACAGACAACTCCCCTAGATTTCTTGCCGTTTCTACGAGGCAAATTGATAAAGTTCTCTTTCATTCTTTTCATTTTTGCATCAGTTGCTACTAATCAAATGGGTTCAACAGGTAATCGTTAACGTGAATTCAATATGCTTCAGCAGCAAATTGCGGATAGGTTTTATTATTTGAAAGCTGGGTATTTTAAAGACTAGCACTAACACTATAAAAATCTTAGGAGGCAATTTGAAATGGCTGACAAAAAGTTTGTAGGTACATTCCATAATGAAACCCAAGTCTTGAATAAGATTGATGAGTTAAAAGCGCAAGGTTATACTGAAAACGATATTTATATTGTGACGAATGATGCAGATACATTATCGATTATCCGAGGAGAAACTGATGTGGATCTCCGATCGCCTGAAGGTAACTGGATGGACAAGTTCATCGCTTTCCTGAGCGGAGATGAACCCGTCAAAGGTGCATTCACTAACATGGGATTCACCGACGAAGAATCCAACCGTTATTTCAATGAAGTCAAAGCTGGCGGAATTCTTCTATACGTGGACCAGGAATACGGTAATCTCTATGGAAATCAAGGAACGGAATATCAAGCAGGTTATACAGATCCTAATATCGGCTCAAATCTTGTTGTTGATGATTATGATAATCCCAATCTAGCAATGAACAGCCAAGGGTTAGGGTTAGGAACAGATGCAGAACAGGAAGAACAGGAAGAACATCTAAGATTGCACGAAGAGAAGCTCAATGTCGACAAAGAACGCTATCAGGCGGGTGAAGTGAACGTCAGTAAGCACATTGTCGAAGAGACACAAACGGTAGAAGTGCCCGTCACACGTGAAGAAGTGTACATTGAACGACGCGCAGTAACTGAAGAGACTGCTGCCGGAGAAGTGTTTGATGATGGTGAAAATATTCATATACCTGTTATGGAAGAGCGAGTTGAAGTGACAAAACGTCCTGTCGTTAGTGAAGAAATCGTCGTTGGCAAACGTGAAGTTCATGATACAGAAACGGTTAACGAAACCGTGCGCCGTGAAGAAGCGGATATCGACCGGACCGATGCAGTACTAGATGAACGTGATGGGACGGCCATACATTCATTGGATACAAATCCATTTGAGCGGAATGAATTAAATAATGATTCTTTAATCGACCGGAAACGATTTTAATAATTAAGAAAACCGTAAGGCGCCTGGAGTCTAGACACTGCTCCAAATTGAAAAACAGATATTTTCTTATTCCTTTAAAAAGGAGCCTGCTTAAGTAGATGATCTACTTAAGCAAGCTCCTTTTCGTTTTCCGGATTGACTTCCATCACTTTTTTGGTTAGTTCAATTGACAGGTGACGCCGAATTTATCCCCTACCCAACCAAACTTGTCACTGACCGGCGTTTCAGAAAGCAGCATCAGGACTCGTCCATCCTGTGATAGCTGTTCAAAAAGCCGACCAATTTCCGCTGCCGTGTCACATGCCACAAACAATGAAGTGGAAGGAGTGAATGTGAATTCTTGGTTGATAGAACTGTCGATGCACATGAACGCCTGTCCTTTTATTGTGATTGTGGCGTGCATGATCATGTCGTTTTCTTGATGGACTACATTTAGAATTTCCGATTCATCAAAATAGCTGTGTAAAAATTCATGGCATTTTGTGCATTTCCTTCAATCATAAGCAAAGATAAGCAACGTCGTTATTTTTGGTCGGTAGTCCCTATAAGTTATTTCCCCTAACATCTTTATTTATAAATCAATTTCTAAAACAATCGGACAATGGTCGCTGCCCAGTATATGTGGATGGATGGTAGCATCTTTCAATAGAGATTCCAATTGTTTGGAGGCTATGAAATAATCAATCCGCCATCCAATATTCCGCTCCCTAACTTTACTCATGTACGACCACCAAGTATATGCTCCTTCTAGATTTGGATTGAAATACCGATACGTATCGATGAATCCTTCCCCTAATAGCTCCGTCATCTTTCCGCGTTCCTCACTGGTGAAGCCCGAATTACCGATGTTCGATTTCACATTTCGTACATCTATTTCCTGATGTGCGACATTCAAATCACCACATAGAATGACTGGTTTCATATCATTCAGTTTCTTTAAGTAGTCACGCATGTCGTTTTCCCATTCCAAGCGAAATGGCAATCGTGCCAAATCCCGCTGCGAGTTTGGCGTATAGACGTTTACTAAATAAAACTGCGCGAACTCAAGCGTAAGAATCCGTCCCTCTTCTTGAGCATCTAAATCGCCTACACCGTATTTCACAGTCAATGGTTTTTCTTTCGTGAATACAGCCGTACCTGAATAGCCCTTTTTTAGTGCGTAATTCCAATATTGATGATAACCATCCAACTGTAAATCAATTTGACCTTCTTGCAGTTTTATCTCCTGTACACAGAAGATGTCTGCATCCACCGTTTCAAAGTATTCTAAGAAACCTTTACTAACACATGCCCTTAATCCGTTGACGTTCCATGATACTAATTTCATATAGATTGACTCCTTTGATTAACCTCTGCGAATTCTCTTTCCATTCTTACTATAGCACAAAAGAACATACGTTCAATTTTTCACTTATTAAAAACGAAAATTCTGCTACAGCTAGCCTAGTTGGTTCATTCATCGCCAAAAAATTCCGATTAGAACGATTGCTCCTAATAGAAATTTGCCAATCTGCCCGATTTGTTCCGAGGTGATAAATGGTTTTGGCACAAGAAATTCCATTTCCTTGATTTCATTCTCCAAATGATCTATTTTGGCTTTCAGCGCTATCATTTCTTTGTCCAGATTGGTTTCCCATTCATCTTGTCCATTCATATGTATTCCTCCCATTTTTTGATTTAACTTACTATACGTTACTTACTCAAATTGGTTTCATTTTTTCATTAATAAACAAATCTCAACGGCTTTGTTCGGGATGTATAAACCTCGTTTATTGAACTCCCCTATGTTCTCTAGTATCTCGCTATGGACACTAATATTCCATGTTATAAAGAAGATAAGACATACTACATATCACGTCTGTTGATTAACCAAAGTAACCAGTGAATAACATGATTAACTACTAGGCGCTACGTGTAAAGTTGACTTTGGATTGCTTTGGATATAAAGACTTCTATACGATTATCGAGATGTCTAGAAATGTAGTGATGCGACTTTGTCGCATCACTACATTTCTTTCCCGATAATCGTATGGAGGTCCTTCATCCATCGCGCTCCAAATGCATAAGTATACGAAGTGCTAAAACTTTTTGAGACGAAAGAATAGAGGGGCATCTACCTGGATAAAAGCCGCCAAAGATGCAATTTTGGCGGCTGAAACTTTCTTTAGGGTTTGCTCATTTTTACTAGTAAAGAAGTGTTACTTTCTATAAGGTATCACATGATTACATGCATACTCTTTGCTAAAAGTAAGCAAGGAACGCATTTTACAACGTACTAGAGTGCCCGGAATTGCATCTTCGGGCACTTACACTCCCTATAGAAAGTCATCTATTCTATTCTTTTCTTTCCAAGCAACTGCATTATTCACTTAAATATTGTAGGAACGCGACAGGCAACTATTCGCAACAGGATTACCGAAAATAGTGTGGCTAGAAGTGACGGAGTCACTTCTAGCCACACATGCCTCTCGATAAATGTGTCGTGAATATTTCGCCGAAAGCGGACCGGAAATGATCCCGTGAAAATGGATTTCCCCAAACCCTACTCACCATTATATTTTGTAAATAAATGGATAACAAAAAGACATGCCTACATATAATTGTACGAACCATTTAAAGGTTTTTCTTTGTCTTGCAGCTGATTGAAATATGTATGCAAATAATCCGATAAATAACGAGATTATAATCAAATCGGATTGCCATATACGTTCTGCTGAATTAACAGGAATCATTACCTCTTGTAAGATTTGTATAGTGTTATCATCATTAATTTGTATATTATATTTTTCTTTGTTGAAAAAACCTTCTTCAATCGTTATGAAAGATGCACTTTCATCTAAATTATAATGATAGCCAATCAAATTAAAATTAGTTAGTATTGTGAACGATAACATCATCACAGGTATAAAAATGAACCCCATCGGCATCTTTTCAACAGGCTTTAACATAATTATTCCTCCCGTAATTATCGTTTGTTATTCTATTTTATTCACAATAGTTGTGGGAATACCTCTTTAATTTGGAAAATAATTCGCAATACGAAAAATGCCTGTACTGAACACAACTTCAAATTGTGTTTAGCACAGGCAAAGGAGTATTTATTTAAAGAGAAGAATGTTTACATTTTTCTCTTGGAGCGGTGTCTTGACTTCAGCACTATTCTTACTTCATCTGGTCTGTTACAGTATTAACAAGTAACAAAGGATCTACCGTATATACCTCGTAAACGACTTCCTCTTCCTGCCACATAAAGCTATTCGCAGCTGCCCCCTCACTATTCATATCAAACATCCCAGCCCCGATCTGTTGTGGAGCTGGTAATAATTGGTTTTCTAACTTTACGACAATCTCTTTTGCCAAATCGATCATTTTCGCACTTCCTACTTCGCTATTCCGATTACGCATCGAAAATGACCAGCGCCCCTCATGCCATGTTAGGAAAATACTCCCTGCACCGGCATCTTGGTATCCCGTAATGCCATTTCCCAAATCAACTTTTTGAGCGCTATCATTGATGGGCTGGTAATTGATTTTCGCTTTAGCACTAGCCGCTGAGTCATACCTTGTCCCATTCACAATCATATAAGGATGTGCATCGTGTAAGGTAGAATCATTTACAGGAATCGGTACATTTGTGACATAAAAATTTACTTCGTAATTATTTTTGCTCGATGCAGTAGTCGCCGTCAGATAACCTTCCCCTACAAAAATATCCTCTGGCAACATCAATTTCACATTAGTTTCTATAGCAGATGTTACCTGCGCTAAGATTTCTTCATGTGTTTGCTCAGGATTAGTTTCGGGGCTTTCTATTTGTTTTTCGGGTGTATCCGTTTCGGTAATATCTGGTGTCTCTACAACTTGATCCGCGCTTGATGAACATCCACCCAGTATGAATAAAGCGCTAATGACAATTACGCTAACTCTTTTTGATTTCATATAGTTCTCTCCTTATATAAACCACAAAAAATACTCGATTTTATTCGTATTCCCCTTTTTCTTGCTTGTTAATCCTTTTTATAAGTACGATGCGAGAAATAAACAGGTTTAACTGTCCATTAGCGAGAACCTGAAGTGTAATTCCGAAAATAGTTTATTCATCAAAAAAACTCATCATTCATTGGAAGAATGATGAGCCTTTTATTGAATAGACAGTTGAAACGGATAGCTTAATGCGCATCAGGAAATACTCGCTTCATCGCATCTGAAAACTCTTCAAAGAATCCTTCCACTGGTTTGTCTTCTCTAATTTTAGTTCCATATTCGTCCATTTGTTTTACAAAATCGGGATTCATCGATACATAAACATTTTTAAAGTTAGCATCAGTCGACCTGACCTCATCCGCAATCTTATTCTCAGTCACTTCTGAACCATCTGCTCCTTCTTTTAGCACGACTGCCACATAAGCATTTGTGTCAGTTACGATTACATTGGCGCTTTCCACTTCTTCCATTTCCACTATTTTATCAGCAACATCATCAGCGACCGTCAGCTCTTGATTACCTTCACTATTTGGATTGGTATCCGTTGCCGAGTCATTTGTAGTACCGTTTGTTGAATCATTGGTGGTAGTATCGTTTACATCCGTTTCTGTTTCTGTACCCACTGCATTGTCCTTCACTTCTTCATTTTTCTTCGTTCCACAACCCATCAAAGAAAAAATGACGAGCAAAGTGGCCAAAACACGCAACATCTTAGTCATTGATAATCCTCCTTCAAATTTGTCAGTAACGATAGCATGGTCTGTTTGTCTTTTTTTATGTAGTCGTTTTAAAATTTTATGCCAAAAAAATTCTCAAGCTGAAAAACGGCTTGAGAATGAAGTAAATTATGGTAATACATTCAGGCGACTGTTACTCAGCTTTGATTGCACTTACAACTTTATACAACTCAAGGTCTATTTCAACCGGTTCATTCATTGCTAATTTTGCTAGTTGTTTTCCTAAGAAAGGTCCGACAGTTAGTCCTGAAGCACCCAATCCATTCGCTAGTAAAATCCCTTTTGCTCCTGGAACTTCTCCAATAATCGGGAGGAAACATGGGGTAAACGGACGGTAACCTACACGTACCTCGGTAAAAGCGCTGTCTGCTAATCCTGGCGCGACTGTTAGAGCTTTACCTAATACCTCATGCAAGCCTCCAGCAGTAACGCGCATATCAAACTGTTTATCATCTTCATGCGTTGCTCCAATGACTACTTTTCCATGATCAAATGCAAGAATGTATTGGTCAGTTGGTGGCATGACGACTGGCCATTCGGTGGTTTGTGTTTTTTCAAGTTGTAGATGGACGATTTGTGCTTTTTGAGCACTCACTTGTAGATGAATGCCTAGCGGCTCAACTAATTCTGCCGCCCATGCACCGGCAGTGACTATGACTTTATCCGCTAAAAACTGTTGATCTTCTACTTGAACTCCCGTGACAACTTTGTCAGTAGCAATAAGTGCTGCAGACCCATTTACGAACACTGCACCATGTTTTTTTGCGGCACTGACCAACGCATTTCGTAAAGCACGCCCGTTTACACGAGCCGCTCCACTAATTTGAATAGATTCATATTCCCCAGAAAGCGGCGGAAATAAAGCCGATGTTTCACTTGCATTCAATTGACGGATATCGCCAATTTCAGGTGCATCTTCTCGTCTTTTTACCGCACGTTCTTTCATTTTCTCGAGTTTGACAGCATCCGTGTGCAAGCTGACCGCACCAACGCGTCGGTACCCCGTTTCCGTTTCCCCGTCTTCTTCAAGCTGTTGGATGAGTGACGTATAATATGCCGCCCCGCCTTTCGCAAGGGCGTACCAAGCTTTATTTCTCCGTTGGGATAGCCATGGACAGATAATGCCCGCTGCCGCATCCGTCGCCTGCCCCGCGTCCTGACGATCTATAACTGTCACTTTAACTCCAGATTTGGCTAAATGATACGCTGTCGACGCTCCTAAAATTCCTGAGCCTATGATGATAAATTTCTTCATTATAAAACACCTTTTCCACTTTGAGTTTATTCTAATCATACCAGTTCTTATACTGAATTTTGACCGATTAACATGGTTTTGTCGAATTTACCCGCAACTCCATAAAAAACACCACAACCATGTCGAGTTGTGGTGTTTTATCCTTATTCACTTCACACAGATAACAACGCGGCATCACTGTTTAACTTTTCACCGCGAATGCGTTGGAATTCGGCCATTAACTTTTCGATCGTCAACTGCTTCTTTTCCTCAGCTTCAACTTCCAAAATGATTTGCCCTTTGTCCATCATAATGAGCCTATTGCCTAAATCCATTGCTTGCTGCATATTATGTGTGACCATCAGCGTTGTCAATTGATCCTTTTCTACAAGTTGTTTCGTTAGATTCGTGATCAATTCCGCCCTTGATGGGTCAAGGGCCGCTGTATGTTCATCAAGAAGCAAAATGGACGGTTGTGTAAAAGTAGCCATTAACAAAGAGAGTGCTTGACGCTCCCCACCTGATAGCATACCTACCTTGGCATTCAATCGATCCTCTAGGTTCAAATGAAGTGTTTCTAGTGATTCCCGGAATAGTTCACGACGTTTCTTGTGAACACCTTTACGTAATCCGCGTGTTTTATTGCGCGAGTACGCCATTGCTAGGTTTTCTTCAATTGTCATAGAAGGAGCGGTTCCTGCCATTGGATCTTGGAATACTCTGCCGATCATTACCGAACGTTTATATTCAGGCAGTTTCACAACATTTTTACCCGCGATTTCAATGACACCGAAATCAGGCGTAAGTGCTCCTGAAATCATATTCATCATTGTTGATTTCCCCGCACCATTACTGCCGATGACAGTTACAAAATCTCCTTTTTTCAAATGTAAGTTGATTTGATCAAGTGCGATTTTTTCATCGGGAGTCGCTTCGTTAAATACTTTATTTATCTGTTGGAGTTTCAGCAATTGCATTCCCTCCCTTGTTTAATACTTGATCATAAGTTGTTAATCGTTCGGCATGACGTTTCGCTTTCCTCTTATTTTCCCGTCTTTTATCAATGTATTGCGGTAAAATAAGTGCAGCTATAACAATAACGGCGGTGATTAACTTCATGTCTCCTGTATCGAGAAATTCTACTCGAAGTGCAAGACCCAATACGATTCTATAAATAATAGCACCTGCAATCACTGCAAGTGTTGTTCGCATAATTGTTTTTGTACCAAAGATTGCTTCACCAATAATAACAGAAGCTAGTCCGATAATAATCATACCGATTCCCATACCGATATCGGAAAACTTCGAGTACTGAGCAATCAATGCACCAGAAAAAGCGACAAGCCCATTAGATAGGCCTAACCCTAGGATTACAAGAGTATCTGTATTCGCTGAAAAGCTGCGAATCATTTTCTTATTATCACCAGTTGCCCGTATTGCAAGCCCGATTTCTGTTTGTAAAAACCAATCTACAACGACTTTAATAAGCAATGTAGCTATAATCATTAAAAATAACGTTCCCCATGTAGAAGGTAAGTATGTAACGCCTAGCATGCTGAAGAATTGATTGATTGACTCATCAATGCCAAGCGTACTCCAAAATACATAGAATTTACTAAACAACGTCTCTGCATTTAACAAAGGAATATTGGGACGTCCAACAGAACTATCCGACGTCATCCCCATAATCCTTAAATTGATAGAGTACAAGGCAATCATCATCAAGATACCCGCAAGTAATGGATTAATCTTTCCTTTCGTATGTAAAAGACCCGTAATACAACCGGCAATAAATCCAATAACAATGGCGACTCCAGTTGCGAATAACGGATGATACCCAAAGACAATCATCGTGGCTGCAACCGCTGCCCCTGTTACAAAACTTCCGTCAACCGTTAGATCGGGAAAATCTAGCACCCGGAATGTGATGTACACACCGAGTGCCATGATTGCATAGATGATTCCTTGCTCCACAGAGCCGAATATAGCACTAAACATACAGAATCATCTCCTAATTTATTCGCTTAATTCAGCTTTCCATTCGTCCTTGATATCAAGACCAAGTGTATCAGCTGTAGCTTTATTTATAACAAATTTTAAGTTCTGAGGAATTTGAACGGGCAAGTCAGCCGGTTTACTTTCGCCTTTTAAGATCTTAACAGCCATTTGACCTGCTTCAAAACCTATATCGTAAAATTCAAATCCATATGCGCCTAAACCACCGCGTTTTACGGAGTCGAACTCACCGACTAACAACGGAATCTTATTGGCATTCGCAACATCTATCACCGATTCAAGTGCTGACACAACCGTATTATCTGTAATAATGTAGAAAGCATCTACTTTACCAATCAATGATTCAGTAGCTTGCTTCACATCCGCGGATGTTGCAACTGGCGCTTCCTTTACAGTCATATCCATATCTTTTAATATTTCTTTAACCGCATCAACTTGTGAACGTGAGTTTTGCTCTCCAGCGTTAAAGACCATTCCAACATTTTTAACGCCTAATTCTTCTTTCATGAACTTCATCGTTGATGGAATTGCTTCAGGATGATTATCAATTGTCCCAGTCACATTGCCACCTGGACTTTCCATTGAAGCAACTAGTTCAGCACTAACAGCATCTGTTACCGATGTAAATACAATTGGAATTTCTTGTGTCGCTACTGCGACTGCTTGTGCACTAGGCGTCGAGTTCGCAAAAATTAAATCAACGCCGGAACTGACTAAGTTATTAGCTATCGTTGTATTAGAGCTATTATCATTCTGAGCATTTTGCTCAACGTATTCCACGTCAAGACCTGCATCAGCCAATGCTTTTTTAAATCCGTCTGCCGCAGCATTCAAAGATGGATGCTCGACAATTTGAGTCATACCAATTTTATATTTCTTCGTTTCTTCATTAGTTCCTTGCTCTTTTTCATCATTTGATGGCTTGGATGCATTCTCTGCTTTGTTTTCTCCACATGCCGCAAGGATGAAAATAACGCTAAATAATGCCACTGCATACTTTAACCAATTTGTTTTCATTTTTGTTCCCCCTTTTTCATTATCGCCTTCTTTAATAGACTTGTCTTTACGACGATAATTATTCGTAACAATACACTGTTTGCAAATGTTAGTCAATGGAATTTTAAGTATTCTAAACATTGAAGCGCTTACATTTTCTAAATAGTGTTTTTTGTTTTTTAATTATTAACGATTCATTTTAATGTATAAAAACTCAACGAATTACTTGGTTCATTTTTACGTACAAAAAAACGACCAATACCCGCCGAAGGAGTTTTGACCGTTTTTCTACACAATTAGGGATAATCCGCATTTGAGCTGAGTAATTACTTCATTTATTACGATACTTTTTCTTGATATCTATTAATCAACTCATCCAATTCTTGACTACACGCGACAACAAGGGGATGCGTATATCCGAAAGTTTTTGCTTTTCTATACATGACTTTTCTCTTAATCCCAATTTGAAACAACAACGCCTTTTCATTCAGTAGCCTTTTCACAAATCTTCCTCCATATAATATATTCGGCTTCAAATTATGCGCTCTTTATCTAGTAGGTTCGGAAGCAACTAGTTCATCGTACAACATCATGTTTAAAAAAAATGTCGTATTAAGTCAAGATTACATTAATTCATAAATTTGTCACAAGTCATAGGAATATAAGTCGTATTAGTTGATTCTTAACGCTTTAAACATGTTTTCATTCGTGGATTGATTGTATTTTTAACTATTTCACTTAAAATGGTTTATATCATATTCAGCTGGGTATAGATAGATTACAAGGTGAAACAACCTGAAGAAGCTATTCGTAGACGAGTAACCTACAAGTAACTTCTAATGGATGAAATGCACAGCCTTGGCGGAAAATTTGCTTTACTGGCGACTAGTTACATTCGATGAGAACCACCTGATTTAGAGTTAAGTTGTGTATCACTTAGCTATTCATCCGGCATTAGGGATGAATAATTAAGGCTTTAACTAAGTAATACAGGTTAATCACGAAGTTTTAGACCAAGCAGTAAGCGTTACGTTTTTTGTTTAAGTGCAATTTGAATACTGACAGCTTTGCCAAAAGTGGCGGCGCACGTCAGGCTTATCAAGCTGAAAGACGAGTATTAAATAATCGTCAGTAAAAACAGTTTGTATCATTGAGAAAACAAATTTTCCGAGTGCACCCCTTTCATAGGGGAATGAAAAAGCATGGTCCTTCATGGATCATGCTTTTTTCGTCTCAATAAATTTCTTCACAGCTAATACGAATTGAAATCGGTTTTGAAGCCATATTAACGTAGAATACACTTATTGAAATGGAGGGTTTATTATGACAAAAGATAATCCAAAAGGAACTACCAACAAATCAACCCCATCGAAACATCAAAAATTAAAATCGAATACAATGAAAGAAGAAATTTCGCTTGAGTTAGCCGAACTCGGAAACATAAATCCGAAGCATGAACCGATGACACAAAACGACAGACAAAAGAGTGAATCGGAAAAGACTTATAAATAATAGAAAATATTTACTGAAAACCACTAGGAGTAACCAACCCTAGTGGTTATTTTTTCGAAGTACCCTACGGCAAAAACAAAACAGTTGAGGAAATTCCATCAATATGTTCCTTATCCGCCCATAATATAAAGTAATTATAAGATATTCCATCAATCATTATCGGACTCGGATAATTTGCGATAAAGGCTGCCTGCCCCTTCATTTCAGCTGGTTGATCGGCAGAAGGTAAAATAGTGCATGACTGTTCATATGGGTTTTGTGATTTTATTATTCGAGGCGCCGAGCCATAGGGCATTAGTTTTTGAAAAGCTTCGTCATGGCATACCTTGTCGATCGAATCGGATCCCAAAAGAGCTGAAATCTGAAAAAAGCCATCATCGCCTTCATATCTTTCATTGTTTACCCTATGCCAACTTGCGGGATATTGAAAGTTAACGTCAAAAGTCTCGTTCGTAAATTCCGCTTTTGACAAATCCATAATCGGTGTTGGCGACCATTGCACTGACGTGATAGTCACGTCTTCAATGAGCCTAATTGGGACAGGATGGGTTAGATCAAGCACCCACAGCTCATTGGCAAATTCCTGCTCTTTACACCCAGAAAGGTATGCAATTTTTCTTCCATCAGGCGACCAAGTAACTGGTGTCGAAAAGCAATTCGAAATCGCCCATATCCGATCATCATTCCCAAGTCGCTCCACAGTTCTTATTTGCGTAAAATAGCCTCTATCATCAGATGCGGTCGCACTATACGCGATTCGTAAAGAATCAGGTGACCATTCCGGGAAATAGTTTTTCCCATCTGGTCCCCCTTTCACTTCATGCACAACACCTGTAGCAAGCTCCACAGTGTAAATAATTGAAACACTTGCATCTGGTGTTGTATAGAGAGCAAAGCTACCATCGGGTGATAGACGCGCATCATGAAGAGGACCGTTCGTATTTCTAGTAATTTGCTTTTTAGCCATTCCATTTGTATCACTGCTGAATAGCTGACTTATACCTGATGCATCCAGAGCTTGAAACATTAATTCCGTGCCACTCGGAAACCAGCTCACTTCTGATGCACCAGGTTGCCTGATCGTCTTCGCTGCATGCAACGTGGCGTTATACAGTATAATCATTCCTCGGGTCGCATAAGCTAAACTTGAACTGTCTGGAGACCAACCCAGACTGAAATCTCCCCCTTCTTCCAACTGATCAATACCAGCGATTAAACCCGTTGCTGTATAAATAACATAGATAATCCTATCCTTCCCAACAAATGCGATTCGGCCGCTATCCGGCGACCAAATTGGTTGCGAGCGTGCATCGCCTAAACCACTTGTAAGTTGTCTATTTTTCCCGGTCCGCGGATTATACACCCATATATCATACTGCCCTCCGCGATCAGATGTATAAGCAAGAAATCCTCGATCAGCGGTAGGCGCGAAAGGAATACTTAATTTCATTCCAGGAGTTAGAGCTGTGGATGGCAGTTCGTTGGTCGTCTGTAAATACTTAGGATTGCTTTGACCACCTGTCGTCACGTTGAAACGCTTGGCAATCTGAACCAATGTGTCCCGAGGTTGAACGACGTAATAAGCTACACCATGTGGGATTTCAAGTAACTGACCTACCTGTAAGGCATATGGTGGCCTTAGCCTATTTGTTTCGACAATCAAAGAAACAGGAACACCATACATTTGAGAAATCCGGTACACGGAATCTCCCGACTTAACGCGGTATTTATTGACGCCAGGTGGAATTGACAACTGTTGCCCGATAGTGATTCTATATGGTTGCGTTAAATTATTTGCGGCAATAAGGGATTTCACTGGAAGTTCCCACCGCTTAGCTATGTTATTTAATGTGTCGCCAGTCCTAACTACATAAAAAAGTTGCATCGCTAACACATCCTTCCATTTTGACAACCTCGTAATTTCCCAAGTTAAATGTGAACAGAATTCAATTGCTCTACCCACACCTAGGTTATTCGTCTAGCGGGCGGTATGTTCTAACTATGACATTCATTCAAAGTAGAAAGCACAAAAAAACGAACGGCTCTTTTTATAAAAGAGCCATTCGTTTTTCCAATTTCGCATATTTACTTTTCAAAGACTTGGTGAAGCACATCAGCCGGTTTGCTATTATTCAAGTTTTTATAGATGCAGCTTGCTGGTTTTTCTCGCAACGTTTCGGCGAAAGCGTTTGCTAAATCAGCTTCACCCGACACATGTATTTCTTGCCAGCCGCGTTCCTTTTTCAATTTCCCAACAATTTCACCCATTCCTTTATAGAACCGCTGAAGGTTTTCTCTCAAACGTGGTTCTAAGGCGTCGTCACGAGTAGCCCCGGTTAGTGTTTCGTTAGGATCTTTTTTCTGACTTTTTCCCCATCCTTCCAAATTCGCGTCGAATACATAGGTGGCTTCATCAATAACGGCCCCCATTGCTGTATCTAAAATGCGTACTTCCCCAAAGCTCGGCAAGATAATCCCCGCTTCCGGATATGCTTTGTACATATATTCCATCTCTTCAGTGACTGGGTGGTTTTCCCAGTGGAAGCTTGTTTTCACTGGGACTTGAACATAGTGAACTGCCCATAGTTCCGGCTCTAATGATGCAAAAATCACAACACCTTTGCTTAGATCATTCTTATTATCCTCGACTTCTGTTTGAACTTTCTTTCTAAGTTCAGTAAAATTTTTCAATTCCTTTTCATCTTTGGAAGCTTTAATATACTCGTCAATCCGCTTCAATCCACTCTTCAAATGAATTCTCCATGCCCCGTTTAGTTGATCAGGATCACCGGGATTAGTGTTTAAATAGACACTCAATACACAACGGTCATCACAGTGAAAGTCTTTTAAGGTTTTAAGTTCTTTGCTTAATGACATAATTACATTAACCTCCTTAATTTTCGATTCACTATTAGCATACCCTCACGTGCTTAGTCTAAAACGAATTGTGAGTACACTTACATTTACAAGTTAATAAAGGATTAGAAAAAGCTGTTTTCAAAATCCTCTTCACATGGACTTTGAAGACAGCTTTTCACTTCATTAAATAAATAAGCTAAGTAGTAATACAACACCAAGACCAACAATCGAGTTCGTGAATAAAAGAAGGCCCCATGTTTTGAATGTGTCTTTAATGGATAAGTTAAAATACTCTTTAAACAACCAAAACGATGCGTCATTTACATGAGTAATCGTGTTACTTCCTGCGGCTGTTGCTAAAACCATTAATACAGGATTCACATCAAACGTATGAATAAGCGGACCTACGATTCCAGCAGCGGTTATCGCAGAAACAACGCCTGTCCCTGTTGCAATACGAAGCATTGCCGTGATGACCCATGCCATAATTAACGGAGATACACTTGTATTTTCCATCATTCCAGCGATAAAGTCACCAATTCCTGTATCTAAAATGATTTGTTTGAATGCACCACCGGCACCAACAATGAATACAATCATCGCAATACCCTCGATTGCCCCGGAAAAAGAAGTCATGATTTCCGGCATTGTTCGACCTCTTCGTGTACCGAATACGTAAATGGCAACTAATACCGCAAGTAACATACTAATTTCGGCACTGCCAAGGAAATTAATAATTTGGTAGAACATCGTTCCTTTTTCAATAAATAGATCCATCACAGTAGCTGTTGTTATAATGATTGCTGGCAACAATGGAACAATTATACTGATTGCAAAACCAGGCATTTCATCTTCTGTGAATTCTTTCGACTTTTTCAACAATGGTGGCACAGGACGATCTAAATTACGTAGCATTCTAGGTAAAATAATACCCGCGGCAATAACAGATGGGATGACAACAACCAATCCCAATATATATACCATACCCATGTCCGCACCGTATGCCTGAACAAGTGCAGTTGGACCCGGTTGTGGAGGGAATATACTATGCGCCATTGTCGCGGAGGCAACCATAGTAATCCCTAAACGTAAATAAGGAATTTTTGCTTCTACAGCAATACTAATTACTAGTGGAGCCAAAATGATGAAAGCAACTTCGTAAAAAACTGAAATACCGAAAATTGCTCCAACAATTAATATTGCCCACTCAACATTTTTCACTCCAAATTTGTTTAATAAGGTAGAAGCTACGCGTTGAGCAGCCCCGGAGTCAACCATCAATTTACCAAGTACAGCACCCATTCCGATAATGATTGCCAAACTTCCAAGCGTGCCGCCAAAACCTGTTTTGATCGACAGGACAACTGCATCTAGTGTTAAACCATTTAAAATACCTACCAGTATCGCGACGATCAAAAGAGCAAGTACACTGTTTAGTTTTACAACAATGTTCAAATAAAGTAGTAAAGCCACTCCAAGAGCTACCCAAATAATAGGCAAATAATTTATAATCCATTCCATATTCATTTCCCCCAAGCCTATTTTCTTCCCCAATATGTATATTTTTTAATTATTCGTATTCTATTTACGCAATGATTGTATATCTGGAGCTGTATAGGTTAGCTTAAAAGCCGCCTTCAATAGCAGTTTTTGTCGATTGGATAATTTCTTCTGCATCATTTTCCCGGATAACGGCAACTTCTTTAGTTTCTGTGAGTTGAGTAAGAAGCGAGTATTTCGATATCTTCATTTGTCCTCTTTAGTTATGATTTGGGATAGTTTACTGCTTAATTTCAAATTCCCCACTCAATGTATACGCTTTCAATAACATTTTCAAATTAAAATATCTTGCCGGGACCCTCCCCACGAATTTCTTTATCAGCGAAAGTTCTCGGGTAACCTTCTACAAAACGCACATCGCCCATGTCGATACTTTTGCTACGAGAAAAGTTTAAAATAACACATTCGAATTCGTGATAAATTTGACATAAAAAGCGTAAGGCTCCCACCCTAAAAGGATTAAACGTATTTAGTGCTTCGCCTATCGTAAAAACACCAAATAAATATATGGCAACATAATCTCCCCTTTCCGATAGTAAATGTCCTATTTTTAAATATTTTTTCAATAAATCGGTTTAGTAAACCGATTTAGTATTCTCATTATATAGTGAAATCGCATTCAAAATCAATCATTAATTCTGAATAGCAGATTTCCTCTTCGTGATTCCCCTCTTTTTTCCTTCCATCATCTAACTTTGAGACGCTTTTTACTTAATAGGAATTTCCCTAGAACTGGATCAATACTGCCTAGTATTATTTTAGAATGGCCTTTCAATTTAAGAAATCACTATATTTTAAAGGTAAGAGAATTATAGTGAGGCTTCTTAAAGCACCCTGCTGTTATTAAATTATCCGCCGTTTTTTTTCTATAAAATAAAACCGATTGCACTATATGCAATCGGCCTCATTTTATATCGCTAATAAGCAAATTTGAACATGGAACTAAAAAACAACTAAAAATATGAAAAATAATCAACTATCTATTCACTAAGTTCAGCTTTCCACTCTTCTTTAATCTCAAGACCGATTTTAGATGCAGTATCTTCATTAACAACAAATTTTAATTTTTTCGGAACTTGAACGGGTAATTCAGACGGCTTGCTTTCTCCTTTTAATATCTTCACAGCCATTTGGCCTGTTTCATAACCCAGATCATGATAACTAAAGCCGTATGCTGCTAAACCGCCTCGTTTTACGGAGTCTAGTTCACCGACCATCATGGGTAGTTTATTGTCGAACGCAACTGAAGTGACAGTTTCAAGCGCCGAAACAACCGTGTTATCTTTAATGATATACAAAGA
This sequence comes from Sporosarcina sp. FSL K6-5500, assembly GCF_038005665.1. Taxonomy (NCBI): domain Bacteria; kingdom Bacillati; phylum Bacillota; class Bacilli; order Caryophanales; family Caryophanaceae; genus Sporosarcina; species Sporosarcina sp. FSL K6-5500. The sequence continues at coordinate 4,564,868 of NZ_JBBOTP010000001.1, forward strand.
ATCGACTTTACCAATCAATGAGTCAACCGCTTGTTTTACATCCGCTGATGTGGCAACAGGAGCTTCAACAATAGTCAAATCCATATCTTTTACTACTTCATGAATCTTATCCACTTGAACGCGTGCATTTTGCTCCCCCGCGTTATAAATAATGCCTACATTTTTCGCACCTAATTGTTCTTGTAGGAACTTCAATGTTTGTGGAATTACATCAGGATGCAAATCAATAGTACCTGTTACATTACCACCCGGACTTTCCAATGACTCTACTAATTCAGCACCAACAGCATCTGTAACTGATGTGAAAACGATTGGAATTTCTTGAGTCGCACTTGCTACAGCTTGTGCACTGGGTGTCGAATTTGCAAAGATCAAGTCTACACCCGAGTTAACAAGATTTGTAGCAATCGTTGTGTTAGCACTATTGTCATTTTGTGCATTCTGAACTACATATTCCACGTCAAGCCCTGCATCTTCCAATGCCTTTTTAAAGCCATCATAAGCGGCATTCAATGAGGGATGTTCTACAATTTGCGTGACACCTATTTTATATTTCTTTGTGTCCCCATTAGCACTCGACTCTTTTTTCTCTCCTTCTCCACATGCCCCAAGTAGTAATGCAGCACCGAAAATGACAACCGCCATTTTCTTCAAATAAATCTTCATTCTTTTTCCTCCTTTAATTAAACCTGCATATTTTGTGAAAATTTGATTCTAAAAGTTAATTTTTCATAATGCTACACTGCCTGTGATTGATAGTCAATAAGGTTCCAAACATTAAGAATATTTAAGCGCTTACATTAGATTTATTTGCATTGGACAGTTCCCCGCATGTCAAAATTGGTTCCAAGTGAAGCTATAATTTAATTTGGAGATCTTCTTAACGTTTCGTAATCGCTAGTTCATTCCAATACAAAAAACACCCACGAAAAAGTTAACAGGTACATTTTCGTAGGTGTTTCATATTGTTCTATAGGTTAGTTCAGTACTTAAGCCATAATTTTTGGTTGTCTTTGTGCTAATAATGGTTCTTGACACTCTATTTCTTCACCCGTTTCAATATCAATGAACGTACTTGTTTCATTAAACCAACAATCCGGTGCTTTGTGACCCCAGAATGTTTGGCGAAGTGGATCATTTAAATCCCAGCGTTTCGGCTTTAAATCTGGGTCGCTTGTTAAATAATCGCCCGTATAAAGTTCAATGCGGTGGCCATCTGGATCTCTTAAATAGAGGAAGAAGGCGTTGGATAATCCATGGCGGCCGGGTCCCCGTTCAATTGAATCTGCATAGCCCATACTCGCTAAAATATCACAACAATCGAGCACGCTAAGTCGATCTGTTAATGAGTAAGCAAAGTGATGCAATTTTGGTCCAGGACCGCTCATGAATGCTTGATCATGAACAGTCGGCTTTCGATAAAGCCATGCTGCCCACAAGTCCCCATCCTCAGTATCCGTATACTCTGAACACGAGAATCCTAAGTGATCAACATAAAAATCAAAGGCTTTTTGAACATCTGGTACTGCACAGTTTACGTGGTCAATCCTTTGAATTTTCGCTCCTCGATAAAGATCATAACGCTGCAACATCCGGTCAACGATAGTCATTTCTGCAAAAAACTCTAATGGAATTCCTGAGATATCATGCACTCGAAGGGTTCTTCCAATTGCATGTTGTACCCCTTTCGCTACCCATTTTGTTTTCAGACCCAGTGAGATGAAAAGCTTTTCAATTTCATCGAGATCCTGTTCTTTTTCCACTTTGTAACTAAGTACCTCAACAACGGCTTTGTCTGCTTTTTTCAATAGTAAACTGTGATGCGAATGTTCTTCTAAACCTCTTAAGTAAATATGATTTTCATCACTTTCTGTTTCAATCATGCCTAATCCCTCAACATAGAACTTACGAGACGCCTGCAAATCTACTACATGAAGAACCGTTCTCGCGATCCGTATGATTGAAAAATCCATCGTGTTCACCATACCTTCCACTATTTTTTCCCGAACTGCTGAATACGATGATCAGCAATTGAAACATGAATAATTTTCTGTTCAGTATAAAAATTGAAGCCGTAATGGCCACCTTCACGACCGATACCAGAAGATTTCGAACCTCCAAAGGGTGTTCTTAAGTCACGAACGTTCTGAGCATTCACCCAAAGCATTCCTGCTTCAACTTTTTGCGCAACACGGTGACCTCGTTTAATATCGTTCGTCCAAACATAACCCGCAAGTCCGTATTCAATACTGTTTGCCAACCTAATGACTTCTTCTTCATCTTTAAATGTCATCACGGTTAGTACTGGACCAAAAATTTCTTCTTGTGCAACGCGCATATGATTTTCAGCATTTAGTATAAGTGTCGGTGCCACAAAGTTTCCTTTAGCTAATTCAATTGGGATATCTCCATTAATCACTTCGGTACCTTCTTCTTTTGCAATTTCCAAATAGCTTTTGACCTTATTATAATGCCCTTTATCGATTAGTGGTCCCACCTCCGTATATGCGTCGAGGGGGTCACCAACTTTAATATTCGCAACACGTATCTTTAAAGCGTCGATAAATTTGTCTTTAATCTCTTCTTGCACAAATAAGCGTGAGTTCGCCGTACATCGTTCACCGTTAAAAGAGTATATTCCCCAGACACAAGCATCTAAAGCACGATCGAAATCAGCATCTTCAAAGACGATAATTGGTGATTTCCCACCAAGTTCCATCGAGCAACTTTTCAGTGTATCGGCACTATTTTTTATGATCGTTGTACCCGTCGTTGTTTCGCCAGTAAATGAAATAAGCTGGACATCAGGATGCTTGACTAGCGCATCCCCCGCTGTCTCGCCGTAGCCATGAACAACGTTGAAAACGCCTTTTGGAAGATCCGCTTTATGAATCACTTCAGCCAATAGATTTGCCGAAAGCGGAGAAAGTTCTGCTGGTTTTAAAACAACTGTATTTCCTGTCGCAAGTGCTGGTGCAACTTTCCATGTCTCCAACATGAAGGGGGCATTCCATGGCGTGATTAATCCTGCAACTCCTACAGGCGCATGAATCGTGTAGTTGATAAATTCATCATCTACTTGATAGGCATCTCCAACAAGACGGCTTTCTACCATACGTGCATAAAACCGAAAGTTTTCTGAAGCACGGCTTACCATATTTCGAGTTTGACTAATTGGAAGTCCCGTATCAAGTGATTCCAAATAAGCGATTTTCTCTATATCTTCGTCAATCAAATCTGCAATTCGATAAATATAGGCCATTCTTTTTTTTAGCTTCATCGTTTTCCATGGACCATGATCAAAGGCTTCCCGCGCAGCTGCCACTGCTTTATTAATATCATCAGATTGCCCTTCAGCAACTTCATTGATTTGTTCATTAGTAAACGGATTCATATTTTTGATCGTCGTCCCACTTAAAGCGGGAGTGAACTCTCCATTTATATAGAGTGAAATATTCTGTTGTGTTTCATGTTTATAAGAAACTACCCCATGGGTTGACACCATACTTATCACCTATTTCCTTCTTATATATGTTGAAATAAGGAATCCCATCTAATTCGCTTTGGCCTGCAGGATGCAGGTCATGCAGTCGTTGCGACATGACGTTGCGAACTTAGACTGCCTTCCTTAGCCCCCCTGTAATGCGCCTTCACTCAGTTTATATAGGCATTCATTTGTTCAACATATATATTATTTTTTTAGTCAGTTTGCAGTAACTTCCTTAGGTAAAATTGCAAGCTCAATAAGTGATTCACGAACTTCTTGTTGGATTACAGCTGTTGGTAATCCTAGAGGTAAGCGAAGCTTCGGCGTAATTTTCCCCATCATACCAAGTGCTACTTTAACGGGGGCTGGATTGGTATCTTTGAAGAGTGCATCATTTAATGGCATTAATTCGAAGTGAAGATCTTGTGCTCTCGCAACGTCTCCAGCAACCCAAGCATTGTAAAGTTCGGCTACTTTAGTTGGCTCAACATTTGCTGTGGCACTAATAAATCCAGCCCCGCCAATTGCCAGCATTGGATAGCAAAGCAGTTCGATTCCTGAGAATAACAGGAAGTCTCTTCCACAATTTAGAAGTACACGATTTACATGTTCAAAGTCTTTGTTTGCTTCTTTTACACCAATAATGTTGGGACAGTCCTCAACTAAGCGTTTCATCGTGCTAACTTCCATATTTACGGCGGATCGACCTGGGATATTGTAAATAATGATTGGCGTTGTAACTGAATCAGCAACCGTTTTAAAGTGCTGATAAAGTGCTTCCTGGTTCGGTCTATTGTAGTAAGGCACAATAACCATTGCAGCATCTGCACCTAGTTCTTCTGCATATTTCGTTAACTCCATTGTTTCATCATGATTGGTAGACCCTGTACCAGGTGCAAAAAATACACGTCCAGCAATTGTTTCTTTTGCTAATTCCATAACTCGTTTTCTTTCAGCAATTGTTAAAGAACTTGGTTCACCACTCGTTCCTGTAACAGAAATCCCATGACTTCCGCTGTCAATTTGCCAATTAATCAGCTTAATGAATGCATCTTCATCAATCGCACCACTTTCAGTAAATGGTGTAACGACAGGACAAATTGAACCTCTTAACTTCTTTTTGGCTTCATCGTATATCAAAAGAATCCACTCCTTCAAAATTATTAAATATCTGTTTCAAGAAAAGTATTCCAGCTGTATAGCTCGCCTACTCGACTCTCTTTCACACCACTAATAAGGTAAACTAGCACACTCATTATTCTTCGAGTTCTTTTAGTTCACGGTACTTTCCTTGACTAAATAGTAATGGATCTTTTTGTTCAAGTTTAACGCCAGTAACATGACCAATAAAAACCGTATGATCTCCTACTACGTATTCGCTATACAGTTTGCATGTAACAACGGCTAACCCATCTTCTAGAATTGGCAATCCTTTATAGGTGGCAAATGTAATTTCAGATTCTCCATTAAGCTGACCCGAAAATTGTTTTGACACATTTTGTTGGTCAGATGATAATATGTTAATCGCGAATTGATTAGCATCTTTGATATGCTGATGCATTCTTGCATTTTCTCCAATACTAATTGCCACCAGCTTCGGGTTTAGAGATATGGACATAAAAGCATTCGCTGTCATACCATGTACCTCTTCAGCAACTTCCGTTGTAATAACCGTCACACCCGTTGCAAAACTGCCCATAGCATTTCTGAATAAACGATCATCAATCTCGTGATCTACTTGCTGCATAATATATTCTCCTTTCCACTTTCAATTCACCTGTTTATTTATTTCGAAATAAGAAATTATAAGTTATTCGACACGGTACAGCGTCTAGTCTTCAGGCGCCATACGCTTTTCTAGTCAAAATACTATTCCAGCTTCTTTTTTAGTTTTATTTAAAAAGTTTGTAACCATGTCTTTATAAGGTTGCTTATCAAATCCATCATAATAGGCATTCGACATTCTCACTGGATCTCCAAAGAAATAATATTCATAGAGAGCTTGTCGGTTACCGAACGCACTAATAGAAATATCCCATGCTAAACGGAATAGCTGTACTTTTTCTTCGCCGTTAATGTTCGCACCTTGTGTATATCGATGAACTAACGGTCCAACATCCGTATTGCTAAAGTCTGCTTCAGTTGGAAGCGCCATTAATCCGGAAGCGCCTAGAATTTTAATAATTTCATTCATACGCTGATACATTTTCGGGAACCAATTACGTGCTGCATTTAGTGGTTCAAAGTCCGGCGTCATATTACCGTATTGATCGATTTTTGCATTGTGCTCCGATTTGAATAAGTGGGAACGCATCACTTCTAAAATAACCATGATTTCACTCGCTTTTTCTTTAACATGCATGAATTTATCAATACCGATTGCTTCCATCATACTGATGACAACACCAAGGATGAACTCTGTTTTGACAACGTTTTTTGCAATCACTTGATGCGTCATATGTATAACCGCATTTGTCTCGGTATACGTACGATTACATATATCTGTACTTTCACTTACAAAAACTCTTTCCCATGGAACAAATACATCTTCAAATGAAATGATTGCATCACTCTCATCAAACCTAGCACCTAATGGATGATCCCATTTGCTTTTACCATAGTCGAATGATTCACGGGATAGGAATTTTAAACCTTTTGTATTATTTGGGATCGCAAATGCAAATGCGAAGGGGTCATCTGTAGTACCTGGCGTTCTGTTTATAGTGGAAGGAAATACGACGAGCTCATCAGTGATACCGCCTAATGTTGCCAAGAGTCGACAACCGTTCACAATAATTCCGTCTGAAGTCTTTTTCGTAATACGTGCGGAGAGAAATGGATCTTTTTGCTCTGCTTGCGTTAGCATCGACCTGTTTACCTGTGGATGAATTAATGTGTGTGTTAAACTAATGTCATTTTCACGTGCATATTCATAGTAATCTGCTGCATTTTTGGCGAATTGATCACTACCACCACCTTCCTGCGCAAAGAATTGACTGGCTGTACCGAATGCCATAATGCTAGTGTTCAGATAGTCTGGGGAACGTCCCATCATGCCGCCGGAAAAAGTTGCCCACTCCGTATGCATTTCACGTCTTTTGAACAAATCTTCTTTCGTTTTAGGAGCGATAAAAGAAAGTCCAACTTTTTTCCCAGATGTCGGTGATGTATAAAGCATTTTTTCAGGCTTCTCATGTTGTAAATCATAAAGACCTGCAACGCTCTCCACCACATTTTTAAATGCTGGATGTATGGTAACGTCGTTTACTTTCTCACCATGTATCCATACTTCCGTGTTCCGTTCTTTAATACCTTCAATATATTCTTTCCCCGTTCGTGCGCCCATTCTATTTCCTCCTTGTTTTTGGATAAAGTGAAATTTCAATATGACAAGCGACATTTAACAGTTCATACTATTTAGATTTAAATATAGAATTCCGTTGAATCCGCTGCGGCGCTTGGGGATGCCTCTCGCCCTAAGCCAAGCAGCTTCGCCGCCAGTCTTAGGGCTTCGGCTACCCCTTTAAGGCGCCTACGCTAAATTTACATAGGTAAGGAAATTACTAGTACAATGAAGAAAAATGTATTGTTCCAGTTACTGACACTGCACACTGAGTAGAAATGGCCACACCAAACAATCTCCAAGAGCGTAAGGACATAAAAAATTCAGATGTGCAGTCCATATATATATTCGGCACTACTTATTTAGAATTAACTAGGTGGTATACCTCACCCGTATAACGAACAATTCTAGCGAAGGAGCGACAAGTGTGAGCCGGAGCAATAAGACCGACAGTAATCTTCTGGCGGGCTTATTGCGTGAGGCCATCACCGAGCGACAAAGCGGTGTTGGAAGAACAGTCTATTTGTTAAGTGCCGACTATATAGTCATCTCTCACTTCTTTTTAAATCTAGCATGAATATTATTTTGTTTATAAGTACCCGCTTCACTAAATTCGATTACTTCCATTGACAATGCTAAATAGCGCTTGGACATTACTTGCGAGAAATGTTCTTTCATGACTTCAAATAGCGCATCACAAACTTCTTTCATTATTTCTTCTGAGCGTCCAGCCCCTATTTTCAACTTGGCATGGACAAAAGCGTCTTCCTCAGCACCATCTGCCACCCGATACTCCTTTAATTCAATCGCTCTTGAGCGGATTCCCCCTATCGGAAAAATCGTATCTCGTGCAATCAAGACTTTATGAATCTCTTCAAATAGCTTTGCAATATTCGCTTCATCTTTAATATTATCCGTGTACTCTACAATAAAATGTGGCAAGCAAATTCTTCTCCTCTTTACACTATCGATAGATGAAAGATTCATCTCCGATAATGGTATTTACTAACCGTCCGATTCCCTCAACTTCCGTGACGACAACATCTCCGACGGCAGTATTGACAGAACCTTTAGGAGTTCCTGTAAGAATGACGTCATTTTCACTCAATGTCATGAAACTACTTAAGTACTCAATAAGCGTGGGAATATCGAAGATCATATCCGCTGTAGTTCCTTCTTGTACGAGTTTGTTATTGACATGCGTCGTCAATTTTAAATTCATTGGGTCCGCAACATCTGCCGCCTCAACAATCCACGGACCGAATGGTGTCCCAGTATCACGATTCTTCACGCGTAAGTTGGGACGGTAATAATTTTCCAAATAATCTCTAATCGCATAATCATTAGCGACACTATAGCCTTTAACATAGTTATAGGCGTCTTCTTTTTTGACGTTTCGAGCTGTATCACCGATGATGACGGCCAATTCACACTCACAGTGCATATAAGTTACGTCTGAGGGACGACGAGTATATGCTTGGTGCCCGATAAATGTATTCGGTCCTTTTAAAAAGACAAGTGGTTCAGATGGAGCGGCAAATGCAAGTTCTGCTGCATGATCCGCATAGTTAAGACCTAACGCAAATACCGTCCGTGGCTCTATCGGCGTAAGCCAAGTTACTTTGCTCTCCTCTACTAGTCGACCATCATTTAATTTGAGTTGCCCTTCCCATTCAATTGCTTCATGGATGGCACCCCCATATGCTATTCGTGCTTTTTTCATATCGTCCCCCTCCATTTGGATTCTTTTTCGTCAACTATGAAATTTTCTAAACTACCAATACCTGCTATTTCAATTCGAACTTTATCGCCTATCTTGGCTTGCGGTGCTTCTTCAGGGACCCCTACGAGTAACACATCTCCTGGATTCAACGTCATGAACTCGGTTACATCAGTTAGTAAACGAGAGACCGAACGAATCAAATTCGATGTTGAATTTTCCTGCTGGAGCTTATCATTGATGAATACACGGATAATTAAATCATCTGGGGTATCCACTTCTTGCCGGTCGATAATCCATGGCCCTATAGGACAAAATCCATCACGTGCTTTGTGCCGGACAGCTGGACGGTATACGCTATCATGTGGCACGCTGACATCATTGATAATCGTATAGCCTGCCACATGAGTCAGCGCATTTTCTTCATCCACAGCAACGGCTTGCTTTCCTATGACCACTCCGAGTGCCGCACCCATTTCCAGCCTTGATATCCCAGCTGGCATAGGGATTTCTGCACCGTAACGGTTGAAAGTATTTGCCGGTTTAATATAAAGAACTGGGGCAATTGGTGGTGCACTATATGGTTTGTCATTTACAGCATCACCAAGTCTTTCAAGTGCCCCTTTATAGTTCAGCAGTGTACCAAAAACCGTTCCTGTTATCGGGATGTCGAGTTGTATTTCATTAGCATTTACCGCGCAGTCCTCTATCGTGATTGTACTCGTAACTATATTCACATCGACTGAAACTAATTCATTTACCCCAAACACTTTAATCCTTGCTCTACTCATCCATTCCACTCCTTTGCAACAAACAAAGAAAACAAATTACTATACTGATAACAATGCTTTATCGCTCGTTAACTTTTCACCGCGAATGCGTTGGAATTCATCCATCAGTTTAGGAATGGTTAATTTCCTCTTCTCATCGGCCTCTATTTCCAAAATGATTTGCCCTTTATCCATCATAATAAGCCTGTTCCCTAGGTCGAGTGCTTGCTGCATATTATGAGTGATCATCAGCGTTGTGAGCTGATCTTTTTCAACAAGTTGCTTTGTTAATTTTGTAATTAATTCGGCTCGTGCTGGATCTAGTGCAGCAGTGTGTTCATCAAGTAGCAAAATAGATGGTTGTGTAAAGGTAGCCATCAACAGTGAAAGTGCTTGCCTCTCCCCACCAGAAAGCATTCCTACTTTTGCATTCAATCGGTTTTCAAGGTTTAAATGAAGGGCTTCAAGAGATACGCGGAATAATTCACGCCGTTTCTTATCAACAGCCTTTTTTAATACACGTTTTTTGTTTCGTGAATAGGCCATTGCAAGGTTTTCCTCAATCGTCATTGTAGGAGCTGTCCCCGCCATTGGATCTTGAAATACCCTTCCAATCATTTGTGAGCGCTTGTATTCAGGCATTTTTGTAACATCATTAGAAGCAATTTCAATAACACCAAAATCAGGAGAAAGAGCACCTGAAATCATATTTAACATCGTCGATTTACCGGCACCGTTGCTTCCAATCACAGTCATAAAATCTCCTGGATTTAATGTTAGATTAATTTGATCCAAAGCTACTTTTTCATCAGGTGTTGCTTCATTAAATAATTTATTAATCTGACTGAGCTTTAGCAACGGGATTTCCCTCCCTCATCAGCAACTGTTCATGCTCTATTAGCCTCTCAGCATGGCGTTTAGCTTTCCTGCTTTTTTCTCGCTTTTTTTCAAAGAACTGCGGTAATATCAACGCACCAATTACAATAACTGCTGTAATTAATTTCATATCACCCGTATCGAGAAAGTCCACTCTAAGTGCAAGTCCAAGTACAATTCTATAAATAATGGCTCCTGCAATTACAGCAAACGTCGTTCGCATAATCGTTTTCGTACCGAAAATTGCTTCACCAATAATAACGGAAGCTAGCCCGATGATAATCATTCCGATTCCCATTCCGATGTCAGCAAACTTTGAATACTGAGCAATCAATGCTCCCGAAAAGGCAACGAGTGCATTTGAAAAGCCAAGACCTACAATAACGAGTGTGTCTGTATTAGCTGATAAACTACGAATCATTTTCTTATTATCACCAGTAGCCCTTATTGCAAGCCCGACTTCGGTTTTCAAAAACCAATCGACGACAAATTTGATTAGCAAAACGATAATAATCATGATGAACAATGTACCCCACGTTGAAGGCAAGTGTTGGAATCCCAGCATGCTGAAAAAATTGCTAATCGCAGTGTCGATACCTAAAGGGCTCCAAAATGTTTTGAACTGAACAAACAAAGTTTCGGCATTTAGCAATGGGATATTCGGACGACCAATCGAATTCTCAGATGTCAGTCCCATTATGCGTAAATTTATCGAATACAAGGCAATCATCATTAATATTCCAGATAGAAGTGCATTGATTTTCCCTTTTGTGTGCAGAAGGCCGGTTACACATCCAGCAAGAAAACCGATAACAATGGCTACTACTGTAGCCGCCACCGGATGATATCCGAAGATAATCATCGTGGCGGCAACTCCAGCTCCTGTAACAAAACTTCCGTCAACCGTTAAGTCTGGAAAATCCAAAACTCGGAATGAAATATACACGCCAAGTGCCATAATTGCATAGATGATTCCTTGCTCTACAGAGCCAAATACAGCTGAAAACATGTAAAATCACCCTCCTATCTATTCACTAAATTCAGCTTTCCATTCGTCTTTAATGTCGAGTCCTAGAGTAGATGCGGTGTCTTTATTCATAATCAATTTCAACTTTTGTGGAATTTGAACTGGTAAGTCAGCTGGTTTACTTTCACCTTTTAAGATTTTCACAGCCATTTGTCCTGCTTCATAACCGATGTCAAAGTATTCAAATCCATATGCTGCTAAGCCGCCTCGTTTTACAGAGTCGAATTCGCCAACCATCATCGGAATTTTATTGTCATTGGCGACTGAAATTACAGATTCAAGCGCCGAAACAACCGTGTTATCTGTGATGATGTACATAGAATCTACTTTGCCAAGCAACGATTCAGTCGCTTGTTTCACATCTGCGGATGTAGCAACAGACGCTTCGACAACAGTCATATCCATATCTTTCAGCATTTCTTTAACTGCATCTACTTGAGCACGAGAGTTTTGCTCTCCAGAGTTAAACACCATTCCTACATTTTTTGCATCCAATTCTTCTTTAAGGAACTTCATTGTATTGGTAATTGCATCAGGATGCGCGTCAATTGTTCCTGTAACGTTGCCTCCAGGGCTTTCCATTGAGTCAACGAGTTCCGCCCCAACCGCATCTGTTACCGATGTGAAAATGATTGGAATTTCCGTTGTAGCACTAGCTGCTGCCTGAGCACTAGGAGTTGAGTTCGCAAATATTAGATCGACATCTGCGCTGACAAGATTTGTCGCTATCGTTGTGTTTACACTGTTATCGCCTTGAGCAATTTGAACATCATATTCCACATCAATCCCTGCATCTTCTAAAGCCTTTTTAAAGCCGTCATAAGCTGCATTGAGGGATGGATGTTCAACAATTTGACTGACACCTATTTTATATTTCTTCGAAGATGTTTTCTTATCCTTAACTTCCCCGCTATTCCCACATGCTGCAAGTAGTAATACAGCACTAAGAATAAATACCAACATTTTTTTCGAACCGCTCTTCATTACAATTCCCCCTTTTTATGCTAGTATATTTACTATTTATTTGAATCCTAGGAATCAATGTGTGATGCGTTTGGTTTGCCTAGTTGAATTGATGAACTAAGCGCCAAAACGGGTTGAATGAGATTTTTATTTCCTTTACTCCTTTTTAGATGCGTTAGATCGTCAACATGTCTTTTCTTTTTATCGGCGCAGCATGAATCGCTTGTCCGATTAGCCCCTCTACCGCTTCAAGTAGTCCTTCATTGAACCCTGGATGTGCATAGTGTGGGAATTTAATATCTTCTTCTTTCGCAGCCATTTCAAGCAACTGCACAAACGAACCTGACATTTCAACGGCCCCTTCACCAATCATGTGAATGCCTTGAATGATTTCAGTTGTTGCATCAGAAATAACTTTAATAAACCCATCCTTTTTACCAGTAATTGTTGCATAGCCATTGCCACCAAGTGCAAATTGACTGACACGAATAGCCAATCCAAAATCGCGCGCACTTTGTTCTGTAAGCCCTACAGAAACGATTGGTGGAATTGTATGTGCCACAACCGGCATAAATGTCAGATTGACTTCAGTTTGTTCTCCTGCAATTGATGCTACGGCAGCTTTTCCTTGTTTAATTGCTTTCACAGCCGATAGGGGACCTTCTGTTACATCACCAATTGCATATATAGAAGGTATCGATGATTGCATATTTCCATCTACTTTTATGAAACCCTCGGCTGTTTGTACAATTCCGAAGCGGCTTATGCCGAGAGCCTCCAAATTGGGTCTCCTAGTTCCAGAAACGAATAGATATGATCCCCTAATTGTCTCTTCTACGTTTTTATCTGTTTGAAATGTTAGCGTAATTCCGTCTTCCGTTTCATGTGTTGATATGAGTTCAAGTTCTTTATAGACTTTCATTTTTCGCTTTTTAAATAAACGATTTAATTCCTTATTAATAGATTCGTCAAATGGAAAACCTGCTTGATCGTCAATTACAATACTTACTTGCGCTCCTAATGCTGCAAAACTTGAAGCTGCTTCGAGTGCAATGGTATCTTGACCTCTAACAATAAGATGCTTAGGTATCTCTTCCAGTTTAAATATTTCATGAGGCAATAAAATCCTTTCCCCTTTTTCTTGAATTGTTGGCGGCATAGTTGGGGAACTTCCTGTTGCGATAATAACTTGCTCAAATTCAAAGATATCGAATTGATGGCCATTTTCTACACCGATTTTGTCTACTGCGAGGAAAGTAACTTTGCCCCGGATTATTTCAATTTTGTTTTCATTACATAGACTTTCTACGCCAGACCTGAGCTGTTTGATAACTTTGTCTTTATAGGAAACCAGCTTTTTGATATCAATTATTTTTTCCATATTCCCAATTCCAAGTTCTTGAAAATGGGCTATATCTGAGCGCATACCTGCTGCATGTGTAAATATTTTAGATGGAATGCATCCTTCATTCAGACAAACACCGCCCAATTCTGCCTGTTCAATTAACGTCACTGAGAGACCAAGCTGCGCACCACGTATAGCAGCAGAGTAGCCGCCCGGTCCCCCTCCAATGATAATGAGATTTCTTTCCTGACTGATTTCTCCAACAACCATTTTAAATCATCTCCATCATCAGCTTGTGAGGCTGTTCAATTAGGCTTGCAAAACGATTTGTGAATGCAATGGCTGTCGCACCATCAGCAACACGATGGTCAAACGCCATTGACAGTGTCATGATATGACCGATAACAATTTCATCATGCTCATTGACAATCGGTTGTTTTTTCGTTTTGTGGAAAGCAATTAGAGCTGTTTCAGGGTAGTTGATAATTGGTGTGGCACCCATACCACCCAGGGGTCCAACATTACTCACCGTAAATGTGCTGTTTTTCATTTCAAACGGTTGTAATTTACCAGCGATTGCTTTTGCTGTCAAACTTCTGACATTTGCATTAATCTCTTTGATGGATTGTTTATCAACATCATGTAAAACAGGTACAATTAGACCGCTATCGGTATTTGTTGCGATACCGATATGATAGTTTTTCTTGAGTAGTATCCGGCTATTTTCTTCATCAAGTTCAGCATTGAATATCGGGAAATCCTTCAACGAAATAACGAGTGCCTTTATAAGAAATGCTGATACACTAACTGATTCACCATCAGCTTTCAATTGCTCTCTCATTTTAAATAAGTTCGTCATATTGACCTCGTCAAAATGAGTAACATGCGGAATTGTAAAGAGTGATTTCGTCATCTTTTCTGCGATTTTTCTTCGAATTCCTCTAAAAGGAATTTCATCAGGAACCTCTTGGTCGACCTCTACCTGCTTACTTTCCTTCTTTGGTTCCGTGTCGGTTTGTTGTCCTTTTAAGAATCGTAAAACATCTTCTTCGCTTATTCTTCCAGAGGGATCACTAGCATGGACATCTTCAATATTTATATTGTTATCCCGTGCAATCTTGCGTGTGTATGGTGCAGCTAGTATTCGATTAAAAGGCATATGAGGGGATTTCTCTTCTAGTTTAATTGTCGGGATTGCTTGCTCCTCAGCAATTGACTTCGTTTCTACGAATGATTTTTGTACAGCTCGAACAGCTTCATCAATTTCAATATAAAGTAGACTTGTTCCGACCTGAACGGTTTCCCCTGCTTCAATACGTATTTCTTTCACGATACCTGAGCAGGGTGAAGTAAGTTCAGCGACCATTTTGTCTGTTTGCACCTCAACAAGCGGTTGATCTGTCATAACCGAATCCCCAACTTTGACTAAATAATGGAGCACTTCCCCTTCGGTCATTCCTTCCCCGACATCATGTAACTTTACTTCGAGCATTCCATTTCCTCCTTAAAAATGAAGCACTTTTTCTATTCCTTCAACGACACGTGCCGTAGTTGGAAGATAATGTTCTTCTAATGTAAAGAATGGAACCGGTACGTCGAATCCCGTCACGCGTTCAATTGGAGCTCGTAGATAAAGGAAAGCGGTATCGTTTATAATCGAAACAATATCATTGCCGAGCCCTCCGGTATTATGCGCCTCATGAATGATGACCGCTCTCGTTGTCTTCTGCACAGATTGAGTAATGATGTCCCGATCGATTGGATACAATGTTCGCAGATCGATAATTTCGCAACTAATCCCCTTTTTCCCGGCCAGTTCGGCGGCTTTTTCTGCGATTGAAATCATAGCTCCCCAAGCAATAAGTGTGACATCCGAACCTTTACGCACGATCTTCCCTTTACCAATTTCCACAGTATACTTTCCAACAGGTACTTCTTCTCTCTTCGAACGGTAGTTTTTCATAGGCTCCAAAACTAGAACAGGGTCAGGATCTTCCATCGCCGCAATCAATAACCCTTTAGCATCGTATGGATTAGACGGACAGACTACCTTGATGCCAGGCATATGTGTGAATAAAATTTCTGTACTATCAGAATGTATTTCGGGCGCACGAATTCCTGCCCCGTATGGTGCTCGAATGACTATAGGCACAGTAAAACGAGACATCGACCGCATTCTAATCCTTGAAACATGTGTCATAATCTGTTCGTACGCAGGATAGATAAAACCAAGGAATTGGATTTCTGCAACCGGTCGAAAACCATTAACTGCAAGACCTATTGATGTGCCAATAATTCCTGCCTCTGAAAGCGGAGTATCGACTACCCGGTCATCCCCAAACTGCTCCTGAAGTCCTTCTGTCGCACGGAAAACTCCACCGTTTTTACCGATATCTTCACCGAGTATGATGGTTCGATCATCCTCGTCTAGCATCAAACGCATGCCATCATTAATCGCTTGGATTAGTGTCATTTGTTTTGTCGTTTCTTTTTTTGAATCCGACTCTTTCAGTTGTGTCATCAATTATTGCCTCCCTAAATGTGCAAGGTACGCTTCTTTTTGTTCAGCGAGTTGTGCTGGCATTTCAGCGTATACATGATCGAAAACGTCAGCTACATTCGGCGGCGGGAACTTTTCCATTTCTTCTACTGCTGCTTCAACTTCACTAGTCGTTTCTTCTTTAGTCGCTTGGATCCACTCATCATTCCAGTAGCCGTAATTCTTCATGAATAATTCTAATCGGATAAGAGGGTCAACAAAATTCTCTCCTTGTTTTTCAGGACGATATTTAGACGGATCATCAGCAGTCGTATGAGCTCCTTTTCGCCAAGTAACCGCTTCTATTAATGTCGGGCCATTTCCACACCGGGCATAGTCAAAGGCCTTTTTCGTTTCAAAATAAACTGCAAAACAATCATTACCATCAATTCGATACCCTGGCATACCATAGGCAACTGATTTTTGAGCGATTGTTGCAGAATTCATCTGTTTTTCAATCGGAACCGAAATCGCATACCCATTATTTTGATTAAAAAAGACGACTGGTACTTTGAATACGCTCGCAAAATTCAATCCTTCATGAAAATCCCCTTCCGAGGTAGCACCGTCGCCGAAATAGGCAATTGCAACATTTTGTGTTCCCCTTCTCTTTTCAGCCCATGCAGCGCCTGCGGCATGGGGGAGTTGAGTCGCAATTGGAACAGCTGGCGGGAAAATATTTCTATCCGTTGGAGC
Organism: Sporosarcina sp. FSL K6-5500; assembly: GCF_038005665.1. Lineage (NCBI taxonomy): Bacteria > Bacillati > Bacillota > Bacilli > Caryophanales > Caryophanaceae > Sporosarcina > Sporosarcina sp. FSL K6-5500. The sequence goes on from NZ_JBBOTP010000001.1 coordinate 4,581,634, forward strand.
TACACAACCTTCTACTCTCCCATTCCAGTACAAAAATGTTCTGGCCATACTTTTCCCGAACGTTATCGTCGCACCATGATCACGATACGTCGGGAACACCCAGTCGTCGGCATTTAGTGCGAGTGCGCTACCAACTTGAGCAGCTTCCTGTCCTTCAAAAGGCGCATAAGTACCTAGACGTCCCTGTCGTTGCAAATTAATTGCTTTTCTATCAAATGTACGAACTCGTAACATGTGATAGTACAAATTTTTTACCAATTGCTCATCTATCTGCTTTTCAAAGCTTGTATCAACAAGAAAGCCTTTATTATCTACTATTCTTTTTATAGGATAGTTATGTTCCACTTAACTTGCCTCCAATCAGGAATGATTGCGAAACGACCGTTTTGGTTTAGCTGGTGCTGAGTAAAAGCTATTCCTTCTTCCTCGATCCGCTATTCTTTTCTCGCACATTGCATTAGCGGATTCCTCTGTTGTTTTTCCACTATTCGCAGCTTCCTCGTAAACTTCCATAATTGCATCGTATATATGTTTCGTTTTCACAAGTACACGCTCATGGTTAATGCCATACAATTCATCTGCCACTTGAATAAGCCCACCGGAATTGACGATATAGTCTGGTGCATATAATATCCCTTTATCTCGCAATAATTTACCGTGTCTATCATCTAATAACTGATTATTAGCCGAACCTACAATCGCTCTTACTTTAAACTGAGGAATTGTAGCGTCGTTAATAATTCCACCAAATGCACACGGAACAAATATATCCGCTTCCTGCGAATAAATAGCTTCATTTGCAACAATTTGTACGTTACCAGTAGTTTTTGTTGCAACTTCTTCAATTGCCCGCAGACTCTCTTCATTAATATCCGTTACGAAAATGCGAGCTCCTGCTTCAAGCAATCCACTTGCAACTTTGAATCCAACTTTTCCAAGACCTTGAATCGCGTATATATGTTGGCCTAAATCGTCATTTCCATAGAGCATCTGATTGGTCGCTTTTATACCGTACAAAACACCTGCAGCTGTTGGAATTGATGAGTCTCCGCCGCCCCCATATACCTCAGGGAGACCATTGACGAAATTGGTTTCTTTCATTGCGTGAACGAAATCATCCATTGTCGTTCCCATATCCGTTCCCGTATAAAAACGGCCGCCCAGTGAATTCACAAATTGACCGAACGCACGAAATAATTCCGGTGATTTATCTGTTTTCGGATCACCGATAATAACTGCTTTCCCACCCCCGAAATCGACATCGGCTGCCGCACATTTATAGGTCATTCCTTTTGAAAGGCGAAGAACATCTTCTAACGCTTCTTCCACACTGCTATAAGGTTGCATGCGACATCCGCCGAGTGCTGGTCCAAGCGTTGTGTCATGAATTGCAATAATCGCACGCAAACCTGTTGAAGAGTCATTACAAAAAACGACTTGCTCATGCTCACTCATTCGATCGAAGAGTTCAAATTCCTTTGTCATTGACGTTCTTTCAGCTAGCATTACTCGATTCTCCCCTTTAAGATTGGTCATGAAAACCTCTTTTTTCAGGATGAAGCTTCATTCAGCTTTTCCGCAATTTTTTCCTTTAACAATATAACTTGCATCACTTCACCTTTTCCGATAAGCCCTAAATGATTTTCTGCAGTGACTTTTGTCACAACCCTATTGTCACGAAACTCAATTAAATTGGCTGTCAAGGTTACTCTAGATCCAAGTGGAGACGCAGCAAGATGCTTTAGTTGGACTGATGCACCCATTCCCTCTTCATGCTCTTCCAAAAATGGAAGAATAATTTTTCGAGAAACCCACTCCATATGATATGTCATTGCTACTGTTGAATAGACGGGATGTACAACTTTCCCCTCAAAAGAAGCAAACATATCCTCTGTCACAATTATTTCGATCGTCTCTTCTCTACCAATGTTTAACCCACACTTCATCCGCTATCCCTACTTAAGTTATAGTTTAAATTACTCATTTTTCCTTATGTCCTTAATTTCTTCTATCGATTTATTCAGCTGATTTTCTGCTTCTTCCATCATGCTATCAAGTAGAATCTTCACAGTCGGGATGTTTTCAATTAATCCTGCAATTTGGCCGCTATTGACAAAACCATTTTCCATATCGCCTTCGATTGCACCCAAGACATGTTGTTGTTCCGAAGTCATTTCACTATATTGTTCCAATGTCATTCCTGCTTTTTCTAAGTCTTTTAGTTTCATTGCGTATGGCGTTTTTAATATCCGTCTCAGCCGCCCTACACTGCGTCCAATAAGTAACGTTTCGGTATCACTTGCATTCACAAGGTTGTGCTTGTACGTGTCATGAAATGGAGCTTCCTTTGTCGCTATTAAACGGGTACCCATTTGCACACCACTCGCCCCTAACGTCAGCGCAGCTGCCAAACCTTTACCGTCACCGATTCCCCCCGCAGCAATTACCGGCACGTTAACATTCTTCACTATTTGAGGTAGTAGCGTAAATGTCGTCAGTTCCAAGTTAGAGTTGACGCCAGCTGCTTCAAACCCTTCTGCCACGAGAATATCTGCCCCCGCTTCCTCAGCTTTAAGTGCGTGTTTTACTGAGGCTACAAGCGCAATGACTGTCACGCCTTGTTCATGTAGTAGGGGAATATAAGGTACTGGATTTCCTGCTGATAGCGAAACAACTGATATATTATGTTTAATGACAAGATTAATCAGCTCTGTTACGTATGGTGAAATACTGATTGCGATGTTGATTGCGAAATTCTTGTTTGTCAGTTTTTTCGTTTCAACTATTATTTTTTCTACTTCATCTGGAGTCATTGTTCCGCATCCAATTGTGCCGAGTCCCCCTGCCTCTGAAACAGCCGCTGTCAGTTTTGCGTTACTGATATTCCCCATTCCACCTTGTATAATTGGAAGAGTGATTTGAAGCACTTTACAAACGTATATCATTTTTCTTCCACCCCTGTGCAATTATGTTATGCTAAGAAGAGTTAAAAGATAATTAAGATTAGTAAACTAATTTGAGGGGGAATAGTTTTGTTAATCACATTTAAAGGAAAAAGCCCTGTTCTTGATCCTTCGGTTTTCGTCGCTCCGGGTGCAAAAATTATTGGAGAAGTTCAAGTTGGGGCAGAATCTACTATTTGGTTTAACACGGTCTTGCGGGGAGATGAAGGGCCGATTACAATCGGTAATAAATGCAGTATCCAGGATAATTCAACAATTCACTTATATGAAGATGCTCCAGTCGTTATAGAAGATGAAGTTACCGTTGGGCATAACGTTATCCTGCATGGCTGCAAAGTCGGAAAGCGATCGATTATTGGAATGGGTTCTACAATTCTTGACCACGCAGAAATTGGTGAAGAATGTATTATTGGCGCCAACACATTAATCCCACCAGGCAAGAAAATCCCCCCTCGTTCATTGGTTGTCGGTTCTCCAGGAAAAGTAGTAAGGGAATTGAACGACAAAGACTTCGAGATCATTCAATTATCGATCGATTCATATGTTCAAAAAGGCTATGACTATCGGGAGATTTTTAAAAACGAAGGACAATAACACTTCTGTTAATTAACCATTTACTTGCGTAAAACACTAGTGAGAAGGGCTTGAACACCCGCATTTTCACTGGATCATTTTCGGTTCGCTTTCGGCGAAATATTCATGACAACATCTTTCCCCAAGGGCAAGTGTGGCCTGTCGCGTCCCTATAATACTCAAGTGAAAAATTCATTTGCTTTTTAATGAAAGAGTAGATGACATTCTATAGAGATTGTAAGTGCCCGAAGATACAATTTCAGGTACTCTTGCACGTTGTACAATGTGTTTCTCGCTTACTTTAAGCAATGTTTATGCCTCTGATCATTCGATGGTCTATAAGAAAGTGACACTTCCTTAAATTTAAAAAAGACAAAACTATAGAAAATGCTTCAGCAGCCAAAATTGTATCTTTGGCTGCTTTTATCAAGACATCTCGGTAATCGTATAGACGTCGTTCAATCCAAATTAATCAAACATACTGTACACGAATTGCCTAGTGTTGATTAAGTTATTTCCTGGTTAATGTTAGTTAATCAAAACACGTGATTTATTAACGACAAAAAAACGCTGAACTATTCAGGTTCAACGTTTTGGATGCATTTCAATATCACCGGCTTAGAAACTGGTGGTTCTTAATTCGCTTGACACTTTCTCTGGCAGTCCGCACTTTTAGGCCCCTAGCCCTTTTTCATCATAGAATTCGGCTTAATCTTCAGCATTTCCACCTTGTACCTCAGCCCAGGAACTAAAAATATGGAATGTGGTAACAATTCTCTGACCTTTTTTGCATCAGATGCCGACGACTGCAAATTTACAACAAATAAGCATAACAATTAGCTATGCTTTTAAAAGTTATTAATGTCATCTATTACACTTTTTAAAACCTCAATTGATTCGACTGTGTTATGTTCGTATTCCAAGCTATGATTGACATTAGGAATGAGTCTCGCAACCATTTTTGGGTTGTTTGTCAATTGATTAAATCTTTCCTCTGTGTAACAATGGTCATTATCTCCGATGAAACATAACCCCCTATTAGTACTGCTAACCATTTCATCGAAAACATCATCCCTTTGAATCAACGGAGTTAACCATACTGCTTTAGCTTCTTCGAAGATATCCCTCCTTAACTCTGAGCTCATAGCAATTGTCCCAAGAGATTTGCCGATTATATAAAAGTTTTCATACGAAGTTTCCTTTAAAACAGTATCAATTACTGTTCTCACATCGTACTTAATTGCTTCGCTTATTTCTTCCATACTAAATTCTGCATAGACTTTATCATTGTATTGATAATTAACTTGTAATACATCAAAGCCTTTATTTAAAAATATATCTGTTGAGTAATGAAAAAGAGGACTCCGAATGGTATATCCTGCACCCGGAAGAAAGATGGTCAAATTTCCCGAGTTTTCTTCGGTTCTCAACAACGTATAAGAAATATTTATTTCTTTATACCCCTTCACGCTTTCTGTATTTGTTTTCAACATTGATATCTCCCCCATTCCTTATCAATTATACATATTGTCCCAAACTTAATATATAAATATTTCAATTTATCAGTTTTTTGTGTCCGCGTTTTTTTATTCAATTCAACTGCCTTTCAACAATCGAACTACCACATCTTAGAAAATACAAAAACAAAAATGCACATCAATAAGTAATTACCACCGAAAAAAAGTCTTTAATAATGCTACTTGTCACGGACAAATACATAATACTATTTACATCCACCTTCGTTTGAAACACTTCTTCTCTTACCATTGTCCCCCATTTTTCTAGCATAAGTTTAATTTGATTCTGTTGGTTCTATCTTTCCTTCTAACACATTGCCATGTTCATCATATTTTTTAAAAGTCTTTAATCTACCTAAAACTCTATATTCAACTACTTTTAAAACGCCATTTTCATAGTACTCTTTTTGTATACCTTCTAATGTATTTTTAGCTAGATATTTAATTTCTTTAACTTGTCCATTAGGATAAAAATAAAGCATTTCTCCGTTCTTAACCCCTCCCTTAACTACATAGTAATTTGCTAAATCACCATTTTCATAACAGTCATAAATTATACCAGTAAATAAATGTTCATTATCGTCTTGATCATATTCTACTATAAAGGAATCATATTCATCCCCTCCATAACCAAAACTGCTCCCGTATTTTTCACCATTTTTCACAACATATTCTTTATCTACTATCTTATCTTCCAACCTTAGGCACCTCCGATATTACTTCAAATCCGTCTAGTAAACACATACAGTGTGGACAGCTTTTTAACATAATTCCACCAGGTTTAGTCCTATTAATTCCTGTTCTTATCACATTTACATTCAATTCTTCTATTCGAGCATCAAGATTCCTCTTTAGGGGACTATTTAATTCATTAGCAATTATCAAGTTTCTATAGTTGTTCGATCAACAAAGTTCTGATTCTATTTTATTCGCATCGAATTCATGCAATTGTGTGAGCGTATTTTCTCGTTTAATTGTAGCAGTGTGAACGCCTTCCTGCACTTCGTTATAATTGAGATGCGGAAGGGTCAATGATGTCCACAACTCGATTCATGAAGCTGTTCGCTTCATCCGTTAGACTCTCCGTCAGTTGCGCAATGTTCTTCAACCCACGTTCAATTTCTACGCCTAGGAAATACTCACGAATGAAACCTGATGAATCTGGTTCGGGTGCATCAAGGGCAGCGTCCATCTGTTTTAGGACGTATGTAAAACGGCTCTGAAATAGCTTGAAAAACTGAAGGAACGGCAAGTGGCAATCCGCGTAAAATGTACGAATTGCGTTGCCCCCTTAGCCTGTCAACGAATCTTCTATCGCAACGAGTCCTTGAACCGCTCGATCGATGGTTTCCATTTTGTTTCCTAGACGATCAAGCATGGTGATGTTCCGATGGAGTCGATTCTTTAATGGATGAACATCAAGTACCTTCAAAAAGCATCCCCGCCCCCGATTATCCGGCAACAATGACAATTACTTTCAACTGTAGATTTAAAATAAAGATTGATCATTTGTAATAAAGTCCGATAATTTGTAAAAAGGTTTGATACAATTGCATTGACAAGATGGATTATGACAATTCAACAAACGAGCCATTTTGCGGAACAAGGTTTAGAAATCACAGGGGAAAAAGAGTTAGCATTGGTGAATATTTTGTGTACCCTATTTCGAGAATTATGGAAATGATATTTGGAGTGTTTTAGGCCAAGTGTAGAAGTGGCTTGTCTTAGGAGAGGAGAAAAAAATGATTGGATTACGAAAGATAACCGGGGATAACATAGATGAAATAGTAGCACTTGAAGTTGAAGAAAACCAGGAAGACTTAATAGAAACTACTAACCTTAGAAGCTTTGCAGATGCTCATATGTTGAACTCAGACGGTATACCAGCAACTCCCTTTGCCATTTATGCCGATGAAGTTGCGGTTGGGTTTTTGATGTATATTTATGATACGTTGGATCATGAATCGTTTGAAAATGAAGTTTTTTACGGGAAGAAGAGCTATTTCATTTGGCATATTATGATTGAAAAGAGTTACCAGGGGAAAGGTTATGGCAAACTTGCTTTTGAAAAAATGTTGATGGATATTGAAACTACGCCAGATGGAGAAGCAGAATATGTAGCCCTCTTTTATCGAACAAGTAATGTCATAGCTAAAACATTATACGCTTCATTTGGTTTCGTAGATACAGGAATCATTCAGGATAATTCGATGTTGGCGATTAAAAATCTAGATGGGAAAATAACAGAATCCTTAGTAGAATAGGATCTCCCGCAAAGAAATGTAAGCTATCAACGTCTTGACCCATAGTAGACACAAATATCCAGAAGAGAATTCCGATTTTTTTAACTCTGTCTTAGCAAAATCATAATATTTATACCGTAATCGGGCGCGTTTTTTTTAGAATTACTATGTAGAAAATGATCAAATTTTATTATAAAAATCGCATACTATTTCACAATGAATTAACCCGTTTTAATCAATCATTTTTCAAAACGAGTTCTTATCATTTAACTTAAAATATGGATTTTGGGGATATTTTAGATCAAGCTTTATTCCAAACCAACATCAACTGCTCCCAATCTCTTTTAGTAGCCAATAATCCCCTAACGATAAACATCCCTCTCCCGTCGCATTCAAAAATCTAATAAATATAAATACTTATCTATCATGTCATACAAATATAAAGAGGTATAAGTTTCCTATTTAAGGGGAAACGATCCATAAGTCTTGTTCTATTTCAATATTTTAATAACTAAAGTTACAAAGACATAAGGCAAGCGCTCTTTATAGCCGAGATGCAGGATTATATAAGAAAAAAATAAAAGCATCGCTAAATGCGATGCTAATTGATACTCTAAAAGCGTGCCGATGGGGACACCGTTTGATCTGTTAAATGACCTTTTATCAGCCGAAAAGAACCCGTGACTTTGGGCAGCCAGTTACTTTTTAGTTTGTTAAGTAGTCACTAATAAGTGGGTGGTCATCTGCGTCATACGTTTTATCTTTCCTTCGCATGTCGTTGTCTTCTTGGAATACTCCTTCGAAAAAACGGCTTGCTGATTGTGCCAGCAATTTATAATATTGCTCAAATAACAGAGTGGCGTGATTACCACACCACACTTCAGGCAGCAGCTCTTTTGGGAGACCTGGATCTGTAAAGAGAAACTTTCGGTATTCGTGCACAAGGTTGGTGCGCTCCACGAAACACTCTGCATCCGTCATTTTACCTTCGTTTATTATACTTTGGTGGACAATGTATTTTTTGCTGTACGTCGCAATGAATTCTTGATATTTCCCTTCAATTTCTTGAAGTGGCCAGCTTTTTTCAACGAGCAACTTGTCCGCTTGCGGTCCTTTGTAGTCACATACAAAGAAATCCACGTAAAACTGAATATCATACTTTTCAATAAGAAGATTCACTTCTTTTTCGAGATCAATTGGCGAAATCCAGCATCCATTTGAAAAACTTCCGAATCCGCTCCATAATAACTCTTTTCGAAGTTCATCACGAATTTGTCTTTTTTCTTCCGGAATCGTATACATAAGCATGCGCCATTTACCGTCCCACTCAGTTGGGTTTAATTTAAAAATACGAATTGCCGCTTCTTCAATCCGTGCTTCCCCACGCACCGTCAAGAAATAATAACTTTTGTTGCCTTGTTTTTCGGATTGAATCCATCCTTGTTTCATCATTCTTGAGACAGCTACTCGAACCGATTGTTCATTATGACCAAATTCTTTCAATAATCGTATCAAGCTGCCAATCCATACTTTGTTGCCGTAATGACGGATATAATCACCGTAGATTGTAAAAATCATTGATTGTGTATTTGCCATGATACTCACTCTTTCTTTTTTCGTTCCTTATCGGTGTATCACGATTCGACAGTTTTTTATTATTCCGAGACATTCTCAACAATTGCCGCAATTCCCTGGCCTACCCCGATACACATTGTTGCGAGTCCATATCGAACATTCTGTCTTTTCATTTCATATAAGAGTGTCGTTAAAATTCGGGCACCGCTCGCGCCTAAAGGGTGTCCAAAAGCGATTGCTCCACCATTGGCGTTTACTTTTTCAGCGTCTAACTCTAGCTGTCTAATGCACTCAAGTGATTGGGAAGCGAAGGCTTCATTCAATTCGACGAGTCCTATATCATTCATCGTCAGTCCCGCACGTACTAGCGCTTTTCTTGAAGCACTAATCGGACCAAGCCCCATGACAGCCGGTTCAAGTCCCGCCGTTGCCCCCGTAACATATTTTGCTAAAGGTTTAAGATTTAGTTCCTTTGCTTTTTCGGCACTCATAAGAAGCAATGCACACGCGCCATCATTAACACCTGATGCGTTGCCTGCTGTAACTGTACCGCCCTCAAATAATGGTTTTAATTGTGCCAGTTTCTCAAGCGTAATGTCCGGCCGCGGATGTTCATCTTGATCTACAGTGATTTCATTGCCTTTTCTATCCGTATAAACAACTGGAACAATTTCTTCGAAAAATCTGTTAGCTTCTATTGCTGCCTTTGCACGTTGTTGACTTTCATACGCAAACAAATCCTGAATTTCTCGCGTTATCGTGTATCGCTGCGCGACGTTTTCAGCGGTACGCGGCATCGAATCCGTTCCGTACATTTCTTGCAGTTTTTCATTTGTAAAGCGCCAGCCAATTGTTGTATCTTGCAGTTCCATATTACCTCGTGGATTTGCCTTATCCGGCTTTGCCATAACAAGCGGGGCACGCGTCATACTTTCCGTTCCGCCTGCAATGTAAATATCACCATCCCCAACTGCAATTGCTCTTGCAGCGTAAATAACAGCGTCAAGACCTGAACCACAAAGACGGTTAATCGTCGTGCCCCCCACCTCGACTGGAAGACCCGCCAACAAACCTGCCATACGTGCAACATTGCGGTTATCTTCTCCAGCCTGATTGGCGTTTCCGAGAACGACCTCTTCGATCTGCTCTGCGGGAAGTTCAGGATTTCGAGCAATAAGTCCCTTAATAACGACGGCTCCTAAATCATCTGGACGTACGTCTTTTAACGCGCCATCGTACCTGCCAATAGGTGTACGAACAGCGTCTACTATGACTACTTCTCTCATTTCGTAATCAACTCTTCTCCTTGTGTATAATCGTAGACACCTTTGCCGCTTTTCCGTCCAAGACGCCCCGCTTTTACGTATTGTTCTAGGAGAGGCGCTGGACGGTACTTTTCTCCAAGCTTGTCATATAAATAGTTCAAGTTGTTCAAACGTGTGTCAAGACCCACTAAATCCACGAGCTCGAATGGACCCATGGGGTAATTTAAGCCGAGCTTAATTGCTTTATCAATTTCTTCTGCTGTTCCAAGTCCCTCTTGCAGCATATAAAATGCTTCATTGCCGACAAGCGCACTAATCCGGCTTGTTACAAACCCAGGAAATTCATTAATAACAACCGTTTCCTTCCCCATATTGACAGCAACTTGTTTAATCGTCTCTACCGTTTCATCACTCGTTTCCAAGCCCCGGACAATTTCAACAAGAGTCATTTTATGTACGGGATTGAAAAAGTGCATGGCGATTGTTTTTTCTGGGCGTTTACCGAAAGAAGCAATTTCCGTCGGACTCATCGTCGATGTATTCGTTGCAAAATAACAATGTGCTGGTGCATATTCTTCAATCGTTTCAAATACTTGCTTTTTAATGGCAGCCTTTTCAGGAACAGCTTCAATGATTAAATCCGCATTCCCAGCAGCTTTAGCCAAGTCACTTTCATAATTTAAATTACGATGCGCTTGTTCAGCCTGATTTGCTGATATCTTTCCGCGTGCGAGACCTTTTTCAAAGAGACTATCAATATCTAGTTGCGCATTTTCCAATGCGGATTCATTAATGTCGACAATTGTAACTGTATATCCTCCAATCGCTCCGACATAGGCTATACCTCTGCCCATCACACCGGAACCGACAACAACTATTTGATTAATCATAAGTGATCCTCCTTTTTATGATGAAAGAATACGGACAGGAAATCATACATCCCTGTCCGTATTCTTTCATCTATATATTCGGCACTACTTATTTAGAATTAATTAGGTGATATACCTCACCCGTATAACGAACAAATCTAGCGAAGGAGCGACACTAATCGAGTAGAGTGAACGAATCAGAAATTTGATTCGTTCGTCCCTCTCACACCACCGTACATACGGATCCGTATACGGCGGTTCAATAATTTGAGTGTACAAACTGGTACTTCACGGATATATCCATATATCCGAGTTGTGCCAGTTTTCTATCTGTTAAAGACCTATGAAGGATATAACTGGAAGAAATCCTCCAGTAACCCTTTCGGGTATTTGACCATTCAAAGGCTTTTCGCTCTTCGGTACCTAGTTGAATTAGATTTTTACATTTCGTTCGTGGGTTTTTCCACTGTTTCCAAATGTATTGCCTGATTCGTCGTTTCAACCAACCGTTTAATTCATTCATAAAGCTTTTCATTTCACCAATACCGTAGTAGTTTATCCACCCCGTCATTAGCTGCTTGATTTGCTTGAATAGAACTTCAATGCTTCTCCCTCTGTTCCGCTTTGTTATTTTCTTCAACTTTTGCTTCACAGTAGATTTCGCCTTTTGATGTGGTCGAATTTTGACGCCGTTTTTAGTTGCCAATAGGCAGAACCCTAGAAACTTTCGTTTCAGTGGACTTCCTACCGCACTTTTCTCACGATTTACGGTTAATTTTAGTTCGCCTTCAAGGAAGTTGGTTGAACTCTCCATCACTCGATAACCTGCCCGTCTACTTTTGACGTAAATATTGCAGTCATCCGCATAACGGACGAATTTGTGCCCACGTGTTGTGAGGAGTTTATCGAATTCATTCAAGTAAATATTACTTAATAGCGGCGATAAGTTCCCCCCTTGCGGGGTTCCTTCTTCGGATGCTTGAAATAAACCGTTTACCATAATACCGCTTTTGAGATATTGGCGGATAAGACGTAAAACACGCTTATCTTGAACCTTTTCCTCAATATAGTGCATAAGTTTATCGTGGTTTACTGTGTCAAAATAAGCTTTCATATCCATATCTACAACATATTTGTATCCTTGTTCGTAGTACGACTTCGCTAGGGTGATAGCTTGATGTGCACTACGCTTTGGACGAAACCCAAAGCTATTATCGGAGAACGTAGGGTCAAAAATGGGTTGTAAGACTTGATTGATTGCTTGTTGAATCATCCGGTCGATTACAGTTGGAATTCCTAGTTTTCTTACACCACCGTCTGGTTTAGGAATTTCAACCCGCAACACGGGTTGCGGGCGGTAAGTTCCGTTATGTAATTTCACTAGTAATTCTTCCCTGTGCTCCTTCAAGTATGGGAGTAGCTGGTCATAGGTTATACCATCTGAGCCTGCGGCTCCCTTATTTCTGACAACTTGTAGGTAAGCTTGATTGAGATTATTCCTTGAGAGGATTTTCTCAAACAGATGTACACCATTTTGATTGTTCAGTTCACCATGGAAATTACTATGCACTCCGTCATACCCTTCATGTTCCACATTATCTCTCTGACGGTAGCTAGGTTTCCCTATTTTCTGCGGTTTTCGCAATTTCCACACCTCCTTGTATCCTCAAAATTATTATTGTTCAGTCCTTCATGTCCTGTCAGTGAACACTACTATGACCTCTGCTGACTTCTTACGATTCATCTTCATGTCACCACAGAGATTGCACTGGTTCGTTATCATTTAACTTGCACTGTGCCCTCGTAAGACCTCCCCCGGTAAGAGCGAATACTTTCCTCCCATGTAACTGCTAGATTTACTGTATAGGTTTCGGGCAGTATTGGACTTCGGTTTGTCATGCAACCTTATCCGACCTAATTCAGCCTTCTATCTAGTTTCTGTTCGTCAGTTCAGGAGTTTGCGTCCGACTTCCTTCAGCCACTACCTCACGATAGCCACCTTGTCTTTCGCTAACAGTTCCTACTGCCAAGCCTGTAGTGGACTTTCACCACCGAGTATTCGCCCATGCAGGGCGCACATGAAAGGCAGCCCAATTTCGCCGCGTCCTGCGGCAAAGGCTGCACACCTGCAGGCGCCGGAGCAATAAGACCAAGGAGGGAAGCAGTTCAATCCCTCCCTAGTGATCTTCTGACGGGCTTATTGCGTGAGGCCATCACCAAGCGACTAAGCGGTGTTGGAAGAACATTCTATTTGTTAAGTGCCGACTATCTATTACGCTTTTCTTTGTGTCTAGCTCCAGGCGCCAGCCCCTCGGGTCATAAGCCGTTTTGCTGTGGTGGCTGAAGTACGCCTCCTCGCAAACCGTCTTATGCCTGTCGGGGCTAGACGGCGCCTTGCGCTTTTCTTTGTGTCTAGCTCCTCGCGCCAACCCCTCGGTCATAAGCAATCCAGCTATGTGGCAAAGAGCGCCACGTCGCTAGATCGACTTATGCCTGTCGGGGCTAAACGGCGCCTTGCGCTTTTCATAGCCCAAATGGATTTACTGGACGACTGCCAAAGTACGACATAATGCTTTTTGTTTCAGTGTAAAGATCAAGCGATCCGATAGATAGTTCACGGCCAAATCCGGATTGTTTATAGCCACCGAATGGTGTACCTGGGAATGCAGAGAATGGCGTGTTGATCATAACGATTCCCGCTTGAATTTGGTTCGCAACACGTGTTGTAGTTGCAGTATTTTTTGACCAAATAGAAGAAGCTAGCCCAAAATCTGAGTCATTTGCTAATGCAATTGCCTCTTTTTCGTTTTTAAACTTCGATACAACGACAACTGGTCCAAAGATTTCTTCAAGAACAACTTTCATGTCTTGTGTTACGTTTCCGATTATTGTCGGCGCATACCAAAATCCGTTTTCAAAGCCTTCTGGTTTTAATTCTTTACCACCAGTAAGGATTTCAGCACCTTCATCAATTGCAGATTGAACATACATTTTCACTGTGTCCAACTGGCACTGATCAATAACTGCGCCCATATGTGTTCCTTTATCAAATGGATTCCCAATTACAAGTTTTTCTGTTTTAGCAATAAATTTCTCAACGAACTCATCGTACACATTTTCATGAATATAGATGCGTGTACGCGCATCACACGATTGACCTGTGTTATTGAAAGCTCCGTAGAGTGAACCATCAACGGCTGCTTCAATATCTGCATCTTCAAAAACAAGGCTTGGGGATTTTCCACCAAGTTCTAGTGTTACGCGTTTTACTGTTCCTGCTGCTTTTGCCATAATGTCTTTTCCAATTGGTGTAGAACCCGTGAATGCAACTTTATTCACTAGTTCATGTTCTACCAAGTAATTACCGATTTCAGATCCAGATCCTGGCAAAATGTTAACGACGCCTGCTGGAACCCCTGCTTCGTAGCAAATTTCTCCAAGAATAATAGCTGTAAGTGGCGTGAGAGACGCTGGCTTAATAACGACGGAGCACCCTGCTGCAATAGCTGGAGCAATCTTCCAAGCAGCCATCATAAGTGGATAGTTCCACGGAATAATTTGCGCGCATACACCAAGTGGTTCTTTTTCTGTGTAATTATGGAATTGACCAGGTACATTATTCACAGAACCCCCATGTCCAACAATAGCGCCCGCATAAAATTCAAAGTCTTCAATGGCTTGTGAAATCTGCCCTTTAGCAGCTGCAAGTGATTTACCCGTATTCAAAATTTCTAGTTCTACCAGCTCATTAAAGCGGGAGCCCATAATTGCTGCAATTTTGTTTAGTACACGTGCACGCCGTCCTGCAGGAGTTATTTTCCATTTTCCATTATCAAATGAATCCCTGGCAGCTTGAACAGCTTTTTCAGCGTCTTCTTTCGTCGCTTTCGCTACTTCAGCAAGTAGTTCACCCGTCGCCGGATTATAAATCTTTGTGCGCTCGCCACTGCTACTTTCGACTTGTTCACCGTTGATAAAAAGTTTATAGAAATCACGCTTTATCGTTTCTTGTTCGATTTCGATTTCATGGGTTTTTGTCATATGGTTTACTTCCCCCTATTGGCCTGTAAAAACAGGTTTTCTTTTTTTCATAAATGCATTGATGCCTTCGCCATGATCTTTTGTTAAACCAGCTATTCGCTGTCCTTGAGCTTCATGTTCAAGATATTCTTCAAAAGAAAGTTCTGATATCGTCATCAATGAGCCTTTGATTAATCCGATTGCTTTTGTTGGTAAAGCGGCTATTCGTGTTGCAAATGCAGATACATCCTCTTCCCATGTTTCTGATGGAATCAGTCGGTTTGCAAGACCCATTGCAACCGCCTCTGTAGCTGGCACTTTTTCTCCTAAAATGGCTAATTCTGCAGCTTTAGATTGTCCGACTAATTGTGTTAAATAATAAAGATTACCTGAATCCGGAATAAGCCCTACATGGATGAATGCATTTAATAAACTGGCACGCTCAGACATTAGTCTAAAGTCACAAGCAAGCGCAAGGCTAAACCCCGCTCCTGCTGCTACACCATTTACTGCTGCAATGATCGGTTTTTCACATTTTCTGATTTGCTGGATCATCGGTCCATAATGATCTCTTAACACTTGACCATGATCCATAAATTCATCAATTTCTGATAAATCTTGTCCGGAACAAAATGCCCGTCCTTCACCTGTAATGACAACACAGCGCACTTGTTCATCGTATGATGCCGCTTTGATTGCATCTTTTACTTCACGATTCATCTGCGAGATAAAAGCATTCAGTTTGTCAGGTCTATTTAAGATGAGCCACGCAATTCCATCTTTGACATCGTAACGAATTGTCTCAAACATTTAGCACACTCCTTACTTTCCTTGATAATCCGGCCTTCTTTTCTCAACAAATGCGCTCATACCTTCTTTTTGATCCTGTGATGCGAAAAGAAGGTAGAAATTTTTCCGTTCATACTGCATTCCTTCATACAAGGGATAATCCACTGCTTTATTAACCGAATCTTTAATAAGGCGCAGTGAGAGCGGTGGTTGTTTGGCTAGTCGATTTGCAAACTTCAGCGTTTCTTCCATTAATAGTTCAGGAGCAACAACTTTGTTAATGACTCCATGTTTGAGTGCTGTTTCTGCGGAAATACGCTCTCCTGTCCAAAGCCATTCCAGCGCTTTCGTACGTCCGACAAGTTTCGTCAACCGCTGTGTCCCTCCTGCACCTGGCATGACGCCGAGGCCTGCTTCCGGGAATGAAAATTCTGTACCGCTTGCTGCAATTAAAATATCACAGCACAATGCAAGTTCAAATCCCCCTCCTAAAACAAAGCCTTTTACTGCACCAATGATTGGCTTTTTAATAAGTGTAAAACGGTCCCAATCAGCAAATTGGTTCAAGAGTTCAAGGCTGACTGGGTCATCTCCAGTCATTTCATCAATATCAGCCCCAGCTGAAAATGAACGGCCTTTTCCAGTAAGGACGATAATGCGAACTTCTTCTTCTCGATCAAACATTTCCATTGCAGTAACGATTTCACAAACCATTTTCCGATTCAACGAATTTAACTGGCGAGGACGATTCAGTTCAATCACCGCGATGTTTCCCTTTACTGTCGTTTCAATGAATTCAAAACTATACACTAGGCATCCTCACCAATCATTAATGTAACAAGATCACCCGCAAACCCCATCAAATCTTTGCCTGATGCCTTTCCTTCAGCTGTGCGCAAACCTGCCTGTAACGCTTCTAGATTGTCATACTTCATCTCACATGTGAGGTAATATTTCCCTTCACCTCCCATTGGAGATCCTGATATTTTTGTTACCTTCATTTCACGGAGACCTGGGATTTTTGCTGTTAGCGGTGAATGTACATTGAAATAATGATCATCAAAAGCCTCTTTGTTTTCTGGGTGTTTGTACAAAGCAATTAGTTTAGCCATTTTTTCTTCTCCTCACTTTACATTAATGTAGACACAGGTTTCATTGCCTCAAATACGTTTTTACAGCTCTTACAATACAAAATACTTCTGCAAGCCGTTGGTCCAAAAATATTTTCCATTGATACATAGCCAGATCCGCAATAGGCACAATCCACATGCCATGATCCATCTTCCTCAAAATAGCGGGGCGGGGGAGCAATCCCAAATTTTTTCAGATTCACATGACCTTGTTCCGTTATACGGTCTGATGTCCATGGCGGATGAAAGACGAATTCTACTTCAATCGTTTCAACTTCCGGTAGTTTTTTCACAGCATTTACTGTATTCGTTTTAATAAATTCGAGCGCCGGACATCCCAAAAAAGTCGGTAGAAGTGTGATTTTCACGTTATTTCCTTCGTTTGTGACTTCGCCTACCATTCCAAGATCAATAATACTCACCGAATCAATTTCCGGATCTTTCACATTCATAAGTACTTCAAAAATACGCTCAGTTGAAACATCTACAGAAGCAGTCATATTATTCACCTCTTTCCTGGTACCGTTTACCAGACAGCTGCCGGGTCAAGCTTGTAAACTTCGGAAAGCGTGCCGAGTGCTTCATCCAAGTCTTTTGTGTGCTCACCGTTTCGTCCGTTCATCACGGGATGATTCGGGATCAACGGTACTTCCATTTGAAGGGTTTCGAACACCGGACCGATGATAGCTTGCCATTGTTTCTTCATTTCTTCCTCACTGTCTATTAAGTTACTGCTTTCAATCTTTTGTTTCTGATTTCCAAAAGAAAATACATCTCCAAAATCATTCAAAACAAGCGTAATTGCATCATTCATTTTCTTTTTTGCCACATCCGTAGAACTCATTAACTGCTTAAACCACGTTTCCCAGTGCAACTTGTGATAATAAAGTTCCATTTTCACTTTTATCGCCACTTCAGCAATAGGTTTGTATGAGCTTTCACATAACGAATCCATTTTTACCTTTTTCGCTTGTATATAAAAATAACTCCTTACGACTTGATAGGCCCAGTCATAATTGGGTGTTTCCATATAATAACCTTCGCCGTTCACCCGTTCCGTCAAAATGCTGTTCTTTCTTTCATCTGTCGGACGTAAATGGGCCAAGTCATCCGCTTTTCCAGCTCCAAGCTCTTCAAGTAATTTGTAGTACATCGCCGCATGCCCCATACTGTCTTGGCTAATGGATGAGGAAGCTACGTCTTCTTCAATGTGAGGAGCGAGTCCGAGCCATTCAGATCCGCGGAATGCGTACAGAAAATCATCATCTGCTAATTGGAACAACAAACTAGTGATTGCTTCTTTATATTCCATGCTCATGCCATTGTCTGTTATGCTCATTTCCGCTCCCCTCCCCATGACAAAATTTCTTTTTCATCAAGCACTTGCTGTTCATATTGACGCCATTTTTTCTTTAAGTAACCATAACCTTTTGTCGTCCTGTACTCTTTATTGTCTAGCCTGGTGAGCGTCATCTTCTCTTCGGCATTCATTTTCCTAACATTCTTTCGATTTATAATCCAAATGTCTGCAACTGGTTCACGGCGCATGAAATTTTCCTGTGCCAAAATAAGTGCCATATCTTCATTTGGAGCCAGTAAGCTGAATTGGTGTTGGAATGCCGAGCTCGGTGTCCGCTTACTGAACACTTCATATTCTTGATAAAATGTTTTTTCTCCAGTCATTTTACTGACTCCTTCCATTAATTAACGACTGCACTTAAAGCATCTCGCACCCATGTATTATTTTCATAAGATGTACGACGCAGGTTCAGGCGTGCCTGAGAACGAGGTCCTTCATTTCTAATAATTTTCTTGAATTCATTCCAATCCGGTTGTTTGTACGTCCATATTTTGCTTTCAGCATCGAATTTTATGGTCGGATCTGGGATTGTTAGACCAAGAGATAAAATACGCGGGATATATTTATCAAAAAAGATTTGCCTGAACTCTTCGTTTGTTTTTGTCCGGATTTTATATTTAATAGTCAAATCTTGTTTCGAAGAACCTGTTGTTTCTTTACTCGCAGGTCCGAAGAACATTAACAGAGATTCCCACCAATAATTGATTGATTCCTGAATCATCGATTTTTGATCATTTGTACCTTCCGCAAGTGCCATAATAATAGATTCACCATGCTGTGCATGAAACACTTCTTCAGCGCAAATACGCTGTAACGCTCTCCCGTAAGGCCCATAAGAAGCCCCAAGCATATTTGTTTGTGTAATAATTGCAGCCCCATCAACGAGCCAACCGATTATTCCAGCATCTGCCCATGTAGTTGTTTTCATGTGAAATACATTATGAAATTTCAAGTCTCCATTGAATAAGTCCTGCATTAAATCTCCGCGATTCTTGCCATATGGTTTAAGTAAATCTTCAGTTACCCGAAGAAGCAGTTGACCGTGGCCGATTTCGTCTTGCACCTTGGCCATAATGCCTAACTTACGAGAAAGGGATGGGGCTTTTGGTACCCATTCTTTCTCTGGGAGAGCCCCCATTATTTCGCTCATTCCATGCATGGAAATCAATTTAATCAATGTCAGCCTATATTCTTCAGGCATCCAATCATCGGCTTCAATTTTGTCACCTGCTTCAATCCTCTGCATAAAGTGAGCTAACTTTTCTACTTCCGAATTGTATAAACCCGTCATTTCACAGCCCCCTAGTTTAAGGTATGTGTTTCCGACTAAACATATAACACTTACATAACGTTAATCTAAAACTCAGTTATATTTATAGACATACCAATCCGATAATACCGTGTGCCTTTTCCATAAACAGTCGCTTTACTTAATGCTTGGTCGCCCACTTTAATAGAATCTGTCGGACATCCGACTTATGCATCTTCTAAATCTTCAAGAAGATGTTCAGGTACTTCTGCTGTTCCTTCATTTCTATACTTTGAATACCTTCTGGGACAATTCCCAAAAACAAAAAAACACCGGCAAAATTCTGCCGATGTCCATTTTTAATACGTAAATCAATTGCTCATGCTATTTTTCTCGATGCTTTCAATGTCTTGAATGACCTCACCATTTTCCACTTTTTCTCCATTCTCCATGTTTATAAACAACTTGCCTTCCGCCATTTTACGCGCTTCGTTTTTGAAGTTGTCAATAACTTTTGCTTCAATACGCGCTCCGTCAGCAGTGACACCAAACGGTACTGTCCAGTAACCTACATAGTGACCTGGTGATGTCTCACTAAATGGAAGTTCGGTGGCATTTGTCACTTCGTTGCCTACATTTGTCAGTGGCATGTGGATTACAAAACTAGCTTTTAGTCCTGGGGCACTGTCAAATTCTATTTTTACACTTTTGCCTGTTGTTAAGTAGACATCATTAGTTGGTGTTAAATTTTCGATTGATGGTGCATTATATTGAGCTGTAACTACCACCGTCTTCGAAGTTTGGTTATTCGCTTTATCACTTGCAACAACCGTTATTTCGTTTTCACCATTATCAAGCAAAATACGTTTGGAATAGTTTCCATTTACGACTTCCGCATTTTGGCCGTTTACTTTTACCCAATCAAGGTTAGCATCAGAAACCGTCCCTTCAACCATAACCGTTTCACGATTCGATTTATCACCGTTTTTCGGGTTATCGATTGTCAGTTCAGGGTTTTCAGTATCTAATGTCACTGTAACTGGAGCAGATTCGCCTGTCACTTTGCCATTAAGCGTGGAAACTGCCTTGAACTCATTTACTCCTTCTGCAAGCTCATTTTTGATTGTAAATTTGCCGTCTTCTCCAACCACTGCCGTACCTGCATCTTCTCCGTTGTTTTTCAGCTGGATTGTTGTCGTCGGAGATGCTGTCCCTTCGATCGTAATACTTGATTCATTTGTCGTGAAGTTCTCTGCAGGTGAAGTAATAATTGGTGCATGGACTTCATAGCTGACACGTGCACGAATCATGTAATTCCCTTCCGCCGCAGGTGCTGCTGACCACGCGCCCGATACATATTGATAACTTCTTCCCGCGTTCGTTCCAGTTTCATCTGTCGCGAGACCAGGTGAATTTGGACTTGGATCTTTCTGGATGTAAACCATGTAAAAGTCACCGCTGACAACTATGTTGTGCTCAGTTAAATCTACAACTGTCCACTCTCCGTTACGCAGAGCCTGTGCATCGATTGGTCCTGCAAGTTTCTTGCCAGGAGTTCCGTCAGCACCCGTTGCATCCCATACTTCTACTGCAAAAGCCGTCCCTCCTGGAACTGGCCATTCCGTATCCCAGAAGCGGAGTACGCCGTCTGTGACAATTCCGGATTCTTTACCTTCTGGAAGAGACATTTTCACTCCCCAGCCATTACCTGCATCGTAGAATGCACGCGCATTCTCGCCTGTGCCGTCGTCATACCCAATTTCGCCGCCTGGATATGTGTAAAATGGTTCTAGTGCGAAATCTTTTTCAGTCGTGCCGTCGCCAATTGTGATAGCCGCTTCTTGACTATGGTAGCCACGTGCAATCACCTTCAACGTGTAGTCGCCTTCATAAGCGGTGATGGAATAATTCCCATTTCCATCTGTTTCGACAGGTGTAATGTTTGCATCTTCGATTAGCAGCAATGTTGCTCCACCAATTGCTTCACCTGTTGACTGATCAGTAATTGTACCGCTTACCGTGGATTGTGTAATTTCATTTAGCGTGAAATTAACTTTCGTTGAACTGTCTGCTTCGATTGTTACGGATTGCTCTTCAGATTGGAATCCGTATGCTTCTGCTTTCGCCGTAAATGTTCCTGCTCCATGCGTCAGTGAATATTTTCCATCAGCAGGGCTCGAATAGACCGAACGCCCTGTTTCAAGCACACTGACTTGTGCACTTAAAGGAAGCAGTGTAGGGTTTGCCTTTTCGTCTTGGACTGGCGGTTGTTCTTTCTTAGGAACTACCGGGTGAATTTTTGTCGGATCGATAGGTTCTTTGAATGCATCTTTTTCTTTTTCTTTAATAATACCGAGGTCTTTACCAGATTCGGTTTTAATAGCTTCAAGATTTTTACCGCTATTTTTCTCATTGCTTCCGTTACTATCTTGTGTAGTTCCTTTTTGCATTTTGCCCGTTTTTGAAGTAGTTGTCAGTACTACATCATCAATATACCAGCCATCTTTTACAACGCTAGCGTCGGAAAATGCATTGAAACCGATGTAAACACGTTGACCGCTATATTCCGACAAGTCAACTTCACCGTCAATCCAACCGTCCGATTGACCTTGAACCATGAGTAGTTGGGTCCATTCCACCTGATCTATGGAAATGAATACATGACCGTAATCCCATGCTCTGCCGGATGTAGATTGCTCGAAGTTATGCCATTGTTTAAATTGCAAGAAGGAATCCCCTTCTGGCAAGTCAACTGGAGGCATGACAAGTGTTGCATTCATATTAGTTTCATATGTGCCTGTAAGATTTGTCGCATATACTTTTTCACCTGAAGAGGCGCTATTTGGGCCAGATGTTGGTACGCCCCACTCCCAGCTGTTCTTCTCGCCAAATGAAGTCCAACCAATCGGCGTTGTTTCAAAGTCTTCTGAGAAGCCGATTGTGATGCCCGGCTTCACTTGAATCGTGTATTCTTCACTTGTCACTTCATTATTCCCAAAATCATTGATTGTCCATTTGTAAGTGAATGTATTGCCTGCGATACTTTCGCCCGCAATCGTTGCTCCAAATTCACCTGACTGGTAATTACCCGACTTACGGCTAGCTTCCACCGCTTGCCACTTGTTAGCTGCGTCCTTATAGTTCAATGTGACAGACGCGATACTAATATTATCTGTCGCTTGAACCCTCAAATCTAAATCCATTCCCGCGTATGTTTCTGCAGGCGCATCATGCTTGTATGTTGGTGCTTCATGATCGTCACCTTGTTTTGAAACTTGACCTTCCATTTTCCCAAGGCCACTAGCGATTGATGAAACAGCTTCGTAAGCATCGACAAGTCCATATCCATAGCCGTGGTTCGGAGACTGTGGATATACTGCGTCAGTCAACGGTGTCGCTGTATCAAGTAAAATCTGTTCCATTTCATCGACTGTTAAGTTGGCGTTTACTTGGCGAAGTAGCGCTGCCACGCCCGATACAGCCGGTCCTGCCATTGATGTTCCATTCCAACCGCCTTCATAACCGCTGCCTGGAACGGATGAACGAATATTCACACCCGGTGCAGAAATGTCGGGTTTAATTTCTGCATATGGAGATGGACCACGTAGAGAAAAGCTGCCTACTTTGTTATTAATGTCCGTTGCGCCAGTTGCAAAAGATTCAGGGTAATTCGATGGAGCTGCAACTGATCCGGGTCCGCCTGGATTAGATAGCGTCGTGTTTCCTGCAGAAAACTCTGGGAAAATTTCTGCTGCTCGCCAGTTTTTGACAACATCACGATACCATTCATCAAGTCCTGGTCCACCTCCCCATGAATTATTCACGACATCTGGCGCTAGATCGACGCGTACATTACCGTTGGCGTCTGTCGGTGCCAAAATCCATTGAGCTGCAGCCAGTAAATCTCTATCTGACCCACCAGCCGTAGTGAATGCTTTAACAGCGATCCACTTAGCACCTGGAGCAACACCGATTTGGTTAGATCCATTCGGTTCGCTACCGACCATTGTGCCAGTAACATGTGTTCCATGACCGACATCATCATATGGTGTAGCTTGTCCTACAGTTGCGTCAAACCAATTGAAGTCATGGTTCACATCACCTGATGCCGCATTATACCCTCGATATTGTTCTTTCAATGCGGGATGGTTCCATTGAACACCTGTATCGATGCTCGCAACAACCGTACCGGAACCGTCAATGCCCATGTCCCAAACTTGCGGTGCATTGACACGCTCAACGTTCCATTCTACATTTGCAATTTTAGATTCAGGAGCAACTGCATTTTCAGTTTTTGTTGCAAAAAGTTCGCGCGTTTCATTGGGTAGCACTTTTTCAACCTCTGCGAATGTCGCTACCTTTTGCGCGACTTCCTTCGTGGCCGTAACAGCCATACCGTTTACGATAAAGTAAGAGGTGATGTCTTTAGCGTTTCCTGCTTTAACTTGCTGTTCAAGATACTGTTTAACATTTTGTTGTGTTTCGATAGATGTTGTTTTCAGCTCGGATACGACAGCCGATCGTTGCATAAGTTCCACTTTTTGTGCCGATAAATTTGCATTAATTGCATGTTTTTTTGCTTCACTCGCTACTTTTTCCGTATCCGTTTTTTCTTTAAATTTTATCAAAAAAGTGACGGTGTCAGCTTTTCCGAAGCTTTCCAGCAAGCGATCACTTACTTTGTCCTTTGAAATTACATTAGAATTATTTACAGATTCGTGGAGTTTTTTATTCGGCTCTGCGTTCGCAACTCCAGGTGTGACCAGGGAAAACACCATGAGTAACGATGCAATAATGCTGAACATTCTTATTCGACTACGCTTCTTCAACTTCATTCCTCCCTCCGATTTTTACAACGATTGAACTGCATTTTTTAACTCAATAAAAAACACCCCTTGCCCCCTTCCTAAAAGTTAGTGTAGGTACCCGACGGTGTCGCTTGTGAAAATCTAGTTGATACTACTAAACATACACGGATACTAAATCTCTTTTTGTCGAATATTGACAGAACTTTACCAATTGATAGTTTTTATCTACTCTAACCCTATTTATTCCAGTAGAAAAGTTCTATGGAAATAATTAGCACTTCGACAAATGAGTATGCTACGCCCTTGGTATCATTGCGTTTTCTTGATGACTTGAATTGAAGATAGATTACCATTTTTTTGCATCATAATTAATAAATACATAGATATGACTAGGTATGATAAATTAATGCCAATTTCCAATTATACAGATAGGAATAAGTAGGTATTTGTAACTTGTATAAATATAAACTAAGCATGCATAAAGTACTAATACGATCATATTTCATCGATTTAATTCCTATTCTCAGTAATGTAGATGCCCAGACGTGAATTTTCATTTTAGGGGGAATTTCACCACTGAAAGGATTTGAAGTTCTGGAGAACGATAAAAAAGTAGTAATGGCGAACTATTTATTGACTATAAAAGCACAAAAAAACCGGGTTCTAGAATGATCCCGGCATAACTTTTTACTCGGTTATAAAATAGTTTAAACCCATTTTATTACCTAGCGCCCTTCACTTTTTCATCAACGAAAATCTCACTAACAATGTCGTGGCACAAAGCAACAACAATCCGAAGATCCCAACCGCAATACCCGTGTTTTGTAATGTTAGGGTCGATGCAGGCAAACCGCAAAGGGTCGGGTCGAATGAGATAGCACCTACCATCGTCCCCATGATTGCTGCTACTCCTCCATTAAAAAAACCGGCAAGAACCGATTGTTTCTTTGCCACCGAACTGAATTGAGTGCCTATTACAATACCAATCCATAGGTTAACCGTACAGATAACAGTAAAATCCATCGGAAAAACCAAATATAATGTGATCGCGATGACAAAACTGGTAATTTGCCCCGCGGCTAAGGTAACTGTAAATCTGAGACGGTCGCTGATTCCAAAACGTAACTTATAGAATAATGCATACATATAAACGCCCAACAAACTACTTAACACGAGCAAAAATAATCCAAATAAGATCATCGTATGCCTCTCCTTATGTTTTTCGAGAAGACTTTGTCGCTTTAAACAACATCATAAATGAGCACAAGACGAATAATTCCATCATGATGGCAAACGGAATACTATATGACGCAGCAGCTCCAATCATCGGTGCCATCATTCCCGTCATAAGCCCGCTAATATATCCGGTGAGCAACGTTTGATTGTCAAAAATTCCTCCGAACAAACTTCCCACCAGCATCCCTGTCAAAGCAGCTACTACGGTCACTTCCATATAATAGACCGGGAATTCATAAATCAAGAGGACGCCCGTTCCAAGAGCCAGTCCTCCGCCCGCTACCATGGCGATATTCATGCCCAGATGAAAATCTATCAACTTTCTTCGCCTGTATAAAAACTGATAAGTGACACCAGCAAGTAGAAATTGAAAAATTAACAAGCTCCAAATCCATGCCGACAAACGGATTCCCTCCTCACGACATTGTATGAAAACGGGGAGTAAAAGAATCAAAAAAATGCCAAGCACCAACACAATTTAAAATTGCGTTGGTACTTGGCACCGATTTATTCTGATGAATTGTTTGTTAGTCATTTATCAACCAAAAGATATCACTTCATCGCATGGCAGTGAAAACACCCCACTATTATTTCAGTTAACTAATCGCAATTGAAACATACTGCGACTCTAAGAAGGCTTCAATCCCTTCACGTCCACCTTCACGTCCAACCCCACTTTCTTTCATCCCACCGAAGGGAGCTTGTACTGCAGAAGGTGTTCCATCATTCCAACCCACAATACCAAAGTTAAGTTGTTCGATTAAACGTGTCCCTATAGCAATGCTATCCGTAAATACATAAGCAGCCAAACCGTATGGTGTATCATTTGCTAATACGATTGCTTCTTCTATTGTGTCCACTTTCTGAATAGGAGCCACAGGTCCAAATGTTTCTTCTTTCATAATAACCATGGACGGATCCGCGTTACTAAGGACTGTTGGGGCATAGAAAGTCCCCCCATCTTTTGTAATTAGCTTGCCTCCTGTCATAAGGGTAGCGCCTTTAGACAGTGCATCCTCAACATGATGCGACACCTTCTCAAGACTTGCGCGATTTACTAATGGTCCAATATCTACATTTACATCTGTACCATTTCCTACTTTCAACTGGCTAACTGCTTCAGAAAACTTTTCTACAAACTCGTCATGAATACCTGACTGTACATAAATACGATTAGCGCAAACGCATGTTTGTCCAGCATTCCTGAATGCTGACGCAATCGTACCTTTCACTGCTAGATCTACATTGGCGTCATTTAATACAATCAAAGGCGCATGACCACCGAGTTCGAGTGATAATCGTTTTACCTGATGAGCACTTTGTTCGATTAAAATTTTACCGACTTCGGTAGATCCAGTAAAGGTAACTTTTCGAATTTTTTCATTTTCCATGATTGCTTTCCCTATTTTGCTTGAAGATCCAGTCACCAAGTTAATGACACCTTTAGGGAACCCAGCTTTTTCACATAACTCTATCATTTTAATGGCTGTCAGCGGACTTTCACTTGAAGGTTTAATAACAATGGTACACCCCGCTGCTAAAGCCGGCGCCATTTTCCTCGCTAACATAGCGGCTGGGAAATTCCAAGGAGTGATAGCGGCTACAACGCCAACTGGTTTTTTCCACACTTGCAAACGTTTGCTCGTCGTATGTGTAGGCAAGATTTCACCGTAAACGCGCTTGCCTTCCTCAGCAAACCATTCTAGAAAAGCAGCGGCGCTTGTCACTTCTCCTATGGATTCATTAATTGGTTTGCCCATTTCCATCGTCATCGTTTGAGCCAAATCATCACGATGTTCTATCATCAGTTCATAGAGCCTTTTCAAATAGTTCGCACGCTCATAAGCTGTCGTTTGTGACCACGTTTGAAATGCATCATAAGCAGCGTCAATCGCCACGTTTGCTTCTTCTTCCCCACCAATTGGCACACTACCTACGATTTGACCATTAGCTGGATTGATAACATCTAATTTTTCTAGATCTCCCCCAAGCCATTCACCGTTTATATACATTAAATGATGTTTCATTTCCTATTACCTCCACTCTCTATTTATTCAACAAACCTATCTATTTCTTTACTACCCTATTTATTCCCTAAGTATACGCTTTATTTCTTGCTTCATCTCTTCATGAGACTTCGCAGTTCCACATCACTACCTACTAGCCCTATCCTAGTTTGATGATTCGTAAAAGTCAGACTAATAGTGTTTTTTTCGAATTAAGAGCAGCCCCACAGTAAAAATGCCCCTGATGGAAATAGAATCAATCCAACTAAATAGAGCCACTTACAAAGACAAGAGATTGTAAAGCAAAATCTCGTCTTTATAAATGGCTACTAGCTCACATCTGTTGATTAACCAAAAGTAACCAGTGAATATCATAATTTCCTACTAGACGCTACTTGTATAGTTGCATTTTCGAGTGCTCCGAATTGAATGACTTCTATACAAATACTCGCATCCCTACACAGTTTTTTCGGTAATCGTATGGTGGTCCTTCATCCATCGCGCTCCAAATGCGTAAGTACTCGTAGTGCTGAAACTTTTTTTTACGAAAGAATAGCTGTCTTCTTAACTGGAAATAAGCCGCCAAAGATGCAATTTTGGCGGCTTATGCTTTCTATAAGACATCACATGAGTTTGATGCATAATCTTTACTAAAAGTAAGCAAGGAACACATTGTACAAAGTGCTAGAGTGCCCGAAATTGTATCTTCGGGCACTTACACTCTCTGTAGAAAGTCATCTACTCATTTCTTTCAAAGCAACTGCATTTTTCACTTGAATAGTGTAGGAACGCGATAGGCAACTATTCGCAACACTCTTGCAGTAAATCTATCATGAATAGTTTGTCGAAAGCGGGCCGAAAATAGTGCAGTGAAAATGTAGGTCATCAAACCCGACTCACCAGTATTTTATGCAAAAAACTGGGTAATCAACAGAAGTGCTGCTACCTATTATATATGTTGTAATAAAGCTTCCTACCAAACAACACTTGGCGCTAGGGGATGCCTCCCACAATAAGCCGGACAGAAAATTATATAGTTGTATTATAAGGTTAATCTATTACCTTATCAAAAGTCATCGTACTCAATTAGATTGTTATAATTTATAGTCCATTACAATCGTTTTCTTCAATTGTTTTAAGTGGCGTTTTTCATGCAATCCAACAAAAGGAAACCACTGAATCAGTGGCACTTGCCCAAAAATTGGGTGTTTGAATGATTTTTCACGAAGTACGTCCTTTGTACTTGATTCATATACATCTAATAAAAAGAGGCGCGAATCATAGAGTGCATTTTTCATCTCTATTTTTGATTTGTACTCTTTCGTTGGTGCAGTATAGCCTGGAGCTTCCACTTTTATGAAACGAATCGTAGAAAGTGCAATTGGTTTCTTCATCGATTTCGGGCTATCAGGATTTGTTAGTTCTTTGGCTATATTTGTCGCAATGACTGTCTCCATACGTACAAGGTGTTCAAATATTTGTTTCGGAGACCATCCGCCATTTGAAGGTATTTTATTGAATTGTTCATCCGTTAACCCTTCAATTGCTTTAAATAACTCTTTTCGGATGATAGTATTTTTTCCTAAAATCATTTAAATATCTCCTTTGATAACCTCAGAAATCTTTTCCGTTATTGTTGTTTGCAAGTGGTACGTTTCACATGATAGTACAGTTAATGTGTACACCTATTTGATAGTGTAGGAACTGATTTAGTCATCTTTTTGTTTCCCTACCTACAATAGAAGCTTTTCTCTTTTTTCGCAAGTGATTTAGTGAAAAACACTTTTGCTAAAGACATTTTTATGTCGTTTAAAATGAGGGATTATTCAATTCGTTTTTTTTAGTAATTATCCAGATAAAGTTAATCTACAATCAGGGGGGGTTCTTACAGCCCGTTAATGCGGGATAAATACTAGGACATCGACTACTCGAATACACTCAATCTTTAAAAAGTATTCCTCTCGTTATCGATGAAAAGTTCCCTAATTCTTTTCAGAATTCGCGAACCAGTATGCCGCCCCAACGAACACAGCTCCACCAATTATATTGCCAATTGTTACTGGTACTAAGTTTGCCGTCATCCCGGCCAATGAAACAGTGTCCGGGTGAGGGATCATCAACGAGAGGGAAAGCAAGGTCATATTTGCGATACTATGTTCAAACCCCGAAGTGATAAAAGCAAATAAGCACCAAAAAATCATAATCAATTTTGCTGTTTCATCCTTAAGTTTAAATGCGCACCAAACAGCCAGACAAACGAGTATATTACACAGAATTCCACGCATAAGCAACTCTACAAATGGCGTATTCATCTTGGCGCTTGCCGCTGAATTGATATAGTCCGCCGTCCCACCTATGGCCAGTCCCGAATAGACAAAAAGTGCCGCAACGAGAATAGAGCCTGCAAAGTTGCCAACATAGCTGAATGTCCAAATTTGTATGGTTTCATACCAAGTCGTTTTCTTCGTCAATATACCAATCGTCATGATCATATTATTACTTGTGAAAAGGTCTGCCCCTGCCATTAACACTAAACTTAACGCAATCCCAAATGTAACGCCCATAATAATTTTCGTTCCTGCAAAATCAGTTGGTCCTAACAAACCACCAATCGTAAAAATAAGTATGATTCCAAATCCAACGAAAACCCCAGCCATCATTGTCAATGTTAAGTATCTACTTTTACTCGTATGTAATTGATTCACTTTCGAAATGGCTGTATCACCCAACACAGCGATTGTTGCTTTCATTTTTTTCCCTCCAACTACCATTAGCATGACTTTTTGGATGCCTAGTATCTTTTTTTACCCAAGTATATATTCTATCTCTAACGACTATACTACTAATCACAGATATACGGTACTTCCGACAGAAAACGGATGATAGTACAACGACCAATCCGAGATATGGGGTTGGTTTTTCGTCATTCAGACAATACACCCGTTAAACTAAACCTTCTACTAAGACAACAGTCATGGCACTGGGTAACGCCAACAGACCTTTTCGTAATTCAAGTGTATGATTGTCATGTATACTAGGCATAGTCCTAAACCCATTGTCCTATCATTAAGGGGTACTTAAAATCATTTGAGGTGTCTATCTATGAAAAAAACACGCTATGAAAATACGGATAAAAATGCATCACTTGCCACGTTTAAAGATTTACTACAGTGGCGCAAAGAAAGAAAAGGCAAACTGAAAGATTTATCATTCCAAGTGCCACTAGTAGATAAAACGGAAACTGCGTTCTTGCAATCAAATCGGACGATTCCAACAATCACTTGGATTGGCCATTCCACATTTTTAATCCAACTAAATGGACTGAATATCCTAACAGATCCAGTCTGGGCAAATCGTCTTGGCACAGATAAACGGCTGACACCACCAGGACTGCCAATTAAGGAATTACCGCCAATCGATATGGTCCTAATTTCACATAGCCATTACGATCACCTGAGCTATGGTTCTATTAAAAGGCTAAAAGGTGATCCAACTTTTTTTGTACCAATTGGACTTGGTAACTGGTTTAAAAGAAAAGGATTCAACAAAACTGTGGAATTTAACTGGTGGGATGAGCAACAAATAAGCGGATTAACGATTTCCTTTGTTCCAGCTCAGCACTGGTCAAAAAGAACGCCGACGGATACAAATCACTCACATTGGGGGGGATGGATTATCCAAAATCCAAATCAAACACTCTATTTCGTAGGAGACAGCGGCTATTTCGAAGGCTTTCACACTATCGGAGAAAAGTATGCCATTGATTATTGCTTGATGCCGATTGGCGCATATGAGCCGGAATGGTTCATGGCTGCTCAACACGTAAACCCTGAAGATGCTGTCAAAGCTTTCATCAATACGCGATCGAAAGTGATGATTCCGATGCATTACGGCGCTTATAGGTTAGCCGATGACACACCTAAAGAAGCACTTGATAGATTACAAGCTGAATGGGAGAAAAGAAAGTTAGATGGCAAGCAGTTAACTGTTTTGAAACTTGGGGAAACTATTCAGATGGAGACTCCAACTACTTGAGCTAAAAAGAGCGAACTCCCTATACTTTCAAGGGGTTCGCTCTTTTTAATGGGCCACAACGCCGGAGACTTGGGTCAACAGGATGTTGGTTATTCAGTAGAAGTGGTTGAATTCTGCTAAATCAAATTAAATTTCAATAATGACTGGAAGAATCATCGGCCTTCTTTTTGTCCGCGTATATAAAAGTGTTTCAACCGATTTTTTTATGTGTTGTCTGAGATTAATTCGTTGGTTTCCACTTTCGCCTCGCGAGTTGTTAATGGTCGTAATGACTAACTGATTCACTTCATTCAAAAGTGCTTGTGAATCATTCCTATAGACGAATCCGCGTGAAATTGTATCCGGATCGGAAATTAGCTGTCCATCTGTTTTACTTAGAGTTAAAACAATAACGAGCATGCCCTCCTCAGAAAGCAATTTACGGTCACGTAACACGATGTTTCCAACATCACCAATGCCCAATCCATCTACGAAAATGTTCCCCGATTGGACTTTTCGTGTTTGGCGGGCAACGCGGTTGTTAATATCGACAACATCACCATTGTTAATAACGAAAATATTTTCTCTTTCCACACCTACGGATTCTGCTAATAAACGATGCTGATAAAGCATTCTAAACTCACCATGAATGGGAATGAAATACTTCGGCTTCATTAAGGTTAGCATTAATTTCAATTCTTCCTGACAGGCATGTCCTGAAACATGCATACCCGTTACAGTCCCCGATCCATAGATCACCTTGGCTCCCAAAAGATATAAATTATCAATAATACGTGATACACTTTTTTCATTTCCAGGAATTGGCGATGAAGCAAAAATAACCGTATCATCAGGGTGGACTTCTACCTCACGGAAGTTTGAACTGGATAGACGTGACAGAGCCGCCATAGGTTCTCCTTGACTTCCCGTGCAAAGAATAACAACCTTCTCCGGATCCATTCCCCTAACTTCATTTTTATCAATTAACATTCCTTCAGGGATAGTCAAATACCCGAGTTCTGAAGCAACCGCTACTACATTCACCATACTTCGGCCAAGCAATGCAAGCTTGCGGTTCGTTTTTTGCGCGGCATCTACTACTTGCTGTACACGATGAACGTTAGAAGCGAAAGTGGAAATAAATACTTTCCGACGGGCTTTGCGGAATGCTTCTTCAATATGCCCTCCTACAAGTATTTCAGACGGATTAAAACCAGGACGTTCCGCATTGGTACTTTCTGATAACAATAGCAACACACCATCACTGCCGATTTTAGCCATTTTATGAATATCCGGATAGTCATTATTGACAGGCGTTAAATCGAACTTGAAATCACCAGTATGCACAACTGCCCCCTCTGGCGTATGAAATACAACGCCTAAACAATCAGGAATGCTGTGGTTTGTTTTGAAAAATGTTACTTTCACTGTTCCAAACTCCAAATCCGAATCAGAATCAATCAGAACTAACTCAGTTTGCCTAAAAAGTCCGTGTTCTTTTAACTTAAGCCCAATTAAACCCAGCGTTAATCGTGTCGCATAAATCGGCATATTTAATTGCTTTAATACGTACGGAATGCCTCCAATATGATCTTCATGTCCATGGGTGATAACTAACGCCCGAATCTTATCCTTATTTTCCTGTAAGTATGAAATATCCTGGATAATCAAATCAATTCCTAATAAACTTTCATCTGGAAACTTAGCACCACAGTCAATCACAACGATATCATCTTCATATTGTAGGACATACATATTTTTCCCAATTTCATTAATACCACCTAGTGCAAAAACTGATAATTTATTTTCAGTTTTAATCAAATTTAATAGCCTCCTACTTTGGAATAATACTCAAAGTATGCCCGTAAAAAATTCTTTTATGACTTAAGGTTCTTAAGAGAACATTCGAGTAGCAGTTTGGCTGATGATAAGTTCGACTGTCACTCTTTTTAGAGCTACCTCTTCCAACTATCTGCAGACATTAAAGTAAATAAAAACCGATTGCCATAATCAGATAAGCGGAGAAGAGGATTAGACCCTCGAACCAATTTGATTCACCATCACTGCACAGTGTAATGACAAGAAATGTTGCGGATACCATCGCCACTAGCTCTGGCACAGTGAAAACAAGTGCCATTGGTTCCGACATTGTTAGTGAAATGAGTACGAGGATTGGCGCAACGAACATGGCGACCTGCAACGTGGAACCTACTGCAATTTCCACAGCTACATCCATCTTATTCTTGACCGCCATTGTGATTGCGGACACATGTTCTGCTGCATTTCCAACAATAGCAACGATAATGACGCCAATGAACAATTCGGTCCAACCAAACTTTTCACCAAGCATTTCAAATGTATGAACCAGCTGCTCTGATACGAAAGCAACCGTTAGCGTCGCTAAAAATAGTACAAGAATCGACTTGCGCTTTGTCCATTCCGGCGTTTCCTGCTCCTCCACTACCTTATCAGAAGAGGCGAAGACACCTCGATGAGTGACGAGTTTGAAAAACAGCCCTGCAAGATAAAGTGCGATTAGTACAACCGCGATGCCGATACTCAAGTTAAATGTCGTTTGTGTATCCATTGACATGGAGAAAATCTCAGGAATGACAAATGCCACGATGACAGCAAAAATCAGCAATCCCGAATTGTATTGTGCATCATGGAGACTGAAATTTTGACGTTTGAATTTGATGCCCCCTGCGAAGAAGGAAAGCCCGAGCACAAGCAATAGATTCCCAAGTACGGAGCCTGTGAGCGAAGCCAAGACTATGCCTACCATTCCTGCCTTCAATGTAAAAATGGAAATGATGAGTTCGACTGCGTTGCCAAATGTCGCATTCAACAACCCACCAATCCTTGGTCCACTAACGATAGCAAGGCTTTCTGTAGCCCGACCTATGTATCCTGAAAGCCCAATGATGCTTATACAACAAAGGATGAACATCATGATGTCCGACCAATTTAGGAATGCACCAGCAATCACGAGTGGGACACCGGTGATAACAAGGATGGCAAATAACCGATTCAACAGAATCACCTCTTGGGATAATTGAAATCTTCTCCCTATCTTTCCCTTATGAAGATAAAACAAACTTAAAAATGTGTTCATAACTTATTTTGATGCAGCCATATCGTAATGCAATGATAGTTCAAAAAACCAACCGGATTACTCTCGGTTGGTTCTTAGTTTCCCTTATGCATTTGTAAATTGTTTACCAACAAATTTCATGCACCCGACGTCAATCCCAGATTTTTTAATCTAATTTTTAACATCTAACTATTTTCTACTATCACTTCTGTTGACTTGGCTTAGGTCGGGAGGAATCCCCAAGCGAATACAATGGGAAGGTTATTTCAACCTATATATCATGACATTTCCATTAACTTGATTTTAGGTGCTCTTGAGCATGCAAACAATCTATAAGTTCTTTTACGGCAACTTCACCTGCATGAATCCACCTATTTTTATCAACGATTTTCCCATCTGGATCAATCGGTTTTTGGAATTGGCTAAAACCAGTTGCATTTAACAATGAACTTTCATCACTATCTAGACCAACATGCACGACATGCTTAATCACATAAGGTGTTTCAAATTCTATGGAAGCATTATATTCATCAAGTTCTCCGTCCGTTACGAAAAATGGAATTCGCACATAAATAGTTTCACCGCCTTCGCGGCATAAAATATGGTCAAAACATCCTTTATGATAATCCCAGTTTCCACCTAAGTGATAGCCGAGCCCTTGAATACAATCACTCACAACACCAAATGAAGCCCTTTGCCCATCAAGCTCAGTTTGTAATTTCAACATTGTTTTTCCTCCTTGTAAATTGCTCTATAAACAGCATTCACAAAAGAAGGCGGAAAAATACTACCAACATTTACAAGGACAACAAAAGAAAAAATGCAGCAAGCAGTCTCTTTATTCCCTTCCCTATCCGCATCAAATTCATAGTGCATTAGATTATTTCCAAACCGTTCGACTAGATTGCCTACGAGGCATTTCCTATAATGTCCCCATTTCAGAACGTTAATTCTCCATTTCTTTTGCTAACATTGAGAGCTTGTTGATTGTTTTCCAATTCCGCATCGTCGAAGGTACCTCTAGTCTTTGTAAATTATTCGCAAGCTTAGCGTTTCGAACACCACGCTGGAACAACAGATAGACCTCCCGCCCTTCGATCAAATACTCATCATTGTCACTTTTATAAGCACCCAATCGATCGATTCTGTCTTGTGAAGGCTTGTCCTGCAATAAAGAAACGTAAAGGCTTTCTCCTTCTGAAGTAAGTTTTGCTTCTGCTACAGCTTCCTCAGTAAACGGACAATTCTTAGTAATCCATTCCAACTCTGCAGCCGTTCTGATTACAACATTGATCGAAAATCCGAAGACTTTTTCAATCTCTCCTTGAATACACTTGATTAGGGATTGCTCACTTTCATCTGATTCGAACAAAACGTTACCACTTTGAATATAGGTCTGCACCCGGCTAAAGCCCAGCATTTCAAATAGCTGTCGTAGTTCTACCATTTTTATTTTATTATGCCCACCCACGTTAATGCCGCGTAGTAATGCAATATTAATTCCCATCCCAATATCCCGCCTTTCTATTAACAACAACAATTCATTCAAACAAAAGGTGTCTATCTTCTCTACCCAATCTATTAGTAAATTCCACTCATTTAGCCTAATTCCTCTAGCGTGTCATTACAATACGGTTTCGATTAAGTCACGCTGCGCGTTTTTTGCGTGTTAAAGGATATCATTACCATGAGATGGGTTATGACCGTCTTGAGTGGAGTTATAATCGCCATGAATGGCTTTATGACCGTCTTGAAGCACATTATGACCGCCACACACGAGTTTATGCTCGCCATGCCCTTTTTCTCCAAAAAAAAAATTGATTGTCTCCTAAAAAAGAGCCAATCAATTTCCATTGAATATTTATCCCAATATATCATTCACTCGCTTCACATATGGTTTCTTATCATAGGAACGATATAATTCACATGAAAGTTTAATAGGATCGCCAAAGAAAAATCGTTCATATAACGTTTCGCGAGTACCAAAAGAGCTCATCGTTAAATCCCATGCTAAACGAAATATTTTGACGCGATCCTCTGCATTTTTGGATTTAGCCTGCAAATATTG
Source organism: Sporosarcina sp. FSL K6-5500 (assembly GCF_038005665.1). Lineage (NCBI taxonomy): Bacteria > Bacillati > Bacillota > Bacilli > Caryophanales > Caryophanaceae > Sporosarcina > Sporosarcina sp. FSL K6-5500. The sequence continues at coordinate 4,618,413 of NZ_JBBOTP010000001.1, forward strand.
ATCTAAATCTTTTCTAACACTTGATTGAAAAGCTTTTTCTGTTGGAATGGACATCAATCCACTTGCACCTAAAAGCTGAATGATTTCAGTAAATCTCGGGTAAACCCGTGGAAATATATTAATCGCGATTTGCAGCGTTGTTCGATTGGGTCGCATAAATCCCCATTCATCGATTTCAGCTTCAATTTCTGATTTCATTACCAATGCCTTCATTGTTTCTAAAGCTACAATAATTTCAGAAGCCTTTTCTTGAACATGCTGATATTCACCGATATTAATGGTCTCGATGATTGACTGAACTATTCCCAATACAAATTCCGTTTTGACAATTTGTCTAGAAACAACTTGATGCAATGTAAATGGTAAGAACGAACTCAAAGCCACGAAACTGTTCGATACTTCTATGTTGTCATAGTAAAACACGCGCTCCCATGGGACCAATACATTGTCGAAAACAACGATCGTATCCATTTCCTCATACCGCGAACTTAATGGATAGTTAAATGTGGAGTCGCCCCCAACAAATGATTCTCTGCAGACAAACTTTAGACCATGACTATTACTAGGGATAGAAAACGCAAATCCATACGCTTTATCATCAACCCCACCCGCTGAAATCACCATGATTTCATCCGTTATGCCGCCCTGTGTTGCCAGCAACCGTGCACCTTTTATAATGATTCCCGCTTCGTTTCTATCCATCACTTTGGCAGCAATCGGCTCTTCTGAATCTTCAAAATAGAATTGCCCCCGGTTTACTTGTGGGTCAATAAATGTATGTGTCATGGACAAATCATTTTCACGTGCATATTCATAGAACGCAAGTATGTTTTCCGGGAAACAATTTTCTTTTCCTTCCAATAAACCCACAGACGATGCAAGAGCCATTAACACAGTATTCATATAGTCTGGACTTCTTCCCATCATACCATTGTTCGATTTAGCCCACTGTTGAACCATTGCCCGCCTTTTAACTAAATCCTCTTTTGATTTCGGCTGTAAATAAGACAGACCTATTGAATCTCCAGTTGATGGCGATGGATAGGTCATGACGTCTTTACATGTCGCATCATATTGCAAATCATATAGCGCTGCCTGGCTTTCCATGACACCTTTGAATGCAGGATGTTTAGAAATATTGTCCGTTACAAGTTTACCATCTATCCATACATTCGTTTGTAGCCGATCAATTCGTTCAAGATAATCGTTTCCTGTAATCGCTGGCATAGACACACCCCTAACTGATAGTAGCGGATTGTTTTAGCATCCATCTATTTCTTTAGTTGTATACTATTATTATGCTCTTTCAGTTGTTACAAGGTCATATCTATGCCCATGCGTATTATCAGCAAATCTTACTTAAAAGCGATAGCAGCTTTGACTGCTTTTTGCCACCCAGCGTATAAGTCTTCGCGTTGTTGCTGCTCCATTTTCGGTTCGAAAGGTCGGTCTAGATTCCAATGAGCCGAGATTTCTGAGCGATCCGTCCAAAAACCAACGGCAAGACCTGCTAAGTAAGCGGCTCCTAGTGCAGTTGTTTCACTAATCAGTGGACGCTCGACAGGTACATTTAATAAGTCTGCCTGAAATTGCATAAGGAAATCGTTTTCAACTGCGCCGCCGTCTACACGTAACGTTTTTAAAGAGATTCCAGAATCTGCTTCCATTGCATCAAGTACATCCTTTGTTTGATATGCAAGTGATTCCAATGTTGCACGAATAAGATGTTCTTTCTCTGTACCACGTGTCAATCCGAAAATGGCACCTCTTACATCGCTATCCCAGTAAGGTGTTCCAAGGCCGACAAATGCTGGCACAACGTAAACGCCTTCTGTCGATTTTACGCGTTTAGCGTATTCTTCACTTTCAGATGAATTACGGAACATTCTAAGTCCATCACGCAACCACTGAATGGCAGATCCTGCAACGAAAATACTACCTTCAAGTGCATACTCTACTTTTCCGTCGATTCCCCACGCAAGGGTTGTCAATAGACCATGATCTGACTTGACTGCTTTATCCCCCGTATTCATTAACATGAAGCAACCAGTTCCATATGTGTTTTTTACCATCCCACTTTCAAAACAAGCTTGCCCGAACAATGCGGCTTGTTGATCACCGGCGATTCCAGCAATCGGAGCAGCATGACCAAAGAAGTGACTTTTTTCCGTATGCGCATAAATCTCAGAAGAGGGACGGACCTCTGGTAGCATTGACGCAGGGACGTCTAAGATAGAGAGCAATTCCTCATCCCATTTTAATTCGTGAATATTGTACATAAGTGTTCTCGAAGCATTGGAATAGTCGGTTACATGCCTTTTCCCGCCAGATAGTTTCCATACAATCCATGTGTCAATTGTTCCAAATAGAAGATCTCCACGCTCCGCTTTTTCTCTTGCCCCTTGTACATTGTCCAAAATCCATTTCACTTTTGTGCCTGAGAAATAAGCATCGATAAGTAAGCCAGTTTTATCTCGAAACAGATCATTGTAACCGCTCTCTTTCAGATCGTCGCATATTTCAGCAGTTTGACGTGATTGCCAAACAATGGCATTGTAAATTGGTTTTCCTGTATTTTTATCCCATATAACTGTTGTTTCGCGCTGATTTGTTATGCCAATGCCTTCGATTTGTTCAGCTGCAATATTCTTTTCTGACAATACACCTGCAATAACAGCTAAAACGGAGCTCCAGATTTCGTCTGCATTATGTTCGACCCATCCAGATTGAGGAAAGTATTGAGTGAATTCCTGTTGGACTGTATGTAAAATCTTACCGCTTTTATCGAATAGAATTGCTCGCGAACTTGTTGTGCCTTGGTCAAGAGCCATTATATATTTTTTAGTCATTATTTAGTCCCCCATATAGTGAGTTTTTATTACATAATGTATGAATCTTCTTAGCTACTCTGTAATACTTTGTTTTGCGACTTGTGCCGACTCTTTTCTTAATGAATACTGTGCACCTAACAATACCGCTAACACAATACTACCAACAATCCAAAATGCAATGCTAGTAACACCTTCAAACACTTGTTGATAAAACAGCGCACCAAATGTTCCTCCCAATAACGGACCTACGACAGGTATCCATGCGTAACTCCAATCCGACTTCCCTTTCCCAGGAATCGGTAAAAAGAAATGGGCTATACGCGGGCCTAGATCACGGGCTGGGTTAATGGCATAGCCAGTTGTTCCACCCAATGAGACCCCAATGGCAACAATCAACGCACCTACAATTAGTGGATTCAGGCCTTCCGTAAACTCATTTGTACCGATTGCTAGTAAACCAAGCAGTAAAATGAACGTACCAATTATTTCACTCGTTAAATTGGAGAGTGGATGACGTATTGCCGGAATTGTAGCGAATACAGATAACTTCGCCGCTTCGTCTTCAGTTTCCTTCCAGTGAGGCAAGTAATGGAAATAAACAATGATTGCTCCACAAATCGCTCCAAGTATTTGAGCTAGCATATACATGGGGACATCAGCCCACGGGAATTCACCAATGGAAGCCATTCCGAGGGTCACCGCGGGATTCAAGTGTGCACCGCTGACACCACCAACTGCATATACCCCCATTGCAACGGCGAGTCCCCATCCAATTGTGATTACAATCCAACCAGAGTCTTGGGCTTTCGACTTCTTCATCAAAACACCACCGACGACTCCAGCACCGAAAATAATTAAAATCATTGTCCCAACAAGCTCTGCTATAAAGGGTGTCATTTTTAATCCACCTTCGTTTCTATTTTGTAATGGTTGAATTTAGACATGAAAAAGCCCACGTTTAAACACCTACATTACGTAGGGTTCAAACGTGGACTCCTTAGCTCAACCACTTACTATTGACTTGCTATTAGTATATTCTTATTAAAAAAGACTGTCAATCTTTGATGAATGAATCCCACAGCTCATGGTCTGATGTTGTTACTGCGACAGCACCCGCATCCAATGCATCTTGGACATGTTTTTTTGTCCGAATCAAGCCTCCATTAATAATTGGAATTCCTGTTCTATCATACACTTCGCTAATGAGTTCTGGTATTACCCCCGGCAACATTTCAATATAGTCAGGAACTGTCTGATCAATCAAGGAATAACTTTTTTCCAAAGCGATTGTATCTAAGAGAAACATGCGTTGAATAGCGATAATTCCTTTGGCTTTCGCTTTCATGATCATATTGGACCTCGTCGAAATAATGCCAGCTGGTCTAATGTCATTGCATAGAAAATCGGCAGCAAAATTATCCGTTTTCAATCCTTGAATCAAATCGGCATGGATGATTACTTTTTTCCCATATTTCTCTGCTTCTGTTTTGAGCGTTTTAAGATTGCCAACATGCACTTCTAAGAGAACAATGTATTCAAATGGGCTTTTTAGCAACTGTTCAAACTGCTTTAAGCTTCGCGCAGCGGGCAATATCTTTTGATCGTGAAAAGGCATCTTTTGCACTGCCTCCTTTCATGCTTCCTGTCTCCAATATAGCATGTTACAACACTGTTGTTGCAATTGTCAGCTCATCAGCCAGTTCTTTTTCGTATTGCTGACGCTCTGCATCTGTCCACTCGAAAATGAATGCCATTTCATCTAGCACGTCTTTTTTCCCAGCTTTAACGTTGTCAATATTGAAGAACATATCCCCAGTTCTCCGAACAAAGAAATCAGTTGGTTTGGCAACCATTTCAGATTCAATTGCATAACGTAATTTCACATAAAGAATACGTGGAATTGCTGTGTTTGCTTCAAAGGGAATCGCAAATACTTGGTCAACATTGGTGCCATAAAGTGTTGCCAAGTGTCGGCTTTGTCGTTCCGTAAATCCAGCTAATTGTCCTTTTTCAATCGCCTGGGCCATAAAACGGTTCATATTTGATGAACCACCAATATCACCACCTGAGATTGGCAAATTCTTCGTCACACACTTATTAAAATGACGAATTTCTTCATGACTAAGCTGATCAACTATTTTATCCACCACAGTTTCCGCCATTTTACGATAGCCGGTCAATTTCCCACCTGCAATTGTAATGAGACCTTTCTCCGATTCCCAAATCTCATCTTTTCTCGATACTTCCGACGGACCTTTGCCCTCCTCATGGATGAGTGGTCGGACTCCTGCCCAACTTGACTCTACGTTTTCCGCTGTCAAGTTAAGACTAGGGAACATATATTGAATCGCATTTAAGATATACGAGCGATCCTCTTCAGTAATTTGCATCACTTTCGGATCTCCTTCATAGAATGTATCCGTTGTTCCCACATAAGCTTTTCCATCGCGAGGCACTGCAAAAATCATACGTTTATCGGGTGTGTCAAAATAAACTGCTTGGTGCAACGGAAAGTCTTTTTGATCGAATACAAGATGCACACCTTTTGATAAAATTAAGTGTTTTCCTTTTGTTGTAGCCTCGCCTTCGATCCCCTTCACATCATCTACCCAAGGTCCAGCCGCATTGACAACTTTTTTCGCCTTAATAACAACTTTTTTATTTGTTAATGTATCTAACACTTGCACACCGGCAATTTTTTCTTGTTTATAAATAAAGGTTTCTGCTTTTGCATAGTTTGCTAAGGTTGCGCCTTTTTCAGCGGCCGCTTTCATAACTTCAATTGTTAGGCGAGCATCATCAGTACGGTATTCGACGTAAATGCCGCCGCCTAATAATCCTTCTTGTTTCACAAGCGGTGCTTTCTGAAGGGTTTCTTCTTTTGTTAACATCCTTCTTCTTTCAGCTTTCTTAACGCCTGCGAGAAAGTCATATACTTTCAAACCAAAGGAAGTCGAGTATTTGCCAAACGTTCCTCCTTTATGAAAAGGAAGGACCATCCATTCTGGAGTCGTGACATGTGGTCCATTTTCATAGACGATTGCCCGCTCTTTTCCAAGTTCCGCTACTTCTTTAATTTGAAATTGTTTTAAATAACGTAATCCGCCATGGACAAGTTTTGTCGAACGGCTTGAAGTACCCGAAGCAAAGTCTTGCATCTCGACAAGCGCTGTTTTCAACCCACGTGCCGTAGCATCTAAAGCGATTCCAGCTCCTGAAATTCCCCCTCCGATTATGAGTAAATCAAATTCCTCTGTTGCTAATTTGTCTAATGTCTCTTCCCGTTCTAATGATGAAAAGTTTGTCATTTATCTCGTCTCCTTCTAAATCATGGTATTTTATAAGTGAAAAAAGAGACCTCAAGAAATAAGTTGCGATACGCAACCATTCCCTGAGGTCTCTCATTAGCTCAAACCCAATATATTAACTTACATCTAGTTTATCATATATCCAATGAATTACATAATAGTTTGTTTCATCGAATAACACTCTACCCGGGTTCATTTTTCTTCACTTATCTATAAAAAACAATTTAATTCCGAAACATTATTTCAAACGGAGTGAGATAAAGAATCCCATTGAATTCGCTACGGCTCCCCCTTGTAAGGCACCTTCGATCGGTAAATATAGGTATTCATTTATTCAACATATTATAGAAGGATCCATCTAAGAGCTTTTCATATTTCTCTACTAATAGAAGGAAAGCAGACATACACTTTAGTAACTACGATTAGGGGCAGGCTAATATAGCTGGATAACAAAGGGTGGAGGCGTCTTATTCATTGATGGAAAAAGCACTTATTTTCATAATTTTATTGAGAATTTTATCAGGAAGTATTGATATTACAGCAGCAATGTTTATGTTTAAATTTAATGATTTAGAAAAAGCCTTTTATATCAACACCCTACTGGCCTTAGTAGGTCCATGTATTTTAATTATTACGACAGGAATAGCATTGGTTGGACTAACTGAAAAAATTTCATTCGTAAGGATGATTTGTCTCTTTGGCGGAATTTTACTCATCCTCATCAGCTTAAAATCTAAATAAGAAAAGCATAAGGCGTCTTCGGTGAATAAACCGATAGAACTATAAGCTTGCAGCCTTGTAAAAAAAAGTTTATTTTTCTATTGCATTATAATTAGTTAAATGTTATTATCCGAATAGAAGTTTAATAGCGGATCACATGTTACTGACTCGATCAGGCATGGTGGTAAACTTAGAAGGTTTTTTTAAAATCTTCTTTTTTACCCCATGCCTTTTCTTGTTTGCTCGTTGTGATTGCACAATATAAATCGAGGGATACGAGCCCTACATCACCGACAATAAAGGAGTCCACAGACATGCTATCAAAATTATTCAAGAAGAGTAAATTACAGATATTCGCACCTATTAATGGAGAAATAATCCCACTTGACCAAGTTCCGGACCCAGTCTTTAGCCAAAAAATGTTGGGCGAAGGAGTCGCTATCATGCCAAAGAAAGGTAGTATTCATGCTCCTATAGATGGAACTGTCATCTTAGTATCCGATACAAAGCACGCCATTGGCCTCCGTTCAAGTGATGGGACAGAAATTCTTATTCACATCGGATTGGAAACGGTTTCATTAAAAGGAAATGGTTTTACAGTATTAGTCAAAGCAGGTGACGCAGTTTCGGTCGGTCAATCACTTATTGAAGTAGATTGGGATTATATTAGCGAACATGCAAAAAGCATTATAACACCCATCGTGATTACAAATAGTGCGGAACGGAATGTAAAGTGCGAAGTTGCAAAAGAAGGCATCATGGGAGAAACAGTGTTAATGACAATTTCCACTAAGTAATGCATGAGTATATCCAGTGAAAAGAAGGCGGTGACTTTCGATGAAAATAACAAAGATTCTCAATAATAACGCTGTCGTCGTACTAGATGGCCAGCATGAGAAGATTGCTGTTGGCACTGGGATTGCTTTTAATAAGAAACGCAACGACATTGTGAATGTCGAAAAAATCGAAAAGTTATTTGTTATGAGGGAGAATGACAAGTTACAGCAGCTTCTAAGTCGAATTCCAGAAGAGCATTTCACCATCTCAGAAGAAATTATTACATACGCAGAGGCGTATATGGGCACGAAATTAAACGAGCATATTCACATCGTCCTTACTGATCATCTGTCATTTGCAATCGAAAGAATTAGAGATGGTATTCATCTAAATAATAAGTTATTGCATGAAATAAAAATACTTTATAGAAGAGAATTTGAAATTGGGCTTTGGGCAATCCAACATATAAAAGAAAGATGTCAAGTGGACATGCCTGAGGATGAAGCCGCTTATATTGCACTTCATATCCATACCATGAAACCGCAAGGAGGTGATTTGCATCAAACCCTAAGACAAACGGCGATTATTAGAGACATGGTCCAAACAATCAAGGAACACTTAATGATCACGATTGAAGAGGACGATATTTCTTATCATCGCCTAATTACGCATCTTCGCTCCACCCTAACAAGAATGAATCAGTATGGGCTTCACACGATGGATGAGGAAATGTTGGTCATGATTAAAAAGAAGTTTCCTCTTTCATATAATTGTGCAACCGAGGTTGCAAAGGAATTAGTTGTGTTACATGCAGTCGAGCTGCATGAACAAGAGTTGGGCTATATCGCACTTCATATTGAACGATTAAGAAAGCAATAAAGTCAACATGAGTCGTCATCATATATATTCTTCCGAACAAACTATCTAAAAACTATGAATAGGGGTGAGTTTAACATGATGAAATACCTTCAAAAGCTTGGCCGTTCTTTGATGTTACCTGTAGCTGTATTACCTGCTGCGGCAATTTTAATGGGGATCGGGTATTGGATTGACCATGATGGTTGGGGTTCAGGAAACGTATTAGCTGCCTTCTTAATCAAAGCCGGGTCTTCGATTCTCGACAGCCAAAATATGTCTATTCTTTTCGCAGTCGGGGTAGCACTGGGTATGTCCAAAGATAAGGATGGCTCTGCCGCGTTAAGTGGTTTGGTCGCTTTCCTCGTAACTACGACATTGCTATCAACAGATTCGGTAGCTATGTTACTTAGCACGGATATTGCTAATGTAAATCCTGCATTTGAAAAAATTGAAAACCAATTTATCGGGATATTGTCTGGAATTATCGCATCCATTATGTACAATCGTTTTAGTCATGTACAGTTACCGGATGCACTTGCCTTCTTTAGTGGAAAACGCTTAGTTCCCATTATGACAGCTGCCGCTATGTTAGTCGCTTCAGCAGCATTATTCTTTATCTGGCCTATTGTATACACAGCTTTAGTTAGTTTTGGTGAAGGTATTAGTGGATTAGGTGCTACTGGTGCAGGATTATACGGCTTCTTTAACCGACTATTGATCCCTACCGGATTACACCATGCATTGAACTCCGTATTTTGGTTTGATGTTGCTGGTATTAATGACATTGGTAACTTCTGGGCTGGAACAGGCACGAAGGGTGTTACCGGTATGTATCAGGCAGGTTTCTTCCCAATTATGATGTTTGGGCTACCCGCTGCAGCACTTGCAATGTATCATACAGCTAAAACAAAAAGAAAAAAACAAGCAGCATCTTTGATGTTAGCAGCAGGTTTCGCTGCATTCTTTACAGGTGTTACAGAACCACTTGAATTTGCATTTATGTTCTTGGCACCAGCTCTTTATGTTGTGCATGCAGCGTTAACAGGTTTATCGTTGTTTATTGCCGCTACTTTCCACTGGACAGCAGGATTTGGATTTAGTGCTGGTTTTGTCGATTTAGTCTTGAGTTTCAGATTACCACTTGCTAACCAACCCTATATGTTAATCGTTCAAGGTTTAGTCTTTGCAGTCATTTACTACTTCCTATTCCGTTTCTTAATCGTGAAATTCAACTTAAAAACACCAGGTAGAGAAGACGATGAGGATGTAGCAGATGAGGATGTAGACGGAGTAGCAAGTACTACAACAGGTAATAAATTCTCAGGCATGGCCGCTACGATTTTTGAGGGGTTAGGCGGAGACGCTAACGTAACTTCCGTTGACTACTGTGCAACACGCTTACGTGTAGAAGTAAAAGATATGAATGCGGTCAACCAAAAGAAAATTAAAGATACAGGCGTACCAGGGATAAACGTGGTAGGGCCACAAAGTATTCAAGTTATTGTTGGCACAAATGTACAATTCGTTGCGGATGAAATCGAAAAAATCCGCAAATGATAACATGCGATTATGAATGGACCAGGTCTCTGCAGACCTGGTCTTTTTGTATTTTAAAAACAACTATATATGTCGAACAAATGAATACGGCGTATACGCTTTACAAAGGCTTTTGGGTGGCCACTGAAAAAGCCCCACTACATAGAGCAAATTAGAATTCCTGCCAATACCGCTTCGACGCTTTGTGGATGCCTCCCGCGATAAGCCAGAAAGAAGACCCCTTTCAGTCTCATCGCTCCGGCTACCACGAAGACGCACCTTCGCTGGATGGACTATGTGAGAAAGAGCATTTCGTTACCGAAATGAGACCTGCAATCTCTAGTGCGTCTTTCTTGAATTAAATCACCATCAAAAAATAATCACATTATAACCTCGGCATATACACTCCGAATCATAACTCTCTTCAACAATGAACAACGCTAGCGTAGGCGCGGCAAAGGGGTAGCCGAAGCCGTGAGACTGGATGCGAGGCGTCAAGCGTTCTACACACCCCGAATCACACCTCTCTCATTATTGAGCGCCACAACAGATTCAATAGTATTTTTTAATTCAACATATATACTTATGAATACCTGTATAAATTGAGCGTATGCGCCTTACAAGAGGTAGCTGATGCGTGTTTGATGGAATATTTCACTATATACATACTCGTGATTACTACCTACTCTTTACTAGCATTCTTAGCCCAATAAATAGTGCCCATGCTTCATTCTTTTCATCAATAAAGAACCGAATCGGCTTCTCGAGCGGCATAATTATTAGTGTTGTCTCGTTACTTGCGCGAAGTGTGTAGGTTTTATTATCAATTGTTGCCATGACGGTTTGATCTTCTAATGAAATATCAACTTGGGACCCTTCAGCTGATATATATGTCCCGAGTACACGCTGTTTTTGTTCTTTAGTCATTTCAAATTCAGGCTCTGTGTTTCTCTTTTGGTCGATTGGGATACCTAATGCAGTATTCACAGCCGCAAGCCAAATTGCGTCGGCACTTACACCGCTCATATTCGCTAAAACGACAGCAACAATTCCCTTTTCTGGAATGAAACCGAAATTAGAAGATACACCCGGCTGGCCTCCGCCATGTTCGACTAATGTAACCGCTGAGTAATTTGGAGTCGTTTGAAGGGCAAACCCATAAAAACTCTTGCCATTCGTTTGATGAACGGGTTGTGCCATTTGTGAAGTATACGCCCTACTGACAATATTCCTTTCAAGTACATCCACATAGATGTTTCCGTATTTCAACAAATCAACTACCGTCGACCGAATACCACCCCCAACGGCATAATTTCCTAACGTCGGCCACGGACATGCTACCGGCTTACCATCCTCCAGCACATATGGTGTTGTGACATTTTCAAAACTCTGTAATCCAAGAAGATTATATGTCGTTCTGGTCATTTGTAAGGGGTTTATAATTTGATTATTGATATATGACTGATAATTTTCGCCAGTTATTTTTTCAATAATTGCGCCCAGTAAGAGAAACATATCATTGTTATAGCACATATATTCCCCAGGCTTCCCTACCCAGCTCCATGCTTTTTCGTTTAAATAATGAAGATGTTCATCGAATTTCGTGAGTTGTTCCTTTCGCTCCATTGTTGCAAGACCTGTTGTGTGAGAAAGGAGATGACGTATTTTTATATCCTCTATATCGGCATAATCGACTAATTGAAATTCAGGAAGATGCTCGATCACCGCGTCTTCAACTTGTAAACGTCCTTCTTCTGCCAGTTTCATAATAGCAAGTGCGGTAAATGATTTTGTGATTGATGCGATTCCGAAAATCGTTTCTGGGGTGACCGGCTCATTCGTTTCAAAATTCCTTGTCCCAAATCCTCGCTCATAAATGGATTGTCCGTTTTTCGAAAGTGCAACTGCAACACCCGGTATTTGTTCCTTTTCCATTACTTCCACTATAAACTTTTCAAATTGTTCCCACTGCATCAATTGTATCAATCCCTTCGTAAGTTTATTGTTATTAAGTAGATAGGTAGTATTAGACAGGAAATGATTGTGTTAATAATAAGACTGTATAGGTTGAAATCTGGAACACCATTGAATCCGCTGCGGCGCTCGGGGATGCCTCCCGCCATAAGCCAAGCAGCTTTGCTGCCAGTCTTAGGGCTTCGGCTACCCCTTTTAAGGCGCCTTCGCTTAATTAATTATAGATATTACATTTATAGGGATTATGCTAGTAGATAACGTTATCTTAAACGATCTTTAGCAAACAAAAAAGTTGCCCCTGCTAATCAGGACAACTCTACATTAATTGGAACTGCATCTTGTCGGGACATTACTTTTTCATCATGCAAATGACAGGCGACATAGTGGCCCTTCTCTACTTCCATAAACGCCGGTTCAAGCTCCGCACAAACTTTCATCGCTTTCGGACATCTCGTCCGGAACCTACATCCACTTGGAATGTCGATTGGACTAGGGACGTCACCTTTCAGGACAATTTGTTTTCTAGAGCGCTCCAGGTTCGGATCGGGCAATGGGATAGCTGAAAGTAGAGCCTCAGTATAAGGATGCAATGGTTTCTCATAAAGCGTTTCACTTTCCGTTAACTCCACAATTTTCCCTAAATACATAACTGCAATTCGGTCGCTTATGTATTTCACCATTGATAAATCATGCGCAATGAATAAAAAAGTAAGCTCTTTTTCTTTTTGGAGTTTCTTCAATAAGTTGACGATTTGGGCCTGTATCGATACATCCAGTGCAGCGATTGGTTCATCTGCGACAATAAATTCTGGCTCAACGGCCAATGCACGTGCAATACCGATACGCTGCCTTTGCCCTCCGCTGAATTCATGAGGATACCTTTGCGAATGTTTTTTGTTCAAGCCCACGAGCTCTAACAGCTCATTCACTTTTACTTCTCGTTCTTTCAATGATAACTCGGCTGAATGAATGACTAGCCCCTCTGAAATGATTTCCATAACAGTCATACGCGGATTCAATGAAGAATAGGGATCTTGGAAAATCATTTGCATATTGCGCTTCTTCTTTTTTTGCTCTTGTTTACCGCGTTTTGAATGGACTACTTCATTAGCAAAAAGAATTTCGCCACTCGAAGGCTCATAAATTTGAGTAATGGTTCTCCCGACTGTCGATTTCCCACATCCTGACTCACCAACAAGACCCAGCGTCTCCCCTCTTTTTATCGTAAAACTAATTCCATCAACGGCTTTTAATGTACTATTCTTATTAAGCTTGAAATGTTTTTTCAATTCTGTAACGACTAATAAATCTTCATTCATATTCATTATTTTACACTCCTAACTTTTTCCGGGACATGTTCGGCCGGCGTTCGCACATCTTGCAGCCAACATGAAACTGAGTGACTTTCACCAAGCTGCGTCGTTTCTGGATGGAAGTTATGACAGACCTTCATCGTATACGGACAACGGGCAGCAAATGGACAGCCTGTACCAAGTGTTGCTAAGTCTGGCGGTGAACCCGGAATAGGAATAAGTGGCTCGGATCGACTGGCATTCAAGTTAGGCATGGAATGAAGAAGTCCTAACGTATACGGGTGTTGTGGTTCATAAAAAATTTCATCTAGCGTCCCTTGCTCCACGATTTCACCCGCATACATGACAGCAACTCGATTAGCCATGTTTGCGACAACGCCAAGATCATGCGTAATTAAAACAATTGCCGTATCCATTTTTTCTTGCAAGTCCTTCATTAACCGCAGGATTTGAGCTTGAATTGTTACATCGAGAGCTGTTGTCGGCTCGTCAGCTATTAATACTTTGGGATTACAAGCAAGCGCCATTGCAATGACAACGCGCTGCCTCATTCCACCTGAAAACTGATGCGGATACCCATCTAGGCGCTCTTCAGCATTCGGTATACCGACCATTTTAAGCATTTGAAATGCTCTTTGTTTGGCCTCTTTTTTTGTCATCTTCTGATGTTTTATGAGGCCCTCCATAATTTGTTTCCCGATTTTCATCGTCGGATTCAAGGAAGTCATTGGATCTTGGAACACCATTGATATTTCTGAGCCTCTTACCTTCTGCATATCACTTAACGATAGTTTTAAAAGATCCCGCCCCTCGTAAGTGATGTCCCCTTGTGGAATTAATGTATTATGCTTTGGTAAAAGACGCATAATTGATTTTGCGGTAACAGATTTCCCTGAACCTGATTCACCAACAATCGCCAACGTTTCACCTTTGTTTAACTTGAAATTCACACCTCTTACCGCCTTAACCGCACCTGTTTGGGTCTGGAAGGAAATGTGTAAGTTATTGACTGACAATATTTCTTCATTCATTAAAGACCCACTCCCTATTTTCTCATTTTCGGATCTAACGCATCACGTAATCCATCAGCGAGTAGATTGAAGCAAATCATAATCGTACTTATTACAAGTGCTGGGAATAGTAGCTTGTATGCGAAATACCTCATAGATTTATAGCCATCTTCAATTAACACACCAAGCGATGCTTGTGGCGCCTGCAATCCTAAGCCTATGAAACTTAAAAAGGCTTCGAAGAATATGGCTGTAGGAATTGTAAACATGATGGTAACGATAATCGGCCCCATTACGTTTGGCAATAAATGCCTCCAAATCAATCTAGAATTTGATGCACCGAGCGTTTGGGAGGCTAGGACAAATTCTTGACTTTTCAATTGCAAAATTTGTCCGCGTACAACACGTGCCATTCCTACCCACCCGGTTATCACCATCGCTAAAATAATGGACGTAATACCCGGTTCAAGAATGAGTATGAATAAGATAATGATAATCAAATTCGGTATTCCCATTAATACTTCAATTATTCGTTGCATAACATTATCTACTCTGCCTCCGTAGAAGGAGGAGATACCGCCATAAACGACACCAATAACTAAATCTAAAGCCGCAGCAACAAGCGCAATGAAGAGTGAGATTTGCGTTCCTTTCCATACCCTTGTCCATAAATCCCGGCCAAATTCATCTGTCCCGAACCAGTAATTTGCTTCTATATTTCTTTTTTCATAAACATCTACACCTTTTATATCTGTTCCATCAAAACCAAGCCACCCAAGTCCAGGGACTTTTGCAGGTAAATTAGAGTGAACCAAGTTTTGACTTCGGTACGTATGTTCATTCATTAAGGGACCTATTAGAGCCAAAATGATTAGCAATACGAGTAAAACCAGTGAAATAACTGCTCCCTTATTCTTAAATAATCGGTGGAATGCCTCTTGCCAAAATGAGACAGATGGCGAGTTGATGTCTTCCAGTTCCATTGGATCCAGCGGTGCGGGCACGAATAGATCAGCTGTAATTCCATCTGTATTCATTTTAAAGTTATCCGTAGATTTGCTTTGAATGGACGAATCTTTTTCGATTTTGTTCATGCCTGTCCCCCCTGTTTATAATCAATCCGAGGATCCAGAAGACCATATAAAATATCAACAATAAAGACAACGAATATGAACAACGCACTATAAAACAAGGTAATTCCCATAATTACGCTATAATCGAGGACCATAATTGACAATGTGAACTGTTCCCCGAGACCAGGTACTGAAAATATCTTTTCAATAACTAATGTTCCTGTCATGATCGATACCGCTAACGGACCGAGCATCGTAACAACAGGGATTAGCGCATTTCGAATGACATGTTTCGCCATAACCGTGGATTCGTGCAAGCCTTTTGCTCTTGCTGTCGTCACATAATCCTGTCCTAATACTTCGAGCATTTCACTTCGGATGAAACGTGCGACCGTTGCGATAACTGTTACTGAAAGTGCGAACGACGGTAAAATGGTACTCGCATAACTTTCCCATAAAGCAACAGGTAATAATTCATACTTCACCCCAATGAAGTATTGTAGCAATGCTGCAAAAACGAACGATGGGATAGACATCCCGAGTACTGCAAGTGTCACAGCACCATAGTCAAGAAGTGTATTATGTCGTAATGCAGAAATAATACCGAGTACTAGCCCTACAATCGTCCCAAATACAAGTGCTTGTAAACCAATGAGCGCAGAAGGGCCAATACGATTAACGATCATACTTTTTACAGTTCGACCTTCATATTGGAATGAATAGCCAAGATCGCCTTGTACTAAATTCCCTAAATAGCGAATGTATTGGATTGCTGCCGGTTGATCTAATCCATATTTGGCATTTAAAATAACGAGTTGCTTATCAGATAACTTTTCCGGGTTTGTAAACGGTGTTCCCGGAAGGAATTGCATAAGAAAGAACGTTGCTGTGATAATGATAAACAATGTAATAATCATAAACCCGAATCTTTTTACTATGTAGCGCTTCAAATCGGACACCCCAATTCCTTAAAAAGCTCTTGATTTTCCTTCTATAAATGTTGATATAAAATATCCCATTGAATTCGCTTCGGCTAACCCTTGTAAGGCGCCTTCGCTCAGATTAAATAGATATTCTTTTCTCAAGTTATTTATCAATCAGAAAACGAAGATGCTCCAGTTGGATACACCTTCGCTTATCTGTTGCTTAAATCATATGTTTATTCGATGTGAGCCCATTTGTAAGTGAATTCAGCACCCGTTGGATGTTTAGCTAAATCTTTGATTTTATCACGTACAAGAATTGCAGACCCTCGTTGATAAAGAGGCGCAACTGCTGCATCTTCTTCCAACAAAACCTTTTCAATACCAAGCAACATCTCGTAACGCTTGCTTAAATCCGTCTCACCGCGTGCATCATGAACTAATGCATCTAATTTTGGATTGCTATAATCCATACGGTTTGAAGAACTGCCTTTTACCCACATATCTAAATAGGTCATCGGGTCACTATAATCTGGTCCCCATGTAGAAAGAGAAAGTTCATAGTCGACTGCTTTTTCAATTTCAAGACGCTGAGCGAATGGTACAGCTTTAATATCAAGCTTAAATCCAGGAAGATTGTCTTCAAGCTGCGCTTGTAAGTACTCAGCTACTTTTTTCATTTCATCCGAGTCAGCAATATTGAGTGACACTGTCAATTCTGTTTGTCCAACTTCAGCTAAAGCTTTTTCCCATATTGCTTTTGCTTCTTCAGGAGTCCCTTTATTGAAGTCTCCATTTAACTCTCGGTAATCCTTATTCTCAGGCGAGAAGTAAAATCCTTCTCCAACTACTCCGTAAATTGGTGAAGAACCGTCTTTCAAAATAACATCTGTCAAACCTTGACGGTCAACTGCCATTCCAATCGCACGGCGAATTTCTGAATTCTTAAGCACTGGATGGTTGTGATTAAAGCGTAAGAAGACAATACCTGAGTCTTTTTCAACTTTAAAGTTTTTATCCTCAACATATTGGTCGATAAGTGCAGAAGTTAATTTGACGCGGTCAATTTTCTCTGTCTCATATAAATTCGCCCCGGCAGACGGGTCTTTAACGACAAATACATTTACCTCTTCAATTTTCACTGTGCCTGCATCCCAATAATCTTCATTTTTAACAAGTTTCCAGCTTTGTTCTTGTGACCAGTTAACAAGTTTGAATGGACCATTTGCTAAAATGTTGTCAGCTTCGAGTGCATACTGATCTCCAAGCTCTTCTACAAACTTTTGATTTTGCGGTAAGAATGTCGGGAATGCCAGTAATGTTTCAAATAATGGATTTGCACTTTCAAGTGTCACTTCAAGCGTTTTTTCTCCTGTTGCCTTAATACCAAGTTCTGCAGCATCCATTTCTTCGTTCATGATAGCTTCGGAATTCTTGATGCCTGCAGTAACAAGCATGTAATTATATGCACCAGCTTCTTTCATAACACGTTTCCACGCGTATTCAAAATCGGCAGCTGTTACAGGTTCGCCGTTGCTCCACTTCGCGTCTCTAATTGTAAATGTATGAACGATGCCATCTTCACTTTTCTCATGCTTCTCTGCGAGCGCGGGAACAGATTGGTTACTTTGATCCTGACGATACAGCCCCTCATTCACGTTATTCAAAACGTCAAATGCAATAGCGTCATGCGCTTTTGTTGAATCCAATGTTGGAATATCAGCCGTTGCACTCAAATTAAGTACTTGTGCAACCTTGCCGTCTGCTTCTTTTTCATCCTCTTTCTTGTCGTCTTTCTCTTCAGTTGATGAGCTGAAATTACAACCCGAAACAATCAAAGAAAAAATGGCCAAGAAAATTAAGCCTAACCATGTTTTTTTCTTCATTTCCCATTCCCCCCTTGTACTATTCTAGTAACTATATATAATTGTAAGTGCTTACAATCACAATAGCAATAATATTTTTAATTAATAGATATATCCCTATTAATCTATAAATAAGGTAGGAGTTGTTAACCTCTATGAAAAAGAAAAGCTTACTTCTTTCTTTTTGCATCACATCTTTCGTTATTTTATTCTCTACTGTATTTATGGCCCCAAAGTATATCATTATTTTACTTGATTTATTTTTCTATATCGGCATCATCATGTTACTAATCGGCAGTGTATTACTCATCATCCAAGATGGTTTTTTCACTAGATTTATCAACAACTCGAGACGTTTCTATTCAACCCTTAGCAAACGCGAGCAAGTTATACAGGACGTAGAAGGTAAAAACGGAGAAAACCCGAGTTATTTAAAACAGTTTCCCTTACTAGCCTATATTTTACCCCTCGGCGCTTTCTACTTCTCACTCAGCTTGATTGGCTCTCTTATTACCGTTCAATTAGGACGATGATCCATAAAGTTTTGGTAGGCAAAACCTTTGACCGTCTCTTCACTGTATTTTTTTAGCAACTCATTTAGTAAATTCGGATGCATAGATGCATCTTCCAAATTAACAATCTTCGACGAGATACCATCGAAGTCTGAGCCTAACCCAATTTGTTTCTCTCCGCCTAAAGAACAGAAATGGTCAACATGTTCGATTAGGTCTGTTATCACAACTTCCCCTTGTTCCTTCACAAACGGCGGATTGTAGACAACATGGACGAGCCCATTTTTTTCAAACAGTGTTCTTGCCTGATCATCTGTCAGATTACGAACATGATTGCATAATGCTCTGGCATTCGAATGGCTCGCAATTGGATAGTTTGCTTCTTCCATGACATCCCAAAAAGCCTTTTCACACAAATGGGAGACATCGGTCAAAATTTTATGTTCATTATTGAAATGAACAATCTCTTTGCCAAACGACGTCAGTCCCGCTCCACGTGGTTCTCCCGCTCCGTCTGCTGCCAAGTTGGCATTATTCCAAGTAAGACCAATCGAATGGACTCCCAATTGATGAAGAATAGATAGCTTTTGTAGATCGTTTCCGATTGCATCCACACCTTCAAGCGTCAACATCGCTCCAATTTCTCCGTCTTTTAACTGATCGAAATCGCTCCACTCCTTGATCAGTTTCATATTCGGATTGTTCCCAAGCACATCTGTATAGAAATAATGGATTTGATCTAAAGCAGCTTGAAATTTCTGATCTGACTTCATTTCCGGATACACGAATATAGCAAATGCTTGTACTTTTACTCCACCCTTTATTAGTTTTTCATAACTCGTATCGAGTTCCAAAGAATCTTGAAACTTCATTTCCCCTTTTGATTCATACAATCTAAGCAATACATCACAATGCAAGTCGATAATTTTCAATTTATTTGCCCCTTTCAGATACACAAATAGAATCAACAATTAGAACTATCTGTTAATAAAAATAGTAGCAAACAACTAGTTGGATTTCAACTTCATATTCGAAAAAATAAATCCATCACCTGTATAGTCCAAGTGATGAATTTCGAGTATCTATTCGATAAACAGTCATGAAGGTTTCACAACTCACACTAATCCCTTACAAAGGTACTGTATGTTTAGTCAATACCTAAACAATACATTTCATTTTAAAATAATCGTGTTGACGAAAGCAGTTGGGTTACTATACAATTAATGAGTCAACTATTATTATATTTCAGTTAACACAAAAGGGGATTTGCACACTATGACTGAGTCAAGTTACAAACTACGAATGATGATTATTTCAGCACTATTCGCAGCAATTATTGGTGTATTAGCGCAAGTTACAGTTCCATTACCACTTGTACCAATTACTGGACAAACGCTTGCCATCGGACTTGCTGCGACAATATTGGGCGCACGATATGGTACATTGTCAGTACTCATTTATTTATGTATGGGCGCAATAGGGATACCGGTATTCGCACAGATGTCTGGTGGTTTAGGGATTCTAGTCGGGCCAACTGGTGGGTATTTGATCGGGTTCATCCCAACTGCACTTATCATTGGCTTTTTTCTTGAAAAAACGAGTTTTACGGTTAAAAACGCAATCATCGCAAACGTAATCGGAATGTTTATTGCATTAACTTTTGGAACGGTTTGGTTAAAAGTCATTGCAAATCTTTCTTGGACCGCAGCATTTTCAGGTGGATTTGCACCGTTTCTTCTTGTTGGCTTCATTAAAGCGACACTGGCAGCATGGGCTGGCATTACTGTTAGAAATAGGTTGAAATCAACAAATCTAATATATGCATGGAACGCTGAAGTAAAATAAATCATACCGGATTCCAAAACGGCTAGTAATTGTTTTGGAATTCGGTATTTCACACTTTTCATCTGCTATCCAACCTACTTTCTACCCCAATAAAACTCTAGTAGATTAACGTCCCATTCCACTATTTCATACATATTCTAAACGCCAGATATGAGGATTCTTTGCCATACGGAAAATATCATTGTAGTAATCGTCTTCTTCCCGAGAACTGTAATCGACAAATAATTATTGTGAATTTGGGAACGCTATCTCTTGAAGGTTTTTAAAAAAGTTGAAGGAGGAAGTATAATGACTAACATCAAACCGAATGATTCAGATGACAATGTAAATAGGCTAAAGAAAACCATCAGTAATATGGAAGCAGCCGAAGCAGCGATGGAATTCGCCGAGGGGAAAGAACTTGCTGCAATCAAGGAGAAAAACGAGCGACGTAAAGAAAGCATTGAAGGATTACAAACTGAAATAAGTGCAGAAGAAGAATCACGAATTAACGGGTATAAAAAAAGAATGTAAGTATAGATTTAGGCGATATTGTGCCTAGTTGTGCATTTCTACTACGTATGTATGCTTCGCACAATTTCTTAGCTATATGTTTAGTATCGACAATAGAACCCACCATGCCTCTTACAATGCGGACCATGGTGGGTTATTTTTATATTGAATATTTTTCCACAGATAAAGCCTAGGACTATTCCTATACTGATTAATAATAATTGCCAGACAGACAATCGAGCAAATTATGTATCTAAATATATATAAATAAGTATCCTTCAATTATTACAACGTTTCAATTAACCGTTTCTCATCAAGTTCTGTCGATTTAACAACGGATTCAGTTATATAATAGTCCGATCTTGAATAGTAGAATTTTTACCATTAGATATCGTCGTGATCGTTCTATCATAAGGTCTGGTGCCCAGATTTTTTAAAAATAGTGAAACAAAAACCAGTACAAAATCAATTTAGTATACAAATATCTAAATATCAAATAAACGTACCCGCCTAACCAGAGTTGATCATCTTACCCCCTAGTAAAATACTTACGCTACAAATTTATTCGTTACGTATCTTGTTATTTTGTAACTTCTCTCTTCAAACCCTTCCTTCGGGGAGTGTCAATATTTATGTGTAAATGACAATCGGACCTCTTCTTAATGATCATCACACTTTTTATTCTTTCACTTCAAACATCTCAGCCAGCTCTGCGCGTGCTTGATCGAAACCGATATGGCATCGTGTGGAGAAACGTTGGTTGTACTCTTCAAACTGCGAGACTAGGAAGCGTTCGAGTGCTTCTTCGTTCGGAAACTGCTCTTTGCGCTTTGTATATTTCTTGATTTGCTTGTTAAATGACTCGATTAAATTCGTTGAGTATATGCTTCGCCAAATTGACTTTGGAAAGCTGTAGAAGGTAAGTAGATGGTCATTTGTAGCGAGTGATTTTGTCACCTTTGGGTATGATTTTTTCCACTTTTCACAGAAATTATCTAACGCGACTTGCCCAGCTTCCTGATTATCAGCTCGGTAAACCGTTTTGAAGTCATCACAAATCTCAGCACGGTCTTCAACACGTACTTTATGTGAAATATTGCGCGCCACATGCACTAAACATGTTTGGAATTGCGCTTTAGGAAATACGCTTGTAATCGTGTCAACCATACCTGTTAAGCCGTCTGAAAGGAATAGAAGGACTTCTTCAACGCCACGCTCTTTTGTTTCTAGTAAGAGCTCTTTCCAATTAAATGCTGATTCTGTTGGAGCGATTGTGTAAGCAATTACTTCTTTTGATCCATCTTCACGAATGCCCACAGCTATATAAACAGCCTCTTTAGAGACCGTTTCACGTCGAACAGAAATATAGGTTGCGTCTAAATAAACACAGACGTAGCGCGCACTGAGTTTCCTTTTAGTAAAGGCCTCTACTTGTTCACCCACTACCTGTGTCATATTAGATATTGTTTGACGTGTGTAATGATGGCCATACATTTTTTCGATTAAATCGGCAATTTCCGACATGGTCACGCCTTTTTGAAACATGTGAATGACAAATGATTCAAGTGTATCATTTGACCGCTTATAAGGTGCGACTGTCTGTTGTTTAAACTCGCCGTTGCGATCACGGGGAATTGTGATTTGGAGGTCACCATATTCCGTGTGTAGCGTTCTTTCATATGAACCATTACGTGAATTACCTGAATTAAAACCGATTCGGTCGTATTTTTCATAATCTAAAAAAGCCGTCAGCTCCGTGGCGAGCAGCGCATTTACCGCTGTTTCTAAATGCGAACGAAAAACTTCGGTAATATCTTGTTTTTGGACTAGTGCTTGGACAATATCTGCTGTAAACTGAGTCATAGGGAAGACCTCTTTTCTAGGATTGGTTGTGGTGACTTAATTCTACCAAGAAAAGGTCTTCCTTTTTGTATTTATTCATTTACACAAGATATTTTACACTCTCTTCCTTCGTATTCCGTAAACGATAACTAACAATAAGGGAAATATAATTCCAACTACTAATGTAAGAGAATTTCCCGTCGTATTATCCCAATTCTGTTTATAGATAATATTAGGATATATAACAAGGGAAAGAACCACGGTAATTATCCCTATTGGCATTATTAAAGGGCGATAATCTTTCAAATTTAAAATTTGTGCAATCGCTAAAACAGTAGCGTAAAAATAAAGAATCATTTTAAAATAGAGAGAAAGAATCCATAGTAAAGCCATTAATACTTCAATTCTTTCTATGAAATTTCCAACACTAATTCTTTTGGCCAATTCATAGCTTGGATAAATTTCGTTCGCCGTTTTTCCTGCTCCTAACACAGAAATACTCAAAAATGTAATGAGAATAATAATAAGTCCACCAATTAAATTTCCAAGTAGAAAGGATTTTTTTGCATGTTTAACATCATTTACAAATGCGGGGAAAATCATTAATAAAACAATTGCATTTCCAGAAGACATAAGGACATAAAAGATGGAGGATTTGATCATCGTTTTCGATTCTGCCTCAAACACAGGCTTTAGGTGGTCAACCTGGATATCGGGTGCAATTAAAACGGTAAATATAATAAAGATGATGATGAAAAAGGCACCAAAGATTTCTGCAGAACGTGCGATGGTCTCTAACCCAAGGTAAACGCCCATTACCACAACTCCAGCCATCAGAATATTAAGCGCTGACAAGGGCGTATTCGGCATGATATGGGTATTAAAAAAATTACCTGATTGAAATAAAAGAGTTGAAGCATAAAGAAGTGACATCATTGCAAATAAAACTGAAACGGCATTACCAATCCATTTTCCATATACCTTTTCATTGATTTGAACATAAGTGAGGTGAGGAAACCAAAGTGCTATCGCCGTGAAAAACCATACCACTAATAACCCAATTCCTGTACCAATTATTGCTGTAATCCAAGCATCTTGGTTCGTTTTTGCTGCTAAAACTGATGGAACTTCTAAGATGCTCGTCCCAATCGTAAAAAAGATAACTAACACTAGAAACTGATTTGAATTTATTTTAATATTATGCATCATTTCAACTCTTCACCTTTCTTACCTCTCAATTTAACTAACGGAAGAGCGTATCATTTATTGGTCTTAGAATGAAAGTTAGTAAGTCCATTGGATTTGGAATGGGTTTTCCTAATGCTTGAGCAATCCCTAAACTTGTTCCAATAGAAAGAAAGAGTAAAAAGACAACCAATTCTTTTTTATTTTTTTTTAGTAATAGGGATGGAACTTCAAACCGTACGATTACTACTACTATCAACAGGATTCCAATAATTTTCAGCATATTTCTTTATTCCTCTAACTTTTGTAAGAATGAATTACTTACTGTACCCGTATGATATATTTCCATATCAACTTCAACGTTCACTGTTAATTCCGGAAATATTTCATCCCACTGATTTTTAATTTTTTTCCATGTTTTCGGATTTGATCGATGAATGGCTTGTCCAAATCCAAAAATATCAGTCTTATATTGTTTTTGTACCGTTTCAATTGTTTGATGAACGATTTCCTTCAATTCTTTTTCATAACTTTTTTCTAACGCATCTATTGTTTTTGTGTCTTTCATATCGATGTGACATTCCACTTCTCCCACATTCCCCTCTACTTCGATAGTTACATTTACTTCAGGCTCCCCTTTGTTAATCTTTCCTTTCAATTCAGATTTAGAATTAATTACCTCTATCGAAACTTTCCCTTCCTCGGGACATGAAATAGATGCAACTGTCGATTTAACGGAGTCGATAATATAGTTATATCCCTTACTTTCACTTTCATTTAACCATCCCACTAGTTTATCTTGCCTAAATACCGCCAAATAATCATATTGAATTTGGGCAGCAGGCGTAATTGACTCCACATTCTGCTTGCTTGAACCTACTTCCTGATTTCCAAACACCTGAATACCCGTTAAAACTGCATCCTTTCCATCTGTTATCAAATCGCCTAACAGCTCATCTAATGTAACCCCTTTCGTCACAGCCCAGTTTTCCTCAGACGTTTTAAGCGTATTAAACATTTTATTTGCAGGTATGCTTTCAATCGGTGTTGTAACATTCAGTATTTCTGCAGCAGTCTTATCCTTTGCAACAACAACATAGAAATCTGACCTTAGTTCCCAATCTCTTGATAGTAAATCCAATGACTCACCTACACCTGCTTTAGCTAATTCCTCGCCAATCACAAGCATTCGAAGATGACCGGGATATATCTTTCTGGGTGAGTCGATTGTCATTTTTCGAAAGGCTTCAAATATTGTTTCACCGGTAGCTTGGAATAAGGTTACTGTTGAACGACCAGAACTTTGTTTCATGGATACTTCCGACGGTACAACTACTTGAGCAGTTAATTGAAATTCTTCATCCACTTTGTCAATTCCTAGCGCTAAAGTGATCGCAATCTCATTTAATTCCCTCCTGTCCCAACATCCCGTTAAAACAAGACTCAGAATTAGGAGCACAAAAGTATATTTTTTCATCGTTTAGGCTCCTTTTACTCCTCATTTTTTGGTGGCTTTGGTTTTGCAGAAGCTGAATCTTGTTGCCTAACTATATTTTGTTGATTGATAAGACGAGGTCGAGTAATCATTGCCCATCTAGGCAATCGAATAAATGTATCCTTTTGATCGGAAATATTAAATGGACCCAATGGAGACATGTAGGGAATGCCAAAAGAACGAATACTACATAAATGGAGTACGAGGGCAATTAAACCCACCATAATTCCAAATAAACCGAACGAGGCAGCTATTCCCATAAAACCAAAACGCAGTAATCTTACAGCAATCGCTATATCATAAGTTGGAGAAACAAAGCTCGCGATAGCAGTTATTGAAACAATAATTACCATCGCCGCAGAAATCACACCTGCTTCGACAGCTGCCGTCCCTATGACGAATGCACCTACAATAGACATGGCAGATCCAATCGATCGAGGCATTCTTACGCCTGCTTCACGTAATATTTCAAAGGTCAATTCCATTAGCAATGCTTCAAAGAATGCAGGAAATGGAACACCTTCTCGTTGGGCAGTCAGACTAATTAGCAGTGCTGGTGGCAGCATCGTCTGATGAAAAGTTGTGATTGCAATAAAAAATGCCGGCGCCAGCAAAGAAATACCAAAAGAGCCAAAACGAAGGAGTCGAATAAAACTCGAAATATCCGCACGTTGATAATAGTCCTCAGAAGACTGGAAAAATTGAATGAACAACGCAGGAACGATAAGTACAAATGGCGTTTCATCTACCAAAATGGCTATTCTTCCTTCCAGTAGTGCTGCAGCTACTACATCTGGGCGTTCTGTATTGAAAATAGTGGGAAAAGGTGAATGAGGTGAATCCTCAATTAATTCTTCGATATATCCACTTTCTAGAATTCCATCAATTTCGATATTATCCAAACGCAAATGGACTTCTTTCACTATTTTTTCATCTGCAACACCGTTGATGTACATCAACGCAATATCCGTTTTCGTCCGTGTTCCAATTACCTTAGACTCCACCCAAAGATTAGGATCTTTAAGTTTCCGTCGAACTAATGCCGTATTTACGCGTAAGTTTTCGGAGAATCCTTCACGGGGTCCTCTCACTACCGTTTGAGCAACTGGTTCCGTTACCCCACGCTCAATCCAGTGCTTATTTGAAATGACTAATCCTTGTGAATAGCCATCGATTAGTATTATTGTATCGCCCGACAAAAGACCATTATAAAGTACTTCAAAAGTAGTGAAATCTTTTATCTCTCCTACTGTCATGGAAAAATCTTTTAAAATGCTAATAATACTTTGCCCAGTTGACAACTTTACCTGTAATTCAATATCTTTAGTATCCAACATAAGTGTTTCTAATATGAATTCTTGTAACGAAGTTGTATTTGTTAACCCATCAGTGTATATAATGCCCGCTTTAATGCTTCCTTCTTTTCCAATTCGAATTTCTCGAAAGACAATATCCGTACTTTTCCCAAGTGTATCTTTTAAGATTTGTATATTTTCCTGAAGACTAACTTTCAGACCATCTTTTTTATTTGGATCCACCATTTGACTTTGTGAGGGAACAGCTTTATTTGATTCGTTTGTTTTTTTCTTTTTAAAAAACCGCATACTCTCTGTCCCTCACTTTCTATTATGAATACGATTATATTCTGCTAATAAAAATTACATTATTCGGCGGGTCAAGTCCCTTTTATAGTATTCAGCATGAGCTATTTCTCTTTTTTTCATACGTTTGTTATGTCGTAGTCCATAGGTATTCTTGTAAGCTTAAACTAACTCCGTTGTGATTTTAAACCCCTGCTTATCCATCAATACTTACTTTATTAGACAATAGACATTTCAGTTTCGCTGCAAAAAACAACTCGCATCTGGATGAGCGAATACCATCGCAGATACGCATACTTTGGATTCCATCAGCAATCCTTCTGTTAACTGCATGCCAATATCTTCAGGTCTTTTCAAATTAAATAACTTGGCTTGTTTCTAGTAGAATCACGTCACTTTCGCTTGTATCTAAAAGTCATGTCTTACTTAATCAAACCTATTTTCACATGTGACAAGCAGCTTTTTCGTCGCAGGTCCAATTGCTCCAGCACAAAACTTGGCCACTGGTGTAATGATTTCTTCTGTATATTCCCCAACAAATTATACTCTCAGAAATTAATGTCATTACTTTGTCTCCAAGATGATAGTCGTTCAACACAACTGGTTTTCCATCGAACGTAATCATTTAAATGAAATCGGAACCCAGTACTAAATAACCTCGATGAGTATTTTCAATAACCTCTCGATTGCTAGATTAAATTCATTGCCAAATAAATTACACGTATATTGTACAGCATGCAAAATACGCTCCATACTATTGCGTGAGCAATCGAAACACCTCAGTATTATTTCTGCAGATGAAATACTACATGGGATTAATTTCGCCTTCTTTGCCACTACTATATTTGCGATTAGTAGTCTATTTGCCGAGATTTTGTTGGCCATTTGAATACGAAGAAAATCAAGAAATGGTTATCGGTAAAAATCACCTTAAGAGTTTCCACGTGAGAGGAGCAAAATAAGTAATTCACATATCTCAATACACATTAAAAAAACCAGACATTGAGCTGCCTGGTTTTCTTGCTATGCTCATGCAATTGTAGTGTCCCGCTTAGGTAGCTAATAAATTGGGTCGTTTCATAAATATAACCTGAATTGGGTATACTCATATTGTATCTGCATTTTTGAGAGAGATAGAAGATGAATACATAGACTTACTGATACAGGAGGATTAGCGATGAATATTCTAATCGAGTGGATTTACAAAACTCCAAAAGGAGCAGAAACCGTCTTCCGCTCCGAGGAGATGCCGGCAGCACAAGCCATACTAGTTGCGGAAGACTTGGCACGGACCGGACGTACCAAAAATGTACTATTCATTGATCAGTTCGACAGTACGTGGACGGTCAAAGAGATGAAAGGTTATTTGAAAGGAATTGAAACTGAACCACATAACATCACGGTTTATTTCGACGGTGGCTTCGATCATACGACCCGTAAATCGGGATTAGGCTGCGTCATCTATTACGAACAAAGCGGGAAATCATATAGGTTACGGCAAAATGCACCTTCTACCGAACTCATATCGAATAACGAGGCAGAATATGCAGCACTCTACCTATGTCTACAGGAACTCGAGCTTTTGACTGTCCATCATCTACCAGTTCTCTTCATCGGGGATTCACAGGTGGTCATCAACCAGCTGACCGGGGAATGGCCGGCCCTCGAAAATAATTTGTCTAGTTGGGCAGACCGGATAGAAGAAAAGCTGAAAGACCTTGGTATCCAGCCAGAATACAAACTGGTACAGCGGAAGCTAAATTCAGAAGCGGATCGGCTGGCAACACAAGCGCTGAATGGAGTTTCGATTACGGCCACGAGCGAAGTTACAGTGGATTAGTAAGTCTATAAAGTTCAACTAAAGGCTATCTACAAACAGTCATGAAAGTTAAACTTTCATGACTGTTTCTTATATATACCAGAAATTGTAGTCGGTAATTCCTGGTGAAATTTCATTAAGTATTTCTTACTTGCCTTTACTCAATTTCTTCACAGTTACCTCTCAATCAGATATGTAAATCCCCCGAATTCCCCCTCCCACTATCAAATCTTTTGAATCTACTTATTATAGGAAACAGACATAAGAAAAGTTTCAATGCCCTAACTATTATCCCAAGTTTATTAAATGGGTATTCCAGATTAACTCACTACAAATACCTTTTCAGCTATATCCAATCATTGAACTGAATGAGGTTCTTCTTATCAGAGAATTTGTAAGTTAAGCAAAAGGTATAATACATTTTTAATAGGGTGAAAGGCATATATGTATATTCCGGATTGAATTTCGAGCAAAAACAACCTCCCCATGGCCTGCTTCTATTGTTAATGAGTGCTCCAATTTTGATGAAAGTCATTATTCCCGGAAAATAAATTTCTGGAAATCGGGACAACTTGTAACACTTTCCAACAATTTTAATATATTAGTAATAGCTTATATAAAAGGAGGTGATAAAATGCGTGATTATAGAAACGAAGACAAATGTAAGTATTACCATGAATACGGATGTGAAGACAAGCGAAAAGATAAATGCAAATGTGAAGATAAACATAAAGATGATCATAGGTTAAAACCTATGGTATTATCAACAGGTGTATTGAATACGGTTGTTGGCCAAACTGCAGCTCATATTGAAGTAGCTAACCTTGATCCAACTAGAACCTTTCAAGTAAGGGTACAAGTTATCAATTGGAATAGTGGTGGTCCAGAAGTCCTGCTCAATCAATTAGTGACTCTTTTACCGAATCAACACATCAACTTAAGTCAATTCGTTGAACCATTCCACTATGAAGTTAGAATCTTTCATCCTGGAAGTCCGAATGTTATTGCGAATACTTTTGCAATAAATGCAGGGACTTTCACTCTTCCTGGTTTAACCTTCAACCAAAAAGACCTTATGAAGTTAGATGTATCTTTCATTTAATTTCAAATTCCCCCAATAAATAACCCAGAAGCACCTCATGCTTTTGGGTTATTTTTCTATTACCTGTACATCTAAACATTCACAAGTGTTTCTTACACAGCATACTTCAAACTAGTATAATGGTTTACAAGACTGTTTTCACACGGTCCTATAGCCCCCTTACTAAAATCGAAAAGAGAGTTGGGACAAACAATGATGAATATAGACATACCTTTGTTGAATAAAGCAGCGGGAGAAAAAGCAACTTCTTACATAGCAACATTAACAAAACCTTTAGGTAGTTTGGGCAGGTTGGAAGAAATCGCAATTAGTCTGGCAGAAATGACAGGTAATTTGACTCTAGAGATTACACCACCAGGCATCATCGTATTTGCTGCCGATCATGGCATTGTAAAAGAAGGTGTTTCCGCTTATCCACAGGAAGTGACGCTCCAAATGGTAGCAAATATTGTAAATGGCGGAGCCGCTATCAATGTATTTGGTAGACAAATCGGTGCAAAATTCAAAGTCGTCGACGTAGGTGTAGCGGGAGATGTAACAGAGGTGCAAGTTATTCATAAGAAAATTCGTCAGGGCACTGGAAGCTTCCTCACCGAATTAGCAATGACACGAGAAGAAGCAGAAAAAGCGGTACTCATCGGTTATGAAGAAGGGATTCAGATTATAGAAAGTGGGATCAAATGTCTGATTATCGGTGAAGTCGGTATCGGCAACACGACAGCAAGTAGCGCTGTTCTAGCATCGATTACTGGTGCAGACCCCGCTGCAATTGTCGGATTTGGGACTGGTATTTCCACTGAACAGCATAATCGGAAAGTTGCGGTTGTTCGTGATGCAATCAGCTTACATCAGCCGAAACCGACGGATGCCATTGATATCCTGTCGAAAGTGGGCGGACTTGAAATGGCGGCAATGGCTGGTGCAATGCTCGCCGCTGCAGAAAAGCGGGTACCTATTCTTGTCGATGGTTTTATCTGTACGGTTTCCGCTTGTCTAGCTAAATTGATGGCTCCTACTGTAGTAGATTATATGATTTTATCGCATCAATCAGTAGAACCTGGACATACAACGGCAGTCAAACATTTGCAAAAAGAGCCGTTACTCCAACTAAATATGCGTCTCGGCGAAGGGACCGGTGCAGCCGTCGCTTTCCCGATTCTACAATCCGCAGTCAATATGATCAATGAGATGGCTACATTCGAAAATTCCGGTGTATCGGGCAAAGACGAGACAGAAGTGATAATGAATTCATAACAACGCAATATTCATAGAACAATTTTAAAACCTGACGCATAAGTGAATGGTGGTTAAAAAAATAGCAAAAACGCCAAGTTCACTCCGAACTTGGCGTTTTCATTAAATATATCTAGACATTCCCACAGTTATTCCCAACAAGCCAAGAACTGAAGAAGACCATCTCCTGTAATTTTCGGATGCATATATATGCACTGATCAATCATGATCGTTTATACTTTCAAGTTCATTTGAAAAATATGACAGCATCCATGCAATCAACTTTCTATCCAAAAACGTCTAACCACCGTTCCATCTTCTTCAATAAAGCTCTTGTCTTCAATGCCGCCATTCTTCTCTATCGTTTTTGCTGATCCAATATTGTCTTCATTACAAGTTACCAGTACCCGATCGATTCCGAGTTCACCGCATTTCTTCAATGCCTCTGCAAGAATCCATGTCGCATAGCCTTTCCTTCTTTCCGCAGGTCTCACACCATATCCGATATGCCCGCCGACATTATGTAAGTAATCTGTCAGATCGTGCCTGATGTCAACCATCGCTAATACCCGGTCATTATAATCCACCAAAAAATAGTTCGTGCTAGGCACCCATTTTCCGTCTCCGCTTTCTCGGATTTGCAGTGCTTCTAAATACGTTTCATAGTCCTCGTGACCAGCTACATTAAAACTGCTGGGCGTTATCTGGGATTCATCCCACTCTTTCACGTAATCTTCATGCTCGTTTTT
Organism: Sporosarcina sp. FSL K6-5500; assembly: GCF_038005665.1. NCBI lineage: Bacteria > Bacillati > Bacillota > Bacilli > Caryophanales > Caryophanaceae > Sporosarcina > Sporosarcina sp. FSL K6-5500. The sequence goes on from NZ_JBBOTP010000001.1 coordinate 4,650,476, forward strand.
CCATTCAATGGATGGTCTCACTAATCGCATAGCCATTTCCCCGTTCCCCGTTTTTATAAATTACCTGTTAAAGACTCAAAAACAAACAATTCATTCGCCGACTTATATTTGCGGATTGCAGCTTCAAATGCTTTTAGCCTTGCTAACTTTTAATTTCTTTCCTTTGATTGTCGTTTCTTTCATTGCCTGCATAACTAATGAACCTTTGTCATTCAGAATATCAACATAAGTCAACTCATCCTGAATGGTAATTATACCGATATCATCTGCTGTTACTCCAGCTATCTTCGCAATCGTGCCAACAAAGTCTACGGCTCGAAGCTTCTTCTTTTTTCCACCATTGAAATGGAGTTTCATGACATCCTTGTTTGGTTGCACATGTATAGTATTTTTGGTTTTCTGACGACCACTGACTTTTTCATCGAAAGCATTTTTTCCAACAGCTACTTTCTGCTGCGTCGGCGCTTTCAAAACAGGTATCTCAAAGCCAATGTATGCTTCAATTGCTTTAAGGAGTTTGCTGTCATTTGGAGTTGCAAACGTAATTGCTTTTCCTTTATTACCAGCACGACCGGTTCTGCCAGTTCGATGAACATAGCTCTCTTTTTCCATGGGAACGTCAAAGTTGATGACAAGTGTTATTTTAGCTACATCAATTCCCCTTGCAGCTACATCGGTCGCCACAAGATAACGAAAATTCCCCATTTTGAAGCCTTCCATAACCGCAAATCGGTCCTCCTGTACAATTCCACCATGGATCTTTTCACAAGAATAGTTAGACCTTTCCAATTCTGCAAACACAGTGTCTACACGCCCCTTAGTTCTGCAGAAGATAATACAGCTATCTGGGTTTTCAACAACAGTAATGTTTTTCAGCAACGCCATTTTCCCTGCTTCTTTCACTTCAATTACGCTATGTTCAATTGCACTCGTCGTGACTCCCGTAGAAGCGATTTGAATAGAAATAGGTTTTTTCATATAGGTATGGCAAAGATTCTCAACCTTTTTAGGCAACGTAGCGGAAAATACCATCGTTACTCTAGTAGGCGGAAGTTTTTGTATGATAGCTTCTACTTGGGCAACAAAGCCCATGGTCAACATTTCATCAGCTTCATCTATAACCAAGTATTTTATTTCATCTACACGAAACGTTCCTCTTTCAATATGGTCCATCACACGTCCAGGTGTACCGACTACTATATGCGTTTTTTGTTCCAACTCTTCCTCTTGTTTACTAAAGGATTCTTTGCCGTAAACCGCTAGGGCTTTAATTCTTTTAAAACGCCCAATAGCTGTTACATCCTCTTGAATTTGAACAGCAAGCTCTCGAGTCGGTGTAAGAATTAATGCCTGTGGATTTTCCTTCTCCCAATCAATCATTTCGCAAAGAGGGATACCAAAAGATGCCGTCTTGCCACTGCCTGTTTGAGATTTCACGATGAGATCCTGATTTTCCAGTGTTCTCGGCATGACTTCACTTTGAACCTCCGTTGGCCTTTCATATTTCAACAAGGCAAGTGCTCTTGTTATTTCATCGCTTAAATTATAATCCTCAAAACTTCTTTCACTCATATAAGTAACCTCATTTATAATTATTTGACCCCGTTTTTTATGATTAAGTATAGTCATCCCTAAACTAAAATAATGCTACCCAATACATAAGGTAGCATTATTTTGTACTGCTAGCAAACCATGAAAAGCCATTTATTAAGTCCCACAAAATGTTTGGTAAGGCCTTGTTGATTGCGCGGGAAGTGTGGAATAATCATCCTTCCCAGGCGTGTACGCATACGGATTTGATAGAACTTCTAATAGCCTTTCCATCACACTGTAATCACCTTGGTTCACCGCGGCTTCTAGTGCAGCTTCTACCCGATGGTTCCGTGGGATTAGTACAGGATTACTATCCCGCATTAACTGCTGTGAGCTGATCTTTGACTCTTGCTGTCTGCCTAGTCTTGACTGCCACAGTGCATACCAGTTGGTAAATTCCGGAGTCCCAAAAAGGACATTATCTTCTAAATTATCATACGTTAACGCGCGAAAAGTATTGGTAAAGTCAGCGCGATGCTTCTGCATTAGTCGAAGAAGGTCTTCAATAAGGGATTCATCCTGTTTCTCTTCGTTAAATAGTCCTAGTTTCGCTCTCATTCCCGCGAGCCAATTCGCATGATAGTGCTCAGGGAAATCGGAAATGGCATCTTGCGCCAGTTTGGCACCCTCTGCATAATCTTCATGCAGTAATGGTATTAGGGTTTCAGCAAATCGCGCAAGATTCCACCCGACGATATTCGGCTGATTGCCGTAAGAGTAGCGACCTTGAATGTCAATGGAACTGAAGACCGTTGTTGGGTCATAAGTATCCATGAAGGCACACGGACCATAATCGATGGTCTCCCCACTTATCGTCATGTTATCGGTATTCATTACTCCATGGATAAAACCAACCAGTTGCCATTGTGCAACCAAGGCCGCCTGACGCTTAATCACTCCCTGAAGCAACGCAAGATAGCGCCTTTCATCAGTTTCAACTTCAGGAAAATGGCGCTGTAGTGCGTAGTCGGCCAAAACTTGTAGTTCCTCATCCGTTCCCCATTTTGCAGCGTATTGAAAGGTTCCGAAGCGTAGATGACTGACGGCCACACGAGTCATAATGGCACCTGGAAGATCGGTTTCACGGATGATAAATTCACCGGTTGTCACTACTGCTAGACTTCGAGTAGTAGGAATACCAAGCGCATGCATGGCTTCACTGATGATGTATTCGCGTAACATTGGTCCAAGTGCCGCGCGACCATCTCCCCCGCGGGAATAGGGTGTTCGGCCCGAACCCTTAAGCTGAATATCAAACCGTTCACCTAAAGGGGTTATTTGTTCGCCAATTAACATAGCCCGGCCGTCCCCTAACATCGCAAAGTGCCCAAATTGATGGCCCGCATACGCTTGAGCAAGTGGCAAAGCGCCTTCAGGAATTCGATTCCCAGCAAGCACCGCCACTCCATCTTCGCTTTGCAACTCATGGACATCCAATCCTAAGGAAGTTGCCAAGGAATCATTGAAAATGATCAATTTCGGTGACTGTACAGGGTTAGGGCTGAGGTTGGTAAAAAATGTTTTCGGCAGACGAGCATAACTATTATCTAAATTCCAGCCTGATTCTATTAGTTCTTTTCGATTTGTCATCGTATCTTCTATCTTCCTTTCGTCTGTTTGCCTGATTTTTTTATATAAAACATAAATCACGGTATACCTATCCATCAGGTAGTCCCTCGTAGTGTCTTCTTCTGTTAATTTAGTATACCCTTTCCACACGTTGGTAACTCCCTTAGTTTTTCGCTACCTATGCAGGGTGCACTAATGTGTTTCCCATAAGTGTCGTATACAGTGACCGACAGCGTACCTACACCAACATTCTCAGTTCTTTATCATAGATTTTTGTCGTTTAGATGCGCGTGTATTTCAAGCATCACTCAAAACTTACGCCACATTTTAACACGATATTTGAACCATCAGGTCAGTGTGATATACCCGGCCATTTCACCATAATATTGTATAAATGGATTTAACTGAAATCCCATGTGGATAAGAACTTTCCTGCGACACATACTTTGGTAATACACAAATTGAGCACAGTTTTTTCAGTTCAGTAAATAATTACACTGAAAGAGGGGTATTCTATTGGCAAAAAAAGTTCTTTTATTTGGTGATATTGGAATAGATGACACAGTGGCCCTTATCTACGCCCACTTTAATGACGAGATTGATATCGTCGGAGTGGTAGCCGATTATGGGAATGTATCAAGAGAAGATGCAATGTCAAATATTCGCTATTTGTTTAACCTATTTAATTTCCCCAATAACATTCCAGTCATAAGTGGTGCAGAAATGCCGCTGACTGCCGAACTCCCCACCTACTATCCGGAAATCCATGGCGTACATGGTCTCGGACCCATAGTACCGGATGACTATGAATTCGTGATAGAAAACTTCCTGGAGATTGTAAATATAATTAAAATGTATAAGGATGAGCTGATTATCGTAAATATTGGTCGCCTGACTTCACTTGCTACATTGTTAATTCTTTATAAAGAATTAATGGGCAACGTGAAGGAATTTTATATTATGGGGGGAGCATTTGGGGTACCTGGAAATGTAACACCTGTCGCGGAAGCAAACTTTCATGCAGATCCTGTAGCGGTGAAAATCGTCCTTTCTTATGCCAATAATGTCACAATAATCCCTTTAAACGCAACACAAAAAGCAATTGTCACACCTGAAATGGTCGATTATATTGATCACTTTGGAAAAACCGCAATCTTTAAGTCGTTAATGGACTTTTACACCGAATTTTATCAAGAAAGGGATCCAACTCTTCAAGGAAGCCCCGTGCATGACGCGCTTACACTTATGGCGGTCATACACCCTGAAATGTTTACGTTCAATTCGCACCCTATCGAAATCGGTCAGCAATTGGAAGGAATTACAAGGGGACAAAGTATTGCTGATATACGGCCAGGTGACCAATTTTATGACAACGAAAAAAATCACCGCATTGCATTTGACTTGGACTACGAGACATTTTTCCACAACTTCCTGTCTGTCATGACAGGTAAACAGTCAAAATAAGGTGAGTACTAATCATTCAAAGACTCCACTTCTAAGCAGTGTAAAGTCAACATGGACGTTAACTTTCATTTCCTTGTACAACTCATCCCATTTCTCTTCCGTCAATTCAGAATGACGTACAGAGCTTCTGTAAAACTCACCATAGCCAAAAACATCCGATCCAAGTTTTTGGCAGTAGGCAATTACCCTTGAAATTTCACTTGACAGACTATTGCTAATGGCTTTTTCAAGTGCTTCCGTATTTTTGATTTTCCCTGTATTAACATTTGGTTTTATTTCTAATAATCTGGCTTGCACTGTGAGGTGTAAGTCAAATTCGGGCGTTGTGGCATTGACTACCTTCACATCTTTATGCGTTTTAATCGGATCGAATACCAAGTTAATTTCATCGGGGGGATTCTTCATTACAGATGAAGGCAAATCATCGCCTTTTATTTTTAATTCATATACTCCAGCGTGATAATCATCTCGACTTAACTTTATATAGAAGCTATCATCAACAGAAATTTCACCTATCATTTTGTCCTTTTTAAATAATGCGATTCCAGAAATCTCTATAAGCTCCTCATCTCTTCTTATAATAGGCATCGCTATGTCCTTACCCATGAAATAATAGTCTTTGGCTACTTCATGAAGAGTGGATAAAACCACTTGCTCACTTTTAACATTTTGCTCTAACAGCTTATAAATATGTTCCCCAATGTCTTCTATATCTGGGTATTGGTATTCCAGTAAGGGTTTCGTGTGACCTTCAACAACTGCCATAATAACATCCCCACTCATTGCAGGATTTTTCAACAAGTTATCAATATAATGACCAATGCCGCCTTTGGCAAATTCATCACCGAATAAAACTCCCCTCAATTGTCCGTTCATTATTTTTTCAGCTGCTCTGCGATTGATTTTTGCACGTGTCCCTTGACTTGTTTCGTTTTCAGCAGTAATAACTGCAACTTTACTTTCTAACTCAGTGCTCACTTGGCGAACAACTGCTGTAGTCTCCACGCTTTCCTCTTTCCCCAAATCATAGCCAATTAAAGTGACTAAACCTACCTTTTCAAGGAGTTTTGTTTCTGCACATCCTACCAAAGCTATGCAAAGAAATAGCAGTAGTAAAAAATAACGAAATTTTTTCATTCTATTTGCTCCTTACGTGATTTAAATTTCCTTTTCGCCACTGCTAAGACATACAAGATGATAGGATAAACAAAAACAATATAAAATGCCACCTGGCTAAAGTAATTATTAAATGTATTTATTTGAGGTCGAGTTTTAAGTATTAAACTTGCAATGAATATGATTAACGAGAATACCCAGACAAATTTATTCGCACTTACCTTTACTAGTCGTCTGGTTCCGCGAAAAGCGGCCCATAGAAATAGACAAAGATTCGGCAAAATAATCAACATCCAAAAACAAACCGCTATATACTCAAATCGTTCAATGAACGGAAATTTAACAATACTAAACAGAGACAAAGTCGCCCAAATTGTTTTAGTTAATTGTTCTCCGCTGAAATACGTTAGCGTAACCAACATGATGGCAAGGTAAATCAAGGTCGTCATGAGCAAACCAAGATGAATATGTTTTTTTGCATTCTTTTTATCCTTTACAAAGGGATAAATCACATATAATATTTCAAAGCCAACAATTGTAAAGGTCATGGACTTTACACCTTTCAGTATTCCGCTCATATCGGCCTCTAAAATAGGAAGAAGACTTCTCAATTCCATATATTTCATTGGATAAGCCAACATGGGGAAAAGCCATATGGAAAGTACAAAACTAAAAAAAGAAACGCCCACAATTACCCGTAGACCGCCCGTAAACGTATAAATCACGATTAGCAGCAATGAAGCTGCAAAAAACCAAGTATTCAAATCTGGAAAAACCCATGTTTGAACGACCTCAATATAGTTTCTCAAAACAGAGAAAAAGGCACCTGAACAATAAAAAATATAAATGATATTTAATAAATTCCCTATCCATTTACCAAATACATCTTGATGAATACCGTATAAATCATTTGAACCGTATATTTCCAACGTTTTAAGCATGAAAATTGCGATAATATGCGTGGCGAGACCTGCAAGTAGTACAGAAATCCATGCATCATGTTTTGCATCCTGGTATATAATCCGTTGAAATCCTTGTATCCCGATTCCTATTTGAGCAGTATGAATGATGAAAAAAAGTAGAAAAGCGTTAATCGTATCCTTAGGGCTAAGTTGTATAGAGTTTTTCACTCATTTCACCTTCTGTTCACTTTTTTCAGGATTTATGGGTTCGGGTTTATATTTGTCCTCATCTTCCGGTCTTGTATTTGAAGGTCGCTTAAATGTAAATGGCAACGGTAATCTAATAAGACTATCCCGCCAATCAAGCATGCGAGGAGGATAAAAAGGCGCTGTATACGGCGAACCTAGGCTTGTTTGACGCAAAAGGTGGATTAGGATAAAACAAAGCCCCAGCATAATGCCGTAAAATCCCCAAAGTCCTGCTAATACAATTAACGGAAATCGAATGATTCTGATGACATTACCCATCATGTAACTTGGTGTTGTGAAGGATGCCAATGCCCCTAAGGCGACAATGATAATTAAAATATTACTCGTAATCCCTGCTTGTACGGCTGCAGTTCCAATGACAATACCGCCAACAATACCAATGGTTTGACCAACCTTCGACGGTAATCTAACTCCAGCTTCTCTAAGTAGCTCAATAATGAGTTCTAAAAGTAGGGCTTCAAATAAAGGAGGGAAAGGAACCAATGCCCTTGATTCACTTAGCGGGACTAAAAGCGATTGCGGAATTACTTCATAATGAAATGTCAATGCTGCTACATATAAAGGGGATAAAAAAACAGATAAGACGACTGCACTAAATCTTAATAACCGGGTGAATGTAGCTATCTGCCATCGTAGATTTTGATCTTCCTGACTTTGGAAGAACTCAAGAAATGAGTGTGGGCAAACGATTGCAAGGGAACTTCCATCCACGATAACGCCCAATTTACCATTCAAAAGTTCAGCACAAAGCTTATCCGGCCTTTCTGTTAGTAACATTTGCGGAAAAATCGATAATGAGTTGTCATCTATCAGTTGCTCAAGAATCGAGCTATCTAATACCGAATCAACATTAAGGTCGGCAATCCTTTGTCTTAGCGTGTTCACCATTTCATCGGAAGCAACGCCTTTAATGTATAACATCGCAATCGTTGTCTTCGATTGTTTTCCAATTTCTAATCCTTCATTGCAAAGGTTTGGATTTTTAATATACCTTCGAATCAAGGAAACATTTGTTGAAAGACTTTCAGTAAACCCAACTTGGGCACCGATTACCTGGGATTCATTTTCCGGTGCTGATAATGCCCGTGATTCATTAGTGGAGATATTAGCCATTACAATTTGCGAGTAGCCTTCAACATGAATGAGTACCGTTCCATCCATCATTGCAATTACTGCTTCTCCTATTTCATTAGCCATTTTCACCTGCGCTATTGTCAGGGTGGATATTATATTTTCTGGTGATTCATTTGTATGCTTCAACAAGTCCTTAAGGATATGATTATTTAACGTCGGGACATCCACTAGGTTCTCTATATAAATGAGCGTAAGATTCGGTAATATCGATTTAGTGATTAAATCAGATGAATTGTGAGTAGCATCTTTTATCGACTGAATAAAAATATCACCAGAAGTTGATATCTGTATTTGTATTTCTTCTGTGTTTTTTTCAGCCACAACTCTTGCCTGTTTTTCCTTGGAAGATTTTTTGGACTTTTTGTAAAACAGTAGACTCACCTCATTTGTATCTTTGTCCCTAGAATAGCCTTTTGAGGGAGAATCTATACCCTTCTTTCGGCTTCAGTTAACGGGGAGAGATGGGGTTAATGGGGCGTACGCACTCTGTCTCCCCATTTTTTTAGGCGTTGTTTTTTCAAAATATCCTGGAATTGGTCATTGCAATCAACTACAGTTATTAGCCAATTTGGAAATACTTCAGTCAAAAGTAGCGTACGAATTCCTGTTCTAATTCCGTATCTAAAATCTGTAGTTCATTTTCTCTAACTATATTCACCTATGAAAATGCTTTTATGTTGAGCCCTCACTTCTAAGTGCTAGTCTAGCAAAAACTACCTAAAACCAACCTCTATACCAATCCCTTCCAGACACTTCGTTTTTCAACATAAAGGGTTCAGCTCTTCCTTCTGCGGGTATCACAAGTTGTGAAGCTTATTTTACAGAAGGGGATATATATATGTTTGGACTCAAAGATTTACTGTCATTGATTACTTCAGCATTTATCATCTTACCTCTTGTCATTTTTCTGAGGGAGTCTGGTTATTTTATTGTCAGTGGCATTTTCGGTGTTAAGAACCCAAGGTTGACCATTGGATCAGGTCCTCGGATTTTCAAAATCGGATTCTTTGATGTGCGAAAATATTATCATGTGTATAGTTGGTTTTCCTATGACTCATTGAAAAGAAAAAATAATTTTGCATATATATGTGTTTACTTGGGACCGATTCTTTCCAATCTTGTATTTGCTGTTACTATAAATGCACTTCTAGCCAATGGGATGCTTCACGAGTATAGAACATTTTGGGAGCGATTTATTTTCTATGCGTTCTATTATGTACTTTTTGACGCCATTCCCATGATAACTGTAAACGGTAAGCCGAATAACGGAATGATCATTTATGAAATGCTACGGCATGGTAAACGAACCGACTACAATAACGAGCCTTTTATCCCAGCGACTAGTGACGTAGAAGAGCAATATCAGAAAGAAATGGAAGGTATTCAAGAACTGGAAGAGGATAAAAAAAAGGCTAAACAAAGTATTATAAAGGAAATCCAAGACTTAAAGAAGAAATGAATGAATACACTCCTATCCCATCACGTGTATGAAATGTTTAACAAAAGAGGAAGTGAACCAAAACTTATTGGTGAACTTCCTCTTTCTTGGTTGCAACGTCCTACATTTTCCACAAAGTTTATACCTTCATATTGGCCCCCCTTTGCTAATGAAGATCATTGTACAACTTTAAAACTCTATTCTAGTAAGTAATAGAATAGAGTTTTAACCGCATCATATTAAATTGACATGCCTTCTTACAACTGCGTTTGTTCTTGGAGCTTTGCCGCGAGATATTTACGCGCGTCGGCGGTCAGAATCTGCAACCGAACTTCTTCCTGCCGTTCAAACTCGACAAACATCCCGCTTAAATTTTCATACACATAATGGACTTTAAAGCCCCTATCTAAATAGTCATCTACTTTTTTCATTTCATCCATGCTTAGTAAATGATCAGACATACACACACCTCGCTTTTCTTATTCTTCACCTTTTGCTTCGATTTCTTGCACGACAATATCGTCCCAATCGTGACCAACTGTAATACCTAAATACTTGGCGTCACTAGGATCGTCTAGTTCGGCTTGCGGGTACTTTTTAAACCACCAATATTTCGCCAAGACATAGTACACGAGTGCCCCCACGAAAAAGCCCACCAATGAAGAATACGTTGGGAACATATTCGCTAAGACACCACCAATCACCCAAGCGATTAGCCCCGCTAAGTTAAAGCCATTCATATACTTATATTGGCCGTCTAACTCGTACAGATCTTTTACGTTCACACGACGTTTACGGATTAAATAATAATCGGCGAATAATATCCCCACAATTGCTGTTAAAATACCACCAATGATTAATAGCGCATTGACTAAGACGCCAAATAAGCTCCACGGCTGTGCTAAAATCCCAATAATTCCCGCAATGATAACCCCAGCCCAGAACGGTACTCTGGGTCCACCAATGTTTGAGAAAATCGTGGCCGCAGGAATCACGTTTGCGGACGTATTTGTCGACCATTGCGCTAACACAATCATCAGCAATAAAATTCCTAACGCAATTCCACTTGCACTTTGCTGCAAGGCATTTATCGGATCAGCAGATGCCACGGCCATATAACATACTGCACCAATGGCTACGATAAATGTGTTGGTAATCGGCATCACGATTAAAGAACCAACTAACTGTGTTTTATTGCGTTTGAACCAATTGCGCTCATTTTTTGGCGCTTTAAAGAAACGTGATAGTGTTGGCATATCAGCTGCTAACGTTGCCCAGAATCCCATGTTCGCCATCATCACGACCATGAAAGCAGTAAAAGCTGCCATCCCTGTCGTTGGTGATTCCACCCATGCCCACACGTCTTTCCCTTGTGCCGTTGCTTTATCAGCAAGCGTATAGTACATCCAGCACGATATTAAAATAATAACCGGCGCCGCAAAATCCGCAAAGCGCTCAATGGATTTAATGCCAAGCGATGTGTTAATTAACTGCAATGCCGCAAAAATAAGGAAACATAAAAACCAATTATTAAAGTCGAATAATAAATTCAAAATCCCATTGATGGCCATTGCACCAAAATAGGTGTTAAGACCGAACCAACAAGCCGCTGTCACCCCACGAACGAGCGATGGTATATGCGTGCCAATTGTACCAAAGGGGGCACGCATATAAACCGGGAAGGACAAGCCGTGCTCAATACCAATATCACCGATTAATGTCATAAATACGCCGATTAAAACAGAACCTATCATTGTCGCTAAAATCACCATCGGCAATGGCAAACTTATAATAGCAGATCCACCAATTGCAAAGGCGGCTAAAACGATGGCCATGCCTACCCAAATCACTGCAAAACCAAATGTCCCGATACTTCTTTTTTGATGTGTAACTGGAAGTAAATCTGGTGATTTTAAATAATCCCCACCATTCGCCATTCATGTCTCTCCCCTATAGTAGATTTCCAGTTAACAATGAATAGCGGAAGGCGCCTTGATAGACCCGAAGAGCACTGGATGACCTTAAGATAAAGGCGCTCTTTGCCCCTTTAACTTAGGACTGAAGCGACTCGAGCGGCTAGGCGCTTCAGTCTAGACACTGCTCCAAGTCTAAAAACGTATACTTTCTTACCTGCAAACAAACAATTGACCTCTTTTTATGGCTCTACACCAAAATCTGTACTTGAGAGCATATTCCACTACTGGTGAACTTTACTTTTTAACGAGCAAAACTGCTGATTAGTGATTGACGGTCGTTCCAAGTCATTGGCGCAATAGAGGACATTCTTTCGACCATCGAAATCGCACCGTCTACTGGGCACACAATCGAACATAAATTACAGCCTACACAATCTTCTTCACGCACCTTTAGCATCGGACGACCACTCTCTGTGTACATGTCAATACATTGATGTGACGTATCTTCACACGCAATATGGCATTTATTGCAATTAATACAGACATCATTATTAATTTCAGCAACAACTTTGTAGTTTAAATCTAAGTCACCCCAGTTAGAATAACGTTGTACCGACTGACCGACAATATCCATCACCGAGGCAATGCCCTTCTCATCCAGATAATTATTAAGTCCGTCAATCATATCTTCGACAATACTAAACCCGTGGTGCATCGCTGCAGTACAAACTTGTACGCCTGTTGCACCCATCAGCAGAAATTCCGCAGCATCCTGCCAATTTGAAATCCCACCAATGCCTGAAATTGGTACATTGACGAAAGGATTTCGCGCACATTCTGCGACCATATTTAGTGCAATCGGTTTGACAGCAGGCCCACAATATCCGCCATGTGCCCCCTTCCCACCAACATGTGGAACCGTATTCCATGAATCTAAATCGACACCCGCTAAGCTGTTAATCGTATTAATCATACTAACGGCATCTGCCCCGCCACGCACTGCCGCTTCCGCCGTCATCGTAATATCCGTAATGTTTGGCGTTAACTTGACGATAACAGGTGTACGTGCAACTTCCTTCGCCCAGTGCGTTTGCTTTTCAACCAATTCAGGGACTTGACCAGAAGCAGCCCCCATTCCTCGTTCTGCCATCCCATGTGGACAACCAAAATTAAGCTCAAGACCATCAACCCCGACAGCTTCTACTTTTTTAACAATCTCATGCCACTTTTCCTGCTGTGGCTCTACCATTAATGAAGCGATAATGGCATGATTAGGAAACCTTTTTTTCGTTTCAAGAATTTCCTGTAAATTAACCTCTAACGGACGATCTGTAATGAGCTCAATATTATTAAAGCCCGCTACTCTCTGTCCGTTAAAGCTGACAGCCGCAAAGCGCGATGAAACATTTAAAATTGGTTCACCCAATGTTTTCCAGACTGCGCCACCCCAGCCCGCTTCAAATGCACGTTGCACTTGATAGCCCGAATTAGTCGGTGGTGCAGATGCTAACCAAAATGGATTCGGTGATTTAATCCCCGCTAAGTCAATTCGTAAGTCCGCCATGCTCCATCCCCCCTATGCGATCTCGCTCGGTTTTCTTAAACGCTCATGAATGATGTAAGCAGCATCTTTACCTTGCTGTGCAGCTGTTACCACCATTGCTTCCCCTTGGCCATTACCAAACACGACATCTCCACAAGCAAACACTTTGTCATTCGATGTTTGCATAGTCGTTTCGTCAATGTCTACTACTCCATTCGTATGTTGTAATCCAAACGCTTCAATGAGTGAGACAAAGCGCGTTTGTCCAATTGCTTTAATGACCGCGTCCACCTCTATAACAAACTCAGACCCTTTGATTACTTCAGGTCGTTGCCTGCCGTCTACACCCGCCTCTCCAAGTTTCATCTTGACGCATTCAAGTCCCACTACTTTCCCTGCCTCATCACCGATAATTTGTTTCGGCGCTGTCAGCCACTTAAATCCCACGCCATCCTGCTTGGCAAATTCATATTCAAACTGATAGGCAGTCATCTCTTTTTCTGTTCTTCTATAGAGAATGTCTACCTGCTCCGCACCTAGTCGCACAGCACAGGTTGCACCATCGATAGCTGTGTTACCAGCACCGATGACCGCAACACGTTTACCGATTAAGTCTTCTGTCAGCGCACCCATTTTCGTGTGCTTTACAAACTCAATGGCATCATGAACGCCAGCTAGTTCCTCACCTTTAATGCCAAGATTAGGCACGGCCCCCATACCAACCGCTAAAATAACACTGTCATATTGCGCTAAAATTTCTGCAGCAGAAATATCCACGCCTACTGTTGTGTTTGTTTTAATGTCAACACCAAGCTTTACAACTTGCGCCACTTCCCAATCCACTACATCATTCGGTAATCGGAATGACACGATGCCGTAGTTGCCCAAGCCACCCGCCTTTGCTTCTGCTTCAAAAATTGTGACACTATAGCCAAAGCGACTAAGCTCACGTGCTGCCGATAAACCAGCTGGACCAGCGCCAACGATCGCTACCTTTTGTCCATTTGATTGACCTTTTTTAAATAGCTCGACGTCTGATTCCATCGCCCAATCTGTTGCATAACGTTGCAAGTGCCCTATTTTAATAGGCTTTGTCGAGGAATTTAACACACATGCACCTTCACATAATTCCTCGGTCGGGCATACTCGCGCACAGCTTGCACCAATCGGGTTGGCCTCCATAATCGTCATGGCCGAACCTTTCATATTACTGGAAGCAATTTTCTTGATGAAATTCGGTATTTGAATACTTGTCGGACAAGCTGTAATGCAAGGTGCGTCATAGCAGTACAGACAACGATTAGCCTCTTCTTGTGCTTCATTTTTTGTCATCCTGCTAGTCATTTCCACAAAATTCCGTTCGAGTTGCGAAGTCATTGAAACATTCCTCCTCATGGATTGATGTTTACACGTTGATTGTTTGCGCGGTCGTCGGTTGTAGTGCACGCTTGATATATCGGCCACTGCCTAATGCTCCTACAAATTGTTTGTTTTTAATGACGTATTCTCCACGCACAAGTACACTGATTGGCTCTCCAGTCACTTCCCAGCCCTCATACGGGTTGTAGTCTACATTCATATGATGGGTATTCGCTGAAATTTCACGTTTTACCGTAGGATCAAAAATTACGATATCGGCGTCAGAACCAATAGCAATCGTTCCTTTTTGTGGATATAAGCCGAAAATTTTTGCGGCACTTGTCGAAATCATATCGACAAAGTCATAGATGGAAATTCGCCCTTTCGCCACACCTTCAGAAAATAAAATGCTGAAACGATCTTCGATAAACGGTCCACCATTTGGTATTTTAGAAAAGTCATTTAACCCTAATTGCTTTTTCCCGTTAAAGCTAAATGAACATTGGTCCGAACCAATTGTTTGCAGTTGCTTGGCTTTTAAAGCATTCCACAAATGCTCTTGATGATATTTCGGGCGAAGTGGCGGTGACCAAACATATTTCGCCCCCTCGAAGCCTGGCTGTGCTAACGCTGACTGATCGAGCGTTAAATAAGGTGGACATGTTTCGCCATACACGTCATAGCCCTTTTCACGTGCTGCGATAATTTCATCCAAAGCCTCTTTACACGTCACATGTACAACATACAGCTTGGCACCTGCGATATGCGCTAGTTCAATGGCCCGTTTCGTCGCCTCACCCTCTAATTCCGCGGGACGTGTCAGTGCGTGATAAATTGGCGCCGTCTGACCAGCTTGCTTCGCCTCCTCAACTAATTCATCGATGACTGAGCCATTTTCACAGTGCACCATGACAACAGCGCCAATGTCTTTTGCAATTTTAAAGGCTTTGAACAGCGTACGGTCTGTCGCCTGGAATTCTTTCGCGTAAGCCATGAACACCTTGACAGACGTAATCCCTTCCTGCTCTAGTAACAACGGTAACTCGGCCTCTGTTTCAGGCGTTAAATCACCAATCATTAAATGGAAACCGTAGTCAATGGCTGATTTGCCCTTTGCTTTTACATGCCACTTTGCCACAGCCGTCGCAAGTTTTTCTTCACCCGCAGATAAGCAAAAATCTAAAATGGTCGTCGTCCCACCAAATGCTGCCGCAACTGTTCCCGACTTCCAATCATCGTCTGTCACCGTGTTGTTGAACGGCATATCCAAATGCGTATGCGGATCAATTCCCCCAGGCATCACGTATTTACCCGTAGCATCTACAATTTCCGCTCCATAAGCTGATAAGTTTTTGCCGATTTGCACGATTTTGCCGTTCTCTATTAAAATATCTGCCTCATACATATCTGTTGCTGTCACAATGAGTCCACCTGTAATCACTTTTTTCACACTACCCTCACCCTTCGATTAATTAATGTAAAGTTTGTCAATATCCATTAATACGCTAGCTCTCCACCGTGGAGGGGAGGTTAATTTCCGTCCAGCAGGGGTCGTCCAACCTTCACTCCAATCAACCCGCATTCTAATGATATGCAGTTTAATCCAACGTCATCTCTAACTTTTAGTGATGAACCAATGTGCTAGCGAATTATAGTATTTCAACCTGCACTCATCATGAGTTTAGTGTGTATTTTTCGCCCATGCTGAACTTCTTTTGTAGTGTCAACACGGTTTCCAGTAACACGTCTGCCCCCTTTGCACAGTCTTCAAATGTTGTTTCTTCCTCCTCGCAATGACTTTTCCCCTTGATACTTGGAACAAAAATCATTGCCGATGGGATGAAGCTCGCGATATACTGTGCATCGTGCCCCGCCCCGCTGAACATACGTTGGAAGGAATAACCAAAGTCATGACATGATTTTTCCACTTCATTGCAAATAGCTGCATCAAATAATACGGTCTCCCGCCCCCATAGCTTGACCGGGCTAATGTGGCAACCGCTTTCCTCTGAAGCTAGACCTTTCAATAGCTTTTCTACTTTGAGCATCACCGCTGGATTTTGATGACGCGAATCCATAGTAAACACTACTTCGTTCGGAATGACTGTATGAATATTAGGTGCCACGTGCATACGCCCAAATGTGAACACAAGCGCTTCGTCGATTTTACTTAGCTGCTCATGCAAAGATGAAATTATACGAGACGCCACAATCATCGGGTCTTTACGCATCGACATTGGCGTTGTGCCAGCGTGATTTGATTCACCTGTCACGGTAATTTCATAGCACACCATGCCTAAAACGCCTTCTACCACCCCAATGTCACGTTGCTTTGCTGCTAATACCGGTCCTTGTTCAATATGCAGCTCAATATATGCAAGGGCTTCTGTTAAGCGATTTCCTTGCTCCCCCGCGTAGCCACTCGCCTGTAATGCTTCTTGAAAGGAAATACCATTTTTATCGATAGATTCTAGCATTTTTTCTTTACTGAATTTTGAAGCAATGACACCGGAACTCATCATCGCCGGATCGAAGCGCGCACCTTCTTCATTCGTAAAATTCACAAGCATTAATGGGATCTCGAGCTCAATGTCGTTTTCCTTTAACGTTCGTATCGCCTCTATTGCGGTTAAAATACCTAAGACACCATCAAACCTGCCACCTTTTTCAACCGAATCTAAATGTGATCCCATTACGATGGGTGGGCACTCTTTTTTTCCTGGTAGAATCGCATAGATATTTGCCATATCGTCTACTTGAATGTCCATGCCTAACTCTATGCATATTTCACAAAAATAGTCTCTCGCTAATACATCCTCTTTTGAAAGGGACAAACGGGTTACGCCTCCATTGGCAGTTGCACCAAATTGACTAAATTGTTCAATTAATCCCTGTAATCTACTACTATTACATTTATACATATGCAAGTCCTCTCTTTCACAGTAATAAAATAGTTGTTGTTTACGAAAATTCTAAATTAATAGTTATCGATAAGTGGTTGTTTATGACAATCATAAAATAGAAACTATTTGGAAGATATGGATATAAAACTAAGAAAGTATGTGCAAGTGCACAATATTTATGGTACGTTATTTGTATAATAAGGGGGGCTGTTATGGGAACGATTGGCAAAATCCTAGAGGGGGCTCTATTCCCGATGCTGACATTAGTAGCTGGAGAAAGCGGTTTGTATCGAAAAGTTTCAGGTATTAACGTAGTAGAAAGCATTGATTTAATCACGTTTTGCCGACCAAATGAATTAGTTGTAACAACAGGCATTAACTTTCCACACCAAAATACATCCTTAGAACAACTCGTTAAACTGGCGTACACTAAAAAAATAGCTGGTATTATCGTGAATACGGGACCTTATATTCCTGACATTTCCGAATCGGTCATCTCGTTTGCCAATGAGCATGAATTGCCCATTTTCCAAATGCCTTGGGACCGCCGTGTAGCCGACCTTTTAAAAACGACATTTCAATTTATCGCCACCCACGAGCAAGAACAATCCACCGAAGACCAAGTCCTTTACAACTTACTGTTTCATTACAAACAGCACGTCGATTCCACAAGGCAAAATTTAACCCAACTTGGATTTCCACAAGGCGCAGAATTGGCCATCATCACTTGTACAACAACAGATGCACGCAGTAGCATTGGCCGTTACGAGGTCCTCATTCAGTTTGCATTCCAAAATAGATATAAACGGTTTTTAAGACTCAAGCACAAAAACCACCTCATCTTTCTCATCAATCGAACACAGATCACTACATCCAATAGTCCTTTCTCAAAAACAGTTGAAGACATCTACGAAAAGATCACCCAGAAAAGCGGCGGCTTAAATGTCATCATCGGCAAAGGGAATTTTTATGAAGACTACGAAAACATCCATAAAAGCTACGAGGAATCACTCACTGTCATTCAATTAGCACAGTTGCACAACAACCGCTTCTTATACAAATATAAAGAAATTGGAGCCTATAAAATTATTATGGGTGTGCAAAACCGGACATTAATTGAATCTTTTAGCCAGGATATACTTGGACAACTTTATCGATATGATGATTTACACAACACCGATTACGTGTCATTTTTACGTATTTTCCTTGAAGAAAACGGCAGTACGAGTAAAATTAGTGAACGGCTATTCATTCATCGCAACACTGTCCTATATAAAATCAAAAAAGTTGAACTGCTATTAGATATAGACGCCACCAACCCTTTTACAAAAACCAATTTGTATATAGCCTTTTTAATAGAAGATGTGTTGACGCATCAATAATTATGCGTGATAGGAGGACACTATGAATGAATTTCCACTCACTATAGCAGATGTACTGACGAAAAAGTTATTCAGTAGCGCGAAGCTTCTTGCTGGTGCAGAGGGGCACCTCAATATCATCAAATGGGTGCATATCGTCGAAACTATGGATGCTGCCAAATTATTAAAGGGCAATGAATTAATTTTGACTACGGGTATTCATTTGAAAAACAATGATGATGACTTCCATCACTTTATTCACCAATTAATAGCATCCAAATCAGCTGGGCTGTGCATTGAGCTCGGTAGCGTCATTCAAGAAATTCCTGATTGCATACAGCAACTGGCGACGGACTACCAATTCCCTCTCATCATCTTTCATCAGGAGGTAGCCTTTGTCGAAATCACACAAGAAATACACAGTATCCTCATCAATCAGCAATATGGCATGGTGAAAAACCTAGAGAACTACGCACAGCAAATTAATAAATATACACTGACCGCCAACAATTACGAGCAAATTTTAATGCACCTCTATAAACATCTTGGCTTGCAGGTCATCTTTACATTTAATGGGCAAAAGCCTGTGTTTATTCCCAATATTCAGCAGGACAAGTATGATAAGATGCAACAACAGTCAAGCCCTGATTATGTGGAAAAACATGTTATTCGCTGTGAGGTGAATATTTTCAACCAATATTATGGGGAGGTTTGTTTGTTTTCCCCACAGCGCGTCGTCAATGAATACGATGCACTGATTTTAGATCGCACGGTTATTGCACTTTCACACTATTTATTGCGGGTTTTGTATAGCGAGGAAAAAAAGGCTGTGGAGGATCGTGAAGTTCTAGAGCAATGGCTGAATGGGTTATCCAATATGGAGGAATTGACGCATTTCCTGCAAGACCATCATGCAGATATCACAACAAGTAATTGGCTGGTCATGATTCTTCAAATCCACAAAAGCAAAAGCAGTGATTTAACGTACTATAAGCTGTTTACGCGCAATGTCTTAGAGAAGTTAGAATTCTATCCGTTTATCATAGAAAAGCAACAACAGCTTATTTTTATTTTAGCGAATTTACATGCGCAAGAAACATATAAGCAACGTATCGAACAAGCCATTACACAAATCCATGACAATCAGCAAAAATATAAATATGGTGACTTTAAAACTTCAGTCGCTGTAGGAAAATACGTGACTCATTTCCAAGCTCTCAATACTAGCTTTCTAACAGCCAAAGACACCTTACACATTCGATGGAAAGATCCACAGCTTTCGTGTTTTTACGAGGATTTACACCTCCATCATTTAATTTTGCAATTACAAAAAAATCCATATATTATGGACATGATGACCGAATATATACAGCCCGTTATTGACTATGACCGCAAGCATAGCAGTAAATTAGTCGAAACGTTAAAAGTATATTTACACACCAATGGTCAAAAAAAAGACACTGCCGAACGCCTGTTTATCGTTAGACAAACACTGTACCATCGTTTGGAAAAAATTGAGCAGTTGCTAGGCTCAGATTTTATGCAAACAGAAAAGCGATTAGCACTAGAGTTAATACTGTTTAGCGACAACTAACCATTCTCTTCACTCACCTTATGTGAAAAGCAACAGCCTATTTATTTTACATTGTGTATAATGCTATTTTCACCGAAAAATCGGATAATAGATTTATAGCATGACACTAGCGTCGCATTAATTCTACCCACTCGCTCTAAATACTCAAAATATTCGTTATTTTTTGCAAACTAAAAGTTCTTTTATAATGGATAAAGCCAGCTGGTACCCTTCCAAATCCAAATGAAAACGAACTTGTCGCACAAGTATAATTGTAAATAAAAACCAAATAGATGGAATCACCTCTATTGAAGTGTTTCCCTTTTTGGCTCTAAACTGTGAAATTTAATAGAGTGAATTTTCTGCCTGTATTTATGCAACGCTAGTGATAGCATGATGATAAATGAAGGAGTGATGATGCTCGATGACGAATTTAACGAGTCAAAATTGGCAAGTAAAAGATGAACAATATGTATGGCATTCCATGAAGCCCTACAACCCAAACGCGACGACAATCATTCAGAAATCGAAGGGCGCTTGGATAACGGACATTGATGGGAAACGTTATTTAGATGCCATGTCTGGTTTATGGTGTGTGAACGTTGGCTACGGGCGAGAGGAACTCGCCAAAGTCGCTTACGAGCAATTACTGGAAAATGCCTATACTCCTCTATCCGTTGGGCACATCCCTGCCATTCAACTGAGCGAAAAAATCAGCGAATTATTAGGCGATGATTATGTTGTGTTTTTCTCTAATAGTGGTTCAGAGGCGAATGAAGCCGCTTTCAAAATCGCACGTCAATACCATCAGCAAAAAGGTCATACAAATCGCACCAAATTTATTTCCCGCTATCGTGCCTACCACGGCAATACGATGGGGGCATTAGCGGCAACAGGGCAAGCACAACGTAAATATAAGTACGAACCGTTAGCACCTGGTTTCCTCCATGTTGCACCACCAGATGCCTACCGTGCAAACGAAGATCATATTACAGAGCCAACTGCCCTACCGTCTGTTCAGGCAATCGATAATGTCATGACTTGGGAATCATCCGAGACGATTGCCGGCGTAATACTTGAGCCTATTATTACCGGTGGAGGCGTGATTATGCCCCATGAGGACTATTTGCGTGGGGTAAAAGCAGTTTGTGAAAAGCATGGGGCCCTGCTCATTGTCGATGAAGTAATTTGCGGCTTCGGACGTACAGGCAAAGCATTTGGCTTCCAAAACTATGGCATTCAGCCGGATATTGTCACAATGGCAAAAGGCTTAACAAGTGCTTATATGCCGTTATCTGCTACAGCTGTGCGTCGCGAAATTTATGAGGCTTTCAATGGGAGTGAGGAGTACGACTTTTTCCGCCACGTCAACACATTCGGAGGTTCTCCAGCAGCTTGTGCAGTTGCCCTCAAAAATATCGAAATCATGGAAAATGAAAATTTATTTGCTCGCTCAGAAGAAATGGGCGCAATTATCCATGCGGAACTACAAGAACGCTTAAAGAATCATCCAAATGTCGGCAACATCCGCGGTAAAGGCTTACTGATTGGCATTGAGCTTGTGAGTGACAAAAACAGCAAAGCGCCACTTGATGTAACTGCTGTCAACAAAGTCATCGCTTTATGTAAAGAACAAGGGTTAATCATTGGGAAAAATGGTGTCACGGTTGCAGGCTTTAACAATACTTTAACACTCGCTCCACCACTGATTATTTCATTAGCAGAAAAAGATTTGATTGTTGAAAAACTTACGAACGCTTTAAATGAACTACTGCCAAAAGCGTAAAACACAAGGGGGAAATGAATGTATGGTAACAAATACAGAGGTAAAAGAACTAGGGCATTTTATTAATGGTGAAATCGTTGCAGGCACAAGTGGTCACTTCTCAGATGTTTTCAATCCGAGTTTAGGGGCAGTGATTGCACGCGTCCCTATTGCAACGAAAGAGGAAGTGCAAAGCGCAATTGCAACAGCTAAAGCAGCCTTTCCGGCATGGCGCGCCCTATCGATTGGCAAACGCGTTGAAATTGTCATGAAGTTTCGTCAATTGATGACCGCACGTATCGATACGCTCATCGACATCATTTGTATCGAAAGCGGGAAAACAATCGAGGATGCCAAGGGTGAAATCACACGTGGTTTAGAATCCGTCGACTTAGCCATCAATGCGCCTCACCTATTAAAAGGTGAGTACTCCGTCAATGTTGGTGGGAATATTAATGCTTATTCCGCAAAAGCACCACTCGGCGTTGTTGCAGCGATTTCCCCATTCAACTTTCCAGTGATGGTGCCACTTGCCATTACAACTATGGCGGTCGCAGTTGGCAATTCCGTCATTTTAAAGCCATCCGAGCGCGTGCCCTGCTCCGCATTATTTTTATCGGAACTGTGGAAAGAAGCGGGTTTACCAGATGGTGTTTGGACAGTCATCAATGGCGACAAGGATGCGGTAAACGAGCTATTAGAAAACCCTGCTGTTGAAGCTATTTCGTTTGTCGGCTCCACAGCAGTCGCTGATTATATTTACACAACCGGTTCAAAATACGGCAAGCGAGTTACGGCATTAGGTGGCGGTAAAAACAATATGATTGTCATGCCAGATGCAGATTTAGAACAGGTCGCAAACGCATTTTTAGGCGCGGCCTATGGTGCCGCTTCCCAACGCTGTATGGCCATTTCCACAATCATTCCCGTTGGCGAAGAAACAGCGAATAAACTCGTCAAAGTATTGGCTGATAAAATCGCAAAATTAAAAGTAGGGCCATACACAGATTCAGACGTTGATTTTGGGCCTGTTATTACAAAGCAATCAAAGGACGCGATCATTGGCTTTATCGACCGTAGCCTAGAAGAAGGTGCTACACTCGTATGCGATGGTCGCAATCCAGACATCGCTAAAAATTCCAATGGCTTCTATCTAGGTCCTACCTTATTAGATAACGTCAAACCTGGCATGGAGATTTATGAGCAAGAGGTATTCGGTCCTGCTCGTAATGTTGTTCGGGTAGATTCATTAGAGGAAGCAATCGACTTAATCAATGTACATGAGCTCGGTAACGGTGTCACAATTTTCACAAATAACGGAGCGGCCGCTCGCAAATTTACAACGGAGATTGACGTCGGCATGGTTGGGGTAAACGTGCCAATTCCAATTCCTGTTGGTTATCATAACTTTGGCGGCTGGAAACGCTCGAGATTCGGTGAGGGGCATATGTTTGGGCCTGACCAAGCCCGCTTCTTCACCAAGACTAAAACCATTTCAGAAAAGTGGTTTGAAGAGAACAGTGAATCCGCGTCAACATTTGCTTTTCCAAGTAACAACGACTGATGGTTCACGTAAAATAAACTACTATATATGTTGAACAAATGAATACCTATATGAACTGAGTGAAGGCGCGTTACTAGGGGTAGCCAACCGAACAACGAAGAGTTCGGTTGGTATAATTTCTGCATTCTCCGCAGAAATTATACCGTTAATGCCAAGAGGCTATTCCATATAGTTTAAAGGATACCTCATCTGGCTAAGGGCTGGAGGCATCCCCGAGCGCCGTAACGGATTTGATGGGAGTCTTTATTTCAACTTATATAGTTACTCTTGGTAAATCAACAGAAGTGTTGATTTACACAAAAATAATACCGGAATCCCGCCGAGTTTTGGTCGATGGATTTCCGGTGTTTTCTATTCAATAGAATGAAGTGTAATTCTCTCATTTTTCTTTTCATATCACATGTGCTAACTGCTGCAGGATCATTATTTTCTTGCTTCTGTCATTAAGTTTTGTGATTTTCTTTTTTCTCTTTAAACCGTTTCCAAACAATAAGTGGTATCAAAAGCAACGAAAGGTACATGCCGAGAAAGCCTAAAACAGCATAGCTTGAGTAGGCAACAATGATTCCTGACAATATACTGCCTGCTGTTCCAGCTAAAGCAACCCATACATCAACAGAACCTTGTGTTTTTGCACGTGTTGTCATATCAGTTGAATCAATGATGATTGCTGTTCCGCTGATTAAGCCAAAATTCCATCCAAGGCCTAACACTATTAGTGCAATCGTCAACCAGACGAGGGAATCACCTGGAGAAAAGGCTGCTAGTAATCCCGCAATTGATAACGTGACACCCGAAGCAATGACCATTACTGTACGACCGAATTTATCGACTAATAGACCTGTACCAAGCGATGGCAAATACATCGCCGCAATATGTAGACTGATCACCATTCCAACGACCGTCAGTCCAGATCCATGGTTTTGCATATGGATTGGGGTCATTGTCATGATCGCAACCATGACGAGATGAGACAAGACGAGAACCATCGCACCGACAAAAATACCGATTCGGTTTACTTTACTCTGTCGTGTTTTATTTACTGTTGTAGTATTTGAATCAACTTGTTTTTCCTGCTTTACCGCAATTGCTCTTGCAACTAGAAATGGATCAGGACGCAAATAGAAGAACAACGTTAGTCCAGCTACGAGGTACGCCGCCGCTGCTAATATGAATGGCCCCGCTAAAGCTGGTATACCTAGCGTCATTGCGAAGTTCCCCATCGGTGTCACTAAATTAGGTCCCGCCACCGCACCTATCGTAGTTGAAACCATTGCGATGCTAATGGCAATCGCACGCTGCTTGTCACTAGCCAAATCTGTTCCGGCGTAACGCGCCTGTAGATTCGTCGAAGTCCCTGCACCATAAACAAATAGCGAAATAAATAATAACAACACATTGTCCATAGTCGTTGCGAAGATGACACCTATCGCACCGATTCCACCTGTGATGAACCCAAGTGACAACCCGTACCGACGACCAAAACGCTGCGAAATCCTGCCCACTAAGAACGCTGCAAGCGCAGATCCAAGTGTAAACAATGCAGCCGGCAACCCTGCAAAGCTTGCAGTTCCTAACATATCCCTAGCAATTAATGCCCCCACAGTAATCCCAGCTGCAAGTCCCGCCCCACCAAAAATCTGGGACATCACGACAACGAATAGCGACCGCTTATAAAGCTTTTGTTGTGCTTCAATTGAATCTACATAGTGTGCTAGCCCTAACGAGTCTTTTTTTCTCATATGGAAATCCCCCTTTACCAACTCAAAGAAACCAATAGGACCAAATTTAAGGGTAGTCATCTAACATACTATCCGTGACTATATTTTAACCCCCCCGTACACTACAAGGGATTTATATAACAAATCATCTATTTATGTGATTCAATATCCCATTTGATGGTTTATTTTGCTATTAAAAAAGCCCGCTTTGGTACGCATTATGAAATGGCGTAGCGGGTGAAGTTGTTATTTGTTTCTGCGCAGACACTTTATTATTGAGTACGGTACAGGAAGTTTTATTTTACCCATTCAAGAGAATTTAACAGTACTTCAAGCGCAAGTTGATGTAATAACACACTACACACTTGATTCCTAGAACAAACCGAAAGAAGAATAATATCACTGGTAAAGGGTTCTCGTCAGGGGGGAAATATATAAAAAATGTAACACTTATTTCAACGCCCCAAAAAAGCATCGATTATAGCACCGATACTTTCTATTTTCAATTCAGGAAATAACGTATTATTTTTTATTTACTTAACACTAGTTCTTTCAATTTCGTGGCATTTTCCTTGTCCATTGTACCGTAAGTATTTTCAACCCTATCAATAATTGTTGCCGTTTCATTACCATCATTAAACCAAATAAAGTATTCAACTAATTTTTCAGTCATATGTTTATCAACACTGAAAAATAAAGTTACTTTTACATCTTCTCTTCTATCCATCTCAGCTTTTACATTTTGTTGCCATTCAATTTGGTCAAATATCACCCTCGACAAATCCACAATATCTTTATCGGTAATCATTACCGCTTCGTCATAGCTTTCATCAGGTTTCACCACTTGAACATCAACTCTAGTTAATTGTTTCACATTCACTTTACTTAGTTTTTCCTCATTATTGCTACAGCTTATCAAAAGCAAGGTAGATATTAAAATGATGGTAAGGGACTTAATCATTTTTTTCACAACTAACACCTCCTATTTCAGTATGTAAAGATTCAATTACACTACTGATGCATTAATATGTGCGTGAAATTAATAATACACATAACCCCAAAAATAGGAAGGAGTCCAAACAAAAAAATCTTTATAATGGAATGCACAGGCACTCTTTATTCAACTTCTCACCAGTCACATGGATCGTATAGTAGTGGGAATGAAGGCCCTTTATTTAACAATCGTAATCGGACAATTTACATGCTTCATTACTTTGTGACTGACGCTGCCGATTATCATTTCTTGAAAAGTATTTAAGCCGCGACTTCCGATGACAAGGTGGTCAATTCCTTCTGAATTCACATACTTTATTATTTCTTGACTTGGATTCCCTTTCAACATGGTAGTCTTCGTCTTCACTCCGACATCTTTTGCTAGTTCTAAAATAGGATGCATTTTTTGTTCTCGTTTTAATGTTAAGCTCTCTGGACTTTGCGATAACAGCCGCTCATCTTTTGCCTTATTATAGTCCGAGACATAAATAACTTCTAACTGCGCATCAGGTAAGTAACGGACGATCGTAATAGCATGTTTTGCTGCACGTAAAGCATTTTCTGACCCATCAATTGCTACAGCAATCTTCATGTGAATTCCTCCCTTATGTTAATCGTTTGTACAATTGTTCACTTGAAGAATTTAACCCTTGAATCTGTACCTTCACACCTTTTTGCTCAAGCTTCTGTTTCACTTTATATATTGCACCGACTGCAGATTCATCCCACAGCTGACTGTTTTCAAAATTAATGACGATTTCATTTTCTGTAACATTGTCGAATGACTGAATAAATTTCGTAGTTGATGCAAAAAACAAAGGTCCTTTCACCTTATATCCATCTAAATCATGCGTTACTGTCACACGAGAAATTTTTGCAACAAAAAATAGCGCACTTAATATAACACCACTAACAACACCAATCGCTAAATTATGTGTATATAAGATAATCGCAATTGTAATGAGCATAACAAGTGATTCCGATTTAGGCGCTTGTTTCAGAAACTTAAACGAACCCCAATTAAATGTTGTAATACTAACCATAATCATCACCCCGACAAGAACAGGCATCGGAATTTTGATAACTACATCACCTAAAACGATAATTAAAAACAGTAGAAATACACCCGCGGTTAATGTCGATAAGCGTCCTCGTCCACCTGATTTAATATTGATGATTGATTGACCAATCAAAGCACAACCTGCCATCCCACCGAAAAAACCAGTGATAAAGTTGGCGATCCCTTGTCCACGTGCTTCTTTATTTTTATTACTCGACGTATCAGTCATATCATCCAATACTTGGGAAGTAAGTAATGATTCCAATAAACCAACAATCGATAAAGCCAAAGCATAAGGGAATATGATTTTTAACGTTTCAAAGTTAAGTGGAATATCTGGAAGAAAAAAAACCGGCAATGAATTTGGCATCGTCCCTAGATCACCAATCGTCTGTAACTTCACACCACTTATGAGCGCAATACAAGTCATAACGACAATCGCAACAAGAGGTGCAGGAATAGCCGTGAAAAATCGTGGAATCGCGTACACTAAAATTAATGTAACAATCGCAAATAGATAGGTCATACTATTTGAACCCAGTAAATAAGGCAATTGTGTAATGAAAATCATAATCCCTAGTGCATTCACAAATCCAAGCATGACGGAGTTTGGGATGAAGCGCATTAAATTCGCAACACCAAGTCCCCCGAGTATTAATTGAATAATTCCTGTTAAAATTGTGGCTGCAAGTACATATTGTAGACCATGATTTGCCATTAAGCTGACGAGCACTAAAGCCATTGCACCTGTCGCAGCTGAAATTAAACCAGGTCGGCCACCTACAAACGAAATAATGACCGCAATTGTAAATGAAGCATATAACGCGACACGTGGATCTACACCCACAATGAACGCAAAAGCCAATGCTTCGGGAATGAGTGCCAGTCCTACAACCATACCTGCTAAAAGATCGGCACGCATATTCCCAAACCACTGTTGTTTTAAAGTATACATACGGTTCCCCTTTCATGATGTCTAAAATTATAAAAAAGCTTATGCCAATGTTAGAATGTTAATATCATATCATTTTTAGTCCCATAAGGTAATACTTTTGGGAAGTTAGGAGCGAAAAAATGAAATACGGATATATCCGTCCGATTGTCTTGGATCAACATTGCGCCCACCAATTAAATGAACTTTTCATTGATACATTATGTAAAGAGACACATGGACTTGCCAGGAAAAGAACAGAGCTTGAACACTTATTAATGGCACTTAAAAAAGATGATGAACTATTCGTCCAAAATATTGTAGTATTAGCTGATTCCCTGCAGCAGCTTTTAGATATTTTACGACTAGCAGAACGAGATCAAATCGCCATTCACTTCCTCGATGAACAATTATCCAATCAAACAATACAAAAAGCTTCACTACTTCAAAGTGCTACTTTTTTCACGGATTTACAATCTAAATTTCTAAGCCATTCTTCTACATTTACACTACAAGCTGCTAAACAACAGGGTAAATCGATTGGTCGTCCACGAAAACCAGATGACAATTTACAGCTGGCTTTTTCAATGTATGACAGTAAGAATTATACGTTATATGACATAAAAGAAGCGACTGGAATTAGTAAGTCTACTTTATATCGCTATTTGGATGATCGTTCTACATCGGTATCCGATGAGACAGAATAACAGATATAAAACTAGATATGTTGCAATAAAGAATCCTACCAACAACGCTTGGCGCTAGGGGGTGCCTCCCAATTGGTCTTCTTTCTGGCTTATCGCGGGAGGCATCCACAAAGCGTCAAAGCGGTATTGGCAGGAATTCTAATTAGTTCTAAGTATTAGAACTTTTTCAACGACTTCCAAAAAGAGTGGAGCTCCTCGCCTCGCAATCTAGCCAAACCACTCAGGATGAATCCGGCCGGCATCTCCTACTTCTTTGGATCCGCTGACAAAGATGTATGTTTTTGACCGGGCGTACGTGGATTATAAGCCCTCGATCTCTTCACAGACGATGGCATCTTTTTCGTTTGTAGATTGAAGAAAAACGTCCGCTTTTAAAAACTATTTCACCATTTTATTGTTAGGTTATCACCAGCATGAAATATACTTGTGCCTTTGATATCAATAGTATTACCAGTTGTTTTTGATTTAGAAATAGCACTACTGAATTCATTTCCTTTTAATAGGAAACCTAACTCTTTTATTACTTTATGCGTCTCATTAATCTTATTCAGATCCCATACCATCACACTCTTAGATCCTGCATAGTATCGGTATATCAATTTATTTTTTGTTTCACCTCCTATTTTAATACTTACTGATTCGGTACCTACATTATACTCATATCCATTCCCAAACACAGCCTTAAACTCATCTCTCACACTATCCAGTGTCTTATTCACTATAGGAGCAGTCACAGGCGTTTTAACTACTGGAGGCGTAATAACAGGTGTAGTAACTACAAAACCCTTACCTTTTACCCTAGCATCTACCTTACTTATACCACTTTCTAATCACCTTTTCACTACGAATACAGGACGCGCTTATACCCCTTCGTATTTGTCACAATACGTGAAAAAAGAGATTACTAGCCTAGACCAATTGAACTTATCTGATCAAACGATGAAAGTCACACCTCACGTTTTTCGACATGTATTTGCGATCATATCAAAGATTAACCGAGGGGATATATACGACATTATGCGTTCTCTTGGTCACGAGAAGTTCGAAACAACAATGATCTATTTAGAGAAAATCTTCGAGAAAGAACGTCATGCGATTCATGCATGGAAGCCAGACATATTTGGGGATTATATCTAATTGACATAAAAAAACTCACGTAACAGGACTAAAACCGTAGTTTTAGAGCTGCTGCGCGAGGGTACTCCTCTTAAGTCGTCGTCACAAATCAAGACATATAAAAAAGGGTTACAAGGGCTTCACATCGTGAGAAGCCCTTGTAACCCTTCAATTTCTACCACAAAGGTTCATCTTTATTACTTAACTTTAAGAATGGAAGAATACACAACACTCGGAAAAGGAAACTTTGGATAAACTCAGTTAATGCTATTTATCTGCACGTCTTCTCGCAAATGTAGATGGGGAAAATGAAACTTTATATTTGTCTTCAAGTTCTCCCCTTAATTTCTCTGTTAAATACATACCCTGTTTATTATGTTCTTCTTCTAGTTCAATCCCATTTGGAAATACTCCATCTTTATCCCAATCAATCCATTTGCCATATTTCCATACCCATTCCATTAATTCTGATTTCAACGCAAGTGAAATTGGAATATCTTCTATATCCAAGTTACATCCACATTGATTACACCATATAGGGTCGGCTCCTATATCTCCTTCGACTTTTAAGTCATGTACTTCTTTTTGTTTACATAAACATTTCATATTATTTTAGACTCCTTTCTAATATATTGGCCCAGTTAGTCCCCATGCTATTTTGAGAATTGCCGATTCTCCCTTATCACGCAAATAATTGTATGTATACTTAAGTGAAGGTTATTTCGTCAATCAAAACTACGATCCTTTGTCCGATATTCTGTTTAAAGGCGCGAAAACTTAGGATACAGCTTTGCAATCACTGTACCCGAAGTCTCCTAATCCAGCAACTAATATGAACAATTAACTAGTTGCTTTACTCTTATATTAGAGCAATCGTTTTATATGTGAACTCTTCTGTTATCTGAGAGCTATTTCACATCCCCAAACCATTCCCAGTTTTTACGTACCCAACTTGCTTTTGGTGCGGGCTGTAAATAAACTGTACTAACTTCATCTGTAGTTTTCTTAAGTAAGACAGCAGTTTGATTACCTCTATACCAAGTAATACGTTCCCCACTAAATTTATCTACATATTTCAAGCCTGAACTTAGACTTTTATCCATCATTTGCGCAGAAATCTTCCTAGTTACTGCTTGTTCAGCAGCATGTGCTGATACTCTACCTACATTACCGGCTGCGGTTCTTGCAACAAATGAAACCCCAAATCTAATAGTAACACCCACTAATAATGGAACAATAGGGAATATAAACTGCGGCTGTACTTCTGATTCCAAATTAATTCTAGGACCATTAAAACTTTCTGTGGGTAATTGATTTATATCATTTAATTCAACATTCAAGATTTTTTCTTGTGTGCTTTCTAAACTTTCAGCTGCAAAACCCGTTGTACCTCCAATTGTTGTAAATAGAAGGATACATGCTGTAACAATTGGTATTATTTTATATATTAGTTTTTTCAACTTAACCACTCCAATTTATTTTTTAGTGTTCAAAAATATTGCAATACGATTTTTCCACCTCGAGGTAATGCAATACTAACATGTAATTATACAGTAATCTCCTAAATAGTATTTTTTGTAGTTTTATGGTTTTTTTTGCTAATAATACTTATTCAATGACGACAATTTTCAAAGGTGACTTCCGTCATTTTATTATACGTAACTCAGCAGGATTTCCCACTAACTATGGAGGGGCTACATTAAGCGGAAGTGGGCAACTAACGGTTAGAAATAAAGCTCAACCACAGGTACGTCTATTCACTACGAATACAGGAAGCGCTAATTCCCCATCGTATTGAATGAATCACATGACGTTCTTTCACAAAGGTTTTCTCTAAATAGATCGTGACAATACGTGAAAAAAGAGATTGCGAAGCTGGAGCAGCCGAACCTATCAGAACAAACGGCGTACACAATGGCGCAGAATACATAATAACCCGCGGTAAAAGATTCTGTTACATGTATTTGTTAAACTGTTTTACTATTGACTATTAGGAACTAATTGGATGGACATAGTAATAATAAAATCTTAAACTATTTATTCCGATTACCCAATGCCTTAGTAAAAGAGTATACGAAGGAAAGGGAATCACTAAAAATCCTTGAGATGTGCGAAACAGGATTACGCTGTATTAAAGATTCGGAATGTGTCGAAGAATATAGAACATTCTACTATCATTTCGACGTTTATAAAGCGCTGCATAGTGACAGTAATTTTATTACTTGCTAATATTGCTGGCATAGTAGACGTTGAACATCAGTATGGTTCTAACCGTGATTTTAGAAATGGGGATGGGATAAGGATGAGTATGTCCCATCCATTCAATATCGAATTGCAAATTGATGTAATTACTCCTTTAGAAATAGATATTGAAATTGATGATATTAAAGTAGATAATTCAAGCTTCTATGATGAGTGAATTTAAAGGGGCAAACTCCATTATTGGAAGTTTTTGAGTACGCTTAAAACGTATACCCAGTGCATAGCCCCACCCCTATCCTCAAGTCCATTAGGTTCCTTCATGGATGAATGCCTTCGATAATATACATATTAATCATTAGAAAATGAGAATCAATGATTAAACTAGATAACAGTAGAATTGAACGTTTAGCTGTTCAGGCGATTGTAAATGAAGCTAATAGACCTGGTAATCATTTACTCCCAAATATCCCTATTGGGGACAAAGGAATTTCATTTGACGGAGATATTCAAGTATTTGAAAACGAGAATGAAACAATACAATCGCTATTAGGAAGAGTCCCTATACAAGTAAAAGGCACCCAAGTTAATAAGTTTACAGAAGGATTAATTTCATTTACTTTTTCAATGGAACACTATAAAAATTATTACTAAAATAATGATGTTTTACTATTTGTCGTTGAAGTCCAGCAAGATGGAAGTACAAAAACCTTTTATAAGAACTTGTTGCCTCTCGAATTAAAAAAATTAATTTCCCATTTCGGAGAAAATAAAAAGCAAAAAAGTCGAGTTGTTTACCTAAGAGAATTAGAGGAAACAAACATTCAAACTATCTGTGAAAACTTCCTTTCGGAAAGTCCTAAGCAATCAATTGGTCTAGGCGACTAATGTCCTATTGAAATAAATGAATTCGATTCATTTAGCTTTAAAAGTTTAACCTTTAATCCGAATAATATTTCAGATAATATATTCGAACATGACTTTTATATATATGGTACAAAAAAGGACTTCGACTACCCTATTGGATTTGGAGTAATTGGAAAAATGACTAGGGAAGGAAAAGAAGATTTCGAGGTTGATGGGGTACCTTTCAATTTCCACTTAAAAGTTGAAGAGCGGGAAAACTTTATAAAAGTAACGTTAGAAAATTCATTGGAAGTCATTTTTGATATTAATGACTCGGAACAACAAATTAAGTTTAATCTCTTTAATTTTCACTCCATTGCATCGCAACTAAAAGTACTTCCCTTCTTAGAGCTCATATTAGCTGGGAAAACCGTCAGTTTTAGAGGTGTTTTCATCGAAATGAATGACCTTGATACAAAAGAAATGATCGAAAACTCGAAACATAACTTTAAATTATTAAATGAGGTCAAGCCTGTTTTTGAAGAATTGAGTATTCCTAACGAAACAATTATAATTGGAAATATTAAGGACATCTATTTAAAGATCCAACTGATTGCAGATATATTTGTGAATCATGATTATTCGAGAATAAATAAAGAGAGTCTTGAAAAAGGGGGTCTACTAAACCTATATGTAGGTGATTTAAGAATACTCGTCTACTATAATCCAAATGAGAAAAAACTATTAATCAATGCATTCTCTGAAACTTATAGTAAGTTTGAAACAGTTTTGCACTTTTGGGAATCAGATGAAAGATTTGCAATTAGCCCATTTATATTTTTAACTTCGAATGAGCTAGAAACATGTGCTAATATCAACTTAAGAATAATTCAGGATTCCTTCATGGACCCTGTTAGGGTATTGAACAATGTGACCTTTCTATGGATAAATAAATTTTGTTTAAGTTGCATAACTTCTTATGATAATACACAAAATACACAGTTCCTTGAATTAGCAGAATATGTTTATATGCAATTGAAGGTAACTGAATTAGATGCGGATTATGAAATGCAAATTGAGTTCAATGTACTCCAGGTTTATTATCGTTTGAATGGAAGTCTGAATAAAGAACAAATTGAAGTACTCATTAAAATGAAATACAGTGCAGAATTCCGCGAAAATATTGCAGCGATGTTTAGCTGTAACGTATTGTTAAATAGTAAAACCGAAGCGGAGCACTTCTTTAACCGCTTAACTATAGAAGAAAGAACAGATTACTTGGTGCTTCCAATATATCAATTATATCTAAATATTAATTAGAGTAAGTACGGTAATATTAGTAATTGATTTATAAAATGGTATTATTTAATATATTAGTTTTTTCAATTCAACCACTCCACCTCCAGTCGATACCTTGAATATATTGTAAATACCATGAACTGTAAATCTAATAAAAGTGATTAGGGCAAGGACTTATTGTCCTTGCCCTAATCAATTTTTATTCTTATTTCACCTTAATTATTTGGGGTAATCGTAGTTTACCTCAACTTGTCCACCCCCGCGATTTAACCATAACGGAAAAAGGGGGAGCCAATGATTTTAACATCTGCCTTATCTCTTTGGTGAATCCAATAACAACGCTCCCCAAATAATCTCCCTCTGAACTATGTAACTGAACAGTTAGCGGCCCAAGCGTTACCTTCGTAACAACCACATCATGATAACTCCAATTTGATTTTTCGCCAATCATCCGAACGGGTGCCAGGAATGTAAGGTGTCCCCAATCGCTTGGCAACCATGCCTTCCATTCTGTTTTCTTTCATCACGCAAAAAGTGCTGCCCCTTCGGTGTAAACGTAGGGAATTAAATTAATGTAAGGCGAATCAATTCCAGCTATACATTCTGTTAATATTGCTTTTCTTTCTTCGAGTGGGTAACGAATGACTGATTTATTTTTATATGAAAGAACATCAAATCCCATCAATGAGATTGATTGATTTTTATTTCCACCGAAGCGAGACATAGATCCTGCGAAGTCGTCGGGGGCATTCGTGCCGGGTGCAATAAACTCACCGTCTAATAAAACCTCTTGACCAACAAATATAAGCTCAGGGAAGCGACTGGTGGTTATTGTTCCATGACGAGTATATGAATGGTCATTTCCAACTAACAGCCGGATACCATCAAACTTCGGTTCGTATAACCATCCCTCATCAGAACGTACTTCCTCTTGAGACTCCAATAGCATAGGCTTAACTAACTTCATGCCCGCTTCTTTTGTTCCTTGATTGTTGCAATGCTTTTCTCCATTGCCTCCATTAAATTAATAACATTCGATGGTTGTTCTGCATTCTTAGGTATTTTACTCTTAAGCAATTTTACTAAGCGTTCACGATATTCGTCGTGGTATTTAGTCGGATCAAATTCTGCTGTTAGTTGTTCGATTAAAGATAATGCAATTTCTTTTTCTTTTGCAGTTAATTTGACGTTAGTGATTTGTGGAAGGTCAATTGTAGACCTAACTTCATCTGGGAAATGTAACGTCTCTAGAACTAGATGGTTATCAAGTACCCGTACAGCTGCAAGACGTTCCTTAGAACGTATCGTTATCTTTGCAATGCCAATCTTTTTCGACTTGGCTAACGATTCCCTTAACAATGCGTACGCTTTTGAACCGTTGCTATCTGCAGCCAAGTAATAAGTTTATCAAAATATACCGGATCAATTTCTTTCAACTTCACGAACTCTACAATTTCAACTGATTTTTCTTCTATATCACTCTTCAAGCCCTCTAATTCAGCATCTGTAATAACTACAAATCGGTCAGTCGCATACTCGTAGCGCTTCACAAGTGACTTGGAATCCACATCCTCGTTACAAATAGGACATACCTTTTCCTGTTTAATCGGTTTCTTACATTTATCATGAATCTGCCTTAGCTTAATCCCTTTATCCTCTGTTGCCGAGTGTAACTTTACTGGAATTGTAACTAGTCCAAACGAGATAAATCCTTTCCAAACAGTGTTCACATCAATCACCTCACTCCTACGCCTGATTCATTTGTTCAACATATATAGTTTATATTTCAAAAGCAGTAAAACTGCCTGCGTCATCAAAATCATAAACTTGAATAACCCTGTCTGAAAATTGTTCTACTATATGTATGCTGCTTCCGAGCACTAGGGAAAGAACGTTGAAATCCTTTTCTTTTTTCTTTTTGTTGAATTCTAGTAGAAATGAATCGTTTAAAGTGTCCTCACCATCCGTAACGAAAACCAAATCGGCTTGTTTAAACCGACTTTCATTGATTACATTCATCGCTTGATCAAGCGGAAGTGCAAAATTCGTACCACCACCTAGAAAGGTTCGAGCCAAACTAACCATATCAGACCCTTTAATTTTCCCTTTTTCATATTTATGAATTTCTGTCAGAGTAGAGAATAATATTAAGCAAAAATCCCTTCGCTGCCTTTTCGCAATGGACATTAGGGTTAGTATAAAACCTTTGGATTGTGTATCCAGTTTGTACATACTGCCTGACTGATCTAGACAAAGTACGATTGGACCCTTCTCCAATACCTCACGCCCTTTCTGTTCATATTGCATGGTTTGGCCTTCCACAAAGCGACGAAGAAAATCGTTCTTCGATAGTGAATGCATGTATAAGCCAAATTCCATCGGGAGTAACCTCTCGATATCGTTGCCTAACGTAACTCCCCTTCTTCCCATAGACTCCTTATGTATGGATTTCTGCTTTTTACGGGCTATCTGTTTGAATCTACCCGCCCACTCCGCTATTTCTTTCATCGTTTTATCAGAAGCCA
The DNA here is from genome assembly GCF_038005665.1 of Sporosarcina sp. FSL K6-5500. Lineage (NCBI taxonomy): Bacteria > Bacillati > Bacillota > Bacilli > Caryophanales > Caryophanaceae > Sporosarcina > Sporosarcina sp. FSL K6-5500. Next base: position 4,687,343 of record NZ_JBBOTP010000001.1, read on the forward strand.
TTTTTTCAGCTAATGCTAGTTGGTCGCGTAAAGGAACCTTTTTTAATTCCACATCACCACTCCCTGCACTACAGCCGCCAAGCAAAGACTTTAGACCGTCTTTCACTTGTTTTGTTTCTTGCATGGCTTGAGCCAATGCTTGTGAAAAGCTATGACTATTATTTTGAAGCAACTGTTGCAATTTCTCATCAAATTTAGTCATCATTTCATTAAAAATCTCTTCTGACACCCGACTTCCACTTCCTGGCTCTTCTTGCCAATCCTGCTCTTGAAGTCGCCTTTGCATTGCGTGAATTTCCTGGATCTGTTTTTGAAAGTCTTCATCTTCCTCTTTTTGTTCAGCTAGCCATTGATTCGTCTTTTCTCCGAATTTCACCGTGCCGATAGCTGACAATAAATCATCCAATCGGGTGAAGCTTCGGTAGTATACAAAGGATTCATCCGCCATGATTCTGTCCATGAGTGTTTTATTCACCTTAAGTACACTGTCTACGTCCCCTGTCAAAATTTCTGGTTTCATCTTATATAAGGAAGCCCAAATATCAGCCAATAATGGTTCGAACATTGGCAAAGCACCTTCACCTCTTACCTTTTGAAGACCCAGAGACATGTCGAAAATTTCTTTGAAACGTCTTTTATCGTATGCGTCCGTATTCAAGACTGAACGATTCTTCATAAAGAATACCCCCTTTCACATATTAAAAAAGGTGCTGGTGGAGCCCCTCTTGTCATTTTGGGATTCAAAATACCACGGTTCTAAAATACTATCCAGGATTTCATGTTCCATCGAGGTCACTTTATCAAGTAATGGGCCAATATCAGCCTTCCTACTTTGATTGATACTTTGGAGGTTCTTCAAATCAGCCACTAAAGCTTTCATTTTTTGAGTTGCTTCCATTCCTGCTTCTGGCGAATGATCCTGCAGGATGGCGTAGAATACTTCATTTGCTTCATTTTGTATGGAGTAGAGGATCTGAGTAACAACATCTTGTGAATGGTTGCGAATAATGGAAGACACGGTATCTTTTTGATCCACCGTTTCCCAGAGTACATTTTCCAGGATGACAATATCATCTATCTTCACAACTTGCCTTTGGTTTATCAACGCCTTCGCTTGAAGGACTGAAAGCGACTGTTGAAACCGCCTGTCAGAAGGCCGAATTCCCTCGTCACGCAAATTAGTACGAATTTCCGAAAGAATTTCATACACTTCATCCGGTATTGTAACCCTGTCCGTCAAAAACTGGAGTTGAATCAATTCATCCATCGTCAAGGAAGGCATGGCCTGATTTTGACCGGTCCCCTTCATCATAGAAACAAAATTCGTATCATCCGCAATATAGTCTAGCTCGAACCGAAGTAAAAACCTGTCGAAAAGAGCTTCAAGCCCTTCTCCTTCTTCAGGATATTCGTTCGAAGCACCAATAACTGACATTAAAGGGACCTTTACTGGCGTTCCGTTATTATAGAAGAGTCTTTCGTTGATAAGCGTCAGTAAACTATTCAAGATTGCCGAGTTTGCTTTGAATATTTCGTCAAGGAAAACTAGATTAGCTTCTGGCATTTTAGTTGCTGTATTCCTCTTGTACACACCTTGTTCAAGGTCTTTTAACGACAACGGGCCAAAAACTTCTTCGGGTGTACTGAACCTTGTCAGCAACCATTGGAAGTATTCTGTTCCTTGTACGATTTTTGCTACCTCAAACGCCAATGCGGATTTCGCAGTTCCGGCAGGTCCAATCATGAGCATATGCTGTCTAGAGAGCAGAGCTACAAGAATCCCCTCAACTTCGTTCTCCCGTTCGAAAAACTTTGAATTGAGTGCCTGTCTGATTTCCTCTAATTTTTTAAAATTAGTAATTGTCATTTTATATAACTCCTAACTTTGGAATGTAATTAAAGAAGGTATTCGGCTTCAAATGCATCTTGCTTTCCTTTACAAAGAACATGTCGAATTTGCCTCTGAAAGATTCTTGTTCTACATAACAGTTTGATGGATACTCAGTCATTTTAATCATCCAATTACTATATTTTCACCATAGATGTCTTTGCACCAACTATTCTTATAGGTAACGTCATACTACTGTTGAGTAACTCATTCAGTTGGCGCTGGAAATCCGATGAATCATCCCATTTAAATAGAAGGCATCTGTCGGGAAATAAACAGCGCCTACAGTTTACAACGAGGGGTCTTCAATATCTGACAGTGGTATAGACAATGATTATCATATGAAAGGCAGTGACTGGCGCCAGTCACTGCCTTTCATAATAGTTAGAAAAATGAAACTTTTATAACATACTTTCCGTATAAGAAGTAGATAAAAAATAAAAAAAGAGGAGGTGGTTGAGACTATGTACCATAATAAATCACGTTCGAATCGTATTTCTTTCTTCATAGAGAAGGTCTTTCGAGGGAAGACTGGCGTTGTCATATCTGCAGCTCTTACATTCCTATTACTTGTAGGCTGCACTCAAGACGAACCACAAGACAAAAACATAGAACTTATTCAAGGCTATCTGGAGTATGAATTGACTACTCCAAATAAAGAAGCAATACAAGCACACAATGAACTGTGGAAGTGGGTTGAGAAACAGAACCAGGGGAGCGTACCATTCAGTAAAGAGTATAGCGCATATTTAAAGGATAGCTACGGACCTTATTTTTCCGAAAGTGGTTACGATAAAGTTAATCTTCAATCAGAGGGGGTTTTCTTCATCCCCCACTGATTGTTAGTTTAACCATTCGGGCTTTTACGGGCAGTTGATCCCCCACTTATTCTTCTTGTGTCCTTGAAGACTTGAAGTGGGGGTCTTACTGCCCGTTAATGCGGGATAAATTAGTGAGAACTTATGTATTAATGTTCCACTTGGCGGCGGACAAATACGATTATCAGACAACTGTTAGTAAAATCGTTATAGAGCAAAATAAAGACACCCCAACGAATTATTACTTTACTGTTTATATTGAATATGAAAAAAAAGGGGAAGATAAAGTGGATGCAGAAATAACAGGGATAGCAATTCTTCGCCCAGGTGGAATAGAGGAGATTAAGTACCTTGGTGATAAGAAAATGTTGAGAACGCTTCTATCAGACGATTAAGAAGGAAAAGTAGATAATGAAATTTCAAAAGAAATCACCCAACTAATGGATGCTTATAGTTGTAGTTGATAAGTTGTTGTAAAGTGTCTCTCATAACTCACAAAAAAAATATATAAAAAGAGCGCTTATAGGGCGCCCTTTTTTAATGCTTTTATCGATGATAGTCTTCTCTTTAACGTTCTGAGTAAAGTACGATTTCCATTGTTATTTGTTTATTCCCCCAAAAGAGACCCCGTTAGTTATGTCACTGAAATTCTTCTGTTATCTCTTCACTCGTGAAATCGTCATCCCATCCCCGATTGGAATAAGAAGCGATTCCAATTGGGGATGATTTGCTACCGTTTCATTGAATGTTTTCATTAATTCTGTATAACGTTTTGGTTTCGCCTCCGGATCCACTACACTACCGCCAGCCAGTACGTTATCCGTCACGATTAACGCACCCGCCTCCGCAAGTCGAATGCAATAGTCTAAGTAATTTTCATAGTTTTCTTTATCTGCATCGATAAAGAAAAAATCAAATCGCTGCCCCTCGTCAACTAATCCTTCAAGGCTTTTCAAAGCTGGCCCCGTCCTATAAGATACTTGATCACCAAAGCCAGCCTTCGCTAAATTGCTAGCTGCTAACGTTGCATATCTCTCCTCTAATTCAAGGGAAGTTAATTTCCCTTCACTACCAAACCCTTTGGCAAGACAAATTCCACTATAGCCGCCAAGCGCCCCGATTTCCAGCACATTTTTCGCCCCTGAAATGGCTGTCAGCATCGTAAGTAGCTTGCCAGAAGAAGGTGAAACCGATATGGCAGGCATACCGTTTCCTTCAATCGATGCAATCACTTCCTCCAACAGAGTATCTTGCTTCGTAAACACTGAATCGATATATCCGTTAATTTTTTTCATCCAACTCAATCCCTTCCTCATTAACATCTACCATTGGCTTGCGATCCGACATTTCATCTACATTGATTTCAAATAGTTGAATAAACTCATTAATGATCATATCAATCGCTTTTAATTCACCGACTAAAATCGGCTGGATTGATAGAAATTCGGGTTGATCTAACTGTTGCATAATAGTTGAACGCTTCAGATTCATACGCTCTAAAAACGAAATTGCTCTTCCTCGACGAAAGGTTTTCGCACCACGCTGATGCACGCCCTCTTCCCCACCGTGGCGTCTGCCACGATGACGACCTTCTCCCTTGATATGTTCTTCTCTCATTTGTATTCTCCTCCTTTGTATACATTTGTATGCACATTATCATTATCTTAATTGTATACAAACGTATACACACTGTCAATATTAAGTTGTTTGTGTTTATTATAGAAAATAGAGGCTTAGGACTGTTCTTAATCATTTCCCTTTGTTGAATGAATCAAGGCTCGTTAACTCTTCGATTGTTATCTTCAGTAAATCTTTCCACATGTCAAATCCATCCCGTTTGGGTAAGCATGCTGTAAACTCTTTGATTTCAGAATTGCCTTGGAGCAGACGCTATATAGAAAGTGACAATGACTTAAATTCAAAACGATATGTTATAAAGATAGAGTAAGTAGTTATTCACTCGTTCCCAAAATCTTTAGCACTTCGTGTACCTGTACCTTCGGAAAGCGACGGATGAAAGACCACCATACAATTAACGAAAATAGCTGTTTAGGGGTGCGATTTTATCGCACCCCTAAACAGCTATAAATCCCGATAATGATGCAGTAGTCGTTCAATCCAAAGCGATCCGCAAGCACGTGTACATGGGGTGTCTAGTATTCACCGCAAAAGTAAGCAGTAATTTAATGGTTAAATTTAGTTGATTACAATTTGTACAATTAATTCTTTTACTTTCCCTAAAATATAGACTTAATATCACATCCATACCGCGCCAATGAATAATAAAAGGGTGAATGCTACTAAGGGACTGTCCTTCTACGCTTTACGCACCAGAGGAATTTGACCGTTCTTTCATTTTTTGATGCAGCTCATTCAGCCGCATCATCAGCTCATCATATTCAGACAAGCTGATGTTACAGAGTTGGATTTCTTCTGCGACTCGTTTCGTGATTGGCCCCTGATCGCGGTGCGCTTTTTCTTCTAAATAAATATACACTTTTCGTTCATCTTCTTGTGAGCGTTCTTTTCGTACCCAGCCGTTTTCCTGCATACGTTTAATCATCGGCGTCAGCGTTCCGGTTCCGAGGTCGAGTCGTGTACCAAGTTCTTTCATCGATATTTCATCTTTTTCCCATAACGCTAAAAGCACCAAGTATTGCGGATACGTCAAACCAAACGGCTGCAATACACTTGTATACAGCTTATTAAACTCTCCAGCCGTTTCGTATACAGCGAAACAAAGCTGGCTGTTCAATGACAGAAAATCCTTCATGATAAAATCTTGTTCAAATCTTCTTCGATTTTTCCAGGTTCAGTTTGCGGCGAATATCGCTTTACAACCTCTCCTTGTTGATTCACTAAAAACTTCGTAAAGTTCCACTTGATTTTTTTCGAAAACAACCCTTTTTTCTCTGTCGTTAAGTGTGTGAAAAGTGGATCCGCATCGTCACCGTTCACGTCAATTTTCGCAAAAATGGGGAACGTGACACCATAATTCACTTGGCAGAATTCTGTTGTTTCATTAATATCGTCAAACTCTTGATTATTAAACTGGTCGCAAGGAAATCCCAAAACCGTCAGCCCTTCATCTTTGTACTTTTCATAAAGCGACTGCAATCCGCCATACTGAGGGGTTAATCCACATTTACTAGCTGTATTTACAATAATTAGAGGCTTGCCTTCATATTCTTTCAGTGACGTGATTTCCCCATTTGTTTTTTTTACTTCAAAATCATAAACTGATACCATTTTAAGTCTCCTTTTAGTTAATCACTATTTCAACATCAACGTTACCATTGAGTGCTTTAGAGTACGGACAGTAGTGATGCGCTTTATTCACATATTCTTCCGCGACGGAATGGTCAACGCCCTCAATTGTTACTTCGAGCTTGACGCCAAGTTTAACACCTTTATCTTCTTTATCTGGGTAAAGAGAAACAGTCGCTATTACTTCACTGCTTAAAAAGTCAACTTTCCCCTTCTCCAACTGTAACTCAAGCGCACTGTTAAAGCATGCGCTGTAACCTGCAGCAAATAGCTGCTCCGGATTCGTTGCAGTTGTGACATCGCCCCCTAGTGCTGCTGGTTTTGCAACATCCAAATTGAAAATATTGTCCGGTGAATAGACATACCCATCACGTCCGCCTGTGTTAATGATCGTCGTTTCATAAAGTGCTTTCATGTCAAAAACTCCTTTTTCTTTTATTTAAATCGTTCACAACTAAATCGTACACGATTCATATTAAAAATGCAAATATAATCTAATTTCTCTTTTTATTATTTCTACGTTGTGACACCCCATAGATAATGACCAAAAGAACAAAGCCTGTTTATGATGGAATTCGTCAGTGGATCGCTAATTCGGGGTTTTGAATGCTGAAGCATAAAAAAAAATTAAAAATCCCTTTGGATACTAGTACCCAAAGGGATAAACCGCTATAACTTTTAATAAACAGTACGACTTTATTTCAGATGTGTATGGTTTCTGACACTCATACAACTGGAGCCAATTTATATTAGCATTATTTACTTCTTACGAATAACACTTTATACCACTGATTAACTAGAAACGGCATACAGGACAAGCAATAAATATAACCTAATTGTATCCCACTTAATGTTGCGACTTCAAACACACCCGTAAGCGATGGAACAAATAACACTAAATGTAAACATAGAAAACCTATTAAAAATGCTAGCCAAGTATAGAGATTCGAAAACACACCTATTGTGAAGATCGATTCTTTAGATCTAGAATTGAAGCCATGTACTAATCTTGACAAACATAATGTTGCAAATGCCATTGTGCTTGCTGTTTGCGTATCCCCCGTTGACAACCCTATTCGAAAAGCAATGATCGTAGCTATAGCAATTAATAAGCCTTCGAGTATCACTTGAGTCGTAAATGTTTTATTTAATAATGGAGTGTTAATATCTCTTGGCTTGTCCTTCATTGTGTTTTTATTATGCGGCTCTAAACCTATTGCAATTGCCGGCAAACTATCGGTAAGTAAGTTAATAAATAATAGATGCACGGGTGCAAAAGGGACGGGTAAACCTAATACTGTTGCATATAAAACAACAAAAATAGCACCTGCATTCCCTGATAATAAAAATAGAATGGCGTTTTTAATATTCGTATAGAGGCTTCTTCCATTCGAAATAGCTTTGACAATCGTTGAAAAATTATCATCCGTTAAGATCATAGAGGATGCATCTTTCGCTACCTCAGTACCGGTTATCCCCATCGCCACACCGATATCGGCTTGTTTTAAGGCAGGACCATCATTGACACCATCTCCCGTCATCGCAACTACATTTCCTTTTTCCTGCCAAGCTTTAACGATGCGAATTTTATGCTCTGGTGTTACACGGGCATAGACAGAGAAATCTTGAACCTTTTCTTGTAGTTGTTGATCAGTTAATCCTTCAATTTCATGTCCTTCGATCGCTTCTGATGGATCGTTTAAAATACCAATTTGTTTGGCTATAGCAGTTGCTGTTATTTTATGGTCACCTGTAATCATAACTGGTTTAATACCTGCTTTTATACAGCTTTCAACCGCTGATTTTGACTCTTTTCTCGGAGGATCCATCATCGCTATTAATCCGACAAAAATTAAATCTTTTTCGACTTCGACATCGATTAGTTGATTTTTCGATATCTCTTTGTAAGCAATTGCAAGTACTCTTAAACCATTCATAGAAAAGTCACGATTCACTTCTTCAATTTTATTACGATGTTCATCCGTAATATAAAGTACACCTTCTGAGGTTTCAATTTTCGCAATTTTGGATAGAAGAACATCTATTGCTCCCTTTGTAATCAAAGTATAGCGCTGATTGAACTGATGTACTGTACTCATTAGCTTTCTGTCTGAATCAAAAGGTATTTCGGCCAGCCTTGGATAGTGATTTCTTACGATTAATTCGTCAAGATTGTACTGCTTCCCCAATTTCACAAGTGCAATTTCAGTTGGATCACCAATTTCTTTACCATCTCTTTCCAAGGCGTCATTACACAATAGTGCCTTTAAGATAAGATTTTTCTCAATCGCATTTTCTGTATGTAGTTCATCATGCGAAATGACTTTTTGATCAATATATACTTGTTGAACACTCATTTTGTTTTCCGTTAATGTTCCCGTTTTATCTGAACAAATAACGGAAATACTTCCCAGACTTTCAACAGCATAGAGTTTACGTATAATGGCATTTTCCTTCGCCATTTTTTGTGTCCCAAATGCCAGCACAATGGTAATAATCGAACTTAACGCTTCCGGAATTGCTGCAACCGCCAGCGAAACAGCAAACATAAACGAGTCTACTAACTCGCGTCCTCGAAAAAGATCAATAATGAAAATGGCTAAACAGATCATCGTAATTCCTAAAGCTAATTTTTCCCCAAAACGATCTAAATTTACTTGTAAAGGTGTTTTCTTCTCTTTCGCAGTATCCAGTAAATTTGCGATTTTCCCAATTTCCGTTTCCATACCAATGGATGTAACAATGACGGTACCACGTCCATTGGTGACAAAGCTTCCAGTGAACACCATATTCTTTTTATCGCCAATCGTTACACGATCTTCTTTGATGGGCGCAGTACTTTTCGCAACAGCCAATGATTCACCTGTTAGCGAACTTTCATTAATATGCAAATTATGGCTTTCTGCTAATCTGCCATCAGCACTTATATAGTCACCAGCCTCTAAATAGAGAAGATCTCCAACTACTATATCTTCTGAAGAAATCTCTACTATCTGTTTATCTCGCATCACTTTTGCAACTGGAGAGGTCAAAGCTTTCAGATTATCCAAAGACTGTTCTGCCTTCACATGCTGCACAGTGCCCAGGATTGCGTTTAAAATAACGACAATCATAATCACAATCGTGCTTTCTACTTCACCTAATAGAAATGAAATGAAAGCGGCAATCAATAATATAATGACTAATAAATCTTTAAACTGTCCAAAGAAAACGGAGAATGTACTTGTCCTTTTTCCTTCCAGCAATTCATTATAACCGTATACTTCTTGCCTATTTTGGACGTCATAATCGCTCAATCCTTGATTTGTCACGTCCAACATCTCCATGACTTCAACTGATGATTGTTGATGAAATTCTGACATTCGATTCCCCTTCCAGCGTAAATTTAGTAGACAATACAATAGCACTAAAGCCTAGAAGTGAAATCTCTATGGGTTATATTCAGTAGAAAAAAAACTTCTATTTAATAATCTTTCTGTTAGCAAATCTCGATTCCCGACGAGCAGACCTCTTATGGATTGTCCTACCTTATGTAGGGAGTGAATCCACTTGAATATATTCCAGAAAACAGCATTCGATAATAAGATTTTCAATTTTTCTCCAATCTACTCCACCTCCATAATACTCTACCAATACTATTCCTAGTTCTGTTCCAGTATGCTAATAATCAATATACAAATTAAGTTATTTATTGTATCGGTGAAAACATAAAATAGATTCACTATTACTCTTTAGTTGATTTTAATTATATTAGTTTGGTCCACAAAAAAATAACACCTGAAGTCCACCGACGTTTGGTCAATGGATTTCAGGTGTTTTCTATTCTAAATACGGTACTTATTCACTAAACCAATTATGTGTGGAAAATACAGTTTTGTTTGAAATATAGAATAGACAACTTTCTAGAGGGATTGTAAATGCCCGAAGATGCAATTTCGGGCACTCTCGCACGTTATACAATGCGTTCTTTGCTTACTAGTAGCAAAGAGTATACACGTACCGCCTAAATAGGTAATCATGTTATTCACTAATCATCAGGTGTGGAAGTGCTACTAATTTGTGCTTGGTATAGAAACAGCCAACCGATTAGAAATTAATTGAGTGTCTTTCCATGTCAAAAGGTTTTCAACATATCCTAATGTATCTGCATTTGTTGGTCCAATAATGCGCTGTAGGGCCAATAGATCATAATTGTAACTTTCGTTAGTTGTAATGATTGGATGTAAAGCTCCTAAGGCAAGAACTTCACCTTTTAACGGATTTTTTAGTAGTCCATTATCATCGTAATACTGTGCTAAATAATCATAGCCTTTGTTGCTGATATCTATGGTGAACAATAGGTTTTGCCGAGAACTTTCAACACGCACTTTATAGAAATCCTCATAATTTACTTGGAATGTGTATTTTTCATTGTAGCTATCGACATTAAAGAGTTCATGTAAACTGTTATTTCTAAAGGAATAGATATAAAAGATGCCATATCCCCCACTCCCACCCGTATCAATGCTTACCATTATGTCAGGTACAAGATCGTTGTCAAAATCGCCAAGGAACAACCGTGCATTATATCCCGCGTTGTTTTTGAGATGTACGGTTGTACTTTTATAAGACTTGCCATCTTGAATAATAAGTGTAATATTGTCAGCAAAGATACCCGGTGGTCCAGCGACTTGACCATATAAATAAACCGTGTCTAGAATACCGTCTCCGTTTACATCTCCTGTCTTCAAGTCCAACAATGTACGATTCCCGTAAAACGCAATCCCTCCTGTTCAAATTCAATTGTTGTCCTTGCACTATATGCTGAAATTAGCTAGAGGATTTCCTTCCAGCAAAACGGAGCCCGACATTATGCTTCTATATCATTTAAGACTTCCAACGATTCCAACACATGATCTAGAAATTCTGCAATGTCACCCATATGTTCCTCGTTAATTTTAGATTTGAATTTCACTTCAATTAGGTTCTGGTAACTTGACGCTTCTTGTTCATACACGAAGCTTACTGTTTGCGTTAACTGAATGTCAGTTTCCCAAATGATATTTAATGCTTGCTCAATTCGCTTGCATTGTACGGCTACATTTTGAACAGGTTTGTTAAAACGTACTACTAATAAACAACCTAGATTTTTACTAGGCAGCTCTAAAATCTCCCCTGCCAAATCTTTTACGGATGCCCGTAATACAATCTCTGCTGTCACATGGGGGTGATCTGCTAGCGTAAATTGAATAGCAAAATCTCGAGTCATAATGGCAAAATCCATTCGGTCGACCCGGTTAGTAATCATGATTTTTCGATCTACATTATCTAAATCATACACCTGATTTTCAAATGCTACTTTTAGATTTTCAAAAATTGTGGGATCATACAAATTGCTTCCTCCAAGTAACAACCGATTTTAGTTGTGCTTTATTTTCCGCAACATTTTTTATGTTTTTTCCCACTGCCACATGGGCAAGGTTCATTCCGGCCCGTTCTCCCACCCTCAATTACGCTAAATGGGGTGCTAGGTAGCGGCATTAAATGGTGTTTCTCCATTTGTGCAAGTTCATGAGGTGTATGACCTCTATTTTCCCAAATGCGCGTGGTGTTCGCAATCATGGTGATAACTTGCATATATTCATTCATTTGCTTCATATCTTTACATTTAAAACGCCCTAAAAAATTCTGCACTACTCCTTGGAAATTAACGTGCACACCTTGTAATTGACCGACCAATTCATCAATTTCATCTTTAATCATGAGCGTACTACCACCAAAAAAGTCTTTCGCAAGCATATTTCCAAGCTTTTCTTGATGGCTTGTCTTTTCATAATATAAATCATCTGCGTAGCGCAATAGCTCTTCTTTTGTAGGTACATAAAATGGCTTTCCTATGGTTCCTTCTAAAAACGCAGAATAATTCTCGACATATTCAATAGCTTCATGGATCAATGCTCTCTTATGTGTAAACACACTTTCTTTCGCTAGCTGTTTTGCGGAATGAGTATCTGCTAACAGTGCCTGTAGTTCACTACTCGATACAGCTGGCTCATTTTGAGAATTATAAATCTCCAAAAACTTTGGATACTCAATCAATCCATATAAATTAGTACATGCTATAGCATACTGGACTATAAGGTTTTTGTTAGGCAGTAAGTCAGGATCTACCGACTTTGCACCGCGATATTTATCAGATAGCACATGATAATTTTCATGATCGATATATTGCCATTCTGTCTTTTTGTATTTCACATATTTTAAACGATCATTCAGCCAAGCAATGTCCAAAGGTAAGTAGAACTGCTCCTCCGCCCATGCATATGTGGATAAATAATCTGGATGTGTCGAATCTTGATACACTTCTAGAAAAGCTTCATATCCTGGGGGACCGCCAACATCCTCCGGTGGCGCCGTTCCTTCTCCATTAAGTAATGTGGGATAGCCAAAATAATAATCCTCTACTATTTCTTCAAGCTCCACAAGAATCCGCCAGTCGTCACCAAAATCATAGTTATAAATGAAATGACTGTGTTTTTCAAGATACGAATCGATTTTTATACTCGCTGGCTGCTTGACCGTTTTACCATAATAGGTCTTCCCTTTATATTCGTCTAAAATCGATTCATTATTTGTGATAAAATAATCATCTATTTCCACTCCAAAGGTATGGTACGGCTCAAGTGTGCTTTGAAAATTTGTGACGTTCTGGATTGTTTCATGTAAACGGTTAAATGTCGCACCTGCGGGTAAAATAATGCGCCTCCAGATATGTGGCTTTATGTCTTCAAAGGAAAGTTTTAAAATATATGCTTTCATATGTCACCCTCGTCAATTATTTTCATCTAATGTTATGGCTACTACCTATTTTAACGTAATTAATCCACAACATCGAAGAAAAGACCTTTCGCATGTTCAGTAAACTTGCGAAAGGTCTTACCTATTTGGGATAGTTTCTCACAGAAATACTTCAAATTCATTTCAAATAAAATAATCCGCCATTGATGATGTCAATTTTAATTCTCGCTTCGTATTGTTGGTCCATCGCTTCTTTCTCAATCTCATAACAATCCGGCTTATTTTCTACCCCTTCATAGAAGTATTCTAATACCCTGCGATCCTTTCGCCATCTCAACTTCGCTTCTTCAGCCCATGTGTGATCAGCTTTCTGTATGAAGTTATCAATTATCCCATCCAATCGTTCAAGGGCACGAATGGGTTTAATAATATAAGGTAAATTAAAGGTGTTTTCCGATATAGTGGTATCTAAATCCACTGCACTTAACAATTCCTGAAACCCTTCATTCACCTGGCCCGTCATTAAGTTTATACCTAACGAATGAAGAATTTCCTTCGTTTGATCGCTGTAATATGAAATTTTATAATTAACAGCTAACCAAGGTGTTAATATGGTTTGCGTTCCAAGTTTATCTGCTACCCGTTCATACATCTGGACATATGAACCCATCTCTTTTGTTGCTTCAAACAGTTGACTGAGCCGTGGGGAACCGAAGTGTATAACTTCCCCTTTAACGTCTTCAACAAGCCTATTTTTATCAGTGATAAAAGTTAGTTGTGCTGGACTGGGCACGCCATCTGTACTCTCTAAGTATTTCCAATAATATGGTCTATTCATAATTTTTTTATCCATATCAACCGTTAATTGAACGTTGATATAATAATCATTGTCATTTACTATTTGGCAATTGTTTTCATTAAAAAACTGCAGTAAATAACTGTGAATTTGTTGTGGGTACATGTAATTCCTCCTTCAATTCCCCAAGCTCTTTCACCTCAAATGGACTCTTTAAAAGCAGATAAAATATCATCCAACTCACCCACTACTTGTTCAAAGACCCCAATTTTAACATGAAGTAATTCCAATATTTGGTCTTCTATTGTATTCTGAATGGCTAAATTATAAATATGAACGTCATGCTCTTGCCCTAACCGATGGACACGTCCAATGCGTTGCTCTAACTTCATGGGGTTCCAAGGTAAATCATAGTTAATGACGTGATGACAAAATTGTAGATTAATCCCTTCACTGCCGGATTCCGTCGCAATTAGCACCTGCGCTTGTTCTTTAAACAGCTGTTTCATCCACTCCCGTTTATTCTTATTGAATTGTCCGTTAAAAGGGACGCTTGTGATTCCTTTTGACTGTAAATACCATTGCAAATAGGTTTGACTTGCTCGATATTCGGTAAAGAGTATAACCTTATCATTTGCCTGAGTAATAATTTCATAAGCTTTTTCTGCTTTTGAATTTATGTCTAGTCCCATCAACTTTTGAATAATTCCTTCCATATAAGAAATGTCTTCTGGTTTAATGCATTTTTGAAGCATGTTAGTTAACGTTAAGCATGTAGCTTCCTTACTGCTGCACATTTCCCTTTGCAGCGTTATCATAGAGAAGGCATCCGAAAAAATGGGACAAACATTTTTAAGTTCTGAAATCAGATCGTATACTTCTTGTTCTTCTTTCGTAAAATCAATCGGTATTATTTGAACACGACGATTTGTCCATTCAATTCCAGTATCCTGCCTTCTATTTCTTACCATCACTTGATTAACCAATTCTTTTAAATAATCGTCGTGTTCCACATTGTGCTTACTCGCGGAAAAAGACGATTGAAAGGTTTCGTAATTTCCTAAGTGCCCTGGTTTTAGTAATGAAATGAGATAGAAGAGTTCAAATACATCATTTTGAATTGGCGTGGCAGTCAATAACAAACAAAACTTTTTCTTTAAGTTTTGTACAAACTCATAATTTTTAGTTTTGTGGTTCTTTAATTTATGAGCTTCATCAATGATGATTAAATCATACTCTTGATCATAGATGTTTTCTTTATGGGGGCTTCTTTTTGCCATATCTATACTCATAACGACAATCGTACAATGGTTTAAATCGTAATTTTTTTTATATTGCATCGCTGGAATATGAAATTTTTGGTTCAGTTCTTCAATCCATTGATTGACAAGTGATGCTGGAACCAAAATTAACGCCTTCTTCACAAGGCCTCTGATTAAATACTCTTTCAAGATCAAACCAGCTTCGATGGTTTTACCGAGTCCCACTTCATCTGCAAGAATCGCTTTTCCATTCATCCTTTCAATGACCGTTTCCGCCACTTTCAATTGATGGGCTAGGGGTGTAAGATTGGGTAAATATTTAGGTGATTGAAGGCCATTAAAATCTGTAATCAAGTTCGTTTTTACCGCCTCATAACTCATCCTATATAATGTCCAATTATCCCATGCCTCACGATTCTCCAGTCGCTCTGTAAAGCCTTCTTTCCACTCAGACGACCTTTCAATTATCATAACCATCACCTCATTATCACTTTTTCTTTCTCATTAGGTTGTCCCAAAAAGAAGTTCCTATGTTTATTGAATTGAAGTTCAAATTTCAGACGTAATTTTTATTGAAAATTCAAAAAGACATGAAACGCTTAACCCTAAAGGTCAAACATTCCATGTCCTATTGTTTTATTCATAAAGGTTTCCGAAGTATACACCTAGTTCGTGAATCCTTTTTATCGGTACCTGTTTACACCTAAATGAGTTAAATTTTTAACTCTATTTTAGCATCTTCTTTTAGCTCTTCAACATGTTTAGCAAGTAACTTCTGTTGTTGTTCTTGATTAATCATTTCTTGGATTTGTTCACTTACTTCTTTAAGCGGTGGCATCTCTTGTCCCGCTTCTTTTGATGAAGACGCAGCTTGATCGTAGTATTCTTTAATTTCTTTATCCGATACTTTTTTCGCTGGAGCTATCTTATCTTGGTACTTTCCAGATATGATTAAATCCGCGATTTGTTCTTTCAATGTTTTTACATCCATGCTTTGAGCTTTGAGCGCTTTCTTCATTTCTTTTTCGCCGCCAAATTGCTTTTCAAATACTGAATACTCTTTATCAATTTCAGATGCAGATGCTTTTATTTCAGCTTCCTTTGCTTTTTGAAGAATCAATGCCTGGTTAACAAGCATATCAAGTGCTTGCATTTTTACTTGTTCCGCTGATTCTTTGCTCGATGGGTCTTGTCCCATTTGTTGCATTTGACCTTGAATTGATGTCACCGCTGCATTATAGTTGTCACCTTTAAGTTCTTCCTTATTTACAACAGCCACAATCTTCTTGTCGTCCACTTGCTGTTCAGCTAGCTTCTCTTGCATCTCTTTTGCAGATGCTTCTTGCTCTTTTGTAGCTTCTGGTTCCTTAGTATCTTCTTGTTTAGTATCTTCTTGTTTGGTTTCTTCTTGAGGCTTTTTATCAGTTGCCGCTTTATCTTCGCCACCGCAAGCAGCTAAACTTAATGCTAGTGCACCTGCTATAAATGGAACTAGTACTTTTTTGATCTTCATATCATGTAAACCCCTCTCAAATCTGCCGCTCTTTTTTTCTAAAGCTTAGTTTGTATCTTAACGAACATTCATCAAAAGATAAACCCATATCCCTCCACGACACCGAATTGTCACCTGCATGTCATTTAGCAATCACTACAAACGCCTATTAGACGCAGATCTATCGAAATACTGTCATTGAATTATTACAAGGTCAAGTTACGTAAAGTTTGCACATTTTCAATCTAATTTGCTCTATTCATTGGATTTTCACTACAGAAGTATAGTACATCTACTCTAGAAATTAGTAATTTAACTATATATGTTGAATTAATGAGTCCCATTGAATCTGCCGTGGCGCTCAATAATAGGAGAGTTGTAATTCGGGGTGTGGATTGTAGAACGCTTGGCGCTTTGGGGATGGCTTCGGCGACCCCTGTTAAGGCGCCTGCGCTAGGGTGTTCATTATCGAGAGAAATGTGATTTTGAGATGTATATGGAGAGACTTTAATGTGATTACTATTTCATACTAATTATATTCAAGAAATCCGCAATCTGGGTTGCAGACTTCATCACAGCTAATGAAATGCGCTTTCTCACATAAACCATCCAGCGAAGGCGCGTCTTCGTGGTAGCCGGAGCGATAAGACTGAAAGCGTTCTTCTTTCTGGCTTATCGCGGGAGGCATCCACAAAGCGTCGAAGCGGTATTAGTGGTAATCCTAATTCATTCCAAATACTAAGGCTTTTTCAGTGGCCTCCCAAAAGCCCTTATAAAGCGCATACGCCGTATTCATTTGTTCAACATATATAGCACAAAATAAAGACCATGAACATGAAGAAAAATTCACACTGACAGTTACTGACACCATTCATCCTCTCCGGGTTGTGGTTGAAGCTGCCCCCATACTTCATATGGTGAATATTGTGTATTTCAAAGTACTCATTTATAATTAACTTATGCAAATTTTTACTTACCCATAAAAACTACAATCTGATTTTTTTCAAATTGTTAAGAGGAGGAAATATGAAACTAGGAGCATTCTCTTCAAGTCTAAGTGTAAAAGACATTCATAAATCAAAAGCATTTTACGAAAACCTGGGATTTCAAGTGTTTGGAGGGGATATAACCCACAACTGGCTTATTATGAAGAATGAAAGTTGCATAATAGGACTATTCCAAGGAATGTTTGAAAAAAACATTCTGACTTTTAATCCAGGCTGGAATGAAAATGCCGAAAATCTCGATTCGTTTACGGATATACGAGACCTTCAAAAACATCTTAAAGCAAAAGGAATTAAAATGTTGACTGAAGCAGATGAGTCAAGCGTAGGTCCTGCGAGTTTTACAATTGAAGATCCAGATGGGAATTCCATTCTTGTAGATCAACACGTTTAATGAAGAGCTAATAACGTTTCAAGGAACTTTAGACTGATTTTATGACCACCCATTTCACTTCTTATATAGACACTTAAAACGAAAAAGGATACATCGAATAATTATTTCTTAAGCTCAAAAAAACACTGGAAACCCATCTATGTTCTGCCGATGGATTTCCAGTGTTTTTTTCGGAACATCAGTAAAGTGAAATGATGATGTGTTCCTTTGTAAAGTAAATTCATTATGGGTTGAACTTTCAGGATGCTCCTCTTGCACACAACATACCCAAAATTTATTTTCCGACGGGATCTATTGGTTCTTTCCCCGTTAAAACAGCTACTAAATTCTCTGCCGCTCGCATCGCCATTGCCGCTTCCGTTCTCGCTGTAGCAGATCCGATGTGAGGGACTGTCACGACATTCGACATTTGAAGTAATGGATTAGTTGGATCCACAGGCTCTTTTTCGAATACATCCAGTCCTGCTCCATGAATTTCTCCGTTTTGCAAAGCATGAATAAGCGCTTGTTCATCGACAGTCTGACCGCGAGATATATTTATGAAAACAGCAGATTTCTTCATCAATTTGAATTCCTCTTTACCAATGATTTGGAACGTTTCAGGCGTAAGAGGCGTCATCAACACAATGTAGTCGGAACGTGTTAACAGTGAGGTCAAATCGCAATACTCCGCACCATACTTCTCTTCAGCTGCCTGTTTTCTATTCCGATTAAAATAAAGAACATCCATATTAAATCCGAATTTTGCTCTTCTCGCAATCGCTTCTCCAATTCGCCCCATCCCAATGATGCCTAACGTGGTACTATGTACATCTTTCCCATAGATTTCGCGATAATTTGTCGTCGGTTTCCAGCTTCCCTCTTTGACGAATCGATCCAACTCAGTGATACGTCTAGCTGTGGATAAAATGAGGGCAAATGCTAAATCTGCAACCGTTTCATCCAATACATATGGCGTATTGGTTCCAATTACATTTCGTTTAGTCATAGCGTCTACATCAAAATTATTGTAACCAACAGATACGTTACTAATGACTTTTAGGTGAGGGGCGTGATTCAGTAACTCCTCATCAATTCTTCCAACCATACTGCTACCCCCAGTATATAACCCTTCAACATCAGCAATTTCCTCTAACAGAATATCCCTCGGAGTTCGCCCATCGCCATGCCATTCACGAATATCACAATACTGAGCCATATAGTCTTTCACTTGGTCAGGTATAGAATATGTTGAATAAATTTTTGGTTTCACTTTTCATTCCCCCTACTATTCACTAGCTTCTAACTCCATTGTGCCATAGTTTACAATCTTCGGCACGTGAAATTCCATAGTGTCAGTTGCCTTTGCAAGAAACTATCGTAACTATCTAAACTTTCATGATTTATTACTGTAGGTACCTACAATAGTTCGAATTATGATCGCAACTTCAGTAATTCTGCATCATCTCCGGAAAGTTTTGCCACGACAACTGCATTTTTCACTTGAATAGTGTAGGAACGCGACAGGCTACTAGCCACAATAAGACTCCTTAGTAAATATGTCATGAATAGATAGTCGAAAGCGGGGCGAAAATAATGCAGTGAAAATGAAGGTCATCAAGCCCCACTCACCAGTTTTTTATGCAAATAAATGGTTAACCAACAGACGTGATATTGTAATAAAGAATCCTCCCAACAAAGCTTGGCCCCAGTAGACGTCTTCGCTGGACATTATATAGAATCAAGGTATCGTTGAAAGTGATGAAACCTTCTTTCGTGAGTCTATGAAAGGAAATGAAATCCCCCATAGAAAGGCGAAGAAGCGTGGAGAGAAAGATGAAAAACGGGGAATTTCCAACCTGAAAATTGCCGTTGTAGTCGCACAAGACCGAAATGGAAGTGTGGTTGCTCGTATTGCGGGAAGAGGTCGCCCAAAAGCCGAAGAAATTGACACGGTGATAGGTGAATACATTCACCCATCTGCTTTGCTATCTACAGACACAGCTACGAACTATAAGAAGTTCGCAAAAATAAAAGGACTCAAGCACGAAACGGTAAATGAACGACAAAAACAACGTGTTAAGAAGGGTATCTATCACATCCAACACGTAAACAACTTCCACAATCGTTTAAAGTCTTGGATGGTACGTTTTCAAGGAGTTGCCACCAAGTACCTTGACAAGTACCTTGACAACTACCTTTACTGGTTCCGCTGGCTTGACCTCGGCAAGAATTTATCATTTGAGAATCGGATAGAGCAAATGCTTATTTCAGCGTGTCAAAAATCCAATCATACAACGGTAGCAATGTTGAAAACAACGTAAAAAAAGACCAATTTAATTGGTCCCATGGAACTTAACGGGTAACGCTGAACGAACCATGATTTTGTAACCATTTATCAATTGCTTGTTTGGAAAAGTATAACGTGCCATTAATCTGTATATACGGAAGTTCACTTGATGTACTGTTTTCTCCAGATGGAATTGGTCCCAACATGCTAACATCTTCCTCGCTCAAACCTAAATAAATAGCTAACTCACTCTTATTAAAAAATTGTGGTTTTATTACTTCTTTTTCTTTTTCAGTTTTTAGTGAAACTTCTTTAACACTGGTTGAATTTTCTCTTAATTCGTTAGTGATTAACCAACTTCCTATCATAAAGGATAACGCCAAACAAAAAATAGATAGTGCTATTAAGTTGTTTTTCATACTTTACACCCCTTTCGTTTACTTTCTCTTATTCTATACTTTCCCCTCTAAATTTACGCTCTATTAGCAACAATCTTTACGAAAAGAGCCTTAATTAAAAAGAACTGTCTTCCTAAGTCTGTAAAAAGACCGTAAAGACAGTTCCCTTTCTTCTTACGAATTAAAATGGCATTCAGAAGATTTTTTATATCACATCTAGTTTAGTGGTTGGCCTCTCCTGCTTCTCTTTTCTCCGTTACTCAGACAAGAGTTTAATTGCTTCGTCTAATGATTTCTCGATTGCAATCGGAGCATATGTAAACCACGGATCATC
Source organism: Sporosarcina sp. FSL K6-5500 (assembly GCF_038005665.1). Lineage (NCBI taxonomy): Bacteria > Bacillati > Bacillota > Bacilli > Caryophanales > Caryophanaceae > Sporosarcina > Sporosarcina sp. FSL K6-5500. The sequence continues at coordinate 4,708,042 of NZ_JBBOTP010000001.1, forward strand.
ACCAATATAATAGACATCATTATTTTTTACAGCGTCAATACTTTTCCACAAAGAACTTTCTTCGATTTGAGAAAGCATACTATCCTTCTGCTGTGTTTCTTCCCCATACGTTAACATGATAATTTTGTCCCCTGCATAATCCGGCAACTTCTCCATTGATATATCTTCGTAAACAAACTCTTCAAAATCAGGGTCTTTTGCCAGCTTTTCTTGAATGAACGAAGGCGGAGTTAATTGTAATGATCGATAAAGGACATGACCAATGTTTCGTGCGCCATAAAGTCTAAGTGTATCTTTCTCATATGTCATAAAAATCGATACGACTTGATCTTTACCTATTTTACCAGCAATTTTTTCTCTTCCTTCAGCAGCTTTATCATCTAATCTGGCAATCCACTCATCGGCTTCTTTCTCTTTACCCAAGACATTAGCTACCTCTTTAAATTGAGTGAAAACATCTCCATACATCCATGGAATGACAATCGTAGGCGCAATTTTACTTAGTTGCTCCACTTCTTCAGGATCTGCTGAAATAATTAAGTCCGGTGCCATTTCCAGCACTTTCTCGATGCTGAATGGACTTCCAAGGTCTTCTACCCCAGCTTGTAATTCGCCTAAATAGTTATTGTCCAATACATGTGTTGGTGCGCCAATCGGCTTCACACCAAGCGCAAGCATCGCATCTAAATATTGAGTCGTCACAACACGCTGTGGATTGACGGGGATCTTTACTTCTCTTCCGGTTACATCCTTATAGATTCTTGTAGATGTATTCATTTCTTTGCTTTCACTTGATTTTGCTTCTTTTTCAGATTGTTTTGTTTCAGAATCTGTTTTATTAGTTTCTTGTTCGCTACATCCCACCAGCGCTAAGGATAGAAGCGTTATTATAAATAATGTGTGAAATAATAGTTTTGGTTTCATCTTTTGTTACTCCTTTTTCCTCTGCAATTCAACGCTTCTCGATACTATTTTAGAAAGATACGCTGGTATGCCACTATTAAAATAAGTTAGTTTTTCACTGCATACAAATGTTTGACCAATTCACGATTTTTCTCTTTAAAGATGTCATTATGTGAAGAGACCATTCCGTGCCCATAAGCATCTGGCGCGATATATTGTTTCGCTTTATTCACAGCATTAGCCGCGTCCTGAAACGCCCCTGCTATTAAATGAAGCTTCCCTTCGTGATTCAAAATATCTCCTGCTGCAAAGAGCCCTGGTACAGATGTTTCACTCATGGGACTGCCTGCAACACTGTATTCATTCGCCATTTCTATATCTAACCCACTATTCGAAGTCAATTCTTTATCACGATCATAGCCATGATTAATAATCACTTCATCAACAGACAGCTGAATCAGATCTCCATCTTCTCCGTTAACTAACTCCACCTTCTCAATCGTTTCGTGGTCACTTGCTGCAATGAGTTTTTGGATTGATGTATTCAATAAGCACTCGACAGAACTATTGAATAGCTTCGATACTTCTGCCTCATGCCCTTTCAACATATCTTTCCGGTAAGTTAAATAGACTTTTTCCGCAATCGGTTCCAACTCATTCGCCCAGTCAACAGCGGCATTACCGCCTCCGGAAATCAATACGGTTTTCCCTTTAAAACGTGCAAGAGATTTCACTGTATAATGCAAATTTGCAACTTCAAAACGTTCTGCGCCTTCAATTTCTAATTTTGTTGGTTTCAAGATTCCCCCACCAACAGCTAAAATGACTGTTTTGGACAAATGCTTTTGGTTTGTAGATGTCTGAATAACAAAATTTCCATCCTCATTTTTGTTAATCGAAGTTACTTTTTCCCCTAATACAAGCTCGGGCTCAAAAGTTAATCCTTGCTGAATTACTTGTTCAATCAGTCGTTCTCCTGTAACCGGTGTGAGTCCGCCAATATCCCAAATCATTTTCTCTGGATAGACATGCACTTTTCCGCCCAAATAAGGTTGGAACTCAATGATCTTAGTTTTCATTTCCCTTAAACCACTATAAAAAGCGGAAAAAAGTCCCGCTGGGCCACCACCAATAATTGTTACATCATATAACTGTTCTGAATTCATCATCCATGCTCCTTTTTCATTTAGTCATTATGCAGCGCGAGAAAGTCAAACTAGTACCCAAAATACAATCTGTCGCCACGGTATCTATTATCAATTTTCTTTATAGGCGAAATACCTTCTCTACGCCTAGCTAAACGTAAAAATTTACCTGAAATGATCTTTCCACATCTTTTTGATAATGATAATCATTCTCACTATTTATAGTATAAATCATTGTGGAATCGTTTTCAATACTTAACTAACAATCACAACGATATTGTTAAAATACGCTCACGTAGCACTACCATGAAAAAATTACTTCGTTGGATTTTCAATCAGCATGTCTACAAATAAGTCTATTTGCTCATAAATCGCAATCGGATCGTATCGGTAATATGTATCAAAGTCGTTATAAAACACTCGATTATTCTTCATCGCATCCAATCCTTGCCAAACAGACGAATCCTTCAAGTTCTTTAAAGCCTCTCCTTTTTTCTCAGGATCGTAGGTTGTCAAAAACATATAGTCTGCGGCGTACTCTGGTAATACTTCCATTGACAGCTGGAGTGTTTGTTCTTCATTGTTGTTTTCATGTGGCATGTTAAGTTCCAACGCATTATACAGTGCTTGCCCCCCGCGTCCTGCATTGTCTCCAAAGATCCAAAGATCACCTTTGTCCGTTAATTCATAAATACCGAATGTTGCATCTGCATCAATAACGGCTGATAGCTTTTCCCTTCCTTCTTTTGCTTTCTGGTCAAATTTGCTTATGAATTTATCCGCTTCCTCATGATTTCCGGTAATATCTGCAAACAATTTGATCGTTTCTTGAATATTTGTTGCCGTTCCATATGGAATATGAATTGTTGGTGCAATTTTCGAAAGTTGCTCGTAATTTTCATCATACATAACAACAATTAAATCAGGTTTTAGTTCTAATACCTTTTCAATATTCACTGGCGTTCCAATCTCGACGGCATCTTTTAATAAATCCTTAATAAATGGATTATCAAAAGCTGTTGGCTCAACACCTACGACATTTGCGTCAACAGAAAGTAACTCTCCTCCGTAATAATCTGTAACAATTCGCAATGGCTTTGTTGGGATTTCAACGGTACCTCTTTCGGTCTCGAACGACCGAGTTTCATCGGTTTGTTGCTCTACTTCTGCTTTTTCTGTCTCATTTTCTGTTTCTGAAGGTTTTGTCGTTGATTTATTACACGCAATTAGTATTGAAGCCAGCAAGAATAGCATTGCAGTCATGATCATTAATTTGTTTTTCTTCACAATCGGTTATCCCCTTTTCAAAATAACTTTTTTTCTCAAGTTAATCAACACGAGTGAGAATGAGAATCATTTTCACTAACTAAGTGTATACGACAAAATCGAAAAATACAATAACTTATTTTCACGTCTGTTGATTAACCATTTATTCGCATAAAATACTAGGGAGTAGGGCTTGATGACCTTCATTTTCACTGCACTATTTTCGGCCCGCTTTCGACTAACTATTCTTGACAGATTTACTGAGGGGTCCTACTATGGCTAGAAGTCATTCAATCCGAAGCAATCGAAAAATGCAACTATACAAGTAGCGCCTAGTAGGAGATTATGTTATTCACTGGTTACTTTTGGTTAATAAACAGATGTGACTTATTTTATTAATCCTAAATAGACATCCATCAAATTCGATGTTAAAAAATAAAGAAGCCCTTATGAAGCCAACCTACTTTGAGTAATCAAATAATATCGCAAAGAAAAGATGCTCCTTAAGCCATACAACAGGCTGTGGAGCACCTTTTTCTATTTTTCTAAACTAGTGAGCCAAGTTACAAGCTCTTCTGTCTGAGCAAGGACAGCAATCGGATCATAATACCATGAACGTTCCTCTGGCCATACATAGAGGTGACCATTCTTGACCGCTGGCAGGCTGCCCCAAACAGGATCTGCTTCAAAATCGGTAACTGTTCGACTGTTGGAAGTCATAATGATATAATCACCTGCGTAACTTTCTAACATTTCCGCCGAGAGTTCGGCCCATTGCTTCTCCATAATTTCATCGGAAATAACGCTAGGTGGTTTGCGTCCTAGTGCTTGGTAGACTGGCTGTCCGCCACGGCCGAAATTATCACCGTATACATATGTTGATTTGTCAATGTCTTCCATAATCGAGAAACTTGCATCTTTGCCGATAGCTGCATCAACCTTAGCTTTAGCGTCTGCAATTTGCTGGTCATAATTATTTAGCCAAACTTCTGCTTCCTTTTCTTTACCAAGTAGTTGACCGAAAAAGGTCAGTTCCTCGTGAGCATTTTTCAAATCACCATATGGAATAACGATTGTTGGAGCGATTTTGCTTAAAATCTCATAGCTCTCTCCATTTCCAGTAATGATAAGATCCGGGTTAAGGGCAAGAATACTTTCAGCAGACGGACTTCCGTAAACTCCAGTATCAGAAACACCCAAAAGTTCATCTTCAAAATAATAGTTATTAATTGTCAGTTCCGGTGCTCCCACTGGTATAACATCTAAGGCAATCAGACTGCCAAGGTATTCCTCTGCTACAATACGTTGCGGTTTGATAGGTATTTCAATCTCTCCATTTACTGTAGCAATAGTTTTCGTAGTGCTGTTCGTGTTAGCTCCTGAATTTTGGTCCGATTCCACTTTATCGGTCGCTCCGCTATTTGAAGCTTTCTCTGTCGCTCCGCAAGCGGAAAGGACTATCAAGATTAGAAATAATACTAACGGAACAATTAGCCTCAGCCTCTGCCCCCAATGATGGTTTTCTTGTGTATACAACTTTAAATCCCCCTTAATTAATAATGATAATCATTATCACTTATAATATTAAGGGGTCTGGACAGAATTGTCTATGCACTAAAATGATCTAATCCCCTTCATTTTTGTGATATTAGCACCCTCATAAGCTCATGCAACTGTGCTTGGGAGGACAGCGGATCATAGCCATAAAATAAATCTGGCTGTTCAATTAAGTACATCCGATTTTGTTTGATTGCCTCCATCTTCAGCCAAGACTCTGACTGAAATAAGCGCTTCATTCGTTTCTTTGTCCCTGGATTTGAAGGTATCCCAGTAATAAAGATATGGTCAGCTGGGTGGTCTGCAATAGCTTCAATCTCTTCCTCTACAAACCCCCGTTGTTCAATACCATGCTTAAGCAAAGAGCCTGGAGGACGAAAGCCGATATCTTCATACAAGATTTGGCTTCCTCTTCCATGGCTACTATGAATGCTGTAAGCAGAACTTGTACCGATTTCCCACAATACTGCCGTTCCCCGTTTTCCAAGCTGCTGGTCCAGTTTCTGATTAAAGGCCCATATTTGTTCATCGTAATGTGCGAGCCATTCCTCTACCTGCTGTTGTCTTTCTACAACGTCAGCAATGTGGCGAAATTGCTCTCTCCAGCTCATGTCCATAAAAGGAAGGCCAAGCACGGGAGCCAGCGGTAGAAGTTCTTTGCTCCCCTTCACAGTATAATAATCAATGATTAAATCAGGCCGAGTGGAAGCAATGGTGTTATAAAAAGAGGATGTACTTATTCCAAATTCATAGAGTTTTTGCAAGGGATTCACTGGATTTATACTTTCCATCCAGGAGGAATATACGCCTAGCTCTGGCGTGATTCCTAATGCCAGTAAGCATGCAGTATGGTTACTATTAAGAGCAACTACACGTTTTTTCTTTTGATGATAGGCGGTAGGTGATAAACCGACCAATTGCTTAAATTTCCGACTTAAATAAGCACCTTCTTTATAGCCCACTTCCTGTGCCAATTTCTCTAGTTTTGGCATATCGTATAGCAGCCTATTCTGAGATGCACGAATCCGTAGCAAGGCAAGGTAATCACTGAAGGTTTGAGAAGTATGTCTGCGAAATGCACGCGAGAAATGTTCAGGGCTTACTTGTGCGATTGTTGCCATTTGCTCACGCGTCACATCCTCATGAAAATGTGTGTCTACATAATGAAGAACTTGTTCCATCCACGCGTTACTTTTCTGTTGTTGTCCCTCTAGTTCATCATATAGCACCGCTAATAGCTCAACGAATAATTGTTGAAATTGAAACGGTTTACGTTCACTTAGTTGTTTAGAAGCCCTTTCTAGCTCGGCCGTCAGACTTAATATGTTCAAAGAACAGTTCCGAAGAGGTTCAGGATGCTTTAATACATTCGGTTGAATACCATCAGACGTTAAGCAACGGTAGCTAATCAATGTCCCCTTAAAACTTGTATGCAATTGTGTAGACACCTTCAATTCATGGGAATTATGCCATAGCATTACACAACCACGTGACAATTCGTATTGCTGTTCTTGAAGATTTAGTAAACCGCTTCCATTTATAATAACGAGAATACAAGGGAATCGTGTCATTTCTTCATCAATACTAGGTAAAGAACCTTCCCAGTTAGCTATGCTTACAGGGTAATAATATGTATGAGATAATGAGATATTATGCTTAGATAAATGATCAGCCATCACTACATCCCCTCTTAATCACTTAATTTCCAACTAGTAACAGTACAATTGACTATACCTAAGTATCTCAATTATATAGAAATCATTTCCTCACATAAAATCACACATGTGCTGATTAACCAACAAAAACAGTAAATAACTGAACCAAACACTAGGCGCTTCGTGTACAGTATAATTGGATCACTTTTGGATTAAACGACCTCTATACGATTACCAAGATGTCTTGATGTGTAGGAATGCGAGTTAATCACATCCCTACACATTTTTTTGATAATCGTATGGTGTTTATTCATCCTTCGCGCTCCAAATGCATACGTACACAAAGTGCTAACGTTTTTCCGGACGAGAGAATAGCTGGGCTTCTTATCTGTGTAAAAGCCGCCAAAGATACAATTTTGGCGGCTGATGTCTTCTCCAGAGTCTTGTCTTTTTTATTTAAGAAAGAGTCTCTTTCTTATAGTCCATTGCATGATAAGATGCATACTCTTTTTTTAAAGTAAGTAAGAAACACACTGTAGAAAGTACTAGAGTGCCATTTTCTTTCCATAGCTTGGGTTCTCTTTTACACACCAAATTGTGCTTCGTGTAGTCTATTATAAGCCCCTTTTAGATCGAGTAACTCTTGATGACTGCCTTGTTCTGTAATACCTTCCTCTGTCACAACAATTATCCGATCTGCATTTTTAATCGTTGCTAATCGATGTGCAATCACAAGTGTTGTACGCCCAATAGATAACTCAGTTAAGGCTAGTTGAATTGCGACCTCAGTTTCAGTATCAAGTGCTGATGTAGCTTCATCCAAAATGAGGATAGATGGATTTTTCAGGAACATTCGAGCTATAGATAGACGCTGTTTTTGTCCACCTGAAAGTTTAACACCACGCTCCCCTATCATCGTATCCATTCCTTCTGATTGAGAAAGAATAATATCTTCCAACTGAGCTCTTTTCGCCGCTTCCCATATCTCTTCTTCTGAAGCATCTAGATCGCCATATGCGATATTCTCTCGAATCGATCCGTCAAATAGAAATACATCTTGTTGAACAATTCCAATTTGGGCACGGAGAGAGGCAAGGGTCATTTTTCTAGTTTCAATTCCATCTATCAGTAAAGAACCTTCCTTTATATCGTAAAAACGAGGTAATAGACTACAAATCGTCGTTTTTCCAGCACCTGATGGTCCAACAAGGGCTACTGTTTCTCCAGCACGAATCGTTAAATTAATATGCTCCAACACATTATCTTTACCTTCATAACCAAACGATACGTCCTCGAACTTTATATTTCCTTCCAAATGACCGACATCCATTGCATCCGGAGCATCTGCTACATCTGGCTCTGTATCTAGCATTTCAGTAAATCGCTTGAATCCAGCAATTCCTTTGGGATACATTTCAATAACACCATTGATTTGCTGAATCGGTCCTAAAAACACATTCGACAGTAGGATAAAGGCAAGGAACTCTCCGTACGTCATGCTTTTATTGATAACAAACCATGTTCCGCATAGTAGAACAAACAATGTGACAATTTTCATGAGAATATAGCTAATCGATGAATTCCAAGCCATAACACGATAAGCGATTAACTTTGAATCACGAAAACGAACGTTGTTTTTATTGAATTGAGCAATTTCATGATCTTCATTGGAAAATGCTTGAACAACGCGCATTCCACTCACATTATTTTCGACACGTGCATTAAAATCTGCAATATCCGTAAAGAAGCGGCTAAATGCTACAGACATTTTCTTACTGAAGTACAAAGAAAGACTAATAATAAGTGGAACAATAATAAAAGTGAGTACAGCTAATTCTGGGTTTATCGTAAACATAATTGCAAATGCACCAGTGAGTGTCATAAGTGCTATGAAGAAATCCTCCGGTCCATGATGCGCGATTTCACCAATATCCATTAAATCGTTTGTCATTCTAGAAACTAAATGACCTGTTTTATTATTATCAAAAAATCGGAACGATAACTTCTGTACATGCGTAAAGAGATCTTTTCGCATATCCGATTCTATATTAATGCCCAGCTTATGGCCCCAGTAAGTGACAACATAATGGAGAGCTGCACTGATAATATAAATTCCAAGTAACGAGACACACCCCCATAGAATCCAGGTCCAGTTTGAGCTAGGTAACAAATCATCCACTACACGATGGACCGCTAGTGGAAAGGCTAACTCTAGTAATGCGGCAATGACTGCACAGGAAAAGTCCAAAATGAAAAGTTTTTTATATGGTTTATAATAAGAGAAAAAACGTTTTAGCAATAGGTATCACATTCCTTACATTATTGTTTTTGTGTGGGGCCTTCATCAACTATTCACTTGGTGAAAATGTTAAGAGGCTAGGTCTGACAGCACCCCCCATTCAGAACTAGCCTCCCCTTTATGAATTATTTTTCTTTTTGTTTCTTTTCAACAAGCATATCCGCTACTTCTTCCGCTTGCGCTAACACGGCAATCGGATCATATGGCCAAAACCGTTTTCCATCAAGATAGAAAACATTATTCTTTTTGACTGCATCTACAGATTCCCAAACAGGATCCTCTTTATCTAACGTACCACCATGTGATTGATCGAAAAAGATATAGTCACCAGCATAATCAGTCAGTACTTCAAAGGAAACTTGTTTGAATGTCTCCCCAGCATCTATTAACTCTGTTTTAATACGCTCCTGCGGAGTTAACTGAAGATGTTTGTAGATTGCTTGTCCACCTCGATAAATACCATCACCATAGATGTACGAGTCTTTACCGAATGCACCGAAGATAGAAACTGTTTCTCCCTCTCCCATTACCGCCTTGACTTTATCTCTTTGTTGTTGAATTTTCTCATCAAAAGAAGTCAGCCATTCTTCTGCTTCTTTGCTTTTGCCTAGCATCTCCCCAATTGCTCTTACTTCCTCGTAAGCATCGCTATATGTTTCGTAGGGAATAATCACAGTAGGTGCCATTTTGGAAAATTTCTCAAATGTGCTTTTTTCAGAATCCGCACTAATAATCAAATCTGGATTTAAACCCAATATTGTTTCCACAGCACTCTCACCGGTACTCTCAATACCAGTTATCAAATCCTGTATATGTACGTTCTCAAGATCTGTTTTTGTTGCACCAACAGGTTTTTCTCCAAGGATAAGTAGTGTAGGTAAATAGCTATCTACAACAATTCGTTTTGCGTTTGCCGGTATCTCAATATCGCCGTGAATTGTTTTAACAATTCTTGTTTCTGGTTGTTCACTTTCAGCCTTATCTTTCTTTGCTTCTTCCGTACCTTTCTTAGTATCAGATGTTTGACTGCTCGAACTTCCACAAGCAGCAATCATTATAGTAAGTATAACGAGTAATAGACTAAAGATAAGTTGAGCTTTATTCTTAAACATTGATATCCTCCTTATTGATAACGATTTTCATTCTCAATGACATATAAAAAAATATAGCCAACTACGTCAATTTTAACGTGTTATTGTTTAAAATTGGAGTTGATTATATTCTCTTCTATACGAGTTTTACTTGGTAAGTGATTCTACAACACCATCAATAATTTGAGTATTAGCAATCGGTCCTGAATATAACCAGCTAGTCTCAGCGGCATATTCATAAATATGTCCATTTTTCACGGCCGGTATATTTTTCCATACTGGATCCAGTAACATTTCTGCGCCATTTCCTTTATCACTATTAATCAAGAAGATATGATCTGCATCTAGTTCAGCTAATCGTTCTAAGGAAATCTCCGACCAATTTCCTGTAGCGGTGCTTGAAATTTCTTTGACCACATTTGGAGTTGAAAGACCAAGATCACCGTATAAGACAGCTCCACTGGATACATTTTCGCTAACTATAAAGAATGTATTATTAACGAGCCAAACAGCTGCAGCTGATTCAGAGCCAATCGAATCCTGTATAATCTTCTTTGAGTCCGTTGCTTTTTTCTCATATTCTTCTAATACCTGTTTTGCTTCATCCGTTTTCTCGAAAATCTCACCTACTTTTAATAATTTTTCGCGCCAATCACTGTTATTCTCTACTTCAAGCACATATGTAGGCGCAATTTTTGAATACTGCTCGTATTTCCCCCCCTCCACTGCTTCCGCAGAGCTCATAACGAGTAAATCCGGAGAAAAGCTTGTCACGACTTCAAATGGAAGGTCATATGGAATTGTCGGTACGTCTTTTAAATAGTCTTGTAAATAATTTTGAATCGATGCGCCGTCATTTACTGTCCACTGTGCAAGAGGCGTAATATCGAGTGCTACTAAATTATCTTCTAAATAAGAAGCAATAATACGCTCAGGTTTTGCAGGTATTGTCACTTCATGCCCCATTGCATCTGTTAGTATTCGTTCTGTTGAAAGCTCTTCCGCTGCCTGTTCTGTTTTGGTATCTTTGGTTTTGGCACCATTTTCACTAGTGTCGCCACACCCAACTAAAGTTAGTGATAGTGCTAGAAAACTAGACATGATTACAGTTCTTTTTTTATTAGTTAACATCGATTCATTCTCCTACTATTCGTTTTTTTATCAAAGAAATAACAATTCTATAGAGTACAATAACTTCATAAGGATTTTTACACAGACGATGGCTCAGATACATCAATCTTTCAAGCGTGACAATAGGTAAAGGAAGTACGGTGCCCCAATAACAGCGACGACAATTCCTGCTGGTATCTCTGATGGCTGTAGTATCCAACGACCAAGTGTATCCGCAACAAGGACTAACAACCCCCCGGTCAAAGCTGCAGCTGGTATTAAAAATTGATGTCTAGATCCGACTAATTGACGTGCCAAATGAGGACCAATCAGCCCTACAAATCCGATACCACCACTAACTGACACGCTAGCTCCCGCTAATCCAACAGCTGCAGCAAGTAATATACGCCGCTCTTTTTCAATCGAGGCACCTAAGCCAGCTGCTGTTAAATCTCCTAAATTTAGTACGTTTAATACACGTGCTTTCGAAAATACAAATGGTATTAAAACGAGGATCCAGGGCAACAAGGACAGCACAAATTTCCAATTTGACCCCCAAATACTGCCCGCTAACCAAGTAGCAACAAATTGATAATTCTCTGGACTTAAGCGCAGTGTTAAAACAATCATGACCGAACTAATACCGGCCGCTACTGCCACACCCGTGAGCAGTAGCCGCATAGGTGAAATTCCCTCATGTCGTTTATAAGCTAACGAATAAATGATCACCGCTGTTATTCCTGCTCCTAAAAACGCTAAAACAGGAAGTAAAAAGACAGGTGTAGCTGTAGTTGATGGGAAAAATGATATAAATAGCATGACAGCTAGCCCAGCACCTGCGTTAATCCCCAATATGCCCGGATCCGCCAAAGCATTACGGGATATCCCTTGTAGCACACAGCCCGAAACTGCTAGTCCCATCCCTACCAATACTGCAATAACTATACGAGGTAATCGAAATTCAAATAGAATGAGGTGTTGCTTCTCCGTTCCAAACCCAAACAACGTTCGGATCACTTCAAACGGTGTCAATTTAATAAAACCGGTATTCATGCTAATCATGAAAGCAACGACAATGAGTAATCCAAGAACACCGATAATCATCAGATTTTTAGTTTTTGCCCGATGTTGGTTCTTTGTCATATTAATCTTTTCTTTCATAGTTCTTTTCCTCCTTTTCGTGCAAGATACAGGAAGAACGGAACCCCAATTAAAGCAATCAATGCGCCAATTGGTGTTTCATATGGAGGATTAATCATTCGTGCTCCGAGATCCGCCAAAACTACTAAAAGACCACCCAACACAATTGAACAAGGAATAATCCAACGATAATCATGACCAACTAGAAAACGAGTAAGATGAGGAACGATTAATCCAACAAAACCAACTGCCCCTACTACAGAAACAGCAGCTCCAGCTAGGATTAGCACAATAATCATCCCAACTAGTTTAATCGTCTTTGTTCGTTGTCCTAGTCCAATTGCTACTTCTTCTCCAAGGCTTAAGAGTGTGATTGAACGTGAAAGAATCAGTGCACCGATCATTGCAACGATAATCCATGGGGTCATGATTTGGAGATGAACCCATTTCGTTCCCGATACACCGCCAGCATACCAAAAGGCTAAATCTTGCCCAATACGGAAATAAAGGGCAACTCCTTCGCTAAGTGCTCCTAACAATGCGCTTACTGCAGCCCCAGCAAGGACAAGTCGCATTGGAGTCAAACCGCCTCGTGACATCGAGCCGACTCCATACACGATTCCAACACCTAGACCAGCACCTAAAAAGGAATACATGATTAAGTACATATATGGTAGGCCGGGCAAAAAAGCAAAACAAAGTGCCAGCATAAATGCAGCACCTGCATTTAAGCCCAAAAGACCGGAATCCGCTAGTGGATTCCGAGTCATCCCCTGCATAAGTGCACCAGCTACAGCAAAACATGATCCAACCATTGCAGCACCAAGAACGCGCGGCATGCGTATTTCTCGAATAATTTGATGCTGTGTTAGATCAGGATCAAAATGAAACACAGCCGTCCAAACAGTTGCTAACTTAATGTCTGCAGCTCCAAATGAAATGGATAGACCAATTGCAACAAGTAATGCAAACATACCTCCGAATAAAACAACAACAGCCACAATTGGATGTGAGTGTTTCTTAATTTCTGTTAGCTTTTCTATCTCGGCAGAAACCTCTGCTGAAGCAGACATACATTTTCCTCCCCAAAACGAACTTACAAACGGCATACCTCATTGAGAAAAAGGTTTACCGTTCCTTCTGACACAATTGATACGATAGACAAATTGGATTTTCACTAAATGGACAAGTTGTAATCCTGGCGTCTATGTTAAATACAAGCTGTAAATTAGCACAAGTCATCACCTCTTCTGGTGTCCCCTCTTTTACTAATGTGCCATCTTTCATGGCAATCAAATAATCAGAAAAACGGGATGCATGATTCAAATCGTGAAGAACCATGACAATTGTCCGGCCTTCCTCCTCATTAAGTCGCTGTAGGAGAAGTAAGATATCGAGTTGATGCGCTAAATCTAAATATGTAGTCGGTTCGTCGAGAATTAGAATTTCAGTGTCCTGCGCAAGCGCCATCGCAATCCACACGCGTTGCCTTTGTCCACCTGATAATGCTTCAACAGGGCGATCCTTAAACTCATTTAATCCGGTTACTTCAATTGCCCAGTAAATATACTCATAATCTTCCTTCTTTAATGAACCAAAGCCACTTTGGTGCGGGAAACGGCCATAGGAAACCAATTCAAATACAGTAAGTCCCCCTGGAGCGTTAGCTGACTGTGGCAAAATCGCCATCTTCTTGGCTACTTCTTTCGTTTCTAACTGATGGATTGCACGTCCATCAAGATAGACCGCACCGCTTTTCGTTTTCAATACGCGCGAAATCGCTTTCAATAAAGTAGATTTCCCACAGCCATTCGGACCAATGATCGTAGTTATCTTTTTTTCAGGAATAGACACACTTAATTCATCAATTATTAGTGTGCTTGAATAACCAATCGCAACTTGATCTACTGTAATAGCTGACATTTTCAGTACTTCCTTTCTATATGTAATCGTATCGATTGATTAAGGTTTCTTTCCTTCTTTTACTTTTCTAAGGATTAGTTATACGTTAAATTTAATTGATAACGATTATCACTCTCATTTATATACTAGATACTTTTTAGAAGATTGTCAACAGCTTACAGAAGTTAAAGTGAGATTAGTTTTTTTGTGCAGTATTTGATTGTAGTGGACCTTCAATAATCGCATCGTTACGGGAGGTGGAGGGCAACGTTGATTGTCTTAAATTTGGATTTTTTTATAAATGAATACGGCGTATGCGCTTTACAAGGACTTTTGGGAGATCACTGAAAAAATCCCGATACTGAGAACTAATTAGAATTCCCGCCAATACCGCTTGGACGCTTTGTGGATGCCTCCCGCGATAAGCCAGAAAGAAGACCCCTTTCAGTCTTATCGCTCCGGCTACCACGAAGTCGCGCCTTCGCTGGATGGGTCTATGTGAGAAAGTGCATTTCATAATTTGTGATGAGCTCTGCAACCTGGAGTGCGTCTTTCTTGAATATAATTAATAACAACTAGTAATCACCTTATAATCTCAGCATGTACATCTCAAAATCACATTTCTCTCGATAATGAACACCCTAGCGAAGGCGCGGTAAAGACATCCCAAAGCGCAAAGCGTTCTACAATCCACACCCCGAATTACAACTCTCTCCTTATTGAGCGCCACAGCTTCAATGGGATTCTTTAATTCAACATATATAGTATATTTTCTTTAATATAAATAAGGATAACCTTGCCGATATAGCAAGGTTATCCTTATTTAAAATATATGCAATTACCATCAATTCGTCTATATGACGGTGACAGCGGGAGTCCTCCAGCGTCCAGAGGCTCTATCAATTAAGCATCGTGTCTTCATCACTTTTGTATTCTAAAACATCACCAGGCTGACAGTCTAAAGCTTTACAAATCGCCTCTAAAGTGGATAGTCGAACCGCCTTTGCCTTTCCATTTTTCAATATAGAGAGATTAGCCATGGTTATTCCAACCCTCTCCGAAAGTTCTGTAACGCTCATTTTCCTTTTAGCCAGCATCACATCAATATTAATTATAATTGCCATTGTTATCACCTCAGACTATTAAGTCATTTTCCGATTTTATATCAATCGCTTCTTGTAAAAGTCTTTGAAGAACAGCAGCGAATACTGCGATTACCATTGAAGCAAAGATAGGAACCATTCCTATTATTATGAGACCTGGAGCATCGTCTAGATCCGCTATAAGATAAACAAATGGGATAATTACAACATACAAACCACTGATTGACATTGCACAAAACTTGATTTTTTTCAGAGATTTGACAGACAGTTCAGAGAAAGATTGGTTCTTGTCAATATAGCTTAAAAGTTTAAATGCCTGATACAATGCAAAGAAAAACGGGATAACTGATACATACATGCCTATTAAAATGGGATATAGTATGTGGGCATAGTCTGGATCTACTGGATTATTAGTTAACCAAGGTAACCCGAATATGCACAAAGCAAGAACTGGGATTCCAATAAGAAATACAGCTATCTTTAAAAAGAGTGTTGAACCTTGTTTCATAAAAAAACACCTCACTTATTTATTATTAATTTTATTTTAGCACATATTTTATCGTTTAACAATAAATTATTATCATTTATTACCACATTTTTATCGTTGTATGGATATCCTTTTAATTTTAGACATAGATAAAAAGCATTTTTCATTACAAAGAAATGCTTTATAACTTAATGTATTCAATTTATAACTTGTTCAATCCAGTTGCCGCAAGAAACAAAAATGGATTTTACATTTTCTCTCGCTCATAAGTATCTTCCATATAGATCATTTTTAATTACTATATCTGTATATGCGCCTTGCTAATTTTCAACCATTACAAAATCGATATCCTGTAGTTTCAACTAACTTTTCTCGATACCAATCATGGGTTGTTTAGATAACATGAAGCATGTGTAGCAATCCCTCATATGTCTACTGTGTATATAACGTAAGCGTAAAATATAATCCACACCTATTTGGAAGTAGCTGATCAAAACATTAATATCTTCTGTATCTACATTGGCTAGTTGTTCAAACAGAATTGTGAGTTATGTAAAAAGGTCATGGAAAAATATCCTTAATCTCTTTTTGGTTCTGATAGAAAAAGGTATTAAGTTATGAAACAGCTTTGAATTGAATCATACGTTGACTCCTTAATTGGCTCATTGGAAGTAATGATTTGAACTTCTTAATTGTTCAGCAATGAGTTGTATGCCTCCGTCAATCCAGTCAACATGTAGATTGGAAACATTCAGTTTTAAAATTCTGTCGACATAACTTCCTTCTAAGTAATTCCCGTTCACAGCTTCGATTAAGACATTATTTTTGCGGCAATCCTCAATTAAAGAACCCAAATTGATATTCGGAGGAACTTTTAGACTAGTGTGCATCACTAGTTCAGCGGCTTTTTTAATTTCGGGTAAGTGATTTTCTAGTGCCTCTTGTAAGACTTTAGCGCGCCCGATATAAGCCTTGCTCACCTTCTCTTGGTAATGAGCAAACATGCCGCTTTTAAGGTAAAGAGCTAGCGCTGCCTGTGAGACCATAGAGCTGTCAATGTCAGTTGTATTCTTGAACTTCTGAAATACAGGGACCAATTGAGAGGGTAAGACAACGAGGCCAAGACGCAAGCCAGGAAACATGATTTTGGAGAAGCTTTTTAAGTAAATGACCATTTCTTCAGCATCAAAAGCATAAAGCGGATCTCTGCGCTGACGGTATTCAAAGTCAGCCAAGTAATCATCCTCCACCAGATAGACGTTGTATGTTTTTGCGAGTTTGACAATCGCCTTTATCGTCGCAGTATCATAGGAACACCCCAAAGGATTGTGAAATCTTGGCATGGTATAGAAGAATTTAATATCCCCTTGCTGAAATATCCGTTCCAGTTCTTCTAAGTCTATTCCTTCTGTATTGCGTTTGATTCCCTTTACTGACAAATTGTAGGTTTGAAGTTGCTGAAGATAGAGGTGATAGGTTGGCTCTTCAACCAGAATTGTTGATCCTCCGTTAGGAAAGGGCATCATACTTAATATGAATAGTGCTTGCTGAATACCAGAAGTTATGAATAACTGGGACGGTTTGCTGAATACCTGATAATCCTCTAAAAGCTTTCTGCCTTCGTTCAGTAAGGCTGGCATTCCCTGAGGTGTCCCATAGTTAAATAATTCTTCCTGATATGTATCAATCGCTTTATTAATGCAGTGTTGGAAATCTTGAAATGGGAAAGCATGCCACGTTGGAGTAGCTGTCGCAAAATCATAGGCATAATTCATTTTTGGTTCTACCATTTTTAGATGATCCATCACGTAATATCCACTTTTCGGAACAGCGTATACCAGGTGTTGCTGTTCTAACATTTGTAGTGCAGCAATAATCGTTGTTTTATTTACACCCAAACGTTCGCTGAGGGACCGAATAGAAGATATTTTCTGACCTGCCTGCAACTGTTCCGTTTCAATTTGTTCTTTTAGCATTTGGTAAACAAGCATGTACTTTCTCATCTACCTGACCTCCTTATTCAATCCACTTGGAACTTTTCCTCATTATACCCTTTTACTGTACCGGTACAGTTACATTTTTTTTCGAAACTTCGGTATAGGAATACCTATATGCTTAACCTAATGAAGAAAAGGAGGGAAACCATGCATCCCAAGACATTGATAGCAGCTATTTCATTTTCAATTATTATAGGTTTATCTTTCTTGTTTGTTAAGTGGACATTAAGCACAGCGTCCCCACTTGAAACTTTAACCCACCGCTTCACGATTGCCTGGGTCGGTGCAAGCCTTATTTTGCTTTTTCAAAAAAGACGGATACGGATTCAGAAGCAGCATCTTTCCTTGTTTCTCATGATTGCCTTGTTGTATCCAGTATTGTTTTTCGGATTTCAAGTATATGGGCTCAGCTATATATCTTCTTCCCAGGCTGGAATTTTTCAAGCGATTGTACCCATATTCACTTTGATACTTGCTAGCCTATTATTGAAGGAATCTTCGACAAGTAAACAAAAATTGGGCATTGCTTTTTCTGTCGTAGGCGTCGTATATCTGATGATTAATATGAATGGAGAACAAGGACTCACTAATTTTTGGGGAAGTCTCCTAATTATTTTTTCGTCTCTTTCCATCGCCTTTTACCATGTGCTTGTCCGCAAGTTAACAAAGCACTACACACCTTTTCAGCTTACCTATATCATCACATTGTTTGGATTTGTTTTCTTTAATGCATTTTCCCTTGGAAGCCGGATATTGAATGGTTCTGTAGAAAGTTATTTTGAATCGTTTGCTTCCCGAGAGTTTATGCTCAGTATTCTATATTTAAGCCTGCTTTCATCTTTGTTGACGTCATTTCTCTCAAACTATGTGTTAGCTAAAATTCCAGCAGTGCAAATGAGCATTTTTAGTAATTTGGCCACACTCATCACAGTTTTAGCAGGGGTGGTCTTTCTTCAAGAGGCGTTCCTCCTCCACCATTTTATTGGAGCATTTCTGATTTTACTTGGCATTTACTTTGTTAACTTTTCAAGAAAATCCAAACAGATCAAAGAGGGTAATGTATGCCTATCAAAAGACTCAGAGATTTAGTAAGTTCACGCACTTCCCTATACTGCACTTCAAATACGATGAGTACATTCGGAAAGATACAGATTTAACAGAAGTCGAGTGGTTTCAAAGCTGTTACGGCTTAGGCAAATGGTGGATTATTGGTTTCTTTTATTGATAGTCCTGAGTTACCGGTTCTTTCAAAACAAATTTCAAAGACCATACAAACGGAAACTTTTTATAAATTTAATAGAAAATCGTTCGCACATCGAGGGTGAATATGAACGCTCTATAATTTTTCATAGGTATGTTCTATCTCAAAATCCATAGAATTTTGGTCGACATAAGGAATTCCTCTCCCGTAAATGCAACTCTTTCAAGTGTCTGGAAGGCTCCTGCTTTGATTTCCGTACCGATCAGATTATTCTAATCACTGTTCAGTGTAATTGCCGCCCACTGTTTAGACTCAAAATGGACGCCGGTGAGCCCACCCTTGAAGAGACTTTCGATATCGGCAAGCCATGTCTCCATGATGGAAAGGTCATTCTCTATCGTCATTAAAGCCCCCGTCTGGTTCGCATCAAATTCATACAAATCGACAATCGTAATATCCCGTTTCCTCCGTGCATCCAGAACCCCTTCCTGCACATCACTATCATTCAGATGTGGAAGGGCAACGATATCGGCGACCTGATTCATAATGTCATTCGCTTCGTCGGTGAGACTGCTTGTCAGTCTAGAAATTACCGTAAGTCCTTCTTCAACTTCTCCTTCAAGGAACGTTTGACGGATGAACCCGTTCGCATTCGGCTCCAGCGCATAGAGTGCGGAATCCATTTGGGTCAGGACATTTCCGTAATTGCTTTTAAACGTCATGAAAAACTGTAAAAACGGCAGGTGACACTCCGCATAAAATGCGCGAATTGCACCACCATCTTGCCCTTTAAGGGAGTCTTCCAGCGCAACGAGTCCTTCGACTGCGGTCTCGATTGCTTTCATTTCATTTTCCAAACGATTTAGCATGGTATTATTCCTCCGCAAGCCATCGTGGAATGGGCTGATATTTACTACTTTCATAGCGCCATCGGTATATATGAAAAAGGAACCTATCAAATACATAAATCTGTATCTTGACTTTGATAGGTTCCAAGGAGTTTTTATTGTTGAATTTCTTATGAAGTTTAGTAAAGCCTACATTATTTTATATGGAAATTTTTGTAGTTACATCCAGTTCATTTTTCCATATTTACACTATCCTTGTAATTACATGGACTACAATCACCGGAAAAAACATGATTATTATAAAGTTTCACAATTGAATGATTGACAGGTACCTGATGCTGATTAACCACATTTCAGGTGAAGTCATGTCGACAAATCTCCTTTGATAGTTTGTTTCATATTCTCTAGTTCTTTGTTGGTCGCCGGCTTTCTACGTGTGTCTCCATATTCCTCTTCATTTTTTTGTATTCTGGACAACAATTTTTACCACAAAACTAAAACCTCCTACTAGATTATTTGCCTGGAGGATAAATATCACCTATAGCTAAATTCATAAGTTTGCTAACCTTCATAGAATTTAGGTTAAAACATGTAAGTATTTTAACCATAAAAACCTATGTAAATAAAAGACCTTGAAAGGTACTTAGCCTATCCAGGTTAACATTAACATATTCTTTTTTTCAAATACTTCCCTACTTTATAAGCCTACTCCTCAATTAAATCTATATAATATTCATTATCGTTGGGAAATTTCTTGAAGAAATCCTCTAGCGACTCGGCTATTTGAATATCAAAATAAAATACCGGATTATTTACTATTTGCAAATCTAATGATATATATACACCTTCGTTTACTTCAAAGAAAATAAGTTTATCTTCATCATCATAAAGTTCATCGAGATCTGGGTCAAATTCAAAAATACCTTCTCTTAGTCTAAAATCTGCTGCAGTCCCTGGTCCAAGTATCCTATTTATCGCATTTGTACTTTGACCTTTAATAAAACCATAACCAACTTCTAAATATAATTGTTTTAAATCATTTGGGAAACTGATACCCATCCTATGCTCAGCTTTTAAAATATCATCTTCAGGTACCTTATAGGTTTTATTTTCTAAATCATTTATAAGTTCGAATTCCGCCATATATTTACCTCCTTGGGAATAGTTTTCCTGATGGTGCTCCTTTTCCATGTCTGGGGTCGATTTCCGTACCTTCGAGATTGGCCTGATCACTGTTCTCTACTTCCACTAAAAACGTAGAGGTTTGTTGATCGACGGCTGTTTTCAATCCACTTTTCAGTGTAATTGTCGCCCACTGTTTAGACACAAAATGGACGCAGGTGAGCCCTTCCTTGAAGAGTCTTCCGATATCTTCAAGCCATGTCTCCATGATGGAAAGGTCATTCTCTATCGTTATCAAAGCCCTCGTCTGGTTCGCATCAAAGTAAGCGCCAAATACTCCCCACCTTCTAACCTCTTTAGTGTTATGTGATAATCACATTAACATCAATGGTTAGGAGGTTTTTTCATGACAAGAGACGAACGGCGAGCCATGTGGCAGGTGCGGATTGACACATTTAAAGCGAGTGGTGAGTCCAGCGTCACGGCCTGGTGTGCTACAAATGATATCAGTGTCCAAAGTATATGCATGGCTTAAAAAAGAAGGGCATAAAACAGATACAGTAAGCACAGCTCATTTGATTAGGGGTTTCCGCTTTTTGAGCGAGTGTATCAAATGAAATCCACTCACAAGGGGATGTTGGCTGTGAAGTTCAATACCTTCTTTGCCGTCCGAATAAAGAGGTAAATATACTTTTCGACACGATTAAAGAAAATACCTTTAGGGTTGGGGAAGGCTGCGAAATGTGAGTTCAATATGAAAAAATCTTGACTGAGCGGTTAATATTCGTTCAATCAAGATTTTTTAATTATTGTTCGTTATCGTTTTCATTCTCTTTTTCTTCAATTGATTGTAAATACTTCCTTAAGAATTCTTGGTCGTCTTCATCCTCAGGTATACGCCCTAGGTACTTATACTTCCAAATAATTCGCCTTTCATAATCATCTGCTTCCGATAAATCCTCGTAGTCATAGTCAATCTTTAATTTACCTTCACCGTTAAAAATAAATGTGAGATTTGTCCAAGGTTCCTGGTTATTATTTTTAAATTCATACCAAAGTTTTTCTAAACCTTCTAGTAGTTTATACCACAAATCATCATAGACCTCTTCCCCTATATCAAAAAGCTGCGAGATATTATGGCTATGAATTGGAGAATCGTCGTTTTCTGGATAATAATAGAAGTATGCTTTACGTACATCTTCGTTTATTTCACCATATACAAATACTTTTGACCACTCTTCTGGGATCGTTTCGACCACTGTTTGAGCAATATCTTGGTAAATACTACTCAACTTATTTTCATCCATCATTATTTACCTCCTGGTTTATTTTTCAAGTCTGCAAACTCCCAGTCTTTATTCCCAATCTTATACCCTATTTTAAAACTATGAAGCCAACTTCATTCCTCCTCTGATGGATACCACGGATGCACAGACTCTACTGTTTTATCATGTGCCATATTTCTACCCACTTTACCTCCCCTGTATATACGTTTTTCCCCATGCAAAAACACCATCGACAAATGTACTTTTAAAAAATGTGACATTTATCAATGGTGTTTTATGTCACCTCAGTAATTCAGCATAGTCCAAGCATTATCCTTCCAAA
Source organism: Sporosarcina sp. FSL K6-5500 (assembly GCF_038005665.1). Lineage (NCBI taxonomy): Bacteria > Bacillati > Bacillota > Bacilli > Caryophanales > Caryophanaceae > Sporosarcina > Sporosarcina sp. FSL K6-5500. The sequence continues at coordinate 4,730,476 of NZ_JBBOTP010000001.1, forward strand.
CCAACATTTTTTCTGTTTATATCAAGCACATCTGAAATACCAAACTCATCGAATTTCCCCATTAAAAAGTCATGCCCATTGTGTAATGCGATCTCTCTTTCTTCTTCATAAATAGGGAGTAACGTATAAAAATTAATTATTCTATTTTCCGTATCTAAAATACTACCCATATCTTCAGATTCACTTACCAAAATACATGATAACGCTGTAGTGGCTGCAAATGGCATTGGCGGTTCCCCATTTGGAAGAATAACCCCTTCACCTAACCAACCATCATATTTATGCGGAATGTGCGCAACCATTCTCAGCCACTTCAAAGGCCAATAATGATCTTTGTTCTTCATTTCCTCTTTACTGATTGGCGAATTTGCAGGTAATTTCAGGACTAATTCGGCGTACTTAAATTCCTCACTGCCTTCTGAATCATCCATTGCAACATCACTCATCCCAGTTGTCACAAGAGTTATATAATCATGTTCTTTCGATGGCAGTATCACTTGAACATTAACCGCTACCTTACTGCCAGGGATGATTTCACTGATTGTGTGATCAATAGGGCCAAACTGTTCAGTTATATAATCTAAAATCTCCGTTGTTTCATATTGCCTAGTATCCTTATATTCTTCTTTTTTATCGGGATCCAATAAATCAGCAATTACCTTTTGCCCACGTTCATGCGCAAATGCTAATGCACCCATATTTTTCATAGATTCTCCTGTGTACTTCACATGAATATCAATTCCATTTTCAATCAGAAGTTTTACAATATCTATATGTCCACCCAGAATTGCAGAAAATAAAGGATTCCTTTCTGGTTCGCTCACATCCAATTCAGCCCCACAGGACAATAAATATCTCACAATTTCAATGTGTCCATCTGAAGCCGCTTCATTAATTGCTCCACCACCAAGTATAGCACCGCGCCTATTTATGTCAGCACCTAACTCTATAAGTTTCTTGACTATTTCAAGCTTTCCATGTGTGGCTGCTACATGAAGAAAAGTTCCAAATGTTGTCACCAAATTCAAGAGTTCCATATCTGAACCAATTAACTCGACTACTCGTTCGACATTATTTTGCTTGATAGCTGTACGTATTTCTTTAGCTAGTTGTATAATTTCCATATTCCCACTATCTCCTTTGAGCGGCTATACGACCTAATCGTTCAAGTATTTGAACGATATCATCCCGGTCACCGCCACTATTTTCCACTTCTTTAATCTTATCTACAACATTTCGAAGTGCCGTAATATCATGTTGACCTTTTATATTTGGTGCCCAAGTCAAATTTTCAAGGCCGTAAATTGGGTCTATATCATATTCTCTTAATATTTCTTGTCCTTCCTTAACAAGCTCTTGTTGAGCTTTTCCATTACCTCTCTTAAATAGAATGTGATGTGCGTGGTGATTCTTCATTTCTTCTGGTGGATCATCTTTGTGTTTTTTCAAGAATTTACCGAAGTCGAAGTTATCGATGTTAACATCTTTGTCAGCATCGATAGTATCAATAGTTTCTCCATTATTACTCGATGCACCTTTACCCTTACCAGTAACATTTTCAACTTTCTTAGGACTTATCCACTTCACAATTGAAGATTTTCTAACAAGTCTAATACCCGCGTTACCCGCTTTTATCGCTGGCCCAAAAGGGGTAATCGAGGCCATGGACAGTCCCTTGGCCACATAGGAACTATCGGGATCCGTGATTGTTTTTAAGTCATCCAGGATTAAGAAGTTTGCTACTCCCAACCCGGCTTTATCAATGAGGCTCAGTTCTTTGGGGCCGTAATCCTTTGATACACGAACGAGTCCTTGGTTCATCATGATGTATTCGCCTGTATGGGGATCGATTGGGTAGTCATTCACAGGATTACCCACATGTTGTTCTTTTTCCATTGCGGCATAGAGTGCCTTCAATTGCTCATCTTCAGAAGTATTCGCCCCTACTAGATTGCCAAGTTCATCACCAGATACTTGTCCCCCATTTACGCCGTCCATCCCGGCAGTCCGTTGTGCTAAATCTGTCTGAAGTGTATTTTTCGCCGACAATGCTGCCCATTTATCCATTGGGAAGTCAATGGCCGTCACACCGTCAGTGAACAATCCTTCGATATCAGAAATCCATGTTTCCATCGTCTTCAGGTCATTCTCTATCGTTATTAAAGCCCTCGTCTGGTTCGCATCAAATTCATACAAATCGGCAATCGTATGATCCCGTTTCCTCCGTGCATCCCGAACCCCTTCCTGCACATCACTATCATTCAGATGTGGAAGGGCAACGATATCGGCGACCTGATTCATAATGTCGTTCGCTTCGTCGGTGAGACTGCTTGTCAGTTGTGAAATTTCTGTAAGTCCGGCTTCAACTTCTCCTTCAAGGAATGTTTCACGGATGAACCCGTTCGCATCCGGTTCAAGTGCATCGAGTGCGTAATCCATTTATTGCAACTTTGCTTTTCTAATTGCATTTCACAAAAAGCCGCACACGGAATCGAAATTCTGTGTGCGGCTTGATTTTATTTATCCGCTAACAAGGCACCTAGTACTAACACAATTCGAAATTGTATCAGTTCCAGCATTTAAATTGCTTTGATTAAATTGTCACTTTATACAATTACATACGTCTGCCCACCGTCATAAGCTTTTGATTCAAAAATCAATTTGTTCAATCCCGAAACTGTTATACAAACCTTAAAAGGCAAAAGCCAATCAAGGTCAACAAACTAGAAAATCACAATATTGATTCTCGTTCTAGATCAAAAATATCTATTTTTCCCTTCCCAAATAATTCTTCTAATGAATCTGTTCCTTTATCTTGAGCAAATAAATACTCATTTCCAGATATTGGAACTGCGAGCAACCATGCAACTTTTTTGTTTGGAAAATCAATCGTCTTTAAGTCTTCCCACAAGAAAGGTGAAACAAATAGCATATGTTTCATCTCACTATTGGGATAATACATCTTTATTATATCTCGAAATACTTCACCATGGAAAACCGAAAATTTTGAATTTATAATACAAAAAGCACAAGTAGCCAATACATTAGAAAATTGTCCATACTCTGTTGCACTTGCTCCCACAATTTCTATTCGTAAAGGAGTTTCATCAACAGTAAATCCAATTGAATGGTTGGATAGTCCAATAGTCGAGTATGATGTTACACCATCAAAGGGTCTGTTTATCGTTGATAGCATATCAATGTTACTGACATTACTATCGTCCCAGAACTTCGAGACACTGGGTTTGCCACCTAAGGCATGTAAGGCTGACTTTGCAATTATTTTATTTTCATTAGAAATACTCATAGTAAACCTCCTTAAAACACTATTTAATCTTAATCTCCGAAATAATTGCCCGTCAAATCTTCACCTTTATGGCTTCTATTAGAAGAAGGTAGCTCAGGCCGATAGTGGTCTGGATTATTGTGTTCATCTAGAAACTCTTTTCTTGAAATTCCTCTTTCTTGTGCACTTTGTTGATGCTTTCTAAATTCGTATCCTGGTTTATGTCCCATTTCCCATGGTACTTCTTTATTCATTACTTTTACAGTACCTGGGTCTATTACTTTACCTTTAGCTTTGTCCCAAGCTTCATCCCTAACCCCTTTTCTATAACCAGACGGACAGCTATATGTCTTCTCAATCTTACCAGTACCCTTAGACTTATTTTCAACTGCAGAAGTCTTCTTAACGGAAAGATTCCCTTTATATTTGGATGGCTTAACTCCAGGGATGATAGCGAGCACCATTTTCCGAAGCCTTTACGGAAGATTGCATTCGGCTGGATATAATCCACAAATGCTAGCTTCGTACCTTCAAAATAGTTGTCGAGCTCACGAAAACCACCGTCATCGAATTCTTCTTCCACTTCTTTAACCACTTCGTATTGAATCGGCTTTCTTGTCCCAAGTTGGTATTCTTTTACAATCAAACCGTTTTCATAGATGTGGAATTTTAACAGATTGTAGCTTCCATAAGCTCCACGCTCGATTGTCTCGGTTCTTTTACTTTCAAGTGTCTGGAAGGCTCCTGCTTTGATTTCCGTGCCGATCAGATTATCCTGATTACTTTTCCCTAGGCCCCCCCGCAACCGCTGTGGCCTGTTGATCGATGGCTGTTTGCAATCCGCTGTTCAGTGTAATTGCCGCCCACTGTTTAGACTCAAAATGGACGCCGGTGAGTCCTTCTCTGAAGAGACTTTCGATATCTGCAAGCCATGTCTCCATGATGGAAAGGTCATTCTCTATCGCTATTAAAGCCCTCGTCTGGTTCGCATCAAATTCATACAAATCGGCAATCGTTTGATCCCGTTTTCTCCGCGCATCCCGCACCCCCTCCTGCACATCACTATCATTCAGATGTGGAAGGGCAACGATATCGGCGACCTGATTCATAATGTCGTTCGCTTCGTCGGTGAGACTGCTTGTCAGTTGTGAAATTTCTGTAAGTCCGGCTTCAACTTCTCCTTCAAGGAATGTTTCACGGATGAACCCGTTCGCATCCGGCTCCAATGCATCAAGTGCAGAATCCATTTGGGTGAGGACATTTACGTAAATGCTTTTGAATGTCATGAAAAACTGTAAGAACGGCAGCTGGCACTCCGCATAAAATGCACGGATTGCGTCACCACCTTGCCCTTTCAATGAGTCTTCCATCGCAACGAGTCCTTCGACTGCGGTCTCGATTGCTTTTATTTCATTTTCCAAACGATATAGCATGGTATTATTCCGCCGCAAGCCATTGTGGAATGGGCTAATATTTACTACTTTCATAGCTCCATCGGTATATATGAAAATGAACCTATCAAATATATAAATCTGTATCTTCTCTTTGATAGGTTCCAAGGCATTTTATATTGTTGAATTTCTGATGAAGATCAGTAAAGTCTACACCATTTTCTATGAAAAGCTTTGTAAGTACATCCAGTTCATTTTTTTCATAATTACACTATCAGAAGTTATCTCGTTTAGAACTTGTCTACCGATTCGTTAAACAAATGATGCAGGCAGTAAATAAAGTAAATCGAATTGTTTCGGCGCTCAAGAGGGGATTCAAAAATCGACGATATTCCCGTCCGTATTAGTGCGCTTAAAAATCTGGATTCACTCATAAATACTAGCCTACAACTTCAAGCAGTCACAAAATATGAGGACAAGACAGCCTAACAGGCATGTTAAAGGCTGCTCCTCTCGCAGTTTCCATTAAATATTAAGTTTTTAAACTCCGCCTTTTTGGGATTGAATAATCTTACTCTTCCAAACTATTTCTTCATCGTCCTTAAGAACCTAGCAAAATAGTAAATGAAAAGTAATCACATTTTAATTATTTTTTAGTATATCACTTATAGAGGTTTCCCTATCTCCTTTTAAATCATAAAAGCCTAGATGAATCCCCTCTTCGTATAACCAACACAAATCAGTTCCATAATGAGCATCAAAAACCTCTAAGATTACGGGAGAGATTCTATAAATAGATTCAGCATTTAATACTATAAAATTATCTGCATTACTAATATAATTATCATCATCGATCGTAGAATATAGATTCCATCCATTTAATTGCGGGATAGGGCTTTTTTCTCGAAAAGAGTATCTAATTGGTAAACCTGAATTAATGTTTTTAGAAACTATAAATCCACCGTAATCACTATTTTTAATTTCCATTTTTAAACTCCTTTATAATTTCTACAACATCATTTAAGCGCCTAAGCATTTTCAATGGATAGTTTCAGTTACAATTTAATTAGCGGACTTTTTCAGTGTCCACGATTTCTCCAAAGGGTGTTTCTAGCGCTCTTCAATTAGATTCAACTCTTATTTTTCTATCCAACTTAGTGTACCCTATCCATACACCCTATTCTTGTTGTTTACCGTCAATCCAAGATAAAGAAGGTTTGTCAGTTATCGTTAAATTTCTGATAAAAATCAGTAAAGTCTACATTATTTTCTATGAAAAGCTTTGTAAGTACACCCAGTTCTTTATAGTGGTGCATTCGACACTAGGTATCCCCTCAACAAAAAACCTTGAAAGGGACTTGGCTATCAAGGTTTTAAAATCACATTATATATTAGGAATATCAACTAATTCACCTGGTGATTTACTAATAAGCAAATCTGGTATATTCGGGTTACTTTTTCTAATCCTATATATCTGAATTTTTGTTAATTCAGGTTCAAATGATATATTCCGTGTCTTAAAACCCATTTTTAATAGTTTATTATAAAGATTTAATAAAAAATCCTTCCACTCTTCTAATGCTGAATTTGAAACTCCCTCTGGATTTTCTAACATTTGAAATCCATCTGCGTAATGAAATATTAGTAATCCTGTTCCTAAATCACAATACTCATTTTCAATGAGTGCTTTTGGAACATCAAACCCACTATTCCAGTTATAATTTGCTGTAAAAAAATGGATCATTAGTGAATTGTCTACATTGCTTAATTGACTGATTAAATTATTTTTATCCGTATTATAAAGCAGTTCTTCCAGAAAAACTAATTTCTGTGTTGCCCATCAATTAAGTCTATTTTCCATACTTATAAGTGTTTTCTTACTCATAATTTGTAGTAGTAATAAAGTCAAAAGCATTAGTTGAAGTAATTTCATTGTTATACTCAAAGTTATATATCAGAATTACTGCATTATATGATTTTTTTAAGTCTATACTTTTCTTAAATTGTGGGATGATAATTTCTTCATACGAACACCCAGCTAATAATGTGAAAATATCATTACTACTATTCTTATAGACCGCTTTTTCTATAGTATCCTCATCTGTTTCATCCATATCAATATTAAAATCCATAAAAAATTTGGAAGGTACAGACTCGCCATCCTCATCATACGTTAAATCTACATACTCTCCTATAGAGTCCTCATCTTTAATATTACCTAACCAAAAAGAAACCCATCCTTGTTTTTCCATTATAGTATCCTCCTACTTTAATTTAAGACCTTTCGGTAAAGATGAAACCCCACCCTCTAGTCTATAATTAGCCCAATTATTAAGTCGTCTTACAAATGTATTATAGTCGCTAGAAGTATCTAGGCTTACTGGATAGGTTACACTTAGTTGGACAATCAAATTAAGGGCTAGTAGAATAATACACAAGAAGTGAGGAGATCTACTATGTCCGTAAAAAGAAGATCATTTTCTACAGATTTCAAAAAACAAGTGGTTGCCCTATATGAAAATGGGAAAAGCCGACAAGATATTGTCAAAGAATATGAATTAACCGCATCTGCTCTTGATAGGTGGATTACACAATTCAGGCAGTCAGGTTCTTTCTTAGAGAAAGATAATCAATCTCCAGAGGAACAGGAATTGATTGCCTTACGGAAGAGAAATAAGCAACTAGAAATGGAAGTAGATATTTTAAAGCAAGCAGCGCTGATCATTGGACGAAAATAGATGTGATTCAACAAAACCGTCACACCTATTCGGTATCAGCAATGTGTAAAGTCCTGAAAATTGCGCGTAGCACCTTCTATTATGACACTGAAGTATCCGCTCAAAAAGAACAAGTAAAGCAGGAAGAAGAACGCGTATTAAAAGAAAAGATCGCTAAGGTTTTCAATGAAAACCGACACGTTTATGGTACTCGGAAACTAAAAATAGAACTAGATAAAGAGACAGAAGGCCTTACGATCTCGAGACGCCGAATTGGAAGATTGATGAGCGAACTTGGACTTCAATCAAAATACGCCAAACCTTCCTATAAACCAATGGCAACAAGACCAAATGAAGAATCCGTTCGAAACGTATTAAATCGAGAATTTGAAGTGGACAAAGAGATGTCCGTGTTAGTAAGCGACTTAACATACGTAAAAGTAGGATATCGCTGGAGTTACGTTTGTTTCTTAATCGATCTATACAATCGTGAAATTGTCGGATGGAGCGTCGGAGCACAAAAAGACGCTACTCTAGTTCAGCGTGCCTTCGATTCTGTAAAATACCCATTGGGAAACGTGAACTTATTTCATACAGATCGCGGTTCTGAATTTAAAAACGTTGGTATCGATGAATTATTAAGTGGATACAAAATTAAAAGATCACTTAGCCATAAAGGGAATCCTTATGATAATGCGGTGGCAGAGGCAACATTTAAGATTTTAAAAACAGAATTGATCAACGGAGCACACTATCAAACCCTAACCAGCTGTCCCTTGAGCTTTTCGATTATGTCAATTGGTATAATAATATCCGTTCGCACAGTACATTAGGCTACCTAAGTCCGGTTGCTTATAAAAAAATAGCCTTTAATAATATCGTTTGATTTAGTGTTGACATACCATACCCTTAAATTAGGTATTGTATCTGAATCAGGTACCTTAATTTAAGGATACTGCTTTAAGAGTGAGCTACATTGTTCATAGGTCTTTTAATGAACTGCTGAAAGCTATAGAGTAGCTTATAGTTTGTGAAAACTTGCAACTTCATTTAATCTATCCAATCCAACACCACTAACCACTAGTCTGCTCCTCTTTCGTGACGAATGAAATAGACCATGCCTTCATAATCGCTTCAAGAATTTAGTAAAAGGTACCTCTAGTTCACGCACAGCAGATTTAATAGTCACCGTTCTTCCCCCTTGGTATTATTAAATTGAGGTGTGACCATTGTCTTCAACTCCTTCTTTTAGTGAATTTGAGGATTCGTAGTTCAAAGATTGGCACTACTCCTATAACCTAAAAATAATGGTTTTCTAATTTACAACTATTTAACATTAAGAAAACCTTATTTTCATGCAACTTCTTTAATCCATTTCCCGAAAATATCTGACGGCATTAAATCTTTGGAATTTGAGTATTGAATATCATAACTATACTTTCCATTCAGAGAATTCTTTTCGACATTATAAGATAGTTTCATTTCAGTGGGCATCTCTCTATTAAACTCTTTAAATTTATCATGTATTTGTTCCAAGTCTTCTCTTCCAATCTTCATGAGGGTGTTTTGTCGTTCAATAGAAGTATCATAAACATATCCGGCGGAAAATTCATTTAACATATGCTTATGAACAATACTCCCATTAACTTTATAAAATACATTAAAATAATATGTTTCTGGTTCGTAGGAGCAGTAAATATATATCTCCTCTGCCTTTCCATTTACATATTCCAAGCAAATAGAAACCATATCACCTTGTAGTTCTGAAAAATAATCTTCAAATACTTTCATTTTATAAAAACACCTCTATCTCTAGTTTTTTATTGTAATAGCATCATATACACCGTCAATAGTGTCAATGCCCTGTCATAATTCCCTCTCCCATATAAAATGTAATCTCACCTATTTATCGTACTGTTCTAACAAACCGAGTATTAAAATATAATACCCTGAAAGTACAACCATCAGCCTTTATTTTTAAATAAACGGTTCTTTTCTTTCCACTGCAAATATACTTTATCTTTATTCATCTACATATATGCTTATATATGTTTATTTTCAACACCATAACTTTTATTATTTTGTTTACAATTCAATATATAAAGTTGAAACTGAACGTTTTAATACTCTACTCTTTTTTAATCATCACCTAAAATCCTATCATCTAGCTTTTCTCTGTCTTCAGCAATTTGTTCATATGAACTAATAAGGTTACTAATATAATCAATTTGAACCTCTCTATCATCTTGAAACAAATGTATTGTAGCCCCCTTACTTATTACAGCTTCCATTGTTTTCTTAAAATCTTTTAATTCATCCGTATCAATATAATCACATTCTAGTACTACTTTACTATCTTCTATATTTTCTTTAATATCTTGAATACTCGCCCTATTATTCTGTCTGATAATAGGTACATACTTTAATTTATTGGAATCATTATCTATTTTCAATTTCATCTTTACCATAAAATTTTACCTCCCTAAAAGTCTTTAATTGGTATTATAGGCTCACCCGGATTACTATTCCTCCAATTCCCACCATGCCATCCTTTTAAATGTTCATTAAAAGTTGCTGGATAGATTATTTCTCCTTTATCAGCAAGATGTGGATATTTCGAAGCACTATAACTATGATGCCCTGCAGTTGGTTTACCAGCAAGAATAAGCCTACATCAGTTTCTATGAAAATCTATGTAAGTACATCCAGTTTAATCTTTTTATAATTACGCGTGTCCGTTAAATACCTTCTTTGCCGTTCGAATAAAGAGGTAAATATACTTTTCGATACGGGGGAGGAAAATACCTTTTAGGGTTGGGTAGGGCCGCGAAATGTGAGTTCAATATAAAAACATCTTAACTGAGTGGTTAATATTCGTTCTATCAAGATTTATTAATTATTGTTCGTTATCGTTTTCATTCTCTTTTTCTTCAATTGATTGTAAATACTACCTTAAGAATTCTTGGTCATCTTCATCCTCAGGTAAACGCCCTAGGTACTTATACTTCCAAAAAATTCGCCTTTCATAATCATCTGCTTCCGATAAATCCTCGTAGTCATATTCAATCTTTAATTTACCTTCACTAAAAGTAAATGTGAGATTATCCAAGGTTCTTGGACATTATTTTTAAATTCATACCAAAGTTTTTCTAAAACGGGGCAATCAACGGCAGGTGACACTCCGCATAAAATGCGCGGCATGTCTACCCTGCCAAGTCGTGGCCGAAAGTTTTGGTTCTAAACATTTGTGTTCATTCGTGCCCTTTAGACAATAAATCAGCTCCTCATCTCATAATACGAATGATTTAAGACAAAGGAAAAACGCCACAGCAAATTATTTTCACTGTGGCGTTTTATATATAATTAATTGTCGGCAATCTGTATATAAAAAGCATTCATACTAATACCAGAGACTCATATACATCTTTAATTCAAGTTACTCGAAGATCTAAGATTCAGTGTAGGAGAATAAAGTTTTCAAACTACCAATTCCCATGTAATGCTAGTTATTAACTCTAACTATTATCTTTACTTATTTCCTCGAACCATTCCATTGCAACATCATCCGCTGTCTTAACAGGGTCATCAGAATAAACTAGTTCGTATTTATATTCCGCTTTCAGGCGATTTTCTTCTATATTATATATTAATTTCATTTCTGTTGGTATTTCCCTATTATATTCCTTGCATAAATTTATTACACTTTTAATATCCATATTCAAAATTTTAACAACACCACTCTGCCTTTGAACAGATACATCATAGTTATTTTCTCCACTAGATAACATATCATTTAATTTGTGACGTTCTACTACCTTACCATTAATATTATAAAAATAATCACTTGATACAATTCCTTCTTCAAAAGAACAATAAATATATATTTTTTCAGCCCTTTCTTCTACATACTCTAAACAAATTGATACCATATCTGTTTGTATCTCACTAAAATAGTCTTCAAATACTTTACTCATCAATTCTTGGTTCTTCTGATTTTTACCCATGCCGTCCCTTGGTCTCCTCCCATTTTAATCTCCACTTTCTACTAGATGGATATTATATTCTCTTAATTGTGTATTAATCCCTTCGAAAAATTTTAAACAATTCTCAGTGGCTTCATATTTAAATCTTACATTAATAACGTAATATTCAAATGCTATATTTGGATAGATATCTGAATACTGATTTGATTCAATAAATCCTAAATACGCATTAATTTTATCTTGTAAAAGTGCTAAATGCCCTAATTCATCATCCCAATCCAAATGGTCTGCAAGCATCAACATCAAGCCATTCCCGTCCTTGCTTATACCCGTAGCATCTATTTTATCAGTTTCTATTATAGACATATTATTCTCCTCTCTAATCCGGTCTAATAATCTCAACTTTAGTAGGCGGCATAGGAGTACCTCCTTTAAATATTCCTTTTCCTACTACACTTCCCCCACCACTTTGTAATTCTGGAAATCCTTTTGTTTGATTTTTTGTTAATGGTGCAGTTACTGATGATTTATACTCTTGAATCACTATATCACCGGTAAATTTATTCGTTCCAATTGCATCAACTCTAATTTTTGTGCCTTGATTTGTTTTTTAGTTACTTGTTCTACTACATTATCTGCAATTTTCTCAAACTTTGGTAATTCTGCCTGTTCAAAAGCTCTTCCTTTCGATCAATTCTGAGCTAATATTTCAGCCTTATTACCATTCTCAACCACTTTCCCGGTATCCTTAGGCTTCTCCTCTACTGTTGATGTCTTCTTACCAGAAATATCTTCTTTATATTTGACAGATTTATTTCCCGTGATAAGGGGGAGCGCCATTTTTTTGAAGCCTTTTTGGACGATTGCCCTCGGATGGATATAATCCACAAATGCTAGCTTCGTACCTTCAAAATAGTTGTTGAGCTCACGTACACCACCGTCATCGAATTCTTCTTCCGCTTCTTTAACCACTTCGTATTGAATCGACTTTCTCGTCCCAAAATTCTTGCACAAAAAAAAGCATTTTTTGCCTAATTGCAATCAAATGCTTAATAATTAGCTATATAAAATAAATCATTAATATTCTATCTTTAAACCAATGAGTCTGTTAAATTTCGTGATTTATCGGCTTATTCTCTGTAACACTTTTTCATTCTTTTTCATCCATCTTTTGCTTTAAATATTTCGCGATTTTTATTTGTCCTCTTTCAATGGCAAAGGCATGAGCATTCATATCTTTCATACTTTCACCAGAGTATTTTATAGTGATATCTATATTATTCTCAACTAACAATTCAACAATCTCAAAATTAGCACCATATATTGCAGCAAACAGGGGATTTCTATCTGGTTCACTAGTATCAATCTCAACATTATGGTTAATGAGATATTCAACAATATCTAAATAACCTTTTGTAGCCGCTCTTTCCAGAGCATTTGTAGAAAAAGTTCCACCCTGTGCATTAATATCTATCCCGGCATTAATAAGAAATTCTATTATTTCTAAATGCCCATGAGCTGCTGCTACATGTAACCATGTACCAAAAGGTGTCATCCATTTTAACATTTCTGGTTCTTTCTCAAGTAAGTCTCTTAATATATCCAATTGGCCATTTTTGATGGCACCTCTAATGTCTTTTGCAATTTTAGTCTTATCCATTTTAGTTTCTCCTTTAATTCTTATCATCTAGAAGCAGCTTGTTTTCCCAGGTCTTCTAGTATTTCAATAATATCATCTAAGTCCGCACCTGCAGCATCAACTGCTTTCAATTGGTTAACAACATTTTCTAAAGCTGATATATTATGTTGCCCAGCAATTCTATTTGGTGCCCAAACTAAATTTTCTTTACCAATTATAGGTTCAATACCATATTTCCTTAATATTTCTTGACCTTCTTGAACAAGTTTTTGTTGAGCCTCACCTAGACCTTTTTTGAATAAAATATGATGAGCATGTGAATCTACCATATCAACAGGCGGGTCACCTATTAATCCTCGTAGATACTTACCAAAATCAATTTTAATTAATGCTTCATCATATTCTTTAGTGATGCCTAAATCAGACATCTTTTTTCTAATCTCAGACAGCTCATCTACACTAAAAGTATTATTCTGAATAGCATTTTTTAGCTTAGTCAACTTAGCAGCATCAGCATTCCCTTTCACAATTATATCATCAAGATAATCACTTACGGTATTACCTGTAGCCGTACCACTAACCTTCTCAACTTTCTTAGGACTTATCCACTTCACAATTGAAGATTTCCTAACAAGTCTAATACCCGCGTTACCCGCTTTTATCGCTGGCCCAAAAGGGGTAATCGAGGCCATGGACAGTCCCTTGGCCATGTAGGAACTATCGGGATCCGTGATTGTTTTTAAGTCATCCAGGATTAAGAAGTTAGCTACTCCCAACCCGGCTTTATCAATGAGGCTCAGTTCTTTGGGTCCGTAATCCTTTGAAACACGAACGAGTCCTTGGTTCATCATGATGTATTCGCCCGTATTCGGATCGATTGCGTAGTCATTCACAGGATTACCCACATGTTGTTCTTTTTCCATTGCGGCATAGAGTGCTTTCATCTGCTCATCTTCAGAAGTATTTGCCCCTACTAGATTGCCAGGTTCATTACCGGATCCTTGTCCCCCATTTACGCCGTCCATCCCGGCAGTTCGTTGTGCTAAATCTGTCTGAAGTGTATTTTTCGATGATAATGCTGCCCATTTATCCATTGGGAAGTCAATGGCCGTCACACCGTCTGTGAATAATCCTTCGATATCAGAAATCCATGTTTCCATCGTCTTCAGGTCATTCTCTATCGTCATCAAAGCCCTCGTCTGGTTCGCATCAAATTAATACAAATCGGCAATCGTTCGATCCCGTTTCCTCCGCGCATCCCGAACCCCCTCCTGCACATCACTATCATTCAAATGTGGAAGGGCAACGATATCGGCGACCTGATTCATAATGTCGTTCGCTTCGTCGGTGAGACTGCTTGTCAGTTGTGAAATTTCTGTAAGTCCGGCTTCAACTTCTCCTTCAAGGAATGTTTCACGGATGAACCCGTTCGCATTCGGTTCCAGTGCATCGAGTACGGAATCCATTTGGGTGAGGACATTTACGTAATTGCTTTTGAACGTCATGAAAAACTGTAAGAACGGCAGGTGGCACTCCGCATAAAATGCACGGATTGCATCACCCCCTTGTCCTTTCAATGAATCTTCCATCCCAACAAGTCATAAGTGAAAGGTTCCTGCTTGTAAAATGATTCAGGCTTGCCATAGAACCTAACACCTTTTTTCAACTATTTTTATAATATTCTGTCTTTAAAAACATTCCTTATGCATTAATACAATTCTAGTGAACTAAAATATCTAGAAATTAAAAAATGAAGACCACAGTCATGAATAACTGTGGTCTTCCAGAAACAATTCAGACTATTAATTACCAAGTTTATTCTTTCAACATCTCAAGAAAACTCTCGAAATTAGCACTTACATATATTATGGCCGGATAAAAAGTATCGGATTCCTCGTGTAACCAAAGAGATACTGTTGGAATCATATTTTCCCGGAAATCTAAACAAATGAAGTCCCCACCAAATGCGGTGGCTATAGGGATTAATTCATCTCCAATCAACTCTGGATTATCTGTCAATCTATCGTCAATTTGACTTAAGACAACAGCAATATCATACTCGCCTAAATCTGATTCCTTAGGGTTTTCAGAAATACATAAAAAGCGTTCTAATACATTTTCTTTGCCATTGACAAGAAATTTATTAGTTATAGGAATCCCACCATTATAGTGTTTAATAAACTCTAAGAATGACTCTGGATATATTACATTACTGTAATTCTCTAATTTTTTTATTCGTTCATTGCTAGGTGCATGTATATACGAGTTTTTTCTATTTTCACATTTCCCCCTACCTTCCACCTGGTCTATATGCCCAATGATTTTGGGTTCTTCCACCAATAGCTTCATCAAACCATTCGAATTGTTTACCATCTGTTGCATCCCACAGATATTTAGGTAGCTCAATTCGTTTTTGAACTTTTTTTTTCATGACAAAATCCACTTTTTGTACCTTTTTCAATAAAGTAGTCCCGATGAATCATTCGGGATAATATATAGTTATATTGCTCTCCCGTGTTCATAACTTATTAACCTTCCCATAACAATCCTTGTTAATAAATTACGTTATTCAAATCGCAACATCCTGGTAACCTACTTCAGTCACCTTTTCATCTAATAAACGAAGCCCCAGTCCATTTTCCACATCCCATGTACACCTAAAAAGTATACCAATATCACGGCCCTCAAAAATATCTCCATACGAAACAACAATTCCTTCCAAAGTAAACATCTCAATAAGTTGGTCGGTTGTTTTAACTAAGGGGTAATTCTCATTAAATTCAATATCATAACCCATTTCATGCCGTTTTTGTTGGTAATAGTCTAAAATAGGTTGCAAGAAGCCTTGCTGCAATTGCTCCCAATTTTGCATTAATGATTGATATGCCGTATATTGTTCTTCATCAAACTTACCATCTTCTTCACCTTTAACCATGAATGCTATCTCGGTTTCTTTCCCTAAAAAATTTATGGTAGTGTCCTTAGACCAAACATAATCATATTCGAGTTCACCAAAAATCAGATCGTTAATTTTCATTTTTAAAATCCCCTTTTTTTTATTTTTCGGCAAATCCTTTGGGTTCAAACGCCCCTGCATTTATCTCACCTACACCACCTAGATGCCCGAACTTACCGTTTATCTCTGTCGGTACAAGCTGCACTGTCTTCACATCATTCAATTCATGCCATGTTAATTTGTTTTTGCTTCGATATTTTTCTATGTCCCTAGCAGTAATCCCACCAGTTCCCATCCCCAATTGACGTGCTAACTCGGGGGAATTGTTGAGCTGTTCGGCCAATTTATGATCTGATTGAACAAAATTATTAGTTCTAGCTTTCCCTCCCAAATCCCCTTTACCTCCTAACATATAGTCGATTTCCACCTGTGCTTTTGCTACTGGCGCGAAATCAGGGACTCCATTTTTATATTGTATACCATCAATACCGGCCTCATCTAAAATTTTTTTAATTTTGGGTCAGTCGATGGCTTAAGGGAGGCTAGTGATTCACCCCTCGTCCCTTCAAATTGGGCATTTGGATTTGTTTTCGCAGGTGTTTGATTAATTCTTGCTTCATATGAACTAGCAAATTCAGTTTGCTTAAAAGCAGGTGGTACATCACTTCCATTATTACCTTTTTGTTTATTTGTAGCTGTTTTCGTATCAAAGTCATCCACATTTGTTTTTTTACTTCCACCAGAACTACCTTTTCCCGTAGCCTTTCCAATATCCCCCTCAACTTTCTTAGGACTTATCCACTTCACAATTGAAGACTTCCTAACAAGTCTAATACCCGCGTTACCCGCTTTTATCGCTGGCCCAAAAGGGGTAATCGAGGCCATGGACAGTCCCTTGGCCATGTAGGAACTATCGGGATCCGTGATTGTTTTTAAGTCATCCAGGATTAAGAAGTTAGCTACTCCCAACCCGGCTTTATCAATGAGGCTCAGTTCTTTGGGTCCGTAATCCTTTGAAACACGAACGAGTCCTTGGTTCATCATGATGTATTCGCCCGTATTCGGATCGATTGCGTAGTCATTCACAGGATTACCCACATGTTGTTCTTTTTCCATTGCGGCATAGAGTGCCTTCAACTGCTCATCTTCAGACGTATTCGCCCCTACTAGATTGCCAAGTTCATCACCGGATCCTTGTCCCCCATTTACGCCGTCCATCCCGGCTGTCCGTTGTGCTAAATCTGTCTGAAGTGTATTTTTCGCCGACAATGCTGCCCATTTATCCATCGGGAAGTCGATGGCCGTCACACCGTCAGTGAACAATCCTTCAATATCAGAAAGCCATTTTTCCATTGTCTTCAGATCATTCTCTATCGCTATTAAAGCCCTCGTCTGGTTCGCATCAAATTCATACAAATCGGCAATCGTTCGATCCCGTTTCCTCCGCACATCCCGAACCCCCTCCTGGACATCACTATCATTCAGATGTGGAAGGGCAACGATATCGGCGACCTGATTCATAATGTCGTTGGCTTCGTCGGTGAGACTGCTTGTCATTTGTGAAATTTCTGTAAGTCCGGCTTCAACTTCTCCTTCAAGGAATGTTTCACGGATGAACCCGTTCATATCTGGCTCCAATGCATCGAGTGCGGAATCCATTTGGGTGAGGACATTTACGTAATTGCTTTTGAATGTCATGAAAAACTGTAAGAACGGCAGGTGGCACTCCGCATAAAATGCACGGATTGCATCTCCTCCTTGTCCTTTCAATGAGTCTTCCATCGCAACGAGTCCTTCGACTGCGGTCTCGATTGCATTCATTTCATTTTCCAATCGATTCAGCATGGTATTATTCCGCCGCAAGCCATCGTGGAAAGGACTGATATTCACTACTTTCATAGCGCCATCAGTATATATTAAAAAGGAACCTATCAAATACATAAATCTGTATCTTGTCTTTGATAGGTTCCAAGGCATTTTATATTATTGAATTTCTGATGAAGATCAGTAAAGTCTACATCATTTTCTATGAAAAGCTTTGTAAGTACTTCCAGTTCATTTTTTCATAATTACACTATCAGAAGTTATCTCGTTTAGAACCTGACTTCCGATTCGTACAGCAAATGATACAGGCAGTAAATAATTTAAATGGAATTGTTTTGGCGCTCAAGAGGGGATTCAAAATCGACGATATTCCCGTCCGTGGATTAGTGCGCTCAAACCGCATCAAATATACTAGTAATTCTCATCCTTTCCTGCTATTCATATTTATGACCCCTATTAGCTATATTTACATACACCCTATTCTTGTTGTTTGCCGACAATCCAAGATAAAGAAGGTTTGTCAGTTTAACATCATGAGCAGTTACTTCAAAATCAATATATTACAACCATAAATCGTGGGATCAAGAAAAAAGTCTTGAAAGGTAATAAGCCAATCAAGGTAAAATTATGTTTAGAATTTTAAAATGACATCTAAGGTCTTAAATGAAGATGGATCGTTTGCTTTGGAGGCATATAGGTGGGGACTCTCCAAATTTAACAACTTAAACACTTCACCATTTTCGAATTCTATATTTTTTTTCAATTCTTCAATTACCCCTTTATAATCAACTTTGTCAAATATTTCATTGGGTAACGTAATTATTATATGTGAATATTTCAACCTATTAGTCCTACACATATATACGTTATAATCAAAAGCAGCTATTTCATAATCTTCTGGAAGACTATATATAGACACAGATGAAATTTCTTCACCTTTTTCCACTGATTCACAAAATTTCCTTTCAATTCTTTTTAGTGAAGTTATCTTGCTACTTTTAATTGACACCCCAGAAACGGCCATATAATTCGGCTCGAAATTAAGTGAATTAATAAAATTTATAACATATTTATAAAAATCTAACCACTTTTCAGAATCAAAGGAATCAATCTCACCATATAATACAATTGATGTTGTTAATCTCTCTTCCATCACTAAACCTCATCTCTTTTTACTTTTTTGGCGGTAAAATGAATATGTCTCCAGCTCTATCTATCAAGAGTCTTTGATTATCTTCCATTCTCTCAATTAAGTCTTCCACATTATCTGTTTTACTTGGAACCTCATATTGATCAATTTTTCGATCTTTCCTAACAACCATTATATCAGGTCTTCGATTTGGTTTAATTCCTGGTATTTCGTTTGATAGACCTTTGTTTAAATAAATTTTACTTACATCATCCTTCTTGGCCAATTCATCAGCTTTATCTATCATTGCTTCCCAATGTCCAGGTGTTTTATTAGTATGTGGTTTGCTAGGGTAATTAATTTTATCCTGTACATTTTCACCAGTACCCTTAGACTTATTTTCAACTGCAGAAGTCTTCTTAACGGAAAGATTCCCTTTATACTTGGATGGCTTAACTCCAGGGATGATAGCCAGCGCCATTTTTTTGAAGCCTTTTTGGATGATTGCCCTCGGATGGATATAATCCACAAATGCTAGCTTCGTACCTTCAAAATAGTTGTCGAGCTCACGAACACCACCGTCATCGAATTCTTCTTCCACTTCTTTAACCACTTCGTATTGAATCTGCTTTCTTGTCCCAAGTTGGTATTCCTTAATAATCAGGCCATTTTCATAGATGTGGAATTTTAACAGGTTGTAGCTTCCATAAGCCCCACGCTCGATTGTCTCGGTTCTTTTACTTTCAAGTGCCTGGAAGGCTCCTGCTTTGATTTCCGTGCCGATCAGATTATCCTGATCACTATTCCCTAGGCCCCCCGCAACCGCTGTGGCCTGTTGATCGATGGCTGTTTGCAATCCGCTGTTCAGTGTAATTGCCGCCCACTGTTTAGACTCAAAATGGACGCCGGTGAGCCCTTCATTGAAGAGACTTTCGATATCTGCAAACCATGTCTCCATGTTGGAAAGGTCATTCTCTATCGCTATTAAAGTCCTCGTCTGGTTCGCATCAAATTCATAAAAATTGGCAATCGTATGATGCCGAATTCCTTCCTGCACAGCACTATCAATATAAAAAGTAAATAAAAAACAAGGTTACTAACCAAAAAAGCTGGTAATCAACCTCGTTAATAGAGTATTTAAATATATAGATACTTCATAAATCACTTTAAACTCCAGAAGAGGTAATGATTACTTTGGGTTATTTTTTTTTGGGCGAAACTATTTAATCTTTGAATAAATCTTCATCTAAAAATAATTCGATATCATCTAAATTGACATTTGTTTCTCTTTTGTGAGGTGTAAATTTTAAAATAAATTCTTCAAAAGAGTTTGCTATAAGATAAAAATATTCTTTACCATCTTCGTCTACCTTTTCTCCTTCATGATACCAATAATAAATTTTACCTCTATAATTATCTTTTAATCCTAAACATATTAAATCTCCCCCGTCTGCGTCTGCAATAGGCATTATATCAGTCCCTAAAATTTCTAAATAAGTTTGAATTACCACTTCAATATCATAGGTATCATTTGTAATGCCATAAAAGCCGCCTATCGAGTCAAAACCATCCTTATGAATTACTGGGGCAATTTCAATTGGCTGATACATTCTATCCTCTTTTAAAAAACATCCTCCATATTCAAGTAAAAACTCTTTATATTCCAATGGTAATTTCACACCATAAATACGCTCTATTGTAACAATCGATTTATTTGCATTTTCTTTTTTTGAAACTACCATTTCCGTATCAATTATCTCATTTAATAAACTTTTTAATCCTTTATCCAATTTTATTTTCCTCCTCTTAAATCTGATGCTGAACCAATATGTGCTACATTCCCATGCAAATCTGTTGGAATCAATTCAATTTCAGTTGAACTTTGTTGAGACTGAACGTTTTAATACTCTACTCTATCTTAATTATCACCTGAAATTCTATCATCTAGCTTTTCTCTGTCTTCAGCAATTTGTTCATATGAACTAATAAGGTTACTAATATAATCAATTTGAACCTCTCTATCATCTTGAAACAAATGTATTGTAGCCCCCTTACTTATTACAGCTTCCATTGTTTTCTTAAAATCTTTTAATTCATCCGTATCAAAATAATCACATTCTAGCACTACTTTACTATCTTCTATATTTTCTTTAATATCTTGAGTACTCGCCCTATTATTCTGTCTGATAATAGATACATACTTTAATTTATTGGAATCATTATCAATTTTCAATTTCATCTTTACCATAAAATTTCACCTCCCTAAAAGTCTTTAATTGGTATTATAGGTTCACCCGAATTACTTTTCCTCCAATTCCCACCATGCCATCCTTTTAAATGTTCATTAAAATTTACCGAATAGATTATTTCTCCTTTATCGGATGTGGATATTTCGAAGCACTATAACTATGATGCCCTGCAGTTGGTTTACCATCAAATTTAGGAGTTTTACCCGCAAGAATATCTTTTAACTGTTCTTGAGACCAATCTCGAGAAAGTGGTTCATTATTTAATAATCGTTGTTGTTCTTGATACCAAAATTCTTTAACTCCTTTATCCCTTTTAGCAAACTTTTTATTCCAAATGTAGTCTGCATACTCTTGTTTTGTAATAGTTCTAATATCAATTTTATCTCTTAACTCTTTCACTTTCTTAGAACTCATTTGTTTTGTCGTAGTTGGATGCTCATTTAAATCTAGTCCTTTTATCCTCACTGCTATAACATTTTTTGTTTCTTTCACATGAGGGATATCAGAAATTTCCTTACTAACTTCATCCGTACCCTTAGGCGTATTTTCAACTGTGGGAGTCTTCTTTACAGGAAGATTCCTTTTATATTTGGAAGGTTTGACTCCGGGAACTATAGCGAGCACCATTTTTTAAAAAGCCTTTTTGGACGATTTCCCTTGGCTGGATATAATCCACAAATGCTAGGTTCGTGCCTCCAAAATAGTCGAGCTCGCGGACACCACCGTAATCGAATTCTTCTTCCACTTCTTTAACCACTTCGTATTGAATCGGCTTTCTTGTACCAAAATTCTTGCACAAAAAAAGCACTTGTTGCCTCATTGCAATCAAATGCTTAATAATTAGCTATATAAAATAAATCATTAATATTCTATCTTTAAAACAATGAGCCTGTTAAATTTCGTGATTTATCCGCTTATTCTCTGTAACACTTTTTCATTCTTTTTTATCCATCTTTTGCTTTAAGTATTCTGCAATTTTTATTTGTCCTCTTTCAATGGCAAAGGCATAAGCTTCCATTTCTTTCATACATACTCTATGATGGTACAACCATCATAGAGTATATACTTTTTTTCAGCCTATTCTTTTCATTCTACTGCAAACATACTTCATTCGCATTAATCTATATATTCTGCCGTACCAATAAAGTCCAAATTATAGGTATTATTATCTACTAATTTAACAATTTTACCTTCTTTATTATAATCATAATTATAAATTAAAATGATAGTATTGTATTTAGACTTTAACTTAATGTTAATGTACTGTTGTATTAATTGATTATCATATGAAAAATCTACTAATAGCTTTTCTATGTCATCTTCAGCGTCAGTAATCCAATCTTTTTCAACTAAGTCCCTATCATAATAGCCTAATTTAAAATCTTTCTCAAAAATAGAGGGAATACTATCTCCATCTACATTATATTTTATTTCAGTGTACGTTTCGAGTTCATCAAAATCACTAAAGCGCCCTAACCATAAAGAAACATCGTTTTTCATTTTTTACCTCCTCAAACCTTCTGGTAAATCCATAATGCCATTTTTCATTCTATTTTCAGCCCACTCATTAAGCCCTTTAACAAAACTTTCATAGTCAGAAGCAGAATCAATAATCTTTAACATCTCATTATGTGCTTTTGTCGAACCTCTGCTTCCATGACGACCAGGTGGATTTACAAATTCAACGTCTTTGGTCAAAGACCTCATATCTTTAATGTCATCCATACTAATTCCCCACTGCTTAAATTTAGGAGTTCTTGCTACAAGATGCCATTCATGGTATCCTCCTGGACGTCTAATCCTATCTTCTATTTTACTTCTCAACTGAGGATTATTCCACATTTCATCAATTTTTTTTGCTGATAGATTATCAAACCATTTATTGAACTCATTATTTCTTACTGATGGAATTTTCACATCACTCAAATGCTTCCTATTACCACTAGTACTCTTACTAACTTCTCCCGCACCCTTAGACTTATTTTCAACTGCGTGAGTCTTCTTTACAGGAAGATTCCCTTTATATTTGGATGGTTTGGCCCCGGGAACTATAGCGAGCGCCATTTTTTTGAAGCCTTTTTGGACGATTGCCCTCGGATGGATGTAATCCACAAATGCTAGCTTCGTCCCTTCAAAATAGTTGTCGAGCTCACGAACACCACCGTCATCGAATTCTTTTTCCACTTCTTTAACCACTTCGTATTGAATCGGCTTTCTTGTCCCAAGTTGGTATTCCTTAATAATCAGGCCATTTTCATAGATGTGGAATTTTAACAGGTTGTAGCTTCCATAAGCTCCACGCTCGATTGTCTCGGCTCTTTTACTTTCAAGTGCCTGGAAGGCTCCTGCTTTGATTTCCGTACCGATCAAATTATCCTGGTCACTGTTTCCTAGGCCCCCCGCAACCGCAGAGGTCTGTTGATCGATGGCTGTTTGCAATCCGCTGTTCAGTGTAATTGCCGCCCACTGTTTAGACTCAAAATGGACGCCGGTGAGCCCACCCTTGAAGAGACTTTCGATATCTGCAAGCCATGTCTCCATGATGGAAAGGTCATTCTCTATAGTCATCAAAGCCCTCATCTGGTTCGCATCAAATTCATACAAATCGGCAATCGTATGATCCCGTTTCCTCCGTGCATCCCGAACCCCTTCCTGCACATCACTATCATTCAAATGTGGAAGGGCAACGATATCGGCGACCTGATTCATAATGTCGTTCGCTTCGTCGGTGAGACTGCTTGTCAGTTGTGAAATTTCTGTAAGTCCGGCTTCAACTTCTCCTTCAAGGAATGTTTCACGGATGAACCCGTTCGCATCCGGCTCCAATGCATCAAGTGCAGAATCCATTTGGGTGAGGACATTTACGTAAATGCTTTTGAATGTCATGAAAAACTGTAAGAACGGCAGGTGGCACTCCGCATAAAATGCACGGATTGCGTCACCACCTTGCCCTTTCAATGAGTCTTCCATCGCAACGAGTCCTTCGACTGCGGTCTCGATTGCTTTCATTTCATTTTCCAAACGATTTAGCATGGTATTATTCCGCCGCAAGCCATCGTGGAAAGGGCTGACATCTACTACTTTCATTATAACATCGCCTGCTTCGGTCCCGATAATGTACTATGCACGACAGTCGCTATTTTTTCGTCTGATTCACGCATGAATTCAACGGAGCTAGTCGTTGTTTTACTATTCTCCATTAATACAGTTTGATAGCTCATCAAAAGCTGTTCCAGTTGAATCGACAACTTCGTCTGTTTAGTCACGACATCCATCGTATTTCCCGTAATCGGTGGTTCAGCTCTTGGAATAAGTGACTCCGTTTTGCTATTCATTTCCCTTAATTGGTTTTCAACTTCTCCATAGTCTATCTTCACTTCGGTCGACATGATAGTTATCTCCCCCGTTGTTAGTTGGAAGTTTTCACTTCTTCTTTTTCCCTTGCCGCTTCCTCGGCCAATAGACGCTCGATAGTCTGTTGAATGGAGGCAATTTCTGCTTGAAGTGAAGCAATTTTTGCTGCAATTGCACTATATACGTTTGCGAACTGGGCACCTGCAATCTCCAAAAAAGCTGTGTGAATTCCCCCTTCACGAATAGCTTGAAAATCAGTAGCATGTCTACCATGCCAAGTCGTGGGCGAAAGTTCTGGTTCCAAACATTTATGTTCATTCATAGTGAATTGCTGCTGTTTTTCGCTTAGTGAGGATTGACACGCATTCAGACGTGCAACCTCCCCTTCCTTCTTACTCAATAATGCATAGTAATAGCCAAGCAATCCTCATTCCCCCTACCTTTTTTATTCACCTCACATTTACCCCCCAATGACTTATCGGTTACTCGCATCAAAGACACTGATTAATTCTAATATAAGGTTGTAAAAATTTTTCTACTAATCTTGCCTTGTAGCGCATTATGGAACATCATTAAATCTATTATCAATCTAGTAATAACTATCCATAATTAACTCATGTCAATTCTCCATTATATTGTTAATAAAGAATGATATGGTATTTATCCATTGATACTATAAATAGCATTCTAATCTCCCCTTTGTCAAAGACATCTAATATGACATAAATTTTCCACAAGACTATTATCCCTCTATATATTGTCCCTCCAGATTATTTGGTTCTTAATCACACCTACTTATACCGTATAAGTCTATGAAATCATGACTTATATAGTAGGTACTTCGAGGTATCTATTCTAATTCCGTGACTTAAGATCCGTTTTCATGCGTATTCAAAAAAATGCTAGCTACAAGTGGTTATTAATAGGGATTGGACGTTGTATCATGCCCAAGCAAAAACGTTAAAAAGAAACCAGTGTCAATATGCAGAAATCTCTAAAGCGAAAAGAAAAGGAAATCTCAGGGACGCCTGTGGAAGCACTGGTAACTTCAGAATGAGTAACTGAGTACGTTACTACTTTGCACAATAGTAAAAATGACTGATTGACAGACCAAATCCAAATGTGGATCGAAAAAAAAGGCGAAACTACTATTCTGGGCGAACATTTCTAAAATAAGAAAAGCCAAAGGATCTCCAGATTAAGAGATTCTTTGGCGAAAATTGTTTAGTTGCACTCAATTTCAATATAGACAGTCAGGATATTTTTGGGTCATTTGATTCAAAACACCTATAATGTTGTGTGTCAATTAAATATGAAAGTTCGAACAATCTATTTTTTATTTGCCAACTATCTATTTAACATAATAGCGTATCTGACAACTAAACTGGATAAACTTGTCACACGTGCTATACTAAAAATAGAACTTAATACTTTTATCCCATCATTTATGCATAGTAACAATGAATAACGACATAAAATTATGAGGTGATGACATGGTTAAATTGCAGAATTCTCAGTTTGGAAAGAATGTTATTATCGAAGAAAATCCGCTTTCAAGATGGTTATTTTCTAACACGATATCTGCATGGATATGGTTAGTTTTAAGATTATACCTTGGTTACTCTTGGCTGATGGCCGGCATTGGAAAAGTTACTTCTGACGTATGGACAGGTGCTAATGCTGGTGTTGCAATTGAAGGATTTATGGGTGGTGCCCTTGCCAAATCTGAATCGGGGGACGTCGCAGGGTGGTATGCTTGGTTCCTAGAGAGCATCGTGATTCCAAACGCAACACCATTTTCGTATATGGTCGCTTGGGGTGAAGTGTTAATTGGGCTTGGCTTAATCTTTGGACTCTTAACAGGAATTGCGGCTTTCTTTGGTGCACTTATGAATATGTCCTTCTTATTGGCAGGTACCGTGAGTACAAATCCCGTTATGTTTATAATTGCAGTATTCTTAATTTTGGCCTGGAAAGTTGCTGGTTGGTATGGGCTAGATCGTTGGGTGTTGCCTCGCTTAGGCACACCATGGTCGTCAAAGACATGAAATGTATGAATTAGATGATATCCCGAGTTCTTTTACTTGGGATATTTTTTTAACTGCCCTACTTGTTTCCTAAAAAGGACTGCCTGCGCCAGACACAAGGACGAAAAATTCACATAGTCGAGTAGTAATAAAAAAAGAATAAAAAACCACATAGATATTGATCAGTTTTGTACTCTTATACAATTGCATTGTATAAGAGTAGTTCCGCACACTGGTACCAAACACTATGGAGATTCCATTACGCCAAGTTTTAGTTTATAAGAAACACGCTCTGTTCAATTTGTTTCATTTCATAGAAGTACCCTTTTTTATCCATCAATTCTTCCAATGTTCCAGACTCAACAATGGTTCCATCGTCCATCACAATGATTTGATCCATCTCTTCTAATCCTGTTAAGCGATGGCTAACGACAATAACAGTATCCACTTTTGCTTTTTCAAATAAATAGCCCATAATATGTGCCTCAGTCAATGCATCAATGGATGACGTTGGCTCATCTAATAGCCATAGAGGCGAATTTCTGAGCAGAGCTCGGGAAATAGCTAGACGCTGTTTTTCTCCACCTGAAAGATTCTCCCCTTTTTCTAAGACTTTATCATCTAAGGAAAAGTGTCCAAGCTTCACTTGTTTCAACATCTCTTCCATTTCTGTATCACTTAATCCATCACTAGCAAGCAGTAAGTTATCTCGAATGGTTCCATAGAAAAAATGATTTTCTTGCAATACCACATTTGTATTCTCCCAAATACACTCCTGTGTTAACTGATCAATCGAATCATTGTTAAAACGAATCTGACCTTGGTTTACACTATAAAATTTTAATAACAACTGCAACAACGTCGATTTCCCAGAACCACTCGGACCGACTATAGCTGTTTTTGAACCCGCTGGAAACGCTGTCGTTACATTTGTTAACGTATTACGTGTTTCATCTGGAAAAGCAAAAGTTACATCCTTCATTTCAATTGAAGGAACGCCCTGTATAGTACGTTTTTCAAAACTTTCTTGTGGTTTCTCTTGTACAAAATCTTTACCAACGACTGCGGTAAGCCTTGACGCAGCTTGCCGACTCTCTTCTAAATAGCTTGGGAAAGCTGCCATAGAAGTTGTATTTTCAAAAACTGTCAATGAAACCATGACAAACATCGCAAGGTAAATCCCATCCAGTTGACCATCTGCCACTAAATAAGCGCCAACACCTAGAACAAGCAATGATATGAGAAGCGATAGAAACTTGTTAGCAGCCTGGCTGAACAAATTATGAATACTTTCACGTTCTTGTTCATCTAAGTAGGCATGTACAGATTGATGCAGTTCGCCTTCTTTTTCTTCTAGTTGTTGGTGTATTTTTAAATCACGAAAGCCATAAATAAATTCTGTCACTTTGGTAGACAATTCTCCGCGTCTCTGTCTCACCAGTCGATCCACTTTTCGCTGCGTTAAAGCAAAGATTGATGGAACAACAAAGGTAGTTACTATCAGACCGACGAATACGACCAATGCTACTTCTATTGAAAACAATGCTGTAAAAAAGATTGTACATAAAAATACTAATAGTAAAACAACCGGTGGGTAAAAAACGCGCAAAAAGAAATTTTGTAATGCCTCTACATCACCCACTACTCTAGCAAGAAGATCTCCGCTTCGATATTTCCGGAATATCGTTGGTGCTAATGGTTCTAACTGCTCGTAAAAGGAAACACGCATATTACTTAACATCGTAAATGTCCCTCGGTGAGAAAAATAACGTTCTCCGTAACGACTTAATGCTGATATAATTCCTAAAATTTTAACCGATGCAACGATAATCATTAAGGTATAAATTGAAGGTGTTAAAGCCGCCTTGGAGATCAAATACCCACTG
Organism: Sporosarcina sp. FSL K6-5500; assembly: GCF_038005665.1. Classification (NCBI taxonomy): domain Bacteria; kingdom Bacillati; phylum Bacillota; class Bacilli; order Caryophanales; family Caryophanaceae; genus Sporosarcina; species Sporosarcina sp. FSL K6-5500. The sequence goes on from NZ_JBBOTP010000001.1 coordinate 4,758,917, forward strand.
GATGCAAATAAACTAACAGCTGTTATCCCAGATATAAATCCGCAGATAATAGAATAGAAAATATCCTTTTTTTCTACGAATAATATCTTGGTAACAAATCCTAAGTCCTTCATTTTGCAATCCCTCCTTGTTGAACAGACACCATGTCACGATACACTTCCACCGATTCCAGCAGTTCCTCATGTGTGCCAGTTGCTAAGAGTTCTCCGTTGTCCAAGAAAATAATCTTGTCGGCATTTTTAATCGTATGAAGCCTATGAGCAACTGTAATGACCGCTGAAGCTTTAGACAGTTCCTTAATAGATGCTTGCAAGATTTTCTCCGTCCGAAGATCGAGTCCAGTTGTCGGCTCGTCAAACAGAATAACAGATGGACTTTTTAAGAATGCTCTAGCGATGGCTATTCGTTGTTTTTCTCCACCTGAAAGGTCTCTTCCTCCTTCACCAATAGCTGTATCATAGCCATGTTTAAGTGAATCGACCAACTCGGAAATTCCAGCCTTTTCAGCAGCTTGTACGATCTCCCCTCGAGTAGCATCCATACGTCCGCCAATCGCAATATTTTCCGCAATTGTTCCTGAAAATAAATAAGGGTTTTGTGAAATATAACTTAATCGATCAAACCAATCTTTCTCTTGAAAGTTTGACCTTGGTTTCCCATTGATAAGCATTTCTCCCTCTGAGACCGAAACAAGTCCGGCAATTACATTTAAAAGGGTTGATTTCCCCGCGCCAGTTTTACCGACAATCGCTACTTGTTCATTTGGAACAATTTCTAGTTGAATGTTTTTTAATGTAAATGCATCTTCTCCATAAGTAAATCCCGCACCACGCAGTTCAATTGCTAGTGGTACTTCTCTTTCCAAGCTTTCTACTCCCCATAAAACAGGTTTCTCTGTGTCACTTAGTTCATCTGCTAGCTTTTTAGCCGCCCCCATACTTCCCCTACCCGTATGAAAAGCACTACCTAAGTCTTTTAATTTCATGAAAAACTCTGGAGCCAATACCAACATGAAAAACGCGGTAAAAAACGTGATATTCTGAAACACAATTAAACTAAGGGCAAGTTCTAGGGCTATGATCCCCATACTTAGCATCGATATGAATTCTAATACTAAGGAATTTTGGAAAGCAATTTTAAGTACTTCCATCGTCGCATCACGAAAATCAAGACTGCTTTTTCGTATCGTTTCTTTTTGTTCTTTGGAACGACCAAGCAATTTAAGAGTTGTCAATCCCTGTAACGTATCGAGGAACCCTCCTGAAAAAGCAGCCATTTTATCCAATTGGTCTTCGGTTTTGTCTTTTGTTTTGATACCAATAATTATCATGAAAACCGGAATAAAGGGTGCAGTGATTATAATAATCACTCCTGTGGATATATGTTGTGTCAAGATAACCACTAGAATGATGAGTGGAATGATAGTAGCTTGAATTACTTGTGGGATATAACCGCTAAAATAACTGTCAACTTCATCCACAGTATCCATCATTACACTTACTTTTTTACCAGACTGTCCTTGAAGTGATGATTGCAACGTATTTCCAGAAAACTTATTCAAAAGGTTTTTCCGAAGATTCCCTTTAACCTGTGAAGCCATTTTCACTCCAGTTCTCCCACTAAGATACTGAAGGATTGTTCTTGCGGAAAACGCGAAGAACAATCCTATCAACAGCGGTACAACATCAGAGAATGATGCATCTTTTATAAAGATACGATCCACAATTGCGACTAATAAATAACCCTGTCCAATAATTGCTACACCTGTTGTGACAGCAAAAATGACCAAGAGAACCAGCTTTCTTTTCTGTTCTAATGCTAATTCCTTAAGTCCTACCATCACTCTACACCTCCCGAAAAACAAGCTAATTTAGCGAAGTATCCAAAGTATATACACTGGCAGTAAGACCGCTACCTCCTCGTTATATAACTTAAGGATATTTGTTTGGAATTACCGCCAGAAAGCTACTTATATCAGTGGAAGACGCAAGAATCCTCTACTACTAAAAGTTTCAATTTATTTTTCTTTTGAAACAAATCCATCTTTTGGTGAAGTCCAGAATGCACATACTATTGCTGTGAAGATTATGGTACATGGAGCTACAAAGATTAGAATGTCATGTAGCATTCATCTTACTCCTTTTCCCTGTTTTCTATTACATACTCTTTATCAAAGAAGAAAGAAAATACTTCAAAAAACAGGGGTAGTGCTCCAGTCCTCCCTGCCAGTTTCATAAAATTTGACCAAAGTAATGAAAGCCGCAGTCCATTCATGGTTCCAGTTACAACACCGACCGAAACCCAGGCGCCCAACGTTCGGCTATTAGAATATAATGTTCGTTATTTTTCTTAATTACCACTCAATGGGCTATCATGAGTGGAACACCAACCCATATCGTTGCGTAAATAATATAAAATGAATAGGTAAGAAATATTAATTTCCACCTTCTATACAACATCTTTTCCCAAGCTCCGCTTTGAGTAAATTATACAACCAAGGTACATTAATACTATTTTCAAGTCGTAGACCCATTTTAACTGTAATTGACTGTTAGTAGGTGGATATCTTGTGACAGAAACGACGATCATGTGACCGCGATTGGGCATTCTTTAGTTATAAAAAAAACACTTAAAATCCAGCTACTATTCTCTGATAATTATGACACCTACAGAAAAAAATGTTAAAATAACAGTTAGAATATAATTCACTACGAAAAGGGAGGGATATAGATGCCGAATTCTTATGTATTGCATGAAGATATGGGGCTGAATACCAGAAATGCATATGTTGAAAAAATTATTTTTAGTTTGACTAAAAGTGGAGCAATTTTAAATGCGAATAAAGATTTTTGTACTCTTTCGGTGGAAAAGATCCCTTCTATAATTGGTACATCTATGTATGAATTTATTCATGAGCATGATCGGGTGTTATTCATTGAGCGAATTCTTGAATGCTGTGATGGAAATTTGATTCCGTTTACTTTCAGGTTCACTACTAGTAAAAGGGATGACATGCCGTTTTATGTAAATGTATGCAGGTGGATTAATCAGAATGAAGTGCTTATACATGCCATACCGATTGTAGAAACGTTCGCCTATACATCTGTTGAACGCTCGTTAATTGATAAAGAACTTACGGTATTTGACATTACAGATAAAGCTGCCATCAATACTGGTTTTGACGGGACTGTTATTGGCGTTAATGACGCTTATATTGAACTCTTTGGATGGACACGTGAAGAGCTAGAAGAGAAGAAAGCCTCAATGGTTCCTGATTTTCTTATGTACGAACTTATAGAAATTAAGGAACGACTCATTAAGGGCGAAAAAGTTGTTCGTTTGAACACAGTACGAATAACGAAAAACGGACTAATGCTTCCTGTTAACATCGTTTTATTGCCGTATTATGACAGCGTTGGAATGGTTCAAGGCGTTTTTGCACTTTCGAGAAAGCTTGAGGAAACGCTAGAAATGAAATCGTTTGTTGAAAAGCAGTTGGCAAATATTTTGCAACAGGAAGTATTAATAAAAGATATTACGAGAAATTTGGAATTCGGAGTTTGCCAGTATGATGTTAGAAAGGGAATGTACCTTTACGTAAGCCCTGGAATAGAACAACTTGTCGGTATCTCCGTTTTAGACTTAATGAAAGATCCCGCACTGTTTGTTTCAACATGTCATCCAGATGATAAAATTGAATTGTTTCGTTTTTTTGAGGAGTTATCTAAAGAAAGGACCGAAATTGAGTATCGCGTGCTAAATAAGGATGAAAAAGTTTGCTGGATTCGAACAAAGATTACCCCTGTTATTGATGGGGCGGGAGAAGTTGTAAGATATGTTTCAATTACTCAGGATATTTCTAAACTAAAAATGCAAGAGGAGCTTCTTAGAAAGTGGGACATGCTTAACATAGTTGGACAATTATCTGCCAGCTTTGCTCATCAAGTTAGAAATCCATTAACAACTATAAAAGGATTCATTCAATTATTTCCAATGGGGCCGGAAGATACGTTTGGTCCGATTATGACAGAAGAGCTTATTAAAATTGAAATGATTATAGAAGAATTTCTTCAACTTGCAAAACCGAGTAACGGAACAGGTTTTACAACTACCTCCATTTATAATGAAATAAACCGAACCATTTCATTGATGGAAAAAGAGGCAATACTTCATAATATTTCATTCAATATGAATCTTAATGATAAAGATCAATTCATTCATTGTGAACCGAAGCAAATTCAACAAGTGCTCATTAATTTAATAAGAAATTCGATAGATGCAATGCCAAACGGCGGAGAAATAACAATAGGGACAGTGGTCGAAGAAGGACAAGTCGTCAAAATCATACTTACTGATACTGGTATCGGAATACCAACAGAACGTCTCAATAAGCTTGGAGAACCATTCTATTCACTTAAGGAAAAAGGAACGGGTCTAGGCCTTATGGTTAGTTATAAAATTATTGAAAACCATCATGGATCTATTCAATTCAAGAGTAAAGAGGGTTATGGGACGACTGTAGAAATCACTCTTCCGTTAAGTGCCCCTGTGAATTGAAAATAATTAATACGGTTGACTATAGATTTAACAAGACTGACAGACTTTCATTCCTTTAAAAAGAGGTACTTGTGTCAGACCAAACGTGTTGTACATTAGCAAGATGATGCACAACACGAGTGGTCTCAGACACAAAGACGAATCACCCACATATTCGATTAATTATACGAAAAAACTAAGAAAACCGCACTATATGTTTTGATACGCTTTATAATTTCATATTTTATAGAAGTACAATTTACTTTTCCTTATCCGCTTCTTTTGGTTCATCGCTTCCACGATAGCGATTATAAGGTAGAACATTCCAAGTTCTTTCTTGTAAATAATCTTCACTCAGCACTCTCGGAATGTCCGCAAGAATCTTTTTAGCGACATCAAGTTCACGTTGGGATTCTTCCTTATCCTGATACAAGAATTCATCGGAAGCGGTAGTTGGAGCTAGCGACACTTTCTCCTCCAAGTCCTGAATGACCATTTCTTGTTGAACGCGCATTGACTCCCGGGCATCTGCAATCCACTCCGGTTGCAAACCTCGATTGACATCACCGACGCAACTAAACTCATCAAAAATGTCCCGATAAATTTGGTCTGCATTGGTGCGGACATCCAAGTTCGCCGCTTCCAAATCAAGGTTAGTGAGTTGCTCCACTGTCAAAGGTGTATTGCGTTTTCGTCCACCGAGCCTTGTTCTTGTTAAATAGAAAGGGAATATGCTATTAAGTGTTTTGCCAACCGGTGAAATGGATCTTTCAAACTCATCAAGCCCTTTTGGCTGAACCCCCTGCATCGCAATACGAGCTGATTCAGGACGTACAATTTCCTTCGGTGGCATAATCCCATGACGAAGCATTTCTCGTATACCCGTACCAGAAATATTGATCCGATACTGTTCATCATGTGGACAGGACTGCCCTGTAGCAGGACTATCACAACGTGTGCAGTAAAAGACTTCATGATACAGCCGAACCTCGATCCCTAACTCTTCCGGTTTAAACTCGTCAAATATACTATGACTCGCGTACTTATCATAATAATCACCAATTCCCGCGTGATCTCGCCCGATGAGCGCATGCGTACATCCATAATTCTTCATAATTAAGGCATGTAAAACAGTCTCACGCGGCCCTGCAAAAATATACGTCACTCGCAAAGGTGCAAGAATGGAGCGACCTTTTGGATAATACGTATCTAAAACGCTTCGATAAGACAACATACGGTATTCATGACGTGTATACTCACGTTTGGCCATCTCAACTAAAGGTTGAAGAAGTAAGCAATCCAATTCTTCTAAAGCGTTCTTATGAATATACTCATGACCTCTATGCAAGGGATTGGCCCCTGTTATAAAACCTGCCGCAGTACGAAACTTCTTCTCCTCATAAAATATACGCCACGTATCTTTTGGTTCCAGTCGAAGTTTCTCAAATGGTCCCCAATCCATTCGCCGTAATAACCGAATAGGTCCACCTAAAGAGACATCCCCCATTCTTCTATAAATTGCATCTACCCCTGGATGATTACGATCGGTTGTACCAAAAAGGGCAGATGCACGTCGTTCCTTATCATACTGAAAAACATCTTCTATTTTCATAATAGCGACAGGTTCATTGTTTTCATCGGCAAGTGTGATCTCATCTCCAACTTTTAAGGACTTGACGATTTCCTTGTTCCTATTACCTATTGGAGCAAAGCTTAGCGGCGCCGGCCATATTACGCCACTTGTTAATCGCCCTTTGGAAAGAACAGAATTATAATCAGCTTCGTTCATAAAGCCTTCATTGGGAGATAACACCCCTGTGGCAATCATTTCAAGCGTTATGGAAGCCTCCATGTCTACCATAATCGTTGGTAACTGCTTGGCCCTGACCAGCTCCTCTTCCCGCTCTGTTCCCGTCACAACCTTATCCACTAATTTGCCACCATGAGGCTGTTGTGGATAGTTCAAATACTTATTTTCCGCTACAACATTTACCATCTCATTTCCTCCCCCTTTAAATTGTTTGTCTATATATATTTAAAAATTCAGAACACTAACACCACTATAACCGCACACTCAAAATAAATCAAATACTCTGAAACTTGTAGTCATTTACTAAAGATACTACTATTTTACAGATTTAAATCACTTGCTAGAATAACTCTACGCAAAAAAAACACAGCCATGTTACGCACAAGCTGAGTTGCATTCTTTTTTTTACTATTTCAGTCAAACTTCTAACTACTAGTTATTCCAAGTTTATCAATCCAGAATTTTAATTGTAACCGTTTTACGTCCCCAATTTAGTGCGTCTTGTTCATTTTCCATGAAGACATCAATTCTCTCACCCTTAATAGGACTACCAGTATCTCCCGCGATGACCTTTTTGTCAGGATTTGAACGCAAGTCAATACCGATGCAGTTAGAGAATTGCGTGCAGGAGGTAGCAATCGCGTGACACTATTCACCTCATTGATTTAATTGTCATAAAAAGAAGGGAACTGGAATATTAAAAGCAATTGGAACTATTGTATATCCATAGAATATCAGTACTTCAAAAGAGGAACTTGAAGCATTAAAAAGTCCATTGGGTACGGACAAGATTTGAGATGGTGTCGGATATGGCGAGTGCTACGCTAGGCACAGATATTGGTGGTTCTATTCGAATTCCCGTAACGGGTTCGGGCTAAGGTCACTTCTTGAGCTAATGAAGTGAAATTTGGTTGTTTGAGAAAAAGCGTGCATGCATACGGTTCGTTTAACAGGCAACCATATAGTTGCTTCACTTGAACAATGTAGAATCGCGACAGGCACTTATTTGCAACAGTATCACTGATAAGAGAGCTGTGAAAATGAAGGTCTTCAAGCCCAACTCGCCAGTGTTTTATGAAAATAAAAAAACTGTCAACCAAATCCGTTTGGTTGACAGTTTATTCATATCAAAGGGGTCCTATGTCAGGAATGAAGTTACACTTTGTTGACGACAATTTCTTCCTCCACGAGATCTACACGGACTTTTTCAACATGATCTTCTAAAATAAGATCTGTTAATGGATCTTCGATTTTATCTTGAATGACTCTGCGAAGTGGTCGGGCTCCGAATCGTTTATCATAGCCTAATTTGACCAATGCTTGTTTTGCTTCTTGGGAAATCGTGATGGCAATATTATTCTCTTCGATTGTTACTTGTAAATCAACAAGCATTAAGTCCACGATTTCCAGTAGATGTTCCTCTGTTAATTCGTTAAATGAAACAATTGCATCGAAACGATTGAGAAATTCAGGTTTGAAATAATCGCCCAGCATTTCGAGTTTTGTAACGGACTCATGTACTGTTTGATTGAAACCGACACTCACTTTTTTGTCACCTGTTCCAGCATTACTTGTCATAACAATGACCGTATCTTTGAAACTGACTGTCCGACCATGTGAATCTGTTAAGCGACCATCCTCCATAATCTGAAGGAACATATTTTGAACGTCTGGATGCGCTTTTTCAATTTCGTCAAGGAGTAAAATTGAATACGGATTCCGGCGTACTTGTTCTGTTAATTGACCAGCTTCTTCATGCCCTATATAACCTGGAGGGGAGCCAATAATTTTAGACACAGCATGTTTCTCCATATATTCACTCATGTCGAGGCGTATTAACGTGTCACGTGAACCAAATAATTCTTCTGCCAGGACTTTTGTGATTTCTGTTTTACCAACACCCGTTGGGCCAACAAATAAGAAAGAGCCAATGGGACGATTTTTGGCTTTAAGTCCCGCACGGCTACGACGAATTGCTTTTGCGATTTTATCGACCGCCTCTTCTTGACCGATGACTTTTTTGCTGAGATTTTCCTGAAGACCTTTCATTTTCACTTGTTCTGCTGCTTGTAGTTTTGTCACAGGAATTCCTGTTTTCTCTTCGACAATTAACTCAATATCTGCAACAGAAACTTCTATTTTTTCCGCTTCCCCACTCTGTTTCGCTTCTTCCAATTGTTTACGTAATTGAATTTCCTCAAAACGTAAATTTGCCGCTTTTTCATAGTCTTCCACTTCTGCTGCTTGTTCTTTTTCTTGAATGATTTCGCCGAGACGCATACCAATTGAATCTAAATCTGAATTAGTGGTGACATGTGTAAGGTTTAAACGTGACCCGACTTCATCCATCAAGTCAATCGCTTTGTCCGGTAAAAAACGATCTTGAATATAGCGTTGTGATAAGGTAACAAAAGCTTGCACCGCTTCATCTGTATAGCGTACTTCATGGAAATTTTCGTAACGTCCTTTTAACCCGTTTAAGATTTTAATCGTATCTTCTGCAGATGGTTCCTTGACGATAATCGGTTGGAACCGACGTTCAAGTGCAGCATCTTTTTCGATTTGACGATATTCTTTCAATGTCGTTGCCCCAATGAGTTGCAAGCCCCCCCGTGCTAAGGCTGGCTTCAAAATATTGCCGGCATCCATTTGCGATCCTTCTGTTGAACCTGCACCAACGAGCAAGTGAATTTCATCGATGAATAAAATTACATCTGTTCGTGCTTGAAGTTCTTCAATTAGTTGTTTCATCCGCTCTTCAAACTGACCACGAATGCCCGTATTGGTAACAAGTGAAGCAACGTCTAATAAGTACACTTCTTTATTCAGTAGTTTCATCGGTACATCGCCTTCGAGGATTTTTACTGCGAGCCCCTCGGCGATTGCTGTTTTACCAACTCCAGGCTCACCTATTAGCACTGGGTTGTTTTTATTTCTTCTATTTAGCGTTTCGATGACACGTCTCACTTCTTGATCACGTCCGATGACCGGGTCAATCAGTCCTTTTCTTGCTTCGTCTGATATATTTTTACCAAGTTGGTCTAACAAACCGTTGCCGTGACCTTCTTCTGTTTGCTTTGTTTGAGTTTTTGCCTGTTGGCCACCGTTTGCTTTGGAAAAGTGATTCGCATTGTCACTAAATGACGGCATCTTGCCTGCCTGTAATTGACCTTGGATTTCTTGAAAGCACGTAAGACACATATTGATGTGCATACCTTGCTGATTCACTTGAAATCTTAAACTCATCGTCGCTTCGTTTTTACCACAATGTTGACACTGCATATTCGTTTCCTCCCTTTATCTTCATTTATCTATCCCGCTTGGCTTTGACTATATTTGATCTATGAATTTATTGTACACTGACCTTTTTTGACTTTCAAGAAACTTGCTTGAATGTCTTTGATTTCCCCAATGAATCCTCATGCCCAAACAGAGTTTCAACATTTGGGATTAGTATCGTATGAAGCTGGGCAACCGCAACAAGTCTAAATTGTGTATACCGAAAGTATGCGTGCTTACAAAACAATAATGTCTAGTGTATCATTGACTTTTCAAGTCAATACCTAGAAATTGAAATAGGAGTGATTCTCTTGACGAGTAAAATTATTTTAAATGACAAAGTAATTCATTTATGTAGTTATGAAGACGAAAAAGTAAATGGATTATATAAAGTTTCAGTTGAATTTAACGTAACAAGTGATGATTACCATGACATTACAACTTTACTTTACAATGGAACTTTTGACGTGAATATTCCTGAGCAAGACTTACTTTTTAGAGGAACGATTCATAATTATTCTACTTCCATTACAAATTTGTACGTAAAAGATCAAATCGGAAAGTTTAAATTGACTTTGTTAGAAGTGAGTCATAAAGAAGAGGAGTAGAATGGAGTTTAACGAGATTAAGCATATTTGATCAGTTCCCGTTCTCTTTAAATAAAAATCGGTACCTATGCAACAAATAACAACGAACAATTCATACAATTACATAAGAATTTATATGACACTAGATATTGAAAAAAATACCTAGCCCGTGCCTAATAAACATGTAATTATAGTGGATTACCAGAATTGTTCCATGCATAGGTACCTGATATATATTTTAGTCAGGATTTATAACCGCAATTGAATGATCGCTTCTTTCATTTGTTGAGCTGCTTTCTCTACTGTTGAGCGAGAGCAAGCAAGGTTCATACGGACAAATCCTTCGCCTCCAGGGCCAAAGACATACCCTTGATTTAAAGCGACTTTTGCTTTAGAGAGGAACAGTTTTTCCAACTCTTCGGGCGTGAGTCCCAATTCCCGACAATCAATCCAAGCCAGATAAGTCGCTTCTAATGGTAATACTTTTAATACGGGTAAATTGGATTTGAAATACTTCGTAATGAAGTGCAAATTTCCTTCAACATAGTCAAGAACTTCCTCCAGCCATTGTCCACCGTAATTATACGCGGCCTCTGTGGCAAGAGCACCAAATGAGTTCGACATTGTAACAGCGTATTTATCGCCTTCCATTACAAACTTCTCTCGTAGCGCTTTATTGGAAATTATGATATTCGATGTTTGTAAACCAGCAAGATTGAATGTTTTACTTGGTGCCGTACAAATGATGCTATTGTCAGCAAACTGTTCTGAAATAGCCGAAAATGGAATGTGTTTTCCAGGTTTGAATACAAGATCCTGATGAATTTCATCGGATACAACAAGGACTCCACGTTCCAGACAGATGTCACCGAGCCGTTTAAGTTCTGATTCCGTCCAAACACGGCCACCAGGATTTTGTGGATTACAAAGGAGAATCATTTTAACCGAAGAATCTATTTTTGAAATCAGATCTTCAAAGTCCATCTCAAATTTACCTTCATTGAACAGAAGTGGATTATATATGACCTGCCGATCATGATTATGAATCGCTTTCATGAATGGATAATATACGGGCGGTTGAACAATGATTTTGTCACCTGGCTCACTAAAAGCTTGGACAATTAAATTTAAAGCGGTAACGACCCCTGGACTATGACAAATCCACTCTTTTTCTATTACCCAATTATGGTGGTCTTTCATCCAATCGATTATAGCTTCATAGTAGCTTGGCTTCCTCGTCGTATATCCAAAAATACCGTGTTCTGCTTGGGACTGGATTGCTTTGACTACTTCATCTGGAACTTTAAAATCCATATCCGCAACCCAAAGCGGAAGCAACTCTTTTTCACCGAACAATTCCTCTGTTGCATCCCATTTCACAGATGCAGTGTTCGAACGCTCAACTACTTTGTCAAAGTCGTATTTCATAAAAACCGCCCCTTTTTCTACTCATTTGAATTCAAATGCCCTAGTAAGTCTGACATTTTCTCTACTTAAAATTGGATTTCACTTCAAAGCTGTCTATTATGCAGCTCAGTACTAGCAGCTAGTCCTAGGACAAAAGTTGAACTTGAACCCGAAGCTGTCTATCCAAACCATATTTCGGATTGTTCCCTACAATGGTAACATAAGCGCAACTGTTAACATCGCACGAAACGCTTCCGAATCACTAAATTCGCCAATTCCTTTATCCACTATTCTCCTTGTTGGAGTAACGCGCCCGTTTGCTTAATAGCGATGCTTCATCTCTGATTGGTAGTTTTATACAAAATTGATGATAATTTGTTGTCAATCAACGAAACAAACTGATTAACTAGTTACATGATCTAATCGTTAAATAACAAGATTAAAAAAATCAGACAACATATCACTGTCTGATTTCCCGCTACTGACTTAACATTTTAAATTTGAACTATGAATCCATATTTTATGGTTTAATCAAATTGTTTTTTAGTTCTTTTTTCGCAAAGTAACTTTTTTAAAATAGTAATATACAATGAATCCTGAAAGAATAATGATTCCAGTCACATATTCATTGAAACCTTGTGAAAGCAATCCTGCCTGAATAAGAGTATAAACAAAGAATATAGTAATATTTCCCAATGCTGTTGCGATAATAAAATATGAAAGTCGAATGGTACTAACACCTGAAACACCGTTAATGATACTTGTAGGAGCAAAAGGAAATATTCTTGCCCCAAATACATACCATAGTCCACTCTGTTCTACTTTACTAATATTGGACAAATTAACTTTTTTCAGTACAAAATCTTGAAGGACATATCGAATACTTAGAAATACAATTATCGCACAGAGAATGCTCGTTAATATGCTCCACACGATACCTAATTGAAAACCAAAAAGAGTATTATTTATCAAAATGACAAGGAAAAGTGGTATTACAGGAAATGTATTATGAACCAACATAATCATGAAGGTAATGAACAAAGTGAAAGCTTTATTATCTCCTAATATAGAAGTGATAGACTCAATATTTCCGGAGATAATACTGCGAAATAAATCGGTATTTAAATTAACGAAGAACAAGATCATAATTACGAGAAAAATAATTGTCGCTTTTTTCCCCCTGTTCAATAAGCTCACCCTTCCTCGAAAACAATGCTTTAATTTTATATTCATCCTAGTGTTGATCTACCGTCAGGAATAGAAGTCCAATATTAAAGGCAATCGTTGATTACGGCCACTTGTGACATCTTATTTACCAGTCCACTCCAAGGGATTTACCACGCCACGCCAAATGTATTTGCCAGTTGTGTAATACAATGTAGAAGTACAGACCTTTGCAACAAATTTGTACAGTTATATGTTGACATTAAGAATCCACTCAACAATGCTCGGCGCTTTGGGATGCCTCCCGCAATAAGCCAGACAGATGGAAGTTAAGGAATGATACTAAACGCTTAATTGTATACATTGGATAGGTCCACATTATCAAGTTCATTTCAAAACATATTCTGCTAGCACGCTTTGTACTTTATAAACATTCAAGGATTTATTGAATTTCTTTTGAATTGGTACAGAACTCCCCGATAGCCAGATTTTCAGTTCAGCCTCCAGATCAAACGTTCCTGCAGTTTCTATCGAGAAATGTACAATACTTTTGTACGGAATGGAATGATACTCAACTTTCTTTCCTGTGACGCCCTGTTTATCTACAAGAATTAGACGTTTATCCGTAAATATCAACAGATCTCTAATCAGTTTATATGCATGCTCTACCTTTTCAGTAAGTGCTAGTAAATCCTTCATTTCCTTCTCTACTTTGCTCACTTCAATTTCAGATACATTCCCCATTATGCCGTCAAAAATACTCATTATTATTCCTCCAATTCATAGTGTTTTCTAAGCCTCTATTAAAAGGTACCCAGTACTAATACATTATATAATTGCCTCGGGACCAGATTCGTTAAATTATTGAACCATTCTCCCACATTATAATACTCATCTGAATCAATTCATCCCGGTCAATCATTCGGACATCATTTCATTTCGCTAACATCAAAGACTGTTTCGTATATATTCTGTTAGCAACCACCCATGCAGCTCTAGCATTATACATCTTAATCGCTGGAATCACTTCCTGAATCAACTTTAACACCAACTGGCTTTAAAGAGGTAGCTCCGTGTCAGACACAATGACGAACACTTCACATTTTCAAGTAATTATGCACAAAGTAAAGAAAAACTGCATGGATGTTGATTTATTTTGTATTATTTAGAAATACTTGTATTTCTTTACTGAATAGGTACCTAAAATCTAAAACCCCTTAACCAATTTACATAGGCTAAGGGGTTTCGGTGGTTCAATATTAGTAATCTTCATTTTGTTTGGAAGCATTTACATTTATAATAGACCCCAGTTTGCGGACTTGTATGTCAAATCGATCAACAGCGGCTTTGCTGTTAGGGAAAACGATTTGCAGTTTGCCTTCCGATACACCGGTGATGTGGAATCTGTTGGAGTTTTTATCCCTCGAAATGATGGCAATCTTTTCGCCACCTTTTGGCATAACATATTCCCCAAATTGATCGGCCGTACCACCAAGATCGATTGTGAAAGTTGGTTTTTCTTCAAGCTTATGGACAGATAAATAAAAGGATGGCTTATAGACGGATGCAGCAACCGCATGGCGAGCTTTCTTTCCACTAGCGTATTGGACTGTCGCGATATATTCTCCCGGATCATCTATTGAAAAACACTCGGGAGCGGCGTGGAGAGGATGGTAATCACAAGATTTTAACTTAACTTCCTGTTGGATTGTTTCACCTTCCATCGTGGCAAGTGAAATATTTTTCACCTGTTCTCCCGATGAGCTTAAGAGAACTTCAGTCGTAAGGATGTCTTCTGACTCTTCCAATGTAATTTTTAATTGTTCGTCTTCTTTCGTCACATGTACATAATACTTCCTATAGTCGTCATGCGAATCCACACCTGTTATAGGATCCCTTGTACTTCCCGTCATAGAAAGCGTGGTAGTACCTTCACGCATAGGAACAAGTTGAATTTCTTCCCAGTTGAACTTATCACTTGCAACCGTATGAATGATGTTGTCTTGGTCATGGTAGCTCGAGTATGAATAGATGGAATTCCAGCCATAGTCAGCTGCTTTAAGCGTAACGATTGACGCTTTCACTTTCTCCGCTTTTGTAATGAGTACTGCAGCCTGTGCTCTTGAAATCGGTGCATTGGGGCTGAATGTTGTTGGAGTGGTCCCTGATGTGATCCCCATTTTGTACAGAATGTTAATAGTCGTTTGGTGACTGGCCAAACGTTGGGTATCCGTGAATGGATTTTCACTACTACTGTAGTAATAGGGAGGAAAACCAAAAGCTTTTACAAGAATGGAAGCCATTTGCGCCCGAGTAATCGAATCATTCGGTCCGAATCGTCCATCCCCGTAGCCATTAATAACGTCTGCATTGGCAAGTGCTGCAATTGCACCATAACTCCACTGAGACGACGCCACATCCTTGAATTTAGGGTCTTTGACATTCTTCGTATCATACTTCAACAGCTTCGCGATAATGGCAGCTGCCTGTCCGCGTGTGATGGATGCGGCAGGCTTGAATGTACCATCCTCGTACCCACTTATGATGTTTCGATTTGCAAGTTCATAAACCGCACTCGCATAATGTTTGGTAGTCGGCACATCCGAAAAATCGCTTGAAATTTCCGCACTAGCCTGCGAGACTAACAAACTGCCTGCAATTGCAAGTGCCACCACAGTCAACTTTACCTTTTGGATGAACATTTTATCAACTCCTCTGGAATTTATTAATATAGTAAAAGAGGTACTCATGTCAGACAGAAAGACAAACAATTCACATTCCCATGTAATTTTACAAAGAATCGAGAATAACCGAATAGGTATTGATTTACTTTGTATTATTATAGAATTGAGTTGTCTTTACTGAATAGCTCTGCGCACGGGTACCTAAAATTGAGTGAATGGAAAACCAGATTTGTGTCTTTATATAGTAAGCGGTTGGTTGACGGCTTCTTTTTCTGGACAAATAACACCTGGTTTTCCGAATATTAAAGAGGTACCTGTGTCAGACAAAAAGACGAGTAATTTACACATGCAAGTAATTATGCAAAAATTAAAGAAAAATCGCATAGGTGTTGATTTACTTTGCATTATTATAGAATTGTATTCTATTCCCTAAATAGTTTCGCGCACAGTTATCTAAAAATAGTGAAGTCTTTTTATCATTTCTTCAACGAATGTTTCTTCCCTTTCGTGTCTGTCACAATCAACTGCGTATCCGTCACTTCCATCCGTTTCCCAAGGATATTCGACAACTTGATTGTTTTTTTATCCAGTAAACTGTACTTGAAGACGCCTTTTTTATTGAAATAATACATCGTGGAGTGGTCTTGCAGCACGGAGAGGAATTCTCCGCCCGCTTCGCGATTTCTATGGACATCAAAAAGGTCAAATGTTGCACGTGCGTCAAAAGTAAATTCCTTCCTCTTTTCGCTGCTGCCATCCATCGCTGTGGAATAAAACACTAGCGTACTGTCCTTAAAATCATCCGGACCAATCGCGCGTGGACCCATATCTGTGTAGAAGATCCGGTCATTCCAAACAAACATATTACTCATCTGGCTCGGCTCTTTCATTTTCACCAAATCTTGTCCATCAATCTTCATCTTCATCACAGCGTAAGCGAATGGTAATTCATCCGCTTCATGAAATCCGCCGCTATAGTATGGGATGAAAATCTCTTCGTTATAGACAATAAATCGGGTATCTGAAAATAAGTATAAAGCACTGGAATAATCCCAACTGCTTATCGGTACGTCTTTGGACTTTAATAACACTTCACGTTTGTCGGTTGCCATATTTTTTTTGATAAGTTCAGAATACCCAACCTCATCCAAATCAATGAAATAGGTAAAGCCATCCTTTTCAACGGTTTTCCCTTTCGTGCTGACATATGAACGATAGCTACTGAGCTTCATCTTATCATCCATGGCACGGACTAAAAATGCCGAAAACTGTGCACGCGTGACAGAGTCTGATGGCATATATTTGCCGTTCGATCCGCCCGCGACACGCTGTTTTGCGATTCCGTTGATGTCTTGATAGGCCCAGTGTGACGGTGTGACGTCAATAAATGTTGCTTGCTTGTCGAGCGGCATGTCGAACGCGCGACGCAGGATCGCGGCCATTTGCGCGCGAGATGTTTTTTCACCAGGACGCATGTAGCCATTGTCGCCGCGGAGAATTCCTTTTTCATTCACCGTCGCCAGGATCTGATAATACGGTGATTTTTTGGATACGTCTTTGAATGCGACGGAGGTATTTTCCGCTAGTGGCATTTTTAATGCCTTGATGAGCATCGATGCGGCTTGCGACCGGGTGATTGGCTCATTCGGCTTGAATGTGCCATCCGGATAGCCGCCGATAATATTTCGGTCGGATAAATACATGATTTCATTTTTCGCCCAATGCTTACCCACGTCGGAAAACTGAGTGGCAGCCTGTGCTTGAAATGGGATCGCAGCGAAAATGAGCAGTAGAGCCGTCAATACGGCAGTCAGTTTACTTTTCAAAATGATAGAACCTCCTATTTTTTAATAAGGTGCCTGCGGAAAGAAATGATTCATTCCACAGGCACCTTAAATCCATACTGTTGAGTGGTTGGAAAACCACTATGGTATCTCCATATAAAAAGCGGTACCAGTGTCTAATACAGTTCGAAATTGTGATGGATGCTGGTACCCTAAATTCATTTATACTCCTTCCATCAGTGGTCCACGTAGACATCCTTGTACATACCAATATTCATAATAGGGCCTAATTGCTCTACATACACATTGATGCCTAGGAAATAATTGTCGGTATTGTCCGGGAACTTAATGGAGAATGAACCTGCTTTCTTGGCATCAGCGCGGAACAAGTTACTTTCTGGATCTCTTGTGACCACGGCAATCTGCTCGGCATCTTTTGGTAGTACATGTCTTCCTATCTCCCCATCTGCTCCCAAATTCAATGTCGCGGACGTCTTTTCCTCTAATATCCGCATGCTGAAATAAAAACTCGGAGCGGAACTTTCCACCACCATGCCATACCGTACTTCTTCTCCATCAGCAAAACGGACAGTGGCGATATACCGACCCGGTTTATCGATTCCGATACGGATATTATTATACTTGCCATCCTGATTGACCTCTTCAGCATCGTAGCAATCAGAGGGACTGTTCGAGAGACATTTGCTGAACTTCACGTTGTCAGACAGCTTCTTTCCATCCATCGTGGAGAGCGAAACGTTCTGGACTTGTTCTTTAACACTGATTATAGCTGGTGTAGTTAGAAAATCTTCGGTCTCTTCCAATGTCAACTTCAGCTCGCCATCGACTTCTTTGATATGCACATAATACTTTTGGTAGTATTTCTTATCCGGATTTCCCGAATACACTAAAGCGACACTAAATGTACCCGTCCCTTCTTGTAGCGGGACTAAGTGGATCTTATCCGCCGTACGGCTATTGGGTTTATCGCTTCCTACCACTGCATGGAACAAACCGGTATCCTTATGATTGGAATCGAACATTTTAAACTGTTCCCACTTGTAGTCGCTTGCCCGCACCGTAACAATCGGCGCCTTCGCTTCCTCGGTCGCCTTCAGCATTTTAGCCGCTTGTCCTCTTGTAATGGACTCATTCGGGCTGAACCTGTCAGCAGATTTTCCTGTAGTAATGCCAAGTCTGTAGATGGTCAAAATATTCGGATCATGACCTGTCCCACGTTTCACATCTTCGAATGGACTTTTATACGACGTGAAGTCATAACGCGGCAAATCGAACGCTTTAACGAGAATCGAAGCCATCTGTCCACGTGTAATTGGATCGTTCGGACCATAACGTCCATCCCCATAGCCGCTGATGATGCTTTTTTCCGCCATAGCTGCAATGGCTTTGTAGTAGCCGTTCGCTTTCGGGACATCTTTAAACCCTGGATCTTTCACTTTAGAGGTGTCCAACTTGATCATCTTCGCGATGATTGCGGCCGCCTGTCCTCTTGTGATAGAGTTTCCGGGTTTGAATGTGCCGTCCGGATAGCCTCCGATAATATTGCGTTCCGCCAAATTATAGACTGCTTCTGCAAAATGTTTTGATGATGGTACGTCTGAAAATCGCTCTGTGCTTGCTGCAAACGTGCCGGATAAAGGCAGACCGCAAGCGAGCAATAGTGCGCCGAGTACCATAATAAGTTTCTTCCTCACTCGCATTCTTCCTTTCTATTCTAGTAGTAGTTTTTGATATAGAAGAAACTATTCGCTATTACCAATGTTTTTCAAACTAGCTGATGGAAAACCAGGTTGGTGTCTCTATATAGTGAGCGGTTGGTTGACGGCTACTTCTTCTGGACAGCTGCCAACCTGGTTTTCCGAAAAAAATTATGGCGGGGTTCCCATACCCCTCCTTTGCTATTCTGCTATCACCCAACGATCTGAGCCTGCATCCTGCTTCATTGTAAACACCCGCTCCGCTACCCCTTCTCGCTCATATTGGTAGTGGATTTCAAGCTCATTCTCAGAAACAGGAGCCGTTTTCCGATAAGATGCCTCTAAAAAAAGTTCACCTAACCGGCTAATTTGTGTAAACGCAGGCGTTTCCGGCAAATTGCCGAAGCCCAACAGTTCGTCATACAAATACAAATCAAAATATTGCTCCGGTGTATATTCACCAGTAAGCTGTCCGGATAAATAATCCATATACATCGAATGGGTACGCTCTTCCGTTGCTATGCCTACAACTTCTCCATAAATTTTATGCACTGGGGTAATCGCTGCCCCCTGCACCGTTTTACTTGCTGGAAAATGGTTCACTAATAAATATTCGCGCGCATTCAACAGCTGGTCGTAACCTCCTACAATCGCGATTCCCTGTTTTTCATAACGATCCCTAATTTCAGATGGCAACGGTTTGCCGTTTATCTTCAACTGGCCGTTTTTCAGCACGACACGATCTCCCGGGACCGCAATCACCTCGTAGTAGGCATCCATATATGTCGGTAAATGGCTAGTCGTATTTGTCATCGTGCGTACAATGTCGCCCGCCTCATAGACAACCTCATCGAATAAATTCGCTTTGCGCTCAATGACCGTATGGAATGCATCCGAACTCCCTGTTAATGAAAATTTTTCTTTATCCACATAATATAGACCGTCGACTTGATCAAAATTCGGAAGTGACGCAAATTCCTCATAATCAACTGATGACAGTTGATTCTTCTTCTGCAGTGCCGAGATTTGCGCCAAGTCATCCAGTGGATCATATGGGACACCTGGTCCCTTATTTGAAGAAAGAAAATTCAGAGGGTCGATTGTGAGTATAAAAAACAGTGCAACTACAGGTATCGCCGCAGAGACAAATAGCACTTGCCAAGAAAACTTTTTAACCGGTGGCCGTACACGTTCATGTACACGCTGCTTTATCCGCCTTTCCTGCTTCGATGTATCGCCCATCATTTGATCGAGCTTACTTTTAAAATCGCTCAATTGCTCTCTACCTCCCCGTCCTCTTCCTCAAAAAATTCCTTTAGCTGCTGCTTTGCCCTTCGCAGCCGTGTTTTTACGGTATTTTCATTCAGCTGCAGATAGTTTGCTATTTCCGCTATAGATTGCTCGTCATAATAAAATAATATTAAAGGCTCGCGGTATTTTAACGGAAGCAGGAAAAGATTTTTTTCAAGTGTTGCCAGCCGCTCTTGCTCCAACACTACTTCTTCTGCGCCTTTTGCCGAAACAAAGATTGTATCGAACAGTACATCTTTTTTATGCTTCCACGAGCGCAAATAATCTTTTGCACGATTGGCTGTCATTTTCGTTAAATAGGTCTTCAAGGATGCCTCATTGCGAAACTGGTCACTCTTTTGAAAATACGTAATAAATACTTCTTGTACAACATCCTCCGCAGTCGACCAATTCTTCACATATAAATAAGCGATACGCACTAAATAACGCGAATGCTCATCGATTATTTGATCAATAGTACTCATTTACAAACCCTCGCCCTCTTCTACGGCCACGTCATATCCCCCTCCACATACGCAACAAATTGCTCAAACGACTTTTTTTCTGTTATTCCATATCGGCATACTTCATAATTTGAAGTCTTCCTATTTGCATACCCTTCGGTCGTCGTAAAGCCAATCAGCACCCCTGCCTCTTTAGCCGCCGCGATGAAATCCTCAGTATAATGCCCATACGGATAGGCTAATGAAACCGCTGCCGGCACTTGCTCAATATTTTGCCGTAAATCCAAAAGAATCTCTTCTTTTGAACGATCTAACGCAATACCTTCACCTGAAACCTTATTAAGTGAATGCAATTCATATGTATGTGCTTCGAACTGGAAAACATCCGCCAGCTCTTCTAAATCTGCAGCAGTAAAAAACTGCAGCGGACCTTCCGCATCAAACAGCTGCGCTCCCTGCGCCCGATCCGTACGTGAGGAAATAATGTGCTGAAGCGCACGAAACCCGTATTGCTTCAAAACGGGATATGCATACTCCTTCGTTGACAATAACCCATCATCGAATGTAATGAGCACTGCTTTGCTCGGTACAACAAGGCGCCCTTCCAAATAATCATACAGCTGATGTGCCGTCAGCGTCTCGAAATGATGATCCGCCAAGTACCCCATCTGCTGCTCAAATGCTTCCAATGAAATCGTACTATCCATCGTTCTCATCGACTCGCGAGGCAAAACCTGATGGTATACAAGCACCGGTAGACCCGTATCCATTGCAACGGACTGCTTAGAAATATATCCTGGTCGCTCTCCTATTGTAAGGATATACCAATCCTCTTCCTCCCGTACAATCGGATAGCGAAACCCTTCTTCCAACTCCAGTATAACGCTGCTCTGCAAATCAGCATCCTCGTAAACTGCCGTTTTTTGCAGCGTATGAACCGCAGCCAACCGCTCCGTATGTACAACTGTCGAAAGCCTCTTTTTTTCAACCATCGCCTGCCCCTTACGGACAAAGGCTGTCATATTTCCCAATCGAAGCTCATAATATGCCTCATCCTCACCTGTGATAGCAACGGGCTGATCCGCCTCCAACTCGCCAATCTGCGTCAAGGCCGCCCCTTTCATGTAAATCGGCTGACGCTCCTGCACTGTCAACACCCGTTCAAATACCCGCTTCGTGACAAACCGCTCCGCTTCCTTACCCTGCGCAAACACTCTTCCTTGCGATTCAACCAAAATCCATATCGCACCAATACTCATTATAAATACAATCAAGCAAACAACAAACGACAATTTACTGGAAATCTTCCTCATTCCTTTACCTCCACTGTCTATTAAGCAACGTACAGACGTAGGTTTTCAGAAAAAGTTTCAAAAGTTTTTTAGGGATGGGAGAATCTATGCTGAAGCCGGGTGACTGCACGCAAAGATGAGGATACTTCATAGGTTAATCCCTCATTTGAATTAGCTTTTGTATTTCTTGATAAATAAGTCCGTTTGTCATTTGTTTAGCCCATCGCCCGCAGGTATTTGAAGATACGCAAAAAACTCAGCCCTTTTTACGTACAAGGCTGAGTTGCATTCTTTTCTTTACAATTTCAGTAAAACTTCTAACTACCAGTAATCGGTAATAGTATCAATCTAGAACTTTAATCGTAACCGTTTTACGTCCCCAATTTAGTGCGTCTTGCTCATTTTCCATAAAGACATCAATTCTTTTCCCCTTAATAGAACTGCCAGTATCTCCCGCAATGGCTTCTCCGTACCCTTCAACCCACACGCGTGTTCCTAGCGGGATTATTGTAGGGTCAACCGCAATGACCTTTTTGTCAGGATTTGAACGCAAGTCAATACCCGATGCCGTTACACCCGAGCATCCTTCACAATAAGCGGTATACGCTGTTGCTGAAACTGTCATTTCATTAGTTGCTGAAGCAACAGCTTTCCTTGTAACATTGTTAGTAGATGAATTTGCTGAAGCTGTTTTTGACCCTTCTACTACTAATTTTTCTCCTGGGCGGATGATATCACTTGAAATACCATTCTTATTCTTTAATTCATCCACTGAGAGGTTGTTATTTTTCGCGATTTCGAAAAGAGTATCACCTTTCACAACTACGTGTACTTCCATCTTATCTTCCACTTTTAGTTTTTGTGACGGATAGATACGAGTAGAATTTAATCCGTTCAAAGTTTGTAATTCTTCTACGCTTACATTAGCCTCTTGTGAAATAGACCATAATGTCTCTCCCGATTCTACCGTATGGACGCTAGATGCAGATGCTTGACCCGCCGCCCCTACTGATAATGTTGCTAGTGCCGCTAGTGCAATGATGTGTTTTTTCATGTGATGAATTTCCTCCCTTTCACTAACCTGCATTAGCATAACACCCGCAGATATCATAGCCGTTACAGAATTGTGTGCAGGAGATATCAATCGCGTGACACTATTCACCTCATTGATTTATTTGTAATATAAAGAGCAGGAGTGACTGGGTTTTAGTACGAAATTGAATGCAATCTATTAATGTATAAATATTACAAATAAGTGGGAATTATAATAGAAAGGGATTCTGTCTTCGAAAAAATCATTTGAACAAACTGATTTAGATGACACAGATATTGCAGTAACCTGATTTAAAGAGTGTTTAGTGATTGTTACCTATATAACAATCACTAAACACTTTTAAGCAATCACACTAAAAGTAAAGACAAACCGTATAGGTGTTGATTTACTTTATATTATAATAAAATTGTGTTTTTTTACTGAATAGGCACCAAAAACTAAGTCGTACGACCAAGTAAATTTGCTAAGTCATCCGTGTTCAGTTCAATAAGGCGCAGGCTAAGAAAGATGCAGAAGTTTTGTATTTCCATCGTAGTGGGAGACGGTCATGGTACAATGTGGTAAACAGTCATTGTGAAGTAGGAGGCATGGAACATGGAGCAAGAAAAAGACAAAGTTAGTGTTAAAAGTGCAGCTACTTGGTTTTGGAAATGGTTTTTAAATAATAAAGTTGTAACAATTTTATTGGTCTCATTATTGGTTTTGCTAAATCTCCTTGTATTTTCTAAAATCACGTATTTATTTAATCCAATCAAAGGATTTTTCAGTGTGATTGGTTTACCCATTTTAATGGCGGGTATTTTATTTTATTTGGTAAATCCTTTGATTGATTGGATGGAAAAAAAGAAAATCCCACGTATTGCTGGAATCGCGATTGTCTTTATGATTATTATTGGCTTGGTTGTGTGGGGGATTATCATTCTAATTCCAATCATACGTGAGCAGACAATGAGTCTAATTGAAAACTGGCCGAATTATTGGGACAAGGTCATTGCTCAATTCGATAATTTATTGAGAAGTAATATATTTTCCCAATTACAGGTTCAATTGACCGATGTAAATCAAAGCATTATAAAATCTATTTCTGAGCAGGCAAACAGTGTCGTGAATTCAACCTTTTCCGGAATTGGTAGTGTGCTAGGAACAATGACTAATATTGTAATTGCCCTTATTACGATGCCAATTATTTTGTTCTTTCTATTAAAAGATGGTCGAAATTTACCTTACTATACAATGAAACTTATTCCGACGAAGTTGCGATTAAGTACGTATAACTTATTAAAAGAAATCAATACGCAAATTAGTCAATATATCCGCGGCCAGTTATTGGTAGCTTTTTTTGTTGCATTAATGTTCTGGATTGGGTTTGCAATTATCGGTCTTGAATATGCAGTGTTACTAGCAATATTAGCTGGTGTATTAAATTTAGTGCCCTATTTAGGTTCTTTTCTGGCAATTATTCCAATCTTAATCATCGCATTAGTGTCTTCACCTGGGATGCTTGTAAAAGTAATAATCGTTTTTGCCATTGAACAAACTCTTGAAGGACGGCTAATACAACCATTAATTTTAGGCAGTAATTTGAAAATACATCCAGTAAGCATTATTGTAGTCTTGCTGACGGCTGGGAAATTATTTGGTATTCCTGGAGTGATTCTTGGTATTCCAGCGTATGCCGTAATGAAAGTGATTTTTGAGCATCTATTTATACGGTATCAGACATATTCAGGCTTATATGAGCAGGACTATAATCCCGCCCCTAAACCAAGCACGCCTATTGAGAAGAGAAAAAAATAAGTGGCTGTGCAGGATGCAATACAGATCATCTATTATTTATTCATGCGACAAAATCATTTCTATTAACGAATAAAAGAGGTGCCTGTGTCAGACACAAAGAATAAAACTTACACATTCAAGTAATTATACAAAAGGTAAAGGGAAATCACATAGGTATTGATTTACTTTGTATTATTATAGAATTGTATTTACTGAGTAGCGCCGCTCGGGTACCTATTTTTTTCCAATCTTTCTATAAAAGTACACTTTATAAACGAAAAGGGAGACAAGATGTGCTTTGATTAGCCTCTTCTCTCCCTTTGTATTTAAGCAGCTCTTTGATAAGCCATCATTTGTAAACTTGTATCCATACGAAAATCTGATTTTAGCCTTACGAAACAGCCTATTGAATGCAACATTTTTTCAAGCAAAATCATCGTGCATTGCATGTTCAAAGGAGATAGTTTGTTTCTAAGAAAGGACAGGAACATATTAGGTTAAATTATAAAAATTTAAGAAAGAGGAATATACATACACCAATTCAAATCCTCATCACCGTCTACTCATAATGAAGAGTGAATTCGGTATTGTTTGATTTGGCCTTGATCATCTCCTCTAGAAATAAAACTAACCTTCTTTTGCTCGATATGATGTTTTTCCATAGGGATTTGAAGACTTGACTTTGTTCTTTTAGCTTTGCCAGAAGATCATTCAAAATCTCATCCTCTGGAAAACGATCATAAATACTTCTCCAGACAGCAACCGAATAGGCTGAAAGTTCCTCTAAGTTTTGTATGCGATCTCGAAATTTTTTTCTGAAAACAATAGTTGAATCAAATGCCGCTCATCATAGCAGGGTACCTATTATTAATTTAAGCAAATAAAAAAAGACCCTACTTGTAGGGTCTTTTTCTAGCTATTATTAAGCTTTTTGAACGTTTGTAGCTTGTAGGCCACGTTGTCCTTGTTCAATTTCAAACGTTACACTTTGACCTTCGTCTAAAGATTTGAAACCTTCGCTTTGGATTGCTGAGAAATGTACGAATACGTCCTCTCCTGCTTCACGCTCGATGAATCCAAAACCTTTTTCTGCATTAAACCACTTAACTGTACCTTGTTCCATAATTGTTGCCTCCTAGTGCGGATATCCACACAATGTGTTACTACCCTTGCTCAAATACTTAGACGAAAAACAAAATCTTTTCTCAATCTGAAAACGAACAAAAATAACTCTTTCTTAGAATAACAGATATATGTTAAAACAGCAAATGGTCCTGCTCTAAAAAGGGGTATCAGATACAAAGACGAACTACTTACACTTTTGAATAATTATACAAAAAAATAAAGAACTACACACCATAACGGTATCGTCTATGCTCTTCTTCTAAAGAAGACACTACGACCATTCCCTAGAAGATTTTGTATTAAAGATATCCAGACATTATGGTCAGGGTTTGGAGATTTAGATTTCCCCATTCTTGCTAACTGCTGTTCATACCAACCAATTTCTAACAAGGAAGCACTCTTGTCTATTCGTTTAATCCCCGTTCGGATTGGTTTTGCATGAACGGTTTCATAACTGCCATTAAAGATTCTATTTGCCAAGTCCGGCACTAAGGCAAAAGGTCTTGCAATTCCAACCATATCAATTTCTCCGTTCGCAATAGCTTCTTCCATGCCTTTTTGAGTACGAAAGCCGCCTGTGACTACTATTGGAGTAGTGATTAATGCCTGAGCCTTTTTTGCATAGTCTATAAAATACGCTTCTCTTTTTTTTGTAGTTTCTTTTACATCTACACCCATCATTATCGGATTCTCGTAATTCCCCCCAGAAATTTCAATGAGATCAATCCCTAATTCGGACATTTTCTGAAGAACTTCCATGGACTCGTCTTCAGTGAATCCACCCTTTTGAAAATCAGCTGAGTTAAGTTTAATACCGATTGGAAATGATCTCCCGACTTGTTTCCGGATTTCTTTATACGATTCTTCCAAAAACCTCATTCGATTTGCTAAGGTTCCTCCCCATTCATCTGTTCGCTGATTGTGGTAAGGGGATAAAAACTGGTTGAAAAGGTATCCGTGTGCTGCATGGATTTGAACACCTGTAAAGCCTGCTTTTTTCGCAATTCTTGCTGCTTCTCCAAATCGGTTAATCAAGTCTTCAATTTCAGACACCTGAAGAGCACGTGGTTGGTTAAAGAATCGTTTTAAACCTCCTGTAAGAGGAACTGCACTTGGTGCTACAGGTTCTTTTGAAATCATTTTTGGTGACTGCTTCCCTGGATGATTAAGCTGCATCCAAAGGTGAGTCCCATTTTCAGTTCCCGCTTTCGCCCACTTCATTAACATCTTTAAATCACGTTCATCTTCCAAAGCAACGTTATTCGGCTCTCCTAAAGCATTTCGATCTATCATAACGTTACCTGTCATGACAATACCCGCACCCCCCTCAGCCCAGGTTTTATATAAAGTAACCAATGATTCAGTTGGATTTTGATAAACCGTTCCCAACGCTTCACTCATGGCAGATTTAAAAATTCTATTCTTAATGATTGTTCCATTTGGAAGTGGTAGAGAAATACCCAAAACGGACTTTGATTGATTCATTTTTAGCATGTCTCCTTACTATTTCAGATATGTAGAAAACGCAAAGGTATTGATTTATTTTGTATTATACAATTGTATTGTAAACGCTGAATAGTGTCACGCAGGTGCCTAAAATTTAATAAGAAGCAAGAACGAACAATAACAAACAGACCAATAGCGTTTAAGCTAAGGTCTGGTTTTTTATTATATAGAAATATCTTGTTCAGCAGCCTGACTAATTCGCTGTTTCTTAGACTTTCTAAAATAAAGCAATTCATATATACAAGGGATAACAATCAGAGTTAGCAGGGTCGCCATGGCTAATCCACCGATAACAACAATCGCGAGACTTTGTGATACTAAACTTCCTGTTTCTGCCTGTTTCACTAAAAGTGGAAGCATCGCACAGATAGTTGCAATCGCGGTCATGAAAATCGGTCTCATCCTTGTTGCGGTTGCTTCAACAAGCGCATCACGAATAATCATTTTTTGTTCATTTTGTTTTACTCGGTCTAAAAGTACAATCGCATTTGTTACGACGATACCAATTAGCATTAATGCTCCTAGAAGTGCCGTGATATCAACTGGTATTCCACTGATAAGAATTCCTAAAATGGCTCCTATTGCAGCTAGTGGTAGAGAGCAAAGAATAGCGATTGGCGCTTTGATTGACTTAAATGTGATAACCATTATTAAAAATACAATCCCGATGGAAACAAGCATAATGAGAAATAAATCTGTAAAATCATCTGCTTGTTGGCTACTTGATCCTCCAACTAGAACATCGACATTCTCCGGAAGATCTATGCCTTTTTTGTCATTGTTATCGCCGGAAATTTCTAGATTTACTGCCTTCGAAATTTCCGATAGCTTTGCTGGATCAACTGAAGCTGTTACTCGGAGGTAGGCATCCCCATCTTTATGGAACTGGTTAGTTGAACGCTCTTCACTTTGTAACTTAGCAATGGATGATACAGGGACAAGACCCGTATCAGTCATGACTGGTATATTTTCTATGTCTTCAGGTGTTTTTGTATCTAGGAGAGGTTCTAGAAATACAGTTTTTTGTTTATCATCTAAACTAATCGTTCCAATTGGTGTCTTATTTAACATCACTCCTAACTGTTGTGCAATTTGTTCTGTGTTTCCTTTTGTTGGGTCTACAACGAGGGAGTATACTGTTTTCTTTTCATCTTGATTGGTCGTAACTTCCTCTACGCCTTCAAGGATCTGTACTTTTTCTTTTATAGTAGTTGCCACATCTTCTAAATCTGCTAAATTATCACCTACTACATCAATGATAATATTCGTACTTGCTCCTCCCATCATAAAGGAAGAGGTAGTTACTTCTAAGAGGGCATCAGGATATTGATCTTTTTTCTTTTCCATTTCTTTTACGATGTGTTCTGTATCATTTTTATCTTCTAATAAAATAGTGAAGGTTGCTTCAGTCTGTGATCCAACCCAGCCATATTGTGCCGCTTCAGCTGGAGAACCCACCTGTGAAAAAACATGTTTTACTTCATCCATTTTTTGAATAGATGACTCCAGTTCCATTGTTTTTTCCTTTACTTTTTCAAGTGATGTATCATTCGGGTAACTTAGCGTGGTCAAGACATAGTCTGCAGAGGAGCTATCAACTGCACCTTTTGGGATGACAAAGTAAGTAGCGATGGATCCGATGAAAAGGAAGATGGAAATCGAGAAGACAATCCATTTATGGTTTAAGGACCATGTAACCATTTTCGGAAAACGAACGGCAGGCTTATATTCAGGCAACTTAGTATTCTTCAATAATCCCGCACTCATTAACGGAACAACCGTCAAAGCGACGAGCAGAGATGCGAGCAAAGAATAGGTAACCGTTAAAGCGAATGGTAAAAGGAATTCTTGAAGGCCCCCATTTAATAAGCTCATCGGTAAGAATACGGCTACTGTTGTTAATGTAGAAGCAGTAATAGCGACTCCTACTTGTTTCGTTGCATCAATAATCATTTGGACGGAGAATTTCTCTGTTTGCATTTTGCGAAAAATATTTTCGATGACGACAATACTGTCGTCAACTAGACGCCCAACTGCAACAGCGACACCGCCAAGTGTTAAAATATTCAATGTCACCTCAGACCATGACAGTAGAAATAGTGTGAAGCAAAGGGATAAAGGAATCGATACAATGGTAATAAAGGTAGAACGGATATTTCGTAGGAAGAGCATAATGACAATCGCTGCAAATAGTGCGCCAAGGAGTACTTCTTTTATCATCGTGTGAACAGAATTTTCTACCAAATCAGCAGAGGATATATAAATAACAGATTCTTGCTGATTATACTTTTCATTGATTTCCTTTGTTACTTTTTCAATTTCTTTGCTAATAGTCACTGCATTGGATTGACTATCCTTTGTGATGCTAATATCTAAGCTATCCTTACCGTTGAAACGGCTAATGAAATTCGCATCTTTTGTTTCTTCAACCGTTGCAATATCCGCAAGCGTTAAATCAGGTGTAATCGTTAAACCTTTCAATTTTTCGATGCTTGTTAAATCACCTATTACTTTAATATTACTTGTTTTTCCATCGATCATCTTTTCACCGACAGCTACAGCAGTATTTTGACCTTGAAGAATCCCCATAACCGCTTGAAGAGAAATCTGATTTTTAGCTAATTTTCCATCATCAATCTTGACTGAAATGATGGAATCTGTAATCCCATAGACATCTACTTTGGAAACCCCTTTAATTTCTTGATAGAGAGATGGAAGTTTTTCACGTGCAAAATCCAGATTTTCGGTAGTCAAACCTTCATTAAAGCTGACGGCAATGTTAGCAATTGGAATCATAGAAGTATTTAGCTGTGAGATTGTCGGCTTGGAGAGATAGAGAGGCAAGGCTACATTGCTTAACGCTTCTTGTACGTCCTGTTTGGCTTGTTTCATATCAGTTCCTGCCTCGAAGAACAGATCCACTTTTGAAAATCCATCTCCAGTTGTAGAATAGACGGATGTTTTACCATTTAATCCGGTAATCGCTCTTTCAATCGGAATGGTTACTTCGGATTCCATTGTTTTGGAGTCAGTTCCCTGCCCCATGGAAATAATAGTGACTTGCAGATTATCGGCAGATGGTAAAAACTCCATAGGTAGTCTAAAATAACTGACGACGCCTATCACTATTATTAAAATGGTTAATGCAGCTACAGCGGCCCTGTTACCAAAAGCCCATTTGGTAAATATCGACATAGAAAGTCTCCTCCTAAAAACTAAAGTAATTCAAAAAATCAGACTTGAAAGTATATGCTCCCTTCCTTCGTTTTAGTTGCATCTCTATTGTATAAAATAGGAATATATTCCACATTGAACCTTAGTATTATCCTTTTCTAAGACCTAAGGCGTAGCGATAATGGGTAGCAGGTTCTCATTGAATTTCGAATAGTTTCAGAACCGGATACTTTAAATTAATGATGTGTGGAATAAAGCTCTTTATTACGCAAAAAGCAGTATACCTCCCTATTCCAAAGGAAGTATACTGCTCTTGTACGTATTGTTAAACCATATTGTAGGTCATGATAGATGACAGTCACACTTTCAATTCAGAAACGACTCCGAACATCGGCCGGAATTTCCAGGTAACTGTCAATCACCTAAAGCAACATTCGCAAAAATTGTTCGAAATTCACGCCTGCCTCGTTCGGAATTTGATCTTTTGACGTAGCTTCAATCGCAGCGGCTAAAAACGCCTCCGCAAGCTTCATGGACTCCACTATGTCCTGTCCGCGCATCATTCCACCCATTATGACCGATGCAAACAAATCACCAGTTCCCGAATAACTCTCGCCATTATAGTCACGGATACTATAAAATGTGCGATTTGCATCGACATACATATTGCCTACATAGCGTTTGTTCGCATCTGCTGGCGGCGGATTCAAACCAGTAATTATGACGTTCGCCCCTGTTTCATGCTGTAGCTGATGGCCCGCCTCCTCTAGCACCTGAATATAATCTGACTCATTTTGATAGTTCTGTAGCTTCTCATACGACAACCCTGTAAGCAAGCAACACTCTGTACTATTTGGCGTAATAATGTCAGCGGACTTCACTAAATCCTTCATACGATCAAGTAACTCGCCTGTAAACATTTTATATACCTCGCCCGTATCGCCCATTACCGGATCGACAAGCAGCTTCGTTTCACTCGAATGAAACACGTGTAAAAACTGAAATATGTTATCAATTTGCTCTTTTCCTGTCACAAAGCCTGTATGTATGCCATCAAAGGTTGCACCAAGCTTTCTCCATTCCTCCACAAAATAGTCCATTTTTGACGTTAAATCCTCACAATAAAAGCTTGGATACCCAGTCTGCGCCGTTAAAATCGCAGTTGGCAATGGAACTGCCTGTACACCCATCACTGATAGCACAGGAATTGCAGCCGTTAACGAGCACTTCCCAAAAGATGACATATCCTGAATTACAGCAACTTTTTTAATCACATTCGCCACCTAACTAATCCTACTTGTACTCTCTTCATCGTATCATAATAATGCAGAGGCGAAAATGCACCAAAAACTATTAATTTACAGACAAAACAATCTGACCCTTTACACTTCAATGAAATTGACACTTTAACAATAGTCAGCTCTTTGCTAAAGTTAAAGCAACCAAAATATTCATTAAAGTGAGGAAGATGCAGATGCAAAATATACAAAAACAAGCCTATATAAAACCACGAACGAAAACATTTGATTTAGTCATTACCGCAATTTTAGCAGCACTTATTTTCACCGCAACATTGATTAATATTAAGTTACCATTCGGGCAAGGTGGACTGATTCACTTAGGGACATCTATGCTTTTCATGGCAGCGATTTTATTCGGTCCTAAAAAAGGGGCACTTGCTGGAGCAATCGGAATGGGCTTATTCGATATCTTAGGTGGCTGGGCAATTTGGGCACCAACGACAATTATCTCCCGCGCATTACAAGGCTTAATTGTCGGGAAAATCGCTTGGTCTAGTGGCCATAGAGGCGACAATATGGGGTTAAACATTTTGGGAGCAGTTGTTTCAATGCCCGTGATGATCGCAGTGTACTATATCGGGCAAGCGATTATGTTCAAAAGCTGGATTGCTCCTATGGCATCAATTCCTGGAGACATCATCCAAAACGTTGTAGGTTTGCTTATAGCTATACCAGTATGTATCGCACTGAAAAAAACACCGTACTTCAAAAAGAAATTTTAATACGTACAACTGAAACACGCCATCTTGCTGTTTTGCTGACAGCATAGATGGCGTGTTTTATTTTTCTAAAATACAATTCAAAACAGGTACCTAAAATTCACTTTAACTTGTCTTTTTCGGCGTGAACCATGTGATAATGAACACTATTATAGAGATAACAAACATATAGAAGTACGTGTTACTCGCCGCACTACTATAACCTGTCGTAGATTCTAAAGAAACATCCAATAATTGAATAGAATAAATCGTCATGATAACTGCTGTACCAATTGCTCCAGCTAGTTGGCGAATTGTGTTATTAATCGCCGATCCATGAGAGGCTAATTCTCTTGGTAATGCATTTAAAGCAGCTGTGTTTAACGGCATCGTAATAAACGCCAAACCAATACGTAATAAAATTGTACGAACTAAAATATATGCTGTTGTTGTTTCTGGTTATAAATTCATAACTGCATACATCGATATCGCAATTAAACCCGTTCCTAAAATGAATAAAGGTTTTGCCCCATATTTATCGAATAGCTTACCTGTTACTGGGGAAAGCGTTGCATTGATAATAGCTCCCGGTAATAATAACAATCCTGCTTCAAGTGCTGTAAACCCTCGTCCATCCTGCAAATAAATCGGCAGTAATATTAAATCGGCATACATTAAAATTGTAATCGCAATATTAACTACTGTCGTCATAGTAAATATTTTAAATTTGAAGACATTTAAATTCAATAAAGGTTCAGTAGCCTTTATTTGTCGATGACAGAACAATATCGTTACAAGCAAACCTCCGACAATTGATGTAATAACGATTAAATCATCCCACCCTCGGCTGCCTGCACTGCTAAAGCCAAATAGAACGAATCCAAAGCCAACAGTTGAGTAAATCACACTGACTGTGTCGAGCTTTTCTTTTGACGACGTTTCAGCAACATTAACTAAATACTTACTTGCTATAATAATAATCAATGTTACGAAAGGAATCATGATGATAAATAACCATCGCCAAGATAAATACTCTAAAATAAATCCTGCTAATGTTGGTGCAATTGCTGGCCCAAAAATAATGGCGAAGCCAACATTCCCCATAATTGTGCCACGTTTTTCCGGAGGGTATAAATATACAATGACAGTCATCATTAATGGAATGATAATACCAGCACCCACAGCTTGAACCATTCTACCTGTTAATAGTACACCAAAATTATTCGCACATGCTGCGACAATAGAGCCGATTAGTAAAATAACAATGAGCTGATAAATAACTGACGTGTTGAAAAACGTTTCATTAAGTAAGCTGTAATGGGTACTAACACACCGTTTACAAGCATAAAGCCTGTGGCTAACCATTGAATCGTTGCAGCATTCACATCAAAAACAACCATTAAATCACTAAATGCAACGTTTAACAATGTTTGATTTAATGTAGAAAAAAAGGTTCCTGTTATCATGATGATAAGTAGCAATTTTTTAGTACTACTCGATATTTCATTTTGCATATAAAATCCCTCCCCATATAGTACCTGTTATCGACGAATTGTCTAAAAAACAGCATAGCAGAAGAAGAAAAAAACCCATATACAATCAGGTCATTTCTGTCGATTAGCAGAAAATTAAATATAAAAAGGCTATGTTAAAGGGAAAGGTTGATTAATCTTAAAACGGAATGAAGAACACACTTCACATAATTAAAAAATGTTTAACCTCAATTGGATATTTATGTTAAAATAAATCTAAAGATTGTGAATAAAAGTATTGCCACTAACGGAGCGGTTTAGTGAAAGAAGAGTTTCATGTATATAAATAAAAAAACCTTCCTTTTCTACATCTATCTAAAAAAGGACATGGGGGATTAGAATGAGACGTTTGATAAACTTTTCAATTTTGTTGTTAATGGTTATTTTTATATCTGGTTGTACAGAAGTTAAAGAACAAAACAAAGGAATACAAGAAGAGGAACATGAGAAAGTGGATGATGACAATACTCCTATTGAAACCACTTACTATTTTTCATATAAAGGACAGGAATTTAAGATTATATCATTTTTTGATGAAGTGTTGGAATACGCAAGAATAATTAGTGAGAAACCTGAACTTGATAAAAATGCTATCTATACAGAGCATGTTTTGGAACCATTTAAAGATAAATCCTCTCTTCATTATTTACAGTTAGGAGTAACAAAGAATGACCCTCTTAGACCAACTTCTCAAGTAGAACAACTGAAAAAAAATACAAATGAGCTACTTAAAAAACAAGAACAAATCAATCAATGGATTGAAGAAGCAATATTGGAATCAGCTGAGCTATTATCATCGGGTTCAAATACATCAATTTATCTATTTCCAGTTAATCCTGAAAACGGGTGGACGACGTATAGTCTGAATGGAGTGGGAGGCTTTGCTTATTTTGGTGATAACGTTTTACTAATGATTGACCCTACTGCATCAAAAGAAGTTATTAAATATGCCATGGCTCACGAATATCACCATACCGTCAATATGACTTTAAACGGCGAACAAAGTGTAAATAGCGTATTAGATTCAATAATTACAGAAGGGAAAGCAGATTCTTTTGCTACTACTCTCTATCCTGAGATAAGTCCTCCGTGGATACAAACTCTACCAGAGGATGTAGCAGCTAGGGTTTTAGATGAATTACGTATAAATGGTAATTCTACTGATTATAAAATTTACAATCGGTTTGTTTATGGTTACCCAGCTAAAGATATTCCACTATGGTCGAATTACAAAATAGGTTATCAAATCAATGAAAGCTTCATTGAAAATAACCCAGATAGTTCAATATTGGAATGGACAAAAACGAATGCAGAGGAAATAGTCAGTAAAAGTAAATATAAAGATAAAATATTTTAATAAAAATCCGAAGCCAAATCATTGATATGATAATTTTTACTATATGGATTAACAATCCTGATTCAACTGTCGAGGCTTTAGCAAAAAAACAGACACCAAAATACCGAGAGTTTGGATATATTTTTCAGGCTCTTTTTTATGTGCTTTATCATTCCATTTAGAATGCAAAGTTTCTCAGTCTCAACTTATCTGCGGTTTCCCAAGTTCCATGAACACTTGCCAAGATAAGCATTTGCTTTTTCTTGCTCAAATCACTTTCCATTTTTCTATTGTCGAGGAATTGAAACCACACTAAATACAGTTGTAAATACTTTGTAGAAACACCATTGAAGCGACTTATCCATTTCTTTAAACGGGAATGGTAATTATTAATATTATTGAGGTGGTATATGCCCTTCTTTACATATTCTTTCTTACTAGCGTTTATGATGATGTGTTCCACATCGTTAGTAGATGTGTAAGATTTGTAAGAATTGTGAGCATCGGAAATAAGCACCGTATCATTCTTAAAATGCGATGTAAGGGCGTTATCAATTTGTTCCATTAGAATTCTACCTGAACCGACTCGTTTTGAAAGGGTTGTTTTGTTTCGGTCTCTAGCTACTAATACACAGACTTGTTCATTAGAAATACCTCTTTTGGTAGCAGAACCGCCACGTTTTCTTGGTTTGCGATTCGGAATAACTCTTCGTCCTTTATAACTTTCTAAGAAGTATGTTTCATCTACCTCTACTATTCCTTCAAATATACCGATACTTTCTTTTGCAAGAGCAGACAACACTTTATGCCTCCAGTAAAAAGCAGTTACATGAGTGATGCCAATTTGAGAAGCTGTTTCACGAAGTGATTGACCATTCAACATACATTCAATAAATGGAATCCATTTGTGTGCCTTTTTCGAACGATACATAGGGGAATTGGTTAAATCACAACTTAATTTATGACAGTCTTTGCACTTATAACGTTGGCGACCGTCTCGCTTCCCGTAACGAACCACTGATGTACTTCCACAATGCCGGCAATGAAAACCGTGTGAAAACTTCCTTTCTCTCAATTCACCAATTAAAGCACCTTGTTGTGAGGATGAGGGCGAGAAATGACGAGTTAGATAATGTAAAATGTATTCTTTGTCCTTATCATTTAGAGAAGAAATATTACTTATTATGTTTGTTAAAGTCATTTAAATTGCCCCTTTTGTAAGATATACAGTCAGGATATTACAAAAGAGGACAATTTATTCAAAATCAACCACTAACTTTAACATAGCCTATAAAAAAGGAATAATTTAAATGACTTTTAAAGAAGGTTCTCGTCCCATACGTACACAGGAAATGCTTAAGGAAGCCCTACTAACACTTTTACAAGAAGGTCACTTACTACACCAAATTTCTATCCAAAAATTAACAAAGAGAGCGAATTTGAACCGGACCACCTTTTATTTACACTATCAAAATATCAATGAGTTGAAGGAACATTTGGTAAGTGATATTTTACAAGTGCTAACTGACAAAATAGAAAACTTAACTTCCATTTTTGATAGGAATCGAAAAGAGCACTTGATACAGCTATTGGATTATCTTCTTGATCAAAGAAGTTACATACTTGCTTGAGTACAGTTTGAACAAGTTGAAAAACATTTACTTTTGTTGATGAAAGATTTAATAGTAACCCGCAGAAATCAATCTAAAATTAGTGGAAGAAAAATCATTGTAGATACAGATATTAAAGCTGCCTCTATTATTGGTGTCATTATATGGTGGTTAAAAGATGGCCTATACCTGGATTCAGCGTATATCGCAGAGCAAATTAATCCCATGAATCAATCTTAATTTTATTATCTATTAAAAATATGAAATGCCAAAACATTGATTGCACAACGTTTTGGCATTGATTTAGATTCTTGATAGCAACTTGCCATGGTACCTGTGTCAGTTATAAAGACCAACAATTAACACACCCGAATAAACAAACAAATGCATTTTATGGTAAAATTACTATAAATATAAATACTCTATAATCACTTCTTACACAATAGATCAGCATTACGTAAGGGGGAAAAGTAAATGGAACCATACTTGATATTTGTAGGAGTTTTTCTTGTATTTGTATGTCCAAACCTTTTTTTGATAATGAAGGGTCAACCATACTCCTATTCAAAGAAATTGACTGCTCCGCCATGGGCAGACAAAGAGACCAAACAACTTTTCAGACAATTCAATCGCGCCTGGTCAAGGAAGATAGAGAAAACTGTAAATGTGCGTGTAAAGAATAGAAATCGTACGCTAACAGATGCCGAACTGCGAGAACAGTGGTATGAACTCAAGAAATTTCTTTTGTTAGCAGGTATCTCAAAAAGACTTCCGATGTTTTCCAAAAAGGTAGACGATATTTGGCACTTCTTTTTAGAAGAAGAGCAGCTGTATAATCAATTCTGTTTAGATTTCATTGGTGAACAGATTGAACATCAGCCTCATGAAAAACCAACACTTCTTCCAAATGAACGCGCTTGGTTCGACGTGTTATATCTTTCTTTTTTCAACGTTACTTCTCGCTCGCATCTATGGGGGAAATTCGGGCAAAAAAAGAAAGAACACGCAAAATGGATAGAGCGTATAGTGAATGATCCAAAAGACATAATTGAGTCGTTTGGGCGTCACTCATCCGATGCCGCCTCGACACATACATTGGCTACCTTTCTCAATTTCGCACGACAACAAGTGATGAAGTCAAATGGAAAGCGTGTTAAACGAAAAGACGGCTATTGGTATGGTGCCTCACTATTCGCCTTTTATGAGTATGAAACAATTCAAGTGAAGAAGAAAAAAGTGACCGGTGCTTTCGCAGACGGATCACCAGGCTTTGCAACCGACTTCGATTATAAAGAAGAATGGAACGAGATTGTCACCAATGTGAATTCGTTTGAAGTGGGAACAGACGCCGGAGCTATGCCAAGTGCTCCTTCGGATGGAGGGAGCTCTGACTCCGGGAGTAGTTGTAGCTCGTGTAGTGGGTGTTCTTCGTAAGAATAAGTAAGTGGAGGGCATCTGTGCTTGACACAAAGACAAATAATTAACACACGTGAATGACCATACAATAAAACCAGACATTCGCCAATTTGTCCGATCTTCATTCTATTATTATGTAATTGTAGCGAATGATCTGAGTAGCTCCACGTGCAGGTAATTGAAATTAAAAAAAGAGCACTTTATGAAGAAGTGGTTGATTATGCTGGCTGGAAGTATTCTTATTTTACAAGGTTGCGTTACAGGTGGGAAAGGTATACCTACCGAACAGAAAAGGGAGGAAAATACATTGAACCTAGAATTACTTAATGCGGTTGAACTTAAAGATACAAATAGCGTAAGTAGACTGATTACTAAAGGGGCAAATATAAACGTAAAGGATGAAAACGGTCGTACTGCCACTATGTTAGCTACGTATAATAATGACGTCGTCACGGCAAAAACCTTAATTAAAGCCGGTGCAGACGTCAATATCCAAGATGACATGAAAAACAATCCTTTCTTGTATGCTGGCGCTGAGGGGTACTTGGACATTCTAAAGTTAACAATCGAGGCCTGTGCTGACCCCACTATTACCAACCGATATGGAGGAACTGCTCTCATCCCTGCCTCCGAACATGGATATCTCGATGTTATCAAGGAACTTCTTACTTCGACTGATATTGATGTTAATCATGTAAATAATCTCGGTTGGACAGCCTTAATGGAAGCAATCATTTTAAATAATGGAAACCAAGTACAACAGGAAACTGTACAATTACTTATAGATAACGGAGCAGATGTAACTATTCCTGATAAAAATAATGTCACCCCTCTACAACATGCACGAAAAAAAGGGTTTAAAGAGATTGAGCAAATATTAGTAGATAGTGGTGCTATGTAACAGTATTTTTTTATTTACTCATTAATGTTTATCGCAAAACTATTATTAACGATATAATTTCATCACCACAATTTACTTAATATAACAAACACCGCTAGGATAACTCTAGCGGTGTTTGTTGTTTTTAGCTCAATATACAGGTACCACCACTGGGCTAAAATTCATTTTATAACAGGGTCCATCGGTTCCTTCCCTGTTAAAACAGAAATGTAGATTAGGTAGTCGATTACGTAGGCCACGCCAGATTCTCCAATCTTCCATACTAACAGATACTGGCTTCCCTTCGCTAAACCTATTATCTGGATGTAGATGATCTTGTTCATATTTAAAGTTTTTATTTGTCCAGTCAAGATTCAAGTAGTAATGAACCTCTCCAACAACCCTACAACCTTTTTCCATGTTAAGTACATCTTCAATTTCACCATCTGTGACTCTCAAATTATTTATCTGGTCGAGCATTACAATAGTAATTTCATAAACAAAGTTATTGATGTTACTCTTTATCTGTTGCAGCTTATTTGTAGTGCCAGAACATTATCAATTGCTTTTTCTCTTGTAGTTTCATCTTAGAATCTTTCATTCAAGGATGTTTTTCATCTCAAATTGGGTTGGACTCAATCTTCCAATCTTTTCACT
This sequence comes from Sporosarcina sp. FSL K6-5500, assembly GCF_038005665.1. Classification (NCBI taxonomy): domain Bacteria; kingdom Bacillati; phylum Bacillota; class Bacilli; order Caryophanales; family Caryophanaceae; genus Sporosarcina; species Sporosarcina sp. FSL K6-5500. Next base: position 4,798,997 of record NZ_JBBOTP010000001.1, read on the forward strand.
AAACCTACAAACTTCATCTGTAAGTAATTACTCTAAAAAGTGGGTATGTACAGTTCTGGGTTGTTTCTTTCAACTGTAAGAGTCACAATCTTATACACCATTTACCCCTCCGACATTATTTTCACACTACAAAGAATACAATCACACTATTCCATTAATTATAAATACTCATAAACTATTTGTATTTACTCACAGCAATAACATGAGAAAAACACCCTGCATTTCTGTAAGGCATCATATCTCAGTAGTCCGCCTATACTTTCATTTCCCCTTCAGCATCCTTGCCAAGTACGCGTCAGATTCGCCCTTCGGAATGCTTAGACTCTTCCACTGCTCTCCTTTAATCTGTTTTCCAATGAACATGACTTGTCCAATATGGATAGCATAATGCGCCATTTGCCGCTCAATCGCATCTATGACGGAATGTGCCTGCCCGCGAATATGAATATTCTTTTCCAAGTCTTGCTCATGCAAGCTTTCCAGCGCATCAAAAAAAACGCACCAGCCATGTTCCCAATGATCCATCAGCTGCGCCTTTAACAATCGTTTCGTTTCGTTTCGAATTCCCCATCACGATTACGGTCCGGCTTTTCACCGTCCGTCGTCAGAAAATCCGTCCACCTCGAAACCATATTTCCACTTAAATGCAGAATAAGAATCGCGATGCTGTTTGAATCGTCGTTTGACGTCCAATGAAAATCATCCTCATTCAACTGGTCGAATGTTTTTTCACCTTGCCCCTTTAACCCGATGAACCGCTCTCGAACAACTCGTAAATATTCTGTTCCAATCGACATATGGTGTTCCCCCTCTAGTTCCAAAAATCAGTTCGCTGATGTATTCGATGATAACGTGTGAGAATATTTTCACCATTGCTTAAGGCTGAATAGCCAGAAACGCATAAATTCAAAAAGCACCTACGCCAACAAGTACAGGTTCAATATCGAGAGGCGGTTTCCGGCTGGATGTTGAATAACGAGGCCATCAAAACAACCCATTCTCGTTTGGTGAATCTTCCGGCACCGGTTGGCCAACATCCCACATTTCAACAATTTTGCCTTCATGAAAACTGAAAATATGGACAACCGCTGCCCCTAGGTCCTCCACCTTCTGTTTGATGTGGGAATAAACCATCACGTTTTCTCCCTCTTCAATCGTCTGCTTCACTTCGAGCGTTTTGTTTGGGCTGATACCGTCATTCTCTTCCATCGCTTGCTTAAGCGAATCCGCATCCCCCGGGAAATATGGATTATGATGGCGGAAATCTGGGCTTACGTATTTTTTATAGGCTTCGTCAATCTTTCCAGAGACGATAAGATGTAGAAAGTCCACTGCTTGGTCTTTATGTGGTTTCATGATTTTAACATCCTTTCCTGATATCACTTCTTGATCAGCATATTATTGGTATTCTATAAAATAGCCAAATATCCTTTTCCAATTGTTTTGAAGTATGCATGCAATCCACTTAATATGCGGTCAGTCGCTTTAGAAACATCATAAAAGTTTATACATTCACGATAGCTTCTTGCACAACGTACCTAAAATCATGTAAATGATGGGTGCGTTTCTTCCCATTTTCCTAGTTTAATTCCAGAACCATAAAGTTGCCCATAATCCATCGAAATGTACATATTTCACCTCGATCTATGTATTTATAGGTACCGCCCGCTTACCGTTGTTTACATATACTCATTATCGGTAATGATTAATGTGCAATGTTAGTTACTATTAAACGAGGGAGCATGGACAATGACCAATCAAAACCAAGACATAATTACCTATTTTCAAAAACTGGACCGTAGCTTTTTCATGGATGTGCACAAGGAATTCGCCTATATGGACGAAGCAATTCCGATTGGGCATGAACAAACCATTTCCCAGCCTTCCCTCGTACTAGAAATGACATTGGCCCTCGATTTGCAGCCTTATTCAAAAGTGCTGGAAATCGGAACGGGTTCCGGCTTCCAGACCGCCCTACTCGCCGCCTTCTCGAACTCCGTTTATTCAATCGAACGAATTGCTGCCTTGCATGAACGGGCAAAAGCAAGATTAGAAATGGCCGGTTTCTCCAACATCCATTTCAAGCTGGATGACGGTAGCACCGGTTGGGAAGAACACGCACCTTACAACCGGATTATGGTGACCGCCGCTGCTACCCAGGTGCCACGCGAACTCATAGACCAACTAGCTATCGGAGGGAAAATGATCATCCCAGTAGGAACACCCCTCCTACAGGAACTCTTGCTCTTGGAAAAAGATGAAGATGGAGAAATCCATACCACAGTGTTGGATGAAGTGAGGTTTGTCCCATTGAAAGGAAAGTATGAATAGGTGACAGCACTTATTCCGTATCGGTTAAAAAATATAACGCAAAAGAAGTACCTATGCAAGACAAAAAGACAAACAATTCAAATGTTAAAGTAAAAATAATAAAAGTAAAGAAAAATCGCATAGGTATTGAATTGAATTGAGTTGTATTTACTGAATCGATACCTAAAATTAATATCTATTAGTATTTCGTCGCTTCAGCAATCCTTTTTACCTTTCGGGCATGACGGGCAATAAAATGGCTCATATACTTTTCCAAAAACAAATGATTAGCTACTTTTCCTAAAATGCCAAAAGGGGATTTATATGAGAAAGTATCTATCATGCTCGTTTCTGTGCCCCTTTCAATGAATTCATGTGTATGTGTAAAAGAATGAAAGGCTCCACGAACCATGGAATCGGTGAATCTGTATGGCTTCACCATTTCAATGACTTGAGACGTTAATTTCTGTTTCATCCCTAAATGGGTCGTCTCCCAAGTAACGAAATCGCCACGCTCCATCAATCCAAACGTAATTCCTTCAATAGCTATTTGTTTCGTCAGCAACGTTTTCCCCGCATGAACTTCAACAGTTCTTGCAAGATCGAAACAAACTAGGATGGGAGCGTGGATTGAAATTTCATGTCTGATGATTGGCATGATGTCACCCTTTTCTGGTCTACCAATATTGTGACGGTTCCTATGCGCAGTGTATTTATAACAATTCAATAGGAAGCCCGTCGATGATAGCTAGTATCGGATTTCAGGTTACATTTTATGCAATTAACCAGGTGTGCCAGCGTCTATTACAAATTTTCAAAAACCCCAGCATCCATTTCTGAATACCAGGGCCTAAATCATTCATATGTAGTTCTAAACATCCATCCCCCAGCCATTAAAAGAGGTACACTGTGTCAAAAAAAGACGAACAATTCACACATTCGATTAATTATACTAAAATCAAACACTCCGCCGATGCTAATCCAGATTCACACTCTCCGTATTCCGGCAATCAGGATAATTACTGCAACCGTAAAATTTTCCGAATCTACCTGTCTTTAAGGTCAACTGGCCATTACACTTCGGACAAGCAGTATATAATAGTGAGGCATCAGTCTTGGATATCTTTTTCGCATGGCTCGTATGTGAACGCGCCGTCTGCTTGGCATCTTTTGCTTTTCGAATCGATTGCATGTGCTCAGCCTTGAATAGTTTCCTGTCATTTTTATATAGAGCCAAAAGTTCCGCGAGCTTTTCATTGATCCCCTTCACGGTATCCTCACTAATATGCTGCTCCTTGTACTGGCTGATTGTCGTTAGAAGATCAGGGAACTGTATGACATGTGCTGAGGTGAAACCCTTATTGAATTTAAAAGTAGAGTTAGATGAAAATGCGATGATGGAACAGACATCCTGCATTCCTTCTTGTCCTATGTAGGTAAGTAAAGCTTGAACATGGCCATAATTTTGCCGGATTGGATTGTACATTTTTGTTTTCCGTTTATAAATGACTTGTGTCCAATAGGGTTTAAATTCATCACCAAAAATCCAACCGCTGTAATGTTTTGTTTCGATGACAAACACGCCATACACGGAGGTCACAATATGATCTACTTGCGTCAGTCCCCGCTCACCATTCGGAATATAAACATCATGGAAGACAGTGTATGCATCCCCTAATTTCCGAAGCTTGGTCTTTACAACCCACTCCCCATAATTCCCTTTAATAACCGGCATTTTCCACTGCAGGATAATCCACAAAATCACGAATAGGACGACAACCGGAAATGCAGTTGATGTAATAAGCATCTTGAGTGTAATCAAAATGCCCTCATAAAATCCCGATATCATACTATTTTCTGCATTCATAATATCCCCCCAAGTTCATCACTCAGTTGTCGCACACACGTCAACGTGCCCACTTTTCCGACTATTACAACAATACCATATAATATGAAAATAGTTCCATAAAAATAAGTACCTGTGTCAGCCATAGGAATACACAAGCCGAATCACTTCGTCCCCTTTCCGGGTACGTTCTTCAGAAGTAATCTCAGCGTCCATGCCCTTTGGAATATGGGACGATACAGTCTTTAATTTGTCCATCCCACAGACGTCGCTCCCCTATTTTATTGTTAGGTGCACGAAACTTTCATGTTTATTTCGACAATCGGATTTTTTTCATAGAGAAAAAACCGGAATTGCTTTTGAATTGTGTGGTGCACAGACAGCCATCATAAAAGCAATAGTCGTTTTCTCGAATTGCCGAATTAAAAACTTTTTTCACAAAAATGTCCCCTTTCCCCCACTTTTCTTCTATATAAAGAATAAAGGGGATATTCTTTATGACAACTTACCTTTCGGAATACGCACACTTCACAAACAAACACGATTTAGACGCAGCAACAAGGCAACACGTACTCACGAACTGGAACGACATGAATCCCACCGAGCGGGCTGTTCTTGATATGATCCGCCGCTACTCCGTTAAATACGGCGCTGCCCACTTGAAACACGAAACAATCGAAAAGGCCATCAAGAAATCCAACGCAACCGTTCGACGCGCCATCCGCAAATTAGAAAAGCTCGAAATCATCGAACGCATTCACTATATCCGCCCTGTTATGAGCGGTCTAGGAGCTAACATTTACGTCATTAAACCTACTAATGACCAGTCGAAATTGAACACCCCGAAGGATGACGAAAAACCTTCTAGCAGTAAGGTTGAACCCGCTAATCTACAAACCGAAGCTTCTCTTTCTAAAGCGATAAAACCTAAAGACCTTAAAAGAACGTCTCCTTCGGAAATTGTGCCTACTACACTTTTCGGTAAAATGAAATCTCTTCTTTCTTCAACAATCGGAGAAAGTAAATTAGCACGTAATTTTTACGGCGTCTATCGGAAACAGTCCCTACAAATGCTGAAATTCAGTATTCACGAAGACAAAGGAGAACTGTTCGAGCAATTAGCCATGCATGCCCTTCGTATTGCGGTTCAAACAACCAAACAGAAAAAAGTCCGGAATCTGCCCGGTTATTATTCAGGTGTTTTGCGCGAACTCATCGGCAAGGCTTTATTCAGCGAGGCTTTCATGGATTATGATGTAGCCGTTGAGGGGTTTTTCTATCGATGAAATGATCGTGCGGGTTATTGTAAGGTGCCGAAACTTTCATGTTCATTTCAGCAAACATGAAGGTTTCATGGATAGAACGACTCAGAATTGTGTTTGAATTGTGTGGTGCACAGGCAGCCATCACTAATTTTCACATTTTCTCGATCACTCATTGAATAGTCTATGTCTAAATTCATTTTCGGTACTTCAAAAGATATGTTAGACGTTAATACTTTTCCTTGTTCTTTAAAATAATCATCAAACCATGCATCATCTGCATTATAATAATGGGATTGATACGCAGTATAATTCGTTCGTAAATCGGCAAGTGTTTCTTCCGAAATATACTTCAGTTTCATATTAATCATCCACCCTATTCAATTTTTCAATTTCTTCGAAGCTGGATTTCAGTGGTTTTCGTAAAACCAACTGAGCTGCCTGTAACGCAGATAATCGATCTGTTCCAACATCAGCAAGCCGGTAATTGTTCTTTTCAAATATTTTCTCTAACACTTGGTACCAAACGTACTCCTCAAGATCTTCTCCGCCTTCTTGAATTCTTGAAAATACATAAACGAGACTTGGAACAATTACCATCGATAAAATGGTATGTTTAATACGTGAATTCGCATTACTCGCATACTGGTTATATTCAAATTGTGGTAAAGAAATTGTAATCGTATTCGAATGGAGTTCTACATCCATGTACTCACCTTTGAGTGACTTGCGTACAGTGACGATTGATGGTAAATCCATGAGTTCCATATTGTCTTCAAATAATTGAATTTCAATGGCCTCACCGATTGCGATTAAATTTCCTTTTTCAAACGTAAGTACTGTATCCAAATACCATTCGTTCAAGCAATCATTCTCATAGTTTTCAACTTTCTCTTTTGCAATGATAAACGAATAGATTTCAATTTTCCCTCTCAGTAAATTCGATGGAATTGAAATTTCATGACTTTCAGTTATGATTTCATAGGCTTTCCTAAAACTTGTCTGTGGACACTCAATTCGAAGCAAATAACTAAACGAGCCTTCTTCAATATATCTCTTTATCACATCATTTTTTAATTGGAATTCTGTACAAATCTCTACCTGTCCAAACGATTCATTTAAAACATATTGGGTTGTGAATGTTGATTCTACATAGTCGTCATTCTCAATATATAAAACTGGATAAGGATACGATGTATTAATTTTCATACAAATCTACCGCCAATACACAATAATCATCATAGTCAATTTCCACATTCAAAATGAGTTGCTTTTTTCTATTAGTAGTCTGAAAAGTAACTATATTAGATGTGTAGTTTTTAATTTCAATATCAGATGAGGTTGCAGCTTTTATCGGAATATCGAAATCACTTTGTTCACCGTGTACCCTAAAGGCTAGCTCACCTTTGGAAATAGCCATCTCAGGGAAAATGATAAATTTATATTTCCCTTTCTTTTTATCTAGACAAATATATTTTTGCGTTACAACGATTGCTTTTTTCTTCTTCACTGATTCTGGTTTAGCATCTTTATTACCATCGCCATTTTTATCCATATCTTTCACTCCGTCAGAATCCGTAAGACCTGCTCCGGCATCACCGCCGCCTTCCCCATGTTGCCCCTCACCATTTCCGCCTGTTTCGCCTTCAGTTATGCCAAAATCTCCAGCCAGTTGTTTCTCTATATCAGCCACTTCCTCTCCCTTACGCGTCGACTTTTTAGCGACCTTCTTTTTCAGTGTTTTTTTCTTCGTGACCAGTGATTTGACCCTTGCATTTAATGATTCTCTTTCTTCGTTTCCTTCATCGTCCATCAAGTTGGTATTCGGTAAGAAGTCACTTAAGCCAACTGCATCCATTTCATCTGTCACAGTCTCTTGAAAAAGGTCTTTCACCGTATCACGAATAAATTCTCGCAAATCAGCATAAACTTCGTTTGCCAATTTCGGGTCTTTTTCGTATCGATTTGGTGTCCATTCAGTATGCGCGGGATTTTCCATATCCTTAAAAATCACGTTCATATTGTTCCCAGTAATTCTGAGTAAACCTGAAAACGAAATGCTTCCGCTAATATTTTTCTGTTCAAACAAGCGCATCCCTGTTTTTCTTGTCATTAAGACTCTGCGGTTCAAGTCATCACCTTTTAGTAAAAGTAACTCTGCTTCCCCTTCTTCAAAAGAAATCCTACCTTTATAGTTTTTCGCAGGATACTTCAAACGAACGACTTGATCAGATGTTAATAAACTGAAATATTTTTTTAAGATTCGATTTTTTTCAAAGTTATTATTCAGGTCTTCTATTAACTGTCCAATATTCTGATTATTTATTTCAAATCCATTAATATTTACAATTAGTTCATTGTTGAATACTGGGATAAAGAAGTTGTGTAGTACAGACTCTTTCATTTCTTTTTCCCATTCTTCTTGCGGGTAAAAAGCCGAAACATACACATCTGTTCCAGTTTCTTTTCTATTAAAACTGTCATCTAAGAAAAGCTCTCCAGAAATCGCCTGGGAGTCTAGATTTCTGGTGTAATATCCATTTCCTAACGTCGTTTTCTTGTCTGGCGTTATGTATGACATAATATTGGATACACCAATATATGACTGATAACCTGCTTCATCAAACGAGGCATAGAATAGTGTACGTAATTTAGAATTCAAAAATGGTGCAGACTTTCCAATACCGAAACTTCCACCCGAGCTATCTCCTTTATTCGACGACCCCGACTCTTTTACTAAAGAACTCCAAGGCGTACCGATTCCCCCTTCTTTAGCTCCTTCTAATCCCTTCGTATTGAAATCACTAATTCGTAAGAAATCAAGCTTTGGTTGGTTCAGTAACTTTAACCCAAACTGGATGAATTCCACACTTTTCTCATTTCTCCCTTCCCAAGTTTCTTGACATTGATCAAATGAATTCTATAATTGATTCAACCCAGGGAACTTTTCTGACTGTATTGTAAAGTCTTTAAATTCAACAATGACTGGCTGTTCCTGATTTTTCACAGTATCTAATGAGTTTTGACAAATCTCCCTTGTTAACGAATCGATTTCATTTCCTCTAAATGTTTCCAATCCAGCATTATTAATAGAGTTAATATTCCCTCCGGATACTGCGGGAAAGTTCCAAAACGTTTGCATCTCCTAGCCTCCTAATATATTCATCAAAGATTTTTTTATTATTGAACCGTATACTTTCAGCACACTAGCTTACGATACTAATTTCCCATAAAGTAAGAATTTACATAGCAAAATATTTTCATACCTTATTCAGCCGAGCATAGCTTGTTTCCCCTTCAACTGCTCAAACACCTTATCCACAGTCCCAACGCCAACATTCTCATACTTCGCCAAAATCACTAGCTCTTTCGGTAACTGCCCAACCATTTCAATTTGGTCTTCGTTTAATTGTCTAAGAAGGCTTCGGCTGTGAATGGAATTTGGTACAGTTCTTCTGTGCGCACAGCGGCCATTGGTTTCTTCTTCGTTAACTCTATAGAAAGCTTCGTAATACATACCAGACACCCCATGGGCTAGTTTCAAATACACAAAACTATTTCCAAAGACAACTTTATCAACTTTGGGGTCGCCAACGGTTCTTCTCTCTATTCATTACTATTCATGTCTGTCACGCAATCAAAAAGGGACTTCCTGCTTTTCTTTTAACACATAACGCATAAGCGCTAGCTGGAGTTCTGACTCCGTGCCTTGCTTCAAATCCCACTTCTCGTTTCCATCTTGAATTGTCATGCCAACTAGTACATCACCCAATAACCATTCAAAGCCAGCATTAGCAAGCTCTTCCGAATATCTTCCCATTTCCTTAAAAGTGGAGAGTTTGCCGCTATTCTTTAAATACATAGCCTTTATGGCCGATTTATAGTAGTCGGTTAAAGTAATCGCCCTACATAACTCTTGTCTTTTCTCTAAAGAGAGAGGTACCTGTGTCAAACACAAAGACGAACAATTTACAATTTCGTGTAATTATACAAAAAATAATGAAAAATCGGATAGGTAGAGATTTACTATATATTATTATAGAATTGTGTTGTATTTACTGAATAGTTCCGCGCACAGGTACTTAAAATTTCAAACCATCGCTGTATTCACAAACTTTGCTGCATCAATCGCTACAATACAATATTTTCCGCCTTATCTTCTCGCATTTAACAATTCCAATGACTCCCGTTCCTCCACTGAATATGATTAAATGATAGTGTAACCATTGTTTTCAGCTCCTCCTTTTTGGTGGGGATTGTATATTGGAAGTTCTGTGATTGGTACTTTTTCTATACCCAGAAAAAAATGTTTTTTTCATTTTAGTACTATCTAATTACATGATAGGTACCTTACACTTTAGAAACCGATTGAATCGTTTCGACTGCCCAGCTCCATGTGTTTTTCTTTTTATTAAAACTTCTTTTTTCCGTATATTCTATATAATCAACATCAGTAAGTTGATGTTTCTCAACGAGCGAAGTAGAAATAAAGACATCATTTACAAAAGCAAAAGTATTTCTATCTAGCTTTTGAAGTATTCCGTTATTTGAGCGTCTAAAATTGCTCACAAACGTTGGATCACCAATCTTTGCCTCGTAAACCCGATATAGATTTCCAGGCATCGAATCTTCATCCATTATCAATTTATAGGTTCCATTCAGTTGCCAATCAATATTCTCATCAATCGAATCCATATAAAAATAACCTTCTCTAATCATTTTACTACTATTTAAAAACAAAAAGTTAATAACCCCTTTTTCTTCATTCATATACGTGACGAAAATATCTGTTTCAGGGATTGTTTTATACAATATTTTTTCAGCTTCTTTAGCGTATATGTTTAAATTCCTCCTATCTTTTATCGATTGTGCATTTACATACCATGCTTCATTTCTCCAATTAATTAACTGAGTTGAAATTGGCCAACCCTTTTTATTCCTAATTTCAATGCAAGCATCCAATTCAAACTTGGCATTTGAAAATAATTCTCTTTTCAGTAAACTTGGTATGCTTTTCTCCTGCAAATTAACAAGCGCTTCTGGCATTGCCTTACATAATAAACCTTTACATCGATATGCAAATTTTTCTTCAGCTGGCACGATCTCGCTCAATAAATCCCAAATCCAAAATTCTCTACTTTTCTTTCGAACGAAAACGCTTAATTCTTCTAACGCTTCTTTATTTTGATTAGTTTTTATAAGGAGTTTTATCTTATAATACGGCAACCACTCATATGTAGGATTTTTTGAAATCTCTTTCACTAAAACCGAAAGACAATACCTAATATCCTCCTCATATACTTTCTCTGCATTGTTTAATTTTTTTGCATGGAAATTAAGAACACGCTCTGCGAAAGGCCTTTGTTCAATTCGCTCATCTTCATTATTCGTAAAACTCGATGGCGCATAATCGAATGAAGTAAACCAATTAAAACCAAAGAAATGTATCATTATAAAATAGTTCTCGGTATTTAACAACCTTAAAAAATCATTAAACAATAAACGTGCGGGATCTGCTTGATTTCCAACAGTTCGAAACTTTGCAAAAATATTTCTTTTCTCTCCGCATAACTGCATAAAATGCTCAAACACTCTATTTGCATACATCTCATTTACTAATGCTACTCTTCGAATAGACCATAAATAAGAATTTTTCAACATATTCACAAACTTATCATTTGAATTGAAATCAATCGTTGCCTGTTGATTAAAAAGCGATAAATTATTACAATACAAATCGATATCTTTTTCAGTACTTTTCAAGAAAGAATACATGACCCAACCAAAACTACTAATAGCGTCTTTATCATGTGGGTTGTTTTGAAGGTAAGGCCCAATAAGATTATAAGCCTCTGATAGCTTCCCTTCTTTTCTCAATTTACTCGCTTCTCTCGTTGGGTCCGGTGCGAACCTCCCACCATTTTGTTGGATTTTTTGTAAGATTTCATTCACTTGATTTATAATATCTTCTATTTCCAGCTCATCCTTTTGATCTTCGAGTTCTTCAGTAAAAGTCTTCAAATCAATGCGATTCCAAACATAATTTTCAAGCAATTTATACTTCACAAAATACGTTTGACAAATTTCAAACAAGTCACTTCTTAACTCTTTTTCTGTATACAATTGCATCACCTTTACCCTATGTTATATATTTTTTTGATTCTCTCAACAACTTCATTAAACAATGATAATTTCCCTTCGGAATACTTAAAATTTGAAACTAGCCCCTTATTATTTTGCCAAACTTGCACCCTTACTTTGTCCTCACGCTTCGAAAACTGAAGAACTGCTTCCCATTCAGTGAACGATATCAAACTCATGTCAATCTCTTGTTGACAAAGCAGTTCCCTGAGCTCTACAAACAACCCTTTCCGTTCACCGACCTCACCAGGAATACGATTCAATTCAGTTCTTAAAACGTCAGAAATCTGTTGAAATTCTTCGTTATTTCCCTTTTGTAAACTAGGGAACTTGACTTCTCCACGTTTATTATAATAAAAAAGCAATTGGATATCTTCGCCATTACTATTCACTGTTACCATTTCTGAATACTGTTTAGAAACGACGTTCACAATTTTACCGCCTACATCTGCTAATTTATCTGAAAGAAACTTTGTAATTTCTTCTCCGGATTGCTTTGTCCCATTTGACAGCGTCATCATTTTATCTTTGTTTTCCGAAATACTTTCAACCCAATTTCCGGTGTGCCCTTCAACTTCAGCTGCGGTAAAAATTGTTTTTAGAAACGGTGAAATCGGATGCCAGTTTACTAACGCCACTTGACTGTCACCTATTGAAATCCCAGTATAAAGCCATTTGTAGTAACTTGCATTCGTTATTCCGACATTTTCTCCACGCAACGTATTAAAGTAAACACGATCAAAAACATAGGCCATCGCTTTATTAACGGTCATACACCAAGCGTATTTTATTCTTGCGGCGTTTAACAATTGGAAATATTGACTGTCCGCATGTTTCAGCTTTTCAATGATACGTTGACGATAACCTCGTTCATACGGTGTCAATCTTCGCTGGTCATTTTTATCCCGGTAAATTACTTCTCCCATATCATTATGCTTTTTTATATAATTTCCTCTATAGGGGTGTGTGCCTGTGCACGAAACTTTCATGTTTGTTTCAACAATCAGATTTGCTTTACGGAAGGAACAAATCAGAATTGCGCTTGAATTGCGTGGTGCACAGGCAGCCAACATACAAAAAGAAAAATCCCCTCAACCATAAAGGTAAAGGGGATTTTTTCGATAATATAAACGAAAATGTCCACTTTTCGTTTATATATGATATCGGCTCTAAGTAAGCATACGTGTTTTCACGACAATTATCAAGTATATATTAGTGGGGTGTGCACGAAACTTTCATGTTTGTTTCATGAAATAAATCCGAATTGTGTTTGAATTGCGCGGTGCACAGGCAACCATCACCCAGGCTTCAACATTCCGGATAGATATGCAGCTTATTTCCACAAACTCTAGTTTTGAAAATAAGCTTTGGACTTTTCCCCTTTCATAAAAGGCAATAAAAATAACACGTTTCACTCATTGGTTGATAAGCGTAAAATAACGCCCACCCGTTTGTGATGGGCGTTATTTTACGCTTACATGGGTTGAATGAAACGTGTTTTGTAAAATTAAACAACTAATAAATGTATCATCTAAGAAGACAACAAAAATGTTTTAAAACCTTATCCCTACGAAACAATTTCCTCCAATAACGTAAAAGCTAATGTATTAAAAATCATCATCAATACCTTCTAAAACCTGCCCAGCATGCCACATATTACGATCGAACTCTGTATATACATAAGGTTTTCCTTGTATTCTTGGAACGACCTTAACGGAAATGCTAGCTCGTTCTCTAATTTTTTTTGCAAACTCTTTTGCTTTGGCCACTAACTCAGGCTCAATTTTCTTCCCCTGATCGATAAGTTGTTTCTTTACTACTTCTATGTCTTCACTATTTTTAATGCGGTTTAAATCAAATTCTCCTATGAAATATGATTCTTTAATAGAACTAAACTCACCTAGCATAATTGAATCTAGTAAACATCCGACACCAGTATCTTCATCATTAAAGTCTATTATAATACATGGTATAAAGCCAGAAGACGCATAGTTAATAGAAATAATGCCGGATTCTACGCCAATTAATTTTATTTCTGTAAACAATTCCTGTCTAATCATAATCTTCATCCCTCCAAAACTATCACAACATCACTTAAATAAAAATTGCCTAGTCATAAAATATACCCACTTCCTTTAATTAACGCAATTAAGCCATTTCGATCAATCAACTTCACTCCTACTTTACTAGCAAGTTTGATGGCATTTGATGTATATGTCGATGTTGATATAACCCATGCTTCTGTACAGTCATAAAATAATTTACCGGTTATAACTTCTTGAATTGCGGTATTGCCTACTTTATAAGATTCCTTATACCTTTTGCATTGAACAGCAATTTTACGCTCTCCATTATATATAATCAGGTCTACGCCTTGATCGCCAGAAGCCTTTGTCATTATTGCTTTATAACCCTTCTCTTTAAAGATATCACATAATAACTTTTCGAACTGTAGACCTGTTAATCTATCAATGTACTCTATGTCCACCTCTACTTTGCTAATTTCAGCTTTTTTGTGCGCTACCGCAAAGCCAACTGCTTGACGAATAGACAAGCTAAAATATTGTATGCCCTTTTTCTCGAATTCCTCCTTCAAAACTTTTATATCGGCACTAGTAACAATAAACCCATTTATTTTTTTATGATCAATAGTGTCTACGAACTTTTTAATAGTTTCTGTTTGTGAAAGCGTTAATGAACGAAATAACTCTAAAATTAAAAACACTAATAACGGTAATAATGAAGTAATTACCCATACTCCCTGTGTAAATGACCCTATTGTTGATATTAAGTCAGCCATATGCTCATTCCTTTTGTTATCCTTTCTAAAATTGGCCCGATTATTGAATTTGATATTACTATTAATTTAATACACAATATTATTTTAATTGTCACTCAATATTCAGTTATTGTCAATTATCGTCATTATCAGAAGATGCTCCTAATACGATTCTAACATCACCCCGCCGTAACCTTTTCTTCTCTTCTTTGCGTTTTTCAAAATAGATTTTGTTTGGTTGTTACACAATTCGCTGATTGCCACGTTTCTTCTTGTATGAAATTTCTGCCCGGATAAAGACAACGTTCAAATAAACAGTGACTATCACGAGCATCACCAATGTCAATTTCATCATTGTAGTTTGAGATAGGAACATTTCCATCTTCCATGAAGAATAGACAAGACTCGAAAGCAGCATGACCCCGAATAAATTGATCGAGAACCCCATCAGCTTGTCTAACCTCTTATTTTTATTCGGTTGAATTAGTGGTGTGTGCCTGTGCACGAAACTTTCATGTTTGTTTCAACAATCGGATTTGTTTCATGGAGAAAAATCGGAATTGCGTTTGAATTGCGCGGTGCACAGGCAGCCAACATCTAAGACAACTTAGTGCTGTTAGGGCACGCTTTTTCCTTGGATTTTTCTGATCCAAGTATGCGACAACTTCCATAAAGCTCCTTTTAGATATCGACTGATCTGTAAATAGGTTCGTTTACTTTTGGTCTGTAGCTGCGCTAAAACATTTAAACAATTCACGATCATGGCGAGATAGACTTGATTATGTTCGTTTTCCTGACTTTGTCCATAGAACTTTTTGATAGTCAAATGCTGCTTCATCCATTTGAAAAATAGTTCTATGGCCCAGCGGGATTTGTACAGTTCCGCGATTCCATCCGCAGGCAAATCAAATCGGTTTTTAATCAGGTTCAGCAGATTGCCTTTGGAATCTAGCACTTTAAGAAGACGAACAATTCATATTTTAAAGTAATTATACTAAAAGCACAGAAAAATCACATAGGTATTGAATCACTTTGTATTATTATTGAATTGAGTTGTATTTACTGAATAGATACCTAAAATTAAGATCTATTAGTATTTCGTCGCTTCAGCAACCCTTTTCACCTTTTGAGCATGGCGGGCAATAAAATGGCTCATATACTTTTCCAAAAATAAATGATTAGCTACTTTTCCTAAAATGCCAAAAGGGGATTTATATGAGAAAGTATCTATCATGATTGTTTCTGTGCCCCTTTCAATGAATTCATGTCTATGTGTAAAAGAATGAAAGGCTCCATGAACCATGGCATCGGTGAATCTGTATGGCTTCACCATTTCAATGACTTGAGACGTTAATTTTTGTTTCAACCCTAAATGGGCCGTTTCCCAAGTAACGAAATCGCCACGCTCCATCAATCCAAACGTAATTCCTTCAATGGCTATTTGTTTCGTCAGCAACGTTTTCCCCGCATGAACTTCAACAGTTCTTGCAAAATCGAAACAAACTTGGATGGGAGCGTGGATTGAAATTTCATGTCTGATGATTGGCATGACGTCACCCTTTTCTGATTTACCAATATTGTGACGGTTCCTATGCGCAGTGTATGTATAACAATTCAATACGAAGCCGTCAATGATAGCTAGTATTGGATTTCAGGTTACATTTTATGCAATTTACCAGGCGTGCCAGCGTCTATTATAAATTTTCAAAAACCCAGCATCCATTTCTGAACACCAGGGCCTAAATCATTCATATGTATTTCTAAACATCCATCCCCCAGCCAAGTGGTGTGTGCCTGTGCACCAAACTTTCATTTTTGTTTCAACAATCGGATTTGTTTCATGGAGAAAAATCCGAATTGTGTTTGAATTGCGCGGTGCACAGGCAGCCAACATCCGAAAAAGTCAGTATGCGCGTTTTTGAGGGTATTTCGTCTCTATATGTTCAATCCTATCAGCCAACTTTTAACTACCTGTAAACGTCGGTTAAAGAAAAGCAAAGGAAAGCAAAGATTGCCGGATTCCAAACTAATAGAAATCCGTTTTGGAGAAGATTTCGCGATTGTAAACCCAATTACTAAAGAGCATTTTTAAGAAAAAATTCTAATGTATAAAAAAAAGAAACAATTCGTCATTTACGGACGTGTTTCCTTTTTTTGTTTCATTAGTGGTATAATCTATCTTTTTTTACTATTTATGAATACTATGCAACGCTAGTGTGGGGTGCCTGTACACGAAACTTTCATGTTTGTTTCAACGATCGGATTTGTTTAGCCATCACAGTTTCATGGAAGGAACAACCCAGAGTTGTGTTTGAATTGTGTGGTGCACAGGCAGCCATCACTAAGCTATAGATTATTAGGCAATTTCGTTGAACCGGTTAACGACATAATCTTCAAACGACAATCCAAGTGACGTCAACTTTTGTTCATTCATCGGGAGATACTCATGCATGTTATCCTGTCCATCACATACGATGTAATTTCCGCCATCCATACTTTCAATGATGACCACATCGTTTAGTCCGCCATAATTTTCCCGTGCCTTCTGTGTACGCACGACGAGATCTGAATACATCTTCTGGTTTTCATTCAATCCGTACAATTCTACAAATTTATAGATGAGGAAACCGTGATTCTTCAAATAGAATTTCAATTGTTGGCCGAATGAAAAACCTAGTGCTTCTTCCGCTTCACGAATCGTATCTACGCTCGGAAGTTTCAGACTTGCTACAATATCTGCTGCATGTTCTTCAACAAATCGATTGACTGAACTCATACGCCTGCCTCCTCAGCTGCGCGACTCTTCCAATGGTTTGGTCGCTCCACATTATTGTACTGATTATTTAATGAACTATCATTTCTCCAGCTCTCTGTTTCTTTCGTGTGCAATGTTTTATACTCTTTTCCATGCTCACTATCAGCAGTCAGCTCTGCAAACGGTGAATCAGCTTCTTGGCCGATATGATGCAACTCGATTTTTTCACCTGTCTTTGCATCAACTGGTGACAGTCCTTTTTCCATCAGTTCCTTATTTGTCATCCCCGTTTTCGGATCAACGTGATCCATGTCAATATCCCGGACTAGACAAGGGCGACCGTTCACTTCAACTTCTTTTAAACCTGCATCACGATACACTTCGTATTCTTCCCAACTGCTAATATGCTCAATAACTTCATCCGAATAGCCGCTCGTTTCTTTAATTTGAATCTTTTGCTCCTCAGTCAAGCCTTTGGTTACTTCCTGAATATCCACGTTTTCAGTTAGATGCATCTCTTTATAGATTGGAAGATTCGCTTCTTCGTAAGATACGATTGTTTCGGATTCCATATCAAATGCAAAGTTCGGAACATCCCCGCTACCTTTCACTAAATCTTGCTTCGGCATTTCAACAGTTTCCTTCATTAAAACCTCTATCATATGAACCGAACCTTCTTCCTGCTGTCCTCTACCCAATTGAAGTAAAATTCTTTGAAGCCAGGCCGTTCGATAGAGTGTAAATACAAGATGCTTTGTGTCATTGCACGCGCGAGTTCAGGATTGTCGATTGTAACGAATCTCTCGATCGCTGAGCCGATTTTTTCGTTATAGATCTCGAAGTCTTTCGAGTCCTTTGCATAGTTGATAAATTTTTCACCGTCCAAAAGTTGTGAAATGACAGATGACAATTCATGGAATTGATCCTGCTCCCAGTACGTAATCTTTTTCGTCTGTTCGAACTGATACAACTCCACTAGCAGTTCCTTTTTCAACTGTCGATTGATTGGTAGCGCCGTCAGCCACTGCTTCAATACGTCAGCTTCCTTCACTAAATCATCCACTTTTTTCTCTTCTGTAACCCTTCCGACTAATAGGATTTGCATCAGTAACCCCATTTTTTCTTTCCGCTCGATGAATGATTCGGCCGCATTATATTCGTGAATATAGCCTTGCGCTCCTTCATGCTCATCGATGGCACAGAGTATCGGTTGCAACCAGTTGTTCTGATAGATCACTGCGACACCTGTTCTTAGCTTTGGAATTTCATTGATCTGGTCTTCATTCAAACTCGCTGATGCACCGACATCTTCACGGTCTGAACCGTCGGGTAAACGAAGGATTATTTTTGTATTCGTATTACGTATTGCAGAGAAATCCAATAGATTAGGCGATTGATCGGCGATGATGAAGCCTTCCCCATACGTACGCATTTCAGCAATCGCATTTGTGATCATTTCCACAGATTTCCCCTGAAGATTCGATCCTTCTTGGGATTGCTCGCTTGACGTACGGCGCAATAAATGGTGAGCTTCCTCCAAAACGGTAATATGCTTGAGCTTTTGATTCATGCCGAGTAACTCGGCCATTCTATGCTCTTGCAGTCGCATGAATAGAATCCCCATCAGTAATGACTTCGTTTCCGATGAGCCAATCCGACTGAGATCGATAAGACAATTCTCATCGAATAAATGATGGTTTGGCGTCTCATCATCTGAGAATAGCTTTCCTACCAATCCGTTTGTCAGTGATTTGACCCTCGTTACCAGTGCGCCAACATAATTACTTTTCAGTTCCTCTGAATAAGCGGATTCATTAATGACAATCGGAAGAATTCTTAGCAAGTCATGTAATGTCGGGAAAATTGGTTCTTCCTCGATATGAATGGAGTTATCCAAATCCCATCCAACATGCTCATAAGTACGTTCAATGGAATCTTTCAACACCGCAGGCATTGCTGCATACATCGGCCAACAAGCATTGAAGATCTCGACGACGCGGTCAATATGTTCAAGCACATGAATCTCTTCATGGAACCTGAACGGGTTGATTTTGAACAACGGCGCATACTTCGAGTTCGTTCCAAAGACATGGACGTCTGACCGACCGCCAAATACTTGTTTATATTCTCCCTTTGCGGGTTCGATGACTAAGAACTTGACGCCTTTGTTATTTGCTTCAGCTAGGATTTTATAGACGGCATTTGATTTCCCTGCACCTGTTGAACCTGTGATGAACGTATGCATTGCCAAACTTTCCAAATCCAGATGGACTGCTGTGTTTTCCGGTTTCCCCATATGGAAAACTCGTCCTAGTTTCAAGCTCTTTTTATGCGCATCGTCCATATCGTAAGTCATCACATTCCGACCGAATTCCGCTGTTTCAACTACAGGTACCCCACTAATTGATTTTTGAGGAAGTCCAAATTGGATAGCAAGTTCTTTTCCACTGATCAATGAGCCCGGTGATACAAAAGGTAATCCCGAATCGAATTCGGTTTTATAATCAATCAATGGATGATGAAGCTTCTTCAAATAATTGCCGACTTCAAGAAGATTCTTTTTGTTCTGGTGATCCCATGTATTGATGAATGAATGCTCGACCGATGAATTTTCTCCACGCATAATCGCTTTATAATTACTTGCTGCCACACGCGCGGTCTGTGGATTTTCAGACAGGAAATAAGTAGCCGAATTCCACATTCCGAAGTCTTCGGATCCCCTTAATCGAACCAATTGTTCATCAATCTTTTCCAACAGATTCGATACAGATTTGTTTTCAAATTTCATGGACAAACTTCTCGTTTGGCCAGTCGTATTCGCTTCAGAGTCGTTTTCAGTCGTTGAAGTGGAGTCGGAATTTCCTTTTGTTGTCGAGCTACCCGTTGAAGTCGATGAGTTTGTCGAAACCGCTTCACTTTTGTTTTCGCCTTTGGTTTTATTACCAATCAAACCACCGATTGTTCCACCTGCGACAGCTACACCTACAGCCGCTATCGGGTTCACTGCCAGCAATGCCATTCCAGCTATAGCAGCTCCTGCAGTCAGTCCCATTCCAGGACTTCTTGAAGTAGAATTGTTCGTGCCTGTCGTAGTCGTATCAGATTGGCCTTGAGTATAATTATGCGTGTCTGACAGACTTTCGTTGACTGTATGGGTAAATCCTTTAGTAATTCCCTCTGTTACAGTTTGGCTATCACTCTCGCCAAAACTAAGTTCGGATGATTGAAATGGAACGAGTTGAGAATACAGTTTTTCGTACCCTTGACGGATTGTGGATATCTGCTGATAGTTCACTGAATCTGCGACAAATACGGCTGAAAACTTTTCTCCTCTCATTGCGTCAATCAGTTTCTCAATCCCTTGGACAAATTTCGTTTTGTCTTCATCTTTTAAAGAAGGGATGCCCGAAACGGATGAAATGACTTTCTCTGTTGAGGTCAAATCAGACGTGAATATCTTATCAATCACATTTTCAATTTCCGTGTTGCGCAGACTCCTGATTTCGCTTCCGGGGAAATTCCCCGCAAAACTTTTTTCAAGTGCCTCTTTTGCTGGGTTTGCAAATTGGTCACTCGTTCTTGAACGAATCCCAACATAAAGGTCTGTATGATCGCCGTCGCTATCAATCATGAATAAGAGCGTGCTGTCCATATTGCCAATTGTGTTGAAGACTGTCGCCAGTTTGTCCAAGTTATTTTCGTTTTTATCGTAGACGAGCTTATTGACTTTGAACAGGCGCACATTGTTCTGAGTGCTGAACGCCTGAATTTCTTTCGGCATTGTGGCTACATTGCATTTAGCCAGTTCACTCAGATAATTTTTCTCCACAAATTCATTGGATAATACATACGCTTGCTGGAGTTCCTCTTGTTTCCTTATATCCAATTGTTGCATGAACATCTCATCCCATCTATTTTTTCGTAGTTTGCATTAAGTTCATCTGGTAATCTACCGCTTGTTGCTTTTTAAGCCTGCTTATTTTTTGTTCATCAAGATGACGATTATTGCCGCTACTGCCAACAGTCCGATTCCGCCGATTAGTATCGGCGTTAACTTTCCCAAGTCATTACCCTGTTTTACATTTTTTCTATCGTCAGGTTCTGTATGTGTGAATGGTTGTTGACTCAGCGGCACAGCTTTACCATGTACGTTCTTTCCGACTTCAAGCGTATGTTGGAAACGCTTCTCTGAAAAGTTCGTCATCAGTTGGGCTTGCAGGAGACCAAAATATGCTTCATCCCAGTCTGCCCTCTCTTTGAATGGACGGTCATCATGTTGTTGCCAAAGATCAGCAATCCCATTTTGTTCAACATACTGAACCGCCGGGCGTATTTCACCTCTTGTATCTGCCGGGTCACTTACCATATAGCTAGATATAGCACTCCTAATATGACGCAAGTTATGATTGGATATTGCTTCTTTCAAAATCTGATCTGGTGTGAATTGCATATGAAAAACCTCCATTTTACTAGTTTATATTTCTAGGATTCTATCCAATTGTGCTACTAGATCGTTTAACCAACTTTTCTTTTCTTCATTGATTTTGATTTGTTGTGCTAAGAATTGTTCACCTTTGGCGAGCTCTTTGATTTCAGCTACTTTTTCACTTAACTTACCATCCAATATATCCAGCTCCTGGACGAATCGGTCGCGCAACATGGTTTTTTGTTCCTCAAGATGTTCAAGGGCATTGTGTATATTGTCATCCAGTGACTGCTTGACAGGGCTTATAAACTCATTTCTGAGCTTGATGCCATCGACATATTCTACAATTCCATACTCATCCTCTTCATATGATTTGGATTGAGTCCAAGTCCATGGCTTGTACCATTTCTTACTGTCGTTATATACTGTTCTCGTTCCTACTACCTCTTCTTTAGAAAACGTATGTTGTGATACGAGTTCATCAACTCCCGGCAATGATGCAGTCAACAGCTTCACTTGATCGAACTTCATTGAGTCCATGCCTGTCTGATCGACTATTTCTTTGACATAGGATTTGTACTCTGCAACCAACTTCTCAGCGCTTGTCGTCATGTACTCTGCTGTAATCTTTTCCAAATCAGTCAACACATCACTTTGCAAGGCGTCGATTTTCTTCCTGCTCTTAGTGATCTTGCTATTCGCTTCATTCTTCGAGATTTTCGAATCGTTGAAGACATTTGAAATGGAAGTGAGTTCCTGTTGGATTTTCCCTTGAACCCGCTCAATATCATCTGTTATATCGATATCCAGTTGTTGAATTTTCTCTTTTAATATAAATGCCTTCTTCCCGTCTGCTAGAATCTTCTCGATCCGGGTCATCTGCTCATGCATGTTTTGACGTTCTTCTTTGTTCCGTTCCAACTCTTCCATCAAGCTTTGAACCATCTGTTGGTCTTCAATGATTTTTTGGAACGTTGTAATTGCGTTCGATATTTTTGAAGTAAGTGCATACTTTTCCAAATATTCATTTATGGCAACTTCAATAGCCGGTAAGCCACTGTGATAAAGCGCTTCGGTATGGGCATCTCCCTCGGCTTTGGCATTTGAAATCGACGCTTGGATATGGTTTTTCGCGCTTCTGCTAATCGGGCTATATTGGTTCAAGTGCAGTTTCGGTTCTTCTGCAAAGAATACCGAGTCATTAAAAGTACTCTTTTGTTTTCTAGTCAATTCAAGACCATTCTGTTGCATCCTAATCACTTTCGCCACTTCTGCCGATACCGGGAATATATTAGGGTTTTTAATACCGTGTTTTGCCAGATATTCTTTCACGTTTTCAAGAATTTCCCCGACGTCTTCCCCGTTGTCCGGATCAAATTGATCGACTTTATTTACCGCAAATATGAAACGGTCCTTGGACTGCTTACCACCTACACGCATTTGGTCGGCAACCGCAGTAAGTAATGTGTTGTCATCATCTGTACTTAGGTTTGTACCGTTCAATACGTACAGAACCATCGGCTTTGAATCGTTCTTGATGACACGGTATGTGTGATCCCGATGGGCGGAGTTCATTGAATTATTAGGTCCTGGTGTGTCGACTAATACAAGATTCATATCATACGATTCGATTCCCGGGATGTTCCCTGTAATTTTAATCGTCGATACTTCTTCATTTTCATTGAAGCGTTGCATGTCTTCATCTGTAATCTGCGTTTCGCCAATGATTTCATTGCCAAAGCGATCGTAACAAGCTCCGATAAAACCTTCACGATCTTTTTCATTTTTTATCTGGGCGATAACTGCCGTACACGCTTCGTTTTTGGAAGGCATCAGTTCCACACCTAACATGGCATTAATCAGCGTGGATTTACCAGAGCTCATCGTAGCTATGACACCAATTTCAAACTCGGAGTTGACGGCTTTCTCAAAGTCCTTCTGAATTCTTTCATCCTTCAGCGCTTCAAATGGGCCACTCTGCATATGCTTAACAATTTTTGATAGTTCTTTGATTTTGTCCTCTGTTTCTTTCGCTTGAATATGCTCAAGGCTTATGTGGGTTCCCTTTGTTTCATTGAAATGACGGCACACCTCTTCCAGATCTTCAAAATCGGGTGTAGTACCTTGGAATACGATCGTAAATGTATCTTCATTCAGTATGTCATCCATAAGGATCGGAATGATTTGTTCCACCCACACTTGAAAACGTTCATTCTTGAACTGGCTCAATACCCCTGTCTCTACAAGATTGTTTTCATCGTAAATAATGGCTGTCTCCACTGTAAATGGATTATAGGTAATATGTATCGTTGTCATTTGGCTATGTTCTCCTTCAAGTCAATTTGCTGATTGTTATCGGCCACTTCTTGTAAGCTATGGATGACGGCATAGTATCCACTGTTTTCCAGCGCCTGCTTGAGTGGTTCTTTATCTTGTCCCACTTCCACTGCTCCAATATCGATTAGCATAGAACTCTGACGCGTAGCAAGTATTTTCAGTGAATATGCTTCATCTTGGTATACATCTGCATAATAGTTTACATTCAACTTTTCTTTTCTTGTGAATTCACCGTCTCCCAGTGCTTTTTGAAGCAGAAAAGCAGCTCTAGATGAATATGGAATGATTGTTGCGTCTCTTATCCCCAAAGAAGCTAGATAATTTCCCGCCGACTCGATGACGCCTTGTATCGACTCATCCGCTTCCATATCGATTTCATCCATCCGGTTCAGGATATAGGTAATGCGGTTTCCCCACTGTTTTTCTGGAATCCCCTTCAATACTTTGCTCAGCAATAAACGATCATCATCCGTCCCCAAGTTAGCAGCATTCAATACGTAATAGATATGACTGTCCTTGTTGGCATTCAGCAACTCGAATGTCACATCCGAATGTTGCCTGTCCATTGAATTATTCGGTCCAGGCGTATCGATGATTGTCATAGGAGCATTCAATGGTAAGAAGCTGTTAAAGCGACCTTCAATGTGAATACTTCCAGCTTTCTCATCTTCATTCCACGCAATCAGATGATTTTTATCGATAAAGCTATCAAATGTAGTTGTAGACCCTGTTTTAAAGCCTATGTAAAATGGCAATTCGTGACGGCTCGTCAATGCTATCGATTTCGCGGTGCATGCCTCATTTTTACTTGGAAGCAAATCCTCACCAATAATACTGTTGATGAAAGTAGACTTACCTGCACTCATTGTCGCTACTACAAGAATTGGAGTCTTAGCAATATCAGCTGTTGCCTTCTTTGCGCATATCTCATCTGAAAAGTACGTAAGATCACGCAATTCACCGTGTTCTTCTAACGACTTCTTTGCGCTTGCCAAATCTTCTTTGTTCAGGTTTTCAATGAATGATAGAATCACGTCGAATATTTCTTCTTTAACTTTCAAATAGGTCTTGATTTCCTCGAAAAAACTTGTGCCTCCGATATTTTTATTGATGAGCATGATATGAGTGATAAAAACATACTTATAGTTTCTTTTATACAATCTCCAACGCGTGAAGGAATAATAATTCTTCCGAATGGCTTTCAACTTCACCAAAACGTCTTTCACGCTCTTTATACTGCTTTCTTCAACTACTTTTGCATAATCTTCGTCTGAAATACCGAAGCGATGCTTGTACACTTTCATCGATGCCGATAAATATGGTACAAATTCAACATTCTGTTCAAGAACTGCATGCAAAAGAGTAAAATAATAATATTTTGTTATGTAATCCTCTTTCACTATGGGATGCTTTTCACTGAATAACGTGCATAAGTTATACTGAATTTGCTCATTTCCGTTTAATTTGCACATGTGGATTTCTCTCCTAAAAACATTTAATGATAATTATTTGCCATTTTGTTCACCATTTCAGTCATTTCAAGTCTGAATTCTTCGGGATGTAAAACTTCAACACTATCCCCCTGACTTAATAGCCACATTTTTATTCCCTTGCCGTATACTTCCGCTTCGAAAACAACAGCCTTTCCACTCTTCGATAAGACTTTAGCTGTCGGCAATCTATCCAAAACAGCTTGAGGTGAAAATCCTGTAAAACGGAATCTGATGGTCATCAATTCTCCAGTATGCATAAACTGAACCCTTTTTCGGAATTCTCCTTCTTGGAAACGTTCGCTATATGGTAATTTAAAGTGGGAATTAATGACTGTACACTCTTTTATACGATCAAGACGATAAATGGTCGGGAAATCGAAATCCTGACTTGTCTGATAAGCAATCATATAAAAATAAAACTCCGAAAATAACAATCCTACAGGTTTCAATAATCGTTCTGCAGCTTTTTCGTCGTTCTCCCGCTTATACTGAAGCTTAATCAGCTGTTTCCTATGGACTGCCTTTGCCAGCTTCCAATGTAAAGTAAGAAGAGATTGATCATATTGTAATTCTTCATATAAATGCTTTTCATTCTGCAGGAAGACCGTTATGAATTTACGTTCAGCAGGATCTGCCATTCGTGTAAGTTTCGTAAGAACTTCAAACATTTCTTCTTTAAGGAATGCACGTGATTCAAGGAGCACCTTTATTATCGCAAGTATTTCTTCTTTATGTATAGCGGAACCATTTATCCTATCCAATCGATATACGTTGTCTTCACGATCATATTCCAAGTACTCGTTCATTTTTGAAGTTTCAAGAAACCTGCGAATTTTTTCGATATCTCTTTGAATAGTCTTTTCATTCACTTGAAATACTCCAGCTTCATCCCTCTTGGATATAGAATGCCCACAACAAAGACGCTCGTACATTGATAAAACACGAATAACTTGATCGTTTTGTGTACCGATATTCATCCCCTACATTCTATGTGAAACTGTTTAACTTCTTTACCTCTTTACTTCTACAATAATACCTACCCAGATGGACACTCTATGTCCATCCTGAATACCCAATAAAAAATAAATGAATATAAGTAAAATTTACTACTAAGTACAAGAAAGTAATCCTTACGTATTACATTATAGCGAATATTAATAAGAATAACGATATATCTCCAAAATAAACTTTTAGGTGAATTTACCTCCAGTATATCGATTCCCAATTATTCTTATCGCAATAGAATATAATAAAAACCGAATCCCAGTTAAGCGGAATCCGGTTCACCTGTTCTGTAGAAGAAATCGAAAACTTTCAAGATAGCTTAAAAAGGCACTAGCGTTGCATAGTATTCATAAATAGGAAAAAAAGATAGATTATACCACTAATGAAAGAAAAAAAGGAAACACGTCCGTAAATGACGAATGGACTAACCTAAATTATTGAGACAATATAAAACACCTTCGGAGTGGACACTTGTAAAATGTACTTACATCGGAGGTGTTATTGCATGGGCAAAAACGTATATTCAAGCGAAGTTAAATGGGCTGTTGTTAAAGAAAAATTAAGTGGTGAATTGACGAACAAGGAGATTATGGAGAAGTACGGAATTAAAAATGATTCACAGATTAAGACTTGGATGAAATGGTACCGCGCGAATGAAATTTATCGATTTGATCAGCCAATCGGTAAACAATATACTTTTGGTCACGGTCCTGAGTTAGCCAGTGAAGACGACAAGCGGGAACGTCAACTATCTCATTTGAAGATGGAAAATGAAATTCTAAAAAAGTACATGGAGATCGAAAGGGAGTTAAACAGGAAATAGTTCTACAGATTGTCGAGAAACTTAAAAAGAAGTATACGATTACAGCCATCTTGTCCGCGTTAGGAGTACCACGAGCGAACTATTATAGATGGCGTCTTCAAGGTATCGATAAGTCGCTTTCAGTAGAAGAGGAAGCCATTATGGAACTGTGTAAAAGCACTAGGTATCGGAATGGTCATCGAAAAATAAAGGCTATGTTGAAGCAGAACTATGACATAGAGTTGAATCGCAATACAGTTCAGAACCTCATGCAAAAACATAACTTACAGTGTCGTATCAAGCCAAAACGGAAGTGGAAATCCCAAGGTGAAAGTATCATAATTGCCCCTAATCTTCTTAAACGTAATTTCACAGCTAGTGAACCGAACAAGAAGTGGATGACAGACATCACATATATCCAGTATGGCAGTACTACAAAATATCTTTCGACCATTATGAATCTAGTCAATAACGAAATTGTTGCGTACAAATTATACGATCATCAACAGACGCCCCTCGTCATTGACACGTTAAAGGAGGCGCTGGCTGTCCGTAATTACCCTGAAGGTGTGATTGTGCATTCAGATCAAGGAAGTGTTTACACATCATATGCGTACCAGGCCTGCATTAAAGATAACGACCTTGTCAGCAGTATGTCGCGTAATTATGTGGTGCCTGTGCACGAAACTTTCATATTTGTTTCAACAATCGGATTTGTTGCATGGAGAAAAAATCGGAATTGTGTTTGAATTGCGCGGTGCACAGGCAGCCATGACTATAAGATAAATGATTTTATTTGATAATCTAACATTTGTCACTTCAAGAGATATTTATCATTAATTTAAAGTGCTATTTTGCAAATCTAACTTTAAAAGAGGTACCTGTGTCAGCCACAAAGACACACAATTCGCACACTCAAGTAATTATACAAACAGTATAGAAAAATCGCATAGGCATTAATTTACTTTGTATTATTATAGAATTGTATTGTATTGTATTTACTGAATAGGTACCTAAAATTAAGGAAATTCCAAATTAAAAAGCCCAGCTTCTCTACAAATCAAAATAGAGAAATTGAGCTTTTCAGTTACTTCATTTATTTATTGAATTCATTAACTGGAAGAAGTATTCGGGAGTGTCAATATTTATGTGTAAATGACAATCGGACCTCTTCTTAATGATCATCACACTTTTTATTCTTTCACTTCAAACATCTCAGCCAGCTCTGCGCGTGCTTGATCGAAACCGATATGGCATCGTGTGGAGAAACGTTGGTTGTACTCTTCAAACTGCGAGACTAGGAAGCGTTCGAGTGCTTCTTCGTTCGGAAACTGCTCTTTGCGCTTTGTATATTTCTTGATTTGCTTGTTAAATGACTCGATTAAATTCGTTGAGTATATGCTTCGCCAAATTGACTTTGGAAAGCTGTAGAAGGTAAGTAGATGGTCATTTGTAGCGAGTGATTTTGTCACCTTTGGGTATGATTTTTTCCACTTTTCACAGAAATTATCTAACGCGACTTGCCCAGCTTCCTGATTATCAGCTCGGTAAACCGTTTTGAAGTCATCACAAATCTCAGCACGGTCTTCAACACGTACTTTATGTGAAATATTGCGCGCCACATGCACTAAACATGTTTGGAATTGCGCTTTAGGAAATACGCTTGTAATCGTGTCAACCATACCTGTTAAGCCGTCTGAAAGGAATAGAAGGACTTCTTCAACGCCACGCTCTTTTGTTTCTAGTAAGAGCTCTTTCCAATTAAATGCTGATTCTGTTGGAGCGATTGTGTAAGCAATTACTTCTTTTGATCCATCTTCACGAATGCCCACAGCTATATAAACAGCCTCTTTAGAGACCGTTTCACGTCGAACAGAAATATAGGTTGCGTCTAAATAAACACAGACGTAGCGCGCACTGAGTTTCCTTTTAGTAAAGGCCTCTACTTGTTCACCCACTACCTGTGTCATATTAGATATTGTTTGACGTGTGTAATGATGGCCATACATTTTTTCGATTAAATCGGCAATTTCCGACATGGTCACGCCTTTTTGAAACATGTGAATGACAAATGATTCAAGTGTATCATTTGACCGCTTATAAGGTGCGACTGTCTGTTGTTTAAACTCGCCGTTGCGATCACGGGGAATTGTGATTTGGAGGTCACCATATTCCGTGTGTAGCGTTCTTTCATATGAACCATTACGTGAATTACCTGAATTAAAACCGATTCGGTCGTATTTTTCATAATCTAAAAAAGCCGTCAGCTCCGTGGCGAGCAGCGCATTTACCGCTGTTTCTAAATGCGAACGAAAAACTTCGGTAATATCTTGTTTTTGGACTAGTGCTTGGACAATATCTGCTGTAAACTGAGTCATAGGGAAGACCTCTTTTCTAGGATTGGTTGTGGTGACTTAATTCTACCAAGAAAAGGTCTTCCTTTTTGTATTTATTCATTTACACAAGATATTTTACACTCTCAAGTATTCAGGTTTATGAGTCTTATTTAGGTTATACCATGAATGCAATGTATCTGGTGCAAATACATCTATTTTTTTCAGTACCTCCATCGCAAATTCCAGAGGAGCTATTCCTGATGCAGTAACTAAATTCGCATCAGATACCGCAGATCCCAACTCGTAGAATTTTTCTCCTTTATAGTTAGGACATACTATTTTAGTATATTCTAAGTTATTACTTGTATGCTTTCTAGTATCTAAGTATCCCATATTCGCGAGGCCCTCAGTTGCACCACAAATTGCAGCAACAAAAGTGCCAAGCTTTAAAGCTTGACCAATTCTTTCCAAGATAGGTTGATGAATTTCTTCACTCCAAGTAGTCCCTCCTGGTAAAATTAAAAGATTTTTACTCTCAAGCGTACATTCATCAAGGGAAATATCTGGTTTTATGCTCAGTCCTCCCATAGTAGTAATCATTTCTTTATTAGCTCCTACTGTAATTACTTTTAAAGGTGCTAAATCTTTTTTGAAATATCTTCCTGAGTTTAGTTCAGCAATTAAATATCCATATTCCCAGTCCGACATTGTATTAAATACATATAGAAAAACTTTTTTTATTTGCATCCAATAACACTCCAATCACATTTGATATATCCAACTATAACATTACTTCCCTGACACCTAGCGTCAGGGAAGTAATCAAATTTGATGAAATTTTATTAATTCCGACAGAACTTCAATAAGTCTTTTCTTAAGACTTATTGGCTCAATAACTTTAATAGATTTATTGTACGGTAAAAGCAAATAAGGTACATATGTATGTATCACATCTTCTTCAAGAAGAAAAACTGCTTGATTTGAAGTCCGTTCTTGTAAATAATGTCCCAAAAACCAATGTTGGCAAATATCAGCCAATACACTTTTATCCCCATTAATAACCAAAGGAATAATCCCTTCCTTATCTTCTATAGTTGGAAGAAGATTTTTTATAAAAAAGTCACGTGCTGAAAAATTTTCTGGCCTGTTAAACTTATTTTCGGTTAGCATTAGACTTTCAATTCGATCTACTCTAAAACTACGGATATCATTCCTAAGATGACAAAATCCAATCACATACCATTTATTATTCCAATAGATAATTCTGTACGGATCGACCAATCTATAATTCAATTGCTTTTCGCCACTTTTATGGTAAAGAATATTTACTGAGTACCCGTCAGCTACTGCCTGCTCCAACTCCTTCAAAAAAGGTTCAATAGAGAGTGAACTTAATCGACTTATTACTTCAAGACTAGTTAAATGTTGGTTTATCTTTGTTTCCTGCTCTTGATTTGAGTATTTACTTAGTTTTGAAATGGCCCGATTTAGTGCTTCACCTCCATAATATCCGGCTTCTTCTGCAAAAACAGCAGCGTGAAATAGTGAAGTTTGCTCCTTAAAATCAAAAAAAAGAGGAGCCTCAATAAAATTGTTCAATAAAGTGTATCCACCGTTATGTCCTGGTTCTGAAATTATAGGTACGCCACTTGTTGAAATCGTATCAATATAACGATACACAGTCCTTATATTCATCTCTAACTTTTCTGAAATTTGTTTTGCAGTAATTTTTTCACCTGAACGAAGCATCCATAGAATCGCTAAAATATTGTCAATTTTAGGAATATAATCCCACCTCTATATGAAATTTATTTTCTATATGTCACCTTTAGGCTGGGAACATATTAATTTGCTAGGAGAATACCATTTTAATTCGGAGAAAGTGATCTCATTAGATTATTTAAGACCACTGAAACTTTCTTAACGTTGTTAAAAACGGGAAAATCGTCAAGAAAATAGGCTTAGCGTTGTAAATCCGCGTTTTCCTGACGGTACCCCAGATAGACGTAAAAAGAGGTACCTGTGTCAGACACAATGACGAACAATTCCCGCATTCAAGTAATTATACAAAAAATAAAGGAAAACCGCATAGGTATTGATTTATTTTGTATTATTATGCAATTGCATTGTATTTACTGAATAGGTACCTGAAATTTAAATTAAACAACCGTTAACTGCAGGCATAGGGGGGGTGCCTGTGCACGAAACTTTCATGTTTGTTTCAACAATCAGATTTTCTTTGCGGAAGGGACAAATCAGAATTGCGCTTGAATTGTGTGGTGCACAGGCAGCCTGTAACCATTTCGTAAAATATTATTAGATACAACGCTATCACCTAATCCACTACTCTTTTTCAACGAATCACCTCCATGACTTTTTTCATATCATCAGTTCCACGTTCTTCAATTAAATACTTTAATGAATATCCAGAATTATTTAGATCATTAATATTCGGCCGTTTTTCTAAACATTTTACGATTAAATCATTTCCTTCCCTTGTTCGTTTTTTTAATACTTCTTGGGTTAAAGACCATATTGCAGAATTACCAAATGCTTTATCTTTCAAATTCAAATCTACACCCAAATCAACCAGCCTATTAGCCAATTCAACCGCACCTGTATAATTAATATTTGCTGCTAAATAGTGCCATTCATTACATTCATCATTTGAAATGATATTAACCTTTGCATTATTATCCAATAAAAAGTTAGCTATATCAAAAATTCTACTGATTAATGATTTCCCAAGTAAACTAATGCCATTTTTATCAATAGAATTTACTACTTCTTTAATGTTTTTTTCCTCAGTTCGTAGCTTCTCCAAAAGTAATTCAAGACTTCCAAACTTTATAATAGTCCAATAATCAGCTTTATTTATATCCATTTATACTATCATCCCCTCATTCAAACTTATGACTTCGGTTAGTACTAGGTAATTCTGGTCGATAGTTTGGAGATTCTCTATACCACTCTAAGAACTCTTTCTTTGTAATCTTCTCATTCAAATGCAACTCATGCATATCAAAATATTTTTCTCCTGGTAAATGCCAGGTGGAGCGTCGGAGCACACAAAGATAAACCATTCATATATTCAAGTGATAATAAAAAAAGTAAAGCAAAACCGCATAGGTATTGATTTACTTTGTATTATTATAGAATTGTAGGGAATTATCAGAGTAGCTTCGCGTACAACTACCTAACACTATTTCAAAACATATCCCGCTAGCACACTTTGCACCTTATAAATATTCAAGGATTTATTGAATTTCTTTTGAATGGGTGCTGAACTACCCGACAGCCATATTTTCAGTTCAGCATCAAGGTCGAAGATCCCCGCGGTTTCAATCGAGAAATGTACAACACTTTTATACGGAATGGAATGATACTCAACCTTTTTTCCCGTGACGCCCTGTTTATCTACAAGTATGAGACGCTTATCCGTAAATATCAACAGATCCCTAACCAGTTTATATGCATGTTCCACTTTTTCGGTTGATGCAAGTAAATCCTTCATTTCATTCTCTACTTTGCTTACTTCAATTTCAGATGCATTTCCCATCATTGCGTCAAAAATACTCATTAGTATTCCTCCAATTCATAGTGTTTTCTAAGCTCCTAATAAGAGATACCCAGTAATAAAAAAAATCTAATTGTCTTGGTACCAGGTTCCTTATACCATAGAACCATTCTCCCTCATTACAATACTCATCTGTATTAATTCATTACGATCAATCATCCGAACATCATTTCGTTTAGCTAACGTCAAAGATTGTTTCGTATATGTACTGTTAGTAACCACCCATGCAGCTGTAGCATTATACATTTTAATCGCTGGAATCACTTCCTGAACTGCTTTGACACCAACAGTTTGCTTATAACGCTTTGCTTGGACAACGATAGTCTCTTCCCCTTTCTTCAATAGTAACTCTGCGCCATAATCCCCAGTCATTGGCGTATACTTAGTGCTGTATCCTTGGCTTGTAAAAAGTGTGCCTACATATTCTTCAAATTGACGCCCTGTCATTTGATCAATTTCAGTAATTCCGGATTGCACCATTCTGCTTTTGAAGCGCTCCGTTCGCCACACTGCGACAAAAAGAATTACCCCTAGACCAATACCAACCGCAATTCCAGCACCTTTTAGTGTTCCCGTCGTGTACCACCCTACGAATCCTGCTACGAGAACAAGGAAACGAAGCAAATCATCTATTACTTTTTGCTCTTTTTTCGTACGATTACGCAATCGCAACATTCTTCCTTTCATTTTAGGATTTCAGCTACTTAGGGTATTGAATTACTTTGTATTATTATCGAATCGCATTGTATTTACTGAATAGCGTTGCATGGAGGTACCTAAACGTATGACTAATTTAGTTTAAGGTAAGCACGTCTCTCATATGCAAGTTTTCATGTAATGACTTTGCAAAATCATTCCCCAGTCCCCTTCCATTATTTCCGGTCTTGCTATAACCAAACCAATTCTGCTTCAACTCTGGAAATTTGTACCACGCACTGATTAAACCTTTATCCAGTTTGTGCTCAGCTGACTTATCTTTTAGAAATATCAAGTACTTTAAAATGCCTTCATGTTGTTCTTGATAATCTTTTTTTTACTGTTAAATAACAAAAAAGGATCGATGAATAAAGGAATATCATTGATTAGCGATATATCGAACGCCGCGTACTTTTCCAACATTTCTTGTTTCACTTCAAAAAAATCCAAGAAAAATACTTTTACTTCCAATATAACCGCCTTCACTATTCTGAAATACTATGTTTATTAATTTTATTTGACGAATCTCGCAATAGGTAAACTATGCAAATCTAAAGTCCGCGACGCTAGTGGATACTTCTTATTTAAGTATAGTGAAAAATCATCTCCAACACGTCTGGCTGAAGATGATGCAAAATCAAACTCTTCTAAATGTAGTATTATGACATTTACCACACGGTGGCATCGTATCAGTTGAGTCATCTAATACAACTTTCGTAAAACATTTAGTGCATGAATAGCGACCTTTACCTGGCTTTTCACCTGTACTCGGCATAATAACACCTCCTTATACTAAATATTCGGCAACTATGTATTGAATACCTTCATATTGTAAATTTTATGTAAAAACCCCTAACTATATGCTGAATATTGTCTGTATGGAGGACCCTTAAAAGAGGTACCTGTGTCAGACACAAAGACGAACAACTCACACATTCAAGTAATTATACAAATAGTAAAGAAAAACCGCATAGGTATTGATTTACATTGTATTTATATAGAATTGTATTGTATTTACTGAATAGTGCCGCGCACAGGTACCTAAGTTATAATCTTTTGCACCAGCTCGAAACAAAACTCGTCGCGATCCACGATGTATTAGTTACATTAAAAATGCAGTGAATGTAAATCATCTCTTATCAGCGGAAATTTCAGTAGGGCTACTCGGGTTTGGTCGGTTTCTATGCATATTCGGGCGGTCCGAAGCTGGGATTGGGCGGTCGTAAAAAATATTCGGGCAGTCTACCGCAGGCATTGGGCGGTCCCCGATTTGGTTGCCTCTTTTCTTTGCGCTTATAAGACTTTCCCGTACGTTGGACACTCTTTTAAAAAATCTATTTACATTCAAGTTTTTATATTTTGACTGCTTATTTTAGTCCAGCCAACCAAATTTACATTCACTAGCCAGCATTTTAAAAAATAAAAAAATCTTTTCCCAAAAAATGTCCCCTTTCCCCTACTTTTCTTCTATATAAAGAATAAAGGGGATATTCTTTATGACAACTTACCTATCTGAATACGCACACTTCACAAACAAACACGATTTAGACGCTGCGACAAGGCAACATGTACTCACGCACTGGAACGCTATGAACCAAACAGAGCGGGCTGTTCTCGATATGATCCGTCGTTACTCTGTTAAATACGGTGCTGCACATTTGAAACACGAAACAATTGAAAAGGCCATTAAGAAATCCAACGCAACTGTACGACGCGCAATCCGCAAATTAGAAAAGCTTGAAATCATCGAACGCATTCACTATATCCGCCCTGTCATGAGCGGTCTAGGTGCTAACATTTATGTCATTAAACCTACTAATGACCAGTCGAAATTGAACAGTCCAGAGAGAGTTGAAAAGCCTTCTGCCAGTAAGGTTGAACCTGCTAAACCGCAAACCGAAGCTTTTCTTTCTAAAGCGATAAATACTAAAGACCTTAAAAGAACGTCTCCTCCGGAAATTGTGCCTACTACACTTTTTGGCAAGATGAAATCTCTTCTTTCTTCAACAATCGGAGAAAGTAAATTAGCACGTAATTTTTACGGCGTCTATCGGAAACAGTCCCTGCAAATGCTGCAATTTAGTATTCATGAAGACAAAGGTGAACTGTTCGAGCAATTAGCCATGCAAGCACTTCGTATTTCGCTTCAAACAACGAAACATAAAAAAGTACGGAATCTTCCAGGTTATTATTCAGGTGTCTTGCGTGAACTCATTGGCAAGGCTTTATTCAGCGAGGCTTTCATGGATTACGATGTAGCCGTTGAAGGCTTATTCTATCGATGAAATTAGTGCGCGGGTGCTAGTGCAACAGAAAACAACCAACAATGTATACAAAGCTGCAATGTCAGTCGGTGCAACTTGCGCCATCGACGAATGCAAAATCAGCTCAAGAGGAAGTGCATTTTGCCCCCTCTACAGAGGGCAAAATGCCCCTAGCAATACCCTAAGAGTTTAAGAGTATTTAAAAGAACTTGTCGAGAACGATCTCGACGTTGTGTCTGTTATTGATTATTTGAATGACAAAGCTTGCAAGCAATTTAAAGCGTCTTCGAAGGCGACTGCACGATTGGCGAAAGGGAGTTTCAGTGAAGGGTACAGATAGGAGATACCGATATCAAACACAATGAGGAACAATTTACATTTTCAATTAATTATACAAAAAATAATGAAAATCCGCATTGGCACCTAAAATTATAATTGATATCTTCATCAGATAAAACATATGATACAAATGAAATGTACCGTAAATCGTTAGCTACAGTTGGTTGCATCGTATAAAAGATAGAGGAAGAGGTGTGTTGATTGAAAGAAATTCAACTTCAAGAAATATTAATTGCAAATCCTAGTTTAATTGAAGAAGGATGTATCTTTTTAGAAAGTGAAGTCAATTTAAACGGAAATCGATGTGACCTATTATTCTTGGACCGAAACAATCAGAAGCTCTACGTTGAGGTGAAATTGAGAGTAGATGATCGTGCAGTTGGACAATTAATTCGGTACAATGGACTTGCAAATAGCCCAGATACTCGGTTTATGCTAGCTGGATTTTCTATTGTTGCGGGACTCAAAGAAGGCATTGAAAAACACGGATATGAGTACAAAGAGATTAACCTTGAAGATGCAGAGGTTTATAATGAAAACAGGACATTTGTAGAAAAGAAAATTCAACGCAATAAATCTCAATTTCAAACGGTTGAACAACTCATTCAATCATTTGATTCAAATGAAAGAACGATGGCTAGAGATATATTTGAATATGCTTACAGCCTAGAAGGATCCTTTTATTATTTGTCAGATGGCATTATGATCAAACGTTCAACACGAGCCAATAAATATTTATCAATTACCACAAAAGGGAATAGGGTACTTTTTCATGTTCCTATTAAAATGAGAGACTCTATTTATGCACAGTTTAAAGATAAGGAGAAAATCTACATTGCAGTTGACAAAAGAGACAAAAACCAAATCGATATTAAGTTAAAAGATATGGTTTCACTAGAAATCATAAAGGAGTTAATACATCTAGCTTATTCTGAACGGGAATGAGAGGAAAAGGAGGTACCTGTGTCAGAAATATGTGGGTCAAACCACAGGTACCTAAAATCATAAGCATTAATGCATACTTAAATGATTTACATAAGCCTTCAAGTTGTGTTGGTCGTTCGTAACAAACTGAGCTATTTTCATAAGATTTATAGGTTGTAAAATGACACTTGCCAATTTCGAACCAGAAATAGGATCATTAATATCAATCTTTTGCACAATCGGAATATCATTAATCGATGGATAAAGGATTGTTGCGGTACCATTTCCTATTACGCTCAACGCATAAATTGACAATTGGTAAAGCATTTCACTCGGCAAGGTTCTTGCCCACAAATCTCTGTACTTGGCATCCATTACTTTCAATACTTTTCCATCCACCATTAGCGCAAAGTCTGGCCTCGGGGTCGGGGACTTCCTACGGTTCGGATTAAAACCTGGCGTATACATGAATAGATTATGTAAACTGAACTGCTCCTTCAAGGAATATCCATCACTACAATTTACTAATAACCGCCCTACCAAATTTTCAAAAAAAGCATTCATATCAAAGAAATAACCCCGCAAATCAATACGACTTGTTTCATCTTCCAGTTGTATACCTTGTGATTCATATAGGATATTAATAATTTCAAGTAATGAGGAGTACCTACCCGTCAACCGACTAATATTATTTTGGGCAAGTCGTAAACTGTTTCTTGACAACGGAATGTCTTGGATTGTTTCCTCAAGCCTGTAGCAAAGCCTTCGAAGATTGATTTTCAATTCATCATCAATGACAAGCTTCAACCCAAGTTTTATTCCCGCAAGCATTACACGATTGAGAATATGATCTTCATCCCGGTTAAAATACTTGCATGGCAATGTGCCTTTGGTCAGCCCGCCTTGATTACAGAGCTGATTCATATCTATCTTTCCTCTAGGAGAAGACCTGTTTTCTTCTTTCTGAATATAACTCTTTTGAATTCCCCTACGCATCAAGTTTTCAGCTTCTATATAAAGTTCATAAATAAGTAAATCGAAGAATGAAAAATTATCGAAAGAATGGTTTGCAGTATTAAACAACTTCAAATCCCGCAGGCCATATGCATATTTCAACAATTCATAAAGGGGCATGCCGTTTATCTTCGGGTTGATATTTATTTGCAAAAAACCTAATTTTATTCTACCTACATAAGAATTTGTAGTTATCGATAATCCACTTTTCAGTTCGATTACTTCTATAATTCTTTTTTCTGTCAATAGCTTTGCTACTTGCCGCGCATTTTGATCGAATAATTCTACACCTTCCAATAGAATAGATTCCCATTCATTCATATTAACTACTGGTTCTGTAATCATTCCTCACCTTCAACTCCATCGTCTTCCTGACTATCCTCGACCGACTCTACTTCCACACGGAGAGTTGGACTCTGCGTCAGCAGTGCTGTGACAAGATCCGAGATATCCGATGATCCAAAAAGTTCTGGTTTGATCATCTGATTTTTCACATCAACAACACCTTCACCTAATATTTTTGCAATTAGCGAATAATCACCGTAACAATACTCTTCGATGAGTGGAATAATATCTTCTTTAATAATCCATTTGAACTTCTCATTATCCATCATCACTTTCTCTTTCTCCAAGAAATAAGAATGACCTATTTGAAGATTTCTAGCCTCATTTCCGATATGTTCGCGAATTCTGCCGTTTAATTCTTTCAACCATCCTGCCAGTGGTAATCCTTCGAATACGCTCTTCTCAAACAGACTATAATCCGTCATCAATTCAATGAAGCCGAACCTTCTGCGAAGTGCGACATCCAATAAGGCGATAGAACGGTCTGCGGTATTCATCGTACCAACAATATAAACATTTCCAGGTACCGAGAAGGATGTATTGGTAAGTGATAGAATGATACTTTTACCACGTTTCCCAGCTTCAATCAACATGATGAGCTCACCAAATATACGAGATATATCCCCACGATTGATTTCGTCGATGATCAAGTAATACTTTTTATCAGGATTTTCAATTGCATCTGTGCACAATTCTTTAAAGATTCCATCTTTCGGCTCGAAGACTGTTTGCTGATTGATAACTCTGGGTTTTATCCCCTCGATAAAATCTTCATAGCCATACGAGGGATGGAAACAGCACATACGAACAGTACCATTTGTTCTGCCGTCACCTAAAATTTCTTCTTTCTCGATTGGTGTTAATACAGAGAATGACTTTCTAAATAAACTTCTGGCAGAAATTTCAAAGCATGCTTTTTCTGCGTAGTATGTTTTACCAGTCCCAGGCGGACCATATAAAATCACTTGTTTTTTCCGCTTTAGTGTATTTTCAATATCTGCAACAGTTCCTGTTAAAGGCGATAATGATACTTCCAGCGGGGTATCGTCTACATTGTTTTTCTCACGGATAAGGCTTTCGATTGCAAATGTATTCTCGATATCTTTATACCTGAAACAAGTGGTAAGCTTCCCTGCACTTGCATTCGGTAATCCGATTGGTTCTTTAAAAATTTTAATCCACTCTACATTTTTACAATGGGGATACGTTCTGTCTTCAACATATTCATAGTCCCCCGAAACTCGTCCTATTCCAAGTATCTTTTCACCACGTGCTGCCACTACGATATCTCCTATTTTAATTCGATTATAAAACCTTATAATTTCACCCGCTTTTCTACTAGATACAGAACTATTATATTGATACTGCTCGGTTAGTGCTTCCGATATATCTTTTCTCATGGTGTCTTCTGCAAAACTCACATTCAAATCACCAAGCTTCGACCAACCAATTCCAACGTATGAATTTGTTCTCATAGATTCCCAATACCGATTCTCGCCATCGCCTGTGCCGATTCTAAAGTAATTTATTGGCGGTCCAAATAATTCGTTCATCGAAATCGCCGCATAACTTGATGGAAGGTCTATCTCGTTAATTATTTGCATCAATTGTCTCGACATTGTATATAATTTATCTTCTTGTTCCGGAATTACACCGCAACTGATAAGCGAATGTTTTTGCCACTTTGTTGAATGAAAGGAGTCAATCTTATTCGGATATAACATGTGATAATATTTATGTACCCAACCAAGGTTGTACATATTGTTTGTAAGGACTGACTCTAGCTGCTGTTGTAAGTCAGTATAATCAAGGATATCTGCCTTCACTGACAGTTTATCAATAATTTCTGAACCTGCAATTAACGCGTCTCTTAAGTCTCTACCGAGTGCTACTGCTTCCTCAGTGGATAATATCGTGGGGTTTTGTGGATTTCCAGTTACCCATTTACCATCTATATTTCGTTTGAACATTATAAATTTGAACGCACTTCCACCAGCTATACTCCCATAGCTATTCGAGTTTGTTTTAAATTCATCATCATTTTTGAATTCCAGCCAGTAAGTCATTCCATCCCGGTTACCGATATTAAATATTGTTTCAATTAGCAGCTCTCCATCAAAGCCCTTTAATATTTCCGGGTTAAACTTTTGTTCGAAACGGCTATATCCTTCATTTAATTGTTTCAGTGGCAGTAGGTTATTTTCAGACAACAGTTTTTCACTAGTTTTCTTCAACTTTACGCTGATTGAATCTGCTTCAAAATGCTCATCGATGTTCCTCACAGCCCCTTCCCTACTCTTCAAGCAACTGTCATATTTTTGATTGCTAGAAATGTTGTTTTCGTTCAGCCATTGTATGAATTTCTCTTTTCCCATTAGCTTTTCCTCCTCTGTATTCACCATGACTAATGACCTCCTGGTACACCTGTGTCAGACTAAAATATGAACAATTCACACATTCTAGCAATTAAATAAAAAGTAAAGGAATATCAGATAGTCATTGATTTAATTGTTCCCACTAAATAATACCGCACACAGGTACTTAAAGTTAATTACTTTTTAATTAAGTTCAAAACCACCTTCTCCAACACCTCTTATTACCCATTTAACAACATAAATACAATCGTTATACCTAAGGCCGTATTAAGTCCAAGGAATAATCCTACCGTAATTAACAATT
Source organism: Sporosarcina sp. FSL K6-5500 (assembly GCF_038005665.1). Classification (NCBI taxonomy): domain Bacteria; kingdom Bacillati; phylum Bacillota; class Bacilli; order Caryophanales; family Caryophanaceae; genus Sporosarcina; species Sporosarcina sp. FSL K6-5500. The sequence continues at coordinate 4,840,327 of NZ_JBBOTP010000001.1, forward strand.
TCTTGAACAGTGAGCTTTGATGTTCTTTTTGATCTTTGGATAACGATTCAATAACAATCCTATTTTCATTAATTGCGTTAAATAACTCTTGGATTGATTCCTTTAATTCGTTCATGTGTTTATCATGCTTTTGATTCAAACCTGAAAGGTCATTCATTGTATTATTTTGCAATTCTTCAAGGACTTTTTGTTTCTGCTCAATTCCTTGAAGGATGGATTGATAAAGGGAGAGTTTTGCCGTTGTAATTTCTTGCTGTACAACCATATTATCTTTAGATTGATCCAAAATAACGGTTGTCCTTGTAACTTCATCTTGGAATTGCTCTATCAATTTTAAATAATCGGATGCTTTTTTGATGTTTTTTAATTCTTTTCCAAAGTCTTCGATATATTCTTCCAGTAGTTCTATTTGCTCTAAATCTCCCATGGATATCCTCCTACTTTTTGGTGTTTCACGGTTGTGTGTAGCGTTTTTATCATATGACCAAAGCTAAACGTATCTTCAAGGTTAACGTGAATCTCCTTTAAGTCATCCATCTTGTTGAATCCGTTTGATATCAGGACTTCACTCAACAGTTTTTGTTTTTCGTAGTCATAATAAGAATTAAATGTATGCAGAATGGATGTTAGCATATTCTTCCTAGGAACCGCGTCCAATTTTGCAATAATACTTACGGCAGAAGCCATCCGCTTCTTCCCGTCAATTGTGTCAAACTTTTCTTGTTGAAGTTCCAACATACCCGAAATCAAATTAAGTGCTGGATCTTGATTATAACTCTCCAAAAATCGGCTACATGTTATCGACAAGCTTTTAAATGAAGTGGTAGAGCGTGGCTGAAGCTCTTTTCCTTCCTCTTCAATGAAAAATATTTTATACCATTCTTGGAGATTATCTTCGTTTGCCACTATTTTCTCTAAGAAATAAACATCGTTATTTCTTTTGAAATATGTTTCAATCTTATTTTGCAATGTTTCACTATCGGTAAATTCATCAGCATATTCTTTCATTAATAACAACGAACGCTTTCGCGAATAGCTGACATTATCGTTATACCATTTTAATAGAACGTATAGAATTCTCTTCAAAAATGGCTCTTCACTGTTGTGAAAATGTGTAATCATTTCAAAAAAGTCATCTGAGGTCGATTCTTTACTATCAAGCGTAAAGCTGTAATCATATTTTTGAATATGACGTTCCAATGTGGCTATAACTGATTGTTCTGTCCAGTCGTTCAATTCCACTTCTATGCGTCGTTTACCCCAATCAATTGTCCAATCTTCCACTACACCAATCAAAGCTAAACGATAAATAAATCGTTCCTTCTTCTGCATTTCCTGTTCGTTAAAACAACTAATATCAGTCATATCTTCCCCTATCATAAATGACTTTTGATAGAATTCGAATAATTCATCTGCTTCTGCCTGAATATCCATCAGTGAATTCTTTAAGAAAAACAATGATGTACCCAAATCGCCTTTCATACGATTTTGATATCCTTTAAGTTTGTTCAAATCTGTATTGGTACCAAATATATCCCCTATCTCCTTTTCATCTAATACATCAGGACAATACAAAATAAAACATTTTGATTTTTCCCCGCCTCTACCTGCCCTTCCCGCCTCTTGATAGAAGGACTCAAGTGAATTCGGCATACCGTAATGAATAGTTCTCTGGATGTTGCTTTTATCGACGCCCATTCCAAAAGCTTTTGTGGAAACAAGCACATTGATTTCATCATCCATGAACGATTCTTGAATTTTTTCTTTGTAATTGTTGTAATTGGGAACTACAAACTTTTTAGGTTTACTACCTGAATAAAAACCGGTTTTCAATTTCGTGTTTTTTGAGATTGAATGACTTAATTCGTAGCAGCCATTCTCTCCATTGACAACTGGGGTAAATACAATTGTAGGTCCTACATCAGATTCAGATAGTAAACTTGAAGTTCCTAGTAGTTCAAATAATTCTTGTGGTCTCGTTTTTTTTGTGACGCTCTGTATATCAAAGGTCAATTCTTCACGTTTGAAATTAGATATCGTTAAAACATTATGTGATTCAATTTTTAGTTCCGTCATGATATCTTTCAATACTTTTGAGGAAGCGGTTGCGGTCAATGCCAAAAAACGTGCAGAAGGAGTAAAGCGACGTATCGTATTTGCCAAGGCTAAATAAGAAGTCCTGAAATCATGACCCCATTCTGAAATACAATGTACTTCGTCAATTGTTGCGATTGCAACCGCTTTCGTACGATTGATTAGTGACAGCTCATTTCGGAATTTCTGTTGCTGAAAACGTTCCGGTGAAATGATTATAAAAAAGTACCTACCCGCCGTGAAATGCCGAAGTGTTCTATCCGTTTCTTCCGGTGATAAATCACTATTAATGAAAGCAGCATGGGTAATATGATGCTTGTTTTTCATACCCCTAATTTGATCCAGCATCAGGGATTTGATTGGCGCAACGACAAAACTAATCGCAGGTTGTAGCAATGTACAAATTTGATAAGTTAACGATTTCCCTCCGCCTGTAGGCAATAAACCTATGGTATCCTCTCCGTTAAGAGAATTTACAATGATTTCAATTTGCCCCTTTTTGAATTTAGGATAACCAAACAGATTGTTTGATATAAACTCTAAATGAATCCTATGAGATTTCACACCAATCTTATAGATGATCGGTTCGTTTATTTTCATAGTAAAGTAGCTAGCATCATCATAGAAATCAGTTCGAATCACATAAACATTTCCTTGAACTACTGTGTCGTCCCAACGTTTAAATAAATCGAAATCTATATTAATTTGCTTCTGGTGAAAAGGAAAATCCGTTACTTTTTCAAAAACATTAACTTGGATTTTTGGTAATGAAATTGGAATATTTAACAGCGCAGCGACATGACCGAACCATTCCTCTAAATCCTTAAGAGCAAGGGTCAGATAGCGTTCCGCATCTTTCGCAAGTATATTAAATCTCCATATACGATCGTCTAATGAAATAACCCCTCGATCCAATAACTCTAGTACTAGAACTTGTACTCGAGCAATTGAGGTCAGCAATACTTGAGTTTCGATTTGTTTATGTGAGACTTTCAATGCTCTACTATATAGATTGATTGCCACTTTATGATCCTGGTATACTTTCCTAAATTCCACTTTAAAAGATTCATAGGATTTACTTCTTATTTCATCTGTACTAATTCGAATAACCCTAATAGCATTTCTCTCAAATAGTTTATTCCGCTCTTTATCCAACTCTTTTTGGACACGATCTTGATGTCCACTGCCATCCACTTCAATAACAGTTTTAAGCAATGGAATATAAAAATCGACTTGTTGATTATGAAAAGCATCGCTTACTTCCGGCAGGATATCCTGAATCATACATTCAGCTATCGTTAAGTTTGTAATAAATCCTACACTTTTTAAAATACTTGATAGGTCGTTATAAAATTCATAGGCTGGATAATCTGCACGACTAATATCTCCTTTAATTGTTTTGGTCCAATTAAGATCATCATTTGATAAAAACACGGTTTCTTCAAGCTTATCAAGGTAATTACGATTCAGCTGCAACTCCTTCCGAATAAAAGCAGATGCGATAGTCGGATTTCCACGTGTCAATAAGTTTTGCACGATTCTAATAAGGTTCGTATAGGGATTCATTTTTAGATAATCAGGTAAATTTGTAATGATAAAGTTGGAATTCGACCGACAATAATTTGCTGTAAATCTTTTCACTGGACACAACTCCTGACTTTCATCCGTTTTTTTGATTACCATATTAACTTTTCTATAATATATTTGGTTTTCAGTAAATTTTATATACTTCTGTGTCTTATTTCCTATCTCAGATTAAAATTGAATATGCATTTTTACGTGAATTTGTCCCTATAAATAGATATATTCAATAATTTCATTTCAATCTAAAGTACTAATTTTTCTGACTGGGCTTTAGTATAAATATAGGTTGCACTTAACATATTGGAATTTCCTCGTTCATATATGAAATTCCCGATCCAAAATGCTTTTATAGTTCCATTCTATCATACAGTGTATCTTCAGTTTATTACTATGGTCTAGTTAACTTAGCATATACTAACTGTCCTTATGAAGAAAAATCGCATAGGTATTGATTTACATTGATTTTTATAAAATTGAATTTTCTTTACTGAATTGTACCTAAAATTGAAAACTTAAAATCCATCCCGTAAGAATCATTTCTTTATTAAAAAAACGTGATTCACTTTCTTTGGAGAGCCTCATTCATTTTATAAATGTCATGCTATGATTAACGAAGAGTTGAGTTGATGAACACAAGGAGATGACTATAATGCCAACCTACAACAAACTAGTTCGAAATCGCATTCCAGCAGTCATCGGAGGGCCAATAAAAAACCTAACATCTCATGCATTAACTAATAATGAATATAGCAATATAATTACTATAAAAACGGTTGAGGGAGTACGCCTGGATAAAATGAAGAAGTGCAGTGGATTTGATAAGCGGACTTTTCTGATTGGAGTAAAAGATGACTGAAGTCCGTCTAATCACCTCTAACTTAATTGGTGAAATTAAAGAGCTGACACAAAAGGCAGAAAACATATACTGGATTGTTGCATTCGCGATGAAATCAGGGGTTAAACTTGTGTTGCCTCATTTAAAAAAAGCGGCTGCAAATGGTGCGGAAATCAAAATAGTTATCGGTGATTATTTACATATCAACCAACCGGAAGCTCTTGAACTATTATTCACGGAGTTACCCAATGCGGAGATTCGTCTTTATGAAAGTCGTGGCGTTTCCTTTCACCCGAAAGCCTATTTGTTCCGAGCTGATGAAAAATCTCATATTATTGTTGGTTCATCGAATCTTTCGGCATCCGCCATGATGAATGGAATCGAATGGAATCTTTATGCTCCTTCAACCGTGGATGAAAATCTTTTTGAAACAGCTATGTCAGAATTTATGAAACAGTTCCTTTCAACAAACACGATGCGATTAAATCCTGAGACGTTAATCAATTATAAAGAAGCACATCGTCAATCAAATCTTGATGTCGCAGTAAGTGAAGTTTGGGCGCATAGTGACGAAATCGAAGTCATGTTTGGCGTGGCTAGAGAACAGGAAACCATTTTTGAAATGCAAACGACATATGAGACGAAACTAGATATTGTCAAACCGAGACCTGTCCAACTTCTTGCACTGGAAGCGCTTCAGCAAACACGTGAAGAAGACTACAACAAGGCACTTGTCGTACTTGCAACTGGGCTCGGCAAAACGTATCTTGCTGCCTTTTTCGCTCATGGCTATAAAAAAGTATTATTCATTGCGCACCGAGAAGAAATTTTGGAGCAAGCAGAAAGTTCTTTCAAACATGTACATCCCTTGCGAACGACTGGCATCTATAACGGCTTTGTAAAGGAAGCTGATGCAGACTTTCTTTTTGCATCTGTTTTCACATTAGCAACAGATTATCATCTCCATAAATTTCGACCTGACGAATTCGACCTTATCATTATCGATGAATTTCATCATGCGGTCGCACCTACCTATGAACGGATTTTAAACTACTTTTCACCTGAGTTTCTTCTGGGCATCACAGCGACACCAGACCGTTTAGACAATAAAGATGTCTACAGTCTTTGCGATGGCAACGTGGCGATTTCAATTCATTTCCTTGAAGCCATTCGTCAAAACTGGCTTTCTCCTTTTATCTATTACGGTGTTTTTGACAAGACGGACTATAGCGGGTTGCAATGGCGAAATAATTCGTATGACGAAGAAGGTTTACTTCGCCTACAACTTAGATATGATTATGCAGATGCTGTTTTAAGTGCCTGGGAACAAGAAAAACAAAGTAGAACAATCGGCTTTTGCTCATCTGTTAAGCAAGCGGTTCATCTAAGCCAACACTTCAATAAGGCAGGCTACAAAACGATCGCATTACACGGTAAAACAGAACGCAACACAAGGCTCCATGCAAGGAAACGACTTGAATTAGGAGAACTTGACGTCATTTTTACGGTCGATTTATTTAATGAAGGTGTAGACATTCCATCTGTCGACACATTACTCTTTGCACGCCCCACTGAGTCACTCACTGTATTTACGCAACAAATCGGACGTGGCTTACGTCTTGCCAACGGAAAATCACATTGCGTCATTATTGATTTGATAGGAAATTACCGTAATGCAGAAGTTAAAATGCGTGTCTTTACAGAATATGGAGAGCAGCCAAAATCCTTGAAATCAGTCTCGTTAAATTTGCCTGAAAACTGCGATTTCCAACTAGATCTTGCTGTCGTGAATTTACTTGAAGAAATGAAGCGAAAACGTTCGCCTCGTAAACAACAACTAGTCGATGCATTTTCAAAACTAAAAACGGATCTTGGCGTGCGCCCTACTTACTTAGAATTTCACCTAAAAGCAGATGCTGATTCCCGCTTTGTTAGACAAGAGTTCGACTCCTACCCTGGCTTGCTTGCATATGCAGGGGAATTAAGTGACATAGAACTAGATGCCTTTGAAGTGTATAAGAATTGGATTCAGGAAGCAACAGGAACGGGAATGACGAAAAGCTATAAGATGATTGTGCTCCACTACATGCTTTCAAGAGGACAAGATGAGTGGCTAACGCCAGTCACTCCCGAGCAAATCGCACCTTATTTCCATCGTTATTTCACAGAAAAAGACTATAGAATACGAACAGACTTCTCTGATAACAAAGGGAAAGAACTTCGTATTTACAATGAAAAGAAAATCACTTCCCTTCTCACCCGGATGCCTTTGTCCTATTGGAGTGATTCGTCAAAAGGGTTAATTTCATTTCTAGATAATGTCTTTATAATCCATGTAACTCCATTAGCTGAGCACGCAGAAACTTTGTTTCGCTGGACAAAGGAAATTTGTGATTATAGATTGCATGCATATTTTGAGCGAAAGTCGAATTTGCAATAACCTATACGAAAACAGCATAAATTTATGTTCATTTTTTTAAAAAATCTATATATACCACTAAGTTATCCCTCATAAATCTTGGTTATACCAAAAACGACCATACGCTCAATTGAGTATATGGTCGTTTTTTATTCACTTTTTATTCTTCAACTTAACAAGCAAGCTACTTACTTTATCGCGCATGTCTTCAGTTTCTTTTATTAATACTTCGAATTCATAAAATGAATCCAATTCGCTGATTAACATGATGTTACCTTCCGAAATTTCAGTGGTTACTTCGTTCTCGGAAATAAGAAGTTAATTCTACGGTACCTGTGTGTGACACAACGGCAAACAATTCACATATCTGAATAAACACGTAAAAAAAGTCAGACATTCGCCATTTTGTCTGATACTTTTTCTATTTTTATTCAATTGTAGTGAATTACCAGAGTAGTTTCACGCACAGGCACCTAAAATTAAAGAGGTTCCTGAAATTTAAAAAGTTTACTTTTTACACTTACGTTTCCAACGATAAGTTTGTCACAAAATTTCTTAACCCATTCACGTGCTCCTCACCTAAACAAGTCTTTCCTAATAGAATCATTGATCCCCCTTCCCTTTTGCCCTATACTTAAAATATAATATCTTGGATCCAAGATATCCGATAATAAAATATGAAAATCCATTTGAGGTGCAGTATGTCCTATTGGCAGTTCTCCCCGATTCCTAATATAGAAGAATCCAATTTCAATAAAATACTTGAACGTTTTTATAACTTGAAAGTAGCTGGTCTGATCCGTGAAAACATCCAAAACTCTTTAGATGGAAGGTTACTTGGCAATGGAGGTCCAGTAAAGTTTTCCATTAAAACAGGTACTATCAAAAAGAAAGATATCCCAGCAATTGAAGAAGTAATAGAACGCATCCATTGCTTGAAAGGACGTAACAGTTATACAAAAGAAGCCATTGAACATATGGTAAAAACGTCTGATGAAGAAGAGGTTCACTATATCTCTTTTGAAGATTCCAATACAAGAGGCTTGAGCGGCGCTAAAAATGGCCAGAGTCATTCACCTAAAGACACTTGGGCGATTTACGCCTATAACAAAGGGGTTCATTCAGAAGAAGAGGACGAAGCTGTAGAAACTTCTCGTGGCGGATCTCATGGAGTTGGTAAAATCGCTTCCAACGCAGCTTCAGATTTAAATGTGATGTATTTCGCAAACTGCGATGAATTCGGAGATCAGCATTTAGGCGGTACCGTCCAACTGATTGAGCATAACTATGAAAATCAAAGTTACCGTTCCACAGGCTACTTCGCCGATATTACATATCTTGATGCGAATAAAACAAAATTCTATCCTTTTGAGAACAACTTCCACGAAGTCTTCGAAAAGAAAACGCGCGGCTTAAAGATCATCATTCCGTTCTTAAGAAAAGAATATAGCGATCAAACGGAAATTATCCGCAGCGTGTGCGACAGCTTTTTCGTTTCAATTTTACTAAACAAATTGGAAGTAGACATAAACGGGAAAAAGATCAACGCTAGCAATATTCAAGACTACGTCAATGATCCGGAATACTACACCCAAAATATTGAAGATATGAAGCAGACGTTTACCCCTCTTTATGTCAGCACTTATCTCAACCAGCCACCACGGACGATTCAAGTATCAGACGGAAAAGATGAATACGAATTCAACCTCTATTTCCGATACGACGAAGAAATACCAAAAGGCAGAGTTGCGATTGTCAGAACGATCGGCATGAAAATTGAAGATAAAAAAGTAAAGAACAAAGCGAATCAACCTTTCAACGCGGTATTGATCGGCGGAATGAAAGAAGATGCGTATTTAAAGTCGTTAGAAAACGAGTCGCATACCGAGCTCACATTTGATCACATTAAAGATCCCGTGCTGCAAAAACGAGCGAAGCGATTTATTATCAACTTGTCGAGAGCGATGACCGCTGTCATTGATGAAGCGGTAAAAGAGCATAACCCGACAGATGGCAAAATGGATACAAAAGACTTGCTGTACGTTTCTGAAATCCAGTTTAAACAAGAATTATCCAAAGCGATGGGAGCAGTTGTCATCGACAAGAAGAAACCTGTCGTCAAAATGGATGATGATTTACCTCCTCGAAAAGAGAAAAAGAAACCCGGGGAGCGCACCAAACCAACCGATCGACCACTTATCAAACCGGTGAAAAGGGAGTCATCCGCGGAAAATACCGATTCGACCGATGACAAGCCACTTAGCATTTTTAACATTCATCCGAACACCGTAGAGCGTCTGCTCATTGGGAATAAAGAAATTGTTCGTTTCAACCTTTCTAGCAACGAGCAAGTTAAAAAAGCTGCAACATGCAACGTCAGCATTTCAATTATTGACGGCATGGGCCAAGAATACAGAAGCGCATTCAAACTGAAAGACAATTTCAGTCAAGTCATCGACAAATCCACAGGTTCAACATGCTCACTCAACAACAATAAAATAAATCATGTGACGATCAATCAAGGCGTAGCTGAATTGACCTTCGATCTTAAAAACAACTACAACCGTGCATTGAAGTTCGTCTATTATGTAGAGGTGTAAAATGATTTACAAAAAGGATGCCAATTTCCCTTACCCAGTGCTAACGAATACATCGAACAGTTATGAGAGTGGCGGATTTACGTTGAACGTCGATCTGAAGGAGAATACAGATACCTATCGATTCGATATAGAATACGAAGTAGAATCCGATTTCTTACAACAGCTACTCGCTCGGCATCAAGCTCAGCTTTTCTTAATTATCCAGTCCAAGGATAATAAGTTTTATAAATTACAGCCAGATGAACGTGCTATCGAAATTGCGAAATCACGTTTATCCATCAATACAAGAACGTCAATCCAAATGAGCATTCAAGCGACAACCGACATCTCATTCCGTGACAATGAAGACGTAAACGACTTCTTTCAAGAATTCAGGGATGACATCGTCGTTCCGAAACATGCACTTCTCGGCTTTTCGAATACCGTTATTTTTGAAGGCAGCTCTACAAAACCTTTCGACTTATTTGAACGTAAGATTGACACTACGTTAAAGTCTGATATTAAAGTAGAACTTGGCAGTGAAACGATAATCATTCATTACAAAAATGAAGATCTACAATTCGCTGGCATGCCGATGAGCGGAACGCTAAATAACCCTTATATCTATATGGGGCTTCAGAAAGCATTGCACCGTTTCGCGACCAATCCCGATTATGGTTCTGACGACCATGTCTATCTAGACGATGTAGAATTGCCAACGGATCCGCTAGATGCCAAACTGTATCGACTTATGAAAGCTAAGATGGTATATGAATTAGACGTCGATTGGCTTGACGAAGTGATCTACAAAATTTCCGACCGCGTCATTGAAAAATATGCGACAGCTGTGAAAGGATTGGAAGCAAGTGGAGATTAAACTGCTAAACAAAGGCTACAAGAAAAACGAACAGTTTTACAATGACTTCTTGAATGACACAATCGAAAACAACGATGACTACTTTACCGATGAAACCGTCTATCTAAAAGAAGCACCTGACTTCCCTATCTATATGGCGAAAAGAAGTGAAGAAGCTAGGAAGCAATTATTTTTAGAAGCATTCGAGACAGTAGGCAATCACTACCTATCAAGCAATCGCGAATTACACTTCGACGAGCAGTTTTGGCACTCGTTGCTCGTCTTGAAGAAACGTGATTTCCTCCTACGAGAATACCCAGAGATTACAGAAAGCATCACGAACTTCAACAACATTGTGCTGAAGAACTTCGACTGGGAAAATTACATTTACAAGACCGTAATCGGAGCTGAATATATAACCGACCTTGTCGAAGACGAAGCTACCCGAGAATACTATTATGAGGTCATCGTCGACAACCTGGACCTCTATAACTATATGATTAAATACGAGGTATTCCGCAACAAACAATTCGTCTTTAATATTTTGTCGATCGTCGATGAATTAGGGCTATCCAGTATATTAAAGAAAAAAATAACGTGGCGCGATGACTTAGGTGATGATCCGAGGGTGGGACGGCAAGTCCTTCTTGAGTTTAATAAAAGCTATCCTGTGGTGATGTCGCCGATGTTGGAGAAAGAGGAACTTAAGGAGATCTTTATGGAGTATCTTGGTTATTATGTTGAAGTTGCGGAGCTTGAAATGCAGGTTTGATAGCAGTTATTATCGGGTAGCCCAAAAAAATAAGCCGCATATTCGATTGAAAAATCTCGATATATGGCTATTTTTGATGTGTACGGGTATGGTGTGGTTACATTTCGCTCCAGGCGGATGCATTTTATGCTTAAAACCCCTTGAGCCGTAGGGGCATTGGGTTATGAATTTGATTCACCTACCTGTACTTTCCTTTATAACCACAAATAATTGTAATCGCTCGCTCCAAAAAGTATAGACCTTGTTTGTAAGCGTAAAAAATATTATTGACATTTGTATTATTAAAATCACTTTTTTTCTCTGGATGGACAAGATTATTTCTAAAATCAACAAACATATGGACACTATCATTATTATATTTATTTATCAATGCAGGTCCAGGGTTTTCAACAAACACATTAGGGATATTTAATTGATAACAGAATAGCCTGAGAATATCAGATGCTCGTAATCTTTTATACGCTTCTTTATCTAAAACTTGTTCTTGATTAACAAGGTAATTCCAAGCTAGTTGTTCTAATGCTATTTGTGTAGAAATTATCTTATTTTCATACATACCAGTACTTTTTATTTCAAGGTACCAATTCAGCACAACTTTTAAAACATCACTCCAAATTTCCTCCTCTAATTTCGTAGCAACTTTTGTAAATAAAAGGTTAAAGTCTTCTGTTGCTTGATAAGGAAAACAGCCATGGGAATCCTGAAAATGTTTAATATCTCTATTTTTAGTACGGTATTTCTCCCACACTTTATTATCATCTTTAAGTCCAATAAGTATAGGAATAAATACATTTTGGGCACTAAAAAAAGATAAATACCATTCTAGTTGTACAACAACATCTGTAATTTCATTAGAATAAAATCTATTTTTATATTTACTTGAAATAGTACCTACATGAGTTATTTCATACCCCCTATTTTTTCTCAAATCATCATAAAATGATTCAGTTTTTTTATCAGGTCTGAATTTCAAATTTATTATCCAATCGTTATGCGCAAAATTATAATCGCACTGCTCTAAAAATGTTAAACCGATATGGCTACAATTCATAATGAATATAATAACTTCATCCACCTCTGTACTAGGCGTTTCAATATTATCAAGGTAGATTGTAGGGTGAACAATACTCTTCTCATCTTCGTAATAGCCCCATTCGGAAGCAACCTCATTTAGGATATGATCTTCGGAAGTTTGAATATAATAATCAAAGATTGTTTCGTCATCTGCCTTTATGGTTAAAGGACTAGATAAAGTTAGTATTATCTGTGGATATAGTGAATTGCACATTGATATGTTTCCAATAGAAGAACTACTTTCTATTTCATTAGAAAATGTAATTTCTCCTTCGAAAATATTGAATAAATCCGGATTTAGTAAATCAAGATATACACTATTTCCCACTGTAATCCCTCCAAATCAATTTCTAATTTATATGAGTAAATTTCTCATGATCTATTGAAAAAGCGAACAGTTATATGATTGCTCGCGATTATGAGGTTCTTTTCGTTGATTGGAGCGAAAGGCAGCAACCCCAGCGAGAATAGCTTGAGCCGAAGAGCCTAAGGCAGGAACTACCTTTATAACCAAAAAGGATTAACGTTTGTAAAAAGTCGTAAGCCAAGCAGTTGTAATCATAGTAGCAATGGTTTAATGTATAACACTTTTATACCGTATGTCAAAATAAAAAGGACCTTTTTCGGGTCCTTTCGTATATCAGCTAATAGAACTAACACCCCATTAGTAGAAGAACAATTGCTTTCTAACTGCCATTACTTAGTAACTCTCAAAAATCACATCTTTTTCACCATGTAGGACAATTTTGGAAACCGGAAATTCCATTGTAGAGACTAACATATCAAGCAGTGTAACTTCTTCTGACCTTACTACTTCCTCTTCAATCATCGCGACTTCTTGGTCCGTAATATCTTGAAGCTCTAAAACATAATATATATCCATATCGCTTCCAGTTTCCATTGTTATTTCCTTTGGTTTTAAAATATAGTTGTTCCTATCGTCACTTAACTCTATACAACCGGATACTCTTGATAGTTGACACGTCTTAGGTAATAGTTTTTCAAACTGCTGACTCTTTATTGTATGGCATTCAATAATTTTTCCCAAAATATCGAAGATCGCATTAAACTCTGTGAACGTTGATTTTTTTGGTGTTAACGTCCTCCTAATGGTTTCAGCAGCAACGATTTGTTTCTCTTTCTTCAACAAGTTTTCATCTATTATCACTTTCTCCCACTGATAGATGAAATCCAAAGCTCTGTCAATCGTTGGTCTCATTCCTGGATCATCATTCGTTGATTGCATTAATAACCTGTCAATACACTCAATGGATGCGACATTAAACATATCGCATTTTAAACCAAAGACTTTTTCTTTGGAGTATTGTCCTTCAAAGCAGTCTTCATCTTCAGTTAAGATAATCCATATAAGTTTCGCAAAAGAATAGACATCGGCTGGACGAGCGTCTTTTATCTTATGCGGCTCTCTTTTCATCTCTGGAGCAATTGTATTCCAAGGCCCTACTCTCTCTTTCGACCCTGTTAGTCGGTCATAATCCTGATGACTAACTAGTCCAAAGTCACTTAAGACTACATTCTCTCTATACACTAGTAAGTTATCTAATTTTATATCTCGGTGGGAATAACCCTTTCTGTGAATATGGCTGAGAATTCGTCCTATATCCTTGGCCATATTCATTTTTTCCTTTATATTTAAATGATGACCAAAAATATGATTTTTTAATTGTGTTGCAAGTGGCATAACAAACCAAGCAGTTTCTTCTCTATTTGGAGTCTGCTCAGGTAAATAGCAGTCGATAATTGGCAATAATCCATCATAGCTCTTACTAAGTCGTTGGACAGTCTGAACTTCTTGTTTAAACCGTGCATATTTTTTCTTATAATTATTATTAGAATATATGAGGAATTTTGCTACTAATCGGTCGGCAGATGGTGGCAGACAAATAATTTCATGCACAATACCGTTCCCACCTTTACCTAGCCTGTCACCTCTTTTAAATTTTAACTTTTCTCCTCTAAAGATCATGAGAAGCCCTCTCTCTATCTGCCCTAGACTGCCTCATATAATCATCTGCTATTTCCTTTAGTGCTCCTGCCATGAGAGGATATTCAAGTCTAACTGCCTTAGCGTACATTTCATATTGCGCGGAAAGTTTTTTTTCTCCTTCTCCATTCGTAATTGTGTAGACTCCACGATTGTTATTTATCCCGATTACGAAACCACGTTTGATTTCATCAGAATAGTGGTTCTCAAATACTTCTCGTACCGCTTCATGAGGAAAAAATCCGTCTTTTCCATTCGGTGATTGAGAGAAGCACTCTCCTAATTTTTGCTGACCAATAATGGATTGCTTATTATTATCGACGAGTTCTAAATATTGCTTCGTCCATGCCGTTAATTCTTCTACAGAAATACTACCTTCTTCATCTACACAAGGACAAAACTTTAATTTAAATAATATACTGAATGCTTGTTTTGCTATGTTAGTTTCGTTTTCTGTCAATTCCCTAGGTTCAACTGATTCATCTGATGATTTAAACACATAACGAATTAATTCTGACATTAAGTTAGGGTCCGTCTTTAAATCATGTGTTAGATATCTTGGAGTTATTTCATCCATTAATAGTTGAAAATATGCCCACTCTAATTTGCGTACAAGTACACGTTCTTCTGCAATTAGATTGTCCACTTCATAAATATGTTGAAATGCTCTACGTATGTGATATTGTTCACGATAAATATCATTGTCACCTGGATCATTTAGCATTTTTGTTAATAATTCGATATGCTTTGGAATATCCCGAAAATAGTTATGGTTAAGCATGATAACCGCAGCAGGATAGTTTTTGGCCTCCAATAAGTTATTCCAAACATCTTGTCGAACAGTTTCCTCCTTTACCTCTATATGAGAAGGAAGGATTTCCCAATATCTCTTAACAACCAATGGTCCAAAACTATCTACTAGCGATACTAACACTTCATCTATTTCTGCTATTTTCAATAATGCAACTTGTAGTTCTAAATTATCCTCTACTTTTTCTAGCACATTAAGAATAACTTGAATGCCTTTTTCTTCATAAATCTTTCCAACATAAGCAAGAAGAACCACTGTTTGTTCCTCCGCTAACAATTCAGCTATAAATGATGAATTGGTCGTATATCCATGAAAATCACTTGCTACAATCTCGCCAATCGCTCTTCTCCCAAATTGATGATTCTCGTTTAGCATCAATAACAGATCCATAATCTTTAAGTCAGGATCTTTTTGTATCTCTCCGAGAGCATAGCGTCGTATTTCCCTTAGATTATCTCTCTCTTTGTTATAATCATATTTCTTCTCCTGATAAGGTTCAGGGTGTATGGTAATTGGTTTATCTATTGTGAATAAATGTAGGTAATTATAGAGTTTATTTTCGATCTTAATGGTGTCATACACTTCTTGTTCTATTCGTAATAGATGTTCCTCTCTGACTGCCCAATGGGATTTACAATAGAAACGGTGACGATACAATATTTCACGAACTTTTTCTTTAAACTCATATTTTGCTTCATCTGAACTACACTGCTCAATTGCTGTAGTTGCTCCAACTATCACATCATCAGCTAACCCTAATTCAAAGAAAAAGAACTTATCAAAAAGAATGCCCCATCTGTATAGGTCAACCTTTGCTTCTCGGATAGCAATCTTGCTATAAGCTTTGTAGGTGTCGATAATTTCTTTTCTTTGTGTTAATTTGTAATTCATTTTATACTGCCGATAGTGAGGTTTCATCATACTCATCATTGTCCGTCCAGGCGTCCTGTCTGGCAATAGCAACACCAGTAGCTCCCAACCAATTTTGTTACGCTTAACCAAAAAGTCTGTTAGCTGTATCTTTTCATCTATAGAAATATTGATATCATGTAACCAGGCACACAAAGCATGATGTAACGTCGATATCGGACTGTTACTAATGGGATAATCAACTTCTCTTTCTGAAAGTTTAGCTAACACTTTTACTACACGTAGAGCAGTTTCTTCTAGGCATAGTAATTTTTCCAACGCCCATAAGATGTGTGTGTAATAGTTTCGTCCCCAGAAGCCGTCACCATTTTGCTCAAAGAGTTGCCAAAAAGGAGAATCAGAGAGGATTACTTCTCTCTCCAGTACAGTAAGTGTTGCATCGGGTGAGGCCTCTGCAATCATTGGCATGTATTCAGAAATAGCAAACCATTTTTCTCGCGAATCAATTTTACCGAGTACTTCTAAAACTACCCCATCTACCCAGTGTTGTGTTGATCTAATGTTCATATGGTTATCTTTACCGTCCATATTAGCTAACATGATTAGTGAGCTTATCATGCCTTTTTTCATGTTCTCAGAGTACTTCGGCCCCTTGTCCAGAATCGTTCCTCTGTAGTGTTCTTCTACCGGTAATTGATACATAGGAGCCACGTCCGTCAGCACTTCGACTATAACATCTTTAATGGTGGTAATTACTTCTGGCGTTAGAAGATGGAAAATTATTTCCCACGCTTCTTCTACATTTGCAAGCTTATAAGATTTATCCCGATAATTTTTGTACGTTATAAGAAAAGAATCTTCTCCTCCAACCATTTTGCTGATTGACTGTACATATTCCTCATATGAAGAATGGGCTAATTTGCTTAGTATTTCCCTATCCGCTAATGTATCTGATTCTGTCCAACTCCCAATTAACAATGCAGGGATGAATGAACGATTAGTATGTTCCTCCCATTTTGGATAACCTGACTTACCTTTAAACACCATTCTCTTAAATGTCGTATAGAGACCATTAGATTTATCGACAATTCTATTAACTAGTGCCAGGTCCTTTATCTCATTTTGTAGCATTTCACTCATATTACTTAGAATTCTCTTGTTTAATTCAATTGGCTGCTTATTACCAAGATAATCTTCATCACTATAAATAATAATATTAGTATTATATGGTATTATATCTACAACCGATGCATTAAAATTGGGAATCAGAATTTTATCCTTACATTTGCCTTTAAGCGCATCCCAATTTTCCTTTGTATCAATTATATATGTGTCTTGTTCTCTATTTTTTACTTGTTTTTTAAGAATAAAAAGAGTGTAATAGACTACTTCTTCTCGAGTCTTCCCCTTCAGATATATAACCTCATTCGATAACTGCTGGATAAACTGTTTTTCAAAGTCATCTTCCTCATAGTTAAAAAAATTCAAGCCAATCGATGGATCAGTACTTACTTTCAACCACTGTTCAACTTCATCAATGGTCTTATACAAATTCCCATAAGAACCCATGAACTCAATCAACTCGTTAAGCCTTTCAATTACATCTTTGCCACCATATTTTTCAGTATTGCGAACATAGTTATTGAATAGTTGAGATTCATAGGCTACTTGATTATTAAATGCCCTATAATTATGAGATATATCTTCTATCATCTGTTTTTTGAAATTAATTATTTCATCCGTAGATATATCTAATACTTTGAGTATAGCTTCAAGTAATTCATCCCAATAGTTGTCTTTGTTAAATGACCCTTTGTCCAAATAAGTTTGGACAAATTTATTTTCTCTTTCTTCATCTAATCGGCTGATTTCCTTCTTTTGTTCTTCTTCGAATGTTCTAGAAAGTTTCCATTGTGCAAACAGCATGTCTTTACCGTTTAAATTCTTTTCTATAGTTTGTTTAACAGCTAGCCTAGACAATAAGATTTCAGTAAACGTGCACCTTTCAAATACTTCTATGGCCTGATCCTCTTTATTCTTACTATCAAGCATATCTAATATTTTCTTTATTTGAGATGAAACACTTGAGCCTAATAAAGTGTATGCAGCGGACGCAGTTGCTCCCACACTTGGATTCGCAATCATTAAGGCGGTGACAGTTACACTTGCCAACAACCCTAATTTATTCATTTGGTTCTTACCTTCCACATAAGCAATAATATCTTTTAGATATAATGGAATTTTCACTTCTGCCATCTAATCATCCTCGTCTTTAAAGTTATAATTCACCATTTACTTTCCATCTTTCCTCTTCAATAAGCGAACAAATAAATTCCTATTCGATATCATAAATTCCCAGCCATCAACTCAGCCTGTTTCACTACCGTCTCCACCGCCATCTTCTGTAAATCAGGCGGATAGCCATACTTCTTCAACAGTCGTCGAACAGTAATCCGCATCTTGGCTCTCGCAGAGTCACGTAAATTCCAATCTATACTCATATTTTCCTTAATCGATTTTGTCAGCTCATGCGCAATTACTTTCAATATGTCATCACCTAGAACTTGCTCTGCTGTTTCGTGCGAGGCTAGGGCATCGTAAAATGCAACTTCTTCTTGTATCATATCCGAGCCTTTTCCGGCTTTGTACGAGTCGTTCATTTCTTTTGCAAGTTCGATTAGTTCTTCAATGACTTTTGACGTTTCTATCGCGCGTTTATTGTATTTGTTAATCGCCGCATGTAGCATGTCCGTGAATTTTTTTGCTTTCACAAGATTTGTCCGTTGAACATGTTTCACTTTGCCTTGCAACAAGCGATTTAATAATTCCACAGCTAAATTCTTCTGTGGTAACGCTTGAACTTCAGCTAAAAACTCATCAGATAAAATAGAGATATCAGGATTATCTATACCAAGGGATGAATAAATATCTATAACCTCTTCTGAAATAACTGATTTTGAGATGAGCTGATTCAATTGGGCATCGACTTGTGAAGATGTCTTTTTCCCCCCCTCTGTTGAAATCAATTTCACGAGCCCTGCTTTCACCGCTTTGAAGAATCCGATTTCTACATTTAATTCTTCTGCTTCTGGCTCTGTTGCACATAGCGCAAATGCTTTTGCCAGTTCAGTCACGACTTTTAAGAATCGTTTCTTCTCTTCTTCCCCCAGTCCAATTACAAAATCCATCGTTTCTGTAATTGCCTTCATGCGGTCTGTAGCTTTTTCTGAGTGGAACTTGTCGTAATTATGTTTATAAAGCATCTCTTGGATAACTTCGAACTTCTCAAGTAACAGATCGACTGCAAGGGATGTATCAATTCCTGTCGTATCACGATCTGAATCTGTATATTGTTTCAGTGCTTCTTTTAAGCTATCTGCAATGCCGATATAGTCAACAATCAATCCACCCGGCTTATCCTTAAAAACGCGGTTTACACGAGCGATCGCCTGCATCAAGTTATGTCCGCGCATTGGCTTGTCGATATACATTGTACTCATAGATGGAACATCGAACCCTGTAAGCCACATATCACGTACAATGACAATTTTGAGTTCATCGTTGTTATCTTTCATGCGACGAGCTAACTTGTCACGCCGGCTTTTATTTCCAATGAATTGCTGCCAATGCTCAGGATCACTCGATGTACCTGTCATAACAATTTTGATGACCCCTTTATCGTCATCTTCCGAATGCCAAACCGGTCGTAATTTTACGATTTCTGCGTAAAGGTCAATGGCAATTCGGCGAGACATCACAACAATCATCGCTTTACTGAACATGGCATCCTGTCTAGCTTCATAATGACTCACAATGTCTTCGGCAAGTTTATGCAGACGCTGTTCAGCACCCGCAAGTGCTTCCAGTCGTGACCATTTGGACTTTAAGCGTTCTTGGTCTGATTGCTCTTGGTATTCAGTTATTTCATCATACTCATCATCAATATCGAGTCCCTCAGGTAATTCTAGTTTTATAATCCGACTTTCATAATATATCTTTACAGTTGAACCATCTTCAACCGCTTGTGTCATATCGTAAATATCAATGTAATCTCCAAAAACTGCTGGGGTATTTTTGTCTGAAGACTCAACAGGTGTACCTGTGAAACCTACAAATGATGCATTTGGAAGGGCATCACGCATGTATTTCGCATAGCCGTATTTCGTCAAAACATCTTCATTCGTTTTCATCACCTGTGCCCCGAAACCGTATTGCGTCCGGTGTGCCTCATCTGCCATCACAATAACGTTTCGGCGTGTAGTGAGTGCGTCCATATGGGTAAAACCATCTTCTGGAGCGAACTTTTGCAGCGTCGTAAATATGATCCCACCCGATTCAACGGCCAATAACCGCTTTAAGTCACTACGACTATTTGCTTGTTTTGGCGCTTGACGTAATAGGTCACTTGACATCGAAAAAGTATGAAACAACTGTTCATCTAAATCATTACGATCCGTCAGCATGACAATCGTTGGGTTATTCATTTCAAGGACAAGTTTCCCCGTGTAAAAGACCATCGACAAACTCTTACCAGAACCTTGCGTATGCCAAATAACACCAATCTTACGGTCACCTGTTTCAGCAGCTGCACGTTTTGCTTCGACAACTGCTTTATTAACTGCATGATATTGGTGGTAGGCTGCAAGTATTTTAAACGTCTTCTCTCCGTCTGTTTGGAAAATGATAAAGTGACGGAGTAAGTCAAGGAAGTTGCGTGGTTCGAACATCCCCTGAATGAGCACCTCTAGTTGTGGGATTGTTGACGGTGCAATCGTTTCTCCGTCAACCGTTTTCCACATCATAAAGCGCTCCTCATCTGCCGTTAAGGAACCCGCACGTGCATTGATACCATCACTCGTCACTAAAAATGCGTTGTATTGGAATAGAGACGGGATTGTCGATTTATACGTTTGAAGTTGGTGATACGCTTCAGAAATACCGACTGTCTCATTCGTAGTGTTTTTCAATTCAATGACGACTAAAGGTAAGCCGTTTACAAATACAACGACATCAGGACGTTTATTCGTATTTCCTTCAATAATCGTTAATTGATTCACGGCCAGGAAGTTGTTGTTTGAAGGATTTTCAAAATCAAATAAGTAAAGCTTTTCAACAGTATTTCTTCCATCATTCGTACGTACTTCCACATCAACACCATCGGTCACATACTTTTGGAAAATCTGATTGTTAATCAATAAATTCGGTGACTGCACCATCGTAACAAGCTGTACTGCACGGAAAATCGTTTCAATTGATGCATGCGGGTTAATCCTCATCAGTGCAGCTTCAAGACGTCCATTCAACACCACATCCGCATAACTATCCCGTTCAGGTGACTCTCCATCTACTGCAATCGTCGGCCCATTTGTTATTTCATAGCCAAGATTACCAAGCCATTCGAGTGCAGCTTGCTCAAGATCATCTTCATGAAATTGGTACATCATCAGTCACCTCAATTTCGTCTGGGATTTCGATTTCTCCTGAAAGGAGTTTTGGGAGGAGCGTATCTCTCATTTGAATAAGAGAACGATTCTGTTGTTGGTTCTTCCAGATTAGGTTAGATTGTTTTTCAATAATACTTGATAGATGGACTAATTCTCTTTCTAAAGGAATCAACAATTTAATTGATAGGATATCAATTGGTTTTATCGATGGATAGGTGCTAGTACTTTGCTCAGCTATAGATTGTAGTTTTTGCGTGATTTCATTTTGTGTAAGCCATATATATACCAAATCATTGGAATATGATGTTTTGCTTGTCAAAACTACAAATCCAGTCGATACAAGCATATTCTCTTCAGGCTTTTTAATAATTCCATAATGGCGTTGGTTTGGCCTGACAGTTGAATAAACAATATCATTTTCCTTAACTATTCTTTTCGCTCGACTTGGAATTTTGTGCTTGTCGGTATATAATTTTTGTATTTTACTTATGTAGTTTCTAGTGATGTTAGCGGTGTCAAGATAATTTACATATTCCCACTTATCTCCGTTAGACTTACTATCTTTATTCGCATCACAAACCTCCCCTAGTGTTGCTATTCCCCAACCTTTTGGAATCATCCCAAATTCGCTTTCTACCATTTCACCACCACTCGATTTATACGGTTCACCGTTTTCATTCGGAAACTCAAAATCCATAAACCAGTGTTTGAAAAGTGTTTGGGCGAGTTGTTCGATAGTATTAATTATATTATTGTTAACTTCAACTTTCTTATGGATTGAATATAGTAAATCAATAATTCTTTTTTGATCCGATAAAGGAGGATAATTGATTTCTAACTTAGATATCATTTCATTATTTAAACTCGCTCTAGTAGACATATTTGTCAAACTAAGAACTTGATTTCTAAAGTGTACAGATCTCAAATAAAACGCAACAAATTCAGGTAATAATTCTTGTTCCGCCGTTTGATTTGGTCTTAATCTTTTAGTAAAACCGTTAAAAGTTGCATTTGGATAATCTTTCAACGCGACGCTACTTAACCCTAATTCCTCAAACTTTTCACTGGTTCTAGTTAGGAAAACGTCACCTCGTGCAATTGAACATTTATATTGCTCTTTTTCATCTGTGTTAGCTAGCTCCTCTAATTTCTCCGGTAAAAAGTAATTATGGAACACTTCTTTAAAAGTCAAAAATGGGAATCCAAAGCCAAATTCCTCTCTTTTTTTAGATAGTCCTGATGTAATTGAGTAGAGATCTGTTAATTGCGTCTTTTTCCAATCAAACCCCATACCCAATCCCCTCCAATGCTTTGCGGATTTGGTCTTCTAACTTTTTCGACTTCACAAATCCCTCTGCTAACTCGCTTGTTAAACGATCCATTTTCTCTTCAAATAGCTCGCTGTCTTCTTCAGCTGCTTCAAGTCCAACGTATCGACCTGGTGTGAGGATATATTCGTGTTCACGTACTTCATCCAACTTCGCCACTTTACAGAAGCCTGCGACATCCTCATAGTCTTGATCATTCGTTCCGCGCCATGCATGATAGGCATCTGCTATTTGGTTAATATCTTCGGTCGAAAACTCCTTGAGGGTACGTGTTGCCATGGAACCAATTTTTCTTGCATCAATAAATAAAATCTCGCCTCTACGCTCTTTTTTGCCATTCTTTGCTTTATTTCGTGTTACGAACCAGATACAAACAGGTATTTGTGTTGAATAGAAAAGCTGTCCCGGTAAAGTAACAATACATTCAACGAGATCTTGTTCAATCAAGTTTTTACGGATTTCTAATTCTGCAACTGTACTTGTCGACATGGAACCGTTGGCAAGGACAAATCCTGCTGTTCCAGATGTAGCAAGTTTTGAGACCATATGTTGAATCCATGCGTAGTTCGCGTTTCCTACCGGTGGTGTTCCATATTGCCAACGTACATCTTCGCTTAACTTCTCCCCGCCCCAATCACTAATATTGAACGGTGGGTTTGCGATGATAAAGTCCGCTTTCAAACCTTTATGTAGGTCATTATGGAAGGTATCTGCATGGTGTTCACCGATATTGCTGTCAATTCCACGGATGGCTAGGTTCATTTTTGCCAGTTTCCAAGTGGTCGGGTTTGATTCCTGACCGTATACTGCGATATCTCCCAGTTTTCCCGCGTGCTCTTCTACAAACTTTTCACTTTGAACAAACATCCCGCCGGAACCACAGCATGGGTCATAAACGCGACCTTTATAGGGTTCAAGCATTTGAACGAGTAATTTCACGATAGATGTTGGTGTATAGAACTCCCCGCCATTCTTCCCTTCTGCACTTGCAAATTTGCTTAGGAAGTATTCATATACACGTCCCAAAACGTCTTTCGAGCGGCTGTCTTTGTCTCCAACCTTGAATGAGAACAGGTCAATCGTTTCACCAAGTCTTGTTTTATCAAGAACAGGGCGAGCGTAGTCTTTCGGCAGTACGCCACGTAATGATTCGTTTTCTTTTTCAACGGCAATCATTGCACTATCTATGATTTGCCCGATTTCAGGCTTTTTCGCATTTTCTTTGATGAATGTCCAACGTGCTTCTTTTGGTACCCAGAAAATATTTTCTGCCAAGTACTCATCTTTATCTTCCGCATCCGCCCATTCATCAGCTAAAAGCTCCGAATGTTTCTCTTCGAATGCATCTGATACATATTTAATAAATAATAGACCTAATACGACATGTTTATATTCAGACGAATCCATACTTCCACGAAGCTTGTCCGCCATAAGCCATAAATCTTCTTCAAAACCAATGTTTGCTGTAGACATAATTTAACCTTCTTTCTATTAGTAACACTATTGATCCATATAATTCAGTATTTATTCACAAAGAGATCTCACTTACTTCTACATAGTATATATGAATGGTATAAGTAATTGTTTCTTTGTATACAAATACCTAGAATTAATGCATTTCTATAAGCACCCGTCTTACTTTTCATTCAAATAGACTGGAAGGATACCTGTGATTATGAGTATCCAAAGAGTTACATTACATAGACATTAACGGATGCAGCAAATAATAAGTTAAGACAATCCCGTAATGTCATAACTTATCATGCCTTTTTTAAAAAAAGTGTTTCCTTTAACATCTTCAGCTACGATCTACTCATCAGACTGACGTAAGTATCCCCTGCTTCCCCTTCAACTGCTCAAATACCTTCTCTACTGTACCAACCCCAACATTCTCATACTTCGCCAAGATCACAAGCTCATTTGGTAATTGCCCAACCGTATCAATCTGGTCCTCCTTCAATTGCTTAAGAAGACTTGGGCTTCCTGTGAATTCATCGATTGTGAATGGAATGCTGGCCAGTTCTTCTGTTACTACGATATAGTCGGCCTTGTAGAAGAAAAACAGTTCACCTGGTCGATCCAGTAGTAATTGTCTACGAACTTTCTCTTCTGCGATATACCTTTTTAATTCCTCGAAGAGGTTTTCGTCGTTTTTTTCGGTATAGCGTTTGACGTGTTTGTGCAAGCCTTCGAGGTCGCTTGGTAGTTCGCTCATGATGCGTGCTTGTTGCTCTGCTCCGAGACGAATGAGGAACGTTTCGGATTTGCTGAAGCGCTGCGGCAACAGGAAGGCGTCGCGCAGGAAGTACGGGATGTCGAGTGTTTGCCCTTTGTATGTCAGTGATCGGATTGTTGTAAAGCCAGGTTGTTCTGGAACGGGCGGGATGTTCACAGGTATGATAGCAGATTGTTGTTGACCAGGTTCTTTCGGCTCAGGAAGGAGTGCTTGTCTAAGCATTTCTTCAAGTACTTTCAACCGCTCCTCTAGCTCGCTGATGTCGTATGTCTTTTCTTGTGGCGATGGGTCTACATATTCCGGAACGATAAGGTCGACGGGTCCGTATACTTCGACGTACCATTTGACGATTGTGTAGATGGCTTCCCATGAAAGGAGTGCTTCAGAGTAGCGGAATCTACGGGTATCATGTGCCGCCTTGTTGCCGATTTGACGAACGTGGTGAAGCGCGTCACGGATTTCAGGTGTTAAATAGCCATTGTCATTTAGTAGGTCGAGTCGTTCTTTAAGGTTTGTCCATTGTTCGTTCGGTAGTTTTTCCGCTTGGATGACTTGTTGCAATATATTTTCAACGAAAGCTCTCGCATGAGTTAGCATTGTGCGCGGGCTAGAGAAGATACTGTTTTCTAGTTCGCGCGCGACAAATGCAAGTTCTTTGGAGAGCGGTTCAAGAAATTTGTAGAAGTAGGTTTGATTGTTCATACAGCATGTCCCCCAATGATTGTAAATTATCTATATGGTATTATTTTACCACATAAGGAACTCGCACAAAACCAAAGCCTTCAGCAGTAAGTTTTGCTAACGAATATTTATTATTTCACTTCGCTATCAATCAATAAATTATTTTCTACCAACACCGATCCTAATACACTTTTCCCAATTTACTCATGACACGTCATCCGCTACACCAGCCATTTGCTAAAGTCTAATTCGAGCGATTTTGGTGGAGTGCTTTCTGGCAAATCACTAACCCTCGATTCTTCCAAATAGTTCTCGTAGAAGGACGTAAATACTTCTGCCATTGTGGATCATCCAGCCAGTTCTTAGCTATCGTACCAATGACCTTATTGCTATCTGCCAATGTGTCCCCATCACTGAAAAACCTTTTCAGCAATCTTGCTTTCGCTTTCGAAGACGCTTTAAATTACTTGTTTGCTTTGTCATTCAAAGAATCCATAACAGACGCAACGTCGAGATCGTTCTCGACAGTTTCTTTTTTAATACTCTTATACTCTTAGGTTATTGCTAGGGGCATTATGCCCTCTCTAGAGGGGGCAATTTGCACTTCCTCTTGAGCTGATTTTGCTATCATCGATGGGGCATTTTGCACCTACTGACAGTGCAGCTTTGTATAATTAATGCGCTACCATTTCGTCTTGACCATTTTCATCCGATTATATGCAGAAGTCGACATGATATAGCCGCTATTTTTCAGTTTACGAATCGCTCTTTTAATCGTATCGACAAACCAAAATGGGACCTCTTCGTTTTTCCACTCTTCATATGTTCTGTAAACCCACTTATGCCCAACCCGCACTTAGGGCGAGATGAGCGATCTAACATGTAGTTGCTGGAGTAAAATGGCCGCTTCAATCCAGCTTGCATCACTAGCGATGCAAGCACTTGAAGCGGCGACTCGTTAAATAATAAATTCATCACGGTCCTCCTCTATCGAATGAAGTACAAATACATTTCTGCCTACTATATAGTCGACTATTAACAAATAGAATGTTCTTCCTACACAGCTTTGTCGCTTGGAGATGGTCTTACGCTAGAGTTGTTCGTTTTACTAGTGAGATATACCGCCTAGTCTATTCAAATAATTAGGTCCGAATATATAGCGAGTGTTTTTTGACGACAGCACGACGTCTTTTGCCTAGATGAACGATGCCTTCACCCTATATATAGACAAACCATTCAAAAAAGGGGACAACGTGGCGACATTTTTGAATGGTTTGTAATGATTACGGCCATAAGAATGGACCACCTCTGCCCTGTTTTTTTACCAGTGATTGATGCAAGACTTACCAATCGTTGCCAATCAAAAAAATAATTTCAACTCCAAAATCTGCACCAAAAATCGAATCAACTTAATTGAAATTTCTATCAACTGCATTATGATGAAGGTGAGAAGAGATTACGAGGAGGAATTAATATGGAGAAAAAATCCCTGTTAGATTATCAAGAGTTTGATGAAAAACGATTTACAAAGAAAAACATCTATACAAAAGCGGATAGCGTCGCATTCGTGTTAAACTTCTTTCCGGGTCAAGAAATGCCTGCTCATAAGCATCCTGGTATGAATTTAACAGCTCTCGCGATTCAAGGGAATGGTGTGTTCACGATAGATGATCAAGAAATGAGTATCATGAAAGATGAACTCATTCACTGTAATGGAAACTTGATGATTGCGTTCAAAAATACGAGCACCGAAAAAACGAGTATCTATGTCATTTTGAACAAAACCGATGAATAACAAGGTAATTGTAGAACCCGCTATGCCTTGAATTGTTTGGGTGCTTGTGCAACAAAAAACAACAAATAATTCACCCAATTGTATAAAAAATTGATAGAGATTAGATTATCAGTACCTAATCTAATCTCCAGTTCATAAATATGTAATCGCGGAATAGTGAAACGTACCCTACACAACAATCTCAGCGTGAGCTAAAGTCACATTCCTCCTATTTAATAAATGTGAATATAAATATAAGGAGGAAATTAAAATGACATTTCCAGTATTAGAAGGAGAAGTAGCAATCATAACAGGCGCAGCTATGAGTATGGGTGAATCAACAGAAAATGCAAAAACAAGGTAACGGTGGCTCCATCATTAACATTTCATCTGTCAGCGGTTTCCGCCCACAACCAAACAACATCGCTTATGTTGCAGCAAAACATGTTGTAGTTGGGATGACTAAAGTAGCTGCAATGGAAAATGGTCCATTAAACATTCGCGTAAACTCAGTAGCACCGGGTGCAATCGACACACCAATGTTACGCGGAGCATTAGAGCAATTTGACCTAAAAGAAGAAGAATACGCACCTCAATTAAGTCTACTCAACCGCTTCGGTCAACCGAATGAAATTGCACAAGCGAGCTTATGGTTGGCTTCAGATGCTTCTTCTTTTGTAACAGGTACTAACATTCATGCAGATGCCGGCTACACTTCTGGCTAATTGAAGGCCTCATTGTTTTATTTAAAAGCTAAAACGGGAACCAACCAAGTATTAATATGGTTGACTTCCGTTTTTTATTTTTGAGATTATTGTATATGACTGGTGTGCCTGTGCACAAAGCTTTCATGTTTGTTTCAACAACCATACTTGCTTTACGGAAGGAACAAATCAGAATCGCGCTCGAATTGTGTGGTGCACGGGCATCCTACATCAATACCTTCTCCACTGCCCCATTTGTATCGATCTGATTCTCCTTCTGCCACGCACTGGTACTTAAAATCATGTCCGCGCAACCGAGAAGAATTCCTTTGCATTTAATTACCTTATCATGGGACTGCACAATTGCTTGCCATACAATTAAACGTGGACGCACACTATTTGACTGGTTACATCACCTAAAAATAACGAAAAGCCCGATTCATTTGGATCAAAGGAAAAGAACTTTTTTCCCAATATAGTAAAATGAGTTACTCCGATATGGAAGTACCGACAGGCTATAATCAGTTTGATCCCCCTCCCCGTGGAACAGTCCGTCGATTTGAATGCTATCGTTAATCTTGAAAAACCCAATGCTTTATACTTAGTCGAGAATCCCTTTATGATAGGATATAGTAAAGATGAGTAGTCACATTAGAAAGATTTTCGGACCTCTTACATTGATGAAGGTGGGGAATGGTAGTGAAGGAAATATTATATATTGAAGATGATATAGAAATTGGTAGCATTGTTAAAGAGGACTTGGAGCAGCGTGGTTATTTGGTACGCTGGCTTACTTCCGGGGAGGGGATGGAAGAAGCGTTTGGTAATACGGACTTAGTCATTTTAGACGTGATGCTTCCTGAGCTAGATGGGTTTACGCTAGGACGGCGGTTGAAAAACACTCATCCTGAGATTCCAATTCTGATGTTGTCGGCTCGGACTGCTGTGGATGATAAGTTACAAGGGCTACAGTTCGCAGATGATTATGTGACGAAACCGTTCCATCCTGAAGAGCTTGCTGCGAGAATAGAAGTGCTACTAAGAAGGAATCGACGGGCGTTACCTGAAGAGATTCAGATTGGTCATTTAACGGTTAACATAATGGAAAACCGGATTTTAAAAGACGACGGTGAAGAAGTTCTGTTGACGGCCAAACAGCGTCAAATTTTCATGTATTTATTGGAACATCCAAATCAAATTTTGACAAAAGAACAGCTTTACGAGGCTGTATGGGGAGAATCTTATCTTGAAGGGGATAAGACCTTAATGGTCCATATCCGCTACTTAAGAGAAAAGATTGAGAAAGAGCCAAGTTCGCCTAAAATTATCGAAACAATTCGTGGCCTCGGCTATAGGGTGAAACAATGAAGAAACTGCGAAAGTCGTTATTGGCGCAGTATTTGTTAATCATTCTTGTTGCGATGATGATACTCCCTTTTTTCATGCCTGTTTTATCGATTATTTTCTATAATAGTATTGAACAAGCTGAATCCTCAGTACGCTACTATAATGGAACGGATTTAGAAGCAATGTGGATTGAAACAGCCAAAGGATTATCAGGTGCTTCTGAGCAGCAAATCCATCAAAAATTATCAAATTTGAAAAATGTTTATCAAGAAGCATCTATGTATTGGGTTGATGATAGAGGGCAGACAAAAGATAAGTTTCCTGAATCGATTTCAGTACCCGACACATGGACAGCATCGGATTCCATTCATTTCATGAAAAATAATCGTGGATATACAGTCGATCCATTTACCGTTGTCGCCTTTATTGGGCATGAACAACAAGAAGGCTTTATGGTGTTACAAATCCCGCGTCCGGATATGGTGAGTCCGAATGATAAATTAAGAGCAAAATATAATTATTTATTCCCAGTGGCTCTTTTGTTCATATTTGCTCTTTTTATATTAATTTCTACACTCTTTTTTTATCGGATTCGAAAAAGACTTCTTCATTTGCAAGAAGTGATGGCAACCCCTGAAGCGAATGGTATTCCACCGACTATCGAAGTGTCCAAGCTAGACGAAATCGGCCGCCTTGAACACGCCTTCAATCGAATGGTTCAAGAACTAGAAATGAGTAGAATACGTGAGATGGAGGAAGAAGAACTTAGAAAAGAACTCATTGCGAATCTATCTCATGATTTACGTACACCCCTTACAACAATACGTGGACACGCTTATCGTTTAAAGAAAGAACCACTCAGTACAAAGGGACAGGAATCTCTAGACTTCATTGATCAAAAAGTAGGATATATGGGCGAGCTTATTGAAAATCTACTCTCGTACACGTTGTTGACAACGGGAAAATATCCGTACTATCCAGAAAATGTAGATATGGTTCGACTTGTTCGTAATTCATTTGCGGCATGGTATCCTACCTTTGAAAATCTTCAGTTCGATATTGAGTTGACGATTCCGGATAAACGGTTGATGTGGGATGTTGATCCTCAGTGGGTCCACCGCGTTTTGGATAACCTGTTTCAAAATAGTTACCGTCATGCAAAAAGCGGACAGTTTATAGCGGTTCGAATTGAAAATGAATCAATTGTGATTGAAGATCATGGGCCTGGAATGGGAGAGAGGTCAAGTCATAAAGGAGTTGGCATAGGACTCTCTATCGTCTCTCTTATGCTAAAGGACATGCAGCTGGACTGGACTATTGAAACGAGTGAACACGGTACAACAATGACAATTCAAAGATTATTAAAATAGAGATAGGCGAAACCATGCCTATCTCTTTTCTAATTTTTAAACGAAATTTAACCTTCATCGCCCCATTATTTTAACCTTCACACGATATGCTAGTAAGTGAGGTGAGGAAAATGACTGATTTTATTATTGAAACGACGAACTTGACGAAGAATTTTGGCTCGACAAGAGTCGTTAATGATGTCGATTTGAAAGTGAAAAAGGGTGAGATTTATGGTTTTTTAGGGCCTAATGGTGCTGGAAAAACGACGACCATTCGAATGCTTCTCGGGCTTGCTCGACCAACAAAAGGCTCGATCCATATTTTCGGCAAGGATATTAAGAAAGAAAAGCTCTCTATCTTAAAAAAGGTGGGATCACTGGTCGAATCCCCTTCTTATTATGGGCATTTATCCGCCCGTGAAAATTTAGAAACGGTGCGCCTGTTAGTGGACGTGCCCAAATCTAGAATTGATGAAGTCCTTGCAATCGTCCGTCTGACCAAGGATGCGAAACGACCTGTAAAAGGATTCTCTTTAGGCATGAAGCAACGGCTTGGCATTGCGACTGCATTACTTGGCAATCCGGAACTGCTCATTTTGGACGAGCCCACGAACGGACTGGATCCATCAGGGATTATTGAGATTCGTGAACTTATTAAAAGTATGCCAAAGGATCACGGGATTACGATCATCCTATCGAGCCACTTACTTTCAGAAATCGACCAAATGGCGACACAAGTAGGCATTATTTCAAAGGGCCAAATGATTTTTCAAGATTCCATTGAGAAACTAAGAGAGCAGTCAACGAGCAAGATTAAGTTAACAGTAAATGACGCAGAATCCGCTTGGAAGACATTATTGACACATGGGTATACGACGGATCTCGTTCACAATCAGCTTTCCATTGAAAATGGTTCAGATGAAAAAATCGCTAAAATTGTGAAATCCCTCGTTCAAAACGATTTTTCAATCTACAGAGTAGAAGAAGAGAAAAAATCATTGGAAGAAATATTTTTAGAATTAACGGGTCAGGAGGGCGGTTTGTGATGACGCGGGTCATGGCCTCTGAGTTTCTTAAAATCAAGCGAAAAATGATCTTATTTCTCGTATTCCTTGGACCAATGGGAGTCATCGGCCTGGAAGCCGTCAATTTTGGATTACGCTATGATTGGCTCACAGAAGTTTACAAGGATGATTTGTGGGGCGGGCTCATTGGTGAGGTTACTATGTTATCTATTATCACGATTCTCATCGGCTTAACGATACTGACATCGATGATTGCCACTATTGAGCATCAGACAAACGCTTGGAAGCAACTCTTGGCATTGCCCATTTCAAAAACGCAAGTATTTACGGGTAAAGTGCTTCTGTCCATTTTGCTCCTCTTGGTTTCTTGTTTTTTCTTAGCGATTGGAACGATTGTACTTGGCATTGTATTAAAATTCGGTACGGATATACCGTTTCTATATGTTCTCAAAATGTGTTTCTTGCCATGTCTCGCTGCCTTACCTTTTATCATCTTGCAAATTTGGTTGGCGATTACATTGAAAAATCAAGCCATTCCATTAACAATTGGAATTCTCGGTGCAATCCTCTCGATGTATTCAATGAACTTCCCCGACTGGGTGCCATGGAAATGGCCGTTGTTAATGAATGAATGGGAAAAACCAATGTATTCGGTTTTTGCTGGCCTTGGAACGGGAATTCTCCTTTATTTCATAAGTCTCCTCGATTTTAATCGAAAGGACGTGAAATAAATGGGGAAATTAGTTCAATCTGAGTTTCTAAAGTTACGAAAATCCTCGATATGGATGCTCATTTTCGTGAGTCCGATTTTATCCGTGTTGCTTGGGCTGAGTGAATTAAGTGAACTTCCGGATATCGAACAACACCAATGGACCGCAACGCTTGGTATAATGACAATTAGTCACGCTATTCTTTTTTTACCGTTATTGACTGGAATCTTTTCAAGTTTTGTTTGTCGCTATGAGCATATTGGAGGTGGGTGGAAGCAGCTTCTGTCACTTCCAGTTTCTAGAAAAGATGTGTATCTCGTAAAAATCCTTATTGTTAGCCTTCTGATTGCGGCAACACAAATCTTATTTATTATGGGACTTTTCCTCATTGGATGGATAAATGGATTCTCAGCTGACATTCCTTGGGGCACCATTTCCACAAGTGTCATCGGAGGGTGGATTGCCTGCTTACCGTTAATCGCTTTACAAATGTTTGTATCTGTTGCATGGACGAGCTTCGCCGCACCACTTGCGGTCAATGTAATTTTTACAATACCGAATATGTTGGTTGTCAACTCAGAAGAGTTCGCTCCATACTATCCATGGGCACAACCATTTGAGATGATGATGTCCAATTCAGGTGAAAGCTTTGGTGCTTTAAATGTTTCTCCTATCACGTTATTCACCGTGATTTTGGGTAGTTTCGTACTTTTTTTAGGAGCTGGCTTTGTTTACTTTTTGAGAAAAGAAGTATGAATGGTAGTATCTAGCGTCCGCGTGGAAGTTTAGACTAGAAGAGCGTATCCAAAATTTTACGGATACGCTCTTCTAGTTTATTCATACTAACTCTAAGTTCTTTTAGATTAGGTCACTACGGTAACATCCGTGGATAGTATTTGCTCCATACAGTAAATTTGAGTAGCTATTATTTTACTGAATAGCTCACTAACATTAAATTCCAACCAACCCTAATTCTTTTTTCGCCATCTGCATATATTCTTCAATACCAGAGATTATAGCAAATTCGGCAATTTCAACTGCATAAGCAGCATTTAATTCAATAATATGCTCCTTCATCTTCGGCCAATGATAGCCTCCAGCTTCTTTGTAAACCTTGATGAGTGCATCGAGACCTTCTTCACCAAATACCCTGTAATGACCCACGAAATCTGTAGAAATATCAGCTACCTTCGCTTCCGTCCAATCGATTAAACCCGTTACATTACTATCCTTATCAATGAGGATATGACCTGGGTGTAAATCACCATGAATCAGCGCAGTTTCTTTTGGCCACATTTCCTCATCGTTCACCCACGTCTGCCATCGACTCCATAACGCCTCTCCGACACCAAATTTTTCTTTAACGGCATCCATACGGTCTTTCATTACTTGTTTTACTTCCTGTGATGTTTGAACAACTATTCCAGCTTCAGCCGCCTGTTTCGTTGGAATACTATGAAGTGACGCTAGTACTTTCCCTAGTGTCCGGTAAAAACATTCTGGTATATTATTTTCATCAATCTCAAAAACATAGGCCGGGATATTTGGATCGATAGTGCCTGCTGGGACACCAAGTAACCTTTTATAAGCGATTAGCTCTTCTGTGTAAGTTTCCCAATTTGGCGCTTCAAAACCCCCGTACTGGTTGACGAGGTCTAGCGCGATTTTTTCAGCTTTTGTTCTAGGAAAAACATCTGAACGCCTTGGCATACGAAGTACCCATTCCTTACCTTCATGATCTGCAGCAAATACAACCTGAAAGTCTAATCCTGATTCGTTAAAAACAAAAGAATTCTCTTTCAATTGGAAACCATGTTTCTCCGCAATTTCTACCACTTCTTTTTTTGTTTTACTCATTATCCATCACATCCAAAACATTATATTTCACTTCTTACTCATCGGAATAAGCGTCCGAAGCACTGTTACGGATTCATCCTACCTCTTCCCAAACCGACGGCTACCAATACTTAGCTAATCCGCCTTACCTTTTCTATAATGGGTGGCTGTATATACGATTTCACTTAAAGGTTCAACTCCTATAATGATATAAAGAGCGCAAGTTAATACGCTCTTTATCGTTTTTTTCAGGTAGTCCTTTTCCTTAAGAATTATAAAGCTCAAATCATAGCTGTTCTATTTCCACGAGTAGTTGAGCTGAGCTTTTCACAGTTTAACAAGTGTTCTTCCACGTACTTTTCCTTCTAAAATATCAGCTAATACACCTGGAAGCTCCTTCAATGATATTTCATTTACTAATTCTTCATTAAATGTTGTTGGTTTCAAATCATCACCGAGTCGATTCCAAACTTTTAATCGCTTTTGCATCGGACATTCAACCGAGTCAATCCCAAGCCAATTGACACCTCTTGATATATAAGGAAGAACGGTTGTGGAGACTTCTATACCCCCGGTTAACCCACAAGTAGCTACAGAACCTCCATATTTCAAGGTACTTACTATATATTGAAGTGTTTTCCCCCCCACAGGATCGATAGCACCAGCCCATTTTTCTTCCCGCATCGGGATTTGTTCTGTGTCTATGATTTCATTACGATTAAGAATTTGTGTAGCCCCTAATCCTCTTAGGTAATCCTCTTCATTTGTTTTACCCGTACTAGCTACAACTTCATATCCTCTTTTAGCCAGAATATTTACGGCAATACTCCCTACCCCACCCGTAGCACCCGCTACCAAAACGGGTCCTTGGCTAGGATCTAAATCATTTTCTTCAAGCCTTTGAATGGATAGTGCCGCTGTAAATCCAGCTGTTCCAAGGATCATAGCTTCTTTTAAGGTTAATCCATTTGGAAGAGGAACAACCCAGTCCGCAGGTACGCGTGCAATTTCACTAAATCCGCCAAAATGTCCTGTTCCTAATTTATAACTCGTCACAATTACTTCATCACCTGTTTTAAATCGGTCATCTGTTGAATTTATTATTGTTCCAGCTAGATCTATTCCTGGTACTAATGGATAAGACTCGACTAACTGATTTTGGATGGATACTATACCATCCTTAAAATTCACACTAGAATAAGCTACTCGAATGGTTACTTCCCCATCCGGCAAATCATCCATGCTCAAGTGTTTAATTTCCAACTTCGTTTGACCATTAACTTTATCCAATACCATTGCTTGAAAAGTATCCACTTGTTAATCATGTCCTTTCTTATCTATGCCTATCACTTTAAACCCAAGTTGCCTGTATATACAAATGATTAACAAATAAAGAATGAAATTCACTTTAAAAAGTAAGGATAATCGTATAGGTGTTGATTTACTGAATAGTTCTGTGCACAGCTACCTGTAATTCCCCACTTCCCTGTCAGCGAATTGCATAGAAAAGAGGCCATGTTAATGTTGATTGGTACCTAACAAGGGATTCTATTGGTACAATCAATCCAGGTGCTGAACTACTTCAATACACGGGAAGTTCAATTAACGGCTGAAGAAATCCAAGCAAATGATTCTATTTTCAGCTACTCATTACGCAGCACAATAGAGAGGGAGTTGTTCATTGTGAAAGTTTTTGTTGTTGGAGCAAACGGACAAATTGGTCAACATCTTGTACATTTATTAAAAGAGAGTCCTGAACATACAGTCAGAGCCATGATCCGAAACGAAGAGCAAGCAAAGGCTTTTGAGACAATTGGTGTAGAAACAAGGCTTGCAGATTTGGAAGGTAGCGTAGAAGGTATTGTTGAAGCTGCAAGAGGCTGTGATGCCTTTGTCTTCACCGCGGGATCTGGTGGACATACTGGGGCTGACAAGACGATCTTGATCGATTTAGATGGAGCAGCCAAATCGATAGAAGCTGCTACAATACTTGGCATCAAACGATTTATTATGGTAAGTGCGATTCAGGCCAATAATAGAGAAAACTGGGGCAGCATGAAATATTATATGACTGCCAAACATCACGCTGATAAAATCCTTAAAAAAAGCGGCTTAACGTATACGATAATTCGTCCTGGAGGTCTTCTAAATGAACCAGGTACCGGAAACGTTTCAATTGCCGAAGATTTACCTACAGCATCTATTCCCCGAGAAGATGTAGCCAGGACGATTCTAGCAACATTAACGAAGGAAAACACTTTTAATCGTTCATTTGATCTTGTGTCTGGTGAGGTTCAGATTTCAGATGCATTAAATAGGGTTTAAATTAGTTGCTATCATTAAACAATTGTATTGAATTCACTGACTAAGTAACCGGAATTTAACCAACATAAAACCACTTATGGAATCAATAATGATTCCATAAGTGGTTTTATAAAAGTGTTTTTAGGCAGTTAACAGCATTTTGTAAACTTCACTTTCCCCACGCTTAGGAACTCCATCGTCATCAAAGAAATAAATTGTATAAAATTAAACTAGAAGAAGTGTTGAAAAGCATCAGATTTAGGACAATTGTAAACACATTTGCCTGTTTCAGATACTTTTCGAATTATTTCATCGCCTTGTCAATTAATAATTTCTCGATTTCATTTGTCGGACCCGCTTTACATTTCTCAGCATCAAGATGTTTTGCCCATTTCCTCGTATCATCCGCAGTCACCTGTAGCGGTCGAATCGATAGACCAGCGTTTACAGCATTAGAAGCATCTACAATGAAAAAACCTTGCGGATATTGTTCCGAAATGGGAATCCAGAATGGGAAACGATGCTTTGGATCCATCTCTACCTTTTCCACAATCGTATCGAGAATGGCGATTTTCTCAGTTCCTTGTTCAGAAATTAATTCATCAATGAACGCTTCGAAAGAAATTGGTTGAGAAGCAGCATTAAATGTCCCTGTTTTCTGCTTCTCAATCATTTCTACAAGCCATTTAGCTAAATCACGAACATCAATCCATTGTACTTTTCGCTCGCCCCCCGGTATGGCAATGGGACCTTCTTCTATTGTACGCATAGCCCAATAGGTGAATCTATCTGTTGGATCATCTGGACCTACGATAATGCAAGGTCTTACAATGAGGGCTTTTCCGCCAAATCCTTCATTCACTACTTTTTCACACATTACCTTTAACGCACCGTACGTTTCACCCGTCACTTCATCCGTCGTAACTGTATGAGTAAAAATCGAACTGTTCTCGTTTACATCGCCTTTGGAATGATCATCATAAACTGATATTGTTGAAATAAATGTATAATGATCGCTCTTTTCTTTCAGTGCCTCAATTACCGGTTTTACATCATTAGGTGTATATCCACTTGTATCAATAACTGCATCCCAATGTTCTAGTGCAGCCTGGTCCATATTCATGCGGCGATCCCCGATAATACGGCGACATTTTGGAAATAAATTTGGATTTGTTTTCCCTCGATTAAATAGAACTACTTCATGCCCATTTAGTAGTGATTGCTCAACAATATGTCGACCGACAAACGATGTACCGCCAATAACCAATAATTTCAAATGATAACCCCCCCAATGTATTCTTTATACAAATTCCATCCTACAAGTACTTGTTCCCTATTTGCGTTCACAATTCCTTTTCTAAACAAGAGGTATCTGTGTCGGACACAATGACAAATAATTCACACACTAAAGTACAGATATTGATTTACTTTGTATTATTATAGAATTGAGTTGTATTTACTGAATAGTACCGCGCACTGGTATCGAAAATGAGGCCTTAGTGTAACTATCATAATTTACTGAATGTCTTTGTGTTAGTCATCCTCTCTGTCTTTGTCTCTGTCTTTGTCTTTGTCTCTGTCTTTGTCTTTGTCTCTGTCTCTGTCTTTGTCTTTGTCTCTGTCTTCGTCTCTGTTTTCGTCTCTGTTTTCGTCTCTGTCTCTGTCTTCGTCCTTGTCTTCGTCTCTGTCTTCGTCTCTGTTCCTTTCCTTGTTCTTGTTCTTCTCCTTCTCCTTGTCTTTATCCTTATCCTTGTTCTTCTCCTTACTTTTCTTATCCTCTTTATCCTTTTTGTTTTCTTTATCTTTCTTCTGCTCGTTGTCTTTCCTCTTACTTGCTTTCTTTTTCTTCTTTTCAATCAATGATAAATCAAATTCCTTGTTAGGCAATTCACTTATGGATTTGCTTAAGATTTGCTGGAAGATAGTTGTCACTGTGACACCACTAGTTGCCGTCAAGTAATGGTCTTGATCTGTTTTATCATAGCCTAACCAAGTCGCACCAACGATATCTGGCGTATATCCTACAAACCAGTGATCCTTTGAACCATCTATGCCTGGGAAAGGAAGTTGTGTAGTACCGGTTTTTCCAGCTACGTTTAGTCCGGCTATCTGTGCATTTCTAGCGGTTCCGTTTTCAACAACATCTTTTAGCATATACGTCATCTTTTGAGCAACTTCCGGTTCTGTTACCTGCGAAGACGTGTCACTCCACTTACCAATTACTTTTCCTTCTGCATCCTTTATTTCTGAGATAGCATGCGCTTGCATCATTATTCCATCGTTAGGAAATGCGGAAAAAGCCTGGGCCATTCGCAAGGGAGACGTCCCTTGGTGTAAGCCACCCAGTGCGAGTCCGAGATTTTGATCTTCTTTTTCTAAAGGTATACCAAACCGTTCAACTGTACTAAAACCTTCTTTGACTCCAATTTCATTTAATAGCCAAACTGCGGGTATGTTATACGAATTAAGTAATGCGTCATGCAATGTGACTTGTCCGCGGTATTGGTTATCAATATTTTGCGGTTGATAGCCGTCTATATTGATTGGTTCGTCAACCAGCATATCGTCAAAGCCATACCCCTGCTCCAATGCAGCAGTGTAAACAGCAAGTGGTTTTAATGCTGATCCAGGTTGCCTTACTAAATTTGACGCATTATTAAATCGTTTGTACGTATAGTCTCCTCTTCCTCCAACTAACTCGCTAATCCCACCCGTTTTAGGATTTAGAAATACAGACCCACTTTGAATGAGTTGGTCGGGCTTGCTAACTGGAAAATTGTCTTCATTTTGATAGACCTCTTCCGTAGCGTCCTGAATAACAGGATTAAGTTCCGTATAAATGTGTAGCCCCCCAGACAACACTTCATTCTCAGTCAAACCGTACATATTTACTGCTTCCTCGATAAGATAGTCCACATAATACGGATATTTCCCTTTATAATCTATCGTCTCTTTATCC
Source organism: Sporosarcina sp. FSL K6-5500 (assembly GCF_038005665.1). Classification (NCBI taxonomy): domain Bacteria; kingdom Bacillati; phylum Bacillota; class Bacilli; order Caryophanales; family Caryophanaceae; genus Sporosarcina; species Sporosarcina sp. FSL K6-5500. The sequence continues at coordinate 4,879,923 of NZ_JBBOTP010000001.1, forward strand.
GTTAATACGATCGGTTGATCAAGGTTTTTATCCAAATCCTGTTGACTGATGTAGCCTTCGCTTTTCATTAACGACAGCACGATATTTCTTCGGTCAAGCGCTTTTTCCATGTTTTTATAGGGCGATAAGTTAGACGGAGCTTTGACTAGTCCCGCTAGTGTAGCTGATTCGTTTAATGTTAATTCACTCACATCTTTACCAAAATAGACATGTGCTGCTCGTTGAATGCCCCATGCGCCTTCCCCAAAATAGATTTGATTTAGATAGCGTTCCATGATTTCGTCTTTTGAGTACGTTCGTTCTATTTTCTTCGTGAATATAAGTTCTTTGAATTTACGCGTATAAGTAGTTTCTGATGTTAGAAATACATTTTTCGAAAGTTGTTGAGTAATGGTACTACCACCAGCAACCACTTCACCTTTAACTAGATTTTTCATGAGTGCTTTGGTAATCCCGAAGTAATTAATTCCGTTATGCTTATAAAAGTGTTGGTCTTCCGTAGCGACGAAAGCTTCGATGAGATCTGTTGGAATTTGATCCAAACTCACTCCTTCTATTTTCGAATTAGACACTTTACTAGCTACCTCGCCATTTATATCGTAAATATATGTAGGTCTTGGTTCAACGATGTCCAATTTACTAACATCGCTAAACGTTATTAAAATCGTAAATGCCAATAGACCAAAAAAGATAATACCTATGAAGACGACTACTAGTCTACTGATGAGTTTTTTCGATTTAAACCATTCTTTACTTCTGCTTAATCGTGCTTGTTTATTCCTACGTTCCATTCTACTCAATCTAATACCACCTTCTACTTTATTGCCAAATAATTTAACACAAACTTTTGGCAACGCATACCTACCATCCAACACTAAACTAACTCCAATACGATATCAATAGTGTCATTGTCGCATTCGATACCAGGTATCACCACAAGTTGAAGAGCTCAAAGACAAACATTTTACACTTCTGAGTACTTATAAAAAAAATATAGTGAAAGTTTCATAGGCATTAATTTATTCGATAGTATGATTGCACCACTCTAAACGTTTTTTGAACCACTAAATATCATAAAATGCACCACCAAAAAACCATAAATTACACCAGATCGATATGTGAACCTGACGGAATCATGAATTTCGTCAGGTTCTTTCTGCAGTCTGGCTATTGTTAAATCAAAGTAATCCAAGCAAAAATAAAGGTATTGAACTATTTTGTATAAGTTTACTTTACTTTTATTAAAATCGAGTTTATAATTCAATTCAAGAGGTGATGGTCATGAAGAAAGATTTTGGGGATTCGATATCTAACAAGGTTTATGAATATCGTGTACTTGCCAGAATGTCTCAGCAAGAATTAGCTGAGAAAGTCGGTGTTTCCAAACAAACCATCTTCGTGATGGAAAAAGGAAATTATCTTCCGACTATGCTGTTGGCTTTTCGAATTGCCGATTTTTTTAGTGTTGATGTAAACGATATTTTTACTTATCTGAAAGGAAGTGATTAAATTGACAATTAAATCTACAGATATCTCTAATGCGATTTTTTCCCCTTTAAAGTCCTGGGCTGAACAATCTACGGGAAATTGGAATATTCTCATTGGAGTTGGTTTTTTACTGCTTATGGGTAGTGCGATTTTTACCTATGTATGTTATAAGAAGATTGGGCAAGACGACGAACGGACAAATAAAATCTTTTTGAAAAGCTGTTACTATATGCTCTTGGTAATTGTTCTATGTGACATAATTTTCCCAAACGAATATATGTGGAACATCTTTTTCTTGTTCAAATATACATTGGCATTTTTAGCTAGTGGAATTTACATGGCCGTCCAATATAAAAAGGATTTTTCATAAGGAAAGATCGAGGAGTGAGACTCATCCATGGATGGTGGATTAGACAATGCTGATAAATAGGCTATCTAAACGAAATGGAAATCCAATAGGTTTAAAAGATCTCCCTCTGAATTACAACGCAAAGAATTCGTTTTTCACTGTTGACTTGTATTTATCTAACAAAGGCAGAATTTGATCCACGTTCTTTGTCGGACCGTCATCAAATGTTAAAGCAACGACCTTTTTTCCGTTTCAACTTGGTATGTTAACTCTCCAAGTAATTGAAATGTTCTTAATTTCGTAACCTCAAACGCACCTGCGAATAAAAATAAAAATCCAATTCCAAAAAATAAAATTTTCTTTTTCATCTGTTTTTCCTTTCTTTCAAAACCTAATATATAACGCTTGTATTTTAGCATAATGTAACTTTATTGAAATAAACATGCTACTTTAGTTCAACAAGAAAATAGAATCATCTAAGTCGCTCAACGATTTTCAAGTAAAGCACTTGTTAGTTGAAGAAGGAATTATTTAACTTCCTCAATTTTAGAAACAGGAATTTCAATTTTTGTTCCTAATACATCATCAGAATCCAAGGATATATTAGCGATAGCTTCAAATTCATAAGTACCCGTCTTTAATTCAAGTTTTTCTATCCCTTTAAATTTTACTCTGTGAGGCTCATTTCGAATCAGTGTTGTTGTTAATAATGGTTGATTCATAACACCAAAATATTCAAAATCACCATCAAGTTGATAAACATTAAAGAAAAAAATACTTCCACCATGATATATATCTTTTTCATCTGCTTCTCCTATATAAGTAATTGTGGCATATACATTAAGGTCTTTTTCAACATTTATTGATACTTTGAAATCATCCACCTGTTTAGACTCATTGGCGATTTTCGGTTTACCACTTACATTTTCTTCATTGTTGTTATTTGTTACACAGCCAAATAGTCCGAAAATCAAAATTATAGAAACAACGATAAATAATCTTCTCATCGTTCCCACCCCCTTTTAGGATTAGACGGAATCCTAGTCGGTTTGTTTCATGCTTAATCATACTAACCTGCAAAATGGCCCGTTAGTTAAAGTGTAATCTCCACACACATTTCACTATCCATTATTCAAAATACTTCCAACCTAAAATATTTCAGTATCTTTCAACTTGTAATTCCATATTAATAATAACACTTTACTATCTCTCGTTTTGGGTCATTTATATCTTTGTAATACAAATAAATCTAAGGAAATTAGGGGGAGTTTTATGAAAGCTATCGTTTGTCACAAATATGGATCACCTGACGTACTTGAATTAAAAGAGATAGAAAAGCCTTTGCCTTTAGAGAATGAAGTACTGGTAAAAGTTCATGCAGCATCCTTGAACTTTGGTAACTTGGTTCTTTTGAAAGGCAAACCGTTCTTAGCTCGCTTTGCTTTCGGGCTACTGAGACCGAAATACGCTATACCGGGAGGTGACATAGCGGGTGTAGTTGAAGCTGTTGGCAAGAATGTTAAGCAGTTTCAACCAGGTGATGAGGTATTCGGTGACCTCTCTAGTTGTGGCTGGGGTGGTTTTGCTGAATATGTGTCTGTCCAGGAATTTGCTATAGCTGTAAAGCCAACCAACATCTCCTTCGAGGAAGCTGCTGCCACACCTATGGGAAGTGTGACAGCCTTACAGGGACTACGTGATAAAGGAATGATTAAGGCAGGACAGAAGGTATTAATTTATGGGGCATCTGGAGGTGTCGGTACTTTCGCGGTACAAATAGCCAAATCATTCGGGGCTGAAGTAACAGGTGTATGCAGTACAAGAAATGTAGAAATAGTGCGTTCAATAGGTGCAGACCAAATCATTGATTATACAAAAGAGGATTTCACCCAAACAAAGGAGCGTTATGATTTGATTCTTGGTGTTAACGGGTCTAATTCCATTTCAGCTTATAAACGTGTATTAAAACCAAATGGGAATTTTGTTCACGTAGGTGGAGCCGAATCCCAAATGTTTCGATCTTTAGTTTTTGGACCTTTTATTTCAATGACTGGAAGTAAGAAAATAAGTAACCTTTTACAGAGAGCAAACCAAAATGATCTAATGTATGTAAAAGAATTACTTGAGACTGGCAAAGTAAAACCAATAATTGATAAACGGTATAAGTTAAGCGAAGTATCTGAAGCATTCAGATATTTCCAGGAAGGTCACGCTCAAGGTAAAGTTATACTTACTATATAATTATTATTAAAATGAAAAACTGACAATAACGAATCTAAATCATGGCTACTTATATAAAATAATTGGAACTCATAATTTTAGCCTATTAAAAATGTGCGTTCCAATTATTCCTTTTTCTTCAAATAAGGTGTTTATCTTTCTGAAGAAAGAATTAACTTCTCTTGCGGTAGATTGTGTTCCCCCCCCTCTCAGAACCGTGCTAAACCGACAAATCCGTACTACTTGACCTTCTACTGTCTCTACTATCTTAACCTTTCTTCTTATGGCTTATCTAATTCAAATAGGACAAAAAACCTTCAGAATAAATCGGACTATTATTGTGGTCTAAATTTCCGTTGATGAACTACACAACTTCAGATATATGAGTTGGATTTGCTAAGGCTATCTGTATATTTTCTACTATCTTAACGCTTTTTAAGACAAAAGAGACTTATATATTTCTCCAATAATACCTTCGAGTTGATGAACACCCAATTCTGCATTCGTCATTATGACCGCCCCTTTCCCTAAATAGGGAAAGGCCACCATCATACATTGAAAACCCACTCCCCAACCAAGTGATGTAATTTCTAGTTCTTTTTCAGAGCCTTCAAGAAACACACCTAATCCAGTCCAACTTTTACCTCTTTGTGGGGATATCATTTCTATTGCTAAACTTTCCGAAATGCCAACCTTGCTTTCACCTTTTACAGCCTTCATTAACTCAAGAACTAATTCAGCTAAATCCATAGAAGTTGTCCATAATCCAGAAGCTGCTGGATAAGGATATATAGGATATTTCCCATCTACTAATTCACCGTTTTTATTGTGACCACAAGAAAAATTTTGCCTATCCACTTCCAATACTGTTTTATTGAAATGGCTATTTTCCATACCTAATGGTTTAAATATTTGCTCTTTCATAACTTGATGAAACGGTTTTTTCGCAACATCTTCTATAAGTTGTTGAATAATACAGTATCCGGCATCCGAATAATGGAATTCACTTTCTGGTTCACACTTGACGTCAATTGGAGTTTGACAATAAAGTGTTTTCCCCTCTAATAATTCAACCATCGAAGGAACAGCTATTTTCGAGTTCAGTTCAGGAAAACTACCTTCAGGGTCTTTAATTCCAGATTGATGACTTAGTAAGTTCCTCAATGTCACTTTTTTATTTTTAGTAAAGTCATTTTTCGGTGTTTTCCACGTTTTAAGATTTTCATTCACATCATCATCTAAATTTAGAAGCCCGTCTTCTACTAGCTTCATTACAAGTATTCCTGTTAAGAACTTACTAATTGAACACGCACTAAAAATAGAATCTTCATTTGCTTTTCTATTGCTTTCCACTTCTAATAAGCCATAATTTTCTGTTCCACTAATTTCATCGCCCTCAAGCAATGTGATACTTAAACCTTGCACATTATAATGTTTCATCCGTTCTTGAATGTTAATGTTTTTTAATTTCACGATTATCCTCCTTTGTTAGTAGTATCAAATAAATCATAACACGAATGTACGTTCTTATATGTCTATTTGTAAAATAAATTTCTCTTCAACTATAATGCAATCTTATTTAAAAACCGGTAGACCATTTTCTATTTCTAATTAAAAATAAATCCCGTATCTTGCGCTTAGCTTGATAAGGATTGGAGGTTTTACCTGTTAACGCTATTCTAAGTAACTGCATTCGAAGAGATAATCATTTGCAAAACAATGACCGTAAGATTTAATAAAAATGCATACAATGGACACCAAGTGGCAAACTAAAATCATGGAGGTGTTTAGCCCCTTATAGTTGAATTAGGATTGTTAATCCAAACGGTAAAAGTCATATCTAAGACTTAGGATTTTTACTGAAAAATTCTTTCTTTGTATTTACTTCCCCTAATTATTTTATTAGCATCCAGTTTTGTCCATTCTATTATTGAACTATCAGGGTTGTTTTCAATGAAGCTTTCAGTGATTTGATAACCTATTTTGTAATTCGAGAATCTCGGAATATCTTTACGTGAATTACCGTTAACCAATTTATCGTAAATAATAAAATCCATAGATTCGCCATTTATGCTTAAAGCTTCTAACACTTTAACCTCTTCATCATTAGATAGTGGCTCTATCCAAATGACTTTTGTTTCAGGGTATAAAATACTTGCAAAGGAATCTGCTTTGCCTTCTATCAAGATTAAATCTAAAATATTATAATCGATTGGTATTCCATCATACAAAAAATTAACAGTATGATGATATTCGTGAGCCACCGTATACTTTACCGTTTCTTCTGAAACGGATGGGTCAATCATAAGCAAAAAATCACTTTCAGAAAATGTCATCCCACTCATTCCTCCCCCTGTATTAATGAGATGCCATTCCTCAGGATTAACAGGGAAAATATAAATATTTGTATCTTTACCTGGTAACAGTTCTGCCGATTTCAATATGGCTTCCTCTATCCACTTATTAATTTGACCTTGATTTCCAAGTAGCTCATTCGTCTTTTTTTCTAACTGTTCTATTTCCCAAGATGGTGATAGAGGGTCACCTATTGTTATATCATTAATAGACGATTGCCCTTTAAACGCTTCTAATACATACTCTGTATAGATAACTTTTTTATCAAGCTCAGGATTCTCACTAATTGTTCTTGCGTAATCCAACACTTCGTCGAAAAATGATATAATTTTAAACTCCTGTCCTTTATATGAAAAATGATAAGTAGTTTCAATAGGAGTTTTAAAATCTTCCACTATCTCATGTTCCTCTTCCTTTATTACTTTGTTTTGTTCTTTAACATTTGTACAACCAGATATAAAAATAACAGATAACAGTAAAATCAAAAAAATTATCAAACGTCTCATTCTACCCCTCCATATCCTTTTCTACGATGTAGAAAAGGTTTTTTAAATTTATATCCATGCAGCCCTTCTTTTCCTAAACCGCCCCCGTTAGTGTAAGTGGTTTTATTCACAAACTCCAGATTCGTTTTTACATAAATATCCAATTTGAGTTAAACGGATTTTATTTATGTGAAGTGGGTTCTTCATACCATTTTAATTTTAATCAACCTTTTCCTTTAACATAGCAAAATTATACTATTTGATAATTGCAGTACTTGGATTCTTGGCATTTTGATTAATGTTTTACTCCGCATTTACAGGTGACTCGCAACTAATCAGTATTACCCGAATTGGAGCTATTTTATTATTTTTACAAATTAATTATTCGATTAGTTTAAAACCTAAAAGGAATTAATTATTGGGGATCTAGATAAGATTTGGCTTTCGAAATATCTCTTAAAATCAAGCATCAGTAAAAGTGTGCTTTTTATTTTTAATGATGCTTTTTTCCAAATTTTAGATTGCCAATCTATCTTTTCCGCTCCAAAACGCATCCTTTGCATACACACTACATTCCGGGTAAAAGAGAATGTTTGGCGATTGGAACGTGAAATTCCGGTCTATATACAAATTGAACAGCTTAAATGAACGTGTTATGAGCTGTCACTTCGAGAGATATTCCGCGCTTATTTATGTAAATGTTCCCTTATATAACTTAAAAACCCGACAAACTTCACATGAGGAGTTTGTTGGGTTTCGCGTTTACTTCATCCAATTTTCAAGAACTATTCAGTTGTTCCTAGTTAAATGACGACTGCACATTGTTCTGAAATCGCGCAGTTTGTTTTACTGGTTATTTTGGATATACTTTTTCAAACCGCTCACATACAACTAACATTTCTGGCGAGAATTCTTTATCATATTCTTTTAGTAATTCGGAAAAGAATTTTTCATGCGCTTCCCACCAAAACTGATAATCTCCTCCTCCTTCTGCTAAGGCGTAATCTTCTGCTACCTCATTCATCGGTACAACTTCGACGGATTGAATTTGAATGATTGCGGTAGGTTCATCTTGACCATTTAGAACAATATAATATTCGCCTGCTTGGGGTATAGCTTCTTTTTCTAACTCATATAACTCATATCCTGAAGTTGTCGCTGTCTTCTTTCCCTCTACAACTAAATCAGCTAACCAATCAGCTGAGGCTCCAAATTGAAATGCATCTTTATATTCCGTACCTTCCATATGATTTGCTCCACAAAAATCTTTCCAAAATTGTTTTACCTTATCCATAAATAATCTCCCTTTTCCCTAAAATTATTTCTTGTTCAGAAAAATGGCCCGGCTGTTGAATAAAAAACCCTGTACATTGTCGTAACTTATTTCAAATTCACATCTTTAATCTCCTAATTTCGGCTGTTTTCTCTAGTAGATATAACATCCGATTTCTTTCTGCATTCCTTCCCATTGTGCTTTATATTTGGATTTTGGAATGCCATAATACTGCTCATAGCGGCATATTTTACAAGAACAATGGACTTTTCCTTTGCTTAATGTCCCACGCACAGGCATGGACTCGCCCTCTCGTTGCAGAATATCTTTTAGAATCACCCATTTTCTTTGAATGACTCTCTCTCGCTGATAGCGAGTGTAGGCTTTGGAACGATTTTTCATTATTGGATCAGTTCCCTTGAGAAATCCAAGCTTGCAAAGCATGTCAAAGGGTGTCACAGCACGCCCTACAAGCTTGGTATTGAGCTGATCAACTGTCTTAATTTGATCATGGCTTAGTTCTTTTCATTATGTATTCAATGACAGTACACAGACGTAATCGGAACACATTATAAAAGCTGTTTATACGCAGTTACACTATACGGTAAATCGCACTGAAGTAGTTCTACTTGCAGATCTCCGTAGTGAGATTCTAGGAAGTTGAGACGCTATAAGTAAAGTTCATTTCCTCTCTGACTAACAACGAGTTGATTTGACCAAATACCAGTTGACCTTACTTTGTCAATTGAACTAAAATGTTCCTTAACTTTACTACGTTTGACACAGATAAAAGTTCCAAAATTAAGTAAATTACCAAATTACAATTAACAAAAATCCATTTCTGCTGACTGAACTATTCTGTTACGTGAGTGCAATTAGAATTCGGATTTGCCAAATGAAATCAACCTGCAAACCACCGAATCGAACGCAGAACGACTTTACATATGCCATTCATACTTATATTCCTTATTCTTTAAAGTAGGTGACTATCCTTCTGAATAAAGAATTGACCTCTCTTACTAAACCATTATCCCTACCACTGTGTGTAAAACTGGTCACCTGCACCCAGTTAGTTCACGAAGTAAACCTGTTTTGCGTAGGACTCCCAATCTTTTTTATCGGTATTTATTTCAATTGTAGGAATGATTGAGTTTACAGCTTGATTTCTATACTCTTGTTGTTGTTCTAATAATAAATCACAAGCCATTTTCATTTCTTCTTCAGGTTTCCCTACCCATTCATTGGGATTCCTACTACTTATTCTTTGTTCTATGTTCTCTGGGGATACAGTTAGTAAGGCACATCTTGCTCCCATTTCAAACAACTCGACTTCTAATTGCTTAATTTCATCTAAAATAGTATGCGAGAATGCTACTCGATGATTTAAATGAAACCTTTCTAATATAAAGAATAAACCTTTTGAACGCTCGGATGATTGTCCAATTTTTCTTGACCAATCATTTAACTTTTTCAACATCATAACTCTTTCTGTTAAGAGTTGTAAGTGTTCCTCACGACCCAACCACTTTAATTCACCATCTACTTTGTGTAATATTTGCGAATAATGCTCACTAAGAATGACAACACTGCGTTCGGCATCATCACATGCCTGAAGTTTTTTCAGCGATTTCAAAACAGAAGTCTTTCCAGCATTCGAATAGCCTTCTAAGATTATCCCTCTAAATTTACTCATCTTCTCCCCCTTAATTAATGCTTTTTCTACTACAATAAAGGTTATAGAATTTTTTTACGCATCTTCAATTAAACTGCCACTTAGAAGATGGAGAAATCATCTAACAGAGCGAGATCCGGAATACATTAATTCTAATGTTGAACGTTAATGTTTGCGGAATGCAAATTAAATTGATATAACATCCGACCTGTTATCTCTAATTATTATGCGTTTCATCATGCATGAAATTAGTAGTATCCATGTTTTCGGGGTAACCGTATTCATATAAAATGACTCGATTCTTTTCGTAAACTTTATAAATATAGTCAACACTTTGTTCATTATCAAAAATCACTTTCACCTTTGTAGGCCTTATTTTTCTTCCTTCTTCTACAATTGTATCAATTGTCCATGTTTCATTCGGATATTTATCCTGAAGGTAAGTGTCAACTATTCCAATAGATTCTTCATACCTGTTCTGTAAGACTTGTTCTCGAATACCATAAAACACCCAGTAACCAATCAATATGGCAATGAATAATAAGGAAATTACTATTCTGCCACGCTTTCTTAAAAAGATAGCAATTAGGAACAATACGAACAAAATAACTCCCAGTAAGAATCGTTCAAGTGCATAATCTCCCATCCATATTGCCTCCTCTAAATAACCTACTTTTCAATCAGACGAAATATATATAAATCTGTTACATGTAATTCTTCAACTATGTTGTCCCAAACTTAATAATAGCACTTCTAGCAAACGGTCTTTTGCTGTCAATTGTTCAGTAGTCATCGAACTTCTCATCCTTATATACTTTGGATTAGCATTTTTGTAGCTACTATTTCGGTGTCTGTCACACTGAATTATCCTGACAAGTGTTTATTGTGGTAAAATGGAGAGGTTGGAATAATTATGAAACCTCTAGTTACTAAGTTACGTTTATCCTGAAAAGGGTATTCGTTAAACAACACCAAATACTAGGAATAGAGTTGTCATTTCCTTCCCTACTGAAATATAAAAAGTTAGCATAACACAGGGAAACTTCTATAAGTGGCTACCCGAAATGAGAGAGGAATGGACAAATAATGCAATCAGTTGGAGTTTACATGGAGACAGAGAAATTAGCTCTCACGGACAAGTGTTTAAAACAAGCTATAGCTAAATTGCATTTACATTTGACAGAAGAGCAAATTGCAAAACACAAAGAGCTATTGACAGTTTTAATAAGCGAGTTTTCAAAAACACTTCTTTCAAGTAATGAAGAAATAGAGGATATGAATTTAGAATATGACATCGATAACTACTATTACAAAGATGGTACTTTACTTAAAGATACTATCGAAATAATAAGTACTTTTCGCCTGTCTCTTATGCAAGAAATTCAAAAAAAGGGGCTACTGGAGCAATATGATACAGAAGGAGTAGCTAAACTTTACGAGAAAATTACATTTGTTTTTGACGATGCAATTCGTAACACTACGAAAAAGTTTAATGAAAGTAATCAAAAAGTAATTAAAGCAATTGAAAAAGAAATTTTGCAACTAGCTGCACCCATTGTTCCAATTAGAGATGGTATTGCAATTTTGCCCCTAATTGGTGACTTTAGTGAAGAAAGATCGGCTTACATTACAAATACCGTAATTCCGAAAGTAACAAAGTTAAATATCGAGTTGTTGGTAATTGATTTTTCAGGAATTCATGCGATTGATACCTATGTCGCTCAACATGTTTTTCAAATAATCGATATCTTAAAGTTGCTCGGAATTGAGACTGTTATTACAGGTGTAAGACCGCAATTAGCCATGACCACTGTAGAGCTAGGCATAAATACAAAGAACTTGAAAACCTATGGTAACGTTCAACAGTTCTTGGAGACGTTTGATAAAAAAGAACAAGTGTAAGTAGGTGAAAAAATCCACATATCCCAGTTAATTGAAATTGGGTTATTCTTTTTACTCATTTAAATCAAAAGAAAAATCTTAACCGCATGAATCTGACTAAATATTTTCCGTATGAATACCTAAGAAACGGTAGCTGTGCTGGCAAGTAGTCGTGATAGTCACGATTGTTTCTACACAGCAACCATAAGTGCAAACCGCATGACAATCACTATCTTTACGATAAACGCATATTAATTTTCACTCTTTAGTCACCATCCTCTCCCCGAATACCAAATCATAGCAATCCCCATTTAGAATGTAGATCTTGAATCTTTTTACTCGAATGGTTTTTCAAAGATCTGTACACTTACTATAACTTTGCAAGTTTAAATGTTTTTTCTCAAAATGGTTTAACTTAATGCAACACGGGTATCCATAGACTACAAGGCGAAACTACCGAAGGATGAACCTTAGTAGACGAGTAACCTACAAGTGATTCCGACGATGAACTGCACAGCCTTGGCGGAAAATTTGCTTTGCTGACGATAGGTACACTTTTTTAAGAACCGTGTTATCAGGTTCCAATTCTAATGTGTTAACCAAGCAGTAAGCGTACCATTTTTTGTGAAAGTGCAACTTGATGACTGATTTCAAAAGGGCAGATCGCGTACCAACCATCTTGCGACTGCATAGCCGGAATGGCTAATTGAGTCAGCCCTATCAAACTGCACTGACGAGAGTTACATGATTATTCGTCAGAAAGAACAGTTTGTGTGATTAAAAACTATCAAATTTTCCGAGTGCACCCCCTTTTTATCGGGTATGGAAAAAGCATGATCCCCTTTGTATAAGGATCATGCTTTTTTCTTGTTTATGGAACTATCACTACCTGAAAAAAAACTGCCCGCAAAAGCTGAATGACATCCAGCCTTCCGGACAGTTCCTCTTTTTATATTCTTTTAATTTCATACCCCTATTAAACAAATAAGCTTAGAAGTAAAACGAAACCGAGACCACTCACTGAAATAACAGTTTCTAGCACAGTCCAAGTTGCGAATGTTTCTTTCATCGTTAAGCCAAAGGACTCTTTAACAATCCAGAAACCAGTATCGTTAACGTGTGAAGCAATGATACTACCTGCACCTGTTGCTAATACCATTAATTCTAAATTGACATCTGTACCTGCCATCATTGGAATGACGAGTCCAGCTGTCGTTAATGCCGCAACCGTTGCCGATCCCTGTGCTACTCTTATAACAGCAGCAATCAGCCAAGCTAAAATTAACGGTGATATTGCACTACCTTCAAAAAGGACAGCGACATAATCGCCAACTCCACCATTGATCAATACTTGCTTAAGTGCGCCACCTGCACCAAGAATTAGTAACATCATACCAATAGCTCTGACTGCGTTTTCTGCTGATTCCATAAGCTGTTTCATTGGAATTTTCCGTGCGATACCCATTGTATAGATTGCCAGTAATACAGACAGCAACATAACAGTTGTTGGAGATCCAATCATTGTAACTAGGTCAAAAAACACGTTTTCCGTATCATTTGCGTCTCTAGACAATTTGACGATTGTTGAGAAAGCCATTAAAATAACCGGGAATAATGCCGTGAAAGCACTGATACCAAATCCTGGTGTATCTTCTAGTTTAAATTGTTTTGTTTCCCCTATCGAAGCAATACTACCGCTTGTACTATCTTTATCAAAAGCTTTTGGTACAAATTTTTTCGCGAACTTTGTGAATATAGGACCCGCGATAATGACGATTGGAATTGCGATTAGGAAACCGTAAAGCAATACCAATCCTACGTTTGCGCCGAATTCATTGGCAATAACTGTAGGACCTGGATGTGGCGGTAAAAATGCATGTGTAGCTGATAACGCGGCCGACATTGGAAGTCCTAAGTATAAAAACGGTACTTTTATTTGCTTAGAAATTTGATAAACGATTGGAATTAATAATACTAGACCTACTTCAAAGAACAATGCAATCCCTAGTATAAATGAGGCCACTACAACAGCCCATTGGATATACTTCAATCCGAATTTTTCAATCAACGTCATTGCAATACGTTGAGCACCACCAGAATCGGCGATTAGCTTACCAAGAATCGCTCCTAACCCAAAGACTAATGCGATACTACCTAACGTTCCCCCCATGCCAGTTTCAATTGATTTAACAATCTCATTTATTGGCATACCTAAAGCTAAAGCGATTAAGAATGAAACAACCACTAATGAAATAAATGTATTTATATTAAATTTCATGATTAATATGAGTAAAACAATAATCCCTAAAGCGACAATTACTAATGGCATAACTTTCTCCCCCTGTTAACTACAGTGTTGGTATAGTTTTAAAAGATGTTCGCTACTATTCTAGAGTTCATCTCTATTTCTTTGATATACAGCAATTGATGCTACCAATTGTGATTTTATGTACTAACCTGTTTTATCATAACTAGCAACGGTAATCATCCTTCGGCAGACTGCATCAACAAGATCCTCTTGCAATTAACGTTGGTTGTAAACGATATACCTCAGGTTCCCCGTGTTCTTTTTCATTCATTTGCTTCATGAGTAATTTAACAGCTAGATTAGCCATTTCAATCATCGGCTGTGAAATGGTCGTAATTGAGGGTGTATAAAAACTAGCAAATGGTACGTCATCAATACCGATAACAGCTACATCTGCCGGGATTATTAAATTATGATTTTTTATATACTTCAGTACTTCCATGAGCACGAAATCATTCCCCGCCAATATGGCCTCTGGTGGAGCAACAAGCTCGAACAATTCATCAAGAGCCGATGATATGGCATCCGAGTCAGCTGTCTTCACATAGTCTGCGTTTACATTCAACTGATGACTCACTAACGCTCTTTTATATCCTTGAATACGTTCAATTCGTGGACTTATATTTCTAATGATCGACGTAGTAACAATGGCAATCTTGCTGTAACCGCTTTCAGCGAAATGGTTAACAGCCAATTCTGCCGCTTTATCGTTATCGAGTAGAACAGTTTCAATCCCGAGATCCGCGATTGTCCTGTCCATAAAAACAAGTGGAAAACCAGATTTTTTCATTCTTTTGTATAAGTCGATATTCCCACCTGTTGGAAATATGATAATCCCATCCACTTGTTTCGCCATGAGCATCTCGATATATTCCTTTTCTTTTTCCGGTTCATCATCCGCATTACAGACAATTATATGAAAACCATGTTCATAAAACTTGTTTTCAATCGCCCGGATAATATGAGTAGAGAACGAATGAAGTATATTTGCGACAATGACACCGACGGTAAAAGTAGACTTCTGCGTTAAACTGCGCGCTACTATGTTTGGACGATAATCCAATTCTTCGACTGCCAATTCAATTCGTTCTCGTGTAAGCTCACTCATATACTCATATCGTTTATTTAAAAATTGAGAAACTGTACTTTTAGATACCCCTGCTAATTTTGCTACATCCGCGATTGTTATGTTCTTCAAATGATCCAACTCCATTATCTAACTTTACACCATTATACACCGGAGTAAGCCATGAAGCCTCCATCTACTTGAATTGTTGTTCCTGTAACAAAACCAGAACACGATTCATCAACAAGAAACAGCATTGCACCAAGTAAATCTTCAGGTTTACCAAATCGTTTCATCGGTGTGGCTGCAATAATTTTAGTTGACCGTGCAGTATGGCTACCGTCTTCATTGAGCAGCAGACCACGATTTTGAGTTGTTAGGAAAAAACCAGGAGCAATCGCATTTACTCTCATCCCTGTTTCCGCGAAGTGAACAGCTAGCCACATCGTAAAATTATTGATAGATGCTTTTGCTGCACTGTACGCTGGTACTTTCGTCAATGGCGTATATGAACTCATTGATGAGAGATTCAATATAGAAGGTGTTTCTGATTTTAATAGTTCTTTTCCGAATACTTGTGTTGCCAAAAAAGTACCGGTAAAGTTTGTAGAAAACACTTCAGAAAAACCGTTTTCATCCAAATCGAAAAAAGTTTTACCCTCTTCTTGTTCATCATAGATCTCCGGATCGGTTATCGCATCAGTATGATTGCCACCTGCTCCGTTAATGAGCAAATCTACTTGGCCGAATTGTTTAACGGTTTCAACCCTTGCACGCTCCAATGATGCTCTATCCAGCACATCCGCCGCTAATGCAATGGCTGTACCTCCAGCTTCTTTAATGCTGTCAACGATTTTCTGACCTTTTTCAGCGTCGCGGTTTAGAATTACCACTTTAACACCTTGGCGCGCTAATTCACGCGCCATTTCTGAACATAAAACACCACTGCCACCTGTTATGACGGCTACCCGTCCATTTAGGTTGTTATGAATTGGAATCATGATTCACCATTCGCTTTTTTCGTTTCATATGCGTCCCATAATCCTAATAAATACATGATGCCTAAAGCACGGTCATACAATCCGTAACCTGGTCGGCAAACTTCTCCCCAAATATGGCGACCATGGTCAGGTCTGACGTATCCATCGTAGTTCTGCCTATTGAGTTCTTCGACGACACCTTTTACGTCAATTGAGCCATCTTGCGTATAATGAGATGTTTCTACGAAATCACCGTTATCATAAATTTTCACATTACGGATATGCGAGAATGGAGCACGTGAAGCGTATTTCTTCGCGACTTGAACCATATCATTCTCTGGATTTGCGCCCATTGAGCCCGTACACATTGTAAATGCATTTGACTCGGAGTCAGAAATGGCAATCAGTCTTTCGTAACTTTCTGGACCTGTCATAATTCGTGGCAGACCGAAAATCGACCAAGGTGGATCATCCGGGTGAATCGCCATTTTTATGCCGCAAGCTTCTGCAACAGGTAAGATCTCTTTTAAGAAAATCTCAAGATTTGCCCAAAGTTGCTCTTCGTCCACTTGTTTGTATGCTTCGAAAAGATCTGTAATCTTATCCAATTTCTCCGGTTCCCAACCTGGAAGCGTCAGATCTGAAGCTTCACTTACGGTACGAATTAACTCTTTTGGATCAAGGCCATCTACTTTTGCCTTTTCATAAAATAACGCCGTAGATCCGTCTTCTAGCGGATGGAACATTTCCGTACGTGTCCAGTCAAATATTGGCATGAAGTTGTAACAGATAACTTTAACACCGAACTCTGAAAGATTACGGATTGTCTCTTTATAATTTTCAATGTATTTAGCACGATCTTCATTGCCAATTTTGATAGCTTCATGAACGTTTACACTTTCAACAACATCCGCATGGAAACCGAATGATTTAATGTAATCGACTTCTTCTTTAATGTCTTCTTTTTTCCAAACTTCTCCGGCAGGCACTTGGTGCAATGCCCATACGATACCTTTTGTGCCAGGGATCTGCCTTATGTGGTCGAGTGTGACAGTGTCATTGTCTCTTCCATACCAACGAAATGTAATATTCATTATGCCACTCCTTTTATTGTGAAATTTTGTTTATATATTGTTTACTCAGTTCCACTACTGCTTCGTACCCACCCGTTTTGTATGCTTTATTCAAATCACTACCGATTCCAACAGCAACTGCACCCGCAGCAAGCCAATCATTTATATTGTCCAGATTGATACCACCTGTTGGCATAATCTTCACTTGCGGTAATGGCCCGTTCACTGACTTAATGAATGACGGCTTAAAGTCGTTTGCAGGGAACAGTTTCAATACGTCACAACCTGATTCAAGCGCTTCCACCATTTCACGAATCGTCATACAACCCGGGAAATACGGAATGCCGTAACGGTTG
Source organism: Sporosarcina sp. FSL K6-5500 (assembly GCF_038005665.1). NCBI lineage: Bacteria > Bacillati > Bacillota > Bacilli > Caryophanales > Caryophanaceae > Sporosarcina > Sporosarcina sp. FSL K6-5500. Next base: position 4,897,429 of record NZ_JBBOTP010000001.1, read on the forward strand.
CAAATACGTGCAACGTCTTTATTGAAATGAGGACTTACGACGAACTTCGCACCAGCCAAAATGGCATGACGTGCGGTTTCGGGGTCTAAAACTGTTCCTGCCCCTAAAAGGATGTCCTCATGTTGCAACTCTTCGAACACTTTTTGAACGTTTGGCGTCGTATACGTCAATTCGATTGCCCGGATACCACCTTCAGCAGCCGCTTTTGACAACTGGATGGCTTCCTCTGCATCACTTCCGCGAATGACCGCAACAACTTTAGATTCCGCTATTTGTGCATGAGTTTCAAACTTTGACATGATTGTTAGCCTCCCTTAGTCGAATACAATAACAGCTTTGCGAACTTTATCTGGATTATTCTCCACAAATGTAAATGCTTCTTGCACATCTTCAAGCGCAAATGTATGTGTGATTAATCCATCGTGACGAAGTTTTCCTGTGTTTAACAATTCAACAACTCTTGGCATTTGGTTCGTTTGCAATCTTGAACCAACAATGGTTATCTCTTTTTTCGTTATTAATAACTGTGGAATTTGAGCCGGTCTTTCATCGAAACCAAGGACAACAACCGTGCCAGCTGGCGAAACAACGTCAATCCCCAGTTCGAATGTCATCGGCAGACACACTGCATCAATGACGACGTTTGCTCCCTCGCCTTGCGTCCACTCTTTCACGCATTCTTTCACATCTTCCGACCCTACTTGAACTATCCTATCCGCTCCGTTTTCCCGTGCGAATGCCAAACGTTCTTCGCTTAAATCGGTCATCATAACAGATGCACCTTGTAGTTTGGCGAATTTCAAGATACAGATTCCGATCGGTCCTGCTCCTTGGATAAGAACAGTATCACCTTTCCCGACTTGACCTCTCCATGTCGCTTGAGCGCCGATTGTGTAAGGCTCCGCCATAACAGCTTCGTTCCAATCAAGCGTTGAATCGACTGCGTGGAGTTGCTTTTCAGGAAGAACGAAATACTCTCTCATCCCACCGTCTTCATGCACGCCAAACACCGATAGTTGTTCACAGACATTCGGACGTCCTTTGCGGCATGCGTAACATTCGCCGCAGTAACTAATCGGTTCTACGACGACATGGTCTCCGACTTTAAGCGTTGTGACATCCACTCCCGTTTCCACCACTTCGCCAGTTACTTCATGCCCGACCACGCGCGGCAATGTCGCAAGCGGATTCGTTCCGTGGTAGATATGCATATCCGATCCACAAATCCCTACGCGCTTCGTTTTCACCAGTACATCCGTAGTAGAAACTAGTTTCGGTTGTTCGACTTCATTGATGACAAGGTCATACGCTTTCCTGACTTGAACAGCTTTCATCTTGTCCACCTCACCTTTCGATACCTTTTTCTTGTCGGATGAAAGGCAATACTTCTTCTAAGTAAGGAAGTCCTTCATTGTCTCCGGATACAGTTGTAACAAGAGCTCCGACGCCATTTGCCAATTCCAATCTTTCTTGCGGAGAAAACCCATTCAAATATGCGTAGATATAACCTGCATCGTATCCATCACCTGCACCAACTGTGTCCACAGGATTGACTTTAAATGCTTCTTTTTCATACCAAGTACCATCCGTGAGAACTCTTGAACCGTTTGCACCATCTTTTATCACGAACTGATTTATTTGGAAACGCTTTGCACAGTCAATTAGTGCTTCATCTGAAGAATCTTCAAGAATTAGTTCGATTTCATCGAGTCCTGTCAAGAGAATATCTACATACGGGAATATTTGCATAAACGTCGCTCTTGCTTCTTCAATCGTCCACATTTTCAACCGTAGATTCGGATCAAATGAGACTGGAATTCCTGCTTCTTTTGCAATTTCAAGAACTTGTTTCACGATTTCAATATTTTTTGGATTTATCGATAAAAACACGCCGGTGAGATGAATCACATCAACTCCTTCAAACATGTCTTTCGTAATATCTTTTGGCTCCATTGTAAGCATAGGAGACTGATGACGATAATAAAACGTCTTGCCCGAACCGTCTTCTTGAATTTCTTTAAAGTTTAGCGAGGTAGGATACCCATCCATGAGTTCGACATTCGTCACATCGATGCCTTCACCACGCGCGAAATTGTAAATGACCCGTCCAAACTCGTCATTTCCTAAACGGCTCACCCATTTTGACTTAAGACCAAGACGAGAGCATCCAATTGCAAAATTCAATTCTGCCCCGCCCACTTTACGAGAAAAATTTGTTACAAATCGTAAAGGACCAGTATCTGCCGGATTCATCGTAATAAGGCCATCACCAAGTGTTAGAATACTAAAATTTGAAGACACATAATTCCTCCTTTATGCCAATTCGAGCTGCTATTAGTTCTATAATTAATTCAATAAAACGGTTTACTAAATCGGTTTAGTAAATTATACAATGAAAAGGCTTACATAATCAAGCATTAGTTTATGAAATCTAAAAACTCTCTTTCTTACTCCTAATTTTCAAGTGTTTTTTAGAGAATGCTATCTATAGATTCGTTCAGTTTATATTAGGTATTCATTTATTCAACATATAGTCGTAAAAAAGTTTTCTGTTTAAAGTGGTTTATCTTAATTTCACCCGGGTATAGGTAGATTACAAGGCGGAACTACCGGAGGATGACCCTTAGTAGACGAGTAACCTACAGGCGATTCTGACGATGAATTGCACAGCCTTGGCGGAAAATTTGCTTTGCTGGCGAGAGGTACACTTTTCAAGAACCGAGTGATTAGGTTCCAATCTCTATGTGTTTACTAAGCAGTAAGCGTTACGTTTTTTGTGGAAGTGCAACTTGAAGACTGACTTCAAAAAGCAGATCGCGTACCAACCATCTTGCGACTGCATCGCCGAAATGGCTAATTGAGTCAGCCCTATCAAACTGCACTGACGAGAGTTACATGATTATTCGTCAGAAAGAACAGTTTGTATGATTGAAAAAACTATCAAATTTTCCGAGTGCACCCCCTTTATTGGGGAATGGAAAAAAAGCATGGTCCTCTTAGTTTGAGGGCCATGCTTTTTTGTGTACTATAGTGTTTGGTATTGACGATTTCTTATTGGCTTACGCTAGGTTTACCAATTGTCGCCATGTATTCTTTTTCCATACCGCCATCAAATCGGCCTTCCCACTTGGACATTACAACGACTGCCAATGAGTTACCGATTACATTGACAACTGTTCTTGCCATATCTAGAATTCTGTCAATCCCAGCGATGAAGGCAAGTCCTTCAAGCGGAATTCCCACAGTTCCAAGCGTCGCGAGTAGTACAACGAAGGAAACGCCAGGTACACCCGCAATCCCTTTAGAAGTAACCATTAACACGACCATCAACGTAATTTGTTGCATAATACTTAATTCAATTCCATACATTTGTGCAATGAAGATCGCTGCAAGTGCTTGATAAAGTGTAGAGCCATCCAAGTTAAAGGAATAGCCTGTTGGGATGACAAAGGAAACAATGTCTTTCGGACATCCGAATTTCTCCATTTTCTCCATCACTTTTGGTAATACCGTTTCCGAACTTGATGTGGAATAAGCCAACAATAGCTCATCTTTCAAGACTTTGATAAGGTGGAAAACGCTTGTCCCGCACATTTTAGCAATAGCTCCTAGTACCACTATTACAAAGAACGCCATAACTGCGTACACCAGAACGAGTAATTTCCCGAGCGGAATTAAGGATTCTAGTCCAAATTTTGAAACCGTTACACCGATTAATGCAAACACACCAAATGGGGCAAATTTCATAATAAGATTCGTTACCCAGAACATCGCATCTGCGGTTCCCTGGAAGAAGGCAAGTATTGGCTCCCCTCTCTTACCAATTGCCGCAACACCTAAACCAAATAGGACAGAGAAGAAAATAATTGCGAGCATGTCACCCTCAGCCATCGACTGGATAATATTGCTCGGAACAATGTTCACGATAATATCCATAATGCCATTATTCGATACTTCTTCAGTTGTTTGTACGTATTGTGAAATATCCCCTTTTTCCATTGTAGAGATATCCAAACCGACACCTGGTTTAAATAGATTTGCTGCTAACAAACCAACAATAATCGCAACTGTTGTAACAATTTCAAAGTAAAGGAGTGTTTTACCACCGAGTTTACCTAATTTTTTCAAATCCCCTGTACCCGCAACCCCAACGATTAAAGTTGAAATAATAATGGGAACAACAATCATTTTAATCATCCGGATAAACATGTCCCCTATGGGTTGCAGATACTTTTCAACTGCAGGGTTGCCAAAGAAAACTGCTCCGACTGTAATTCCTAATATTAAACCTAGTAAAATTTGATACGCCAATGTAAATTTAAATTTTTTCATGTACCCACCTCTTTTCAAAATATGAAAACGCTTACGAATTCGTTTTTTAGAACTTGTAAGCAATTATATGTGGGCATTATAAAATCCGACAAAATCCGACATTTTGTTTTAATAGATTAGTTAAAACCTTCTTCGTAATGTAATAACTACAGTATTCTTCCTAATGAACTTAGTTTTGTACGTTAAGATTGATTGTGTTTTTCAACCGTATCAAAGTACATCACTTGAAGGAATTTCTTTATATTTATTTTCACTTTCGTTGATTCATTACTGTTTTGATCAATTTCTTTCATCCGTCGCCGTATTTCCTCAAATTCAAAATAGCGAGGCGCATAATATTCAAACTTCGGATTCATATAATCGATTGACCCTAATGAAGCCAAATTCGTGACTGCTGTTAGAATCGTTCTCCGGATTCGTTGTTCAATCGACTTACTTTCTTTCTTTATATCCTTGTTCTCTGTTGTATTTGAACTAGCTACAGCCTCATAAAGATCTTTCAATGAAGGAAATTGAGTGCTCGACTCTTTACGATTCATTAAAAACTCCATCATCAAAACCATATCCTCACTACCTGGTTCGCTGATAATACCTAACTCATTTAACAATGAATAAACAATTTCTTTTACGCTCTTCCTCTTCGGTAAAACTCCAGTTGAACCGATATGAGCTAATGATTCTCGAATAGACATTAACGAATTTTTCAGCCGGAACTGTTCTGACATTTTCCTTAGGATGCTCTGCACTTCAACACGATTAATTGGTTTATGTATAAAGAACTCAACACCTTTTTCATAAGCTTCCCCAACCATTTCCTTATTTACAATTTGAGAAATCATAATGAATTGGCCTTGGAATCCCAGTGTTCTTAAATGTTCCATCGTTTCGATTCCATCAAGTTCAGGCATTAATAAATCGATCAAGACAAAATCTGGGTTTGTTGAATGGACAAGTGAGAGTGATTTGACTCCGCTTTCCGCCTCACCAATGACAACACCTAATTCACCTTCCGTAATTATTTTCGCCAACATTTTTCGACTGGCCGTATCGTCATCTATAATAAAATAGCGCAACTTGATTCATCTCACTTTCTAATGTTCTTCGTTGGAATTCGGATTTGAAAAATCGTCTCTTCATCCAAAGACTCTACTTGAATTTGACCTTCAAGCGTTTGTATTATATGTTGCACATGAGACAAGCCGATTCCCGTTGCGGCAACGCCATGATTGTTAAATTTCGTCGTATAACCCGCTTCAAAAATAATTGGTAAATCCTCTTCTAAAATCCCTATTCCCGTGTCTTTTAGTATGAAATGGGTGTATGCCGCTTCTTCGTATACCGTTACTGTAATTTCGCCTTTCTGCTCAATGGATTCAACTGCGTTTGCGGTAAGGTTATTCAATAGTGCGAGCAACGGGATTTGTTGAGTCGTCTCGAAATCAACTGAAAGCGATAGTTGAAAAGCGATTTTTTTCCTAAGCAAAATACTATATTTATCATTTGCGGTAACAACCAAGCTTAGTACTTCCGAAAGTAAGAGGACATCATTTCTTTTTTCTGTAGATATACTGGAAATCCCAGAAAGAATCCGCTGCGTGTCTTTTTTCACTTCGTGTATTTCTTGCGTGATAAGCAATGCTTGCACGCTTAACTCTTGAAGATTTTCCTTTTTTAATTTCCGATACAACTCATGACTCGCTGCCGTGATTTGCTCAATATGGTCCAATGACTTTTGTAGATAAAGACTTTCCGCATATAAGTCTGCACCCACGCCAAGCATTTCTTGCATCTGTTTCTTTTGTTCCGATACCGTGATCATGCTATAAAGTCCCACTACAAAAAAACTGCGAAACAAAGCTGTCCCAGCTATTAATGCCCATTCACGAAAACCTAAATCCACATGCATTGACAATAAATAGCGCATAAGATGCTCCGCGCTATTTCCGATAAATTCAAAAAGGAGAGCCCATGCGCCCAAAAGTAATGGAAACGCTTTGTATGGTTCAATTTTAATAATGCTAAATCCGATTGCAAATAGCACATAATACAAAAATGCAGGCAGGTGATTTTGTAAACTTGCCCAAAATGAAATAGTCTCAGTCGTAAAATCGCCAATTAATCGGAAACAAACCACCGTGATCCCCGTGATAAGACCCGTTCGAATCAATGGAATAGAAGGACGAATAAGAATGAGTAAAAAGAACGTAATACTTCCTAATCCGAAACGGAAATTCTCCCCGTTGAAAGGAATCACTTTAATCTCGCTAGCAATCGCGGTCAATAAAGCAATTACAACGTAAGTGACACCTGTAGTTCCGATACTATTTTTAAGTTTAGTTATAGACAACATTAATTTCTCCTTTTATGTCCCATCACACGGTTTGTGTACGATTATTATCAACCAATTGATTGAAAAATGAAAGAAGTAAAATTTGTTTACTTGCGAAAGAGTGTACTGAATTCGATTTGCAGTGTGTTTTCCTGTATTTTGGGGACACTACAGCTTACTGGAGGAGATAAAATGGCTAGCAATAATAGAATTTTGGTACCTGGTGCACGACAAGCGTTAGATCAGCTGAAAGCGGACATCATGCAAGCCCAAGGCTACGACGTGGATAAATCTGCACCCAATAACGTGAAATTCGAAATTGCGGAGGAACTCGGCATTCCACTATCAAAGGACTATAACGGAAAACTAACGTCGGAACAGGCGGGGAAAATCGGCGGCTCGATTGGTGGCAATATGGTGAAAGAAATGGTGAGAATGGCGCAAGAGCAAATGCCAAAGAAATGAATCTAACGCTTGTCCCGTAACCCAAGGGGCAGCGTTTTTGTTTGTTGGACGGTTCGATGTAATGGTTGGACACTTTAACGCGTTCGTTGGATACTTCTGAATGTAGTATAGAAAGTGGACATAATCCAATGAGCGTGTTTGGATAAAGAGAACAAACTAACTGAATGGAGCGTGTCCATTATGAAGAAACGAATAGATAATCAGCTGAAAGAGCATTTGGTCAAGCTGGTGGTGGAAGACGGAAGAAAACAGATTGAAATTTCACGGGAGATGGATGTGCCTGTCAGTACCTTGCGAAAGTGGGTAAGTCACCATCGAAAAGAACTGGAAGGAAAACGTAATGGGGAAGAATTTGTAACCTCTACCGAGCGGCTAAGGCAGCAACGAGCGCTTGAAAAAGAAATCCAGGAACTGAAGGAAGAGAATGAAATCTTAAAAAAAGCCATGCACATCTTTTCAAAAAACCCGCAGTGATCTATTCATTTATTGAAAAGCACCGGGAAGAATACCGCGTGAATAGGATGTGCGAAGTTCTAAAGGTTTCAAAGAGCGGCTACTATAAATGGCGTGAAAAAGTACAAAGTGCCTCGCAGAAGAAAAAAGAAGGGGCATTAAAGTTAATCAAACAAATTTTTTACGAGAATCGGGAGGTCTATGGAAGCCCCCGAATCCAACGGATTATGAAGAAACAAGGGGTACCACTTTCAGAGAAGACTGTCTCAAACTATATGAGAGAGCTGAGTTTATGCGCTACAGTGCCTTTTCACTATACGGTGACAACTCAATCTAATCATGAACATCCGATTTATCCTAATTTATTAAAACGAAACTTCCATGCGGATCATCCCAATCAAGTGTGGGTCGTGGATATCACCTATATCTGGACAAGTCAGGGGTGGCTATACCTGGCTACGGTGATGGATTTATTCTCTCGTAAGATCATTGGTTTTAACTTAGCGAACACCTTATCCACGCAGCTGCCTCAACTGGCGCTGGAGCGTGCTTTTCATTTCCGTTCCCCAGAAGAAGGGTTGATTCACCATTCAGATCAGGGCTCCCAGTATGCGTCTGTTGCTTATACTGGACTACTTAAAGAGAAGCAGTGCCAAATCAGCATGAGCCGTAGAGGTGACTGTTACGACAATGCGTGTATTGAATCCTTCCATGCGACAATCAAGAAGGAACTGATTTACCGAATGAAGTTCAAGACACGAAAGGAAGCAGAGACGGCAGTGTTGGATTACATCATCTCGTTTTATAACGAGAAACGCATCCATTCCACGTTAGACTATGTCTCCCCTAATTTTTTCGAGTCACAGTATCAAGAATTGAAAGAGAAAAATGCCCAGAAACCACTCACAACTTTCGTGGAAGAGCAGTTGGCTTTTTAACTGCTCTTCCATGAAAGTACAGCAAGCGCAGCGCGGTAGGCTTATTAAAATAACTGCTCATTAATTCATGTCCACTTTCTTGACAGAATACCA
>NZ_JBBOTP010000002.1:0-56284 GCF_038005665.1 Sporosarcina sp. FSL K6-5500
ATTAAACTTCTTACATGAATTGGGCCGTTTCTAACATCAATCAAAAAGTATTTATCTGGATTCATTTGTGTTAATTTCAAATAATCCATAGGGCTAATTGTTGCTTCCAAACGTGCATTAAAATAATCAAGTGCGTGCATAATTTTGTTACCTCCCATATTGTAATGTATTCCAAATTCTAACAAGCAAATCCTTTAGCAATTTTCTTTCCTGATGACTTAAAGGTGCTAAAACTTCTAATTCCGCATTGATTAAAAACTCCCAACGTGATTCTAATACATCATTACCTTTTGATGTAAGCAAAAGGCTATAGGATCTCCTGTCATTAGGATTCCTTGTCCTCTCCACAAATCCTGAATTTTCTAAATGATCGATATGACTTACCATTGTTGTCCGATCAATTTGTAGGTTTTCAGATATATCTTTTTGTGAAGAGTAAGGGTTTCCTTCGATAAATAAAAGTACTCCATATTGTCTAGCGTTAATGCCATATGGTGCAAGTCCCTCAGCGAAATTGGTTTCCATTTGCTGAACAACCTTTCCAAGTAAAAAGCCATATGATTGATTCCATTTCTCCAATTTTATTATTCACCTCCAGCAATAATCAGTGTTGCTTATAATCAGTATAACTGACTATAATTATATTTCAAGCTTTTTGTTCTTAAAATAAAAGCAATGTAGTGAATCCTTACAAGATTATAGTGGGCTCCAGTATTGAAAAAAAGTAATTAGTAGTTTCAAATTTTGTGAAAAAGTTTACTTAAACAATTGGGCGTGATTGTCGCACACTCAAAATGTCATTTTCCTTAATTCATAGCGAATAACCTATAAACTACCATTACAAATTTATTGCAATCATAACAAAAATACGCCTTTTATTAAATACGTATAATATTTTGACAACAATCGACTTTTTTAGAGAAATAACATTGTATACTATGTAAAAGTAGGTGATACGTCTAATGATAGAGCGATGGTTGAGTAGTAATCGACCTATACAGATTGAGCATGATGGGCGTTTTGTGCGCGGTGGAGAGAACGATGGACAACCTATTTCGGCTGTTCGACAAGAACTTATCCAGGACGAAGTAGAGGCACAAATCGAGGTAAAGCCATTAAAATTGCGTCAGTACTTTCTGCAGCAAGGAAATTTTCAAGATGCTGAGAAGATGGAGCAAGTGGATGGAACAGTTTTTCAAGGCAAGCGCGGTCGCTTGCTTGCGGAAGTAAGTTTTGCTGGTACGAGTTTTTTAGAAGGATTCCTGAGCGTGTACGGCATGGAATTGGATCAAGCCGTGAAGCGTTACGAGGAGAAGTTGCAGTTGTTTGAAGTCGAGCAGCGAGAAAAGAAACAGAAAGACATCTTTATCGGACGCGTCAGGAAAGGGGACCTCGAACAGCTTTCAGAAGGATTTCCAACCGTTCAAGAGGCGAAAAGAAAGTTATCGAACATGCAACAACAAAAGGAAAACGTACCCCAACAATTCGTAGAAATGAAGCGAGAGGAATAGTGGATAGATAAATGAATAATGAAAGTAGGTTTGTGTATGACAAAACAACATGGAAAAATGCGCTTAGCATTTGGCACAGCTTTGGCTCTGGTGATTTGTTTAGTAGTTACACCCGAAATCGTTTTTGCCTCAGCTGGACAAGTCCAAGCTAAGCTCACAAATGCAGCCAATGTCGTGAAAGGCATTTTAACAGCACTTGTGGTTTTAGTCGGGATTTGTGCAGCTTTATTTATTATTATCAAGCGTATGCCTTCAGCAGATGATCCGCATGAGAAAAATGAAGTATTTAAAAGTGTTGGTCGTGTTTGTGCGCTTGTCGGGTTGGCCGCAGCTGTGATATGGCTATTACCATGGGTGTACTCATTGTTCACATAAGTAGAAGTAATAAAAAACTACTTAACAAAAGTAGAAAAATCTACTTTTGAAAGGTGTAGATTAATATGAATGAACATAAAGGAAAGAAGTTCGTTTTTCCAGAAAACGTCGAGTCGGGGTATGGCATATTTCTTGGAATCACATTACGGGAGCTTGCCATTTACTTGTTGCCTCCTACAGTGATTGGGTTTATCGTACTTGCGCTACCCCCTCATAATGTGTGGCTCATGCTGTTCAAGTTGATGCTTATTTTAATTGTACTCATTATGATTTTAGCATTTCTATCCTCTCGCCCGATTCGCTACCGACAAAATATTCGCTTTCAGGATTATTTGAAATTACGAATGGATTATAAACAGAGACAGAAGCTCTTTTACATGCGAAAGAAGAAGGAGCGTTTCTTTAGATGAGGTGGTGAAGTGTTTGTGGGAGAAATTATTTGGTGTTTCCAAAAAGAAAGCGTCCATTGAAGCCTATGTGTTTGAAGATGAACCAAGGGCGCTTCAAAACGGGAAACAGAGTCTGCAGGAGATGTCGTTAATTGAAGCGCAATACAATGATTTTTTCGTGACGAAGCAAGGTTATTTAGTGGCACTCATTCAAGCAAGCGGTATCAATTTAGATTTGTTGACCGTTACCGAGCAGGAAGATGTGTTTGACGAGTTCAATGCTTTTTTGATGTCTACTCTCGGTGAAAATAGTGGAGAAATCCAGCAGTATTTAGATATTACGATGCCTGTTGATTTTAGTGAGTACGTATTGTTTTGGCAACATCGTTATTTACAAGTGCAGCAGGAGGAACCGGAAAACAAGGCAAAGCTCTCGCTAATTGCGAGCTACGTCGATACATTTTCAACAATCGCTTCCTCACAGGAAATGACAACGAAACGGCATATTGTCGTTCTGCATGAAAAGATACCGAAAAAGCATCTCGCCTCGTTGGAGCAAACGGCGATTGAACTAGAGGAGAAAGTGACGCTATTTATTCGCCAGCTTGAAAATACATTGAGCACGTATGATATGACTGCTCGCCAATTGACAGCGAAGGAATGTCGGGAAGTATTGCAGCATTTAGTTAATTTTTCAAACCATTAGGGGAGGGAGTGCGATGCTTAAACGCAAGAAACCGATGCAAGTGAGTCGGGAATTGGGTTTGGATGAAGTATTGGATGGATCAAGTTTAGATATGATTTACCCTTTTTCGTGGGAGGAATATGCCGACCATATTGAATCAGGCGACAACTTCATACGTGTCATTGCTATTATTGATTATCCGAAAAGTCGTTATGGCAATTGGCTTTCTGAATTAAAGCGTAAGAAGGGAAATATTACGATCGTTCAATTTTTAGAGTCATCCAATGCGAATAAGATGGTGGATCACTACAATAAAACGATTAAAAATAAGCAGGCCGAAGTGTTGAAAACATTTGATCCACTTAAAAAACGCCAACTTGAGAAACAGGTGGAGGCAGCCGAACATCAACTGATGAAATTTCTTGAAAATGAATCGATCTATATTTATCAGTACACCTACATTTATTTGCAAGCGAACTCGCTAGAGGAGCTCAATGCGCTCAGTGATTCTGTCCAAAATACGCTAACGAAGTTGCAATTAAAAGCAATGACGCCGTTTAAAGCGATGTACCAAACGTTTTGGAGTGCGATGCCGATTTTAGAGAATCTGCTTGGTGATTACACGTATAAACAGTCCAATACAGAGGCAGCGAGTAGTATGTTCCCATTTGATGATGCGGAAATTTTGACGATTAATCCACGCAGTGATGTAGAGGGGGTAAATAAAGACACAGGGAGTTTAATTGCGATTGATTATTTGGACCGTAAAAATACATTGAATCAAAACGTGGTCGTGATTGGGACGAGTGGTGTCGGGAAAACGACGTATATGGTGCAGAAAATTTTGCGTTATTTTGCCCGTGGCGTGAAAGTGTTTATTATCGATCCTGAAAATGAATATACGAGCATAGTCGAGCATTTAGGGGGCACGGTCGTACACCTAAGCAGTAATTCAACGACAAAAATCAATCCGCTAGAAGTGTATTCTGAGCATGTAGCAGATGAAACAACGGCTGATATGGAAATGATTTTAAAGGATAAGATTCAACGTTTACTCGGTTTCTTTCAGGTGTTGAAGCAAGACATTACGCAAGTGGAAAAAGCTGTGTTGGATGCGACGCTGCGGCAAGTGTATAGAGATACAGGGGTCCATGAGTTTACCAGTTTCCGTGATGTCCCAAGCACGTCCTATCCCATCTTATCGGATGTCTACGAGGCACTTTCGAAGTTAAAGGAAACGGATTCGGATCGTTACGGTCGTATTGAGGATTTCCATTATATTTTGGAAAGCTACGTCAACGGCAGTAAAACGATTTTTAACGGGCACACGAATATTAACTTACAGAGTGATCTTGTGTCCTTTGATTTAAAGCCCTTACAAAATGAAGCAGAAGTGCAGGGTGCTGCGTATTTAAACACGTTTAGTTATTTATGGGACAACATTACGGAAAATACAGAGGAGAACGTGAAACTGTTCGTTGATGAGTTCCACTTCTTAACGCAAAATCCTGATGCAGCGAGTTTTTTCTACCAGGCGTATAAGCGATTCCGAAAATATAACGCTGGGGCTATTGCAGGGACACAGCAAATCCAAGATGTCTTGGACGGTCAAATGGCGAATGGGCAAAATGTTGGGGAAGCGATTATTGGCAACAGTTATACGAAGGTATTTTTCGGTTTAGACAATAAAGGTGTGGACGATATTACCCGGAAGTTGAGGATGACGTTCAGCGACAAGGAGAGAAAGCTGTTAGAAAGACGGAAACAAGGGGAGGCACTGATGATTCACGGAACTCAGCGAGCATTTATGCGGATTGAGTTGACGGAAGAAGAACTTCGTTTAAAAGATCCTGTTCGTTACGAGGAAGTATATGAGGTGGGTGCCGAGCACGTTCCGAATTATGCGGAACGGATTCACATGACAGAATTGGAAAAGCAAGAAGCGTTGAACATGGGGAAAATCCAAAAATAAATATATCTACTTTTGAAATATAGAAAACGAAAATAAACATGGGTTAACTGGTTAACCATATGTAAATGGAGGTTTTTAAGTTAACTATATCTTGGAATGTTAGGAGGTGCTGACATGACTACAACTAAAATTTATAATTTTTCCTTTGGTAGCATCAAAATAACAGAGCAGTTTGCGCAGTTTACGATGAGTCGTAGTGAGTTTACGTATGACAAGCTAGAAGAAATAAAAACGTATTTGACGTCGAATGATATTCCATCCTTTCTTTCGTTGCAAAAAATTGAAGAAACAGAAGGGCATGTTGTGCTAACCTTTCATTTCTCCGAGCATTTAAAGCCAGTAGCAGCGATTAAACAAGAAACGTATGTCGTGAAGCTCGCGATTGCCCAAGCCATATTGCTAGACGAGATTGTAACGAAGGAGCCGTTTCACGTGAGCTTGCATCCAGCAACGGTCTTTTATCATCCCATGTCAACGATACGATATGGCTACCGTGCCAACCGTGTGATGCCAAAAGAAGAAAAGTATACGCATTTACAACGGTATAAGGCACTTATATTGATGATTTTAACGAATTATCCATATGAAAAATGTTTAACCGAGCCTGAGCGTTTAGAAAAAAAATCGAATGATCTAGTTCGTTCGATTTTATCGGCTAAAACGATGGAGGAAATGCAGGCGTTACTTACCGAGGCATATGATTTTGTCGCCTATCACACAGTGAAGGAACAAGTGTCGGAAAAGAAGAAGTGGAAAAATCGCTCGATATTAGGTGTGGTGTTGACGGCAGTTCTTGCACTCGGTGCAATTGGCTATGTGAAATATGATGCCAATGATCAGCAACAACTAGCGCTTGTCCAGCTTGAAGCAACGTATGAAGCACGAGAGAAAAAGCAGCAAGCCGATGCATTTTTCGAGCAAGAAAATTACGAAAAAGCCATTCCATTATTTCTTGTTTTAGGCGATTCACCGAACGATGTTTCGAAGAAGTTACTCGAAAAAGAACAATGGCAGCTGGCACTTGATACGGAACCGAAAATGTTAGAACAAGTGATTGCGCAGCTATATGCAAACAAGGATGAAAAAGTGGTGCTAGATTTACGGCTCTCAACGGTTGAAGAAGCCCTTACTCAAAAGCTTGCACACGAGAAAGCCATAGTTAGTTATGATGTGGCGCAAATGACAGCAGATTTACCGTTTATTTCAGATGTAGAAACATTACAGCGGATGGGTCAGACATTTATAACGAATGGGGATATGGCAGGGGCTCGCGAAGTGTTGAATAAAACACAGGATGCGACGTTACAAAGTGCGATTGAAATGGCGCAAATAAAAAGTGAAATAGCCGTAGCGAAGGAAAAAATGACGACGATCCAGTCTGAAGATTCTCCGAATCAAGCAGATCAATTGAAAGTGCAACAAACGAAAATCGATGAATTGGAGGCGAAAATAGAGGAGCTAAAGGAGGGCTAAATCCATGAAACTCTTACTTGCAAGGCTGGCGTTTTCTAAAGATGGTCGAAAGCTGTTATGGGTGATTTTAGTTCCTGTTTTCCTGCTCATTCTCGTTGTTGTTATGCTGTTTTCTGAACAAACGTCGCAACCTCCAGGAAGTTATACAGTCGGTAGTCAGTTGTCGTCGGCAGTGCTGCAGTATGAAGGCGCTGTTCAGGCAGCGCTTTCTGGATATGGTTTAGAAGAACATATAGCCCTCGTTCTTGCAATTATGATGCAGGAAAGTGGAGGTACAGCTTCAATGGATATTATGCAATCGAGCGAGTCGATTGGTTTAGCCCCGAATACGATTACCGATCCGATGTATTCGATTGAAGTAGGTGTGGCTCATTTCAATAAAGTGCTAGAGAAGATGCAAAAAAGCGAAGTGGATTTAGATACGGCTATTCAAAGCTACAATTACGGGTTGGGCTATATTGATTTCATTGCTAAAAACGGAGGAATCCATTCAGAGGAATTGGCACAAACGTTTTCCCAGCAAGAAGCAGAAAAACTGGGATGGGCGAGTTACGGAGATCCAGCTTACGTGGAACATGTGAAGCGTTATGTAGGCACAATGCGTGACGGACAAGTCATTGATGTAGCGAATGCTTCAGCAGATTTTCAAGTCGTCTATGAAACAATGCAGCAATTCGATGGCTATCCGTATCAATTCGGGGGCATGAATCCGAAAACATCCTTCGATTGCTCAGGCTTGATGGTATGGGCTTTTCGGGAAATTGGCGCTAATCTCCCACGGACAGCGCAAGAGCAATACGATATATCGAAAAAGATCACAGCCGATGAATTGCAGCCAGGAGACTTTATCTTTTTTACAGGAACGTATAACGCAGGCAGACCCGTGACACATATCGGAATGTATGTTGGCAACGGCAAAATGTTTGATGCAAACGGCGGTGGTATCGGGTTTTCTAATTTAAACGACCGCTACTGGCAGGAGCATTTATATGGATACGGACGCATTGTTGATTTTGTAGGAGGTGAGGAGGGATGAAGCAAGGAATTGTCATCGGCATTCTTCTAGTAGCTGTGTTCATTCTAGCGGGTTCCGTATTTGTTTTATCAGGAGATAAATCTACTTTAAAAGATGCTGTTGAGCGGAAGGAGCAAAAGATTCAAGTATTGAAAGGAAAAGTAGATGAGTTATCGGCCGTGACAGGCTTGCAAGTAACGGGGGAGGAAGTGCAGTTTATTGAACAGACTTTCCATGTGTATTTGAACTATGATAACGAGTCTTACGTCACTCGTTTTGAGGAATTATCAAATTTGGTCAAAGTAGATGTGTTGAATAAGCTAAAAGGTGCTTCATCACTCGCTCCACCTGCTGTGGACATGAAAAACGAACTGGAAAGTGTGCAAGTGTATATGAATCCTTCTACGCCCCATACGTTTTTAGTGTACACAACGACCAATTACTTTTTAGATGATGCATTAGTGAATCATGGCAGTCAATTGTATGAAATATCGGTATTAAAGAACAATGGGCAATTTTTAATTGGTGATATAAAAGTGATTGGCAATATGACAGAGGTGGACGGCGTATGAAAAAGCTAATGTGGTTTGGTATTAGCTTTCTTGCATTTGAAATCGTCATCGTGCTGTTCATTGATCTGATTTTGTTATTGAGTGAATTGAAGCTTAGTTTAACCACAAGTGCAATGCTTGGGAGTTTACAAGACATTTTTCTCCATCCAATTCAAACAATCAAAGGCTATGTCACGAGTCAGAATCCGTTGTTTATTGTTTTAACCGTGCTCAACTTGTTTTATAGTGCATTTATTCAGCTCAAGCGTAAGACGAAAAAGGATGGGTGGGCAATTCATGAGAAAAATGCCTATCATGGCTCGGCTCGATGGGCGAAGGAAAAGGAGATTCTAGACGGCAATTTTATCGCCAAGTCTGAGCAAGAGGTGCGTGAGGCGTTTTTTCAGACGCTTCGAAGGGAAATATAGCTTTAGGAGCCAAAGCAACTGTTACTAAGGCAGAACCAAGTAGGGATGTTAACTGATTACTGATTGTAGTTAGTGTAGTAAAAATCAAGATGTTTATCATGTTAACCACCATCCGATTCAATTTTAATGTAGAGACTACAGTTATACCTAAGAATAATG
Source organism: Sporosarcina sp. FSL K6-5500 (assembly GCF_038005665.1). NCBI lineage: Bacteria > Bacillati > Bacillota > Bacilli > Caryophanales > Caryophanaceae > Sporosarcina > Sporosarcina sp. FSL K6-5500. The sequence continues at coordinate 8,559 of NZ_JBBOTP010000002.1, forward strand.
AGTAGACAGTTGCTAAGGCAGCCAAGCACATTGGCTCCTTAAAATATATTTAACTCAATTTTATAGCATCTAGTTCTTGTTTTGAAAGTAGAAGGGGCTGATAAATGATGAATGGAACCATTTTAGGATTTTATAATAAGAAAATTCTAATCCAGCCAAATGAATCGAAGCCGAATCGCAATATTATGGTGGTCGGTGGTCCGGGAAGCTATAAAACACAGTCATTTGTAATCACGAATGTACTTTATGAAACGGAAAATAGCATTGTCATTACCGATCCAAAAGCGGAAGTGTATGAAAAAACGGCAGCGATCAAACAAGCGCAGGGCTATGAACTCCACGTTATTAATTTCATGAATATGGAGGCGAGTGATCGCCATAATCCACTTGATTATGTACGCAAGGAAACACAGGCAACGACCGTTGCAACGAAAATGGTTGATAGTGCGAACAAGGACGGAAAACGTGATGTTTGGTATTACTCACAACGTGCTTTGCTTAAAGCGTTGATCTTATATGCGATTCATGAGTTAGAGCCGAAACAACGCAATATGAGAGGTCTGTTAGAGTTTATGCAAACGTTCGGCACAGAAGATGGAAACGGAGAAAGTGAGTTAGATAAGCAGTTTCTCCAGTTAGATTTTAAGCACCCTGCAAGACGTGCTTATGAACTTGGCTACAAGAAAGCGAAGCAGGAAATGCAGGGGAGTATCATCGTATCCCTTTTGACGACAATTGCTGATTATATTGATAGCGAAGTTGCGGAGTTTACGAGTTTTAGCGATTTTCATTTAACGGATATTGGCCATAAAAAAATAATGCTGTACGTGATAATCCCGTTAATGGATCAGTCATGGCAAAGCTTAGTGAATTTGTTTTTTAGTCAGCTATTTAATGAGCTGTACGAATTTGCGGCAAATCATCATGCAAAGCTACCGAGAAATGTGAATTTCATTTTAGATGAGTTTGTGAATCTCGGAAAATTCGATAATTACGAGGAGTTTTTAGCGACATGTCGTGGTTATGGAATTAGTGTTGCGACGATTATCCAAACGATTTCGCAGCTGCAAGATCGCTACGGGGATAAGAAAGCGGAGTCTATTTTAGGGAATTGTGGCGTCAAAATCTGTTTAAACGCAGCGAACCGAACGTCAGCGACTTACTTTAAGGATTTACTTGATAAAACAACAGTGAAAGTCGATGCCGAATCGGAATCCAAGCAGTATGGCAAGGAAAATCGAACAAGCAGCATGAGTGAGAGCGAAAGTTTTACTGCTCGTGATTTGATGACGGCAGGAGAGATTATGCAAATGCCTGCTGATACGGGCATCATTTTATTTCAACATAAGCCTCCCATTAAAATGAAGAAAGCTTTTCAATTCCAGCTGTTTCCTGGCGTGACGGAGCAATATGAAGTAAAGCATGTTGATTACCGTTCCACCCCGTCTACTGAGCAATTGCAGAAATTGGAGCAGGCACAACAGCGGTTTGAAAAGGAAATAATAGAAAAAGCACAAGTGAAACAGACCGAGCAAGAGGCACTAGAACAGGAATTTTTCGGTTTTGAAGTTGTTGAGCAAGAAGTCACGTTTGAAAGTGCATTAGAGGAGTTGAATAGCAATATGGAGTTTGAAAAATAGTAGCTGTGCATAGGGCTTCGTTAAAAGGAGGTTTGCCAGTTGTTTTCTGTAAAAGATAAAGTGATGGAGATGATTGATGATTGGTTGAATGATATGTTAACAGCCGTTTTTAAATTTTTAGCGGAAGTGTTGTTCAATCATGAAGCGTTGAGTGGCTTATTTTTAGATGTGTACAGTGTATTCGCTGTTTTCGGAGGTGTACTGCTCGTGGCAATTGTGCTGTTCCGTATACTAAATGCCATGCTCAATGAAGCAACGAATCACGAAGGCAATATTTCAGAAATCATTATGAGTTCCATTAAGGCGAGTGCCATGGTGTTTTTATTACCGGTCATTTTATATTTTGTTGTGAGGGAAATTTTGTATCCGTTGATGGAGTATATGTTTGTTGAAATAGCAGGAAGTTCTTCAGATATTATTACAGACTCTATCGCTTCAACGATGGTCGTCGATATATTTGGAACGGGAACTATGGCAGCGACTTTATTGCTTTTGTTTTTAATTGTCGTCTTTGTTATATTTACGTTTAAAATTTGCGTCTATCATGTTGACCTGATTATTCTGGAGGTCTTTAGCGTCTTCGCAGCAATTACGATTGCCACAGAGAATTATGATTTTAGTGAAATCTGGTGGCGTGAGTTTTTAAGTCAGATTGTAAGTATCGTGACGCAAGTGTTGTTAATGGCAGCGCTTGTGCAGTTACTTGCTAATTTTAATAGTTGGTATGATTTCATGCTCATAATCGGCTGTGGTGTGTTAATCATTCGTGGACCGAGCGTATTACGTTCGATGTGGTATTCCAGTGGGGGAGCAAAAGGTGGTATTTCGCTCGGCAAATCGGCGACACGGGTCTCGATGATGAGGCTTCTAAAATAGATGGGAGGTTGGCGTTATGAAAAAGGCTCGGTTTCCACTACTTGCGGTACTCGTGCTCTTGTTGTTAGCAGCTTGTGGTGATAGTAAAAGTGATTTGATTGGCAAATGGACGGGGACAGAATCAGCAGGTGGTGGAGGGATGGTTACATTCAATGATAATGATACCGTGCTCATAGAAATGGGGATGTTTAATAATTCTTTTGAATGGACCGTAGAAGATAATACGTTAAATCTTTATACTACAAAAGATGGTGAACAGGAACTCTCCTATCAGTATGAGATCGAACAGGAATCAAAGGACAATGTGACGTTGTACGAATTGGATGAGGAGGGAAAACGGGTAGAGGGAGCTACTATAAAATTGAGTAGATGAATTAAAAGTATACTTATCAAAAGTGGAAATTTCTACTTATGATAATAAGAGAGGAGTTAAAAGTATGTATCGACGTGAAGAAGTTGAGTTCAGTGATAAGCCTATTTATCGGGATAAGCGTGATTTATTAACGATTGTAGAAGTCCCTGATCTATTGGAGTACGATATTATCGCTTATTTAGAAGTGCCGTTTGAAGATGAACAGCGATACGTTCCGTTATTCCAAAAGCGAGGTGAGGTATAATGCCCCTGCAGCCGAATAAATATGAAGAGCGAACGAAAGAGTTAACAGCTAGATTAGAAGAGCAACTGACCCAATTTGCGAACCAAGAAGATTTCAAACGCTATTTGCATTTCATGGCGAGTATGCGTCAGTACTCAATTGACAATCAAATTTTAGTCTTTATGCAAGATCCGAAAGCTACGTATGTCGCAGGATTTCAAGCTTGGAAAAAGCACCAACGCTTTGTGCAAAAAGGGGAGAAAGGGATTCAAATTCGCGCACCAATTTTTGAACAACACCCCGTCCTAGACCGGGCGACAAAGAAGCCTTTATACGATGAAAAGGGTAACCCTAAAATGGATACTGTGTTGGTACGTTATAAGTGGGTGACGGTGTTTGATATTGCACAAACAGATGGAGAGCCACTTAAAGTAACGCGGGATTTTGTCAATGACCGTTTTCAAACGGATGAAGATGCGACAGCCTTATATGAGAATATGAAAAACTACTTAACCCAATATAAACAGTTAAATGTGGCAGAAAAGGCATATTCGATTCAGGAAAAAGGGCGTGGCTATTATGTACCTTCAACAAATGAAATTGTCGTTAATGCAACAGAGAATAATCCCGTTGCAAAGTTAAGAACGCTCATTCACGAATTTGCACATGCGCAGTTGCATGGTCGAGAAGGACATTTTAACGAGGCAAGCCGTGCCCATAAAGAGGCACAGGCGGAATCAGTGGCATGTGCAACAATGGCATACTTAGGCTTCGATACAAGTCATTTTTCGTTAGGTTATATTGCAACGTGGGCAAAGGATACGGACCTCATGAGACAGGCATTAACAGAGATTCAGGCGACGCTAGAAAAAACATTAGCCACGATTGATATTGTCCTACATCCACAATTGTACGAGCAGCTACAGCAAGTCATTCAGAACCCCATGCTTACCCAGCCGGTCGTTCACGTTGAACAATTGGCCAAGTCATTGCCTGCTTTCCAATATGTTAAAAGTTCAGTCACAGCCGTTGAAGTATTTGATGCCAGGTATAACGGATTTGAAATTGCAAAATACCATCGTCAACCGCAAGAATTAAGGGATGAACGAGGCGAAGTAATTACTAGGGAGATGTTGAAAGGAAAGGAAATCATTTTGATGAATGTCATTGATCAGCATCCTGCTGCAGCAAAAATGTACAAGAGTTTTTCCGAGCAATTTGCGCTCCAAGAAGTATATGGGCCAGAGTCAAGCATTGAACTGTATCATAAAGCGACAAACACTCCAATTGTAGATTATCAAGATGTAAAAGAAGCAAAGTCATCATTTCTTCATGCTGCAGAATCTGAAAATCATTTGATTGGAGCTTATGTCTATGGGAAGGAGGAATTAAGGAGTTTTAAGCCGGTATTGGAGGGAGAGCAGAAGAGGATTGAACGAGTGCAGGGAGGAGAAACAAATACTAGGATTGCGGGAACAAAAGCAAAGAAGAACTTGGATTATAAAATTCAAATTGATTAAAGAATAGGAGTAACTAAAGTTCATGACTCTTAGTTACTTCTGAAATATTATTTTGTTTGATATTCATAAGCTCGTTTGATTATTTCAATAGCGGGTTTAATTTGGTTATTAAAAATGTACTAACCACCTATCAGGTAATTTGTTAAGTGATTTTAAAGTTGTTTCATAAGTCAGTTTAACCTTTCTTTATAATTTCGTTATTCGAAATATTAAACGTACTAAAATCACCTTTGAATCCGTACTTTATTAGAGTTTCAATATAATCATCATGGTTCTGTTCATCGAAATCATTGAAATACCATATTACTTTTTGCGTATTCACTCGTTTAGAAATCTCTTCTAGATATACCATATCTACTTCACTGAATGAGAATCCATAAGAATATATTTCTCGGACATTATCATTAGATAATCTTTCAAAAAAATACATATTATTATTTAAAGCTATTTCAGTCTTCTTACGAAGTTTTTCATGAATTTCAGCTAAACTATTTTCCGACCCAATATAATTTTCCATAAAATAATCTGTTACATCATCAGTATCACCATCACCATGACCAAAGTAAATTTCTTCATTTTGTTTCCCATGAATATAACAAATTTGATTACTAGAGACATTATAAATTTCTTCTAATGTCTCTGTATAATTAAATGTTAAAAATAAATCTTTCTCTCCTACTAGATCCGAAAAATCAATCTTTGATTTTGTTCTAGTGATATCTATTGTATTAATCCATTCTAAAAATAATCGTTGAATTGTTGATGTAGGGATAACAAGATTTGATGCAATATCTTCATTATTATAAGATGTTTTCCATAAGTCTATATCTCCATCACGATCTAAAACTTCAGGAGAATAATCAAAAACTTCATCAAAATTTAAATTCGCTAGAGAAGCTTCTATATTACTCCATTTTTCAGTATTAGACTCAGCCTCACTGATTAAATAGAACAACATAGATAATACTTCTATTTCATCATATGTAATATCTCCATCTGGCGTTGGTTTCGATTCGGGAATAATTAAACTATCCATTTCAATTTGAGTATCTAAAATTAAATGTTTCCGAAAATCATCATACGATGTTTTTAATCCATGGGCTACATCAAAACCATTTCCTATAATAAACAATTTATTCATATTTACCATCTCCAATCTATACTATTATAAAGGTTGCCTAAAAATAAAAAACGTTCTAATTTAATTGTATAGTCCTATCATACCAGATGTTTGCCATGCACTACCCCTTCATCAAAAGTAAACACCACTTTTGTGAAGGGGTACGTGTCGCTTTGGCATTAAACGTTCCGATAATCACTCGCTGTAAAAACCATGAAACAGCGAGTAGATTCCTGGATCGTTTACGGCAAGCCGTCATACCAAACGAGGCGAAGTTCAATAGCTGAATACAAATAAGGTAAGGGAATGCATTCGTATTCCCTTTTTTTATGAGCATTTTTTCGATTTCTTTCGCCTTGCGCCCAAGCATCTAGACTATTTGCTTGGGCTTTGCCATTTGTGTTCAACATTTGGCAATGAACGTGGCAGATTCTGGCTACCATGCCTCTATCCGTGTTTCACCTCGAAATGCAATAACTTATTTTGGGATTACTGGAGAAGTGAAAAGAAAGATTTTAGGCTTTCAGATGAATAGACTTTGCCTTTGACTGTAGCTTTGGGATAAAGCTTGATTTAAAGTGTACTGCGAAAATCTCAAATAGTGCCACCTATCTTACGGTGGACCCTATTTGATGCTTATAAATCGGTTAATTTAATACTTCTGCTTTTCCTATTCGTTCATTTAAATATTCCTTTATGTCTTCAAGTTCATCTTTGGAGTATTCTGAAGGACTCCATAATCCCAAGGCCTCATTACTTAGTCCAGATAACTGTGAAAATATTATATCTGCATTGTAATAATAGGGAGCATGAAGTACTCTTGACTCATTGTTTTGATTTTTAATCATAAAAATGTCTGCTTCTTCTCTGTTTTTATTATAATCTGGCATTATTTCAAATAAATCATTGAAATCTGAACTATCATCAATTATGAAGATTTTATTCAAATGAAAATATCTATGATCTGTATAGTAACTATGCAATAATTTGTTTAAAAATCCTGAGAACTCATTCTTATTTCTTATTAAAATCAATTCTAATTCATCTACTTTTTCATAGAAGAATTGATAATTTTTGCTGAATACTAGAATTTCAAATTTATCTAGATCCCATTCTTTTTTGAGAAATGCACAAACATTTTTTAATAGTTTAGAGCTGTCATATTGAATGTTTAGTCCTTTATAAAAGTTTCGTAATTCAATAATTTTCCCTTCAAAGTATTCAAAGTTAATAACAACTAAATTTTCGTATTCATCTAATCCCGATTTAAAATACTTATCTATTTCCATGTTAATTCTAATATTTTCTAAAGGGCGATCAAAATAATCATATTCAAATTCCACGTCTTCTATATTCTCTGTGTTTTCTATTAAATGGTCCCTGGATAAGTATGGAGTTGGTAATCCCTCTAAATAATGAAAAGGAATCATCAAATCATCTTTATTATTATTTTTCAATAAGAATTCGGAAATCAAAAATGGCATAGTAAACAATTCACATTTTGTTTCTCCTTTACTTCTGCGTTGAAACATTCTTACTAATCTTGTTTGCGTTTTTCTATGTGTATCATAAAAGTAAATATTATTTAATTCGAAACTGAAAAAAACGATATATCTTGGTATATAGGAGGCCATATTTTTATGCATAGATCGAAGAAGTTTCCTTGTTTGTACTTCATCTAAATCAGTATCCACTTCTGGTATTCCGAATAGCTTAGTTAATCCAGTGAAATCTGAACCGGTCAAAATACTATTATTTCTAATAATCATATTTATGAGCTTTTTATTTTCAAAATTCTCATCATATAAAAAGTATAATAAATCATCATTCCACACTATTTTATTATCATAAATGCAGATGCCACAAACAGTCCCACCTACGCCGAATTCTAAAAAGTTATGTTTCAAAGAAAGCATTTGAAGATATGCAGTAGCTGCACTAATTTTTTTTCTTGGTTCATCGTCTATATTTTCTTCTTTAAAATCTGGGAATGTGTTTGAAAAACCTATCATTAAATTATCTAAATCCGCTATAGTTCTACCACTTCCGATACTTATATAATGTTTTATTTCTTTAAATTCTCTTTTATTTACTACGAACAATTTGTTATTCTCTTTCTGTTGAACCGCAAGTATCACTTCTGCCTCTGATATAATTTCCTGAAGATAAGAAATGATTTGATTATATGGCAATTGTCCAACCATAGAATCCAAATGTCTTTTTATTTCCTCATAAGTATCTACATATCCCGAAAATGCAATAACAAAATTTTCTTTAACATAAATTTTGGTATCCCATTCGGTAATGAAGCGTGAATTATATTCGCCGTACTTTTCACCCATGCTAGAATAATCAGCTTCAATTTCTAAATTACTATTTTCAGAAGAAGTTAAAGAATCTGCAACAATGTAAATTTCATTATTAGACTTCCATGCAAAACAATACGTCATTTTTTATCCCCCACTAATATAAATCTAGCTACTGTGCTTTCTTTTAAAATCCTTCAATTTCAATACAACCCTAGATTCGCTGTTATCAATAAACAGAGCCGGATCTACACCACAAATCATTGCGAGCATTTTGGGAGTTAAATAAAGGTTATATTGTTCTGCAATTTTAATGGGAATTTCATGTCCTTTTAAAATACCTTCATCTATTAATAACTCCAAAGATTGTTTAAAAGCCACTGGAACAGTCGTTTTAGTTTCCAAATCAAATGGCTCTGGATTTTTCCACTTGCGATAATGCATTTGTTTATAAAGTTTTACTTCTTGGTCCCCGTTAATTAAGGAAAGATCTCTTGCCCGTTTAATCATAGCTGCCATAGATACATTCCATTTTCTCTTTAAGCTGTAGTACGTATCAATTTCATCTGTAACCCTGGTAGCTAGCTCAGCACCAAATGTATCTTCTGGTAATAGAAAAATAGATGCCAATTTATTAGCTTCATCTTCCATAACTTTATATTCTTCTTTATCTAATTCTTGGGGATTTATATTTTGATGGAGTACCCAATGTGCCATTTCGTGAGCGATACTGAATTGCTGTCTATAAAATGAACGAGATTCGCCTGTTCCTGTAGCAATGACGAAATAAGGGGTAATATCTCCAACGGCATTTTCTATAACATTCATGCTACTAAAGGCATCAACTTTACTTTCGTTATAATTCATACTAATAACAGTGAATCCCATTAACTCTGCTACTTCAATAATATCTGGAATGGGCCCATTATCTAGGCCAACAAAGTTGCGCATTTTTTTCGCGATTAAATTGTAATCTTGTAGAAGTTCATAGTTTTCCCTTTCCTCTAATTGGGGAAAATCAATATACTGCTCTAAAAAATCTCGCACGATTACCGAGTACTTTAAAGCGATTGACGCAGGGTTTTTTGCTTTTTGGGTAGCTGTAAGTCTTGAACGAAAAAAGGTCCCTTCGTTTTGAATATTGAATTTATCATTTGTATAGAAAAATTCTCTAGGATAACCCAAAATGGTTGTTAATTGTAATGACTTTTCAAAGCTAGGTTCAATATTTTGGTTTTCATACTTCGAAATCATTTGCTTTGTGACATTTAATTTCACGCCTAATTCGGTGATCGTTAACTTGTTATAAAGTCGAGCTTCCTTTAGTCGTTGTCCATTAAATATCTTATTCATAATAAAATCTCCAAACTATTTAATTTTTTTCAATTTAACAATCTGTTTCTTCTTATCGATAGTAGTAGTACTTTCTTTCTTTTCTGTTTCAATATTATCTGAATTCAAATCAAATGCATAATTGCTTTCGATTAGTGAAGTGAAATCTTGATGCCAAATCGGTTCATGTTTACTATTAAACACATATGCATTAACTGTACTAATAAAAGATTTATTGAACGCAAAGACTACTACTTTTGAGGGTTCGTGTTCTAACATTTTTATGATGTCACGGGCTTGATTTTCCAATGCTTCATCTGAATATGGATCTGTTGCTTCTTCTAAATCCCATTTCAGTTGTTCGTTAATCGGTTTATGATCATCTAAATGTCTATTAAAGAAATTCAGTAATTTTAAGTAGTGATTACTTTTCCCTTTTTTAATGATACCTTTTAAGTTTTTATGATTGAAGAAAACGTAAATAGAATTATCTTCGCCGACGATAAATATAGCTTTCCATAAGTTACCACGTTTTATGATGCCAAATTTTAATACATATTTTTTTGCTACTTTGACTAAAGAGTTATAGCGATTATCCCACTTGGCAGTTGCAGTACTGTTTTCCACTCCATCACCATCTACATTGTTAATAGCCTCTCTTAACAATGGCTTTAATTCAGGGTCATCATGTATAAGTGTATTGACAAAATCTTTCAGAATATCGTCGGCTAAATTGATCATCAAAAACACACCTCGCTTATATGTATTAGATTAGAAAAAACATAACATTAGTCTACTTAGTTAGATAATACATTAGAAGTTAGATAATATCAATTCTTTTGGTAGATAAAGAGTATATTGCTAATCGGTTGCCTACACTACCCCTTCATCAAAAGCAAACAACGCTTTTGTGAAGGGGTACGCGTCGCTTTGGTATTAAACGTTCCGATAATCACTCGCTGTAAAGACCATGAAACAGCGAGTAGATTCCTGGATCGTTTACGGCAAGCCGTCATACCAAACGAGGCGAAATTCAAAACCTACATATAAAGACAAAAAGACAAAGTGAAGGGAATGCTGCGGCATTCCCTTTTATCAAGAGCATTTTTTTCGATTTCTTTCGCCATACGCCCAAGCAGGTGGACCGTCTGCTTGGGCTTTGCCATTTGCGTTCAACATTCGGCAATGATCGTGGCAGATTCTGCCTACCACGCTCCTATCCGTGTTTCACCTCAAAAAGCAAGGATCGTCAAAACTTTTTGTTCGAAACGCTACGCTACAAAAACTTTTGAGCTATTGCAGGCAATTCCTTGCTTTTTGATTGCTGCAAATAGCTGCATGGCATAGCCAAGAAATCGGAAAAAATTCAGCCTTCCGACTTCGTGATTGCGGCTAAAGCAATCGAAAAAACAAAGGAGGAACCACCATGACAAACCCTGTTGAAAATAACTTAGAGTTACAACCTATTTATGAGATTGTGAGAATCAAAGCCGAGCGTCGCAAGTTGCCGAAAAAATATCTTTCTGAGAACTTAACGGATTACACGGTACGTAGCCCAGAGGATTTTGCTAATATCGCCATGAAGTTTATTGGCAATGAGGATAGAGAAGTTTTTCTAGTTGCTTGTCTATCCGTGAAAAACCAAATTCAATGTTTGCACCGTTGCCATATCGGAACGTTAAATTCAAGCCTTGTTACACCACGAGAAGTGTTCAAAACAGCTTTCCTACAAAACGCGGCAAGTATCATTCTGGCGCATAACCATCCGAGCCAGAACGTCACACCAAGCCCGGAGGACATCGATGTTACAAAGCGTTTGTGCGAAGCAGGGGAATTATTAGGAGTAGAAGTTCTTGACCATTTAGTTGTAAGCGAAACAAATTATTTATCGTTGAAGGAAAAAGGCTATATGTAAAAAACTAAAAAGACAAAAGGCTTACAACATGTACGTCTTTTGCTCATGAAAATGTAAAAAATCGCGCCACCTTGTCAGCAAGGTGGCGAACTACGAGATTGATTAAACAGAAAATTTATTATATAATTAGGTTAACTATAAATAACCTGGTTAACCATTGATTTAACAGTATTTATAGGTTAACGAATGGAGGATGCAAAAGTGGCAGATAAAACATTTGGCGTGAAAGTTAGCGAAGAAATGTATGAGAAAGTGAGAGAAGTCATTGAATCAAGTGGTACAAGTAGTAAAGAATGGTTTGAACGCGCAATTGCACTGTACGAAATGAACGCTATTAAGCAAGGCTCATCCGATTATACGCAAGATTTAACGGAACTGGAGCACCACACAACACGTATGTATGAATTAATCGTCAATATGATTCAACGTTCCGTTTATTTAAAGGAGCATGCGGTGAAAGATGTGGCTGATAAGTTAGAGAGTAAAGAAGCCATCATTACCGACTTACAGCAACAAAACCAGCAAATCAAACAGGAAGTCGCAATGAAAACAGAAGGGATTTCGGCATTTAAAGAGCAGGTGAAGGAACTTGAAGAAAAACTTATTGCCAATCAAACAATGCTTGAAAATAATCAGGCGTTAATTAGTGAGTACAAAGATAAGAACGATACATTAAGTGGGCTAGTAACAAAGTATCAAGGCTATGCTGAGGAAAACGAGAAATTAAAAAGGGAATTTGAAATCGAGAAGACTGAGTGGACGAAGCAAGCAAACGCTGACAAGGTTGAATTTGAAGAAAAAATATCGAAGCTATCACAGGAGAAACAAACAATATCCGAGGAAATACGTGTGCTACGATTGGATTTTGAACAAGCTAAAGCGAACCATGAACGAGATTTATCCCTTCTTACGGAGCGCAAAGAATTAGATTGTGAAAAAGCAGTGGTGGGAGCAGAACGACTGCATAATGAGGAAGTGCGGAAGTTATATGATGAAATGGCAGCTTTGCGTAAGACGCATGAAGAAATGAAAGAGAAAATGCAAGTGGAAATAACAACTTTACAACAGCGCATATCTTCTCAAAATAAGTGAGGTAACTGTTGAGTGACAATGAAGTTTTTTAAAAACGTCCATTATACTATGCGATAAACGGGTCAGATAATGGAATATGTTTGCCGCTCCATAAAAGACCGAAATTTTAAAAAATCAGCTAGGAGATTACATGAAGAAAAATTTTAAGTTTAGCATACTAGTTTTTTGTATTATATTTAGTATCACTGCTGGTGGGATTAGTGTCAATGCAATAACGGAACCTATCCCTGTTAATAATGAGCAATTGCAAAGAGAATTAGAGAAACTTAAGGAGGTAATGGTCTCAAAAAACGAACTGCAAGAAATGGTTCGAAAACAAGAAAATTATCTTACGAAAGAAGAAATTACCCAGCAACTAATAGAAACTCAAAAATCGAGAATCGCAATCCTTGAAGGTAATATTACAGCGCTGTTAACATTGCTCGCCGTTATTGTTGCGATACTTACGTTATTCGGAGGGATATTTGTATGGATTTCCAGAAGTGCTTTTTCTTCTAAGGTAGAAGAAGTAGAGAAGCATCTATCCGAGATGAAGCAACTTAAAGACGAAACAACAACAAAAATAGAAGTGGTAAGAGAACTTAGCAACAATCTAAATGTGGCGATACGGGAGACACAGGATTTGCATGCTAGCTTAAATAAAAGTGAAAGAGCCTTCAATGATGAAACCAAACGTATAAATCAATTAGGGATGTATATAAGTTTTTTAGAACTCAAGGTTTCGCGATTTGGGAGTTTATATAAACTTGAAATCGGTGTAAGACATTCTAGAAAAATAATTTCTGAACTTGAATATTGGCTTGAAGGTACTCTTCCGAACTATGACTATGCACTCATAAAAGTTACAGAGGTTTTGGGTTCTGGATTAACAAAAAAAGGAATCGATGAAACGATCCAAGATAAGCTTAGTTACTATAAAAAATCATTAATGGAGGAAGAGATTTCAATTAGGAAAGAGGCTGCTATACCTTTGGAATGGCTAGATTATGTGGATTTGAAAATAGACGAATATGAAGATCCTCTAGAAGATGATTTCGGAGAATGGGAGGTTTCGTATAATTGTATCCAAAAGATGCATAGTATTATTAATGCTCAAATTACAATGAATCCAAATAAATTTAAACCTAAAATATAGATTGAGTGACTAATTGAAGTGATACTTTATAGAAGCAATCCATCCATCGAAAATTTCATTTAATGCAAGACAATAAAGGTAGCAAGCTTCTTGACATAGGAATTGTTTGTAGTACATCGTCTGGTTTGGTCGCCAGGTGTTTTTTATATGTTGTACGAATAGAAAAAGCGATGGTCCGTAATTTGAACCATCGCCTTTTTCTATTGATTTCATGGCATGAAGTTCTACAGTAGTTAGCATCTATAATATATCATGATGTGTTGCAGACAGTTCTTTGCAGTGACAACTATTCCATCTTATTTAATTCTTCCTGCAAATGTGTTAAGCCGTTTAAAATTTCTTCAAATGTTGGATATTCGCCGAAAATCATATTTTTCATGCTAGTATAGTCATCTTGTAAACCACGAATAGTAGCTATATTCGTTGGGACTAAAACAAGGTTTCCGAGTAGTGCTTTATCATACTCAGCCCAATTCAAGCGATAAAAACGCTTTTTAAAATCGACTACTTTATTTAATAAATGTTTGTGTGAAAGGATAACAGCTTTTATATCTGGACTCTGTTGCATCATATAGACATCATAATAATGACGTGAATATCTTGCAGGAAGTGACTTCGTTTCTGGTCGATGTGCTTCCGCATGGAGAATGGTCGCTTTTTCCCAAAACGTACGGGACACTTCTACTGTTGGTACTGTAATCGTCTTTTTTTCAAACGGTAAATCGGGTATGTCATACACATAAGCATGTAAAGGATAAGACGAAACCGGTGTCCATGCTGCTAGTGGTCCGATTTCTAAACGAATTTCTTTAACAATTGACGCGTCCTCATAATTTTTAGGATATCCAACTAGGACCGTTTGCGGATCTATTTGATCAATCGTAAGAGTGAACTGTTCATTAGGGCATAGCTCTTTTAATATGACTTGCATCTTTGGAATAAAGGTTTCTTTTAAAAACACTTCGCATTTTGTATTGATTTCCTTTTTAAATCGATCTTGTGCTGTATTGCTGCGATCTTGTAATGGCTCTGTATGGCCGTAACCTAGTTTTCGCCAATCTAAAATAAGGTCAATATCTTCAGAAAATCGTTCGATTAATTGAAAGGACTTTGAAAGACTTGTGCCTCCTTTAAAAGCGAAATAATCCTTAAAAGGGCTATGTTCAAACAATACTTCTAGCATAAAACATACCCAAAAGTCTTTTTCTATAATAGCTTCGCTCATTTTTAACTTAGCTGCTGTGTATTGGAATAAGTCTGAACGATTGTTAGCTGATTGGTTGGCGATATGAATCATAAGTAATCATGCCCATCTTGCATATTTTTCAATTCGTCGTATATCCAGTAGCGCATAGATTTCCCTTGTTCTAACAAATGATTCATTTCATCTTCATTCAATGTGTTGAATATTTTTTTGCGAATTTGGTCATTCATTTTCTCTTGTGAAATTGTTTGAATGGCTTCAATGACAATTGCTTCTTTTTTGGATAACTTAGATATTTCCTTATTTGCTTTATGTTTAAAATAAATGTCTATCCCATTGTCCAATGTATACTTCTTCGTTGGACCATCGCTAATAAACGTGTATTTAGCAGGTACTTGTGTCGATAAACCGAGTTCATTTAATGCAGTGTCTTCAGCAGGCGCAATCGTCCAACCAAATTTTTCAGCAAACTTTTCTGCTACTTTATTTGGAGAAGCTCCAATATCTTTTTTAAGAAACGCATTGTAATTAGGTGTTTGATACAAACCTCGTAATACACGTGTTAATTTACCTTCATCGTTTAACCTGGACAACGCTCTTTTGACAGCATCATAATTCCCAATGTCTAAAAAGTCTTGTGCGGAAATAAGTGAACCTTTTTCTAATTGTTGGATTGCCTTTTCTATTTCAGTTTGTACAGATATTCGTTTCATTTTTATCACCCCGTCCCCTATATTATATACTATTCGGGACGAAATATAAACGAAATAGTCATTTCGTTTATATTTCAGTAATAGGATGAGTGACGTTCAATGATTTATACTTGTTTTTCTTTTAAAATTCCTACATTGCAATATTAAGTTGGCAACTTGGATAAAATCCAGTGTATTTATGAATTGGGATACAGGATAAATATTACCGTTCATAAAAGTACACTTTTACGAACGGTTTAAAAAGGACTCAAAAACAACAGGAACATTGTTCATAAATGTATTAAAAAACTTTCCGAACGTTCATCAATTTGAATACACTTTTACGAACTATTTTAAGGTATAATGAGGGAAAAGAATCTTTTTTCGAGGTGAATTATGGAGCAACGTAAATTTGGTTACATACGCGTCAGCAGTAAAGATCAAAATGAAGGTCGGCAATTGGAAGCTATGAAAAAATTAGATATTAATGAACGCGATATCTATTTGGATAAGCAAAGCGGAAAGAACTTTGAACGTGTAAACTATCAATTGCTCAAACGGATTATCCGAAAAGGCGACATATTGTATATCCATTCGTTGGATCGGTTTGGTCGGAACAAAGAAGAAATCCTACAGGAATGGAATGACCTGACGAAGAACATCGAAGCCGATATTGTTGTAATGGATATGCCGTTACTCGATACGACGCAATACAAAGACAGCATGGGAACGTTTATTGCGGATTTGGTTTTGCAGATCCTTTCCTGGATGGCTGAAGAGGAACGAGAACGCATCCGGAAACGGCAGCGTGAAGGAATTGATTTGGCGTTGCAAAATGGGGTTCAGTTTGGAAGACCTAAAGTTCTGCTTTCAGAAGAGTTTAAAGAGGTTTACAGAAAATGGAGAGCTAGAGAATTAACAGCAGTGCAAGCAATGCAGGAAGCTGGGGTTAAGAAAACTAGTTTTTATAAATTAGTGAAAGCACTCGAAGAAGAAACATCTAGCACATTATAATAGAAGAAACTCTAAAAACCTCCTTACCGAGAACGGAAAAGGAGGTTTTTAGAGTTTCTTCTAAAGTGATAATCTAGACTTATTCTATGCAGCAAGCATGAGTGACCCGATTTCGGCCTCGATTCTTTGATGAATAGAGTGCCTGATCCGCTCTAGATTGAAAAGTATCTACGGTGTCTCCTAGAGTAAGAGTTGCTATTCCAATACTTATAGTAATAGTTTGATTTGTCCATCCTTCACTTTCAATACGCAAACGAATTCTTTCCGCAATTTTTATTGCATCCGCTTGATTGGTATTGGGAAGGATCATTGCAAATTCTTCTCCTCCATAACGAGCTGAAATATCATCTTTTCTTGATTCTTCTGTCAGTAATACACCCAACTCTTGAAGAATCTTATCACCTGTCAAATGTCCAAAAGTATCATTTATCCTTTTAAAATGGTCTATATCTAACAGCAGAAGTGAAAGTGGTTGGGAAAGTCTTGTGGATAAGGAAATATTTGAAGTTAAATCTTCCTGTAGACTTCTCCTATTCTTGAGACCAGTCAATCCATCTGTAGAAGCTAATTTCTGTAGTTGAGCATTTACTTCTAACAGTTCTTTTTGTTTAGACTCCAATTCCCTTCGTAAAAGATCTAACTCGGCTATTTGCTCACTCTTAACACGGTTACGTTTTTCGGTTTCCTTTTTTACCGTAAGAAGGGATTGCTCATACTCGTAGCGATTCTTTATCTGAAATAATACACAATCATTTACGATTTCCCCATTACGCTTTTTACGTAAGGCATTGAGGAGAATTGGAATATCATTATTAGTCTTCGACTTGAATGTAAGATACATCTCCTCCACCTGTTCTTGTAGCTTAATCATAGGAAAAAAGTAAAGCTGATAAAATGATCTGCTAGAAACCGGTAGTATGGTATTGACGTGTTTCCCCTGTAACTCGTACAGGTCGTAACCAAGTAAACTAAGCAACGTTTGATTGATCGTTCGAATTGTACCATCATCAGAAAGTGATAAGTAGCCACACGGAGCGTAGTTCAATTGTTCATCCATTAAATTATCTCCTCCTTACTAAGTGTGCTTACATACCAACAGTCAAATATTCGCTAATCAAACGAATTGTTTCTTCTGGGTGGCTCATGTGTGGGCAATGTCCAGTAGCCTGCATGAAACGCAACGTATTTTTTGGTAGATGGTGGTGCATGTAGTTCCCGACTTCAATAGGAGCCATTACATCTTCAGCACACTGAAGAATAAGCGACGGAACTACAACCCTTTTCAAATCTTCTCGATTATCAGAAAAAAAAGTTGCTATTGCAAATTGACGAGCGACAGTTGGATCTGTCGAACAAAAGCTTTCTTCTAATTCTTTTGAAAGCTCTGGACGATTGGGATTTTTCATAATGACTTGCGCAAGATAATTTGCCCAGCCAATATAATTCATCTCCATCATATCAATCAATCCATCAAGGTCCTCTCTCTCAAATCCCCCTATATAGTCGGGTTGATCATTTAAATAACTAGGCGATGGACCTATCATGATGAGACGTTCAAATAAATCAGGCTCTTGAATAGATGCCAACATACCAATGGTGTTACCAACTGAATGCCCAACAAAAGTTCCCTCTTTTAAGTCCAGTGCAGCACATATTTCTAATAAATCCTGTGCATATCCATGAAGTTCACTGTATTTGCTAGGGGAGTAAGCATTGTAATCAGATTTCCCTGAACCAACATAATCAAATAGAATAATACGATAGTTTTCTTCAAAAGCTGGTGCCACCAACCTCCACATATTTTGGGTACATCCAAAGCCTGGAGCAAAAATCATTGCCCGTGTGCCTTTGCCAGAAATATTTACGTTATTACGTAAAAGAACATTTTGATTCATTAAAAAACCTCATTTTTTCTGAAATTAAAATCTATTCATCTAATTCGTATGACTCATTTATCTTATTAAGGAGGACAAAAATGTTTCAAGACAAAGAAATGGTCAATGACTATCTGGTTGGATTAAATGCAAGCTTAACTGGATATGGCTGTGTACTTGGCCTATTATAATCCTCGTCTGTACGTAATCCATATCTACTTCCGCATGAAGTAATTGCTCTACATACCTTTCCATTGTCAATCTTAAACGGTCTATTGTAGAGTGTTTCGTAATCAATTGCTTCAAATGATCTTCTGAAGTGATATGGTTATAAAACCTCTCCACTATTTCCTCTTTATATGGTCAAGCGTTTCCTGACTGACCCCCATAAATGTCAGCCTCTCAGATACTCTTTCACCCATTGAAGGAATACTCTTAGTTGAATTACCTTCTAAATAGTCTGTCCACTGCATTGTTTTCTTTGTAAATAATTTCATGATTATCCCCCTAGAATTATTCTATTTTCCTACCAAAATCCTTCAGATAATCTTCAAAGTCTATAATGGACAAAGGTTTACTAAATAAAAATCCTTGTCCTTGACTACAACCCTCATTCTTTAGAGCTTCAAGCTGCTCACAATTCTCAATTCCTTCGGCAATCACTTTAATGCCTAGTGTCTGTGCCATTGTCAGGATAGCACGGATAATAGCCTTGCTCTGTTCATTTTGATGAATATCCCGAACAAAGGATGCATCAATTTTTAGGACATCCACTGGTATATGTTTTATATAACTAAATGAACTGTATCCTGTACCAAAGTCATCGATGGAAATATGTATACCAATATCTCTAATTTGTTGGAGGACTGTTGAAGCATTATCAATATCTACGAATATACTTTCTGTCACTTCTATCTCCAGCCAAACCGGGTCTAAACCTGTCTCCATTAATATTTCTTTTATACGTGTTACTATATTAGGACTGGCTATTTGGCGTGCCGACATATTCACTGACATTCTAATCGGTGGGTAACCAAGGTCTTGCCAGTTTTTATGTTGGCGACATCCACTACGTAGCACTGCTTCGCCTAATGGAAGGATTAATCCCGTTTCTTCTGCTAACGGTATAAACTTGCCAGGAGAAATCATGCCCAATTCCGGATGATTCCAACGAACAAGTGCTTCCATTCCGATTAATTTATTCTCAAAGAGATTGATTTTCGGTTGATATTCAAGTTGAAACTGCTCTTGTAGGATTGCTTTTTCCAATTCCTTCACAAGTAATGTCTGCTCTAATGAGCGTTCCTGCATTTCAATATGAAAAAAAGCAAACCCTTTATGGCCTTTTTCTTTTACCGAATTAAGAGCAGTGTTCGCATTATTCAAAAACTCATCAGCGCTCTCTCCATTGTCTGGAAAAACTGATATACCAATGCTACATGAAGGCATATATTGTTGTTCCCCAAAATCTAACGGCATTTGGAAGTTGGCTACAATTCGCTTTGCTACTTGTTCGATTTTTTCTGACGATGCTTCTTTTATTAAAACAGAGAATTCATCACCACCAAGTCGCGCAACCAAATCGTTTGGACAGATCGAACTCTTAATACGTTGGGCTGCCTCTCTTAATATAAAATCACCTCTCTCATGCCCCCAGTTATCATTTATGTATTTAAAATGATCTAAGTCGATAAGCAACACCCCTAGCTTAGAGGTGACAAATTTTGCTTTCTCCATCTCCTTTCCAGTAGTTGCATGAACATTCTACGATTAGGAAGAGCTGTTAAGGTGTCATGATAAGACAAGCGATAAATTTTTTCCTCCGATTCTTTCTGTTCCGTTATATCTCTCATGACAAACACAAAGGCATTTATCACGTCATCCTTCTCAAGGATAGGATTAATTCGTGTTTCCATGTTCTTATACGTACCCATACTCGTTCTTATCCGGAACTCTATTTGGGTAGGTAATTTCTTCTTAGCTGCCAACAAAGATAACTCAACATCCAAAGACTTTTGATCTTTTTCATGAACATATTCAAAAAGATGACTAGATTGCAGATTGGATAGGTTATGGCCTAGTATTGTCAAGTGTGACGGAGATAAATATTTAAAATGACCTTCTTTGTCAATAATCGATATCAAGTCAAACGCATTTTCCGTGATCAAACGGTATTTTTTTTCACTTTCCAGTATGTCTTCTTCCATTTTCTTTCGATCACTGATGTCATTACGTATCGACACATATTGATAGGGTTTTCCAAGTTGATTCAAAAACGGAACAATTGTTGTATCTACCCAATAAAAAGAGCCGTCCTTTGCCTTGTTTCGAATCTCGCCTTTCCACACTTCACCTTTTCCAATTGTAGCCCACATTTGTTTGAAAAACTCTTTTGTATGATAGGAAGAGTTCAATATTCGATGATTTTGACCAATTAGCTCATCATGACTGTACTGAGAAATTTCACAAAAGCGTTCGTTAACACTCAAAATGTTTCCTTTTTGATTGGTAATAGCCAGAATGGAAGATTGGTCCAACGCAAATTTGATATCATTTAATTCTTTTACCAGACTTTTTGCATCTATATCTTTCTCAACCAAGGGATTTATTAGTTGCATAAGGTGTGGTGTTTTCTCATTTATCTTTTTCACAATGTACTCTCCTCGTATTACACTTTACTTTTAAGTAATATAATTAAAAAAAACGACCTTTATAAACATAAAGAATCGGTTTTACTTTCCGCTTCAAGTCATTCAAGTTATCAATTTACAAATGACTACTTAACGCTTCAATTTATAACTCTATAGGAAAAAAACATATAATCAAATAGTAGGTATTTTCTCCTGAATCGTCAATGAAATTATTGCTGCGTTAGCTTCTTATCCTCTGTAAATATGTACATGGTGTGTCAACTAGCCCCTATCATAGAAAAAGAAAATTAATGTCAATAAGTTAATTCTGAAACGTTTTTAACGGAACTTCTTATTTTAATTCAGGACTACTTGTAGTTTTGCGGTAAGGTATAAAATGCCCTTCAAGAAGGACGTGCGTTTTACTACTATTAGTTTTACAGTTTGAAACTTACCATATCGCTTTTTAATAATTTCTTGAGAAAGTTTCTTGCCAGAAATAACATTACAAATTCGAGAGGAAACAACCATGCTTGTAATTAGGGCAACCATAGAATTTCTGCCAATCAATCATTTTTCCATCATCATACATAGGTTTTTTCGGGAGAATCCCCCTTCGGTAAAAGAACTGCCATGACCGTAACCTTGCTCCACAGCCAATGTACCTGCTTGACCCCAAAAAGTTATACAGTTTAATTTGTTAGGCAACCTGTCAGGTCTGAACTCGGTATTACACTGGGCTCTGGCCTTTTAGTTTTACCTTAATCCGTTTGTGATTGTAGTAAACAATATATTTCGCTATTTCTACTTTAAAATGACCCGCACTTTTAAATCCAGCCAAACTAATGTTACAGGCGATGATCCTATTATTACCGTTGCACTGGCCCATCTTAAAGAGTTTTCCGACTACAAAAGGTTAAAGGTACTTTAGGAACAGTGTGGTTAGCTAGGTTTTAAATTTGGTTGTGCAAAATAACGCTTAAAATAAGCGCAAACTATCTCCCAAAGTGATACCTATTCTTCGGTATCATTGATTCTAGGTGTCAAAACTCAAAAAAGTTATGAAACACTCCATGTAACAATCAATTGGATCTCCCACTGCTATATTTACTGTATAGTTTTAATCCATATTAAATTAATAGTCATAGAGCAATAAAGTATAGTATTATTACTTACATGAGATGATAGATATTTAGTGTTTCGAAATACCTATTAAAGTATAAGTAGACGGAAATATTATAGGATTTTATCTCGTCTTTTTTGGAAGTATCTTTATAAAAAGAGAAATGGAGTTGTTATGAAAAATGCTTAAGTTCAAAAGTATACGAGCAAAGTTGATATTTGGATTTTCTGTTGTAGTTGTTTTAATTGTTTTATTAGGTGCTTATATTTTTTATACGTTAAATAGCACTAATAAATTTACGGAAGAGATTTTAGAAAGAGAACTCCCACTTTTAATTGCAGATGAACAGTTGGCTATAGACATGGCAAATAGAATGGCTGCATCTCGAGGATTTATCTTAACTGGAGAAAGCAGTTATAAAGATTTATTTAATCAATACACAGAAGACAGTAAAATAAATCAAGAATCTACTATAAAAATAGGGACTACCGAAGAATTTAAAAATTTAATTGAAAGGACCGCTGAATGGCGTGAATTTATTGTTGAGAAAGTATTTACTGAATATGAGAACGGAAATAAAGAAGTAGCTTTAAGTAATCTTATGGAGTCGAATGATGAAGCCCGTGAATTGATTGCTACTTATCGCGAAGCAGCAACAAATCGTGAAAACCATATTATTAGTATGGAAGAAAAAGCGTTATCAAGTGGGGAAACAACATTACTTATTGTAAGCAGTGTAATCATTCTAGTTGTTCTTCTAAGTTTATTTGTCGCATTTATAACTGCGAATTCAATATCAAGGCCACTTCGTGTCGTTATGAGTCGAATGGAGCTAATTGCTGATGGAGATTTAAGCAGTAAACCTTTAGAAACGAATTTGAAAGATGAAATTGGTCAATTAATTACATCGACAAATGAAATGAGCTTTAGTACTCATAATTTATTAGATGAAATTAATGGTGTTGCAGAAACTGTTTCTACCCAAAGTGAAGAGTTAACACAATCCGCAAATGAAGTAAAAGCAGGCACGGCTCAAATCGCAATGACAATGGAGGATCTAGCAACAGGTACAGAATCCCAAGCGAATAATGCGAGCAGTATGTCATCTGCAATGGAATCTTTTGTGGAAAAAGTGATGGATGCCAATGAAAATGGAACATACATACAACAATCCTCAAATTTAGTTCTTGAGATGACAAACCAGGGAAGCGAATTAATGGCATCTACTACGAAACAAATGGCTGTCATCGATCGAATTGTTCATGAGGCAGTTGTTAAAGTAGAAGGGTTGGACAAACACACTCAACAAATTTCGGAACTCGTTTCGGTTATTCAAGATATCTCTGGCCAAACAAATTTATTAGCACTCAATGCAGCGATTGAAGCAGCTCGTGCCGGAGAACAAGGTAAAGGATTTGCTGTCGTTGCAGACGAAGTGAAGAAACTTGCAGAACAATCATCTGCTTCGGTCTTAAACATTACAGGTATAGTAGATCGAATTCAAAGTGAAACTAGTTTAGTAAGTGGATCATTGCAAGAGGGTTATAAAGAAGTCGAAGAAGGAACAAGCCAAATTGAAATAACAGGTGAAACGTTTGGTAAAATAAGTTTAGCTGTTACGGAAATGGTCGATCGAATTCATATCATTTCTGCCAACTTGACAGATATTGCAGCAAATAGCCAAGAAATGAGTGCTTCAATAGAAGAAATAGCAGCAATCACAGAACAATCAGCAGCTGGAGTTGAAGAAACTTCTGCTTCATCAGAACAAGCGAGCAGTGCAATGGAAGAGGTGGCTAACAGCTCAAATGATCTAGCAACTTTAGCTGAAGAATTGAATAGGCTTGTGCAGCAGTTTAAACTGTAAAACATGATAAGTATTGGTAGAGTTTTAGACTTTATTGTTATTTATTCATTATTTGTATCTATAATAATTGGACGTAATTATTATAGATTCGGATTCTGAACGATTTATTGAAATAAAACATTGGTGTAAGTGTACTCGAAAAATATGAATACGTTAGATTTGCGAAAAACCTCTCTTTTATTTAGAAATGCGAGAGTTGGACTAGTGGGGGAAGTATTATCCCTGCCAGTCCCCTTTTTTTATGCCTTCCTCTCCTCAATAACCACTCATTTATTAAAACGCTGTCGCAGTGTAAACGTTAAACTAATATTTTGCACATCTAACCTTAAAAACCAACTACCTTGAAACCATAGAGTTTTAATTTTAGTGAAAATGTATCCTACGGGTACACTCCAATGATACAAAAAAAGACATTATATTGAAATTTAACGAAAGTGAATTTTCAATTTATTCTTGCGCTAGAATGAATTGGAAGTAGTAGGAAAAGGAGGTTTTGAAACCGGATGAAAGACATATTTTCATACAACGTAAATACTATTGAAAAAACCGCTTATATGAATTGGCGAACACAACGCTTCGACCATATTAATAATATGATTGTTGTCGCAGAAGGGTTTAGTGATTCAGCTTTATTATTAGTAAAAGAGATTTTGAAAGATAATACAGACAAAAAAGCCGATAATTTGATTTTCCCAATCCTATTTAATGCGAACCATGATTTAAAAGGTCTGTTTAAAAAAGTAGTCGATTTGGAAAACGAATTGAAGAATTCGAATGACGAAGCAGTATTTCACGAAATGATGAGCAACCTAAAGGCGTATATTTATGAACTTTATGGGAAAATTGAAAGAACAATTAAAGACAAAAAAGGAAATGATAAACCCATTTACGATATTACATTTTGTCGTTACACTTTAACTTTAAGTAAGGATTTAGAACCGCAGTTCTATATCAATACTTTTGATAATGTAGTAGTGGATTTAGAGAATTTCCTTACAGTATTTAAAGATATTTTTGATAACCTTAGATCTTTATCAATGCATTATTCGAATTTGCTTGAAACTAAGCAAGAAAACGAATATGAAGCACGTCAGCTTCAAGTAGAAATGGAATCTGAATTTCGTGGTGATTATTAAATACCCTTGCTAAAATTAATGAAGTAGCTAAAAAACAAAAGCAGCCAAGAATTTCCCTGATTGCTTTTGTTTTTCTAATTGTGATTCTTTAATTCCGGAAGAAGTTCTTCCAGTAGTCACCTTAATTAAAGTAAGCATACTGAAGATCATCTGAAGTTTTTTTTCTTAAAGCTATTGTTTTATAATATTGCTCGGCATGCGGTGTATCTTCGAATATTACATCTTTCCCAACCATCAAAAATACTTCTGTCTTAATTTTATCTAATGTAACGTTAAAGAATTCTTTTCTATTATTAATCATATTTACTCTATCCGAGTAGAACTTTGTATGTAAATGAGTTTCCAGTTTTGGAGCATCATCCGTTAAAATCATTGCATGAATATCATATTCAAACGGTACAGATGCACCACTTAATTCTTTTATTCTGTCAAGAGGCTCTAATCGTCTAGTCATGCCAATTTTAAATACATTTTCACCTAAAGTACCAATGTTAGAAATTATATAAACATATCCTGACTTACCAATTAGATGTCTTTCATTTACTTCAAACCTTTTCTTCTGTATTAGATTCAAAGCATCTTCCAGTTCTTTAACTTTATTTAGGAGCTCTAGATTTGTCCCCTTAGAATCTACAAACTCTTTGTTAGTAGCATTTAAGCCCTTTTTAATTACCTTTTCGTGTTGATCTAATTCATCTAGCCTTTCTTTTATTTCCTTTTCTACTTGTTTTCTTTCACGTTCTTCTTCACGAAGTATACGTAATTTCTCTTTTTCATTTTTTTCATATTTCTTCAGTTCATATACTAAGTGAAGTTCTTGAATCTTTAAATTGTGATACTCTGTGCTTAGGGACAAGTCATTTCCTTGATTAAGCTTATTTACGTCTTTAAACGATTTTTCAATTCTATTTAATGTAGTTTCAAAATTGCTATATCTCAATGATGAAATGGTATTATCACATTCTGTATTATAAGCACGTACCATTGCTTTTATATTTAAGTTGGCCATTTTTCTACCTTCTGTGACACTACCATTCACAGTCCAATTAGTTCCTTCTAAAACAACGGTTTTACTCTTAATCATAAATTTTTGTTCTTGATTATTATCTAGAAGTTCCTCTTTAAATCTTTCAGTTGTTGTAAATGGAAATATATTTTTATAAAATGCGACTTCTTGTAAATCGTTTTCTTCTTGTACAGAGATTATTCCTTTTTTTAAATCGTCTATTTTATTTTTTGAAACCTTTATTTCATCTTTCACTTCATCCAATTTCAAAGTCTCAGATTCCAGTTCTCCAACTGTTGCTTTCTTATCCTCTATACTTTTAGTTAATAATTCTATTTCGTTTAATAGATGTTGTCGGAGGGTTTGCTCATGTTCTGACGACTTTATAAACCTACTTTCTCCCAGATGCTTAATCTCCACCTCAATTTCCTCAACTAGACTTTTAAGAATATTACGCTGATTTGATAAGTTTTTTATATTTTCTTGTATTAAACTACTTTGCTCTTTTTGAGAATTAAATTCACTTTTAAGATTGAGTATTTGAATTTCTAATTCTTTTAATTCTTGTTCAAGAATACTTTTTTTAGAATGCAGAGTCTTAATATCGCTTAGTAAAACTTCTTTTTCCACTTCAATATCCATTAAATTCTCTTTAAGCTTCTCTAAATCAGCGGACAACGTTTTAAAATTTATTATCTCACTTTTTAGAGATTGAAATTTATTATGTAATTTTTGATTTTCATTGTGCAGATTGTTATATTCGTCTTCTTTATTTTTTAAAAGCTCTTTTTGATTTAGAAACTCTAGCTCGAGCTTTGAAATAATAGTTATTGCTTCTAAATATTTCTTTTTACTAACTATCATTTCTACCTTCCCCCCTCCGTTAACTTGAAATTATACCTAGATACAAAAATGCTGCACCAGGCGGATTCATTCGATTTCGATATTTCGACTGACGAGTCATTGTATATTCCTTACATTCAGTTAATCTGTATAAGACAATTCTACCATATTACGTAAGACTTATTACTTAATTATCCATTCACCCTAAAACCTCATATTATCCCTTTAGTTATGACAATGTCCCGTAATGTCTATACTCATATTTATTTTGTAGTAAAATATTGATAGAAATAATGTAAATATGAATAAAGATATTTGTACGTAGTCTTAAGTTAGTTGTCATTGTGGCAAACTATAGATAACAAAAAAAGAACTCGTGTCGTGTGGTACACATGTTCTTTTTTTATTATCACTTATATCAGAGGTGGAAATTTCTACTTTCGTTAAGTGTTCTTTTGTTACTTATCCTCAAAAAACGCCTCAACCATAAATTCAAACTGCCGTTGCTGGCGATCTGTTAGTTCGTTTTTAACATAGCTATCAATCAACGTTTGAAGAATGACGTATGTTTTGTGCTCGTCCATAAAGGAGCCAAGTAAATTCAGTTCACTATGAATCAAAGTAGGTACTTTTAAGCTTTTTGTACTGTTTGCCTTACCGACACCTAATTTCTTACGTGGTGTAGGTGGAGCGATTTTTGTTGTTTCTGGTGTTACTGTTGGTTTAACAGATGCAGGTTTTTCTTGTTTTTTTGGCTCTGTATAGCCAAAGTCCATATCGTTTTTCTTTACAGGTACAGAAGGCTGCATGACAGGCGATTTCTTCTTCTTTTTGATTAATCCACCTTTTTCATTACTCATACTTACCGGCCTCCTCGAATTGGGACAGTTTCGCTTCCAACTCGTCAATGACATCTAAGAAAACTTGATGTGCTTTGCGGTCATGCATATCATTATTCGTAATCCCTGTGACATCCCACGCCTTTAGCCGTTCTAAGTGCTTGATGACACTGTCCATGACGTTATCACTGCCGAACATTTCTTTTGCACGTTCGAGCGTAGAAATATCGACACGCCCACCTGGTCGAAGCAGAACAGGAAGAACACCCGCGACTTGGATATCTGCATCGTAGTTATCTGCCATGAATTGCAGATACTTGATATACGTTTCAGCACCTTCTAACGATAGTTCTTGCGCTTGCAGGATGATTAATACATAATCAGCAGCCATCATCGCGTTATCAGAGAAGTCACTGATTGTCGGAGGAACGTCAATGAAAATATAGTCATAGTCATCACGAATCGGATCAAGAAGCTTCTTTAAGTACGAAACTTGATCAATCTCTTCTTCTACATTGGCATATAAGAATTTCGGTAAATTTTTAAAGGATACCTGTGCAGGAATCACGTGCAGATTGTCCGTCATCTCTACGATACATTCCTTCAACGAGCCATTTTGAAAGCCCTCAAAGATGCTTGTATTGATTTCAGTGACCCCTGTGGAACGCGCAATTAATGTACTGGCATTGCCCTGCGGGTCCATATCGACAAGTAGCACCTTTTTATTGCGGTCAAAAGCTAGTTCCCAACTTGCCATGACAGATACCTTAGTTTTCCCTACGCCACCTTTAAAGTTCCCTACTACAATCGTAATTGCCATCTTTTCATCTCCTTAATACTGGGTTATCAAGTTCTCAATCTATAAAATAAGTATAACTTAACAAAAAACACTTTGCAAAATACTTCTTTGCAAACTTCTACTTTTATTATTTTTAATATTTCGTTGATTGATCTTAGGGTGATTTTTCGTTGAAGGGAAAAGCCTTTGTAACGTTGAATAAGTCATAGGGGTGATGATATGGATAACGTTATCAAAACCAGGATGAAAACCAGTGAAATAGCCAGCAGATTGGGTCTAGAGACCGTTACGATACGCAAGTATTGTCTTGAATTAGAGAAGCGCGGATTCGTCTTTAAGCGTAACGATGGGAAGAACAGGGATTTCACAAGTGAGGACTTAAATGCACTTTCTCAGATGAACCATTTGATTGAGGTTGCCAAGATGAGTCGAGTTGCGGCTGCTAACGTTGTTGTCGCCGGTCACGGGACTTCTGATGATACGGGGAATGAACCATCGTCTGTTTCCGTATCGTTGGTTAGAACCGATGGCGCATGGGGATTGGACGATGTACAAGGGTACTTAGATCAACAGGATGACCTTATCCGTAACGTTCAAAACGTCAATAACGCATAATAATGTAAATGTTTTGCATGTTGTACCTTACTACAAAGAAATTAAGATTAGAGTTCCAGTAAAGTGGAAGTTCAAATATTTTAATAAAAGGGAGGGATTAGTTTGTATGTGGAAAATGAAATTACTTTAAAAGAAATGGTGACGAAAATTATTGATAGAGGTCAAATGATAAATCAGAAAGAATTAAAGGTCATGTTGCGGGATTGGAAAATGATTTATACAGATGGATATAACAAAATAAGAGCTACAAATCCGGCTAAAAGATCTGTTTATTTAAAGGAAGTTGAAACATCAGAAGGATTTGATCAATATGGTAGGAATCATAAAAACTTCATAATTATGATAACCGAAAAAGGGGAGAAATATATTTTAAATAAAATATTTGAAAATGAATAAGTGAGAATCAGTGTTTTTTCAGAGTACTTATACAAAAAAACGAATTACTAGTTGTAAAGTTTATTGATGGGCTAAACAATCAACAAAGCGTTGAATAAGTCATTGGGGTGATGATATGGAGAACGTTATCGAAACCAGTATGAAAACTAGTGAAATAGCTAGCAGATTGGGGTTAGAGACCGTTACGATACGTAAGTATTGTCTTGAATTAGAGAAGCGTGGATTCGTCTTTCAGCGTAACGATGGGAAGAACAGAGATTTTACAAGTGAGGACTTAAATGCACTTTCTCAGATGAAACATTTGATCGAGGTTGCCAAGATGAGTCGGGTAGCGGCTGCTAACGTTGTTGTTGCCGGTCATGGGACTTCTGATAATACGGGGAATGAACCACCGTCCGTTTCCATATCGTCGGTTAAAACTGATGAAACAAGGGGAGTTGACGGGGTACAACGTTACTTAGATCAACAAGACGACCTTATCCGTAACGTTCAAAACGTCAATAATGCAGTAATTTCGATGAAAGAAATGATGGCAGGATTTCAACAGCAGCTAGCGACAGTGACCGAAGAGAATCATGCCCTAAAGGGAGCAAAAAGAAGCCAGTACACCACTGATTTTTTGACTGTGCACAGGCTTAAATTCAAACTTCGGGAAGAAGCTGAAGTCTTGTGGCAACTGGAGCCAGAAGAGAAACGGCTTATAAAAAGATGGTTCCGTAAATCAGAAGAAAACTACATGGAGAAAGACCGATTTATCCGCAACTTTGTTGATGCAAACATTGAAATTTCCTTAAAAAGTGAAATATAATGCTGACTATAAGATGAAATTACTTTAATTTTGTATTGAACGAAAATATTAGTTGCACAAAAAATACAGTATGCTTTATTATCTGCTGAGAACGTATTAATCGAAGCTCTTTTCAAACTTTAAAGGGGCTTCTTTTTATTTTGGATGAGTTTCGGCCAAAAAACTACATTCCGTCTATGATATCTTAAAATTTCTCTACGATTACCTCGTATTTTGATTTCTATAATATCCAATTGTCAAGTTCGAAACTTAAAATCAATTATTATCAAAACTTAGTAAAATGTTTGCAAATATTTCTTTCTAAACAACTCTACTATTTTTTGTCGAATATTGTAATTTGGGCTATGATGAAGAGAATACATGAATCTTTTGCATTTGGTCTGGAAGTAAATGGGTTATTCAGAATGCAAGGGGGGATTTTTTGTTTTACGGGACTAGATGGTTTTATAGAATGTTGTATTTTGTAACAGCTATGGCGCCTGCATATTTCTTATTTTTATTGCAAATTGACGATAAGTTTAATCAGCCGTTGGAGGTGAATTTGGCTTTTAAAGGGACTTCATTACAACTAAATGTTTTTTGGTGGTGTGGGATCTTATTGATATTAGTTATCACACTCTCATTTTTATTGAGAAAATTATTAATAAGACAATATACACATTCATCAACAAATCAAGTTTTGCCTCCAGATAAAGATTATTTTAAAGAAAATAAACTAGAGGAGATAAATGGTAACGTCATTTCTTTCCTATTAGGAATCGTTATACCGGCTGTACTAATTATTGAAAACAATATAATTATTGCATTCGTAGTATTTATTATAATTCAATTCCTTATATATATTTTAATCATGAAAAGCACAGATATCTTTCCGAATATATTATTAATAATAATGGGTGTTAGTTTGTGTAAAACACAACATAATAACTATGTATTTATTTTTAAATCAAAAAAATATCAAGAATTTAAGGTTTATGTTCTTGGTGATCCACAAAAAACAAAAATGCATATAACGATGTATAAGAAATGAGGAAATGAAATGACTATAGAGCGTGTTTATGTATGCACATCTAAAAACTCTAAATTGTACAGAGTCTATTTATTACAAACTGGAGATGAAGAAAAAGAGCTAATATATCACCACTTCGAATCAGATTTATTAGAGAAAGTTTCTAACGAATCTGAAATGAATGTTTTGAGTGGATCAGCATTAATTGAAGACATTCCTTACTACATTAACTTTAGCAATATAGCGGAAGATAGTTATCTGTTTTCTTTTAGGCAAGAAGTTGAAAATCTGATAGCTAATCCAAATAATAATATAGTTCAGTTTTCTAGATTTGGTCCTTTAAAGGGAGAAGTTCATAACATCGGAGAAGATGAGGGGATTAAATTTCTAATTATTCAAGATGAAAGCTCTTACTATTTTCTATCCATCTCTAATAATTCTATTATAAAAAATAAGCCTGTACTATCTTTGTCAGTTACACAAAATACTACGGTTGTGGATGTGCCTAAAGGAATTCAACTTCCTCCTGCAGTTACAGCAAGACTTGATAGAACTACTTTGAATTTATTTGTTTATGATGTTAATAGATTCGAAAGTATGTTGACGCTCAATGAAAATCGTAAAGCTAAATCGCAAGCTGTAATTACAAAATTTATAGATGGAACATTTACAATATCCTCATCCAATTACCGATTTAGTGGGCTAGAACAGTCAGGGGTTACACAAAAATTATTCAGTAGTGCACGTGCAGTTAGAAGGTTGTCTAAATATAATGAACCAGATAACAGTCATACAATTGATCAAATTAAGCAAGCTGTAGATAGATTGGAAGAAAATTTAAGAGTAACATTTGATGATCAAAACAATCTTATAATTGTTACACCCGAAACAGCTAAAACATTTGTGGGGATAATTAATAATATCATCGTTGAAAGGCTGATATCTGGAGATGTTGAAATTCCTATATAATAGCCCTTTTTAACAAAATAAATCACTGTAACAAAAATGTAATATAACGCCAACTTTCTAACAGAAGTAGAAATTTCCACTTTTCCACTTCCGTAAGAAACGTAACTACTTATCAAAAGTAGAAATTTCTACTTTTGAAATATATACTGATTTATACACATATCATAAAAACCCTAGTGCGAGTAAGCATGAAGGTTTTTTTTTACTGATTTTTTCCACATGAAAAATATTTCTACTTAGCAAAGGTGGAAAAGTAGAAGTTTGCAATTTCTACCTAACTCCAACTTCCTCACGAAAGTGGAAATTCGCAAAAATCGACAAAGCTGCTGTCTAAACTAGGTTTTTTATGAGTTTACAAGTCTATTTGTTTGTGTTTAAGTTAGTAGTAATCTAGTAGTAGACAAAATAAAAAAGCCATTCCTAAATGTCTTTCGAGGGACAAGGAATGACTCCAACTTTTAACCAACAACTAAATAAGTGAGCGTCCATAAGTTAGCTGGTAACTGACTTATCGTCGTTAGTCTACAACAAAATAAAAGAGCGTCCGATTAAAGATCGCTTATCTTGTTGCTATAAATGTAATGGAGTGCTGGTAACACACCATTATATAATTCAATGTTACGTTGATTATAGCAAGTGTAGACCTTATTTTCAATATCCTTGTATTGAAAATTTGCGTACTCTTTTTTAAGTGCGCTTTTTAACGAGATAGCTATGGACGCTCACCCACAGAAGGAGAGTATATGTCCATGGCTATTTGTGCGTTTTCAGAGGAAAAGACAGCGGAAGAACTGGCGCAAATTTATAACGTGTTGCTCCATGAAGGCATCACGACATATAAAAAGAAACAGTCAAAGACGAGCTTACCGGCTCGTGTGAAGGCTGAGAAACAAGATCGAGTACATAAAAAAGGTGCTGTCTTTGTCGTGCGTGACAAAGCCCACTTCACAGCAA
The DNA here is from genome assembly GCF_038005665.1 of Sporosarcina sp. FSL K6-5500. Lineage (NCBI taxonomy): Bacteria > Bacillati > Bacillota > Bacilli > Caryophanales > Caryophanaceae > Sporosarcina > Sporosarcina sp. FSL K6-5500. Next base: position 41,869 of record NZ_JBBOTP010000002.1, read on the forward strand.
ATGGGGTACGTGGCTATATCGTCACGTCGAAAGAAACCTTGCTTGAAGATGCACCAGCATTGACGCACTTCACACCGAATGTTTACCGCACATTTGGTTACACGGATGAAATGCGCCGTTATATCAACGGCTTTGAAGAACGTAACCTACAGCAAATCAATACATTTGTCGTAGATATTGATACAAAGAAGTACACCGTAAATGAACTGCTTTTAACGTGCATGGACGATTCTATCGGATTACCGACACTCATTGTCGAATCAACACGTGGCTACCAGCTGTTTTTTACTTTGCAGCAGCCATTCTTTATTTCACCTAAAAATGATTTTCGCGGTTTAAAAGTGGCCAAGCGTATTAGTGATAATTTAAAACAAAGTCTGCAAGCAGTGGAGGCAGATGTTTTTTGCAATGATTTTGGCTTCTTCCGTTTACCGAATGCGACTAATATCGTTTATACAGGGCTTGAGAATGTGTACGGAGTGGGTTCGCTCATTGATTGGTCAATGCGTCAGGATGATAACAAAGATCGTCCGTTATTTGTCCTGGCTACTAAAAAACTAGCAAGCAGTGTTTTACAGAGTGAGTGGTTCGATGCGCTTGTTCATACGGTAAATATTAATGGGGACAAAGGGAAGTTAGGACGCAATAATACGTTGTTTACCCTAGCTTTAATTGGTTATAGCGAGGGGTGGGATATGGAGAGGACAGAAAACTTTTTAGACGAGTTTAACGCGCGCTTAGAAGCTCCTCTGAATGCATCTGATTTACATACGATCTTACAATCGGCATATTCAGGAAAATACCACGGGCCGAGCAAAGAATATGTAGAGGCATTATTAGCTCTGCACGTGAGAAATGGTGCATCTTATAAAGTGTCACTTGGGCATAGATGCTGGTATAAGGTGAAGAAGGCAAGAGAAGATCGTCAGCGCAGCCATTACGATGAATGGGAAGAAGATGTCATAGAATACATTACGGCTCAAAAACAGACGACAGAGCCGTTTATTTGGCTTACTCAAAAAGAGATGTGCGAAGCAATCGGTATCCCTCAAAGTTCGTTAAATGTATTACTGAAAAGTTCCACAAAACTAATCAAAACCGTTACAGGAAAAGGACGCGCAAGTAAAACTGGCTGGACAACTGTACAGATGTTTATTACCTATGCACTCAATCTTGTAAGAGCGCAAAAGAAATCTTACACAGCTTATGTATACCAAATCATCGAAGAACATGTGAATGAGCTGGAGCCAGTTGCAGGCTACCATGAATTAATCCGAAAATTAAGTCTCTTGAGAGTGCTCCCTGACAAGCACTACCCGTCACTCTCGTCGCTCGATGGCTCAGGTTAAATTAATACTCCACTCTGCCTTACATATTTCTAGTTACGTGTTCTTGACGTTTCTAGGAGTATCCTAGAGTTCTGGAAAAGAGATATATTAGAAGGGGTTTTGTAGGGGAGCAGAGCCCACAGCGGGAGGCGTTCCACAGTCCAGCTTGCTGGGCGAGGACCTTTGCGCTTCGTATGAAGGGTCGTATTGAAAAAACTACTTAACACAAGTAGAAATTTCCACCTTGGTTAAGTAGTTTTATTGAAGCGTTCTGGGCGTTTATCAATAATGAATTGACTGAACAGCTGGAGCATTTCTTCTGTTTCTTCGATGGATAAATGATCTGCATCAAGATAATGATTAAGCAGCTTTCCTTTTTGAATTAACAAGGTGGTGTGCTGCTGTTTGTTCTTGGTGTATTGAAGACGATTGAGTTCAAGTTCTAACTTATTTTTTTCGGCTATAAGTTTTTTGAGATGCTCATTAGTCATTTGTTTTTACAGGCGTTTGATATTCATGATAAAGAGTGGTAAGTGTATCAATTAATTCGTCAACTTTTTCTTTTGATAGATCTTCATGCTGAATATTTAACTTAGCAAGTAATTGACGACCGATTTGTGTATTCATCTTTTCTTTTTCCAGGCGAATCTGTTCTTTCATTTCTTCAATTTTCTCGATCTTTTTACGTATTTCATTCATGTCTAACACTCCTCATTGTTGGATTGGAATTATAGAATAGTAGAACATAAAAGATAAAACAATTCAAATAATAAGGCAACTATGGTAGAATAAATGAAAACTAAGGGCGCACTTATACACCATGTTGTCCGCTATGCTTCCAAATGGTGTCGTGCTAAAAGATTGGTCACGTTAGCACGTGAAAAATTCGCTTGCGCTCATGTAAAGTGAGGGAATACTCAATGGCAATTTATCATTTTAGTATGCAAGTGATTTCAAGAGGGAAAGGGCAGTCAGCAGTTGCCAGTGCAGCATATCGCAGTGGTGAAAAATTATTTAGTGAACGCTATAACAAAGAGAATTTCTATCAGCATCGTCAGGTCATGCCGGATACGATGATATTAAAACCAACCCACGCGCCAGATTGGTGTGTGGATCGGGAATGTTTGTGGAATGAAGTTGAAAAGATTGAAAAGGCAAAGAACGCGCAACTAGCTCGTGAGTATACAGTGGCACTCCCTATTGAATTATCGAATCAACAGCAAAAAGAGTTGTTAAAGCACTTTGTCCAAGAAGTGTTTGTCGATGAAGGGATGGTAGCAGATATCGCGATTCATCGGGATGATGATAAGAATCCTCATGCGCATGTGATGTTAACGATGCGTCCGTTTTTAGAAGATGGTAGCTGGGGAGCCAAGTCGAAAAAAGAATATATTTTAGATGAAGATGGAGAGTCTTTATATACTGCGAGTGGCGCGAAGAAATCTCGGAAAATTGATATGAATGACTGGAATAAAAGAGAGAAAATACAGGAGTGGCGTCAGGCATGGGCACTCTATGCTAATCAGCATTTAGCACTTGCTGGTGTGACTGTCGAAATTACAGAGAAGTCTCATGCAGCGTTAGGTTTGGAACAAGAGCCTATGATTCATGAAGGATACGTGGCTCGTAAAATGGAGCATGAGGGGCGTTCATCAGATCGTGTGGAAATAAATCGGCAAGTGAAAGCACGTAATGAAAAAGTTGTTTCTCTACTAGATGTGGATGAGAAACTGATGAATCTAGAAAATCATCAGCTGATTTTACAAGCGTTATCTCCAGCGGAAAAAAAGGAACTTGGCCAACTATCTAAAGTGTTAAAAATGTATGTGAAACCTGAGTCATTGGCTGATAAAAGAAGGATGCTTTATTTATGGGATGTTAAGTTGCAGGTCCAAGTAGATCTCGGATTATTTAATGAGCCAAGTTATAAAGGATATCAGGCGCAGGAGGAGGCTTTCGAGCGTGCTGAGGAGCTTTTTAATCGTGAGGCAGACCGATTGACTGTGAAGTATTATCCAACGCTAGAAACGAGTCAGTGGACGTCTTATGAGAAGCGAGCGTTAGTCAATGAAACGGCTCGCTTGGATCGTGTTTTAAATGAAGTGGAAATTAATGAAACATTGCTGCAGGCGCGTGAGGAAGAAGTGGTGGAACAAGTCCAGTCGATTTTAAAACAACCGATTACGACTGTTATAGAAGCACAGGAGCGCTTACAAGCTGTGCAAACACGAGCGGCAACCTTTATGCAACACCAGGGGGTATCGCTTCAACAGAAAGCATCTATGGACCGTCTGTCTACTGCTGAAAAAGACAACTTTGAAAGTATGTTGAAGGAAATCAAAAGATTGCAACTGGCATTGCGTTTATTTGGGTCTTATTATGACGAGCGCATTCATTTACGGATGCCAAGTTTAGATGTATCGGATAAGTCGTTAGTTGAGCGTGAGTGGCTGATGACGGCAATGGATTATTACGGAGAGGCTTTTACAAAAGAAAGATTGGCCAATTTTCCAAGTGAGCCACCGAAAAAATACAAGAAAGAGCAATTAGTAGTTGTGCCCGATTATGTACGAGTGAAACGAGCGTATGATGTAGCCGTTTTACGAGGAGAGCAGGTGTCCGCACAAGAGTTGCTGCGAGTACAGAAAGGAATAGATCCAGTATTATTGAAGGATTTGGCACACCCTCGTTATCAGACTTTTGTGTTGAGTGATTGTGTTGCAGAAGACATATTATCCGAAAAGAAAGCGAATGCTTTTTTAGCAGCTGTAGAAGTGCCAACAGAACAAGGAACTGTTTTTTACAATGACACATTTGGAGGCAAACAAATGAACGTTTACAGTTCCCAAACGTTATTTGAGCAGTTCTTTAAAGGTAAAGCAATTGATCGGATATTGGATGAGTTGGAGTATGAAGAATTTGAGAAATTGAAGGCGCAGCAGAGACAAATGAAACAACAGAAGGGGATGAATCAAAGAAGGAAGTAATTAAGTTATGGTTAAGAATCCAATCATGCAAATAGCCGTCCGTATCGATTTGAAAAATCAATACAGACGGCTATTTATCACACGTATCATTGAGGTGTGTACATTTAGAATTTATTTTATGAAACAGATAAGTTTTATTAGTGCACATGGACCTGCCTTAATGATTTAAGTGCTGATAATTCAAAGATGTCTCCATTTTCTTCAATATAGGAAGAAACTTTGTTTACAATATGCGTCTCACCATATGATTTTAAATACTTCAGTGAACCAATAATTAGTAAATCATTTTTAACTCTTGAAAAGGCTACATTTAAACGCTTGATACACAATATCGCATGCCAGCTAGCATGCGATATGATCAGCCAATTCTTCTATAGCGGCAAACTGGAAAATGGAGAAAGCATCTATCACCTCGTGCGCATTCGACCGGTATTCTCAGTTCAAATTCGTCGGATGGATACTGTTTCCAAACAAGCCCTGCATATTTTACTAATGCATGATGAGCGTCAAAACGCTTAATATCGCCGATTTCAGCGAGTAAAGGGTATACCTGAAAATCGAGAATTTTGGAATCCAATGCGATTATATTTCCAATTCACTCGATTTTTAAAGTTAACGTATTGCCACTGTGCTTATATATCTAGGGTTTGAAGGCGTGAGTGCCATTGATCTGGATGCAATATTCTGCGCAATTAATAAGAAATCCATTGTCAGCGCACCTGTAGAGTTAATTATGGAGTATGATCATTAGTTTTTTTACGATATGTGAAAAAGATTCCTGCAATTGTGTATTTAACTTTGAAGCACCTGATCAAATACCTCCAAAAGAAGAAGATATAAAGAAAGTGCAAAAGAAGAGCGACAACAATTGTTGGAAGAACAAGCAAGAGAGTTTACCCTTTATGGGCTAGTATGACGGGGTACTCTAAAATATCATTTTATTGCTGGAGATAAACACAGTTACTCTCCTATCACAAACAAGTCCGTGCTATTCTTAATGAAATTCATACAAGATGTACACACGACGTACACAGGAATCTTCTATACTCGGTTTAGATAGTCCTGCTGGAGGTGTATGAAGAATGAAATCATATTAGTATTCATGTCCCATAGTGATAGGGCGACGTGGATAGATATGGAGAGGAAAGCCATGAAAAGAAATCTATTGTTAGTCGAAGATGACTTGCTGATGCGTGAGTTTATAACGGATTATTTCAAAAAGGAACAATGGGACGTGTACGAAGCGGAGAACGGTAATCTCGCACTCGAGATTTTTGAACGACAAGCCATTGACCTAATCGTGCTGGACATTATGATGCCCGAACTGGATGGGTTTTCAGTGTGCAGGCAGATTCGCAGGAATTCAGATGTTCCGATTATTATGATCACAGCTAGGGTGGAAGATGATGATCAATTGAGAGGGTTCGAGCTTGGTGCGGATGAATATGTCACAAAGCCTTTTAGTCCAAGAGTATTAGTGGCCCGTGCTACTGCACTGTTGAAACGGACGGAAGGTACGATTGGTCGAGAAGGAAATTTACTCACCTTTGGCGGGCTGACGGTAAATAGAAAGTCCCATACTGTTTCCATAGAGGGAAAATCGATTTCCTTGTCACCGAAAGAATACGAGTTGCTTCTCTTTCTTACGAAGCATTATGGGAAAGTGTTGTCTCGAGATTTTATTCTAAATGCTGTATGGGGCTACGATTATATAGGTGATTTGCGGACAGTAGACACCCACGTTAAAAAATTGAGGGCGAAACTAGGCGCAGAGGGCAAATGCATTGGAACTGTCATCCGTGTAGGGTACAAGTTCGAGTTGGAAGGATGAGGAGGCAGGGGGTCGTCCTTAAACTTTTTGTTGTTACGACTAGTTTGATCTTGATTGTTTTTTCAATTGTAATGATTGCAGAAGGACTTTTTTTCGAGCGGTTTTACCGAATGTCCAAGATCCATACTCTAGAACAGAATATGAGTCACTTCGAGGAACAATACGAACAAGTTGTACCCGATCGTCAGAAAATCTCACGGTTGCTCGGTGCATTTATGAATGAGAACGATACGAGTACTTCACTCTTAAATCAAAGTTTTGAACAGATAATTTTTAATCCTTACTTTTTAGAGCTGCAAACAAACCATAAGACCATCATTGTTCCTCTGCCTACGGATGGAATGGAATATGACTCCCTTCCAAAGGGGATTCAAATCGGCGATCATTTGGTAATAGACGGTATTTTTATGGACGAAGATGATACCGTCATGCAACCTATTACTATTCAGAAGGATCAAACGGAACTCACAATGGGGTTAACACGGGTGCAAGGGGAGATTATTGATCTGATGGTGCCGGAGCATCGCTCGTATAACCCTCTCTATCAGGATACACTAATCGACGAAGCGCTCCAGGAATGGATGCCCAAATTGAAGCACTATCAATCGCGCTTGCAGGATGGATCGCCTGTTCAGTTGGAATGGGTAGATAATTGGAGTGGTGTTCCATATGCGATTGTGATTCAACCGCTAGCAACGGATGAACCTACTGCTCGTTATTTATTTGTCATGACTTCTCTACAACCAGTTGGGGAAGCAGTCGATATACTTAAGAAATACTTTGTTTATTTTGCTCCTATGATTCTAGTGCTCGTTACAATTCTGTCAATGATTTTCTCCAGAATTGTATCCCGTCCTTTAGTTACACTCAACCATGCTGCAGCACGTATGGCTAACTTGGATTTCACGGGAGGTCCCGGACTTAACTCGAAGGATGAATTCGGAGAACTGTCCCGTAATCTGGAAGTGATGTCTCAGAACCTGGATACGGCCTTACAGGAACTGACCAATACCAATGATAAGTTGCAAGCGGAGATGGAAGAAAAACGACGGTCGGAACAACTTCGGAAAGAACTGATTGCCAATATATCACATGAATTAAAAACCCCATTAGGTATTGTGAGAGGATTCGCGGAAGGATTGCAGGATGGAGTAGCGAGAGATAAAAAAGAACGGTATCTGGATCACATTGTAAATGAGACAGATCGGATGAATGCATTAATCATGGATATGCTAGAGCTTTCCAAATTCGAGGCCAAGGCGATTCAATTAACATGGTCACACTTTTCTATGACAAGACTTGTTCAAAATTTGGCGGATTCGTTTTCTCATCAAATGGAAAACAGAAGTATTCAGTACAAGTTTAATCATCAAGAAGAGCAATACGTCACGGCAGATTCTAGGAGAATCGAACAAGTCATTCTGAATTTAATGAGCAATGCCATACGCCATGCAGTGGAAAACAGTGTCATTACGATTACCATCGACCGGGATTCTTCCGGAAAGATACTTACGGTCATCGAGAATATGGGAATGCCAATTGCTGAGAACGATTTAAGCAGAGTATGGGATCAATTCTACCGAATTGAGCGCTCTCGAGATCGGAAATCTGGAGGAACGGGTCTGGGACTATCTATAGTCAAACACATCCTGGAGCTCCATCATAGTGAGTTTGGTGTGATGAATACGAATAACGGAGTCGCATTTTCTTTTACTTTATATGAAAGCGGGGGAGAACTACATGAATAACAAAAAATACGGCTATATCGTTTCAGTACTATTCGTGCTTCTCATGACGAGTGGTTGTGCCTCGGAAAAAGAACCTGACGCATCGGATACCATCCATGCGAAGCCAACTGAAACCAATCAAGGCAATGCTACGAAAGAAGAAGATGCTAAAGCAAATCCTCAGAAGGAAGTGCTCATCATTATTGATCAGACGTCGAAACCCACTGAGGGCAATAGTTTCGATTTCGTCGTGAAGCAGGTGCCGGAAGGATTCACGCTAGCCGAAATGGAGTGGAATTCCAAGAAATACCGGATTGTCAATACGGTTTTAGAAGCCAAAGCACATGGTGCTAATGGGGAAGACGGATTTTATATTAGTGGAAACGGACAATTTTCTGGATTTATCTATCCAGACACGATGAGAGGGGATGAAGGAGAAGTTGTCTTCCGATTCACCAATTCGAATGGTGAAGAAGTAACGTGGAAAAAGAACTTGACGTTGATGCTTCTAGAAAAAGAGGATAATGCAGCTAATGGTGTTATTGCTGACGATAAAGAGGTCGTGAAAGCGGAGCCTATGAAGGAAATTTTCGTCATTATTGACCAGACGCCAAAACCGACTGAGGGCAATAGTTTCGATTTCGTCGTGAAGCAGGTGCCGGAAGGATTTACGCTAGCTGAAATGAAGTGGAATTCTAAGAAACACCAGATCGTCAACACAGTCCAAGCAGCGAGGGAACACGGTGCTAATGGGGAAGATGGCTTTTACATTAGTGGAAACGGGCAGTTTTCAGGATTCATCTATCCGGATACGATGAAGGGTGAGCAAGGGGAGGTTGTTTTTCTATTTACCGATAGCAAAGGAAAAGTGATAACGTGGAAGAAGGATGTAACATTGAATTCTTCAGCAACTTCTCAGAAAGAGAGTAAAAAGGAAGTTGTCACTGTGAACCCACAAGAGACGCTTGAGGTCTATATGCAGGCTATCGCTAGTCAGGATGCTGAAGCACTTGTCGAGTTATACGGAGGGAGCTATCAAGGGCTCAGAAACTTATTTCCTGAAACTGACCTTAATGATAAGCATGCACTAGTAAAACAGTATTTGGAGTTAGGACCTAAAGTTTCACTGAAAGAGATTCTGAGTCGGACTGAAGTGAGCAAAGACGTGTATACGTTTGTCGTTGCGTTTAAAAATGAAGACGGCACGCGGTTCGGGGTAAGGGAGTTCGACAAAATTACCAATACTTTTACGTACACAGTTAAAATGGTGAATGGCAAACTGAAAGTGATGGAACTTCCCCCCTACCAAGCTTAAGTTGTGATTCATCAAGAAGAAGTCGAAATGACATCATCCTTTTGATGATGTCATTTCGACGTTTTATTTAAGGGAGTTAGCCGTAATCCAACCTAATCTCATCTTCTATTACGCCCTCGCTGGCGTTTTTTACGTCCAGCTCGCTAACTTTTTCAGGTTTTGGGCAGCAAAAGTTAGCATCGCCTGCCTAGACAATTTTTTAAGACCCCTAAGGTTTGTTTATCGCATACCATGCTTTTCTTTGGCATCGGCAACGACAACGACTCCTTCAACCGTCTCTTTGCTTTCCCCATATAATTCATTGATTTCATAATGGTGTCTCTAGTCTTCTGCTGCATCTGGATAGTCTTGCCAGACATGACGTTGAATTAGTTTTTGTTGCTTCTTATTTTTCGTGCACTGATCAATTACAGGGAAAGATCCACAAATGGATGGTGTCGATGGGTATTGACGATACCCTTCCTTATGTTAAATTTTACTTAGCGTATGTCTTGCGCTTTTTGTTGGTAGGATCCCATATATGACTTAAGAAAGAAGATTAGCTACATTTTGTGAATGGTGACTAGGAAGAGCCGTGTGCGTGAATAGCGCAAGCACGGTGTGAGAGGGTCGAACGAATCAAACTTCTGACTCGTTCACTCTACTCGATTAACCATATTTCCTGCAATTAGTTTGAAATCTTTTTCACTTATCTCGAAATGGCCAAATCGAAAAGAATAACCCCAATACCTTGAATTTTTAATAAATGAAAGGTGTGAAATTAATGGCTGAATTGACGTTTCTTTGCAAGAAACAAAACCAATACTTCTACGGTAAGGTATGAAATCACTTCCCACTTCTACCTGGTAAACACTATCTTCAATAACCTTTCCAATAGCAGTAAACTTTTGAAGCAGAGTTTTTTCTTTAAATGTCACCTTTGGAGAGTAATAAATAATCCAATCACCAGTGCTCATCTTTTTTAACGGAGCTTGTTTGCCATGACAAAGTTGGGCAAACCCACCCTGAACGGCATTCATCACATGGTCCCGTGAAGCAACGCCAATCCAATACCTTTTATCTTGCATCATAGTAGAGTCAACATCCACAACTATCAGGTATGTTAACGCCTTGAGAAGTGTCTGAAACAGGAAGGTTCATTTCTTTCCATGCTGCAATACCACCCGTCAACTCTTTCACATTATATCCATCTTCTAATAAATACTTGGCCACCTTGGCAGCAGTGTTACACCAGACATCCCAACAGTAAACAATAATTTCCTTGTCTTTTGGTATTTCATTTAAACGCTCTTGCAGCTCTTGTTGGGGGATGACATTAGCATCCTTAATTGTTAAACTTCTTACATGAATTGGGCCGTTTCTAACATCAATCAAAAAGTATTTATCTGGATTCATTTGTGTTGATTTCAAATAATCCATAGGGCTAATTGTTGCTTCCAAACGTGCATTAAAATAATCAAGTGCGGGCATAATTTTGTTACCTCCCATATTGTAATGTACTCCAAATTCTAACGAGCAAATCCTTTAGCAATTTTCTTTCCTGATGACTTAAAGGTGCTAAAACTTCTAATTCCGTATTGATTAAAAACTCCCAACGTGATTCTAATACATCATTACCTTTTGATGTAAGCAAAAGGCTATAGGACCTTCTATCATTAGGATTCCTTGTTCTCTCCACAAACCCTGAATTTTCTAAATGATCGATATGACTTACCATTGTCGTCCGATCAATTTGTAGGTTTTCAGAAATATCTTTTTGTGAAGAATAAGGGTTTCCTTCTATAAATAAAAGTACTCCATATTGTCTAGCATTAATGCCATATGGTGCAAGTCCCTCAGCGAAATTGGTTTCCATTTGCTGAACAACCTTTCCAAGTAAAAAGCCATATGATTGATTCCATTTCTCCATATTTAGTGTTCACCTACGGTGACAATCAGTTTAACACATAATCAGCATAACTGACTAAATTTTATATTTCAAGCCTTTTGTTCTTAAAATAAAAGCAATGTAGTGAATCCTGAAAGTCTATAGGGGACTCCGGCACTAAAAAAATGCAATTTTTAGTTCCAAAGTTCATGAAAAATTTTACTTAAACAAATAGGCTCTGATTGTTGGATAAAAGCGATTAAGAGGTAGAGTTTGCCACCTCTTTTTATTTGGATATGTGCAAAATAACGTTTAAAGCAGGTGCAAATTAACTCCAAAAGAGACAGGGGCCTTGCCTCCCAGTAGGTAACAGGTATCAAAACTTAAAGCTTACGATACCTATAATAAATAAAAAAGTCTCCCTTTCTAAATAAAAGAGAGACTTTTCGTAAATCTAACATAGTTATATTTTTGTTCCAAAATGATTAATGTTTTTCGTACAATTCGTTCATGAATGTCCCTGCACTTATTATCCCATCCTTTGCCTCTTCTAAAAAAGAATGGCAGCACAACCAGTTATGAATCATAGTAGGCCATGAGCTGAAACGGATATCAACTCCTGCCAATGCAGCTTGTGTTACAAAAGTTAATGACTCGCTTAACATAATTTCTGCTTCTCCCACCATTACGTAAATCGGGGGCAATCCTCTCAAATCGCCGTAAATAGGCGAGGCATACGGTACGGTCGGTGAGACACCATTTAAATAATTATCAGCTAATTGTTTGATTGCCTCCTTAGTGTTCACCGGATCTACACTTTCTTTGGTTATATATGTTTCTCCGTTTTGTCCCAAATCAATCCATGGAGAAATCATTACCCCACCCGCTGGCAAGGGCGTCTTGGTATCCCGAATGCTCATCATAAGAGCTGCAGTAAGATTACCACCTGCTGAGTCACCAGCAATAATGATATCTTTGGCCCGATATCCTTGATCCAGCAACCAACTGTAAGCCTTCATCGCATCGTCAATTTGAGCAGGAAAAGGATGTTCTGGTGCCAGACGATAATTGATAGATAATGTACGAGCTTTAGCAACCCTCCCTAATTCGCTGGATTCACCTCGATGTGTAGCTATACTTCCATACATAAACCCACCACCATGTAAATATAAAAGCACACGGTTTTCTTTCGACTCTGGTACGATTTGCCATTCACCTTTCATTCCATCAATGTCTACATCCTCTGTAATCAAATCACTTGCTACAGGAAGTTGGGCAAAAATAGCTTCTATATGCTCACGAATCTCCTCAACAGATGCTGAATAACTCGGCAGGTTTCCTTTAAATAAACGATGTGCTTTCTGCAATGAAACTTTCATAAACATTCTCCTAACTGAATTTTAATGTCTTGCTACTTTAATAAGACAAGTTTATTATATTAGTTAAATCACCTATTTTACATGGCTTAATCCATTAATTATGGTCAATTTACTAAGAAATACTATTTATTTTGCATATAGAACCTTAAATTTAAAGGAGGAAGTAAAAATGGACCAAATAGATAAAAAAATCCTGTTTTATCTTCAGGAACAAGCGAGAATTTCAATGACGGAACTAGGAAAATTTGTGAGTCTTTCCCAACCTGCTGTAACGGAAAGAGTCAGAAGAATGGAGGAAAATGGAATTATTGAGGGTTATCGTACAATCATTTCTTCGGAAAAAATAGGTAAAGGTTCGGCAGCGTATATACTGTTTCGAACTAGAGATTGCCCTGCATTTCTTGAATTTGCCCGTTCATCTCCTTATATTAAAGAGTGTCATCGTATCAGTGGTGATCACAATTTTTTATTAAAAATAGTAACTGACTCCACGCACTCAATTGAAAAGTTTGGCAATCAGTGCGATAAATATGGAACCTATACAATTCTGATTATCATGTCGTCACCAATAGAACATATGTCTCTCATGCATTCCATTGAAGAAGTTGCTGTCCTGGGATGAGTTAAATAACTTCTAAATGGGGTACAGCCTACATTTCGCGGAAAACATACGTTAAGCACATTTCGACATAGAAAAACGCATTCTCTATACGCTAAGTCCATCAATAGTGTAACGAAACTTATTTTCGACCTATTAAGTGAACAGAGATAAGTGAATGAGTTATTGAACATCAGTCGATGGGGAAGATCCTCATAGACCCTTTATTTATAAGGTGTTAGAAAACCCTGTAAAGGCTAAAAAAAGCTCTTGGAGCGCTTCGGATTTCGTTCTGAACGCTTTAAAGGCTTTTTGCTTAATTTATATATGATTTTTCTTGAATAGCCTTAAAAAGGTTTGTAGACTTTTTTGAAGGTTTGATTTTCTCTACGTATTTGTTAACTCGATTTATTTAGGTTAACTGATAAAAATCACGATTTACCAGTGGTTACCCAGGTTTACTTCCGAATTCAGAAGTTTTTAGGCTCATACATCCTTGTTCTTGCACTTGGCGTGGATGCATGAAGAATGCACGATCGGTTGACATAACACCCGTTATCGGACTTCAAAAAAATCATTGAAAAAACACAGAGCTTAGAAATCACCGCAAAAGCAGTCGTTTCAAGGGTTAATGATAAGAAAAACGCTGAAATGATGCTAGGCGTTATTGAAGAAAGTAAGGATAAAATCGTGTTTTCTAAAGAGGAATTAGATGATTTGATAAATCGGGTTGCAGATGAAGCAGTTGAACGAGCAGCCGAGCATTTATCTAAGAAGTTTCTAGATGTCATTGAGCAGCGAGATAGGAAGTTGATCCATGATCTAACCGAAACGATGGAACAAAAACAGCTGGAGGTTGCTGTGGCATTCGAAGAAGAAAAAACAGGTTTCTTCTCACGTTTTTTTAAAAAACATCGAAAATAGATTTAGATAAGAAAAAGACAAAAAAACGGAGATATTTTATCTCCGTTTTCATATATTCACTTAATTATAGGCAAAGTGCGTTCCACTATTATCGAAGTATTCGTAAAGGTTGGATGAATTCGAGATACTGAAGTTAGCTGCTAAAGTTATTCCTGTTTTAACGCCTTTTCCACCGAATTCCACCTTAATTTTGATTTTGCACCAGAGTCAACATCCACAGCCATCAGACATGTTAACGCCTTGAGAAGAGTCTGAAACAGGAAAGTTCATTTCTTTCCATGCTGCAATCCCCCCCGTCAACTCTTTCACATTATATCCATCTTCTAATAAATACTTGGCCACCTTGGCAGCAGTGTTACACCAGACATCCCAACAGTAAACAATAATTTCCTTGTCTTTTGGTATTTCATTTAAACGCTCTTGCAGCTCTTGTTGGGGGATGACATTAGCATCCTTAATT
>NZ_JBBOTP010000003.1:0-15745 GCF_038005665.1 Sporosarcina sp. FSL K6-5500
GTTCAATGCGCTCGCAAGAGGATCCTTGCTAATGCCATCGATTTGCTTAGCTACATCCGATACATTACTGTCTTTTAATGCAGTAAGAATACTTCTTATTGTTGCTGTTTCATCCATTTTCATCTCCTATTCACCCTCATTTCATTGTTTTAGCTTGTAGTTATTATTCCAGATGAAAGAGGTTTCACCTTCAAAATTTACCCCCAAAATATAAAAAGATTTGTCTTGGAAAATCATAGAAACGTTTTAAAAGACTGTTTAAGTGTTTGGATGATGGATCTAGCCTATCAATGACATGCTTTTCAATCCCCAGCTGCGCTCTTTCTTGAATTAATTCCCTCGATGTCCTAAAAACTGTTTAAATGCTCCTTAGAAGCGCTCTAAAATAAATATGATAGATATACTCATTTCAGCCCTTAAAACGCATGTACGGAGCTTGTGGCTCCTTTAAATGATAGTTTGAGAGATTGGACAGGCTCTAATTGTTCTCATTAGTCCCTTTTTTTCTAATAAAACACTTTTGTATCTGGAGAGATAATACTTCGGGATTTTTTGATAGAAAAAGAGAAATGAATGTCACCTGATTTTTGACCACCACCACCACGCGCGTGTTTGTTGTTGTTTTAAGTACTTAATGTTTAAGTTCTTTGTTTTAAGTGATTTAGAGGCCCCCTAAGCCCTTGGTATGACTGGGTTTGAGAGGTCGAACTATTACATATTTGGTGTTAACTATTACATATTTGGTGTTCAACTATTACGTATTTGGTGTTAACTATTACATATTTGGTGTTAACTATTACATATTCGGTGTTAACTATTACAAATAATATTAATAAGTAATAGTAACTTGATTAAATGATTTAAGATGTATATATTGATATTAGCTAATACACTAAAAATGAATAGTAATAGTATAGTTTGGGGGAGTTATTTGTGGAAAATCATCTAGTTACACAAAAAAACGAATTGGTGGAAGCTCATCATGTAGATCCACTTAGTGTGAATGAGCAAAAAGTAGTTTTAACTATGATAAGCATGATTGAGCCGACCGACAATGACTTGAAGACATATTTATTAAGCGTTAGGGATTTCGCTGAAATGATTGGTTTAAAGGGTGAATCCACTTATTCGGAAATCAAAAAGATTTCAAAAACATTGGTTTCAAAGGTTGTTGAAATACCTATCGGGAAAAAAGATTGGATTGTCGCTACATGGGCTTCATCTGTGAGATATAGAAGCAACGAAGGTACAGTTGAATTTTCCTTTGATTCGAAGTTAAAGCCTTACTTACTCCAGTTGAAAAATCAATTTACGTCTTATAGATTAAGTAATATTTTGAGTTTGAAAAGTACCTATTCCATACGCTTATATGAACTTATGAAAAAATGGCAACATCTTGGTCAATGGGAGTGTTCGGTCGATGATTTAAGGGGATTTCTAGGGGCGAAATCTGTTAAATCGTATTCGGTTTACGGAAATTTTAAAAACAGAGTTCTTTCGCCTGCCTTAGTAGAATTAAATGAAAAAACAGATGTTCAAATAAGTTTTAATGAAATCAAAAAAGGGCGTAGTGTTGAACGAATTGAATTTACAATCCGACACGCTCCAGATAAAGAAATCAAGTTAATTGAACCAAAAAATAAACCCGTGCAACCGAAAATACAATCTGAAAATGAAGATATTCGAAAACGATTGAATGCTTTAGCGAACGATTATAGCTTCAATCATATTTATTTTACTGAAATGTATGAAGGAGCACTATTTATTTGGGACGATGATGCTGAAAAAGAATTGGGCATGCTCATTCGTTACGTGAACGAAGAAGAAGGTGTAAAAAACCCGTTAGGTTTCATCAAAATAAAACTGCAGGAGTATGGAGAACTTTATCAAGAAGGATTGCCAGTGACGTTCGCTGATTTAAAACCAAGTCAACGGAGAACAGGGAGAGCCGAAAAAATTCCCGAGTGGTTCAAGAATAGAAATGAACCAAAAGAAGTTGCAAAGGGAATCGATTCAAATATTGCAGAAGAGCGACAAAAATTACTGGATGAATTGGGAATTGAAGATGACAAATGATTCTTTTGGGGAAAGTCCCTACGTGTAAACAGAGAGAGGGCAAGCTACGGGTTTGGCATGCCATCCCGAAAACTTTGTTTTCTCTTGGTAGGAGTTTCCTACAACCTTCGCAAATTTTTCCAGCGTCTATTTTTTCAAAATGTCCTCTGAAATTTGCTGTCGTTTCACTCGAATTTTAAAGCAAGAAAAATAAAAAAAGCAACCGCAGCAGTCGCTTTTTTTCTAGTGACATAAAACCGGAATTCGGAAAAAAAGTTAGAAAAGAGCATAAGAGAAAACTGGCCCCACTTCTGGTGTGGGACTAGGCGAAGCCTAGTGTTTTGATGGGCACATGTTTTTTGAATTTAGGAACGCTAGAGTGACAGCCATTTAACGACTTAGGAACGCTAGCGTGACAGATTAAATCGGTTTAATAGTAATAGGGCGCACCTCCCGGGGATTTTCCTTCTGGCCAAATAAAAAACGTCAATAGACGAATCAAGACTAGTCACTAACAGAGCTTTTTTATGTAAATCCGAGGATCCATTGAAACATTTTTTAGTTTCAATGGACCGCAGGATTCCAACAACGAAACGAAGTGAAGGCGTTAGATATTCATTTCACAAGATAACAGGAGATTAACACGTAAAAATTGAAGATATAGATGGGGTGATCAGAATGGCTGAATACGGAATGTTTGCGAAGGAATTAGCCCTTAATCTAGATATAAATACGAATACACTTCGACGATGGGCAATTGAACTTGAAGAACAGGGCTATGAATTTTCTCGAAATGATAAAAATCAAAGAATCTATTATCAGCGTGATATTTTAGCGTTATCGGACTTCCAAAAAATCATTGAAAAAACACAGAGCTTAGAAATCACTGCAAAAGCAGTCGTTTCAAGAGTTAATGATAAGAAAAACGCTGAAAAGATGCTAGGCGTTATTGAAGAAAGTAAGGATAAAATCGTGTTTTCTAAAGAAGAATTAGATGATTTGATAAATCGGGTTGCAGATGAAGCAGTTGAACGAGCAGCCGAGCATTTATCTAAGAAGTTTCTAGATGTCATTGAGCAGCGAGATCGGAAATTGATCCATGGTCTAACCGAAACGATGGAACAAAAACAGCTGGAGGTTGCTGCGGCGCTCGAAGAAGAAAAGCCAGGTTTTTTTGCTCGTTTTTTTAAAAAGAAGTGAAAAAGCGGTGTAGAATTATTGAAAGTTGCTTGTTCTTGTTGAACTAACGGAGCAGGTTAGTTCAATAGTGTTGTTTAACTTGTCTTCAACAATCGGGTCATTTAACAGAAGTTGCAAAGGGGGAGAGAAAGATTAATTTAGAAAAAACAAACAGCACTATTAACTTTGGAGATATATTATTCACGCTGTTTTCACTTGGTTTTACAATACTAATTATAGCTTTGATTGTGTCGTTGATCCGTACTAACAATAAGCGAAAACAGCAACTCGATAGAATTGAAAAGAAAATTGATGATCTAAACCAACAAAGCAGTAATGAGTAAATAGGTCATACTTCAATTATCGGGCGCGATTGTTTAATAAGCGTCTCTGTTCTTCTTAAACTAACGAAGCAGGTTAGTTTAAGAGTGTTTCTTGAATTGTGTTCAACAATCGGGGCTTTAAGTGGAATACAGGTAGTCAGATTAAGGGGGATTTTTTTGAAGTTATTGTTATCCATTTTATTAGCTGGGCTTTTAGGTATCTTGGTAATCCTCGGTCCTATTGGAATTTACATCTTATGTGCAATTATTGTCGGAGTCATCTTCAGGTCGTTTATTTTAATTAATGAGGTCCATAAACAAGTAGTACCACCTAATAGTAATGACAAGGTGAAAGATGCGTACGAAAGATATATCAAAGAAAGAGACGAAAAAGAAACGGAAAACTAATGTACGACGTTCTTCAACTAACGAGGTGCTTTAGTTGAAGAACATCAAATTAAGAAAGGTCTATTTCTCTTACAAGAAATAGACCTTTTTAAGTGTGTATGTCTGGTTCACATAACGTCCGTTCAAGGAAGTAGTTAACTCCATTACTCAATAAGAAAAAGCCACCCTGTGAAGGCAGCCGATTGTTCAACTAAAGCACCCGTTAGTTGAAGAAGAATTTACTCTTTAATAACCTTAATTTTGCTTGCAACCTTCTGTCCTTCGATAACTTCTACCCACAATTTCACTTCTTGTCCATTTTTAAAATTCACGATACTCTTGATTTCCCCTGTAACTTCAGTGTCTTTAGAGAAGTGAATTTCAGGAACATCATACTGTTCTGTAGGGTCAAGTTTAATTGGATACAATACAAATTTACTTTCTTCTAAAAATTTTATTTTCCCGTGAAAATCTGCTCTATTTAAAAAGGGAATAGTTACAGCAGTAATAATTGCTATTAGGATTAAAACCATTAACATCATTCTTTTCATTTTCACCCTCCAGTCATAGTTTTATCTAATCTAAAATCTTATTACCTGTTGAACTAACCTGCTCCGTTAGTTCAACAAGAAACTGGATTCGGTCGCTGGACAGGCTTGTATAGTCCATACACACCAGGTTGATATAACGCCACTTCTAGGAAGCGATCACCTTCAGTCCGAAATGGAATAGAAAATAAAAAACGAAGACGTGATAACGGCAACGATTTCCTAGCTGCGTGAACACTCCATTGATATAATATTAGTGCATTTTTTATCTGGTGAGTATCGTTTTAGAACATTTTGTATATACTACGTATATACAAAATGAAAAAGAGGGGTTATAATGGAAGGTAACAATAAACCTAAACCAAACCAAGGAGTGATACAAATGACGACGGTGCAAAAGTGGGGAAATAGCCTTGCAGTTCGTATTCCCAGGGGTATCGCTGAAGCCCTATCTATTGATCAAGGTTCGGAAATAGAATTGAGTGTGGGAAATCAAGTGTTAACGTTAAGACCAACAAAGAAAAAACCAGTGTTAGAAGATCTTTTGTCAAAAATCAGTCCAGAAAATCGTCATTCAGAAATCGATTTTGGAGAAGTGGAAGGGAATGAATTAATGTAATGCAAATACCGGCCCGTGGCGATCTTGTTTATGTGAACTTTACTCCACAATCAGGACACGAACAAGCTGGGACCCGTCCAGGAATTGTTCTATCGCCGAAAGATTTTAATCAAGCCACAGGATTCGCAGTAGTCTGTCCGATTACGCGACAAGCGAAAGGATATCCCTTCGAAGTAGCCTTACCTGATGGTTTGGCTATTGAAGGGGTCGTTTTGACTGACCAAGTAAAAAGTTTAGATTGGCGTTCTCGTCAATTTAATGTAAAAGGGCAAGCACCGCAAGAGGTTGTAACTGATTGTTTAGATCTTATACATACCTTTTTATAGGTTTTATATGATTCATGAAAGCATCCTTCTGGGTGCTTTTTTATTAGAATGATTCTCCTCATTGAATTGGCCCGATACACCTCTAGTAGTCATAACACCTGTTCTTAGACCCCTACGGTAATCTTTTATAATAAAGATCCAGAGCTTGAACAGCAGCATCCATGTCGTCTTGTGTGACTCCTATATGCCATAACGTAACGTTCTCGGAACTATGGTTAAACTTCTTCATCACAAGCGTGATATCACGGAAATGAAACTTGTGATGATTGGGACCAAAAATGTGATAGTTAGAATTCAAGGACATTTTTCAAACTTTTACAATTCCATATCATGTGATTTTCTTTTAGTCTTCGGCTTTCTCAACTTTTCTTGCCTTCATCTCAAAATAAAAAGAGATACAAAAAAAATTATAGAAAAAATCTCTTATATTTCATCTTTTATACTTATCAATTATCTTTTTTCGCAAATCATCAAGTTCGATTTCACCATCAACGTATCTGTTTAATAACGCTCGATTTTCTTTTGTTAACGGTTCAGCTCCTAATGAATTAATCGCCTCTGCATTAGCAACAAACTTTTCTCGTTGTTCTTTTGTTGTATTCGCAATGCTGTATCTATTCATATTTCCCACCCCTTAATAATCTGATTCCCGATAAATTGTTTTCAACAATCGCGCCCTGACTCAGGAATACTTTTACTTCGAATACTTAATGAACACGATACATACAACTATCGCCAGCACTGCGTATCACTTTAAGAGGTAATTTGCGCTTATTTTAAGCGTTATTTTGCACAACAGCTATAAGAAATACGTGCACAATTGTACAAATCGACAATCTGGTCCGTTTGTTGAATTTGGAGGGAAACTCTGAGTTAAAGGTCCAAAGCATGAACAGCAGCATCCATATCGTCCTGTGTGATGCCTATATAGCGTAACGTAACACTCTCGGAGCTATGGTTAAACATCTTCATCAAGAGCGTAATATTAGTCCCTCTCTTTATCTGATGGTAGCCGAACGTTTTCCGAAGGGAATGCGTTCCGATGTTTTCAATGCCTAACTCTTTCGCTGCATCACTTATAATGGTCCAGGCCTGGACCCGGCTAATCGCTTGATTCGTCCCTTTCCGGCTCCTGAATAGGTAAGCTTCCGAGTCCCCCTCATAATGCTGGCCGGCATACGCCTCAATCGCCTTTTTAACCCCTTTAGAAAGAGCCACCTTGTTTTCCTTCCCTGTCTTTTGTTCAGTCAGTGCTAAATGCGAACGTACACTGTTTTTAGGATCCAGTACATGCTTAAATTGCACCCTAATTAAGTCCGAAATGCGATAGGGTGAATTGATGCCAAGCGTAAATAGGAGATAGTTCCTTTCGCTTTGCGCGAAAAGGATTTTTTTCATGCTGCTAATCTTGTGAAGATCCCGTATCGGTTCAACGAATTTCATGCTTTCAGTACACCTCCTCATGTGACATTGAAATAAAGATTGATCATTTTAAATACAGTTCGAAAACGTATAAAAAAGTTTGATACAATTACGTAAACAAGCTGGATTTTGACAATTCGACAATCGAGCCAGATTGCTTAACAACAGAGAACTAAAGAGGTGCAACAAGAGGTTGCACCTTGATGCACTTACAACTATCTTTACTTTGGCTATACACTCCATCAATACTGGAAATAAGGAAAGGTGATGACTTATATGATTTTCAGTGAAAGATTAAAAAAAGAACGAGAAAAAAGAGATTGGTCACAAACTGATTTAGCTGAAAAAATTCATGTTAGTCGTCAATCAGTTTCAAAATGGGAAACTGGTAAGAACTATCCAAGTATCGAAGTTATCATTGATTTGAGCGATTTATTCGGTATTACGATAGATGAAATGTTGAGGAGTGACAAGGAATTGAAGGAAAAAGTAATTCAAGATAGTAAGAAACTGGCATATCCAAAATGGAAAGTGTTTTTTGATAGTGTGTTTTTGTTAGGAGTATTTCTGTTAGTAGTAAAACTAATCATTTTCGGATTGAATTACTTTGTTGGTACAAACATTGTGATTTTGGAAGGATTATCAAAAGGTGTAGTAAGTTTTTCGCCATTAGTTTTAATGATAATTGGTGGCATTGGTTCAGACAGCTTGAAAAAGAAATACATTGATAATTAAGGGTATGCCATTAAGGAGCGCGGTTGTGGCAGATCATAGCTATAAAATGATCAAACTTTATTTCCTCATGCATTTGAACGTACAAACCCCAATCTAACTTAAGTCAATTGTAACATGAGTTAAGTTAGATTCAAATGAACAATGAAAAAAATACACGACTAAAAAACAGCCTGATCCCTTGCTACACAAGGGATCAGGCTGTTTTTGCGAATCTAACATATTTCTATTGTGTTAGATTCGGAGGTGTAGTAAAAAATAAATTCATTTAAACACCACTCACCTAATTGGAATCCTACCAACAAAAAGCGAAAAACATACACTAAGAAATTTATTCAGATAACCTTGGATTTTCTAACACCCTATAAATAACTCATTCACTTATCTATGTTCAATTAATACCTGGTGATTTAGGAAGAAAAAAGTAAAACCTTGTAGTATTGTAGGGTGAGTTAGTGATATAATTATCCTATAACTTTGACAGTTCCGTCTAAAGAATGGGGTGATAATTATGGAGAAAGTACTTGGGAAAAAGTGTCCAGATTGCAACGGAAGCGGCTATGATTTCGGTGACGGTGGACAATGTGATAAATGCGGTGGACTTGGAGAAATTTAAGCCCATAAGCTATACTACAGAAGAAAATGAAGGGAGATTAACCAATATGTCAAACGATCCAAATGACAGGAATCATCCTAACGATTCAAATGGTAGCTGGGACTATGATTCACGTCCAGATATTGAAGAGTATCATGAAAAAGACGGTAATCTTGATCAATACGATAAAGATTATGATACTTGGGAATCTAACCAGAACTAGGCAGCCTTTTTTATTTAGTTGACATAACAACCATTCACGAAAGTATCTCAAAAAGAGTCGGCTACCCTGTAAAGGTAGCCGACTCTTTCACATCTAACATATTTGTATTGTGTTAGATTCAGGTTAGTTTAATAGTTCTCATCATAGTCATCGGCATCTTCGGCACCGTAAGGTGAACGTTCCGAATATGGCATATCTAATTCTTGTTCGAATTCGATTTCTCTTTTAAAATCTTCTTCATCAGGATCGTAATCATAAAGTTCGACCATAGTTCTTTCCCCCATTTCATAAGACAATAAAATCTAGAACTCTACCAATGCAATTTTTATTTTAACAAGTTTTACAGTTTAAATTGCTGCACAAGCCTATTCAATTCTTCAGCTAAAGTTGCTAGATCATTTGAGCTGTTAGCCACTTCTTCCATTGCACTGCTCGCTTGTTCTGATGAAGCAGAAGTTTCTTCAACTCCAGCTGCTGATTGTTCTGTGATTGCTGCTATTTCTTCTATTGAAGCACTCATTTCTTGGCTATTTGCTGCAATATCTGTCAAGTTGGCAGAAATGATATGAATTCGATCGACCATTTCCGTAACAGCTAAACTTATTTTACCAAACGTTTCACCTGTTATTTCAATTTGGCTTGTTCCTTCTTCGACTTCTTTATAACCCTCTTGCAATGATCCACTTACTAAACTAGTTTCACTTTGAATTCGATCTACTATACCTGTAATGTTTAAGACCGAAGCAGATGATTGTTCTGCAAGTTTCTTCACTTCGTCTGCAACGACAGCAAATCCTTTACCTTGTTCTCCGGCACGAGCTGCTTCAATCGCTGCATTGAGTGCTAATAAATTTGTTTGGCCAGAGATATCTTGAATAACCGAAACGAGTTCCGAAATTTGTTGAGTGTGTTTGTCCAACCCTTCTACTTTAACAACTGCCTCATGAACAATTCGATCGATGACAGCCATTTGTTTCGTAGTAGATGCCATTAATTCGCTTCCCTGGTTTGTCATCTCAAGAACTAAATTTGAGGATTGTTGTATGTATGTTCCATTTTCATTGGCATCCATCACTTTTTCCACAAAAGATTCCATTGCAGATGACATACTGCTCGCATTATTCGCTTGGGATTCTGTACCTGTTGCTAGATCCTCCATTGTCATTGCGATTTGAGCCGTGCCTGCTTTTACTTCATTTGCGGATTGTGTTAACTCTTCACTTTGGGTAGAAACAGTTTCTGCAACACCATTAATTTCATCTAATAAATTATGAATACTAAAGCTCATTTCATTTGTCGATGTAATTAATTGACCAATTTCATCTTTCAAATTCGTTTCTAAAGGTTTACTGCTTAAATCTCCATCAGCAATTAGCTCCATTCGACTCATAACGACACGAAGGGGCCTTGATATTGAATTCGCAGTTATAAATGCGACAAATAAACTTAGAAGAACAACTAGAATGATTACACTGCTTACAATAAGTAATGTTGTTTCCCCACTTGATAACGCTTTTTCTTCCATACTAATAATATGGTTTTCACGATTTGTAGCTGCTTCGCGATAAGCAGCAACCAATTCACGGGCTTCATCATCCGACTCCATAAGATTACTTAAAGCTACTTCTTTATTTCCGTTCTCATATTCAGTAAATACTTTCTCAACAATAAATTCACGCCATTCAGCGGTCCTTTCAATTAAATTTTTAAATTCTTCGGTAGTCCCTATTTTTATAGTAGATTCTTGATTTATTTTACTGTCTTCTGTGTATTGATTAAATAAATCTTTATAACTGCTTTCTCCAGTTAAGATAAATCCTCGAGATGCAGCCATTCTATTTGCCATGTCTATAGCCAACTGTTCATCTGCAATTAAAAGTGGGAGTTCTCTTTCTAAAATCTCTTCCACAAATTTATTAGTGCTATTTAACGTATAAAAAATATAAGCACCTAATAAAACAATTAAAACAACTACAACAGAAAATCCAAATATCAACTTTGCTCGTATACTTTTGAACTTAAGCATTTTTCATACCAACTCCATTTCTCTTTTTATGAAGATACTTCCAAAAAAGACGAGATAAAATCCTAGAATATTTCCGTCTACTTATACTTTAATAGGTATTTCGAAACGCTAAATCTCCATCATCTCATGTAAGTAATAATACTACACCTCCTTGCTCAACTCACGTATTAAGGCTTAATTAAATAGCTTGATAAACGGGCCAATATACCCGATAATAGTTTTACATACCAGTAATAAAGGGGGGGTATTTCATGAAGTTTATGGAGAAAGTAGATGTGGCTTGTCATCGTTGTAACCGTAAATTTGGAAAGTATAAGGATGATGAAGAATTGACTTACTTCTTACTGTAAGGACTGCGACAGCGTTTTAATAAATGAATGGATTTTATTAAGGAGAGGAAGGCATAAAAAAAGGGACTGGCTAGGATAATATTTACCCCACCAGTCCAACTTTCCAAATCTAACATATTTACATTGTGTTAGATTCGGAAGTTTTTTAAACACACTTTATTAATCCCGGTAAAAGTTTAAAGAAGCTTTTCTCCTCTTCCGTATATTTTTATTTTGAATTTGTTGTTTAATATTAGAGATAACTTTTGTGCGAGATCTTTTTTCTGGTAAATATCTAGCACCGTGTCTATTTTAAAAATCAACATATCGAAACCGTTATAATCATAGTTCTCCTTTAGATGAACAATAATTGACTTCTCTGGATTGAAACTTTTATTTAATGATAATTCCGCAATTATAACTGGGTAGGTCTTCTTTTGTATCTCCAG
This sequence comes from Sporosarcina sp. FSL K6-5500, assembly GCF_038005665.1. Taxonomy (NCBI): domain Bacteria; kingdom Bacillati; phylum Bacillota; class Bacilli; order Caryophanales; family Caryophanaceae; genus Sporosarcina; species Sporosarcina sp. FSL K6-5500. The sequence goes on from NZ_JBBOTP010000003.1 coordinate 11,214, forward strand.
GAATTTATAACTATTATATTTTCCCAAAAGGAATACTACTCCAATATTAATAAGAAGAATAATGAATGATACTATACTCGCTATTCCAAATAATTTATTTAGAAAAAACATAAGTATTATATTTATAATTACCATCAGCAAAGGGATAAAATACAGATAGATTTTAACAATTATAGAGACATCATAAAAAAAATTATTAATACTGATTTTATTTAATGCGTATGCAACTAGTAATAAAAGGAATAAAGTAATGATATTTATTTGAATAATTATCATTACTTTATCCTCCAATCATTATTTTCGAACAAGAACTTTTTGATGCCTAATGCTATTTTTTGACTCCTCTTCATAAATTATTATTTCAAATTCATCTCCATCATTACACATTTTTTTAATGTAAGTTAAATCAAGTTCAAAAGTATAGCTACCGAGTTGGTTATCAAAATTAATAGAAGTTTCAGGGGTGTATTCTAATGTGCTGTTCTCCATACTTATTTGTACGAAACACCCTAATTTAACAGACTTTATTTCATTCTTATTTATATCGAGCAATTTAAATTCCATTTTTACTTTTGTTAATTTATTTAACGATAGTTCTTCAGAGAGATTGTTCCAATATAAATCATATTGGTGTGCTTTACGAATGGTAATACTTAATGAATCATTCGTTATTCGCAATACTTCGAATTTATTAATGTTTTCATGTGATAACTTAGTGAATCTACTATTTCCATTAATAGTGAAGTTTATTTTATATTCTTCTAGAGAAAAGTTTTTCAAAAGTTCTTCTAAATTTCCTTTTTCAGCAGTTCCTTCAAAGATACTTTGAATTATATTTTCATCTAAAGTCAATTTGATTTCGTGATTTAACTTGAAAATATCCTGGAAGACTAGATTAAAGGATTGAACTTTTCCCGAGTAAGAAACACTATTTCCAAGTTTTTTATCTTCGCTAGATATTTTCCAATCGAGTTTTGGTAATACAATATCAAATTTTGATAATATATCGTCGTATATGTTATTCCACTTTACATTAATTAAATATTGGTGAGGTAAGAATTCAAAATCTAACTTAACAAGTTCATTTGAAATTTTATAAATAACTAACGTATTAGCTGTTTCATATGTCCCTAAGATGTCCTTACTAAAGTATTCAAGTTGATTATAACCTTCATTTAAAGGTACTGACGTAGTTCCGTCTTGATTTAAAATGATTATTTCATCATTTACTTTGACAAAAGTACCATCAATATCAAACGTACCTACTTCAATTTTTTTAATTGATATCTCAATGTCTGAATTTACTATTAAGTCTTTTGCTTCAGATGGAGAATATGAATTTTTTGAATCTATATCTAAAAAAGTTTTTGGAGGTTTGATATTTTCTGTTATTTTTGTTGTGGAAGACTTTAAAACCTCTTTGCCCGTATTCCAGTTATCTAAAATTAAGGTGTTTTTTTCCAAATTGGTGTTTATTGTTAATTCTGCTTCAATATCCGGTGTAATCACAAATGTCTTAAACGAATTTCGTTTAATATTTTGACCGTCTTTATACTCATCAACTGCTACACTCGTTGTTCCTGTAGCAGTTGCCTGTATTCGAATTGTTTGTACAGCAGGATTTTGTTCTTCTTCATCATCTAAAATTATATATGTAGTTTCTCCAATTTCTTCATATCTATGGCCATCTGAAAATAAATTTTTAATACCCTCTTCATCAATAGTATCGAGTGAACCAAATATTGCTGTTCCTTCCTCATCTAGTATGGATACTTCAACAGGACATGCTACTTTTACAATCTTTCCACTAAATTTTTTATAATGCTTACTTTTTAGGTCGGAAAATATTTTCTTAGTATCTTCATGAACTTTATCTTCAAGGATTTTTCTAATTAACACCAAAACATCTGCATCTTTTACTAGAGAGGCATGTTTTACTTTATTAATATAGTATTGCTTAAATGGACTCGAAGCAGCACTAAACGTTGGCACTACTCCATCTCCATCGTAAAACTCACCAGTAGCCTCATTCAAAACATCTTCGTTAATACTGGTAATTGTAGGCTTACTGACACCTACGATTTCAAAGTGATGTATTTCAGAATTAAGAGGTTGTTTCAGTAGTTCCCGAAAGTCTTGGAAGACTGAAGAAAACACATGCATATTACCTTGAAACTGTTCTTGTAATATATTTATGAACAAATCATCGATATCAGAATAAGCTTTTCCATTTATATTGAAACAACAGATACTTTTACCATTAGAATCTGTTGCTCCAAGTAAATAATCATTATTAGGCAACAATTGATATAAGCTAGGAAAATATGGTGATATTTCTTTTGCTGTTTTTTTATTTAAAGCAAGGCCTACACCATCCGGAATTTTTTTCCCGTATTTTAATGTTTTATATGCATCTAAGGAGCCTTTCCAAGGAGTTCCTAAAGTAATGAACTTTTTGATTTTTTTGATTTTAGGATCATTATTGTATTTACTCATCATAAGTTTACTGAGAATCCCACCCATACTATGGGCAACTAGTATAATTTCATCAGCTTCATCATCAAGCTTATTAAATAATGTATCGATATGATCTAAATTGTTTTGTCTCCAATCATAAGCAAAAGGTATGAAGTTTGGTGTATATGTTTTTAACAACTTTATTATTGGTAAATATGTAATAGGTTCAAGTTTTTCAGCATAGATATGCTCATTATTTATATTTTTAAGATCCTCGTATTTAGTAGATGTAATAGAATAATCTGGCCATAATTTTCTATTTTTCTCTTTCAATACACTTCCCATTACTCCAGGTACAAAAATTATTTGTTGTTTTTTCATTACTTCACCGTCCTATTTTATAAGTGATATATATTATTATTGATGTAGACGATAGTTTAAAATGATAAAATATGGGCTAATAATCTAATGAATTCGCCTACTTTCCGATTTACCAGGATTACTAAGTTGAAAATTTCGTTTTTTGTATATTACTAATATATCAATAATGTGTCATTTATGTAACATTGAATAATTATGTAAGAATTAACTATCACCTCCAAACGATGAATGTTCTTTAATTCACTTACAATAATTTTTCTCCTGTTGTATTAAAATCAATTATTATAATAAAATTATGTACTATATTTCAAATAACCGAAAAAGTTCTAATATAGATACTAATCTACAGTTAACATAATACGAGGTCACGGAAGTAATTGACTCCGTTACTCAATAAAAAAAAACTGCCATGAAAGGCAGCCGATTGTTCAACTAAAGTCCCCTTTACGTTAAGTACATTTCTTTACGATTTATTTGGAAATAATTTATTCCCTATCAAACCACCTACTAAAGCAGATAATCCAGCAATTATCACTGAGGTAATAAGACTTGTGTTAGGAATTAAATATTCGGATAAAAAAACCAAAATCCCAACAAATAGACCTGTAAATAAAGCCATTCCAATGCTTCCTTTTTTCATAATAGCCATCTCCAATATCAGACATAACAAACTAGTAGTTAACTCCATTACCCAATAAGTAAAAGTTGCTTTGTAATCAGAGAAAATAAATTTTATTTATCAATAACATCCACTTTTTTAGTTGTTGGATTCTTTCTATGATCAAGTAAATAAAATATAGCTAAAAGTAAGGTAAGACTGGAGATCGCTATTGAAAAGTTAGCCATTAAAACTGGCATATAGTTTTGAAGGTTAAAAAGTATATGTATTAATAAAACTATTGCTGGTAGAACTATGCCGAATATAGATAGGTTTCGCATATGAAATCTCCTCCGCACTATTTACCTGATTTTAACAAAAATTACAACTCCCCACAACCCTCGATTCGATCACTGAACGATCTTGTATAGTTCATACACACCAGGTTGACATAACGCCAATTCTCGGCAGTTGATCATACTCCATACCCCCTTATAAACCCTCAGTTCATCCCCTACGGTCCTTCGTTTTCTGTATGCATCAAATATACATCGTTGAGTTAACGGGCTTTCTGGTGAACGTCAGGCCTGTCTACCTGAATTATTATGCAGATTCACCTCAACGATGAGCAGATAAAAAACCCTCCCTGGAAAGTCATGGGGGGTCATTTGAATTTATCCATAAAATCAACCAACGCTAAATGTAAAATGTCCGATTTATTGAGACGTTCTGCTTCGCAAAACACATCAAAGCGCTCCCCGATGCTTTGATCAATTACAATGGTCTTTCGCGTTTTCTCTTCTTGTGGAAGCTGTTTAATGCGATCGTGAAGCGTTGGCTCCATTTCGATTGTTGGAGCTGATTCTTGCCATGATTTTAACATCTCTTTGATGGCCAGCATTTCGTCCTCGGTGAATTGCCCATGAATAGCATGTGAATCTTTCGTGACGATCTTGGGAACCGGTTGTGAATGCGGTTTCTTGGCCGATGATTTGGATTTCACGAAGTCGAAAATGCTTTTATCAAGTGGTTCATCGTTGTCGCCAACGAAGGTCCACCCCCTCGGAGTGGCACTACTGTATTTATAGCCTGCTGC
>NZ_JBBOTP010000004.1:0-15337 GCF_038005665.1 Sporosarcina sp. FSL K6-5500
CCGTGAAGGTAGGCCGAAGAAATTCACTAAAAAGCAAGTAGCACACGCTTTACAACTATTGAAAACAAATTCCTACACGCAAGTAGAAGAAATTACAGGGATTTCTAAAAGCACACTAATCCGTGCCAAAAGAGAAGAAACTAAAGGGGTGCTTTAGTTTAAAGTATTGACTGCCTTTCATGGCAGCTTTTCTTATTGGGTAATGGAGTTAACTACTTCCGTGAATGGGCGTTATGTCAACTTGCTGTGCATATTGGATTGTGCGATTGACTGACTTATTTTTAGGTTGGTAGACTACCAATCTGTTTTTTAGAAGATTTCTAGGGGTCTTAAAGACGTTTTTAGAAATGCAGCTAGTTACCGTGCGAGTTTCGATTAGACAGGCTGTTCTTTTCATGGATAAAGAAAATGAAAAATCGTAGAGGGTAACTGAGAGTTTATAAAAGGTTATCTTATAGGATCAACAACTAAGAAGACGAAATTAAGAAACCATGTAGCAATTCAGATTTAAACTGAATTACTACATGGCTTTTTCTATTATTAGGATTTATATTCAGTATCAAAAATACCATCATATGCTTTTTCTAAATCAGCGATATATTCGCTATTTATAGAAATAATATCAAGTACATCGCTATTAATATAAATAAGGTTAGAGTCATTATAAAACATGATATAAGTTTGTGTGAAGCCAGAAATCACTTTTTTACAGTAATTAATGATTTCTTCTTTATTCAAATTCTTTACTGTAGCAAAAACAAGATAACATTCTAGATCATCATTCCAAATGACTGTTTCTTTCCAGTTCTTAATCGTAAAAAACTTACCCAGACTTGTTTTTTTGTATCTTATTTTTTCATTTTCGTCGAATTTATTTCCAATAGTGAATGAAACATCAATTGTTTCATTCTGTTCGAGCACACGAAGCAGGATTTCATGTAATAGCTTGATGTTACTGTAATCGAATTTTTCAGAGCCAAATCTTATTCTGTGGCTTTCCTGGACTTGAAAGAACGGAGTCATGCTTGTATGTTCAAGATCCAATCCAAAATTTTTTAAGCGTTCTATCATTTTTTCATGTACTCCAATTCCACATCATAAGTTCCTGATCTAGTGTTTGGCGAACCTAAATTTTTAATAGTTGTTGCGCCTTTCCATGAACCACCAGAATGCGAATCTACATCTCTAGAAATGTATTTTGGACCAGAACCTTTAACGCGCTGATAAACTCGTGCGCCATGAGATATATCATTTAACTGCTTATATCCTAAATCTTCTGCGGCTACTTTTGCAACCTTTTCTTGTTCTTTAATATACTTTTTAATAGTATTTTTAGAGAATTTTTTAATCGCTGACTTTAAGCCTTGTGAGACAATGAATGAAACTACTAATGGTACAAGAGGTAGCACATATGCTTCAATTTCATCAGTTAATTCAATTTGTTCGATATGTAAATTGTTATCAAGAACAATCTCGTTAATTAAATCAATTTTCTTCTCTTCGCTTACAGGTACTTGTGCGTTTGCATTTGATACAGGAAGGTATGTTACAAATAAAGTAACAGCTAAAAGATACATAAAAGCTTTTTTCATCAAAATAAACACTCCATTTCCATTTTTATGATTTTTTATTAACATTTTACACCATATCAACATTTTATTGAAAAGTAAAACATTTATGGGAAGTGATTTGAAAAATGCTCCGAAATTAATCGCAATTATTTTGGAGCATTTTTATTGGGCTAATTGAAATTGTTCAAATCATCCAAAATCACTTTAAATAAAATTTATTTTTCAGCGCGCTCTAGTTGGAGTACCTGTCAACAAGCGTAGTCTCATGTTCCTTCACCAACTTGTCCTTTTGCGAACCGAAGGTATGAACTTGGCCAAGGGGAGCTGGGGTATGACGACTTCCGTGAACTGGTGTTATGTTAACCGATTGTGTATACAAAATACACATTGCATTTTCGGGTTAAATAGGGGACCCCAAAATATAGTCCGATTGAAATTTTAATTTTTATAGCAAATATTTTATTTGTTTACAAAGTAGGATAAATGTGGCAAAATTGAATTTGTTGAATGACTGATAATTAAAAAAATATATATAGGATGCTCTTCATTGATATGGAGATAGTATCGAAAGGAGAAAAAAGATGAAGAAAATAAATAAAGTTTTTACAAATATTGTAGCAGTTGGTATTTTGACTGTAGGGCTTGGTTCCTTTGCAAACGCAGCAACTACATATCATGACTATGGAGGAAAAGTCCCGGTTATAAATGATTTGGAGTCTACAAATGCGGTTAAAGATAACACAGGAACTGCTTACAACTTTGTTAAATATATTCAGAGAGGGAAATTGGTTTCGTGGGTTGAGAATAGTGGGAATAGTAATGTTACCACTAGTGGTACTTACACAACTCGTGCCACAATTCCAATGGATTACCAAGGGAATGCTAGTTCTCTAATAGGTAAACAGCTTCACTTGAATATATCTACTGCTGTAGGTACGCTGGATTCAGTAGATACATCGGGAGAATGGACGCCAAGTTAATTGGTGATTTAATGCAATAAGACGCTTCAATTTTTCAGGTCATTCAACGTATTTATAAACAAAAATATTGATTGTAAAAGATAAAATTGAGGTGGTCAAGTTAATGATGTATCTCCGGGAAGAACTTAGAAGAGCATTTTTATCAAAAGCTGTACTTATCACAATGTTGGCCTCCACTTTGTTGGTGTTTATAGGCATGTTCGGAACTTTTAAGTGGATTACGGGTGGCGGCATTTCAATCATGTACACCTTTTTACAAGGCTATAACTCAGGAACGGCATCTTTTTTGGCAATCACATTCCCGATTATTGCATGCATTCCATTCGCAAGTTCCTACCTAACGGATATTCAGACCGGGTTCAATAATTATGTACAATTACGCATGAAAAAAAGTCAATACATGATTACAAGATTAGCTGTGAATGCCCTGGTTGGTGGAGTCGCCATCGCAATTGGTCCATTTATCTCCTTTTCTTTTTTATTGCTTATCAAGCTACTGTTTGGTGTTCCGATGCTAAAAGTTGGAGAACGATTAGAATCTGTAATGTTTTTTCACAGTATCGGTGTGAGTTCTCCAATAATGATGATTTTAATCATTATAGGGATTTTATTTTGTTGCGGAACCGTTTTTGCTACTTTGGGGTTAGGGATATCTACAATTATACAAAATAAATATATTGCCATCTTCGTACCGTTTATATATCTCATCATTTCTGCGACGGTATTGGCTAATATCCATCCGAGTTTAAATGCAATGGCATTGTATGATATTGATTTATTGAGTGGATCTATTGGACAAACTTTTTTATATGGCACAGTGCTTGTTTTGAGTGGCATTGCAATATTTTTAATAGGAGGGGCAGCAAGGTTTGAGGAGAAGTTTAAAGAATAAAAAAGTAGCGATGATCAACTCTGCAAAGAAAAGTTATCTTTTCATCTTTCTTGTATTGACGCTGTATTTCTTCAATCTATTAAGTTCGACAAAGAGCAATGGAGGAAACATCTATGATTTATTACTGAAACTCACAGAGTTCCATCCTCTTTTTTACTTCATACTACCAGCATTTTTAATTATCTTAATGTCGTTGTTTTCACTGGGAAACGTGCAAAACTATTTGTTAATTCGATTTGGCACAAAACGAAAATGGTATCATGCGAATCTATTGTGGATGGCAAAGACTGTAACGTATTTTTGCCTGTTGCTCGTTGCCATTATGTTACTTCAATCCGTGTTCGTGTTGGATTTTAATAACCAATGGAGTAATTATAGCCTGAATTACTACACCTATCACACGGAATTGTTGACAAAAATATCTCCAATTTTCTTAACCACCATGTCAGTCATTCTTTTATGGTTGTTTTTATTTTTTCATGGGATATTTTTTTACATAAGTTATTTGTTATCAGGACGGCTCTTATTTTCCATTATGATTGTATTTGTTTTCAACATCCTGAGTATTGGTGTGGTACTTTCTCATATAAATCAAATATCTACATATTTATTTTATAAACACATCAATATTTTTCAATATACATACGACTTCTCCCCTGTGGTAGGAGATTACCCTTTCGAAATTATTCTATATTGGGTAGGATTGATTTTTCTCTTTTATGTGATTGGTTTTTTCCTGATTGACAAAAAAGACATGTATGTTGGTGAGAGAAAATAATGTTGACAAAATTGGTTACCTACTATCTATTTTCTTTTTTAAAACCTGTGTATTTACTATGTATATGTGGAGTTTTTGTTCTGAATGTATTTCTTGTTAACTCTTCATATGGCGATCTCATACCGAATGGATATGTAAATAAAATTGTATTCATGTTTTATATGCCGTTGAATTTACAATTCGACTTATTACGATGGTTATTGATTTTATTTCCTATCCTACTAATTCTTAGCTCGTTCATTCTCCGTGAGGTGAATGAACGTCCTACTTACATAATTTTGAGGATGAAAAGTTATAGTCGTTGGTTTCATAGTATGTTCATTTCCACATTCGTAATTATCGTTTTCAGTATAGTGATCGGCTTTGGGGTGACAGGTATTACTATTTTACTGTTTCCTAGTGAAATAGTAGCTTCAGGTAACATCGGATTATCTCTGTTCCAGAATACAAATGGATGGTTATTGGTATTGAATCAATTAACACTATTTATATTTACGTTGTTGTTGTTACTCATTTTACATACAATTTTCTCGTTTTTAGTGAACAATACTGGCTTCGCGTTGTTATTGATAATCATCAGTATGATTTCATCGGCTACCATTGGTTATTTATTTCCATCACTATTAAAGTGGCTGCCACTAACATATTGCTTGCTGGCTTTCAGGGAAATGAAGGAAATCTCCTTTGGTTGGTCCAACAGCATGATTCTTCTTTGCATCGTATTGTCTTATGGTTTGCTTTTTTTACTTTTTACTAACCTAAAAGAAAAAATAGTTGGTGTTTGATATGAAGGGGGTTGTATGAATGACGACAATACTCAATATTCAAAATTTGTCTAAAAAAATTAAAGGCCGTGAGCTGCTGAAAAATGTAACCCTAATTATTGATAAGCCTGGTGTTTACGGTATCATCGGTCGAAATGGGTCAGGTAAAAGTCTACTATTCAAGACGATTGCGGGACTATTCGTTCCGAGTGGGGGAACCGTTAAGGTGTTTGATGACATTATTGGAAAAGGGAATTTCCCTAAATCATTTGGTGCGCTTTTAGATACGCCCGGATTTCTCTCACATTATTCAGGTTTTCGCAACTTAAAGATACTCGCCTCGATTCAAAATCAGATTGATGATGAGGCTATCGAAAATGTTCTGAAGTTGGTTGGTCTAGATTCTAATGATAAAGGCCCAGTTCGTAAGTATTCATTGGGAATGCGACAAAGGCTTGGAATTGCCCAAGCTATCATGGAAAATCCAAAATTATTATTATTGGATGAACCGATGAATGGATTGGATGAATCCGGTGTATCGGACATGCGGGAAATGATTCTTAATTTTAAAAGGCAAGGCATAACGATTCTTTTGGCGAGTCATAATCCCGAAGATATATCCTTGCTTTGTGATGAGGTTTACAAAATGGACGGCGGGAAACTGGAGCTAAATTTTATCAATATCTAACTTGAAAGAAAATGGTCTCAAAGAAAAAGAAATGGAATATAACAAAAAAATCAATGAAATATTTGAAAACACCGAATGTAAATGATAGACTTATAGCATATAAACTTACTTTAACTTTTAATGCCAGACCCACGCGGGACTCGGCGGTGATAACTAATGACAGGCCTTTGGGCTGATTGTAGCGTAAGCAAACTAGACTCCTATTTTGCTACGGAAAAAATCAGATACCAAAGGTCTTTTTGCGTCCAAAACAAGTGTTATCAATTGCTGCATTTTGTAGTAAAGTACAACAAATCATAAAAATGGAGTGCTCAAATTGGGTACAAAACTCGAAAAGGAGAGAGGAAATATGCTAGCTAAACTAATGGAGAATGAACAAAAATTATTTGAAGAGGTCTACAAACGGCATGTAAATGCAATGGGTTCAGAAGAACATAAAAAGTATGGACGAGAGGAAATCGTAAAAGTTGAAAAGGATGTTCCAAACAAATGTCTAAACGTTCATTTCGCAAACGGCGAATGGTTTAGATATTACGTAAATGGAACGTGGGGCTGAACAATTAGGGCGAAGTGAAATGATTTTGCTCTCATGGAAGGCAGTCAGCAGATATTAGGCTGCCTTGCGACTTTGTCGCAAACAAGATGGACGTTAATGCGCGTATAAGCATTCGTAATGCGGGCCGACGAATAGAGCCGATCGCTACGCTTGGAGCGGTTAATAAATACCGGCAGGAAGTGAACGTGGTCGAAGACCTGAGCGACATGCTCGCCTGATGGCAGTTTACTGGAACGTGGCAAAGCCAACCCGTTAGGGGATGTTCCATTCAATACTCACAACTACAATTGGATACGAGGTCCAGCTTTCTCTTTGCCCGCTATTTGGCGTCAGCCAAATGCGCACGACACAGATTTTGAACGAAGTGATAAAAATCTGAAGTGCAATTCGGGCAAAGAGAAAGCAGTGCTCAAAAACCAAAAACAGACCCCTAAATACCGTTGGCACAGGGTTTATGTTTTTGTTTTAGCCTTCGGCATTTGAGGAAGTCCTGAGGATGCCCGAAAATGCCAACGTGTGAGCTATGCACTTTTTTAAAAAGGGAGATGGGAACATGACAAAAGGATCGTCACCGATCATGGCACAGATGAGGAAAATTTATCGACATACAAGAGCAAACTCATTCGGTACTCGTTCAAGATACGAAAGCAGTTGTCGGAATTTTATCAGATTTTTAGACGAGAAATTTAAGATAAAGAGCTTGCGAAATCTACAAGATAAACATGTAGTGGCCTATATCCAACACCGACAAATAGAAGGGATCGCACCAAAAACGCTCAAAAACGACCTTGGTGCAATTCGCTACATGCATGACATGATTCCGAACGTCAAACATGAACTTTCCGATAATAAAGGCTTGAAAAATGAATTTTCTATTGTATTAGACAAAACACCTGCAGTAAAAGGCAATAGGGCTTGGACAGAGCGTGAATATAACGACATGCAGCAGTTCGCTCGAGAAAGGGCTGAAGACGATGGGAGGGGCACTCAAACAGCAGCCGACGTGCGGGACGTCATGCAGCTGGCAAGGACCATGGGATTGAGGGTGACGGAAGCCGTCGCAATGAGTAGGTCGCAAGTAGAGCAAGCGTTGAGATCTGGGGTTTATCAAGTGAAGAATGAAGCGAAAAATGGGAAATGGCGACAAGTTCCGTTGTCTGCTCAAGGTCGGCAGGTGATGGAAAGCAGAATTCAGGACGTTCCAAGAGGTGACCGGCTGTTTATTCGTCCTGGAGAGAAGACGCATGCAGCAGTGAATCGAGTCGAGAAGTTCCTGCAAAATAATCGGGGGCAATTCGAAACGGTCGAAGGTCAAGAAACGCGGATGTATGAGGGAGTGGCCAATGCATTAACCTATCACGGGTTACGTTACAACTATGTCCAGGACCGAGTACAGCAAGAAATGGAGAAAGGCTATTCCAAATTGCAAGCTGCAGAAATTGTTACAAAAGAAGTTGGTCATGAACGGGTGGAAGTCATTGATGTGTACTTAGGTGGGATAAAGATTTAAATGTCCGAAACCGAGAGGATTTATCCTGCACATGTGTTTTAGGGCATTTTCGCATCTAAGGGCAACAGACAAACTAGGGAAGGAAGAACAAATGGTATGCGTTTTAAATCGATTTAAAACGGCTTTTCTTACGTTTTATCCACTTGGTGTATTTTTAGTATTCGAAAATTTTTATAACAGCTTAAAAATGAAAATAAGAGCTTCAGGAGGGAAGCTAATGAGATGTAGGCAAAAAAAGATGCCCATTTCGGGGACTTTTTTTGTTTTTAGGTTCTGAACTAAAATAAACCCCTGTTTTTTGTCTTTTTTATCTAGATGGTGCTTGTTCAATTGACGGGTACTTTAGTGGAAGTATTGGCTGCCTTTACAGGGCAGCCGATTCTTATTGAAATAGAGCTAAATACTTCCATGAACGGGTGTTATGTAAACAAGTGGTGTATATTTGGTAAATAGAAGAATACAGTCAAATTAATCTATTTGTATGAAAGATGTGCAATTGTAAAAGAACTTTCCGATGATTGTATTAAAAGATCAATTGTCGAGCTGTTGTTCAGCAAACGGACCAGATAATCGGAGTGATGACAAATGAAAATACTAAGAATCATTTTAACGATTATGGCAATTGCATTATCAGGTTATGGCTTGATAACTGGGAATATCGGAACAATCATGCCTTATATGTTGCTATCAATGGGGCTAATGTTTATTGTGATGGGAATTACTGAATTTCGGAAACGAAAAGCAAATGCTTTTAATTATTTTCTTGGATCTGCATTTGTTTTGTTCGTTGCGATTTATATCTTGTAAAGCAATAGGACGCGTTAGTTGAACAAACAGGAGACCGGTCATGGACGGTCTTTTTTATTTGGCCGTGACCGCATGAACGAATCCGCGACTGCAATCATGACCGTGACCGCAGGATATCCTTGATAGATAGCGAACTACTCTATAATGACTAGATGATGAACGGGGTGAGGTGACTGCATGAACAAAGATATTGAATGGCTAACTGTATTAGCGGTTGAGAAACAAACAAACATACCAAACGCAACCATTCGAAGATACATTAGGAATCACGGACACCATCTAAATGTTCAAAAGAAGGGGAAAAGCTATTTTATAGCTTCTGAGTCGATTCCAATTGTCCTTACTATCAGGAAAAACTATGATGACGGAAAGAGTTTGGACCAAGTCGAAAAAGCCTTAGTAGATACAGGCAACCCTGTGACTATAACTATGAATGATAATGGTGAACAGATGACTGTGAATGTTGGAGAAGCCTTACAGGACATGAATAAAGCCATGCACGAACAAAATAAAGTTATTCAGTCATTGGTTGAACACATGCAGAGACAGCAAGTATATATAGATACTAGATTAGAAGAACGAGACAGAAAATTAATGACTGCTATAAGAGAAATCCAAGAAAGTAAAAAACAAATGGCTGCTGATCAAGAAGAAATAATAACCCTTGCCAAGGATAAAAAATGGTATCAGTTTTGGAAATAATGATACTTGTGCTGTGGAATTGGCGACAGGATAATTACTTTATTAAAAAAAGTAAATAATATAATTGATAGGAGGGCAATATGGATAAGGTGAATAGCGTAAGTAACTCAAGTAACGTGAGCGTGAATATCGGTGATGTTATAGCTACATCAATTATTATTTTGCTCGTTGTTTTAATTTTCATTTCTATTATAGTTTTTATTAAATCTCGATCAAAGAATCAAAAGAAAAATTGAAGCAAAAAAATGCGATTCGGATTTATAATAACTGATTTAATCTGTCACGCTAGCGTTCCTAAATCGTTAAATGACTGTCACTCTAGCGTTCCTAAATCAAAAAAACTTGTGCCCATCAAAACACTAGGCTTCGCCTAGTCCCACACCAGAAGTGGGGTCAGTTTTCCCTTATGCTCTTTCTAACTTTTTTTTTCGAATTCGGATTTTATTTTAACCATTGCTAAATTACGTAATGATTAATTTTTTTAAAAGTTATTAGTTAAAAAGAGCAACCGCAGCGGTTGCTCTTTTTATTTTTCCCGTTTTTAAATTCGAGTGAAACGACAGCAAATTTCAGAGGACATTTTGAAAAAATAGACGCTGAAAAAGTTTGTAAAGGTTGTAGGAAACTCCTACCAAGAGAAAACAAAGTTTTAGGGTTTGTATATACAAACCCGTAGCTTGCCCTCACAGGGCGAGCTACAACTTTTTTTCGGGATTGCATGCCAAACCCGTAGCTTGCCATCTCTTTATTTTACCTTTAATTGTTTTCGTATCTATAAAGAAACGCATGGATTTCCTACATGGACAAATAAAAATTTTAGGGAGAGGGCAGGCTACGGGTGTGTGACCACACACCCCAAAAACTTCGTTTTCACCTGGTAGGAATTTTCCTACGACCTTTACAGTTTTCCAGATTTTATTTTTTCAAAATATCCTCTGAAATCTGTTGTCGTTTCACTCGAAATTTAAAATGAACAGTTGCAAAAAAAAAGGGCAACCGCAGCAGTCGCCCTTTTTTCTAGTAACATAAAAACATTTGTAACCTTTTCCCTTTTTAGCAAGGGTTAAAATAAAGCTCGAATTCCGAAAAAAGTTAGAAAAGAGTATAAGGAGTTTTTGTCCCCATGTACCATATGGAGTTAGGCGAAGCCTAACAAAACTGTGGGTACACAAAAATACTCAAAGGGTCTGGTTTCAGACCCTATCTTTTAAACTATATCTTCTAAATCCCGAACCTTTTTTCTATCAACTTTTGTTCTCGTTTTTCATCAATTCATTAATTTGCCTGTAGTTATTCGTGAACTTTATTTTACATTTCCTCTAATTCTTTCTGTAACGCCTCTCGTCTTTCTGCAATATCAGTTTCATCTTTTTCTTCTTTTAGCTCATTGACTTTACTACTTTTTTTGAACCAATCAGGAATAACTTCTTCCCGTCCAGTTGTTCTTTCTATGGTTGGTTGAAGATCAGCAAACGTTATATTTTCTCCACGTTCATGAGCTACCCACGCTAATTGAATTTGCGACTTAATAAATCCAAGTGGATTTTGCACTGACTTTTCTACATTTACATACCCAATAATCATGGCTAGTTCATTCTCAGCTTTGTCACCCCATATGAATAATGCCCCTTGATACAATTGAGAAAAGTAATTTTGAGTGAACTGGTAAAGTTTTTTGTCTGCTAAACCATTTAAACGAGTACGTACATCTTCATTTTTAGCAGGTTTCTTTGTTTCTTCAGGTATTGCTGATAGCTTAATTTCTTTTTCGGCCGAATGCTTTATCATGAATTTAATTCGATTTACGCTACGCCCTTTTTTAATTTCTTCAAATTCGATATGAAGATCTGTCTTTTCATTCATCTCGTCAATAGCTCTTGTTAAAACCCTCGTTTTGAAATGGTTGTATCGCTTGTATGTACCCTCTGTCACACCAAATTTCAACTTCAATTCTTCAATAGTGTTTTCCCATTTGCCCAAGTGCTGCCACTTTTTCAAAAGTTCGTATAAACGAATAGAATAGGTACTGTGAAGAGATAAAATATTGCTCAATTGGTATGAGGTAAATTGATTTTTCAACTGCAACATATACGGTTTTAAATCTGGTGAAAATGATAAATCAATAATTCCTTCACCTTTAATATATTTCGCACTGGATATCCAATTAGCTAATAACCAACCACCATCAGCTTGCGGTATTTCAATGGATTTGGACATTAACTCTTTAGTTATTTCTTTGATTTCCGTGTATTTCACACTCCCTTGCAAGCCCAACATCTCACTAAATTCTCGTATGGAAATACGGTAATTCTTAAAATCATCATCAGACGGTTCAATCATACTTACCATAGTCATAACAATTTTTTGCTCTCTAGCGGTTAAAGGCTTGTTATGACGCGCTTCAATCAAATTATTGGATTGCGTAACAATGTAATTCTGATTCATATATACCACTCCTTTTTATAATTGTGGCTCATAACCTTAATAAAAAGGTAACATATTCAATTAAAACATACAATGCCCATAAAAAATGCGTTTGTGGTATTTAAGACCGAAAGTGTGGTATTTAAGACCGAAAGTGTGGTACTTGAGACCGAAAGTGTGGCATTTCAAAGACCGAAAGTGTGGCATTTGGGACCGAAAGTGTGGCATTTGGGACCGAAAGTGTGGCATTTCGAACTCGTGAGACCAGTCATACCAAGACTTTGAGTGCCCTCTAAATCACTTAAAACAAAGATCTTAAACATTAAGTACTTAAAACAACAACAAACACGCGCGTGGTGGTGGTGTTCAAAAATCAGGTGACATTGATTTCTCTTTTTCTATCAAAAAATCCCGAAGTATTATTTCTCCAGATACAAAAGTGCTTTATTAGAAAAAAAGGGACTAATGATAACAATTAAAGCCTGTCCAATCTCTTAAACTATCATTTAAAGGAGCCACAAGTTCTGTACACGCGTTTTAAGGACCAAAATGAATACAACTACCATATTTATTTTAGAACACTTCTAAGGGGTATTTAAACAGTTTTTAGGACATAAAGGACAATTGTTCAAAGAAGGTGGACAGTTAGGGATTGAAAAGCTTGTTATTGACACGCTGGATACATCATTCAAACACTTAATAATCCTTTAAAACGTGTTCATGGTTAACGAAGATAATTTTTTATTTTTCGGGTAAATTTTGAAGGTGAAACCTCTTTCATCTGGAATAATAACTACAAGCTAAAACAATGAAACGAGGGTGAATAGGAGATGAAAATGGATGAAACAGCAACAGTTAGAAGTATTCTTACTGCATTAAAAGACAGTAATGTATCGGATGTAGCTAAGCAAATCGATGGCATTAGCAAGGATCCTCTTGCGAGCGCGCTGAATGCAGCAGGCTATAAATACAGTAGTGCCACTCCGAGGGGGTGGACCTTCGTTGGCGACAACGATGAACCACTTGATAAAAGCATTTTCGACTTCGTGAAATCCAAATCATCGGCCAAGAAACCGCATTCACAACCGGTTCCCAAGATCGTCACGAAAGATTCACATGCTATTCATGGGCAATTCACCGAGGACGAAATGCAGGCTATCAAAGAGATGTTAAAATCATGGCAAGAATCCGCTCCAGCAATCAAAATGGAGCCAACGTTGCACGAGCGTAT
The DNA here is from genome assembly GCF_038005665.1 of Sporosarcina sp. FSL K6-5500. Classification (NCBI taxonomy): domain Bacteria; kingdom Bacillati; phylum Bacillota; class Bacilli; order Caryophanales; family Caryophanaceae; genus Sporosarcina; species Sporosarcina sp. FSL K6-5500. The sequence goes on from NZ_JBBOTP010000004.1 coordinate 12,904, forward strand.
TAAACAGCTTCCACAAGAAGAGAAAACGCGAAAGACCATTGTGATTGATCAGAGTATCGGGGAGCGCTTCGATGTATTTTGTGAAGGAGAACGTCTCAATAAATCGGATATTTTACATTTAGCATTGGCTGATTTTATGGATAAATTCGAATAAAAACGAGTGATCTGTTAGAACCCCCCCCCCCGCTCTGACTTTGAAGGGAGGGTTTTTCGTCTGCTTATCGTCTAAGTAAACCTGCATAATTATTCATTTAGACAAGCCTGGCGATTGCCAGAAAGCCCGTTAAATCAACGATGTATATTTCATGCATAACCAACACCAAGTACGATAGGGGATAAACTGAGGGTTTATAAGTGGTCATGGGGTATCGTTTCCGAGAATCGGTGTTATGTCTACTTGTTGTGTATATTGAATGTATGTAAATTGTACGATTGCCTGACTTATTTTTAGATTGATAGTCCTACCAACCTGTTTCCAAGACAATGTCACTTTATTATTTCTGATTCTAAATATCACAGATGAAAAATTAAAACCCTTGCTTATCAGTTGCTTATATGAACGAAATAGACAAAAATATAGATTGGATTCTACATTAAAAGACAAAGGTGGAAGTTTATCATAGGGACTTACTGGACAATCCAATCCCTCCAAAAGTGGGAAGAAGTAAAAAAACTAGGTTATCTGTCTGGAAATAAAGAATATATTTGGCCAGAGTTTATTGAGGCCTATCATTGGTTAATGGGGAAAATGAGTGAAAAAATCCCGAATTATCAGAGTGAATATCCGATTTGGTTATGGAAAAATAGGCCGGACTTGAGAAAGAGTGGTCACTTGAACCGTGGGGAACAAGGTGTCTTACTAAAAATTAATATAGCAGAAAATCGGATTCTTCTTTCAGACTTTCAAGCTTGGCATATTGTATTAATGAAATCTTACTTTGATCTTGAAGAAACTGAAAAAGACGATAGCTCTCTATCTGAAGTTGAAATAGAAAAAAGCTGGGAATTAATTTTTGATATTGATTACTTAGCTCAACACCCTAATTGGGGGGAAAACGATAGCTCACTTCAGGGCGTTACTGGTAATGTAAATTTAAACGAAATTTCCCTTGTTAAAAAATTTACTGCAAGATGAAATTCATAAGAGTTTTTTGAAAAAAATAGACGCTGAAACATAGTGTTTCAACGTCTTCTATGTTCTTAAATCAAGGTGCAATGGAATTTTTAATTTGTTTTTTTATGTCTTCGTAAGTTCCTTTCTTTATTTCGTCATGCAGAGGAACGGGGAAAGTTTTACCGTTAGGACCTTTCATGGTAACATGACTCCCTTTTTGTCTAACCTCTTCGAAACCTACTTTTTTAAGCTTTTTTATGAGGTTTTTACCGCTAATAGTCTTCGGTAAACCTAACTCTTCCATGACAGCATCTATAACTACCTGTTTACCGTATTGTTTAACCGCTTCAACTACCAATTTTCTTAATATCAAACCTACTATAATAGGTACTGCTTTCGCTTCGTATTCTGCTTCTTCTATCAAAGTCAAACCACTGTCTTGCTCCACGAAGTCAGCTCTATCATCGAAATAACCATCATTTACAACTACACTACTTGCACTGACATTAGCATTCCCGTTAAATAACGTACAGAAAAATAAAGACAAAATCATTACTAAACTTACAAATTTCTTCAAAGTATTCATCTCCTTCTGTTTGATATACACAGTATAGGTAATGTTTGGAAAGTATTCAATGAAAATTGTAAATATACAGCAAATAGGTAAATAATGCCCGTCATACAAATCGGGTATTATTTCTAATAGAAGTATATGTAAAATACGAGTCTAGCAAAATGTAAATACGTTCGATTTACGAAAAGCCCTTCTTTCATTTAGAGAGAGACTTTTTTTATTATTGTGTGTCATAACTTTTAGGTATTGACACCGTTTTCGGGATCCAGTATTATCAAGGTATTAACCGGTGTCGTAACTAAGTGTCATAAATAAACCGCAAAAAAGGGGCAAATACATATGAAATATGGTTATGGTCGCGTAAGTACAGTGTCACAAGATTTAGAGTTACAGCTGCAGACATTGGAAAGCGAAGGTTGCGACAAAATCTACTCTGAAAAGTTCACAGGAACAAAGGCAGACCGTCCCCAATTTGTAGAGTTACTTTCATTGCTGAAAAAAGGCGATACATTAGTGGTCACTAAACTAGACCGTTTTGCAAGATCCGCAGAAGATGGAGTAAATTTAATAAAGGAACTTCTTTCAAAAGGAATCAAGGTTCACATATTAAATATGGGGCTTGTAGAGGATACATCAATGGGCAGATTAATTTTAAGAATGTTATCAGCCATTGCGGAATTTGACAGGGATATGATAGTTGAACGATTAGCAGAGGGTAAAGCAATTGCGAAGCAGAATCCTGATTT
>NZ_JBBOTP010000005.1:0-14076 GCF_038005665.1 Sporosarcina sp. FSL K6-5500
TTATGACTGGGTAGATGAAGTCGACCGAGAAAGGATAGAAAAAGGATTAGGAATGTAAGTATTCAATAAATCCAAGAAAACAATAAGCATCAAATTGATTTCACCTATTCTAGAATAGGGTGCGATTGTGGAGGATTTATGGACGTCATCGAATCTAACACAATATAAATATGTTAGATTTACGAAAAGTCTCTCTTTTATTTAGAAAGGAAGACTTTTTTATCTATTTCAGGTGTCATAACTTTTAAGTATTGACACCGTTTTCGGAATGCAGTAATATCAAGGCATTAAGTGGTGTCATAACTAGTCATCATAAGTAGATAGCAAAAAAGGGGCAATACATATGAAATATGGCTATGGTCGCGTAAGTACAGCATCACAAGATTTAGAGTTACAGCTGCAGACATTGGAAAATGAAGGTTGTGACAAAATCTATTCCGAGAAATTCACTGGAACTAAATCGGATCGTCCTCAATTTGTAGAGTTACTATTATTGCTTAAAAAAGGGGATACATTGGTAGTTACAAAGCTAGACCGTTTCGCAAGGTCGGCAGAAGATGGGGTAAATCTAATCAAAGAATTGCTTTCAAAAGGAATCAAGGTTCACATATTAAATATGGGACTTGTAGAAGATACATCAATGGGTAGATTAATTTTAAGAATGTTATCAGCCATTGCGGAATTTGACAGGGATATGATCGTTGAACGATTAGCAGAGGGAAAAGCCATTGCGAAGCAGAATCCTGAGTTCCGTGAAGGTAGACCGAAAAAATTCACTAAAAAGCAAGTAGCACACGCTTTACAGCTATTGGAAACGAATTCCTATACGCAAGTAGAAGAAATTACAGGGATTTCTAAAAGCACACTAATCCGTGCCAAAAGAGAAGAAACTAAAGGGGTGCTTTAGTTTAAAGTATTGGCTGCCTTTCATGGCAGCTTTTCTTATTGGGTAATGGAGTTAACTACTTCCATGAACTGGCGTTATGTTAACCTGCTGTGTATGGACTATACAAGCCTGTCCGGCGATCAAATCCAGTTTCTTGTTGAACTAACGGGGCAGTTTAGTTGAGTAAAAAAAATGAATTGGAGGTCGAACAGATATGAAACGAGAGGGAATTGTTAAATGGTTTAAAGAAGAAAAGGGTTATGGTCGTATTATGCTTGACGGTGAGGATGGAAATCATGTTTTTGTTCATTTTAGTTCGATTTTACCTGATAAAGAAAGATTTCCGAATGGATTCATATTCCTTAAACAAGGTCAAAAAGTATCCTTTGATTTAATTGAAAATCCAAATTCTACTGACCAAAAGCAAGTTGCAGAAAATGTAATCATTATCTCTGACTAAAAAATTCTTCTTCAACTAACGGGTGCTTTAGTTTAAGAATCGGCTGCCTTCACAGGGTGGCTTTTTCTTATTGAGTAATGGGGTTATCTACTTCCGTGAAGTGGCGTTATGTAAACTTGTTGTGGTTGGAATGCAGATTTAAATTTATACAGAGCCCGAAATTTCTAATTGGTGAGTTTTTAGTACATAAATCGATATCTTCTAAATGTCAGTAGTATTAATATCTAGAGAAGAATAATGATTAAATTCTTGCTGAATGCGTTCCCAATAATCTTGATCATCATAAAGTAACAATAGCTGCCGTGCTTTTTCTAATAGTTCTGCTGATCCTTCCCTCTGTGTATTAGCTCTGCAAATGGCTTCTCTTGAAAAATGGAGCGCCAAAACGGAATAATTCATTTCTCTTTGATCACATTGAAGTGAATCTACAATAATTGTACATGCCCTTGCATAATCTTTATTTTTTATAAGTAGTAGGGAAAGATTAATCTTAAATGCTATCTTCAATCTTGCTGCATCCGGAAAGTCTTTATATGAATTCAATCTTACTAATACTGTTTCTGTGAACTTAATTGCAATGTCTGCTGGAAATAAAAATAAAATAGTATTGATAATACGGATATCATTTAGATACCATTGTTCAAATTTCGATACATTTCTCCAAATAGGTTCCACTATATTTTGAGCTACCTCCAGATCTTTTGTATTATGTAGTTGAATAAATGCCTCACATATCAAGTAGACATTCTTTATATCCTGGTCATACTCTTCTTCTTCTAAAAAAACGACTGCTTGGCGCTTTAAACTTTGTAGGTGTTCCATATGATTGTAATTTATCGAAAAAAACTTATGAATAAGATTTTGTTTTCGTCCGTAACTATAGCCATTCCGAACATAATCAAACTCTTCCGCTGAAATATTCAAGCGATGAAGCAACTGAAGATAGATGCGAGCATCTACATCCCTTATTCCAGCTTCAAATTTAGAATAGGTGCTTTGCGAAATAATACCACTCGCTAATTCTGTTTGGCTGTATGTTCTATTTTTTCGAATCTTTTTAAAGTCTTTTCCAAAATGCATCCCTATCTCTCCGTTCTTTTATTCCATATGGAATATTTCGTCATATAATCTCATTTATCCTTTAAAGTTATTGGAGATAGGTGGTGGTTATGGGATGGAGTGGATACAAACCCTTGTTGATATCTGGATTTTTACTAGTAGTTAATTTAAATTAGGGTTGATTCTACAGTAATAAGTCTTAATAGTTTTCATATTAAGATTTGAAAGCTGATGAAATGATGCACCAAAAAATGTAGAAAAAGATAGTTCCAGCAATATTAGCAACTAAAAGAAAGATAGGGGATGAGTTTTTGAAGAAAAGTGCACTTATTTTATTGTCAGCAACATTAGCAATCGGTAGTTTATCAATCAGTCCGTTGACTGGGAATGCCGAAATCTATAAAGAACCAGCTCAGGAAAAATTTGATCGAACTGCTGATACTGGAACTCCATCACTAGAAATTGCTAAAGTTCCGGTTATTTCTCAAATTGATTCAGAGACCACATTGTATGATTGGACTATAACTCCTGATGATGGAGAAGTGTCGACTCATGTAGTTGTATCTGATGGACCTATTTTTACATGGGAGTATGTAGATACGACATATAGTAGTGATGTTGTGCACAGTCAAATCTTTCCTTGGTTTGGAAAAATGGTGTCAGGTGGTTTGTCTGCTACAATGATAGGGAAAATACCTGTTAACTTTTTTAAAGGAGTTGCTGGGACTCTAGGAGCTGCAGCGACACTTAGCATAAAACCAACAGATGTTACATATTATAAAGTCGTGAAATCTATTGATACAGATTCTTATAATATATATTTAAAATACGAGGTTCAGCAATATTCGGATAAAGCGCGAACAAAATTGATAAAACAATGGTCCGAAGTCCACAGAGTATAATCAGCAGAGTGGTGCATAAGTTGTCATTAAACGACAACTTAATAAAAAACTGTCCAACAATAATTTAGCTGTTGGACAGTTTTTTTATAACTCACATGAAAACGCACACAATCGATTCTAAGTATGTGTACTGGTATTAACGTTAAAGGGTTTATAAAATACATATCAATATAAATGTAGTGGTGGCTAGGGGGAGCGCACTTGTCTTTAAGAATTTTTGGCGCCGAATAAAAAAACCAACCGTCTGAGTATTGGGTACATACGGTTGGTTTTCCTCTTTGTGCCGATCGCCTTTTAAGCGGTCATCTTGTATTTCACCATATATCTATAGCCTCTGATGGGGTTGTAGGCGAGCAGAGCCCCTAGCGGAGGCGTAATCCGCAGGAGCTTGCTCCGAAGACCTTTAGGATCTTCCATGTAATTTTTTTTAAGGTATTAAGAGGAAGTATGTTAAAATTGTAAAAGTTCTTTTAAAAAATCGAGCAGTCTTTTTATAACAAACGGAGATAGATTGTGAAGTATTTTTTTAACAGCAAAATAAATTATCTCACTCACTCACTAACAATATTCTTTATAAAAAAGGAGTAATAGTAAATGTCTAAAACCATGATTACTTTAATAGCGGGAATACTCGTTGCTTGGTTAGTTATCAGTTTATTTGCAAAAAACTTTGATGGTAATTTCTTGATTACATTATTGATTGGGGTTTTCGTGGGTTATGGGGTTAGAAAGAAAGAGACAAAGGAATAAGTTTCGAAAGCCCAGGACATTTATAGGGATTCGGATTATTAAAGGGTGGCGATCTGCCACCCTTTTTTCATGTGCAGTAAATCTGTACAAGATGAACTGTTAAAGGTTGGAGAATGTTACTGAGGTAATAACAGCTCCCGACTCCCAGAAGGTTCATCGTCTCGAAGGTGAAAGTCCTTCCATCGGTATGCTGATATAGCCGGATAAGACTAATCTTGGGCCTCACCGTAAGGTGGTAGAACACTTACAAGCACGCTTGTAAAACGAACGGAAAATCTTCCGTGAACGGGTCTTATGTAAACAAGTGGTGTATATTAGGTGAATAGAAAAATACAGTCAAATTAATCTATTTGTATGAGAGATGTGCAATTGTAAATAAACAGAAATAATTACTATCATGAATTTTCATTAACAGGAGACCGGTCATGGACCGTCTTTTTTATTTGGCCCTGACCGCATGAACGAATCCGTGACTGCAATCATGATCGTGACCGCAGGATTTCCTTGATAGATAGCGAACTACTCTATAATGACTAGATGGTGAACGGGGTGAGGTGACTGCATGAACAAAGACGTTGAGTGGCTAACTGTATTAGCGGTTGAAAAACAAACAAACATACCAAACGCAACCATTCGAAGGTACATTAGGAATCACGGACACCATTTAAATGTTCAAAAGAAGGGAAAAAGCTATTTTATAGCTTCTGAGTCGATTCCAATTGTCCTTACTATCAGGAAACACTATGATGACGGAAAGAGTTTAGACCAAGTCGAAAAAGCCTTAGTAGATACAGGCAACCCTGTGACTATAACCATGAACGATGATGGTGAACAGATGACTGTTAATGTTGGAGAAGCCTTACAGGACATGAATAAAGCCATGCACGAACAAAACAAAGTTATTCAGTCATTGGTTGAACACATGCAGAGACAGCAAGAATATATAGATACTAGATTAGAAGAACGAGACAGAAAATTAATGACTGCTATAAGAGAAATCCAAGAAAGTAAAAAACAAATGGCTGCTGATCAAGAAGAAATAATAACCCTTACCAAGGATAAAAAATGGTATCAATTTTGGAAATTATGATACTTGTGCTGTGGAATTGGCGACAGGAAAATTACTTTATTAAAAAAAGTAAATAATATAATTGATAGGAGGGCAATATGGATAAGGTGAATAGCGTAAGTAACGCAAGTAACGCAAGTAACGTGAGCGTGAATATCGGCGATGTTATAGCTACATCAATTATTATTTTGCTCGTTGTTTTAATTTTCGTTTCTATTATAGTTTTTATTAAATCTCGATCAAAGAATCAAAAGAAAAATTGAAGCAAAAAAATGCGATTCGGATTTATAATAACTGATTTAATCTGTCACGCTAGCGTTCCTAAGTCGTTAAATGGCTGTCACTCTAGCGTTCCTAAATTCAAAGAAATTGTGCCCATCAAAACACTAGGCTTCGCCTAGTCCCACACCGGAAGTGGGGTCAGTTTTCCCTTATGCTCTTTCTAACTTTTATTCCGAACTCGGGTTTTATGTCACTAGAAAAAAGGCGACTGCTGCGGTTGCTCTTATTATTTTTTCTTGCTTTAAAATTCGAGTGAAACGACAACAAATTTCAGCGTCTATTTTGAAAAAATAGACGCTGAAAAAATTTGCAAAGGTTGTAGGAAACTCCTACCAAGAGAAAACAAAGTTTTAGGGTTTGTATATACAAACCCGTAGCTTGCCCCTTACAGGGCGAGCAAAAACTTTTTTTCGGGATGGCATGCCAAACCCGTAGCTTGCCCTCTCTCTGTTTACCCGTAGGGACTTTCCCCAAAAGAATCATTTGTCATCTTCAATTCCCAATTCATCCAGTAATTTTTGTCGCTCTTCTGCAATATTTGAATCGATTCCCTTTGTAACTTCTTTTGGTTCATTTCTATTCTTGAACCACTCGGGAATTTTTTCAGCTCTCCCTGTTCTTCGTTGACTTGGTTTTAAATCAGCGAACGTCACGGGCAATCCTTCTTGATAAAGTTCCCCATACTCCTGCAGTTTTATTTTGATGAAACCTAACGGATTTTTCACACCTTCTTCTTCGTTCACGTAATGAATGAGCATGCTCAATTCTTTTTCAGCATCGTCGCTCCAAATAAATAATGCTCCTTCATACATTTCAGTAAAATAAATATGATTGAAGCTATAATCTTTCGCTAAAACATTCAATCGTTTTCGGATGTCTTCATTTTCAGTTTGTTTTTTCGGTTGCTCTGGTTCTGATTTCTTTATTTTTTCTAGAATTTTACCTTCTTTTTCAGGAGCCTGTCTGATTGTAAATTCAATTCGTTCAACGCTGCGTCCTTTTTTAATTTCCTTAAAGCTAATAGAAAGATCAGTTTGCTCGTTCACCTCTTTGATAGCAGGTAGTAAAATCTTGTTTTTGAAATTTCCATAGAGTAGATAGGATTTAGTTACTGCGCCCAATTTTTCTCTTATTTCTTCAACGGAACTTTCCCACTTATCAAGAAAACTCCACTTTCTCAGAAGTTCGTATAACCGAATAGAGTATGAACTGCTAAGAGATAAGATATTACTTAGTCGATACGAAGTATATTGCTTTAATTGTAGTAAATAAGGCTTTAGTTTAGGTGAAAATGATAATGCAATAATCCCTTCTCCCTTTTTATATTCTGCACTTGAAATCCAATTAACAAATAACCATCCTCCATCGTCTTGTGGAATTTCAATACTTTTAGACATTAGATTTTTCGTGATTTCTTTGAGTTCTGTGTACTTTGTACTTCCTGTCAAACCTAACATTTCACTGAATTCTTTTATGGAAATACGATAATCTTTGAAGTCTTCATCGGTCGGTTGAATCATCGAAACCATTGTAAGAACTATTTTCAGTTCTCTTGCAGACAAGGGATTGTTATGACGGGCTTCTACTAAATTATTTCCTTGTGCAACAATGTAACTATCCTTCACTAAAAACACCTCTTTTTTTAATAACTCACTAAAATGCTTAGTAATATTAAAATTTTAATTTCCTTTAATATTTAAAATTAATATAACACAGTGTAGTTACTGATACAACAATGTTATTAAAAGAAACAGGGATTTTAATAGTTAGAACCGAAAAGGTAATAGTTAGAACCGAAAAGGTAATAGTTGAAAGACCGAAAAGGTAATAGTTAGAACCGAAAAGGTAATAGTTAGAACCGAAAAGGTAATAGTTAGACCTCACAAAGCCAGTCGTACCAACGGTTTAAAGAGCCCTGTAATCACTAGTAATCACTAGTAATCAAGTAATTAATAAACAACAACAAACACGCGCGTGGTGGTGGTGTTCAAAAATCAGGTGACATTGATTTCTCTTTTTCTATCAAAAAATCCCGAAGTATTATTTCTCCAGATACAAAAGTGCTTTATTAGAAAAAAAGGGACTAATGATAACAATTAAAGCCTGTCCAATCTCTTAAACTATCATTTAAAGGAGCCACAAGATTCGCACACGCGTTTTAAGGACCAAAATGAATACAACTACCATATTTATTTTAGAACACTTCTAAGGGGTGTTTAAACAGTTTTTAGGACATGAAGGACAATTGTTCAAAGTAGGTGGACAGTTAGGGATTGAAAAGCTTGTTATTGACACGCTGGATACATCATTCAAACACTTAAATAATCCTTTAAAACGTGTTCATGGTTTACGAAAATGATTTTTTATTTTTTGGGTAAGTTTTGAAGGTGAAACCTCTTTCATCTGGAATAATAACTACAAGCTAAAACAATGAAACGAGGGTGAATAGGAGATGAAAATGGATGAAACAGCAACAGTTAGAAGTATTCTTACTGCATTAAAAGACAGTAATGTATCAGATGTAGCTAAGCAAATCGATGGCATTAGCAAGGATCCTCTTGCGAGCGCATTGAATGCAGCAGGCTATAAATACAGTAGTGCAACTCCGAGGGGGTGGACCTTCGTTGGCGACAGCGATGAACCACTTGATAAAAGCATTTTCGACTTTGTGAAATCCAAATCATCGGAAAAGAAACCTCATTCACAACCGGTTCCCAAAATAGTCACGACAGATTCACATGCTATTCTTGAGCAATTCACTGAAAACGAAATACGGGCCATCAAAGAGATGTTAAAGTCATGGCAAGAATCAGCTCCAACAATCGAAATGGAGCCAACGCTTCACGATCGAATTAAACAGCTTCCACAAGAAGAGAAAACGCGAAAGACCATTGTGATTGATCAAAGCATCGGGGAGCGCTTTGATGTGTTTTGCGAAGCAGAACGTCTCAATAAATCGGACATTTTACATTTAGCTTTGGTTGATTTTATGGATAAATTCGAATGACCCCCCCATGACTTTCCAGGGAGGGTTTTTTATCTGCTCATCGTTGAGGTGAATCTGCATAATTATTCAGGTAGACAGGCCTGACGTTCACCAGAAAGCCCGTTAATTCAACAATGTATATTTCATGCATAAAGAAAGGGAAGGATCATAGGAGAGAAACTGAGGCGTTACAAGGGGTTGTCTGTCTGGATCAACTGCCGAGAAGTGGTGTTATGTTAACCTGTTGTGTATGGACTATACAAACCCGTTCAGCGATCAAATCGATGTTTTTACGATTGGATCTCATATAGCTAATTCTTTTTCTTATTCAATTAACGGGGCAAGTTAGTGAAAAAAAGGTGATACCTAAAATGAAGTCGAATTTTTAATTATAAGAGTAGGAGGAAATACATGGTTAAAAAAATAAGAACTGTTTTGTTTGTAATTGGTATAGTAATGATCTTAATAGGTATGCCTTATTTATTGGGATATTCAACTAAAGAAATTTTAAGATACTCTTTGTATTTAGGACTGTTAGTAACGGTTATATTTGCCCTTCCAATAAAATTACCAAAAAGAAAATAATGTTTTTAAATTAACGGGTGCTTTAGTTAAAAATCGGCTGCCTTTACAGGATAGTTTTTCTTATTGAGTAATGAAGTTAACTACTTCCGAGAACAGTTGTTATGTCTACTTGTTGTGTATATTGGATGTATGTAAATTGTACGATTGCCTGACTTATTTTTAGATTGATAGTCCTACCAACCTGTTTCCAAGACAATGTCAACTTTATTATTTCTGATTCTAAATATCACAGATGAAAAATTAAAACCCTTGCTTATCAGTTGCTTATATGAACGAAATAGACAAAAATATAGATTGGATTCTACATTAAAAGACAAAGGTGGAAGTTTATCATAGGCACTTACTGGACAATCCAATCCCTCCAAAAGTGGGAAGAAGTAAAAAAACTAGGTTATCTGTCTGGAAATAAAGAATATATTTGGCCAGAGTTTATTGAGGCCTATCATTGGTTAATGGGGAAAATGAGTGAAAAAATCCCGAATTATCAGAGTGAATATCCGATTTGGTTATGGAAAAACAGGCCGGACTTGAGAAAGAGTGGTCACTTGAACCGTGGGGAACAAGGTGTCTTACTAAAAATTAATATAGCAGAAAATCGGATTCTTCTTTCAGACTTTCAAGCTTGGCATATTGTATTAATGAAATCTTACTTTGATCTTGAAGAAACTGAAAAAGACGATAGCTCTCTATCTGAAGTTGAAATAGAAAAAAGCTGGGAATTAATTTTTGATATTGATTACTTAGCTCAACACCCTAATTGGGGGGAAAACGATAGCTCACTTCAGGGCGTTACTGGTAATGTAAATTTAAACGAAATTTCCCTTGTTAAAAAATTTACTGCAAGATGAAATTCATAAGAGTTTTTTGAAAAAAATAGACGCTGAAACATAGTGTTTCAACGTCTTCTATGTTCTTAAATCAAGGTGCAATGGAATTTTTAATTTGTTTTTTTATGTCTTCGTAAGTTCCTTTCTTTATTTCGTCATGCAGAGGAACGGGGAAAGTTTTACCGTTAGGACCTTTCATGGTAACATGACTCCCTTTTTGTCTAACCTCTTCGAAACCTACTTTTTTAAGTTTTTTTATGAGGTTTTTACCGCTAATAGTCTTCGGTAAGCCTAACTCTTCCATGACAGCATCTATAACTACCTGTTTACCGTATTGTTTAACCGCTTCAACTACCAATTTTCTTAATATCAAACCTATTATAACAGGTACTGCATTTGCTTCGTATTCTGCTTCTTCTATCAAAGTCAAACCACTGTCTTGCTCCACGAAGTCAGCTCTATCATCGAAATAACCATCATTTACAACTACACTACTTGCACTGACATTAGCACTCCCGTTAAATAACGTACAGAAAAATAAAGACAAAATCATTACTAAACTTACAAATTTCTTCAAAGTATTCATCTCCTTCTGTTTGATATACACAGTATAGGTAATATTTGGAAAGTATTCAATGTAAATTGTAAATATACAGCAAATAGGTAAATAATGCCCGTCATACAAATCGGGTATTATTTCTCATAGAAGGCGACTGCGTTCAATATCGCACAAACGGAACATTTAGTATGATAAGACTTATTGATACAGAGGAAAACGATCTCTTTCAAAAAAAACGTAAATACAATAAATAAAGGATGAGTTGATTTTGTGGGAAAAACGAAGAAAAAGAAACTACACAAATATGTAGAACTGCTTTTGGTATGTGTTTTAATGGCAATATTAATCTTAGTTTTTAAATGGCCTAATCACATATTTATTGTATTAGGATTTGGTTTCTTTATTAATTTGCTATTTATTGAATTAGCCGAGTCGAAAAAATAATCCATGCTTAGTGAAGAATCGGCTGCCTTTCATGGCAGCTTTTCTTATTAAGTAATGGAGGTAACTACTTCCGTGAACTGGCGTTATGTTAACCTGGTTTGCATGGTTTATACAAGGTCATTCAGCAATCGGGCCATTTTACAGAGCAAAGTAGAGGACGTGGTGTAATGAGATTTTATGACAGACCACTTAAAGCATATTTATTTAACGATTTAAGTGCTGTTGAAGAACATGATGGGGAACTCATTTATTTTTTTGAAGAGGGATATGTGACAGTCCTTGGCGAGTTTGAACACGAGAAATATGGTGGAGGTACAGCCTGTATGATTTTTAATCAGGAAGATGTTATTTCTGTATCAAAAAGAATGTTGCGCTTTGTTGTAGATAATCAATCGTGAAAATGATCGGATAATCTTCAACAATCGGGCCATTTTGCGGAACAAACTTCAAATTAAATTACAGAACTTCAAGAAGTATCTTTGTTGAATTAGGGGGCGAATTGATGAATGAGGATAATTTCAATATAAATACATTTAATTATTTTATTGATAGTGAAATAATGGATATTGAAACATTTAACTTAATTTATAATTTTGTTGCATTGGATAATTTTCGGCAGGGTGAGTACGAAGGTAATATGTATGTTATTAGAAAAGTAAATGTAAATCATGTACAGCTAGAAGATGAAGTTGCGACAGAAAATACTCCTAAGCCAACAGTACATGTCTATACAAAAAGAGAATTTTTACGGCTTTTACAATTACATAGGCCAAACATTTAAACTACTTTACTATCGGGCGCATTTCTTGAAGAAAGATCAGCGCTTAATTTTCATAAACGGGCCATTTTGCGGCATAGGAGGGGAATAGTATGGAAATTGAAACTGCTGGTGATTGGTTAAGAAATAAGGGATTATCTAATATCGATATTGATTTTGTTGAAACGATATTGACTTTTACATCTACTGCTAAAGAACGTAACAATAAATTAGATGAGATTAATAAAACGCTTAAAATGACTTTTCCTGAAAAAGATGCAAAAGTTCATTCAAACTTAACATTTTCTCAGTTCGATAAAATACTACGGGATAACGGAATAGTCATTGATTTAACTGAAATGCTGATTAGATATAAAGAGCAAGGTTTATGTGTAGGTTTGTGTATTCAATTATTAAAAAGTAAGTTGTACCGTTAACGAGCGCGATTACAAAGAAAGTACTTAGCCATATAAACTTAATAGCTAGATAAATAAAGATAGACTGAAAGGGGAAAGAATATGAAAAAAATAAGAGCAATTTTCATTGGTGATGTCAGATTTGATCAATGTCCAGTTTTGAATTGAATAACGAAACGAATTACTTTGAAATGATAATTGACAAAGAGTTTCGATACGAAAAAGAACTTGTTGAGGAAGATGAGGATTATATAATTTTTGAGATTGAAAAAGACATTGCAACTTTAATCGAGCAATAAAGCAATCGGGCACAGATGTTGAACAATTATTGTGCCAGAATTGGGCTAGTCTCTAAAAAGGATTTGCGTCTATTATTTAATAAGGCCATTTAAAAGGAGTAACATATGAAAAAACACTGTTGTGATGATATGGACTACCATGCGAATTTCAAGTGCGATATGCATAGCGATCCATTTGAATGTCCTGATAAATTAATAGTTTTCAATGATGAAAATAACGGCTACGGTTTGATAATTCACGATGGTGGCTCTTCAAGTATAAGTATTGAATACTGTCCGTGGTGTAGTTCGAAATTATAATTTACTATTCCGCTATCCCGCGTTTGTCTTACAAAGTTGTGCTGCAATCGGGTCAGATTGTTGCAAAGCCTTTCTGACTCAAATGGAGTTTAAATCTATGACAGTTAGAAGATTGGTTATGGGAAGGAGATATAATAAATGCGGTTACCAATGAATATTACAGGTCTGGCAAATAGCAAGATGGATTTAAATAAGATGGATGGAAACCTATTCAAAAAGTTAGGATACGAAATTGCTAGGAAACTTCAAGGCAAAGTAATTGGCTATATTCCTCCCAGTTATCCATTAAATTATTTTCGCTTGGATATAAAGAAAGATGAAAATACAATATCCATTTTACTTCATGAGCATTTCCCACACGTTGCCATTGCTTCATATGAAAATGAACTTCAAATGCATTTTTTAGATCATGAAGATTTAATGACCGAATTGAGAACATACTATACAGTTTTAGAAACCACATTTCTAAATGAACCCTTTAACCCGAATTCTCATGACTTAGCAGAGATTGAATTGAAAAATGCGAAACATTGGGGACCGAATATAAACGGAGAAGTAATTTTTAATTGTTGGGATTAGCGTATTCCATTATCGGGCGCGATTGTTGAAGAAATGCTAAATAGAGTTCTTACTGTGGAGGTATTAGATATTGAAGAGACCCATTGGAATTAGACTAGATGGCTGTATTTATTCTAGCAATGATGAAAATTTAAGCGAGGAGGAGTTTTCCAGATAGACGAGAAAGGAAATCACATACAGGATATTGAATAGATTGTATTGCAATGGGGCGCGATTGCTTTATAAGCGATTGTATCTATATCGCAATCGGGCCAAATTCATCAATAGGAACTAAAATATTTTTTAATTAAAGAGGGAAGAATGAATAAATGAAAATCGTAGACTATTTAAATGAAAAGTTCCCGACTGTAGTATTAGTCCCAAGTGTCTATTATCAATGGGATATTGGCATTCACTTTTCACTAGGGGAAGGAATCTATCAATTCAAGGAAAACGGTGAACTCAATTTAGAAATGTTCAGTACAGCATATAAACAAACATTCAAAATATTTGATGAGCTATTCGATCAAAATGATGATCTGATCCTTGTCACGAATAACTACAAGTGGAAAAAACAACAGCAAACAACAAAATTAAAGGTATATCAGCCGAACTTGAGGGATAAAAACATTTTAAAGAAACTTCAATCCAAAACATATCCTTATCCATTCGAAGAAGATGAGAAAGAAGATTATGAGATGCAACAGTTTTCCTTACAGTGCAAAGTAAGCGATATAAACTTGGAGGGATTACTAAAAGCCTCGCTAAATGAAGATTTCCCACCTATGAAACCAAGATTTGGATGTGATTCTGTTTACTACCCTGATGTTTTCTTTGTGAATACTACGAAAGATATTATATTTTTTGTATATGATGACCGTGGATGTGAGGTAATCGCACTGACAGCTGAAAAATTACGTCCACTTTATGAAAAACA
>NZ_JBBOTP010000006.1:0-13445 GCF_038005665.1 Sporosarcina sp. FSL K6-5500
TACCCCATTTCTTCGGGTACGGTAAAATCGGGCACGGTAAAATCGGGTACTATCATTAATAGCCCTATCATTAATAGTTCTACCAATATTACTGATGATGATGATAAGCGAACAAGTCCGCATGTACATAAAAATGGCATTCAAGATGTGAAAGAAGTAGTTATAGAAGATGTCGGAACGGTAATCAATGAATTACGGGCAATCACAAAAGATGATTTACCAACAGTCAGTTTTAATGCAGTTGTACGGAAAGTTACGGATATGTACGAACAGAATAAGATTGGACAAGGTAATTTTAGAAGCTACCTAATGTCAGCGTTATCAACACATATGCAAGATTTACAAGAAAGACGAAAACAGGATAAAGCCAAACAACCGAGAAAGTCATATACTCCCATTCGTGCAAAAACTGAATCTGTACCTGAATGGTTTAACATGCGTGAAAAAACTACAAGGCCCGAATCTGCACCAATTGGGGATATTAATTCTGAAAGAAACAAGCTACTGAAAGAAATGGGGCTTTTAAATTGATTGAACTACATCTTCAGCGAAAAAGAGAACTTGAGTATCAATTGAGGACTGAAAAAATAAAGTTTATTCGTGAAGTAGAACCATTAAAGCTTTTTGAATATTGTTTAGGCAGGTCGCCTAATGATAAGGAGATAGAAGTGATAGGGAGGTTAAACGTCTTTTCCAACACAATTATAAATTGTATGCTTTACTATACTTTTGAAGAAACCAACTTTTTTAGATATTTGGATGGACAAGTTAAATTTGATGACAATGACTTGAATATGTTTGTAAAGTTAGGCGATTATTTATATGGCTTTTCCCCTGAAGAGAAGTATGAAGTTAGTTTAGATTTACAGAACCCTCATATGGGCATGCTTCATGACTATATTATGGCTTTTATTAATGCTGAGATTGCAAAGCAAATTAAAAACAATATGCCTTACTAGGAATTGCCCATAACAAAAATCCCCCAATACAGCTGATAATTATAAGCCATAAGGGGGCCAGGGGGTATAGTTCAATAATTGAACGTTGTACTTCTTCTCTTCATTCTTTAACAGCTAATCAGAGTTCTTTACTTACTCATGGTATGGTCTTTTAAGAACATAGTAATTAAGTTTGATTATGTAAGTATGAGTAAGTAAGTGTGTATAGCAGCTACTTTATTGAACTATGCCATACATCCCGATTGTACTAGTGAATTCAATTTTGAAGATCCCTAATCATGTGACCTTGCCCTATGTGTCTTTCAAAGTTAAGAAAGGCTGTAGGTATGCAGTATTTCCTTATGACCAAATCACAAGGCATCTATCTGCTGTTCTTGACTATCCATCTTGTATTTCTTAAATCGTTCCTTGTCGGATACAGCCGTTTTTAATAGCTTTGCTTCAACTTCCTTAAGCTCCGTAACTTTGGCAGGAACACGACTATATAATATCGCCTTATCTAATGGCTTGTAGACTTCATAGATATTATTACCTCTACTCCCCCTGGCCCTTTGGATTAGTCCGACATCTTCCAGAGTTTTTAAGCTACGGTGGATGGTGGCTTTACTGGCTATATTCGTATGAAACATAAGTTGTGGGATTGTTGGGTAAGCATAGCCAAGATCCAGATTATAGAATTGTAAGAGTTTTACATAGACAACATATTCGGTATGAGAAATCAGTTCCAATTGAACATAATCAAATAATCCAGCCGGTGTTTGTTCATAGTTCCCCGTTCCCTGAATAACTATTTTGCTTGTGTTAGTGCTTGTCACAATAAATCATTCCTTTTCTGTGAGTTTTGTAGTTCAATTTTCGAATCTTACAAGGGGACACTTGCAGAACTACATATAAACAGGACATGGTATTTATTGGGTTAGTACCGGGTGTCTGTGGTCTCCTGTGACGCTATGTAAGGGCTTGCCCTAAGTTAAGTCTGCGAGTAAGTGTAGAACGACTTGTGATGCATTGTGGAGGTTGTGCTTATAACGTGTATGAATTTCGGGACAATGTGATTAGGAAGGATTTGAACGACTGGAAAGCGAATTGGATTAGGATGGATTGTTTTAAGACGAACGGACGGGGAACGAATGACGGTAAACGGTTAAAACGGTTGATACATAAACGGACGAACGAGGAACGAACAACGAAAGACGGTGAGAACGTTGGATTTGTTGCGAAAGAAGGATCTTCATAGCCCAGTTGGCGTACCAAAGAGTACGGTAGCCGATTGGGTAGAAGACTTTAGCGTGTATATCCCTAAGGTGAAGCAAGGCAGCGTGATTTATTATAAATCTGAGACAATAGATGTCTTGAAGTTTATTAAGTTATGCAGAGAACAGCATTACCAAAAGCCACAAATAATGCAGATGTTAGCAGACAAGGGCTTTCCAATTACAGTCGAGGAAGCCGTAGAGGATGTGCGGAGGGCGATGGAAGGCGATACGCCACGGGATACACTACTGACTGTAATGCAGACAATGGGACAGGCAATGACGGAATTGACCGGTCAAAACGAACGGCTTGACGGACATGACAAAGTGCTAAAAACATTGTCAGAACAACAAAACGGACAGAACGAACGAATGGAAAGTATCGAAAAACGGGCAGATGAAATAGAAATTTTAAAGCAAGATATGGAAGCGTTAAGACAGGAATTAGCAGCTACAAAAGAAGAATTGAATGAGAGAAATTCCGGGTCTTTCTTCGGAAGAATTTTCGGAAGAAAGTAACATAAAGGAAATATCGAAGGGTGGCCCCAACCGGTCATCCTTTTTTGGTCCAAAATCATCGAAAACGCATAAGGTCGGGGGCGGATCGTTAGCTGATAATGGCTGGCCCCTCTTTTTTTATACCGGCCAATCATCGAGACGAGATATTTTACGAATTGCAAGCAAAGATCAAGACGGCAGATATTGTTCAAAAGAATTCTTTTGAACTTACAACTGAAGAGTTTTCCGAGTTACAAAGATTGCGTGAATTCATCCAGAGGGTAGAGGATATAAAAATCTAATTAATAACTCATACTACTTTTTTGGTCTTATACTGTACAAATACAGTAGTGAGCTATTAAATAGACTAGCATCTCGGGGGTATTTGTATGGAATATGTACGTACTCAATGAGATATAAGGAGCTGTAGGGTGCATCGTGTGTCCTTTTGTTTGTTGGTTGAATGGAGCAGGAGAGAAGGCTGCATTCAACCTTCTCACAATCTCGACATTATGAATATTTGTTGGCCGAAGATAATGACAGCTATTGATATCGAAACAAATGGATTTAACTTTATTAGATAAGTTCCAATTGAAAATCACTTTTAGATTATCAGAGGGAGTATGAAAGAATTAGTTAATGACTAAATATGAAATCAAATTACCCCGAAAAGCAGCAGGACAAATTAATGCCCGCTGCTTTCAATTTAAAATTGTCATCCGAGCGAAAAGTGTCTCTTCGAGATTAAGGTTGATAACATTGATTCTGAAATCTGCCAGCTCTTTAGAATTGGAAAATTTCGCTCTGATTCTATCAACTTTTGACTCAAAATAAGACGCTCGACGTCTTCCAGCCACCAACACATTCATCTGGATACGAACAGCAGGACTAACGAGGTCGTCCATATAGTAATAGGCCATTTTTATTTTTTTCTCTAATTGTCTTTCAGTCATGCTTGAACTGACATCCAAAAAATCCAAATCAAGAACATATCCCTTCTTGTCCGAAGGTACAGAAAAACGAAAGTAAATATCTCGGGATTGCATCCCGTTAAGATTCAGTACTTCCTCCTTGAATATTTCAGAATTTACTTGTTTCTCAATTCTTATCCTTTTCGCTTCCTCTGGTTGTTTACCAGTTCCCGCAAATTCACTGACAATACTCAGCCTTTCAATCTCCTTTGTGGCAGATTCTGAAAGAACAGGAAGTTTACCTTTCTTCTCATTCCTTACATCCCTCTCGCTAGCTAACTTTAGAATTAAATAAGACTGTTTTTCGAAAGCAACATGCGACATTAGCAGTTTAATTATAGAAATATTGTGCTCCACTCCACGCTTCAAATTTGATGGATCTTCAACCAAAACCCCCAAAATCCTCTCGCTTAAATAAGCAGTTCGCAAAAACTTCGTTTTGCTCGTAATTCGAACAGAACCAACTTGGCCAGGCTCCTTTCCAAGAACCATATAGATTCCAAACTTTCTAAGCTTCAAAACATGACTATTTCCAAAACGCACAACCTCGAGGAGCTCACTCTGAATCAAATCCCGAATCGCTTCTTCAATTATTGGTTTGGAATACCCAAACAACTGGAAATGACGTATCAACTGGCTCCTAAACATTAATCCTTTCCCTATCCACCATACCCAAGTAATAATATCTTTGTGCTCCTCAAATGCACGTTGTTTTTGTTCTTCTTTTTGGTTTAGCAATCGAACAACACCTCCTTAAGTTTTTGATATTTCAAGTTCTAGACCAAGCAACGTTGCGAAGTTCTCTTTCGCTTGAATTTCGGCTTTCCCATAGTTTCGCGTTACGACCTCAAACAAAATAGTCCGACCGTCCCGAGCAACATAAGCTCCATCCGTAGCCGATACTTCCTTAGCCTGATAAGTGCCTCCAAGCTCCTCTAAACGAGCTTGAAACACCTCTCTAAGCTCTCCCTCCGTCCTCCAGGAGTGTTGCTCTTCCTGGTTTAAAGAAAAGTATTTGTCAGCTACAGCGAGATCGTGACGTCCTCCTACACTTTTGTAGAAGTGCGACAAATTCAATTGTGCATCAACAAGTCCTCGTCCCTTGTCTGTCAACTGAAAAACAGATTCCATTTCTCTCGTCTTTGGATTCAATAGTCTGCCATGCTCCAAGTAGCCATCTCGTTGAAAGTTAAGAACTCGTTTGTCAGCCATTGTTAATTCACTTTTTAAGTGCTTGCTAGAAAGCCTGCCACAATTACGAAACGCCCGCAGCATCTCTTCGTCTTTCGTTGTTAGTTTTTTGACGTATTGCTTCTTTTGACCTCTGGCCAACAAGATTACCTCCTTCTGTTTTAGTGTTTTGCATCTTCGCAAGAAGATGTTTTGCTACTCTCAAAGAGAGTGGCAAATGCCATTCGAATCGGCGATGAAATTCAGGTAGCAAAGCGAAAACTGAAATTTAGCCGGTTTGGATGGCAACAGAACAGGTTCGAATTGCAAAGCAATTGGAGCTTGTTCTGCCCTTCTTCGAAAGAAGAAGGGAGGTCTTTTCGGGGAGCAGATAACACATGGGAGGAGCAGGAACGAGTGAACAGGAGCAAGAAAAAAGCAGCTTGCTGCGTTCGACAAA
This sequence comes from Sporosarcina sp. FSL K6-5500, assembly GCF_038005665.1. Lineage (NCBI taxonomy): Bacteria > Bacillati > Bacillota > Bacilli > Caryophanales > Caryophanaceae > Sporosarcina > Sporosarcina sp. FSL K6-5500. The sequence continues at coordinate 5,312 of NZ_JBBOTP010000006.1, forward strand.
GTCGATTTTTCATGCTCGAACCGTTTCCAGAATGGAAAGGGCTGTGAGGGAGTTCCTGCTCTTTGAATTGCCCCCTTGGAGCCGACAGCGACGGGGAAAAAGGAGAAAGGCACTGGGTGTAAGACCAGTGCCTTTGTGTTTTCTGCTGCACACTATGCAGCGGAGATATTTTGATTCGCCTTTTTTGAAAAAAAAGAGAATATAAAAAGGACGCAGACAAGTTTTCGTCTGCGTCCTTCGATGAGTTGATCAGCTACAAAAACAGCATGAACAGCGATGAGTTACTTTGGAAAAGCGACAGCATTTTTCCAAACCCAAAAGCGATAGCTTTTCAAATCCTTCCAAATTGTCTTCCCCTCGAAATTGAGGCAATCTGAAATCGTTACGTCATTCCTCGACCCAATATGATCGGCAACCTGTCTTGAAAAATCGGAAGATGCTTGTTGCTCGAAAATACATTGTCTGGTCAGCGACCAGGCAGCTTGAATCTGATTCGTTTCAGCTCGCCCTGTTTCAAGCAAATATTTCGGCCCACCATCACGAACCATCATAAGTGCCAGCAATCGAAAAGCTTGATGGTCATTGGCAGCTCTCTCAAGCAAAAAAGCTACATCCTTACCTCGAAATAGTCGATTCATCAAATCGTCTATATAAATCGCAAATAAATCCGCACAAAACTCAACATCTGATGGCCACTCAAACATCCTCATCGCCATCCTCGTCCTCCACCTAACCGCTGAAGCCTCAAAGGAAAATCTAGACAGACAAAACTATGGTAGTAACATCATCAATGCCCTGAAGGTTCGCTAAGACCTCCTACGGTGTCCCGTCTTTTTCAGATGGCTCTATTTCACAATCTGCCTTTTCCCTCTGTGCCAATTCTTTCAAGGTCTCTCCAAAATTATCAATAATGTAGGAGAACGCTTCTTCGTTCAATTTGACATCCTCTTCAAGCATTGAGATCACTCCCCCTCAATAATTTCAATACTTCGGTCAAAATTCTCTTGAATTATCTGTCCTTTAACGTCCATAAAAACAATGGCACCTTCAAAGAAATCAGCTTCCACACGAGCATAAGCCCCAGTTTGGCTCGCTAGTTTTTGCAAACTTTCGAGATCAAGTTCCATCTACAAAACCTCCCTCTTGTTGCATTCTCCTTATTCACTCGAATATACATGTAGGTTTACATAACGCCCGTTCGCAGCCTTCACTATCTGGTTCCTTCCATTCGTCTTAGCTTGATAAAGAGAGACATCTACTCGGCTATAAAGTTCATCTATTGATTCATCCGATTGAAATTCTGTGACACCTGCCGATATGGTTATATAATCGGTCTGACATATTGAAGAGGCGATATTTTGTCTTAATCTTTCTGCTACATGACTTGCTTGTTCAAGGTTTGATTTTGGTAGTAGGATAATAAATTTTTCTCCACCAAACCGTATACAAACGTCATTTTCACGAACAACTTCCTTCATTTTAGATGACACATATTGTAATACTTCATCACCCTTATGGTGACCATATGTATCATTTACAACTTTGAAATGGTCTATATCTAACATTAATTAAATAAGGTCAAAGGATTTTTACTCCTCGACCTCGTATGCATTGTAAATCAATCAGAGTTTAAAGTGGCGAACGACGCCATTCAGTTCTTCTGCTAACTTAGCAAGTTGTTCTGCACTACCAGCAACTTCTTCAATTGAACTATTTGACTCTTCGACGGTTGCTGCCGTTTCTTCTACCCCCGCTGCAGCTTCCTGAGAAATGGATGCAATTTCTTCCACTTGACCATTCATCTCTTGGCTGTTCGCTGAAATTTGTACTAAATTGTCCGAAATGGTTTGTATACTATCGACCATCCCCGTAACAGAAAGCATAATGTTCGTGATGGTTTCTCCTGTCAGATGAATCTGATCTTTTCCTTTTTCTACTTCTGTATATCCATTATTTAAACTCTCTTTTACTTGCCCGAACTCTTTTTGTATATTTTCCACGATTAAAGAAATGTCTTGAACGGAAATATTCACTTGTTCAGCCAGTTTCTTCACTTCATCTGCCACGACCGCAAAGCCTTTTCCATGTTCACCTGCTCTTGCAGCTTCAATTGATGCATTTAAGGCTAACAAATTGGTTTGACCAGCAATATCCTTAATGACAGAAACTAAACTTACAATTTCATTTGTTCGTTTTTCAAACCCTTGAATTCTATCAACAGATTCTTTTATTAAATGGTCCACTTTCCCCATTTGTTCATTCGAAGAATCCATTAATTGCTTACCTTCGTTTGTCATTTTCAATACTTCATGGGAAGAGTCTTGAATACGTTCCCCGTTTTCATTAGCTTCTACCACTCTGGATACAAATTCATCCATAATGGAGGATAAATCACTTGCACTATTCGCTTGCGATTCTGAACCCATAGCTAACTCCTGCATGGTTATTGCAATTTGTTCTGTACCTACTTTTACTTCATTCGCAGATTGAGTAAGTTCTTCACTATGACTCGATAAGGTTTCGGAACTTTGAGAAATGTGTGTCATAGCTTTTACTAAGTTAACTTGCATTTGGTTCATGGCCATTGCCAGCTGACCTGTTTCATCTTTTGAGTTGACTTGAAGTTCTCCTTGCGTTAAATCTCCATCTGCAAGGTGATTCATGTGATTTACAACCTTTTTAATTGGATTGGCAATGCTGTTCGCAAACAACCAAATGATTAATATACCCACCACTAAAGTAATACCGATAACAACAAAGATAATTTTAAGTATATCTGTAGCAGCCGAATTGAAGTCCATCATATATGTGCTAGAACTTATGACCCATCCCCAATATGGGTCAGTTTCAGTATAAACTACTTTTGTTTCAATTCGATTTTCATCCGTTGGATGTGGCCATTCATAATAAACAAATCCAGCACCATCATTTCCTGTTTTAATAATTTCTTGAACAAATTTACTACCACTAGAATCTTCTGATTCCCAAAGGTTTTGACCTTCTAATGTTGGATGTGCGATTTCCAATCCTTGGCTATCTAACACAAACATATAACCATTCTTACCTAAATCTATTTTGGGATTGATTGGTCGTGTTCCATCTGATTTCATGTTACCTAAGATAGTGATTTTCACTTTTTCTTGAGCTTCCTCTAGAGAAAGCTCTCCATTTTCTACACTCTCATTTAAGACACTGATCGTTTCGATTGTCTGTTGGGCACTATTCTTTAGAACTTGTTCACCCATATTATCTAAGCTGTTGGAACTCTTTTGATAACTGAAAACCCCTAAAATAATCAAAGGAATCGTTAGCAATAGAATAGAAATACTAATAAGTTTCACTTTAATGGATGCTCTATTTTTTGTTTTTTTCATCATAAACACCGTCCTTTTATTATGGGTAACCCCTTACGATTAATGTCTGATAACACTTCTTCCATTTGAAGTAATTCAAAGTTAAGCACTTCTTCTAAACTAAGGAGAACAATTAAATTTCCCCAGTATTTTTGCAATTCCTTTTATGTAGTTTCCCTTCATTAATTCCGCTATAGAGGGTATAGATCAATTAATCGATCTATACCAATTAAATCTGTTGAAAGATCCACTATTAAGCCACACACTCTTTCAGTAATTTGCGTGTTTTTTCTTCAATAGGTTTGGTCTTTCCGAGGCCAAAGAGCAAATTTAAATCAATAACTCGAATGCTATTAATTCTCATACTAATAATTTCATTTCTTTGAAAAAGTAAGGTGTTTGTGGGAGCTTCCTAATCTCAATATCTCTTTCAATTGAACACATTGAGGTTTATGCCTTAATTCTTTTCTGAATTGAAATAGTAATTTTAATTCAATTTACCCACTACAAATATAGAAACTATTTCACATTTACTAATTACCATTAAATGTCAATAGGTAAAAGTAATCATATCTCTCGATTTAAAGAATACTACAAATAGAATGTAAAGTATGTAATTTTTTAAAATTATAGATGTTGTTAAAGTAAATATCCAAATTCCAGTTTTTTGAACAGTAAATAGTGCATAGGTCTCTCTGCAAACCATTGAATGACCTTGCATAAGTCATGCACACGAGGTTTACATAACGCCAGTTCACGGAAGTAGTTAACTCCATTACGCAATAAGAAAAAGCTTCCATGAAAGGCAGCCAAATCTTCACTTAAAGAACTTCGTTAGTTCAAAAACTAAATGTCAGAACGTAGATTAATTCTTACGATTAATTCAATAATTGGTGTTGTAAATGTTTCTGGAATCATCGGTGAAGGTAAATTTTCTATGCGGTTTGTCAAACCAAAGGAAGCTTCCTCGACATCAATCCAATCTAATTCTTTGATACCTTGAATCTCACCGATAAAATGATAATCCGCTACATAGTAATAGGTTCCATCTTTATTTTCGTTAGCTCTCCAAACTTCTGCTTCTTTTCTCGGATCAATGCCAAACTGTTCAAAAAAACGTTGAATAGCTGGTGACGAGTGAACAATCGTCTTTGTGTAATAACTACAATCCTCACATCCACAATGAGCTTTATCAGAAATGAGCGGAAGTGGTTCATATAAGTCTTTAGTTTTCTGAACGTCCACTTTGACAATGTGTCCATTTATATTGAATTGTTCCATTTTCACTTTATCCCCCCTTGAACTACATTTTTTATACGGCGAAATGGATAGAAAAGGATTATCTCCATGAAATTCATCCGCAAACCATCAATTCAGTCACTAAACAATCTTGTATAGTCCATACACATCAGCTTTACATAACACCGATTCTCGGCAGTTGTTGTAGAGTTCCCAACCCTGTCAACTCGCGATTTCGTTCTTTCGAAGACCCAGGGCCTCCATACAAAATATATACAACGTTGATTTGACGGCGTTTACCAAATATATCCACAAGCCCTAAATGAATAAATATGCACAAATGGCCCCCAGAAAGAGAGCAGACAATATGTTTGCTCTCTTTCTTGTTTCGTTTTACATCGCCAAGTGCTCAAAGCAATCCAATACGTTCGCAAAACAAGGCGATAGATTTGAATTGCACTTAGGTTATCTAGCGTCCGTTTTAAGCGGCTTACCACACGGACCTTGGTTTGGGTTCAGGCAGACAACTAAACTGTACACAAAAGGCCGTCGCGGACAAATGACAAGGGCTGTAGATAATTCATCACCAAGTAGCTCGTCTTCATAAAAGAAAGGCGTCCTATTCTTCCTTCTGATGAGTGCCATCGACCGGGTTCGGGAATCTTGTTTAACCTGTTCGAAAACAGACTGCAAATCTCCTGGTATCGGCTCGTGTGTCGATAACGGAAAAAGACGTATTCCCTTATAGGTTATTGTAACAAGAAGTTGTTTTTGCTTAAAACCATTGGGAGAGTAAGGCTCAAGTCACTTCCGACCTTAGAATCTGACCTTGTTTGACCTTTTAAGAACATGAAAATAATTGACCACCCAGCATATATGCAAATCAACATTATTCGTTGAAGTTTTTTACAATACCAATCGTTCCTAATGAGTCAGCGTTCGTTTTGAGTAGCTTGCCGCATTGGACCCTAGCAAATTGAGTTCACGTGCAACCAAGATGCTGTCAAGGATGAATGATGAACTCTTAGCAGTTGTCAGTCTTTCCTAATTATTAAGTTGTTAATTAATTAAAATATTTAATGAAAAAGTAATACGGATAAATATTCACCTGAACTCTCCATTGTGCCCATTGCTGAAAACACATTATGGATAACAATATGGTTCCAGTTTTTACCTACCCTTGAAATGTAGACGTGAAGCTTGTTTTACAGTATTTTTTTGAGTTACAATGAATTCTTACAGTGATTTAGAAACAAAATACGGAACTATCCGAAAAACTGAACATCACTGAAAAATGATATGTAGTTTTTATATCTCGTAAAATAAAATTGTCTTAGAAAGTAGGTGAAAAAATGAATGAACGAGAAACTCTAATTCGTATTTGGTCAAATAAGAACTCTTTTGAAGAAGAATTAAGAGAGTTAGGAGGAACTATCGAGAAAATACAAGAAATCTCAATTGCGTTAGCTGCTATTTCTGAAGGAAAGCAAAAAATTCTTAAGCAGAGAGAAAAGCGTACTTATCATCATTACGTTCCCCTAAGGTTAGATGATGGTTTGGTTCCATTCTTGAGTTTGTTAAGTTCTAAATTATTATTAGAGGCCGAGTATCTTTCCAGTAGTCATGACGAAATACTTTCTATGAGAAATGCTGAAAGAAAAATAGTTGATGAATGCCTATTCAAAGAGATTCAAGATATTTAATATGAACTGGTGTCAATACTTAAAGGTTTAATCACTTTCCATGAAATCCCCTTTCGAATGTAACTTAATTATAGAAAAGTTACATTCAATCCCCCTGAAACACTAGTCAATGGCTGAAAGTGTGATAATCTAATATCAGCCAATAAATATGTTACATTCAAATCACTGATTCTATTGCATTAGGAAAGGGGAAGAAAAATGGCAAAGACAGTCGATAAGAAAAGTGAAATCAAAGACGTACAGCCTATTCGTTCCGTAGAAAAAATCAAAGATATGAAATGGTCACTTAAAAAATGGTGTGGTGAACGTGATTACATCATGTTTCTAATCGGAATTAACGCTGGATTGCGTGTTAGCGATCTATTGAATTTAAAGATTACGGACGTTAAGGGAAAAAATAAAGTCACGATAATAGAAGGTAAGACCAAAAAGTCCCGTGATATTTACCTCACAAACATCTATGATGAATTGAATGCGTACATAGGGACGCTAGAAAGTACTGAGTGGCTGTTCCCTTCACGTAAAGGACATAAAGCTATCAGTAGGGTACAAGCATACAGACAGCTTAATAAAGCTGCTGGTATGGTCGATATAACGGACGGTATCGGCACACATACCCTTCGGAAAACATTCGGCTACTGGCACTATAAGCAGTTCAAAGATGTGGCTGAATTGCAAATGATCCTAAATCATTCCCACCCCAAAATAACATTGGATTATATTGGAATTACTGATGAAGCAATAGAAAATAACATGAAGAGTTTTGTCTTATAAAATGGGGGTTGAAACGATGGAAAAGAAGATTGAAATAACCGTACCTGAGGATGTTATGAAGCGGTTGGAGGCAATAGCAGCCATTGATGGTAAGGACGTGGCTGAGGTCGCTGAGAAGGTCGTTTCCCTCTATGTAGGGCGTTATGAGAACCTTTTAAATGGATCAATTAAAGCAGTTAACAGCATAAATAGATCTTGAGGGCTGACCATTCGGTTAGTCTTCTTTTTTTTGCTGATTGTGCAAGCGGTGAATCCGCACACCTATGCATACCCGACACTCCTAAATAACGCTGAGGGCTAATGGGTTTACCATATCTGGTATATGAAACTTCCATGTTGCAATAAGAGTGTCATAGCGGTAAAATGAAGCCATTAGAACGAGAACGTAAAAAAGCCTTCCAGCGTGTCGTAGTGGTATCCCCATACCCTACAACCGTTTACCCTAACTAGACTAGGGAAACACTTTACCGAAAGACTCTTAGACAAACTATGCTGTTATGCAATTTATAACATTAGGTTATGCGATTCATTTTACAACATAACCAAAGTAGATTCAAGAGTTTTGAAGCATTTGTTTTCCTCGCAATGACAAGGGGGAAATAAATGCTTTTTTTGTTCCCGTATCGAAAGGGGAAAATAACAATGTCAATGAATTCAGTAGTTCAATTAAGAGGTACAGTATACGAAAATGGTTATGGTTTAATCGCTACAAAAGTAATGCGAGATAAGAAATTACCCAAACAAAGTAAATTGATTTACGCATATATATGTTCCTTTGCAGGTAGCGACAAGGAAGGGGAACGGTCTGCATTTCCTTCTGTATCTTTACAGTGTGATGAATTGGGAATGAATGAAGATACTTATTACAAATGGCGTAAACCATTGGTGGATGCTGGTTATCTGTCCATCGAGAAACGTAGGAATGGTGCAAGCAAGTTTGAACGGAATCTGTACTTTATTGAAGCCGTACCAATGCCGAAAAAGGTTGATGACACTGAACCAAAACAAGTCAAAACGGAAGATATAAAGCCATACCCCAAAAAGTGGGGTACGGGGGGGGGACCA
>NZ_JBBOTP010000007.1:0-7831 GCF_038005665.1 Sporosarcina sp. FSL K6-5500
ACAGACTTCTTGCTTTTCACCCTCGGAGAGCCCGCACCAATGAAATTGGTATAGTGGGCTATACCAATTTGTCTTGGTCCTCCTCCCCCGATGTGCTATTATTATCCTAATATGATTCGTTCCCCAATGTAAAAGGAGATGTTGCAAATGGCACAATTTGCGATTATAAGAATGCAGAAATTCCAAGTATCAGACGTTCAAGGTATTCAAAAACACAATCAAAGGCAAGGGATCAGTAAATCAAATTTGGATATTGATTATGAAAAAACTGACCAAAATTATGATTTATTGAATGATGAAAATTTAAAATATGAATCTGAAATTAAAGAAAAAATTTCGGAACAAGTGAAAAGAAAACCTCGTGCGAATTCAGTTGTACTTTCTGAATTCCTGATAACAGCTTCACCAGAATATATGGATTCACTTTCTGCAGAAGAGCAAAAAAAATATTTTGAGAAGTCGCTTGAATTTATCCAGGAGCGATACGGCCAAAAAAATACACTCTATGCAGTCGTGCATCAAGACGAGGCAACACCTCATATGCACGTTGGCGTGATCCCGATTACAGAAGATAATCGTTTATCTGCAAAAGATATTTTTAATAAACAAGAATTGATAGAGCTGCAAGAGGAATTTCCGAAACATTTACAAGAAAATAATTTTGAAGTTGTGCGCGGTGAAAAAGGTTCGGAGAAAAAACATTTGAGTTCACAGGAATACAAAGAAAAACAGGACTTGGAGAAAGAAATTAAAGAAATTGAAAAGGAAAAAGAAGAATTGACCAATGACTTGACGACATTTAAAGAGCCGAAAAAAGTTTTGGAAAAAATCGAAAAATCAATGAGGAAATCCCGTATGGGTCTTGGTAAAGATATTGTTTTGCCACCAGAAGATTATGAGCGACTAAAAAAATTATCAAAGTCTGGAATCAGAGAAAAACAGAATTTATATAATTATAAAAAGAATACTAGCGAGAAAATTGGTGACTTAGAAAAAGACGGTAAGCTTGCTGCACAAAAGATTGAAAAGCTAGAAGGAAAAAATGAAAAACTTGAAAAAGAGGTCGCTGGACTTCAAGAGCACAGGAAAAATGAAATTATTTTTAAGAGCATGCTGCAAGATGATAATCGAGATTTAAATATTAGTCAGACAGAAATTAATGGGCGCATTATTCTTTTCAACTTAGAGAACGGCCACGAGCCAAAGAATCGGGAGCAAGGGGAGAGTTGGACCTTAACACTGGAAGAAAACAAAAGGCTTAAAACAATCCCTCAAAGCCGTTTGCAGAGGGGGCTGGATAAGCTGAAACAGTTTATTGATAAATTGCTGGGTCGAGGTTTTTCAATGGATTCGATTTTACATAGAGTTCAGCAAGAAAAGTCGGAAAAGCCGAAGTCTAAGAAAAAATCGCATGATATGGGACTGTGAAGGCTAAAAAAAGCCCTTGGAGCGCTTCGGAATTCGTTCTGAGCGCTTTAAGGGCTTTTTGCTTAGATTTATATGTGATTTTTCTTAAAAGGGCTTAAAAAGGCTTGTAAACGTTTTTGAAGGTTTGATTTTCTCGATGCGTTAGTTAACTCGATTTATCTGGGTTAACCATTAAAAATCATGGTTTACCGGTGGTTACCTAGGTTTACCTCTAAATTCAGAAGTTTTTAGGCTCATACATCCTTGTTCTTGCACTTGGCATGGATGTATGAAGAATGCACAATCGGTTGACATAACACTCTGTTGCCACTAAAAGCGGTGAACTACAAATTTTAAAAAATATTTAATTAAACAAAAAAAGAAGCTTTAGCAGGCTCCTTTTGATTATGAAAATCTTTTTATGTTCCAAAATCATTTCTATTTATTCAATGATATTGCCCTAGCTAATTCTTGTATTACTTGTTCTAGTTTTTCTATTTTTTTTTCGAAACGATGTAGTAAGTAAATGGTAATAACTATCGGGAAACCGAAATTACCTATCATTTGGAAGATTCCGACTTCATTTGACATTTAATACCCTCCTCAATTTTTGTATTGCAGTTTTTTTTGTCTTTGTAATAGATTGCTGCGAAACGCCTAACATTTTAGATATCTCTGTGTCTTTAAGTTCTTTAATATATATCAAGTAAAGAATATTCTTTTGCTTATCTGTTAAAGATTTAAGAGCAGCCGGCTCTATAAAATCTTCTAGCTTCGTTATAGTTACTCCTGATGAACCGTCTTTTAATAAGTCAACCAAAGTATCTCTATTACCTGAATTGGTTGGTTTGTCCAAAATTAAATTGTATCGTTTATTATGTTCTCTCAATTTCATATCATACTTAATCGCTTCGAATTCAATTAGTTTCGAAAAGTATGAAATTAATCTTATCTTATAATAAAACATTACAAACCTTTTATTTAAAATGCGCTTTATTTCTTTCGTATGTTTAATTAGAAATTCTTCATATAGCTGATTATTATCTTCTTGTTTTAAAAAACCTTTCAATAATGGGTTTTGGATTTTTTCTTTCTTTAAAACCACATTAATTCCCCCTTTTCTGACCATATATATATAAGGGGAAATTATTGAAAAAAAACAACCTTTCATGGTTGTTTTTTTTGTTTATTCTTCCTTTATTAAAAGAGCACATAACTAGAGAGGGAAGATTATTATGAATATCAATTCTGGGGATACAGAAAAATATCTGAGTTTTTACCTGCAAAAAGTAACACCTAAGGTTGAGGAATTAATTGAGGCAGATAGTTTTAATAAACACAAGGAAATTCAAAAGGAAATAATTGTTCTTATGAGAAGCAGAATATATTAATGAGGCGAAAAGATTGAAAGCTGTTTTTAATCTATAATAAATCAAATAATAGGGGCTATTCTCATTTGAATAGCCCCTATTATTTGATTTACCATTAAAGTTCTTTACTTAGTAACTCAAAAAAATCGGGAATGTTTAATTTGTCAATATCAGGCAATTTCGAAAGGACTTTTAATTTTAGTTCTTGTTCGAGATTTTCTCTTTCCTGGAAGTTGGTTTTGTTTAAAACACTCTTAATTTTAGGTTTCAATATATCTAAAACTTCAACAGAATTGTACATGACATTACCTCCCCTTTGTAAAATATTGTAACACAAATAGAGGAACATGTGTTCTTTGTTTGTGTTGCAGAAAAGTCTTTATTATGTAAAAGTATTTTAATTCACCTAGAATAAAACCACAAAAGTGTTGGTTACATAGTTGTAGATTTTTTTTAGAAAGGGGTTGTTATTTTGTCTTTAAATTGCCTTTCTTAGATGTCGACAAAAAAACTAGAATGGAAAGGAAGTTTTATTTATGGCTAAAACACTTCTCGGAACAACTACTGAGGTAATCTCCTATCACAAAGCTTTAAAGTTTATCAATGACCAAGGCAAAGTTAGCAATGATACTATTGGAATGGCAATTGTTCTCTCTGGATTGAGTGCTGTAACAACCTGGTTTACAAAAGGGTTAGCACCTGTACTTGTACAATCGTTAGGCTTAGCTGGTATTACTGCTACTCTAACGACTTTATTTAATGATCTAACTAATAATTACAGAGCTAAACTTACTGAAGTAGTTAATAAGATTAAACCTGGAGAATCAATTAAAATTGTCACGCGAGCTTACGAAAATGTTTCCGGAAGTGGAAACAGCTGGTGGTTGTCAACTGAATACACTATTACTATAGTTTAATAGAAAAAATCGGCATTAACTGATCTTCGGACTGTAGATAAACTTGGGAAAAGCCGGGTTTATCTACAGTCTTTTTTGTTTGAAAGTATTTGATAGAAACCAATGAGTTGGAGAAGGATATGCAATCGGGGATTGGTCGACCAAGTATCGACCCTGCTATTCCCATTAAATTTACAGTCGTTCAATATACATTCGGAATCCTTTCCATCCGTTTTCAAGAAGATGCCCTCCTGGACTTGGAATGATCCAATAACAATCTAAAAAAAACATCGGAGAGGTTTTTCTAATTAAAAATTGCTAGAAAATATCAAAAGGCTTCCGAGAAAAATCATCTCGGAAGCCTTTTGTCGACAATCTGATAGTTCGACCTTAGCCGAACTATTTTATAATCATTTCAGTTTTAAAATTATACTTTCTATATTATTTATAGAGTTTATATATGGAATTGACAATAGTATTATCATTATTAAAAAAACACCAATCATAGAAACAATAAAGTTTTTATTGTTTTTAAATCTAAAATATTTAGATGATGTTATTAAGGTGAATGTCATAAAGAGAGTCATCAAATACCACATTCTTTTTAATTCATCTATATTAATTTCTAATAAACCAATTCTAGGCTCGTTATATTTTGTTATTGTAAAGTTATAGGCCTCTTTTTTTAGCGCTCCCTTTTCAATAAATACTTCGTTATTACTTGTTTCAAATGAATACCCTCCAGGATAAAAGTTAAAAAGAGAAGTCAGTATAATTATAATTAACATTATTAATACCAAAATAATCGAAAATAATTTGAAGTACTTATTATTGAATTCAATTTTCATTTCTTTTCCGATGACAACACCACTCCCTTCTTGGAATAATTTGAATATTCAACATGAACTGAGTACTATACTACAATATTAGCAATTTTCATACAATAGATACTATAAAGGTTTAAATGGTTCCGTATCATTTACATCAAGTAAATAGCTTCCTTTGGGGAGTCTATTTGCTTTGCAGATTTTTTCGATTCAATCGCTGAACGGGCTTGTATCCTCTATACAGACCAGCTTTACATAACGCCAGTTCTCGGAAGTTGTTTCCAATTCATTTGGAGGGGAAAACCCCCGTCCGACAACGAAATGGATCCTGTGGTCCTCTGGACCTTGTATACAGCGTTTATACATCGTTGAGTTGACGGTCTTTCTGAAAATCGTTCGGCACGCTGAAATGAATAAATATACAGGTTTACCAAAACGATAAGCAGGCCAAAAAAACGCCATGGGAAGTCATCGGGTGTTTTTTTTGTTGTGATTTCAACAACCAATTTAGGGTGCAAGATCTTTTTATTACACGGCTGTTAAACGCCCTAGAGTGCCGTTTATGCTCTTTGATGATTTTTGCAGAGTTAAGTGTGTTAAATATTTTTAAACCGCTTGTAGATGCCTCGCAGCTGCTCTAATTACGCATTAGGAAGTGGAGTACTTCTTTGGCTGTTGTTTTCTTGGCCATTAAGTCCAGCGACGTTACATCATGCAATTAGTGCGTACATAGCTTGAAATCGGGTGCGACCGAAAACTCTTTGAAAAGGTCACCAAATAAGGTTTTGCTGATAAGTTCACGCAAAACGCCATCATAGTATCCCGTTAAATTTTTGATTTTCTTGTTTTTCGTTGCTTGCGTTGTAATTCGTAGTGCCTGTATAGCTAAATCCTCGAATAGTTCGCCTTGGTCTTTATGAATCTCAAACTTCATTAGCTTGATTGACTGAGCTTTGTAGATGCCGAATAGACGGCTTGCAACGGACTGATCTCCCGTACTATTTGAAAGAATTGATTTGAATCGATTGTAAAGTGACGGCTGCGAAGCATACGTATCATGAAATGATGGGTTTTGTTGTTTAGAGTCTAAGGGAGTTTCTTTGTTGGGACATTTGGTTGGGACATTCTCTGTTTTAGATGGTTCAAGGCGTATAAAAACGATAGCATTTGATGACCTTCTTTTGTCTCCATTATGCCTTTTTAAGGAATGCTGTTGAATGGTCCCTAATGATTCAAGTTGTTGGCATGCCCTGGTGACTGTTTTGCGACTGATGCCTAATTCTGCGGCTATCTTGGATTTACTGCGGTATGATACCCCGTAATACTTGCAAGAATAACGATGCAATATGTCTAGTACTCGGTAGGTTGAGCGTGTTAAGTCTTTGCCATGACGTTCACGGATCAATTTAGTATTGGCGTTTAGTTCGTCAATTGTGAAGAATGGTTGCAGTGATTGGTACGTTTCGATTGTGTTTTTTAGTGTCATTTCATAGCCCCCTTGGATTGGGAACATAAAAAAAGGCAGCGGCTGTCAGTTCGTTCTCGACAAGACCACTACCTTTTCACTCTTTACATAACAGCATATTTTTCGTACACTATGGCTATGTATGTAATAAGAGTGTAGGCGAAGTGGTGCATGTCTGGTTGGTTCAGACGTTTACCGGTATAAATGGACGCCAATCCATTTATACGGCTTGCACTCTTTTCACGTTCATTTTTAAGTTGGGATAAGCATAACGATAAAATTGTAAACTTGCAATCTCTTATTTTCTAAAATCTTACTAATTACTTTTTAAACCGTTGCCACCACTTGCCGGATGCTTTGACTGGCTTCACATCCTCGGCTGCTGCTGTTTCTTCTTTCATCGCAATAACTTCTTGGTATTTCTCGTCATATTTCCGCAATGCCATTTGAAACGCTCGCCGTTCCTCTTCTCGGCTTGCTTCCATAACGTCAATCTTTTCCGTCAATGTATCGACCTTTTCGATTAACGTCCGTAGCAATGCTGCATCATTCGGCGCTGGCGGATTCCCTTTGATTATGTCCGTTTCCTCCTGTGCAGTCGCGAGTTCCATTGCTACGGAGTCCAATGTGCGCCCCTTTGTGGATTCCTCATAAAGCCGTCGGAATACCGTTATGTCGGCATCATAGAGGATGCGGACGTTGTTTTCATTGCGACTGATCCGGTAGCCGTGCGATTCCAAGAGTAAGGCGTATTTTCTCACGGTTGATACGCTGATTCCGAGTGTCTTTTCGATGTGTTTTACGGTGTATGTATTAACTGTATCCGTCATGACCCTACCCCCTACGATGTGCATTATGTACATTGTAGCGAAGTATGGTCATCATAGGCAATAAACCATTATAACGGCTACTGTGTAGCTGTTATGATGGTAAGCTATATGAGGCGTTACAGTACCAAGATAATATAACAGAAAAGATTGAATTTGGATTACGTTGAAGACTGTGATCTTGTTCAACTAACGAAGCAGTTTAGTTGAACAAGGTTGTTTAACTTATGTTCAACAATCGGGCAATTTTCTAAGACGAAAAATGTAACATTTCTTGAAAATACTTGTCTGAGTTTTAAAGGAGGAATGCGGCAATGAGAAATAAGATTATTTTATTCTGTTTTACCGTAGTTGCTAGTCTACTATTTGCCTGCGGTTCTGAGAATCCGAAAGTCAAAGCAACTTTTGTAGGAACAATCGAGGAAATCCATAGTAGCGGAACTGCTTACGTTTCTGAAATTGAAGCGAACGATAATAAACTTTCAGGAACTGTTGAAATTGATCTCCCTGCGAATGCAGAAGAACCGTTCCAAGTAGGTGATAAGGTGAGAGTCGGATATGATGGTACGGGTTTGGAAATAGCTCCAGTGAGAATTTCTACAATCACTATAGAAAAAGTGGAATAATCTTCATTTTTCTTCTTAAACTAACGGGTGCTTTAGTTCAACAAGAGGAGATCGTCTATTGACGGTCTTTTTTATTTGGCCAGAGGGAAGATTATGGGGAAGTGTCAATGGTAAATGTCTGACTGAAGCAAAAGCGGAAGGAATTTAAGGAGTTGATACAAGAGATGATTCCCCACCCTCTTTTTGGTTCTCACCCCATGTGAGAACCTGCCACCTGGCGAAGGGGATTTTGGGGGTTTGCCCCTTTTGCAAAAGGGGCAAGGTCTGTTCTTTTGCACTTGATCTGGAAAAGGAATTGAACCTTTGCGAGAATCAGCAAAGGTTCAATTCCTTTTCTGTTACTAGAAAAAACAACGGCTGCAAGCGGTTATTTTTTCTGCTTTTGAACTTGGGAAGTCTGTCACGCTAGCGTG
>NZ_JBBOTP010000008.1:0-4038 GCF_038005665.1 Sporosarcina sp. FSL K6-5500
CCAGTCAGACATTTACCGTTGACACTTCTCCTTTACTTTTAATCTGGCCATAAAATAAAAAACAAAAAGTCTCCCTTTTTTTAGGAAGACTTTTATCTCATTTTCTATTTTAGAAATTAATATTCAAGCGCATACTTCTTCTCTTCTTCTGGTTCTTTATCCAGACCATTCATCTCTTCATCCATCTTCATGCGCATATAAGCCAACTTTACATATCTTTTCAAAAGGTTTTCGTATCTTCGAACATCTTTTAAATTGTTAGCATTTGACAATAATCTTTCATATTCTATTGCTTGCTTTCGCTCAATCCCATTCAAGTAGTCAACTGGTTTAAACTTGTTCATTTTTCTTCCTCCCTTCAAAAAAAGGAACTTATAAAAAACATTTACTATTCACTATTGCAATACCCTTATTTCAGATGAAAACTCTTTATTTATTATCCCTTTTATTATAAAGATTGTTTATTAACCAATCCATTTCTTCCATTTCTTGATCCCCAAGAGTTTCATCTGGCACTAGATTATCATCATTACCAAAAACTCCGAATTTCTCCAAAGATTTTTCTTTTGCGATTAACAAATTATCTTCATGAAACCCTTCAACCAAAGCATTCCTTTTTAAATATGATATGCCACTTAAGCCTGCAAGCAAAGACAAAATCATCACTTGCGAAAAACTACCACTTGGATTTAATAAGTTTACAGCTGCTATCCCAGCAATAACACCTATAATAGCAAATTTTGATTTTATCCATCTAATTCGAGTTCCTTGATATTCGTTTTCCATGCTCATGATTATAACTAAAATCAATCCACCAACTGCTCCTGATACCCCTGGTACAAACAATTGATAGAGAAAATTAAAATCATCCAATTCCTTCAAAAGATTCCCCTCCGAACTAAAACCCCTGTCAACGATTATATAAACCCTATAAAACTTCAGTCTTTTTTGTTAGTACATAATTCTTCAAACCAACGTGCCAGTAAGCCATTACATCAATCGCACCATTTGCAACCTCATCTGAATCCTCGTCAATATGAATGAGGTCCCCATCCTCTGCATCGCTTAAATTCAATTCTTTATGAATCTCTTTCAGTAGCCCCCCATAGGAAATCAAACGTTTATATGCCAACGCTTTATCTAAATCTTTCACCGTTTGGACGTTCTCCGGAGTGACTTTATTACCTCGAATCACGTCGGTATCTTTTACTGGATACTTGGATACTTCAAAGACCGCGTTTTGCTCTGCAATCGAATTTTTGACCTCTTTCTCAACTGCTAAAAAATCAGTAGATTCCTTTTTCGGCTTCACCCTTTGAACATGAACAATCGGCGTATAATCAATCTTCATCGCCTTTTGCCACATACTTGTCCATTCATCTTGCAAAATATAAAACTCTTTTTTCTTAAAATAGCTTGCTGGAACACAAAGCAAAACATGAAAATGAGGGTGATACGTGCCATACCAATCGCTGTCTTTATTCCAGTTTCTCGTGACTTCCATCGCTCGAAAATACCCTTTGACCGACCGTTTGAATTTTGCATATCCTGCAAATCGATTCCATGCTTTTGTCATCTGATCCATCGTGTCTTTCAACTTTTCGCCTTCGACATTTTGAACCGTAAGCGTCAAAAAAATCCATGTCACTTTTTCACGGGAATTCACCGCTTCAACGATTTTTTTATTTTGAAAGGCAATCTTTAAAGAACGTCGCCAGTTGCACATAGGACATAACCTCGCTTTGCAAAAGTAAGCTTGATAGAGTTTCAGTTTTTCATCTTTTTGTTTGAAATGCAGAAAATTACCGCACTCATTCATTCGCTCCGCTTTTTTCTTTAAATCAGCGATATCATGATGTTCAGCCATTAAAATCGACCGTTTCTTTTTCCCTTTCCAATCACGTTCTTTGCCGTCTGCTCTTGCGTCCTTAAGGATAATCATGCTATCATTTGAAGATGAATTCATAAAAAAAGACCTCTCCTTCGGGTGAGGATAAAAAAATCCCTCTGATTTGGTTTTTACTCGACATTTAAACCTTATCACAGGGATTTTTTCGTGTCCACCTTTGAAAAGTCATTCAAACCCATACGGCTCTAAGGCTAACAGCCTTTTCAAACGCTTGAGTTGTTTCTATATGTATCAAGATAAGAAAGAGACCAAAAAAGCCCCCCAAAAAACGGGGGCTTTTTAAATTCAAACCAAGTTCAAAATCCCTTTCAAGACCTCTACAAGCTTTTTTAAGACCTTTTTCAAAAAAATACATATAAATCTAAGCAAACCACCTTAAAAGCGCTTAAAACGAATTCTGAAGCGAAACAAGAGCAAATTAAACCCCTTTTTATAATCCCATCTCATGAGATTTACTTTTTCTTGGTTTCTGCTGCTGTTTTATCTCTTTATCTTTTTCTTTCAGTCCATCTAACGAAAAATCAGCTGTTTTAACTCGTTTTATAAATTTGTCCAAAAATAATTTCAATTTATCTATAGCTTTTCCCAGCCGATTTTGAGGAATCGTCTTATTTATTTTATTTTCTTCAAGAATTTCAAGCCAATTTTGCCCCTCCGCTTTATCCTTCGGCATGCTGTCACGCTCTAAATTATGAAGAATCAAGCGCCCTTTAAATTCCGATTCACTAATTTCTAGATCCGGCTCTTTATCTTCCAAAATGCTTTTATAAACAACCGCATTTCTTTGTTCTTGTATTTTATCGCTTTCAATCATTTGTTTTTCTCGTTCAAGATGTGTGTTTTTTTGTTCAAGACTTTCAATTTTTCCTTCCAGTCCCTTTTTATTTTTCTCCAAATTACCAATTTTGTTTTTAGCATCTGATTTATAATTTTCAAATTGATAAGTGCTTCTAATACTTGATTTCGCCAATACTCCCAAACGCTCATAATCCTTTTTTGGCAAAACAACCACTTCTTTTTTATTCATGATTCCTACGGTTTTCTTCTCTGCATTTCCATCCACTTTATCAAAAATTTCTTTTGGCTCCTTAAATTTTTTCAAATCAGCAGCCATCATTTCTTTTTGCTGTTCAATCTCCGCTGAAAGCTTTTTCAACGAATGTACATTTTCAATTCCAATCGTTTTCCCGTTCAAAATCCCCTCTTGATAAATCTCGGGAATCTGCTCTTTTAAGTGGTTATCCAAATCATTATGAAAATATTTTAATTCCGCTCTAGTTATCACTTCTTTGGCCGACACTTTTTCACGTTCTTTTTTCTCATCCCAAACAACAGGAATAAAATCAAAGTGAATATGAGGTGTTGTTTCGTCATTATGTACATTCGCCGAAATAACGTTCTGCTTCCCCCCGTATCGATCAGCGAGAAATTCATAGGTTTCTTCAAAGAATTTCCTTTGGTGCTCGTCAGGTGCTCCTTTGAGCGATTCAGGCAACGTTACGACCCATTCGCAACATGCCTTTACATCTTTTCGTTTCATGCAATAAACTTCGTCTAGCCTTTCATTCATGCGAGAAAGCGTGTCGCCTTCTTTTTCGCATAGGTCATAATTTAAATGTGTGCGCTCGATATCAATATCTTCGTTTGAATGATTTTGAGTTTTTCGGTCCAAGTGATTTGATAATCCTTGCATGTTTGCTTTCGTGAATTTCTGAACGTGAGCGATTTCGGTCACCTCATTTTTGAATAAGAATAACACATCGCGCGAAGAGAGCCAAATTCATTTTGGTCTAACACGGTATACCAGAATTCTTCTGGACGTGCTCTGCGAGGCAAAAAGCAAGGGAGCAAAAACCGCTCCCCCCAAGTTCAAAAACAAAAAAATCTCCGCCTGCAGCCGTTGCTTTTTCCTAATGCAGAAATGTCATTTTCACCGTTACGCTTTTCCGCAACGGTTGCAAATTCATTTCTAGATCAAGTGCAAAAAGAACAGACCTTGCCACTTTTGAAAAAGTGTCAAACCCACAAAACCCCCTTCGCCAGGTGGCGTCTTCCAACGGGGGTTGGAAGAACAAAAGAGGGTGAAAACAATCTCTCGTATCAACTCCTTAAATTCCTTCCGCTTTGCT
>NZ_JBBOTP010000009.1:0-3968 GCF_038005665.1 Sporosarcina sp. FSL K6-5500
TCAGTCAGACATTTACCGTTGACACTTCCCTAAATTTCATCCTTCTCTTTTTTACAAAGTTCGTCAATTTATCCCATGATTACTATATTTTTGTGTTAATGTGAATGAGTACTCACACTAAAAAACGGGAGGTTTTACAATGAAACTACGTTCAATTCTTTTAACTTCAGTTGCATTTGTAGGTTTTTCGACTATCGGGATGGGAACCATTGACACTACAGTGTCAGCTAATTCAAATGAACAGCAGCAACAGGCAGAAATTTATAACATTAACGATAAAACTATTTCTTTACCAACGTTCTCCAGTAACTATCAACTAACTTTCCATCAACCTGGAATGACTTATGTGACAAGTAATAGTGATATTCTAGTATCTTCCACCGGAAAGGTCTCAACATACTTTTCTACCACAGCAAAGGTTTTTGTTTATAGAAACGGAGTACTAGATCACACAATTACCATCATTGTTGGACAAGGGTAAAATATAAAAATTAAATTAAAAAGGTAACAGCGATTAGCTTTAGCCGCTGTTACCTTTTTAATTTAATTTTTACCTGAATTCAAATTCCCGTTTTATACTTAGACATACCACTTTCTTTTTCCCAAACCGAAATATTTTGTTTATCTTGTTGTTGAAAATCGGACGAAATTTCAAGTTGTTTCATCAACATATCATTAGCCATGTCTTTTAAATCTCCCGATTCATTTTCCACTGTACCATCAGGATTTTCCTTTTGTTTTGTCTCCATAATAAGTATTTTATCTCCATTTGCTTTTACAACATACTTACGTATATAACCACCTTCGTTTCTAACTTCAAATCTAGGTTTACCATTCGTTTTATTCTCGTCTTCATTCAAAAATAAAGATAAAATACCCTCATTTTTCTCTGTATTTTTTTCTGTTCCAAAATACCCGAAAGTATTTGGAGTTGGATTAGATTGAATTCTCACATTTTCACCCTCCTCAATTTTAATCTTCACTTAAATCATCGGCCAATAAAAGTATCTATCAAATTAATACTCAAACTAATCAAGTCCAACAATCATAAACCCCTCTATCAATCTTTTTTTATATAATAGTTTTGCCTATTCCAGTTCCACATTGCTGTCACTGTAAAACCTTCGTCTTCTTTTTCATCATTATTTTCATCATTAATTTTCACTAAATCGCCATCTTCGGCACTGTCCAAATTTAATTCTTTATGAATTTCCTTTAATAAACCACCGTAGGAAATCAATCTTTTTCGATGCAGACCTTCTTCTAAATCCTTAACAATTTGCAAATTCCGCTCTTCATCATCTGTTAAATAATCATCCGACTTAACGGAGTATTTCGCAGTTTCATTGACTGCTTTTTCAATCGCTTGCTTGTCCTTTTCAGAGGAAACTGTAGATTTAATTGCAGTAACAAATACGTTTGGATCATAATCTAGTTTCATAGCTTTCTTCCAAAATGCTTGCCAATCTTTATGAGTAATATAATTTTTTTTGCTTCTGAAATAACTGCTTTCAAAGCACATCATGGCATGGATATGCTGATTATAAGAATTGTCCTTTTTATTTACAGTTACTTCGGTAGTTCTCATAAATCCAATTAAATTGTCATCGATTCTTTTATATTGAACCATTTTTCTGAAGCCCCTCGCCATATCCGAAAGACTTTTATTTAACTCTTCACCGTCATACACATTTTTTACAGTAAACGTAAAGAACAACCATCGACAGCTAGGTTTACGCTTCATGACTTCGGTTATGATTGTTTTACTTTGAGCAGAATGTTTCATGGCTCTCCTCCAATTGCATAACGAACAAAGTGGCGATTTACAAAACCACGCTTTATATAATTTTAAGTGACCCGTATCATTCGCCTTAAATTGCAAAATAACACCGCAATCCTTAACCCGTTCAGCCTTTTTAAATTCTAGTATAAGCAAAAGTTCAGAATAACTAACACTATCAATTTTTCTTTCTTGCCACGGTCTAATTTTCCCTGTTTTAGTTTTATCGATAAAAACACTTGATTTGTCTTCACTGACAATGCTATTATTGTCAATAGAATCTTGATTCCGATTAAAAAGCATAGAAAAAGCCCCCGTTATAGTTAGTTTTTATCTAGACAATTTAAACTCTATCACAGGGGTTTTTTTTATGCAAAAAATTTTCAACCGATTTCCAAGGACAAAACACCGTTTAAACCATTGGTGCTAATGCGTTTCGAGACATAAAAAACAGCGAAAAAATAATGACGTTGTTTCTAGTAGTATCAAGATAAGAAAGAACCGTTTCTCGCTTCGCTCAAAACCAGAGCAAAACCAAACAAAAACCAAAACAAAAGAGCCCCCGAGGGCTCTTTTTTATCTTTCCAAACCCTTGTTACGCTCACGAGTCTGTTCACGCTTATGCAACCGCTCAAATTCGCTCCCAGTGATTTTCTCCTTAACTTTGCCCACCAGACTCTTAAAATCGTTTCTGAAGGCTCTCAGGTCATCTGCACGCTCTTTTAAAAATTCTTTGGTGCTTTGATATAGCAAACCTATTTCATGCCGTAAATCGCGATTCTCCGAGCGAAGTTCTTGATTTTCCTTTTTCAGTCGCTGATTTTCCCCACTGGCTTTCTCCCACTCGCCATAAATCAGAGTGTTTTGCACTTCCAGGCGTTCATTTTCTTTGGAAAGATCTGTACTCAATAGCCTTTTCATGCCGTTTTTCATCCGCTCGTTATCTTTTGCAGCAGTCAAAACTTTTTTAAAATCTTTTTCTGCCATGATGACATTTCCAGTTGGCTCTTTTTTGATTTCTTTTTTCGGTTTACCCCATATATTTTTTTCTTTGCTCTCAACTTCAACGTTCTTAAATTCTCTTTTTGCAGGGATTTTCACCTCATCGGAAACTTTTTCATTGAGGACCAACAATTCATTTTTCTTATCCGAAATCTTATTTTCTAGTAAATCAATTTCTTGCTCTATTTTTTCTCTCTCAGTTTTCAATTTGAAATCAGCCGTAGATAAATGTTCGCGTTCAGAACCCTTTTCACCACGTTCTAATTCAAAACCCATCTGTAGCATTGTTTTTGGATAAGAATCTTGCAACCACAGCAATTCTTGCCGATTAAAAACATTTTTGCCTTGCAACCGGCCATCACGCATTGGAACAACACCAACGTGCATATGTGGTGTTTTTTCGTCCATATGAACCGTTGCATAAGCAATGTTTTGTTTTCCGTATTTTTGTTGGAAAATATGAAGGCTATCTCTAAAAAACTTTTTCGTTGCGTCTGGATCTAACTTGTCAAAAAAATCTCTGTCAGAGGTCACCAATAATTCATTTACCAGCACCGCATCTTTTCTTGTTTTTCTTGTGCCAGTCTTTTGCGATTCAATAATTTTTTTTACATTTTCGTTGTAATCAATATTTTGATCATGCACCATATCATAATTTTCATTTGATTTTTCTTTATCAATATCCGGGTTTGTTTTGCTCTCCCGTTCTCGCTGATTGTGAAACTGAATTCCCTTCAAATCATGCGACTTCATTTTCTGCATTCGTATCACAGCATAGCTCAAAATCGTCACCCCTTCGCCCTCAAAAAACCGGCTCCACTTCCATGTAAAGTATAACACACTATACTTTACATCCGTAAAGGTGTGCCTTGCCGGGGGCTAAAAGCAAGGGGCTGTCACTCTAGCGTGACAGCTTCCCCCGAGGTCAAAAGCAAAAAAAATCACCGCCTGCAGCCGTCCTTTTTTCTAGTAACAGAAATGAGATTTTCACCTTTGCGCTTTTCCGCAACGGTTGCAAATTCATTTCAAGATCAAGTGCAAAAAGAACAGACCTTGCCACTTTTGAAAAAGTGTCAAACCCACAAAACCCCCTTCGCCAGGTGGCGTCTTCCAACGGGGGTTGGAAGAACAAAAGAGGGTGAAAACAATCTCTCGTATCAACTCCTTAAATTCCTTCCGCTTTGCT
>NZ_JBBOTP010000010.1:0-3458 GCF_038005665.1 Sporosarcina sp. FSL K6-5500
CTTACCAATTTCTTTTTTAGTATCTGATTTATAATTTTCAAATTGATAATTGCTTCTAATACTCGATTTCGCCAATACTCCCAAACGCTCATAATCCTTTTTCGGCAAAACAACCACTTCTTTTTTCTTTCTGATTCCTACGGTTTTCTTTTCTGCATTTTCATCCACTTTATCAAAAATTTCTTTTGGCTCTTTAAATTTTTTCAAATCAGCAGCCATCATTTCTTTTTGCTGTTCAATCTCCGCTGAAAGCTTTTTCAACGAATGTACATTTTCAATCCCAATCGTTTTTCCGTTCAAAATTCCCCCTTGATAAATCTCGGGAATCCGCTCTTTTAGGTGCGTATCTAAATCATCATGAAAATATTTCAATTCCGCTCTAAATATCACTTCTTTGGCCGACACTTTTTCCCGTTCTTTTTTCTCATCCCAAACAACGGGAATAAAAGCAAAGTGAATGTGTGGTGTTGTTTCGTCATTATGTACATTTGCCGAAATAACGTTCTGCTTGCCCCCGTATCGATCAGCGAGAAATTCATAGGTTTCTCCTCAAAGAATTTTCTTTGGTGCTCGTCAGGTGCATCTTTGAGTGGTTCAGGCAACGTTACGATCCATTCGCAACATGCCTTTACATCTTTTCGTTTCATGCAATAAACTTCAGCCAGTCGTTCATTCATTCTAGAAAGTGTGTCGCCCTCTTTTTCGCATAGATCATAATTCAAATGTGTGCGCTCAATATCAATATCTTTATTTGAATGGTTTTCAATTTTTCGGTCTAAGTGGTTTGATAATCCCTGCATGTTTGCTTTTGTATGTTTTTGGACGTGAGCGATTTCGGACACCTCATTTTCGAATAAGAATAACACATTCAGCGAAGAGAGCCAAATTTATTCTGGTCTAACACGCTAGACCAGAATAAATTCTGGACGTGCTCTGCGAGGCAAAAAGCAAGGGAGCAAAAACCGCTCCCCAAAGTTCCAGAACAAGTTCAAAAGAAAAAGATCATGGGCTTTGCCCAAACCCACGAGGGAAAAATTTCCCCTCGACCCCCTCCAAAAAACTCCCCCAACCCCCTCACTTTTTGAGGGGGCTCCCTCGCCGGTAGGCAGTCAAAAAAATGAATTTTTTGAATTGCCAAGAGGGTGAAAAATCAGTGACTCGTATCAACTTCTTAAATTCCCTTCACTGCGTTCCGGTCAGATATTTACCGTTGACACTTCCCGTTTATTTTTCCCTCCACCGTTCGATAAAAAAAAGTAGCCGAAGCCACTCAATCATTTTTTATATAATAAATCACTTTAAATAACAGCTCTTTTATAAAACTGGTTTTCATTCCCAAAATATAGTGTTAATGTATCATTGGGTGAAATAGTCTATTAGAAGGAGGTTTACCATAGTGAGAAAGCTAAAAAAATACGTACTAATTACTTTAATTTTAAGTGTGTTTACTTTAACTGCGTGCGGAGAAGAAAAAAGCGAATACGATACATTCAAAGATGATGCGGACGGTGTTGGAGAATCTATTTTTAATTTCTTTAACGAGTAAAATTTTCTCATTTACTCGTCACACACATCAAACTACATAAAAATAAGTGAACTATTGCCACTTAGGACAACAGTTCACTTATTTTTAAATCGAGGTAAAAACAAAAAAGAGTAGCCGAAGCCACTCAATCATTTTTTATATAATAATTTTGCCTGTTCCAATTCCACATTGCCGTAACGGTATATGCAGCATCTTCTTTTTCTTCATCTTCACCGTCAACTTGTATAAGATCACCGTCTTCAGCATCATCTAAATTTAATTCTTTGTGTATTTCCTTCAGCAGTCCACCGTATGAAATCAACCGTTTTCGGAACAAACCTTCTTCCAAATCCTTAACAATTTGTAGGTTTCTTTCTTCATCATCTGTTAAATAATCCTCAGATTTAACGGAGTATTTCGCTGTTTCATTTACCGCATCTTCAATCGCTTGCTTGTCCTGTCCAGAAGAAATTTTAGATTTAATTGCAGTAACAAATACGTTTGGATCATAGTCCAATTTCATAGCCTTTTTCCAAAATGCTTGCCAATCTTTATGAGTAAGGTAATTTTCCTTACCCTTAAAATAACTGCTTTCAAAACACATCATGGCATGAATATGCTGATTATAAGAGTTGTCTTTTTTATTTACGGTTACTTCTGTAGTCCTCATAAAACCGATTAAATTTTTATCGATTTTTTTATATCTAACCATTCTACCAAAGCCCTTTGCCATATCGGCAAGACTTTTATTTAACTCTTCACCGTCATAAACATTTTTCACAGTAAACGTGAAAAACAACCATCGACAGCTGAGTTTACGCTTCATAACTTCCGTTATAACTTTTTTACTTTGAGCAGAATGTTTCATGGCTCTCCTCCAATTGCACAATGAACAAAGTTTCGATTTGCAAAACCACGCTTTATATAATTTCAAGTGACCAGTATCGCTCGCTTGGAATTGCAAAATAACACCGCAATCCCTGACACGTTCAGCCTTCTTGAATTCTAGTATGAACAAAAGTTCAGAATAACTTACACTATCAATCTTTCTTTCTTGCCACGGTCTAATCTTTCCCGATTTTGCTTTATCCGTAAAAACACTTGAATCATCTGGCGTGATTGTGCTATGATTATCTATAGAATTTTGAAAATGCATATAAAAAGCCCCCATGTTATTTAGTTTTGATCTTAGACAATTAAAACTCTAACACAGGGGCTTTTTTTGTGCAAAAAATTTTATACCGATTTCTAAGACGAAAACAACCTTTAAACCCTTTAAAACATTGAACTTTTGGACGAAAAAACAAGCAAAAAAAAAAACGAGTTGTTTCTAGTAGTATCAAGATAAGAAAGAGCATTTCTCGCTACGCTCAAAATCAAGTTCAAAACCACTCTAAAAACCTTTACAAGCCTTTTTAAGCCCTTTTAAGAAAAATCACATATAAATCTAAGTAAAATGCCCTTAAAGCCCTCAGAAACAATTCTGAAGCGCTCTAAGGGCATTATTTCTCCTTCACAGTCCTATATCATGTGATTTTTTCTTAGACTTTGGCTTTTTCGACTTTTCTTGCTGGGCTTTATGTAAAACCGAATCCATTGAAAAATTTCGACCCAGTAATTTATCAATAAACACTTTCAGCTTTTCCAGCCCCCTCTGCAAACGACTTTGAGGGATTGTTTTAAGCCTTTCGTTCTCTTCCAGTGTTGAGGTCCAACTTTCCCCTTGCTCCCGATCCTTTGGCCCGTGGCCATTCTCTAAATTGAAAAGGATAATACGCCCATTAATTTCTGTCTGACTAATATTTAAATCTCGATTATCATCTTGCAGCATGCTCTTAAAAACAATCTCATTCACCTTGTGCCCCTGAAGCCCAGCGACCTCTTTTTCAAGTTTTTTATTTTTTCCTTCTAGTTCCTTCTTACTTTCCTGCAA
>NZ_JBBOTP010000011.1:0-2941 GCF_038005665.1 Sporosarcina sp. FSL K6-5500
AGAAGAAGAACATAACGAATTTTTGAAACCAGAGATGACAGGGGTATCACTTAGGGTTACTTCTGACACTGTTGATAAATTGGACTTGATTGCTCAACAGCTTCAGTTATCTCGTTCCGATGTAATGCGTTCATTTTTAGAGGCAGGTGCTTCAGAAGCATTGACTGCATTAAATTTGCCTGTTTCTGAGGTTGTTGCTTTTTTAGAAGCAACTGAAGAAAAAGAGATTGATCGTTTAATTGAGGAGGAAAAATCTAATGGGTAAACACATCGTTACTGGCGTTCGTCCTTTCAATTTTGTAAATGATGATGGTGAAAAAGTTCAAGGTATTACCGTTCATTATCTTGATACGGTAAATGAAAATAGCGAATACGGTAAGGGGCATGCGGCATTAAATCTTACTATGATTGGTGACCATGAATCGAAGTTTAAACAGATTCCCGGAATTTATGAGTTAGATTTTAGACAGGCAAGAGATCAGAAGGGGCGTCCAGTTCTTAAACTTCAAGAAGTTGTATTTCAGAAACCTTATAGTCTTGATTTCGAGGGAGTTCGAGTATGAGTGCCGTTACTGATAGCTTAGTAGAATCTTTGTTACAAGAAGTTTTGGACAAAAAAAAGATTTTTAATGCGGAATATGATGACCGAGAAACTTTCAGGGATTTAAGATGGGAAACAGTTTTAGAAGGTACGTTTGTCAGCCAACTTGAAAGATTAACGCATCAGGTTACTTCTGAACAAATTACATCCGATCAAATTGGAGAATACGTTATGGCTTTTTTCATTGCTCGCATTGACGAAGAAAAATTTAATGCTTAATGAGGTGAAAAATAATATGCGTACTGTCCAATTATTCAAAGAGAATGGCATTTTTACAATTCGTCATCATGTGGCTGCCAATCGTATATTGGATCAAAATTTTGACGATGAAATTCTTTTTTTAGGGGCGTTAGGTACATTTTTGTATTCTGCAATTGGTGATTATGACATTCAAGTAGAAAGAGAGATAGCTCCTATTGTTGCTTCCTTTCTTTCGGCTGTTACATCCAAACCAAGAACCCTTTCCTATTTCGGCAAACATTAGAAGGAAAAATATCGTAGAGTGTCAAGACCGTAATCTCTGACCGCAGGGAATTCGGTCTTTACACGTTTCTGTGATTTGTCACCCTCTTTTTGGTTCTCACACCTTGTGAGAACCTGCCACCTGGCGAAGGGGGTTGGGGGTTTGACCCTTTCTAAAGGGGCAAGGTCTGAAGGCTTTTGAATTGAGTTTCTTCTTTACTTGATACTATAGAAACAACTCACGGCACGAAATACCGCATAAACGGCGTAACGGTGGGATTTATCGCCGATTTCCATGTAGTAAATATGTAGTTGAAGGGGGTTGGTGGGATTTGGGACAAGACTACGAGATTTTGACCGATTTTAATAGCTTTGACAAGGAAAGACCTTGGAGAAGTCACAAGACTAATAGCCAACTGCTTTCAGAATCATATGAGCGAATTAGTGAAAGATATAAGGGTACTTTTTGGGCTAACCGTTCGGAGAATGTAAATTATTGCGGTTCATCGTTGAAATTTAGTTCTTGCCCTCATGGACATGAGAAAAATTTGAAATGGGCCAATTTTTGTAGAATCAGAATGTGTCCTATGTGTTCATGGAGAAAGTCGCTTTTAAATGCTTACAATCTCAAACGGGTAGCACATGAAGCAGTCCAACAGAAAAAAATGCGTTTCTTATTTTTGACTCTCACGGTTGAAAATTGTACTGGTGAAGATCTAGCGGAAACAATTTCTCACCTCATGAAATCATGGGATAGGTTTGCAAAGAGAAAACAGTTTCAAAAATTGATTTTAGGTTGGTTTCGTTCACTTGAAGTTACAAGGAATTTTGATGATGGAAAGTTTCACCCTCATTTTCATGTTTTACTCGCTGTTTCACCCTCCTATTTCTCACATGGATACATAAAGACAGAGGAATGGGTCAAACTGTGGCAGAAGAGCTTACAGGTGGATTACATGCCTATCGTGGATATTAGGACGGTCAAAAATAAAAGAAATAAGGAAAAGGAACAAAATATTTTAGAGGAAAAGGGAATTGAAGAAAGTCATTTGTCTGGTGGTGCTATCGCAGAACTTGCAAAATACACGACAAAAGCCGATGACTTCCTAGTTTATAATCGGAGGAAATCAATTCAAAAGGGTAAAGAAGTCCTCTATATCCCAGATGTTGCGTCGGGTATTGATAAAGAAAAAACCGATGAAGTTGTATTTGTTTTAGATACCTCTTTAGCTCGTAGGAGATTAATAGCTTACGGTGGAGAATTAAAAAAAGCCTTGAATTCCCTTGAAGAACAAGGAAAAATTCAAGACTCTGAAGATGACGATGCTGATTTGGTTCATGTTGATAATGAAGATAAAAATTGCAAGTGCAGCGTTTGCCAATCTGACATGTTAGAGGAATTATATAGCTGGATTCCAGGTGTAAAAAATTACTTAAAAAAAGAATAACCCCTCTCAAAGGCTATTCGTTCGTTAACTCTATTATAGCATATGGAATGTATATTCGCACGTGCAAATATACGTTCTAACCCTCTTTCAAAGGAATCTTTCTGTATTTACGGAAGGGTTCTTTTGTTTTCCAGATATTTAACTTTGAAGAAAAATCAGTCGGGGGTCCCAGCGGTTGGGGGGGTCCCCGCACTGCGGGGGGGACCCAGTTGTTGGGGTGCGACTGATTTTCTGCGAATCTAAATTCGGGCGACAAAAACCGTTCGTATTACGATTGAATTCTTTGTCGTAATCAGTCGAAATACAAACGTTGACATTATTTAATTACACGTGTATTATTGGTGTAAATAACCAATAAAGGAGACTGTCATATGTCGAAAATTAAAGAAATGATTCAGTCACGTATTAATGAATTGGCGTTAATTGAGTT
>NZ_JBBOTP010000012.1:0-1637 GCF_038005665.1 Sporosarcina sp. FSL K6-5500
GTCAAGGGCGGTCATGTAAGATCATGCAGCGGTGGTTAACTGATGAATAAGGGGGGTGATAGGGAGAAGAAAAAGACGTGGGAATACGATTGTTCTTATTAACTTGATTTCAATTAAACATTACGAGAAAAAGTAGAGGTGAAATGAGTGGTCCAAAAACAAACTGCACAGATTTATATTGCTAATAGTGCCATTGTGACTGTTACCGATATGGGTCATATTCTTGAAATGCAACATATGGAAAAACAGAATAATAAGGTTCATATACAAAAAATCGACAAAAACCGATATGTTCATCTTGCTACTGGAGAAATACATCAATTTAAACTGTCGGAAAACAGAGGTGATAATGAAAATTCTTTGAGACAGACGTTTAAACGAATGAGATTCCTAATTAACAAGAATTTCAAGGGTAATCCTAATGAATTGCACATCACAATGACTTATGCGGAAAATATGACCGATACAAAACGCCTTTACGTTGATTTTGACAAGTTTATGAAGCGTTTGCGGTATAAATATAAGGGACGTTCTACGATCGACTACATGAACGTTGTAGAGCCACAGCAAAGAGGTGCATGGCATATACACATGCTAATTAGGTTTAACGATTTGGATAATGTGTTCATTTCTAACGAAGAATTGAGAAATATGTGGGGACAAGGATTTGTTACTATCAAGTCGTTGAAAAATAATACTAATATTGGTGCTTATCTTTCTGCTTATTTAGCTGACATAGAAGTACCTGAAGGTTATGAGGTGAAGGGGCAAAAAGAAGTGATGGTGAAGCAGGTGGACGGTAAGGACAAGCGTTTTATTAAAGGTGGTCGCTTGTGGATGTATCCTCCTGGAATGAACCTTTTTAGAAAATCAAAAGGGATAGTGTATCCTGAACGAAAAAAAATGACCTACAAAAACCTAAAAAAAATAGTAGGGTCTGTGAAACCCCACTTTCAAAAACAATATAAGGTCGAAAAAGAAAGTTTCAAAAACACTATTACTCAAGTTCAGTATAACCTAAAAAGATAAGCATTAAAACAAAAATCCATTCCCGTATATACGAATATATTTTCGCCTGTTTTATAATTATGATGGTTGGTGTGTAGTGTAAGGGTCCGCTCTAGCGGGGGTCCCTTGGGCTACACACCAACCGTCTTTTTATATTCAGACAATTATTGACGGCATGACGGACTGATGATAGAATGATGTTACAACTGAATAGATGTAGGGGGGGATTCCACTCCCTTTTCCTACTCAACTAAAAATAATGGAGGGATTTATAAAATGATTGAGCAAAAACCGGAAATGGTGCGTGTAAATACAAGAATTAGCGGTAAAGCAAACACATGGCTTGATAATGAGTCTCTTGAATCGGGAGTTCCAAAAAGTACGCTTATTTTATTGGCTATTGAGAATTACATGCGTGAAAAAGAAGCAATGGCGATGATGGCAGACATGGGGCAACTGGTGGGTGCGATTGAACGACTTGAGAAGACTGTCCAGCGGAATGCTCTGGAATGACCGAGCGAAGCGTCCCTTGATAGGGAGAGGCCTCCTAAGGTAAGCTGTCCCGCAGGGTGGTGGGGGCGAACTTCCCCCAACAAGGCTTATGGGTTCTTAGGGGGCAGAGGCTCGCT